>NC_022369.1:0-2427048 GCF_000468955.1 Lactococcus cremoris subsp. cremoris KW2 | reverse complement strand
ATTACTCCTTTACTTTTTAGTTTGTTGATAACTCATTATATCATTTCACTTTATATTTTTCCACAGTCTGTTGAAATTAACAAAAGAAAGTTTTCCACCATCTGAAAAAGTTATTAACAAATTTGTGGATAATGTGTAAAACTTTTTTTATCCACAGGAAATAGCAAATGATAGTAATGTTTTTCAGACTTATCCCCAGAGGTAAAAATAGCAAAATTAAGAGCAAAATACCTGTGGAAAACAAAAAAATTAAAAAAGATTAATCACAGCTTTTTGACAAGCTCAACCCATTTTGTGGATATTTGCTAAATCAACTAAACTATTAGCTTTATAAGGAGTAAATCATCATAATTTTAACTTTCTACTATATAAAGAATAAAATTTAAGCATTAAAAATCGAAAAGACTGCTACAAAAAAATTACTAATCTAAGAAATCACTCTAAAAGAAAAGGGTTATTCTATGAAATTTATGAAGGTTTTAGCACTAATTTAATTAGAAAATAAAAAAATAATAAAAAAAATAAGAAGAGGTCCAATTGTTTGCTAGCCTAAGTTAAAACGGATACATAAGTAGATTAAAACGAACAAAAGGGAAAGAAATTCTAAAAAGCCACATTAAATTCTTGACAGGGAGAGATAGGTTTGATAGAATATAATAGTTGTCGCGAGAGACGAGCGTTGAAGCGCGACAAGCTAGACCATTGAAAACTGAATAAAGAAGAATGACTCATGTGATGTAGCAATACATCAAAAATCTGTCAATCAATAATGAAAGACAAGCCAGTCACTTCGGTGACTTAAATACTTTATTTGAGAGTTTGATCCTGGCTCAGGACGAACGCTGGCGGCGTGCCTAATACATGCAAGTTGAGCGATGAAGATTGGTGCTTGCACCAATTTGAAGAGCAGCGAACGGGTGAGTAACGCGTGGGGAATCTGCCTTTGAGCGGGGGACAACATTTGGAAACGAATGCTAATACCGCATAACAACTTTAAACACAAGTTTTAAGTTTGAAAGATGCAATTGCATCACTCAAAGATGATCCCGCGTTGTATTAGCTAGTTGGTGAGGTAAAGGCTCACCAAGGCGATGATACATAGCCGACCTGAGAGGGTGATCGGCCACATTGGGACTGAGACACGGCCCAAACTCCTACGGGAGGCAGCAGTAGGGAATCTTCGGCAATGGACGAAAGTCTGACCGAGCAACGCCGCGTGAGTGAAGAAGGTTTTCGGATCGTAAAACTCTGTTGGTAGAGAAGAACGTTGGTGAGAGTGGAAAGCTCATCAAGTGACGGTAACTACCCAGAAAGGGACGGCTAACTACGTGCCAGCAGCCGCGGTAATACGTAGGTCCCGAGCGTTGTCCGGATTTATTGGGCGTAAAGCGAGCGCAGGTGGTTTATTAAGTCTGGTGTAAAAGGCAGTGGCTCAACCATTGTATGCATTGGAAACTGGTAGACTTGAGTGCAGGAGAGGAGAGTGGAATTCCATGTGTAGCGGTGAAATGCGTAGATATATGGAGGAACACCGGTGGCGAAAGCGGCTCTCTGGCCTGTAACTGACACTGAGGCTCGAAAGCGTGGGGAGCAAACAGGATTAGATACCCTGGTAGTCCACGCCGTAAACGATGAGTGCTAGATGTAGGGAGCTATAAGTTCTCTGTATCGCAGCTAACGCAATAAGCACTCCGCCTGGGGAGTACGACCGCAAGGTTGAAACTCAAAGGAATTGACGGGGGCCCGCACAAGCGGTGGAGCATGTGGTTTAATTCGAAGCAACGCGAAGAACCTTACCAGGTCTTGACATACTCGTGCTATTCCTAGAGATAGGAAGTTCCTTCGGGACACGGGATACAGGTGGTGCATGGTTGTCGTCAGCTCGTGTCGTGAGATGTTGGGTTAAGTCCCGCAACGAGCGCAACCCCTATTGTTAGTTGCCATCATTAAGTTGGGCACTCTAACGAGACTGCCGGTGATAAACCGGAGGAAGGTGGGGATGACGTCAAATCATCATGCCCCTTATGACCTGGGCTACACACGTGCTACAATGGATGGTACAACGAGTCGCGAGACAGTGATGTTTAGCTAATCTCTTAAAACCATTCTCAGTTCGGATTGTAGGCTGCAACTCGCCTACATGAAGTCGGAATCGCTAGTAATCGCGGATCAGCACGCCGCGGTGAATACGTTCCCGGGCCTTGTACACACCGCCCGTCACACCACGGGAGTTGGGAGTACCCGAAGTAGGTTGCCTAACCGCAAGGAGGGCGCTTCCTAAGGTAAGACCGATGACTGGGGTGAAGTCGTAACAAGGTAGCCGTATCGGAAGGTGCGGCTGGATCACCTCCTTTCTAAGGAATATATACAAAGACGTGAGCATTCAACTTTATTCAGTTTTGAGGGGTTTAGTCATAAACCTAAGCAAGAATCAAATTCTTGATTGTGGGGCCTTAGCTCAGCTGGGAGAGCGCCTGCTTTGCACGCAGGAGGTCAGCGGTTCGATCCCGCTAGGCTCCATTGTCAGACAAGACGTTAAAATCACTTGAACATTGAAAACTAAATAACAATATCTAATAACGATAAATAAACCAAAAGCTGTGAATTTTAAAGAATTTACAAACTTATACTTGAAAAACGATGATTATAAATCATCATGGCAAAGTTAATAAGGGCGCACGGTGGATGCCTTGGCACTAAGAGCCGATGAAGGACGTGACTAACGACGATATTCTAGGGGGAGCAGTAAGTACGCATTGATCCCTAGGTCTCCGAATGGGGAAACCCAGCTGCTACTAGCAGTTATTCATGAGTGAATACATAGCTCATGTAAAGGTAACGCAGAGAACTGAAACATCTAAGTACCTGCAGGAAGAGAAAGTAAAAACGATTTCGTAAGTAGCGGCGAGCGAACGCGAAGAAGGGCAAACCAAGAAGCTTGCTTCTTGGGGTTGTAGGACTGCAACGTGGACTTAAGCATTATAGTCGAATAACCTGGGAAGGTTAATCAAAGAGGGTAATAATCCCGTAGACGAAATAGCGCTTATACCTAGCAGTATCCTGAGTAGGGCTGGACACGCGAAATCCAGTTTGAATCCGGGAGGACCATCTCCCAACCCTAAATACTCCTTAGTGACCGATAGTGAACCAGTACCGTGAGGGAAAGGTGAAAAGAACCCCGAGAGGGGAGTGAAATAGCACCTGAAACCGTGTGCCTACAAGAAGTTCGAGCCCGTTAATGGGTGAGAGCGTGCCTTTTGTAGAATGAACCGGCGAGTTACGTTATGATGCGAGGTTAAGTTGAAGAGACGGAGCCGTAGGGAAACCGAGTCTGAATAGGGCGACTTAGTATCATGATGTAGACCCGAAACCTAGTGACCTATCCATGAGCAGGGTGAAGGTGTGGTAAGACGCACTGGAGGCCCGAACCAGGACACGTTGAAAAGTGTTTGGATGACTTGTGGATAGCGGAGAAATTCCAAACGAACTGGGAGATAGCTGGTTCTCTCCGAAATAGCTTTAGGGCTAGCGTCGAAATGTAAGTGTATTGGAGGTAGAGCACTGTTTGGGTGAGGGGTCCGTCTAGGATTACCAATCTCAGATAAACTCCGAATGCTAATACACATGTTCGGCAGTCAGACTGCGAGTGCTAAGATCCGTAGTCGAAAGGGAAACAGCCCAGACCAACAGCTAAGGTCCCAAAATATATGTTAAGTGGAAAAGGATGTGGGGTTGCACAGACAACTAGGATGTTAGCTCAGAAGCAGCTATCATTCAAAGAGTGCGTAATAGCTCACTAGTCGAGTGACCCTGCGCCGAAAATGTACCGGGGCTAAACATATTACCGAAGCTTTGGATTGATATTTTATCAATGGTAGGAGAGCGTTCTTAACCGCGATGAAGGTATACCGTGAGGAGTGCTGGAGCGTTAAGAAGTGAGAATGCCGGTATGAGTAGCGCAAGATAAGTGAGAATCTTATCCACCGTAAGACTAAGGTTTCCAGGGGAAGGCTCGTCCGCCCTGGGTTAGTCGGGACCTAAGGCGAGGCCGAAAGGCGTAGTCGATGGACAACTGGTTGATATTCCAGTACTAGATATGATCGTGATGGAGGGACGCAGTAGGCTAAGAGATGCCAGTTAATGGATTCTGGTCTAAGCAGTGAGGTGTGAGATGTGTCAAATGCATTTCTCTCTAACATTGAGCTGTGATGGGGAAGCAACTACGGTTGCGAACTCTCTGATGTCACACTGCCAAGAAAAGCTTCTAGCGTAAAGTCATATCTACCCGTACCGCAAACCGACACAGGTAGTCGAGGCGAGTAGCCTCAGGTGATCGAGAGAACTCTCGTTAAGGAACTCGGCAAAATAGCCCCGTAACTTCGGGAGAAGGGGTGCTGGTGTAAAAGCCAGCCGCAGTGAATAGGCCCAAGCAACTGTTTATCAAAAACACAGCTCTCTGCTAAACCGCAAGGTGATGTATAGGGGGTGACGCCTGCCCGGTGCTGGAAGGTTAAGAGGAGTGCTTAGACGTAAGTCGAAGGTATGAATTGAAGCCCCAGTAAACGGCGGCCGTAACTATAACGGTCCTAAGGTAGCGAAATTCCTTGTCGGGTAAGTTCCGACCCGCACGAAAGGCGTAATGATTTGGGCACTGTCTCAACGAGAGACTCGGTGAAATTTTAGTACCTGTGAAGATGCAGGTTACCCGCGACAGGACGGAAAGACCCCATGGAGCTTTACTGTAGTTTGATATTGAGTACCTGTAAGTCATGTACAGGATAGGTAGGAGCCATTGAAATAGGGACGCTAGTTTCTATTGAGGCGTTGTTGGGATACTACCCTTGACTTATGGTTACTCTAACCCGCTGGCATAATCGGCCAGGGAGACAGTGTCTGACGGACAGTTTGACTGGGGCGGTCGCCTCCTAAAGAGTAACGGAGGCGCTCAAAGGTTGGCTCAGATTGGTTGGAAATCAATCGTAGAGTGTAAAGGTAAAAGCCAGCTTGACTGCGAGAGCTACAACTCGAGCAGGTAGGAAACTAGGACTTAGTGATCCGGTGGTACCGCATGGAAGGGCCATCGCTCAACGGATAAAAGCTACCCTGGGGATAACAGGCTTATCTCCCCCAAGAGTTCACATCGACGGGGAGGTTTGGCACCTCGATGTCGGCTCGTCGCATCCTGGGGCTGTAGTCGGTCCCAAGGGTTGGGCTGTTCGCCCATTAAAGCGGCACGCGAGCTGGGTTCAGAACGTCGTGAGACAGTTCGGTCCCTATCCGTCGCGGGCGTAGGTAATTTGAGAGGATCTGTCCTTAGTACGAGAGGACCGGGATGGACTTACCGCTGGTGTACCAGTTGTTCCGCCAGGAGCACGGCTGGATAGCTATGTAGGGAAGGGATAAGCGCTGAAAGCATCTAAGTGCGAAGCCCACCTCAAGATGAGATTACCCATTCGTAAGAATTAAGAGCCCAGAGAGATGATCTGGTAGATAGGCTGGAAGTGGAAGAGTTGCGAGACTTGGAGCGGACCAGTACTAATCGCTCGAGGACTTTACCAAAAGAGTCAAATATAAAATGCTTATGGTTTAGAAGTTAGAAGAATTGTTATTTAGTTTTGAATGTTCAAAGTAACATTTAATGATTTGGTCATCATTGCGATGGAGATACACCTGTTCCCATGTCGAACACAGAAGTTAAGTCCATCTACGGCGGAAGTACTTGGGGGTTGCCCCCTGGGAGATATGCGAGTGGTCAAGTTGAAAGTATGGTCCGTTGGTCAAGGGGTTAAGACACCGCCTTTTCACGGCGGTAACACGGGTTCGAATCCCGTACGGACTATATTATTAAAACTCGGGAAACCGAGTTTTATGTTATTGCGGATTAGCTCAGTTGGTAGTAGCGCATGACTGTTAATCATGATGTCGTCAGTTCGAGTCTGACATCCGCAGTTTTTTAGAGAGACTTTGAGGTCTCTCTTTTTATTATATTTAAGAAAATAATTGATTTTTTTTGATATAATTTGATAAACGGAGAGATTATATAAAATGCAAAAACGATATACAACTTGGAATGAATATTTAAGAAAAAATTTTGGTGAAAAAATATTTAAAGTTCCTATTGATGCTGGTTTTGATTGTCCTAATCGTGATGGTACTGTAGCACATGGTGGTTGTACTTTTTGTACGGTTTCTGGCTCAGGTGATATGATTCTCGAACCAGAAGCACCAATTGCGGATCAATTTGCGGCTGAAGTGACCCAATTTCATAAAAAATGGCCTGGCGTTAAGAAATATATTGTTTATTTTCAAAATTTCACTAATACACATGCCCCTGTCGAAGTGTTACGTGAACGATTCGAACAAGCAGTAAATCAACCAGATGTTATCGGAATTTCAATTGGGACACGTCCAGATTGTTTACCGGATGATGTTGTAGAATATTTATCAGAGCTTAACCGTCGGATGGAAGTTTGGATTGATTTAGGATTGCAGACCACCTATGAAGAAACTTCTGATATGATTAATCGTGCTCATGATTATGAAACTTATGTGGATGCTGTGAGACGTTTACGAGTTCATGGCATTAATGTGTGTACACATTTAATTAACGGATTACCAGGTGAAACGACAGAAATGATGTTGGAAAATGTGCGCCGTATGGTTTTAGACTCTGATATTCAAGGGGTGAAACTACACTTACTCCATTTAATGAAGCAGACTCGCTTGCAGCGTGATTATCATGAGGGAAAATTACAGCTGATGTCACAAGAGGAATATGTGCAAGTTATCTGTGATCAGCTGGAGTTGATTCCTAAAGAAATTGTCATTCATCGATTGACTGGGGATGCTCCACGTGATTTGATTATTGGACCAATGTGGTCTTTGAAAAAATGGGAAGTATTGAATAGTATTGATGCCGAAATGGAACGACGCGGTAGTATTCAAGGCTGTAAAGATGTTCGTAAAAGCGGTCTAATTACTTTTTAAATTACAAGAGATGAATTTTTATTCATCTCTTTTTGCAAAGTTTGATACAATAATAGTAAGAAGATGGAAAATATTAATGACAAACTTATCGGTAATCTCTTAAATTGGTATATAAAAATAATTAGAAAGTGATGAGTAAATAGATGTTAAAACAGATAGAAATGGCCCATTGGATGTTGAAAGACATCATAAATGTTGATGACGTTGTGGTAGATGCAACGATGGGGAATGGCTATGATACGCTTTTTTTAGCAGAATTAGGAGCAAAGGTCTATGCTTTTGATGTACAAGAGGCAGCCCTAGAAGCAACAGAAAAGCGTTTAGAAAACAAAGCAATAAAGACGCAAATAGTGAAAAAAGCTTCTCCAGTTGACCAGTCTAGCCTACCACCAAAGGAACAGGCTTTCAATGGAGTTTCTATTACAGAGCCGTCAGTAGACTTGATTTTGGCTGGGCATGAAGAACTGATTAATTACGTTCAAAGTCCGGTTAAAGCTGCTATCTTTAACCTTGGTTATCTACCTAAAACGGATAAAAATATAGTTACAAGGGCAGAAACGACTCTGTCAGCATTATCGTCCCTGACAGATTTGTTGGTTGTGGGTGGTAGGATTGCGCTTGTTATTTATTACGGTCATGAAGGAGGAGAGGAAGAAAAAAATGCTGTCATTAATTGGGCTTCAACTTTGCCACAAAAGGACTGGGAAGTGACTTCTTATGCACCTCTTAATCAAATTCATACTCCACCAATTCTAGTACTTATTGAAAAAAGAAAATGAATTTAAATGAACAGTTATGAATTTTGTGTATTCTTTTATCTCTTGTTTTTTCCAAAAAAAAGAGTAAAATAGAGAAATGCTTAATTTTTAAGTAAAAAAACTATTTTAAAGAGGTAAATATAAACATGCAAGGAGTTCTTCTCGCGCTTGTTCCAATGTTTGCTTGGGGTTCTATCGGATTTGTAGCTAACAAATTTGGTGGAGATGCTAAACAACAAACACTTGGAATGACATTAGGCGCTTTTGTTTTTGCACTTATTGTTTTCTTATTCCGTATGCCAACATTGACATGGCAAATTTTCTTAATTGGATTTATTGGTGGTTTACTTTGGGCGATTGGTCAATTTGGTCAGTTTAATTCAATGAAATACATGGGTGTTTCTGTAGCAAGTCCACTTTCTTCAGGAAGCCAATTAGTCATTGGTGGTTTAATTGGTGTATTTGCTTTCCATGAATGGACAAAACAAATTCAATTTATTCTCGGATTTATTGCGATGGCTGTCTTAGTGGTTGGTTTCTATTTTTCTGCTAAACGTGACCCTGAAAATGCTGTTGTTGAAGAAGGACGTAATTATACTAAAGGTTTGACGGCTTTAACTTACTCAACTTTGGGTTATGTTGTTTATGTTATTTTGTTTAATAACTTGTCAGCACTTTGGTTCAATGTTCATTTTGATACATTGACAATCATTTTACCAATGTCAGTTGGAATGATTTTTGGAGCGCTTGTAATGGGTCGTTTCAAAATTAAAATGGAAAAATATGTATATCAAAACATGATTGTTGGTTCAATGTGGGGCGTAGGTAATATCTTTATGCTCATGGCTGCTAGTGCGGCTGGTAATGCCATTGCCTTCTCATTCTCACAATTGGGTGTCATCATTTCCACTATCGGAGGAATTCTTTTCCTTGGTGAAAAGAAAACCAAAAAAGAATTGGTTTATGTTGGAATCGGTATTGTTTTGTTCGTAGCAGGAGCAATTCTACTTGCGATTGTGAAATCTAAAGGTTAATAAAAAAAGCTGTCAGTAAATAGACAGCTTTTTTATTCGCTAATTTTACTGACCAATTTTTCTGTCAGTAAATTTTAGAGTTTTTCATTAACAAAATTAACAAAATGATTCCAAAAAACTTTTGGAGCACTACTACGTGGTACTGTTTTTTTAGCAACTAAAGGAATCTTCTCTGCTGTACAATTTGGAAGATAGCCTAAACTATCTTTCACTGTGGTAGAAAGAGTGACTAATTTTTGATTTTTAGTGATTGTTGCTTCAACTGTGGCATTCTTTTTCTTATCGAACTTGATTACTAATGGTTTCGTGTCAGCACTACCATCTGTAGCGTAGGGAACAACGGGGGTGACATTTTGTGGCGCAACAAGTTGAACTGATTTTTCTTTTCCATCAGTCACAGCAATTTCTTTAAAATCATCTAAAGATTGATTTTTTTGTACAAGGTTGGTTGTACGCCAATGCCCGTAAACATAGTTCATTAGCTGATTTGTTAGGGTAAACGGTGTTGAGTTATCAGCGGCAGGATCTGTGGCTTCTAAAACAACTGTGATAATTCTGAAACCATTTTGATTGGTTGTTCCAGCAAAACAGTCAATTTGGAAACTAGTTGACCCCGTTTTTAAACCATCTACACCAGTTCTTGAAGTAGAAAATCCACTAAGCATTTGGTTGGTATTGGTTAAAGTCATTTTTTCTTCATTACCTGTATCAAAAGGAATTTCTGTTTTCTTAGTAATTTGAAGAACTTCTGGAAAATCTTGAATTAAGTGATAACTGAGTGTTGCAACGGCTTTTGCACTCATTGTATTTGTTGCTGAGGCGCCAGAACCTGGATAAATATGACCATTCAAATCATCATTTGGTAAGCCGGAAGCATTGACGAGATGGCTGTCAGTAATTCCCCAATCTTTCATTTGTTTTGTCATCATATCAACAAATTTTGGTTCTGAGCCAGCAATTTTTTCAGCTAGAGCGACAGCAGCAGAATTTGCGGATGGAAGAAGCAACGCATTCAATAAATCTTTGACAGTATACTGACCATTTTGAGCTAGCGGAATGTTGGAAGCATTAGAATTTTGAGTTAATTCATAAGCATAGTCTGAAATAGGAACCTTAGTAGTCCAAGTTAATTTATTCTCAGCTACATTTTTGTAAACTAAATAAGCCGTCAGTAATTTTGTGATAGAAGCAATTCGTGTGCTTGCATCATCAGCATTTTGCGCGTATAAAATTTTACCACTTGAGGCGTCAATAGCAATTGCTGATTTTGCGGCAACTGTAAAGTTATTTGTTGTAGTAGTATCAGCACTGACAGCAAAGCCCGAAAGGACTGATAAACTCATCAGTAAAGTACAAAAAATAATTGCAATTTTTTTCATGATTTGATTATAACATAGTGACTTAAGAGATACAAATAGCCCTCAAATAATGTATCAGCACTTTTTAAACCCACAAGTAAAAAGCTAGAAAAACTCTAGCAAATTTTTGTCAGAAAAAAGGTAATCTCAATTATCTAGAATATGCTTTTTATTTTGTAGGCAATTTGGTTATCCCTAAAAATTGAAGGAGACACCTAACCACAGGGGCATATTTTACCTATTTTGTGATAAAATTAAACTAGGACAAACTCGCGTGGATCATCCACATTTTTAAAATGTTTATGAAAATTTATTATAAAAGGAGAAAAATTTGAATTGATTTTAAAACATGAGGAAATTGTTTTAGTTCTAAAAGAAAAAGTAATTTAGGACTAGGGGAAAAAATAAATATTAGTGTCTTAGAATTTTAAAAAAGGAATATCAAATTATGAGAGAAGTACCATTTTGGCCGATATTAATCTTTTTTGCGTTTTTTATACTAATTTATCTAGGGCTAATAATAGCGATAGTCATGACGGCATTTGTCAATACTTTTCGTAAAAATGAAAACATAGATGAACTGTTTTTAGATAGATTTGAACGGCTGACTAAAGAATATTTTTATACTTTATTTAAAAAAGGATATAAACCTAAAAAAGCAGAGCTACCTGAATGGATTCGATGGATAAGTAAGCCCTAAGGGAAATGTTTGCTTAGTCCTTGATTTTAGAAAGACGAAAAGTGTTAGTATGCTTAAAAATAAGAATGTTATTCCAAGTCTTAATTCTATTAAACGAATAATTTAGGAGTTAAAGGCAAGTGACCGATAATATTTTATAATTCATTGGAAGAATCTATTTAAAACAAGAACCTTAGTTACTTTAATGTTATCCTTTTTCCCCACCCTGTACTTGAAAGTACACCTTATCTCCATTTAGAAAGGAGTTTATGAATAAAGACAGACTGTCTATTATCATAGAAATAATTTTTATTTTACTACTCATTGTTTATGCTATTCATCAGCTAGACTATTAAACATTCATGGAGGGATATATCATGAAAAAAGACGAAATCATCGAACTATCAGACGGACAAATTGCAACAATTATTACTGGAGATGAATCTAGCATTTTAAATAATAGTTATATTGTTAAACTTGAAAATGGAGAGGTTAGAGTGGTTGACAGAAAAACCTTGACTCTAGCAGCAACTAAATAAGTCAAAATATAGGCTTAATCGCTTTTTAAAAAAGGATTGAAAGTAAAAAAGGAATGCCAGTTCCTTTTTTACAACTATTCTAAAAAATAGATTGACAATCACTATAAAAAATGATATTATATTAAACGGTACTTTTTACTTTGGACTCTCAGGAGAACTTGTATAAGTTGCTAAACTTCTTGTCAGAACTTGGCTTAAGCGACCATATACTGACTAAAAAATTGATAAAAGAAATTGAGTTCGATTTCCCATATTCTAGGAAAATAGACAAATGTTTCCAAGGAACTTCGTTCCTCTCCAACATTTTCTAAGTTTCTACGAATATAAACGGTCAATCTCACATCTTAATCATCCAATAAAAAGAAAGGAATGCTTTTGTATTTCTCATCGCTTCGCAGAAATGTGGAAAAATATAAAAAGCAGACAGTAAAATGCCTACAATTAACCAATTGGTACGCAAACCTCGTCGTGCTCAAGTGACTAAATCTAAATCACCAGCAATGAACGTTGGCTACAACAGCCGTAAAAAAGTACAAACTAAACTTGCAAGCCCACAAAAACGTGGAGTAGCAACTCGTGTTGGTACTATGACTCCTAAAAAACCTAACTCAGCGCTTCGTAAATTCGCGCGTGTACGTCTTTCAAACCTTATGGAAGTAACAGCGTACATCCCAGGTATCGGACACAACCTCCAAGAACACAGTGTTGTACTTCTTCGTGGTGGACGTGTAAAAGACCTTCCAGGGGTACGTTACCATATCGTTCGTGGTGCACTTGATACAGCAGGTGTCGCTGACCGTAAACAAAGCCGTTCTAAATACGGTGCTAAAAAACCAAAAGCTTAAGAAGGGAGATAAGTAAGAATGCGTAAAAATCGTGCCCCAAAACGTGAAGTTTTGGCAGATCCAATGTACAACTCAATCGTCGTAACTCGTCTTATCAACCGCGTAATGCTTGATGGTAAACGCGGTGTTGCGGCTCAAATCGTTTACGGTGCCTTCAAACAAATTGAAGAAGCTACTGGAAACAACCCACTCGAAGTCTTCGAAACTGCTATGGAAAACATCATGCCAGTTCTTGAAGTTCGCGCTCGTCGTGTCGGTGGTTCTAACTATCAAGTCCCAGTTGAAGTTCGTCCAGAACGTCGTACAACTCTTGGTCTTCGTTGGTTGGTAACAATCGCTCGTAACCGTGGTGAACACACTATGCAAGACCGTCTTGCTAAAGAAATCTTGGATGCAGCTAACAACACAGGTGCAGCAGTCAAAAAACGTGAAGATACTCACAAAATGGCTGAAGCTAACCGTGCGTTCGCTCACTTCCGCTGGTAAAATCTATTTGTGGTGCAGCTGCTTCGTCAGAAGAACCCTCGCGTACTTGAGTACGCTTCGGAACCTTCTTTCTCGCTTCTGCTTAGCAAATAAACTTTACAATCTAAAAAAGATTGCGAAAACATCGAATTGATGTAAAAACGAACATTACCGGGCTTGGGCTCCTCGCCTGCTCGGTTTTGTTTTAATTTTTTAACATAAATTTGATACAATAAAACTAATGAGAAATTCTCATGACTAAAATCAAATAGGAGAACAAAATGGCTCGCGAATTTTCACTTGCTAATACACGTAATATCGGTATCATGGCCCACGTCGATGCTGGTAAAACAACAACAACTGAACGTGTTCTTTACTACACTGGTAAAATCCATAAAATCGGTGAAACTCACGAAGGTGCATCACAAATGGACTGGATGGAGCAAGAACAAGAACGTGGTATCACTATCACATCTGCAGCAACAACTGCGGAATGGAAAGGTAATCGCGTAAACATCATCGACACACCAGGTCACGTGGACTTCACAATCGAAGTACAACGTTCACTCCGTGTTCTTGATGGTGCTGTTACCGTTCTTGATGCTCAATCAGGTGTTGAACCACAAACAGAAACTGTATGGCGTCAAGCGACTGAATACGGTGTTCCACGTATCGTTTTTGCTAACAAAATGGACAAAATCGGTGCTGATTTCTACTACTCACTTTCTACTTTGGGAGATCGTTTGGGTGCTAATGCTCATCCAATCCAAATTCCAATCGGTGCAGAAGATGACTTCATCGGTATCATTGACTTGGTAACTATGAAATCTGAAATCTATACTAATGACCTTGGTACAGATATTAAAGAAACTGTTGTAGGTTCAGACGAATTTAACGCTGAATTGGCATCTTTGGATTTCAATGCAGAAGAATACACAGAACTTGCAAACGAATGGCGTGAAAAACTCATCGAAGCAATTGCTGATTTCGATGAAGATATCATGGAAAAATATTTTGCTGGTGAAGAAATTCCTGAAGCAGAACTCAAAGCAGCTATCCGTAAAGCAACAATCAATGTTGACTTCTACCCAATGCTTGCTGGTTCTGCCTTCAAGAACAAAGGTGTTCAAATGATGCTTGATGCAGTTATTGACTACCTTCCAAGCCCACTTGATATCCCAGCTATCCAAGGTGTTAACCCTGATACAGACGAAGAAGACGAACGCCCAGCTTCAGATGAAGAACCATTTGCAGCTCTTGCTTTCAAAATCATGACTGACCCATTCGTTGGACGTCTTTCATTCTTCCGCGTTTACTCAGGTACACTTGATGCTGGTTCATACGTTTTGAATACTTCAAAAGGTAAACGTGAACGTATCGGACGTATCCTTCAAATGCACGCTAACACTCGTAAAGAAATCCAAACAGTTTACGCTGGGGATATCGCTGCTGCTGTTGGTTTGAAAAATACAACAACTGGTGACTCATTGACAGATGAAAAAGCTAAAATCATCCTTGAATCAATTGAAGTTCCAGAACCAGTTATCCAATTGATGGTTGAACCTAAAACTAAAGCTGACCAAGATAAGATGGGTGTTGCCCTCCAAAAATTGGCTGAAGAAGATCCAACTTTCCGTGTTGAAACAAACCCAGAAACTGGTGAAACAGTTATCTCTGGTATGGGTGAACTTCACTTGGACGTTCTTGTTGACCGTATGAAACGTGAATTCAAAGTTGAAGCAAACGTTGGTGCGCCTCAAGTTGCTTACCGTGAAACATTCCGCGCTGGAACTTCAGCACGTGGATTCTTCAAACGTCAATCAGGTGGTAAAGGTCAATACGGTGACGTATGGATCGAATTCACACCTAATGAAGAAGGTGCTGGATTTGAATTTGAAAATGCTATCGTCGGTGGTGTCGTTCCTCGTGAATTCGTACCAGCCGTTGAAAAAGGTTTGGTAGAAACTATGGCTAACGGTGTCCTTGCTGGATACCCAATGGTTGACATTAAAGCTAAACTTTATGATGGTTCATACCATGATGTCGATTCATCAGAAACTGCCTTCAAGGTTGCCGCTTCTCTTGCAATGAAAGAAGCTGCTAAAACTGCGAAACCAGCAATTCTTGAACCAATGATGAAAGTTACAATCACTGTTCCTGAAGAAAACCTTGGAGATATCATGGGTCACGTGACTGCTCGTCGTGGTCAAGTTAACTCAATGGAAGCTCACGGTAAATCACAAATCGTTAATGCTTTCGTTCCACTTGCTGAAATGTTCGGTTACGCAACTACTCTCCGTTCATCTACACAAGGACGTGGTACTTTCATGATGGTATTTGACCACTATTCAGACGTACCTAAATCAGTACAAGAAGAAATTATTGCTAAAAACGGCCGTAACGCTGACTAAGCTTTAATTTAAAAAATATGAAATAACCTGTCAGTAATGATGGGTTATTTTTTTACTGACAGCCCTCTTTTTGGTTTAGTTTCACTTTATCTTGGCTTAATGAACTATTAAGTCAAGGAAGTTATAATGTATTTATTCCAAAAAAATTTTTTCATAACTTTACTCCTAAAAGTGAGAAAGCAGTATCTAAGTAATACTGCTTTTTTTATTTCTATCATTGAATTATTACTTAAAACACAGTATTGTTAAAATTTTGACAAACTATTAATGATAGTGTAGACTATAAATTAGATACTTTGGAAAGTCTTTAGTAACAACTTATAACAGCTTTGCTGTCATTTTATGGAGAAAATTTTATGGATATGAATCAAGTTTCACAAGTTATGTTAACCAATCTAGTATTAATCATCGCGTTGGCAATTATTGTTAGTGTGATTTGGGCTCTTATTAAATATTCTATCGTTGACATTGTTTGTGAGTACGATTTAGAGCATCCAATTATTACGTTTTTTATCATTTGGATCATTCCATTCGGTTTTTGGATTGAGATGTTTAGAAATACTTGGGTAGACAATACAAAACGACTGGTTGCTTCAAATGCTTACAAAGGAAATGAATAATGAAAGAACACAAAAAAGGAATAAAATTACCGCTTTACGCTGCTATTTTGGGACTTGTTGTGTTGGCGCTTATTATTATTGTTGTGGTTTTTCATAATTTATCCTCTGACAGAAGTCCAAAAATGACAGGGAGTTCCTCAAAAAAACTTGTGTCTATTGATGATCAAATTGGAAAATGGGCAGAAACTTATACTGCTGGAAATACAACATGGAGTACAAATATTGTCATCAAAAAAGATGGAACATATGTTCGGCATGATACCGCAGGTGAAGATAATCTTTTGGTGAATCAAGGATTGGAACTGGCAGAAACATCGGGAAAAATTACAAAAGGTAAAGTTGAAGTAAGTAGCAAACCTTTTGCTAATGTAAAGTATGTTTATGAAATTCCAAATAACGGAGTTTCTAATGAAAGTTCCGCCACTGATAAAAGTACAGCTGTGAAACCTGTAGTTTATTTTAAACTTACGAACGCATCAGTATCAACGAATCAAGGTGATGGAAGAGTGAAAGTCGAAGAAAATCATGATGTGACATATCTTTTTGGGATAGAGGGGACCTATGAATACTCATATAGTATTGCTCGGGGAAGCACAAATGAACGAGCTTTAGTGAGTAATTCGGGGGAGATGGTCTTTAACCGGTCTAAGCTTTCACAAAATTTTGATATGCCTGTAAAAGAGTTAGTCATGCCTGATTGTAGGGATTTAACGGAGAGTGAAACGGTGGATAAAATTCAAAATGTATTACCTTATCACAGAAACTTTTTATTCTATGACCAAGAGGGGAAGCAATCGAATGCAGAAACTGCAGGAGATTTACCGCTGGATTACGTTTATAATTTAACCACACAAAAGCGAGTGAATGCGGGAGAAAGTTTTTTGAGTACAGATGTCTTGGCTATTTATACAGCTAAAAAACCACTTGTGAAAATGAATCTGTCAGAAATTGCGCAAGGAAATTATGAAAGTATTCAAGGAACTTGGTTAAATGAGTCTGGAAATACAATTATCGTCAGTGGAAATACGATGTCTATTTCGGATTTCACTGCTACAAAAAATGCTATGTCAGCAAAAGTTGACGGTCTCAGTATTGATATTCCTAGTTTGAATGATTCGGCAACTGGTGCGCCCAAAAAGACATCAGGTCAAAGCACAGATGATAAAGCAAAAGATTTTAATCCATTTGCTGGGCAAGCAGAGTATGATAAAAATTTGAAGGTGAGTGAATCGGTTCAAACCGCAGGAGTGTTGGAGTTTGGGACTACTTTAGTCAGTTCGGGAATTTATTTTGGGTTTGCTCCAGAAAATGTGAGTGTAATTTATGGAGGGGCAGATGTCACAGATGATACTAAAGCTAGAATTTTTGTCAATGGTGGACAAAACGGAGTGGCCTTTAGTAAGCCTTATTATTTACAAGGGGAGTAAAAATGAAAAAAGATAAAAAAGGCATAAATGTACCACTTTATGCCTCGATATTAGGATTTATTGCGCTAGCCTTTATTATTGTTTTAGTGATTGTTCATAGTTTGTCAGCTGTTGGAAGAACAAATGCTTCGAAAGTAACAAAAAAGTCTACGCAGCATTCAATTTCGTCTACCAGACGATCGAGTCAAAAAGCGAATCCTTCTTCAGTAGCACCAACAGCTGATTTTTCAAAATGGGCTAAAAGTTATAATTTTTATTATTTAAAATCGGGCGATGCCCAATCAAGTTTGACTATTAGTCAGGATGGAAAAGTGATACAGTCACAAAATGCTTCTGACAAGCGTGTTTTTACAGGAAAAGCAAGTATTTCTTCGGATAATAAAGAGGTACTGAGTTATGTGATTAATGGTCAGTCTACGTTTAAAATGCCAAAGCAGAAAACGATAAAAGCTGATGTTAAAATTCAGGTGACATGGGATAGTGATGGAAGCATCCAGGATTATTATGGTTATCAAACCTACACAGGTCAATATGCACTGACAGACGGAATTGCGCGTGCTTCTGGGGTGGATGAAGTATGGGTAAGCGACGTGGACAGTGGAATGAATTTATCAGAGATTATCTTAGGAAATTACGAAAGTATCCAAGGGACTTGGGAGAATACTAAGGGAGACATACTACTGGTGGCTGACAATGGAAGATGCTCGGTTTCTGCATGGAAATGGTCAGGAAATTTAAGGATTGGTGGCACCGTACCAGAGGGAATTTACGACCATATTGCTTGGGCTTCTGGTAGTCCAGCTCCTATGCCAGATGGGATTGCATTTATGTTCGCTCCAGCAGGTGTATCGCCAACTAATGTTGGTGGTCCAGATTTAACTGATAGTTCAAAGGATAGGATTGTTGTCTGTAATAATGGAGGACAAACTGTTTTTGGTGAGCCAGATAGTGCCTATTACAAAGTAAAATAAGTATTAATCAGTAACTTTTAGTTTCATTTTATCTTAACTTAATGAAAGATTAAGTGTGAGTGACTATAATGAACTTATTCCAAAAAAGTTTTTTTCATAAATTTACTCCTAAAACTGAACAAGTGGTATCTAAATGATACTGCTTGTTTATTTATTGAAGTCAAAAAAATACTGATAGAGGCTCATTTATGAATCTGGAAGCTGTCAGTAAATTGTTTCATGTGAAACTTGAATGTTCGGAAATACCATGCTATAATAAGCTTATCAAATAGGAGATGAGATAATAAATGAAAAGAAACGAACGTTTAGTTGATTTTACAAATTTTTTAATTAATCATCCCAATCAAATGCTAAATTTAAATGAACTGAGTAAACATTATGAGGTAGCCAAATCCTCTATTTCAGAAGATTTAGTATTTATCAAACGTGTTTTTGAAAACCAAGGAGTAGGTCTGGTTGAAACATTTCCAGGTAGCCTTGGAGGAGTTCGGTTTACACCTTACATTACTGACGAACGTTCGTTGGAAATGAGTCAGGAAATTGCTGAACTTTTACGTGAAGAAAATCGAATTTTACCCGGAGGATATATTTATCTGTCAGATATTTTAGGCACTCCATCAAATCTTCGTAAAATCGGTCAAATTATTGCTCATGAGTATCATGAAAAGCAAGTTGATGTTGTCATGACCATTGCAACAAAAGGAATTCCAATCGCTCAGTCGGTTGCTGAGATTTTAGATGTTCCCTTCGTAATTGTCCGTCGTGACCCTAAAGTGACCGAAGGAGCAACGCTCAATGTAAATTATATGTCGGGTTCAAGTTCTCGTGTTGAAAATATGACCTTATCCAAACGGAGCCTTTCAATCGGTCAAAATGTTTTGATTGTTGACGACTTCATGAAAGGCGCAGGAACAATCAATGGAATGAGAAGTCTTGTTCATGAATTTGATTGTTTACTTGCTGGTGTTGCCGTTTTTCTTGAAGGACCATTTAAAGGTGAACGATTGATTGATGATTATAAATCAATCTTGAAAGTTGACCGAATTGATATTGCCAATCGTTCAATTGATGTTCAATTGGGAAATATATTTAATGACAAATAAAAAAGTTACTGACAGACATTCTGTCAGTAACTTTTTTTGCTTATTTATTTAAAAGAAAGAAATTTTATTGAGTGGCCAAACTCGTAATTTGGCTTCACCAATAATCGCTGAACGTTTGAAACTTCCAACTGCTCGGCTATCTTGAGACACAACACGATTATCTCCCATCAAGAAGTATTGTCCGTCAGGGACTTTGACTGTAAAGGTTGGATTACCAGTACTATCAGTTGTAAAAGCTTTGGTGCTCTGAGCTAAGCTTACAAATAAACTACGATTTTGATCAGTTAATGCTTTTGTCAAAGGATAGTTCCCGTAAGTTTTTTCCAATTGACCATCAGCCAATTGTTTTTGATAGTCTTTGAGATAGTTTTCTGGATAAACCTTATTATTGATAGTAAGTTGGTCATGGTCGAATTTTATAGTGTCCCCAGGCATCCCAACGACACGTTTGACAATATCTTTGGTTGAACCATCAGCCGCGTTTTCTTTAGCAACTACAATATCAAAACGATTAATTTTTGTCGTTCTAACAATTACAAGTCTTTCTTTATCGGCTAAAGTAGGGTCCATTGAATGGCCATCAACGACAACTAGTGACCAAATAAAGACGCGCGAGAGAAGGACAGCGGCGATTATAAAGATAAATAATCCCCATTCTTTTAAAAATTTCATCATATTATTACTTTCTATAATTGAGCGATTTTCATCGCTTTTTGTGTATTGGCAAAATGTAATTTAGCTAAGTGATTCAGAGCATCAATCCCTTGACTCTTAATGATTTGAGCAGCAACTTTGTCAGACAAATTTCCTGCGCCACTGGGTAAAGTAAAGCCAGATTCTTTTGATAACTTTTTGAGATTTTCCAAAAACTTATAACGAGAAATAATTGAACTAACTGCAACAGCTAAAAATTGATCTTCAGCTTTTGTCAGTAAAGTTACGTTTGTCAGTGGGTGATTTTTTTCTGCGCTAACATATTTTTTATAATTTGCTTCGGTTGTGAAAGCATCGATAACAATACTTTCAGGCTGGCTACCGAGTTGCTTTTCAAGGAGATAAATTGCTTGATTATGTAAGGCAACCTTGATGCTGACAGCATTATAGCCCGAAGCAATCACCTCGTTATACTTCTCAGGCTCAACAACCAAGGCAACATGAGGAATCTCCTCTATCAATTTGGGGGCAATCTGACAAATTTTTTCGTCAGTTAATTTTTTAGAATCAGTGACACCCATTTCTTTTAAAAATTTCAAATGATTATCACTGACAAAACTTGCAGTAACCATTAAGCCACCAAAATATGAACCATTTCCTACCTCGTCAGTCCCAATAAGATTAGTTTGTTTTTTAGGAACAACTTGAGCAACATGTCCAAATTCACTTGCAATTTTTTCAGCATCACTTCCTTGAAAGACTACTTTTCCAGATGTATAAACAGAAATAGAAGTTTTTCCAACTTTAGCAAAAAAGCGAATATAAGGATTTTTAGAAGTTTGCTCGTAAGATTTATATTTTTCAGAGAGTTGCTGACAGGCATTAGAGCTTAATTTTAGGACAATATTCATAAGATTATTCTACCATAAATAAGAGGTTCGCGAATAAGAATCCAACTATTTGTTTAAAATATTTCTTATTAAAACCTATTATACCAAACCTCTAATAAAATAAATAAAAAAATCTCCATATTTTAAAATATAGAGAAATTTAAAAGTTAATCTGTTTTTTCACTTAAGCTTCCATCTTGCATTAAGTAAACTTTATCGCAAAAATCCACCAAACGTAAATCATGAGTGACCATGATTGTTGCTTTATTTTTTTCTTTCGCTTCTTTTGCCAATATTTTAACGACTTCGTAAGCTTTTTCAGTATCTAAACTTGCAGTCGGCTCATCTGCCAAGATAATGGAGGGGTCATTGTAAAGCGCGCGTACAATCGCAACTCTTTGACGCTCTCCACCAGAAAGCTCATCAGGATATTTATCAATTAATTTGTCTAAACCTAGGCGACTAAGCAAGTCTAGACCAGATTTATTATTTTTTCCTTTAGTGACTTTATCGACCAGTTCGAGCTGTTTTTTGACAGTAAGAAATGGAACAAGATTAGAGGCTTGCAAAATAAAACCAATTTCCTCAAAACGAACTTTAGCGCGTGCTTTTTCTTTCTTTTCGCTTAAAGTCTGACCGTTAATCCAAATTTCTCCAGAAGAAGGACTTTGCAATCCACCGGCAATAGTAAGAAGAGTGCTCTTGCCAGAGCCGGAAGGACCGATGATTGCAACAAATTCTCCCTTATCTACTGAAAAATTGGTTTCTTTCAATGCTTCAATTGTTTCGTCGCCATCTTTAAAATTCTTTTTGACATTTTTTAACTCAATTGCTTTCATTCTATTTCCTCCTACCTACCCGATTGCTTTCAAGGGATCAATCTTGACAATTGTCCTTACAGAGAACAAAGCGCCAATAATTGCGACTAAAACCATTAAGAGGGCGATGACGCCAAAGAAAAGAAGGTTTGTTTGAAAAGGGACCGCCTCAGGTAAAATCAAAGCAGAAGCAATCGTTGCTAATAAACCTATAGTCACTCCACTAACAGCTAAAATAAAAGTCTGGGCAATGACTGAATTGGCAATAAAACGGCTAGAAATTCCTTGAGCTTTCATTACTCCGAAAATTGCTATCTTTTGCATGGTCAAAACATAAATAAAGATTCCAATGACTACTGCAGCAATCACGACTAAAAAGCCAATCATGAAACCAAAAGTCAAAACTTGAGCACTATAACCTGGGAGCTTATCTATAAATTTACTGATGGATAATTTTTGAAGACCTTTAGGTTGCTGACTCACTTTCCCACGCGTAACAATAGCGTTATAAGTAGTTTTAGGTTGAAAACTAGAATTGGCACCGTAACGGATAGTTTGGAAAGTCTCCATAGAAGTATAAAGCACAGGAGAAATATTAAACTTAGCGTTATCTGTAAAACCTACAATCAGCAAAGGTTCATTGTTGGTTGCCAGCTTTACTTTATCTCCTATTTTATAATGATATTGTTTTTTCAAGCTAATATCAGCGACCACCTCGCCACTGCTTTTAAAGGATTTTCCTTCGATAACTTTTGGATTTAAAAACTCCTTTGAATTTATACCAAAAAAGCTAACGTTTTGCTTCTTATTTTCGTCAGTAGCATCATAAATGATACCAGCAGCTTGGGCGAGGACCGCTTTTTCTTTAGCGGTAAGTTCATTGGCGAGATCAGGATCAATCATTGACATGTTGAGAGAATCATTTGCTTTCTCAGATAAAAAAATATCGGAAGCGTTCCATTTATCAACAGCCATTCGGTTTTCTTGAGCAAGCCCGTAGGCCAAGCCTGATAGGAAAAAAACAAGATAGGCAATTAAAAACATAACCCCGATCACAAGGGCATACCTCAATTTTGAATGTCTGATTTCATTAATCGCTAAAAACATACTATCTACCTCTTTTCTAAAATAAATATACACTTTTTCTAAATCAACTGAATAAAAAATTAAAAAAGCTCTATTTAATATTGTATTTTATAAATCTATCTATTAAAAAAAGTGTATCACACTTCAAATAAAACTACTATTAGATTGCTTAAGTCTTCTAATATCAATGGAATAAATATTCAACAGCAAAATTTTAATAACAAAAAAATTAAGAGCACTAAAAGCAATTAAAATATAAAGCATTAGAAGCAAAAAAGCCTTGACAAAGCGAGGCGGAATATGATATGATGATAAACGGTATTGTTTACCCCATTTTTGTGGCCCCGGAAACCCAAAAATACTTTGCAGGACTCTTACACCTGCTGTAAACAAATTCTAGTAAAAGGAAAATAACCAAAATGATGAAAACTACATTCATGGCTAACGCTCAAAACGTTGACCGTAAATGGTACGTCGTCGATGCAACTGATGTTCCTCTTGGACGTCTTTCTGCAGTTGTCGCAAGCGTACTCCGCGGAAAAAACAAACCAACATACACACCACATACTGATACAGGTGATTTCGTAATCGTTGTTAACGCTGAAAAAATCAAATTGACTGGTAAAAAAGCAACTGATAAAGTATACTACTCACACTCACTTCACCCAGGTGGATTGAAATCAGTTACTGCTGGTGAACTCCGTGAAAAGAATGCTGTACGTTTGATTGAAAAATCAGTAAAAGGTATGCTTCCACACAACACACTTGGACGTGCTCAAGGCATGAAACTTAAAGTGTTTGTTGGCGCAGAACACACACATACAGCTCAAAAACCTGAAGTCCTTGACATCACAGGTTTGATCTAATCAGGAAGGAACGAACATAATGGCACAAGTACAATATGCCGGCACAGGCCGTCGTAAAAATGCAGTAGCACGCGTACGTCTCGTACCTGGTACTGGTAAAATCACAGTTAACGGACGCGAAGTAGAAAGCTACATCCCACACGCAGACATGCGTCTTGTTATCAACCAACCATTTGCAGCTACACAAACAGAAGGTAGCTACGACACTCTCGTAAACGTAAATGGTGGTGGTGTATCTGGTCAAGCAGGAGCTATCCGTCACGGTATCGCTCGTGCATTGCTCCAAGTAGACCCAGACTTCCGTAGTGCTTTGAAACGCGCTGGACTTCTTACACGTGACGCTCGTATGGTTGAACGTAAAAAACCAGGTCTCAAAAAAGCCCGCAAAGCATCACAATTCTCAAAACGTTAATATTATTCATATATCAATGTTTAAAACACTCTCAAATTGGGAGTGTTTTTTATTATTTAATTTAAACTATAATGTAGAGAAATTACTATATTTCCTATTTTATTAAAAAAAACAATAACCAAAGAATCGCGTAATATCAGGGTTTAAGAGACAATAAGAAAAAAAGATTGAAAAAGCCACATTAAATTCTTGACAGGGCGAGATAGGTTTGATAGAATATAATAGTTGTCGCGAGAGACGAGCGTTGAAGCGCGACAAGCTAGACCATTGAAAACTGAATAAAGAAGAATGACTCATGTGATGTAGCAATACATCAAAAATCTGTCAATCAATAATGAAAGACAAGCCAGTCACTTCGGTGACTTAAATACTTTATTTGAGAGTTTGATCCTGGCTCAGGACGAACGCTGGCGGCGTGCCTAATACATGCAAGTTGAGCGATGAAGATTGGTGCTTGCACCAATTTGAAGAGCAGCGAACGGGTGAGTAACGCGTGGGGAATCTGCCTTTGAGCGGGGGACAACATTTGGAAACGAATGCTAATACCGCATAACAACTTTAAACACAAGTTTTAAGTTTGAAAGATGCAATTGCATCACTCAAAGATGATCCCGCGTTGTATTAGCTAGTTGGTGAGGTAAAGGCTCACCAAGGCGATGATACATAGCCGACCTGAGAGGGTGATCGGCCACATTGGGACTGAGACACGGCCCAAACTCCTACGGGAGGCAGCAGTAGGGAATCTTCGGCAATGGACGAAAGTCTGACCGAGCAACGCCGCGTGAGTGAAGAAGGTTTTCGGATCGTAAAACTCTGTTGGTAGAGAAGAACGTTGGTGAGAGTGGAAAGCTCATCAAGTGACGGTAACTACCCAGAAAGGGACGGCTAACTACGTGCCAGCAGCCGCGGTAATACGTAGGTCCCGAGCGTTGTCCGGATTTATTGGGCGTAAAGCGAGCGCAGGTGGTTTATTAAGTCTGGTGTAAAAGGCAGTGGCTCAACCATTGTATGCATTGGAAACTGGTAGACTTGAGTGCAGGAGAGGAGAGTGGAATTCCATGTGTAGCGGTGAAATGCGTAGATATATGGAGGAACACCGGTGGCGAAAGCGGCTCTCTGGCCTGTAACTGACACTGAGGCTCGAAAGCGTGGGGAGCAAACAGGATTAGATACCCTGGTAGTCCACGCCGTAAACGATGAGTGCTAGATGTAGGGAGCTATAAGTTCTCTGTATCGCAGCTAACGCAATAAGCACTCCGCCTGGGGAGTACGACCGCAAGGTTGAAACTCAAAGGAATTGACGGGGGCCCGCACAAGCGGTGGAGCATGTGGTTTAATTCGAAGCAACGCGAAGAACCTTACCAGGTCTTGACATACTCGTGCTATTCCTAGAGATAGGAAGTTCCTTCGGGACACGGGATACAGGTGGTGCATGGTTGTCGTCAGCTCGTGTCGTGAGATGTTGGGTTAAGTCCCGCAACGAGCGCAACCCCTATTGTTAGTTGCCATCATTAAGTTGGGCACTCTAACGAGACTGCCGGTGATAAACCGGAGGAAGGTGGGGATGACGTCAAATCATCATGCCCCTTATGACCTGGGCTACACACGTGCTACAATGGATGGTACAACGAGTCGCGAGACAGTGATGTTTAGCTAATCTCTTAAAACCATTCTCAGTTCGGATTGTAGGCTGCAACTCGCCTACATGAAGTCGGAATCGCTAGTAATCGCGGATCAGCACGCCGCGGTGAATACGTTCCCGGGCCTTGTACACACCGCCCGTCACACCACGGGAGTTGGGAGTACCCGAAGTAGGTTGCCTAACCGCAAGGAGGGCGCTTCCTAAGGTAAGACCGATGACTGGGGTGAAGTCGTAACAAGGTAGCCGTATCGGAAGGTGCGGCTGGATCACCTCCTTTCTAAGGAATATATACAAAGACGTGAGCATTCAACTTTATTCAGTTTTGAGGGGTTTAGTCATAAACCTAAGCAAGAATCAAATTCTTGATTGTGGGGCCTTAGCTCAGCTGGGAGAGCGCCTGCTTTGCACGCAGGAGGTCAGCGGTTCGATCCCGCTAGGCTCCATTGTCAGACAAGACGTTAAAATCACTTGAACATTGAAAACTAAATAACAATATCTAATAACGATAAATAAACCAAAGAGCTGTGAATTTTAAAGAATTTACAAACTTATACTTGAAAAACGATGATTATAAATCATCATGGCAAAGTTAATAAGGGCGCACGGTGGATGCCTTGGCACTAAGAGCCGATGAAGGACGTGACTAACGACGATATTCTAGGGGGAGCAGTAAGTACGCATTGATCCCTAGGTCTCCGAATGGGGAAACCCAGCTGCTACTAGCAGTTATTCATGAGTGAATACATAGCTCATGTAAAGGTAACGCAGAGAACTGAAACATGTAAGTACCTGCAGGAAGAGAAAGTAAAAACGATTTTGTAAGTAGCGGCGAGCGAACGCGAAGAAGGGCAAACCAAGAAGCTTGCTTCTTGGGGTTGTAGGACTGCAACGTGGACTTAAGCATTATAGTCGAATAACCTGGGAAGGTTAATCAAAGAGGGTAATAATCCCGTAGACGAAATAGCGCTTATACCTAGCAGTATCCTGAGTAGGGCTGGACACGCGAAATCCAGTTTGAATCCGGGAGGACCATCTCCCAACCCTAAATACTCCTTAGTGACCGATAGTGAACCAGTACCGTGAGGGAAAGGTGAAAAGAACCCCGAGAGGGGAGTGAAATAGCACCTGAAACCGTGTGCCTACAAGAAGTTCGAGCCCGTTAATGGGTGAGAGCGTGCCTTTTGTAGAATGAACCGGCGAGTTACGTTATGATGCGAGGTTAAGTTGAAGAGACGGAGCCGTAGGGAAACCGAGTCTGAATAGGGCGACTTAGTATCATGATGTAGACCCGAAACCTAGTGACCTATCCATGAGCAGGGTGAAGGTGTGGTAAGACGCACTGGAGGCCCGAACCAGGACACGTTGAAAAGTGTTTGGATGACTTGTGGATAGCGGAGAAATTCCAAACGAACTGGGAGATAGCTGGTTCTCTCCGAAATAGCTTTAGGGCTAGCGTCGAAATGTAAGTGTATTGGAGGTAGAGCACTGTTTGGGTGAGGGGTCCGTCTAGGATTACCAATCTCAGATAAACTCCGAATGCTAATACACATGTTCGGCAGTCAGACTGCGAGTGCTAAGATCCGTAGTCGAAAGGGAAACAGCCCAGACCAACAGCTAAGGTCCCAAAATATATGTTAAGTGGAAAAGGATGTGGGGTTGCACAGACAACTAGGATGTTAGCTCAGAAGCAGCTATCATTCAAAGAGTGCGTAATAGCTCACTAGTCGAGTGACCCTGCGCCGAAAATGTACCGGGGCTAAACATATTACCGAAGCTTTGGATTGATATTTTATCAATGGTAGGAGAGCGTTCTTAACCGCGATGAAGGTATACCGTGAGGAGTGCTGGAGCGTTAAGAAGTGAGAATGCCGGTATGAGTAGCGCAAGATAAGTGAGAATCTTATCCACCGTAAGACTAAGGTTTCCAGGGGAAGGCTCGTCCGCCCTGGGTTAGTCGGGACCTAAGGCGAGGCCGAAAGGCGTAGTCGATGGACAACTGGTTGATATTCCAGTACTAGATATGATCGTGATGGAGGGACGCAGTAGGCTAAGAGATGCCAGTTAATGGATTCTGGTCTAAGCAGTGAGGTGTGAGATGTGTCAAATGCATTTCTCTCTAACATTGAGCTGTGATGGGGAAGCAACTACGGTTGCGAACTCTCTGATGTCACACTGCCAAGAAAAGCTTCTAGCGTAAAGTCATATCTACCCGTACCGCAAACCGACACAGGTAGTCGAGGCGAGTAGCCTCAGGTGATCGAGAGAACTCTCGTTAAGGAACTCGGCAAAATAGCCCCGTAACTTCGGGAGAAGGGGTGCTGGTGTAAAAGCCAGCCGCAGTGAATAGGCCCAAGCAACTGTTTATCAAAAACACAGCTCTCTGCTAAACCGCAAGGTGATGTATAGGGGGTGACGCCTGCCCGGTGCTGGAAGGTTAAGAGGAGTGCTTAGACGTAAGTCGAAGGTATGAATTGAAGCCCCAGTAAACGGCGGCCGTAACTATAACGGTCCTAAGGTAGCGAAATTCCTTGTCGGGTAAGTTCCGACCCGCACGAAAGGCGTAATGATTTGGGCACTGTCTCAACGAGAGACTCGGTGAAATTTTAGTACCTGTGAAGATGCAGGTTACCCGCGACAGGACGGAAAGACCCCATGGAGCTTTACTGTAGTTTGATATTGAGTACCTGTAAGTCATGTACAGGATAGGTAGGAGCCATTGAAATAGGGACGCTAGTTTCTATTGAGGCGTTGTTGGGATACTACCCTTGACTTATGGTTACTCTAACCCGCTGGCATAATCGGCCAGGGAGACAGTGTCTGACGGACAGTTTGACTGGGGCGGTCGCCTCCTAAAGAGTAACGGAGGCGCTCAAAGGTTGGCTCAGATTGGTTGGAAATCAATCGTAGAGTGTAAAGGTAAAAGCCAGCTTGACTGCGAGAGCTACAACTCGAGCAGGTAGGAAACTAGGACTTAGTGATCCGGTGGTACCGCATGGAAGGGCCATCGCTCAACGGATAAAAGCTACCCTGGGGATAACAGGCTTATCTCCCCCAAGAGTTCACATCGACGGGGAGGTTTGGCACCTCGATGTCGGCTCGTCGCATCCTGGGGCTGTAGTCGGTCCCAAGGGTTGGGCTGTTCGCCCATTAAAGCGGCACGCGAGCTGGGTTCAGAACGTCGTGAGACAGTTCGGTCCCTATCCGTCGCGGGCGTAGGTAATTTGAGAGGATCTGTCCTTAGTACGAGAGGACCGGGATGGACTTACCGCTGGTGTACCAGTTGTTCCGCCAGGAGCACGGCTGGATAGCTATGTAGGGAAGGGATAAGCGCTGAAAGCATCTAAGTGCGAAGCCCACCTCAAGATGAGATTACCCATTCGTAAGAATTAAGAGCCCAGAGAGATGATCTGGTAGATAGGCTGGAAGTGGAAGAGTTGCGAGACTTGGAGCGGACCAGTACTAATCGCTCGAGGACTTTACCAAAAGAGTCAAATATAAAATGCTTATGGTTTAGAAGTTAGAAGAATTGTTATTTAGTTTTGAATGTTCAAAGTAACATTTAATGATTTGGTCATCATTGCGATGGAGATACACCTGTTCCCATGTCGAACACAGAAGTTAAGTCCATCTACGGCGGAAGTACTTGGGGGTTGCCCCCTGGGAGATATGCGAGTGGCCAAGTTTGGGAGTTTAGCTCAGCTGGGAGAGCATCTGCCTTACAAGCAGAGGGTCAGCGGTTCGATCCCGTTAACTCCCATTGGTTGTTTCAGCCATTAATTGAATAAAGAGTTTGGAAGGGTAGCGAAGAGGCTAAACGCGGCGGACTGTAAATCCGCTCCTTCGGGTTCGGGGGTTCGAATCCCTCCCCTTCCATTTGTTTTATACTTGTACGGGCATAGTATAAAGGTAGTACAAAGGTCTCCAAAACCTTTGGTGTGGGTTCAATTCCTGCTGCCCGTGTTTATAGTATGGCGGATGTGGTGAAGTGGTTAACACACCAGCTTGTGGCGCTGGCACTCGCGGGTTCGATTCCCGTCATCCGCCTATTTTATTGGGGTATAGCCAAGCGGTAAGGCAAGGGACTTTGACTCCCTCATGCGTTGGTTCGAATCCAGCTACCCCAGTTGTTATGTTTCGCCGAAGTGGCGGAATAGGCAGACGCGCCAGACTCAAAATCTGGTTCCTTCACGGGAGTGCCGGTTCGACCCCGGCCTTCGGCATAACATAAAAGCTAACTTTGCCTATTGTTAGCTTTTTTTATAGATATTTATAGTATTGATAAACAAAAAAGTACTGACTTTTATTAAAGTTAGTACTTTTTATTTTAGTGAATATGCCTATTAATCTTATTAATCTTAGTTAAAAAAATCGTAAAGCCTGAATGGAGACACTTGCTCCAATAAGGATGAAAATATATCCGATAATCAAGGATTTGAGGATATTTCCATCCCCATGGACGATAAGGGGAATCAAAAATCCTACAAAGCATAGAATAGGGGTCCATGTCCTGGTTGCTAGATTATGCCATGCTAGATAAAAAATTACTAATGAAAGAATCGCGCCTATAGCTAGAAGTAAAACAAGTAGTGAAGAGTTGATTGCTGTTAAATTTCCATTTATCCAGAAGACTCCATGTTTTAGTATTTCATCCACCTTTCCTCGGTAAGTCCCATCAATATCATACCGTTGCCAATCTACTTTAAAAAATGTATGGTTAAAAATAATATAAATGATGGTAATAATTAGTGTAAGGATAGAATATAGAAATAAGATCCACCTTTTAAAAATATTTGATTTGTTTATAAAATTTTTCATAGTTCTCCTTTTTACATTATTTTTTAATAAGGTAATAGCTTAAAAAATGTGTCTAGTAGTTTGATTGCAGGTCCACCCAAAAGATTCACTGAGCTATGGATAATCGCGCTTTCGATAAAATTATTTCTTTTTGAATAAACCCAAGTAATAATAAAAGAAAGGATGAGATATGGAAGTAAGTACCAAGAAAATCCCGTATGGACAAGAGCGAAAAGTACAGAAGAGATGATAAAGGCAACCTTTTTATTAGTTATTGATCCAAAAATATAACTTCTAAACAATAGTTCTTCCGAAAGTGGAACAATAATTCCTAAAATATATTTTTGACAAATGGTTGGTAGTTGGCCTAAAATATCCGACATATCAGTATCACTCGTCACGGAAGAAATAATGTGTGTTTTTAGGACAAGTACTGTTACTAGATAATTAATTGCTAAAGTGAAAAACGCAATCCCCATTAACTAAAAAATACGCTTTAAATGCCAGTTCTTAAGTGTATTTTTTAGATACCCAAGCTTCCAAGCAATTATAAAAATGAGTATTAATACCAAAGTCATTAATAGTGGGAAGGTCCAAGAGGAATTAGTATATAAAAAATCGGTAAAGAAAAAGATTCTTTTATTAAAGAAATAGGCAAAAACTAAAACAAGAGGATATTGATAAAGAATGTTTAATAAAAGAAAAAATAGAATTCCTAAAATATTAATTTTGTATTTTTTTAAAATCATGGCTGTTCTCTTATAAAAATTTTTAGTGAGTGTTGCAGGTTCATCACTATAAATTTTTGAAGTTCATTTAAATTCTTCTTCATAAGTATCTCCTTTGTTATAAAAAACTATATATTCAAACTATTTTGAATATATAGCATAATAGTAGCACTTGATCAATAACATGTCAAAGAAGTTTGTGTATTTTTAATATAAATGCCATTATTTAATCAAAAGTAGTATGTATAATAAGTTTCATCTAATGAAAAAATAGATAAACTGACCTATTTATAATAGGTCAGTTTTATTTTATAGTAAGGGTTTATTCAAAATCTAGACCTGTTATATTTTTTGAAATCTGCCAAAGTCTATCTGCGTCATTGTGGCCTATTGCATGCGGACGTAAGCCTCCAGAAAAATTATTAGCTTCTTCTGATGTCATAAGTCTGGCAATATTAAGGTCTTCACAATAAAGACCACCCTTACCTTCTAAATCAGGGCTTGTTGAGGCCCAAAGAGGTGTTGCGGCACCTTGGGCTATTGTTTTTAGATAACGATATTTACTTCGGTCAAAGCCGGATTTAAGTGCATTAAAAAATACGGGGATATGAATTAATTTAAAATAGTCGGCTAGGTAGCGGAGCCAAGGGATAATAGGTGAATTTTGACGACCAATATTTGTCATTGGAATCATACCAGGGTGGACGGCAAAACTTCTAATTCCATATTTTTTTCCTAGTTCATCTAGTTTTATTGAAAATAAAACGTTGGCAGTTTTAGATTGTTGGTAGCCTATTTGGGGACTGTAGTTTTCTATTTTTTCAAAATTCCAATCTTCTAGTAATGGTGTCATTTGTTGAGCACGACTGGATAAATTTATAACTCTTGAGTTTTTTGCATTTTTTAAAGCGGGTAAAAGTTCCATTGTTAATTGATAGTGGCCTAGATGGTTTGTGGCAAAGTGATATTCTATTCCTCGAGAATCTCTTTTTAAAGGAAGGTACATTAATCCAGCTGAATTAATAAGAATATCTAGTTTTGAATTATTTTGCAAAAAACTTTCGGCAAATTGATGAATACTTTTTGGATTGGTGAGCTCAAGGGGAAGAATGTCAATATTTTTTATTTTAGATAAATTTTTCTTGGCTACCTCCATTCTTCGGGCGGGGATAATAATTTTTGCTCCAGCACGTGAAAGTTGTTTGGTCATCTCTAAACCAATACCAGAATACCCACCAGTGATGATGATTGTTTTTCCTGAAAGATTAATATTTTTCATAACTTTATTTGCTGTTGTTTTATAATTAAATTTGTAGTTTGCTATTGGTTCTTGATTTGACATAATAAAATTTTCCTTTGTGTTATAATATTTATATGATACAAGTGTAACAGCAAAAAAGAACTTTTACAATTAACTTTGGACGATTTGTCTTTAAAAGTGACAACAAAATGAAAGTGTAACAGAAATGAAGCGAAAAGAGCAATATCAAGATTTTCATGACTTTATTATTGAAGGAACGATGTTGTGTTTAGAGAAATATACAATCAATGAATTGCCATTGACAGAAGTTTGCAAAAAAGCCGGGGTGAGTCGGATGACTTTCTATCGGCACTTCAAAAATAAGGAAGAAGTCGTATTAGAGTATTTTGAGCTAATCTATGATAAATTTCTTAAAGAACTTTTGGAGCTAGAAAGTATTAACTCACTTATTTTAAGTGAGAAGTTGGTGGGACTATTTGTTGAGCAAGAAGAAGAAATAGAAAAAGCTGTCAAGGGGAATTATTATTCGCTGGTTTTTCAGGTATTTGCTCAAAAGATGACTATTTTTTATAATGAAACAACGACTTGGGCTGATTATCTAGGGACAAAGCAAAAATTTTGGAACGATTTTATGGCTGCTGGTTTATTTTATGTTTTAGGAAATTGGGTGAAAAATGGCTGTCAAGACTCTTATGATGAAGTGGTGAAGATGGTTGTAGAATTCCATGAATAAGTGAACAGATAAAAAGGCTCAAGTTATTTTGAGCCTTTCTTTTAGCCAATAAATTTTTTCCCTTGTTTATTAAGAATCACTTTTGTAATTTCAATGACAAGAGTTGGGATTAAAGCTAAGATGATAGCTATTAGCCAGTGTGTCATTGATAATGGAGCAACTTCTAAGATATTCATCAAAATAGGAACATTTGTAAAGAGAACGGTTATTCCTAGTGATAATAAGGTGGTACCAAAAATCATTTTATTAGTTGTAATTCCTCTTGTGAAGAGAGATTCATTACTTCTAGCGTTATAGACATTAATCGTAGAAGCAAGGGTTAGTATCACAAAGGCCATTGTTTGTCCGAGTTGATGGTTGGGTGTCAATCCAGCGATTTCAATAAACCTACCGAGATAAAAACCAACTAGAGCAGTAATGATGAATGCAGTGGAACAAATGGCGATACGCCAGCTGACTCCTCTTGAGAAGATACTTTCTTTGACTCCAACAGGTGGCTGTTCCATGATATGACTGTCGGCTTTTTCACGTGAAAGTCCAAATCCGGGAATTCCATCAGCAAGGACATTGATGTAAAGGAGTTGAATTCCTGTAAATGGCATTCCCCAACCGACAATTGCTCCAATGAGCATTGTTAGAATTTCAGCTACGTTTGCTGAGAGAAGGTAATAAATTGTTTTTTTGATATTGGTGTAAACACGACGTCCTTCACGAATAGCGGCGACAATGGTTGCAAAATTGTCGTCAGCAAGAATGATATCAGAAGCGGATTTTGCAACTTCTGTTCCAGCTATTCCCATTGCGGTTCCGACATCGGCAGCTCTTAAGCTGGGTGCGTCATTGACCCCGTCTCCTGTCATGGCGACGATTTGTTCTTTTTCTTGCCAGATTTTTACAATACGAAGTTTGTCTTCAGGACTTACTCTGGCATAAACTGAAATTTGTTCAATGTTTTGACTGAGTTCATCATCGGTCATTGATTTGAGCGTTAAGCCATCAATAACTTTATCTCCGTCACGATAGATGTCAATTTGTTGAGCGATTGCTTTTGCTGTAAGCGCGTGGTCCCCTGTAATCATGATTGGTTTAATACCAGCTGCTCTAGCTTCTTGAACGGCAGCTTTTGATTCTAAGCGTGGAGGGTCAATCATTCCCACGATTCCAAGAAAGGTAAGGTTATTTTCTAATTCAGTTAAATCTTCTGGGATTTTATCGATGATTTTGTAAGAAAGAGCAAGAACACGTAGGGCTTGGTCAGCAAAAATATCATGTATTTTTTGTGCTTGATTTAATAGGTCATTTGAAGAACTCAGCTGTTCTGAAGGGTTTTCAGTATTAAAGAGTGAAGGGTGCTGACTTTGATGTTGACTGCTTGGTGCAAGTCTATCAAAAGCGCCTTTGGTCAGTACGAGATATTTTTCGTTATTTTTAGGGTGAGGAATGACAACGGTCATTTTCTTACGTGAACTATCAAAAGGGAGTTCAGCGAGGCGTTTGGGTGCCTTTTCTGGCTGATAGAGTTTGTGAGTGATTAAGAAGCGAATAATTGCTGCTTCGGTTGGATCACCGTGGACTTCCCAATCACCATCAATGAGTTGAGCACTAGCATTTGAGGCATAAGCAAAGTTTTGGATAAGAGTGATTTCTGAGTTTGATAGTTGGCCTCCAGACCAACTATCTTGTCCAGACAACCAGAGTTTTTGTATGGTCATCTGATTTTGGGTTAAGGTTCCCGTTTTATCTGAAGCGATGACTGTTGCATTTCCAAGAGTTTCAACGGCAGGAACGTTTCGGATAATAGCTTTTTTCTGAGCCATATTTTCCACACCATAAATGAGACTGAGAGTTACAATAACTGGAAGCGTTTCTGGAACAGCAGCAACTCCGAGAACAACGGCAGTCATTAAATTATCAACTAGAGGAACATTAGCATATAAAAGGTTGATGACGAAAATCAAAATTCCGGCAGCAAAGGCTATAATTGCTAAACGTTTTGCAAGTTTATCAATTCGTTTTTGAAGTGGCGTTTTTCCTTTGATTTGTTCGCCGATGAGTGTTGCAATTTGACCCATTTGGGATTTAGAACCAACTGCTACGACAATTCCTTCTGCTGTTCCGTTAAGGATATTTGTTCCAGAAAAAACCATGTTGAGTTGGTCTCCCAAAGGAACTTCATCAGTGATTTCAAGGTCAGCATTCTTATCAATTGGTTCGGATTCACCTGTCAGTGATGATTCGTCAACTTGGAGGTTATTGCTTGTAAGAAGGCGAATGTCGGCACCGACTTGCACGCCGGCGGTCAGTTCAATAAGGTCACCGCAGACCAGCTCGCTTGAAGGGATGGTCTGACGCTTTCCAGAGCGAAGAACGGTCGAAGTGGGAGAAGAGAGTTTTTTTAGGGCAGAAAGGGCGTTTTCTGCCCTGTTTTCTTGAAAAATGGAAACGAAAATATTAATGATGACAATAAGGAGAACAACAATTGTCTTGGTATAGTTTCCGTTGCTGATATATGCTAAATATGCAGAGAGGAGGCCGACCAAAATGAGGATGATATTCATAACTTCTAAAAGATGATGGAGAAGTTTTTGGAGAAAATTAGGTCCTTTTTGATCTTCAAAATTATTGTGGCCATACTTGATGCGGAAGTTTGTGACTTGAGTTGGACTCAGCCCAGTTTTCGCATTAATATCATAAAACTTTTTTATATTTTCAATGGCTTCTGTTTTATATTTCATATCTGTCAGTCCTTTCTTTTGGGAAATTACATTATAATTTAATTATAATATATTTTTAATAATTCTCTGAACGATATACAAATAAAATTTTTACAAAAGTCTGTATAATTAGCCGAAAATATGGTATTATTGATGATATGAAAACTAAAACAGTAAGTGAATTGGCAGAGCTTTTTGGAGTCACTCGCCAAGCGATGAATAAACGGGTTAAATCGCTAGATACTAAATTTGTTGAAAAAAATGAGAAAAATGTAACAGTCGTCAATGCCGAAGGAATCCATGAACTTGAAGGTTTATATGGAAAAGTAGTCACTGCTAAGGCCGAAGTTTTAGAAGAAAATACTGACAAAGGTTCTGAGATTGCCATTAAAGCAGATGATGCAACATCTGCAGCTTATGAAATGATTAGTGCGTTGATGAAAGATAAAAACGCTGAGATTGAGCGTTTGAATAGTCAACTTATCTCTAAAGATCAACAAATAAATGTTAAAGATGCACAAATCGCTGAAAAAGATGAACAGATCAAAAAACAGCAAGAATTAATGGAAAAAGCTTTGACAGATCAAAATCAATTTTTCACTGATTTACAAGAACAGTTGAAAACAACGGAAAATAAAGGCTTTTTTGGGCGCTTATTTGGAAAAAAATAAGAATAAAAATTACTGACAGCCTGCTCAGTAATTTTTTTAGTCATATTTTTAGGTGGAAAGTCAAAGATTATTGCCAAAAGTATTAGCTTTTTTAATGTTAACCGCTTTCAGGAGAAGGGGAGTTCATTTGCTTTTGTAGAGCGCTTTCTAAGGTAGTTTATGTTTGCAAATTTTAAAAAAAGTGTTAAAATAAAAGAGTAAGTTAAATTGTTAACTTAGTCAATTTAAAAGGTTTGCCTTTTATAAAATCTAATCCCTATAAGGAGGAAACTACTAATGGTAGTTAAAGTTGGTATTAACGGTTTCGGTCGTATCGGTCGTCTTGCTTTCCGTCGTATTCAAAATGTTGAAGGTGTTGAAGTTGTTGCAATCAACGACTTGACAGATCCAGCAATGCTTGCTCACTTGCTTAAATACGATACAACTCAAGGTCGTTTTGATGGTAAAGTTGAAGTTAAAGATGGTGGTTTTGAAGTTAACGGTAAATTCGTTAAAGTTACTGCTGAATCTAACCCAGCTAACATCAACTGGGCTGAAGTTGGTGCAGAAATCGTTCTTGAAGCAACTGGTTTCTTCGCAACTAAAGAAAAAGCTGAACAACACTTGCACGCTAACGGTGCTAAGAAAGTTGTTATCACTGCACCTGGTGGATCAGATGTTAAAACAATCGTTTTCAACACTAACCACGAAGTACTTGATGGAACTGAAACAGTAATTTCAGCTGGTTCATGTACAACTAACTGTCTTGCTCCAATGGCTGATACTTTGAATAAACAATTCGGTATCAAAGTTGGTACAATGACTACAGTTCACGGTTACACTGGTGACCAAATGACTCTTGATGGCCCACACCGTGGTGGAGACTTCCGTCGCGCACGTGCTGCAGCTGAAAACATCGTACCTAACTCAACAGGTGCTGCTAAAGCTATCGGTCTTGTATTGCCAGAACTTCAAGGTAAACTTCAAGGACATGCTCAACGTGTACCAGTTCCAACTGGTTCATTGACTGAACTTGTTACTATCCTTGATAAAGAAGTTACAGTTGACGAAATCAACGCAGCTATGAAAGCTGCTTCAAATGAATCATTTGGTTACAACGAAGACCAAATCGTTTCATCTGATATCGTTGGTATCTCAAACTCTTCACTCTTTGATGCTACTCAAACTGAAGTTACTTCAGCTAACGGAGCTCAACTTGTTAAAACTGTATCTTGGTACGATAACGAAATGTCATACACTTCAAACCTTGTTCGTACACTTGCATACTTCGCTAAAATCGCTAAATAATTTTCCGATTTTAACGGTATAAAAACCAGTCTTCGGGCTGGTTTTTTTATTTTATAAAGGAGAAAAAATGGAGACACCAAAATGTATTCATTGCTCAAGTGAATATACTTATGAATTATCAGATACGAGCTTTGGCTGTTCTGAATGTGGGAATGAATTTACGCTTGAAGAAATTGAAGCAGCTGGAAAATTTATTGTCCTTGATAGTCTAGGAAATGAGTTAGAAACTGGGGATGATCTTGTCATTGTACAAGATTTGCCGGTTAAAGGAATGCCAAAACCAATTAAACAGGGTACAAAAGTGAAAAACATTCGTATCAATCCAGAAGGAAAAAATGAACATTTTATTGATTCAAAAATTCCAGGATTTGGAGCGATTAGTTTGAAGGGTTCGGTTGTTAAAAAAGCATAAAAAGTAATCAGAAAATTTTCTGATTATTTTTTTTACTGACAGAGTATCTATCAGCAAAATTTACTGATAAAATACTCTGTCAGTAAATTATATTTGATTTTTGAAGCATTTAGCCTTATATCTTGGTATAATAAAAGTATGAAATTAACAGATTCAGTGCAATTTTTAAAAGGTGTGGGGCCAAAGTCTGTGGAAAATTTCCATAAGTTAGGAATTTTCACAGTTCAAGATTTACTGCTTTATTTCCCTTTTCGTTATGAAGATTTCGCAAGTCGTTCGGTTTTTGAACTTGTTGACGGAGAAAAAGCAACGATTATTGGAACGGTAGTGACCCCAGCTAATGTTCAGTATTACGGATTTAAACGTAATCGACTTTCATTTAAAATTAAAGAAGGTGAAGCCGTCGTTGCTGTCAGCTTTTTTAATCAACCCTATTTGGCTGATAAAGTGGAGGTTGGAAAAGAAATTGCGGTTTATGGAAAATGGGAACAGGCAAAGCAACAACTGATGGGAATGAAAGTTGTGGCTCAGGTGGACGATGGATTAGAACCTGTTTATCATTTGACAGCGGGTATGAAACAAAGTCAATTGGTCAAAGTGATTCATCAAGTTTTTGAATCAAGACTTCTGTCAGAATTACCTGAGAACTTACCAGAATTTTTGATAGAAAAATATCGTCTGATGAACCGGCAAGAAGCTGTTTTGGCTATGCATTTTCCAGAAGATATGGCAGCTCATAAACAGGCATTGCGACGTGTAAAGTTTGAAGAATTGTTCATGTTTCAGTTGAAATTGCAGGCACTGAAAAATAAAGAAAAATCAGGACGAGCAGGTTTACAAGTTATATTTGAGCAAGAAGAAATTGATAAAAAAATTTCGGACTTACCTTTTGAATTGACTGGTGGCCAATCTCGGGCTTTGACCGAGATTCTGGATGACATGAAATCTCCTTACCACATGAATCGGCTTTTGCAAGGTGATGTGGGATCTGGTAAGACAGTTGTCGCTTCGCTTTCAATGTATGCGGCTTGTCTGGCAAATTTTCAAGCAGCAATCATGGTTCCAACGGAAATTTTGGCTCGTCAGCATTTTGCAAATTTACAGGCACTCTTTCCTGAGTTGCAAATCTCACTATTAGTTTCAGGCTTAAAAGCAGCTGAAAGACGGGAAATATTAGCTGATTTAGCTAGTGGGCATACGCACATGGTAGTGGGAACGCATGCGCTCATTCAAGAAGGAGTTGATTTTTATAACTTAGGTCTAGTGATTACAGATGAACAACACCGTTTTGGGGTCAATCAGCGGAAAATTTTGCGGGAAAAAGGGCAAAATCCAGATGTATTAATGATGACGGCAACGCCAATTCCAAGAACGCTTGCGATTACGGCTTTTGGAGATATGGATGTTTCAATTATTGATGAACTGCCAAAGGGACGTCAACCCATTACCACAAGATGGGTTAAACATGAACAGTTTTCTGAAGTTTTAAGTTGGGTAAAAGGTGAGGTTTCCAATGATTCTCAAGTCTACTTTATTTCACCATTGATTGAGGAGAGCGAAACCCTGGACCTGAAAAATGCAGAAGCTTTATTTGCGGAATTAAATGACTACTTTGGTTTATTTGCCAAAATTGGGCTTTTACATGGAAAAATGAAAAATGATGAAAAAGACCAAATTATGCAAGAATTTAAGGCTAAAAAATTGGATATTTTAGTGTCAACTACTGTAATCGAAGTAGGGGTTGACGTGCCTAATGCCACCATCATGGTCATTATGGATGCTGACCGTTTTGGACTTTCACAACTTCATCAGTTACGGGGACGTGTTGGTCGGGGAACAAAAAAATCTTACGCCATTTTAGTGGCAAATCCTAAGTCGGATTCAGGAAAACAACGGATGAAAATTATGACAGAGACGCAAAATGGTTTCGTTTTAGCCGAAGAAGATTTGAAAATGCGTGGTTCTGGGGAAATTTTTGGACTTCGTCAATCAGGACTTCCAGAATTTATTGCGGCAGATTTGGTCAATGATTATAATATTTTAGAAGTAGCCAGACAAGAAGCAGTTGAAATTTTTAAAAAGGCAGACGAGTTTCCTGATTTGATTGCGCAAGTGAACGTTGAGGGTGGATTTGACTGATGAATGAGAATGAATTGAATGATTTGATTTTGGATACTTGGTCAGATTTTGAAGAATTAAAAGTAAATCCCGAAAGTGCTGAGGTCTTAATTCCGAACAGCATGCCACTTTTATGGTTCGGAGATTTACTAGCCTATGAAAAATCGGACTTAAAAATACTGACCATCAGTAAAAATGCATCTTATGCAGAATTTGGTGAAAATCAACGTTTTGAAAAATTACTGACAGAACTTTCGTCAGTAAATCTGGAAATTTACAAGTCAAATCTTAATCAATATTTTGAATATAATCCCAGTCCATGGTTTAATCAGTTAGCAAAATTTTTTCCAATTTTTGATGCAGCTTACAAAAAGTCTGAAAATCAAATTAACCGAGCCTTGCATATTGACTTGTTTACACCAATTCCAACAGAGCCAGTCTGGCCGAATTTAACCAAAAGTCAACAAGCTCAATTCGTAATGAAATTTCCACAAATTATGCAGATTTTAAAGCCTGATATTTTGTTGACCAGTCTGTCAGTAAGTCATTTAAAAATTTTACTTAAAAATGCAGGAACCGAAATCGAAGAAATATTTGATAAAGAAGAAACAGGAAAAGCTGCCAAATACGTTCGAGCTTATCGTGTCGATAAAAAATTAATCGTGATTAACGGTCGAAACTTTCAAGGAACTTATTTCGGGGGAATGACTGATCGTTTCATTCAAAAGTGCTTGAGAGAAATTAAAACGATGGCATAAATTATGACAGTATTATCACTAAAAAGAAAATAATTTTATTTAATTTTCTGAATTATCTGATATAATAATTTTATGGATAAAGAAATTGGAAAAATTTTTCGAGAATTAAGGCACGAAAAAGGATTATCATTAGAAAAAGCAAGTGAAGGAGTTATATCAATTTCACAACTTTCGCATTTTGAACGTGGGAAGGGTGATTTAACAACTGGCAAGTTCTTTGCTTTGATTAAAAATATTGATGTTTCAATCGATGAATTTTCGGCAATTTTAACAAATGATGCTTCATCACTCTTATTTGAGCAAACTGGAAGGTTAGAACAGGCTGGGAAAATTGATGAATTAGTCAAATTGTATGAGAATGAACGAAAAATATATCGAAAAACGAATGAAAGACAGCATCAATTAAATACTATTGCACTAAAATCTATGCTGATTAATTATGGGAAATTTAAAAGTCTGACGACAATTGAACAGGAGATTTTAGAAAATTATTTTTACGAAATAGAAGAATGGAAACCCTCAAATCTTCGATTTTTTGCGATTGCCTTAACGCAACTTGATAATAAATCCATTGTTTTTTATTTGGATAATATTTTAGAGCAAAATAATTTAGATAATAATTTAATTCTGATGATTTTGAGAAATGCAATCTATATTTTGTCGCATAATAATCAAACTGAAAAAGTGAAAAATTATTTAGAGCAGTTTAAGGTCCGGATTCCCCAGATTGGAAATATCGAAATCGGAATTTCATATGCAATACAAGAAGCAGATTTGTATGAAATGTCGGGTAATATTCAAGCCACGATTACCATTTTAAAACGTATTGCAAAAACTTATGAAGCGTTCTTTATGCCAGAAAAAGCAAAAATTTATCGCGAAGAAATAAAAAAATTGCAGCAAAAGTTGTGATTTTTTTATTATATATAGGAAATGATAAAAATCGATATTTTTTTTGCAGTAAAATAAATTTATTAAATTAAGGAGGTTTTCAAAATGAAAGAACAAGTGATTGAGCTTAATCTTCTTCCTAAAGAAGTTGAAAATGAAGAAGATATTAATATTACCTTTTATTGTCCTATTGTGGAAGTTTAATCTAAGTGTACCCGACCTTTTTAGGTTTGGGTTTTATTATAAGGAACAACTATGGGAAAATTTACTTATTTCACAACAGAAAGTTATAAACTTCCAAAATATGGATTTAAAATTCACGTATCTGCGACAATTGAAAGTTATGAAGAAGTTTTTGGATTAGCAACAAATTTTTTGTCAAAACAAGAAGTATTTTATAAATATCTATCAACTCGTGAGGATTTTATCGAAAATATTTCTAAAACTGCAGCTCAGGCAGAAAGTGGAAAATTATTTACCATTTATCCTGAAAATATAAAGGCTACTGAGAGGATTTTAGAGGATTTATCAGAGATTTTAGTCAAATTTGATGGGGTTTATATTTTAAGCGATAGAAATTTTAATAATTCTAAAACGGTTTTTTATCGATTTGGTTTTTTTCAAAATATAGATGAATGTACAATCGTAAAAAATGGGAAAATTTGGGAAGACTTTCAAAAAACGTATTTTGATTTACCGGCTTGGATATCCGACCCCTTTTATCAAGAAAATATGGAAATGAATGAAAAAAATAGGTTAAATGATTTAGATTTGACGAAAATTATCCGACAAAATAATGGAGGAAACATTTATTTTGGAACTTTAAAAAATCAAAAAATAATTGTAAAAGAAAGTCGAGCAAATATATTAACTTTTGTGAATTTGAAATCAGAAGAATTACGCGAAAACGAATTTGTTATGAGTGAGCTGTTAAATTCAGCTGATTTTTTACAACCAATTGAAAAATTTTCTGCTTGGATTAATCATTATTATGTTTATAAGTTTATTGATGGACAAACACTTAGAGAATTTCAAAGCAAATTTTCCTTATTTGATAATTTGACTGAGAATAAATTAGTGATTTTTTCAAAAATTATTAAACAATTAATTGAAATTTTGGGAGAAGCACATCATAAAATGGTAATTTTAGATGATATTCACCCCGATAACTTTTTGATTGACAAAGATTATAAAATTCATTTTATTGATTTGGAATCTGCTCATAAGTTTAATGAATTGGAAAAAGTTACTGCAAAAACAAAAGGATTCTATTTAAAAATTTGGTCAAAATTGACGGAAACGGAAAAAGACCTAAGAAAAGTTGGTCAGCTGATTTTATTTCTAATTGGGCAATTAAATGTGTTCAATCAGCAAGAAAGAAGCCTTGAAGAAACGATTATTTTAGCTGCTAAAATCTTTGAGAGATTTGAAGTTGAAACAAATATTTCTGACTTATTAACTTATTTATTTACTGGAAGTTCTACAAAAAAAGCTTTAGAAATTTCTAAAAAACTTTATTTTTATAAATCAGATATTTTTTTACATATTTCTAAAGAGTACTTGGAAGAACCAAAGAACTTGGTCACATTTATCAAAGAAAATAAATTTGAACATCTAGGATTGAATGGTTTAACTGGTTATTTGTGGAAATTATCAATTTTAGGAAAAAATGAATTAATTAATGAAAAAATTGAATATTTAATTTCACAATTAAGTGATTCATTTTTACATTTATCTGGGAAACATTACTCTCCCTACATATTAAATGGCTCTAGTGGTTTGGCACTCTTTTTGCTGATCTATAATTTTGAAAAATATGAAAAGCAGATTATTAAAATAGCAAATGGAATGAATGTAAAATTTGCAAAATCAATGGATTTTGAGAAAGGGTTATCAGGAATTTCATATTTTTTATTAATACTCTATCAGAAAACTGGAAATAAAAAATATTTGCATTGGGCTGATGAACAGTTAAAAACTTGCGAGTTATTTGTTAAAAATAAAAAGCTATATAATTTTTATACTAAAAGATATGAAGAAAGCTTTTTAAAAGGTTATGAGGGATATAAATTTACCAAAGAGCTAAGGAGAAAACTATGAACTTACTAAGAAAAAATAAAACATTTACTTCCTTGCTGTCTAGCTCGATTTTTTCTATGTTGGGAACGAGTTTATTTAATATTGTTTTTCTGATTTATGCGAGTAGTTTGCCCAATCCAAAAATGATGATTTCGTTGGCCGAAATATGCCTGTTATTACCGGTTTTATTTGCCGCTTACACGGGTTTTTTAGCTGATAAAACAAAAAATAAAGCAAATTTTATGATTCGTGCGAGCTGGATTCAAGCGATATTATTCTTTTTATTGATTTTTTTGATGATGGAGAAAAATTTTATCACTTTTTTTGTCATAGCTGGTGTGAAAATTTTGACCGACCTGATTACCAGCTATAAATCTGGTTTACGCGCACCAATTTTACAAAATAATCTAAACGCAGAGGAGATACAACCAGCTTTTGGGCAAATACAAGGCCTATCATCTATTATAGAAATTATCGGGCAGCCTTTGGGGGTAACAATTTTGGCTCTTTCTCACCAGTCATTTTCTTTGGTGGTTTTGATTAATGGGATTTTATATTTACTTAGTGGATTCTTTTTATTGATTTTCCGAAAAAATTTGACTTTTAAGACCGTTCATTTTGATGAAAAATTTAAATTTAATATCAAAGAAAGTTTTTCACAAATTCGTGATGTTATCACTGTAAATAATTCATCAAATTTTTTAGTGTTAGTTTTTTCATTAGTTTTTATCAACTTTATTTTGGCGGGTATTGGGCCTTTGACCAGCTTGGCAATGTTAAAATTTAATCCATTTCCCGTCAGTTACGGGACGGCTATCATGATTTTCAACATTGTTTTGATGCTAGGAATGCTCGCGGGCTCATTTATTATGGGGGATAAACTAAAAGATTGGGAACTTCCCAAATTAATGATTGCTACCTTTTTGATGATTGCACTTTTTGCAGCTTTGGTGACTCATTTTGGTTTGATTTCTCTGATATTCCTCTTTGCTTTGGCTTACATTTCCGCCAAAGCAAGCCCTAAAGTCAACCGGCTCATTATGGAAAACATTTCTTCGGAAAATTTGGGAAAAATTGGTGGAGGAATTACGACTATTTTTACATTTTCAGTACCATTTGGTGGAGCTATCTTTGTGTTTTTGGCAAATTTAATAGGCGTTGCTCTCACATTTTACATTATTTCTATTTTTGCTCTTCTTGTCTTTTTACTTTTACTATCAGTAATTTTTCGCCAATAAAAAAGAGTTCAATTGAACTCTTTTTTATTTCCCTAAACAAAATTGTGAGAAAAGTTGTGTAATCAATTCATCAGGAGCGGCTTCGCCTGTGATTTCTCCAAGTAATTGCCAACAACGTGTGACATCGACTTGAATCAAATCAACAGGTAAGCCAAGAGCAAGCCCGTTATTTGCTTCCTTGAGTGCTTTTAAAGCTTCTTCAACAAGCGAAATGTGACGAGCATTTGATAAGACGGTTGCGTCTTTGGCTTCAATCTCACCAGCAAAGAAAATTTGATTGATTTTTTCTTCAACAGCAGATAAATTCTCATTTTTAAGGGCTGAAATTCGAATAAAATCACCGGAAATTTGATTAATATCAAGTTTTTCGGGTAAATCAGTTTTGTTAAGTAAAACAATACGATTGGCATTTTTAGATAGCTCTAAAAGTTCCAAATCTTTATCAGTCAATTCCAGTGAGGCGTCCAAAACTAGCAAAACCAAATCAGCTTCGGCTAAGGCTTTTTTAGAACGTTCAACCCCAATCGCTTCGACTAAATCATCTGTTTCACGAATTCCAGCGGTGTCTACTAATTCAAGAGGAACGCCACCAATATTGGCAAACTCGGTAATGACATCGCGTGTTGTTCCAGCAATGTCAGTGACAATGGCTTTTTCTTCACGTAATAATTGATTGAGTAAGCTTGATTTTCCAACGTTTGGACGTCCAATAATGGCCGTTTTTAATCCTTCGCGCAAAATTTTTCCGCGTTTAGCTGTTGATAAAAGATTTTCCAAAAGCTGTTCAAAATGAGCAGTCTTTTCAAGGAGCATTTGTGAAGTCATAGTTTCTACATCATCATACTCTGGATAATCAATATTGACCTCGACTTGTGCTAAACTTTCGAGAATCTCTTGACGAATATTATTAATCATTTTTGAGAGACTTCCGTCAAGTTGTTTTACGGCAATATTTGCTGCTTTATCGGTTTTTGCGCGGATTAAATCCATGACAGACTCAGCTTGTGCCAAGTCAATCCGTCCATTTAAGAAAGCACGCTTGGTAAATTCACCAGGTTCAGCAAGTCTTGCACCATTACGTAAAAGTAATTGCAAGATTTCTTGTGTGACTGCAATCCCACCGTGTGTGTTGATTTCAACAATATCTTCACGAGTGAAAGTTTTAGGCGCACGCATGACTGAAACCATCACTTCGTCAACCAGACGTTCTTCTTCAAAGATGTGGCCGTAATTAATCGTATGGCTAGCAACTTGAGCTAAATTTTTTCCTTTATAGACAGATTGAGCAATTTTCAGGGCATCTGTTCCTGATAAACGAACAATGGCAATTGCTCCTTCACCAAGCGGTGTCGAAATCGCCGCAATCGTATCAAATTCTTGTGTTAATGTCATAAAGACTATTTTAACGCAAAAAGCTTGAATTTCCTAGCCTATTTAATTTATTTTTTTATAAAAAATAAAATTCTATTAAGCTTGAGTTTCCACACATAAAAAATGCTGAAAAAGAGATTTCTGCGTTTAGGTTAAGCTGTCCAATTGTGATAGGGTGCTAAAGCGCCTAGTTGACTTACAAAATAAGAGTATAGTGGAACTACAATTCGAGGCAAAATGACTTGCTGAACCAAAAAAATTTACTATTTTTCTTCACCTTTTTTCCCATTTGTGCACACAATCTTGATATAATAGTAGACATGACTTATCAAGTAAAAATTATCTATCCAAAAGAAGAAGCAGCTGAAAACAACAAACTGACTGAACGGACTTTTAATGAGTTTATTGATGGACTCGAATTAGAAGAAGTCATCACACAATATGAACAATTACTGACCAAGGGCTACTCAATCTCGGTCAATTTTGCTCCCCCTCAACTTGATGATAAAGGAACTGAACCAGATCCTTTTATGATTGCTGGACGCTTAGAGCTCGCGGGAATTCCTTATAAAGCCACTTTGAAATTAAAAGCAAGTGGTGATTATGAATCAATGGTAAAAATCGCTAAAATGATTGAACAGCAAGATTATGATTATGATATCTCAGCTAAATTGCAAATTCGCGAGAATTCATCGGTTGATTTTGAAAAAGAAGGTTCTTGGTTTGACAAAGATTATACCAAATATACCATTTTGCCCAAAGCAAGTAGTCAAGATATTGCTGACTTAAAGACACTCTATGACGCACTTGTTGAAGAGCATCAAAAGGTGACAATCAATATTAAAGCAAAAGTCAAAAAAGATGATGATGACAGTTTTGCAAATCAATTGGCAGCTTATCCACCTGAAACAATGGTTATTTTTAAACTGACAGATGCTGATATTTATGGAGAATAAAAAAAGTTACTGACCAGATTTCTGTCAGTAACTTTTATTTTTACTGACAGAATTTTCGCCAATAAAATAAGGAGTATCACTACTTGTAATAGGCTAAAGTGTGAATTCGCAGACAAAAGTCGCTCAAGTGATTTTTTAGATGCCTTAGTCAGCAAGCTGACAAGGACTACCCTAAGTGGGAAATTATCGTTCCCGCTTCGTTCGGTTATTAGCTATGCTATAATAAAGGCATGAGACTAGATAAATTTTTAGCAGAAAGTGGCCTCGGAAGCCGGAGTGAAGTCAAAGTTTTATTGAAAAAAGGGCGCGTGACCGTTGCTGGTGAAATTCAGCGAGATGGCAGATTTCAAGTGGATAAGAATTCCAGACAGGTGGCTTTTGACGGTCAAATTTTAGATTACCAAGAATATTATTACTACCTATTGAATAAACCGCAAGGAGTCGTATCCGCTACGAAAGATAATGTTTTTAAAACAGTTGTTCAACTTTTATCAGAAAAAGATTTTCGTAAGGATATTTTCCCAGTCGGACGTTTAGATAAAAATACCGAAGGACTTTTGATTTTAACCAATGATGGGGCTCTTGGCCATGATTTAACTCAACCCAAAAAACACGTTGAAAAAGAATATTTTGCACGAATTGATGGAAAAGTTACTGACGAGATTATCAATAAATTTGCTGAAGGTTTGACTTTGAAAAATGGTGAAAAAGCAAGATCAGGAGAATTATTTGTTGAGAAAACTTACAAAGGCGATAGCCAATCCGGCTGGGTCAGTGAAATTCGAGTTATTATTCATGAAGGAAAATTCCACCAAGTCAAACGGATGTTTGAGGCAGTTGAGATGTATGTCCTTTATCTCAAACGAATTCGGATGGGCAATTTAGCTTTGGATTCAGATTTAGCTCTGGGAGCTTATCGTCCTTTAACAATCGAAGAGATTGAAAACTTAAAAAAATAAAAGTTACTGATGAAAATTCGAAGGTATCCGTAAGCTAAAGTGCAACGGCTATCCTCTGACAGAATTTTTCGTCAGTAACTTTTTTAATTTTCACGATTAATATTAACTCCAAGCACAGTCAGATGACCATTAGAAATTAATTTGATGATGAGATGAGCAAAATCCCGAGCGGACATTTGTGTCGAAGAAGAGACCCACCAATCTAATGTTCCGACCAAAATTGAACTAATATAAGAAATCACGAAGTCATTAGGAACTACAACATCTTTTTCTCTAACTTCCAATTTCTCAAATAACTCAGTATAACGCTCAGATAAAATTTCCAGAAATCTATTTTTCAAACGTTGATCATGTGCTCTGTCAGTAATCATTTGTGCAACCTCTGGTTTATCCTGAACAAATTCGTAAAAGCGACTCAGGACAGTTTCAATTTCCTTGACGTGAACATTATTTCCATCGACCAAATTTTGTTCATCCAAAATACCAGTAAAACTAGCCAAAAATTGGTCAATCAAACTATCATATAAATCTTGTTTGTCAGCATAATGAGCATAAAAAGTTGCTCGATTAATCATGGCTGAATCGGCAATTTCTTGAATTGAAATTTTTTCAAATTTTTTCTTGCGCAACAAAGTAAAAAAAGCCTGACTTATCAATTTTCTTGTTCGTTTCACGCGCAAATCATCTGATTTAACCATAAGAACCATCTTTCCATTATCTAGTGGGCAAAGAAATTATGTAATCTGCTTTGTCTAATTTTTCACATCATGCGATTATCTCCATTATAATCAAAAAAAAGCTTAAAGTCATTTAAGTATTTAGTCAAAACATTTTGTCATTCGATGTCAAAATCTTTTAACATAATCAACAGCTTGTTTTAAATTGTCGTTTATGTGACAACCACGCCCTTTTTGCTGGTTGATTTTCTTATGACAAATGATAAAATGAACATATAATAAGATAAGCAACAGACCGTTTAAATTACTTTTTATCAAAATTCTGCGCCTAAAAGATAAATTAGATAAAAAATCTAATTTGCCGAAAAATGAATATTAAGGATTTAGAGGACTTGTTCAAGTGATATTTCTCACATAACTAGGAGACCATCTTGACACAAATTTATAAAACAGGGATTGACGTTGGTTCAACCACAGTAAAACTCGTCGTTTTTGACGAAAATTATAAACTCATTTTTTCACGTTACGAGCGCCACTTTTCTGACGTTAAAGCAGCAACCATTAAAGTATTCAATGATTTTATTGCCGAACACGGAGATTTAAACTTAGAATTAGCCATTACCGGTTCAGGAGGAATGGGACTTGCAGAAGTCATTGACGTTCCCTTTGTCCAAGAAGTGATTGCCTCATCCATTACCATCGAAAAATTCATTCCACAAACAGATGTCATGATTGAGCTTGGCGGCGAAGATGCCAAGATGACTTTTTTTGACAATGGGACTCAAGAATTACGGATGAACGGAACTTGTGCTGGTGGGACAGGTGCTTTCATTGACCAAATGGCTGCCCTTTTGAAAGTTGATGCTAATGGTGTCAATGAATTAGCTAAAAACTATGAAAAACTCTATCCAATCGCTTCACGTTGTGGTGTTTTTGCCAAAACTGACGTTCAACCCCTTTTGAACGAAGGAGTGCGTCGTGAAGATATAGCAGCCAGTATTTTCCAAGCTGTTGTCAATCAAACCATTGCTGGTTTAGCCAGTGGTCGAAAAATCAAAGGCAATGTCGCCTTTCTTGGCGGTCCACTCTTCTTTATGAGTGAATTGCGCAAACGTTTCATTGAAACACTAGACTTAAAAGAAGAAAATATTATCTTCCCAGAAAATCCACAACTTTTTGTGGCAATGGGAGCAGCGCTTTATGAAGAAACAAGCCAAAAAACGGCAACCGAACTCATTCATAGTTTGGAAAATGATGATTCTGATAGTTTGATTCCCCAAGACACCATGGATAAGCTCTTTGAAAATCAAGCTGAACTTGATGAATTTCGTGCGCGCCATGCCAAAGCAACAGCTAACTATAAGAACTTGTCTGAACATCATGGAGCTGTCTTCTTAGGAATTGATGCCGGCTCAACCACAACAAAAGTCGTTCTTATTGATGGTGAAGGAAATATTCTTTATGACCACTATGGTTCTAATAACGGTGAACCACTTGAATCAGTTATTAATATTTTAAAAGATGTTTATGCTAAACTTCCAGCGGACGTTTACATTGCCAAGTCAACCGTAACCGGTTATGGCGAACATCTGATTAAAGCTGGTCTTCACGTGGATTATGGTGAAGTCGAAACCATGGCTCACTACAAAGCAGCTGATTACTTCAATCCAGGTGTTGATTTCATTCTCGATATCGGCGGCCAAGACATGAAAGCCATGCGAATCCGTGATGGTGCTTTATCTAGTATTCAGCTCAATGAAGCTTGTTCATCAGGTTGTGGCTCATTTATTGAAACTTTCGCCCATTCGCTCAAACATGACGTTCGTGAATTTTCACAAAAAGCGCTTTTAGCTGAACATCCAGTAAATCTTGGATCACGCTGTACAGTCTTTATGAACTCAAAAGTCAAGCAAGTTCAAAAAGAAGGAGCGACAGTTGGCGATATTTCCGCTGGACTTTCCTACAGTGTCATCAAAAATGCCCTCTATAAAGTTATCAAGGTAAAACGTCCCGAAGAACTTGGTAAGAAAATCGTTGTTCAAGGGGGAACTTTCTACAACGAAGCCGTTTTGCGTGCCTTTGAAAAAATTTCTGAACGTGAAGTTGTCCGTCCAAGTATCGCTGGACTAATGGGAGCTTATGGTTGTGCTTTGATTTCTTTAGACAATGAAGAAACACACAAAGAATCAGAGCTTTTAAAACTTGATGAATTAGAAAAATTTACCACTCATAAAGAATTTATGGTTTGTGGACTTTGCGAAAATAACTGTAAAATGACACTGACGGTCTTCAATGATGGCAATAAGTTTGTAACCGGGAACCGTTGTGAACGTGGTGCTGAAAAAGCAACAAAAGTTAAAGTCGCTAAAAAAGACAAAAAAGTTAATTTAGTTGATTATAAATATAAAAAACTTTTCCGTTACCATAGTTTAAGTAAGAAAAAACAAACTCGTGGAGAGATTGGGATTCCGCGCGTGCTTAACATGTACGAAAATTATCCGCTTTGGCACACGATGCTAACAGACCTTGGCTTCCGTGTTGTTTTGAGCCCACGCTCAGACAAAGAACTCTTTGAAGAGGGAATTGAAACTATTCCGTCTGATACTGTTTGTTACCCAGCAAAAATGAGTCACGGACATATCATGGCTTTGATTAAACAAGGTGTGCCAACTATCTTTTATCCTTCAGTCCTTTTTGAACAAGAAGAACAAAAAAATGCTCAAAATCATTTCAACTGTCCAATTGTCCAATCTTATCCAGAAGTTCTTAAAAATAATATTGACGAAATTCGTGAAGGACAAGTCAATTATCTTCATCCATTTATTAATTTGGCAAATCCTGACGGTGTGGCAGTCAATATCCATAAGTCTTTGACGGCTCAAGGATTTACTGTCAGTCTTGAAGAAGTAAAAGCTGCTGTTCAACATGGTTTTGAAGAAATGGATAAATTCAAAGAAGACTTACGTCTTAAAGCCGAAGATTTACTGATGCAAATCAATTTGAACAATGAAAAAGCCATTGTTCTTGCAGGACGTCCTTATCATTTGGACCCAGAAATAAATCACGGAATTGCTGACATTATTACTCAAGAAGGATTCCATGTGCTGACAGAAGACTCTATCAGTCATTTGGCCGAAGTTTCTGGTTTACGAGTGGTCAATCAATGGGTCTATCATAGTCGTCTTTATGCAGCCGCAAATGTCGTTTGCAAAAATAAAAATTTAGAACTTGTGCAACTTAATTCCTTTGGTTGTGGTCTTGACGCAGTGACGACTGACCAAGTTGAAGAAATCATGCGTGGACACAACAAGCTTTATACCGTTCTAAAAATTGATGAAGGTTCAAATATGGGAGCCGTTCGGATTCGCTTGCGTAGCCTTAAGGCAGCAGTATCAGAGCGGACACGTCACAACATTGAAGCGACAACCGAAGTTCACGAACTCGTTCCAGAAACCCCAGCCTTCACAAAAGAAATGGCTAAAAAACATACCCTTCTTTTACCAATGTTGTCACCAATTCACCAAGAAGGACTATTGGATACAGCTTTTGCTGCTGCAGGTTATAATGTAGTTTCTCTGCCAGAAACAAATACTTCTGTAAATAACGGCTTGAAATTTGTTAATAATGACTCATGTTATCCAGCCATCATCACTATCGGTCAACTTATCGAAGCTCTCCAGTCAGGAGAATATGACCTTGATAATACCTCCGTCATGATGACCCAAACCGGTGGTGGTTGTCGTGCAACTAACTATATTCCTTTGTTGCGTAAAGCTCTGATTGATGCAGGGTTCCCGCAAGTTCCAGTAGTTTCTCTCTCAATGGGAAATCAAGGGACAGAAAAAGGCTTTAAATTCACGGTTCCATTACTGACACGCTTTATGATTGCTGTGCTTTACGGCGATTTGTTTGAACGTGTTGTCTATCGGACACGCCCCTACGAAGCAGTAAAAGGTTCGGTCAATGATTTACATGCAAAATGGCTAGAAAAAGCTCGAAAAAATGTAGAATCAGGGTCAATCTTTGAATTTAATCGCAACATGAAAAAAATCGTTGCAGAATTTGACCAAATTGAACTTCTTGATATTCAAAAGCCACGAGTGGGTGTCGTCGGCGAAATCTTAGTCAAATATAGTAAAACTGCTAATAATGATATTGTTTCCATTATTGAAGAAGAGGGCGGCGAAGCTGTTGTCCTTGATTTAATTGGTTTTATGAATTACAGTTTATACAATCAAATCTGGAAAGCAGATGAGATTGCCTTTAGTAAGAAAAATAAACTCATGGCTAAAACCTTTATTGGAATCATCAATATGCTAGAAAAACCAATGAATAAAGCTTTGAAGGCATCAAATCGTTTTGATTCAATAGAGTCAATTTATGACGTTGCATCCTCTACTGAAGAAGTGATTTCAATAGGAAATCACACTGGTGAGGGCTGGTTCCTTACTGGAGAAATGATTGAACTTTTGCAAAAAGGAGTGAATAATATTATTTGTCTTCAACCTTTTGGTTGTCTCCCAAATCACATTGTTGGTAAAGGAATGATGAAAGAACTTCGTCGTCAGTATCCAGGGGCTAATCTTGCGCCGATTGATTATGACCCAGGAGTTTCTGCTGTCAATCAATTGAATCGAATTCGTTTAATGATGACCACTGCTAAAAAAAGAATGAACAAAGTTTCTGATTCAGTTGAAAAATCAGAAACAGAGTCCAAATTAGAAACTGCTCAAGCATATTAAAAAGAAAATATAAAAGATACTGACAGCTTTGTCAGTATTTTTCTTTTTCCGAATAGTAACAAATGTTATCAATGCTCGTTATCAATTCTTGGTATCAAAGATTGATATCAAAAATTGTTGTCGCGCTTCGTATCATTTTTGTTTAGAATGATTGAGTAACTTAAAAACATTTGAGAACATCTGACCTTTGTTTCTCAAAAAATATTGTTATTTAAGAAAGGAATTTCAAAATGAAATTTGAATTTAAAGGACTCTCTTCATACGAAGAAAATTCAACACCAAACTATGTCGGCGATACAAAAGTACGTAGCGTCATTCAAGACTTTGTCAACATGGATGAAGCAATCGAATTTGTTTCAAATCACCACGGTTTTGTAAAAACCGAAGATGGCAAATTTGCTTTTGAAGTAAGAAACATCTCTGCCATCGGTTAATTAGATAAGGATAGCTAGTATGGAACAAAAATATTCAAGAATTTTAGTTGGTATGGATGGTTCAGCAGAATCACTTAAAGCTTTCGATGAAGCAGTTAGAATAGCTAAACGTAATGATGCTGAACTTATTCTTGCTAATGTTATTGAAAAACGTTCATTTCTTGCTGTGAACACTTACGACACAATTGCCGAAGAACAGCATGAAAATGGGACAAAACTTTTATTGCAACAGTTTGCTAAGGAAGCCCTTGAGAAAGGATTAACTGATGTTAGAACCCTTCTGGAATATGGCTCACCTAAAGTAGCAATGGCAACAAAGATTCCCAAACAAGAGAACGTCGATTTGATTGTTATTGGCGCAACAGGGATTAGTTATATAGAGCGTGTAGTTGTTGGGTCAGTTGCAGCATATATTGTTAATCATGCCAAATGCAACACACTCATCGTTAGAAAATAACATATTTACTTAATTCACTTACAAAAAAGAGCAGAAGCTCTTACTTAGAAATGGAAAAAATCATGGAAAAAGAAAGTATTTTTACACCTACTTTCGTAATCAACACGCTTATTAGTTTTTTATTTTATATTGTTTTTTATGTCTTAACTTCTTCAATAGGAACTTATGCACTTCAACAACTGCATCAATCAACAGTTGTAAGTCTTTCCTTGTCAAGCGTTTTTGTTATCGGGGCCCTTATTGGTCGGGTCTGGACAGGGATTAATATCACACGTATCGGAATGAAACGTTTGCTTTATATTGGTGGAATTATTTTTCTTGTTTTAACCTTTGGCTATTATTTGACAACCAATATTCCCTTACTCTTTTTGATTCGAGTGATTCAAGGAGCTGGTTTTGGGATTGGGGCAACGGCGTCAGGAACAATTGCTGGACACGTTGTGCCAGCTTCACGTCGTGGTGAAGGGATTGGTTATTATGCCTTATCCGTTACCCTTGCAGCTGCAGTTGGTCCAGCATTATCAATCATGATTTATTCTTCACTTGGCTTTGGCTCTTTACTTGGAATTGCTCTTGCTTTGCTAGTTGTTACGTTCATCTTGATTTTCTTTGTTCGTGTCAAAGAATTTTCAGATGCAGAGCGTGCCTATGCTTTAGAACATGAACCCAAAGGGGTTGAGCGTTATATTGAAAAATCAGCTCTTCCTATCTCAATTATTGCATTCTTAGCTGGATTTATTGACTCGGCCATCTTAACGGGAATGGGTTCATTTTCTACAGACCTCAAGATTCCACTTGCAGGTTCATTATTCTTCACCATGTATGCAATTTTAATTTTTGTATCACGTCCATTCACTGGTCGTCTATTCGATACTAAAGGTGATAACTGGATCTTTAATCCAACCTTTATTTTCTTTGCTGTTGCCATGCTTCTTGTTGGACTTGCCGGATTCTTTAGCCCAGCCATTGGATTCGTTGTCTTGTTGATTGCTGGGGGAGCTTTCGGACTTGGGTACGGTGGTGTCGCACCATTTGGTCAAGCAATTGCAATTCGGGATTCAAGTAAGGACCGTATTGGTGTCGCAACTTCTACCTTCTTTGGCTTTTTAGACTTAGGGGTTGGTGGAGGACCAATCGTTCTTGGAGCGATTATTCCGATGTTGGGAAATGGGATGCTAGGTTTCCGAAACTTATATCTTTATAGTGCGCCAGCAGTTGTAATTGTTTGGATAATATACTATCTTATTCACGGTAAACATCAAAAATCAAACTCTGAAGTTTGATTTAAATGATTTACATAAAACATGTTATAATAAAGGGGCTACAGCCCTGTATATGGCGAAATAAATGAATAAAAAATAGCGAGTAGATGAGTTTTAAAATGAAAGAAATGGCAAACGTAAACATTGAATATCTAATCAATACACTGGAACAAAAAAAAGTGAGTGTTGTAACACGCAAAAAACATAGTTATATCATGTATCAAGGGATTGAATCAGAATATATCTATGTACTCAAAGATGGTGTAGCGAAGATTAGCAATATTTTAAGAGATGGTCGTGAATTTAATATTGCTTATGTTGCGGAGCCTGACTTTGTTTCTTTATTGGAAGAGAAACAAAACGATGGAATTTCAGCATTATTTAATGTACGAATTGAGTCTCCAACAGCCAGTTTTTACAAAATTTCACGCAGTGATTTTTGGAATTGGGTTCGTGAGGATTTGAATTTATTCAGAGTTGTTGATGACTTTTATAAACGAAGACTAGCACTTAATTTAGAAATTCTTCAAAAGATGACAATCAATGGTAAGAAGGGAGCGGTTTGCGCTTGCCTTCACAGTTTGATTGATGATTTCGGAATAAGAAAAAAAGATGGAATTCTGATTGATTTTACCGTCACTAATGAAGATATTGCAGGTTTTTGTGGTATTTCTACACGAAATAGTGTTAACCGTATTCTTCATGATTTAAAGGATGAAAAAGTAATTGGAGTGATTGATAATAAAATTATGATTTATAATCCTCAATACCTAGAAGAATATATTAGTTAATATAAATAAATAAAAAAGCTACTTTAAGTAGCTTTTTTGCTATAATTAAGTCAGCGTGATATCGAAATATTTAAGGAGGTAAAATGGAAAATTTAAAAAAACAAGTTGGGATAAAAGCGGCTGAATTTGTTAAATCAGGAATGGTTGTTGGCTTAGGAACAGGGTCAACAGCAGCCTATTTTGTAGAAGAATTAGGGAGAAGAGTTGCTGAAGAACAATTAGAAATTACAGGCGTGACAACTTCTAGTGTGACAAGTGAACAAGCAAAAGCGCTGGGAATTCCTTTAGCTTCAATTGATGAAGTAGATTATGTTGACTTGACTGTTGATGGAGCGGACGAAATTGATTCTCACTTGAATGGTATTAAAGGAGGCGGAGCGGCACTTTTAATGGAAAAAATCGTTGCCACTTACTCAAAAGATTATATTTGGATTGTTGATGAGAGTAAATTATCAGAAAATCTTGGTTCTTTTAAAGTTCCGGTAGAAGTTATTCCTTATGGCTCAGAGCAATTATTTAAAGAGTTTGAAAGAGCTGCTTATGCTCCCACTTGGCGTTTAAATGAGGAAGGGGAGAAATTAATAACAGATATGCAACACTTTATTATTGACCTTCATATTGCAAAAATTGAAAATCCCCAAAAACTTGCTGATGAACTTGATTTAATGGTCGGAGTTGTGGAACATGGTCTCTTTAATGATATGGTGAAAAAAGTGATTGTCGCCGGTTCTGACGGAGTAAAAATAATCAGTCAATAAAAAAATCGTCTTACTGACGATTTTTTATTTTTTCAACCATTCTTGAACTCCCCATTTATGGGAGCCACGTTTGAGTTTGCTGATAGCTGTTTCTGGCTCAAACCAACTGATGTGATTGAAATCTTCGAGTGGTTTAGAATCAAAGTGAACATTTTTAGTCTCATAGATATAAGCAGGATTATAAAAATATTTATTTCGATGTGAACTATAAAAATACTCATCAGCCTGGCCTAGGAATTCTCCGATTTCAGCAGTAGCTCCCAATTCTTCCATAAGTTCACGGTGAAGCGCTTTTTCTTGATCTTCTCCAGCTTCAATTTCACCTCCGGGAAGAAAGTAAGCTCCGTTAGGGGCTTGAACAAGGCAAATTTCTTTGTTCTCTCTTGCTACAATTGAGTAGACGCCATATCTTGCTTGATAGTCTTTTCCTTCATTCTTTTCGCCAAAAACTGGAATATGATTCATAAAAATTTTCCCCCAAAATTGATTTACATGATAAAAGTTAAATATTTCATCATGTGAAAACCGCTTACAAAAATTTATTACTACTATTCTATCAAAAAACTGACAAAAAGGCTAGCAAGCCCTATGATAAGGGATATTGAAGATTTGAAAAATAAAAACTAACCAAAAAACTAACCAAGCAATAAGATGTGTGTAAAATTTATAAAATAAAAAGCCACTTGAAAAAAATCTAGTGGCTTTTTATTTTGCAAGTTGCTGATACTTCAACACATTTCGAGAATTATGGAATGGTTTTATTTAGGAAGAGTAAGAAGGAGAATCGCACAAAATAAACAGTTTATCATATGTAACATTTTTTTACAAGCTATAAGGTGCTTTAAATTGGACACTTTATGGACACCAAATTTACAAAATAAAGGGCTACTATTTTAAGAATAAGTAACCTTTTATTTTGTAAATTTTTTAGTTTTCAAAACTAATTTAACAAATCATCTTGAAATGCTATAATACTGAGAAAAAAGACTATTATGAAATCATGGTTCGCTATACTGCCAAGTTATTCTCCAATAGTCAATGCTGAATTTTAAAAAAAGAATTAACCATAAAATCAACCCAAAAATAAAGAAGTATATAGGAGTATTTGTGATGATAAATATGAAAAATTATAAAATAACAAAAAAGTTATAAGAGAATTTATAAAATATAAATTTGGAGGTAATGAATTAATGTATAGTATCGTAATTCATTATAGAATAATCAAATTATTTCTATCGACAAGAGGACATTATTTTGTTATAATGAAATTGGAGAGTTAACATGAATATAAATGCTATTGACCTGTTTTGTGGTATTGGAGGTTTGACTTATGGAATACAGCAGGCAGGAATAAATGTGGTTGCAGGTTTTGATTTTGAGAAATCGTGCCAATTTGCATATGAAAGGAATAACAATTCAAAGTTCATACATAAAGATATAAAAGAATTAAAAGATGACGAGCTATTATCCTATTATCCAGAGAATACTGATATCAGAGTCTTAATCGGTTGTGCTCCATGTCAGCCTTTTTCTGCATATAGTCATAGATATAAAAATAGTGAGACACGTAAAGAAAAAATGGACCTCTTGGATTATTTTGGAAAGCAAGTTAGACTGGTTCAACCTGATATTGTATCTATGGAAAATGTTCCACAATTGGCTAAGGAAGAGGTTTTCAAAAGATTTTTATCATTATTAAAAAAAGAAGGGTATGAAGTTGAATGGAAGGTGGCTTTTGCACCAGCTTATGGGATTCCACAAAATAGAAAGCGATTGCTCTTACTAGCTTCAAAGATTGGTGAAATTAAATTTCAGGATGAGCTTACACCGGAAAATTTTCCTACTGTTCGAGATGCTATCGGATTTCTTCCCAAAATAAAGGCGGGAGAAGTTGACCCAAAAGATTTTTTGCATCGTTCTAGAAGATTAACAGAAATTAATTTAAAACGTATAAAAAGTTCAAAACCTGGTGGAACTTGGAGAGATTGGGATGAGGCCTTACTTCCAAATTGTTACAAAAAAAAGAGTGGTCTAAGTTATGGTTCTGTTTACGGAAGACTTGAATGGGATAAGCCTTCTTCCACTATAACTACTCAATTTCCGGGATATGGAAATGGCCGGTTTGGACATCCAGAGCAGGATAGAGCGTTGAGTCTTCGAGAAGGTGCCATACTTCAAACGTTTCCTAGAGATTATCAATTTGTTGATAATAATGGGAAAATCTCTACTCAAAAGATAGCAATGCAAATAGGTAATGCAGTTCCACCAAAACTTGGAGAAGTAATAGGAAAAAGTATTTTTAAACATATTGAGGGATTAAAATGAATAAACAAATTTCTATATTTGAAGAGGAAGATAAAAAAGCTCTACAAGAGCAAATTAATCAGTTTCAAATTGAACTTGATTATGATACGAGAGATTATCCAATAAATTATATAAATTCCCTATTCAATGAAGGCGAAATATATGCTCCCTCATACCAACGGGAACAGTCACAGTGGGATATATTTTTCAAGTCTAGATTTATTGAGTCATTAATATTAAATTATCCAATTCCAATGTTATTCTTAGCTGATAATGAAGATGGTAAAATGGAAATTATTGATGGCTTACAAAGAATTTCAACCATTGCAGAGTTTTTGGGTGTGGATGATGATGAAAGTAGTGAGTTTGAATTAGATAAATTAACTAAAATACCACTACTGAATGGTAAAGTTTTTGCTGAACTTCCAGATTCAGAGCGTCGTCGATTAAAAAATAAAGCATTAAGAGTTATTGTTTTGAAAAAAACAACTCCGGAAGACGCGAGAAGAGAATTGTTTGACAGGTTAAATACTAGTTCATTAAAAGCTAAACCGAGTGAAGTTAGATATGGTAGAGAAGAAAATAATGAGTTAATGAGATTGATAGTAGAATTATCTCAAAATTCTGATTTCATAGAAACAACGAATCTATCAAAACAAATGTTAGGTAAAAAAGAAGATTATGAGCTTATAGCAAGATTTTTTGCATATAGTTATAATAGGCATTCTTTCAAAGGAAGGGTTGCAAACTTTGTTGATGAATATATTTCTTCCGCAGGTAAAGAGTGGACAACCAAAAAGAAAACAATGTTTACTCAAGATTTTAATAGTACGATGAAATTTGTAAACGAAAATTTTGAAAGAGGTTTCCAAAAAGAAGATAGGGATCAAACTCCTCATGTCAGATTTGAAGCGATTGCTGTTGGTGTAAATTTGGCACTGAAGAAAAAACCAGATCTCAAGATAAAAAAAGAACGTCTTTCTCAGTTCCTGTTAAGTGATGATTTTAAAGATTGGACCACGACAGACGCAGCCAATAATAGAAAAAAAGTCTTAAGGAGAATTGAAGGCGTAAGAGATGCCTTGTTAGAAATATGTGATGAATGAAGAATTTGAAAAGTTAAAGGGTGAGATAGATAGATTTTATAACTTCTTAGAATACTTATCATTAAGACAAATTGGTTTAGGCAATGATGAATATAAAGTAGTTGACTGTAATATTTTAGAAAAAGAGGAGTTTGATTCACTGTTCAAGTCAATGAAATCAAATTTAGTCATTATGTTGTATAACCTTGTGGAATCAACTGTTAGATTGACAATGTATGGTTATTATGATAATTTCAACAATACAAAAAAGGCTTACAAAAATGTTACTGAAGAAGTTCGAAAAGTTTGGATAAAATATTCATCAAAGACTTTTAATGAGAATAAAATACAACAGCAAGTATTTGAAATGATTGAATCTGCTATAGATAAAGAGTATTTTTTAGAATTAGATTCCCAGAAATTTCATTTGTCTGGAAATGCAGATACGCAGGAGATTAAAGAAATTTTAAAAGTTCACGGTCTGAAGTACGATGAAACGAATTTTAAAAATTGCGGATGGAGTTTAAAGTCAATAAAAGATATGCGAAATAGTCTTGCTCATGGTAATATATCATTTGAAGATAATGGTAAGACATTAGCGATAAGTGATATTAAATTATATAAGGAACAAACCTATGAATGTCTAACTTACTTTATGGAAGTAGTAGATAATGCTATAAGTACTTCAAATGCTAATATATTTTTGTCAGGAAATCAAAGAAATAAAAGTAGGCATCAAAAAATTTATTCTAGTAATAATGGAAAAAAAAGAAGAAGAATGATGAAAAAAAGAACTTAAATTTGTTGTTCTTTTTTTCATCATTCTTTTTCTTTCAAGTAATGTGAACAGAGATAGCAACAGGATTCTGAGTTGGTAAAGAAAAACGATAAACCTTAGTGGCTTTTTATTTTGTAAATTTATCTTTAAAGATTATCTCATGTTTTATTTTAACAACACACATTAATCATTTGCTAATTTTTTGTATTTTTTGTAAAATAAATGTAAATAATGGATAAGGATGAATTATAAGAATGCCAAAAATTAGTTCTAGTACAGCTGTCGCAGAAAATGCCATTTCAAAATTACAGGGTTCAACTTTCTCACATCAAGGACAACAAGTCGAAACTTCAGGGAGTACATTGAAGTGTATGAGCTCAGCAAAAACGCTGAATAATGATATGCTTAAAGATTTAAATGAATTGGTTGAATCGATTCAAGGACAGGCAAAAAAAGTAACAGGACTAGCGAAACTGATTGAAAGTCGAGATCAGTTAGACGGTCAAAGTTGGGGGTTCTAATGGCAAGAGATAAAAATGCTGACAAACGTTTAGAATTAAATCGGCAAATTGCTAATAAAGAACATCGCTTGGAAGAGTTGAATCAGGAAAAACAAAACTATATTCGTCAAATCGAACACTATCAAAATGAAATGAATCGTCTTTATCGTGAAGAAGAGGAACTCTATTATAATATTGAGCAAAGTGGGCGTTCATTGGGTTGGAATGCTTCGTCTTGGCGAGAAGTTCGACGTGCCATATTAGGCTTTTCAAGAAGTCAATTAGAACAAATGGAACAAGATTTTCGTAGTGAAGCGTTCCAAATTCAAGACGAGATAGAAACTACTCAAAGAGAAAGGGATGTTTTACCATGGGATTAAAATACACAAAAGCTGATGGGGAAAGCCTTGTTTCAGCTTTAACCACTAATGTTTCAAGCGCTGAAGAGATTATCAATGATTTGCAAGAAGGGGTTAACCACTTACTATCAGTGGTTGGAGAACCTTTTAATTTTAGTGGTTTGTCAGGTCAAGCTTATCAAGCAGCAAGAACTTTGTTTGAAGCGGTTGTTGTACCGATTTTGTCAGAACTTAAAAGTGCGACCGAAACGATTCAATCGGAATTGACGACCTACGAAAATAGCATTAAAGCCTTTGAACGCTATCCAGATGCAGTTTATGATAAAGAAGAATTTGAACGTTTGCTCGATGTTAAGCGTCAGCAAAAGGCTTTGACTGAAAATCATATTAATATATTCATGCAAGCTTTAAGTACAGCTGTTGCAAAGACAGCGACTGAGAACCTTATTTTTGAAGGTAAAGGCTTGGAAAGTGTCGTTAATCATTATGAAAAAGAAATTCATGAGTTGGAAGATAAAATCCAAATCTTGGAAACAGTAGAAGGTCAAACGAGTTCACTCTTTGAACACAGTTTACAGGATTTTCAACAAGCGTTACAGGGAGCTAAAGCGCTAAAACAAAGCTCATTTGATTCCAAAGGGAATTTCACGTTTAACAAGAATCAAGATATGAGTTGGTACAAAAAGCTGACTGGCAAAGATGTTAGTGATTCATTAATCTCTAAAAAGGATGATGAGATTACACTTGAAGACCTTTTAACTGGTAATGTCTCAAAAGAAAATCAAGATACACTTGAACACTTGAAAAAGTTAGCTGAAGCGACAGGTTTATCACTTGAGGCTGTTTGGAAAATGTTTGTTAAAGATAAAAAGCATGAATTCAACGAAAATTATCAAATGCTTAAGAATTTTATCAATTATGGTCAAAATGAGTGGGATAAAGCTTTTGATGACCCCACTATCCATGATAATGATAAAATTTCAACAATTGTTGTGAGTTATGAATATGGGGGAATTGATTACACTGTTGCTTATGTTATAAATGAAACAACAGGAGAATTGATTGAGCAACCAACAAACAGTCCTTTAAGTGGCTTGCTTGCATTGCTTGGTGGTGTAGATGACGGAACATCTGATGATAGATTAGATCCTGTTAAAAAAATCCAACTTGCGATTGGAGGGAATTTCTCTTCAGCTGCAGGAATTTTAGGTTCTTTAAAAATAAGCGAACGAGATACAATAACTGGTAAAGAGTACTTGGACGATAGAAACTTAGAAAAAGAATTAGCAAAGGAAAAAGAGGAAATCAGACGCAAACAAGAATTATCTAATTCTAGCCTTAATTGGAATGGCTCGATTTTAAATAAATAGGAGTTATTAATATGTCACTGACTGAAAAACAAAACAAATACGTACTTAGAATGTTAGCAATTAGACATCAAAGAAAATTCGGCTCTGGAACAGACGAGGAAATGAGAGCTCTGTACGATGCTTCCTATGATATTGCGACAAAAAATTTTGGAGCTACAATGCGTACGCTAATTCTTAATTTAGAGAACTTAGAAAAAATTCAAAAAAAAGGGTTAGCTCCTAGAGTAAAAGAACTTTTAGTTGATTTAAAGCAAGATTACGAGTTTTAAAAAGAAAAAGCCCAAAAGGGCTTTTTTCTAGACGCTAAAAGAGCGTTTCTTCTTACTCTTGATACTAATATAAATATTGTCATTTTTTGAGTATAGCTCATATATTTCGTTACTTGTTGAAACGGGAATTTCAATAAAAAAATGAAACTGCGGGTTATTCAAATGGACAAATGATTTTACAAATTTAAAACCGCGTGACTAAAAAAGCAAGAAAATTTAGCTAATAAATTGAAAAATTTTAATATACTATAAGAAAAATACAGTCACTATGATAACTAACCAAAAACTAACCAAAAATAATTATTTCATGGATATTTACTGACCTTTATGTGAAATAGAAGATGGGATAAAAACAGCGAAAAAGAACGTATTGAAGCCAATAGACCTTCACCATAAGATTTTTTTACGCCATTCTATCAAAATTCTGTCAAATTTGATAAAATAAGGTACGAGTAAGAAGAACTTATACAATGATCATATTGAAAAAATATAATTCAAGAAGAGAGATGTTATAAGAGGTGTTTTTGCATTGGGCAAAAAGCGATGTGAAATCACATGGCTTTCGAACCTAAAAGAGAAGGGTTTGAAACGTATTACTGAAGGGAACCTAGAATAGTGAAAAAAATTAACTTAAGTAAGCTTATTATTATTGCACTCATTATCATTATTGCAGCGATGTCAGCAATTTTTATTTCAGCCAAAAATTTTAAGTCCAATAAAAATCCGTCAGCAATGACCCAAACAATTAATGACGGGACGAGTTTTGTTGACCGAGTTCTTGTTGCACCAATCCATTTTGTACAGGACAAAGCAAATGAGCTTTCAAACTTGATGGATACTTATCAGCAAAATCAAAGCCTGAAAACTCAACTAGCAAAATCAAAAGATGATGATAATAAATTAAGTGGTCTTGAGTCGGAGAATAAAGAATTAAAGAAAGCTCTGAAACTTCAAGAAACACTTACTGACTATCAGACAGTTGCAGCTAATGTCATTACTCGTGAGCCAGCGTCATGGAATGATACACTGGTCATTGATAGCGGAAGCAAAGATGGCTTGAAAAATGGCATGATTGTAATGGCAAATGGTGGTGTTGTCGGGCGCGTTACCCAAGTAAACAAAAGTAGCGCAAAAGTTGCTCTGTTAAGTTCATCTAAAGGAATTGAAAATAAAATTCCTGTCAGAATTGAAAGTGACGGTTCTCCAATTTATGGTATTTTGAGTAGTTATGATTCTCAACAACAAGCCTATGTTATTAAGAATATAGATTCTCAAGGGAAATTCAAAAATGGTGATTCGGTATTTACCAGTGGTTTGGGTACTAACTCAGGCAGTGAGGGTGGAACACCAAGTGGACTTTTGATAGGGACTGTTATTGGCGAAAAGCAAGACAGTGATGGTCTTGGCAAAATGGTCTATGTTAAACCCGAAACGAATCTTTACGATATTAGATTTGTCTTTGTTATTAAGAGCAAAATTGACGGTCAGTAATTTAAAAGATGACTTTTTACAGGTTAAACATAAACATCAATTTGTTTAGAAAATAACTAGAATACAAGGAATTAAGTAGTGAGTCGATTTACATTTCAATTTTTTAGTCCAATTATTCTTTTTTTGTTAATGATTTTGGACGGTCAGATTACCCATCTTTTAACGGGGTTAAGCAGTGGGACGTGGGTACCAGTGAGTCATTTATTTTTGATTTTTCTAATGTATAGTGTCACTCAGCACAGGCCAAGCTATATCATTATCTTAGCGGCGATTTTGGGTGCAATCTATGATAGCTATTATTTAGGTATTTACGGAATTGCGACCTTATTGTTCCCACTTATTGCTCTTTTTGTATATAATATACAAATAACTATATTTACTAATCGCTGGACACGGCTTTTTACAACAATTATTATTGTGACCGCTTTTGAAGTTTTTAGTGCAATCATTATGACAGCTTTCGGATTTGCCCAACTTCAGTTTATCAAATTTGTTGTTTACCAGTTAGCGCCTACACTTTTGCTCAATATTATCTTAGCTGTAGCCTTACAATTCCCTTTAGAAATCTTTTACAGATTAAAGAAAAGTCATGTAAGATACAATTAGAAAGTGTTTTGTAATCATAAAGAAATATTAAGGTGGGGTAGGAATAGTATAATATGTTTATTCAACCGAACTTAATGGGAGGAAAAATTAAAAAAGAACAGTTATGAAAAAAAAGATTATCTCAGCTATTTTAATGTCTACAGTGGTACTTTCTGCTGCAGCCCCGTTGTCAGGTGTTTACGCTGACACAAACTCAGATATTGCTAAACAAGATGCGACAATTTCAAGCGCGCAATCTGCTAAAGCACAAGCACAAGCACAAGTTGATAGCTTGCAATCAAAAGTTGACAGCTTACAACAAAAGCAAACAAGTACTAAAGCACAAATCGCTAAAATCGAAAGCGAAGCTAAAGCACTTAATGCTCAAATTGCTACTTTGAACGAAAGTATCAAAGAACGTACAAAGACATTGGAAGCTCAAGCACGTAGTGCTCAAGTTAACAGCTCAGCAACAAATTATATGGATGCTGTTGTTAATTCAAAATCTTTGACAGATGTTATTCAAAAAGTAACAGCTATTGCTACTGTTTCTAGTGCCAACAAACAAATGTTGGAACAACAAGAAAAAGAGCAAAAAGAGCTTAGCCAAAAGTCAGAAACTGTTAAAAAGAACTACAACCAGTTCGTTTCTCTTTCACAAAGTTTGGATTCTCAAGCTCAAGAATTGACTTCACAACAAGCTGAACTCAAAGTTGCGACTTTGAACTATCAAGCAACAATTGCAACTGCACAAGATAAAAAACAAGCTTTATTAGATGAAAAAGCGGCTGCAGAAAAAGCAGCTCAAGAAGCAGCTAAAAAACAAGCGGCTTATGAAGCTCAACAAAAAGAAGCAGCACAAGCACAAGCAGCTTCAACAGCAGCAACTGCTAAAGCTGTAGAAGCAGCAACTTCATCAGCCTCTGCTTCATCTAGCCAAGCTCCACAAGCAAGCACAAGCACTGATAATACAACATCAAACGCTAGTGCCTCAAGCAGTTCTAATAGTTCATCAAACTCAAGTTCAAGTTCTAACAGTTCATCAAGCTCAAGTAATTCTAATGCTGGTGGGAATACAAATTCAGGCACTAGTACTGGAAATACTGGAGGAGCAACAACTGGTGGTAGCGGTATAAATAGTTCACCAATTGGAAATCCTTATGATGGTGGTGGATGTACTGACTATGTATGGCAATACTTTGCTGCACAAGGAATTTATATCAGAAATATCATGCCTGGTAATGGTGGACAATGGGCTTCTAATGGACCTGCCCAAGGCGTACTCCATGTTGTAGGAGCTGCTCCTGGTGTTATCGCATCAAGCTTCTCAGCTGATTTTGTTGGATATGCAAACTCACCTTACGGCCACGTAGCTATTGTAAAATCAGTTAATTCAGATGGTACAATTACTATCAAAGAAGGCGGATATGGTACAACTTGGTGGGGACATGAACGTACTGTAAGTGCGTCTGGTGTTACTTTCTTGATGCCAAACTAGAAAAAAGTCTTAATAAATAAAAAATAGTGGTTTGATAGTGGGGAATAATTTTCCTTCTGTCAAATCATTTTTTATTATTGTGGTATAATAATAAGGAAAAATGATAAGGGGATAGATACAAATGTGTGGAATTGTCGGCTTTATTGACCGGATGGATCAAAATGATAAATCAAAAACTTTAGAAGAAATGATGGATACAATCGCTCACCGCGGTCCAAGTAGTTCAGGTGAATTTATTGACGAAGGAGCAGCAATTGGTTTTCGTCGCCTGAGTATTATTGACCTTGAGGGTGGAGATCAACCTATCTTTAATGAAGATAAAACTAAACTTATAACCTTTAATGGAGAAATTTATAATTTCCGTGAATTGCGTGAAGACCTTATCTCTAAAGGTCATGATTTTACTACTCACGCTGATACAGAAGTGCTTTTACACGGTTACGAAGAATACGGTGTAGAGCTTCTACAAAAACTTCGTGGAATGTTTGCTTTCGTGATTTGGGATAGAGAAAAACAAGAATTGTTTGGTGCACGCGATCATTTCGGGATCAAGCCTCTTTACTATACTCAAATGAACGGAACTTTCATGTATGGTTCTGAAATTAAAAGCTTTTTGAAACATCCAAACTTCAAAAAAGAATTAAATAAAGAAGCTTTGAAACCTTATATGACTTTCCAATATTCTGCTCTTGATGAAACTTTCTTTAAAAATGTTTTTCGTATCAAAGAAGGACATTACTTTACATATAAAGATGGGGTTTTAGATATTAAACCTTATTGGGATATGAAAGTTGATGAAAAAGATATGAGCTTGGAAGAATCAATTGATTTGATTGATAAGACTGTTTTGGGTTCTGTTGATGCTCATAAGTTCGCTGATGTTGAAGTGGGTGCTTTTGTATCAAGTGGTGTGGATTCTAGTTATGTTGCTTCAACGCTTCGTCCTGAACACACTTATTCTATTGGTTTTGGTCAAGGGACTTTCAATGAATCTAAACAAGCCAAACAATTAACTGATATGATTGGTTTGAATAATACTTCTCGTGAAATTCATGGGGATGAAGCTTTTAAATATTTCCCACAAATTCAATATTATTTAGATGAACCAGATTCAAATCCTTCTTGTGTTCCTCTCTTTTTCCTTGCTGAATTGGCAGCTCGTGATGTACGTGTTGTAATGAGTGGTGAAGGAGCAGATGAGCTCTTTGCTGGTTATGAGTCTTATGGATTTAGTACCAATTCTCGTGCCGTTCGTGTCTTTGCAGAAGGTTTGAAGAAATTACCAAAATCTTTACGTTTCTCAATTGCGCGTGGAATCGAAAATAAACATTTCAAAGGACAAAAGCATCTATATGAATCACTTGCACCAGCTGAGGACTTCTTCATCGGGCAAGCAAAAGTATTTGATGAGTCTGAATCAGTTGAGCTTTTGAAAGAAGAATTCCAAGCGGCTCCAACAGTCAAAGAAATTGTTGGAAAAACTTATAAAAAAGCACCAGAAGGTTCTGAACTTCGTAAAATGCAATATCTTGATATGCACCAATGGATGCCAGGAGATATCTTGCTTAAAGCAGATAAAATGGCTATGGCACATTCACTTGAATTACGTGTCCCATTGTTAGACATTGAATTGATGCACACAGCTGAACAAATTCCTTCTAAATTCCTTTTGAATGAACACAATACAAAATATGCTTTCCGTCAAGCAGCTCGTCGTCATTTGCCAGAAGAATGGTCAAATCGTAAAAAATTGGGATTCCCAGTGCCAATTAAAGACTGGTTAAGGGAAGAGAAGTATTATAAAGTTGTTCGTCAATTGTTTGAACAAGACTTTGTTGCAGAATTTTTCGACCAAGAGAAACTTTTGAAAATGTTGGATGATAACTTTGCAGATAAAAATGATGCTCGTCGTAAACTCTGGACAATTTATTCATTCTTGACTTGGTATGATGTTTACTTCATCAATAATGGTGAAAAACCTGCTGTGGTTAATTTTTAAGGGAGGTTTTTGTGTCACAAACAATTGAATTTCAACCTATTCTGTTAGGTTCTGATATCAACGTATATGGAATGGCTCGTTCATTTCATGAAGAATTTGGGATTACTTCTCTTGCTTTAAGTGCTTCTGGATTGGCACCCACAAAGTATTCGAAAATCGTTGAAGTGCAAACACATGAAAATTTTGACCATGAGGAAACTTTTATCCAAGTTCTTCGTGATTTCGCAAGTAAACATAAGGATGATCATAAAAAATATCTTTTAGTGGCTTGTGGGGATGGCTATGCTTTACTTGCTTCGAAATATCGTGATGAACTTTCCGAATTTTTTGAAGTGCCTTATATTGAGTACTCTCTTTATCAACAATTAGAAAATAAACCTGATTTTTACAATATCTGTGAGCAGTATGGCTTGCCATATCCTAAAACGGTATTGGTTAATCCTGAATCAGAAATAGATTCTCTAGTGGACAGTTTAACTTTCCCTTACCCAATGATTTTAAAACCAGGGAATTCCATTTCTTACTTGGACGTTCATTTTGAAGGACAAAAGAAGGCTTTCACGATTGAATCAAATGAAGAAATGAAGTTAATGCTTCATCGTTGTTATGAAGCCGGTTATCCTGATGAAATGATTATCCAAGACTTTATTCCTGGTGGCGATGAAAACATGCGTGTTTTGAATGCTTATGTAGATAAAAATCATAAGGTAAGAATGATGTGTTTAGGTCATCCTTTGCTTGAAGATCCAAGTCCAAAAGCAATTGGAAACTATGTTGCGATTTTGCCTGATTATAATGAACAAGTCTATCAACAAATTCAGGAATTTCTTGAGAAAATTGAGTACACAGGCTTTGCGAATTTCGATATGAAGTATGATCCGCGTGATGGTTCTTATAAACTTTTTGAAATTAACTTACGTCAAGGGCGCAGTTCATTTTATGTTACCTTAAATGGGTATAATTTGACCCGTTATTTGGTGGCTGACCGTATTTACAACGAAGCTTTTACTGAAACAGTTTATGGTAAAGGGACTAAGCTTTGGTTGGGAGTTCCTAAAAAAGTATTGCTTAAATATGTGAATCCGAGCTTTAAAGAGGAAATTCGTCGTTTTGTTAGCTCAGGAAACTATGGAACAACTTTATTTTATTCCAAGGATAACTCTCCTAAGCGTTACCTTTTGATGAAATATGCTTTTCATCGTTATATTGGGGCCTTTAAAACATATTTTCACAAATAAAAATTAAGAATAAGAAGGACAGGGGGATGTGATGGAAAACTTCTTTACAATCTTGGGAGGAATGGGTACTCTTGCTACCGAAAGTTTTATTCATACTTTGAATAAACGAACAGAAGCTCATCGTGATCAGGATTATTTAAATTATATCGTGGTTAACCATGCGACGATTCCTGACCGGACAGAGTATATTAAAAATCCTTCATTAGAAAATCCAGAAGAAAAATTGATTGATGATATAAAAATTCATAGTCAACTTTCACCAAAGTTCTTTGTGGTTCCTTGTAACACTGCTCATTATTATTTTGATGAAATGCAAAAGGCGACAGAGATTCCAATTTTACATATGCCTCGGATTGCGGTTGATAGTATTGGTCGTCACTTTTCGGATGCTAAGAGAGTCGCTGTTTTGGCAACAGAAGGAACGATTTTGACGGGAGTTTATCGTGAGGCCTTGGAAGAACAAGGTTATGAAGCGGTAATTCCAGATGAAGAGTTACAAGAAAAAGTTAATCGATTGATTTATCAAGAAGTCAAGGAAAATAGAAATCTCAACTTTGAACTTTATCATGAAATTTTATCTGATGTTGCTTCTAAAATGAACTGTGAAGTAACGATATTAGGTTGCACAGAACTGTCAGTTTTGTATGATGCTTATGATTTAACAAAAGAATATAATATAATTGATGCACAAGCTGAAACTGTACATCGAACTTTATCCATGATGGGAAAAAATGACCTACTAGATGACAATTAAAAAGAAAAACTTTTTAAAAAAAATATCGTAATTTTATTCGTTCTTGTGGCTTTGTTAGTTCTTGTGACCTATTTGTTGAATCCGAAAAATCAAGAGGACAAACAATTAAGCCCTGCATCCAAAACGTTTTATAAAACGGATAGTCAAGGAAAAGATGATTATGTTTTAATGAAAACAGGAAATATAAATCAGCTTACAATTGGTGCTTACCAGGGGTGTGAAATTGTTTCTTTTTATAATGCTCTGGTTTATCTGGATAAAACACAAGGGAAAACAGTGACTGATTGGATTGAAGAGTTACCTTATGTTGGCTGGGGAGGCGATCCTAACAGTGGTTATGCTGGGAATCCGTGGACAGCTGATGATGAGATTCCTGATGGAGGATTTCCGACAATTTGGCCAGCCGCTCTGATGAAATTCGCTCAAGATAATAATATTCAGGTGGCTGATTTGTCTGGTCAGAGTCTTGATGCAATTGAACAAGCTGTTCTATCAGAACATTTAGTTGAGATGTGGGTGACAATTGATTTTGATAGTCCTGATATTACTTATGATGAATACTACGGTTATAAGGTCGTGGCTAATACTCATGCAGTAATATTAGATGGCTACAATGAAGCGACAAAAGAGTTTCATGTAACTGACCCAATCAAAGGGAAATACTGGTTAGCTGAATCTACGGTTGCCTCAGTTTACAATGAAACAAATCAATTTGCGATTGAATTTTTAAAATAAAATTAGCACTCTGATAAAAAGAGTGCTAATTTTTTTGCCAAAAGTGGAAAAACGTGGTAAAATAGTGCTATTGAAAAATTGATTTAGTAAAGGAAGTGAGTAATTTAGAAATGAATAATACTGAATATTATGAACGACTGGGTGTTGATAAAAATGCCAGTCAAGATGAAATAAAAAAAGCTTATCGTAAAATGTCCAAAAAATATCACCCCGATTTAAATAAAGAAGAGGGTGCTGAGGATAAGTACAAAGAGGTTCAAGAAGCTTACGAAACGCTTTCTGATGAACAAAAACGAGCAGCCTATGACCAATATGGTGAAGCGGGAGCTAATGGTGGCTTTGGCGGCGGCGGTTTCGGTGGAGCTTCTGGATTCTCAGGCTTTGGCGGAGCTTCTGGCGGTTTCGGTGGTTTTGAGGATATCTTCTCAAGTTTCTTTGGTGGCGGAGGAGCGCAAGTTAATCCAAATGCACCACGTCAGGGTGATGATTTACAATATCGAATCAATTTAAAATTTGAAGAAGCTATTTTCGGCGTTGAAAAGCAAGTGAAGTATAATCGTGAAGAACTCTGTCATACTTGTGGTGGCTCAGGAGCGAAAGCTGGAACGCATCCGGAAACGTGTCATAAGTGTGGAGGTCGTGGACAAATTAATGTTGTTCGTGATACACCGCTTGGTCGGATGCAAACTCAAACAACTTGTGATGTCTGTCATGGAACAGGTAAGGAAATTAAAGAAAAATGTACAACTTGTCATGGTTCAGGTCATGAAAAAGTTGCACATACTGTTAAAGTGACTGTACCTGCTGGTGTTGAAACTGGTCAAAAAATGCGTTTACAAGGCCAAGGGGATGCAGGTGTAAATGGTGGTCCTTACGGTGATTTGTATGTTGTCTTCCAAGTAGAAGCTTCAGATAAATTTGAACGCGATGGCGCGGAAATCTACTATAAGATGCCAATGGACTTTGTTCAAGCGGCCTTAGGGGATGAAGTTGAAGTTCCAACCGTACACGGTAATGTGAAATTAAAAATTCCTGCGGGAACACAAACTGGTGCTAATTTCCGTCTAAAAGGAAAAGGAGCTCCAAAACTCCGTGGTTCTGGTAATGGTGATCAATATGTCATTATTAATATTGTCACTCCTAAGAACATGAACCAAGCTCAAAAAGAAGCTCTTCAAGCTTTTGCCAAGGCAAGTGGTATTGAAGTTTCTGGTTCTGGTAAAAAAGGATTCTTTGATAAGTTTAAATAAGAAAAAGTCGCTTGATGCGACTTTTTTCTTCTGTCAGTAATTTGATGATTCTGTTTACTGATGATAGAGCTGTCAGTAATTCTAGGGAGGAAAACAGGAATTTCTGTCAGTTTTTGATATAATAAGGGCATGAAAATTGATAATTATAAGCCTGATTATTTAGTGGAAGCTGTCTATCAACTGGATCCGAAACGTCTACAAGCACTAAATGTTCGTGCAGTAATGGTGGATTTGGACAATACTTTAATTGCCTGGGATAATCCTGACGGAACTCCAGAGCTTTTGGCTTGGCTTTCAGAAATGCGTGAGAATGGCTTGAAAGTTGTTGTTGTATCAAATAATAAACAAGCAAGAGTCGCTCGAGCTGTGGAAAAGTTTGGGGTTGTTTATATCTGGCGAGCAATGAAGCCTTTTGCCTGGGGGATAAAAAAAGCTTTAAGATTACTTGATGAGCGTCCTGAAAATGTGATTATGGTTGGTGACCAATTAATGACAGATATCAGAGCTGCTCACAGAGCTGGCGTGAGAAGTATTTTGGTGAAACCTTTGGTCGAATCAGATGCTTGGAGTACTCAAGTTAATCGCTGGCGTGAACGACGAGTTTGGAGCAAATTGATAAAACGGGACGGTGAACCTGTGTGGAAAACAAGTCTATAAAAAAATTAAAAGGAATTTTACCTGTGGAAAAATAAATCCACAAGTAAAATCCTTTTTTTATCCTATTTTACTATTGAAAACATAAAGTTTTCCACAGAATTGTGAAGTCTTTCCACAAATATGTGGAAAACTGTGTAAAAGTTTGTGGAAAACGTAAAAAAACCTATCTTGCTTACTGATAGGTTTTTATATTTATTATTTATCGTAGTAACCACGTTCTTGATACCAGACATCAGGCTGCCAAGCCCATTCATGCCCTTCTTTTTCGAGTAAATCAAAGGCAGCTTTAGGTCCCATAGTACGAGCAGCATAAGTTGGGAGTTCAGAGGTTTCTTTATCCCAAGCTTCGCGAATAACATCAATAAGTTCCCAGGCACGAGCGGCTTCTTCCCAGTGAGAGAAGTTCGTACCATCTCCATTAAGAACATCTAAAAAGAGTTTTTCGTATGCTTCGGGAGAATTTCCAAGGAATTCACTGTCGTGACGGAAATTCAAGCGCAAAGGTTCTAAGTGGAAACCTTGACCGGCTGCTTTTCCGTTAACAGAAAGTGAAAAACCTTCTGTTGGTTGAATATAAATAGTTAAAATATTTTGTACAGACTGGTCATCGCAATTGTCAGCAAAAAGATTATCAGGGTCTTTTTTGAATACAATATTAATGCGAGTTCCTTTTTCAGTCATTCGTTTTCCTGAGCGAACATAGAAAGGAACACCTGACCAACGTTCGTTATCAATAACAAACTTCCCTGCGGCGAAAGTTTCAGTTCGGCTATCTGGAGCAACGGAATCTTCTTCACGATAGCCTGAGTAATCTTCGCCATCAAAGCGACCAGCTACATATTGACCACGTACAAAGTTATTTAAAGCTTCCTCTGGAGAATATTGACGCATGGCATTGAGTGCCTTAACTTTTTCTTTGACAATATGGGCTTCGTCAAATTTTTGAGGTTTTTCCATCGCAATCAGACTGAGGACCTGTAAAACGTGATTTTGAATCATATCTTTCAAAGCACCAGAAGTTTCGTAATAACCTCCGCGGTCTTCAACGCCGATAAATTCAGCAAAAGTTATTTGGACATTGTCAATGTGCTGATTATTCCAAATAGACTCAAAAATAGGGTTGGCAAATCGTACAGCTGAAACAGCTTGAATCATTTCTTTACCGAGATAGTGGTCAATTCGGAAGATTTGTTCTTCAGTAAAAACTTTAGAGAGGCTGTCATTGAGTGATTTTGCAGTATTGTAACTTGTACCGAATGGTTTTTCGATAACGATTCGTTCAAAACCTTCACCTGTCAAAATATTTTCTGATTTGAGGTGTTCGGCAATAGTGCCAAAGAATTGGGGAGCCATGGCGAGAAAGAAAACTTGATTTCCAGCTGTTTTATATTGTTTACGTAGACTTTCGCCCAAGTCTTTCAAATTAACATAATGTGAACTATCACTAACGTCATGACTTTGATAGTAAAAATGGCTTGCGAAGTTTTCGGCTTCTGTTTTTGAATTCATCAAATCTTTGATTGATTCTAAAACAACTTCACGATAATAATCATTTGTCCAAGGACGACGGGCTGTTCCAATTACGGCAAAATTTTCAGCCAATTCGCCTTTTTTGAAAAGACGAAAGAGTGAAGGGTAGAGCTTTCTCTTAGCGAGGTCACCAGTTGCTCCAAAAATGGTGAAAAGTGCTTGTTTTTGTTCGGTCATATTTTTTCCTTTTTTAAAAAACAATAATTAATTTACTGACAGAAATAAAAAGCTAGATATCATTAAAATTAGAAATCCTAATTCACTGACAGACTTATTAGAATTTCTGTCAGTAAAATTTAACCATTAGCATTACTTTCGTTGACATAGTCATGAGCATACTGTTCAATATCAGCTTTAAGTTCTGCTTTCATTTCTTGAAACTCAGCCTCACTATATTCACGTTCGGCTACTTTAGCATTATAAAAGGGAATGGCTAACTCCTGACGAAGTCGCGCTTCAAGTTCTTGTCTATTCATTTTAACCTCCAATAAGTTGCCTCAAAAACTCTTGTGAAGCATTAATCTTATAAGAATTATATCATAAATTGGTATTGTAAAAAATAGAATAAGATTTAAATGTTCTTGATAAGCTTCTTAATCAAACGAACAAGCAGCTTTAAAAAGTTTTTGGTAGAATAGGGATATTAGATTGGAGAACACATGTCTTTATTAGTATTTACTCTGTTGATGTTACTTCTTGGTTTCGTCGCAGGGGTTTTTGGCTCAATTTTGGGTCTTGGGGGTGGAATTATTATCACTCCTGTTATTACGACATTTTTTGGTGTGGATATTAAATACGCCATTGGTGCAAGTATTGTTGCCGTTATTGCAACAAGTTCTGGTGCGGCCATTTCTTATTTGAAAGATGATATGATTAATGTCCGTACGGCTATGTTTTTAGAAATATTTACCACAATTGGTGGTTTAGTTGGTGCAATCTTAGCCGGATTTTTTGATGCTACGATTTTGAATATCTTATTTGGTTGCCTTTTGATTTTCCAAGGCTACAATATGTGGCGAAAAATGCATAAAGGTGAAGAAGTCGTTCAAAATGTTGAGTCAGATAAAATAGCTGAAAAATTAAAATTAAACTCAAGCTATTATGATAAGCAACTTGGCAAAGAGATTCCTTACCAAGTAGAAAAAGTTCCTGGCGGTGCGGCTGTTATGCTTGGTGCTGGTGTGGCATCGGGTCTTTTGGGAATTGGTTCTGGGGTCTTTAAGGTTATGGCGATGGATTCAATGATGAAAATGCCTTTAAAAGCTTCAACAGCGACTTCAAATTTGATGATTGGGGTGACGGCGGCAGCTTCTGCAACGGTTTATTTTTTCAATGGTTATGTTAATCCAAGTTTAGCAGGACCTCTTGCTATCGGGATTGTTGCTGGTGCTGCTTTAGGTTCAAAAATTATGCCTAAATTGCCAGCGAAAACAATTCGTTTGATTTTCATTCCAGTTATTTTAATTATGGCATTGCAAATGTTGCTTAAAGGATTGGGGGTATCATTCTAATGGTAAGTAAAGAATTGACAAAAGAAGAATTACTCAAAATAGAGCGAAATATCGGGAAAATTCTTCGTGTTGGTGTATTCGTGAGTACTACAGTCATTATTATTGGAATTTTGATGTTTCTTTTAAGTGGTCATTCAGGCTACGCTGAAGGAGTTTGGCCAGATAAATTTAATGAAATTTTAAGTGGTTTAGTTGAATTTAAAGCATTGGCTTGGTTAATGACTGGTTTGTTCCTCTTAATTTTGACTCCTGTTTTGCGAGTGGTTGCTTCAATTGTGGCTTTTGCTAAAGAAGGAGATAAACTCTATGTGGCAATTACAACTTTGGTTTTGATTATATTAATTGTTGCAATGTTTGTAGGGCATGGAGGTGCTTAGATAGGGCGTCATAGCGGATTTTCAACTTGCATTTTTTCTATGAAACTGATATTATAGAAAAGTGTTGTGGGGCTTATCTCTTACGGCTCATCAAGGTGAGTTACAAAAAGGATAAGGTCCCCCGAAGGGGAAGTGCCTTTGGAGTAGTCGCTTAAGCGGCTTACGTAAAAGGACAACGTTATGACCCGAAGGGGAAGTGGTGGAATGGCAGACACGCATGCTTCAGGTGCATGTGCGAGAAATCGCGTGAGGGTTCAAATCCCTTCTTCCCCATGATTAAGTGGACGGTTGGCTGGAAGCTGGCCGTTTTTTGCTCTTTTGAGCTTTTAAGAGGGAGAATTATGACTAGACTAACAAGAGAAGAACTAGAGAAAATCATTGATGAAAATCCTTTACGCTCTTTATCAAGTATTGGCGAAGAAACAGGGAATTCACGAGTGGCTATTGAAAAATGGTTGAAAACTTATCAGTTAGATGAATATCGTAATCGGAAAATCAAACGTTTGCGGGGTGATAAAGCCCGTAAACGTCGTGATTACCAAAACTAAATTAAACAGATTTTAGAAGTCTGATAAATAAAAGGAGAGCTTATGTCAAAAATTGCATTTATTGGTACAGGCGTGATGGGAGCTGCTATGGCAGGTCATCTGATGGACGCTGGGCATGATTTAATTGTCTATAATCGTACAAAATCAAAAACGGATGGTCTTGTAGCGCGTGGGGCAGTTTATGCTGAAAATCCACAAAAGGCTGCAGCCCAAGCCGATTTTGTCATTACAATTGTTGGATATCCTAAGGATGTTCGCGAAGTTTATTTTGGTACAGAAGGAATTTTTAAAAATGATTGTTCAGGAAAAATTCTTATCGATATGACCACAACTGAACCGACTTTGGCTCAAGAAATTTATCAAGAAGCCAAAAAAGCTGGTGCCTCTGCACTTGATGCCCCTGTTTCTGGAGGAGATTTGGGTGCAAAAAATGCGACACTGACCATTATGGTTGGTGGTGATTCAGAAACTTATGAAAAAGCTCTGCCTTTGTTTGAAAAAATGGGAAAAACAATCACTCATCAAGGTGTGGCTGGGAGTGGTCAACATACCAAAATGGCTAATCAAATTTGTATTGCAGGAACAATGACTGGAATGACAGAGCTTTTAGCTTATGCCCAAAAAGCTGGATTAGATTTGGATAAAGTTTTAAATACTGTTGGAGGAGGTTCAGGTGCCACCTGGTCTTTAGCTAATTATGGTCCTCGTATACTCCGTGAAGATTATAGTGCTGGATTTTTTGTTAAGCATTTCATCAAGGACTTAGGGATTGCACTTGCTGAGGCTGATAAAATGAATCTTGAGCTTCCGGCAACTAAAGGGGCAAAGGAACTTTATGAGCAATTAGCTGACAAAGGTTTTGAAAATGATGGAACACAAGCTTTGATTAAACTTTGGTGGCCAGAGGGACATCGCCCAGAATGATAAAGTCAAAATAAAAATTAAGCCTGATTATTCAGGCTTTTTTTACAGATATCAAAAAACAGGCTATGGATTGATTGAAAAAATGTTATAATTATCTTATAAAGTCTAAGAGTTTTAATGAAAGAAATAATTAGTAATTAATGAAAATTTAAGGAGGGCTTGAGAATGCACTATGATGATTTAGTGGACTTGCTTGTTAAGAAAATTAAAAATCTCGATTATGTTAAAGAATTTCAACAAGCAGAAGAAGCATTGATGGCAAATCAAGAACTTTTTAAATCACAAGATGAAATGAAAGCTTTACAAAAAGAAGCTGTTTTATATCAAAAAATTGGCAAAATACAGGCCTATAAAAAAACATCACAAGCTGCCCAAATGATTGAAAAACGGATCAAACATCACCCCTTAGTTGAGGACTATGCCACAAAATTAGAAGATGTGAATGATTTGGTGCAGTATATCACCGGTGAATTGGAAGAAAAAGTAAATCTTTTGCTAGGAACTGGTGAATAAAAAATGCTGAAGAAAATCTGTCAGTAGAAATGTAATGAAAAAATACTGACAGACTTGCTGACAGATAGGTTAGTATCTTTTGTCAGTATAATTTAGATGGGATAGGAAGAAAAAAATGGCTGAAAAAATTTCACCAGGAATGCAACAATATTTAGACATCAAACAGGATTATCCCGATGCTTTTTTGCTCTTTCGGATGGGTGATTTTTATGAACTTTTCTATGAGGATGCGGTAAATGCCGCTCAAATATTAGAGTTAACCCTGACTTCAAGAAACAAGAATTCCGAAAATCCAATTCCGATGGCTGGCGTGCCCCACCATGCGGCAACTGAATATATTGATAAATTGGTTGACTTAGGCTATAAAGTGGCAGTTGCTGAGCAAATGGAAGACCCGAAAAAAGCGGTAGGAATTGTCAAACGTGCCGTGACACAAGTCATTACACCAGGAACGACAATTGATACTGCAAATTCAGTTGATAATAATTTCTTAGTAGCGATTGATTTTAAAGCTAAACGTTATGCCCTCTCTTATATGGACTTATCAACTGGGGAATTCAAGGTGACAGAGCTCAGCGAATTTTCAGCAGTCGTCGGGGAAATTGCCTCGCTCAAAGCGCGTGAAATTGTTGTTGGTTTTCCTTTAGATGAGGCTCAAGTAAAAGTTTTTGAAAGACAAATGAATCTTTTGATTTCAGAACAATTTGAGATTCCTGAAAATTTACTGATAGAATTATCAGGACTGACCACCTTAGAAAATCAAGCCGCTTCAAAATTATTGGCTTATGTTAAAGAAACGCAAATGCGTGACTTGAGTCACTTACAAGAAGTTGAGCACTATGAAATTAAAGATTTTTTGCAAATGGACTTTGCGACGAAATCTTCTTTAGAGCTGACAGCAAATAAAAGAGAAAACAAAAAACATGGGACCCTTTACTGGTTGCTTGATGAAACAAAAACAGCGATGGGGACGCGCATGTTACGTTCGTGGATTGACCGTCCTTTAGTTTCAAATTCAGCTATTCAAAAAAGAATGGAAATTGTCCAAGTTTTCTTAGACCATTTCTTTGAACGTTCTGATTTAATAGAGGCTCTTAAAGGAGTTTACGATTTAGAACGTTTAGCTTCTCGGGTTTCTTTTGGTAAGGCTGTTCCTGTTGATTTTTTGCAGCTGGCTAATTCCTTATCAAATGTTCCTGCCATCAAAAATATTTTGGAAGTTCTTGATGAAACGCCCTTAAATGAGTTAAGAAGCCAATTGGATGAAATTCCGGAATTGTCTGGCTTGATTAATTCTGCCATTAGTGAAAATGCCTCAAGAACGATTACCGAAGGGGGCATTATTAAAAAAGGCTATAATGTTCAATTAGATAAATATCGTGAGGCTCTTGAAAATGGAACTTCGTGGATTGCAAAATTGGAAGCAGATGAAAAAGCAAAAACAGGTATTTCTACACTGCGAATTGATTATAATCGCAAGGATGGTTATTATTTCCATATCACCCAAAGTCAGTTGAATAGTGTACCTGAACATTTTTATCGTAAGGCAACTCTGAAAAATTCTGAGCGTTTTGGTTCTCAGGAATTGACTGAAATTGAAGAAATTATGTTGGAAGCGCGTGAAAAATCATCTTCTCTGGAGTATGATTTATTCATGGGACTTCGGGCTGAAACAGAACAGTATATTGGCAGACTTCAAGCTCTAGCCAAAACTATTGCTGAAATTGACTGTCTGCAAAGTCTTTCTGTGGTTGCAGAAAAACAAGGATATATCCGTCCGACGCTTACAGAAGGCTCAAGAATTGTTGAAATCAAAGGGGGACGTCATGCCGTAGTTGAAGCGGTCATGGGAGCTCAAGAATATGTCCCAAATGATATTGAACTGCCCGAACAAACTGATATTCAGCTCATCACAGGTCCGAATATGTCTGGGAAATCGACTTATATGCGTCAGTTTGCGCTGACAGTGATTATGGCTCAGATTGGATCTTTTGTCCCAGCCGAAACAGCTAATTTACCAATTTTTGATGCCATCTTTACACGGATTGGTGCCAGTGATAACTTGATTTCAGGGGAATCAACCTTTATGGTTGAGATGTCTGAGGCCAATCATGCCATTCAAAAGGCGACAAGTCGCTCTTTGATTATCTTTGATGAGCTGGGGAGAGGAACGGCAACTTATGATGGGATGGCTCTCGCTCAAGCGATTATTGAATATGTTCACGAACATATTGGAGCAAAAACACTTTTTGCTACTCATTATCATGAATTGACTGATTTAGATAAAGAACTTGATCATTTAGATAATGTTCATGTTGCAACTTTGGAGCAAAATGGAAATGTAACCTTTTTACATAAGATTACAGATGGACCAGCCGATAAATCCTATGGGATTCATGTGGCAAAAATCGCTGGCCTGCCACAGACTTTGTTAGAGCGAGCAGATTTGATTTTGCAGAAGTTAGAAAATAAACCTTTACCAGCAAAAAAAGTTGCTGACGAACAAGAACAACTCAGTTTATTTGATTTTGCTGAAAATTCGTCTGAAATTATTGAAAAAATAAAAGGACAGAATGTTGATAATATGACTGCAAGAGAAGCCTTGAATTTCTTGTGGGAACTTAAAGATTCACTCTGATTAGGTAACAAGCTTATTTTACAAATAAGTTAAGAAAAAACGCTATAATTGTTTAAAAGAAATTCATTTAAAAATGAATTGAGCGGAGCTAACGAAAAAAGGAGCTAACATGGAAAATGAAAAAGAGATTCAAGGACAAGAAATCAATGAGAGTCCTGAAACACAAGAAGAGACAGTAGTAGAGGCGAAAACTGAAAATCAGACTTCACAAGAAGAGCCTTCTAAAGCTGAAATTGGAGAAGAAATAATCTCAGAACCAGTGATTGCAGAAGGAGAAGTTTCTGAGCCGGTGATTGAAGAAGCTGTCATTTCAAAACCTCTTCAAGCAGAAAGTGAAACTTCTGATTTTAGTTCAATTGTAAGTCCGGATTTATCTAAACAATCTGCCTACGCTGATATTCCCGTTCAGACTTTATCTGAAGAGGGGGATGAAATTAAGACCAAATGGAACTGGGGAGCTTTCGCTTTAACAATGTGGTTTGGGATTGCCAATCGCGCTTATTTGGGACTTTTGATTCTACTTACTTTGGTACCATGGGTAGGTTGGATTTTTGGGATTGTATGGATGATTGTTTTTGGTTTCCATGGTGAAAAATGGGCACTTGAAAACCGAGATAATAAATATCGTGATGAGGAAGAGTTCCGTAAGGTCATGGACGGTTGGAACCGAGCAGGATTCGTTGCATTCATCATTGGAATTGTATTATTTGTGATTGCAATTTTGATTCTTATTTTCGTATTAGTCTTTGCTTTTAACAACTATAATAATTTTGATAATGGATACCGCGATTTTGGAAACTACTAATTAATGCAAAAATGATAGACAATTTTCATCTTGTCTATCATTTTTTGTCAGTAAAAAATGAAAAGCGAGCCCATGCTTTTTGTGTTATAATTAGAATTAATTTTATAAAAACAAGAGAGCGAGATTATTGTGGGAAAAATTATTGAACTAAATGAAGCGCTCGCCAATCAAATTGCTGCTGGAGAGGTGGTTGAGCGGCCTGCTAGTGTTGTCAAAGAATTAGTCGAAAACTCAATTGATGCTGGAAGCAGTAAAATTATTATCAATGTTGAAGAAGCAGGTTTGCGATTAATTGAAGTCACAGATAATGGTTTGGGCTTAGAAAAAGAAGATGTGGCTTTGGCTTTGCGTCGTCATGCGACAAGTAAAATCAAAGATTCAGCTGATTTATTTCGAATTAGAACGCTCGGTTTTCGGGGTGAGGCTCTGCCGTCAATCGCTTCTGTCAGCCAGATGACGATTGAAACAAGTAATGCTCAGGAAGAAGCTGGGACAAAACTGATTGCCAAAGGTGGGACGATTGAAACTTTAGAACCACTTGCAAAGCGGTTAGGGACAAAAATTTCTGTTGCGAATCTTTTTTATAATACACCAGCAAGGCTCAAGTATATCAAGTCTTTACAGGCTGAACTTTCTCATATTACAGATATTATCAATCGTTTGAGCCTCGCTCATCCAGAGATTTCTTTTACTTTAGTTAATGAGGGTAAAGAATTTTTGAAAACGGCGGGAAATGGAGACTTGCGCCAAGTGATTGCTGCAATTTATGGCATTGGAACGGCGAAAAAAATGCGTGAGATTAATGGCTCGGACTTAGATTTTGAACTGACAGGTTATGTCAGTTTACCCGAGCTGACAAGAGCGAATCGTAACTATATCACGATTTTGATTAATGGTCGATTTATCAAGAATTTTTTGTTGAATCGAGCAATTTTAGAAGGTTACGGGAACCGATTGATGGTTGGACGTTTTCCTTTTGCTGTTTTATCAATTAAAATTGACCCTAAATTAGCAGATGTCAATGTCCATCCGACAAAACAAGAAGTACGTTTGTCTAAGGAACGTGAATTGATGACTTTAATTTCTAAAGCGATTGATGAGGCCTTATCAGAAGGGGTTTTGATTCCAGAAGCTTTGGAAAATTTGCAAGGTAGAGCCAAGGAAAAGGGGACTGTTTCTGTTCAAACGGAACTTCCTTTACAGAATAATCCTTTATACTATGACAATGTTCGTCAAGATTTTTTTGTCAGAGAAGAAGCGATTTTTGAAATCAATAAAAACGATAATTCAGATTCTTTGACTGAACAAAATTCTACTGATTATACAGTTAATCAGCCAGAAACTGGTTCTGTCAGTGAAAAAATTACGGACAGAACTGTCGAAAGTTCAAATGAATTTACTGACAGAACCCCAAAAAATTCTGTCAGTAACTTTGGAGTTGATTTTGATAATATTGAGAAGCTGAGTCAGCAATCAACTTTTCCCCAACTAGAATACTTGGCACAACTGCATGCGACTTATTTACTTTGTCAGTCAAAAGAGGGTCTTTATTTGGTTGACCAACATGCGGCTCAGGAGCGAATCAAGTATGAATATTGGAAAGATAAAATCGGCGAAGTGAGCATAGAGCAACAAATTTTACTTGCGCCATATTTATTTACTTTACCCAAAAATGATTTTATTGTTTTAGCTGAGAAAAAGGATTTGTTACATGAAGCAGGGGTTTTCTTGGAAGAATACGGAGAAAATCAATTCATATTAAGAGAACATCCGATTTGGTTAAAAGAAACTGAGATAGAGAAATCAATTAATGAAATGATTGATATTATTCTCTCATCAAAAGAATTTTCACTCAAAAAATATCGGCATGATTTAGCCGCAATGGTTGCTTGTAAAAGCTCAATCAAAGCCAACCATCCCCTTGATGCCGAGTCTGCTAGAGCTTTGCTTAGAGAATTAGCAACTTGTAAAAATCCTTATAGTTGTGCGCATGGACGGCCAACGATTGTTCATTTTTCAGGAGATGACATTCAAAAAATGTTCCGCAGAATCCAAGAAACGCATCGTTCAAAAGCGGCCTCTTGGAAAGATTTTGAGTAAAAGAAAAGAACTGGCAGCGGTCAGTTAATCAAAAAATTAGAAAAGTAAAAAATGTTTGAATATCTAAATGGAAAATTAGTTAAAATTTCCCCAACAAATATCGTGATTGACCTATCGGGAATAGGTTATCTTATCAGCGTAGCCAATCCTTATGCTTGGTCTGCTTTAATGAATACAGAAGTAAAGATTTATGTTCATCAAGTTATTCGGGAAGATGCACATAGCTTATATGGTTTTGTTAATGAGGCTGAAAAAGCTTTATTCTTGCGCCTAATTAGTGTTTCAGGAATCGGGCCAAAGTCAGCTCTAGCTATTATTGCGGCAGCTGACAATGAAGGTTTAATCAATGCTATCGATAATAGCGATATTAAGTATTTGACGAAATTTCCAGGAGTTGGTAAAAAAACAGCCATGCAAATGGTGCTTGATTTAGCTGGGAAATTTGATGCGACAGGAGCTGTTGGGATTTCCCTTCTTGATGCTGCGCCTGCTGGTAATCTGGCTTTAGAAGAAGCCATTGAAGCTTTGCAAGCTTTGGGCTATAAGGCGACAGAACTCAAGAAAATTGAGAAAAAATTGGCGCAAGAAGCCGGATTAACCAGTGAAGAATATATCAAATCAGCCTTAAAACTTATGATGAAATAAAAGTTACTGACAAAAATCTAGCTGTCCTGTGATCAGGCTGTCAGTAAAATACCAACAGCTAGAGAAGTAATTGTTATTCGTAAGTGAATCTTTAAAGTTGATAAAAGCACTGACAGCACATGAATTTCTAAAAGGAAGTCGAAACGATGAATGATATATTAAATAAAGAGCCAATGGAAGAGGATTATGGCATTGAAAAATCTCTTCGCCCGCAATTTTTCAATCAATACATTGGTCAAGACAAAGTCAAAGAACAGTTAGAAATCTTTATTAAAGCGGCAAAAATGCGGGAAGAAGTTTTGGACCATGTTTTACTCTTTGGTCCTCCCGGGCTTGGTAAAACAACCATGGCATTTGTGATTGCCAATGAACTTGGGGTTAATATTAAACAAACCGCTGGTCCTGCTATTGAGAAACCAGGTGATTTAGTCGCAATTTTGAATGAATTAGAACCTGGGGATGTCCTATTTATTGATGAAATTCATCGGATGCCCATGCAGGTTGAAGAAGTGCTTTATAGCGCCATGGAAGACTTCTACATTGATATCATGCTTGGTTCTGGTGACGGCTCACGTTCGGTCCATTTAGACTTACCACCTTTTACTTTGGTTGGCGCAACAACGAGAGCTGGGATGCTTTCTAATCCATTGCGGGCCCGCTTTGGTATTTCTAGTCACATGGAATATTATCAAGAGCGTGATTTAGAGGAAATTGTTAAAAGAACAGCTGATATTTTTGAGGTTGAAGTCATTGATAATGCTGCTATGGAAATTGCTTTACGCAGTCGTGGGACTCCGCGGATTGCCAATCGTTTACTTAAACGAGTGCGTGATTTTGCCCAAATCATGGGTGATGGACGAGTGGATAAAGCTATTACAGACAAAGCCTTGACAATTCTTGATGTTGATGCTGCTGGTTTGGATTATATTGACCAAAAAATATTGCGCACAATGATTGAAATGTATCACGGTGGACCTGTTGGAATTGGGACTTTGGCAGTAAATATTGCTGAGGACCGCGAAACTGTCGAAGACATGTATGAGCCCTATTTGATTCAAAAAGGATTTTTGATGAGAACTAAACAGGGACGTAAAGTTACCCAAAGAGCTTATGAGCATTTGGGTTACGTTTATAATGAAGAGGAATGATAGAAATTCTAAAAGGAAAAGTTTGTCAGATTTTGGCAAGCTTTTTCCTTTTAGAATTCTGTCAGTAATATCTTATGAAATAAGGTATAATAGAATAAATGCCCAAAATTAGTTAATCTATAAATTATATAAAGTAAGGAACTCATGGAAAAAATTGTTTTTGTCTGTTTAGGAAATATTTGTCGTAGTCCAATGGCAGAATTTGTCATGAAAGATTTAGTGCTGAAATCAGAACACGAGTCCGAATTTATTATTGAAAGTCGTGCAACATCTTCTTGGGAGCACGGGAATCCAATTCACAGAGGTACTCAAGAAAAGCTGAGAGAACAAGGGATTGATTTTGATATCCATAAAAGCAGCCAAAAAATTACTAGCACTGATTTCTATGCGTTTGATAAAATTATCGCAATGGATGAATCTAACTTAAAAAATCTAAGGGAAATGGCGCCCGCTGGAACAGCTCATAAAATTGAAATGCTTTTAGATAATGACGTTCCAGACCCTTGGTTTACGAGAGATTTTCAAGAGACTTATCAACTGGTTAATGCAGGTTGTCAAAAATTATTAGATAAAATTGTCTAATAAATTTCAAATAAAAAGAACTGATGTGAGAAAATCTCACATTGAAGCTTGACTTTGCGAAAGACAAGGTCTATAATGATACGTATGGAGGCGAGATTTGGTGAAAGAACGTGAATTAAGACGCTCTATGGCGGTACTTCCAATAGGAACTGTCATGAAACTCACTGACTTAAGCGCAAGGCAGATTCGTTACTACGAAGAGCAAGAGCTTATTTTCCCAGAGCGAAGTGACGGTAATCGTCGCATGTATTCGCTCAATGACATAGATGCCCTTTTTGATATTGCTGATTTACTGCAAGAAGGCAATAATATTGCGGATATCAAGGAAATTTATGCAAAAAGGGATGCTAAAAAAGCTCAAACTTTATCTATCGGAGAAGTCCACCATGCACTTGAACGCGAATTTGCCCAGCAAGGGAGATTCGGGACTCCTAATCCCACTCATTTTACCCAACCGCGGATGTAAATTTGGTTGACATAATTTGTCAAGCAAGTTTACAGCGAAAATTTAACTAGGAGAGTAAAGCATGACAATCACAGCAGCAGACATTCGTCGCGACGTCAAAGAAAAGGATATCAAATTCTTGCGTTTGATGTTTACAGACATTCTTGGAACACTTAAAAACGTTGAAGTTCCAGCAACAGATGAACAATTGGACAAATTATTTGAAAACAAAATGATGTTTGATGGTTCGTCAATTGAAGGATTCGTTCGTATCAATGAATCAGACATGTATCTTTATCCAGACCTTGACACTTGGATTGTTTTTCCTTGGGGTGACGAGTATGGTAAAGTCGCAGGTGTAATTTGTGATGTTTACACTCCAGAAGGTGAACCTTTCGCTGGAGACCCACGTGGTGTCTTGAAACGTAACCTCAAATCAATGGAAAAATTAGGTTTTAAGAACTTTAACCTTGGGCCTGAGCCTGAGTTCTTCCTTTTCAAACTTAATGAAAATGACGAACCAACACTTGAAGTAAATGACAAAGGTGGATATTTTGACCTTGCCCCAACAGACCTTGCAGGAAATACAAGACGTGAAATCGTTAATGTATTGACAGACCTTGGATTTGAAGTGGAAGCTTCTCACCATGAGGTAGCTATCGGTCAACATGAAATTGACTTTAAATACACTAATGCTTTAAAAGCGTGTGATAATATTCAAATCTTTAAACTTGTTGTTAAAACAATTGCGCGTAAACATGGTTTACATGCAACGTTCATGGCAAAACCAGTTCATGGGATCAATGGTTCTGGAATGCACTGTAACATGTCTTTATTTACTGAAGATGGTGCCAATGCTTTTGCTGATCCAGCTGGAGATATGGGACTTTCAGATGTTGCTCATAGCTTTATCGCCGGACTTTTGAAACATGCTTATAACTTTACAGCCATCACAAACCCAACAGTTAACTCATACAAACGTTTGGTTCCTGGCTATGAAGCCCCAGTTTATGTTGCTTGGGCTGGACGTAACAGATCACCGTTGATTCGCGTTCCTGCTTCACGTGGCTTGTCAACTCGTGTAGAACTTCGTGCCGTTGACCCAACAGCAAATCCATATCTTGCTTTGGCTGTTCTTTTGGCAGCAGGTCTTGACGGTGTTGAAAATAAATTGGAAGCACCAGAAGCAATTGAATCAAACATTTATGTGATGACTGAAGAAGAACGCAAAGCACATGGAATTACAGATTTGCCTTCTACTCTACACAATGCGGTTAAGGCTTTGCGCGAAGACACAATCGTAACGGAAGCACTTGGCGAACACGTTTTGGTTAACTTTGTTGAGGCGAAGCGTATCGAATGGGCAAGCTATGCACAATTTGTATCACAATGGGAAATTGATAATTACTTAGAACTTTACTAATATATAAATATATAAAAAACACTGACAATGTCTGTCAGTGTTTTTATTTCATTCAATTTTTTAATCAATTTCAGTAATTGTCAAGACGTTGAAAGCAGTTTTTCCGTCTTCAGCAATTAAAAATCCTTTGTGGTCTGCAACGTAATCAATTGCTGCTTGAAAATCAGCGAATTCTTTAACGATTGAGCAAGTGTTTACTGCGCCGACATAATTGTTTTCAGAGTCCTCGTAGTAATTGATTCCTTTAAATTTAAATTTCATAATAAAAAGTCCTTTCTTTGTTATAGTTTTATTATAGCAAATGGCCCTTATTTTTTATTGATAAAACTTTACATCAGGTTTGAAGTTACAAAAAGAGCCAGATTTTTTGAAAATTTCACAAAGTCAGTGTAAACTTGAGATAGGTTTTATGAATTTAAAAGGAGAAAGGAAGCGAATCCTAATACTTTTGATAAAAAGTAGGTTTGCATAGGAAAATATGGAACTTAATAATTTGAAAGATTCACTGACTACTTTGAAATATGGTGAAATTGCTACAGTTGCAATGATTGACCGAGGGGCATATGCGGAAATTGAGGAGTCGATTGAAGCAGAAACTAAAGATGATTCAAAGGTCGATTCAGGAGTTTTTAAAGAATTGGCTGCAATAGTTAAGGATAAAGATGAAGATTTAGTGGTAGTTGGGCGCTCAGATATTGACCGTGCTTTAACAGCAGAAGACTTTGCTCACTTTATTGGTCAAATGACTAAGGAAAAACACATTGTTTTGGTTGAGTGTCTTTATTTAGGAACGACTGAAATCAAGGGATTTTTAAATGCTTTGAAAGAACAGGGCCTTTTAGAAAATAGTAAATTGATTTTACTTGATTTACCACAATTAGAATATATGATGTTGCGAGACAGTTTAGCTGGACAATTTAAATTATAAAAAAATTACTGACGAATTTTTGTCAGTAACTTTTTATTTTTCTCGTTTTTCTTTTTGATAGAGACGAGAATTTTTCATTATATCTTTATATGTATTAATAATTGTTTCTTGATAAGCAGGATTTTCAGTATTTTTCCGCGCTAAATCCAAAACGGCTTGTTCGCGTGAAGCATCTAAAATAGTAATTTCTTGCTTTTGTTTTTCTTGGCTAATTTCTTGAACAATTGTCATACGTTTTTCAAGAAGTCGAACGATTTCTTGGTCCACTTGATCAATATTGTTTCGAAGTTCTTCTAGTTTATTCATGGTTTTTATTATATCAAAACTAATCTAAAATTTGCCTTTAAAAAATGATATAATGAGTTATATTATTTTTGAGGAGCAACAAGATGAATAAACAAGAAAAAATCGAAGGTTATGAGTTGCTTAATTTGCAACTAAAAGCACTGTTGAGTGAACAAAATTATACACTCTCGAATTTAGCAAATGCAAGTAGTTTGCTTTGGAGCTTCTTGCCTGAGCAAGTCTACACTGGTTTTTATCTATATAATGGGGATAAACTAATTTTAGGACCCTTTCAAGGTTCAGTTTCTTGCGTTGAAATTGTGATGGGTAAAGGAGTTTGTGGAGAAGCAGCTCAAACTCGTCAAACAATGATTGTTGAAGATGTAAAAAAACACAAAAATTATATTTCCTGTGACGGACGTGCGATGTCTGAAATTGTGGTACCAATGGTTAAAGATGGCAACTTGGTGGGAGTTCTTGATTTGGACAGCTCTGAGGTTGGTTTTTATGATGAAATTGACCAAAAATACCTTGAAGAATTTGCTAGTATTTTATGTGACATGACCGATTTTAAATTTTTCGAAGTAGGTTAAGTCAAAAATTTGAAGAATATCGGAGAGAAAAATGAGTGAAATAGTTAAAAAGTTTATTGCTGACCGCTTTGATGGAAAAGAAGGATTTTCTGTAAATCCAGATAACATTGGTGATTCTCGTGAATTTGCACAAGAATTAGGAAATTTTTTGTATCAATTGCATCATCTACCAACAAAAGAGGCGGGAGCACCTAATTTTGAAAATGCTTTTGCTGGTTCTGACTTGATTTTCTTTGAAGCAGAAATGATAGAGCTTTTGAAACTTTATCAAAAAGTAGTCCCTGCCGATTTATTGCAAGAAAAGTTCGATTTTGCTGCAAAAACAAAATGGACAAAAGCGCCCGTCTGGGTTTTAGGCGAATTGATTCCGCAAAATTTAATTGTTTCTGACGGAAAATTAGTTAATGTAAAAATTACTGACAAAGCTGTTAGTGGTGATCCAGCATATGATTTGGCGATTGCCTGGACAATTTTTGACGAAAAAAGTCGTAAAATATTTTTTGCATCTGCTGAAGCAGATCAAGCAACGATTGACAGAGCGAGAATGTTTGCACTCAGACAGGCGTTAAGAAACTATCAGTCACAAGATATTGATGAATTGATTCAATCTCGTAATGCCTCGACAGAAATTTTGAAAGATTTAAATTATAGCCTCGGACAAGATTTGTACTAAACGGCGATTTAAAAAGAATAGTAAGTAAAAAATTGGAAGAGAAAAATGGCATATCAAGCATTATATAGAAAATATCGAAGTCAGAGATTTGATGAAATGGTGGGACAAGAAGTTGTAGCGACGACGCTTAAAAATGCGATTGTCAATCATCAAATTTCACATGCTTATCTTTTTTCTGGTCCAAGAGGAACAGGGAAAACCTCTGCAGCTAAAATTTTTGCCAAGGCAATTAACTGCCCTAATCAAGTGGATGGAGAACCTTGTAATAATTGTTTTATTTGTGATTCAATCACAAAAGGAAGCTTAGATGATGTTATTGAACTTGATGCTGCTTCAAATAATGGGGTGGATGAAATTCGTGAAATTCGCGACAAGTCAACTTATGCGGCAAGTCAAGCAACTTATAAAGTTTATATCATTGATGAAGTGCATATGCTTTCGACAGGCGCCTTTAATGCACTTTTGAAAACCCTCGAAGAACCTACAGAAAACGTGGTCTTCGTTTTGGCTACGACTGAATTGCAAAAAATTCCAGCAACCATCATCTCAAGAGTTCAACGCTTTGCCTTTAAATCAATCACGACGGCCGATATTCGGACTTATTTAGGAAAAATTCTTGGGGACGAAGGGGTTGAATTTGAAGATAAAGCCCTTGATGTGATTGCTAAAGCAGCTGAGGGTGGGATGCGAGATGCTTTGTCCTTACTAGACCAAGCCTTATCTTTTTCAGCAGGAAAATTGGAAGAAGAAGACGCCTTGCTTGTCACAGGCTCAATTGCGGCGGACGCTTTAGTGAGTTATGTCTCGGCACTTTTTGAAAATGACGAATCAAAAGCGCTGACAGAACTGGATAAGATTTTTGCTGAGGGTAAAAATATGCTTCGTTTTACAGAAGACTTACTTGCCTATCTTCGCGATTTGCTTTTGGACAAGAACGCTCAATACGAACGCAATCAAATTTTTTCTTGGATAGATATTGCGATTGAGAGCTTGAAAACGATAAAGGAAACAACACAAACGAAGATTGCGGCAGATGTCATGACTATGCGTTTGGCCGAAGTGGGTCAAACACATTTGCTGACAGCTTCGCAAACAGAAGTTCCTAATGAAATAGGTGCTGAAATTGCTGCCCTAAAAGCAGAAATCAATCAGTTGAAAGCTCAGATTTCAACAGGTCAAGTTCAAGGAAGTTCAGATTCACAAAATAATCCTTTAACACGAGAAGTTAGAGAACGTCCAAAAGCGGTAGCGCCTAAAAAACGACAGATTAATAAAGATTTAATTTATAAAGCTCTGGCTGAAGCAACAAACGAGGCTAGAAAGGCTGCATTAAGCGCTTGGCCTGAACTTGTTGCCTCGGTGACTAAACCGGCAGACCGAGCTTTACTTAATAATACCTCTCCAGTCGCTGCCTCAGAGAACTTTGTTGTTGTGACCTTTCCTCATGAAAATCTTGCAAAAAGAGTCAGTGAAAACGAAGAGTTGCAAAATTTTTGTGGTAATCTCTTAAGTTCGATTATTGGTTTTGCTCCAGAAATAATTTCGCTTGCTGAACAAGATTGGCAAGAAGTTCGAGCAGAATATGTGTCTAATCTAAAATCAGAGAGCCCCCAAGAAGATGAAGAGCAAGAAGACGAAAAAATAGATGAAACAGTTACATTAGCTAAAGAGCTTTTTGGTGAGAAAGTTGTTGAAATTAATGATTAATAAATAAAAAAGCCGCTCATTGAGCGACTTTTTTTAATCTTTATGACGACTTAAATCTACATCTTTTAGCGGAATAAGTTTTGTCTTGTTTTTAAATTTATAACCTAAGTAAAGAATAAAGAAGAGTGGGATTGCGGCATACATGACCACCCCTTGCACCCAAGTTTTTCCAAACAATAACATTGGGTCTTGACCTAACGTTACTAAAACGGTCATAATGAGAGCTAAAATCGGACCAAATGGGAAGAGTTTAGCATGATAAGGAAGTTTTTTCACGTCTTTTCCTTGAGCAACATAAGCCCGACGGAAGCGGAAATGGCTAATCGCAATTCCAATCCAAGCAATGAAACCAGTTAAACCAGAAGCAGAGACTAGGAAAGTAAAGAAGCTGACCCCATAAATTGAAGTTAAGAATGTGAGCAATGCAACAGCGGTTGTTGCCAACAAGGCGATGAAAGGAATCCCGTTTTTAGAAGTTTTTGAGAAGATTTTTGGTGCACCACCATCTTTAGCCAAAGAATAAAGCATTCGAGTAGAGGCGTACATTCCAGAATTGGCCGCAGAAACAACAGATGTTAAAACAACAGCATTCATGATAGAGGCTGCGATAGAAAATCCAACACGTTCAAATACAATTGTGAACGGACTTTGAGCTGCCGAATTACCACCAACCAAATGTGGGTCTGTGAATGGAATGATTGCTGCCATTACAAATATAGATAAAATATAAAAGACAAGGATACGCCAGAAAATAGAGTTCATGGCTTTGGGAATTGATTTTTCTGGATTTTCGGCTTCACCAGCAGTAATTCCGAGTAGCTCTGTTCCTTGGAAAGAGAAACCAGCAACTAAGAGAACACCAAGGATTCCTCCACCAGTCGTGAAGCTACCAAGTCCTCCGACAAAGCCATGATTACCAACTGAAAGGTTTTTAGCGACATCAATATGTCCGCCCATAATTCCAAAAATAGATAGGAAGCCAATAATCAAGAATAAAACAACGACGGTAATTTTAATGGCTGACAACCAATACTCTGTTTCACCAAAAGTTTTTACTGATAAGGCATTGATTGAAAAGACGATAATCAAAGCAATCAGTGAAAAAATCCAACTTGGAACATCAGGTAACCAGAATTTGATACAAAGAGCAACGGCGGTTAAATCAACTGCTACTGTAATTGCCCAGTTTAACCAATAATTCCAACCTAGAGCAAAACCAAAAGCTGGATCAACATAACGTGTTCCATAGTCTGAAAAAGAACCAGACGTTGGTAGATAAGTGGCCATTTCGCCAAGTGAAGTCATGAGGAAGTAAACCATTGCTCCGATAAGAACATAGGCAGTCAGTGCCCCAAATGGTCCTGCCGTGTGAATGACATCACCTGAAGTCAGAAATAAACCAGTTCCGATTGTTCCGCCAAGGGCAATCATGGATACATGACGTGATTTTAAGCCGCGTTTTACTTGCGTCTCAGTAGTTGAGTTTGAAGAATTTTCCAAAATTCTCTCCCTAATAAAATTTATTCTACACCGACTTGTTAGACTCAGACTTACCCTCACTCCTGTTTAGTTTAGAAAAGTCTGAGAAAAACAAAAAAAGCAATCCTACTAGATAGAATAGATTGCTAAAGGTCCGACAAAATTTTAAAAATTTTCTTGAACGAATAGCCCTCCGCATGGTTCTTAACCATTTGCGACAGTCTAGTGAGTTTTCCTCACTAGCCCAAGAACTTTGCTGAGCGTCAAAATTCTTTCGGCAACTTCTCCCCCTCTAATACGCGTCTTCGTTGTGCTCCAACTCGGCGTAGATTCATATCAGTTGCGACCTCTATCGATGTGTTAGTTGTAATTCTAGCGCAATTTTGGAATGATGTCAAGGATGAGAATGTAAAATTAGTTACAAGTAATCAGTTTTTTTGTAAGTTTATTCATTCCCCTTTATATGATATACTTAGAAAGTAAGACTGCTCTGTCAGTCGATAAAAATCAGTCTTTTTACTGAAATTTTCTAGGAGCAAAATATGGATTTTATTCGTGCCATTATTTTAGGTATTATTGAAGGGATCACTGAGTGGTTACCTATTTCTTCAACGGGGCATTTGATTATCGCTGATGAGTTCATTCGGCTTAATCAATCAGCTGCTTTTAAAGAAATGTTTGATGTTGTGATTCAATTGGGAGCGATTTTGTCGGTCGTTGTTTTATATTTTCATAAGTTGAATCCATTTAATAAGTTAAATCCCGCTGACAAACAAAAGACACCACGTGAAATTCAATTAACTTGGCGTTTGTGGTTGAAAGTTTTGATTGCCGCTTTACCGGCAGCAATTATTGGATTGCCACTTAATGATTGGTTAGATAAGCATTTTTATCACTTTGTTCCGGTTGCCTTTATGTTAATTATCTATGGGGTAGCCTTCATTGTTATTGAACGACGTTGGGTACCGAATCATGAATTTTCCGTGATGGATATTGACCGCTTGCCATATCGTGCGGCCCTTTATATTGGTTTATTCCAAGTGCTGTCTTTGCTTCCTGGGACATCGCGTTCTGGCGCGACTATTGTGGGTGCCTTGTTAATTGGAGTAAGTCGTGAAGTTGCTGCAGAATTTACCTTTTTCCTAGGAATTCCAGTCATGTTTGGAGCAAGTTTTATCAAAATTCTTCATTTCTTTAAAAATGGAAACTCTTTAAATCTTGAGCAATTTGGCGTCTTACTGGTTGCCTGTCTGGTTGCCTTTGGGGTATCAATGGTTGCTATTAAATTCTTGACGGATTACGTGAAGAAACATGATTTTACTTTCTTTGGGAAATATCGTATTGTCCTAGGGATTGTTCTCCTTATTTATGCAGCCTTTAAAGCCTTTTTAGGATAAAAGTTAAAAAGATAACAGTAACCATTTTCTGGAGGCTGTTTTTCTTTTTAAATAGATAATAGTTACTGCCCAATAGTTTTAAATCTATTCTTGCGAAAAACAAAAAAAAGTGATAGAATATAACTCTGTGGGAAAAACTCACAACTTGCGCAGGACTCAACCTGCGTCATTAGTCCAAAAGGAGGAAAAATCAATGACTAAATACGAAATTCTTTATATTATTCGCCCAAACATTGATGAAGAAGCAAAAACTGCCCTCGTTGAACGTTTCGATGCTATCTTGACTGAAAACGGAGCTGCAAATCTTGAGTCTAAAGACTGGGAAAAACGCAAACTTGCTTACGAAATCAATGATTTCCGCGAAGGTATCTACCACATCGCAACTTTTGAAGCTGAAACAACTTCAGAAGCTTTGAGCGAATTTGACCGTCTTGCTAAGATCAACCTTGACATTCTTCGTCATATGATCGTTAAAGTTGAAGCTTAAGAGCTTTTATTTCTAAGGAGAAGTTCATTATGATTAACAATGTTGTATTAGTGGGACGCATTACTCGCGATCCTGAACTTCGTTACACCCCTCAAAATCAAGCTGTTGCAACTTTTTCATTGGCTGTAAATCGTCAATTTAAAAATGCTAACGGTGAACGTGAGGCTGATTTCATTAACTGCGTTATTTGGCGCCAACAAGCTGAAAATTTGGCAAATTGGGCTAAAAAAGGAGCTTTGATCGGTGTAACTGGTCGAATTCAAACACGTAATTATGAAAATCAACAAGGTCAACGCGTTTATGTGACTGAGGTTGTGGCTGATAGTTTCCAAATGTTGGAAAGTAGATCTGCTCGCGATGGTATGGGAGGCGGAGCTTCTGCCGGTTCATATTCTGCACCAAGCCAATCTACAAATAATACTCCACGTCCACAAACGAATAATAATAGTGCAACACCGAATTTCGGTCGTGATGCTGACCCATTTGGTAGCTCACCTATGGAAATCTCGGATGATGACCTTCCATTCTAATAGGGCGAAATAGTTGACGCTAAAGCGCCTAATTATTTCACGGAAACCGCTATGGCGGATTTCCTAGTCCTCTTACTAGTTATTATGAAAAGCAGAATCGGCTTTTCATAATAACGTCGTACCTAGAAAACTTTAAACAGACATCTAAAAAATAATATAAGGAGAAATAAAATGGCACAACAACGTCGTGGCGGCTTCAAACGCCGTAAAAAAGTTGACTTCATCGCTGCAAACAAAATCGAAGTCGTTGACTACAAAGACACTGAACTTTTGAAACGTTTCATCTCAGAACGTGGTAAAATCTTGCCACGTCGCGTAACTGGTACATCTGCTAAAAACCAACGTAAAGTGGTTAATGCAATCAAACGCGCGCGCGTAATGGCTTTGCTTCCATTCGTAGCTGAAGACCAAAACTAATAAATGAAAAGACTACTTTGGTAGTCTTTTTTTATACAAAATTTACTGACAACTTTACTCAAATGATTTTGTCAGCGTTTTTTTAATTAATGCTATGTTTTTGTCAGTAAATTTATGATAGAATAGACAAATGATTGGATTGATAATAGGAGCATTGCTCTTGATTTTGTTAATTTATGGTGTTTTTATAGAACCACATGTCATGAAAGTAAGACATGTAAAAATCGCTCAAAAACAAAATATAAAAATTGCTCATTTTACCGATACGCATTTTGCTTGGCATACAAGTAGTCGACGATTTATAAAATTTGCTCGAAATATTGCTGACGAAAAACCAGACTTAATTATTTTTTCTGGTGATTTGTTTGATAAGGTTGCTTGGGCAAAAGATAAGAATTGGAGTGAGTTACTGGTGATATTGTCAGGGCTTAACGCTCCTTTAGGAAAGTTTGCGATACTTGGTAATCATGATTTTGATGATGAAAAATCTTCTGGCTTTGTTGAAGAGTTTTTAGAAAAAGCTGGATTTACTCTTTTAAAAAATAGATCAGTATTAGTGGATAATGCTCAAAGGACATTATCTGTTTCCGGTGTTGATGACTGGCGTGAGGGGCAACCCGACTTGGAGCTTTATCCGCTTGAGGCGTCTTTTTCGCTTTTAGCGCTTCATGAACCTGATACTGTTTTAAATATGGAAACAATCAATCAATTTGATTTGATTTTATCGGGGCATAGCCATGGTGGACAAATTCGGATTGGAAATTGGCGACTACATAACAAGGGTTCAAGTAGTGCTGATGGTGGATTGTATCAACTGAATGAACGGACAAAATTATATGTGAACCGTGGGATTGGTTTGACTTTCTTACCCATTCGTTTTGGGGTGCCACCAGAAATTGTCTATTATGAAATTTAAAAAAACTGTCAGTAATTTTGACAGTTTTTTTATTTTTGAAATTACTGACAGATGGATTGACTTTTCTGTCATTACATTTCTCGTGCAGTCATGATTGTTTCACGTCCCATATTGTCCACTGCTCGATAATGAAGTGGCCAATCAGGATTAAATGGATAGCCAAAATCAACTAGAACAGTGGTTGGGCTATTATCTTGAGAGAAACGAATCGAAAGTAAATTATCAGAGTTGACTAAGTCAAAATTAATAATGGTTTCCATCGGAAAAACGCCTTTTAAGTGATGGTCAATAATGAACCAAAAAGCATCGATTACTTCTCCAGGAATAGACGCGACGGTATCAAAACTTGCGTAGCGTCGTCTAGTGTTAGAAAATGCCATAAAATCACATCCTTTCTCTAAAATGAAATGGATAAATTCTAAGAAATACGTGAATCGCTAATTACTTTTCGGATTTCAGATAAAGTTCCCTCGGAAACATCTTTCATTTTCATTCCATACATCATGAAAAGAGCATCGAGTAAACTAATTTGAGAAACGGTCGAAGCCACTGCCTCGGGTCGGAAAGAAATTTCTTCAGAAATAGAAATGAGCGCCACATCAGCAGCCTTTGCTAAAGGAGAGCTGGCAAAGGAGGTTAGTGCAATAATTGGCACACCCCGACTTTTCAAAATTTCGACCAAATGCATCGTATCTTTGTTTTTCCCTGTATGTGAAATCACAAAAGCACAATCTTCGCTTGTCAATTTTGCGGCTTGCATTTGTTGAAAATGGAAATCCTGATGATAGACACAGTGTAGAGGCATTCTCAAAAATTTATGAAAAGCAATCAAAGCGACAGCGTTTGAACCACCTAAACCAAAAAAACCACAAGTATTAGCTTTGAGTAATATTTCCATTGTTTGGTCAAGTTGTCTGTTGCTAATAAGATTTAAAGTTGAATTTAGTGATGAAATATTGCCGTTGAAGTTTTTTGTCAGTATTTCTTTATAATCATCAGTAGGTGAAAGTTCGCTAAAAAATTCATCATCTCGCGTTGAATCAGTGGCGTGAATGGCCAGTTTCAATTCTTGGAAAGAATTAAAGCCGATTTTTTTGGAAAATCTGGAAATTGTAGCGGTTGAGACTTGGGTTTTCTGAGCAAATTCTTGAATTGACAGCATCGCAGCGCTATCAATATTTGCGATTAAATAGTCAGAAATTGCCTGGTCTGATTTACTGAGGTTATCATAATAACTTCGGATTCGGCTGATTAAAGTACGCGACATATCAAGCCTCCTTCTAATTGACTACATTATACCATAGCCAGTAACACGAAACAATATTTCGTGTACTGGCTATCATCTTACTTTGACCGAACAATGCGAAAACGATAATTTTCCGCTGAGTGAGTAATAAGGTATCTAGGAAGTTCCTATGGCGACTTCCGTCTGCGCGTTCACGCTTTAGCGTGTTATAAGCAGTGATACTTATACCATAAATACGATTCCCTGATTTATAAGAAATTCCGAATTAGTCACTTGAAATTGTTTTGACAAATCAGAAAATATTTTACAAAAAATATTGTTGACAAATGAAAAAAAATTACTTATACTAAAGTTAGCAAAAAGAAAGCGATACCACGGAGGAAAAAGTGATGAAATTTGGTATGATTGGTTTAGGGAAAATGGGAATGAATCTTGTGAAAAATGCAGTTGATCACGAGATAGAAGTTGTAGCCTACGATGTTAATGCTGAGGCTGTGGAAGAGGCTGGGAATTATTCAGAAAAAATTACAGCAGTTAAAAGCATTGACGAATTACTGACAGAGTTGTCAGAGCCAAAAATTATTTGGTTGATGCTTCCAGCTGGGAAAGCAACAAATTCAACAATTGAATTACTATCAGAGAAGCTGTCAGCAGCTGATATCCTTATTGATGGTGGAAATTCTAATTACAAAGACAACTTAGAACAAAATAAATTACTGACAGAAAAAGGAATCAAATTTTTTGATGTTGGAACCTCTGGTGGAATGGCTGGGGCTCGTCAAGGTGGCAACTTTATGATAGGTGGCGACGATGAAAATTCTTGGTCAGTGATTGAGCCTATCTTCAAAGCAATTTCAACAGAAAATGGTTATCTTTATACAGGAAAACTTGGAAGTGGTCATTACTTAAAGATGATTCACAATGGAATCGAGTATGGCATGATGCAAGCCATTGCTGAGGGTTTTGAAATTTTAGAACAATCACCATTTGATTATGATTATGAAGCCGTGGCAAAATTATGGAATCACGGGTCAGTCATCCGAAGCTGGTTGATGGAGCTTGCACAAGATCAATTTTCAAAAGACCCTAAACTTGACCAAATTATTGGCCGCGTACAATCCTCAGGAGAAGGAAAGTGGACCATTGAAGAAAGTTTAGATTTAGGCGTTCCGGCTCCGGTTATCGCCTTATCCCTGATGATGCGCCAACGCTCATTACAAGAAGATACAATGACTGGTAAAGTCGTTGCTGCTTTACGTAATGGTTTTGGTGGACATGAAGTAGAACAAAAATAAGTTACTGACGAAAAGTTGAGTAGGTCCATAAAAGCTTTGTGTATGGTTATCCTCTGACGGCTTGTTCATTGCACTAGGTTTCTTAAAATCTACCGAAATGAAGCAGGCGATAAGGCTCTTATCGACGTCAGTAACAAAATAATCAACTGACAGAAATTTCATAGAAGATAGGCGTTTAAGTGCTTAAGTTTCTTGGGTGGTAAGTTCCAGTTTATAATTTGAACTTGGACCTGTCAGCAAATATATATAGAAGAAAAGGAGCGCCAATGCAATATTTAATAGGCGTAGATTTAGGGACAACGGCGACCAAGGCAGTGCTTTTTGAAAAAGATGGTAAGATTATTGCAAGTAGTAGTCAAGCCTACCCTCTTCATCGTGATGCTAGTGGAATGGCAGAAGAATCACTTGAAGAAATTTTTGAAGCAGTCTTAGTAACCATTCGAGAAGTTTCAATTAATTTAGAAGACGAAGACGAACTCTTAGCAGTTTCCTTTAGTACACAAATGCACTCACTGATTGCTTTTGATGAAAATTGGCAACCACTTACAAGACTAATTACTTGGGCAGACACGAGAGCTGTGAAATACACAGAACAAATCAAAGCCTCTAAAAAAGGATTCGATATTTATCGGAGAACAGGAACCCCTCTTCATCCGATGGCTCCTTTATCTAAATTTATGTGGTTACAAGCGGAATACCCAAGTATCTATCAAAAAGCAGCTCATTATTTGGAGTTGAAAGGTTACATTTTTCAGCGACTTTTTGGAACTAATAAAATTGACTTATCAACGGCAACAGGAACCGGTGTTTTCAATATTTTTGAACTTCAGTGGGATAAAGAAGCATTGGAAATGACTGGGATTAAGGAAAGTCAGATGCCAAACGTGGTTGAGCCTTATGAAATTGAAGAAAATCTTCCGCACGAATATGCAAAAAAAATGGGGATTCAAAGTAGCACCAAATTTATTTGGGGAGCAGCTGACGGACCTTTATCAAACTTAGGAGTCAATGCCATCAAACCGGGCGTTGCAGCCATAACTATTGGAACATCTGGGGCCATTCGAGTGGTGACCGATAGACCAAAAACAGATGAAAAAGGACGTACCTTTACATATGCTTTAGATAGAGAGCATTGGGTAGTGGGTGGTCCAGTTAATTCTGGTGGTGACGTTTTCCGATGGGCTCGTGACCAGATTTTTGATGGAAAAATTACTTTTGATGAAGTCACTGAGCTTGCAGCAAACATTTCACCAGGAGCTGACGGTCTGCTTTTCCATCCTTACCTTGGTGGGGAACGGGCACCGATTTGGGATGCTAATGCCAGAGGTTCATTTTTTGGCTTGAATTATGGTCATAACCGAAGTCACATGGCGCGTAGCGTTCTTGAAGGAGTTATTTTTAATATCTATATGGTTGCTCTTAGTCTTGTTGAAGTAGTGGGTGACCTCAACATGATTCAAGCAACAGGAGGATTCACAAGTTCTGAATTATGGACACAAATTCTTGCAGATATCTTTGAACAACCGATTAATGTTCCTGAAAGTCGAGAAGCGGGTTGTTTAGCAGCAGTTATTATGGCTGAGAAAGCATTAGGGCTCATTGACGACATTAGTGAAATTGAAAAGATGGTAGGGACTAACCAAACTTACCAACCCAATCCAGAAAATTTCAGTATTTATCGAGAAATAAGTCCAATCTTTATCCGACTTTCTCGCTCATTTTTAGCAGAATATGAAAATATCGCGAATTTTCAAAGAAAATTTGAAAAAGACTAAATTTAGATTCTAAAAAACTCAATACCTACTATACTTAAGATAAAGCAAGTATTGAGTTAAATTTTAAATGCAAATTGTAAGCGCAAGCAACTGATGTTTACACAATGTCTTCAAGATTTTTGAAAGGAAAAAACAAATGATTGATTTACTTGTACTTTTAATTGGAGTGTTAATTCTTCTGTTGATGATTATCAAATTTAAGATTAACACCTTTGTATCACTAATTGTTGTAGCGGTTCTAGTTGGGTTGGGTCTTGGGATGCCCCTAGGACAAATTCCTGTTTCCATCCAAAACGGAATAGGAGGATCATTAGGAGAATTAGCAATCGTCTTTGGTTTTGGTGCGATGCTTGGGCGTTTAATTGCTGACGCTGGCGGTGCCTACCGAATTTCCAAAACTCTCATTAATAGTTTTGGTAAAAAGAGAATTCAATGGGCCATCATGGTTGCCAGTTTTATCATTGGGATTGCTCTCTTCTTTGAAGTAGGTATGGTTCTATTGATTCCGATTGTCTTTGCCGTTGCCTTGGAAGCCAGTGTACCTTTGATTTATCTTGGGATTCCAATGGCTGCAGGGCTTTCTGTTACGCATGGCTTCTTGCCACCGCATCCAGCACCTATTGCTATTGCAGGTGTACTTGGTGCAAATCCAGGGACAGTTCTACTTTACGGGATAATCGCGGCGATTCCTACAGTTATTATTGCCGGTCCAGTTTTCACAAAAATTGCTAGAAAATGGGTACCAGAAGCTTTTGTTGTAAAAAATAAACTCTCTGCTTTTGGTGAAATAAAAGAGTGGAAACTTGAAGAAACACCAGGCTTTGGAATATCTATCTTGACAGCTCTTATGCCAGTAATTTTAATGGCAATTAGTACAGTTTATTCTATTGCGACTAATGATGGGAAACCCTTTGCCGCAGTAACGACAAGTGCGATGAAAGCTGGTAAAGTAGTTACAACGACGACTTATCCTTCAAGTATTGTTGAAAATGTGATGATGTTCATCGGAAATCCAGTGTCAGCAATGATTATTTCTTTACTCTTTGCCTTAGTCACTATGGGTTGGATGCGCCGTAAGAAAAATTCTGAAATTGCTTCTTCAATTGCGGATTCAGTTAAATCAATTGCCATGCTTTTATTAGTCATTGGTGGAGGAGCAGCGCTCAAACAAATTCTTATTGATGGTGGAATCTCAGTTCAAATCGCTAATATGTTTAAAGATTCACCCCTTTCTCCTTTATTGCTTGCTTGGATTATCACAGTTATCTTAAGGGTTGCATTGGGATCAGCAACAGTTGCTGCCCTAACAGCAGCAGGTCTAGTTCAACCAATGCTTGCTACAGCATCTCCAAATACAGCAGCTTTGATGGTTTTGGCAATAGGTGCCGGTTCAATTGCAGCTTCACATGTTAATGATGCTGGATTCTGGATGTTTAAAGAGTATTTTGATTTAGATGTGAAACAAACCTTAAAAACATGGACAGTCTTAGAAACAATTATCGCAGTAGTAGGTTTAGGAATGGTAATGTTGATGAGTATTTGGATTCACTGATAAAAAAAATAAGTCATTTTTTGACTTATTTTTTTTATTTTCTCTAAGTCAGTGGTAGCACACGATAAAACGCTATCAAAGTTCGTTAAAAGCGAACAAAAGTAAAAGAAATCCTAAAAAGCCACATTAAATTCTTGACAGGGCGAGATAGGTTTGATAGAATATAATAGTTGTCGCGAGAGACGAGCGTTGAAGCGCGACAAGCTAGACCATTGAAAACTGAATAAAGAAGAATGACTCATGTGATGTAGCAATACATCAAAAATCTGTCAATCAATAATGAAAGACAAGCCAGTCACTTCGGTGACTTAAATACTTTATTTGAGAGTTTGATCCTGGCTCAGGACGAACGCTGGCGGCGTGCCTAATACATGCAAGTTGAGCGATGAAGATTGGTGCTTGCACCAATTTGAAGAGCAGCGAACGGGTGAGTAACGCGTGGGGAATCTGCCTTTGAGCGGGGGACAACATTTGGAAACGAATGCTAATACCGCATAACAACTTTAAACACAAGTTTTAAGTTTGAAAGATGCAATTGCATCACTCAAAGATGATCCCGCGTTGTATTAGCTAGTTGGTGAGGTAAAGGCTCACCAAGGCGATGATACATAGCCGACCTGAGAGGGTGATCGGCCACATTGGGACTGAGACACGGCCCAAACTCCTACGGGAGGCAGCAGTAGGGAATCTTCGGCAATGGACGAAAGTCTGACCGAGCAACGCCGCGTGAGTGAAGAAGGTTTTCGGATCGTAAAACTCTGTTGGTAGAGAAGAACGTTGGTGAGAGTGGAAAGCTCATCAAGTGACGGTAACTACCCAGAAAGGGACGGCTAACTACGTGCCAGCAGCCGCGGTAATACGTAGGTCCCGAGCGTTGTCCGGATTTATTGGGCGTAAAGCGAGCGCAGGTGGTTTATTAAGTCTGGTGTAAAAGGCAGTGGCTCAACCATTGTATGCATTGGAAACTGGTAGACTTGAGTGCAGGAGAGGAGAGTGGAATTCCATGTGTAGCGGTGAAATGCGTAGATATATGGAGGAACACCGGTGGCGAAAGCGGCTCTCTGGCCTGTAACTGACACTGAGGCTCGAAAGCGTGGGGAGCAAACAGGATTAGATACCCTGGTAGTCCACGCCGTAAACGATGAGTGCTAGATGTAGGGAGCTATAAGTTCTCTGTATCGCAGCTAACGCAATAAGCACTCCGCCTGGGGAGTACGACCGCAAGGTTGAAACTCAAAGGAATTGACGGGGGCCCGCACAAGCGGTGGAGCATGTGGTTTAATTCGAAGCAACGCGAAGAACCTTACCAGGTCTTGACATACTCGTGCTATTCCTAGAGATAGGAAGTTCCTTCGGGACACGGGATACAGGTGGTGCATGGTTGTCGTCAGCTCGTGTCGTGAGATGTTGGGTTAAGTCCCGCAACGAGCGCAACCCCTATTGTTAGTTGCCATCATTAAGTTGGGCACTCTAACGAGACTGCCGGTGATAAACCGGAGGAAGGTGGGGATGACGTCAAATCATCATGCCCCTTATGACCTGGGCTACACACGTGCTACAATGGATGGTACAACGAGTCGCGAGACAGTGATGTTTAGCTAATCTCTTAAAACCATTCTCAGTTCGGATTGTAGGCTGCAACTCGCCTACATGAAGTCGGAATCGCTAGTAATCGCGGATCAGCACGCCGCGGTGAATACGTTCCCGGGCCTTGTACACACCGCCCGTCACACCACGGGAGTTGGGAGTACCCGAAGTAGGTTGCCTAACCGCAAGGAGGGCGCTTCCTAAGGTAAGACCGATGACTGGGGTGAAGTCGTAACAAGGTAGCCGTATCGGAAGGTGCGGCTGGATCACCTCCTTTCTAAGGAATATATACAAAGACGTGAGCATTCAACTTTATTCAGTTTTGAGGGGTTTAGTCATAAACCTAAGCAAGAATCAAATTCTTGATTGTGGGGCCTTAGCTCAGCTGGGAGAGCGCCTGCTTTGCACGCAGGAGGTCAGCGGTTCGATCCCGCTAGGCTCCATTGTCAGACAAGACGTTAAAATCACTTGAACATTGAAAACTAAATAACAATATCTAATAACGATAAATAAACCAAAAGCTGTGAATTTTAAAGAATTTACAAACTTATACTTGAAAAACGATGATTATAAATCATCATGGCAAAGTTAATAAGGGCGCACGGTGGATGCCTTGGCACTAAGAGCCGATGAAGGACGTGACTAACGACGATATTCTAGGGGGAGCAGTAAGTACGCATTGATCCCTAGGTCTCCGAATGGGGAAACCCAGCTGCTACTAGCAGTTATTCATGAGTGAATACATAGCTCATGTAAAGGTAACGCAGAGAACTGAAACATCTAAGTACCTGCAGGAAGAGAAAGTAAAAACGATTTCGTAAGTAGCGGCGAGCGAACGCGAAGAAGGGCAAACCAAGAAGCTTGCTTCTTGGGGTTGTAGGACTGCAACGTGGACTTAAGCATTATAGTCGAATAACCTGGGAAGGTTAATCAAAGAGGGTAATAATCCCGTAGACGAAATAGCGCTTATACCTAGCAGTATCCTGAGTAGGGCTGGACACGCGAAATCCAGTTTGAATCCGGGAGGACCATCTCCCAACCCTAAATACTCCTTAGTGACCGATAGTGAACCAGTACCGTGAGGGAAAGGTGAAAAGAACCCCGAGAGGGGAGTGAAATAGCACCTGAAACCGTGTGCCTACAAGAAGTTCGAGCCCGTTAATGGGTGAGAGCGTGCCTTTTGTAGAATGAACCGGCGAGTTACGTTATGATGCGAGGTTAAGTTGAAGAGACGGAGCCGTAGGGAAACCGAGTCTGAATAGGGCGACTTAGTATCATGATGTAGACCCGAAACCTAGTGACCTATCCATGAGCAGGGTGAAGGTGTGGTAAGACGCACTGGAGGCCCGAACCAGGACACGTTGAAAAGTGTTTGGATGACTTGTGGATAGCGGAGAAATTCCAAACGAACTGGGAGATAGCTGGTTCTCTCCGAAATAGCTTTAGGGCTAGCGTCGAAATGTAAGTGTATTGGAGGTAGAGCACTGTTTGGGTGAGGGGTCCGTCTAGGATTACCAATCTCAGATAAACTCCGAATGCTAATACACATGTTCGGCAGTCAGACTGCGAGTGCTAAGATCCGTAGTCGAAAGGGAAACAGCCCAGACCAACAGCTAAGGTCCCAAAATATATGTTAAGTGGAAAAGGATGTGGGGTTGCACAGACAACTAGGATGTTAGCTCAGAAGCAGCTATCATTCAAAGAGTGCGTAATAGCTCACTAGTCGAGTGACCCTGCGCCGAAAATGTACCGGGGCTAAACATATTACCGAAGCTTTGGATTGATATTTTATCAATGGTAGGAGAGCGTTCTTAACCGCGATGAAGGTATACCGTGAGGAGTGCTGGAGCGTTAAGAAGTGAGAATGCCGGTATGAGTAGCGCAAGATAAGTGAGAATCTTATCCACCGTAAGACTAAGGTTTCCAGGGGAAGGCTCGTCCGCCCTGGGTTAGTCGGGACCTAAGGCGAGGCCGAAAGGCGTAGTCGATGGACAACTGGTTGATATTCCAGTACTAGATATGATCGTGATGGAGGGACGCAGTAGGCTAAGAGATGCCAGTTAATGGATTCTGGTCTAAGCAGTGAGGTGTGAGATGTGTCAAATGCATTTCTCTCTAACATTGAGCTGTGATGGGGAAGCAACTACGGTTGCGAACTCTCTGATGTCACACTGCCAAGAAAAGCTTCTAGCGTAAAGTCATATCTACCCGTACCGCAAACCGACACAGGTAGTCGAGGCGAGTAGCCTCAGGTGATCGAGAGAACTCTCGTTAAGGAACTCGGCAAAATAGCCCCGTAACTTCGGGAGAAGGGGTGCTGGTGTAAAAGCCAGCCGCAGTGAATAGGCCCAAGCAACTGTTTATCAAAAACACAGCTCTCTGCTAAACCGCAAGGTGATGTATAGGGGGTGACGCCTGCCCGGTGCTGGAAGGTTAAGAGGAGTGCTTAGACGTAAGTCGAAGGTATGAATTGAAGCCCCAGTAAACGGCGGCCGTAACTATAACGGTCCTAAGGTAGCGAAATTCCTTGTCGGGTAAGTTCCGACCCGCACGAAAGGCGTAATGATTTGGGCACTGTCTCAACGAGAGACTCGGTGAAATTTTAGTACCTGTGAAGATGCAGGTTACCCGCGACAGGACGGAAAGACCCCATGGAGCTTTACTGTAGTTTGATATTGAGTACCTGTAAGTCATGTACAGGATAGGTAGGAGCCATTGAAATAGGGACGCTAGTTTCTATTGAGGCGTTGTTGGGATACTACCCTTGACTTATGGTTACTCTAACCCGCTGGCATAATCGGCCAGGGAGACAGTGTCTGACGGACAGTTTGACTGGGGCGGTCGCCTCCTAAAGAGTAACGGAGGCGCTCAAAGGTTGGCTCAGATTGGTTGGAAATCAATCGTAGAGTGTAAAGGTAAAAGCCAGCTTGACTGCGAGAGCTACAACTCGAGCAGGTAGGAAACTAGGACTTAGTGATCCGGTGGTACCGCATGGAAGGGCCATCGCTCAACGGATAAAAGCTACCCTGGGGATAACAGGCTTATCTCCCCCAAGAGTTCACATCGACGGGGAGGTTTGGCACCTCGATGTCGGCTCGTCGCATCCTGGGGCTGTAGTCGGTCCCAAGGGTTGGGCTGTTCGCCCATTAAAGCGGCACGCGAGCTGGGTTCAGAACGTCGTGAGACAGTTCGGTCCCTATCCGTCGCGGGCGTAGGTAATTTGAGAGGATCTGTCCTTAGTACGAGAGGACCGGGATGGACTTACCGCTGGTGTACCAGTTGTTCCGCCAGGAGCACGGCTGGATAGCTATGTAGGGAAGGGATAAGCGCTGAAAGCATCTAAGTGCGAAGCCCACCTCAAGATGAGATTACCCATTCGTAAGAATTAAGAGCCCAGAGAGATGATCTGGTAGATAGGCTGGAAGTGGAAGAGTTGCGAGACTTGGAGCGGACCAGTACTAATCGCTCGAGGACTTTACCAAAAGAGTCAAATATAAAATGCTTATGGTTTAGAAGTTAGAAGAATTGTTATTTAGTTTTGAATGTTCAAAGTAACATTTAATGATTTGGTCATCATTGCGATGGAGATACACCTGTTCCCATGTCGAACACAGAAGTTAAGTCCATCTACGGCGGAAGTACTTGGGGGTTGCCCCCTGGGAGATATGCGAGTGGCCAAGTGAACTAAAGGAGCTAAGGCTCCTTTTTTTGTGTTCTTGGCTACTTATTTCTCGATAACTTAAAAAGCCCCTAAGGGCTGTTTTTTTTATTCTGGGAATGTGTAATCACGCAATGCGCTACTAATGTCATCATAGGAAAAACCTTTTCGAGCTAAGGCTTGGGTAATTTTTTGCTTACGCTCATATCCTTCATAATTTTTGGTGTAACGTTTGGCAACTTTATCAAGCTCTGAATAGAGAAGGTCCATTTCATTTTCCTCATCCGCTTCTAATTCAAGAGAGTCAAGTGCGATGGAAGAAACAGAGTAAGAAAAACCTTTATTCATTAAATTTTGGATGATTTTATCTTTTAGTTGTTTTAGTGTTAATCTGGTTCCATAGGTTCTGGATAATTTGCTAGCAAGTTTATAAGCGACATCAATCTGTTTTTCTTCGCTATAAATTTCGTTGAGGGCTTCGGACAGGACATCATTACTAATTCCTTTGGTCAGTAATTTTTGTTTAATTTGATAGGGGCCGCTACTTCCCATTGAAATCTTACCTTCAATAAAATTTTCAGCATAGGACTTGTCATTAATTAGATTATTTTCTGTAAGTACTGATAATACTTGTTCAATTTGGTCAGTATCATTGATGTCATGTTCTAGTAGGTATTTTCTTACTTCAGCGCCCGTACGCATTTTAAATGAAATGTAGTACAAGGCTAAGGACTTCCCTTGAGCAAACTGATCATACGCTAGAATTTCCTCTAAATCAGTCTCACTAACTTCTTTATCAATCGTGATAAAAAAATGGATGATTGTATCTTCACAGAGGTAGATTTTTTCTTCATCTAGATCAGAGAGATCGACACGGTAGAGTCGTTTTAATTTTTTTATTGCTGTGATTTTTCCCATATCTTTATTATATACGAAAATCTTAGGAATTTGTCACTGACGAATCAAACGACAAAAATGTGACAAAAAATAAGATAAGAGACTGATTTTTTTCTATTTGATAAGTTATATGAAAAAATGTAGTATATAAACCTGTTTGTAAAAGATGATTGTTTTTGTAAAATTATCGTTAAAACTTTGCTTAGACTTGATATGACTAGGCTTTTTTAATTTTTTATAAATGATGTCTTGACTTGATGTAATATTTTCAAGACAAAATATCCGATATCCGTCCTTTTTTGTAGTAAAATTATAACAAATAACCTACAATTATGACGGAGACGAACTAATGAAAAAAAAATCAAGTGCTTTATTAACCATGGGAACCTTAACGATTCTTGCTGGTGGTGGAGTTGTTCTAACACATTCGCCTGATGTTTTTAAAATACAAAAGGTTTATGCAGCAACTTCTAGAGAAGTGACTGTATATCCAACCAACTTTTTAACTTATTTCCAAAGAAATGGGTCAGCAGCTGGGTTTAATTATGATTTATCAACTTATACTCAAACTTTGACGCCTGACAAAGGAAGCCAAGCGGGAAATGTTACTTTGATGACCAAAGTTGACATGTCACAAAACTTTACTTTTACCGGGAAGATTAACTTAGGAAATAAGGCTCAAAACAGGGGTGGAGCTGATGGGGTTGGTTTCCTTTTTCATCCAGGGGATACGAGTGTCGTAGGTGCACCTGGTGGAGCTGCCGGTATTGGTGGGGTAAAAGGAGCTTTCGGTTTCAAGCTTGACACTTATTATAATGGTTTTAATGACCCAAGTTTTACGCAAGACCCATCACAATATGCGAGCGGACTTGCTTTTGGTGCCTTTGTCAATGGTTTAGATGGACAGGCTAAAACCATTGCTGCGGGTTCTCAAGAGATTCCACAACCAACAAATAATAATTTCGTCGATTTTAAAATGACTTATATTGGTGCGACTAAAACGATGTTGATCACCTATGGAACACAATCTTGGACACAAGACGTTTCAGCTTTTGTTGGAACGAATCAGGCCATGTCATTTTCAATTGCCGCGTCAACTGGTGCCAATATGAACTTACAACAACTTCGTAATGTTGAGTTTACTTATACGGTTGCTCAAGGTTCAGTAATTGCTAACTATGTTGACGATCAAGGAAATACGATTGCTCCGTCAGTAACAACAAGTGGAGACATTACAACAGCTTACACGACAGAGCAAAAAAATATTCCAGGATATACTTATCAATCATCAAATGGAGCAGCACAAGCAGGAAACTATACGGTTAATGATCAAACTGTAAATTATGTTTATACAAGAAATCAAGGAACGATTGATGTAACCTACATTGATCAGACAACAGGGCAAGTTTTGACGAAGAAAGATTTGTCTGGTGGAACTAATGACCCTGCGAATTATACAACAGGTGCTGATATTAAATCTTACACGGATAAAGGATATGAATTAGTTTCTGATGATTATCCGAGTCAAGGAGCAGTATTTACGGATACTCCTCAGCATTATGTAGTTTATTTAATACAAAAATCAGTTGTAAGTTCGGAACAAAAACAAGTGAATGAAACAATTCATTATGTCTATGAAGATGGAACTAAGGCTGCAGAGGACTATAAAGCGACACCGCTGAATTTCACAAGAACGGTAACAACGAATCAAGTAACGGGTGAAAAAACATACGGAGAATGGCAAGCGGAAAATGGTAATAGTTTTGCTAAAGTAGTTTCACCAGTTATCAAAGGTGAAACACCAGACCAAGCTCAAATTGATGAAGTAACGGGTGTTACAGCAGATACGACAGATATTGAGAAAAAAGTAATCTATAAACGTAATCAAGGAACGATTGATGTCACTTATATTGATGAAACGACAGGTCAAGTTCTGACTAAAAAAGATTTGTCTGGTGGAACGGATGATCCGTCAAATTATACAACAGCTGACGATATTAAATCTTACACAGATAAAGGTTACGAATTAGTTTCAAGTGATTATCCAGATGGCGGGACAATCTTTACTGATGAAGCACAACATTATACCGTGAAATTGAAACATGGTATAACAAATGAAACTGACAAAAAAGCTGTCAATCAAGTGATTCATTATGTTTATAAAGATACTGGAGATAAGGCAGCAGAGGATCATACTGCTACTCTTGGATTTAGTCGAACAATAAGTACTGACAAAGTAACAAAAGAGAAAACTTATAGCGACTGGACGGCTGACAATGCTGACAGCTTTTCCGAAGTCGTTTCGCCAGTGCTCAAAGGTTATACAGCTGACCAACTTAAAGTATCAGAAATGACAGGAATCACTTCTGATACAGCAGATATTTCAGTAACGGTTTCTTATACAAGAAATCAAGGAACGATTGATGTGACTTATATTGATGAAACAACTGGGAAAGTGTTATCTACAAAAGATTTGTCAGGCGGAACTGGAGATTCTTCAAACTATACAACGGTTGATACGATTAAATCTTACACAGATAAGGGTTACGAATTGGTTTCTAGTGATTATCCAGAAGATGGAACTAAATTCGCTGATGACCCTCAACATTATGTTGTGAGATTAAAACATGGTACAGTAGTTGAAACTGAAAATAAATCAGTTAATGAAGTCATTCATTATGTATATGATAATGGAGATAAGGCAGCTGACAACTATAAGGCAACAATTGTCTTTAGTCGAACAATTACTACTGACAAAGTAACTGGAGAGAAAACTTATAGTGATTGGACAGCTGACAATGGCGGAAGATTTGCTGCGGTTCTTTCACCAATCATTAAAGATTACATTGCGAGTCAACTTAAGATTGATGAAATGACAGGAATTACGGTAGATACAGCGGATATTGAAAAAACTGTTGTTTATCATAAAGTTCCTGCGGGAATCATTGTGCCACCAGTTCTTCCAGAAAAGCCAAGTAAACCATCTGATAATCAACCAAAAACCCCAACAGCTAAAGCTGTAAAAGATAATAAAACAAAAGATATTCTCCCAAGTACCGGAGATAGTCAAAAATCACAGATTGTTTTGACCTTATTGGGAATTATGGCGGTGATTGCTTCACCACTTGCTATTCTATTTAAACGTAAAAAACAATAATTATAGAAAAATAAAAGGTCTGACAGGGTCAGGCTTTTTATTTGAAGATTAATATTGATAAATAAAAAAAGATATCTTTAAATCTTTTAGAATTCAAGTAGAAAAAGACTACAAAAAGAAATTGTGAAATGTTATAATAGTGTATCACACAATCCTTTATTGCTGATTTTTTATAATGGATTGAAAATGGTCATTAATTGACGAACTAGAGGGAAAATAATTAACGAATGATAAATTTAAAAATAGGACAGAAACTTCAACTCGAAATCGAGCGAATGGGGATAAATGGTGAAGGGATTGGTGTCATTTCAGGACGACTTGTCTTTATTCCTTATGCGCTTCCTGGTGAAGAAGTGTTAGTTGAAATTACTGAAAATGCTAGAAATTTCAGTCGCGCAAAATTGGTTAAGATTATTGAAAAATCACCAAATCGTGTGAAACCGCAGGATAGAGCTTATCATGAAATGAGTCAATCTCACATCATGCATCTTTCTTATCCAATGCAATTGGAATTCAAACGGGATGTTATGCGTCAAGCTTTGGAAAAATACAAACCAGCAGGATGGCGTAATTATGAATTGCGCGCGACTTTGGGAATGGAAAATACGCTTGGATATCGTAACAAGCTCCAGTTCCAAGTACGTCGTTTGAATGATGGAACGGTAATTGCTGGACTTTATCAAGAAGGAACACATCACTTGGTAAACCTAGATAACTGTTTGGTTCAAGATCCGAAAACCCAAGAGATTATCAATCACATTTGTCGTTTGATTGAAAAATTTGATTTGCCAGTTTATGATGAGCGTAAAATTGGCGGAATTCGTACGGTCATGGTTCGTCGTTCCCAAAAAACAGGCGAAGTACAAATTATTTTTGTGACTTCAACACCAATTATTTTGGACGGTCAAGTTTGGCCTGAATTACGTGAAGAAGCTTCAAAACGTCAAAAAAATTCTTTTGTTAAATTTGACAAAATGTTGTCAGCACTGACAGAAGAATTTGAAGAAATTGTGACGGTTGCGGTCAATTTCCACCCAAGAAAAACCAGTGAAATCTATGGCGAACGCACACAAGTTTTGTTCAATGAAAAAGAAACAATTACCGAAGGGGTCTTGGATTATGAGTTTGAATTAAGTCCTCGTGCTTTCTATCAATTGAATTCTGAGCAAGCAAATGTACTTTATGGTGAAGCAGTTAAGGCTTTGAATCCTAAAAAAGATGACCGTGTCATCGATGCTTACTGTGGTGTTGGGACGATTGGTTTTGCAGTTGCCAAAAAAGTCAAATCGGTTCACGGAATGGATATTACACCAGAATCAATCTTTGATGCGCGTGAAAATGCTAAACGTTTGGGTCTTAAAAACTGCCACTATGAAATTGGTAAAGCTGAACGTATTATTCCAAACTGGAATAAATCTGGTCACCGTGCGACTGCCATGATTGTTGACCCACCACGTACTGGTCTTGATGATGCCTTGCTTGAAACAATTACTAAATTCCCACCGGAAAAAATGGTTTATGTCAGCTGTAACGTATCAACTTTAGCAAAAGATTTAGTCGTTTTGGCCAATTATTACAAAGTAGAATACATTCAATCAGTGGATATGTTCCCACATACAGCGCGGACTGAAGCAGTTGTTAAATTGACAAAACGCGATGAACCTTTGAAAATTGTGAAATTTGAACATTTGGAAGAAGAACGTAAAGCAGAAGCATTTGCTAAAGGTAAAAAACGTGGACGTCGTCCGCAAAAATATGGTAAATACTGAGAAATTTACTGACAGAATGGCTATTTGGCTATAAATTCATTTATTTGAGGAGAAATTTTCGTCAGTAATTTTTAGGAAAAATGAGAGAAAAAATGAAAAAATTTATTGTTGAACCTGAATTTTGGGAACTTTTTCCTGAAACTCAAATCGGAATTGTTTTAGCCAAAAATATTGATAATAGTATGGAATCAAGTACTGAAATCAAAAAAAATCTTGATGAAGCAAATGAAAATGCAGAGCAATTTCTTGGTGCAGCTGTTTTTAGCGAAAATCCTGTAGTCTCTGTTTGGCGCAAAGCTTATCAACAATTTAAAACAAAAAAAGGGGCTAGAAGTTCGATTGAAAATCTACTTAAACGAGTAGATAAAGGAAAAGCTGTAGGTTCCATCAATCCTTTGGTTGATATTTACAATAGTATCAGCTTGAACTATGGGTTGCCTGCTGGTGGTGAAGATATTGATACCTTTGCAGGAAATTTGCGACTGACAAAAGCTGTTGGTGGCGAACATTTTTTGGCTTTAGGTGATGATGAAGCTGATAATGCTTTGCCTGGTGAAATCTGCTATCTTGATGATGAAGGGGCGGTTTGTCGCTCTTGGAACTGGCGAGATGGGCAAAGAACAATGCTGACAGAACACACAAAAAATGCTTTTTTGATTATTGAGTCTGTTGACCCAGAACGTGGGGATGTTTTAGAAGCTGCGACTCAAAAATTAGCCGAATTGAGTGAAAAATATTTAGGTGGAACTGCTCAGGTACTTTTAGTGACTAAGGAAAATCCAGAAATTTCATTAGACTAGTGTTTTATGATATCTAAAGAAGTGAGATTTACTGATTTCTGTCAATAAAATAGGATTGGTTAAGGCGCAATTTACTGACAGATAAGAGATTTAATAGTAAAGTTGATGAATACTGTCAATAAAAAGGGACCGTCAGTAAAATCTGGCGGTTCTGTCATTAGTTATTTTTATGATAAAATAGAAAAAATCCGAGGTTTGATATGATATATATGAGAAAAGCTGGCCCTAAAGATTTGCTTGCAATTATGAAAATTATTGAAGAAGCGAGAGCTTTTTTGGCCGCTTCTGGGAGTGACCAATGGCAAAATGCTTATCCAGCAGTTCTTGATATTGAAGAGGATTTTGCTAAAGAACAGGCTTATGTCTTATTAGTTGATGAAAAAATAGCAGGTTATTGTGCCATTATTACAGGTGAAGAACCGGCTTATAGCCAAATTACTGACGGAACTTGGTCAAATCAAAATCTTGATTATGTCACTATTCATCGAATTGCTCTGTCTAATGAATTTCGTGGACAATCACTGACGAGATATTTATTTTCAAATATTTTTACTTTAATGTTATCTAAAGGATACTCAGATTTTCGCCTAGATACACACCCAGTCAATAAACTGATGCAACATGTTTTTGAACGTGAAGGCTTTGTAAAACGAGGGCTTGTTCAGTTTGAAGGCGAACGTTTTGCTTACCAACTAGAAGTTGGAGGCAGAATAAATGAATAAAAAAGAATTGATTGATTTTTGCTTATCTCTTGGTCCAACTTTTGCGGATACTCCTTTTGCTAAAATGGAGACGGGGCAACCGACAGTGGTGATGCGTCATTTAAAGAATAAAAAATCTTTTGCTTATATTTCGGAGCGAGAAGGACGAGTCAATATCGCCATTAAACAAAAACCAGAAATTTCAATAGAGTTACGAGATTTCTTTGTAGATATCAACCCAGCCTTTCATATGAATAAAACACATTGGAATGATGTATTACTTGGTGGAGATGTCGCTGATGAGCAAGTGTGCAAAATGGTTGAGCAAAGCTATGATTTAATCAAACCCAAAAGATAAAGATACTAATATTTTTAAAAGAAGTGAGTTTACCCTCCTAATCAGTCGAGCTCACATTTTACAGGAGAAAAAATGACTTACGAACAAAATTTTTTGAAAGATTTTCAAGAATGGGTAGACCAACAAGTTCAAATTTCTGAACTTGCCATGAAAGCTGCTGAAAAAATTGCCACAGAAGATGGTAAAAAAGAAGCGAAAGAAGCTGCTATTCGCTATGAAAGTCGTTTAGACGCTTACCAATTTTTGCAAGGAAAATTTGAAAACTACAAAAATGGTAAAGATTTCCATGACGTTCCAGATTTTGGAACAAAAACATTTTAATTAATAATTGAGTTCACCCTCCTTGAAGTGAGTGAAAATGCGATTCGCCTTGCAACTTTAGTTGCTTAGAGCGAATGGACAGCGTAGCCACGTAGTGGCGTAGATAGAGAAAATGGAACCTGTGCCTTGCACAGAACCGCATTTTCCTATCTTCGTTTCACTGCGCTGTCCGTTTTGGCAATGTCGCTAAAGTGTCAGCCAAAAAGGCAATTTTCATAACTTCAAAGCAGTCGGGCTCACATCTTAAGGAGATTCAAATGAATTTTAAGAAGATGGTTGGTAATCAAGTGCGAGTAAGAGCTCTCGCTTAGATTACCGCAAAGTCTTATTTCTTTGCGGATAAGAACAAATTGAGTTCACCCTCCTTGAAGTTGAGTGAAAATAGATAAAACGGGACCTGTGCCTTGCACAGAACCGCATTTTCCTAATTTTCATAACTTCAAAGCAGTCGGGTTCACATCTTAAGGAATAAGAAAATGTTAAAACCATATGAATATAATCGAATTAAATACCTGACATTTGACCTGGTCAATGTCTATCACTCTGTCAATGATAAATCGACTGTTGAAGCAGTCTATGCCCAAGTCGCCACAGAAATTTTGCAAATCGCTGAAAATGCTGACAGTCTTGTCAGTGAAAATAATCTGTCAGTAAAAGTTGCTATTCAAAAATACTTATCAGCCATTGATAATCCTAAATTATCAAGAGAACAAGCTGAAAAATTACTGACAGAACTTAAAACTTTAGTCGAAGCTTTTCATTTACCGAGCGAAGCTCAAATGAAAAAAGCTTTCAAAAAAGTTAAAAAGTTAAAAGTTTCAGCGACAAGTCAATGGGATTTACGTGATGTCACTTACTTTGCTTGGAATGAAGTTTCAAGCGGACGAAAATATCTTTTGACCGCTGATGGTCGTGGATTTTACGGAAGTATCTCTGGCAGTATGAAAAATATCTGTGCCATTTGCCAAAAAACAAGTATTGTCACTCAATTTCTAGCGACAACAAGAAGAGGTGCTGACGGGACCTATACTAAAAATGGCACCTATATTTGCTTAGATTCTGAACAATGTAATCAGCAAATCCAAGCCAAAGAAGGTTTGGAGCACTTTTTAGAAATCATCAAAGAAAAATAAAAATTTTAGAAGCATCTTGTAAAAAAACAAGAATTCTGCTAAAATAAAAACAAGTTGACGAGGAGTAATAAAGCAAGACTTTTAGAGAGGACACGGTTGGTGAAAGTGTTCAGTCAAACTTTATGAAGGTTGCGTCATTTCAAGAAATAATTGCTGACATCTTCGGCTTTGCCTCGAATATCGATTCTCGCTACGCTACTAAAGTAGCTAGTTGAAGTCGTAACCAATCCTGTCAGTAATTATGATATAAAATGAGTGTCTGTCAGTAAATCTGTCAGGAATTTAGGTGGTACCGCGCGTGAGCGTCCTATTTTTAGGAGGCTTGTGGGCGGTATTTTTGATATATGATGTAAAGGGGATGAGGTAAATGAGTTATACAAATTGGGTTTCTTTAATAGTAGGCTTAGTGGCATTAGGAGGAGTAATTTTTGGAGCATTTTATAAGACATGGCAAGATAAAAAAAATATAAAAATGCAGGCACGAATTCAATGGATTCAGGAGGTAAGAAACCATACAGCAGAGTTATTATCACGTGGATATGCTGATAAAAACACAGGCTATTATTTTAAAAAAGAAATTGAGACAGTATGTTTATTTTTTGCTACGAATGAATCTGAAACATCAGCTATACCAAATAGTGATGAATTTGAAATTTGTTTAGAAGAAATAAATAAATTAGAAAAAGAAAATGAAAAGTCTGACAAAAATAAAAATAAACATACATATATTATTCAGCTAGCTCAAAATCTAAAAAAATATTCTGACAATCAGGAGTACCTGGATAAATATTTACCAAAGTTTCGTGAAGTGATAAGTACCTATTTGAAACATGAATGGGATAGAGCTAAGAACGGAAAATAAATTAAAAAATTTGTAAGATATACAAGGAGAAAAACATGACAAACGAACTAACCCCAAAATTCAACCCGACAGAGGTTGAAGCAGGACGCTACGAAAAATGGCTTGAAGCTGATGTTTTCAAACCTTCTGGAAATCCCGATGCAGAGCCTTATAGCATCGTTATTCCACCACCAAATGTGACAGGAAAACTCCACTTGGGTCATGCTTGGGATACAACTTTGCAAGACATCATCATCCGTCAAAAACGGATGCAAGGTTTTGATACGCTTTGGTTGCCAGGAATGGACCATGCGGGGATTGCCACTCAAGCAAAAGTTGCTGCCCGCCTTGCTGAAGATGGTATTTTACCACAAGACCTTGGACGTGAAAAATTCCTTGATAAAGTTTGGGAGTGGAAAGATGAATATGCCACAACAATCAAGGAACAATGGGGTAAAATGGGGATTTCAGTGGATTATTCTCGTGAACGTTTTACTCTTGATGAAGGCCTTTCACAAGCGGTTCGTAAAGTTTTTGTTCAACTTTACAATAAGGGTTGGATTTACCGTGGTGAAAAACTCATCAACTGGGATCCAAAAGCGATGACTGCTTTGTCAGACATTGAAGTCATTCACAAAGAAATTGATGGGGCTTTTTACCACATCACTTACCAAATTGAAGGAAGTGATGAGTTTGTTGAAATCGCCACAACACGTCCAGAAACTTTCCTTGGTGATACAGCTGTTATCGTCAATGAAAAAGATGAACGCTATAAACATTTAGTGGGCAAAAATGTTATCCTCCCAATCATTAATCGTGTCATTCCGATTTTGACAGACGACCATGCTGATATGGAAAAAGGAACTGGGGTTGTAAAAATTACACCTGCTCATGATCCTAATGACTTTGAAGTTGCGATGCGTCATGATTTGCCAATGATTAACATGATGAATAATGACGGAACCATCAATGAAAATGGTGGAAAATATGAAGGACTTGACCGTTTTGAAGCCCGCAAACAAATTGTTGCTGACCTCAAAGAATTGGGTCAATTGCTTGATGTAAAACCAGTCCGTCACGAAGTTGGGCACTCAGAGCGAACAGGAGTGGTTGTTGAACCACGTTTATCAACACAATGGTTTGTCAAAATGGACGAATTAGCTAAGAATGCAATTGCTAATCAAACAACAGAAGATGCAGTAGAATTTTATCCGCCACGTTTCAACGATACTTTCATGCAATGGATGGAAAATGTTCATGATTGGGTTATTTCACGTCAACTTTGGTGGGGACATCAAATTCCAGCTTGGTATAATGAAGCGGGTGAAATGTATGTTGGTGAAGAAGCACCAGAAGGCGAAGGTTGGACACAAGATGAAGATGTGCTTGATACTTGGTTTAGTTCAGCTTTGTGGCCATTTTCAACAATGGGTTGGCCAGATGAAAACTCAGCAGACTTCAAACGTTATTTCCCAACGAGTACCCTTGTAACAGGTTATGATATTATCTTCTTCTGGGTTTCACGCATGATTTTCCAATCTTTAGAATTCACTGGTAAATCACCATTTCACAATGTTTTGATTCATGGTTTGATTCGTGACGAAGAAGGACGTAAAATGTCTAAATCGCTTGGTAACGGAATTGACCCAATGGATGTGATTGAAAAATATGGGGCTGATGCACTCCGTTGGTTCCTATCAAATGGTTCTGCACCAGGACAAGATGTGCGTTTCTCTTATGATAAAATGGATGCCGCTTGGAATTTTATCAATAAAATTTGGAATGTTTCACGTTATATTTTGATGAATGCAGAAGATGTCAGCGCTGATGCTGTCTCTTCGGCTTTGACAAAAGTTGCAAATAAAACTGCTGGTAATGTCACTGACCGTTGGATTTTGACACGTTTGAATGATACTGTTGAGCGCGTGACTGAACAAATGGATAAATTTGAATTTGGTGTCGCTGGTCATATCCTTTACAATTTCATTTGGGATGAGTTTGCAAACTGGTATTTGGAATTAACAAAAGAAGTCATGTTTGGTGAGGATGAAGCTGAAAAAGACATTACACGTGCAGTATTGCTCCATGTTTTAGATCAAGTTTTACGTCTTTTACACCCAATTATGCCTTTCTTCACTGAAGAAATCTTTGAAAAATTACCAAACACTTCTGGCTCAATTGTTGTTGCCGAATATCCAAAAGTACGTCCAGAATTTAATGACGACAAGGCAAGCGAAGGTGTGGCGATGTTAATCGAATTAATTACAGCCGTTCGTAATATTCGTGCTGAGGTTAATACTCCATTGTCTAAGCAAGTGCCAATCTTCATCAAGTCTGAACAAGCTGAATTTTTGAACTCTGTTGCTCCTTATATCACACGTTTTGCTAACCCGTCAGAGCTTGTTATTGCAGAAGAAGTCGTGCTTGATGAGCAAGCGATGACTGCTGTTATCACAGGGGCTGAGCTCTTCTTACCACTCAAAGGTCTGATTAACATCGAAGAAGAAATTGCTCGACTTGAAAAAGAACTTGCCAAATGGCAAAAAGAGTTAGATTTAGTTAATAAAAAATTGGGTAATGAACGTTTTGTTGCGAATGCTAAAGCAGAAGTTGTCCAAAAAGAAAAAGATAAATTAGCTGATTATCAAGAAAAATTCGATACTGTGAAAGCTCGGATTTCAGAATTGAAAGAAAACTAATCATAAATAAAAAAACCAGTATCTCAAAAGATACTGGTTTTTCTATAAAAATATCAAAAAGAATCCAGCGAAGACAAGAAAGCAAATAAGAAAAATAGTCATTCTTTTACTTGCCTTTGTATGAGGATTGATACTTATACCCAACCCAAATTTTCGAGGAATCCAGAAATCTGCTTCTTTACTGACTGTCTGCTCACCATATTTCTGCAAAAAGAAAAGTAGCAGAGCAATGCTCAAACATTCTGAGGCAGCAGAAATTCTGACGAAATTTACAGATAGGATTGAGCAAATAATTGTACTGACAAAAGTTAAAAACACTAAGAAGATACTAAGGATAAGACCAAATTTATAAAATTTAGCATTTTTTATCATCATCAAACCTCCATATTTACTTTTATTATAATTCTTTTTTAGGTAAAGGTGTGCAGAAATTTATAAATAATTAAACAAAAATTACTGACAGAATTTCCTGTCAGTAATTTTTATCTCTAAGCTTTGCTGATTTCTTTTTTATAAAGATTTCCCCAAGCTGCCATCGTATCATGGATTGGTTTGAGGGTTCTTCCAAGTTCTGTCAGCGAATATTCAACACGAGGAGGCACTTCTGCATAGACTTCACGATGAACCAGCCCGCTTTCTTCGAGGGCACGCAAATGTTGGGTCAAAACTTTTTGTGAAATATGTCCAACTGAACGTTGAAGTTCGCCAAAGCGCATGGTTCTCTCTAATAAATCACGGACAATGAGCATTTTCCAACGGTCACCCATCAAAACAAGTGCTGTTTCAACAGGGCAATCGGGAAGTTCAGAAATTTTATTCAATTTTTTATCACCTCATAATCGTTGTTATTATACAATAGTATCCAAAAGGATAGTATCTTACTTTTAAGTGCTTACTTTACACATTGGTAGTACAATGTTATTATACACTTAGGTAGTCAGAAAAGCAAGCTACTTTAAAATATAAAAAATAATAAATAAATGGAGGATTTAACATGAAATATTTAGTAACAGGTGCGACGGGTGGATATGGTACTTATGCTCTTGGATTTTTGAAAGAATTGGTTCCAATTTCTGATATTGCGGTTTTGGCTCGCACAGAAGAAAAAGCAGCTCCACTTAAAGCGGCAGGTTTCGATGTACGTTTGGCTGATTATTCAGATTTAACAGCTTTAGAGCAAGCATTTACAGGAATTGACCGTCTGCTTTTTGTCTCAGGAGCGCCGGGAAATCGTCAAGCTGAGCATCAAAATGTGGTTGATGCAGCCAAAAGTGCTGGAATTTCTCACATTGTTTATACAAGTTTTCCTCAAGCAGAAACTGCGACAAGCGATTTAGCTGCTGATCACATTTATACTGAAAAAGCGATTGAAAAATCAGGGATTTCCCACACATTTTTACGTAATAACTGGTACTTTGAAAATGAAATGCCAATTATTGCTGCAGCTCTTTCAACTGGAAAATTTGTTTACAATGCACCAACAGGTAAAGTGGGCTGGGCTTTGAAACGCGAATACGCAGAAGCTGGGGCAAAAGTACTTGCAGGAGCAGATTTTCCAGAAGTTTTAGAGCTTTCAGGAAAGACACTCACGTACGCAGAACTTGCTCAAGCACTAAAATCAGTATCTGATAAGGATTTTGAAGTTATTGTCGCTGATGATAAGTCTTTTGTCAGTCATTTAGTTGAAACAGGGCTTCCAGATTTTGTAGCCGAACTTTTCCTCGGATTCCAAAAAGACATTGAAGCAAAAGATTTAGACGTGGAATCTAAAGATTTTGAAAAAGCTTTGGGACATTCACTGACAGAGACAACAGAAGCTTTGAAAGAACTTTTGGCTTAATAAAATAAAAGAAAAATTTACTGATAAATCAATTTGTCAGTAAATTTTTTATTCTGCTATAATAAATGCATGAATAAAAAAGCGCTTGGTAAAGGTATTAAGGAAGAAAGAAAAAAATTAGGACTTACTCAAGCAGAATTGGCACAAGGAATTTGCTCACAGGCTCTGCTATCTCATATTGAAGCTGGGGATTATATGCCGGCAGCAGATATTTTTATTGGCATTTATCAAAAATTGGGAATTTCAGAGTTGCAAGCAAATTTGAAAAATTATTTTCCAATGAGTCAAATTGAAAAATTGAGCCAAAAATCTGAAGAATTATGCCGCAAACATCAATACGCTGAATTAAGAGATTTTTTGTTGATAGATTCAACTATAGATGCCATTTCAGAGGATGGGGTGCAAGCCTATTACTATTATTTAGGCGTGTCTCAAGCTCAACTCGGCCAACTTAATGAGGCACAAGAAAACTTGCGCTTAGCTTTAATTGACCAAAAAAAGTTAACGATTATTTCTCGCCTTAGCTGGATGAGTTTAGGGGTGATTTCGGCAGTGAATCATCAAGAAAAACAAGTAGAGGAATATATTGAAGCTGCTTTTCAGGACTTAGAAAAGACCTCCTATGATGAAAATTTGAATGTTCTTTATTATTTGAGAGCAGTAATTTATAAAAAATTGGAAAAAAATAAGTTAGCATTAATGACACTTGAAAAAGGTATCCAATTTATTTCTGAACACAATTCTCATTATATGTTGGCCAACTTTTATTATTTGGCTGCCTTACTTGTTGAAAATGATAAAAGTAGAGCCTATTTTTCTAAAAGCCAACTTTTTACCGAACTTTATAAAGAAAAGGTATTTGACAAAATATAAGGATTCTTATTTTATTTTCTTTCTCAATTTTCCTATACTGAAGCTATGAAAAAGAATATTGTAATTTTAGGTGGCACTTCTGGTGTAGGAAAAGCAATTGCTTTGGGTTTTAGAGATGATGAAGCAAGACTTCTGATTATTGGGCGCAGTAAAGCAAAAGCTCAAAGGGTGAATCATCAGGCTCATGGGAAAATTGATTTTCTTATTGCTGATTTGACTAACAAAAATGAGCAACGAAAGTTGATTCAAGAGATTGGTAAAAAGTTTGACCATATTGATGCATTAATCGATACTTTTGGCGTTTTCCCAAGTTCAGAAGAAATAAATATTCGCACGAATTTACAGGCGCATGCTGAGCTTATCCACCTGTTTGTTCCGCTTTTAGAAAAAAGTGAACAAGCACGTGTTGCTTTGGTAACTGGACATTTTCAAGTGCTTAGACTAGGAATGATTTGTTCTGGACAAAAGAATACGGTAGAGCGTGGAATTTGGGAAATTACTCATAAAACCTTGCTTATGAAATTAGCTTCAAAAGAACTTTTTGAAAAAAATATTATGGTTAATTCGTTTTATCCCGGAGATGTCCAGAGTGATTTGATGTCTTGGACCAAAAATCTGACCAATCATTCTGTTGCCGTTGGTCGAAGGTTAGCTTTAGACGGAAGATATACTGGTGTGACTGGGAAGATGTTTGATGACAAGGGAAATGAAGTGTCATTACCAAAAAAATACAATGCAGAAGTTGCAAGAGAAAAACTAGAAAAATATATAAAAAATACAATTTGATCAATTGATCAAATTGTATTTTTTATGAGCCAATTAATCTAAGCGCTTTTGCAATTTCTCAACAAATTCATAAGCTGCTGGACAGTAGAGTGTATTCTTTATCGTTAAATTGTTGATTTGATAAATCTTTTTACGGTCAGTATGAGGGAATTCACGGCAAGCTTTGGGACGAACTTCGTAAATGCTACAGAGATTGTCAGAGCCAAGAAACTGACAAGGCATCGTTTGAAAAACTTTGTCACCATCTTCGTCAGTTCGGAGATAAGTGGCTTCAAAGTCACTCACTTTCATTCTTAAATGTTTTGCGACGCGTTCAATATCGGCTTCTGTCCAAAGAGGGCCTAAGGTTTTGCAACAATTGGCACATTTAGTACAGTCAATTTCTAAAAAAACCTCTTCATGAACTTCTTTAACCATTTTATCTAATTGTTTTGGTGGTTTTTTGGCAAGTCCAGCTAAAAATTTCTTATGTGTCTTTTGTTTTTGCTGGGCTAGATTTTTATAACGGTCAAGGTCAATTTCAAATGTATATTTCATCATTAATATTTTAGCAAAAAAATACATGAAAGACCGATTTGTCAGTCGTCAAAGAGATTTGACACCCTCAAAAAATCTGCTAATGAACTTATCAGTAAATCTTTTGATGACAATTAATGTTCATTGGGATTTTAAGCCAATTTATTTCAAAAAAAGTCGTTAAAGAGATGTGGAAGTTTCAGAAGTGAAAAGCCAAACAAATAAGCGCTTACATAACCTTTAGTATTGTTAAAAAGCCGAAAAAGTGATAAAATGAACTAGAAAATTCGAAGATAAAACAATGCAAAAGTTGTCGTTCTTCAATAGCTAAATTCTCGTAAAAAGCGAGAAATTGAAAGGAATTAAAATGGCTCATATTAAATTTGACTATTCAAAACTCACTCCATTTGTAGCTGAAAATGAATTAGACGAAATCCAATGGCAAATCGACGGGGCAGCTAAATTGCTCCACGAAGGAAAAGGTGCTGGGAGCGATTATATCGGATGGCTTGACCTTCCTGAAGATTACGACAAAGAAGAATTTGCTCGTATTCAAAAAGCAGCTAAAAAAATTCAATCTGATTCAGAAGTACTTATTGTTATCGGTATCGGTGGTTCATACCTCGGTGCACGTGCTGCAATTGACTTTTTGAGCAACAGCTTTGTTAACTTGCAAACTGCCGAAGAACGTAAAGCACCACGTATTCTTTATGCTGGTAACTCAATTTCTTCATCATACTTGGCTGACCTTGTAGATTATGTTGCGGACAAAGATTTTTCTGTAAATGTAATCTCTAAATCAGGTACAACTACAGAACCAGCGATTGCTTTCCGTGTCTTCGAAGAAATGTTAGTTAAAAAATACGGTCGCGAAGAAGCAAACAAACGTATTTACGCAACAACTGATAAAGAAAAAGGTGCTGTAAAAGTTAATGCTGACGCAAACAACTGGGAAACTTTCGTTGTTCCAGATTCAGTTGGTGGACGTTTCTCAGTATTGACAGCTGTTGGACTTTTGCCAATTGCAGCTTCAGGTGCTGATATCACAGCTTTGATGGAAGGTGCTAACGCTGCGCGTAAAGAATACACTTCTACAAATGTTCATGAAAATGATGCTTACGCCTATGCTGCACTTCGCAATATCCTTTACCGTAAAGGTAAATTCTCAGAAATCTTGATCAATTACGAACCAAGTCTTCAATATTTCTCAGAATGGTGGAAACAATTGGCTGGTGAATCAGAAGGGAAAGACCAAAAAGGAATTTACCCAACTTCAGCTAACTTCTCAACAGACCTTCACTCATTAGGACAATGGATTCAAGAAGGAACACGTACTGTTTTTGAAACAGCAATCCGTATTGAAAAACCACGTAAAAACATCAACATTCCAGAACTTGACGCTGACCTTGATGGACTTGGATACTTGCAAGGTAAAGATGTTGACTTCGTTAACAAAAAAGCAGCTGACGGCGTGCTTCTTGCTCACACTGACGGAAATGTTCCAAACATGATCGTGACATTGCCTGAACAAGACGAATTCACACTTGGCTATGCAATTTACTTCTTTGAACTTGCTATCGGTGTTTCTGGTTACTTGAATGGAATTAACCCATTCAACCAACCAGGTGTTGAAGCTTACAAGAAAAATATGTTCGCTCTTCTTGGTAAACCAGGATTTGAAGAACTCAGCAAAGAATTAAATGACCGCCTTTAATCTTTGATTAAAAGTGTCATAAAAATCACTGACAGATGTCTGTCAGTGATTTTTTGTATATTTTCATAAGTTATATTTTCATTCTCTGTATTTTATTAATAACTTTTAAAAATCCACCTAGTTTTTGTTTATTATTTGTGCTACAATTATAGATAAATTAAAAAAATCGGAAAATTTAAGGAATAATATGAAAGAGTTTTGGAATTTAGACAAAAACTTGCAACTCCGTTTAGGGATTGTGTTTTTAGGTGCCTTTTCATATGGCACCGTTTTTTCTTCAATGACCATTTATTATAATCAATATTTAGGAAGCGCAATTACAGGGATTTTGCTTGCCTTATCTGCGGTAGCAACTTTTGTCGCCGGAATTCTTGCAGGCTTTTTTGCTGACCGAAATGGAAGAAAACCAGTGATGGTTTTTGGAACAATTATTCAACTTTTAGGAGCAGCTTTAGCTATTGCCTCAAACTTACCGGGACATGTGAATCCCTGGTCAACTTTTATTGCTTTTTTGCTGATTAGTTTTGGTTATAATTTTGTGATAACTGCTGGGAATGCCATGATTATTGATGCATCGAATGCTGAAAATCGTAAAGTTGTTTTTATGTTGGACTATTGGGCGCAAAATTTATCGGTTATTTTAGGGGCAGCATTAGGTGCTTGGCTTTTTAGACCAGCTTTTGAAGCACTTTTAGTGATTTTACTTTTAACTGTCTTAGTCTCATTTTTCCTGACTACTTTTGTAATGACAGAAACTTTTATACCCACAGTCAAAGTTGATGAGAAAGCCGAGAATATTTTTCAGGCTTATAAGACAGTACTACAAGATAAAACTTACATGATTTTCATGGGAGCCAATATTGCGACTACTTTTATTATCATGCAATTTGATAATTTTTTACCTGTTCATTTATCGAATAGTTTTAAAACAATCACTTTTTGGGGTTTTGAAATCTATGGACAACGGATGCTCACCATATATTTGATTTTAGCTTGTGTATTAGTTGTCCTATTAATGACGACTCTAAATCGATTGACCAAAGATTGGTCACACCAAAAAGGTTTTATTTGGGGGAGTCTATTTATGGCAATTGGGATGATTTTTTCATTTTTGACAACAACTTTTACACCAATTTTTATTGCAGGTATTGTTTATACTTTGGGTGAGATTGTTTATACCCCAAGTGTTCAAACTTTAGGAGCAGATTTGATGAATCCGGAAAAAATTGGTTCTTATAATGGCGTTGCAGCAATTAAAATGCCAATTGCATCAATTCTTGCAGGTTTACTTGTTTCGATTTCACCAATTATTAAGGCAACAGGAGTTTCTTTGGTCTTAGCATTGACTGAAGTTCTAGCGATTATTTTAGTTCTTGTTGCTGTAAATAGACATCAGAAAACAAAATTAAATTAAATAAATGACTTCTAAAAAAAGAAATTTATCTTGAAAAGGAGTCAAGATAGATTTTTTATTGAAAGAAAACAGAAAGAAAGAAAATGAAAGATTTTTTTGGATTACATCCAACACTTAAAATTCGTTTAATTATGAATTTTTTTGGGACGCTTTGCTTTAGTACAGTGGGTGGCTCAATGACAATCTACTACAATAAATATATGGGTGCAGGAATCACAGGACTACTTTTGGTGATTAGCTCAGTCATGGTCTTCTTGGTTGGACTTTATGCAGGACATTTGTCCGATGTTCAGGGACGAAGACCTGTGATGATTTTCTCAACTGCCATCACTGGATTTGGTGGAGCTTTAGCAACATTCGCAAACTCGCCCTTTTATTTCAATCCTTGGGTAACTTTTTTAGGTTTTCTCATTATTAATTTTGGTTTTGGCTTTTTTAACACCGCAAGTCAAGCGATGATTGTAGATTTAACAACGAGCGCAAATCGGCGAGTCGTTTATAGTATTCAATACTGGATTATCAACTTTGCAATCATGATTGGTTCAGGACTCTCAGGCTGGTTTTTCAGAGATTACTTGGTTTGGCTACTTTTAGCTATTACAATTGAAGAAATATTAAGTTGTCTGGTTGTGATTTTTTGGATTGATGAATCCTTCAATCCAGATACTCAGCAGCACAAGCAAGAATCAAACATTATTAAAGCCTATTTCACAGTCGCTAAAGACCGCATTTTCATGTATTATTTATTTGCTTCCGTCTTTATTGCGATGATTTTTAATCAAATTGATTATTATCTGCCAGTTCACTTGAGTGACAGCTTTAGAACCGCCAGAATTTTTGGCATTGAAGTTTATGGACAACGGATGCTGACAATTTTCCTGATGGTCAATACCTTAGTCATCGTATTGTTTATGGGAAGAGTCAATAAACTAACCAAAAATTGGTCACGAAGTAGCGGAATATCCATTGGGATTATTCTGCAAGGTTTGGGCTTCATGATTGCTTTTCTTGGTCGCGACTTGACTTGGGAACTTGTTGCGGCTTTGGTAGCAACAATTGGTGAAATGATTTTGGTTCCATTTTCACAGGCTCTGCGGGCCGATTTGATGGATGGAGACCAAGTGGGAACTTATACAGGCGCTTTTTCGGTCACACAACCTATCGCTTCGGTCTTGTCAGGAATTCTGGTGTCCCTCTCAAGTCTTTACGGAAATATCGGAATGACAATTTTCATGTTTTTCATTATTGTATTAGGTGTGCTGCCCTCACTACGTGCGATTAGGATGCATGAAAGTCATTAATTATTTGGATAAAGTCAAAAATAAGTTTCAAGAGTTAGAATGAAAGTCTAATTTGAGAAGCTTTTTTTGTTAGTAATAACAAGAAAGAAAATTTTTACTGACAGAACGATTGGACCAAGCCTGACAGGACGATTCGGCTCTTCATTTAAACTTTTGTGATATAATTATTTTCATGAGAGTAGTTTCAGGAAATTATGGCGGAAGACCGCTGAAGACATTGGCAGGAAAAACAACAAGACCAACCACAGATAAAGTCAAGGGAGCCATTTTTAATATGATTGGCCCTTATTTCGACGGAGGTCGTGTCCTTGATTTATTTGCAGGGTCAGGAAGTTTGGCAATTGAAGCCGTCTCAAGAGGAATGGATCATGCCCTTCTTGTTGAAAAAGACCGAGCAGCTCAACAAGTCATTTTGGAAAATATCAAGATGACGAAAGAGCCTGAGAAATTTCAATTATTAAAAATGTCAGCAGAGCGTGTTTTGACAAATCTGTCTGAAAGTTTTGATTTAGTCTTGTTGGATCCACCCTACGCTAAAGAACAAATTGTTGAAAACTTAGAACTTTTGCAAGAAAAAAATTTACTGACAGAAAAGGTAATTGTTGTCTGTGAAACAGACAAGGAAGTTGAACTTCCTGACCAAATCGGGAAATTAGAGTTGACTAGGCAAAAAACTTATGGAATTTCTAAAATATCAATTTATGAATTTTGACATTTACTGACAGAAATTCTGTCAGTAAATTAAGAAAGAAAAAAGTAATGACAGAAAAAATTGGACTCTTTACAGGAACTTTTGATCCACTGACAAATGGCCATTTAGATATTATCAAACGTGCTAGCCAGCATTTTGATCAACTTTATGTTGGAATTTTTAAAAATGACCAGAAAAATCCACTTTTTCCAACGGACAAACGAGTGGAAATGCTAGAAGAAGCACTGACAAATCTGTCAGTAAATCATAAAGTTAAAGTCATCAAACATGAACGTGATTTGACAGTAAATATCGCAAAAAAACTTGGTGTGACGGCTCTGGTTCGTTCTTTACGTAATAGCCAAGATTTAGAATATGAAAAAAATATGTTCTATTTTAATCTGGAGATGACGGGTATTGAAACCATCTTCTTTCTAGCAAAACCAGAACTTGAACCGCTAAATTCAACAAGAATGCGAGAATTACATGCTTTCGGGCAAGATGTCAGCGCTTGGGTTCCAGAAAATGTGAGTCGTGAATTAAGGAAATTAGATGAAGAAAAAAAATAAAAAAATCAGTCCCAAATTAAAATGGGGCATCTCTATTGGTCTGATTATTGTCGCTCTCCTTGTTTTAGTGTATCCAACAAATTACTATGTGGAAATGCCTGGAACAACCGAGCCATTAGGGAAAATGGTCAAAGTCGAAGGAAAAAAAGATGAGCACAAAGGTGACTTCTTCCTTACTACCGTTCAAATTGCGCGCGCTAATCTTGCCACAATGATTTACAGTCATTTTAATAGTTTTACAAGCATTTACAGTGAACAAGAAATGACCGGTGGCCTTAATGATGCGCAGTTCAATCGTGTCAACCAGTTTTACATGGAAACGGCACAAAATACAGCCGTTTATCAGGCATTCAAGTTGGCAAATAAACCCTATGAACTGAAATATGAAGGGGTTTATGTCCTTGATATTGCTAAAAATTCGACTTTTAAAAATAAATTGGAACTTTCGGACACGATTACAGCAGTCAATGGGGAAGAATTTAAATCAAGTGCAGATATGATTGCTTACGTTTCGAAGCAAAAAGTCGGCGATTCAGTTACCATTGAATATACACGGATTGATGGCAGTAAGCACAAGTCTACTGGAAAATATATCAAAATCGCTAATGGAAAAACTGGAATCGGAATTGGACTAGTTGACCATACTGAAGTAGTCACAGACCCAAAAGTTACAGTCAATGCAGGTTCAATCGGTGGACCATCTGCCGGAATGATGTTTACACTAGAGATTTACAGTCAGTTGACAGGTAAAGACTTACGTGGTGGTCGCGAAATAGCAGGAACTGGAACGATTGAACATGATGGAAGCATTGGCCAAATCGGCGGTGTTGATAAAAAAGTAGCTACTGCTAGCAAAGAAGGCGCAAAAGTTTTCTTAGTTCCTGACTCAGGCACCAAAAAAGAAAGCAGCAATAACTATCTTGGAGCCAAAGCAGCCGCTAAAAAATTAAAAACGAAGATGAAAATTGTTCCCGTCAAGACCATTCAAGACGCTTTAACTTATTTAGAAAAATAAAAACTACTGACAGCTTTTCTGTCAGTAATTTTTTTATCGGATATTTTTGGAATATATGACAAAAGATAAATAAAATAAAATTTTTTAAAAAAAGTTTAGGATTGAGATTTTGAAAGTAAAACTGGAGATAATGTGAGAAACTTGGAATTAGAAAAAGAATTATAATCTAGTAAAAACAAAGGTTTCTGGCGAGTTCAACACTTAATGAAGTTTTGGCATATATTCCAAATGATATTTTTACTATCAATATTTTTGCTAAGATAATAAGTACTAATTGGTTTAAAGATTAGTGCATATTTATATTTAAAGGAGATTTATTATGCAAAAAGAACTTAAAGAACAATCAACCAAACCAGAGCTTTTGGCAATGCTTAAAAATGTATTGGAAAATAGTTCAATGGCTAAAGGAGATGGATGGGCTGCTAGCAAATAAAATTTGATAGCAGAATTGGCGACATTTAGTCGCCTTTTTTTGAGTAATATTTAGAAAGGATGTTAATATGTATGTTTTATCAGATGAATTATTATTTAGAGTTGAGAAAAACGGCGGAATTTTAATAAATAAAAATAATTTTAGCAGATTAGAATTGTCAGAAAGTGAGTCTATTTTTTATCTTTAGTAAAAGAAATGGGAAAAGAAAAAGCATTTAACGAATACATAAAATATTTTAGTGCTGATTCTCTAACAAAAATTTTACGAGAAAAAATTTATAGAGAAGGAGAGATAAAAGAAAAAGGTATATCTTCTTTATCAATTATTAATAAAATACAAAGTAAAATTAAAGAGCTAAAAAAACTAAATCAAATCAGTTTTCCACTAGAGTTAGTAATTTATCCTAGTATGTATTGCAATCTTCATTGTGGCTTTTGCTTTCTTGCAAACAGAGAAGATGAAAATGTTCATCTTGCAGATGATTGGAAAAAGGTTTTAAGTCAAGCAAAAGAAAATGGAATTTTGTCATTTTCTATATTAGGTGGTGAGCCAACAAAATATAAAGACATAGATAATCTTTTAAAAATCATTGATTCATTGAAAGTAGTGACAACAATAACAACAAACGGGCAAGAGATAAAAAAATCAACAATAGATATTATTTGCCAATCTGATTATATTACCCCAGTTATATCTCTTGAATCAATAGATGATTTTAAAAATTTTGAACTCATGGGTACAAGGTCAAAAAGAGGAATAGAATTAATAAAGCTTTTTCATGAAAGAAAAAAGAAAGTCAGATTAAATACGGTTTATTCTAATCAAAGTGAGGAGGATATTGTGGAGCTTTTGAAGTTTGCGATTAAAAACGAAATTGACCGTTTTTCTATTGCGGACTACTCCGAAGTGACTGGTTTTACAAAAATAACAAAAATTTACAATATATCAGACCTGAGAAAATTAGAAGAAAAAGTTCGAAGATATCTACTAGATAATAAAATAGATAATTTCAATTTTTCAGTTGAAGGATGTTTTTATTTTACGGCTTTTCCAGAGTTAATTGAGGAAGGGGAAAATTTATCGGAGTTTGAAAATATGTATTTTGGTTGTAGAGCAAAGTATACTTCCAATGCTTTTCATCAAACATTGGATGAAATATGGAAAAACGATTCAAATTATACAAAAGTTAGAGAATTTAAAACGGAAAATAAAGATTGTTTAAAATGTTCAATGTTAAAAATTTGCGAGGGGGGATGCTATCCCAAATTACAAAGAACATTAAATCCCAAGTTTACGAAAGATAAAACTTGTCAGTTATGAAAATCATAATCAAATACAAACAACTTTTTCTATTTAAACTCTTTTTATCCCTCCTTCCCTATTTTTTTATTAGCATATTAATTATGAATGCTTTAGGTTATAGTTATTCGGAAATTATGAGTATCAGTGCAATGACACAAATAGTGGCAGTCATTTTTAATTTTCCTCTTGGGATTTATGCGGAACAAAGAAATAGAAAAAAAGTATTATTACTTAATAATATTTTATCAATTAGTGCTTTTATACTCTTCTTATTTGAAAATTTTTATCTAGCAATCCTAGCTGCAGTTATACTTGGGGTATCAGAAGCCTTGTCCTCTGGAGTAATGCAAACTTTTTCTTATGAACAATTTCTGGATGATAAGACTTATCGAGAATATCTAGAAAAAAGTAACTTCATCCAATACCTTGCGGTAGCAGTAATGACTATTATCACACCAGCGATACTACAATTTAACCGTTTTTTACCAATCATCCTATCGATAGTATTTATCATTTTATCAACTATTTTTTTATGCTTCATAAAATCAGGAAAAAGAGAAGAGAAAAAACAAGAAAAAGTAAATCTTAGTCTAAGGATTTTGCAAAAAGAATTAAAAACCTCAAAAAGTCTAAGCCTGTTCGTTATATTAGGAATAACGATAACAACACTCATCATGTCTGCAAATAGTTGGAGTAGTATTTTATTAAAGTATCATCATTTTTCACTTAAATATTTAGGACTTATTTTGTTTATTTTTAATCTATGTATGGCAATTGGTAGTCGAATAAAATGGGGGAAAATATCCTTAGTTCTTTTCCTCCCCCTCCTATCCATTCTTTTGTTTTTCACAAAATCTTTATTTATGACAATTATCCTGTTTTCGGCTTTTAGATTGATAAATGGTAGCTATAACAATTTTTTCATTGGTGAATTTAATAAACGAATAAAAAATAATCGAGTAATTTTCTGGTCAATCTATGATACTTTTTTATCTTTCTGGTTTATTTTAGCTGATTTGTCAAGTGGTTTTATTTCACAAAATCTAACAGTTGAATTTATTTATTTAATCTTTGGTTCAATCTCCTTATTTATTTTTTTAATCTATATTTTGCTTAGTAGTAGTTTACAAGCTAAAAGTAAAGTTATATAATGACTTCAAATAATTTAAAAGATTTGGAATATACGACAAAGGGAAAATGAAATGGGAAAAAATTTAAAAACCGGAAAAATAATTGCTTTTATCAGAGAAACGAAGCATCTAAAATTAAAAGAAATGACTGGTGGCGATTTTTCAGAATCTCAGCTCGCAAAATTTGAAAAAGGAGAAACAGAGATTACGGTGGGTAAACTATTTACCGTTTTAGAAAACTCAAATGTCTATTTAGATGAATTTCAAAACCTTTATAACGAATATGAACAATCATATGAATACAACTACCGTCACGAGTTGGCTGTGGCTTATGCGCAAAAAAATATCAAAGTAATAAAGGAAATTCAAAGTTTTTGGGAAGAAAAATGCCAACAGAAATCTGATAATAAATTTTATCAGATTAATAAAATAGTGGTTAAAATCAACTTAGCAATGGCAAAAGGTTCTACTGTTTTTAAGGAAGATACTGACTTTTTGATGAACTACCTTGAATCTGTCAGCGAATGGGGACGCTATGAACTATGGATTTTTGGGAATTGTCTTCGACATTTTGATGATAATGCTTTAGAGTATTACGGAATGCAAATTTTAGGAAAAGCAAATTATTATCACTCAATTCATCTCAATCAACAGATAGTAATAAGAACATTTTTAAATCTTATTGATACTTGGTTACGTCGAGAAAACTTAATACAAGCTTTTAAATATATCAACCATTTAAAAGAAATAGGAATAAGTATCAATTTTTTCTATGAAAAAATCCTCTTTGAATATCACAAAGCTCATTATAAGGTATTGCAAAAACAAAACGGAGCGATAGAAGAAATGAAAAAACACGCGCAAACTCTTGCAGATTATGGTTTCCCACTAGAAGCAAAAGCACTTTTTGAAGAAATTGAAAAATTATAGGGCTTTGAAAAACCTAGAAAAACCTAGATACTTTTAGGCGCGAGAAGTATTCAGGAGAAAGGAATTTAAAATGTCAAAAGAAGAAAAACGTACTATACTTTTTGGTAAGAGCGAAACACGCATTGTTTCACAGGAAGTTGCTTGGAATAATGATTCTGCCTGTCTTCCTCTTCTTGAAATTATTGAAGCTAAAACAGAAAAAAATGTTGCTTAAGAAAATGAAGGTCAAAGAATTCTTTGGCCTTTTATGAAAGGAAAAGTTATGCAAAAACCTTTTACAGGATTACATTTTGAACTCACAAATCAGTGCAACTTACGGTGCACGCATTGCTATAATATTGACTACTTAGATTCTTCTGACGATGATATTGATATTAAGACTATTAAAAAAATCATTGATAAATCGCTTGAAATTGGTTGTAGGGATATTGGTTTTTCAGGTGGGGAGCCGTTCATGAGAAAAGATATTATGGAACTGATTACTTATTCAAAAGATCATCCTATACATATTCTGACGAATGGTATGCTTATATCACAAAAAATAATTGACGAGCTCAATGCAGTTAAAGATTTACTTATTGAGTTTAGAATAAGTATTGACGGCTTAGAAAGCCATAAAAATATTCGTGGTGTTCCTTACAAATATGCGCTCAATGGAGTAAAACGATTGTTGGATAATGGATATGTTACTACTATCAATACTATGATTACCAATGAAAACATTGATGAACTTATGGAGATGTACGATTTATTTAAAGATATGGGTGTTGATAGATGGCGTCTTGGATTTATTTTTGGACAAGGTAATGCAAGTAAAAATAGCTTGAAATTTGATGGGACAAAAGAGCAATTTTTTAAAATCAAAGCGCTTATCGTCAAACACATGAAAGAACCAGAGGTATTTGAGTTGGACGTCAGTAAACTCTATCGGTCTGGAATTTTTGAGGGAGCACATCTTGTTCAATATGATTTGGATAGTCGTCCATGCTCTTATCAAGGAGCACTTACTGTTCGTCCTAACGGAGATGTAACTTATTGTCCCTCTTTGGATATATCTTATGGAAATATTTTAACAGACCCTATAGATAAGATTTTGAATAATCCAGAATGGCTAAAAGTTTATAATTTTACTCCGCGTCAACTTCCACAGAAATGTCAAAAATGTGAATTTTTGAAATATTGTGGGGGTGGTTGTCGAGCAGATAGCTATTATGATACTAATAATCTATATAGCTACTCCGAACTAACTTGCAAGCTTGCTGAATTTTACGCACATGAAATTTATCCACTAGTTTCTCCAATAATGCCGGAGCCTTTCATTATATGAAAATAAAAAACAAAAACATACTTTGGGCGCTATCGGCTTGCTTTTTTGGAAGCTTTGCGGGACAATTTTTGAGCTTTGGTATTGGATTAATTATTTTATTAAAATCAAGGTCCGCATTGATTTTTGGGATATCACAGTTCTTAGGGCCAGTTGTTTGCTTCATTTTTACTAAACAAATGAAAAATATCTTAGAAAAGTATAAGGTCTCGTCAATTCTGAAACTCTCTCTTTTTTCTACAACGATTATCTCTCTATTAATTGGATTTTCTTTATGGATTATTTCTAACCAAAATTTTTTATTTCTTATGGTAATTTTACTTTTAACACTTAATGCTATTTTTAATCAAATGTTCTCTGTTTCATATAATATCTCATGTAAATTCCTAGTAAGCTCTGAAGCAGAAGTTAAAAGGTTAAAATCATTAGAAGAAGTTGTAGGAGCTATTGCACTTATTATCAGTCCTCTTTTGGCCGCTACATTATTTACGATATTAAATTCCACAGTTTATATTATTCTTAGTGCTGCCATTGATTTTATTACTCTTTTTATGGTTTCACGCTTAGTATTTTTCAACAAAGAATACGAGCCTGATACGGAAATTAATGATTCTGGTAGTCTATTAAATACTACTAAAAACAATGATTTTATTGTGCGTAGGCAAACCTCTCTTTTTATAATCGTACCAACTATAATATCTATTGGATTTTCTTCAATTAATGTTGGTTTACCATTTATCCAAATTGATAAATTATCATTATCTGCATTTCAATATGCCTTTACAAAAGTTTTGTGGGCCGTTGGGATGTTGATTTCGGGAGTATTTTTAATTAAAAATTTGAAAAAAGAGTCAAAATTAGCAGATTTTGCCAAATCAATTCTTATAATGGGGGCAATCGTAATGTTGTTTTCAGTATCCCTCCTTATGAAATTTTTCCCACCATTTTTATCTATTAGTTTGTTTAATTTATTTTTTGCGATAATTATTGTTAGATATCGAGTGATTCTATCCGTAAATACTCTAAATAATTTTTCAGAGAGTGCATTAAACAATATTCTGACAAAGCAAAAAAATTATGACCAGCTTTTCAGAGCAGTAAGTGTCATGTTGTTTGGCTATCTTTATGATAGAGTACCTTTCACTGATGTTTTCTTATTGACTGCTGTTTTGATGATAATAGCGGGGTTATTTTACATGAAGATTTTAGACCTAAGACATGATTCATATAAAGTATATTAAAACAGGCTAGTATAGGTATAGGTGAACTGATGTTTCTTAGCAGTAGTGAAATATATGAGAAATCATTATAGGCGCTGATGGTTTTCTCTTTTCTTGTATAGAAGCTGTTGGTATGAATGAGTTTAGGCAAGCTCACGTTAATGATTACGGTTCTGCAATGTTTGAGATTATTCGCTCCCAAGCACAGAATATAGGATATGCTTATGATACTTGTGATAGCTGCGAGTTTCTTCCAAATTGCGACGGGGGCTGCTACTATAAAAGAAGTCATGACGATTTTGTCTGTCCTAAAAGTGACTTTGAAAATGATAGTTTATGGAGGAAGTCAATGAATCAAATATTCAACTGGCAAAAAATATTATTTATAAATAGAATATTTTTTGATGATACATTCATAACAGTAGTAGAGGTAATATTTTTTAGTATGTATTTAAAACTTTCTTTTCCGAATTTCTCAAGAATTATGGGCTTGTGTTTACTGTTTTCTCTATTAGTTCAAATTCCAACGGGTTATTTATCAGATAAATTTAATAGAAAATTGATGCTAATAATAGGAAATGGGGCAGAAATTATATGTCTTTTAGTTTTACTTTTTCTCCCCTATCTGATTAAAGGTTCTTTATTTCTTCCGGTTCTATTTATAGAAATTTTAAGAACGGGAATGCTAGCTTTATCAAGTGGAAATTTTGAAGTTTTAATATTTGATATGTTTAAACAAGAACTAAAACCTGAAAGGGATTTTATGGAAAAATCAGCATCATATTTTTCCATAGGAGCGATTATAGCCGCAGTTTCTGGATTTTTTTCTACTGTTTTGTTCTCATATTTAGTAATTTTGCCACTTATATTGGATATATTGATAAAAATTATCAAATTATTGCTCACATTTTTTATACCTTCGGAAGAAAGAACAAGCCATAAAAGAATTGAGGATAAAAATAATAAGAATAGAGAAAAAGTAAATCGATTAAATTATAAATTACTATTTCTATTATTGTCATTAGCAATTTTATTTTGTATTTCGAGGGCAACTTTTTCACTCTATCAACCAGTCATGACTTCGCTAGATATTCCCCTGTATTACTATGGCGTTCTTATCATGATAGTAAACTTAGCAATATTTGTTTTTTTGAGGATTTTGAAAAATAGAGTATCTTTATTTAGACTTTCGAAATTACTTATTATTTCCCTTGGAGTTCTTGTTTTTCAAGGAGTCTTGATAAGTGAACGTTTTATATCAGGCAATTTTTTCCATTTTTTCATTATCGCAATAGTATTTTCAAGTATGCAGACTATCAGGCTGTTTTCAGAAGGGTTATCTTCTTATTTTATCAACACAGCGATTAGAGATAGGAAAGATAAAACAACTATTTTTTCTCTTTATTCTACAATAGCTCAGCTTTTATTATCCGCCTCTTTCTTCTTAATGGGAATTGTTCAAAAAGGAACAGAAAACTATTTGATGACTTATTTGTATATGAGTGCAATTTTTGCTTTAATTATCATAGTTTTAGGCGTCTATGGAAAAGGAAAAAGATATGTTTAGAGATGATGAACTGTTTTTACCGATAAGGTTTATGAACTCAACTTCTGGTGCTAATTAATTACTGATTTATAATTAAGAATAATATATAAAAAAACACTCTGACGAATTCGTCAGAGCTTCTTATTTATTATCAAGTATAGATTAGTATTGATCCAACAACAACTTCTTAATCTCGTCAATACGAGGTTGACGTGGATTAGCAGGAGTACATTGGTCATCATAAACAAGGTCAGCCAATTTATCAAGTTCACGTTCAAGATGTGCTTTATCGACACCATTTCCTGACAGAGTGATGTTAATGTCAATGCTGTCAGTCAATTTCTTAAGTTCAGCAACCAAGGCTTTGACCGCTTTTTCATCTGAATCTTCTTTGCCAGCAAATCCCATGAAGCGTGAAATTTCAGCGTAGTCTTCTTGCGCACGATAAGTTTCATAACGTGGATAAGGCGTACGTTTCACGTTTCCTGTCACTGCGTTAAATTTAATGACGTGTGGCATAGCGATGGCAATGGCGAGACCATGTGGAAGTCCAAATTCACCACCAATTTTATGAGCAAGTGAGTGGTTAATTCCAAGGAAAGCATTGGCGAAGGCCATACCAGCGAGTGTTGCAGCATTGTGCATGTTTTCGCGAGCTTTTTGACCTTCTTTGGTTGGATGAGCTGGGTCATAGTGATAAGACTCAGTCAAGTTTTCAAAGATAAGTTTGATGGCTTGAAGTGATATTGGTTTTGTATAGTCAGAAGACATGACAGAAACATAAGATTCAAGCGCGTGTGACATAGCATCAATCCCAGACCAAGAAACAGTACGTTTTGGTACAGTCATAACAAACTCAGGGTCAACAATGGCAACTTGAGGTGTCAATTGATAGTCAGCAAGTGGATATTTAACGTGAGTTTCATCATCAGTGATAACCGCAAATGGAGTCACTTCAGAACCAGTACCAGAAGTAGTAGGGATAGCAACCATTTGTGCTTTGTGTGGGTGGTAGAATTTGATAATACGTTTACGAATATCAACAAATTTTTGAGCTAACTCTTGGAAGAGCTCTTTCAAACTTGCGTCATCGGAAAGGTCAGCCTCACCACGAGCATCATATTCATAAATCAAACGTCCAATCTTACCAGCATCAAGGGCAGAACCACCACCAAGACAGATGACAGTGTCAGGTTCAAATTGTTTCATTTGACGAGCGATTGCAATGGCTTCGCTCAAAGTTGGGTCAGGTTGGACTGAGCCATAAATGCTTGTTTCAACTTGAGTTGGGCGGATAGCAAGTTGTTCCAAAACTTTATCAACGAAACCGAATTTAACCATACCAGGGTCGGCAACAATGAAAGCTTTGTGGACGTGTGGCAATTCTTGTAAGTAAGAAATTGCATTTTTTTCGTAGTAAATTTCTTTTGGCAAACGAACCCATTGAGGGCGATTACGACGTTTAGCCACTGTTTTAACATTCAATAGATCGTATGTACTCAAATTGTGTGAAAGTGAATTTTTCCCCCATGAACCAGTTCCGAGCGTCAATGATGGACGCATTGCATCAGTATAAATATCTCCGACCCCACCGATAGAGTCAGGTTGGTTAACGAGGATACGAGAAGCTTCGACTTTAATTCCGTATTCTTTGACAAATGGGTCGTCCATTGCACCGATTTGAATGGCAGCGTTGTGACCAGCTCCTTGGTAAGCAAGTAAGCTACGGACAATTTCAATTCCTTCTTCACGTGTTTCTGATTTGTAGATTGAAAGCAAAGGAGAAAGTTTTTCAGAAGAAAGAGCTTCCCCAATATTTTTCTTATCAAGTTCAAAAAGAAGAACATCTTTATCTTTAGGGACTTTAACACCAGCTTGTTCAGCAATCCATTGACCAGAACGACCAGCAACAGGACCAGTTACACCAAAACCTTCACCAGCACGTTCAACGAAAACAAAACTTTCAATTGCCTTGTAATCTTTTTTAGGAACCATATAAGCGCCTTGTGCTTGCATTTTAGCGACAAATTCATCATAGATTGATGCATCAATAACTGCAGAGTTTTCAGTCGCACAAATCATTCCGTTATCAAAACGTTTTGAAAGCAAGAGATCTTCAACAGCACGATCGATATTTGCAGTTGCATCAACGTACACTGCACCGTTACCAGCACCTACACCAAGTGAAGGATTACCAGACTTAAGCGCGGCATTGACCATACCTGGACCACCAGTTGCAAGAATTGTAGCAATTCCTCTATTTTGAATCAAAGCAGTCGTCATATCAAGACTGGGTACTTCAATCCATTGAATGAAGTCTTCAGGTGCACCTGCTTCAATAGCAGCATCATAAACAATTTTAGCTGCATGGCTTGAGCATTTTTGTGCTTGTGGGTGAAAGGCAAAGACAATAGCATTACGTGTCTTTGCAGCCAATAAAGATTTAAAGATGGCTGTTGATGTTGGATTAGTTGTTGGGACAATACCAGCAAGTACTCCAAGGGGGCTTGCGATTTCAACAGAACCAGCAACTTTGTTTTCAGCGATAACGCCAACTGTTTTATCATTTTTGATTGCATTATAAACAGATTCAGAAGCAAAATGGTTTTTTGTATCTTTGTCCTCAACAACTCCGCGGCCAGTTTCATTAACGGCTTCGTGAGCGAGTTCCAGAGAATGTTTGCTTGCTGCAAGAGCCATTGCAGCAACAATAGTATCAACTTGAGTTTGTGTGTATCCTTCAAATTTAAGAACTGCAGCTTGAGCTTTTTTGACTAATTGATCAGTATAAGCGACAGCTTCTTGGAATTTTGCGGCTTTTTCTTCAGCGCTTAAAACTTTCTTTGCAGCTGGAGCGGCTTTTTTAGTTGCCATATGTGTACGTTCTCCTTTGTGATTTCATTCACTTTCTTTTACGTGAATAGTTTAACAAAGTTTTTTAAAGAAGTCAAGCGATATTGTGATGAAATTTACAAAAAAACTCATCAAACTTTTAGAAATCGCTTTATAAGCAAGGGTTTCAGACAAAAAAATATTGCCAATCCTTTTAAAGATTTGGCAATATTTTTTTGTCTGATTTAGTAAAACTTTGTGAAAAAACAAAAGCAAGATTTACTAAAGTTTAGTTTTTACAAAGGTAAAACACAAGTAATTTCAGGAGCGTAAAAGTCTTTTTGTTCTAACGTTAATGACCCTGTATTTTTATCTCTCAAGAAAAGAGTTAAATTATCAGACTCTTGATGAGCGACAATGATATAATCTTCGGTTTTATTAAAATTAAAATCGCGTGGAATATGACCTTCAGTCTTTGTCCAACCAATAGATTCTAATTTTGTTCCGAGAGGACTTACCTTGTAAATTGCTAAAGAGTCGTGCCCACGATTAGAAGCATAGAGGAACTTACCATCAGAAGAAATTCGAATAGCAGCTACTCCATTGGCTCCGTGATAGTCTTCAGGTAAGGTACTGATTGTTTGAAGACGAGCGAATCGTCCTTTTTCTTCATTATAGCTTAGAACTTCAATAGTTGAATTTAATTCTCCGACGAGATAAGCAATTTTTCCATTAGGATGGAAGCTGATGTGACGAGCTCCCATTCCTTTTTCGGCACGATAAATCGTAACGATATTGAGTTTACCTTCACCAATAACATCGTAAACAGTCACTTCATCTGTACCTAAATCACAAGTAACAAGACGACCATCTGGAGTTAAATCAGAGTAATGGACATGAGAACTTGCTTGCTCAGGTCGAGGACCAGAACCATTATGTTTAACTGTATCGGTTAATCTAAGGGAGCCATCAGCTTGAATTTTGTACACACGAACTTCACCCAAGTGATAGTTGGCACCATAAACGAGTTGACGTGCTTCATCAACAGCCACATAACACAAAGGGGCTCCAGTACTCGTTACATTCCCTAGGTGAGTTGTATTTTGACCATCGAAATCAAAGGCAGCAATTCCACCACCATTTCCATCAGCAGCACAAGTGTAGAGGTGCCCTTTTTGATCAAGAGTGATATAAGTTGGATTTTGAACCGCTGCAACTTCAGTTAAAGCCGACAATTCAGCTTTCTTGCTATCTAATAGAACACTGTAAACGCCTTTAGATACACGTTTAGTATAACCGCCTAAAAGGATTTTTTCTTTCATATTTCTCTCCTCACAAACTATTTTATTTACTATAATTATTTTATCACAAAAAAAGCGTTTTCAGCAAAAATATTAATTTTATTCTTAGAAAAAAATGTAAAAATCTCCCTTAAGGGGATTATATTGGCAAAAATATTCGTTAAATTTGTCAGACAACATTGAGATATAAAAAACAGAATAAAAAAAGTGGAGTAGGATAGCTTTCACTTACTCATATTGATAAAAGAAATAAATGAATAGATGCTTGCAAAAGTAGCTTAAACAATGTATAATGAGAGAGTTGCTATGCAACCATCTCGCATTTCGTCTCGACAAAGTCGTAGTGTACGCAAGTATTGCGGCTGCGGATGACAGATGAAAGAGGAAAAACTATTTTAAAAGGAGACATTAACATGTCAGTTATTTCAATGAAACAACTTCTTGAAGCTGGTGTTCACTTCGGTCACCAAACTCGTCGTTGGAACCCTAAAATGAAACCATACATCTTCACAGAACGTAATGGTATCCACGTTATTGACCTTCAAAAAACTGTAAAACTTGTTGACGATGCTTACAACTATGTAAAAAACGCTTCACAAGAAGGCGCAGTAGTTCTTTTTGTTGGTACTAAAAAACAAGCTGCTGAAGCAGTAAAAGAAGAAGCTCTCCGCGCTGGTCAATACTACGTAAACCACCGTTGGTTGGGTGGTATGCTCACTAACTGGAATACAATCCAAACACGTGTGACACGCCTTAAAGAAATCAACAAAATGGAAGAAGAAGGAACTTTCGAAGTATTACCTAAGAAAGAAGTAGTTCTTCTTAACAAAGAACGCGAACGCCTTGAAAAATTCATCGGTGGTATCGCTGATATGCCTCGTATTCCAGATGTTATGTACATCGTTGACCCACATGCTGAACAAATCGCAGTAAAAGAAGCTAAAACTTTGGGAATCCCGGTTGTAGCAATGGTTGATACAAATGCAGATCCAGAACCAATTGACGTAGTTATTCCTGCAAATGATGATGCTATCCGTGCTGTTAAATTGATTACAGCTAAAATGGCAGACGCTATCATTGAAGGACGTCAAGGTGAAGATGCAGCGGAAGATTTCGTTGCAGAAGAAGCAGCTTCAGAAGAATCACTTGAAGAACTTGCTGAAATCGTTGAAGGTAAATAATTTTAACTTCAACTTATACTAAATTAAGTAACTACAACAGGCGAGGCCTTACGCCTCACCTGTTTTTTTAAATAAAACTACTGTCAATATTGACAGAATAAACACATAGGAGATTTACAAAATGGCAGTAACAGCAGCTCAAGTAAAAGAATTACGTGAAAAAACTGGTGCAGGAATTATGGACGCTAAACGTGCGCTCGTAGAAACTGACGGAAATATGGAAGCAGCAGCAGAACTTCTTCGTGAAAAAGGAATCGCTAAAGCAGCTAAAAAAGCTGACCGCGTTGCCGCTGAAGGACTTACAGGGATTGCTGTAAATGGAAATGTTGCAGCACTTGTTGAGTTGAATTCAGAAACAGACTTTGTTGCGAAAAATGACCAATTTGTTGCTTTGGTTAAAGAAACTGCAGAACTTCTTGCGGCTAGCAAACCAGCAAACAATGAAGAAGCATTGGCTATCAAAACAGCTTCAGGCGTAACTCTTGAACAAGAACTTGTTCAAGCAACTGCAACAATCGGAGAAAAAATCACTTTCCGTCGTTTTGTAGTAATTGAAAAAACTGATGCGCAACACTTTGGTGCATACCAACATAACGGTGGTAAAATTGGGGTTATTTCAGTTATCGAAGGCGCTGACGAAACACTTGCTAAACAAGTATCAATGCACATTGCCGCTATGAACCCAACAGTTCTTTCTGCTGATGAACTTGATTCAGAATTTGTAAAAGCTGAATTAGCACAAATGAACCACAAAATTGATGAAGACAACGCTAGCCGTGTACTCGTTAACAAACCAGAACTTCCACATCATGAATATGGTTCTAAGAGCCAATTGACAGAAGAAGTTCTTGCAGCAGCAAAAGCTTCATTTGAAGAAGAACTTAAAGCTGAAGGCAAACCAGAAAAAATCTGGGACAAAATCCTTCCAGGTAAAATGGCTAAATTTATCGTTGACAACACAAAAGTTGACCAACAATTTGCTCTTCTTGCACAACTTTACATCATGGATGATAGTAAAACTGTTGAAGCTTTCCTTGAATCTAAAGGTGCTAAAGCAATTGCATTCACACGTTTTGAAGTTGGTGAAGGAATTGAAAAAGCTGAAACAGACTTCGCAGCTGAAGTTGAAGCAGCAAAAGCAGGACTTTAATTTAATAAAAGGAGCAACCAAATTAGTGGTTGCTTTTTTTTTGAAAAAGAAAAAAGGATTTACAACTAGAAAACTAAGAAAATAGTGTATTTCTTTGACGCAATATGCTATAATTATATTTGAGATTTTCTATTTAATTAAAATCTATTAACCTTAGTAAACAAATATATTTTCAAGTAATAAAATCATTTTATGGAGTAAAGCATGTCAAGTACTGTAATTATCCTCATTGTTGTCCTATTAGTTATTCTCGTTGCTTTTTACGCTTTTGCAATTTTGATGCGAAAGAAAACGGAGGATCGTATTTTAGCCTTAGAAGAGCGAAAAGAGTCGCTTTTCGATTTACCCGTTCAAGAAGAGATTGATTCTGTGAAGAAAATGCACCTTGTAGGGCAATCACAGACAATTTTCCGCGAATGGAATCAAAAATGGCTTGATTTATCATCAAATTCTTTTGCTGACTTAGAAGAGCACATTTTTGAAGCCGAACAGCTCAACGATTCTTTCCACTTTTTCCGCGCTCGCGAATCTGTCGCAGATAGCGAAGCCCAAATTGAAATGATGGAAGGAGATGTTGAAGGAATTCGCCAAGGGGTTGCCCAACTTGTTGAGCAAGAAAAACGAAATTCAAACAAGATTCAAGAATCTCTTGATTTGTATGATAATTTGCGTAGCGATATCGCAGATAATGCAGATTTGTATGGGACAGTTATTACTGAGCTCGAAAAACATCTTGCTAATATTGAAACAGAGTTTTCTCAATTTGTAACGTTGAACTCAACTGGTGACCCAATTGAGGCAGCCGAAGTTTTAGAAACGGCAGAAGAACATACAATTGCATTGCGTGCGATTACCGAACAAATCCCATCGTTCATTAAAACAATTGAAAAAGATGTGCCTAAACGTCTTGAAGAATTACAAGAAGCAAGTGACAAATTCATTGCCGAAGATTATATTCTCCCAGAGAATGTTAATCTCAAAGAGAGAATGGATGATTTACAACATCATCTTGAAGAAAGTAGCTCACTTTTGGAGCAATTTGAACTTGATCGAGTTGAAGCAGAACTTGATTTGATTCAAGAACGAGTGGAAGAACTTTATTCTATCTTTGAGAGAGAATACAGTGCACGTCGAAATGTCGAAAAACGTTCATCAGTTCTTAAAGAATATATTGAACATATTAGAGTGAATAACAAAAATCTTCTTCTTGAAATTGATCATGTGACTCAAGCTTATATCCTTTCGGGAAATGAAAAAGGTTATGTGAGAGGATATCAAGAACATTTAGAGTCATTGGATGCAGATGTTGATGAAATCATCGCCAACATTGAAGCTAAAGCAATTCCTTATTCAAGCCTTTCACGCCGCGTGAACTCTGTTGTCAATGCTTTAGAAGATATTGAAAAAAATCAAATCAAAATTAGCGAGACTCTTTCAGGACTCAGAGATGAAGAAAGAGCAGCACAAGAAATTGCAGAACGTTTTGATTCTGAACTTCGTACTATCAAACGTTATGTTGAAAAATGTAATTTGCCAGGACTTCCTAAAGATTATCTTGATTTATTCTTTATGACTGGAGATCGAGTGCAAAATCTTTTCAAAGAGTTGGGACGTGTAAGAATTAATATTGATACAATTAACCATCTTGTTGATGTGAGTACCGAAGATATGCATGTTTTGAAAGAAGCAACAACTAATTTGACAGACCATGCAGTATTAGCAGAACAACTTATTCAATATGCTAATCGTTATAAAGCGTCTAATGAACAAGTTGCACAAGGCATCTCAAGAGCACTTCAACTTTTTGAAAACAGTCGCGATTATGATGGTTCATTCGATGAAATTTCTAAGACTTTAGAAATAGTTGAACCTGGTGCCGCTTCAAGAATTTCCGGAGTTTATTTCAAAAATAAACCTACACCAGATTATTTATAAAAAAGTAAGGATTAATTTCCTTGCTTTTTTTTATTTTATTTCAAAAAATAGTTTGATAATTTTAGAATTTTCTGTATAATGATGTTAGGTAAAACAAATAAAAATTATTATAATGAAACATAAAGATATATTCATGTCTTGGAAAGGGCAAAAATGAAGATTCAACATTATAATAGAATTCCCCCCTGACGGCTTATTAGACAGTCATTCTCCCCCCATAATTTCTTTAATCACTTATAATAAATTATGAAAAAGAGGAATATCAATGACATATTACTTGGAAGAAAATGAATTCGAAGGTTTATTTTCTGGAATGAAACCAATCATCAGAAAATTGATGAAACAAATTCGAATCAAAGCATGGGACATAGAGGATTATTATCAAGAAGGAATGATTATTTTGCATCACCTTTTAGAAGAAAATCACCCATCCACTAATATTTATACAAAGTTCAAAGTAAAATATCATCAACGTTTGATTGATGAACTACGCCATAGCTACGCCAAAAAACGGCTTCATGACCATTTTGTAGGTCTGGACATTTATGAATGTTCGGACTGGATAGATGCAGGAGGAAGTACCCCTGAAAGCGAGCTTGTGTTCAATCATCTTTTAGTAGAAGTTTATGAAGGATTGAGCGCCCACTATCAGGAATTACTCGTGCGTCAAATGAGAGGAGAAGAACTCACGCGAATGGAACGCTATCGGCTACGAGAAAAAATCAAAAATATACTATTTTCTCGAGATGATGATTAAAAAAAGCTCCCTTATCTTTGATAGGGGAGTTATTATTTTAAAAAATAATAAAAAAAATAAGAAGAGGTCCAATTGTTTGCTAGCCTAAGTTAAAACGGATACATAAGTAGATTAAAACGAACAAAAGGGAAAGAAATTCTAAAAAGCCACATTAAATTCTTGACAGGGCGAGATAGGTTTGATAGAATATAATAGTTGTCGCGAGAGACGAGCGTTGAAGCGCGACAAGCTAGACCATTGAAAACTGAATAAAGAAGAATGACTCATGTGATGTAGCAATACATCAAAAATCTGTCAATCAATAATGAAAGACAAGCCAGTCACTTCGGTGACTTAAATACTTTATTTGAGAGTTTGATCCTGGCTCAGGACGAACGCTGGCGGCGTGCCTAATACATGCAAGTTGAGCGATGAAGATTGGTGCTTGCACCAATTTGAAGAGCAGCGAACGGGTGAGTAACGCGTGGGGAATCTGCCTTTGAGCGGGGGACAACATTTGGAAACGAATGCTAATACCGCATAACAACTTTAAACACAAGTTTTAAGTTTGAAAGATGCAATTGCATCACTCAAAGATGATCCCGCGTTGTATTAGCTAGTTGGTGAGGTAAAGGCTCACCAAGGCGATGATACATAGCCGACCTGAGAGGGTGATCGGCCACATTGGGACTGAGACACGGCCCAAACTCCTACGGGAGGCAGCAGTAGGGAATCTTCGGCAATGGACGAAAGTCTGACCGAGCAACGCCGCGTGAGTGAAGAAGGTTTTCGGATCGTAAAACTCTGTTGGTAGAGAAGAACGTTGGTGAGAGTGGAAAGCTCATCAAGTGACGGTAACTACCCAGAAAGGGACGGCTAACTACGTGCCAGCAGCCGCGGTAATACGTAGGTCCCGAGCGTTGTCCGGATTTATTGGGCGTAAAGCGAGCGCAGGTGGTTTATTAAGTCTGGTGTAAAAGGCAGTGGCTCAACCATTGTATGCATTGGAAACTGGTAGACTTGAGTGCAGGAGAGGAGAGTGGAATTCCATGTGTAGCGGTGAAATGCGTAGATATATGGAGGAACACCGGTGGCGAAAGCGGCTCTCTGGCCTGTAACTGACACTGAGGCTCGAAAGCGTGGGGAGCAAACAGGATTAGATACCCTGGTAGTCCACGCCGTAAACGATGAGTGCTAGATGTAGGGAGCTATAAGTTCTCTGTATCGCAGCTAACGCAATAAGCACTCCGCCTGGGGAGTACGACCGCAAGGTTGAAACTCAAAGGAATTGACGGGGGCCCGCACAAGCGGTGGAGCATGTGGTTTAATTCGAAGCAACGCGAAGAACCTTACCAGGTCTTGACATACTCGTGCTATTCCTAGAGATAGGAAGTTCCTTCGGGACACGGGATACAGGTGGTGCATGGTTGTCGTCAGCTCGTGTCGTGAGATGTTGGGTTAAGTCCCGCAACGAGCGCAACCCCTATTGTTAGTTGCCATCATTAAGTTGGGCACTCTAACGAGACTGCCGGTGATAAACCGGAGGAAGGTGGGGATGACGTCAAATCATCATGCCCCTTATGACCTGGGCTACACACGTGCTACAATGGATGGTACAACGAGTCGCGAGACAGTGATGTTTAGCTAATCTCTTAAAACCATTCTCAGTTCGGATTGTAGGCTGCAACTCGCCTACATGAAGTCGGAATCGCTAGTAATCGCGGATCAGCACGCCGCGGTGAATACGTTCCCGGGCCTTGTACACACCGCCCGTCACACCACGGGAGTTGGGAGTACCCGAAGTAGGTTGCCTAACCGCAAGGAGGGCGCTTCCTAAGGTAAGACCGATGACTGGGGTGAAGTCGTAACAAGGTAGCCGTATCGGAAGGTGCGGCTGGATCACCTCCTTTCTAAGGAATATATACAAAGACGTGAGCATTCAACTTTATTCAGTTTTGAGGGGTTTAGTCATAAACCTAAGCAAGAATCAAATTCTTGATTGTGGGGCCTTAGCTCAGCTGGGAGAGCGCCTGCTTTGCACGCAGGAGGTCAGCGGTTCGATCCCGCTAGGCTCCATTGTCAGACAAGACGTTAAAATCACTTGAACATTGAAAACTAAATAACAATATCTAATAACGATAAATAAACCAAAAGCTGTGAATTTTAAAGAATTTACAAACTTATACTTGAAAAACGATGATTATAAATCATCATGGCAAAGTTAATAAGGGCGCACGGTGGATGCCTTGGCACTAAGAGCCGATGAAGGACGTGACTAACGACGATATTCTAGGGGGAGCAGTAAGTACGCATTGATCCCTAGGTCTCCGAATGGGGAAACCCAGCTGCTACTAGCAGTTATTCATGAGTGAATACATAGCTCATGTAAAGGTAACGCAGAGAACTGAAACATCTAAGTACCTGCAGGAAGAGAAAGTAAAAACGATTTCGTAAGTAGCGGCGAGCGAACGCGAAGAAGGGCAAACCAAGAAGCTTGCTTCTTGGGGTTGTAGGACTGCAACGTGGACTTAAGCATTATAGTCGAATAACCTGGGAAGGTTAATCAAAGAGGGTAATAATCCCGTAGACGAAATAGCGCTTATACCTAGCAGTATCCTGAGTAGGGCTGGACACGCGAAATCCAGTTTGAATCCGGGAGGACCATCTCCCAACCCTAAATACTCCTTAGTGACCGATAGTGAACCAGTACCGTGAGGGAAAGGTGAAAAGAACCCCGAGAGGGGAGTGAAATAGCACCTGAAACCGTGTGCCTACAAGAAGTTCGAGCCCGTTAATGGGTGAGAGCGTGCCTTTTGTAGAATGAACCGGCGAGTTACGTTATGATGCGAGGTTAAGTTGAAGAGACGGAGCCGTAGGGAAACCGAGTCTGAATAGGGCGACTTAGTATCATGATGTAGACCCGAAACCTAGTGACCTATCCATGAGCAGGGTGAAGGTGTGGTAAGACGCACTGGAGGCCCGAACCAGGACACGTTGAAAAGTGTTTGGATGACTTGTGGATAGCGGAGAAATTCCAAACGAACTGGGAGATAGCTGGTTCTCTCCGAAATAGCTTTAGGGCTAGCGTCGAAATGTAAGTGTATTGGAGGTAGAGCACTGTTTGGGTGAGGGGTCCGTCTAGGATTACCAATCTCAGATAAACTCCGAATGCTAATACACATGTTCGGCAGTCAGACTGCGAGTGCTAAGATCCGTAGTCGAAAGGGAAACAGCCCAGACCAACAGCTAAGGTCCCAAAATATATGTTAAGTGGAAAAGGATGTGGGGTTGCACAGACAACTAGGATGTTAGCTCAGAAGCAGCTATCATTCAAAGAGTGCGTAATAGCTCACTAGTCGAGTGACCCTGCGCCGAAAATGTACCGGGGCTAAACATATTACCGAAGCTTTGGATTGATATTTTATCAATGGTAGGAGAGCGTTCTTAACCGCGATGAAGGTATACCGTGAGGAGTGCTGGAGCGTTAAGAAGTGAGAATGCCGGTATGAGTAGCGCAAGATAAGTGAGAATCTTATCCACCGTAAGACTAAGGTTTCCAGGGGAAGGCTCGTCCGCCCTGGGTTAGTCGGGACCTAAGGCGAGGCCGAAAGGCGTAGTCGATGGACAACTGGTTGATATTCCAGTACTAGATATGATCGTGATGGAGGGACGCAGTAGGCTAAGAGATGCCAGTTAATGGATTCTGGTCTAAGCAGTGAGGTGTGAGATGTGTCAAATGCATTTCTCTCTAACATTGAGCTGTGATGGGGAAGCAACTACGGTTGCGAACTCTCTGATGTCACACTGCCAAGAAAAGCTTCTAGCGTAAAGTCATATCTACCCGTACCGCAAACCGACACAGGTAGTCGAGGCGAGTAGCCTCAGGTGATCGAGAGAACTCTCGTTAAGGAACTCGGCAAAATAGCCCCGTAACTTCGGGAGAAGGGGTGCTGGTGTAAAAGCCAGCCGCAGTGAATAGGCCCAAGCAACTGTTTATCAAAAACACAGCTCTCTGCTAAACCGCAAGGTGATGTATAGGGGGTGACGCCTGCCCGGTGCTGGAAGGTTAAGAGGAGTGCTTAGACGTAAGTCGAAGGTATGAATTGAAGCCCCAGTAAACGGCGGCCGTAACTATAACGGTCCTAAGGTAGCGAAATTCCTTGTCGGGTAAGTTCCGACCCGCACGAAAGGCGTAATGATTTGGGCACTGTCTCAACGAGAGACTCGGTGAAATTTTAGTACCTGTGAAGATGCAGGTTACCCGCGACAGGACGGAAAGACCCCATGGAGCTTTACTGTAGTTTGATATTGAGTACCTGTAAGTCATGTACAGGATAGGTAGGAGCCATTGAAATAGGGACGCTAGTTTCTATTGAGGCGTTGTTGGGATACTACCCTTGACTTATGGTTACTCTAACCCGCTGGCATAATCGGCCAGGGAGACAGTGTCTGACGGACAGTTTGACTGGGGCGGTCGCCTCCTAAAGAGTAACGGAGGCGCTCAAAGGTTGGCTCAGATTGGTTGGAAATCAATCGTAGAGTGTAAAGGTAAAAGCCAGCTTGACTGCGAGAGCTACAACTCGAGCAGGTAGGAAACTAGGACTTAGTGATCCGGTGGTACCGCATGGAAGGGCCATCGCTCAACGGATAAAAGCTACCCTGGGGATAACAGGCTTATCTCCCCCAAGAGTTCACATCGACGGGGAGGTTTGGCACCTCGATGTCGGCTCGTCGCATCCTGGGGCTGTAGTCGGTCCCAAGGGTTGGGCTGTTCGCCCATTAAAGCGGCACGCGAGCTGGGTTCAGAACGTCGTGAGACAGTTCGGTCCCTATCCGTCGCGGGCGTAGGTAATTTGAGAGGATCTGTCCTTAGTACGAGAGGACCGGGATGGACTTACCGCTGGTGTACCAGTTGTTCCGCCAGGAGCACGGCTGGATAGCTATGTAGGGAAGGGATAAGCGCTGAAAGCATCTAAGTGCGAAGCCCACCTCAAGATGAGATTACCCATTCGTAAGAATTAAGAGCCCAGAGAGATGATCTGGTAGATAGGCTGGAAGTGGAAGAGTTGCGAGACTTGGAGCGGACCAGTACTAATCGCTCGAGGACTTTACCAAAAGAGTCAAATATAAAATGCTTATGGTTTAGAAGTTAGAAGAATTGTTATTTAGTTTTGAATGTTCAAAGTAACATTTAATGATTTGGTCATCATTGCGATGGAGATACACCTGTTCCCATGTCGAACACAGAAGTTAAGTCCATCTACGGCGGAAGTACTTGGGGGTTGCCCCCTGGGAGATATGCGAGTGGCCAAGTGAACTAAAGGAGCTAAGGCTCCTTTTTTTGTGTTCTTGGCTACTTATTTCTCGATAACTTAAAAAGCCCCTAAGGGCTGTTTTTATCTTTGGAGAATGAATTCTGATTTTATAGCTAGTTGTTTTATTTCTTTTGAAATGGCTAATTCAAATGCTGATCTTCCAATTTGTAAAAAGTGATTGTCAACAGTTGGGAGATTTAATAGTTGGCCTGCAATCAGTGCTTCTTGGCCTATTATAATTGGTTTGGGGAGTTTGTTTTGTTCAAACCATCGCCAAACATTTGCAGCAATATCATCTGAATTGGCAAAAATACTATCAAATTGAGTAAGTTCTGCTCCTAAGTCGTAGCCATCTGTCGAGGAGACCGCTCCTGTTTTGATTTGGTCAGTCCTAACTGGTTGTTTATATATTTCGCTATAGGTCTGGAGGGTGACGGATGTGGTTGGGCTTTTATAGCGTGAAAATAGAAAACCTATATTTGTACAGTTTTGTTTTTTAAGCCATTTAAAGGCATCACGATATCCGATTTCTCTTTCGGCATAGCTGGCTGATATTGTCTTGGTCTTAGGTTTATGACATAAGATAATTGGACCATATTTTTGGTATTTAAGAACAGTTTCCTCAGATATTTTTCTTGAGGTAAAGATTAAGGCTTCAAATGCTTTTTTGCGCAATTGCTCTAAGTATTGAAGTTCTAGATTTTGATCATAATTTGAGGGAAGAATGACAATCTTATAGCCAGTTTCAAAGCTTTTATCAAGAATTCCTTCCAAAATTTGACTGAAAAATGGGTGCTTAACATAAGGTAGAACGACTCCGATATTCTTGGTTGTTCCGGCAGCAAGTTCTTGAGCAATGGCATTAGGAGTATAATCCAATTTATTTGCTAAATCTTGTATGATTGTCCGAGCTTCGGGAGATACGTAGCCATTTCCAGAAAGGGCACGTGAAACTGTAGCTTTTGAATAGCCACTGAGTTTTGATAAATCGGTTAGTGAGGTCATTAAATTACCTGTTCATTGAGGGTATTGATGGCTGATATGGCCTCTGCCACACCATGCTCTGTGTTCTTTGCTACTACCATTTTAACATGTTTTTTAACTTCTGGGTTAGCGTTATCCACTGCGATGGCTAGACCTGCGGCTTTAAGGAGAGGAATGTCATTATGACCATCACCAATTGCAGCAATTTGTGTAAAATCTAATGCTTCCTCGTTAAGGATCGATTGAACCGCATTGGCCTTTGTTCTTTTATCAGATGTAATTTCTAAATACCACTGACCACTTTGTTGAATTGCAACATTTGGAATTTCCAATTGATTAAGTTGATTTTGAAGTTGACGAAGTTCATTTTGGTCAAAAACAATCATCATAATCTTATAGATTTCTGATTGTCCATCGAAAGTTTTGATTCTTGGTTCGAGGCCTGTCAAGGCTTTTTGGATAAAGGTTCCTTTATCTTGTTTGTTGGTATACCAATGAGCAAGACTATACCAGTTTAGACTTACTTTCGGAAATTCATTTGAAACATAATCTAAAATTTGGAATACTGTTTCTGAGTTCAGGGTGTTTTTATCTAAAATTTGAAGGCCGAATTGATTTTGTGTAAATGTTAAATTTCCATTGAAAGCAATTTGTGGTGTGGAAAGCTGTAATTTTTCTACCACATCACTCATTTCTAATGGGCTACGTGCTGAAACTAGGGTAATTGGTAACTTACTGTAGTATATTGACCAGTGGTTGGTATCAGATAAAGCTCCATGTGAGTCAAGCAATGTTCCGTCCATATCTGTAAAAATGTGTTTAATTTTCATTTTGTGAAGCTCCTTTTCTTTGATGATTCTATTCTAATTTATGAAACGCGTTCCATGTCAAGGATTATTATTTTTATTTTTACTGATGGAAGTATTTTTTTCTAAAAATGGATAGAGCTGAGCAATTCCAAAAGGAGTGTTTAAAATGTTATAATTTAGTAAAGCTCATTTTTTATTGATTTGAGAGATAAATTGATTTGAATTAAAAGTAAAATAGGATAATAGAATAAAAAGTAGAAAAATAGAGGTAGATAATAGAGATGGAAGATAAGAATAGACTTTTGCTAATTGATGGGTCATCGGTTGCTTTTCGAGCGTTTTTCGCATTATATAATCAGTTAGATCGGTTCAAAGCACCTAATGGCTTACATACAAATGCCATTTTTGCTTTTCATACGATGTTATCTTCTTTGATGGAACGAATTCAACCAACACATGTTTTAATTGCTTTTGATGCGGGGAAAACGACTTTTCGGACGGAGATGTTTGCGGATTATAAAGGGGGACGGTCAAAAACACCTGATGAGTTTCGCGAGCAATTGCCTTTTATTAAGGAAATGATTGAGAAGTTAGGAATTCGACACTATGAGTTGGCAAACTATGAGGCTGATGATATTATCGGAACTTTGGATAAAATGGCTGAAGCACCTGATGTGAATTTCGATGTGACCATTGTGACCGGGGATAAGGATATGATCCAGCTTGTCGATGGAAATACACGAGTGGAAATTTCTAAAAAGGGTGTGGCTGAGTTTGAGGAATTTACGCCTGACTATCTCTTAGAAAAAATGGGACTTACGCCATCACAATTTATTGATTTGAAGGCTTTGATGGGCGATTCTTCGGATAATTATCCTGGTGTCACTAAAGTTGGTGAAAAAACGGGTCTTAAACTTTTACAAGAGTTTGGTTCACTGGAAAATCTTTATGAAAATGTTGAGACGCTAAAAGCCAGCAAGATGAAGGATAATCTAATTGCTGACAAGGAAATGGCCTTTTTGTCACAGCAATTGGCGACAATCAATACGAAAGCTCCTCTTGAAATTGGTTTAGAAGATACGCTTTTAAAAGAAAAAAATGTGGCTGAACTGGGCCAATTTTATGATGAAATGGGATTTTCACAATTCAAAAGTAAGTTATTAGCTGACGGCGGTGGAGAAGTTACTGACGAAACTGTCAGTGAAGAAATTAAGTTTGAAATAGTTACTGACAAAAGTTCAGTTGCTTCAGTAAATGCTGATGACTTCTTTTACTTGGAAACTTTGGGTGAAAATTATCATCGTGAGCAGATTGTGGCATTTGCTTGGGGAAATTCTGAGAAAATTTATGTTTCAAAAAATCTGGATTTACTGACAGAAATGAAATTTCCTGAAAATACTTATGATTTCAAGAAAAATCGCGTACTTTTGAGCCACTTAAGTATTGAATTACCTCTGGTTAAATTTGATGCTATGCTTGCAAAATATTTAATTTCTACAACGGAAGATAATAAAATTTCAACCATTGCACGACTTTTTGATGTGGGACATTTGGTCACCGATGAGGAAATTTTTGGCAAAGGTACAAAACTTGCTCTACCTGATGATGAGATTTTGTTTGACCATTTGGCTCGTAAAATCAGAGTTTTAGCTCGTGCCAAAGAAAAAATGATGGCTGAACTTATTGAAAATGAACAAGAACATCTTTTGTCTGATATGGAATTACCATTAGCCGAAGTTTTGGCAAAAATGGAGATTACAGGAATTTCTGTCAGTCAAAATACGCTGGAAGAAATTGGTGCAGAAAACGAAGAAAAATTGGCTTCGTTGACTCGTGAAATTTATGATTTGGCTGGTGAAGAATTTAATATTAATTCACCAAAACAACTGGGAGTGATTTTATTTGAAAAATTGCAATTGCCAGTAGGTAAGAAAACAAAAACGGGTTATTCAACGGCGGTGGATGTTTTAGAAGACTTGGCTGCTTTATCTCCAGTGGTGGCAAAGATTTTGGAATATCGTCAAATCAATAAAGTACAATCGACTTATGTTAAAGGCTTGATTCCGCAAATTGCTGATGATGGAAAAATCCATACGCGATATGTTCAGGACTTGACTCAGACCGGTCGTTTGAGTTCGGTTGACCCGAATTTGCAAAATATTCCTGTTCGACTGGAAGAAGGACGGAAGATTCGTAAGGCATTTGTGCCCAGTCAAGATTCTCTTTTGTTGAGTTCCGACTATTCACAAATTGAATTGCGAGTGCTGGCTCATATTTCTGCTGATGAGCATTTGATTGACGCCTTTAAACATGGGGCTGATATCCATACGTCAACGGCTATGCGGGTCTTTGGCATTGAAAAAGCAGAAGATGTCACGGCAAATGACCGCCGAAATGCAAAAGCAGTCAATTTTGGTGTGGTTTATGGAATTTCGGATTTTGGTTTGGCAAGAAATCTGGGAATTACAAGAAAAGATGCCAAAAATTATATTGAAACTTACTTTGAACGTTATCCTGGTATTAAAACTTATATGGAAAATATTGTTCGCGAGGCTAGAGATAAAGGATTTGTTGAGACAATGAGTCATCGTCGTCGTAAGATTCCAGATATTAATGCACGTAATTTTAATGTTCGTGGTTTTGCGGAGCGGACGGCAATTAATTCGCCAATCCAAGGATCGGCAGCGGATATTTTGAAAATTGCGATGATTAATCTGGATAAAGCGCTGACGGAACGTCAATTAAAATCAAAATTATTATTGCAAGTGCACGATGAAATTATTCTAGATGTTCCACTCGAGGAATTGGAGGATATCAAGGCACTTGTAAAGCAAACAATGGAAGAAGCAATCGAACTTGCTGTGCCATTGAAAGTGGATGAAAATACTGGTAAAACTTGGTATGAAGCCAAATAATACTAGTCATTAATGATACTGACAAGCTTTCTGTCAGCAAGTAGCAGTTGAATTTTTAATTCAGTTGACAGAGCAGCTAGCTGACAAAAAAAGGTAAATAAAAATGATAATTAGTTCGTGCTGATTATCATTTTTTGGTGTTTATCATTTTGGTATTTTAACAGGTACTGTTAGAAGATGTGTCGGGGTCTGTGATATAATAAAATTATGGAAAATATCGAATTGAAGATGGATGAGAGAATTGATGAAATTGCCAGTAGTGGGGTCAAAATTATTCAAAGCCGAGAGGTTTTTTCTTTTAGCATAGATGCGATTTTGCTGGCTCGTTTTCCGCGCTTGCCAAAACGTGGAAAAATTGTAGACATGTGCGCGGGCAATGGGGCAGTGGGTCTTTTTGCGAGCTCTAAAACCAATGCACAGATCATTGAGCTAGAGATTCAAGAACGTCTGGCTGACATGGCGCAGCGTTCAATTGAGCTTAATGAACTTACTGACAGAATGTCGGTCATTAATGATAATCTCAATCAGGCGCTTAATCATCTTCATACTTCTAGTACAGATTTGATTTTTTGTAATCCACCCTATTTTAAAGTAGACTCAGCTGACAGTCATCTAAATGAAAGTCAGCATTATACTCTAGCACGCCATGAACTGACAACAAATTTGGATGAAATTTTTGAGATTAGTAAAAAGTTACTGAAAACGAATGGTCATATTGCCATGGTCCATAGGCCCGAGCGCTTTTTAGAAATTGTTGATAAGATGCGAGCTAATAATTTGCAGCCTAAATGGATTCAGTTCGTCTATCCCAAAGCGAATCAACCGGCTAATATTTTGTTGATTGATGCCATTAAAGATGGAAAAGAAGGGGGAGAAATTTTCCTCCCACCTCTCATTGTTCATAATGATGATGGGACTTATACCGATGAAATTGATGAAATTTATTATGGAAAACATTAAAAAAAGTTACTGACAGAAAGCCTAAAGTTAAGCTTTTACTTGTCAGTAACTCTTTTTTAATATGCGGCACTTGCTTGAGCCATTATTTTTTCAATCGCTGCATTTTGCACTTCTTCAAGTGTGTTAGTATCTGTAGCAGCTGGTTCTTTAATTGCTTTCTTTAATTTACTACGTGTTGAAGATAATGAGAGATTGAGGTCAGCACTTGCTTTTTCTTTAGTATTAGTAATACTTCCGGAAATAGTGCTCGTCATTTTGTGTGCCTTATTATCAATCGCAAATTTAACAGAAAGTTTACTAATATCAAGGTTTTTACTTTCTTTAATCAGTTGTTCCACTTGTTTTTTAGGGATTGAAGAGGTTGAGCTGATACTATTGATTAAATCTTTGAGGTCAATATCTTTACCAGAGAATTTCAAAGTCACCTTATCACCATCTTTGGTAAAATCAGAATTTGGTATTTTTTTAAATTCTTTTTCCAAATCAGCTTGTTTTATTTTTTCAGTAGATTTAAATAAGTCTTTAAAAGTTGAAGACCAATTTTCATCAACAGATTGAGCACTTGAATCAATTGTTTCAGAATCAATCAAAAGATATGATTTGTTAAGACTGTCAATCATCGCTCCATAAACCATTGCCGTATCGCTATCTTCACTGGGAATCAAATCTTTATTGTTATTATAAAGTGATTTGATATCAGTGCTAGCAAGATAAAGGCCTTTTTGTGACATCATCACGCCTAAATTATAATCTTTTTTATCTAATGTGATTGTTCCAGCGAGAGCAGCAAGTTGGTTAGTCTTGTCAAGCCCCAGATTTACGTTTAAATGAGCCCCTTTTGAAAACATTTTATTGAATTCAGAAGAATCTTCCCCGTGTAGCTTGAATTCGTTGACATCAAGTTTTACATTTTGTGCGTTGTATTCTTTAGAGTTGTTTAGGGCAACTGTATCTGAGATAAAGGCTTTTTTTGCCGCATCAGAGTTTTTAGTCGAGCAAGCAGAGAGAGTGACAACTGCAAGAGCAGTGATTCCCAAAGACATCCAAATTTTCTTTTTCATAAATTACTCCTAATGTATTTTATTGATATTTTACTATAAAAAAAGTAAAATATCAATAACAAATCAGAAATAATGAAACAAAAGAACAAAAAAAATCACTGACAAACCATTAAGAGCGAATCTAAGTTGTTTGTCAGTAATTTTTTAATAAATCATATCATAAATTTCAATAGCAACAAGGTCGATGTCATCGAACAAAGAAGCGTCTTTTTGTTTAGGATAACGTAAAGCAAATGCTTCATCTTCTGGGCTGTAGCTCACTGTGAGCATTACTTCGCCTTCACGTTCAAAATTATAAGTTTCTTTTGGATCGCCACCTTCAACTAAACGATTTAAGCGATTCATAATTGCTAACAAATGTGATTTCATTTCTTAAAAATTCCTTTCGGCGTTTTGCAAAGCAAAACTTTGTTTTTTATAAAATTGTTTTTACTTACAATTGATTTTCAAAGGAACAGCTTTCAGGATTAACCCCATTAGTCCTGTTCTTTGTCCTTATCTATTTTAACATAACTTTGTAGATTTTTGGCAAGTTTACTGGCTTTTCTAGCAAAATATTTTGCCCGAATTTGTTCTCTTTTAAGTGAACGTTTAACAGTAACTGGCATTTGGCGAATGGTATCTTCCATTTTCATTGGGAAACGTTCCGCCTCAATAGATTTAAGGTTATTATATTCGATAACTGTATCAATATAGAAGAGATAAACTTTTTTAGCAAAATTTTCTGCTGAAATTTCATAGAGTTTCTTTTCAAATTTATCTTTATCAATTGGGTGTAAGTCACGAATCGCACTTTTAGTAACTTCAGCTAAATCGTCATCACCGATAAAAAGTCTTCCAAATTCATCATCATTGATTAATTCAGATAAATAAGGATTTTTTGCTGCTAAAACTCTTGTTCCTGCTGCCATTGCTTCAAGATAAGTGAGCCCTTGTGTTTCTGAGGTAGAGGCAGAGATGAAAAAGTCTGCGGCTTTATAATAATAAGCAGTTTGCTCATTTTCAACGGAACCTGTAAAGATAACTTTATCAGATAATTCGAGTGAATCTACTAAATCTTTTAGCGTTTCAGCGTAGGGACCATGTCCAACAATCACAAGTTTCACGGGAAACTCTTCTAAAATATCAGGTAGCGCGTGAATAACCGCTTGGATATTTTTTTCGGCAGCAATTCGTGAAAGGCTGAGTAACATGATTTCATTTTCTTGTAAACCAAGCTCAGCGCGGAGTTTTGCGGATTCTTCAGGTTTAATATCGTCACGTTTGAATCGGTCGATTTCAATTCCTGTTGGAATGACCCGTTTAGGAAGGGTTACGCCATAGCTATTGACTGTTTCCAGAACCATTTCACTTGGGCAAATAATCGCTTCAGTTCCTCGTAAGAAATTACGAATCACATATTTGACCATACTTGGACGAATCAAACGTCCTTTAGCGATGTAATAAACGTAGTCTTCATACTTAGTGTGTAAAGTATGAATGACAGGAATACGTAATTGAGCAGCAACCATTTTACCCAAGATTCCCATTCCAAACTCAGTTTGGGTATGAATGATATCTAAGTCATATTCTTTCGCAATCAAGTAGGCAGCAAAAACGCCTTTGAGTACAATTTTTCGTTCAGCCAAGCTCACAAAAGGAATAGATTGCAAGCGAATGATATTTCGTTCATGGTCCACATCAGCATTTGGGTCTGTTGTTGTAAAAATGAAAACCTCATGCCCTAGTTTTTCAAGCTCTATGGCTAAAGTGCGAATACTTGTTGCTACACCACTGATTTGTGGAAAGTAGCTATCTGTAAAAAGTCCAACTCTCATAAATAAATTCCCGTTTATATTTCTGTAAAGTCTATCATTAATTTAATGATAGACATTTTTGTCAGTTAAGATTACTGACCAGTCTAGTCTGTCAGTAAATTCATTTATCCCATTATATCAATAAATCAATAAATCATTCAAAAAATCAAAGTTCCAAAGTCTGTTGATAGGCATCAGCCAATTGTTGTGCTACTTTTTCAATTGTCCGACTTTCAGCCACTTGATAAGCGGCTTCTGTTTTATCTACCTTCCCATCTAAAACATCTTGGAGCTGGCTAACAAATCCATCAATATCGCAAGCCATACTTACAGCATTTGAATCAAGCCAGCCATGATAGACCGGAATATCTCGAACGACGGTTTTTTGATGACTAGCCAAGGCCTCAAGAACAACAATTCCTTCTGTTTCTTCACGTGAAGGGAAAAAGAATGCGTCAGCAGAAGTCATAGCACCTTCAAAAATATCGCCTTTGATATAGCCAGGGAAAAGAACATTTTTAGGGTGATTTTTCTTCACAATGCGGCGAATCCATCCAGGAATGGTCCATAAATTTTGGTAACCAAACCAGATGAATGTCACGTCAGGCATTCTTTCAGCGACTTTGATAAAGTCATCAATTCCCTTACGTTTAAAATAAAGAGCAGCAGTTACGACAACTTTTTGGTCAGCTTTCAAAGAAAAATGATCACGAAAAGCTTGTTCTTTAGCTTTACTTCGGGAATATTTAGCCAAATCAATTCCATTTGAAATGGGTAGGATTGGGCATTTAATTCCATAAGAACGAAGCAAACTAGCAGAATAATCAGTTGGTGTAATCACTAAATCGGCTGCCCGATAAAAGTGCATTAAATATTGTTTAAAGAAAGGAGCGGCAATATTTGAGCCGATAAAGGAATTTTGAAAATCTTCTTTTGTCGAATGACCGTGAAAGATTACTTTTTTTCCTGCTTTTTTGGCTTTCTTTAACATTTTCCAACTGCTAAAACCATAAGTATTTAAATGGAGGATATCATAATCATCCTCAGGATTTTTTGTCCAGTCAATGCCCATTAAATCAAGGGCGCGTTGTTGATGTTTCATTGCACGACCAATTCCTGAATGACTCAAAAATTGTTCGGCTTCTAAGTAAAGTAAAATTTTCATGCTTACCTTTATTTTACCATAAATCAATAAAAGAAAAATGGAAAATTATTATTTTACAAAATTTCAGACTTTAGTATGAAAAAAGCCTTCTTTCCAGAAGACTTTTTTATCAATGATATATTAATTAGAAGAAGATGAACTATTTGTTTCTAAATCGCTTGTTGATTTAGAGAGTTTAACATTTGCTGTGGCTGATTTACCATCACGGTAGTAGGTGACTTTCACAGTATCATTAATATTGTGTGAGTAAAGAGCACTTTGTAAGTCTGTTGATGAAGTAACAGCGGTATCTCCCACTTTCGTTATCACATCGCCAGCTTTCAGACCGGCTGAGGCAGCAGGAAGACCCGCTTGAACAGAGTAGACAACCACTCCACCAGTTACGCTGCTAGGTAATTTCAGTTGAGAACTATCATTTGTTGATAATTGAGATAAGTCAACCATACGGATACCTAAAGCAGGACGTGAAATCTTACCATCAGTTTCAAGTTTATTAATGATGTTTACCACATCATTAGATGGAATAGCAAAACCTAAACCTTCCACAGAGGTAGAACCATCTTCAGTCGTTGTGATTTTACTTTGAGTAATACCAATCACTTGACCTTCAATATTAATCAAGGCTCCACCTGAGTTACCAGGGTTAATGGCAGCATCCGTTTGAATCGCATTGATACTTGTTGTTTGACCATTTTCTTGAGTCAAGGTGACTTGACGACTTGTTGCAGACAGAATTCCTTCGGTTGCAGTATTAGCAAACTGGCTACCTAAAGGTGAGCCGACCGCAATAGCTGGTTCACCAATAGTTAACTTGCTTGAATCAGCGAAAGTTGCCACGTCTTTAACATGGTCAGAGCTGATTTTAAGAACGGCAAGGTCAGTGTATTCATCATAACCAACAACTGTGGCTTTAACTTTTTGCCCACCAGAAAGTAAAACATCGAGGGAACTATTTCCAGCAATAACGTGATAGTTAGTGACCACGTAAGCATCTCCACCAGATTTTTTATAAATAACACCAGAACCCTCACTGGAAAGTTGCAAGCCGTCATTAGCTGAACTTGAGCCGCTATTTCCACCAAAAATTGAACTAAAATCACTTTGTGAATTCTGTTTTTGATAATTCATAACAGAAACGACAGAATTTGAAACTTTTTTAATTGCAGAGGTAACATCGGTATTGACATTTACCGAAACATTACTAACCTTTGTGCTAGTCGTATTTGAGCGATTAGCATTTCCTAGTTGGTTTGTAGTGCTTTGATAAATTGCGCTTCCTCCGAGTGCGATAGCTCCACCCACGACACCGGTTAATAGCAATTTTCCTATATTAGCTTTTGCCATAAATAATTCCTTTCAATTATTACTCTTTGTAGCATTTCTATGTTGTAATTATAACTACTCTCACTTAATAATACCTTAATAGTAACAAAAATCAAACTAATATAGTTTATCCACATTTTTGTGGATAATTTAAAAATTAATGAGGATAAGTGGATATTTAAGAGGAGTTTTCCACACAAAAGTGGAAAAAAGTGAAAAAATGTTGATAAATCATGCTTTCATCTTGTTTTCAATGGGGGAAAAGGGTAAAATTATAAAATAAATTTAAGAATTTATAAATGTTTTTATTGCCTAAGGTGTAAAAGTGAGTAAAAAATTGGGGAAAAAGTTTTTAATTTTTAAGTAATAAAAGCTTTGATTGGGAGAAAAATAAAGATGAAAATTAAATTAGTAGTTGTTGGAAAATTGAAAGAGAAGTATCTAAAAGATGGAATTGCCGAATATGTTAAACGAATGGGAACGATGCTTCCACTTGAAATTATCGAGCTAGCTGATGAAAAAATTCCGGATAATGCTTCTGAGAAAGAAGCGGAAGCTTTAAAGAAGCGAGAAGGGGATAAAATTTTATCTCGCATTCAAACAGGAGATAAGTTAGCAATTTTAGCAATTCAAGGGAAGTTGATGTCATCAGAGGAATTGGCTGATTTTGTGAAAAAAGCAGAAGTTTATGGAACAGGCAATCTCGTTTTCGTAATTGGAGGGTCTTTGGGACTTTCCGAGGAGGTCTATAAAAGAAGTGATTTGCAAATTTCATTTGGTCGGATGACTCTCCCTCATCAGCTGATGCGTTTGGTTTTAGTGGAACAGATTTATCGAGCGCAAATGATAAATCGAGGTTCGGCTTATCATAAGTAAAAATGAAAGAATGAGATATGATTAATATAATAGAAGAATTCCGCAAAAATAAAAATTTAGAAAATGCGGAAAAACAAGCGGCTTATTTACGCCATCAGTTTGAATTTATTGGTTTGAAAACACCCGAAAGACGTCTTTTAGGTAAGGAATTTATAAAGGAAAAAAAACAAAGTAAAGAAATTGAATGGGATTTTGTTTTTGAACTTTGGAACTTGCCTGAACGTGAATTTCAATATTTGGCGATCGATTATCTTCATCAAATGAAAAAATGGCTTACTTTTGCAGATTTAGCGAAGATAAAAAAATTAACGATTAGTAAATCTTGGTGGGACACAGTGGATTCGCTTGATGAATTAGTTGGCTTTATCTTAATGGCAAGTCGAGCAAAGTTGGTTGAAGATGAGGGGCTAGCTTATGAAAGAATGAGTAAGCTAGTAAAAGAATGGGCCCAAGATGAGAATTTTTGGGTTCGTAGAATCGCGATAGATTGTCAATTAAGTTTAAAAGAAAAAACAGATTTAGAGCTACTTTCTTATAATATTGAACAAAATCTTGCACATTCTCCATTTGCTGACGAATTTTTCATTAATAAGGCTATTGGTTGGGCTTTGCGAGATTTAGCAAAAACTAATCCAAGATGGGTGCAAGAATTTATTGGGCGGCATGAAAAAGAAATGGCAAAACTTTCAATTCGGGAAGCCACTAAACATCTCTAAAGCTTGATTTGACAGAGTTTTCAAACTATGATAAAATAAGAAGAATGTTCGGAAATGGACTTAAATTTGAATAAAACTTACAAAGGAGACAGAAATGTCAGGCTTATCTCTTATTTTTATCGTTGTTGTTATGGGTGGGATGATGTTCTTTATGAACCGTCAACAAAAGAAACAACAATCAAAACGTCAAGAACAATTGGATGCGATGCAACCAGGTTCAGAAATCGTAACAATTGGCGGTTTACACGGAATTCTTTCAAGTATTGATTCAGCAAAAGGAACAATTGAACTTGATTGTGAAGGAGTTATTTTAACTTTTGACCGTGCAGCTGTAAAAACAGTTAAAAGTGGTGTAACACCAGAAGCAACTGTTGTTGAAGAAACAGTAGAAGAAACAAAAGTGGAAAGCCCAATTGAAGAAAAATAATTTATTTTTTCTTGATGAGGCAATAGACTCAATTTATTTTCCTGTCAGTTACTGACAGGATTTTTTTATAAAATTATTTACTGACAGAACAATCGGTAATTTGAATTTATCAAAAAGAATAAAACTTGAATACTGACGAATAAAATTTGAGATACAAATCTATATCAAAATATGGTAAAATGGAAAAGTAATACTGTCTTTTTGAGAAAGTATCGAATAAAGTTTTGAAAATGGATGAGAGAATTTTATTTTTCAGAAAGCTCTTATCTCAATAGAACTTTAATAACCAAAGAGTATATTGGTGAGTTTATGAAATACAATTTTTGCATAAAATTCCCATGTGAGGTACTATGTTTAATAACTTAAAAAATAAAGAACAAGAAGAATTACTTCCAGAGCATATCGGGATTATCATGGATGGTAATGGACGATGGGCCAAAAAGAAGGGGAAACCACGAATTTTTGGTCATAAAGCAGGAATGGATTCGCTAAAAGATGTTGCCGTTCATGGTGCAAGACGTGGAATTAAAGTGATGACTGTTTATGCTTTTTCTACCGAAAATTGGACAAGACCAGTAGATGAAGTAAAATTCATTATGAGCTTACCGATTGACTTTTACAGCAAATATGTTCCAGTTTTAAAAGAAGAAAATATTCAAATCCGTATGATTGGTGAACGAGCAGGAATGCCAAAAGCAACCTTAGACTCTATTGACCGTGCGGCTCGAGAAACTTCTGAAAATACTGGAATGATTTTGAATTTTGCGATGAATTATGGTGGACGTCGTGATATCATCTTAGCCATTCAAGAACTTGCTAAGAGTGGACAGGACTTAAGTACACTGACCGAAGAAGATTTATCAAAACATCTGCAAACAGCTGTTTTGCCGGAAAATCTTCGGGATCCCGATTTGATTATCAGAACGTCAGGTGAACAACGGATGTCTAATTTCTTGACTTGGCAGTCAGCTTATAGTGAATTATATTTTGCGCAAACCGCTTGGCCCGACTTTGATGAAGCGGAATTGGACAAAGCGATTGCTGCGTTCCAAAAGCGTGACCGCAGATATGGAGGAGTCAAATAATGATGCAACGAATTATCACAGGAGTGGTTGCAGGAGGGATTTTTCTAGCCCTTTTGCTCTTGGGAGGTGCTTACTTCCAAATTTTAGTCGCATTGCTTGTTATTATTGCCATGCAAGAGCTATTTCGAATGTACAAGCTTCAATTATTATCATTTGAAGGAATTTTAGCAACTTTAGCCGCCCTTTCACTTGCTTTACCAGTTGGGAAACACTGGCTAGGGCTTAATGTTGACGGTGGAGTGATGCTCTTTACCCTTTTCTTGTTTGCAATGCTGACAGGAATGGTGCTTTCAAACGGAAAATATTCTTTTGTTGATGCTGGTTTTCCATTCCTTTCGGCTTTCTACGTAGGAATTGGTTTTCAAAATTTACTGACAGCACGCCAAACAAGTGTTTATATTGTCTTTTTAGCCCTCTTTATTGTTTGGGCGACAGATATTGGAGCATATGCTTTTGGTCGGTCACTCAAAGACCGTTTCCCACAAAAACTTTTACCTTCTGTTTCACCAAATAAAACGGTGATTGGATCGCTTGGTGGGATTGTTTCAGCTGTTGTCGTTGCTCTAATTATGTATTTTCTATTTACCAAAGAGTTACCACATATTGGTTATATAAAACTTATTGCATTCACCATTATCTTTTCTGTTGTTGGACAGATTGGTGACCTCGTGGAGTCAAGCATTAAACGTCATTTTGGCGTGAAAGATTCTGGTAAAATTTTACCAGGTCATGGTGGAATTCTTGACCGTTTTGATAATCTTATTTTTGTTTTTCCGATTATGCATCTACTTGGACTGTTCTAATCTAAAGGAGGAAGTCGATTGATAGAAACTCTGATTACTTTTATTATTATTTTTGGTATTATTGTCGCTATTCATGAATATGGTCACCTTTGGTGGGCAAAACGTTCTGGAATTCTAGTGCGTGAATATGCCGTAGGAATGGGGCCGAAGATTTTTGCTCATCAAGCAAAAGATGGAACGCTCTACACGATTCGAATTTTACCACTTGGAGGCTATGTTCGTTTGGCCGGCTGGGGTGATGATAAAACTGAAATAAAAAAAGGACAAGCTGCAAGTCTGGTTGTCAGTAAATCTGAAGCAGTAAATTCAGGAGATGAAAATTCTGTCAGTAATATTGTCAGAAGAATTAATCTGTCAGAACATGTGGAATTAGAAGAAGCTGTTCCAATGTTAATCACTGAATATGATTTTGAAAAAGAACTTTTCATTGAAGGAGAAGTGTTTGGAGAAATCAAACGTTATTCAGTTGACCATGATGCCACAATTATTGAAGAAGATGGCACTGAAGTCCGGATTGCTCCTCTTGATGTTCAATATCAATCAGCAGGGGTCTTCCATAAGATGTTGACGAATTTCGGTGGTCCTTTGAATAACTTTATTCTAGGGCTTGTCGCTTTTATCGTTTTAACTTTTATTCAAGGAGGCGTTCCATCAAATTCTAATGCTATTGGGCAAGTAGAAAAAGGAACACCAGCCTACACTGCAGGCTTGAAATCTGGAGATAAAATTCAAGCTGTCAATGGAACTAAAACAGCAGATTGGGATAAATTGGTCACAGAAATTTCAAGTTCTAATGGAAAAGAATTAAAACTTGAAATTAGCCGCTCAGGCAAATCAGAAACTTTGGCAGTTACCCCTAAAAAGATGGATGGCAGTTATCGTGTTGGAATCATGCAATCTATGAAAACAGGCTTCTTTGATAAAATTACAGGTGGTTTTGTTCAAGCAGGACAAGCGACCACAGCAATTTTCAGAGCATTAGGAAGTCTGATTGCACGACCGAGTCTTGATAAACTGGGTGGGCCAGTTGCCATCTATCAACTCAGCGGACAAGCGGCAAGAGCAGGTTTGCCAACAATTATTCAGTTGTTAGCTATGCTCTCAATTAACTTAGGAATTGTCAATCTTTTCCCTATTCCAGTGCTTGACGGTGGAAAAATCGTCTTAAATATTATTGAAGCAATTCGTGGCAAAGCACTTTCGCCTGAGAAAGAATCAATTATCACATTAGTCGGAGTTGTCTTCATGCTTGTGCTCTTTGTGGCCGTAACATGGAATGACATTCTACGGGCTTTTGTCAACTAATATTATCTATTCGTCTTCTATTCAGAAAAAAAGAAGTTGAACCATACTCATAAAGGAAATTTTAAAATTATGAAACAATCAAAAATGCTTATACCAACCCTTCGAGAAATGCCTTCTGATGCCCAGGTTATTAGCCATGCTTTACTGATGCGTGCAGGATATGTTCGCCAAGTTTCAGCAGGGATTTATGCCTACTTGCCATTGGCAAATCGTGTACTTGAAAAGTTGAAAAATATCATGCGTGAAGAGTTTGATGAAATTGGTGCTGTAGAACTTCTTGCTCCAAGTCTTTTGACAGCAGACCTTTGGCGTGAATCTGGTCGTTACGAAACATACGGAGAAGATTTATATAAATTAAAAAACCGTGATAGTTCTGATTTCATTTTAGGACCAACTCATGAGGAAACAATGACTTCTCTTGTCCGTGACGAAATCACTTCTTATAAAAAATTACCACTCAATGTTTACCAAATTGCGACAAAATTCCGTGATGAAAAACGTCCGCGTTATGGTTTATTGCGTGGTCGTGAGTTCTTGATGAAAGATGGTTATAGTTACCATGCTGACCAAGATTCATTAGATGAAACTTATCTTGATTATAAAAAAGCTTACGAAAAAATCTTTGAGCGTGCTGGTTTGAACTTTAAACCAATTATTGCCGATGCTGGTGCAATGGGTGGTAAAGATAGTCAAGAGTTTATTGCGATTACTGATGACCGCATCAATCTCGAAAAATGGCTTGTTTTAAGTAAAAATATTACTTCAATTGATGAAATTCCAGAATCTGTCCTTTCAGAAATCCAAGAAGAACTTGGTAAATGGTTGGTTGCTGGTGAAGATACCATTGTTTATGCTGAAGGTGGCGATTACGCTGCAAACATTGAAATGGCAACAAGCCAGTTTGAACCAAATGTCGCTTATACAGAAGAACTTGAACTTGAAAAAGTAGCAACACCAGGGGCTAAAACAATTGATGAAGTATCAAACTTCCTTGAAATTGATGAAGAACAAACGGTTAAAACTTTGGTTTATCATGCTGATGATGAGTTAATTGTTATTTTGTTAAACGGGAATGACCAACTTAATGAAGTGAAATTAACTAACCATCTTGGAGCGTCATTTATTGAAGCTGCAAGTGAAGCAGAAGTTGAAGAAAAATTTGGAGCTCATTTTGGTTCACTTGGACCTATTGGTCTTGAAAATGTTCGAATTATTGCTGACCGCAAAGTTGAGTTAATTAAAAATGCAGTGGTTGGTGCGAATGTTGATGGCTATCATTACAAGAATGCTAATTTCGGTCGTGATTTTGAAGTTGAAGAATTTGTTGATTTACGCACAGTTAATGAAGGTGAAATTTCACCAGATGGTCGTGGAACTTTGAAATTTGCACGTGGGATTGAAATTGGCCACATCTTTAAATTGGGCACTCGCTATACAGAGGCTATGAATGCTAATATTCTTGATGCCAATGGTCGTTCAATTCCAATGCTCATGGGCTGCTACGGAATCGGTGTCAGTCGTTTGCTTTCAGCTATTTTGGAACAATTTGCCCGTATCTATGTTGAAAAAACACCAAGAGAAGAATTCAAATTTAGCTGGTCAATCAATTTCCCTAAAGAATTGGCACCATTTGACATTCACCTTGTACCTGTCAATGTTAAAGATGAAGCAGCAATGGAATTAACTTCTGAACTTGAAGAAAAACTCCGTGGTAAAGGTTACCAAGTTTTAGTTGATGACCGTAATGAACGTGCAGGGGTGAAATTTGCTGATAGTGATTTGATTGGACTTCCAGTTCGTGTAACAATCGGTAAAAAAGCAGCTGAGGGAATCGTTGAAGTTAAAATTCGTGCGACAGGTGAAGTTGTTGAAATCAACAAAGATGAACTTGTTAATACCATTGAAATTTTAAGTAAATAAAAAAGAGATTTACGATGAAAATTGTTATTGTTGGAAGCTCCCATGCCGGAATTTGTGCTGGTTTACGGGCGCTTGAAGAATACCCAGAAGCCGAGATTACGCTTTATGATAAGCGTAATCAGGTTTCTTTTGTTTCTCAAGGAATTATTTCTTACCTCGCGGGTCAAAAATCTGTCCTTAATCAATCTAGCTATTCTTCGGTAGAAGAATTAAAAGAAGCGGGATTGAACATGCAGATGGAAACTGTGATAGAAGAAATTGATACAAATCATAAAAAAGTATTTTACCGTAGAAGTAACTCAAAGAAAACAAAAGTTACCGATTATGATAAATTAATTTTAGCGACGGGCTCATATCCGGCGATGACCTCGGTTCCTTTTGATAAAAAAAGTAATCTTTACTTTTTGAAGAGTATGGAAGATGCAATAAAGGCTGAAGAATTTTTGGCAACAGCTAAAAATATTGCAGTAATTGGCGGTGGAATGACTGGTGTTGAAGTTGCTCGAATCACACAAGATAGAGGAATTCAAACGACACTCATTCACCGCAATAAAAATCTTTTGAATGATTATCTTGATGAACCTGCCAGCCGGTTGTTGGAAAGTTGGATGAATGCTGAAGGAACTCGTCTCTTATTAAATACTGAAGTAACAGAAATTAGCGTTGATGGAGAAAATACGGTGGTTCAAACAACAAATGGTCAAAAGATTGCTGTTGATGGGGTCATCTTTACAATCGGTTTTCGTCCTAATTCTTATCTTTTGAATCAACAAGTTGAGTTAGGCGATAGAGGTGCAGTCGTAGTTGATGAATACATGCAAACAAGCTGTCCTGATGTTTTTGCAGTGGGTGACGTCTCAACGACTTATGTCAATTTATTAGAAGAGAATCGTTATCTTCCACATGCGTCAGATGCTGTTCGAGACGGAGAAATTGCGGCTATTAATTTGCTAGAAGCTCGGCAAAAAATTACGAGCACTCAAGGAACTTATCATGTTCCGATGAAAAATTTAGTAATGGCCATGACTGGAATTACAATGAAACAAGCGGTTGGTTTTGGTTATGATGCAGATGCTGTGCACTTATTAAATGAACATCTCGAAGGGCGTCTGCCAAGCAATATTTGGATGATTTATGAAAGACGCACGCATCAAATTCTTGGTTTACAATGTATCGGAAAAACGAGTGATATGGCAGAATATGTTAATATTTTCTCACTTGCGATTCAGCAACAATTGAGAATTGAAGATATTGAGTTTACAGATTTTTATTTTGAACATGGATACAAAGACCCACGAGGCTTTAATCGGATCCTTGCTCGGCTAGTCAGAGAGAATGAAAGGTAGTTTTTTGTGGAAAAGACCAATAGAGATTTAATTTATTGCCAAAAAGTACTCCAACTGCTTGAAGATTTGGCAAAGGTAGAGCAAAATATTGAGTTTTTTTCGGAGCATTCTAATAAACAGAGAATTCGTCGTCGTCAGGGTAAATCTCTATTTATTAAACTGGTTCTTTTCATTGCTATCATAGCGGTCGGGGTCTATTTCAAACTATCATTTTTTCTGTTACTAGTCATCTCTCTTTTGTATTTATTGGCTTTTTGCCTTTTATTTAGATATGATTCAAGAAAATTTGAGAAAAAACTATCTTTAGAGCAAGAAAGTGTCAGAAGAAAAGAATCTCTAGCTTCTGAATTGAAGAAACTTAAAGAAGAAGAAGAAAAAATTCAAAAAGAATTAAATCACTTTGAACGAATTCCAGCAGAATTTAAAACAATTGAAACGGTTAGCCACATGATTCGTTATATGAAACGTGGTGAGGCACAGACTTTGGAAGAAGCACTCTATTTTTGGGAAATGGATGAAAATAATCATTCAACGAACAAATAATTTTACTGACAGAACTGTCGGTCATTAGTAAGTAAAAATGAATTAACTGACAGCTTTGTCAGTTATTTTATTCTTGAAAAAAATCATGAAAATCATCATTTTTTTATGCTATAATGAGAACTGAAATTCTATTTATTTGAAGATAGAAAAAATAAGATAAAGGGTCGAAAAACATGGAAAATCTTTTTGAGAAATTGATGGATCAGATCAAAATGCCACCAAACTTGCGTCGTTCTAGACAGTTTGAGCATGCTGATATTGAAAATGTTGAAGTGCATACGGCAAGTAAGCTCTGGCACTTTCAGTTAATTTTTGACGAGATTTTACCAATTGACACATATAAATTACTGACAGAATTGACAGAGACAGCTTTTTCTACAATCGCTCGTACAGAAATTTCTGTCAGTAGCCGTGAAATAGTCATTGACGAGCAAAAACTTAATGATTATTATCAATATGCGCTGACACTTCCTGAACTTTGTGATTCTGCATTTTCAAGTATTTTTAAGAAATATCATCTTGAATTGCAGGAAGAAAAAATTCAGTTGATGGTTGAAGATAATCCACGAATGGACTTTTTTGTTGAAAAATACTTTCCAATTTTAGAAGAAAAATTCGCAGATTTTGGTTTTGGAAAATTAAAAATTATTCCAGTGGTTGATCAACAATTAACCGACTTACAGGTGGCTGCTCATGCCGAAAAAGTAGCCGCTCGCTTGGCCGCTCAAACGGCAGAGCAAGCTCAAGTTTCGGAGCTTAAAAAACAACGCTCAGAGGAACGTGAAAGTAAAAATACTAGAGAAGCCAAACCAGAATTTGTAGAGACGGCACTTTCTGATGGGATTTTCTTTGGTCGAAAAATCAGTGGACAAAGTCCAATTACCAGTATGTCTTTCATCGCCGGGGAAGGCTTTGGGGTTATCTTTGAAGGTCTTGTTTTTGAGGCCGCACATCGCGAATTTACAGGAAAAGAATCAGGTAAAGTCAATCATATTTTAGAATTGAAAATGGCTGATGAAACATCAACCTTTATGATTTCCAAATGGGGTCGTAAGGACGAAGAAATTGCACAATTTGACCAAATTGTCAGCACCGTTAAAGCCATGAATGAAAAAATTCTTACTGACGGAGCGGATAATTTTACTGACAGCCTATCTGATGCCCTTTGGTTACGTGTGCAAGGAAATATTGAACACGACAAATACAAAGATGACTTAGTAATGACGGCAAATGCGGTTGTTGAAATCAAACCTAAACCAACCATTGACCGTGTGGCTCTCCAAATCAAAGCTGTAAAATCAGATAAAATTCAACTGGGCCGTGAAATCAAAAATAATGAGCCAGTCACTCCGATGCGTTCTGTCAGTGAATTTTCTACTAACGGTCCCGTTGTTTTTGAAGGTTATGTCTTCAAAGGGGAACTCCGCGAAATCAAATCACGTAAGACAGGAAATATCAGTTATCTTCTTGAATTTGAAATGACTGATTACACGTCAAGTTTTTATGTGCAAAAGTGGTTACGTGGCGAAGAAGAAATTCAATTGGCCAAACAAATTAAAGCGGGACTATGGTGTCGAGTTCGCGGGAATGTTCAACGGGACAATTTCAAAAATGATTTAGTGCTACAATTGACTGATTTGATTGAAATTCCGACACAAAATGTTCGTGAAGATAAGTCTGACGAAAAACGTGTTGAGTTTCATGCCCATACTAATATGAGCCAAATGGACGCGATTCCGTCAGCTTCAAGTTTAGTTGCTCAGGCTGCAAAATGGGGACACAAAGCCATTGCAATTACTGACCATGGGGGCTTGCAATCTTTCCCTGAGGCTCACTCGGCAGGTAAAAAGAATGGGGTCAAGATTATTTATGGAGTCGAGGCCAATCTTGTCGAAGACAAAATCCCAATTGTATTTAATGAAACAGATGTTGATATGTATGAATCAACTTATGTCGTCTTTGACGTCGAAACAACAGGTCTTTCAGCAGTTCATAATGATTTGATTCAAATTGCAGCAACAAAAATGCACAAAGGAAATCCCATTGATGAATTTGATGAATTTATTAATCCGGGTTATCGTTTGAGCGAATTTACAACAGAACTAACCGGAATTACTGATGACCATGTCAAAAATGCCAAACCGCTTTATGAAGTACTGACGAAATTTCAAAAATTTTGCGAAGGAACAATTCTTGTCGCTCATAATGCATCCTTTGACGTGGGCTTCATGAATATGAACTATTCACGAAATGGGCTGCCGATTATTAGTCAACCTGTCGTTGATACTCTTGAATTTGCCCGTAATCTTTACCCAGAAATGAAACGTTTTGGTCTGGGTCAATTGACTAAGAAATTCCAAATCGGACTTGAACATCACCATATGGCCAATTTTGACGCGGAAGCAACCGGGCGTTTGCTCTTTGTATTCTTGGAAGAATTACGGACCAGAAACACAGGGTGGACAAGTCTGTTAGAACTTAATGCCAAGTTGGTCAGTGAAGATTCTTATAAAAAAGTACGACCAAAACACGTGACTTTATATGCCAAAACACAAGAAGGACTTAAAAATCTCTTCAAGATTGTTAGTTTTGGAAATGTGAAATATTATGCTGGTCTTCCTCGTCTTCCTCGGTCAGTTTTGGAAGCCAATCGCGAGGGATTACTTGTTGGTTCAGCCTGTGAAGTCGGCGAAGTCTTCGATGCAGCGATTAATAAAACTTTTGAAGAAACGCTTGAAATTGCTAAATTTTATGATTTCATTGAAGTTTTCCCACCAGCACTTTATCGCTCACTTGTTGTCGGCGGCTCTTTCAAATCAGAAAAAGAATTGGAACAAACGCTTAAAGATTTGATAAAAATCGGAAAAACGCTTGGCAAGCCAGTTCTGGCCACAGGAAATCTCCATTATCTGAATCCGGAAGATGCCATTTATCGTGAAATTATTGTCCGTTCACTAGGTCTTGGGGCAGAAATTAACTGGACACAAGGACATGGGGAACACGCTAAACCATTGCCATTACCTGAAGCTCACTTTAGAACAACTGATGAAATGCTTGAAGCCTTTAGTTTTCTTGATGAGAAAACAGCGCGTGAAATTGTCATTGACAATACCCAAAAAATGGCTGATGAGTTCGATGTTCTCACTCCTGTTCGTGATGATTTATATACTCCTAAAATGGTCTTTGACGGAGGAGAAACCTCAGAAGAGCGGATTGTTCGCTTGACTTATGAAAAAGCCCACGAGTGGTATGGAAATCCATTGCCAGATATTATTGATGCAAGGCTTGAAAAAGAACTGCGGTCGATTTTGGGGAATGGTTTCTCAGTCGTGTATATTATTTCGCAAGAACTTGTAAAGCGTTCCAATGAGCGTGGATATATTGTTGGTTCACGGGGATCAGTAGGTTCGTCACTGGTTGCGACCATGATTGGAATTACCGAAGTAAATCCACTGGCACCTCATTACCGTTGCCCAGAATGTCAATATTTTGAATGCTATGATGATGGATCTTTCGGTTCAGGTTATGATATGCCGGATAAAAATTGTCCTAAATGTGACCACAAACTCATCAAAGATGGTCACGATATTCCCTTTGAAACTTTCCTAGGTTTCAAGGGGGACAAAGTTCCCGATATTGACTTGAACTTTTCAGGGGATGACCAACCTTTGGCTCACTTGGACGTTCGCGATATTTTCGGGGAAGATTACGCTTTTCGGGCGGGAACAATTGGTACGGTTGCCGAAAAAACGGCTTTTGGTTTCGTCAAAGGCTACGAACGTGACTATGACCAATTTTATGGCAATGCTGAAATTGACCGTTTAGCTGCCGGCTCGACGGGTGTCAAGCGAACAACAGGTCAACACCCAGGCGGGATTATCGTTATTCCAAATTACATGGATGTTTATGATTTTTCTCCAGTTCAATTTCCAGCCGACGATGTCAATGCCGAATGGCAAACGACTCACTTTGATTTCCATGCCATTCATGATAATATCTTGAAACTCGATATTCTTGGACATGATGATCCAACGATGATTCGAAAATTGCAAAGTCTTTCTGGTATTGTTCCTCAAGACATTCCGATGGATGACCCCGGAGTGATGAAACTTTTCACCGGTACAGAATCTTTAGGTTTGACCGAAGAGCAATTGGGAGTAAAACTCGGGACTCTTGGGATTCCTGAAATGGGAACTTTTACCTCAATGAATATGATTGCCGAAGCCAAACCCAAAAATTTCGCTGATTTACTGCAAATTTCTGGACTTTCCCATGGAACAGACGTATGGTCAGGAAATGCCCAAGATTTAATTCGTTCAGGAATTGCCGACCTTTCAAGTGTTATCGGTTGTCGGGATGATATTATGGTCTATCTCATCCATAAAGGACTTGAAAATGGTCTTGCTTTTACAATTATGGAGCATGTACGTAAGGGAATGTGGAATAAAATTCCTGCCGAAGAACGTGAGAAATATGTGGAAGCCATGCGAGAACATGAGGTTCCTGAATGGTATATTGAGTCTTGTTCTAAGATTAAATATATGTTCCCTAAAGCCCATGCGGCAGCTTATATTATGATGGCTCTGCGGGTGGCTTATTTCAAAGTACATCATCCAATTTTCTATTACTGCGCATGGTTCTCTATCAGGGCAACGGCCTTTGATATTGGTGTCATGGGGGCTGGTCTTGAAGCAGTCAAAGCAAAAATGAAAGAAATTAAGGATAAAGGTTTTGAGGCTACAAATGTGGAAACTAACCTTTATACAACTTTGGAACTCTGTAATGAAATGTTAGAGCGTGGCTTCACTTTTGGTAAAATTGACCTTTACCGCTCTGAGGCTACGGAGTTTGTCATTGACGGTGACACTTTGATTCCGCCATTTGTAACGATGGACGGATTGGGTGAAAACGTGGCAAAACAAATCGTCGCAGCGCGTGCTGAGGGTGAATTTTTGAGTAAGATGGAACTTCGTAAACGTGGGGGAGTTTCACAAACCATTATTGAAAACATGACCAATATGGGCGTTCTTGAAGGGATGCCTGATGATAATCAATTAAGCTTATTTGATGATTTCTTTTGATTTAAGCAATTGAATCGCTAGATTAGTCATTTATATTAAAAAAGTCGAAATATCTTCGACTTTTTTTGTACTATTTTTAGTTACATTTACTAACAAATTGCGTATATTCTAGTATGGTACAGAAAAAAGCACAAGAACTCATTCAAAAGGCAATTGAGATGGAGGCTTCTGATATTTATTTAATTGCTTCAGGAAATCTTTATAAGATATATATTCGTCAACAATTAGGGCGAACTTTAATAGAGGAAGTTAACCAAGAGATTGGTTTAGCATTACTTACTCATTTTAAATTTCTTGCTGGCATGAATACTGGTGAACGCCGGCGTGTTCAGCTGGGTGCTTGTTGGTATGAACTAGAGGGAAGTTCGGCAAAACGTTTGCGCCTTTCAACAGTGGGAGATTTTGAAGGAAACGAATCATTGGTTATCCGTCTTCTGCATGACCAAAAACAAGAACTTGAGTTTTGGTTTGATGATAAACTTCAGGATTTTCGATGTAAACGAGGACTTTATTTATTTGCTGGGCCAGTAGGGTCTGGGAAAACTTCACTAATGTTTGACTTAGCCCACCGTCATTTTTCAAATGCACAGGTTATCACTATTGAGGAGCCTGTAGAATTAATTGATTCTGATTTTATTCAGTTACAAGTTAATGATGTAATTGGGAATAGTTATGATGAATTAATTAAACTTTCTTTAAGACACCGACCAGATTTACTAATTGTTGGAGAAATTCGAGATCAGCAGACAGCTCGTGCTGTATTGCGTGCAAGTTTAACAGGCTATACAGTTTTTTCTACTATTCATGCGGCTTCCGTGAAGGGAGTGGTTCAACGTTTGTTGGAATTGGGTTTGAGTGATTGGGAATTAAAAAATGGATTAGAGGCAGTTGTTTATCAACGGTTAATAGCGGGAAAAGGAGTATTAGATATTGCGAAAAGTAAATTTGACACTTGGTCGCCGAAAAAATGGAATGAAAAGATTGAGAACTTATATGCAAACGGACATCTTACGGCTATTGAGGCCGAAAGGGAAAAAATTAGCATTAATCAAGCAAGCAAAATTGATACAACTGATGGGGAATCTTTTGAATAATGGTTTTAATTTGGGAGAAGTTATCAATTTTTTAGCCTTATCAAAATTAGTAGAAAAAGAGTTTGTATTCAAAATGCACCAAGGTCTTAGTTCTGGAAAATCATTATCTGAAATTTTAGAAAGTCTCTCTTTTTCTAAAAATGTTGTGACACAACTTGCTTTGGTAGAAGTGCATGGAAATCTAGTAGGAACCATGCAATTGGTAGAACTGCATTTAAAAAAGCAACTTAAGGTCAAAAAGAAATTAATTGAAGTGGCAACTTATCCAGTTGTATTGTTGGTATTTCTCATTGGAATTATGTGGGGCTTGAAAAATTATTTGTTGCCTCAGCTTGATAAGGGAAATAATTTTGCTACTTTATTAATTAATCATTTACCGCTAGTATTTTTTTCTGTTGGTGCTTTAATCGTTTTACTAACAAGTTTATCAATAATAATATTCAAACATATTTCAGCACTCACTAATTTTACTTTTTTGGTCAAAGTTCCATTAGTAAGTTCTTTTATTCGCTTGTATTTGACCGCTTATTTCTCCAGAGAATGGGGAAATTTAATTGCTCAAGGCGTTGAATTGCGACAAATAATAGAATTGATGAAAAAGCAGAAAAGTCGCATTTTTGCGGAAGTTGGAATTAAACTTGATTTGGGTTTGAAGGCTGGTCAGAATTTTGAGCAAGCTGTCAGTCATTTTTCGATTTTTTTACCAGAACTTTCTTTGATGATTGAGTACGGCGCGATTAAAGATAAATTAGGGTTGGAGCTTTCTGTTTATGCTGATGAATGTTGGGAACAATTCTTTTCTAAGATAGACCGTCTAATGCAATTAATACAACCCCTAATTTTTATTTTTGTTGCTTTGATGATTGTCTTATTGTATGCAGCGATGTTGTTACCCATTTATTCTAATATGGGTTCTGGAATTTAAAAAAAGGAAGGAAATTTATGAAAATAGAAAATATAACTTTAATAATGAGCAAAGCTTTGTCATTAGTTAAAATTCACGGAAGAAAGCTTTGTCAAAAAAAGCAAAAAGCATTTACCTTGATTGAGATGTTAATTGTGTTGGCAATTATCAGTATTTTAATTTTGCTTTTTGTGCCAAATTTGATAAAAGAAAAAGCACAAGTTCAAAAAACTGGTGAAGCAGCAGTAGTTAAAGTAGTTGAAAGTCAGGCACAACTTTATGAGTTGGATCATGATAATGATAAGCCAAACCTATCAGAACTTTTAAGTGCGGGGATGATTACGCAAAAGCAAGTCACGGCCTATGATGATTACTATGACCAGAATAAAAATGAACAGCGCAATTTCGATGATTAGAGCCTTCACATTGTTAGAATCTCTACTGGTATTACTTATTGTCTCTTTTATCACCCTCTTTTTCTCAGCAGAATTGACTCAAACAGTGCATTTATTTAAGGGAGAACTCTTTGTCTTACAGTTCGAAAATTTATACAAAATAAGTCAGGAGAATGCAGCGCTACAAAGTAGTCCAGAAAATTTAGGAAGTAAAAATGGGAAATTGATTTATGAAAACAAAGAGATAGATATTCCCAAAGAGGTTGAAATGGTAGAATTTTTGATTAAATTTGATGAGAAGGGGGAGAACTCAAGTTTACAGAAAATCAAAGTTTATTTACCTTATGAGAAGAAAACAATTTTATATCAAATGGAGATGGGGAGTGGAAAATATAAAAAGAAAATCAATTAAGGGATATATACTTCTTGAGAGCCTAATTAGTATGGCATTATTGAGCTTTTTAGTCACTTTTCTCTTGAGTTCTCTTACTAATTCTCGTCAGCAAGAGGCACAAGAAAATCAACAAATTGAGTCCTTAAATGTAGCTCAGATGGCAATAGAAAGTCAGTTGACGGAACTATCGTTAAATGGTTCTGTTATAAAAATAAGACAAGATTCGACTGCAACCATTATTAGTGACCATGGAAAGGAAATTTTGCGACTTGAAGCTCAAAATTAGGGCATTTACTTTACTAGAATGTCTCGTAGCACTTTTGGCAATTTCTGGTTCAGTGCTAGTCATCTCAGGGCTGACTAGAATGATTGAAGAACAGATGAAAATAAGCCAGAATGATAGTAGGAAAGATTGGCAAATATTTTGTGAACAAATGCGTTCAGAACTCTCCGGAGCAAAATTAGACAATGTGAATCAAAATTTTTTGTATGTGACCAAAGATAAGAAGTTACGGTTCGGATTAGTAGGGGATGATTTTCGTAAAAGTGATGATAAAGGGCAAGGATACCAACCGATGCTTTATGATTTAAAAGGAGCAAAAATTCAGGCAGAAGAAAATTTGATAAAAATAACAATTGATTTTGATAATGGAGGTGAGCGAGTATTTATTTATCGATTTACAGATACAAAGTAAAAGGAGGGATACTTTTATATACTTTGGTTTTACTGCTAATTTTTTCTTTATTTCTACAGTTTTATTTGCAAAAACAGGTGCTTACAGCTCAGCAATTGAAAATAGAAAAGGAGCGACTGACAGCCGAATTAATGGTTTCATTGGCTCTTAAAAAGGATTTGAAAACGAGTGGTCAACTTAATTTTGATTGTGGAAATTTAACTTATAAATTACTGACAGATCTGTCAGCTGATTCAACTAGCGGTGGTCAAACTGTTAGTAATAAAACTTATTGTTTTGATGTTCGGCTTAAGGATGGAAGAATTTTTCAAATAAAAAAGTAAAAAATAATGTTAACTGGTTGACATTATTTTTACTTTGCTATATAATTAACCAGTAAACTAATTATGGAGGACGAAATACTATGAGTTTAGCAAATCAAATCGACCAGTTTCTTGGGGCAATTATGCAGTTTGCAGAAAACAAGCATGAAATATTACTCGGCGAATGCGAAAGTAATGTTAAGCTAACAAGCACGCAAGAACATATCTTAATGATTCTAGCTGCAGAGGTTTCGACAAACGCGAGAATTGCCGAGCAACTCAAGATTTCGCCAGCAGCGGTAACTAAAGCTCTCAAAAAATTACAAGAGCAAGAACTGATTAAATCAAGTCGGGCAACAAATGACGAACGCGTAGTCCTTTGGAGCCTGACAGAAAAAGCAATTCCAGTTGCTAAAGAACATGCTGCTCATCATGAGAAAACTCTAAGTACCTACCAAGAATTAGGAGACAAATTTACTGACGAAGAACAAAAAGTGATAAGTCAATTCTTATCAGTACTTACGGAGGAGTTTCGATGAAGAAAATATTGATGTTATTTGCTATTCCGGCAGTTTTACTTCTTGCTGGTTGTCAAAAAACAGCAGACAAACCAGAAGTTGTGACAACTTTTGAGCCGATGTATGAATTTACGAAAGCGATTGTTGGAGATAAGGTTAAAATTGAAAATATTGTTCCGGCGAATCAAGAAGTTCACGAATTTGAACCGAGTGCCAAGCAAGTTGCAACAATGACAAATGCTCAAGCTATTATTTATAATTCTGATGACCTTGAAAAATGGGCTCTGAAAGTGAATAATAAAGGAGTCAAAATAGAAGCAAGCAAAGACGTCAATAAAATTAAAGGAGATCCACATACTTGGATTAGTCCAAAGCAAGCAATTATTGAAGTTAATACAATTGCTGAGGAATTAGGGAAAAAATTCCCAGAAGATAAGACAACTTTTGAAAAGAATGCAGCAAACTATGTTGTCAAATTGAAAAAGTTAGATAGTGAATTTGACACTCTAAAAAATGCCAAGCAAAAAACATTTATCACACAACATGAAGCATTTGCTTACCTTGGACGTGATTATGGTTTGAAAGAAATTGCTATTGCTGGACTCGACCCAGAAGTTGAGCCATCAGCTTCAACACTTGCTACTTTAAAGACTGAAATGGAAAAAGCCGGACTTAAAAATGTTTACTTTGAAGGAAATGCAAATAGTAAAATTGCAGAAACTTTGGCAAAATCAGTTGGAGCAAATCTAATTGGTATCAATACCGTTGAAGGCTTGTCGGATCAACAGAAAAAAAATGGGGATAACTATCTCACATTGATGCAAGAAAACTTGACAGCTTTGAAGAAAACAATCAAGTGAGTTTAAGGGGAAATTAAGAAGAAGGAATTATAATGAACTTCTTCCAAAAATATCTTTTCATAAAACTCCTTGAAACTCTCGTTCTTATGAACGGGAGTTTCGTGTTTTTGAATAAAAAATAAGAGGCACTAGATAGTTCTATAATTAGGGCTACTATTAAAGATAAAAAGAGAAAAAAATGAGATATATCAATGTTGAAAATCTGACCTTCTACTATGATAGAGAGCCAGTGTTAGAAAATATTAGCTACCATGTGGACTCTGGTGAATTTGTCACCTTAACTGGAGAAAATGGAGCGGCAAAATCAACTTTAATTAAAACAACTTTGGGTATTTTAAAACCAAAGAAAGGGAAAATAACGATTTCTTCTAAAAATAATAGAGGAGAAAAGTTACGGATTGCCTACCTTCCGCAGCAAGTTGCAAGTTTTAACGCAGGATTTCCGAGTTCTGTTCATGAATTTGTCATGAGTGGACGCTATCCAAGACAGGGGTGGTTTAAAAAAATGGGCGCTCATGATTTAGAACATGTCAAGGCAGCTCTTGATTCAGTTGGTATGTGGGACTATCGCGATAAACGGATTGGTGAACTTTCGGGAGGTCAAAAGCAAAGGATTGCTATTGCGAGAATGTTTGCTAGTGACCCTGATTTATTTATCCTTGATGAACCAACAACTGGTATGGATGATGTATCAAGTAGTGATTTTTATCAGTTGATGCATCATGCGGCCCATAAGCATGGGAAAGCAGTCCTAATGGTCACTCATGATCCTGAGGAAGTGAAAGATTTCGCTGACCGTAACATTCATCTATTAAAAGACAAAAATGGAAAGTTCGCTTGTTTTGATTTGCATACTGACCGTGATAGAGTTCTCCAAGAAGAGCAAGAAGAATTAGAGGAGAAAGCAAATGTTTGAATTATTCCAGTATGATTTTATGAGGAATGCTCTCTTAGCAGCGACAGCAATTTCAATTTTCTCGCCATTACTTGGTGTATTTCTTGTCCTGCGTAGACAAAGTCTAATGTCGGACACATTATCGCATGTTTCTTTAGCGGGTGTTGCCTTTGGCGTGCTATTAAGTTGGAATCCAACGATTACTACTTTAATTACCGTAGTGATTGCTGCAGTTTTTCTAGAATATTTGAGAACGATTTATCATAATTACATGGAAATTGCGACGGCGATTTTGATGTCGGCGGGTCTTGCTATTGCTTTATTAATTTTAAATTCTTCCAAAGGAGCAACCTCTGTAAGTTTAGAGCAATATTTGTTTGGTTCAATTATCACAATTTCACTTTCGCAAGTAATTATGCTCTTTGTTTTGGCTGCAGTTGTTCTACTCGGATTTATTCTATTTTTACGTCCGCTTTATGTGATGACATTTGATGAAGATACGGCATTTGTTGATGGACTTCCAGTTCGCTGGATTTCAATTGCCTTTAATATTGTGACAGGGATTGCGATTGCACTGATGATTCCGGCAGCGGGAGCTCTATTGGTATCAGCGATCATGGTGTTACCAGCTTCGATTGCGATGCGATTAGGAAAATCTTTCAAGGCTGTGCTTTTTATCTCAGTTATTGTTAGTTTTATTGGGTTAAATGCTGGTTTGATTGCTTCTTATTATATGGATGCGCCAGCCTCTGCCGCAATAACTTTGATTTTCATTGTTCTTTTCTTAGTTACTTCAAGTTTAAAACGATTAATTAGAGCGTAAAATAAAAAAGAAGTACTGAAATTACTTCTTTTTTATTTTATTTAGAATGTTTGAAAAGCTAGGGCTCGGTGCAGAAATGTTTAAAAGTTGATTAGTGAAGGGATGGGGGATAATGATGCTTTCAGCATGTAGCATCAAGCGTGAGGTGCTTTTTGGCCCATATAATGCATCTCCAATGATAGGGTGACCTAAAGAGGATAAATGAACACGAATTTGATGTGTTCGTCCTGTATCCAAAATACATTTAACTAAACTTTTGTCAGTAAAATTTTGTATAAGTTGAACATGTGTGATTGCTTTTTGCCCATGTTTAGAAATGATTCGTTTATTCTTTTCATGACGATTTTGTCCAATGGCTTGGTTGATGGTAAAGGTTTCTTCTAAGAAATGGCCAGCAACAAGAGCTAAATATTCACGATGAATTTTATTTTCTTCAAACATTTTTCCAAGAATTGGCAGTACGAATTGATTTTTGGCAAATAAAACAGCTCCAGAAGTTGCCTGGTCAAGTCGATGAACCACAAAAACATTTTGATTAATTGCTGCTGCAACATGATTTTGTAAAGCAATTTCATCAGCTGTATTGCCGTGAGTTTTCATTCCTTCAGGTTTATTGACTACAATCAAATGTTCATCCTCATAGAGAATATCTGCTAAGGAGGCTGAGCCAAATTTTAATGACAAATTTGAAAAATCTTCTTTATCAAAAATAAGAGTCACCTTATCTCCAGCATGAAGGAGTTGATTCTCATCGATTATTTGATCATTGACTAAAGCATGTTTTTTCATTCGTAAAAAATGTCTTTGTTTACGCGGGACGAGCCAAGTTTTTTCAAGTAAATCTGAAAGAACTTGTGGGATAAAATTTTCGGGTAAAATGAAGTTAAATTCCATAATCACATTATACTATAAGTTTTTAGTTGCCCCCAAAATATAAAGAGTTCAAATTGTGAATATCGAAAGAATTACTTTTCAATTAACTCTAGGTTTGTTATAATCAAAGTATCTTCTTAAAAATACGTAATAAAAATAACTCAAAGTGTAAAAAAATGATAAATATTATGAGTGGAATTATAGAAAGAGAAAAAATGCTAACAAAAAAATTTAAAGAGACATTAGAATATGAAGGGTCAGTTTCCTTAACTTCATGGGGGGCTGACAATCATCCACATGTTACGGGAACATGGATTTCTTATTTACATCTTACCAATGATGAACGGATATTGGCACCAGCGGCAGGGATGCATTATTTAGAAGAAGACATTAAAGTAAATGATACAATTTATCTTATGCTTGGGGTTAGAGAAGTCGAAGGTAAAAATGGCTATCAAGGGATTGGCTTTAGGGTGAGTGCTAAAGCAAAACTTATTTCAAGTGGTCCAGACTATGCGATGATGAAAGAGAAATATCCATTTTTAAGAGCAGTTCTTGAACTTACTCCGTTGGAAGTAGAGCAACTATTATAAAGATAATTTTTCATCTTATGAAAGATTATCTATAAAATTAAATGAGTTTTTTAATAATTATATAATGATTTATTAATTATTTTTTAATATAATAGTTATTAAGGGGGGAGAACATGAAGTTTTATGATATTGAATTTTTAAAATCTCAAGCTGGACTTAGCGATTATCTTCGGTATATCTTTATTTTTGGGAGTCTTGTAGTTCTTGTTATTGTATTTGCTATATATATTAAGCATAGAATTAAAACGAAATATAGAGATCTTAGTATTATTTTATTATTATTTATTATTTTAGAAATCGGTATACAATATTCCAATTATCAAATTAACCAGTCTAAGCATACTCAATCTTCACAGATGGTTGGATTCATTGAAAGAGTCGCCAAAAATGAAAGAACGGATAAAAATAATATTTTTGTTAATTCCACACAATTAGCTGATGGCGTGATTGTCAAAATAAAAGGTGATTATTATAAAGTTAATCTTAGTACTGATCAGCAATCATATACCCTTACCAAAAGTTACTTGATTAATCCAGAAAAATAAAAAATTTAGGAGTTATAATGCAATTATACAGTCCAATAATATTAAAATTTGCTTTAGGGATTATTTGTTTAATTATTCAAATAAATTTAATGGGCAAAGGTAATCTTGCTCCCTCATCAGCAATGGACCAAGTTCAAAATTATGTTTTAGGTGGAATTATTGGTGGAGTCATTTATAATGATTCTATTACGGTCTTACAATTTGTCTTGGTTCTAATCATATGGACGCTGTTAGTATTAATTTTGAAATTTGCAAAGGAGCACAATCGCTATGTAAAATTAATCATTGATGGTAAACCCTTGACTCTAATTCAAGATGGGAAAGTTAGAGTAAATGAATGCCTCAGAAATGGAATCTCTGCTAATGAATTAATGTTTAAATTACGTTCCAATGGTATCTATGAGATACATAATGTTAAAAGAGCTATTTTAGAGCAAAATGGTCAATTGACATTGATTGAATTTGGCGGTGAAAATATTAAATATCCAATTATTGTTGATGGACAAGCAAATTTTGACGTTCTCGAATTAATTGATAAAGATGAAGTTTGGCTTGAACAGCAAATTAATCTGCAAGGGTACAACCAAATCAAGGAAATTTATTTAGGTGAATACTTATCAGGTGAACTTAAACTTTACGGATATACAAAGTAAATATTAGCAGGTGAATACTGTTCTTTTAATTTAAATTTAGCTAAATTATAGATGGATTTACAAATGATAAAAGTCTCAAAAGATGATTATTTATTGTCGCTATATTGATAATAAAGATATAAATTTTATAAATAGAATTTTGATACTGGAAGTAAAACAATTGAAAAATCCTTAGAAATCTTTATAATAAAACATAAATCCCTTTCGTTTTACAAATTTATATTGTAGTGCAAAGGGATTTTTGATAAAATAAGCAAAACTGAAAAGATGAAAACTAGAGGTCTTACAAATATGTAAGGAAAAAAAATCGGAAAAGTATTAAAATAAGATATTGATGTATTCATTTGAGTAAGTATAGAAATAAAAAATATCTGAGGGAAGTATAGATGCCTGAAAATAAGAATTTCAGTCGGCGTAGTAAAAAAGAAACAGGAAAGAAAAGTTTAAAAATTCCTAAAATACGCCCTAAAAAACAAAAAAAACTTGAAGAAGAAATAGAAAAACCAGCTAAAACTAAATTTGGTAAATTTATGAGACCGATAAAACGTTTCTGGAAACGTTATAACTTAACAAAAATTACGATTATTTTTGTTTTGGTAGCGATCGTTGCGACAGGCTCATATCTTTTTTACTTGGCTAAAACAGCAAATGTGAAGGTTCTACAAAGTTCTATTTCTGCTCAGACAGTTATTTATGATAAAGATAATAATGAAGCTGGAAATCTTTATGGCCAAAAGGGAACTCCTGTTAAGATTGACCAAATTTCTAAAAATATTACGAATGCTGTAGTGGCAACAGAAGATAGAACCTTTTATGAAAACCACGGGGTTAATTTGAAACGTTTTGCTCTGGCGGCAGTAACACTTGGTCGTTTTGGGGGTGGTTCAACAATTACTCAACAGTTGGCCAAAAATGCTTACTTGACTCAAGAACAAACCATTGACCGTAAGGCGCGTGAATTTTTCTTGGCTCTTGAAATTAACAAACACTATAGCAAAGATGAGATTTTAGATATGTATTTGAATAACTCTTACTTTGGTAATGGGGTTTGGGGAATTCAAGATGCAGCCTTGAAATATTTTGGTGTTCCAGCCAGTGAAGTAACTGTTGATGAAGCAGCCAGTCTTGCCGGAATGCTAAAAGGTCCTGAAATTTATAATCCTTTATATGAAAAGGGAAAATATGCCACTGACCGTCGCAATACCGTTTTACAAAATATGGTTAATGCTGGCTATCTTGAGCAATCACAAGCAGACAGCTTTATGAAGGTTGATTTACAAGCTCAATTGCAAGATAATTATCAATCTAAAAGTAGTCAATACAAATATCCAAGCTATTATAATGCGGTAATTTCTGAGGCTGAACGTAAGTATGGTTTAACCTTACAAGAAATTATGAATAATGGCTATAAAATTTATACGGGAATGGATCAAAATATGCAGTCAGGTTTACAAAAAACCTATGCGGATCCAAGCTTCTTCCCACAAGCAGCAGATGGAACCTATGCCCAGTCAGCATCGGTGGCAATTGATCCAAAAACAGGAGCTGTTAATGCTCTCGTGGGTAATGTTAATACAGAAGGTTCTAATAGTTTTACTGATTATAACTATGCGACAATGTCTAAACGTTCTCCCGGTTCGGTCATCAAACCATTGATTGTCTATGCTCCTGCAATTGAAGCGGGTTGGTCAATTGACAAAACAGTTGATGACTCTCCGGCTGATTATAATGGTTGGAAACCAACGGACTTTGATAATCAATGGCGAGGACAAATTCCGATGTATACGGCTTTAGCCAATTCATATAATATTCCAGCCATAAATACCTATCAAGCCATTGGTCCAAAAGTTGGAAATGCTTTGGGACGTGAATTTGGTTTGGATTTAAATAGTAAAAATGATGTTTTACCAACGGCTCTTGGCGCAGGAGTTGAAACAAATCCATGGCAAATTGCTCAGGCTTATCAAGCTTTTGCCAATGGTGGAGTAATGAATGATGCGCATCTCATTACTAAAATTGAAAATGCGGCTGGTCAAGTCGTTAAAACGGCAAAAGTAAACAAAAAACGTGTCGTTAGTAAAGATACTGCCGATAAAATGACTCAAATGATGTTAGGGACTTACACTAATGGTTCTGCTTGGAAAGCTTCACCTAAATCTTATACTTTGGCAGGTAAGACAGGGACTAACGAAGACCAAGACCAGTGGGTAGTCGGTTATACTCCAGATGTTGTGATGGCGCTTTGGGTTGGTTATTCTGATGGTAAATATAAATTGACAGGTTCATCAGAAGGACAAACGTCAGTAATTTTCCGTCAGGAAGCAAGTTATATGTTGCCTTACACCAAAGGAACACCTTTCACAGTTGAAAACCCTTATGCTCAGGCAGGCGTTGCGGCTCAACAACCTTATTGGACTCAACAAAGACAATATCAAGATGATATTGTAGACCAAGAACAGGCAGAAGCGAATACGACTGGAAATACTCCAGAAAGCTCTAGTTCTAGCACTTCATCATCTTCTGATTCCAATGGTTTGGACCTAGGTAAAATTGGTAAAAATATTGGTGATGCAGCTAAAAATGCTTGGGATAAAGTTAAAGGGGTTTTTGGCAACTAAAAGTAAAAAAAACACTGAAAATATGATAAAATTAAGAAGAAAGCGTAGTAGTTTTAAGACAAAAAGAACTTAAAGAATAAAGATAGAAATCGAGAAGGAAAATGAAGCGTTACGTCACAGGTTTTAATGGATTACGGACTATTGGAGTTTTAACGGTTATTCTTTATCACCTCTGGCCAAATCATGTTCAGGGCGGTTTTCTTGGTGTCGTTTTATTCTTTGTCCTTTCTGGTTATTTGGTGACGGACTCTCTTTTAAGGGAGTACGAAAGAAGTAAAAAGATTAATATTTGGAAGTTTTGGGGTAGAAGAATTAAAAGACTCTATCCTTTATTAATCTCAATCTTTCTTCTTGTCACACCTTATATTATTATCTTCCAGCCTAATTTATGGGCTGGCTTACGTTCAAACTTTCTTTCGGCTGTTTTTTCAGTGCAGAACTGGTGGCAAATTTCGCAAGGAAGTTCTTACTTCGCTGATATTGCTGGGGCTTCGCCCTTTAAACATATTTATTACTTAGCAATTGAAGGACAATTTTTCATCATCTGGCCTTTGCTTTTAATTGTATTACTTAAATTTGTTAAAAAACGGGGTCGAATTTTTATCATTGCTAATGTTTTAGCTATTCTTTCAGCAATTTTGATGGCGGTACTTTTTGTTCCTGGGGCTGACCCAACACGGGTTTATTATGGAACAGATACGCGGTTCTTTAGCTTAATGATGGGGGCAAGTTTAGCTTTCATCTGGCCTTTAAATAAACTTTCGCATAAGGTTAATAAAAGGGCAACTAAGATTGCTTGGCAGCTAACCATTGGCTTATCTCTAGTTCTATTGGTTGCTTATATCTTCATGCCGGCTCAAGGGACATTCACTTACTATGGCGGAATGTGGCTGGCCAGTCTATCAAGCGTTATATTAGTAGCACTAGTGGCACACCCAAGTCTACCAGCTAATAAGCTGTTTTCAAATCCTATCTTTGAATACATTGGTTCGCGTTCTTATGGAATTTATCTTTGGCAACTTCCTGTTTTTGCCTTTGCTGAGGCTAAAGTATTAGCACCAACTTCTTGGTACAATTTGATTTGGCAATTAGCGCTCATTCTTATCCTGACTGAACTGTCATATCGTTTGATTGAGTTGCCTACACAGCGTTTTGATTATAGTAATGTTTTGGAAATTGTTCAAAATTTCATCCGAGAAAAAGGCTGGAAGTTGAAAAAGAATATTGGACCAATGATTCTTTCTGGACTTGTTCTGATAAGTTTAGGTTTCATAATTTTTTCACCTCCTTCACCACATGACCAAAGACTTATTGAAGAAAAAATCATGGCCCAACAAGTTGCTTTGCAAAAGAAACAATTAGCCGAAGCGAATAACAAGGTTCCTCTGTCTTTGAAGACAGTTGCGGAAAAGTATGAAATTCAACCAGTTGTTGCTGAAAAAGCTTCACAAATGAATGTTCTAGCACTTGGAGATTCGGTCATGGTTGCCGCTTCAACAAATTTGCAAGAGGTCTTCCCACATATGTATATTGATGCAGCAGTTGGTCGTCAAGCCGAGTCGCTTGCAACAGATTTAACGAATGCTAAGGCTAAAATGCCTAATCCTGATGCTTATCTGATTGGTTTGGGAACAAATGGAACAATTAAAGAATCTGAAATTGAAGCCGCAATGAAGGTTGCAGGTAATAAACCAGTCTATTGGATGAACATTCATGCCGATCGAGTTTGGGCAAAACCTAATAATAATTTACTGACCAAAACGGCTAAGAAATATAAAAACTTAAAAATTATTGATTGGAATAAAAAAGCATCGGGTCATAACGCATGGTTTTACAGTGACAATATCCATCCAAAAGGAACAGGTGCAGAAGAATACGCGACTTTGGTGGCAAACAGTCTGATTAAGGTAGCAAAATAGTTTGCGCTTGTAAATAATTTTTGATAGAATAAGAGATAATATGTTAAGAAAAGCTGGATTAGCGTGTACCGTTTGTGGTTCACGAAATTATACACTCAATCTTTCATCAGTAGCGAAAGAAAAACGAGTTGAAGTTAAAAAGTTTTGCCGTACTTGTGGCAAACACACATTGCACAAAGAAACGCGTTAAATCGTATTACTTTAATAGGATTTGAACACGTCGAACTGACGGACTTGTCAGTAAACTTTTAATAAGAAATGGACCTTGTCAGTAATAATGGGGCAGGGATAGGAAAAGGTTATGTTTAAATTTATTGGTAGCATTGTTGAAGAAATGAAATTGACAACTTGGCCAAGCAGAAAACAATCTGTTCGTGATTTTTTTATGGTCATTGAATATACAGCTTTCTTCTTGGTGTTTATCATAATTTTCGATTGGGTAACTCAAAATGGAATTACATTTAGTGTTAGCCACTTGGTACCATTTTTCAAATAAGCGAGTAATCTGTCATTTTTGACAGATTTTTCTTTTCTTAACTGACAAAAGTCCTTTTAATTCAAGATAAATATGATATAATAATATTATCTGATAAGGGCTTGGCCCTTTTTCTTGTACCCAAATTACTGACAGCATTGCTATAGAGGTTCTGTCAGCTGGGATTTCACTAATTAAGTAAAAAATAAATACAGAGGTATTTCAAATGGAAGATAATAATTTAGTAAGTTTTGACCAAGGTTGGTTTGTTATTCAAACTTATGCAGGTTATGAGCGTAAAGTCAAAGAAGATTTGCTTGAACGTGCTGAACTTTATAATATGGCAGACAAAATCTTGCGCGTCGAAATTCCAACGGAAACAATTCGTACCGAAGTGAACGGTAAAATGAAAGACGTTGAAGAAAACTTGTTCCCTGGGTATGTTTTGGTCGAAATGAACATGACTGATGAAGCATGGTTTATCGTGCGTAATACACCAAACGTTACTGGATTCGTTGGTTCACACGGGAACCGTTCAAAACCTACACCACTTTTTGAACAAGAAATCCAAGATATCTTGGTTGGCATGGGCAAAGTTGTTCGTGAAATTGACTTTGACGTTTTTGTTGGAAAACGTGTGCGTATTGTTGATGGAGCCTTTTCAGGATTTGAAGCGCCAATTACTGAAATCAATGGCGATAAATTGACTTTGACTGTTGATATGTTTGGTCGTGCAACTCCAGTTGAATTGGACATGCACCAAATCGAAGATATTCAAGCCTAATTAATTATTATAAAAAAAGCCACGATGATTCGTGGCTTTTTGCGAGTTTACAGAATATTTGTTATAATTATAAAAAATGTGATTGGGGAATAAATATCATGGTAACTTTTTATCAATCAACACGGGATAAATCAAATAAAAAAACAGCCTCACAAGCTATCTTGCAAGGTTTGGCAGAAGACGGTGGACTTTTTGTTCCTGTTGAATTTCCAAAAGTGGACTTAGATTTTGAAAAATTAAAAAATGCTTCTTATCAGGAAGTTGCTGAACTTGTATTAAAAGCATTTTTTGATGATTTTTCTGCTGACGAAATAAAATTAATGGTGACAAAAGCCTACGGAGAAAAATTTGATAGTCCTGAAATTGCACCGCTCAAAAATCTCGGGAATCACTATATTCTTGAACTCTTTCATGGTGAAACTATCGCTTTTAAAGACATGGCACTTTCTATCTTGCCTCATTTAATGACCCAAGCGGCTAAGAAAAATGGTGTGACCAATGAAATTATTATTCTGACGGCGACTTCTGGGGATACAGGAAAAGCAGCTATGGCAGGTTTTGCTGATGTGCCACAGACAAAAATTATTGTTTTTTATCCTAAAGGTGGAGTCAGCCACATTCAAGAGCAACAAATGCTGACCCAAAAAGGAGCTAATGTTCACGTTGTTGGAATTGATGGAAATTTTGACCAAGCTCAGACAGCAGTAAAAGAAATGTTTAATAATAAAAGCTTGCATGACCAACTTCTGAAGAATCATCAGCAATTTTCATCAGCAAATTCAATGAATATTGGACGTTTGATTCCGCAAGTCGCTTATTATATTTATGCTTACGCACAACTGGTCAAAACTGGTCAAATTACTGACGGAGAAAAAATCAATTTTTCAGTTCCGACAGGAAATTTTGGAAATATTTTAGCCGCTTATTATGCGAAAAAATTGGGCTTACCAGTTGGTCAGCTGATTTGTGCCTCAAATAAAAATAATGTTTTGACTGACTTTTTCAAAACAGGGCTTTATGATAAAAATCGAGAATTTTATGTGACAAGTTCACCGTCAATGGATATTTTGGTTTCTTCAAATCTTGAGCGTTTAATTTTTGAATTAACTGACGAGAGTGATGATGAGACTTTGACTTTACTGACAGCTTTGTCAGCAGAAGGTCATTATCAAATTTCTAAAAAAATGATGAGTAAGTTGCAAGATTTTATAGCTGACTGGGCATCAGAAGAAGAAATTTCCAAAGAAATTAATGAAACTTTTGAAAATGAAAACTATGTTCTTGACCCCCACACAGCGGTTGCAAACTATGTCTATCATCAAATTCAACCAAAAGAAAAAACAGTTGTTGTCAGCACTGCCAGCCCTTATAAGTTCCCTAAAGTTGTTTTAGAAGGACTTCAAAAGTCAGGAACGGACTTGCCAGAGAAGATAGATGATTTTGCTGCCGTTAAATCACTTGAAAAACTCAGTGGTATTCCATTACCCAAAGCTGTGTTAGGGCTTGAAAAAGCTGAAATTTTGCATCATACAGTAGTTCCAGTTCAGGAAATGCAAAAAGAAGTAGAGAAATACCTTGGTTTAAAATGAAAACAAATAAAGAAATATTAAAATTCGCCCTTCCTGCGATTATTGAAAATTTCTTGCAAATGTTAGTTGGTGTGAGTGATACAATGATTGTTGCTCACCTTAGTCTTTCTGCTGTAGCCGCAGTTTCTCTTGCGAATAATTTAATTACGGTATATCAGGCAATATTTATCGCCCTAGGAACAATTATTTCAAGTTTATTTGCCAAGGTACTTATTGAAAAAAAGGCAAAAGAAAAGCCAAAAGAATTAATTAATTCTGCAACTAAACTCACCGTTTTAATCGGTTTAGTTTTTGGTCTATTTTCCCTTTTTGCTGCTCAACCGCTTCTTTATTTGTTGGGGGCTCGTCAGCAAGTTTTAGAACTTTCAATCATTTATCTGAGTTTAGTGGGTGGTTTGATTGTTCTTTTAGCTTTAATGACAACTTTTGGAGCCTTTTTGCGGGCTGATGGAAACACAAAGACACCCATGTGGGCGTCTTTCTTTGCAAGTGTTCTAAATTTATTATTTTCAATTGTTTTTATCTTTGTTTTTCATTTAGGAGTCTTAGGTACGGCGCTTGGAGCAGTTCTTGCCAGAGTAATTGGGACAGCTTTCCTCTATTATAAATTAAAAGAAAAACGGCCCAGTCTTCAATTTTATAAAGTAAAACTCAATCGTCAGTTAATCAAGCTAAGTCTACCTGCGGCAGGAGAAAGATTATCCATGAGATTGGGTGATTTATTAATCATGATGATTATTGTCCGTTTAGGAGAACGTGTCTTTGCGGGAAATGCAATTGGCGAGAGCATTACACAATTTAATTATATGCCAGTCTTTGGAATGGCAACCGTGACAGTTATTTTAGTCGCACAGGCAACCGCTGAAAATAATATTGAAAATATTAAATCTTACATCAAAAAAACTTACTGGTTGGCAACAAGTATGATGTTTGTCATTGGATTAGTTCTTTTACTGACAGCCAATATGCTAAATCAGCTATTTACTACTGACAGAATTGCCATGGGCGCAAGTACGACAGTCATCTTATTTTCTTTTTTAGCGACTTTCTTCGTCACAGGAGCGACGACTTACACAGCGGCTTTTCAGGGAATTGGAAATACCAAACTTCCGTTTTATGCAACAACTTTAGGCATGTTTGGCATTCGGTTAATCTTAGGCGCATTTTTAGCTTTAGTATTGAAGCTAGGCTTAGAAGGTGTTTGGTTGGCGGTCTTGCTTGATAACTTTTTTAGATTCGTTTTTCTTAAGATAAAATTTAAGAAAACACTCACAACAGAAATTTAATCAATAAAAAAACTGACAAGATTTTGTCAGTTTTTTTATTATTTTTTCAACAAGTCGCGAATTTCTTGGAGAGTTTCCAATTCTTCGTTTTTTTGTTCTTCAACAGTTTCTTCTTTTTTAGGGAAAAGTTTGTTGATAAATTTGATAAGAACGAAAATAACAAAAGCTGTAATGACGAAATTGATAACATCGTTTAAGAAAGCTCCGTAAGTAAATTTAGTCTTACCAACAGTTACTGATAAGTGGGCAAGAGCGCTGCTTTGAACGAACATTCCAATCAAAGGGTTAATCAAATTATCAACCAAAGATTTAACTAAAGCAGTAAAAGCTGCCCCGATGATAACCCCAACGGCCAAGTCTAAGACATTGCCACGCAAAATAAAGTTTTTAAATTCCTTTAACATAAATCCTCCTATATAAATAGTTTATAAAACCTTTAATCAAATTATATCAAAAAGTTTAAAGATGACAAAGTGTGGGTTCTTGCCTTTTTCAGTAAATTCATTGATTTTATTTAAAATTTTAAAAGATATATAAAAAGAACAGGAAAGAATGGAAAAAAGTCTAAAAAGTCCTTGACAAGGCACATCTCCTTTGATAGAATAGACAAGTGCTGTTAAAAACAGTATGTAGCGACGAAACGAGAGGTTGCGACACACCCGAAGGTATTGCCATACCTAACGTGTCGGTTTTCCCGTGGAGCTAGCCTATTGAATACAATAGACGAGAGGAGAAAAAATGGCAACTAAAAAAATTCGCATTCGCTTGAAAGCATACGAACATCGTATCCTTGACGCAGCTGCAGAAAAAATCGTAGAAACTGCTAAACGTACAAACGCAGAAGTAAGTGGTCCAATTCCACTTCCAACTGACCGTAGCGTCTACACTGTTATCCGCGCGACTCACAAATATAAAGACTCACGCGAACAATTCGAAATGCGTACACACAAACGCTTGATCGACATCATCGAACCAACACAAAAAACTGTTGATTCACTTATGAAACTCGATTTGCCAAGTGGTGTAAACATCGAAATTAAACTCTAATTAAGAAAGGTAATTCTCATGTCAAAAGGAATCTTAGGGAAAAAAGTGGGAATGACTCAAATCTTCACAGACAACGGTGAATTAATTCCTGTTACTGTGATCGAAGCGACTCCAAACACAGTTCTTCAAGTTAAATCTGTCGAAACAGACGGTTACGAAGCAACTCAAGTTGGTTTCGATACACTTCGTGAAGTTTTGACCAACAAACCTGCCAAAGGTCATGCTGCTAAAGCTAATACGACTCCTAAGCGCTTCGTTCGTGAATTCAAAGGACTCGAAGGCGCTGAAGTAGGAGCAGAAATCACTGTTGATACATTTGCAGCCGGAGATGTTGTTGATGTTACCGGAACTTCTAAAGGTAAAGGTTTCCAAGGCCCAATCAAACGTCATGGTCAATCACGTGGTCCTATGGCCCACGGTTCACGTTACCACCGTCGTCCTGGTTCAATGGGTCCTGTTGCAGCTAACAAAGTTCCAAAAGGTAAAAAACTTGCTGGACGTATGGGTAACAAACGCGTTACTGTACAAAACCTTGTTATTGCACAAGTGCTTCCTGAAAAGAACGTTATCCTTGTAAAAGGTAATGTCCCAGGTGCTAAGAAATCATTGATTGTTGTTAAATCAGCAATCAAAGCTAAATAAGAAGGAAAGGAGATAGAAATCTATAATGGCAAAAGTATCATTATTTAAACAAGATGGTTCACAAGCTGGTGAAGTTACACTTAACGACTCAGTATTTGGTATCGAACCAAACGAATCTGTCGTATTCGACGTTGTAATCTCACAACGCGCTAGCCTTCGCCAAGGTACACATGCACACAAAAATCGTTCTGCTGTATCTGGTGGTGGTAAAAAACCATGGCGTCAAAAAGGTACAGGTCGTGCCCGTCAAGGTTCTACCCGCTCTCCACAATGGCGTGGTGGTGGTACTGTCTTCGGACCGAACCCACGTAGCTACGCTTACAAACTTCCACAAAAAGTTCGTCAATTGGCGCTTAAATCAGTTTACTCAACAAAAGTTGCTGATGGTAAATTAATCGCTGTTGATACACTTGACTTTGCAGCTCCAAAAACTGCTGAATTTGCAAAAGTAATTTCAGCACTTTCAATCGAACGTAAAGTACTTGTGGTTCTTCCAAACGAAGGTAACGAATTTGCAGAACTCTCTGCACGCAATCTTGAAAACGTGAAAGTTACAACTGCTAATTCAGCATCTGTACTTGACATCGTTTCTGCTGACAAACTCCTTGTGGTTCAATCAGCATTGACACAAATTGAGGAGGTTCTTGCATAATGTCACTTTATGATATCATCCGTAAACCTATCATTACTGAAGCTTCTATGGCTGCTATGGATCAAAAGAAATACACTTTTGAAGTTGATTCACGTGCGCATAAACTTCTCATCAAACAAGCTGTTGAAGCTGTCTTTGATGTAAAAGTTGCCTCAGTAAATACTATCAGCGTAAAACCAAAATCTAAACGAGTTGGTAAATACACTGGTACTAAATCAGGCTACAAAAAAGCTATCGTTACTTTGACTGAAGATTCTAAAACAATTGAAATCTTCGGCGAAGACGCAGAATAATAGAGGAGGAAAATCGTGGGAATTAAAGTTTACAAACCTACCACAAACGGTCGCCGTAACATGACTGGTAGCGACTTCGCTGAAATCACTACAAGTACTCCTGAAAAGAGCTTGCTTGTAAGCATGAGCAAAACAGCTGGTCGTAATAACACTGGTCGTATCACAGTTCGTCACCACGGTGGTGGTCACAAACGTAAATATCGTATGATCGACTTCAAACGTACAACTGACAACGTAGTTGCTAAAGTTGCTACAATTGAATACGATCCAAACCGTACAGCAAACATCGCATTGATTGTTTACGCTAACGGGGTTAAATCATACATCTTGGCTGCTAAAGGCCTTGAAGTTGGAATGACAGTTGTATCTGGCCCTGATGCCGATATTAAAGTTGGTAACGCGTTGCCACTTGCTAACATTCCAGTTGGTACATTGATTCACAACATTGAATTGAAACCTGGTAAAGGCGGACAATTGGTTCGTTCAGCTGGTGCTTCAGCTCAAGTACTCGGTTCAGAAGGTAAATATACACTCGTTCGTCTTCAATCAGGCGAAGTTCGTATGATTCTTTCAACTTGCCGTGCTACAATCGGTGTTGTTGGTAATGAACAACAAAGCTTAATCAACCTTGGTAAAGCAGGACGTACACGTCACATGGGTATCCGCCCAACAGTACGTGGTTCTGTAATGAACCCTAACGATCACCCACACGGTGGTGGTGAAGGTCGTCAACCAGTTGGTCGCAAGTCTCCAATGACTCCATGGGGTAAACCAGCCCTTGGTCTCAAGACTCGCAACAAGAAAGCAAAATCAAGCAAACTTATCGTTCGTCGTATCAACGACTAATAAGTCGCTTTATTTTCACAAGAGCCTTCTCGGCGTCTTGTTAAATTTGATAAAACTTATTATCAAATTTAATGAGATGTCGAAAGTGCATCTATAAATTCCGCCAACTCCGCCTTAGTAGCGGCAGTGGTACAAATATTTAAAGGAGAAACTCGCAAAATGGGTCGTAGTCTTAAAAAAGGACCTTTCGTCGATGAGCATTTGATGAAAAAAGTTGAAGCTCAAACCAACGCCGAAAGAAAATCTGTGATCAAAACTTGGTCACGCCGTTCTACAATCTTTCCAAACTTTGTAGGACTTACAATTGCTGTTTACGATGGTCGCAAACACGTACCAGTTTATGTTCAAGAAGATATGGTTGGACACAAACTTGGTGAATTCGCACCAACTCGTACTTACCGTGGTCACGCTGCTGACGACAAGAAAACACGTCGCTAATAGGAGGAGAAAAAAATGGCAGAAATTACTTCAGCTAAAGCAACTGCAAAAACAGTTCGCGTTTCACCTCGTAAGACTCGTCTTGTTATCGATCTTATCCGCGGGAAACGTGTTGCAGATGCAATTGCAATCTTGAAATTTACACCGACTAAAGCTGCTGTAGAAGTTGAAAATGTACTTAATAGTGCTATCGCTAATGCAGAAAATAACTTTGGTCTTGAAAAAGCTAACTTGGTAGTAAGCGAAACATTCATTAACGAAGGTCCAACAATGAAACGTTTCCGTCCACGTGCCAAAGGTTCAGCTTCACCAATTAACAAACGCACAGCTCACATTACTGTAGTTGTAGCTGAGAAAGAATAAGGAGGTAAAAACGTGGGTCAAAAAGTACATCCAATAGGAATGCGTGTTGGCGTTATTCGTGATTGGGATGCCAAATGGTATGCTGAAAAAGAATATGCGGATTACCTTCACGAAGACTTGGCAATTCGTCAACTTATCCAAACTAAACTTGCTGATGCATCAGTATCATTGATTGAAACTGAACGTGCAATTAACAAAGTTATTGTAACTTTGCACACTGCTAAACCAGGTATGGTTATTGGTAAATCAGGAGCTAACGTTGATGCACTCCGTGCAGAACTCAACAAACTTACTGGTAAACAAGTTCACATCAACATCGTTGAAATCAAAAAACCTGATTTGGACGCTCATCTTGTTGGTGAAGGAATTGCTAAACAACTTGAAGCACGTATCGCTTTCCGTCGTGCTCAAAAACAAGCCATCCAACGTGCTATGCGCGCTGGTGCAAAAGGGATCAAAACTCAAGTTTCTGGTCGTTTGAATGGTGCTGATATTGCCCGTGCTGAAGGATATTCAGAAGGTACAGTTCCACTCCACACACTCCGTGCGGACATTGACTACGCTTGGGAAGAAGCAGACACAACTTATGGTAAACTCGGCGTTAAAGTTTGGATCTACCGTGGTGAAGTTCTCCCTACTAAAAAATCTGTGAAAGGAGAAAAATAATCCATGTTAGTACCAAAACGTGTAAAACACCGTCGTGAATTCCGCGGTAAAATGCGTGGTTATGCTAAAGGTGGCGACACAGTATCATTCGGTGAATATGGTCTTCAAGCGACTACATCTCACTGGATTACTAACCGCCAAATTGAAGCAGCTCGTATTGCTATGACTCGTTACATGAAACGTAACGGTCAAGTTTGGATTAAAATTTTCCCTCACAAATCATACACTGCCAAAGCTATTGGTGTGCGTATGGGTTCAGGGAAAGGTGCTCCTGAAGGATGGGTTGCTCCAGTTAAACGTGGCGTTGTCATGTTTGAATTGGGCGGCGTTGATGAAGCAACTGCACGCGAAGCGTTGCGTCTTGCATCACACAAACTTCCTGTTAAAACTAAATTTGTGAAACGAGGTGAAGCGTAATGAAATTGAGCGAAACTAAATCACTTCTTAAAGATTTGCGCGCTTTGTCAGTTGAAGAATTGACAACTCGTGAAGCTGAATTGAAAAAAGAATTGTTTGATCTTCGTTTCCAAGCTGCTGCTGGTCGTCTCGAAAACACAGCTAAGCTTGACGAAGTCAAGAAAACTATTGCACGTGTAAAAACTGTGCAAGCTGAATTGAACAAATAATAGGTCAGGAGAAACTATAAATGGAACGCAAACAACGTAAAGTTTATCAAGGCCGCGTGGTTTCAGACAAAATGGATAAAACTATCACAGTTGTCGTAGAAACTAAGCGTAACCACCCTGTCTATGGTAAACGTATCAACTATTCAAAAAAATATAAAGCTCACGACGAAAACAACTCTGCAAAAACTGGCGACATCGTTCGTATCATGGAAACTCGTCCTTTGTCTAAAGACAAACATTTCCGTCTTGTAGAAATCGTTGAAGAAGCAGTTATTATCTAAGCAAAACTAGGAGGAATATAGCATGATTCAAACAGAATCTCGTTTGAAAGTTGCAGATAACTCAGGTGCTAAAGAACTTTTGACTATCCGTGTCCTCGGTGGTTCATCACGTAAGTTCGCTGGTATCGGTGATATCGTTGTAGCTACAGTTAAATCAGCTGCCCCTGGTGGAGCAGTTAAAAAAGGTGAAGTTGTGAAAGCAGTCATCGTTCGTACTAAATCTGGTGCGAAACGTCCTGACGGTTCATACATCAAATTTGATGAAAATGCAGCAGTGCTCATCCGTGACGATAAAACTCCTCGCGGAACACGTATCTTTGGCCCAGTTGCCCGCGAACTCCGCGAAGGTGGCTACATGAAGATCGTTTCACTTGCTCCAGAAGTACTCTAATCAAGCATTATAGAGATATGGTTTTGTCGGAAAAATTTTTTGACAGAGTCATATTTTACTGTTATTATTAACAGAATAGTCCCCTGATAGTAAAATATGAGGGTGCCCATCGGGCGTAAGAAAGGAAATAAACATGTTTGTAAAAACTGGTGATACAGTTAAAGTTATCGCAGGTAAAGACCGCGGTACTACTGGTAAAGTAATCAAAGCTTTGCCAAAAGTAAATAAAGTTGTCGTTGAAGGTGTTGCTATCATGAAGAAACACCAAAAACCAAACTCAGAAAACCCAAGTGGTGCTATTCTTGAAATCGAAGCTCCTATCCACGTTTCTAACGTACAAGTGCTCGACAAAAATGGCGTTGCTGGTCGTGTAGGTTACAAAGTTGTTGACGATAAAAAAGTTCGTTTCAACAAAAAATCTGGCGAAATTTTAGACTAAGGCGGAAAGGAGAAATAATATGACTAATCGTTTGAAAGAAAAATATACTAACGAAGTAGTACCAGCGTTGACTGAACAATTCAACTACACTTCAATCATGGCTGTACCAAAAGTTGATAAAATCGTTATCAACATGGGTGTTGGAGATGCTGTAAACAACTCTAAAAACCTTGATAAAGCTGTTGCTGAATTGGCTTTGATCTCTGGTCAAAAACCATTGATTACTAAAGCTAAAAAATCAGTTGCTGCTTTCCGTCTTCGTGAAGGTATGCCAATCGGTGCGAAAGTAACTCTTCGTGGCGAACGTATGTTCGAATTCTTGGACAAATTGGTTACTGTTTCACTCCCACGTGTACGTGACTTCCACGGTGTTTCAAACAAAGCGTTTGATGGTCGCGGTAACTACACACTTGGTGTGAAGGAACAATTGATTTTCCCAGAAATCAACTATGATGATGTTGATAAAGTTCGTGGTATGGACATTGTTATCGTAACAACTGCTAACACTGACGAAGAATCACGTGAATTGCTTGCTAAACTCGGCATGCCGTTCGCTAAATAAGATAGGGAGAATACATAAATGGCTAAGAAATCTATGGTTGTTAAAAACCAACGCCCTGCAAAATTCTCAACACAAGCTTATACTCGTTGCGAACGTTGCGGACGTCCACATTCAGTTTACCGCAAATTTAAACTTTGCCGTATCTGTCTTCGCGAATTGGCTTACAAAGGTCAATTGCCAGGCGTTAAAAAAGCTTCATGGTAATTTGTTAATTATCGTGTAACGAATAAAAATTACTGACAGGATTTCTGTCAGTAATTTTTTTATACCTTAGAAGTATTATGAAAACATGGTCTATTTATAGTGGATTAAAAGTGAGAATTTGCTATAATGGTGAGGAAATAGGAGGGATTTATGAAAAAAATATCAGCTAATATTAAAAAGTTTGTAGGAATTAGCCTAATTCTTTTAGGAACTTTAACCGTTTTATCGGCCTGTAGCAGTAAAGAAAGTAAAAAGTCTGAACAAAGCAGCTCCTCTTCAAGTATTAAAAATAATGAAAGTATTCAAAGTAGTAGTTCGTCTTCAAGTACAAGTTCATCAAGTTCAAATTCAAGTTCTTCCAGTCAGGAAGGATTTGGAAACAGTTCACAAATTCTTTCAGGGAATTATTCTTCTTTGAATGGAACTTGGCAGACTGCTGATGGTACTTCTAAAATTATTTTAAAAAACGGTAACATCATTTTTAGTTCAGAATATGTGAGAATAATATCAAATCCAATAGCTAAGGATGGAATAATTATTGCTGATGCATTGAATGACAAAAGACACATGGGCTTTATGTTTGCCTCTGCTTATAATTCACCAATCTTTCCAAATTCCTCAAATTTAGATAAGACAGATTCGGGAAAAGACCGGCTTATAATAACTACGGATGAAGAAGGCATAGAAATATTTGATACGATGCCAACATCATTTTATTATAAGGTAAGTAATGATACCACAGGTTTGAGTTCATAAGTTATAACAAATTACTGGCGATCCTGTCAGTAATTTTTATTCTAAAAAATCCATGACACACCCGAAAACATTGTAAAGAAAAATGTTGACAGAGTGCGGAACTTCTGCTATACTAATTAAGTTCGGTCTTTTTATGAAAAAGACCTCATTAATTTGAAAGTGGGATTTGAACAAGCCCAAACTACAAATAAGGAGAAATTACACTATGGTAATGACTGACCCAATTGCAGATTTCTTGACTCGTATTCGTAATGGTAACATGCGTAAATTCGATGTTGTTGAAGCACCTGCATCAAAAATCAAACGTCAAATCGCTGAAATCCTCAAAGCTGAAGGTTACGTGAAAGACGTTGAATACGTTGAAGATAACAAACAAGGCGTAATCCGCGTTTTCCTTAAATACGGTAAAAACGGTGAAAAAGTTATCACTAACTTGAAACGTATCTCAAAACCAGGTCTTCGCGTTTACGTGAAATCTGATGATGTCCCTAAAGTTCTTAACGGACTTGGTACAGCAATCATCTCAACATCTACTGGTGTCGTAACTGATAAAGTTGCTCGTCAAACAAATGTTGGTGGTGAAGTAATTGCCTACATCTGGTAATTATTTTAGGAAAAACTTCATTTTCTGAAGTTTTATCCTCACATTCGACACTTCTAAATGCTGTGTTGAACTGACAAGCGATTTTTCGTAAGTCAAATTTACTGACAAAGATAATTTTATTTTTGTCAGTAAAAAACTATATCTTTTAAGTCAAAATTGATTTAAAACCCGTGAAAACAGATTGAATTAAATCTGATAATTTAACAGGAGAAAAAAAATGTCACGTATTGGTAACAAAGTCATCGTTATCCCTGCAGGCGTATCTGTAGAAGTAAACGGTGCAACTGTCACTGTCAAAGGACCTAAAGGTGAACTCGTTCGTTCATTCAACGAAAACATCACACTTGAAATCGCTGAAAACGAAATCACTGTTAAACGTCCAAACGACACTAAAGAAATGAAAATGCTCCACGGAACTACTCGTGCCCTTCTTGCTAACATGGTAGAAGGTGTTTCAAATGGTTTCTCTAAAGCACTTGAAATGATTGGGGTTGGGTACCGCGCACAATTACAAGGAACTAAACTTGTATTGTCTGTTGGTAAATCTCACCAAGACGAAGTTGAAGCACCTGAAAACATTAAGTTTGTTGTTGCAACTCCAACTTCTATCGTCGTTGAAGGTATCAGCAAAGAAGCTGTTGGTCAAACAGCAGCTTACATCCGTAGCCGTCGTTCTCCAGAACCTTATAAAGGTAAAGGGATCCGTTACGTTGGTGAATACGTTCGTCGTAAAGAAGGTAAAACTGGTAAATAATTTTTGCGTCGGGCTTGCGTCGTTAGCTTTTGCTTTATGTACGTCAGTACGATTCAGCACGGACTTCGTCCTAAAAGCTGCCTAGCAATCTTTTAGCAAAAAATGTTATCCGTAATTGGTGGTTTGATTTAGGTCAAATTGCCAGTATTTTGTCAATGCTAACTTTGTTAGACAGACAAAAACTCCCCGCTTGCTGATTATTTTATTAATCAGTAAGAAAATCGATGGCAAAAACTATCGAAATTTAAAATAATATAGAGGTAGAATTGTGATTTCTAAACCAGATAAAAACAAACTCCGCCAAAAACGTCACACACGTGTACGCGGAAAAATTTCAGGAACTACTGAAACTCCACGTTTGAACGTTTTCCGTTCAAACACAAACATTTATGCACAAGTCATTGATGACGTTACTGGTACAACACTTGCATCAGCTTCATCACTCAAATTGACTGGTACTAAAACTGAACAAGCCGCAGAAGTTGGTAAACTCGTTGCTGAAGCTGCAAAAGCTAAAGGCGTTGAAGAAGTTGTCTTCGACCGCGGTGGTTACCTCTATCACGGACGTGTTGCAGCACTCGCTACAGCAGCTCGTGAAGCTGGATTGAAATTCTAAGGAAAGGGGTAATTAAACATGGCAGAAAACAGAAGAAATGATCGCGAACAAAGCGAATTTGAAGAACGCGTAGTTTCAATTAACCGCGTTACTAAAGTTGTAAAAGGTGGACGTCGTCTTCGCTTTGCAGCACTTGTTGTTGTTGGTGACCGTAACGGTCGCGTAGGTTTCGGTACTGGTAAAGCTCAAGAAGTTCCTGAAGCTATCCGTAAAGCAATCGAAGCAGCTAAGAAAAACCTTATTACAGTTCCTATGGTAGGTACTACACTTCCTCACGAAGCACTTGGTGTCTTCGGTGGTGGTAAAATCCTCCTTAAACCAGCTGTAGAAGGTGCTGGAGTTGCCGCAGGTGGTGCCGTTCGTGCCGTCCTCGAACTCGCTGGTGTTGCTGACGTAACATCAAAATCACTTGGTTCAAATACACCAATTAACGTTGTTCGTGCAACAGTTGATGGTTTGACTCAATTGAAACGTGCTGAAGAAGTTGCTGCATTACGCGGTAAATCTGTATCAGATTTCGCCTAAGGAGGAAAAAATGGCTCAAATTAAAATTACATTGGTAAACTCACCAATCGGCCGTATCCCTGCTCAACGCAAAACTGTTAAAGCACTCGGTCTTGGTAAACTCAACAGCTCAGTAGTAAAAGAAGGTTCACCTGCTATTCTTGGTATGGTAAACTCTATTTCTCACTTGGTAAAAGTTGAAGAAGCATAATTACTATTGCATAAAATAACAATCCTATCTTTACTGATAGGATTGTTTTTTTCTTAAAAAATCCGTCAGTAATTTAAAAACTTGTAAATTTTATCTCACCAATTCAAAAGATAACTTTAGAATTGTAAAATGCAGGACAAACGAGGAAATAGCTTGTAATTCCAATCGAAAAATAGTAAAATAATAGGAGTCTGTTAATAGACAAATAAATATATTGAAGTATCGGCGAGTTTAATTTTCACGTTCCTTACATGAAAATTAGGCGACAGCAAGGTACAAAATAAGGAGAAAAAAATGGAACTTCATTCATTGAAAGCTGCTGAAGGCAGTCGTAAAGTACGTAATCGCGTAGGTCGTGGTACATCATCAGGTAATGGTAAAACATCTGGACGTGGACAAAAAGGTCAAAAATCTCGTTCAGGTGGTGGAGTACGTCCTGGTTTTGAAGGTGGACAAACAGAATTGTTCCGTCGCATGCCAAAACGTGGTTTCTTGAATGTTAACCGTAAAGAATACGCTATTGTCAACCTTGAAACTTTGAACCGTCTTGAAGATGGCGCAACTGTTTCAGCTGAAACTCTTGTAGCTGCTAAAATCGTTAAGGACGTTAAATCAGGTGTTAAAGTTCTTGCTAACGGTGAATTGACAGCTAAAAACCTTACAGTTAAAGTTGCTAAAGTATCTGCTGCTGCCAAAGCTGCAATCGAAGCTGCTGGTGGTTCTGTAGAAGAAGCTTAATTTTTACATTTCAATTGGCGGTTGAATCTTCAACCGCTTATTGTCTATTTACAATTAAAACGCTTTAAGGAGATTTTATGTTTTTTAAGACGCTTAAGGAAGCCTTCAAGGTAAAAGACGTCCGAGCAAGAATTCTCTTTACGATCTTCATTCTTTTTGTTTTTCGCCTAGGTGCTCACATTACTGTACCTGGCGTTAATGTACAAAATCTACAACAAGTTGCGGATTTGCCATTCTTAAGCATGATGAACTTGGTTTCTGGTAATGCAATGCAAAACTACTCACTCTTTGCAATGGGAGTTTCGCCTTATATCACTGCCTCAATCATTGTGCAATTATTACAAATGGATATTTTACCAAAATTTGTTGAGTGGTCAAAACAAGGAGAAATTGGACGTCGTAAGCTGAATCAGGCGACACGTTATATTACCTTAGTGCTTGCTATGGCACAATCTATCGGGATTACTGCTGGTTTCCAAGCCATGAGCTCGTTAAATATTGTGCAAAACCCAAATTGGCAAAGTTATTTGATGATTGGGGTGCTTTTGACCACAGGTTCAATGGTTGTTACTTGGATGGGTGAACAGATTAATGAAAAAGGTTTTGGATCAGGTGTTTCAGTAATTATCTTTGCTGGGATTGTCTCTGGTATTCCATCAGCCATCAAATCTGTTTATGATGAAAAATTCTTAAACGTAAGACCATCTGAAATTCCTATGTCTTGGATATTTGTTATTGGATTGATTTTGTCAGCAATTGTCATTATTTATGTTACAACATTTGTTCAACAAGCGGAACGTAAAGTACCAATTCAATACACTAAGTTGACTCAAGGCGCACCAACAAGTTCGTACTTGCCACTTCGTGTCAATCCAGCTGGTGTTATTCCAGTTATCTTTGCTGGTTCAATTACAACTGCACCTGCTACGATCTTGCAATTCTTGCAACGTTCACAAGGTAGCAATGTAGGTTGGTTATCAACCTTACAAAATGCTTTGTCATATACGACTTGGACAGGGATGCTCTTCTACGCATTATTGATTGTTCTCTTTACTTTCTTCTATTCGTTCGTTCAGGTTAATCCTGAAAAGATGGCTGAAAACCTTCAAAAACAAGGTTCGTACATTCCATCTGTTCGTCCGGGTAAAGGAACTGAGAAGTATGTTTCTCGTCTATTAATGCGTCTTGCAACGGTTGGCTCGCTCTTCCTTGGATTGATCTCTATCATTCCTATTGCGGCCCAAAACGTTTGGGGACTTCCAAAAATCGTCGCTCTTGGAGGAACATCATTGTTAATCTTGATTCAAGTTGCTATTCAAGCGGTTAAACAACTTGAAGGATATTTACTTAAACGTAAATATGCAGGATTTATGGATAATCCACTTGAAATTGCTGTAAATAATCAAAGTAATTTTCCAGAAATCAAGTAGATGACTTTTAATAAAGTTCATGCGTAAAATAAAATCTTGTCATTAGACAAGGTTTTTCTTTATTTTTCAGTAAAAATACGCTAAAATAGTGTAGGTAAAAGACAGTGCACATCTGCATTTTACTGACAGAGCTGTCAGTAATTTATAAAATCAAAATCAGGAGAAAACAAAATGAATTTATTAATCATGGGACTTCCAGGAGCTGGTAAAGGAACTCAAGCCGAATTTATCGTTAAAAATTATGGTGTAAACCATATTTCAACAGGAGATATGTTCCGTGCAGCGATGAAAAATGAAACAGAAATGGGTAAACTTGCTAAATCTTTTATTGATAAAGGTGAACTCGTTCCTGATGAAGTAACCAATGGTATTGTCAAAGAACGTTTAGCACAAGACGATATCAAAGCTTCAGGTTTCTTGCTTGATGGATACCCACGTACGATTGACCAAGCGCATGCTCTTGATACAATGCTTGAAGAGCTTGGCATTAAACTTGATGCTGTTGTAAATATTGTTGTTAATCCAAATATCTTGGTTGATCGTTTAAGTGGTCGTTACATCTGCCGTAATTGTGGAGCAACTTATCACAAAATTTTCAACCCAACTAAAGTTGAAGGAACTTGTGACGTTTGTGGTAGCCATGACCTTTACCAACGTGCTGATGATGTACCAGAAACAGTTAAAAACCGTTTAGATGTCAACATCAAAGAATCTGCGCCAATTATTGAACATTACACTGAACTTGGACTTGTTAAAAATATCGAAGGCGAACAAGAAATTAGTCAAGTTACAGATGATATTAAAAAAGTTTTAGGCTAATAAATCATAAAACCTCTGTCAGAGGTTTTTTTAATTATGAAAATGAAAGATAAAATTTACTGACAGAAGAGTCAACAAGCTTAAAAATAAAAAGAAACACCCGAAAGCATTGCCATAGGTACTCTTATCAGATAATCTGAAAATAAAAATGGACTCAGGCTAGAAAAATAAAGGCTTTTATGAAAGAAAGACTTGCATTTGTTGTTGAAAAATGCTAAAATACATAAGTCCGACTTTTTAGATATATTTAAATTTGTATTTATATCTTTCGGGAAATTTTTAAGGAGGTACTTTTGCTTGGCAAAAGATGATGTAATTGAAGTAGACGGCAAAGTCGTTGACACCATGCCGAATGCGATGTTCACTGTTGAACTCGAAAATGGTCACCAAGTCTTGGCGACGATTTCAGGAAAAATTCGTAAGAATTATATCCGTATCTTGCCTGGAGACAAGGTTCAAGTTGAACTCTCACCATACGATTTGACACGCGGACGAATTACTTACCGATTTAAGTAATCCGGACATTCATTGAGTGCATGATGCACAGTAACCATAGAAAGGAAGACACAATGAAAGTAAGACCATCAGTTAAACCAATCTGCGAATACTGTAAAGTTATTCGTCGTAACGGTCGTGTAATGGTAATTTGCCCTGCCAATCCAAAACACAAACAACGTCAGGGATAGAAAGGAAATAGAAAAATATGGCTCGTTTTGCTGGAGTTGATATTCCAAACGAAAAACGCATTGTTATTTCATTAACATACGTATTCGGTGTTGGACTTCAAACATCTAAGAAAGTACTTGCAGCTGCAGGTGTTTCAGAAGATATCCGTACTAAAGATTTGACATCAGATCAAGAAGATGCAATCCGTCGTGAACTCGATGGCTTGAAACTCGAAGGAGATCTTCGTCGTGAAGTGTCACTTAACATCAAACGCTTGATGGAAATCGGTTCTTACCGTGGTATGCGTCACCGTCGTGGACTTCCTACACGTGGACAAAACACTAAGAACAACGCTCGTACACGTAAAGGTCCTGCTAAATCAATCGCAGGTAAGAAAAAATAATTAAATAGAAAGGAGTTAAAATGGCAAAAATTACACGTAAACGTCGTGTTAAAAAGAATATTGAATCTGGGATTGTTCATATCCAATCAACATTCAACAACACAATCGTTATGATCACAGACGTTCATGGTAACGCCCTTGCATGGTCTTCAGCTGGTGCACTTGGTTTCAAAGGTTCTAAAAAATCTACACCTTTCGCCGCTCAAATGGCCTCAGAAGCTGCTGCTAAAGCTGCTCAAGAGCAAGGTTTGAAAACTGTATCTGTTACAGTTAAAGGTCCTGGTTCAGGTCGTGAATCAGCTATCCGCGCACTCGCTGCAGCTGGTCTTAATGTAACATCTATCAGTGATGTGACTCCTGTACCTCACAATGGTGCACGTCCTCCAAAACGTCGTCGTGTATAATTAGTCACTCTTGTCACTAATCACTTTTCGCTTTAGAGGAGAACATACATGATTGAGTTTGAAAAACCAAAAATTACTAAATTTGACGAATCAGAAAATTACGGTAAATTCGTTGTTGAACCACTTGAACGTGGTTATGGTACAACTTTAGGTAACTCTCTGCGTCGCGTCCTTTTGTCATCACTTCCTGGTGCTGCTGTGACTTCAATTCAAATTGAAGGTGTTCAACACGAATTCGCAACAATCCCTGGCGTACGTGAAGATGTCATCCAAATCGTTCTTGCGGTTAAAGGAATTGCCATCAAATCATACGTTGAATCTGAAAAACAAATCGAACTTGACGTTACTGGTCCTATGGATGTTACTGCTGGTGATATCTTAACTGATAGCGACATTGAAATTGTCAACAAAGACCATTACTTGTTCTCTATTGCTGAAGGTCACTCAATGCGTGCTGTAATGACTGTTAAAAAAGGATACGGCTATGTTCCGGCTGACGAAAATAAAGTCGATGGAGCGCCAATTGGCACAATTGCCGTAGACTCAATTTACACACCAGTAAGTAAAGTAAATTATCAAGTTGAACCTGCCCGTGTTGGTGGAGATTCTAGCTACGATAAATTAACACTTGAAATTACTACAAACGGTACTATCGTTTCTGACGAAGCTTTGTCACTCTCAGCTAAAATTTTGACAGACCACTTGAACTTGTTCGTTGATCTTTCAGAAGTTGCAGCTGAAGCTGAAACACTTGTTGTTAAAGATGAAGTTAAAACAGAACGTGTGCTCGATAAAATTATTGAAGAAATGGACTTCTCAGTTCGTGCTTACAATGGTTTGAAACGTGCAGGTATCAACACTGTTGCTGATATTGTTGAAATGAGCGAAGCTGACATGATTAAAGTCAAAAACCTCGGTCACAAATCAGTAGAAGAAGTCAAAGTTAAATTGACTGAATTGGGACTTTCCCTTAAAAAAAGAAAATAATAATATAGGAGGAAACAAATGAGCAATCGTAAACTCGGACGTACATCTTCACAACGTAAAGCTATGCTTCGTGATTTGACTACAGATTTGATCATCAACGAAACTATCGTTACAACTGAAGCTCGCGCTAAAGAAGTTCGTCGTACAGTAGAAAAAATGATTACGCTTGGTAAAAAAGGTGACCTTTCAGCTCGTCGTGCAGCAGCTGCTTACGTACGTAATGAAATCGCAATTAAAGATTTCAACGAAGAAACTGAAACTTTCCCAACTGCCCTTCAAAAATTATTCAACGACCTTGCTAAACGCTACGAAGGACGTAACGGTGGTTACACTCGTATCCTTAAAGTTGAACCACGTCGTGGTGATGCTGCGCCTATGGCAATCATTGAATTGGTTTAATTTTATTAAATCTTGAAGTAATAAAATACTAAATTGAGTGTTATGATGTTGGCGGGGGTTTCTGTGGGTGCATGTGTTGAGTTGTGATTGACTCTCTTTCGCATCAGCCTTGCTTATAGTCTAGCTCTGTCTGATTAGATTAAATTTCTAATCTGGTCAGACCACTCAATTTATTTATTTTAGCCGTTGTAGCTCAGTCGGTAGAGCAGCACCATGGTAAGGTGAAGGTCGACAGTTCGATTCTGTTCAATGGCATATAAACTTAGACAAATAAAAAAACTCATTTTGGATTAGATGAGGTTTTTTTATTTGTCTAAGTTTTTTTGTAATCAAAAAAGGGCAGTCAACAAGATTGCCTTTTTTCATTTATAAAAAATTTGAGAAATGTTAGGGAATTCACTAAAGAAAATGAACGGAATAGTGTAATATGTTGTATCCTTGTGAATACAATAAAGAAATAAAAGTATAGATAAAGAAAAAGAACATGATTTGTTGACAAAAAATATAATAATGTGTAATATAGATGTATTAGAAAAGTTTGACTATTTAATATATGTATCTAAAAAATTTGTAACATCCTCAACTGTAAAATAATAGAAATGCTCAATCTTTTATGAAATAGTATGGAGTGATTGAAAGCTTTAGTGGTAACCTTTTACCAAGACAAAATGAGAGCAGCAAAATTTAAAAAATTAGAAATTAATATATTTTATGAATGAATATACATCAAGAGAGTTTGAATTCAAAAGCATCGTAGACTTGGAAAAGGTTGAAAACTTCATACTCAAGTCACCGCTTTTTGATATTTTGCAGACGCCATCATGGAGAAATGTTAAAGATGAATGGAAGTCAGAATTTTTAGGATTTACGGAAAAAGGGGAGACAGAACTTTTAGCTTCTTGTTTAGTACTGACGCGTTCTTTACCTCTGGGTTTTAAAATGTGCTATATTCCACGAGGCATTATCATGGATTATTCCGACGATGAGCTTTTAAGCTTTGTTGTTTTGAAGTTGAAAGAATATGGTAAGAAAGAAAAGGCGCTTTTTATTAAATTTGACCCGCTTATTGAAGAGAATTCGGAGGGAAAGCGACTTATTGAAAAGTTAACTCTATTAGGAGTGGCTTATGGAGGAAGAACAAAAGAAATTCATGAAACAATACAATTTCGTTTTGATGCCACAATCTATAGAGACGATTATAGCTACGAGAAACTATCAAAAAAGTTTAATAGTCGATTAAATAAAGCCAAAAAAGCCTTTCCTGAAATTAAGATTGGTCAAGAAGAATATAGCGAGGATTTTGCTCGCTTAATGACATTAACAGAGACAAGAAAAGTTATAAATTTAAGAGATAAAGCATATTTTGAAAAAATTCTAGCTGCCTTTCCCAAAAATTCTGCTATTGTTATTGTTTATACAAATGTTAAAGAACTTTTGGATGAAGCAAAGACCGAAACTTTGAAATTATCAAAAAGAATCAAAGATATAAGTAATGAAAAGAAAAAAGTTCTTTTAGAACATCAACTTCTTGAAAAAAAGACTGAGGTGAATGATTTAGAACAAATCATAAAAACTTCGGGAGAAATTGTCCCAAGTGCAGGAAATTTAATAATATATTATGGTGAAAAGTCATACAACTTGTATGCAGGGATGGATGATGCTTTCAAAAAATATTATGTTTCTTATCTTTCTTGGGATGAAAGTATAAAGTATAGCTTTCTAAAAGGAGCTTTGATGCATGATATGGGGGGAGTAGAGGCAGATTCTGGAGGTTTACGCTCTTTTAAAAAAATGTTTAATCCTTCCTTTAAGGAATATGTTGGAGAATTTGATATTCCTACAAATAGACTTCTTTATCCTCTAATCAAAAGACTCTATAAAATGCGAAAGGATAAAAAGTAGAGAATTATGCCTAAAATAAGCATTATTGTTCCAGTTTATAATAGCGCCCCCTTTTTAGAAAGATGTTTAGATTCGATTATTAATCAGACTTTTCAGGATTTCGAATTAATTCTAATAGAAGATGGCTCTGATGATAAATCTCCTCAAATCTGTAAACATTACCAACAGAAAGATCGTCGTATCCAACTATTTTATGAGCAACATAGTGGACAGAGTGTAGCCAGAAATCTGGGTCTAACTAAATCTCAGGGAAAATATATTTGTTTTATAGATAGTGATGATTATGTTACTTCTGATTATTTGGAACGGCTTTATGAAGTGATAGCGCAAGAAAAAGTTGACCTAGTAAGTTGTCAGATGAGAGGGGAGAGCTACTTAAAAAGTTTGACACCAAAAGAGAGTGGAAAGCTCACCTATTTCCAAACAAATGATGATTTAATGGCTGCCTATCTTCAAGAAAGTCCGTTTAGTTTTGGACCGGTTACAAAGCTTTATCATCGAGCATTGTTAGAAGGGATATATTTTTCTGAGCATAAAATATATGAGGATTACTATTTCAATTACCAGTATTTTTCAAAGATAAGCTCGGCAGTTGCAATTGATTTTGTAGGTTATTTTTACATTCAAAATCAAGAGAGTACTGTAAGAAAATCCTTTGATTTAAGACAACTTGATAATATTACCGAACAACATAAAGTAATCAAAGAAGTTAAAGAAAAATATCCAGAATATTTACCCATTGCTGCTTATAATTTAGCTTGGGGTTACTATTGGATTATCATAAAATGTCTGGCTTTGCTTAAAGAGAATAAAGCAAAATCTAAAGAGTATTTAAAGATTATCAGAAATTATCTCATTGAAGATCAAGAAATTTTGCAAAGAGCTCTTGCTCTTAAAACTAAAAGAGAAAAGTGGACGATTAAAATGGTTAAATCTTGTCCGAATATTATCTGGTGGGCTTATAATATAAGATTCTACTTCAAATGAGGGGCACCTAAAATAATAATGAAAAATATAAAAGTTTCGGTCATTGTGCCAATATATAATTCAGAAAAATATATTCGTTCTTGTTTGGAGTCTTTAATCAAGCAAACTTTAAAACCCATTGAAATTATTCTGGTTAATGATGGTTCGACTGATCGTAGTATTGACCATATCTTTGATTTGATTGAAAAATATAATTTTATTCGACTTATTGAGATTGAAAATAGTGGGGCAGCTGAAGCTAGAAATAAAGGACTTGCTCTTGCGTGTGGTAATTATATTAGTTTTGTAGACAGTGATGACTTTGTGCATTCTACTTTTTTAGAAAAACTTTATCAAGAAGCTGAAAATAAAAAACTTGATATCATTTGTGGAAGTTTCGAAGCAACTTACAAAAATAAAGTTTCCAAGAAAATGGAAAGAAATAACGAACTTTTGAGGGCTGGAGTCCAAGAAGGAATAGTACTTTTTAAGAAACAAATTCAACTAAGAAATTATATTCCAATGATTTGGGCCTATATGTATCGGCGAGAATTTTTAATGAAAAATGGTCTTTGGCTTTCCCCAAAAACGATTCATGAAGATGAGGAATTCACCCCGCGGGTTTGGAACCTTGCCAAACGAGCAAAAATTATCGAGACTTTCGAGTACATTTATCAAAGAGAGCATGAGGATTCTATTATTGAGAGTAGAGATGGAAGCTCCGTCCTAGACTTGGAAAATATATTAATTTCTTTTATGAAATATGAAGAAAATTTATCAGGAAAAAGCAAAGAATCTTTTGATTATGCTCTGCTATACGTACTAGATCATTATGTTTACTATGGCCGGATGACAAAAACTCTTAATAAATTGCTGATAAAAGGCATTTATTCTAGATTGGGTCGAGCAAAAATACTAACCTTCAAACAAAAGATAAAATATTTTCTAATAATAAAAAGCACTTGGCTTTATTTTTTAGTTCAAAATTATCAAGAATGAGAAGTGAAATGAAAAAAATAGTAGTTGATATGGATGGTCGTTTAGGCAATCAAATGTTTCAATACGCTTATGCCTTGAAACTAAAAAAAGAAATTCCAAAGAGTGAAATTATTATTAATTTCTATAGAATTTCGCTTTATGGAGATTTAGCACCAAATGAGCAAGGGTGGATGAATAATCTTCAATACTTTCATGCAGATTATCAACTGGATCAGCAAAAATTATCAAATTTTTTAATTCAGTATTTATCAAAAAGGCAATATTTCTGGCTAAGAGTAACAAATCGCCTCTTACATCATTTATCATCCTTCAAAAGGCATTCATACTTTCCTTTTGGTAAATTGCCTAACTTTCTGAAATATTATAGTCGATTTCTGTATCGAAAGGGTTTGTTAATTTATCCCAGTAAGATAAAAGACTTAAACTATGAGCCTCAAAATGAAACAATCTTACTTCATTCATATTTTGAAGATGCTAGTTTTTTTGAAGGAATGCAGGCTGAGCTACAAGCAACCTTTTCTCCAAGAGAGGGATTACTTGAGCAAAATAAAGAGTTTTATAGAAAAATTCAAGAAAGCCAGTCGATTTGTATTACAATCCGCCGAGGCGATTATCTCTCAACGGAAAATCGTCAGTCCTTTTTTCAATGTGATGAATCATACTTCATCAAAGGAATTGAAATACTTAAATCAAAAATCGTCAATCCAGTTTTTTTCTTTTTTAGTGATGATTTAGAGTACGCAAAACAGTTTGCAGAGGATGTGATGACAGAAGAGGATAATTTTATGGTCGAAAAAGAGGGAAACCCTGTTTGGGAGAAATTAAGATTAATGAGCGCCTGTAAGCATTATATCATTGCAAATTCCACTTTTTCATGGTGGTGCCAATTTCTATCAGCTAATCCACAAAAAATCGTTGTAGGCCCTAAAAATTGGTATCCTAAAGATTCTATTAATAAAAATAATGCCCTAGTACAAAGTGATTGGATACAATTATGAGAATTCAAAATTCCTTACGTAATATGATAACAGCAGTGATGCAGATTGTTGTTACAATCATTCTAAGATTTATAGCTCAATCCTATTTCATACATATTCTAGGTTTGAAATATCAAGGACTTAATGGACTTTTTTCAAGTATTATTGGCATGCTCGGGATTGCTGAGCTTGGGCTGGGGACAGCTATCTTATTTAACATGTACGAGTATATTGCTAAAAGAGATATTGAAACGATAAAATCATTATTAAAATTTTATCAGCGCTGTTATCAAGCTATTGCCGGATTTGTCATTGTTTTTGGACTTGCTCTTATGCCCTTTTTACATGTTTTTGTTAATATGTCTTCGATTAATGAAAATGTATATGTAATTTATTTACTTTTTTTAGCTGATTCAGCTTTTTCCTATTTATTAATTTATAAACAATCAATACTGATTGCTCACCAAAAAAAACATCTGATTAATCTGGCAGATTTAGCGTATACGATTATCTATAATTTAGGGCAGATTGCTTTGTTAATTCTAACCCATAATTATATTCTCATTTTGTTGCTTGTTCTTTTTCTTCGTTTAGCTGAAAATATTATGATTAGTCGAGTTGCGGATCGACGTTATCCATATATTAAAGATAAAAATGTTCAATTGTTGGATAAAAAAATTGCTCGAAGATTGATAAAACAAATGAAAGGACAAGCTTTTCACGTCATCGGAGGATTTGTTGTTTTTGGAACAGATAATATGATAATCAGCTCCTTCTTAGGACTTACTGTTATGGGGCTCTATAGTAACTATTTATTAATAACGAATACGCTCAACAGTTTTTTACTTCAAGTTGTAGGAAGTGTAACTCCGAGTGTGGGGGATTTATTAACGGAAAAAAATGGTAAAGAAAATTTTAAAGTTCATCAGCATTTAACCTTTATCTGTTTCTGGCTCTACTCATTTTCAGCAATTGGGATTTATATTGTAACGCAGCCTTTTATTGAGTTATGGCTGGGGAAAAATTATCTCTTATCTGGTGGTGTTCTGTTGGTTGTTGCACTCAACTTTTATGTTCAGGGAATGAGAAGTCCAATGACAGTCTTTCAGCAAGCGGCTGGTATTTTTTATGAGAATAGGTTCGTCCCAGTAGCTGAAGCGATAACAAATTTGATAGCTTCGATTGTATTGATTAAATACTTAGGGCTTGCGGGTGTTTTACTGGGAACAATTATATGTACAATGATACTTTATGGTTACAGTTTTCCAAAATATACTTTTGTTCCGATATTCAAAAAGAAAGTTTCTGTTTATGTAATTGAGCAACTCAGCTATCTTTTTATCTTTGTTTTACTCTTTATATCCACAGTAGTCGTATCGCATTTTTTAGACGTAAGCAATGTCTGGGGAAATTTTATACTTAAAATTGTAATTTGTCTCATTATACCCAATGCTTTACTTATCTTACTTTTTAGAAAAAGTAGAGAATTTAGATATTTTAGAAGCTTGGTCAATGGTTTATTTTCAAAAAATAATGGTTAGAAATATAAATATTAAGGAGAAATATTTAAATGATTATTGTACGAGCCCCCTTTAGGGTATCTTTCGCAGGAGGCGGAAGTGATATTGCAAGTTTTTACGAGAAAAATGGAGGTTGTGTCCTTTCAACAACAATAGATAAATATATTTATTTATCCGTTCATCCATCTTTCAATGCTAATGAAACAATATTACGTTATAAAAAAAGTGAAGTGGTTCAAGAGATTTCGGAAATTGGTCATGATATTGTAAGAGCTTGTCTCCAAAAGAAAAATATAAAAAATATCGAAATTCATTCAGATGCAGACATTCCAGCAGGAACAGGGCTGGGTTCTTCAAGTACATTTACAACGGCTTTATTAACGGCTTTGAATAGCTACAAGGGACAGAAAACAGATAAGGAACAACTTGCTCAAGAAGCTTGTGAAATTGAAATAGAGGATTTAGGAAACCCTATTGGGAAACAGGACCAATACGCTGCAAGCTACGGTAATCTTAACTTTTATCGATTTCAAAAAGATGGTTCTGTTAGCGTTGAAGCAGTTAAGATGAGTTCAGCTGATAAAGAGAAAATGGCAAATAACTTATTGATGTTCTATATTGGAGGAGTTCATGATGCTCCACAGATTTTGTCAGAGCAGTCTAAAAATATTCAGGAGGTGAGTAAAGAAAAGAACCTGATTAGAATGTGCGAGCTTGCTGAAAAATTAAAAGTTGAGCTTGAAAGTGGGAATATTGATGCTCTTGGAGAAATTTTACATGAAAATTGGCTTTTAAAAAGAACTTTGGCAAGAGGAATTTCCAATACTAGAATTGATGAATATTATCAATTGGCTTTGGAAGCAGGTGCGCTAGGTGGTAAATTGCTGGGCGCAGGTGGAGCAGGATTTTTATTATTTTATGCCACTAAAGACTCGAAAGAAAAAATTAGGAAAGCTTTAAAGCTTCCTGAAATTAAATTTTCTTACGATACCGAAGGAACTAAAGTCATTTATGAGGAAAAATAAAAACCATATATTTCTACTAATAAATTGATTATCAGCTATGCATAGCAAAAGGAGAAATTAAATGAATTATACAGAAGAAATCACAAACTATTACGCACGTCTTGAAAAAACAATAGAATCACTTGATAAAGAAGCACTAAATCAGGTGATGAATCTTTTACAAGAAGCTTATGAAAATGAAGTAAGAATTTATGTTTGTGGAAATGGTGGCTCTGCAAGCACTGCTTCACATATCATGAATGATTTTAACAAAGGACTTTCTTATGACCAAGACAAAAAATGGCACCTTGTTTGTTTGAATGATAATGTGGCAACGTTGATGGCTATTGCCAATGACGATAGTTATGATAAGGTTTTTTCAAAACAACTTGAGGGCAATATCACAAAAGATGATATTTTGCTTGCGATTTCTGGAAGCGGAAATTCAAAAAATATAATTGAGGCGGTTAAAGAGGCTCAAAAAGTGGGAGCTAAAGTCGTTGGAATGACAGGTTATGATGGAGGAAAACTTTATCAAATGAGCGATTTTAATATGCATGTACCTATCAATGATATGCAAATCGCTGAGGATATTCACCTTACTTTTAATCATATGATGATGTCTGTCTTTTATAAAAAGGTTGCGAATGAAAAATGAGAAAAGCAATTTTCTTTGATCGTGATGGGACGCTCAATGAATTTAAACTAGGAGATTATATTACACAAGTTGAAGAGCTTGTATTACTTAACGGAGCAGCAAGAGCAGTAAAAAAAGCCAATGCAGCGGGCTATTTGTGTATTATTGTTACCAATCAAGGAGGAGTTATTCATAACAGAGGACTCGCTTATTCTGATGTTGAAAGAATAAATGAACGATTGGTCCAACTTTTGAATGAGGAGGGTGGCAAAATTGATGGAATTTATGTTTGTCCGCATTATCCTGGCTATGAGTCTTGTACATGCCGTAAACCCAAAACTGGCTTGATTAATATGGCTGTGAGTGATTTCAGTATTAGTCTGAATAATTCATATATAATCGGGGATTCTGATTCTGATGTCTTGGCTGGAAAAAATGCAGGTCTTAAAACAGTAGGGATAGGTGAGCGAATAAAAACCGAGGCAGATTTTTGTACTTATAATGTCGAAGAAGCGGTGAATTATATTTTGAAAAGAGAGAGTAAATGCCAAAAGTCAGTGTAATTGTACCTGTATACAATGTTGAAAAACTTTTAGAGAGATGTTTGAATTCTGTTCTCAATCAAAGCTTCCAGGATTTTGAGTTGCTATTGATTGATGATGGTTCAAAAGATAGTTCTGGTCAAATCTGTGATAATTATGCAAAAAAAGATCAGCGTGTGCGCGTTTGGCATATTCCAAATGGAGGGCAAAGTGCAGCTAGAAACTTGGGAATTGATAATGTCTACGGAACCTATATTGCTTTTATTGACAGTGATGATTTTGTTGAATTAGATTACTTAGAGCAGCTTTATCAGCCAATGGTTGAATATGAAGCTGATGTCGTGAGTTGTCGTTATATCGCTTATTCGGAAGAACGAGATGAAGAAGTAAAGAAAATAATTCAGGAAAATCAAGCAAAAGTCTATCATTTTAGAAATAATCATGATGTTATGCAAGATTTTTTAGAGAAAGAATTCAAAGATGATAGAAATTTTCCTTGGGAGTCTTATGCAAATCTTTATAAAACCGAACTTCTTGGGGAGATTCGTTTTGAAGTGGGCAGAGAATTTGAGGATAATTTCTTCAACTATCAGTACTTTAAAAAAGTCCAAAAGGCCATTGCAACAAGCTACATTGGTTATTATTATTACGCTAATCCGACCTCAAAGACAAGAATTACTTTTTACGAAAAACAATTCGATTTAATCCAACAAGAGCGTTTAATAATAGAAGATGTAAAAATTAAATACCCGGAGTTTATAGATTTAGAAGCTAATAATTTAGCACTTAAATATTGTTGGCTTTATGGTAAGATTTTTGGTGATATTCGATTTTCTAATTTTTCGGTTAGTAAAAAAAATATTCGGATCATTCAAAGTCTTTATAAAGAGGATAAAAAATATTTTCTAAAATTAGATATTGGAAAAAAATGGGGAACATTTTTGAAATTGGCAAGTTCATTTCCTTATGCTACTGGATTATCCAATCGATTATACAGACTACTAAAGCAGAAATAAGCCAAGCATTTTCCTTTATATCATGATATTTCATAGATAATAGCGATAAGTCAAATAAAGTATGATAGAATAATAAGATAAAAAATTATTTATCAGGGTATTTTAGGACGATTTATTCGCTTTTTTGTTACATCTGAATAAATTTTACGTATAAATAAGTGGAGGGAAAATGGCGAAGAAAAAATCATCTTTTGTTTGTCAAAATTGTGGTTATAAGTCTGCAAAGTATCTTGGGCGATGCCCAAATTGTGGAGAGTGGTCCTCTTTTGTTGAAGAAGTTGAAGTACAGGAAGTCAAAAATCAGCGAGTGTCGATGTCTGGTGAACGTTCAAAACCAATGAAATTAGATGAAGTTGAGCTTTTTGATACACCACGTATTGAAACAGATCTTGACGAATTTAATCGTGTTTTAGGTGGTGGTGTTGTTCCTGGTTCACTCGTTTTGATTGGTGGAGACCCAGGAATAGGAAAATCTACGTTGCTTTTGCAAGTATCAACTCAGCTTGCATCAAGAGGACGGGTTCTCTATGTGAGTGGTGAAGAATCTGCTCAACAAATTAAGCTTAGAGCGGAACGTTTGGGCGATATTGATCGAGATTTTTATCTTTACGCCGAGACTAACATGCAGTCAATTCGTGCTGAAGTTGAACGTTTGAAGCCAAATTTTTTGATTATTGATTCGATCCAAACGATTATGACACCTGAAATTCAATCAACTCAAGGCTCTGTGAGTCAAGTTCGAGAAGTGACAGGTGAACTCATGCAAATTGCCAAAACGAATGATATTGCTACTTTTATCGTTGGTCATGTGACGAAAGAAGGTCAATTGGCAGGACCAAGAATGCTAGAGCACATGGTTGATACCGTTCTTTATTTTGAAGGAGAAAGAAATAATACTTTTAGAATTCTTCGAGCAGTTAAAAACCGGTTTGGGTCAACTAATGAAATTGGTATATTTGAAATGCAAGGGCATGGTTTAGTTGAAGTAACTAATCCTTCTGAGGTTTTCTTGGAAGAGCGATTAGAGGGTTCAACTGGTTCTGCTATTGTTTGTGCACTCGAAGGGACACGTCCGATACTAGTTGAAATACAGGCTTTAACTACACCAACAATGTTTGGAAATGCTAAGAGAACAACTTCTGGTTTAGATTTTAATAGAGTGAGCCTGATTATGGCAGTACTTGAAAAACGGACAGGCTTATTGATGCAAAATCAAGATGCTTACCTTAAATCAGCTGGGGGAGTAAAATTAGATGAGCCAGCCATTGACCTTGCGGTTGCTGTCGCTGTAGCCTCAAGTTATAAAGAACTTCCGACGGATGCGCGTGAATGTTTTATTGGTGAAATTGGCTTAACAGGAGAGATTCGACGTGTGACGCGAATTGAACAAAGACTGAATGAAGCTGCTAAATTAGGATTCAAAAAAGTCTATGCTCCTAAAAATTCAATTGTGGGAATTGATATTCCTGAACAAATAAAAGTAATTGGGGTAACAACCCTAACTGAATGTCTAAAATTAGTATTTGGCTAAAATAAGTAATAAAAGCTATTTGGATAGACAAATAGCTTTTATTTTTTATGAAAATTTCAGATTGTAAGAATATAGTATATAGGCAAATAATATTAGAATACTAGAACCCACTAAGGTAAAATTGCCTAACCAGAAGCCGGCCAAAGAAGAAACAAAGGCACCAATAACAAAAGATAGAGCAAGGGATAAAAACATGAACGAGTTTCTTAAATATTTTGATTCTTTAGAAACAAGATATTCGCCTAGATTGGTTCCGAAAGCTTTAATATTCCCGGTTGACATGATATTGGCATAGGGAAGTCCTCTCACTTTTGTAAAAGTATCCCCTTGGATTACCATGAAAAAAGAAAGAATTCCAACAAAAAGTGAGGCCGATAAGTGTAAAAAAGTAGCAAATGAAAGGGAAAAGATAAGGATTCCAGTCATTTGAATGAATAGGAGTGGACCAATTTCACTGTGGTTATTCTTGTTCTTATATTTGGTAAATAATGTTTTAAAAAGGGCTCCTAGGGCAAAAAAAAGGATGGGAATGATAAATTGAGAAGCTTTTTCAAAGTTTCCATGTGCTAAATTAATTCCGGTTTGTATTAGATTTCCTGTTTGCAAGCTAGCAAAACGGCCATCAAAATGGAAAAAAGTAAAGGCATCAACAAAGCCAGTGTTCATTGCAAGCAATAAAGCGACGAGCAGACTTTCTTTAGAGTTAGTAGTGGATTTAATCATATTTATTTCCTTCATAATCTATAGAAGATAAAGTCATTATAGCACAATGCTTTTTCAATGTTATTTATTTAAAATGATAAAATTTATTATCAAAAATAAAAATTAAATTGTCGCTATTAAAGTAATTAAGTTATAAAATAATAAATATAGCATGAGAAATCAACTAGATTTCTTGTGTTTGGATAAGCAATATTAAAGGAGCGTGTGGTATAATTGACACAGGGCTTTATTGTAAGCCTATCCATTTTCTAAAAGGAGGAAAAGATATGCGTCGTTGGATTATTCATCTCGTTATGACTGTCATCGGAGCATCGCTAGGTGTTGCTGTTGTACCGTCCATTTTAAAGGTATTTGGTTGGGACAAAGGAATTTTACAAAACGAAGCTGTTGACGGTGTGATTGGTGCAATTATTTTTATTATTCTTTCATTTATATTTGCCGGTTCAATGCTTAATGGGTTGAAAAAAATAGATTCTAGAATCTCAAAAATGAATATGTCAAAAATGGTCTTTAATATTATTGGGATTGTTCTTGGGCTTCTAGTTGGAGTTATTGGAAGTATTCCATTAAGATTTTTAAATGTTCCTATTTTGAGTAATATCATTTCATTTATACTTGTATTGGTCATGATTTACTTAGGTTATGTTTTATTCGACCGTCGTGGAGATGAAATTGCTAAAGTGCTCTTTCGTAAGCGTCGGGAGGTTATGGCAACAGAAGCTGTAGAAGTTGCTGAGGAAGTTGTCAGTGAATCTAAGAGTGATAATAGTATTTTATTGGATACAAGTTCAATCATTGATGGTCGGATTTTAGATGTAATTAAAACAGGGTTCATTTCAGATAAAATTATTGTTCCTAATTTTGTGATTTTAGAATTACAGTTAATTTCAGATAGTTCAGATCCTTTGAAGAGAGCTAAAGGACGTCGGGGATTAGATTTGGTCAATGAATTGACTAAATTTGATCAAGTTGAAATTTCTCAAGTTGATTTTACAGATGTTCGTGAAGTTGATACTAAGTTACTTAAATATGCAAGTTCCACTGGTTCAAAATTAGTGACGAATGATTTTAATCTTAATAAAGTTGCTGAGATTCAAGGGGTTCAAGTTCTTAATATTAATGACCTTGCAAATGCTGTGAAAACACAACTTGTTGTGGGAGAACATATTAATGTTCAAATTATTCGTGCAGGTTCTGAACGTCAACAAGGAGTAGCCTATCTGCCAGACGGTACGATGATTGTTATCGAAGATACCGCAAAATTGATTGATAAAACAGTGACTGTAGAAGTTGCTAAGGTTTTACAAACAAGTGCTGGTCGAATGATTTTTGCTGATTTGGTTAAAAAATAAAAAGAAAGGCCGATAATTTATCGGCTTTTATTTTAATGGATGTGTTTGGGAGTTAATGATGTATTTAAAAAGATTTGTTCAGTTATTCGTGATTTTTTTTGTTTCTCTTGTGATTTTCGCTTTGATATTAGAAATGAATTTTGGTAATTTTTGGTTAAGGTTTGCTTTGGGGCTTTTGGTTGCTTATATCTTTCTAACTTTACCTCTTGTTCTGTTGACTATTTTTAAAAGTAATCGAAAAGCTAAAGTTGTTGGTACAAATGCATTGGAAAATGAACTGGCTTACCTTCTGAAAGATTTTCCTGGTTATCTTGCATTGAGTGTTACTGACGAGAGCTTAAAAAGTTCAACTACAATTATGAGTTTTATTCAAGCCCAAAAAAATGAGAATGTTTTATATATGGTTTCAGATAAAAAAGCATCAAAGATTTATGACTTAAAAAAGAATCCATTAGTAAGTTTTACAACTTGGTTTAACTCCTTAGAAAATGGAGGACGTTTATCTTCGAATCGAGTGAAGTCTGAAGTTATTGAGGGAGAGGCAACTCAGAAGCTTATTAAGGAAGAACCTCTAATTGTGTCTCTTCACGAGAACGCTGAGAATATGTCCATTATTCGTTTGACCATTGAATCGGTGCTCTATGAAAATTTTAAGGGGCAGATGAAAGTAATTGAGTTTGAAAAATAAGAATAGAAAAGCTGCTTTTATGCAGTTTTTTTATTGCCAAAATATTGAAGTGCTTGACAATTTTGCTATGTAGTAGTACTATATAGCTGTAATAAGTAATACAATATAGCTGGAGATAATAATGAAAGAAATAACAGAATTGCTGAAAGGAGTTCTTGAAGGGTGTGTTTTAGAAATCATTGGTCAAGGAGAAACTTATGGTTATGAAATTACTCAAAAATTACGGGAGCTTGGCTTTGAGGATGTTGTAGAAGGAACTGTTTATACAATTACCATGCGTTTAGAAAAACGAGAATGGCTTGAGGTCGCTAAAAAACCCTCAACAATAGGACCACCACGTAAATGGTATCGGTTGAATGAGGCTGGTCAAACCGAACGCCAAAATTTTTGGGAAAAATGGATGTTTATCTCAGAAAAATTAGAGATTTTAAGAGATAAAACAAAATTTACGACAGAGCAAGGAGAAAATGATGACTAAACAAAGAAATATTGTTGATAGAATGATTGGCCTTGAGGAAAAACGAGAATTTCGTGAATTTGAAGAGCGAGCTAAAAATCTTGGCCCAGATTACTATAAGGATTATTGTGAATTAAAAAAATATGTTTGGATTTCTGGAGCAAGCAAATGGAGCGATTTTAAATTTATTTTTAATCAACTTTTGGATTTGCTTGAAGAGGCAAAGGGACAAAAAAGAAAGCTGACAGATTTAATTGGGACAGATGTTGCGGACTTTATTGATGAGATGATTGATGATAAGGGTTGGGAAAAGAAGCAAAAAGTGAAACTTAATAGGGCGGTGAAAAAATGATTTTAGAGAAAATTAGTGACGTCTTAAAGGAAAAACGAGAATGGCAAGCGATGGAAAATCGGGCCAAAAATTTACCTAAGGATTTTTATCAAGCTTATAAGGCCATTCAAAAGTATATGTTTAATATGGGGGAAACAGATTGGCATATTTTTACCGATATTATCGAATTGTTTGAGTTGGCTGTCATTGACGGACGGACCCCAGCAGAAGTTTTAGGTGAAGATAGTTCGGCTTTTGCTGACGAATTATTAAGTGAAAATAAACAAGATTGGCGAGAAAAATATCGGCAAGAATTGAATGATTATTTTGCTCAGAAGTAATAAAAAAACTTACTAACAAAACTGTCAGTAAGTTTGAAAGGTGCTTATAAAAAAAGTTACTGACAAAATCCTATCAGTAACTTTTTTATTTTAAAATTCCATGACCATGTTGTACCAGGTTTCGCCACCGAATGTTGACTCTGAAAGTCCTTCATCAGTAAAACCATGTTTTTCATAGTAGGGAACTAAGTAATCATGACAAGTTAAGCTAATTCCTAAACGTTTTTTAGCTCTCGCTTCTTTTTCAAGTAAAAGAAGTAAATTTGTTGCAATTCCCAAGCCTTGATAATCGGGGTCAACGGTCAAACTGATGATTTTTTGAAAACCACCTTGTTCAGGGTTGGCGTCAGTCCGTTCAAAAGATTCATCGTCTAAATAGCGGCCTTCTGTAACTGGGCCAGAAACATAACCGACGACAGTTCCTTCACTATTTCTTGCAGCGATAAAGGTGTCAGGAATTAAGTTAATTCTTTCAAGCATTGACTCAACTGACAGAGCTTCATTTTCTGAGAAAGTGAGTCTTTCAATACGGATGACATCATCTATATCATTTGGCATAATTTGATTATAAGTAATTTCATTCATATATTTAATTCTAACATAGACTATCCAGAAAGAAAATCCAAAACCACCATTTGTCATTAAAAGATTATATAGTTTGGCCTTATAAATAAAAAGAAGTGATTAACAAAGGGTTTACGGAAAATTTACCAAAGATTTACATTGGGAGTTTGAGAATGGGATAAAATAAAAGGGTAGTAATCAACTTATTGGAGGTTTTATGAACACAAGCGGGAAAAAATTCCTAAGCATTTTAATTGGAATTTCAGCTCTTTTATTAATTATTGCATCTTTTGAGGATTTGCAAATTTCAAAAGCGGTCCTGAATCAAAATTCAATTTTTGGTAATATTTTTCAGATTTTTGGAATGTTTCCGTCAGCACTTATCCCTTTTATTTCAGCGGAAATTATCTTTATTTACGGTTTGCGTCAAAAAAATCAAATTAGCAAATGGATTTTATCATTATCGGCTCTGGGTTTTGCCTATTGGTCAGCTTGGGGTTGGGTTGATGGCTGGATGTTTTATGGTGTGACGACACTCAATAATATCAAAACTCATCAAGCGCTCGGTGCGGCAAATAATAGTATCGGCGCCACAGCTACTTATTCTTTCGGTCTTGAAGCACTTTTTACATTTATTATCTTGGTCATTGGGACGTTTTTAATTTATAGATGGCTAAGCAAAAAAACTTATGAGGAGTTGAGTCAATTGATTATTGTGGCTATTGCTGGAATTGCGGTCGTTTATGTCAGTAACTCGATTGTCAATACCATGAAAGTTAACTGGGGGCGTTTTCGTCCTTACGAGATCAAAGAAATTGTGTCTTCTACTAAAGGAACATTCACTAATTGGTGGCATTTAAATGGTGCAACAGGACATCAGTCATTCCCGTCAGGACATACGATTGCAGCGGCAGCAGCACTCTTTTTACCATTTTTTGCTGACAGAAAAAATCTTAAAGGCCAAAAGATTTTGGCTTACAGTGGCTTGATTTTCACTCTTTTAATGATGGCTGCCCGTGTCCGAATTGGGGCACATTTCTTGTCAGATACAACGATGTCCTTAATAATTGCTGCTTTAGTTACCTTTGTGGCGACAAAAGCCATTGGTTACTCATTTATTGAAGAGGATTCTCTCAACTAGAGAAATAAAAAGATTACTACAAGGATAACATTCTATTGAGTGTTATTTTTTCTTAAAAATAATTCTTGGTCAGACAAGGTTCTTGAGAATATAACAAGGTTACGATTGAAATTTTCTGGAAGTTTTTGAAAATAAAAATTTTCTGATGCATATTTTTTTAGACTGCCTTCTGGTAAGATGGTCGCTTGGTTTGAAGAAACCAAAAATGAAAGAGCAGAAGCAGTATATTCTATTTCATGAATTTTGGGCAAGTTCTCTTTAGGGCATAAGGCTAATAATTTTTGGTGAATGGGACAGCTTTTGGGATTTAAAAATAATTCAAGCTGTTTCCAATTTTTACTGTCAAAACTATTAGCAAACTTTTGATGACTGACGAGATAAAATGCTTCTTTGGCTAAGGATTTTTCGTAGAAATTTCCTGTCAGAAATTTTGAAAATTCGTCGTCAATTATCAAAGTATTTAATTGATTATTATTGAATGATTGGATTAAATTATCAATCTGGTTAGAAATTTTAACTGCTCCGAGTTTTGAAAAATTTTCACTAAAAAAATCTTTATAAAGACCTACACTGACGGAATCATAAGTTCCTATTTTTAGTTGAGAGAGACTAGAGTTTATTGACAGATGTTCAAAAAGTTCTGACAGATTTTTCAGTGTTTCCTGGCAAAAATTGTAGAAGATAATTCCAGTATCTGTCAGGGCAACCCCTTGATTTGAGCGAATAAATAATTGATTGGAAAGTTCTTCTTCAATGAGAGATATCTTGCGACTAACAGAAGATGCGTCAATAAAAAGTTGTTCGGCCGCACGTGAAATAGAGCTATTGTCTGCAACAGTCACAAAAAGCTGCATATTTTCGATTGAAAGATGTTGAAAGGTCATGTAAAAATCACAAGGCCATCTTGCAAAAACAGCCATTTCCTTTTTCTTAAATTTGAGTTATACTAATTTTAACATAGAGTGAGCGACTCTGTCAGAGAAATAATTATTGACAAACTGTTCAGTAACTTAAAAAAGAGGGCGAAAATGAAACAAGCATTACTTATAATCGATATTCAAAATGATTATTTTCCAGAAGGCAAAAATGAGTTGCATGAAGCTGACAAGGCTTTGCTAAAGGTCAATCAACTGGAAAATAGCTTTTTGTCTGAACAAAAGCCAATCATTTATATTCAACACATCAAGCATCAGCTGAATGCAGATTTTTTTGAAGCAGGGACAATTGGCTGTGAATTACACCCAAATCTCAAAGTGCAGGAACAGTCAATCATCATTGAAAAACATTTTCCTAATAGCTTTTTAGAGACAGAGTTACTTAGAACGCTAGAAAAATTAGAGATTGAGCAGTTGGTCATCTGTGGAATGATGACACAAATGTGTGTTGATTCAACAACTCGAGCGGCAAAAGAACTTGGCTTTCAGCCAGTATTGATTTCCGATGCAACAGCAACAAAAGATTTAATTTTTGAAGATAAAAAAGTTTTGGCAGAAAATGTTCAAATTAGTTTTCTTTCAGCCTTACAAAATTTTGCGCAAGTACTGACAGCTGACCAATTCTTGAAAGGATAAACAATGAAAACAAGTGATGTCTTAATTGTGATTGATATGCAAAAAGGGGTATGTGACGGCATTTATCGGCGAAATGAATTCATTGAGCAAATTAATCAACGCATTCTTATTTATCGAAAGGAGAAAAAGCCAATTATCTTTATCCAACATCATGATGATGAACTGATAAAAGAAAGCGAGGGTTGGCAACTTCTTCCAGAATTACTGACAGAATCTACTGACAGCTATGTGGAAAAAACACATGCTAATGGATTCTATCAAACTGAACTGCAAATGCTTTTGGAAAAGCTGTCAGTAAAAGCGATTGAATTTTGCGGGGCACAAACTGAATTTTGCGTGAATACAACGGTCGTTTTTGCCCATGGTTTGGGCTATCGAAATTTTATGCAAAAAGGGGCAAGTTCAACTTTTGATAATCATTGGCTGACAGCAAGAGAAATGATTGATTATTACGAAAATCATCTTTGGCAGGGACGTTTTCTTCAAATTAAAGATTAGATAAATTTCACTGACGCAAGCTTCTTTAATTTGTGGTAAAATAGATTTGATTGTTAGAGTAGTAATTACTATTTAAAACCAATAAAGATTCATTTCTGATAAAAAAGAAGTGAAGAAATCAATGAGGAGAATTGGATTAAAATGAACAAAAAAATCCGCGTCCGTTACGCACCATCACCAACAGGACTTTTGCATATCGGGAACGCCCGTACAGCCCTTTTTAACTATCTTTTTGCCCGTCATCACGGGGGAGACTTCATCATCCGTATTGAAGATACAGACCGTGAACGCCATGTTGAAGATGGTGAACGTTCACAACTTGAAAACCTTCGTTGGTTGGGAATGGATTGGGATGAAAGCCCTGAAACACACGAAAATTATCGTCAATCAGAACGCTTGCCTTTGTATCAAAAATATATTGACCAATTGTTAGCTGAGGGTAAAGCTTATTATTCTTACAAAACTCCTGAAGAACTAGAAGCTGACCATGCTAAACAAGAAGCAGCAGGAATTCCCCCACATTATATCAATGAATATGCTGGCATGAGCGATGACGAAAAAGCAGCTTATATTGCTGAACGTAAAGCACAAAATATTGAACCTGTCGTTCGTATCTCTGTTGACGAAAAAGCCATTTACAAATGGAATGACATCGTTAAAGGCGAAATTGAATTTGAAGGTGGCAACATCGGTGGAGATTGGGTTATCCAAAAACGTGATGGTTACCCAACTTACAACTTTGCTGTTGTTGTTGATGACCACGATATGCAAATTTCACATGTCATTCGTGGAGACGACCATATTGCTAATACGCCAAAACAATTGGTTGTTTATAATGCTTTAGGTTGGGAAGCTCCACAATTTGGTCACATGACTTTGATTATTAATTCTGAAACAGGGAAAAAATTGTCAAAACGTGACACAAACACACTCCAATTTATCGAAGACTACCGTAAAAAAGGCTACATGTCTGATGCCATTTTCAACTTTATTGCACTTTTGGGTTGGAATCCTGGTGGAGAAAAAGAAATTTTCTCTCGTGAAGAATTGATTGAACTTTTTGACGAAAATCGTTTGTCTAAATCACCAGCAGCCTTTGACCAAAAGAAATTGGACTGGATGGACAATGAATACATCAAAAATGCCGATTTTGCGAAAGTTTTTGAATTGACAAAACCATTCCTCGTTGCCGCTAATCGTTTTGATGAACGTGCTAGAGAATTGGTTAAACTTTATCAACCACAAATGAAATCAGCAGATGAGATTGTTGAATTAACAGACCTTTTCTACGGAGATTTCCCAGAATTGACTGATGAAGCACGCGAAATGTTAGCCGCTGAAACAACACCATTAGCTTTAAGTACTTTCCGTGCAAAATTGGCTGAACTTCCTGAAAGTGACTTTACGGTTGAGAATATTTTCCCACTCTTTAAAGCCACTCAAAAAGAAACAGGCGTGAAAGGTAAAATGCTCTGGATGCCAATCCGTATTGCTGCTTCAGGCTCAATGCACGGTCCAGAATTACCAGAAACGATTGCTCTTCTTGGAAAAGAAAAGGTATTGGCTCACTTGGATGCCGCTTTAAATAAATAAAATAATAAAAAGACGCCTTGTGGCGTTTTTTTATTAAGTCATGATGAACCACACAGACCTTCAAAAGTTATAGAATAGAAGCATAAAGAAAAGGGAGGCAGAGAGAAGAAGATGGAAACAAGACATTTTAAAAATATAATCATTGGATTTGGGAAAGCCGGACGTGCTTTGGCGAAATCATTATCGAAAAATGGAGAAGAAGCTTTAATTATTGAGCGTGACCAAGCAATGTATGGTGGGACTTGTCCGAATGTTGGTTGTGCTCCGTCTAAAACTTTGATTGTTGCTGGTCAAAAAAACATGAATTTTTCAGAAGCAATGACAACAAAATATAAGGTTCGTGAGATTTTACATAATGCTGCTTATCATGGAGCAGCAGATGAAGCCCTAGTTTATGTTATGGATGGCCTAGCTCGTTTTATTAATTCTAAAACTGTTGAGGTGGTCAATGGTGAGAATGTCACTCAGGTCATTGGAGAGAGAATCTTCATAAATACTGGAGCGACACCGATTATCCCAGAAATTGAAGGAATTCATGAAGCTAAAAATATTGTCACTTCTGAGGGAGCGATGGAACTTTCTGAACTTCCTAAGAAATTAGTCATCATCGGGGCCGGTTATATCGGATTAGAATTTGCTGGAATGTTTAACAAATTTGGATCTGAAGTGACTATTTTAGAGCCACATGCTACTTTTTTACCTAAAGAAGATGAAGATATCTCAAATGAGATTTACAAAGATTTAGTTGCTGCTGGAGTTGAAATTCAACTTGGAGTAGAAATTGAAAGAATTACTGACAGTGAGGTTTTCGCAGGAGGGAAGGTTTATCCAGCTGATAAAATATTAATAGCTACTGGACGTCGGCCGAATATTAAAGACCTTGATTTGGAGAAAGCCGATGTTGAACTTTCAGAAAATGGTTATATTATAGTCGATGATGATTTAAAAACTACTGCTCAAAATATCTGGGCACTGGGTGATGTTCGGGGTGGAGGACAATTCTACTATCTTTCGACAGATGATTTTCGGATTGTCAATAATCAATTATTTGGCGACCATTCACGTAAGTTAAGTGATAGGAAACTTGTGCCTTATTCAGTTTTTATCAGCCCAACCTTATCTCGGATTGGCTTAGATGAAAAACAAGCAAAAGAAGCTGGAGTTAATTATCGTTTATTTAAGATGGCTGCGGCACCAATTGTTAAAGCCAAAGTTGTTCAAGATACTCGAGGATTACTTAAAGCATTAGTTGACCCTAACACGGATGAAATTCTTGGCGCAACTTTATATCATGAAGATTCTCATGAAGTCATCAATCTTGTAAGTTTGGCGATGAAAATGCACACTCCTTATCAAGTTTTACGTGACCAAATTTTTACTCACCCCACTATGGGCGAAGGTTTGAATGATTTATTTCAAAATGAAGTGAAATAAAAGTTACTGACAGTTTTGTTTTATGAGTGAATGTCACACAAAAATTTTCTGTCAGTAAAATAAAAAAACTCGTCAATGACGAGTTTTTGTTTATTTGAATTGATCAGCAGCTGGAATATGGCTGTCATGGAAATATTTTTCTGAGAGTTCTTTTAGCGTTCCGTTTTCATAGAGTTTCTTGAGCTCTGCATTCAAATCTTTTTGTAATTTGGTTTGACTGTTATCAAGGATAAAGTAATCATAAGTTTTAAACTCAGATTGTTTGTTCAAGTCTGTGGGAACAGTATCAACCAAACCTGTAATTGCATGTTGTCTGATTAAATTTTCTGCTGGTGCTTTAGAGGCAAATAAGAAATCAATTTGTCCACTAGCAATCGCAGATAGACGGTCAGCTAAAGGACGTTGGCTATATTTAACATCAATTTTTTTGTCGGGATGGTTTTTATTCCAACTTTCAAACATATCACCATAGTTTGTTCCAGCAGGAATTTCTGTTGTTTTGCCAGCAAGTTGGGAAATTTTAGTGATGTTTTCTTTAGAAGTTGAGAAAATAGCATCAATTCCTTGACGAACAGGATAACTAAAAAGATATTTTTCAGAACGAGCTTTAGTTTTACCAAAATTATTTGCCGCAATTTGTGCGCGACCACCATCTAAAGCAGCCAAAATCGCACTATCTTCGTAGACTTTGAACTCGAATTTATAATCTTTCATGTCCTTATCAGCCGCTTTTAAAATATCATATTCAAAACCAGTCATTTTACCATTTTCGCTGTATTCATAAGGCACAGAAGCGGCAGAAGTTGCAACGGTTACTGTTGTCACTTTATCTGTTGATTTAGAAGATGAATTATCTTTTGACGAGCAAGCAGCAAGTAAGCCAATTGAGGCAATTCCAAGTGTTGCAAGAGTCAATAATTTTATTTTTTTCATATCAATTTCTCCTCAGAAATTTTGTCAGCTGACCTTTATTATTAAATTAGAAATTTGGTTGTTGGTCAGCAGACTTTTAATATAGAGATAATATTAACATAAACTTAAAAAAACCACCATAAAAAAGATTTATGATGGTTTTATATCTTTTAGATGTCTCCGTTAGCGAAGATTTCAAAGATTTTCTTATCAAAATTCTCAGTTTCCCAAGTACATTCTGGATGCCATTGAACAGCCAGCACATGTTTTTCTTTATTTTCAATCGCTTCAACTAAGCCATCATTTCCATGAGCAATGGCCTGCAAGCCCTGACCCAAATCCTTAATGACTTGATGGTGGAAAGAATTGACCATGTAATTTTCAGGTAAAAAATCTAAAGAACTTTCTTTTTCGACGCTAATGTGATGTGTCGGAACTTCTTGGGGAGTTGGACTTTGGAGGTGCTTTATCTGACTTGAAGTTAGGCTCAAGTCTTGATAAAGAGTTCCTCCAAAATAAACATTGAGCAATTGTAGGCCACGACATACACCAAGAATAGGTTTATTCGCTTCTAGAGCAGCTTTAATTGCGGCAAGCTCAAAACGGTCACGAATTGGGTCAGTCGTTCCTAATTGAGCATGAGGTTCCTCACCATAGAGATAAGGACTGACATCAGCGCCACCAGTCAGTACAATTTTATCGACCAATGGCAGATAATTTTTTATATTTTCGGTTTTGTCAACAGGAAGAACAATCACAGTGTGACCTAATTCCTGGAAAACATCAATAAAAGATTGACGTGTATAGCTTACTTTGTTCCACCAAAAAGGAGAACGTTCAACTGTGTTGTAAGGAGTTCCAAGAATTCCAATAATTGCCATATTAATTTTTCACACTTTCAATAGGTATAATGAGTTTAGATTGAGATAAATCAATCTCGTAAGTCACTTTACGATTATCACGAACCGTATGTTCAAAGTCAGTACTATAGAGAATGACCCGAAGCTTGTCAGCTTTTTCTAAATGATAAATGGTTGGCTGTAGTTCAAATTTTATTGTAAACCATTCGTCAGCCTTTAAATCACTGACGGTCAGTAAATTTTGATTTTGGAGATTAGTAAAGCCTTTAGTGATTAACTGATAAGGGTTCTCAACAAGTGGGAGTTCAACTAAGTCGTCTAACATGAAATTTCGCCCACGGTCAAGCACTTTAAAATCTTTCACTCTGGCTTTATCTTCCAAACGTTTTTTCTGACCAAAATCAAGAATTTGAGCAGACAAGAAGCCTTTCGTGTCATTTAATTTTAGTCTGAGTTCAAGCTCAACTGGGCCATTAATTGTCAGCATTGACGGAAGTTCTAAATCAATGACAGCTTCATTGGCTTTGTTTTCAAATAAGTCTTTTTTAAAGACATTGAAATCTTTAGAATACTTTTTGAAAGTCTCATCGTCATAATGATTGTCGAATTGAGCAAAAGAAACGGCCGTTTTACCAAGAGGGAGTTTGATTTGGGTATTGGCACCAAAATCATTCATCATCGTCCATACTTGGTCTTTAGAATTTTCCTGTAAAATAACAGGTGGGAGATTTAAATTTAAATCTCTATCCAATAATTTTGCGACAAAGTAAGCATTAATCGTTTCAGAAAAATCAATGGACTGCCAAGAATTCATATAAATATGAGCCCCACGGTGTAAAAAGGCATGTTTAGCATGACCTTCTGGCAGAGCTTTCCAGAAATTATAGGCTTGCTCTGGTGTCACATTCCAATCTTGTAGTCCATGAACAATTAAGACATCAGCCTTAACTTTGTCAGTATTTATCAGATAATTTCGGTCATGCCAAAATTGATTGTAATCACCAGATTTGCGGTCTAAAGCAGCAGTCATTTCTGCCAATCGTTTTTCGTATTCAGCATTACCTTTTAAGAAATCAGCACCATCAAGATTACGTGAATAAGTGAGCGCAGCAAGAACATCTAGATCTTCACCAGGAAAACCGCCAGGAGAGCGGACAAGGCCATTTTCACGGTAATAATTATACCAAGAAGAAATTCCAGCTTCGGCTAAGATAACCTCTAGACCTTCAACTCCAGTAGTAGCGGCTCCATAAGCCATGGTTCCCAGATAAGATTTTCCAGTCATAGCCACTTTACCATTTGCCCAAGAGGCTTTGATTTCATGTGTCTTTTTACGAGAAGTATAAGCACGAGCTCGACCATTCAACCAGTCAATGACAGCTGTCATACTATAAATTTGTTGGTAATCGCCTGAGGTTTGAAAGCCGTCAGAAGAACGGGTTCCAACACCGGCCACATAGATAGAGGCAAATCCTCTAGTCAAGAAATAGTCATTTAAAGAATAAGTCCAACCATGAGTAAAACGATAAGGAGCTTTGTCAACAATCGGAAGTTCCTTTGCTTTCGCTGATAATTTTTGCGGGAGCTTTTGTTCAACATGAATTTCGTGACTGGTTTTTTCTTCAAGTTCTACATTCATATCGTGTAAGGCTAAATCATTTGCTTTATCATTAATCCCTAAATGATAAGGACTCGCCGTCATTACCACTGGAAGTTTTTCGGTACTTTTTGGACGAATGATTTGAATTTTTATCAAATCATTTTCACCCCGTTGTTCACTATCGACTGGACTTTCAACCCAAAGGACTTCACGTTCAAGAAGTGAAGAATCAAAGGTTGCCAACGATTTGTCATTGAAAAAATGATAATGATTATCTAAAGGAAGAAGTCCCTCTGATACCCAATATTCAACTAAAATCATTCCATTTTTTCGACGCGTACAAAGGAGGTAGTAGAAAGCAGAAATGATATTTTCTGTGGTCATTTCTGCTTCGATTTGAGGGAGGTTGCTATTTTTTGCATACTCAAAAGCTTTGCCAATCTCAAAATCAAAGTTTGGTACAAAATCAAGAAGTTGCAAAGCAATATTCCAGAAAATTTCCCAATCTAATTCTATAGAGGATTTTAAAAATTCAATGACATCTAATTCAGCAGTTGCTTGTAGAGCAGTCATATCACTAGGACTTTGAATGAGAAAATCTTTTAAGATTTTCTTTTCATCCCAAAAAACAGACCAACGAAAACCAAGCTGATCAAGTTCTGCTAATTGTTCATCAAAATTTTTGTCAACAATTGAAAAATGGTTAAAGCACATTTTAAATCCTCCGTAATAAACATGATAATTCTTTTAATTATAGCAAATTTTCAGTGATTAATCAGACTAAAGGCGCGCTATTTTCAATGAATATTTGAAGCAAACGTGCTTTTCTGGTATAATAGCTGAGGTTATTATATTAAAATCAAATTTTGGAGGGTTCCATAAAAAATGGATGTTACATGGACAGTGAAATATATCACTGAATTTGTTGGAACTGCCCTACTCATTATTATGGGTAATGGTGCGGTTGCTAACGTTGAACTTAAAGGTACAAAAGCTCACGCACAATCTTGGATGATTATTGGTTGGGGTTACGGACTTGGCGTAATGTTGCCAGCAGTTGCTTTTGGTAATATTACTTCACAAATCAACCCAGCTTTCACACTTGGACTTGCAGCCTCAGGACTTTTTCCTTGGGCACACGTTGCTCAATACATTATTGCGCAAGTATTAGGTGCGATGTTTGGACAATTATTAATCGTTATGGTTTATCGTCCATACTATCTTAAAACACAAAATCCAAATGCTATTCTTGGAACTTTCTCAACTATCGACAACGTTGATGATAACAGTGAAAAAACTCGTTTGGGAGCAACCATTAATGGTTTCTTGAATGAGTTCTTAGGTTCATTTGTATTGTTCTTCGGTGCGGTTGCTGCGACAAATATCTTCTTTGGTAGTCAATCAATTACTTGGATGACAAACTACTTGAAAGGTCAAGGAGCAGATGTTTCTTCATCAGACGTTATGAATCAAATTTGGGTTCAAGCCTCAGGAGCTTCAGCTTCTAAAATGATTGCTCACTTGTTCCTAGGATTCCTTGTTATGGGACTCGTAGTTGCACTTGGTGGACCTACAGGTCCTGGTTTGAATCCGGCGCGTGACTTTGGTCCACGTTTGGTTCACAGTCTCTTACCGAAATCAGTTTTGGGTGAAGCTAAAGGTTCATCTAAATGGTGGTATGCATGGGTTCCAGTTTTGGCACCAATTCTTGCATCACTTGCAGCCGTTGCATTATTTAAAATGATTTATCTTTAATAAAAAAATTACTGACAGAGTTGTCAGTAATTTTTTTATTTGACCATAAGTGCAATGACTAGTCCAAAAAGATTCCAAAGAAAATGGACACTCATATTGAGATAAAAATTACGATACTTAGCATAGAGCCCAGTAAGGACAAGACTCATCAGTCCATAAGTTAACCAGCTGTAAATGTCCGTTGGTCCATGCATGAATGCAAACAGGAGCATGGCAGTTAAAAAAGCAAAATACTTTTGATTTTTAAAGATAAGTTCAAAAATTCCTACTCGATAAACAAGTTCTTCCAAAAAACTTGCAGCAAGGGTTTGAGTAGCAAAGACAGCTATAGGAATTACTTTCTGTAATTCATTTAGTGATTCTTGGTTAGTTGTTGTTGGGCTTTGATTAAAGATTTGGGCGAAAATTCCTGTCAAAATAGAAACTAAAAAGAGCAAAACAAACCCTAGTATGATTCTTACCGGTGGGAAATATTTCCAACTTAACTTAGGAATGAGCTCAGCTTTGCGAGCAATCAAATAAGAGCTGATTATTGTAAAAATGAAAATGATGAAAAAGATAATCGTATCTAAAGTTGAAAAATGATGCTGAGAAGCAAAAATTGTGCTAACTAACATCGGGAGATTAGATAGGATAAAAAGGACCAGCCAAACAGACTTGTGATAGGCAAAAATGAGTCCAATAACTGACAAAACAAGGGCTGTCATTAAAAATGGTAAATGAAAAATACTGACAGATAGACCTGAAAAAATTAAGGCTAAAATTAGGACGATAATCCAACGATATTTAGCTAAAAACTGAAGCTTTTCTATATTCATGTCAATATTATAGCACAGACTTTCAATAGACCGCAATAGCGCAAGAAGATACCTTTTTCATAAAAAAGTAGTAAGTGGAACTTATAGATTTCAATATGAAACTGATGAAGCTTTTTTTAGATATTTGGTTAAGAAGGATTTTTAATTATAATGATCTCACGGTAAATTTCTGTGATTTTTATTTTATAAATAATTAAATTTAGGAGGTTATTTTGGATAAAATAAAGTGTAAATACTGAATAAAATAGGTTATAAATTCTATATTTCTTATTTTTTTGATATACTTTAAGTGCAATTTTGTCCCAATAAATCAGCCTATAGAGAAGATTTTTAAGATTTTACTAACGAAAATAGAGGAAAATAAACAAATGAGAAGAGCTAAAAGACAAGTGACAGATATTGATTTAATCAAAAAATTTGTTGATGAAGTAGAAGTTGTTCGGATAGCTATAAATGGCGAAAAATATCCTTATGTTGTACCAGTAAATTTTGGTTATTCATGGAACGACGAAGCTCTTAGCTTGTATATCCACGGAGCAAGTGAAGGGAAAAAGTTTCGATGATTAGAGAAAATCCCTTAGTTGCTGTAGAAATGGATCAACCCGATAAACTCATTGAAGGCAATAAAAATGCTTCAACATATTCTTATGCTTATCAAAGCTTAATCGGTTTTGGTGAGGCAAAAATTATTGAAGATTTAGAAGAAAAAAGAAATGCTTTGCATCTTTTGATGGCACATGCGGCTAAAGGAAAAACATTTGACCCTATTCCTGAAAAAGCTTTGGAACGAGTGGGGGTCATAAAAATTATCATAGATTCTTACACAGTAAAACAAAATATTCATCCCGATAAAAAGAGAGAAGAACATAAATAAGAAGGGCTAGACTAAGAAATAGAGGAGTTTAATGATGGAGTTTGAAGAGTTTTTTATAAATAATCAGCTGATGAAATTGATTCGAGAAACTGTTTTATCAATTTTTCCTGAGGCCCAAGAACGTATTTCTTATGGAATGCCTGCTTGGTTTAATGGAAAAACGGTACTTATCTATGCTCAGCCTCAAAAGCATCATTTAGGAATTTATCCTAGACCAAATTTTATTGAAAATCATTTAGAAGTACTCAAACAACAATATGAATGCAGCAAAGGAACGATAAAAGTTCCTTATGGAATTGAGCATGGTGAGCTTAGAAAATTAGTAAGTGATGTTATAAATTGGAATTTAACACATTTTACTTAAGTTTATCAACTTGATAACATAAAAAGTTATTCGATTTTTGTCATTTTTAATTGGGTAACAAGGAAGTAATTATGAAAAATAAACAACTGCAAAAAGATTTACTCAATATATTATATTTTTTTATTATATTAATAATAGGCGCACTGGTAATGATTGGACTTGTTCTTTTACTTGTTACAGCCTGTGAGTATGATTTATCCCTTAATAAATTTCCATCTGCAAAAAACTGGTAGGAAAAATTTCAAAAAATAATATTTTTATCTTTAGATATCAGGCTGAAATGTAGATAAATCTGCTGAAAAACTGACTTAGCATCGGATATAAGAAATAACAAAATTAAGTTGCTCAGACTTATGTTATATAAGACATACAAAAACTAAAGATATAAATCGTTGATAATTTCTTTGAAATTTGCGAAAATAAGAGATAGCTATTTGTAAATGTAATCAATGGAGGCTAAAATGAGCGAGATTATAAATCATATTACCGCTTTTCAACCAGTCTATCGTGTTCTTCATCGTGAAGAAAATTTAGATTTTTATCGTGGAGTTCTAGGCTTTAAGGTATTGGTAGAAGAAGGGGCAATGGTATGGCTTGGTGGACATGAAGCGAAAAAAGATCGTTTCCAATTAGAAGAATCACCAGGTTTTCGTCCGGTTGAAGGATTAAAAAAACACGGACAGACTGTCATTAAAGCAAATGCATCTGAGATTGAACAATTAATTGTTCGTAACTTAGATAAAATTGCTAAAATTTATCAAGGAAAAAATGGTCTTGCTTTTACGGCTCTTTCTCCTGAAGCAGGTCTTTTTTTGGTAACTTCGGATTCACTGACAGACCTACCAGCACTGACAGAAATTAATAAATCAGAAATTAAGCTCAATCTTGATAAAAATTTCAAAGGTTTATCAGACTTTGAAATTACAGCAATGAACTTAAATGTTGCTGACAAGTCAATTATTGAATTTTACGAATCTGTATTTGATCTTAAAGCGATTGATGGTAAAATTGAATTTCCGTTTGTAACTTTGACCCTAAATGTTGAAGAAAGTGAAGATTTAACTGCAGGGACAGATGAGGTTCTTGACCTTGAATTTTTGATATTCATGATTGATAAAGACTTTGATTTGAAAGCTTTTGCTAATCAATTTTCAGAAGCAAATGGAACTTACATCGATGCGTCAGCAAAAACTTTTTCTTTAGAAGTTCCTGACCATGCTGAACTTTGGTTTGTAAAATAAGAAGTTAGTTTAAAAAATCTGTTAAATTTTGACAGATTTTTTTGCTCAAAAGAAAAAGAAGCAGAGGATAAAATGAAAAATCAACAAGAATTTTTAGCCATGATAGAAGATTATCTTGAGCGTGATGTTTTCCCTGGTGTTAATTTTGCAATTCTTGAGGGAGAAGAAGTTTCTGAGTATTTATTTGGTAAAGCAGCTCTTATTCCTGAACCTATCGCTTTGACTCCTGGAAAAAAATGGGATTTGGCCTCACTTACGAAAGTGATTGGGACTGGAACTGCGGTCATTGACCTTGTTCTTGCTGGAAAGTTAGAACTTGATGCGCCGCTTCAAAAATATTATGCCAAATTTACTGACAGCACGGTTAGTCTGCGACAGTTACTGACACATACTTCTGGAATTGATCCCTACATCCCGAATCGGGACAAATTAGGTTTTTTTGAACTGACAGAAGCAATTAATCAGATTAGAGTAACTGATGATAAGAGCTTTAAATATACTGATATTAATTTTATTTTATTAGGATTTTTATTGGAAGAATATTATGGCGAAAGTCTAGATCATATTTTTACTAAAAATATTTTCAAGAACTGGGGAATGAAGCAAACAAGTTTTGGACCAGTAGAAAATGCTGTACCTACAAGTCAAAATATTCCGCTAGGTACCGTTCATGATCCTAAAGCTCAAGTATTAAAAAATCATTGCGGATCTGCTGGCTTGTTTTCAACCTTATCTGATATGATTTTATTTAGTCAAGCTTATTTTAGAGAAGAAAAATATTTAGAACTTTTGAAAAATTATGCTGATGGAGCGAAAAAAAGGAGCTTAGCTTGGGACTTACCAGCTGAAAATAATGATTGGCTCCTTCATACAGGATACACTGGAACTTTTATATTAATTAATCCTCGCATCAAAAAAGCAGTTGTTTTTTTATCAAACCGTGTACATCTCAAGGATAATCGAGAAAAATGGATTGAAGAACGTGACCGATTAATAAAGTTCTTAATCAATCATTTAAGTTTAGACTGATATTTTTTGAATGAATCAACAAGTAGAACTGTAACTTTTAGTTTACGGTTCTTTTTTAGTTGTTGCTGATAGACTAAGAAAATAAAGTGGAGGACTCAAATAATTTACAATTAGATTATTTTGACCTATAATTTACTTAGAAAGTATTTTATTTACCTAAAAATGAAAGGGGAATGTTTAATAATTAGTATTTTTTAAAGCAGTGTTAACATAGTTAGTAATTGATAGATTGAACATCAAGGAGAAAATCATGACAAAAATAAATGCAGCAGATGCAATGTTAAAAGTTATTGAAGATTGGGGTGTCAAAAATATTTACGGTTTACCCGGCGGATCAATTGATTCGACAATGAACGCATTATATAATTGAAAAGACACATTGAATTATATTCAAGTTCGCCATGAAGAAGTGGGGGCTTTAGCGGCTGTCGGAGAAGCAAAAGTAACCGGAGAGATTGGTGTAACCTTTGGTTCGGCAGGACCAGGAGCCGTTCATTTATTAAATGGCTTATATGACGCTCAATACGATCATGTTCCAGTCCTTGCCTTAGTTGGACAAGTTCCAACAAGTGCGATGAACACTAATTATTTCCAAGAGTTAAACGAAAATCCAATGTTTGCTGATGTTAGTGTTTATAATCGAACAGTAATGACAGCAGAACAAATGCCAGCGGTAGTTGACGAAGCCATTCGTCAAGCCTATGCTAAACGTGGTGTTGCTGTCATTACCATTCCCAAAGATTTAGGTTGGCAAGAAATTGAAGACAACTATATTTCTAGTGCGAACTTATATCAAAAGCCACTACCTTTAGAACCTGATAGTGAAAGAATTCAACAAGCTTGGAAAATACTAAAAGAAGCAAAACACCCCTTGATATATATCGGACAAGGAACAAGAGGAGCACGTGAAGAAGTTTTAGCTCTTTCTAAAATGCTACAAGCTCCAATTTTGAGCTCAGCTCTAGCTAAAGGGATAGTTCCCGATAATGCGCCTGCATATATGGGCTCTGCCGGACGGGTTGCTTCTAAACCGGGGGTAGAGATTGCCTCTAATACTGATGCTGTGCTATTTTTAGGTTCAGATATGCCTTTCCAAAGTTTCTTTATCCCTGAAGATGCCAAATATATTCAAGTTGACATTGACGGAACTAAATTTGGACGTCGTCATCAAGTTGATTTGGCCATTTTGGCTGACGCTAAATTGACCATAAAAAAATTAATGGAAATTGGAGAACAACTTCCAGAAACAAATTGGTATCGCGCAGCACTAGCAGACAAAGAAAATTGGGTAGAATGGCTTGAAAAACGTTCGCTTATTGATAGTTCGCCATTAGAAGTAGAGCCAGTTTTTAAAGCAATCAATGAAATGGCAACTGATGATGCTATTTTCCAAGTTGATGTGGGAAATGTAACAATCGATGGCATGCGACTTCTTGATACAAGTAAAGACCAAAGATTTACGACAAGTGGTTGGTATGCTACGATGGGCTATGCTTTGCCGGCAGCAATTGGGGCCAAGTCTCAATATCCAAACCGACAAGTTTGGTCAATTTCTGGGGATGGAGCTTGGGCGATGGTGATGCCTGATATTTTAACTCAGGTCAAGTACCATTTACCAATCATTAATGTTGTTTTAACTAATAAGAGCCTAGGCTTTATTGAAGCAGAACAAGATGATGCCAAACAACCACACTCTGGTATTGATTTGATTGGAGCAAATTTTGGAGCTTCGGCAGCAGCTTTGGGTGCAGTAGGATTTGATGTCAATAACTTGTCAGAACTGAAAGAGGCCTTTGCAAAAGCGAAAGAAACTGATCGACCAGTTGTCATTAATGTCAATATTTTTGACCATCGCCCATTACCAGTAGAACAATTAAAACTTGATTCTGCTGAATTTGAAAAAGAATATCAAACTCAAGGATTAATTTCTTTCAGTAAACTTATTAAAGAATAAAAAAATAATTAGAAAAAAAGATGCTGGATATTCCAGTGTCTTTTTTTTATTTAGAAAACCTTAAACAAAATGAAAGGGAATACAAAACGAAATTTTAAAATGTATTTCGGTTGGGGAATCAAGGGCAATATGAGATAATTATTTTGTTAAATGAGTTTAAGATTAAAAAACATCCCGTAAACACATTTTTAGAGGATATTTATAACAAAAAGATGAGAAATCGTTGGTGGCTTGGAGAGCTTTTTATATTATTTGTAATAAATAAATTACATTTTGTGAAGAAAGGAGTCTTAGCAAGACAAAAAGTTTTTAAGAACAAAAGAATAATTCTGATAAGAAAGGAAGATTAATGACAAAAAAATGGGCGGTATGTTTAAGTATAATTATATTGGTTATAAACTTTATTCCAAACCTAATGCAAGGACCTAAGGTTTTGGCTGATAACCCGCAGACTTATAAAGAAAATGTTGAATTACTGGAACTTGATAATCTAAATATTTCTTATAGTATGCGAGATTCGGGGCAACAATATGAATGGGAAATTTATTACAAAGTTAATGAAAAACAGAATGATAAGGCATTAAAATTAAAATTCTCTATTGACAGTGAACAGAAGGTTAGCGTTTCAAGTGAAAATAATTGGGAAATTCAAGAATCGAATTCAATTATTTCAAATTTTATGCAAGATGATGAAGGTTTGGTAATACTTAGAGCTGACCATTCAATTGAGAAATTGAATCTGGCAATACAAGTAGATTCTAAGATAATTGAGAATGGGCAAGAGATTATCAATGAAAATATACTAGAAGGTAATGTCGATCAGATTTATAGCCTTTATATCCCCAAAAATCAAGAGACAGAAGTAAAAAAGGTAGCTTCTTTAGCAGAAACGACAGAAGAATCGTCAAGTAACAAAGAAGATAAAGAAATTTCCAAACAGAACAATGAATCAAATTTATCATTTTCATATCCGTCAAATTTTGGTATAAAAAGTCTATTTGATGAGAAGGCTCAGAATTACGAAAATATCTCGCCAAAATATACTGAGGATGAAACAGGGATTTATCCCAGTCAGTCTTGGATGCCCGAAAACAACACAAAGGTAATCAATCATCAAGGCTGGAATGCTTTTTCTTCAAATTGGGATGGAATTGATAGTTGGGATGGAAATCCAGCAAATTTGACTAATTCTTATATTGAACATGCTGGTACCAACAATCCTGTTGATTTTGCTTTAAGAAAATATGCAAGAGAAACAGAGACGCCAGGTTTGTACGATGTCTTTTTGAACGTTCGGGGAAATGTTCAAAACCCAATAAAACCAGTTGACATTGTGCTAGTAGTTGATATGTCTGGTTCGATGGAAGGAGCGAGAGAAGGAGCTATAAAGCAAGGAGTTAAATCTTTCTTGAGTTCAATTGAAAATACCGCCTATGCTCAATATGTCAATGTAGGTTTAGTTGGTTACTCAAGTCCAGGGTATATTAGTAATTCGGGTTATATTACAGTTCCGATGGAGAGCTTAGCAACTGATGGGCACGTGAGCGCAATGAATAAGGCTTTAGAGCGCCAATTTGTAGGAGGAACATTTACTCAGTTGGGAATCCGTCAAGGAGCTCAGATGCTAAAAGAGGACGCCAGTGGGAATGAAAAAATGATAATTCTCATGACAGATGGTGTTCCTACCTTTAGTAACAAGGTTAGTTCCGCCCAGCTAGAGGGAGGGGTACTATATGGAACTGATTTTGATAGTAACTCCTTAGACGAGCCAAGTTTCACTTCACAACTTTGGAAGATGAATGGAAATAATCGAACGCCAGCACCTTATACAGTATCTGGAGAGACTATCAATGATACTTGGGCAGCTACATTAGGAGAAGCAAAAATCGCTAAAGACGATGGAGCAGAAATCCATACATTAGGAATCCAACTTGGCAAGGATTCAGGCTATACAAATGACTCCTCGAACACATATCTTAGCCAAGAGGAAGTTCGAAAAAGAACAAGTTTAATAGCATCAAGCGGTTTATATCAAGATGCAGATAGTGCTGAAAATATAACTGACTATTTAAAGAATCAGGCTGATGTAGTTCTTAGTAGATTTAATACGATTACAAACGGTTCAATTATAGATCCTCTGGGGACACAATTCAATTACAGTAATAGCGAAGTGAGCCTTACTAGTGTTGGAGAAGGGTTGATTGAAAACCTACCGAATTTCCAAATTAATAATAGGACCTTAGAAGTTTCAAATCTTAACATTGGAAGAGATCAAGAAATACAAATCCATTATCAAGTTCATCTGGATACGGAGTCTGATGATTTTAAGACAGATTACTGGTATCAAATTAATGGGGAGACTACCTTAACACCTAATGGGTCTAATCCAACTAATAAAGTAAATTTTGGAGTTCCGTCAGCAAAATTACCTGGACTCAACCTGACTTTCGAAAAACAATGGCTTGCTAATATAGAAAATATGCCCACAGAAGTTGACTTGGTTATTGGTCGTAAAACGGGTCAAAATCTATCTGATTGGTCAAAAACAGTTACCATCAAGCAAGAGAATGGAAAGTGGTTGACTTATCTTGAAAACTTACCTAAATTTAGTAAATTAGGTGAAGAATTCACTTATGAGATAAAAGATGAAATTATCCAGAATAATGACATTTACCACTGGATAAGTAGCTCAGAAGATAAAAACACTATCGTTAATGTGGAAAGATTTCAATTACAATTAGTAAAAACATCAAGTCATGAGAATAAGCCTCTCTCAGGAGTTCAGTTTGTATTGAAAAATAGTCAAGTCCAAGAGGTCGGAGCAGGCAGGACTAATGAACAAGGAGAATTATTATTTGATGACTTACGTTTAAAATATGATGAATCCTATAGCTTACATGAAGTACCTGTTTCGGGTCATTTACCAGCTGGACCTTGGGAAATAAAAACTAAAATCATTGATGGACAGCCCGCTTTAACTGTTGATGGGAAAGCTTATGATTTAGACGATCAATTTAATAGATTTATGATTAGTCTTAGCATAAGAAATGATATTGATGTAGAAAAATTTAAAAACTCCATTATAATTGATAAAAGAGCTTCAGATTCTGAAGAAAAATTATCAGATGCAGTCTTTAATTTGTATCAATTGTCTTCTATAGATGATGATTTAACTCAGCTCAGTCCATTAGAAAGCATGACTAATCTATTGCCAGGGCTCTATGCTATTCAGGAACATATCAGTCCGAATGGCTACTACAAAGATGATCAGCTTCATTTTTTCCAAGTCAAGTTTGATGGAACAATCGTAGCTTTAGATTCTGAGGCTAAAGAAATCCCATTTTTAGATGAGAATGAAGAAGGAAAAAATGGATTCATTTTAGAAAATGGACAAGATAAAGAATTGCATCTTACACTAGTTTTCTATAATTCTCCTGCTCCTCCTTTGTATCTGGAAGTAGAGAAGGTGGATGATGATTTCACTTCTCCCTTATCAGGGGTAACATTTGAGCTGACGAGATTAGGAAGAGCAACTGAAAATGAGGAATCTGTAGATGAAAAAGAAAATTTGAACAGCATAGTAAAATTCTTTGATAAAAATATTACTAATGAGACCATCTCCTTACAATCTAACTCTGATGGGAAATTAACTCTTTTAGATGCTGGGGGTAATATTCAAGAAAATGCTGCACCAATTAGCTTAGATTATGATAGTAAGTACCAGTTAGTCAAAAAGAATTCAATTGGCTTATTTCCAGATTTTGGTGAAACATCGCAATGGACAATCACAACACCAAATATGGATGATATACAGGAACATGAAGAAGATAATAATATCCAAATAAAAGGGGAAGATTTACTTATAACACCAGATGAGTCAATAAGAGAAACAATTATTCAAACACCGACAGCTTTAGGAATAGTTTCTCTCATAAAAACTCATAATCCAGAATTTAAATCATTAGAAAGCCTTGAGTCTCAAGCTAAAAGGACCAGAATTCCAACTCTATCAGAAGAAAACTCGGCCTACGTGATTTCATTTGAAATCCGTTCAAATGTGACACATAGTTTTACAATTGAAAAAGTTGATGGAGCTGATAATCAACCACTTGATACGCAATTCTCTCTAAGGTGGGTCGAAAAATTTGAAGCACCTCAGGATTTTGCGACCCTTGAGAGTTTGGACCTTAATTCCTTGGAACTATCTGGAAATGACATTTCTTCTAGTCTTAGCAATGTACCAATTGATGTCAGGGTAGGTGCAACTCTCTCTACGGAAAAAGGCTCGAAAACATTGGAACATATGGGTAGGGGGAATCTTTATATAATTAGTGAAGAAAATACACCAGAAGGTTATCAAAAAACGAACACAGTTATTGTAGCTTATATGGACAAAGAACAAGCTTATGCGGATAAGGCTGCAATTCATATACGACTGGCCAGACGTTCGGTAACAAATCCTGAGCTCTTGGAATTTGGAAATTTGGAAGATTTCAAGGAATATAAAGGCGGACTGGACAATAAATTAGGGATAGTCTTTGCAAATTATAAAACGAATGATATAGAAGATGTAGAAGACGCAGAAGCTGAAAAAGAGGTAACTGACAATAGTTTGGAAGATAAAGAGGAAAAAGACAAATCAAATTCTAACTCTAAGCTACCTGCTCTAGGGGCGACAGCCATAGGTGGAATTGGTTTGACTATCGTACTTTTAGGCTATTTGATGAAGCGATTCTTAGGCAAGAAATAAAAAGTACAAAATTTACAAGAAATGCTGATTTGAATATTGGTATTTTTTGTTTTTATATAAAAAACAAGATTTTGAATGAATAATTAAAAATTACTGGTTAGCTTTTTTGAAAAATACTTTGGCAAAAGAATTGATAAGAAAGAGGGAAATGCTAGCAAAATAACGGTAATTATGGTATAATATACGCAAAATTTTGAAATAATTAATTCGAGGAAAAAATAAAAAAATATGAGTAGAATGATGCCGGCACGAGTGCGGAGTGAGGGAATCGCCCTCTATGCGAAAGGCTTCTTAAATGATCCGATTGAAACTGATTTTAAGTTAACTGCAGAAATTGATGGTGAAGAAGTAAGTTATGATTTAGATGGAGCTCAAGATAGTTGTACTTGTTCGATTTTTCAACAAAATCATCGCTATTGCAAACATATTGCAGCGATTGAAGAGTATTTGAAAAATCAGGACAAGGGCAGTCTAGAGACAAAGGATAAAGAAACTAAAGGAGCCGAACGAGGGCTTTATAATGAAAATATTGCTTTTCTAGATGCAGTAAATGGAGAAACTCAACTAAATTTCAGTACAGATCAGTATTCTATCGAAGTTCAGATTGAAGATAACAGTCAGCTTTATGATTATTTTTCAATGGACTACTTTTTATACTTTGATTTAAAGTTGAAAAGTAAAAATTTAGGACGTTCATATGTCATTAAAGATATTCCCTATTTTTTACGAGCGCTTAAAAATTACAGCCAGTATTCATTAGGCTCGTTACACTACATTGATCTCTTCTTTGATAATTTTGATGAGGCCAGTCAGGAATTTTTGAGTTTTCTACTAAAGATTGATGGGAAATCAGACGAGGCTCTGACCAAATCCTTATATATCAAAAATGGACGCTATCTCAATATCCCCTTCTTATTTTTGGAAGAAGCCATGGATTTGGTCTCTGCATTAGAAGTTTATCAGCTTAAAATTATCGGAAGAACAGTTAATTATTTTACATTTATTCCATTGGATAATGATTCAGAAATTTTTAAATTTAAAGTTGAGAGCCAACAAGATTATATTGAATTGAGCTTATTCAGCGAAGATTATCATAATTTTTATGATTATTCGCTTCTTTATGATAATAATGTATTCTATAAACTGAGCCAAGAACAACGTCGCTTACTCCTTGTCTTAGACAAACAATTTGCTCAGAAATCAAAAATAAAATTCTCATATTCGGAAAAAGATAAACTTGCTCAAGCACTTCAACAATTATCAACTTTAGGAAAAATTGAAGCACCAGAACATTTTGTTGTCAAACCATTTGATGCAAAGTTCACTTTTGATTTATTAGATGAAAAAACGCTTAGTTTGGCAATGAAATTTGATTATGGAACTTTTTCTATTGATAGCTTTCATGACTTGGAAACCTTAGAATTTTCAAGGGATTTGCGTAAGGAACAAAAGATTTTTGCTTTAATGGAGCGACTACAATTTGCCAAAGCTTTTAATTCAACTTTAGAAATTACGGAACATTTGTCAGAGAATTTCTTTTTAAAGATTTTACCTTCTTTTCAAAAGCTTGGTCAAATTGAATTATCACCAACTTTAAGAAATATGAGAATGGATGAAGTCCCAGAAATTCATATTGATAGCCAAGGAGGCTTGTTAGATATCTCCTTTGATATTCCACATGTTGAGGATGGTGAATTTGCAAATGTGATTGCTAAATTGCAAGAAAATGCTGAGTTTTACATTAGTGAAAGTGGGAAATTTTATCATTTCAATGAAAAATTTGATCGCCTAAAAGCGGCACTACATGAACTTGATGACCAATTTGTTATTCAAGGAAGTAGTTTGCATGTTAATATTAATCGTAGTTTCCAAATTTCTAAAATTTTTGAAAAGATTAGTGGTGCCTCTTTTTCTGAGAAATTTAAATCACTTTATCAACATTTAACTCACCCTGAAGAATTTCCCTATGAAAAACCTGAGCATATTAAGGCTTCCTTGCGTTCTTATCAAGAAACAGGTGTTCGTTGGATGAGTATGTTATCCCATTACAATCTAGGAGGAATTCTTGCTGATGATATGGGATTGGGGAAAACCGTTCAAGCTATTACTTTTATCCTCTCTAATTTAAAAAAAGACGAAAGTGTATTAATTACTGCCCCAGCCAGTCTTACTTACAACTGGGCAAGTGAGTTTGAAAAATTTACTGACGAAATTGATTTTGTCGTGATTGATGGTAATAAAGCTGACCGGACTAAGGAGATTCAAGAGAATCACCAGATTTATATTACGAGCTATGGTAGCTTTTTGAAAGATTTTGAAGATTATCAAGATAAAAAGTTAAATTACTTACTTTTAGACGAAGCGCAAGTTGTAAAAAATTATAGTAGTAAAACGAATAAATCTCTTTCGGCTCTTAATGTTGAGCATACTTTTGCTCTTTCAGGGACGCCACTTGAAAATCGAATTGAAGAAATTTGGGCAATTTTCCAAGTTGTAATGCCAGGCTTTTTACCCAAGCGTGAAAAATTTAATAAGATGGAACCTTCGGTTATCTCAAGATTGATTCAACCATTTATCATGCGTCGTAAAAAAGAGGATGTACTTGAGGAACTTCCAGAGAAAATGGAAATTACGGTTTACAATCAATTGGCTGATGACCAAAAAGTGATTTATCTTGCACAACTTGAATTAATGCAAAAACAAGTTTTAGAAATGGACAATGCAGCTTTATCACGTTCAAGAATCGAAATTCTGGCAGGAATTACCAGATTAAGGCAAATTTGTAATACACCAGCTTTATTTATGGATGATTACAAGGGAAGTTCAGGTAAGCTTGAACGCTTAAGAGAACTACTGGCTCAAATTAAAGATTCTGGACATCGTCCTTTGATTTTTTCTCAATTTACAAAAGTTTTTCCACATATTGAAAAATTAATGGAAGAACAAGAAATGACCGCTTATAAATTAACAGGCTCTACTCCGATTAAAGACCGACTTTCCATGGTTCAGGCATTTAATGCTGGAAGCCGTGATGCTTTCTTAGTTTCTTTGAAAGCTGGTGGTGTTGGTCTTAATTTGACAAGTGCTGATGTTGTGATTTTAGTCGATTTGTGGTGGAATCCGGCAGTAGAAGAACAGGCAATTGCGCGTGCCCATCGTATGGGACAAAAAAATACAGTTGAAGTGATTCGCTTGATTACACAAGGGACAATTGAAGAGAAAATTATGGAAATCCAAGAACGTAAAAAAGACCTGATTGCAAATGTTTTGGAAGGCGATACGGTTGATAAAGTTCTTAGTGAAGCAGAAATTCGGGAAATTCTCGGAGTATAGCTTTAAAAAACTTAGAAATTAAGCTATAATGGATATTGAAACGGTTATCTTAAAGAATCGGATTGGCTTTTAGGAGCTGACGAGATGACAATAAAAGCTCTAAAGACTTATAAGATAAGCTTTAAAGGCTTTTTAGATAAACCTTCATATTAATTCACATAAATTTGAAAAGTACAATTAAGAAATAAAACAAACTATAAAAAAGTAGGGCAAAACATGGTAGAAAGAAGAGTGGTATTTCCGGTTATTGGTGATGACGAAGTGCTTCAAAAAGATACTCGGGTGATTTTTACTAATCAGCAGTTGCTGACAAGAAATCCCAGCCTTCAGGATGAAGCTTCAATTGAGACAAGCAAGTCAAAAACTGATGCTAAAAGACCTGAGAGCTTCAAACCTTATAAGGCTAAAACAAGCTTTAGCACACAACATCGTCCGCTAAATTCTAATCATGCTGGCGTAAGTTCATATGACAAAATGCCGAAAAAAACAAGTGTAGATGAGTCAAAAGAACGAGCAAAGCGAGCAGCAGCAACACTGCCAAAACCTCCAAAACAATATGTTTCTCCTTTGGAGCGTGATAAAGAGGATTTAACGGTTCGTCGTTCAACATCTGCAATTTTGAATAAACGTCCTTCAACTAATGATAACCCAATTCGGGATATGAAAAAACAAGGAATGAACGTTTCGGATGCAGTTGCAAAGAATGGCTCTGGAATGAAAAAAGCAACACCGCACGGTGGAGCAGCAAATGATACGCAAAAGGGAAGTTACTTTGAAAATAAGCGGAAAAACATTTTTGACCGCGGAATCGTATAATTTTCAAATTTGAACAAAAAACTGACAGAGAAAATAAATTTTATTTTGATAAAATTTATTTTAAAAAAACAACTTGTCAGTTATTTTGTGCGTCTTTTAGGGCGTGACTTTTAAATAAATAAAAAATTTTAACTGTAAGAAAAGAAGGGAAATTTCTGTCAGTTGCTGATGAATAAAAGTAACTGACAGAAAATTTTATCATGGAAAAAACATATCATTTTACCGGTATTAAAGGTTCAGGCATGAGTGCACTTGCATTGATGTTACATCAAATGGGCAAAAACGTTCAAGGTTCAGATTCAACAGACTACTTTTTCACACAACGTGGTCTTGAACAAGCGGGTGTTCCACTTTTGCCGTTTGACGAAAAAAATATTAAACCTGAGTTTGAATTGATTGTTGGGAATGCTTTTCGCGATGATAATAATGTCGAAATTGCTTTCGCGCATAAAAATGGCTTCCCATTCAAACGTTATCATGAATTTTTGGGCCATTTCATGGAAGATTTCACAAGTATTGGGGTTGCAGGCGCACACGGTAAGACTTCAACAACTGGAATGTTAGCTCATGTGATGTCGAATATCGTGGACACTTCTTACCTAATTGGTGATGGAACTGGGCGTGGAAATGCTGGAAGTGAATATTTTGTCTTTGAATCTGATGAGTATGAACGTCATTTCATGCCATATCATCCTGAATATACCATTATGACAAATATTGACTTTGACCACCCTGACTATTTTGAAGGAATTGAAGATGTCACTTCAGCTTTTCAAGACTATGCAAATAATATTAAAAAAGGAATCTTTGCTTATGGTGAAGATGTGAATTTGCGTAAATTGTCTGCTAAAGCGCCTATTTATTATTATGGTTTTGAAGCTAATGATGATTACCGTGCAGAAAACTTGATTAGAAGTACACGCGGTTCATCTTTTGATGCCTATTTCCGTGGTGAAAAAATTGGTCATTTTGTTGTTCCTGCCTATGGAAAACATAATGTCTTGAATGCTTTATCTGTTGTGGCCGTTTGCCATAATCTTGGTTTGGATATGACAGATGTTGCTGACCACCTCTTGACTTTCCGAGGAGTAAAACGCCGTTTTACTGAGAAAAAAGTAGGAGAAACAGTAATTATTGATGACTTCGCTCATCATCCAACTGAGATTGAAGCAACATTGGATGCGGCTCGTCAAAAATATCCTGACCGTGAAATCGTTGCGGTATTCCAACCTCATACATTTACCAGAACCATTGCCTTTGCTGATGAGTTTGCAGAAGTTCTTGACCATGCGGATACTGTTTATCTGGCACAAATTTATGGCTCAGCTCGTGAAGTAGACCACCATGAAATTACGGCACAAGATTTAGCTGATAAAGTTCGTAAACCAGCCAAAGTAATTGAGCTTGATAATGTCTCACCATTGTTAGACCACGACCGCGGAGTTTATGTCTTTATGGGAGCAGGGAATATTCAAAAATATGAAATTGCTTTTGAAAAATTACTTAGCCAAACTTCAACAAACTTACAATAAAATTAAAAAAAGCACTGACAGTATTGTTAGTGCTTTTTTATTAATAAAAAATTCAAGTCACGGGAGTGTGACTTGAATCAAAGGGGTTTATGAAGAAATTATTTAGGGAGTAATATGAGTATAAATGTAAACGCTTAAACGAACCTTAATTTCGTTTAAATTAACCTAATAAAATATATTTAATCTCTGCTGTCAAAATATTTGCTGCTTTTTCGGACGCACAAATAACAAGCAAGGTATCAGCACCGGCAATTGTACCTAAAATATCAGTCCGGCTATCGCGTTCGTCATCTAAAGCATTTGCTAAAACGTCCGCTTCGCCTAGTTTTGTACGAATGACAACTAAAGCACCAACAGACTTTGCTGAAATGACAAAATTATAAAAATACAACTGTAAATCAGAATTAATTTTAGAGTTGCCAGAAGTCAAAAATGAGTAAAAACTCTCTCCTTTGTCCCGTTTTTTTATAATATTTAATTTTCTAATATCTCTGGATAAAGTGGCTTGTGTTACCTCTACACCGCGTTCTAATAATAGAGATTGAAGCTCTTCTTGAGTCGATATTTTATTATTTGTCACAATTTCTTTAATAATTTCTAATCTTTTATCTCTTTTCATAGCATAATTATACCATATAATGGACTATATATTGACAAAATTAGTGTTTTTTCTGTATAATTAGTGAATGGACGAAAAACAACTAGTAAGCCAAGCACTGTCTGCTGCAATCGATGGTGTTCTTGGAGTAGAACAAATCGCAGCTATAATCGAAAAACCTAAATCCTCAGATTTAGGAGATTTAGCATTCCCAGCTTTTCAATTGGCGAAAACTCTCCGAAAATCTCCACAAATTATTGCTGGAGAAATCGCTGAGAAGATAGATACAAAAGGTTTTGAGAAAGTTATTGCAGTAGGGCCTTACGTTAACTTTTTCCTTGATAAAAATGCGACAGCCTCAGAAGTCATTCGTGAAGTTTTGGCTGAAGGTGAGCACTATGGTGATGCAAATATTGGAGAAGGTGGAAATGTGCCGATTGACATGTCTGCGCCAAATATCGCTAAACCTTTCTCAATTGGACATTTGCGCTCAACTGTTATTGGTGATTCGATTGCCAAAATTTATGAAAAATTGGGTTATCAACCGATTAAAATTAACCACTTGGGCGACTGGGGGAAACAATTTGGTCTATTGATTACTGCATATAAAAAATATGGAGATGAAGCGACCATTACAGCAAATCCGATTGATGAACTTTTGAAACTTTATGTAAAAATTAATGCGGAAGCTAAAGAAGATCCAGAAGTCGATGAAGAAGGACGTCAATGGTTCCTCAAAATGGAACAAGGTGATGAAGAAGCCCTTCGTATTTGGAAATGGTTCTCTGATGTTTCATTGATTGAGTTTAACCGTATCTATGGAAAACTCGGAGTAACTTTCGATCACTTTATGGGCGAAAGCTTCTACAGTGACAAGATGGATGCTATTGTGGAAGATTTGGAAAATAAAAATCTTTTACATGAGTCAAAAGGTGCTTTGATTGTTGATCTTGAAAAATATAATCTTAATCCAGCTTTGATTAAGAAAACAGATGGTGCAACACTTTATATCACGCGTGACCTTGCGACTGCTGCTTATCGTAAAAAGACTTTTAATTTTGTAAAATCACTCTACGTGGTAGGTGGCGAACAAACTAACCACTTCAAACAACTGAAAGCTGTTTTGAAAGAAGCTGGCTATGATTGGTCTGATGATATGGTGCATGTACCTTTCGGAATGGTTACTCAAGGTGGGAAAAAATTCTCAACTCGTAAAGGGCACGTTGTTAAATTAGAAATGGCTCTTGATGAAGCGGTGGATCGTGCTGAAAAGCAAATTGAAGCAAAAAACCCTAATTTAGAAAATAAAGAAGAAGTTGCTAAGCAAGTTGGAGTTGGTGCTGTTAAATTCTACGACTTGAAGACTGACCGAAACAACGGTTATGACTTTGATTTGGATGAAATGGTTTCATTTGAAGGTGAAACAGGCCCTTATGTGCAATATGCTCACGCTCGTATTCAATCAATTTTGCGTAAAGCAAATCGTAAAGTGAATATTGACAATATTTCTCTTGTTGTTTCTGATGCTGAAGCTTGGGAAATTGTCAAAGCTTTGAAAGAATTCCCAAATATTGTGAAACGTGCTGCTGATAATTATGAACCTTCTATTATCGCCAAATATGCAATTTCACTTGCACAAGCCTTTAACAAATACTATGCTCATGTTCGTATTTTAGAAGATGATGCTCAATTGGATGGACGTTTGGCTTTGATTAGTGCGACTTCAATTGTCTTGAAAGAAGCGTTGCGCCTTCTTGGGGTTGCTGCTCCTGAAAATATGTAAAACTATACTTAGTTATTTAATCTCTTATCAAAAAGAATTTAATTCTTGCTGGTGAGAGATTTTTTTGTTTCTTTTTTAAAACATTTTGTAAAATAAGTATTTTAATAAAAAGCTAAGAATCCCATGATAAGCAAAGGAGTGCATAAACGTGAAATTGTCAGAATATAAAAAAACATGTATAAATGAATAAACCTTTGTAAAGTGTAGCATTAGTGCTTGACAAAAAATATGCATAGATGTATAATTTCCTTGTAAACGATTCCAATAATACTGAATCGAAATCAGAAAGGATACTCCAAAATGAACAATGGAATTAATGTTAACTCAGAAATTGGGAAATTAAAATCAGTCCTTCTCCACCGCCCAGGTGCAGAGGTAGAGAATATTACCCCAGACACAATGAAACAGCTTTTATTTGATGATATTCCATATCTCAAAATTGCTCAAAAAGAGCATGATTTCTTTGCTCAAACATTGCGTGACAATGGTGCTGAAACTGTTTATATCGAAAATCTTGCAACAGAAGTTTTTGAAAAATCATCTGAAACAAAAGAAGAGTTTTTAAGCCATTTGTTGCATGAAGCAGGTTACCGTCCAGGACGTACTTATGATGGATTGACTGAATATTTAACTTCAATGCCAACAAAAGATATGGTTGAAAAAGTCTATGCCGGTGTTCGTAAAAATGAATTGGATATCAAACGCACAGCACTTAGTGACATGGCAGGTTCTGATGCAGAAAATTATTTCTACCTCAACCCATTACCAAATGCTTACTTCACACGTGACCCACAAGCTTCAATGGGTGTCGGAATGACTATTAATAAAATGACTTTCCCAGCACGTCAACCTGAAAGCTTGATTACTGAATATGTGATGGCTAACCATCCACGTTTCAAAGACACTCCAATCTGGCGTGATCGTAATCATACTACTCGTATTGAAGGTGGTGATGAATTAATTCTTAATAAGACAACTGTAGCAATCGGGGTTTCAGAACGTACTTCATCTAAAACAATTCAAAATCTTGCTAAAGAATTATTTGCAAATCCACTTTCTACATTTGATACAGTGCTTGCGGTTGAAATCCCTCATAACCATGCAATGATGCACTTGGACACTGTATTTACAATGATTAACCATGATCAATTTACAGTTTTCCCAGGAATTATGGATGGTGCAGGTAACATCAACGTCTTCATTCTTCGTCCTGGTCAAGATGGTGAAGTTGAAATTGAACATTTGACAGATCTTAAAGCAGCCCTTAAGAAAGTCTTGAACCTTTCAGAACTTGACTTGATTGAATGTGGTGCAGGTGACCCAATTGCCGCACCTCGTGAACAATGGAATGATGGTTCAAATACCCTTGCTATTGCTCCAGGAGAAATCGTTACTTATGACCGTAACTATGTAACTGTTGAACTTTTGAAAGAACATGGTATTAAAGTTCATGAAATTCTTTCAAGTGAACTTGGTCGTGGTCGTGGTGGAGCGCGTTGTATGTCACAACCACTTTGGCGTGAAGATTTGTAATCTGAAGACTTTTACATAATGTTCTTGAATTTATAAATTTAGTTTTATAAGTTCGTAAAATTAAAGATGAAAGTAGCTCATTAATGTAATTTAAAAAATTCATTAAATATTTAAAAATAGAAAAAGGAAAAAAATAATGACATCACCACTTATTACAAAAGCAGAAGTAAACTCAGTATTCCAAGGTCGTAGCTTGCTTGCTGAAAAAGATTTTACACCAGCTGAAATTAACTACCTTGTTGATTTTGGTCTTCATTTGAAAGCATTGAAACAACAAAATATTCCTCACCACTATCTTGAAGGTAAAAATATTGCCTTGTTATTTGCAAAAACTTCAACTCGTACACGTGCCGCATTTACAACTGCTGCCATTGACCTTGGTGCTCATCCTGAATATCTTGGTGCAAATGATATCCAACTCGGAATCAAAGAATCAACAGAAGATACAGCTCGCGTGCTTGGTTCAATGTTTGATGCTATCGAACGTCGTGGATTCTCTCAAAAAGAAGTTGAAGATTTAGCAAAATACTCTGGTGTTCCAGTTTGGAATGGTTTGACAGATGATTGGCATCCAACACAAATGATTGCTGACTTTATGACAGTAAAAGAAAACTTTGGTTACCTTAAAGGGTTGACATTAGTTTACGTTGGTGATGGTCGTAACAACATGGCAAATTCACTCATTGTAACTGGTTCTATGCTCGGTGTAAATGTTCATATCGTTGCTCCAGATTCACTTCATCCTTCTAAAGAAGTTATGGATATTGCCAATAAATTTGCTGAAAAATCAGGTGCTAAACCTCTTGCAACTTCTAATATTGAAGAAGGTGTTAAAGGTGCTAACATTATTTATTCAGACGTTTGGGTATCTATGGGAGAATCTAACTGGGAAGAACGTGTTAAACTTTTGACACCATACCGCATCACAATGGATATGTTGAAAATGACAGGAAATGCTGACAACGGTAAACTTATCTTTATGCACTGCTTACCAGCTTTCCATGACACTGAAACTGAATATGGTAAAGAAATCAAAGAAAAATATGGTTTGACAGAAATGGAAGTTACTGACGAAGTTTTCCGTTCTAAATATGCTCGTCAATTTGAAGAAGCAGAAAATCGTATGCACTCAATCAAAGCAATTATGGCTGCAACTTTGGGTAATTTATTTATCCCAGCAGTTCCTGAAGATTTTAAATAATTAAAATAGATAATTTGTCAGTTTACTGACAGAGCTGTCAGTAAACTGATAGATTTTGATTTAAGTCGTTGAAAGCAGTCTAAGATAGTTTTTAGACTGTTTTGACGGTTAAAATCATTGAAAGGATTGATATGGACGCAGAAAATAAAAAAGGAATTGGCCTTGCTGCTTTAGTTGCGATTATTGTTTCTGGAGCGATTGGTGGTGGGGTATTTAACCTCTCTAACGATTTAGCAACAAATGCATCACCTGGTGGTGTTGTCATTTCATGGATCGTTATTGGTTTTGGTATATTAATGTTGGTTTTATCACTGAATCATTTGGTGGTAAACAAACCTGAACTTTCAGGTGTGTCAGATTATGCACGTGCTGGTTTTGGTAATATGGTTGGTTTTATCTCAGGATGGGGTTATTGGTTATCTGCTTGGGCAGGTAATATTGCTTTTGCTGTTTTGATGATGACTTCCGTTGACTATTTCTTCCCTGGCGTTTTTCAAGCTAAGAATGGCTCATTGACCATTCTGTCAGTAATTGTTGTTTCAATTGTTTCGTGGGGATTGACTTTACTTGTTATGCGAGGTGTTGAAGGGGCTGCTGCCATTAATGCAATTGTCCTTGTTGCAAAATTGATTCCCTTGTTTGTCTTTGTTATTGCTGGAATAGTTACTTTCAAAGCTGGAGTCTTTAGTGCTCACTTTTGGCAAAATTTCGTTGCGAATACAAATGCTGATGGCGTAATTAAGAGTTTAACTTGGTCTAATATGACTGGCGGAGATTTATTCAGTCAAGTCAAAGGTTCACTCATGGTTATGATTTGGGTCTTCGTCGGAATCGAAGGGGCTGCTATGATGGGTGACCGTGCCAAACGTAAATCGGATGCTGGTAAAGCTTCAATTCTCGGTTTGATTGCCTTATTAGTAATTTATATCTTGCTCTCATTGTTACCATTTGGTTTTATGAGCCAACAAGAACTGGCTAATACTGGTCAACCAGGTTTGGTTCATATTTTGAACGCTATGGTTGGCGGTTGGGGTGGTTCACTGATGGCCATTGGTCTTGTGATTTCACTTCTTGGAGCTTGGTTGTCATGGACAATGCTTCCTGTTGAGGCAACACAACAATTATCAGAACAAAAATTACTTCCTAGTTGGTTTGGTAAACTTAATGACAAAGGTGCACCTAAAAATTCACTTTTGCTGACACAATTGATTGTTCAAATTTTCTTGATTGTCACTTATTTTGTAGCTGATGCTTACAATGTCTTTGTTTACCTTTGTACCGCTGTTATCATGATTTGTTATGCCTTAGTTGGTTTATATCTCTTTAAATTAGGGATTCAAGAGAAGAAAACAAGTAATATCATTATTGGTTTCATCGCGGCTGCCTTCCAAATCTTAGCCTTGTACTATTCAGGATGGCAATTTGTTTGGCTCTCTTTAATTCTTTACGCAGTTGGTTTCATTCTCTATGCTTTAGGCAAAAAAGAATATGGAACTAAAATGTCCACGGCTGAATTAATCGCAACCTTTATCTTGACAGTTTTAGGAATACTTGCTGTTTTTGGAGTATATGGAAACTGGCTTGGCTTGCAAGATGCACTGGGAATTGATGGAAATACTTTACTTGTCGCTGTAGTTCCATTGATTGTAGTAACATTTATTGTTTACTTCGTGGTTCGTAGTGATATCAATAAAAAAGGAATTAAAAATTAATCAAAGGGGTATAAAAAATGGTAAGTCGTATTGTTGTAGCCCTTGGTGGGAATGCTATTTTGACAAAGGACCCATCAGCAGCGGCTCAAAAAAAAGCGCTTGAAGTAACAGCTGAACAGTTGATGCCATTAATTAAAGATAATGACAGACAAATGGTTGTGACTCATGGAAATGGACCACAGGTTGGAAATTTACTTTTACAACAATTGGGTTCAGATAGTGAAAAAAACCCAGCTATGCCATTGGATACAGTTGGGGCAATGACTCAAGGTGAAATCGGTTTTTGGACGGTTCAAGCTTTTACAAGAGCAATGGCTAATAATGGCTTGGAACGTTATCCAGTTATTTCGGCAGTGACCCAAACATTGGTTGATGAAAATGATCCAGCTTTTAAAAATGCTAGTAAACCCATCGGTCCCTTTTATACAGAAGAACAATTGCCAGAAATTAAGAAGCAATTTCCTGATTGGGAATTGATGGAAGATGCTGGCCGTGGTTATCGTCGAGTAGTTCCAAGTCCTAAACCACTTGAAATCATTGAAGCAAAAGCATTTGGTCCAATCTTGGAATCTGGAAGTTTACTGATTGCTTCTGGCGGAGGTGGAATTCCCGTCATTAAAGATGGTAATGGTTATAAAGGTGTTGAAGCCGTTATTGACAAAGATTTTTCAGCAGCTAAATTAGCTGAAATGGTTGGTGCAGATGAACTTTTGATTTTGACAAGTGGCGGCGATGTTTATTTGAACTATGGAAAAGAAGATCAAGTTCATCTAGAAACGGTCAAAGTTTCTGAAATGCGTAAGTATGTCGATGAAGAACGCTTTGCCAAAGGTTCGATGGGACCTAAGGTAGAAGCTGCGGTCAGCTTTGTTGAGCGAACAGGTAAAGTTGCTACGATTACAAGCCTTGATAATGTTGAAAATTTTGTCAAATCTGGCAGCGGAACAAGAATTGTTCCATAAATAAGTAAAAAAGATAGAGGAGAAATAATTTAATGGTAAGACGTATGGTCGTAGCCCTAGGTGGTAACGCTATTTTAACAGATGACCCAACAGCAAAAGCACAAGAAAGAGCGCTTGAAACAACGGCAGAACAATTAATTCCTCTTATTAGAAATAACGATGTGGAAATGGTTGTCACTCATGGTAATGGGCCGCAAGTGGGGAATCTTTTGTTGCAACAATTAGCGGCAGATAGTCCTAAAAATCCAGCCATGCCAATTGATACAGCTGTTGCAATGACTCAAGGTCAAATTGGCTTCTGGATGGGGCAAGCTTTTACAAGAGCTTTGATAAAAAATAAGATGGAGCGCGTTCCAGTTATCTCTGTAGTGACTCGTACAGTTGTTGACAAAGATGACTCGGCTTTTGAAAAACCAACTAAACCAATCGGTCCATTCTACGACGAAAAGGGCTTAGCAGAGATGAAAGCTCAGTATCCTGACTGGACTTTTGTTGAAGACTCAGGTCGTGGCTATCGTCGAGTAGTACCAAGTCCTAAACCAACACGTATCGTTGAAGCCGAAGCAATTAAACCATTGATTTCATCAAGCGTTTTGGTGACTGTATCTGGTGGTGGTGGTATTCCTGTCATTGAAACTCAAGAGGGTTATGAAGGAGTTGAAGCTGTTATTGATAAAGACTTTTCAGCAGCAAAAGTTGCTGAACTTGTTGAAGCAGATAATCTTTTGATTTTAACTGCGGTAGATAATGTTTTTGTTAACTTCAATAAACCTAACCAGAAAAAACTTGAAACAGTAACAATGGCAGAAATGAAAGCTTATATTAAAGAAGGGCAATTTGCCGCAGGTTCAATGTTACCAAAAGTAGAAGCAGCAATGGAATTTGTTACTCGTACTGGTCGTCCTGCAACAATTACCTCTTTGGAAAATCTTGAAGACTTCCTCAACAATGATTCTGGAACAAAGATTATTCCTTAACGTTAAAAATGCTACATTTCTGATGTAGCATTTTTTTATAAATGTAGTTTAAAAATTGATAAACTTTCCGATATTTTATCAATAATTATTGTACAATTAACATGTAAACGATTTATATTGATAAAATTACTGACAGAATCCTAATATGATTCAGGAATATTATGCTAATCTAGCTAATAAATCTGTCAGTAAAAAAATAAAGAGAGGAAGACAAGTTCGGATGATTTCTCGAAAAAATCATTTAAACTTGCAAATAAAACTTATGGAACTTGTACAATTTGGTTGCGAAGATTGGCTCAACGTTTGGGAAAAATCAGCAACAATTGATATTGCTCAGTCAACCATTGATTCACTATCTTTAGAAGAGGTCTTGGCTTTTGAAGAAGATAAAGGTGAAGCTTTTATGTCTCAGATGATGAAAGAAAAATTTAGTTATGGATGGATTGAAGGATCACCAGCCTTCAAATCAGAAGTTGCTAAACTTTATAAAAGAGTATCAGAAGACAATATTTTATCTACTAATGGAGCGACAGGAGCAAATTTTCTTACAATTTTAGGCTTGATTGGTCAAGGAGATCATGTAATCGCTCAGTATCCTTCTTATCAACAATTATATGATTGGCCAAAAACATTAGGTGCACAAGTTGATTACTGGAAGATAAAAGAAGAAAATCACTGGTTGCCGCAAATTGAAGACTTGCGTCGACTTGTTAAACCTAACACAAAATTGATTTGTTTAAATAATGCAGCTCAACCAACGGGTGCGATTATGAGTCCAGATTTCTTAGCAGAAGTAGTTGAGATTGCCCGGAGTGTCGATGCATATATTCTTTGTGATGAGGTTTATCTGCCTCTTGATGAAGAAACCTCTTATGCACCAATTGCTGATTTATACGAAAAAGGAATTTCAACAAATTCAATTTCTAAAACTTATTCGGTTCCAGGAATTCGTGTAGGTTGGGTCGCCACTCAAGATCGTGACCTTTGTAATGAATTCCGAAAGATTCGAGATTATACTCTAATTTGTACAGGAGTCTTTGATGATGCTTTGGCTTCTTTAGTTTTAAAACATAAGGATAAGGTGTTGGCTCGCGCTCGGGATATTGTTAAAGGAAATCTCTCAATTTTAAAAGAATGGGTCGAAAATGAGCCATTGGTCTCAATGGTTTATCCTAATGCTGTGTCTGTAAGCTTCGTGAAATTCGAACAATTAGACCCAATGAAAACGGAAGATTTTGCCATTCAACTCCTTCGTGAAAAAGGAGTGCTAATAATTCCTGGAAATCGTTTTGACTTACCGGGATATGCCAGAATTGGATATTGTACGGATAAAAAGACTCTACGTCAAGGTTTGCAACTCCTATCTGAATTTTTGAGAGAATATAAAGGTTAATATCTTTTATATAAATACATTACCGTTTTACTAACTTGTATAAAAAGTGTATAATGGGAAAATGTGAGCATAATTATAACTAAAGAATATAAAATAGTCTCTATATTCAAGAGACTGTTTTATATTTACAGTCAGATTATACGAATTTAATTATAGCGAATTTATAATTAAATAATAGAAAGTGAGTAAATGGAAAACAAGAAAACAAAAGGGATTAGCCTTTTTGCACTACTAGCGATTATCATCTCAGGAGCCATTGGTGGTGGAGTGTTCAACCTTGCCAATGACTTGGCAAGAGGCTCAACTCCTGGGGGAGTCGTGATTTCATGGCTTTTTATTGGTTTTGGAATATTAATGTTAGTTTTGAGTTTTAATCGGCTCATTACAATAAAACCTGATCTTTCTGGTGTATCAGATTATGCTCGAGCAGGTTTTGGGGACTTTGTAGGTTTTTTATCGGGCTGGGGTTACTGGATTTCAGCATGGACAGGAACAATTGGTTTTGCTGTTTTAATGATGACTTCTGCTGATTATTTCTTTCCTAGTAAATTTGCAAATTCAAACGGTTCACTAACTATTCTGTCAGTAATTATTGTGTCAATTATTTCATGGATATTGATGCTTCTAGTTGATCGAGGAGTAGAAACGGCTGCGGCTGTAAATGCAATTGTGATGATTGCCAAACTGATTCCATTGGTTGTTTTCTCAATTACAGGAATTATCTTATTTAAGGCTAATGTCTTTACTCAACATTTTTGGCAAACCTTTACAACGAATTTTGCTGCTGATGGTTCAGTCAAAGATTTTGTTTGGCACGCAATGACTGCAAGTGGACTTTTAAGTCAAATTAAGGGCTCATTGATGGTAATGGTTTGGGTCTTTGTGGGGATTGAGGGTGCTGCGATGATGGGAAATCGCGCGAAAAAGAAATCAGATACAGCAAAAGCAACAGTTATTGGTTTAGCAGTTTTGCTTGTTATTTATGTACTTTTGTCACTCCTACCTTATGGTTATATGGATCAAGCAAGTTTAGCAAATGTCAAAGCCCCTGGTCTTGTTTACATTCTTAATGAAATGGTCGGTGGCTGGGGTGGTAGCCTTATGGCAGTCGGTCTAATGATTTCATTATTAGGAGCATGGCTTTCATGGACAATGCTACCGGTTGAAGCTACACAACAGTTGGCAGAGCAAAAACTATTGCCAAGTTGGTTTGGTAAACTCAATAAATATCATGCCCCAAGTAATTCATTGTTGATTACTCAGTTGATGATTCAAATCTTTATTATCATTACATATTTTGTTGCAAATGCTTATAATGTTTTTATTTATATGGCAACAGCCGTAATAATGATTTGCTATGCTTTAGTTGGTGCCTATCTTTTCAAAATTGGTCTTAAAGAAGCGTCAGTAAAAAATATACTGATTGGTTTCTTCACTTTTGCTTTTCAGGCTCTGGCACTCTACCTCTCAGGCTGGCAATATGTTTGGCTGGCTATGATTCTATATACAATTGGATTTCTTTTGTTCATTGGGGCAAAAAAAGAGAGTCATCAATCAATATCAGTCAAAGAATGGTTGGGGATGCTTGTTGTGACAGTACTTGGGGTATTAGCGATTGTGGTCTTGATTTGTGGGGCCAAAGCGGGAACAGCCTTTGACCTTCGAGGATTACTAGGATTTTAGGCATAATTTAATAATGAATCATCTTATAAAGATAATTTTACTGATGTTTTTCTATGTGGATGGAGGAAATAATTGATGAGAACTTTTGCAGAAGTGGAAAAATTGTTAACTGAACTTTCGATTCCTTACAAAATTGTAGAACACCCAGCTAGTCATTCAACAGAAGAGTCGGATAACTACATTAAAGATTATGAAGGGTGTCGTTCAAAAACTTTGATTTTGGCCAATAAAAAATCAACTCAGTTTTATATGATTATCATGGATGACGCTAAACAAGTTGATATGAATCGTTTGAGTGAAATTCTTGAGGTGAAAAGACTCCACTTTATATCAGAAGACCGATTGGAAGAAATGTTAGGTTTAAATTCAGGAATTGTTTCCCTTTTTGGTTTAGTCGGAACAAATTATGAAAATATGAATATTTATTTTGATCAACAAATGCTTGATGATTATCAGATTCAAACTTTTCATCCTAATGATAATACTAAGACAATTTTCTTTAAGATGGAGGCTTGTTTTACTATTCTGAAGTCACAAGGTTATGATTATCAAATTATTAATTTATAAATTAAAACTCTTGCTCGTCAAGAGTTTTTTTATTCGCCTATTGAGTCTAAAAACTAATTTTTGTATAATAACAATATGCTAACTTTTCCACTGATCAATGACACTTCACGAAAAATCATTCATATCGATATGGATGCCTTTTTTGCTTCCGTTGAAGTGCGTGATAATCCGAGTCTAAAGGGTAAACCAGTTGTGATTGCTAGGAATCCATTGCAGACTGGTGGGCGGGGAGTTGTATCAACTTGTTCTTATGAAGCGCGTGCTTTCGGAATACACTCGGCAATGAGTGCAAAGGAAGCGTATGACCTTTGTCCACAAGCTATTTTTATTTCTGGGAACTATGAGAAATATACAAAAGTTAGTAAACAGGTTCGTGAAATTTTCAAACGCTACACGGATAATATTGAGGCAGCGTCAATTGATGAAGCCTATTTAGATGTAACCGAGAATAAAATAGGAGCTCAATCAGCAATAAAAATAGCAAAATTAATTCAACATGATATCTTTGTTGAACTAGGTTTGACTTGTTCAGCAGGAGTCTCTTATAATAAATTTTTGGCAAAGATTGCTTCAGATTATGAAAAGCCACATGGTTTGACATTAATTATGCCAGATGAAGCATTAGAGTTTTTGGCAAAGTTGCCTGTGGAAAAATTTCATGGGGTGGGGAAAGCAACTGTTCCTAAATTACATGCCTTAGGATTCTTTACTGGAGGAGATTTACAAAAAGCTGATCCGGTTGATTTGGCTGAAAGATTTGGTATTTATGGTTGGGAACTTTTCCAAAAGGCAAATGGAATTCATAACTCTAAAGTCAAAAATCATCGTGAACGAAAATCAGTAGGCAAAGAGCGAACCTATGGGAAATTACTATATCTTCCAGATGATATCAAAGCTGAATTAATCAAAATATCTAAACAGGTTTCTGAATCCTTAAAAAGGCACCAACTCAAGGGAAACATTATTATTTTGAAATTGAGATATTCGGATTTTACAACACTAACGAAACGAAAATCAATGGTAGAGAATCTGGATAGTCCGGAGGACATTGCAGAAGCTGCACAACAGATATTTGAAGAAATTGATTATGATGAGAGCTTGGGAGTTAGGCTGCTAGGAGTTACCATATCAGGATTTGGTGTCCAAAAAGCAACATTAGATATGCAATAGTTAGAAAAGGGATGAAGGCAATTTCGTCTCGTTTTTTTATCATTAAATAATAGATAATTCCAAGTAAACAAGCGATTTGAAGAAGTTTCATTTCATCAAAAAAACTTATAGAAAATGAGGCCGTAAAAAACCATAAAAAATCACCACTTCCAATTTTAAAATCGAAAATCTCAGTTAAGAGTGCAAGTACTAACCAGCTATAAAAAATCAAAGAAGAGGGAAATAAAATAATAAAGGAAAGAGCGAAAATAAGCCAAATAATAAAAGGAAAGCTATGATGCCGATAATCAAAAGCAGATAAAATTACTGACAGAATGCTCATCAAAAATTGTGGAAGACTAAGATAATTAAGCCATGCCAAACAAAAGAGGAGACCAACAGAAAACTCAAGAATAAAATTCATCAATGGAATTTTACTCTTACAATAGCGACAAAGTGATGCAGAAGATAATTGAGAAAATAAGGGAATTAAGTCACGGAAGCTCAAAATGTGATTGCAAGAGTCGCAATGTGAGCGTCCAAAAATAATTGATTCTCCTGCCGGAATACGGTCAACCAATAGGCCAAAAAACGACCCGAAAATTGTTCCAATAATAAATAAAAATAATATCTCCATACTAATCTATACGAAAATGGATTTTGAATGTAACTAAAAATGGAATTAAAAAGAAAATAAGTAAATCATTTGAGAAAAAATTCTCATTGGTTTATAATATATTTATAGAAAAGTTAATATTAAATCTCTTTATGACATTTAATATTTAAAAAATGGAGGTTAGTTATGTCAAATGAACACACACAAGAAGTTTTAAATCAAACGGTTGCCGATTTATCGAAAGCATCTGCTCTTGTTCATCAAATCCACTGGTATTTGCGTGGCCCTGGTTTTCTTTACCTACACCCAAAAATGGATGAATTAAAAGATCAATTGGACGAACATTTGGATGAATTTGCAGAACGTTTAATCACTATTGGTGGTTCTCCAGTTTCAACTTTGGCAGAATTTGATAAAAATTCTAAAATTGAGATGACGCCTGCAGCTTGGGGTAAATCTAATTCAGAACGTGTCAAAGAATTGATCGTTGCTTATAAATATTTGACTCAACTCTTCAAAGACGGAATTAAAATTGCTGGGGATGATGGAGATGATGTGACAGTTGATTTATTCACAACTGCTCTTGGGGATATCGAAAAAACACTTTGGATGATTGAAGCTGAAGTGGGCTAATAAAATTGTAAATGAAAAGCTCTGTCAGTACTGACAGAGCTTTATTTTATTTTTAAATTTACTGACAGATTTTTTAACAATCTAAAAGGGTAGAAAGATTCTATCCTTTTTATTATTAAATACCAGATTTTGTTTTCCCATTCCAAGAATTTAACCCACCTTTAAGGATATAAATTTCAGGAATGCCTGCTTTTTTAAGTTTTTTAGCAACTTTTGCTCCGCCAACAGGACGACCAGTTTCATAAATTAGCACGGGTTTATGTTTGCTCAAAGCATTTAAACTTTGATCAATCTGACCAGAAGGAAGATTACGCGCACCAAGAATATGGTTAACCCGGAATTGATTTGCTTCGCGAATATCAATTAATTGAGAAGTTGGTATCAACCGAGCAAATTCAGCTTCCTCAACAAGTTTTGCATTGCGACGAAGATTCCAGCGGGGATAGACAAACATTCCGATAATTACTAAGACAAGAATGATATCAATGATAATAATAATCAAAATTATTCTCCTTTAAATTTAAGAGCAAGACTTGCAGCGCCGATAATTCCGGCATCATTTCCAAGAACAGCAAGTTTAATTTTACTTGAGTTACGAACAGTTGAAAAGGCATATTTATTGAAATAAGCTTCAACTTTTTCACGCAAGAATTCACCAGCTGCTGATACACCACCACCAATAACGATTGAAGCAGGGTTTAAAGTAGAACCCAAATTTGCACAGGCAAATCCAAGATAATAAGCAAATTTATCAACAACAGATAAGCTGAAGTGGTCTCCTTCTTGAGCAGCAAAGAAAATGTCTTTAGAAGTTACTTCATCACCATTGTCAATAGCAGCCTTAATAGTAGAATCTCCTTCGTACTCTTCAGCAAATTTACGAGCTAAGCGAACGATTCCTGTAGCAGAAGTTACTGTTTCCAAACAACCGCGGTTTCCACAAGTACATTCAAAACCATCAGGGTCAACGCAAATGTGGCCGATTTCACCACCAGCTCCAGCAATACCATGAACTAGCTCTCCTGAGGCGATAATTCCACCACCAACACCAGTTCCAAGAGTGATGAAGACTACATCAGGATTGTTTTCACCAGCCCCAACCCAACGTTCACCAAGAGCAGCAACGTTAGCGTCATTGTCCAAGATGAAAGGTAGACCAACACCCTCAGAAATTGGTTTACCAACCTCTTGAGTATCTGCCCAGTTTAAGTTGAAAGCGGCTTTAACAGTACTTTCAGAAATATTTACTGACCCAGGAGTTCCCATTCCAATTCCGAGAAACTCTGATTTATCCAAATTGTAAAGGTTCAAACGGTGGTTGATTGATTGGATAATATCAGGAACGATATGTTTTCCATCTTCTAAAATATTTGTTGGGATAGACCATTTATCTTGAACTTCACCAGTGAGAGTTAAAATCCCAAATTTAATTGAAGTTCCGCCAAGGTCGATACCGATAATTTTACTTGCAGTCATTGTTTTTTCTCCAATCTGACAATAAAAAAAGCATTAGTTTTTATTAGTCGTAGATTTTTTCTTTTCAATTCTCTCTTCACGCGACAAAATCAAGCGAGCAGTCAAGTAATCGTGGTCGCTTTTCTGAAATATTCCTGATTCAAGCATCTTTCCTAATTCAATTTGCATAAAAGCAATCGCATCCAAACGATCTGGAAAAAGATTGATATATCCATATTTTTTCAGCATTTCTTGTACATCGTAGAGAGTTTTCATTACTACATTTTACCGTATTTGATAAAGGCTTTCAAGTGCAAGCTATATGTAAAATATAGAGAATAGCGCAGATTTTGCTTATAAAATGGTATAATACACTATAATTTGAAAACGTAACTAAAAAGATATTTAATGGTAATGATGTTTTTGGAATAAGATTATAGTTAAAATTTACTTGTTGAAGGTAAAAAAATGAATAGAATTTTGATTGATGCGGACTTTTATGCAGGAAATCGCTTAGAGCGATTTGTTCTTGAAAATGAAAAAGAACTCGGGATAAAAGACAAGGTTGACGTAACAAGAGTATTCTATAATCATCAAGATGCCTATCAATATCTTCAAGTTTACCTTGAAGAAGTTAAGGCTTGTTTTATAAAAATTGGACAAAAAGAAGAACTAGAAATACTGAACAAAATACAGAAGTTAGAAAGTAAGGCATTTTTTCTGATTTATACTGATAATCCTGACTTAAAAGATGAATTATTGAGCTTTACTACCCTACCATTATGGTCTCAGATGGCTGTGTGTAGCGATTTTGATAGTGAAGTTAGGGAAATAATTGAAAAAGTTTTACTGTACTGTTTTACAAATGAATTAAATATTGTTGAAATTGCTGGCTATCCGATTTCTATGGATTCTCTTTTATATATTGAAGCGGACAAAACACATAGAAATTATCTTAGAGCCATCACAAAAGATAATGAGTGTCTAGTTCGTGGAACGATTTCAGACGCAAAAAAGAAAATGCCCAATCTCCTCTCACTTGGGCGCGGGTTACTCGTTGATTCAAAGAAAATTCGTCGAATTGAAGATGACGGCTTGACCCTGTGTTTTGTACAATGTTTGAAAAAAGTCAAAGCACCGGCAGTTTATAAAAAAGTACTGAAATCACTCAAAAGACAATCAGAGTGGATAAAATAATCATCCTTTTTAGGGTGATTTTTATTTTTGGCTGATAAAAACTCAATTTCATCACAAAAAAAGTGATTTCATCATAAAAATGATTAAATTTAGCAAAAAAACATTGCAACCAAAAGAAAAAGCGCTTACAATTTAATTATGAAAAACAATATCAATAACTTTTGAAAGAGAAAAAGAACCAATGGAAAGTTAAGAAAGTTCAATATCAGCTCAAAGATATATCGTGCAACAAAAGAAAGTGGGTAATTTTTTTATGAAAAATATACTGTCAAGTAAGTTATAGTTTGTGAGAATTAACTCTTAGATGAGTAACTTACAGACTAAGAAAAGAGGATTTAGTCATGAATACGAAAAAAATTATTATTGGTACGCTTGCTATCAGCGCCTTATTTGCAACTGGATTTACTGTAAAAGCAGATGGTGCGGAAGCTCCAAGTGTTGATGTGTCTAAAAGTGGTAAAGTTAGTTTGAATGTCCCCAAAGATGCAGATAAAGTGATTACTAATACGAAAAAAGAAGTGAAGTATGTTGTAAATGATGGCGTAGAGTTAGATAGTAAAAGTGGTGGAGAGGATTTGACTGCGCCTGTGACAGTGAATAGTCAGGTAACTGCTGATAAGAAAGATAGCACAAAAGGAGTAACAACTTACACTTCTGATTTGTCTAAGGCAAAAGTTACCAACAATGATACATCAAATTCTTCTGATAATTTAGAAGTAAACATATTCGGTAAGATTTTTGGTGTTAAAGCAAATGCTACGACTTATGATACTTCAAAGACGTCTAAGTGGGACGCAACATACGGCGTAAAAATTAAAGAAGAAGTTTATTGGACGGTAACGGGTTCACATAATGATAATAAATTAAATATTTATAAGGTCACTGGAGGTTACACGATTGCCGATTCATCAATTAAAGTCATTTCTTCTAGTGTGAGAGTACAACAAAAAACACATCCATCACGAGATACTACATGGCAAAAACAAACTTTGAGTTCTTGGACTGTGACGACAGGTTTCAAGGCGGTTCCCAATACTCCTGGTTCAAAGGGAGAGGTGGGGTATACAGTCAATCTAAAAAGAGGAACACGTTCTAAATGGTCTGTAACTCTCAATAATGTGGTATTTTTCTTTAGCTAGGAGGGATTATGAAAAAATACATTGTTTTTACATTTATTATCAGTTTACTTAGTCTGTTTCTTCCGTTTTTTCCAGCTACAAATAATAGCTTTGAAAGTATTAATCTTTTGGGTTTTCAATATGCTATAAAATATAACGTTGAATTATATTTTATCATCATAATTGTGCTACTGTTCAATTATTTCACGATGGCCAGTCAATATGTGAAATATAAAAGGGTAATTCCGGTTTTAATCACAATTACTGTCCTTTGTGCCTATGGTGCTCTTTTGTTAAATCAAATTTTGATTGGGGGATTTCAAAGAGGAGCGATAGTGTTAGAAACTTATCATTTCGGTTATTTTATCAGTTTCTCCTTGTTTTTAGTTTTTAATATTTTGGTTTATGTGGATGCTTATAAAAAGAGAGAATAGATAATTATAAAATCAAAGGAGAGTAAAAATGAGGATAAATAAGATAAAAATCTGGCAAATGCTACTCATGTTCATCATCTGGATAGGAGTGATGTTTCTTCCAGCAACAGTAAATCAGAATAAATTGAATACGAACTTTGATTATAAAAAAAGTAGAGAAAATTTCTTTTATTTTCTTTTTCATCAGTTCCCTCTTTATAGTTTTATTTTGGGTTTGTTGTTACTTCTCTCATTTTTTCTCATTTATTATAAAAAAACAAAGTTTAGTGTCTATTTTTCTTTTGATAGTCTAATTTTTTACATCAGTTTTTTAATTATAGCTTTTCCATCTATGATTATTTTTAATCATAGTTTATCTGGGGATACTTTTGGGGCTCAACTTTCTATCTTTCTAACTTTTTATGGAGCTGGATATATTATTGCTGTCTTACTGGGTTTATTTGCTTTTCTTTTATTATTCCTCTATGCTTTAAAAATGAGGAATTTCCAAAAAGAAGGGTAATTCTTAGCGATTTTATTAATTATAAAAAAATAAAGAACTCCTTAGAAAATTTTCTTTGGAGTTTTCATTTTTTAGCCAAAAAAGTCTTTGCTAGGCTTGTAAACGTGTGCATTTACAGCTTTTAAAAAAGTGTGCTATAATGGGTTAGATATATACGAAAGTAAGGTATGATAAAATTGACTAAATTACGCGAAGATATTAGAAACGTCGCTATTATTGCCCACGTTGACCATGGTAAAACTACATTGGTTGACGAACTCTTAAAACAATCTCAAACGTTGGATGCTCGTAAAGAATTGGCTGAACGTGCGATGGACTCAAATGCACTTGAGCAAGAACGTGGGATTACTATCCTTGCCAAAAATACAGCAGTTGAATATAACGGAACTCGTATCAACATCTTGGACACACCAGGTCACGCGGACTTCGGTGGAGAAGTTGAACGTATTATGAAAATGGTTGATGGAGTTGTCCTCGTTGTCGATGCTTATGAAGGAACAATGCCTCAAACACGTTTTGTTTTGAAAAAAGCTTTGGAACAAAACTTGACGCCTATCGTTGTTGTTAATAAGATTGATAAACCATCTGCTCGTCCAGCTGAAGTTGTTGATGAAGTTCTTGAACTTTTCATCGAACTTGGTGCTGATGACGAACAATTGGATTTCCCAGTTGTTTACGCTTCAGCAATCAACGGTTCTTCATCAATGTCTGATAATCCAGCTGATCAAGAACACACAATGGCAAATATTTTTGATACAATCATCGACCATATCCCTGGTCCAGTTGATAACTCTGATGAACCTTTGCAATTCCAAGTTTCACTTTTGGACTACAATGACTATGTTGGACGTATCGGTATCGGTCGTGTTTTCCGTGGAACAATCAAAGTTGGAGACAGTGTTACTTTGTCTAAACTTGATGGAACAACTAAAAACTTCCGCGTAACTAAACTTTTTGGTTTCTTCGGTCTTGACCGTCAGGAAATCCAAGAAGCAAAAGCTGGTGATTTGATTGCTTTATCTGGTATGGAAGATATCTTCGTTGGTGAAACTGTTACACCTTCAGACCACGTAGAACCATTGCCAATCTTGCACATTGACGAACCTACTTTGCAAATGACTTTCCTTGCTAATAACTCTCCTTTCGCTGGTCGCGAAGGAAAATGGGTAACATCACGTAAAGTTGAAGAACGTTTGGTTTCTGAATTGCAAACTGACGTTTCACTTCGTGTTGAAAACACTGACTCTCCTGATAAATGGGTTGTTTCTGGTCGTGGTGAATTGCATTTGTCAATCCTTATTGAAACAATGCGTCGTGAAGGATATGAACTTCAAGTTTCACGTCCTGAAGTTATCATCAAAGAAGTTGATGGTGTAGCTTGCGAACCATTTGAACGTGTTCAAATCGATACTCCTGAAGAATACCAAGGTTCAATTATCCAAGCGCTCTCTGAACGTAAAGGGGACATGCTTGATATGCAAGTTACTGGTAACGGTCAAGCACGTTTGATTTTCCTTGTTCCTGCACGTGGTTTGATTGGATTCACAACAGAATTCATGTCAATGACTCGTGGATACGGAATCATGAACCATACATTCGATCAATATCTTCCAGCTGTTAAGGGAGAAATCGGTGGACGTCACCGTGGTTCTTTGATTTCTATGGACTCTGGTCAAGTAACTCCATATGCTATGGGTTATGTTCAAGAACGTGGACAACTTTTTGTTGACGCTGGTACTGAAGTTTATGGTGGGATGATTGTTGGTGAACACAGCCGTGATAACGATTTGACTGTAAACATCACTAAAATGAAACAACAAACAAACGTCCGTTCTTCAAATAAAGACTCTACATCTGTTTTGAACACTCCAAAAATCCTTTCACTTGAAGAATCTTTGGAATTCCTCGGTGATGATGATTACTTGGAAGTAACTCCTGAATCAATCCGCTTGCGTAAACAAATCTTGGACAAAGCAATGCGTGAAAAATCAACTAAGAAGAAAAAATAAAGATTTATAAAAAGTACTGAAATTAATTTTTTCGATTATAAAAAGACAAGTAATTTGAGCATTTTTGCTTGAGGACTTGTCTAGTTTGGAAAGGAGAAAGATGTTTTATATTATCCTGTTGATTTTAGGAGCCTTTGCGTATATCTTTATGATGCCCAAAGACGTTCGGCGGAGTATGGACATTTTCTTCTTTGCTGGCGTGGGTGTCTTGATAGTTGCTTTTGCAGTAGCTCAAGCAGCTAGCCATCAAGCATTTCTTTTAGAAGTTTTGGGAATCGTAGTCATGATTGTTGTGACGGTTAGAGCTTGGATGGAACTTGAAAAACTGGACACTCGTCGAAAGAAAAAATAAGTTGTTGATGAAATAAAAATCAATCAGCGAATAAAACTGTCAAAGTTTGGCAGTTTTATTTTGATTTTATGGAAATGGAGAAAAATCATGAACATGGAGAAAGTGGCTCAAGGTTTTGAGCTGGTAGTTGAAAATATTACAAAATTATCTGGGAAATTAGATACAGATTTTTATGATGCTTTTGTGGAACAAAATGCTGCTTTTTTAGATGGTACTGACCAAGGAATTGTTGAGCTGTCAGTAAATAATGACAAACTCCGTCAGTTAAATTTATCAAATAAAGAATGGCAAAAACTTTTTCAATTTGTTTTATTAAAAGGTTCGCAAGTTGCGCCTCTTCAGGCCAATCATGCCATGACTCCTGATGCAATTGGTCTAATTTTCAACTTTATCATTGAACATCTCAATAAAAATTCTGAACTTCGCTTAATTGAGTTTGGTTCTGGTATGGGTAATCTTGCGGAAACATTGCTTGTTAATCTTAATAAAAAAGTAGATTATGTTGGTTTTGAAGTCGATGATTTACTTTTAGATTTGTCAGCTTCAATGGCTGAAATCATGGGAAGCCATGCCGAATTTATGCAAATTGATGCGGTTCAAAAACGGTTGATGGAGCCAGCTGATGTTGTTGTTAGTGATTTGCCAATCGGTTTTTATCCAGATGATGAAGTTGCGAAAAATTTTGAAGTCGCTGCTACTGATGGACACACCTTTGCACATCATTTGTTGATTGAACAATCATTTAATTACTTGAAAGATGGTGCATTTGCAGTTTTCTTAGCACCAGAGGATTTACTGACAAGTGTACAAGGCCCACTTTTAAAAGAATGGATTAGTAAGCATGGAAGTATTATGGCGGTAATTACTTTACCAAGCTCACTTTTTAATGCTGATGCTAAAGCAATTTATGTCTTGAAAAAAGGACCTGCTGCTCATGCGACCTTTGCTCATCCTTTGTCATCATTGACAGACAGAGAAAGTTTAGAAATCTTTATGGAAGAATTTACAAAAACTGTAAAATTATAAGTAAAAATAAAAAATTATTGGCTAGTCTGTCAGTAATTTTTTATTGTATAAAATCATTAAAAATGCAAACGCTTTTTATTTGTAATTGAAATAAAAAAATAACCAAGTGAATCATGGCTGAAAAACACAAAAGAAATTGTAATTGTGTTATAATTTAACCGTATTTCAAATTCAAGGAAGGTTTATTAAACATGACCAAAACATTAGCAGTAAACGCTGGTTCATCATCTATGAAATGGCAAATGTATGAAATGCCAGAAGAAAAAGTTCTTGCCAAAGGATTAATTGAACGGATTGGCTTGAAAGATTCAATCGTCACCGTTAAATTTGGAGAAGAAAAAGAAGAACGAGTTTTTGATATTCCAAATCATACAGAAGCAGTAGAAGTTTTACTTGAAGATTTAAAACGTTTGAAAATAGTAGAGGAATTTACTGAAATTACTGGTGTGGGACACCGCGTGGTTGCTGGGGGTGAAATTTTCCAAAAATCAACAGTAGTTACACCAGAAGTTTTGCAACAAGTTAAAGATTTGTCAGCTCTTGCGCCTTTGCACAATCCAGCAAATGCTGCCGGCATTGAAGCTTTTTTGAATTTGTTGCCTGATGCTACTTCAGTAGTTGTTTTTGATACAGCTTTCCATACAACAATGCCTGAAAAAGCTTTCCGTTATCCATTGCCTAAAAAATATTATACAGATTATGCCGTACGTAAGTATGGGGCTCATGGAACTTCACATATGTATGTTTCGCAAGAAGCCGCAAAATTACTTGGTAAACCAATTGAAGAAACAAAAATTATCACGGCGCATATTGGGAATGGCGCATCAATTACCGCAGTAAAAGGCGGAGAATCTGTTGATACATCAATGGGCTTCACACCTCTTGCTGGAGTGATGATGGGAACTCGCACAGGTGAAATGGATCCTTCTGTTTTTCCTTATTTGATTGAAAATGATTCTGAACTCAAAGATGCTCAAGATGTTGTTGATATGATGAACAAAGAATCTGGTCTCTATGGGGTATCCGGTATTTCATCAGATATGCGCGATATCATTGCTGCTAAAGATACAGATGCTGATGCAAAACTTGCATTTGAGATGTATGTTGATCGCATTCAAAAATTCATCGGTCAATATTTGGCAGTCTTAAATGGAGCTGATGCACTTGTCTTTACTGCTGGAATTGGTGAAAATTCTGTTCCTGTTCGAGAAGCAATTCTTTCTGGATTGACTTGGTTTGGTATTGAAGTAGACCCTGAAAAAAATGTTTTTGGTGTTGAGGGAGAAATTTCAAAACCAAGCTCACGCCTAAAAGTTTTTGTAATTCCAACGGATGAAGAACTTGTGATTGCTCGCGACGTTGAGGCACTTAAAAAATAATAAATCAAAAGATTTTGTCATCAAACAAGATCTTTTTTTATTTTAAAAATGACAGCAAGATACAAAGTTGTAGGAATCATTGATAGAGGAGAAATGAAATCAACTCTAAAGTATGATATAATTTTAAGAATAAAACGCATACATTAAGGAGAGTAAGTATGGAAAAAACGCTCGCTGTCAATGCAGGCTCCTCATCATTAAAATGGCAACTCTATGAAATGCCAGAAGAAACCGTAATTGCTAAGGGGATTTTTGAACGTATTGGTCTATCTGGCTCAATTTCAACAACTAAATTCAACAACGAAGAACACGTTAGAAAACAAGAAATTGTGGACCATCGTCAAGCTGTTTTATTGCTGATGGATGAGTTAATCCATTTTCAATTAATTCATGAGTTCCGTGAAATCACAGGAATTGGGCATCGTGTTGTTGCAGGTGGGGAATTTTTTAAAGACTCTACAATTATTACACCTGAGGTTTTAGCTGAGATAAAAAACCTTTCAACTTTGGCTCCTTTACATAATCCGGCCAACGTTTTAGGGATTGAAGCCTTCCAACGTCTCTTACCCGATGCACTTGCGGTCGCTGTTTTCGATACGGCTTTTCATAGCACTTTACCTGAAAAAGCTTATCGTTATCCTATTCCAACAAAATATTATGAAGATTATTCAATCAGAAAATATGGGGCACATGGGACTTCACATATGTATGTGGCGCAAGAAGCAGCAAAGGTCTTAGGAAAACCACTGGAAGAATTGAAGATGATTACGGCCCACATTGGAAATGGAGCTTCAATTACAGCGATTGAAGGTGGTAAATCTGTTGATACATCAATGGGATTCACACCACTTGCTGGTGTAATGATGGGAACGCGTGCAGGGGAAATGGATGCTTCAGTCATTCCTTATATGTTGGAGAGCGATCCGAGTCTTAGAAATGCTCAAGATGTGATTGACATTCTCAACAAAGAGTCTGGAGTGCTTGGGGTATCTGAACTTTCTAGTGATATGCGTGACCTTTCAGAAGCAGTAGCCAAAGGAAATCCTAAAGCGATTCTTGCCTATGAAATGTACGTTGACCGTCTCAAAAAATTTATTGCCCAATATTTTGGCGTATTAAATGGAGCTGATGCACTTATTTTCACTGCAGGTGTCGGAGAAAATGATACGGCTGTTCGGACGGATGTAGTTAATGGACTTTCGTGGTTTGGGATGGAAATTGATGAAAGTAAAAATGTTCGTGGAGCTTTTGGCATCATTTCTAAGCCAGAGTCTAAAGTGAAAGTACTTGTTGTGCCAACAAACGAAGAATTGGTTATTGCTCGTGATGTTGAAGCGGCTAAATAATGAAATGAAAATTACTGACCAGGCTGTCAGTAATTTTTTATTTAAGAAAAAGCTGTCAGTAAAATTTGTCCAAAAGCTTGTCATCTATAAAAGAAAGCGCTATAATTATTGTGAGTAGAGGTGAAAATTATGGAGGATTTACCAAAAGTTATAAAGGCTGAAATGTTGCCGGGAGTTCGTTTACGTTTAGAATTTGATAACGGACAAGTTCGATATTATCCAGTTCATGAGCAAATTGATTTGCTTATGAACCCTTTTGACGTGAGCAAGTTAAAAAAGACTTACGGAGCAAACTTGTTTCTTGGCGGAATGGTTTCATGGATAGGAAATGAAATTAAGATTGAACCTAATGGGGATTTATTACTCAATGATTCAGTGATTCCTGCTGAGCTTCTTTGGGAACATAGTTTAAAACATATAGATAGTATGGACCCTGAAAAATTGAAAGAATTGGAAGAAATTAAGCATCCTTTTTGGCAAGGTGTAAAAAGTCTTAATTTGATTTTTTGGATTGCCGGAATTCTTTTTGTGATTTACTTGCTTATTCAATTATTGGGGCATCTTGGTTTATTGACATCTTAACAGTTTTTATAAAGGCTTTAATTAGTCTTTTTTTCGTGAGCATTTTATGGTAAAATAGAGAAAATATAATAGAATAGGTGCAATATGGCTGAAATTAAATATAAACGCGTACTATTAAAACTTTCGGGAGAAGCTCTCTCAGGCGAAAAGGGATTCGGATTCGACCCTGAAACAGCAAAAGCTGTTGCTGAAGAACTTAAAGAAGTCCATGATTTGGGTGCAGAACTTGCGATTGTTTGCGGTGGTGGTAATGTTTGGCGTGGAGTTACTGGTGAAAAAGCCGGGATGGAACGTGCTCAGGCAGATTACATGGGAATGCTTGCAACAATCCAAAATGGATTGTTCATTCAAAGCGCACTTGAAAACATTGGAGTTGACACACGAGTGATGACGGCCATTGAGATGAAAGCTGTTGCTGAACCTTATATTCGTCGTCGTGCTGAACGTCATTTAGAAAAAGGGCGTGTTGTTATTTTTGCTGGTGGAACTGGCTCACCTTACTTCTCAACTGATACAACCTCTGCTTTACGTGCTGCGGAAATTAATGCTGACGTCATTTTGATGGCTAAAAATGGTGTTGATGGTGTTTATAACGCAGACCCTAAATTAGTTGCAGACGCTATTAAATTTGAACATTTGACACATATGGATGTGATTACTAAAGGCTTGCAAGTTATGGACAGTACAGCTTCAACAATGTCAATGGATAATCATATTCCACTTGTTGTTTTCAACATGAATGAAGCTGGAAATATTACACGCGTCGTTCGCGGTGAAGAAATCGGAACAACTGTTGAATAAGATTTACTTACAAAGCTGTCAGTAAGTCTATCTATTCAAGAAATACTGATGGGAATACTAGCATATTCGTAAACCTCAAAGGGGCAATGGCTAGCCTTTGGTAGAATTTCTGTCAGTAAAAATAAAAGAATTAATAAAGTAGAAAAAGGAAATAAAATGGCAAACGAAATTGTTACAACAGCTCAAGAACGGATGAAACACTCATTAGCAAGTTTACAACGTGATTTGGGACACCTCCGAGCTGGTCGTGCCAATGCAAGTCTTCTTGATCGTGTTCAAGTTGTTTACTATGGTGCACCAACACCACTTAATCAGTTAGCGTCAATCACAATTCCAGAAGCTCGTGTCTTGATGGTGACTCCTTTTGACAAATCAATTTTGAAAGACATTGAAAAATCATTGTATGAATCAGACCTTGGAATTACGCCAGCAAATGACGGTTCTGTCATTCGTTTAGTTATCCCAATGTTGACAGAAGAACGCCGTCGCGAACTTGTCAAAGAAATGGGTAAATACATTGAATCAGCAAAAGTAGCGATCCGTAATATCCGCCGTGATGCAATGGATACTGCTAAAAAATCAGAAAAAGCAAAAGAAATCACAGAAGATGATCTTAAAGATCTTGAAAATGAGATTCAAAAAGTGACTGATGATGCTGTAAAAGAAGCTGACAGACTTGCATCAGTAAAAGAAAAAGAATTGTTGGATATCTAAAAAACCGACAAAAAAGTAATTTGAAAAAGCATTGACGGCTCCATTGAGCCGTTTTTACATCAAAGTTTTGTAAGGATAATAAGATTGAGAAAAGTGATAAAACTCAGAGAGCAACCGTCCTATCTCAAAAAAGCCATCAGTTTTTTTCAGGAAAAGTGGGGGAGTGCTGAGAGTAATTCTGTTTATGAAGACTGTTTGAAGCACAGTTTGGATAGTCAAAATTCTATTCCTCAGTGGTACCTGATTGTTGATGAAGGAAAAATTATTGCGGGCTGCGGGCTAATTAGCAATGATTTTATTAGTCGAATGGATTTATATCCTTGGCTCTGTGCGCTTTATGTCGAAGAAGAATTTCGTCAGCAAGGGCTCGCTCGTCTGTTGATTGAAGTTGTCAAAGAAGAATGCAAAACTTTTAGTTTTAAAAAACTTTACTTAGCAACAGATTTTATTGATTTTTATGAACAGTTTGATTTTCATTATCTAGCTGACGGATATCATCCTTGGGGTGACAAGTCACGGATTTACGAAGGAAATATTAATTAAGAGAGACTAGAAGTCTCTAAATTACATTTAATAAAGAGGAACAAATGAGTATTATTGGACAAACAATCTCTGCGATTATTGTGGAAGAAAGTGAACGTTTCTATTTTCTCCAAAAAGGAGAAGATTTATTACGGTTAGACAAAACAGAAGGTGAACATGCTATTGGCGATGTGGTGACTGGTTTTGTTTATGTGGATAAAGATGAACATCGTCGTCTGACGACTTTGGAACAAAAGGCAACAAATGAGCAATATGGTTGGGGAACGGTAACAGCTGTTCGTAAGGACCTCGGTGCCTTTGTTGACACAGGTTTACCAGGGAAAGACGTGGTTGTATCTCTTGATGATTTGCCACTTGAAAAAGACCAATGGCCAAAAGTTGGCGATCAACTTTATGTGAAATTAATTGTTGACAGAAAAGAACGGATTTGGGGTCATTTAGCTTGGCATGAAGATTTTTGGAACCTTGCTGGACCTGGTTATGACAATATGCAAAACCAAGATTTACGTGCTATTGTTTACCGAAATAAAGAATCAGGAACTTTTGTGTACTTGCCTGACAACAATATGCTAGGATTTATTCATCCTAATGAGCGTTTCTCAGTCCCACGCGTTGGTCAAGAACTGCAAGTTCGTGTTATCGGATTTAGAAAAGAAGACCGTAGTCTAAATCTGTCAGCAAAACCACGTGCTTATGAAATGCTTGATGCTGATAGTCAAATGATTTTGGCCTATCTTCAATCAATGGGTGGAAAAATGGCTTTTAATGATAAATCAAATCCAGATGAAATCAAAGCCACATTTGGTATTTCAAAAGGACAATTTAAAAAAGCGCTCGGTGGCTTGATGAAAGCAAAAAAAATCAAACAAAGTCCAGAAGGCACAGAATTAATTGGAGAATAATTTACTGACAGCTTTACTCAAAGAGAGAAGCTAAGTTTAAAGACTTCGTCAGCAAATTCTATCAGTAAAGACGACTTAAAAAATTTCTGTCAGTAAAAAAAGGTAGCTCTAAAAGCTACTTTTTTTTGAGCTATGCTATAATATTTCACAAGACAACTAAAGCAAAGGAGAAATAATGGCAACAGAAAGAGCAATATTTGCAGGTGGATGTTTTTGGTGTATGGTACAACCATTTGAAGAACGTGAAGGAATTTTATCGGTCACGAGTGGTTATACAGGTGGAAATGTTGAAAATCCAACTTACGAACAAGTAAAAATGCACCTGACCGGCCACACAGAAGCAGTAGAAATTATTTTTGATAATAGTAAAATTAATTATCAGACACTTGTTGAACTTTACTGGACACTGACAGACCCCACAGATGCTTTTGGTCAATTTGAAGATCGAGGGGACAACTATCGTCCAGTTATTTTCGTTGAAAATAATGAACAAGAAAAGATTGCCAAAGAAAGTAAAGCACAATTGCAAGCCAGTGGAAACTTCGACTCTCCAATTGTGACAAGTATTGAGAAGACTCGAAAATTTTGGCCAGCAGAAGACTATCATCAAGGATTTTACAGAAAAAATCCAGAAGATTATGCTGAATCAAGCAAAATCCGCCATGATTTTTTGGAAAAACAATGGGAAGACAAATAAAAAATCCTGTGAATCACTAGATAGAAAGAGAAAATGACATTTTATAATTACCTAATGCGCCATCGCGCACCAGTAGAGAAAGACGATGCGACTCGTCTTGCAAATCTTGTTTTTCAAGATCCACTTTTTCCGAAACAATCGAAAGATTTCGATGAAATTTCGACCTATTTAGAAACAGAAGCACCTTTTTATTTTAATCTCACCCTTTTTGACAATGTTTGGCTAAGTTATTTGGAAGCCTAATGATTATCATAAATTTTTCTTAAAAAAAGATAATAAAATGATATAATAGACGCAAAGGAGAGATTTATGCAAATTAAAGTAGAAAAACTTAAATTCTCATATCAAGCTAGACTAATTTTGTCTATTAGTGAAGGAGCTTTTGAATCGGGCCATATTTATGGAATTGTTGGGAATAATGGTGTGGGGAAAACCACCTTTTTCAAAACTTTGACAAATATTATCACAAACTATGAAGGACATATCCAACTTGATGGTCAAGAAATCAAAGAAAACCCGAGATTGCTTGCAAAAGTTGGCATCATGCTTGATGATATGGAACTTTACAAAAGTTACACGGGGCTATTTAATCTGCGCTATTTTGGTGGTCTGCGCGGAGAATTTGATGAGGACAAAGCACTCAGCCTAGCTAAGAAACTAGATTTAACCCCTGAAATGTTATCCAAAAAAGTCGCTACTTATTCACTTGGAATGAAGAAAAAGTTAATTCTACTCATCTCGGTTATGAATGATGCAGAAATTTTGATTTTCGATGAACCTTTCCGTGGAATTGATGCAAAATCTGTTGAGTGGTTTAGAGATTATTTGCTTGAACTCAAAGGAAGAGGACGATTGATTCTCATTTCAAGCCATGTCCAAGAAGACATTGAAACAATTTGTGATAAAGTTTATCTTCTGGCTAATGGCGATTTCACAGCTACTTTTGATTTGAAAAATCAACAAGAAGTATTGACTTATACGGTTTCTGTGACCGATGTCCAAGTCTTAGCCGACTTTTTGACAAAGACAGGTGTTCAAGTAGAGATTAAAGAAAATACAATTAAGTTTGACAGTAGCCCTGAAGACTTCCAAATTGCTTTCCGTCATGCTGTTGAAGAAGGTGTAAACTTTGATAGTATTAAAAAAGAATCGAAATTTGCTGAATTTATCAAGAAAGGGGTCAACTGATGAACGCAAAAAATATATTTAAAATGGAGTTTTACCGAAATTTTCGTGATAAAAGCTGGTTGATTGTCATCGGAGTTATGGCGATTCTAGCTTTAATTGATTCAATTTTAATCATCAATCTTATCGGACAAACAGTTTCTGGATACAGCCATAATAGTGCCGGAACAGCTGTCTTGGCAGCTTTAACAATTTTCTTCACTTTGGCTTTAGGACTTGGAATTTGGGCCTTTCAAATCATTTATCCATTCCATCTATTGTCAGTTGATTATAGTAATAAAGCTTTAGGTTTAATGATTGCTTCTGGAGTAAATCGAATGACCTATTATTTTATTAAATTAATTTCGACAATTCTTTCGACTTTACTGGCCCTATTTACAATTTTGATTATTCCATTTTTCTTAATTTTAGGCGTTTATGCCCGACAACTAAGTGAATTTTTGAGTATGGTTTCCCGCTCTCTTTCTCTTAGCAGTGTTTGGATGGTCTTGCTTAATTCGTTTGCAGGTGCTCTGGCCTCTATTGTTGTTTTGTTTTTCGTTGTCATTATGACCCGAGGCAAATTTTGGGGAGTTTTCGTTTATTTAGGTATTGCAATGGGAGTAGGCATTGTCCTCACCATCTTTACTAGTTCGATAAACGTAGTATTGATTGATAGTCAAAATATGATGTCAAATAATAGTTTGATTGGGATTATCTTCTCAGTAGTTGAAATCGTTGCTTTTGGATTACTTGGACTCTCTCTTATCAGAAAACAAGATTTATAAACTAAAGAGTACTTGACAGAGTGCTCTTTTTTTGATAGAATACTCGGGTATGTGAATTTTCACATATAAGGCGTGGAAGCTGTAAAATACAGCATCATACCACATCACGAAAACAAAATATAAGGAGAATTTATCGTGGCTAAACAAGTAGAAAAACTCGTTAAATTACAAATCCCTGCCGGTAAAGCAACACCAGCTCCACCAGTTGGTCCAGCTTTGGGTCAAGCAGGTGTTAACATCATGGGATTCACAAAAGAATTCAACGCTCGTACAGCTGACCAAGCTGGTATGATCATCCCAGTTGTTATCTCAGTTTATGATGACAAATCATTCACATTCATCACAAAAACTCCTCCAGCAGCAGTTCTTTTGAAAAAAGCAGCAGGTGTTCAAAAAGGTTCTGGTGAACCTAATAAAACAAAAGTTGCTTCAGTTACAAAAGCACAAATCAAAGAAATTGCAGAACTTAAGATGCCTGACCTTAATGCAGCATCAGTTGAAACTGCAATGTCAATGATTGAAGGTACTGCAAAATCTATGGGATTCACTGTTACTGACTAAAATTTTGTCCGCCTGACTTCGTTAGGAGAACGCTCACGGACCTGAGTCCGCTTCGCAACCTCCTGCCTCGTCAGCCAGACAAAATTTCGAGATTTACATTTTGTAAATTCAGAAAAAGTCACACATGCAATCCACACATTTAGTGGAAGGCTGTTACGCTTGTTGTTATAAAAAAGAATCTATTGGCTCAACTGAGCGGTGCGGAACGTGGCTTGAAACACTGTTTCAAGGTTGCAAATGAGGAAAGCAGAGCTTTCTTCTTCGCCCGACGTTTAGTGTAAAGACCGCGTTTTGAGGAAAAGTTTTTCCTTTAAGTGAAGCAAAGCGAATATTCAAAGACAACAAGGAAGACAGACAACCGATATTACCACAAGGAGAAAATAGAAATGGCTAAAAAAAGTAAAGCATTGCGCGCAGCGATTGAAAAAATCGACGCAACTAAAGCATACAGCGTAGAAGAAGCTGTAGCACTTGCAAAAGAAACTTCATTTGCAAAATTTGACGCAACTGTAGAAGTTGCTTACAACCTTAACATCGACGTTAAAAAATCTGACCAACAAATCCGTGGAGCAATGGTATTGCCAAACGGTACTGGTAAAACTGCTCGTGTTCTTGTTTTCGCTAAAGGTGCGAAAGCTGAAGAAGCTACAGCAGCTGGTGCAGATTTCGTAGGTTCTGACGAACTCGTTGCTAAAATCAACGGTGGTTGGTTAGACTTCGACGTTGTTATTGCAACACCTGACATGATGGCAGTTGTTGGACGTCTTGGACGTGTCCTTGGACCACGTAACTTGATGCCTAACCCTAAAACTGGTACAGTTACTATGGATGTAACTAAAGCAGTTGGTGAATCAAAAGCTGGTAAAGTTAACTACCGTGCTGACAAAGCTGGTAACGTTCATGTTCCAATCGGTAAAGTTTCATTCGACACAGAAAAACTTGTTGAAAACTTTAAAGCTTTGAACACTGTAATCGCTGCTGCTAAACCTGCTGCATCTAAAGGTGCTTACATCACAAACCTTTCTGTTACAACAACAATGGGTCCTGGTGTTAAAGTTGATTCAGCTTCATTCTAATAAAAATAAAAAGAGAAAATTAATTTTCTCTTTTTTTTATTTATTGTAGAATCTAAAAAAACATGCTAGAATTAGGTATGTTATTATTTCTATGGGCTTACACAACAATTATCTTTGCAATTGCCTACCTTTTTCAAGTCCTAAATCTTACTCTAATTGGGTTAGAAGTTATTACCATTATTCTCCTTTTTATTAGTTTTTGGGAAAGTACAAAGGGAAGGTATCGACGAATTATTGGCATGAATATCATTAATATTTTCTTTATTCTTGTCTTATATTTTTCACAACATGTCTTTACTTATATTCAACATCACGATGTCGAAAAGGTTTCAGTAATCATCGTTGGTTTCGTGTTGGCTCAATTATTGGGGATTTTTTGGGGGCGACAATTTTATAAACATCAAGAAAAATCAAATAAATAAAAGGGCTGATATTATTCAACCCTTTTATTTATTTGCTCTACAAGTTCATTAATTTTTTCCACTCTTGGTTGAATGGATACTTGAAATTCATTAACTTTCTTTTGTATATCTTGACCGACACGTTCTGCTTTGATGCTTTCTTCTTGCACTCTCTCAAGATTTATTTTCATTGTGTTGACTTCCTCAGATAAGTCAGTCATTAACTTCTTTAAGTCTTTAAATAATTCAAACATAGACACGTCCTTTATCAGCCATTAATTTGTTTGGCTATTTCGGCTAAATCATAATCATGGGCTGTGAATTTTGCAATGAAAGCATCATTTTCATCATAACGAGGAATCAAATGAATATGAGTATGAAAAACAGTTTGCCCAGCGATTTCTTCATTATTTTGTAAGATATTCATACCTTTAGCATGAAGTTTATCTACAAGTTTACTGGCGATTTGAGGGACTTTACTAAAAAGTTCAGCAGATTCCTCAGCTGTCATCGCAAGAATGTTGCGGTAGTGTTTTTTGGGGACAACTAATGTGTGGCCCTTTGTAGTTTGAGTAATATCAAGGAAAGCAACAACATCATCATCTTCATAAACTTTGGTGCTTGGAATTTCACCAGCAATAATTTTGCAAAAAATACAATCTTCCATTTCGATAATTCCTCCAGCATTATTCGGTAACTTCTGATAAAGAAGTCTAAAACTTTATAATCTACTATAGATTATAGTATAAAAAGTAGAAAAAACCCAGTAATAATAACGGGGTTTCAAAAGTAAGAGCGATTATTGAAAAGAGGAAATTTAAATTATGCTATAATGAATAAAACTTGTATTTATTATAAATTGAAATTTAAGCACTTTTTATTTTATAAATTTGATATAATGTAATAAAATTTATTCCACCTAGATAGAGGTGGGGAAGGATATAAAGGATGGGAGTTAAAAGTAATGGTGAGAAAAAAAGCTAATCGACCATTCGGTTTGATTTTTAAATATTTACGAGAGTTTTCAAAATTTTGGTTTGAATATATCTCGGTTTTTATAGGAACAACTTTAGCAATTACTTTTGTGATTATTCCTCTGTTAGAATCAATCTCGGGCCTTATTATGCGTCTGTCAGGAATTCCCTATGTTTCTTATAATAATCTGGGGAATTTGATTCAAAATCATTTCTTGGGCGTTCTGGGACTTCTAATCATTTTATTTTTATTAATTTTTCTAGTCTATGTTCAATTTATTGTTCAATTTAAAGGAATTCGATTGATTCAGTCAAGAAGTTTGACTTTGAAAAATTTGTTTAAGGAAGTTGTCTCATCTGCGAAAAAGGTTAAAATTCAACAGTTAGGCTTTTTCTTATTTTATTTTCTACTAATTATTCCTTTTGGGAGATATGTTTTTAGTACACCGCTTTTGTCAAAAATCAAGATTCCGGTTTTTACACTTGAATTTTTCCTAAAAAGTTGGCAAAATATGCTGATTTTAGTGTTATTTTATGCTATTACTTTCTGGATTAGCACGCGTTTGATTTTAACTCTTCCGCTTATGATTCTAAAAGGTCAACCCTTGAAATTGGCGATAAAAGAGAGTTTAAAACGGACCAAGGGAGTTAGAAAATTCTTTAGACTTTCTGTTTATTTTGGACTTATCGGTTTATTTAGTATAATAATGCAGGGGCTTCTTTTTATGGGGGGCTACTTTGCGCAAGATTATCTTGATAAAACTTCCTTTGCTTTGATTGGGGCAGTTTCTATATTGGATTTGATTTGGTTGGGAAGCTTGATTATTTCTACTTTGAGTTTGATGATGCTTTTTAGTTATTTGATTAATGAAGCTCAAATGGAAAGCTTTGAAGTTCCTAAAAAAGCGCCTAAAGGCCGCATGAAGTATAAGGTGATTTTTTCTAGTTTGACGATTTTACTTTTTGCTTTAGTGAGTTGGACTTATGTAGAAGGATTTATGGATACTGTTCCGCTGACAATTTCTCATCGAGGAGTTGATGAGGAAAATGGTGTGCAAAATACTATCCCAGCATTAGAAGCAACAGCAAAAGCAAAACCAGATTATGTTGAAATTGATATTCAAGAAACGAAAGATCATCAATTTGTCGTTTTTCATGACCCAACATTAAAAGATTTAGCTGGAATTGATAGCCCGCCGCAAAAACTTACCTTGGCAGAATTGACAAATACGGTCGTTTCTGAAAATGGTAAAAAAGCTTTAATTCCAAGTTTTGATGATTATTTATCGGCCGCTGAAAAAATAAATCAAAAATTATTGGTTGAGATTAAAGTATCTCCATTAGACTCTCCGAAGATGGTTGAAAACTTTAGTAAAAGATATGGTGCAAGACTTTTAAAGGATAAAGCAATGATTCATTCTTTAGATTATAATGCGCTCTTGATTGAACAAAAAATTAATCCGAAGATTAAAGTCAGTTTTATCCTTCCTTTCAATCTTCTTTTTCCACAAACTAAAATGTCTGCTTATACAATGGAAGCGACGACACTTACCAGTAGTTTTGTGGATAAAGCACAGGCTAAACATCAAATGGTTTTCGCTTGGACAGTTAACGATGAAACGGATATGAGAGAACAAATGTTTAATGGAGTGAACGGGATTATCACTGATAATCTTGATGACTTAAAAGGCGTCATTGCCGAAGATGATGAAAGTCCAAGTTATGCACAACGTATTTTAAGAATGACTTCACTAATGGAAATAGAATAGAATTTAAAAGAGGAATATATGTTAAAAGTAACAAATTTAACGGGTGGATATTTGGGACACCCTGTCTTAAAAGAACTTAATTTTGAAATTAAAGAAGGAGAGCTCGTTGGACTTATTGGTTTAAATGGCGCAGGAAAATCAACAACGATTCAAGAAATTATTGGACTATTAACTCCATATTCTGGACAGATTGAATTGGATGGCTTGACTTTACAGCAAGATTTAGAAGGTTACCGCAGAAAAATTGGTTTCATTCCAGAAACACCAAGTTTGTATGAAGAGTTGACTTTGCGTGAACATATTGAGGTGACAGCCTTGGCTTATGGGATTTCTGTTGACCTTGCCTTCAAACGAGCAGAGAAGTTGCTTGAAACCTTTCGTTTGAGCGATAAGTTGGATTGGTTCCCAGTGAATTTTTCAAAAGGAATGAAGCAAAAAGTCATGATTATCTGCGCATTTTTGGTTGAACCTTCCCTTTATATTGTGGATGAGCCCTTTATGGGACTTGACCCTCTTGCCATTCAGGATTTAATTGATCTGATGATGGAGATGAAAAAAACGGGGAGTTCGATTTTGATGAGTACCCATATCCTAGCGACTGCTGAAAAATTCTGTGATAAATTCATTGTTCTGCATGAAGGGCAGGTTGTTGCTTTTGGGACAGTAGAGGAGTTACGGAGTCAATTTAACCAACCAAAAGCAAGCTTAGATGAGATTTATCTTGCTTTAACAAAGGGGAATATTCCAAACTCTAAAGAAGTTGTAGAGGCAGGAAAGACGCATGAATGAAATTTTTAAAAAACGTCGTAACCTTTGGTACCAACAAAATATAAAGTATCTTCGCTATGTTTTTAATGATCATTTTGTTTTGTTCTTAATGATTTTATTGGGCGCTTTAGTGGTGCAATATGTTAATTTTTTACAAGTTCATCATTTGAATTTGTGGGGTAAGATTATTTTGGTGGTTTTTATCAGTTTGCTTAGCCAAGTTTTAGGACGCTTAGCAACGTTTATCGAAGCCCCCGATAAGGTTTTTTTACTGACAAAAGAATTGGAAGTTCGAGCTTATTTAATTAAATGTTTGTTTCGTTCATTAATTCTTCCAGCAATTGTATCAGGGCTTTTGGTTCTGATTGCGGCACCTTTATTAAAATTTAATCCTATTTTCTTGATTCTCTGGTTTTTGGTTCTTGTTGGGATTAAAGCTGGCTTATTGGCTTATCAAATTTGGCGCTTTCAAAATAGTGGACTTTTAGATTGGTCCGGATTGATTGATTTAGAGGAAGCCCGAAAAACGGGAACTTTGCGACTATTTTCATTATTTACAAATGTTAAAGGGCTCAAATCGCACAGTCATCGTCGAAAATACCTTGATTTTTTACTGACAAAAACAAAAAGAACTTACGAATATCTATTTACACGAAGTTTTTTACGGTCAGGAGATTATCTGGGCTTAACGATTCGCCTCCTTATTTTGTCAATTTTATCAATGATTTTTGTCAAGAATGGAATTGTTGCTATTGTTATGGTGGTAGTCTTTAATTACTTGCTTATTTTTCAGCTTTTATCTTTACAAACGGCTTTTGATTATCAACTTTTGACGAGAATCTATCCATTGAAAAAAGCGGCAAAAACGGCCGGTTTACGCATGATTATTTTTAGAGTAATGATGTTTGTGACGATTGTTGAATTAGTGCTATCATTAATTTTTGTTCGACCGTTTTTCTTGACACTTGTGATTTTATTGGTGAACTTTTTGCTGACGAAGTTCTATGTCAGATTCCGATTAAAAAATAAATAAAAAATGCTGACAGAAATTCTGTCAGTATTTTTTTATAAATTAATAATTTTTGTACCGTGAACGTAGTTTGTTCCAGTCAATTGAGCAAGTTCTTCAAAGTTTTCAGCATTGATACCTCCACCAATGATAATATTAATTTTTCCTTGGGCGTAATCAATGAGTGATTTGATTTTGTCAGTATCTAATGGTTGGTCAAGTGGCCCACCATGCATCAAAATTTTATCTATTCCAAATTCAACAAGTTGGTCAATAGCTTCTTTTTGATCAGTAATTTCGTCAAAGGCCATGTGAAATGTAATAGGAAGTCCTTGGGCAGCAATGCTCACTGTTTCGAGTGCATCACTATCTATTTTATTGTCAGTCGTGAGGGCACCAAATACAATGTTTTGAGCACCAGCTTCGACAGCTTTGAGTGTATCAGTCTCAATAATTTTAAGTTCATGAGAATTATAAACAAAATTGCCGCCTCTTGGACGAATCATGACTGCCAGAGTTGTTTTGCTCTCGGCAACATATTCGGCAGCTTCTTGAATGACGCCGTAAGAAGGTGTTGTTCCTCCAACAGCAAGATTGTCACAAAGCTCAATTCGTTCAATACCAGCTTGGAGCGCTTGTGGGACTTTTGTGAAGTTTTCAAGGCAAAGTTCTCGGATAATCATAATTTTTCCTTTCAAATGTACTAGAATTATTATAACATGATTCTTCTATTTAACTTAAAAAAATTACAATAATTAATTTGAATAAAAAGAATGAAAGTGATTGTGGTATAGTAGAACTATGTTAAAAAAAATCGAAAAAGCTTATTTATTTTTAGAGAAGAATTTAGAAGTGCTAAGATGCCCAATTTGTCAGGAAAAATTTCAATTGGAAACCAATGCCTTGAAATGTCAAAATAATCATACCTATAATTTAAATAAGAAAGGTTATGTGAATTTTCTACAAACCAAAGCTGATACAGAACATTACACGCGAAAAATGTTTGAACCTCGCAGACGTCTGATTCAGGCTGGAATGTATCAACATTTACTGACAGAAATTCAAAAACATTTTGTCAGTGGAAATTTGCTTGATGTTGGGACCGGGGAAGGTTCATTTTTGGAGCTCCTTAAGGTAGATGGAGCAAAATTTGCTTTTGATATTGCTAAAGATGGGATTGAAATGGCGACTGAACTAGAGATGGAAAGTTTTTTAAGTTTAGCTGACTTGACTAATCTCCCTTTTGCTGATGAAAGCCTGTCAGTAATTTTGAATATCTTCACTCCGTCAAATTATGCAGAATTTCACCGTGTATTAGCAGAAAGTGGCTTAGTCATCAAAATTATTCCTGATAAAAATTATCTGCGAGAATTGCGTGAAGTTTATCAACTCCCCGTTGATTATAATAATCAGCCAGTTCTTGAACGTTTTAGAGAAGAATTTCCTAATGCCAGTCAAGAAGAAATTGAATACCAATTCGAGATTCCGAAAAATTTGCGTCATGATTTTTTACTGATGAGCCCTTTGGAATGGTCTGTTTCTGATGAAAGAAAAAAATTTGCTAAAGAAAACCCACCAAAAACGGCCACAATTCATGTCCAGATTCTAGTGGGGAGAAAATAAAAAAGCTGTCAATCAGACAGCTTTTATTTTTATTTCATTAATAATTTAATTGCTTTAGCAATTCCTTTTTTTACAGAAATATAAAGAACAAGCGAAAGAACAAAAGAAACTGGTACAGCAATCCAACTTGTCAACAAACTTACAAGAATATAAGTGATAAAGACGAGAAAAATTGAAAAAACAGCAATATTTGCAAAGAAGTTTAATTCTTCAATTCGTTTATTAACTTGTCTTTGCTCACGTCCTTGAGTCTCGCTATAATCATAATACTCTTGTTTTTCGTAAAAATCTTTGAGGTTTTTTAATTCCATAGTTTTCTAGCACTTTCCGATATTATGTAATTAATTATAGTATAAAAAGCAAAGGTTTACGTTGCTGTAGTTTTAATGAGGTTACTCTTTTGTTACTAAAAGATTAAAATAAAATTAATCTATAATTTTTAATGAATAAATATCCTTTTTACTTATCATTTTTATCAGAGAATGAATTTGAAAAAACCTGAGCGGGAACATTATGATATAATTATCACTATGATTACTATTACTTCTACGGCAGAAAGTTTGGAGCAAGCCAAAGCGTTGCTCGAAGCTGGAGTTGACCGTTTATACATTGGTGAAAAAAATTATGGTTTACGCGTTCCAACTGCGTTGACCAATGAAGAAATTCAAAAAATTACAGAACTTGCACATGAAGCAGGAAAAACAGTGACTGTCGCAGTCAATGCTTTGATGCACACAGAGATGATGGCAAAAATAAAAGAATTTTTAGATTTCTTAGTGGAAATTAAAGCTGACCGAATCGCAGTAGGTGATGCAGGTGTGATTTTTGTTTTACAACGTGACAAATATGAGCTTCCTTTTACTTATGATGCCTCAACCATGGTTGCTTCTGCCCGTCAGGTTAATTTTTGGGCCAATCAAGGAGCGATTGAAGCAGTTCTTGCTCGTGAATTACCAAAAGAAGAACTAGCGGATATGACCGATGAATTAGCTGTACCAGGCGAAATACTGGTTTATGGGGCTACTGTGATTCATCATAGCAAACGTCCTTTGGTACAGAATTATTATAATTTTATCAAGACAGAAGAAAATGGGAAAGATAGAGAACGAAATCTTTTTGTTTCTGAACCTAAGAAAGTTGATACTCATTATTCAATCTTTGAAGACAATCACGGGACCCATATTTTTGCTAATGATGATTTAGATATGATGACTGAACTTTCAGATTTGGTGGCAATGGGCTATGATCATTGGAAATTGGATGGAATTTTTACACGTGGTGAAGATTTTGTTGCTGTAACCAAACTGTTTGTCGAGGCTAAAAACTTGATTGAAAAGGGCGAGTTTACAGAGCTCAAAGCTTTCCAACTTGATGAAGAAATCCGAAAAATACACCCAGCGGGTCGTACTTTATCACATGGTTTCTACGATTTGGACAAAGATGCTATTAAATAAAAAAGGCTGTTATTTACTGACAGCTTTTTTTACTTATAAAAATTTTATTATTAAGACTGCCCTTTTACTTTTATTCAAAAATTTTAATGACAAAGATCTTAGACTATAAAATGACAATTCTGTCAGTAAAAGCTGAAGATAAACAACATAATGTCAAAGAACTTTGTCACATTTGAAGGTTTAAATTTGGCAAGAAATCCTGTAAAATAAAGAAACAAAGAAGTTTTGGCTCGCAAATTTACTGACAATAGATTTGACTAAGAATTTTTCTTTTTGGAGCCTTTTCAAAATACTTACAATCTTGAAAATTGGAGAATTGAAACATGTCAATTACAAAAACACGTCCAGAGGTTCTTGCACCAGCAGGAACGCTCGAAAAACTAAAAGTCGCTATTGATTATGGCGCAGACGCAGTATATATTGGTGGACAAGCCTACGGCTTACGTTCACGCGCAGGTAACTTTACTTTTGAAGAAATGGCTGAAGGGGTCGCTTATGCAAGTGCCCACAATGCTAAAGTTTATGTGGCAGCCAATATGGTGACACATGAAGGAAATGAAAAAGGGGCGGGCGAATGGTTCCGCACATTACGTGACTTAGGAATTTCAGCAGTCATTGTTTCTGACCCTGCTTTGATTGCCATCTGTGCTGCTGAAGCACCAGGTTTGGCTATTCACTTGTCAACACAAGCGTCTGCTACTAACTATGAAACCTTAGAATTCTGGAAAAATCTTGGGCTTGAACGAGTCGTTTTGGCGCGTGAAGTCTCTGTAGAAGAATTAAGAGAAATCCGTCAACATACAGATGTTGAAATTGAAGCTTTTGTTCATGGAGCTATGTGTATTTCATACTCAGGACGCTGTGTCCTGTCAAATTATATGAGTATGCGTGATGCCAACCGCGGGGGATGTTCACAATCTTGCCGTTGGAAATATGATTTATATGATATGCCATTTGCTGGCGAACGCAAATCGATTACTGGTGAAGTCACTGAAGAATTTTCAATGTCAGCCGTTGATATGTCTATGATTGAACATATTCCTGATATGATTGAAAATGGAGTTAATTCGCTCAAAATCGAAGGAAGAATGAAATCAATTCACTACGTTTCAACAGTTTCTAATGTTTATAAAGCAGCTATTGATGCCTATTTGGAATCACCAGAACGTTTTGAAGAAATAAAACCAGCCTTAGTGGATGAATTATGGAAAGTAGCTCAACGTGAATTAGACACTGGCTTTTATTATGGAACACCTGATGAAAATAAACAACTCTTTGGGGCCCGTCGTAAAATTCCTGAGTACAAATTCGTCGGAGAAGTTGTTGACTTTGATGCTGAAACAATGGTAGCTACGATTCGTCAAAGAAATGTTATTACAGAAGGTGACCAAATTGAATTTTATGGTCCAGGATTCCGCCATGTTGAAACAATGGTCAAAAATCTTCGTTTGGCAGAAACTGACGAACATATTGACCGTGCCCCAAATCCAATGACCCTTTTGCATATTGATGTTCCTTTTGCAGTTAAAGCTGGAGATATGATTCGTAAAAATGGGTCAGGGTTGATTAACCTTTATGATAAAAAAACAGGTCTTGCTAAAACAGTGAGAGCTTAATAAAAATTAAAAGAGAATTTTTGTTGAAATTCTCTTTTATATCTTTTTAGGACCGATAATTTCAGAATTGTCAAACTTCTATTTTTTATAAAATTAAGGCAAAGTGCTATAAGTATTACTGCTTATAACACGCTAAAGCGTGGACGCGCAGACGGAAGTCGCTATGGCGCACTTCCTAAATACCTTATTACTCACTCAGCGGAAAATTATCGTTTCCGCCTCGTTCGGTCATAATAAATTGAAGTCAGTAACATAAACGTGTTTCATGTTACTAGCTGTGCTATAATCAAGGAAAGAAGATAAAGAAAACAAGGCTTGTCTTTATTTTCTTTAAGTAGTCTTTAAAATTCATTTTATACAAAGGAGTCCCGATGATAAAAGCAATTGCCTTAGAAAATGTTTGGTTAAATTTTTCAGATGAAACAAAAGCAGCTTTCAAGAAAAATAAAGCTTATCAGTTTCAATTTAAAAAAGAAGAAGAGCTGACAGAATCAGATTTTCTGGAAACAGAAGTCTTAGTTGGTCTGCCAAAGCCTGATTTATTAGCAAAATATAAAAATTTAAAATGGCTTCAACTTTTATCAGCTGGAACCAATGGATACACGCAGGGAGCTGATTTTCCTGAAGATGTAACTTTGACAAATGCAACAGGAACTTATGGACTTACGATTTCTGAGCATTTACTGACAATGGCTTTTATTCTCCTAAGAAAATTTGACCTTTATGAAAAACAACAAGAAAAAGAAATCTGGGAAAATATTGGTCAGATTCAATCTATTTATGGCTCAACAGTGTTGGTTCATGGTTTAGGTGATATTGGAAGTCATTTTGCACAGAAAATTCAAGCTTTGGGAGGTCATGTCATTGCAGTCAAACGAACCGTTTATGGTGATGAAGAATTTGCTGACGAAGTTTATGCTGAGTCTGACCTAGACAAAGTTTTACCAAGAGCAGATATTATTGCTTCCAGTGTTCCTGGGACTCATGAAACTTATAAATTATTTAATCAAGAAAAATTTGACTTAATGAAAGAAAATGCTATTTTCCTAAATGTTGGTCGGGGAACAAATGTTGATTTAGAAGCCTTATGTGATGCACTTGAGTCAAAAAAAATTGCTGGGGCAGGAATTGACGTGACCGACCCAGAACCATTGCCTAAAGGTCACCGGGCTTGGCATACAGAAAGACTATTAATCACTCCTCATGCTTCTGGCGGTTATACTCTTCCTGAAACATGGCGTCGCTTTATGAAAATATTGGAAAAAAATCTCGATGCCTATGCAAATGGGAAGAATTTAACAAATATTGTTGATATGAAAACAGGATATAAACGAAATGCTCACAAATAATATTTCAAAATCAAAATTAAGTGGAAAAAATATTGGTATTTATTTTGGAACTTTTGCTCCCTTACATACGGGTCATCAGCAACAAATCTATAAATGTGCAAGTTTGAACGACGGAGTATTGCTTGTCGTTTCTGGTTATGATAATGACCGTGGGGCCCAAATTGGCTTACCTCTTGAGAAACGATTTCGTTATTTGCGTGAAGCTTTTAATGATGAAGAAAATATTAAAGTCTCGATGCTTAATGAAAATGATTTACCAGAAATGCCTAATGGTTGGGATGAATGGGCGAACCGCTTATTTGAATTGATTCATCATAATACATTGGAAAACGATTTATCAGTCACTTTTTATGTGGGTGAATTAGAATACGCCGCAGAATTGAAGAAACGATTTCCAGCTGACGGTAACCAATATGCTGTTGAAATTGCTGACAGACATGATATTTCACTGTCAGCAACGCAAATCAGAGAAAATCCCCAAGAACATTGGACTCACATTAATCGTGTCTTTAGACGACATTTTTCCAAAGTTGTGACTGTCATGGGTTCTGCTTCAACGGGAAAAACAACTCTTGTTAGACGGTTAGCTCGTTCCATTAATGCCCCATTTTCAGAAGAATATGCAAGAGAATACGAAGAAGCCTTCAATATTGACGATGACGAATTGAAAATGGATGATTATGCTCGAATGATTACAGGTCAATATGATGCGAATTCTCGCGAAGTCAATTCTCCTGCCAATCAAGGAATTGTCTTTTTAGATACTGACGCCATTGTGACCAGAGTTTACGCTAAATTATACTTACCTAAAGAAGATTTTGAACAACTTGAACCTTTGTTTAGAAAAACTATTGCAGATGAACGAATGGATTTAATTTTAGTTATTCCACCAATTACAGAATATATTGATGACGGTTTTCGTCATATGGAATGGGAAGAATCACGTCATGAATTCCATGAAGAATTGATGCGTCAATTAGCTGAGTTTGGCCTGTTGGACAAAGTGGTAATTTTAGATGATGAAGGAGACCATCGAGACCAAGAGGGTTACTTAACACGTTATCATCATGCGATTGATGCTGTTCACGAATATACCGGTGTAAAAATTGAACGATTGAGTTATTAATTTTACTGACAGCTTTATTTAGAAAATAAAAAGTTACTGACCAATCTATCAGTAACTTTTTTAGTTTTTATAAGAGATTTTCAATCTTAATTAATTCTTCGTCAGTAAATTCCAGATGTTCTAAAGCTGCAACATTTTCAATGATTTGTTGCGGACGACTTGCCCCAATCAAAGCTGATGTAACAGCTTGAACTTTGCCAGCTCTTTCTCGTAAAACCCACGCTAATGCCATTTGAGCTAGAGATTGTCCACGACTTTGAGCTAAATCATTAAGGGCTTGAAGTTGTTCCAATCTTTCTGTGGTAAGACTGTCATCATGCAAAGTCGCATAATGAGGATCACGCATTCGCGAATTTTCAGGAATTCCATGCAAATATTTTCCTGTTAAGAGTCCTTGATACAAAGGCTTAAAGGCAATTGTTCCTATCCCCGCCTCTGTCAAAGTTTCTTGTAAATCATCTTCAATCCATCGATCTAACATTGAATAACGAGGCTGATGAATCAAGAGTTTAAAGCCTAACTTTTCAGCCGCTAAGACCGCAGCTTCGGTTTCTTTGGCAGAATAATTAGACAAACCCACATAAAGTGCTTTTCCACTATCCAGAGCAGTTTTCAAAGCGCCCATGGTTTCTTCAATGGGTGTATTTGGGTCAGGACGATGTGAATAAAAAATATCAACGTAGTCAAGTCCTAAACGTTCAAGCGATTGGTCAAGACTTGCAAGTAAACTTTTTCGACTCCCCCAATTTCCATAAGGACCAGGCCACATCACATAACCTGCCTTAGTTGAGATAATTAACTCATCACGTAATCCTTGAAAGTCCTCTTTCAAAATTCGCCCGAAATTACGCTCTGCCGAACCGGGTTCTGGACCATAGTTATTTGCTAAATCAAAATGCGTAATCCCCAAATCAAAAGCAGTATGAATCATAGCACGCGCGTTTTCAAAATCATCAACTGAGCCAAAATTATGCCATAAACCAAGTGAGAGGGCTGGTAGTAGTAAGCCAGAATTTCCAGCTGGCCGATAAAGCATTTGGTCATAACGAGAGGGGTTAGGAATATAAGTCATTATTTTCTCCTTAAGAACTTTTAATTATGAAGCGATTTCATAGCTATTATAGCAAATGTAAGCGCCAAATGTTATAATTTTATAATAGATAACATTTTTTGATAACAAAAAAGAAATCAATGGAGTAAAAAAACATGTCCAATTTAACCAATGCAGAATCCTATACTTGGCAAATTATTCAGGAAAATTATGAAAAAATCCCTCAATTATCGATATCAGAGTTGGCGGAACTGGCTCATGTTTCTTTATCAACTGTAAATCGAACCGTCAGAAAAAAGGGCTTTGAAGGTTATGGGGAGTTTAGATATTCAATTCGTGAGAAAAAACTCCCTGAAATTAATGGATTTTCAAAAGAAGTTTTAGGAGCGATTGCTAAAAATCAAGAAGAACTTTTAAAAACCATTGAAAATATCTCGGCTGAAGAAATTGAAAAAGCTGTTGAATTAATTCAAGAATCAGAAGAAATATTAATATTTTCTCGAGGTTTGTCTACGAACGTTGCTGACGAACTAATGAAAAAATTACAACTTTTTCGTAAAAGAGTCAGCTTACACGATGATTCAAAATACATGGCTTACTATGCTCAATTTGTTAATGAAAAAAGTTTGATTATTGTTTTATCTCTTTCGGGAGAAACGGTGGAAATTTTAAATGCTTTAAGAATTGCCAAAGCTCAGAATCCCAAAATCTTATCCTTGACTGTCAATGCCAATACTAATCTGACCAATCTTTCTGATATTAGTTTGATAGGTTATAAAAGCAGTCTTGAAGTCAATTATTTTGATTTAGATGTTCACAGTCGACTCTCATTATCAATTTTATCGCGGGTATTAATTGATGCCTATTCTATTTATACTTTAAAACAAGGTCGCTCTGATATTAGATAATGTCAGAGTTTTTCTTTCACTAAATAAAAATAGAAAGGGTTTCCAAAAGATAAGCCGAAATTGGAAACCCTTTCTTAAGCCAAAGTGTTATACTCTAAATGTGAGCGATTTCAAAATGAAATCTACTACTGTTTCGCTTTTGAAAATTATCAAAAATAAAGTTTTACAATCACAGTATTTCTTCATACCAGACTACTAAATGGGTGATAGAAATGAGTGATGTAAATCACTTCGTACTCAAAAACAAGGCAGTATCTCTGCAGTTTTACTCAAAAATGAGTAGATCTAGTATAAAGGAGGATTCCCATGAAAGAGGGAAAAATGAAACAACGTTTATCGTACGCTTTTGGTGCACTAGGACATGATGTTTACTACTATTCAATTAGTACATTCTTCATTGCCTTTGTAACGGCACAAATGTTTGCCGGTTCACCTCATGAGGATGCAATGATTGCTTTAGTGACAGGCTTGGTTGTTATTATTCGTTTGGTTGAAATTATTTTTGACCCAATTATTGGTTCGATTATTGATAATACACACACAAGATGGGGTAAATTTAAACCTTGGTTGGTCGTTGGTGGGATTATGTCATCTTTGATGATTATGCTCATGTTTTCAGACTTCTTCGGATTAGCCAAAAGTGGAAATCGGACATTGTTTGCCATCGTATTCATTATTGCATTTATTATTCTTGATGCTTTCTACTCATTCAAGGATATTGCTTTCTGGTCAATGATTCCAGCTTTATCAGAAAAAAATTCTGAACGGGAAACACTTGGAACATTCGCTCGTTTTGGTTCAGCAATTGGGGCACAAGGTGCAACAATTTTAGCAATACCAATTACAATTTTCTTCACTAAAGGTGGACATGCACAAGGTGCAAGAGGTTTCTTCGCTTTCGGTGTCATTGCCGCGTTGGTTCAAGGGATTTCTGCCCTAGTGACTGCATGGGGAACTAAAGAACAAAAATCAGTGATTCGTCAAGAAGGAACGAAAACAAATACCTTAGATGTTTTCAAAGCCCTTCTCAAAAATGACCAATTGATGTGGTTGTCACTCTCATATATTTTATTTGCCATTGCTTATGTAGCAACAACAGCAACCTTAATCCTGAACTTTACTTTCGTTATTGGTAATGCTAGTCTTTATTCAATCACAGGGATTGTCGGATTTATTGGTTCAATCATTTTAGTGCCAATGTTCCCAACCTTGGCTAAAAAATTTGGACGCCGTAAAGTTTTGACAGGGGCCATTATTTCAATGCTTGTCGGTTATGTCCTCTTTGTTTTAGGAAATTCAGTACCAATGACAGTGGGCGGATTAATCTTTTTGACAGCACCTTATCAACTCGTTTTCTTGTCAGTTTTGATGACCATCACCGACTCTGTAGAATACGGTCAATGGAAAAATGGAGTTCGTAATGAAGCAGTAACGCTTGCGATGCGTCCATTACTTGATAAGATTGCGGGTGCCTTTTCAAATGGTATTTATGGATTTGTAGCGATTGCGGCAGGAATGACCGGTTCAAAATATATCTCTGGGCACACTTATGGTGTTGCAACTTTCAAACTTTATTCCTTTGTAGTCCCAGCGGTCTTAATGATTATCGCTCTGGCTGTTTATTTACTCAAAGTTAAATTAACTGAAAAACGTCATGAAGAAATCGTTGCAGAACTTGAAGAACGTTTGAAATAATTAAAACAATTTACTGACAGTACATAGATTTATTAGTAAACTTTAAAATACAATAATTTTTGTACTGATCAAGCTGTCAGTTGGGCTATAAAATACTGACAGCTTGATTATTGGAATGGATAACTTTTTATAGATATACTAAATTTTCATTAGTAAAACTTTTAAGAAAAAGTTGACCTCAGGTTAGCCCTAGTTAGGAAATCACATGGAAATTACAACAAAAGATTTTGGTTTAGGAAGTAGCCTAATTAGTCTAACGAACAAAAATGATGTTACAATTGCTTTTACAAACTTAGGAGCTCGCATTGTTGATTGGCAAAAAGACGGGAAACATTTTATTTTAGGATTTGATTCCGCCCAAGAATACTTAGAAAAAGATGCTTATCCAGGGGCCACAGTTGGACGTACAGCTGGCAGAATCAAAGATGGTTTGGTTGATATTTCTGGAAAAACATATCATTTAAATCAAAATGAAGCTCCCCAAACCTTACATGGTGGAGAAGATAGCATTCATACCAAACTTTGGACTTATGAAATTAATGATTTAGGAGATGAAGTTCAAGTCAAATTTAGCTTAGTTTCCAATGATGGAGAAAATGGATATCCTGGTAAAATAGAGATGTCGGTGACTCATTCTTTTGATGAAGAGAACAATTGGAAAATTAAGTATGAAGCAATTTCTGACAAAGATACGGTATTTAATCCCACAGGACATGTCTATTTCAACTTAAATGGAGATGCTAGCAAGTCTGTTGAAAATCATCAACTCAAGCTTGCTGCTTCAAGATTTGTACCTTTAAAAGATCAAACAGAAATTGTCCGTGGCGATATCGTTGATATAAAAAATACTGACTTAGACTTCCGTCAGGAAAAACAATTATCAAAAGCCTTAGAGTCTAGCATGGAACAAGTTCAACTGGTTGGTGGAATTGACCACCCCTTCTTATTAGATGAACAGAACCTTGAGAAGGAACAAGCGCGTTTATCTTTAGATGACTTGTCAGTTTCTGTTTATACTGACCAACCAAGTATTGTAATTTTTACAGCAAACTTTGGAGATTTGGGGACCGTTTATCACGGGAAAAATCAAGTTCATCATGGTGGTATTACCTTTGAATGTCAAGTTTCACCCGGGTCACAACAGATTCCAGAACTTGGAGACATTAGTTTAAAGGCGGGAGATGAATATCAAGCCACCACCATTTATAGTTTACATACAAATTAAGGAAATGAATTTAGAGGAGAGAAGAAATGTCAATAGTTGTCGAAAATAGCACTGTATTATCAGCGTTAACAGAAAAATTTGCAGAAGTTTTTGGAGATACAAAAAAAGTTGAATACTTTTTTAGCCCAGGACGGATTAATCTGATTGGTGAACATACTGATTACAATGGGGGATATGTTTTCCCAGCATCAATTACAATCGGAACGACAGGACTTGCTCGTTTGCGAGAAGATAATAAAGTCAAACTTTACTCAGAAAATTTTCCTAAATTGGGCGTCATCGAATTTGACTTAGATGATGTTGAAAATAAGGATGGTGAACTTTGGTCTAACTATGTCAAAGGAATGATTGTCATGCTCAAAGGAGCAGGATATGAAATTGACAAAGGTTTTGAACTGTTGATTAAAGGAGAAATTCCTACAGCATCAGGCCTTTCGTCATCAGCTTCACTTGAGCTTTTAGTGGGTGTTGTTTTGGATGATTTATTTAAGCTAAGTGTCCCTCGTCTTGAACTGGTTCAATTGGGACAAAAAACAGAAAATGATTATATTGGTGTCAACTCCGGAATTTTGGACCAATTCGCCATTGGTTTTGGTGAAGTCAAAAAGGCAATCTTGTTGGATTGCAACACTTTAAAATATGAAATGGTTCCTGTTGAACTTCGTGATTATGATATTGTTATCATGAACACTAACAAACCGCGGGCATTGACTGAATCAAAATACAACGAACGTTTTGCTGAAACACGTGAAGCACTCAAAAGAATGCAAACTAAATTGGACATTCAATCACTTGGAGAACTATCAAATGAAGAATTTGATGCCAATACCGATTTGATAGGTGATGAAACATTAATTAAACGTGCACGTCATGCCGTTTATGAAAATAATCGGACGAAAATTGCCCAAAAGGCATTTGTTGCTGGAAATCTAACAAAATTTGGAGAACTTCTTAATGCTTCACACGCTTCTTTGAAAAATGATTACGAAGTCACAGGACTTGAACTTGATACCTTAGCAGAAACTGCTCAAAAACAAGCCGGCGTATTAGGGGCTCGAATGACTGGAGCTGGATTTGGTGGTTGTGCAATCGCTCTTGTTGCTCATGACAATGTTTCAGCCTTTGAAAAAGCTGTCGGTGAAGTTTACGAAGAAGTTGTCGGTTATCCAGCAAGCTTCTATGTTGCTCAAATTGGTTCTGGCTCAACAAAGCTAGATGTTGAATAACACCAAATAATATTTAAAACTTTAATGAGTGATTTAAGTGAGTTAACATTAAATTAGTGATAGCAAATTCAAGCACTCAAAATTAAGTGCTTGAATTTTGTATTCATTCCCAAAACTCATTAATAAAGAAAAGCAAGAACTTTACTTACAGAAGTAAATTAGAAAGTATTTTATGTCAATTTATCAATCAATTCAAGATTTCATTAGTCTTGCTTTACAAAATGGAACGATTGAGCCACTTGATGAGCTCTATCATAGAAATCAACTTCTTCATTTTCTTGGTCTAAATGATTGGGCAGAAGTTGATAAAGAGGCTCATGAAACTAATTCATTAATTTTGATGGACCAACTTCTGGTGATTGCAAATGAAAATAATGTGATTGCGAAAGGGCAAGATGAGTTTTATGAAGCCGCTCTGATGAATTTTATGACACCACGTCCAAGTAAAATTAATCATGATTTCTGGGAAAAATATCAGGCTTCTCCAGATGCTGCAACTCAATATTTTTATGAATTGGCACAGCAAGTGAATCAAGTAAAAACTCGGGATATTGCACGCAATATAGCTTTTAGTCATTTGACAAAATATGGAAAACTTGAAATAACAATTAATCTCTCAAAACCAGAAAAAGACCCCAAAGCGATTGCAGCAGCCAAATTAGTAAAGGCTTCCTCTTATCCGGTTTGTCAACTTTGTCTGGAAAATGAAGGATTTTATGGCCTAGGAAATAAGCCTGCTCGTTCCAATCATCGAATTATTCAAGTTTCAATTAACGGCGAGGACTGGGGCTTTCAATATTCTCCATACGCCTATTTTAATGAACACTCTATTTTATTAAATGCTAAACATCAACCAATGGAGATTAATAAACGAGCTTTTGATAATCTTCTAGGATTCTTGGATAAATTTCCTAACTATATGATTGGTTCAAATGCAGATTTACCAATTGTGGGTGGTTCAATTTTGACACATGATCATTATCAAGCAGGTCGTCATGATTTTCCAATGGCAAAGGCTGAACTTCGTGAAACTATTGAACTCGCTCATTTTCCAGAAGTTTCTTGTGGGATAGTTAATTGGCCAATGTCAGTCCTAAGATTAGCAAGTGAAAATCAAGTAGAACTTTCAAAAGCTGCGGATGACTTTTTAAAAAAATGGCAAGTTTACAGTGATGAAAGTCTTCAGATTAAAGCAAAAAGTACAGATGGAACACCTCATCATACCATTACGCCGATTGCTCGAATTCGAGATGGAAAATATGAATTAGATTTGGTCTTACGCGATAATAATACTAATGAAAAATATCCAGATGGTATTTTTCATCCACATCCAGCCCTACACCATATTAAAAAAGAAAATATTGGTTTAATTGAAGTGATGGGACTTGCAATTTTGCCTGCCCGTTTGGAAACGGAACTTTTGGAGGTTGAAAAGTATCTTCTTAATCAGGACAACCAAATGGACGAAATTCATAAAGCTTGGGCTGAACAGCTTAAAAATGAGGAACATTTTACTAAAGAAACGGTTCATGCCACTGTTCAAGGGGCAGTAGGAGAAGTGTTTGAAGAAGTCCTAAAAGACGCAGGTGTATTTAAGGATACTCAAGAAGGACATGAAGGTTTTCGTAAATTTATTGATTTTGTGAATCAATAAGAGATATTATGAAGCATTATTTAGTGGAGAAATTCTCTGATTATGAAATAAGAATGATTAGAAGTTGATGCAAACTTAAAAAAATCTGATATAATAAATAGAAAATGGAGGATCTTATGACAGTTTTAGTACTTGGTGGTGCAGGATATGTAGGAAGTCATGCGGTAGATATGCTTGTTAATCGTGGTTACGATGTGGCGGTTGTTGATAATTTAGTAACAGGTCATCGCGAGGCTGTGTCAGAAAAAGTACGTTTTTATGAAGGAGATGTGCGGGACCATGCTTTCTTAGCTAGTGTTTTTGAAAAAGAAAATATTGAAGGAATTATGCATTTTTGCGCTTATTCATTAGTGGGTGAGTCAATGCAAAAACCATTGATGTATTTCAATAACAATGTCGGCGGAGCTCAGGTGATTCTAGAAACAATGGAAGAATTTGGTGTTAAGCATATTGTTTTCTCAAGTACCGCAGCTACTTTTGGTATTCCTGAGGAAAGTCCAATTTCTGAAAAAACACCACAAAAACCAATTAATCCTTACGGCGAAAGTAAATTAATCATGGAAAAAATGATGAAATGGCAATCGCAAGCCACAGATATGACTTATGTTGCTCTGCGCTATTTCAATGTTGCTGGTGCCAAAGATGATGGGTCAATTGGTGAAGCCCATAAAAATGAAACACATTTAATTCCAATTATCCTACAAACTGCACTTGGACAAAGAGAATTTATTACCATTTATGGTGATGATTATCAGACTCCTGATGGAACATGTATCCGTGATTATATTGATATGGAAGATTTGATTGAAGCACATATCAAAGCACTTGAATATCTTAAATCTGGTGGGAAATCTGACCAATTTAATCTTGGCTCAAGTAAAGGTTATTCAAATCTTGAAGTGCTTGAAACAGCACGAAAAGTAACAGGAAAAGAAATTCCAAGTCAAATGGGTGAACGTCGTCCTGGCGATCCAGATGAACTTGTAGCGGACTCAACAAAAGCCGGCGAAATTTTAGGATGGAAAGTAAAAAATGATTTGGAACATATCATTACAAATGCTTGGAAATGGCATCAAAGTCATCCAAAAGGCTATTAATTAATTATCTAAAATTCGAAAAAAAGCTCAAAAAATGAGCTTTTTTTGTATGAAATCGTCATGAAAATGTAAATAAAATTGTGATAATTATTAATAAAAAAATTGATATAATGAAGTGGATGAAAAAAAGACAGTTAAGAAGAAATAAAAATAATTTTAGAAGGCTTTCTCTGACTTTTATTGCTTTAGTTATTGTTCTTTCTGGAACAATTTTCTTCCTATCTTGGTCGAAAGCTCAGCATTCACATGCTAAAAGTGATAATGGAACGAGTTTGTCAACGACAGCGGGTGTTAAGGAGAGTACTTCCTCAACTTCGAATTCAAATAAGCAAGTAATCTATCCTACAATTTATATTGCAGGTTCAAGTGGAAGTGTTACACCAGTGGATTGGTTAGTTCAACGGCTACTTCCGATTGAAAATGTACCCGCTCATAAATCTTTGGCAATTACTGCGGATGTTAATAAAGATAACTTATTAAAAATTGAAGGGCAAATTTCGCAAGATAACCAGTATCCGATGATTGAATTTGGGACAGTAAAAGGAACTGACTCTGGCTCAATATATTCTGCTGGATTACAAAAAGTAGTTTCTTATTTGATGCAGAATTATCAGATTCCTTGGATTAATCTCGTCGGTTATTCTTCAGGAGGGACGGGTGCTGTGTACTATATGATTGATACAGCCAATAATCCAAATTTTCCCCCTGTTAATAAATATGTATCTTTGGATGGGGAATACAATAAAGCGACTAATCTCCAATACGGAGAAAGCTTGACTAATGTCTTGCAAAATGGACCTTTAATTAAAACACAAATGTATCAATACATCGAAGAAAACTATGAAAGAATATCTCCGAAAGTTCAAATGTTATTATTGGAAGGAGATTTTAATAGTGCCAAGCAAACAGACAGTGCTATTCCGTGGGCAGATAGTTTTTCAATTTACCATCTTTTCAAGAATAACGGGAATGAAATAACATCAACTTTATATCCAACCAAAGCGAGCCATTCACAAGCGCCAAAAAATCCAACTGTAGTAAAATATGTCAAAAATTTTCTGTATGGAACACCATAAATAAAAAAACTCGGATTTAAGATTCCGAGTTTTTTTGTAGACTTTCATAGTAATGATGCTTTTTTTGTAAAATAAAATCTAAATGAGCTTCTAGGTCAGTGATTTGTTCACGTAAAATTCGTTCTTGCTCAACTAAAAGTGAAATTCTTTGGATAATTGTTGAATCGCCTTGTTCTCTTAAATTTGAGTATTCTTGGATTTTTGTGAGCGGCATGCCAGTTGCCTTGGCTCTTTTGATAAATTCAATCCAAGCAAGATCAGCTTCTGTGAATTCTCGGTAATTACTGGAATTACGTTGGGGTTTTAGAAGTTCAAGTTCTTCATAATAGCGTAAAGTAGGGACTGATAGACCTGTCAGTAAAGATATTTCTGAAATTTTATAAGTTTTTTTCATTTTCTACCTCTTTTTACTTGCTCTCAAGTTAACTTGAGGGTTTATACTGATTTTACCATAGAAAGGTGGAAATAAAATGAACAAAAAAGAAATTGGCTTAGAAAACTTAGCAAAAATTGACGGGGCAGCAGCAAAACCTGTTGAAGAAGCACTCAAAGATATTGCCCCTGATTTGAATGATATAATGCTCGAATTTGTTTGGGGAGATATTTATAACCGAGGAGTGCTTGATTTTAAGCAGCGTGAAATGATTACAATCACAAGTTTGTTGAGTCAAGGAGGTTTAGAAAATCAATTACGCGTGCATATTCAGGCTTCACTGAATGTTGGATTGACCCAAGAAGAAATCATTGAAACATTTATTCATTGCATTCCCTATGTCGGCTTTCCTAAAGTTTTAAATGCCATATTTATTGCCAAAGAAATATTTACTGACGAAAAGTAAAATTTACTGACAGATACAAAAAATTACTGACAAAATTTCCATCATAGGATAGTCGTTGACGCTTAAGCTTTTACGAATATGCTAGTGGTTTCATCAGTAATTTTTTATTCTTTTTCTTTCTCAATTGTCCCATCAGTAACATGGAAAATACTCAAGTTTTCCGGTAAATTTTTGAGATGGTCAAGAGTGGTTGTGGTAATAAAAGTCTGGGTTTTACCTAAACTTGTTTCAATCAAATCCAGCTGACGATGATTGTCAAGTTCACTCATGACATCGTCTAAAAGTAAAATAGGATACTCACCCGTTTCCTCAAAAATCAAATCAATTTCGGCCAATTTAATCGAAAGAGCAACGGTTCGTTGTTGTCCCTGACTACCAAAATCAGCAACATTGATCTCATTGATAAAGAACTGTAAATCATCTCGATGGGGGCCGACGGTAGTCTGATGTCTAAAAATATCATGATCTTGTCGACTCAATAATTCTTTTGAAAAATCAGTTTTTACATTTTGATTATAAGTGATTTTTAATGTTTCCAAACCATGAGTTAACTGTTCATGAATTTTTTTTGCATGAATTTCAAGCTTTTCAATGAAAGTTTTACGTTCAAACATGATTTTATTGCCGTGTTCAGCCAATTGTTCATCAAGAACCGTCAAAAAGTTTTTGTCAATCTTTGCTTGGTCAAATTTCAAATAAGCATTTCGCTCTTTTAAAGCACGATTATAACGCATGGAATCATAAAGATAAACAGCGTGAATTTGTCCGAGTTCAATATCCATAAATCGTCTGCGAGTGGCTGGCGAACCTTTGACCAACTCTAAATTTTCAGGCGCAAACATCAAGATTTTTAGTTGTCCGATATAGTCAGCCAAGCGATTTTCCTTCAGATGATTAGCCTTAGCAATTCGTCCTTTGGAACTTAATTGAACTTCAAGAGGAACGGTTGCATGAGCCTTTTCAACCAATCCTGAAACTTTCATTTCTTGCCCAGACCAACGAATTAACTCTTTGTCATGACTCGTTCTGTGACTACGAGTAAGGGCTAAAAAGTGAATAGCTTCAAGAATATTTGTCTTTCCTTGAGCATTTTGACCCAAGAAGATATTGAGATTGGGATGGAAGTCGAGTTTTAAATCTTCATAATTCCGAAAATTTTTAAGTTCAATTTGCTTGAGTTTCATTATTTTCTACCAGGAAAACGAGGGGGTATTTTTTTAGTAGGCTTCGTGCTTTTGTTTTCTGCATTCATTTTTTTAACAATGGCTTTGACACGAGCTTCCTCAGCTTTTTCAGCCTCGTGTTCGGCAATCGCTTTAGCGTCGGCTTGTTCAAAAGTAACCTTTAAGTCAAAAGTTGGGAACTCAAGTAAGTCTCCATCGCGGAGTTTTTTTCCGCGACGATTTTCAACTTCACCATTGTAGAAAATATTTCCTTCATTTTCGGCAAGGAAAATTTTTGCTTGTCCTCCTGTTGAGATTAAACCAAGTTCTTTCAAAACTTGTCCGAGTGTAATGTATTCTTCAAATAAAATGTATTTTTTCATAGTCTTATTTTAACATAAATCTGAAGTTTATTTCATTGAAAATTTAGAAATAAGCTTAATAAAATAAGATGCCTTTAAGTTAACTTTTATTCCTAATTTTTGTTAGGAAATCTCACAAAATCGCCTCAGATTTTGGTATAATAAGGGTTGCATTAAGAACTAGTAAAAGCTTGATAAAATAGGAAAGTGATAGTCAATTGACAGAAATAAAAATGGCAGATGGAGTTATGCTCCATGTGATTAAAGAAACGAAATTTAAAACAGTAAGGCTGATGGTTCGTTTTCGAGAAGAATTATCAGCTGATAGACTCGGGAAACGGGTCCTCCTATCTAATATGCTTGAAAGCACAAATGCTGTCTATCAAACAGGAAAAGATTTTAGTCGTAAACTCTCAGAGATGTTTGGCGCTTCATTTACGACAGGGGTTGCCAAAAAAGGAAAGCAGCATCTACTTTCACTTAACATGAGTTTTGTAAATCCAAGATTAGTAGATTTTGATACCTTAGGAGCAGCAGTTGATTTTTTGAAAATTGCTATTTTTCAACCTGATGCAAGTCAAGGGCAATTTAATCCTGAAATTTTCAAAAGAGAGCAAAGAAATTTATTGCATTACCTAGCTTCCATGAATGATGATCGAGCTTATTATGCCAGTCGTCAATTGGCTAATTTGTTTTTTGAAAATGTCAATCAGACTCTGCCAAGTGTTGGAACAAGTGAGCTAATCGCCAAAGAAAATCCTCAAGACCTTTTTGAGTACTATCAAAAAATGTTAGCTGAGAATGCGATTGATATTTTTGTCTTGGGTGATGTGGATGAAAAACGAGTGATTGACTTATTTTCAGACTTTAATTTTACTGACAGAGCGGTCAGTAAAGAAATTTTTTATCAACAATCACTGACAGAATTGTCAGTTCTGACCGAGGAAAAAGATGTAGCGCAATCCATTTTGCAGTTAGCTTATCAAATGCCAGTGGCTTACGGAGATGAGAATTATCTTGCGCTTCAGGTGATGAATGGACTTTTGGGTGGTTTTGCTCATTCAAAATTATTTACCAATGTCCGTGAAAAGGCAAGTTTAGCTTATTCAATTTCATCAACTTTTGATTCCTTCACAGGCTTTTTAAAAATTGCAGCTGGAATTGATGCTGAAAATTTTGAAGAAGCAAGAGGTTTAATATTTGAACAACTTGAAGCAATTAAAAGAGGGGATTTTACAGAGTTAGAAGTTGAGCAAACGAAAACAATGTTAAGAAATGCTTATTTTATAGGTCAAGATTCTCCATCAAATAATATTGAATTAGAATACGTAAAAGCGCTCATTCCAGATAAATTTTTACCGATGTCTGAATTTTTAAACGCACTTGAATCAGTTTCAAAAGCAGATTTGATAAGAGTTGCCAAATTACTAAGTCTACAGGCAGAATATTTTATGAAAGGATTTACTGTGAATCAGGAAAATATGGAGGTCAGCCTTGAAAAGTAAGTTTTATGAAAAAACAGGGGAAAGATTATATATAGATACTTTACCCAATGGTTTGACTGTTTATTATCTGCCAAAGGCAGACTATAACCGAACTTATGGCTTATTTACCACAAATTTTGGTTCCCTCGATACAAGTTTTGTCCCCTTAGGTGAGCAAGATTTCCAAACTTTCCCAGAAGGTATTGCGCATTTTTTAGAGCACAAACTTTTTGAAAAAGAAGAGGGCGACGTTATGTATAAATTTGGAGCATTAGGGGCTCAAACTAATGCTTTCACAAGTTTTTCGCGTACTTCATATCTCTTTTCTACTCGAGAAAATTCTTACGAATGTACCGAACTTTTACTTGATTTTGTTCAAAAACCTTATTTTACTAAGGAAAATGTTGAAAAAGAACAAGGAATTATCCAACAAGAAATTCAAATGTATCAAGATGACAGTGATTGGCGTCTTTTTGCAGGACTTTTGGAAAAAATGTATCCTGATTCACCACTAGCGGCTGATATCGCTGGAACGCCAGCAACGATTAATGCGATTATGGCTGATGACTTGTATAAAAATTATGAAGTTTTTTATCATCCTAAAAACATGAATTTGTTTTTGACTGGTCCCTTTGATATTGAAATGATGGCTGATTTTGTACGCAATAATCAAGCGAAAAAAGATTTTGCTGATTTAAGGGAAATTAAAAGAAAAGAAATTATTGCGAGTGAGCCAATCACTGGGGAAACTTTAGAACTTGAAGTTGCAATGCCAAAATTCTCTTTGGGTTTAAGAGGTGAAGACGCGCTTGCACAAGATTCAAAGACATTATTTAAGTACAAACTCGCCAATCAACTTTTTCTAGATTTGCTTTTTGGCAGGACCAGTCAGCGCTATGAGGAACTTTATAATGCTGGTTTAATCGATGATTCCTTTGGCTTTTCCTTTGATTTGGATAAGAGATTTCACTTTGCGGTGCTGACAGCTGACACAGAAAATCCTAAAAAATTAGGTCAAACTTTGCAAGAAGCCATAAAAAGTTATAAAATAGATAGAGATTTTAGTGAAGAGCATCTTGATTTACTTAAAAGAGAAATGCTGGGTGATTATTTTAGCTCATTAAATTCGCTTGAATATATTGCCAATCAATTTTCATCTGAAATTTATGATGATATAAATTTCTTTGATTTTCCTGAAATCTTGAAAGAATTAAGCCTATCAGAAATTGAAAAATTTGCTGACCAATTTATTTCTGAAATGAAGAAAGTAGAATTTACCATTCTACCTAAATAAAGTTATTCTGTCAGTAAGACAGAAACTGAAAAATTTACTGACAGAAATTTTAGTTGATTCGGATAAAACGAGTCAGTAAATTAAAAGCCGCTCCAAGTTTTCTATAAACTTAATCAGCGCAATACCCAAGGTGAGATGATGAAAATCTCCAAACATATTAAAGAACAGTGATAATTAACAACCGATGTGCAGTACAAAAATGAAGGGAGGATATGTTGACAATCAAAACAATCGGACAAGTCTTAAAAGAAAAGCGAACTTCGCTTGGGCTTGGTCTTTCTGAAGCAGAACAATTAACTCAAGTACAAAAATTATATATCGTCGCACTGGAGACAGACGACTACAAAGCCTTGCCGGGTGACTTTTACATCAAGGCTTATCTTAAACAGTACGCAGAAAAATTAGGGTTGAATGCAGATAGAATCATTCAAGCTTATGATGAAGGCAAGGGAATCACAGTAGAGGATAAGGAGGATATATTAGAGACTTATCATTTTGTGAAACCTAGTGAGCGGGTTGAATCCGAGGAAGAAGAGCCAAAAACTTGGCGTCATTATGTCCCAATTATTTCTTTATCAGCAGCGGCATTATTAATTGTAGTAGGTGTTTTTGCGGCAGTGATTATGAATAAACCTGAAACACCTGATTTAATAACCAATGATTATTCTTATTCAAAGAGTGTAGCCAGTACCTCTAAGGCTGCAACAAGCGCTACAAAACCACCAGAAAGTAGTACACAAGCAAGTAGTAGTGTGCTTGAGCCAACGATTGCTATCACAGGTTCAAGTTCAGCAATGGTTGCAACCATCAGCAATATTTCTGACCCTGTAAAAGTTGATTTCTCAGCTGCTGCAGGACGGACAATTTGGATTGGCATGACAAATTCAAATGTTGCGGCTAATGGTCAAACCTTAACTGATGGGGCCAATACTTTGTCTGGTTTAGTGACAACAGGTGCAGAAAATTCAGTAATTACACTTGGAAGTGTTCAAGGACTTACTCTTACAGTCAATGGTAAAGCCTTAGACCTATCTTCGCTGACAACAACTGGACCGGCCAAAATTACTCTACAAATTAATCGAACAACAACAAATTCAGCTGCTCAGTAAAGAAAAACTGATGGCTTGTTTTTGGCTGTAAAAGGAGAACTATGAAACAGAAATTACCTAATCAATTAACGATGGCAAGGATTTTTATGATTCCAATCTTTGTGATTTTATTTTATTTACCACAGGGAGCTCATTTTAATGGTTTTGTTTCCCAAGATCACAGCTCAGTAATGTGGGTTGTTGCAGCAATTGTTTTTGCGATAGCTTCTTTTACTGACTGGCTTGATGGCTATCTTGCCCGCAAATGGCATGTGGTCAGTAACTTTGGTAAATTTGCGGACCCGTTAGCTGATAAAATGCTTAACATGGTTGCCTTTGTTGTCCTTGTTGGATTACATGTTGTTCCAATGTGGGCCGTTGCCATTATCATTTGCCGTGAACTTGCTGTCACAGGTTTACGTCTATTGCTTGTCGAACAAGGTGGAGTCGTTATGGCGGCAGCAATGCCTGGCAAAATCAAGACAGCTACACAAATGTTAAGCGTCATCTTCCTTTTCATTGGAAATCCTTTATATATTGGAACAATCCTCTTTTATGTCTGTGTTTTCTTTACCATTTATAGTGGTTATGACTATTTTGCTAAAAATATGCAAGTCTTTAGAAATGCTGACTAATTCTTTTAGAAAAAATATGAAAATCCGAGTAGAAATACTTGGATTTTTTATTTGGAGTGCCAGATATGGCACGAATAAAAGAAGTCGAAAAATCAGCTGTTATAATGATTTTAGAAAGAAGAGAGTGCTAATTTGAAGCACTTGTAGTTCACAATAGAAAGGAGATTTTTGCACAAATGAACAGAAAATATTATTACAAAAAAAGTCTTGCGCCCTGAGCGTAAAAAGGAGACAAGCAAATGAAAAAATTTAAAATTGGAAGCCTCATCGCACTACTACTGGGATTAGTTCTGTTTACAGGACTAATCGTTAATGCTGATGAATTCAGAGATATTGGAAGTCTTTATGATAAAGCCGTCAACGAAAATATTATCGACCCCAATCTTTATCCAAAAGCAAATTGGTAAAAAGACGAAATTTCTACCATGCGCCCCTCTTATGAAGAATACAAAAATTATGATTCATCAATTACTTATGAATTATGGTTAAAACTCAATAACTATGGAGTCATGGCTGATACGAAAGAACCAGTCTTACAACTTAAAACCCCCGCTGAGTCAAATATTAGACTGAGAACAGCACAAGATAATATTGATAAGTTTTGTCGTGATACTCAAGCTGGTGATATTTTAGTCGTTGGCGGAGATTTTCCTACCGGAGTATTGGGGCATGCAGCTATTTTAAATGCGGACGGTTATGTTTTAGAAATGCCAGGAGGCTCTAATTGGGCACACGGAATACCCGATAATAATCGTCAGCTCCCTAAAAGACAGTGGATTACTGAACATATCAAAGAATGGACATCTGTTTATAGAATAAAAGATACTAATCTAGCAAGACAAATTGCTAAATTTGTTGATACTCATTATTATTCCACTACTGGCAGTGCAACGAAAGACATTCACCTAGATTATCTTCTAGATTGGCGTATAAAATTAAAAAATCCTAATTATTGTTCAAAATTAGTTTGGCAAGCATATTATTATGGAAGTGGAAGTTTACCTGTAATGAAAGAAGTTTCTTCCACAGCTTATATAGTACCTACGGCTCTACCAAATGCTTTTGACAGTAGATATGCACCATATTTTGTAGGAAAGTATTAACTAATGAAAATAAAAAAATATTTATTTTTAACCTTACACATTCCCTTTATATTATTAATCTGGCTCTTTGTCACTTCTCCCTTCTTCGTACATAATAATCTACTTAATTCTTCTTTTTATTTTGTATTTGGAACGATAGAAAAAATTTCTAATAGCGGTCCTCTAGCTACAATTTTATTATTATTTGTTATACCAATAGTATCTTTAGGTTCTTGCCTATTTCTTGCCATTAAAGAAAAGCAAATAAATAATAAATCCGTAATTTATATCATGATGACTCTGATTTCGGCGGCCGTCACTCCAATATTCTTTGTTATCATGCAAATAGGATTAGGAAATTATCTTTGATTAAGTTTCTAATCTCAGATTATATCCGTTTTGGAAAATTCAATTTGGAAGATACTAATTATGAAAAGACTACTCTCTTTTATACCCTCTATCTTGTGGCTTTGGTTATGTTTCAGTTTTCCCACATTTACAAGAAACAATGAAGCGATGAAACTTAGTTTCAATTTTATTGCAGATTTTCTCACAAAATTATTTCATAGTGAACAGCTAGCCTTAATCATTTTACTTTTGCTTATACCGATTTTATCATTTGTGCTTAATCTTACATTTGCTAGTAGAGAAAGAAAGAAATATTTTCGTTTATTTTATAATCTTATGATTTTTCTCTCACTCTTTAGTATCCCGGTGTTTGGAGGAATTTTGATTATTGGTTTTGGAAGTTATCTGTGATTTACCAATAAATTTGAATCACGTGCGGTTCACAAATAGAAAGGAGAATTGATGACAATCAAAAAAACAATTCCTATTTTACTGACCATTTGGCTTTGGCTCTCTGCTCCTTTCTTTAGTCAGATTAGTTTTATGAATAAGTCTTTTGAACTTATCGGTAAGATGTTAAGTAAGATAAGTCCAGTTGATTGGCTGGTGCCTGTCCTTCTATTGTTAGGAATTCCCGCTTTTTCCTTTATCTTCTATCTCTACTTTTATATCAAAGAAAAAAATAGTGATTTAAATCTAGTCTACCTTCTATTTGCTACGCTTTGCTTTTTAAGCCTTATGGTTTTCGGTGTTATTACATCAATAGGATTAGGTTATCTTTTATGATAAGGACGAGCTAATTATGGTTATCTTAAGTCTAATATTCCTAGCCTCAATCATCTTTGTAGCAAGAATATTTTTCTAATTGTTAAATTGGTATCCAAGATAAAAAAGTCGGACTGAGATTGAACCAAAAGTAGAAGACCCTCTTCAGGGTCTTTTTTTATGTCTAAAAAAATATTTTGATAAAGATAGTTGAAAACCTGATCTCGAACTTGAAAGCGCAAACATATAGTTATATAATAAATCTATATTATTAAAAGAAGGATAATTAGATGAAACAAAAGTCACAAAAATATGGTACTTGTTTCAAAGAGTTGCGTCAGCTAGCAGGCTTTAAATATAAAGATTTAGAATCAATTATTTCTAAAAATGGAATTGTTAGGCTTGAAAACGGGACTTCAAATATTTCATTTGAGAGATTAGCTGAACTTTTAAAATTTATGGGTTATACTTTGAGTGACTTTATGTATTTATCTGGAGAAAGTCGAGTTGATGAAGTTTATGGGGAAAAGTTTCATATCATTCGCTACCAGCAAGGCTATCGTGATGATTTTTTTATTCCAGTTGGTGTAAATCCTGTTCGTTTGAAGCTATTTGAAAGTGGAAAAATTTTGCTACCTTATGATGTGATTGATGCAATGCTTGGACTCATGCACATTCCGGAACAGGATTTTTCTTATATTATCAATGGAAGTAAGGATGATTATTTTGTTCATTATATCAACTGGTTGGATAGGATACAGTTAAGAGAAGAATTTGCGGAAGCAGAAATAATTCAAAATGAAGCACACAAATATGCGAATAATCAAGAAATAAAAGTTAAGATACTTGAAGAAAAATTTGAAACTTTGAACTATAACAATGATTGGCTTGAGCTGCATTCGCAAGAAAGATTGACCAGACAATACACTGATTACCGTGTCTTAGAATTAACTGCTAAAGCTTGTCATCAAATATTAAATGAGGAAGAAGTAACAGAAATTGGTGATTTTTTATTTGGAATTGAGCTTTGGCTTGAATATAGCTTAGGAATTTTGGCTTTAAATGCTTGGCAATTACCTTATTCCTTAGTTTATGCAATAATATCAGATATTAATTTACACGAGAAAGAATATAAAGGTAAATTAATTTATCGACGTCGGATTGTACAGACTGCCGGACGATGTGCTATGACACTCATAAGTAGAGGGGAAACCCAAAAAGCAAGTGACTTATTATCAATGGTTCATAACTATGCAGAAGCACTTGATACACATGTTCAAGGGCTTTATCGCTTTGCTTGGGCTTATTTAGATTATAAGAATGGAAAAATGGAAGGTCAAAAAGAAATGCTTAGAGTGATTGCCTTATTTGACTTTTTAGAAGTTCCTATTAGTCGTGATTTTGCTCAAAAATATTATAATCGTCACGTTCTTAATTTAGAAGAATCATAGAAGTTAAAATATTTTCTAAATCATACAAAACTTGCTTGCTTTGCCTCACTTTTTGCGTTACAATAATAGAAAAGAGAGTGAGTAGTGGTGAAAGCTCATAGGGTTTGTGACAGTGATTATCGGTGATAACGTTATAATCAATTTGAGGCTCTGATTTTCTAGGAGCAAATTTAGGTGGTACCGTGCAATAATGCACCCTAGAGCGAGAGGCTTTGGGGTGCTTTCTTATGTAAACGGTATCTTATTAGATAAGTATCACATATAATGATTTTTTACAAAGACTCCCACTCCCAGTGAATCGAAAGGAAAAAAATGAAACTTCAAAAACCAAAAGGAACAGCGGATTTATTACCTGCTGAAACTGCAAAATGGCAGTATATCGAAGAAATTGCTCGTGGCGTTTTTAATGATTATAATTTCAAAGAGATTCGTACCCCGATGTTTGAAAGCTATGAACTCTTTAGTCGTGCCACTGGTGAAACCAGTGATATTGTCACTAAAGAAATGTATGATTTCGAGGATAAAGGTGGACGTCATATTGCCCTTCGTCCAGAGGGAACAGCATCAGCCGTTCGTGCTTACATCGAAAATAAACTCTATGCTCCAGAAGTTGTGAAACCAGTAAAACTTTGGTATGATGCTCCAATGTTTCGTTATGAACGTCCACAATCAGGACGTTTACGTCAATTCCACCAATTTGGTGTAGAATGCTTAGGCTTGAAAAATCCAGCGGTTGATGTAGAAATTATTGCGATGGCTGATACGCTCTTCCGTCAATTAGGCATTTCTGGGGTGAAGCTTTCGCTCAACACATTAGGGGATATGGAAAGCCGTAAGGCATATCGACAAGCTTTGATTGATTATTTGACTCCGTTTGAAAACCAACTTTCAGAAGATAGCCGTCGTCGTTTAAATGAAAATCCTTTACGAGTGTTGGATAGTAAAGAAGCAGAAGATATCGCAATTGTGAAAAATGCCCCTGCTATCTTGGACTATCTCAATGAAACTTCAAAAGCTTATTTTGAAGAAGTGAAAGCCTTACTCGAAGCTTTGAACATCGAATATACCATTGACTCAAATATGGTTCGTGGTTTAGATTACTATAATGATACAATTTTTGAATTCATTGTTAATTTTGATGGTAAAGAACTAACTGTTTGTGGTGGTGGACGTTATGACGGTCTAGTAGAGTATTTTGATGGTCCAGCCACTCCAGCCTTCGGTTTTGGTTTAGGTATCGAAAGACTCCTAATGATTGCCGAAAAACAAGAAATTAACTTTATTCCTGAGGAAACTTTGGATGTTTACATTGCTGTAATGGGTGAAAAAGCTAATCTTGAAGCAACAAAATTGGCTGAGAGTTTACGCGAACAGGCCTTTAAAGTCGAACGTGATTTTTCAAATCGTAAACTTGGAGCACAATTTAAAACTGCCGAAAAATTGGGAGCAGAATTGATTATTACACTTGGAGAAGATGAAGTTCGCACAGGACAAATCAAAGTGAAACATAATCAAACACGTAAACAAGTAGAAACAACACTCCAAGCGGTTCACGAATCATTTGCCCCAATTTTTGAAGAAATTTATGCTGACGAGATAAACTAAGTCAAGAAAAGGCTCAGGTGAAGAGATGAAAGATTGTCCATTTTGTGAGGTGAAAGATAGGGTCTTTGAAAATGAATTGGCACAGGCATTTTATGATGCTTATCCTGTCAGTGAAGGTCATATTTTGATTACCCCCAAACGACATGTTGCCTCGTATTTTGAGATGACTAAATCTGAAAGAGAAGCAATCGAAGCACTTTTAGAACTTTCTAAAAGTCACTTAGATGAAAATTTTCATGCAAATGCTTATAATATTGGCATCAATGTTGGTCATGCAGCCGGACAAACTGTTTTTCATTGTCATGTTCACCTGATTCCACGATATCAGGGAGATGTAAAAAATCCGACAGGTGGCGTTCGTGGCGTGATTCCTGAAAAACAAAATTATCGATAATAAGAAGAAAGAGGTCTTAAATTTTACCTGTTTGCACTAGAGAACAGTGAAATTTACATTTATATGAAACGTACAAATTACGCGGGAAATATTACAGAAGAATATTTAAATCAAACAATCACAGTTAAAGGTTGGGTGGCTAAACGCCGTAACCTTGGAGGATTGATTTTCATTGATTTACGTGACCGAGAAGGAATTGTCCAAATTGTGGTCAATCCTGAAACAGCAGCAACCGAAGTGGCTGAAGCCGCGGATAAAGCACGTAATGAATTTGTCCTTGAAGTAACGGGTAAAGTGGTTGAGCGTGCAAGTAAGAATGACAAAATCAAAACCGGTGGTATTGAAATCGAAGCGACTGCTATCGAAATTTTGTCTACTTCTAAAACAACACCTTTTGAAATCAAAGATGATGTTGAAGTACTTGATGATACACGTTTGAAATATCGTTACCTTGATTTACGTCGTCCAGAAATGCTTAAAAATATCACAATGCGTCATGCGACGACTCGTTCAATTCGTGAATATTTGGATGGAGCAGGCTTTATTGATGTTGAAACGCCATTTTTGAACAAATCAACACCAGAAGGAGCGCGTGATTATCTTGTCCCTTCTCGAGTTAATAAAGGCGAATTTTACGCTTTACCGCAATCACCACAATTGATGAAACAACTTTTGATGACTGCTGGTCTTGATCGTTACTATCAAATTGTGAAATGTTTCCGTGATGAAGATTTACGTGGTGACCGTCAGCCAGAATTCACACAAGTCGATTTAGAAACTTCATTTTTGGGTGAAGAAGAAATTCAAGAGTTGACTGAAGAATTGATTGTTAAAGTCATGAAAGATGTCAAAGGAATTGATGTCACTTTACCATTCCCAAGAATGAACTATGATGATGCCATGAATTTTTATGGTTCTGATAAACCTGACACACGTTTTGAATTGTTACTGACAGACTTGTCAGCACTTGCTAAAACAGTTGATTTCAAAGTTTTCCAAGAAGCTGAAGTTGTTAAAGCAATTGTTGTCAAAGGCGCTGCTGACAAATATTCTCGTAAATCAATTGATAAACTGACAGAACAAGCCAAACAAAATGGAGCTAAAGGTCTTGCCTGGGTCAAATTTGAAAAAGGTGAATTCGCCGGTGGTGTTTCAAAATTCTTAGCCGAATCTACTGACAGCTTTGTTAATGAATTAAAATTGACTGACAATGACTTGGTACTTTTTGTTGCTGACAGTCTTGATGTAGCGAATTCTGCTCTTGGTGCCCTTCGTTTAACAATTGGTAAACAACAAGGTTTGATTGATTTCCGTAAGTTCAATTTCCTTTGGGTCATTGATTGGCCAATGTTTGAATGGTCAGATGAAGAAGAACGTTACATGTCTGCTCACCATCCATTTACTTTACCAACGAAAGAAACACAAGCTTTCTTATCTGCTGACGGACATCGGAAAGATTCTGATTTGAAAAAAGTTCGTGCGCATGCTTATGATATTGTCCTTAATGGTTATGAACTTGGCGGAGGTTCTTTGAGAATTAATAGTCGTGACCTTCAAGAAGAAATGCTGAGTGCTCTTGGCTTTAAACTAGAAGATGCCAATGAACAATTTGGCTTCTTACTTGAAGCACTTGACTATGGTTTCCCACCACATGGTGGATTGGCTCTTGGTCTTGACCGTTTTGTAATGTTACTTGCTGGTAAAGATAATATCCGTGAAGTAATTGCGTTCCCTAAAAACAATAAAGCCTCTGATCCAATGACTCAGGCTCCATCTATAGTAGCTGACAAACAGCTGGAAGAATTGAGTATTAAACTTGCAAACAAAGATCAATAAAATTCTCGGTGGCCTTTTAGATAAAATTGGACTTTACCAAGTATTAAAATCTATTGGCGCTGAAAAAATGGCAAATAAATTTTCGGCAGCAGTTGTATATGCGGTCTTCTCATCATTCGCGTTGAACTTTTTCTATCAGCCAGGGCATGTCTATGCTTCTGGTGCGACTGGTGCGGCCCAAGTTGTTTCAGAGTTGGTGACAAGAATTAGTGGTCATGATATTTTACCCATTTCGGCTTCGCTGATTTTGGTAAATGCTCCACTTTTCATTCTAGCTTGGCGAGGAATTGGGAAACAGTTTACTGTCTATACAGTAATTACTGTTGTCATGAGTTCTGTTTTCATTCACTTTATTCCTGTGACTCCTTTAACTCATGAGCCAGTCATTAATGCTGTCTTCGGGGGAGCAATTATGGGATTTGGTGTTGGAAATGCAATGAAATCAGGAATTTCTTCTGGTGGGACTGATATTGTTAGTCTCTATATGCGTAAAAAGACCGGAAGAAGTGTTGGAACATTATCATTTATTGTTAATGGAGTGATTATTTTCACAGCTGGAGTTCTCTTTGGTTGGGAATATATGCTTTATAGTTTAATCGCTATTTTCGTCAATTCTCGAGTACAAGACGCAATCTTTACAAGACAAAAACGTTTGCAAGTAATGATTGTTACTAAAAATCCAGAATTACTGACAGAAAAATTAGTTAATCGCTTTAAACACGGAGTTACAATTTTACATGATGCGGAAGGTGGTTATACGCACACCAGTCAAACCGTTCTTATGACTGTGATTACCATGTATGAATATCAAGAATTCAAAGATATTATCCAAAAATACGATGAACATGCTTTTGTATCAATATCGGAAAATGTTCGAGTACTTGGAAAATTTGCAGAAGTAGAAGATTAAGAACTTGATATTCTATTGAAAAAAGTAAAATAATAAAAGGGAGAAAGCCAAAAGGAGGACTTTCTCCCCTTATTATATGTGAAAAAATAAAGGAGGAAATAAAATGAAAAAATTAGCAAAAGTACATTTTCTGTACTTACTTGCCATTGCAATTGGTACAGGAATCTATGCTTTTGGCTTTGTTGCCTTTAACATGGCAAACCACTTGGCTCAGGGAGGAGTCGCAGGGCTTTCCTTAATCTCCTATGCGCTATGGCATATTGACCCCTCTTATGTTCAACTTTTAATAAATATTCCCCTTTTAATTTTAGGATATCGTTTTTTAGGAAGAAGAACATTTATTTACACCATTTGGGGGATTGTGAGTCTGGCTGTTTGGATTTGGATTATTCAAAGAATTAGTTTCACAATCAATATTGGAAATGATACCCTTATTGCTGCTTTATTAGCCGGAGTATTTTCAGGTTCAGGAATTGGATTAGTTTTTCGATTTGGAGGAACAACGGGAGGAACAGATATCCTTGCTAAACTCTTTCAAATAAAAAAAGGAATCCCAGTTGGTCGAATGCTTTTTATCTTTGACTCTTGTATCTTGGCTCTTTCTTTGAGTTATGTTGACCTTAAACATATGATGTATACTTTGATTGCCAGCTTTATATCAATGCAAATGATTAATTTGATTCAAAATGGTGGTTATACTGTTCGTGGAATGCTTATTATCACGAACCATCATGTAGAAGTTGCTAAAACAATTATCGAAGAAATTGGTCGAAGTGCAACTTATTTGCATGGTGAGGGTGCCTATTCAGGAACTGAAAAAGAAGTCCTTTACGTTGTACTCAATCCGAGTGAGATACAAGAAGTAAAGCAAATTCTATCTATTATTGACCCGAATGCCTTTGCCTCAGTTATAAATGTCCACGAAGTTGTGGGAGATTTCGCACCAAAACGTGGTAGATTTAAAGATTTGAAAAAATAAATAGCTCAATGAGCTATTTTTTTTGAGTATTCTTAAGTTAAAAAGGGAGAAGTTTTCAAAAGTTGACTAAATTCTAAATTTAAACTACAATAGATTTAAACGTCCTTGCCTTTGGCAAGGATATTTCATCGAAATTTTTGAGGGATATTATGAAAAAATTATCTAAGGTGCATTTTTTGCAACTTCTTGCTGTTACAATTGGGACAGCAATCTATGCCTTTGGTTTTGTTGAGTTCAACATGGGGAACCACTTGGCTGAAGGTGGAGTCGCTGGGCTTTCATTGATTGGTTATGCTTTGTTGCATATTGACCCGTCATATACTCAGCTTATCTTAAATATTCCACTTTTAATTCTTGGCTATCGCTTTCTTGGACGACGAACTTTTGTCTATACGATTTGGGGTATCGTGAGTCTCTCAATTTGGATGTGGATTTTCCAACGGATTCCAGTAACAATCAATGTCGGTCATGATTATTTAATTGCTGCTTTATTAGCCGGTGTTTTTGCCGGAACAGGGATTGGTTTAGTTTTTCGATTTGGAGGAACGACTGGTGGAGCCGACATCATTGCCAAGCTTTTACAAATAAAAGCTGGGGTTGCTGTTGGACGAACTTTCTTCATATTTGATGCTTGTGTGATGCTGTTATCATTAAGTTATATTGATTTACGTCACATGATGTACACTTTGATTGCAAGTTTTGTAGCAGCTCAAGTAATTAATGTGGTTCAATCGGGTGGTTATACTGTTAGAGGAATGTTAATTATCACGAACAATCATGCCGAAATTGCCAAAGCAATTATTGAAGAGATTGGTCGTAGCGCGACTTACTTACATGGTGAAGGAGCCTATTCTGGAAATTCAAAAGAAATTCTCTATGTGGTTTTAAATCCCGGGGAAATACAAGAAGTCAAACAAATTTTGTCTATTCTTGACCCGAATGCTTTCACATCCATTATAAATGTTCATGAAGTCATTGGTGACTTCACTTATCCACGCAGTCGCTATAAAGTGGCTAAAAAAGGAAAAAAATAGCTCAAAAGAGCTATTTTTTATTTTTATCAGTGAAAGAAATTATCTTGAAAGACGTGCACCTTCGATTTCACCTGTAGATTTTACTCCTTCAACAGAAAAACTATCTGCATTGATTCCAGTTTTGATATTTTCCAACTGTTTAATTGTCTTGTCTAATTGAATTAAGTTTTGAACATTGTATTCAAAAGTATAGTTACTAATTTCTCTTTTGGCTTTCTTCAGGTGAATAATAGCTTTTTCGATTTCTTCAGTGGCTTTTGTTGTACGCATATAGAAAACCCTTTCTATTTTTGGAATTGTGTGACTATTTATCTATTCCTATTATAACACAGGCTGCGAGTCAAAACAACGTTTCGACTTTTGGGTCTTTCAAAGATTACGACCTGATAAAAAGTTAAATTTATTTTTAAAGACCAGATGTTAACAATTATGATTTAATGGGATGATGACGAATTTTTTCACTGAGAAAGTAGAAAAGATCAGCTATTTCACATCGAAATTAGAGTCTGTATATTATCATTTTTCAGATGAGTGACTGTGAGAATGATAAGAAAAAATCTGGAAATATCCAGATTTCTTTTTATTTATTTAATTCCACTTACAAAATTATCAAGAATCGTGATAATTTCTGCTTGTGATTCAGCTTGATTGACTGCAACTTTTACTTTTGCTGCACGAGAAGCTCCTTTAAGATAGTAAGCTGCATGCTGACGGAATTCTCGGCTAGCAAGATTGTCCCCTTTTAATTCGACGAGACGGGCCAAATGTAATTTTGCAATTTCCATCTTTTCAGCAACCGTAGGTTCAGCAAGAAGTTCCCCTGTACGCAAGTAGTGTTCTGTACGATGGAGAATCCACGGATTTCCAAGAGCAGCACGTCCCATCATGACTGCAGTCACTCCTGTTTCATCAATCATACGTTTAGCATCTTCTGGAGTCTTGACATCACCATTTCCGATGACTGGAATATTGACATTGTCAGTCAATTTTTTGAGCCAGTGCCAGTTTTCTTGGGCATTTCCTGTGTAGGCTTGAGCTTTAGTGCGTGCGTGCATGGAAACTGCTGCTCCACCACCCGCTTCAATTGCTTTAGCATTTTCAACGGCAAAAAGGTGGTCATCGTCCCAACCGATTCGGATTTTTACTGTCAATGGTCTTGAAATGGCTTTACTGACTGCGCTAACCACATCGTAAACTTTATCAGGGTCAAGCAAAAGTCGAGAACCTGCTTCATTTTTTGTTACTTTAGGTACTGGGCAGCCCATGTTGATATCAATAATATCAGCAACTGTATTTGCTTCAACAAATTTAGCAGCTTCAACTAAAGTATCCACTTCACCACCAAAAATTTGCATCGATAGCGGATGTGGAACGCCTTCAAAATCCATCATTTCCAAAGTTTTCTTGTTGCGATGTTCGATTCCTTTATCAGAAATCATCTCGGTTACAACAAGTCCAGCTCCGAATTCTTTGGCAGTAGTCAGAAAAGCTTTATTTGTAATTCCAGCCATTGGTGCCAGTACAATTTTATTTTTTATTTCGATATCGCCAATTTTCCACGATTCGTTGTAAATTTTGTCCATAGTCATAAAGAATATTATAGCAATTTTTTGAGATTTCACAAGGTCTTAAGGATTAGAAAATTTACTGACGAGAACTCTGTCAGTAAATTTATTGAACTTATACTACTGGATTAAAACTTACATTGATTTGTCAAAGTTATTGAAAGCGAGCAGATTGAAAAGCAAACTGACAAGAGCAATGAAAATTATGCCCAAAAAGTAAACTTTTTTATAGTTTTTCCATTGAGTGATTAAGAGGTAGATGGCGCTTATGAAAAGGATAGTTGGAGAATACATAGCGAAAATTCCTGTTAATTCTGCCCAGAAACTTAAAAAAGAATTGTTCCAAATATTTTCATCATTAGAAAATGGTCCAAACAAGTAAATGGCGCCAACGAAATTGAAACCGCCAATAATCCGTAGATAAATGACGAAAAAGTGGCTTAGGTTTTCATGAGAAATAAATGTGACAACCCAGCACAAAAGTGCCAAAATAATGCTGACAATTAAAAATACAGAAGTTTCGATCATTTGACCACCTGCTTAAATTTTTTGTAATTTAAAAATCAATTATTCAAGGAGTAAATGAAACAACTTTATCGTTATAAAGTACAATTCCATAGACTTTTTTGGAATCGCCCAACTGAAAAGTAAGATTCAAATGATGAACTCTGTCAATATATTGGAGATAAGTTGTAGATTGCTCCGCCCCACGAATAATATAATGCTTACCAAAGACCGCGCTCAACTCAGAAATGCTTTTTCCATTAAAATTTTCGCCATTTAGGGTTAGATATTGAACGAGGTATCCATTCGTTACGGAAATAGCAGCAACTTTCTTTTGGTAGCTGATAGCATTGAAAGATTGGCTATCGCTATCCGACATTCCTTTGTACCACCAGGTCTTAAAGGCGCCATGTGTGGGAATGAGATTGAGTCCGATAATACCGTATTCTGTGTTGGGGAGGAGTTCTTTATGTTCTTGCTTGATTGTATCTTCTGGTGCGTTAATTTTAAGATTTGCTAAAGTCACATGACTCAAATCAGTCGATTTTTGCCAAGGGGCATTATGCCAAGTAAACAGAAGAACGACAAGCAAAATCGGAAGGAGAATGAGAAGCCTGATGACAATTTTTTTCTTTTTCATGTCGTGACCTCACTTATAATAACTCGTGTGTTTATGAAAGCGAGTGGAATGATGAATGAGTTTACTACACTGACCATTTTTATATGAGGGTATTCCTGGACCCCACGCACAATATCTATTTTTTACAGCTCCATAGTCAGCAAAACAGGCATTGCTTTTTGCGATAGCAAAATCACAATCGCTTGCAAAAAAATTTCTCAAGGCTTCTACTGGTTGTTGGAGTTTGTCATAGTATAGTTGATTTCCAAGAAAACCATTAATTCTGTTACAAGTGACAGGTTTGCCTACACCAATTCTTATACCTGCTAAAAGTGTAAACTTTGCAGATGTGTTGGCAGTTATAGGGGAATTTACGGAAAATGACAAGGTTTCTATATTTGGTGTAGCCATAGACATATTGCTTTGAGCGACACTTCCAGATGTTGTAGGGTCACCAACTTTATTTAATTCATCTAAATATTTATCAATACTTACAACTTTATTGATTTCGATGGTCTTAGAAGAGTTCTTTGCTATTGGAACGGTAGTATCATTAGTTGATTTTCCGTCAATTGAAGTTTCTAGTGAGATGTCATATTTTGGAGTATCAACGACTATTTTTCCTTTATTCAATGATGCGTTTGCCTTTGTATCAACAATTCCGTCATCGTTGGTAGTATGGGTTTTTCCATCTATTACTACAGGCTCATTTTCAGGAGTAACATCTCTATAAATATATGACTGGTCAGAAAAAAGCCTCCAACCTTCTTCATTACCACTGGGAGTCGTGTAGATTTCTATCAAACTTTGCTTATCAGCAGCTGATAGAGTAGTAGGAAATTTAAGTTCTTCTCTCATAGTCGTTTTGACTGTTATTTTAGTTGTCATTTGAGATTGAACAATCTGTTCCGCCTTTGCTGGCAAATGTCCAACACTAAAAATAATCAAGACAAGCAAGCCAATCGTTACAATAAGTGAGCCTTTTACCTGCGAATTGGGCTTGATTTTATCAGCTTTACTTGGTAAAAGTGTGAATATTAGATAGACAATGGCTAGTACACCTGAAATAATCATCGCACAAATTTGTGTGAATTCGCCGAGAATAATACTGACAGGGAAAACAAGCCATAAAAATGGACTCAAACCTGTATCACGAATTCGACGCATAGCGAGCGCCGACATTGGAACAATCGAGGCAAGTCCCCAGACGAAGAGCAAAATAAGCGCAAGCCAAGTGACTGCTGAAAAATGGTCAACATCGGCCGTCAAAGCTTCTGAAAATCCTGACGAAAATAAAAATGTCGTCATAAGAACAAGATAAATGATGAGATTAATCAAAAAGACCCACCAATAGGCTGACCGACTCGAGCGATTTTTTGAAATCAAAGGACTGGCGCCAAAAGTTTTGGTAAGCAGCGAGCATAAGAAACCTCCATATTTAGTTATTTTAGTTTTATTATACTCTTCTATCGTAAGCGTTACCATAGTGTTTTTGTTTTAATACAAAGTAGTTAATTTTAAAGAATCATGCCCTATTTTATGGCTACAAATGCCGAAAAATTAACTGTTTTAGTTAAAAATTAACTTCTTTATTTTTGTCAGTAACTTTTATCAACAAAAAAATACTGACAAATCGTCAGTATTTATTTTTTTACTAAATAATGTAATTCAACAAATTGCCCGTAAGTTCTAGTATCAATCAGTTGAAGTTTCTCTTCATAATTTCCTGACGGAAAAAGTGGGACTCCATCTCCTAGTAAAACTGGGGCAATGGTAACTTGTAATTCATCGACCCAATGATTTTCAAGAAAAAGTTTGATGACCTCCCCGCCGCCAACAACCCAGATGTTTTTGTCATTATCCGCAAAATTTACTGACAGCTCTGTCAGTTTTTCTTTGTCAATAAAAATGATGTTGTCAGTAGCGGAGATTTCTTGATGAGTTAAAATATAAGAAGTTTTGTCAGTATAAGGCCACTGACCGGCTTGCTCTTTTTCTAACCAATCATAAGTCTTTTTCCCCATAATGATTGTATCAATACCACTATAAAAAGCATCATAGCCGTTATCTCCCTCACCCTCAACATCAAAAAGCCATTGGAGACTTTCTTCTTTGGTGGCAATATAGCCGTCTAATGTAGAAGCAATAAAAAGTTTTACAGTCATTTTTCTCAGTCCTATTTACTGACAGAAGTTTTATCAGTAAAATAAATTATTATATTAGTTAATTAGTGCTTTTAATTCTTCTTCGGAATACTCATATTTATTTTCACAGAATTGACAAATAATTTCAGCTCCATGATCTTCAGCAATCATTTCTTCAATTGGTTGTCTTCCCAAAGATTTGATGCCCTCAAGGAAACGCTCCTTACTGCAATCGCATTTGAATGCCAAAGGAAATTCGCCAAGATTTTTGTATTCCATATCACCATAAATATTATCCAACATCGTTTTTAATGGTTCGTCACTGGTCAACATTGTTGCAATGGAAGGCATACTTTTGATATTGTGTTCGATTTCAGTGATTTCTTCATCGGTGGCATCAGGAAGGGCTTGTAGCATAAATCCACCAGCGATTTTAACAGTATCAGAGTCTTCATTAAGCAAGACATTGACCCCAACAGAAGAAGGAGTTTGTTCAGAACTTAAGAAGTACCAAGCTAAGTCTTCGCCAATTTCACCAGTAATTAAATCTACTTGACCACTATAAGGCTGTTTGAGCCCCATATCTTTGACAACAACTAAAAAGCCATTGCCAACGAAAGGAGCAACTAAAACTTCGCCAGTAGAGGCTTTTTTATAGTCGAGTTCCCGATTTTTCACATAGCCTTTGACATGACCTTTGCTGTCAGCAACAGCAATAATTGGGCCCATTGCGCCATCACCTAAAACCTTTACGGTGATTTTAGTTTCTCCTTTTTCATTAGCCCCCAGGATTTGGGCAGCAATTAGGGTACGTCCTAAAGCAACAGTAGAAGTAGGCCAAGTTTGATGCCGTTCTTGTGCTTCTCGCACAGTTAGGGTTGAATCTAAAGCAAAAGCTCTGAAATGCCCATTTTTTGAGATTGATTTGATAATTTTATCCATATCATTATTATAACATGCCCTATCTATCGACCGCAATAGAATCTAATTAATTTTAATAAGAAGTTTTTAATAGCAAACTTAAATATTTTTATATTAGACATTTATTTAGTAAAATGAATAAAAGCTTGCTCCTCATTAGCTTTAAGAGGTTAGAAGAGGTTACTATGTTTTCAATTATCATCAATTCTACGATTATCTATTGGGCAACGGCTTTAGACTTACTGATACTATTAGCTATTTTATATGTGCGATTTGATAAGAAAAGTCATTTATCGATTACTCTGGGTCAAATTATTGGTTCAACGGCCCTTGTAGTAGTTAGTTTGTTCTTTGCTGTCATTTTAAAGCTCGTTCCAGAAGAGTGGATTTTGGGCTTGCTTGGGTTAATTCCCTTGGGACTGGGGATTAAGTACTTGTTTTGGGGAGATGATGACGACGATGAAGAATTAGATGAGTTACTACAAAAGAGAAAAAATAAAAGTTTACTAGGAACTGTTATTATTATTTCTTTTGCAAGTTGCGGTGCTGATAATATTGCTTTATTTACTCCATTTTTCATGACACTTTCGCCAAGTAATTTGATATTGTCAATCTTCATTTTTATTTTAAATATTTTAATTCTAGGACTACTTGGAAAGACAATTTCTAAAATCCCACATCTCCATGAAATTTTAGAAAAATATAGTCGTTGGATTTTGGCTTTTGTTTATATCGTACTTGGAATCATGGTTTTGATAGAAAGTGGAACGCTCTCTAAAATCATCAGCCTTTTTTAAGAAATCTATTGATTAAACAAAAAGTTCATTATTTCCGAACGATAATTTCATTTTAATCAAAAACATCAGGATTTTCAATGCAAATCTTGGTGTTTTTTGATAAAATAAAAAATAGTGCGATAGGAGCTTTCAGAAAAATATTCAACTTTTATTCTGATAAAATAAGTCAAAAAGTCGAAGAAAATTTTTAGAAATGCCAGCCAAGCGAACTTGGAGCGTGCAAAATATTTTAAAATGAAATTGAGTTCGCTCTCCTAACTTCTACGAAAATAGATAAAAATGGGAACCTGCCTCAGGCAGAACCACCATCTTTCCTAATTTTCTAGGAAGCTAAGCAGTCGGGCTCACATCTTAAGGAGAATATTATGCCATCAGTAGTAGTTGTCGGAACGCAATGGGGAGATGAAGGAAAAGGTAAAATTACAGATTTCCTAAGCTCAAACGCAGAAGTTATTGCCCGTTATCAAGGGGGAGACAATGCAGGTCATACCATCGTCATCGACGGCAAAAAGTTCAAACTTCACCTCATTCCATCAGGGATTTTCTTTCCTGAAAAAATTTCCGTTATCGGAAATGGTGTCGTTGTTAACCCAAAATCTCTGATTGAAGAAATCGCTTATCTAGCTGAAAATGGAGTTTCTGCAAACAGTTTACGTATTTCTGACCGTGCACACGTTATCTTGCCATATCATAAAAAATTAGACTTCCTTCAAGAAGAAGCTAAAGGTGATAAAAAGATTGGGACAACCATTAAAGGGATTGGTCCAGCCTATATGGATAAAGCGGCTCGTGTCGGAATTCGTATTGCAGACTTACTTGACAAAGAAATCTTCGAGGAACGTTTACGTACAAACCTCGAAGTTAAAAACCGTGAATTTGTAAAAATGTATGATTCAGAACCTCTTGAATTTGAAGAAATTTTTGAAGAATACTATGAGTATGGTCAACAACTTAAAAAATACGTTACAGATACTTCAGTTATCTTGAACGATGCCCTTGATGCAGGGAAACGTGTCCTTTTTGAAGGGGCACAAGGGGTCATGCTTGATATTGACCAAGGAACTTATCCATTTGTCACTTCATCAAATCCAGTAGCAGGTGGGGTAACAATCGGTTCTGGTGTTGGTCCATCAAAAATTTCAAAAGTTGTTGGTGTATGTAAAGCCTATACTTCACGTGTAGGTGACGGTCCATTCCCAACAGAGCTTTTTGATGAAGTGGGACATCAAATTCGTGAAGTTGGACATGAATATGGAACAACAACTGGACGCCCACGTCGTGTTGGTTGGTTTGATTCAGTCGTAATGCGTCACGCAAAACGTGTTTCAGGTTTAACAAATCTTAGTTTGAACTCAATTGACGTTCTTTCAGGTCTTGAAACAGTAAAAATCTGTGTGGCTTACGAACGTAGCAATGGTGAACAAATTACCCACTATCCAGCCTCACTTAAGGAATTGGCAGATTGTAAGCCAATTTATGAAGAATTACCGGGTTGGTCAGAAGACATTACTTCATGCCGTACTTTGGAAGAATTACCAGAAGCTGCTCGCAACTATGTTCGTCGTGTTGGCGAATTAGTTGGTGTACGTATCTCAACTTTCTCTGTAGGACCTGGTCGTGAACAAACTAACGTTTTAGAATCAGTTTGGGGCGTATAAAGTCAAAATAAAAAAGTCAGAGCATGCTCTGACTTTTTTTGTTTACAAGAAGGGTCCAAAGACTTGTGGACTAGAATTTTTATTATTGACGTTGACATCAATTACATTGTAAAAGGCATTAGAAGTGTCAGCAACATCCCAGACGGCCAAAACGATGTGGTAACCTGAACGATCATTTGGAATATTGATTGTATGTGAGAGATTGTTCGTTGCAGGAGAACCATCGTGGTTGATTGTTCCTATAAGTTCCAATTCTGAACGTTTTAAGGGTGCATTTTGATCCCAACCTGTCTTGGTCATATAATAGTGCCACTTCGTTGTTTTATGAGGGGCAGTATATTTCCAAGTGAAAATGTTAGAACCGGTACTAATAGATGTTTTTTTCCAGCGTGAACTAGTTTGGTTGTCTAGAACAAAGTCGCCTATTTGCCCCAAACCTCCATTTGCAGAAGCAATTCGACCATCAGCGGGGCCAGACTCTGGGAAGCCTTTTGGTGCTTCTAAAGATTGTGGATTACTAATAACATTTCCATAGATATTAAAAGCATCAGTCCACCCTAAATTTTGATAATCTAATTGTCCTTGGTAGCCTCTGGCTGGTGGAGATTGAACATATCCGTGAGCAGAAACAGAATCTGTTTTAATGAAAAGTGAGACGCTGAGTAGACCAGCAGTAACTAATAAACCAGTAAGTAGTTTTTTCATAAATTTTATCCTTTTCTATTTTAGAGTTTTTTCCATGGACCAAAATCTCCTGATTGATCAGGCTGTTGACCAGTATTCCACCATTTTGCTTCATAATCTACTCCATTAAAAGTAACACGATCCCCTTGAACATAAATTTTATCTTTTTGCCAAATATTATTTTCCTCTGATGTATCATGAGTTATAAATGTGGCCTTTGCAGTATCAGAACGATTACCTGAAGGGTCAACTGCTACAACTTCGACATTGTATTCAGTTTTTGGGGATAGTCCAGTCACGTTTTGTAAGCCAGAAGTGCTTTTAAAAGATTGGGTACCAATCTTAATTTCATAGTAATCAATGCGAACATTATCTGTAGATTTTCCTTGAATCGTGGCAGTTGAAGCAGTCACATTATTAATGGAAATTGTTGGTAAGGTTGGCTTTTCAGTATCTTCAATCGGTTGATTGTTAAAGAGCATGGGGGCGTAAGTATTTACAAAAGTATTATTATATTTTTCACCATTTGAATTGCTTCCAGCGTCCCAATTTACCGACCAAGTCATCAAACCTTTTATTTCATTACCAGAAGTTTTTAAACGATTCAAAGCATTTTTAACGGCATTAGGGTCTTTCACATAACCTGTTGCGGCAGCGTCATTATTAGATGGGAGGCCAATGACGAATTTACTAGCTGGAATTTTAATAAACCCATCCGTTCCTGTTACGAGACGTTTAGTTAAACCATACAGAAAGTCTTCCTTTTTTTCGTCATTTGATTGAGAAATCCACATATTTAAATCACTATCCCAAAAACCATCCCCTCCTTGATTATAGTATTGAGGATTGATGAAATCATAGTATGAATCTAAATTGTTGATATATGGAGCATATTTTCCTGAACTTGTTAAGTAAGGAAATTCGGGAGCCATCGTAATCATAAAGTTTTTACCATCTTTTCGATAATGGTCTTTAACTGTTTTTAAAGCAGAAGGGATAACAGTTTGATTATCTGCTGCTTCGATTGCAGCCTGTTCTAAATCAATATCTAATCCATCAAAGCCGTAAGTATCTACAAGACGAATGATTTCATTAACAAAATCAGTTTCTTGACTTTTCTTTAATTCAATATGAGCATCAGCTCCTCCTAAAGCGATTAAGACGCTCTTACCTTCAGCATTTAATTTTGAAACTTCGGCTCTGAATTCAGCATCAGTTTTGTTGTAAGGCTTAAATGTGGGAAGTGTTTGTCCTTCAGGTGTCTTCATAAAGGAAACATTAATTACATTATATCCTTCTTGTGTATTTGAAAGATTGAAGTCAGCAGAACTACCTCCTTTATAACCATCTTTTCCTGTGGATTTCCAATTGTGCCAATAACCTACAAGTACTTTATCTTTTGGATTGACCATTTCACTCGCTGCATCTGCTAAGACTCGCTGCCCTCCTAACGCAACAATTCCTATAGACGCTGTTATCAAAAAAACTTTAATGTTTTTTCGTTTTTTCACTGAAATCATAAATATCTCCTAAATTGTAGTGATTTTAAAGATTCCGGAATCTTGTTCTGTAAGCGCTAACTTCATTCTAACAATTTTTTTCCTTAACTTAAAATAAAAAGGTTCGTAAAAAGATTTATTTACGAGAAATAAAAAACACTAATATTTTGAAAATATTAGTGTTTTTTTTATTTCAAATCTTTAAGCAATGAGTCTAACCATTCTTTTTTGAAGGTTTCTCTTTTAATAGCAAAATCTAAAACAAGATAATGACCGCTCTTTTTATTTTCCTCAGACTCACCAAAAAGATTTTTTTGGCGTCTAATGAGATAGTCCAATTTTTTCTGATGGACGATGCTTTCTTCCTCGATTAATTTAAGGAGGTTTTCTTCATTTTTATCATCAAGGAAATAAAGACGGAGCATAAACTCGTCCTTTTGGATTGGGTAACGATCAACGGGATGTTTCAACCACTCATTGAAAAGTTGGATTCCCTTTGGAGTAATTTGATAAGTTTTTTTCTCTAACTTTTCACCTACGATATGGACGTCAAAAGTTACAGCCTGATCATTTAATAATACTCTCAATGAAGGATAAATTTGCCCTGTATTGGCTTGCCAAAATTCCCCCACTTCACTTTCAAACTTTTTTTTAAGGTCGTAACCGCTTAAGGGTTCTGTCTTTAAAAGTCCCAATATAATATAAGATAATTTATCTCTATGGCTCATATTTTTTCTCCTTTATTTCCATGATACACAAAAAATGGTAAATTGTAAATTTTTGACGTAGAATTTAAACTTCATTTTTAAAAAACGTTCCAATCCATTATAAATAACGAAATTTAAAGGAACCTAAAGTAGTAAACATATTTTAATATAAGACTAGGTATTCTATAGAATGGAGAGTTTGGAAAAAAGGTATCGAACATTTCGATACCTTTTATAGTTGAGTTCTGAGGAATAAAATCATTTATTAATCATTTCATAGCTTGTATTATAATATTTTCCGTTGCGAATATCATTTGTCATACCTTGGTAGGGCGCTTGAGCAACCACATCATCATTATTTTTTCCAGCTTTTCCGACATAAGTGATTTTAGCAAACTCTGGAACCAAATACTTAGGATAAGTTTCAAATTTTTCACGTGATTCGTGCATCAATTCAATAAAATCATTTTGGAAACAAACAGTAATTTCTGGATGTTCTTCCACCCATTTTGGAAAGAAAATCATTCCATGCATTTTTTCTTCATTTGGCAAGAAATCTAAAGCAACGTCGGTTCCGGTAGGCTCTGTCCAAGCAATTTTATAGATTCCTTCTGTTAACATCACTAATGAAACTTCTTGATTTTTAACCCAACGACCTGCAACCATGCCACCGTGAATACGATAATCAATAGTGTTCTCATTTTTGACATAAAGTTCATATTCCCAGCCATTGTCATAAGTGTAGATAAAATGTGTTCCGATAAAATCATCTAAGTTAGTAAATTTTTTCATTTATTATTCTCTTTTCTATAAACGTGTTTTAAAAACATGTTTTAAATATATATTTATTATAAAAAAGAAGCAGAAATTTGTCAAGCATAAAAAATACATTTTTAAAGTTGACAAATTGAATGAAAGTGATAAAATTAAGCTTATAAGTAAGAAGAGTAAATTATTTACGAAATTTGAGGGAGTTATGGTCACCGACTGAAAGCCATAATATGGAGTGATATTTGAAGTTCACCTTACGAATAAAAGCTATTTTTGAGAGGAATTCTTTAGAAGGATAATCTTAAAAAAGTTTTATGGTAATTAAATAAAAAAATTAAGTGATAAAATAGGATGGTACCGCGGTTTTCGCTCCTTTGGAGATGAAAGTTGTGGTATTTTTTTCTTTATTAAATAGAAATTGCTCAAATCTCCCTAAAGCTCCATATTTTATATGGACCTTGTCTAATTTTAAATATATATTTTTTATAAGTTGAAAGGATAAAAATGAACTTACAAGAAAAAATTGAAGACCTTCGCAAGCGGACTTTGTCTGACTTACTCTCTGTTGCAGACGAAAAAACGCTCAACAATCTTAGAACAGTAATGCTTGGTAAAAAAGGAGAGTTGACTGAAATCCTAAAAGGGATGAAAGATTTAACAAATGAAGAACGACCAGTTATTGGTGCACTTGCTAATGCTTTTCGTGATGAATTTGGAGCGAAATTTGAAGCGAAAAAACTTGAAATTGAACAAGCAGTGATGAACGCGGCTTTGGAGTCTGAAACTTTGGATGTTACTTTACCTGGAAAAGCTCAGAAAAAAGGAAGTCGTCATATTTTAACTCAAACTCAAGAAGAAATTGAAGAAATTTTCCTTGGAATGGGTTATGAAATTGTTGATGGTTATGAAGTCGAAACCGATCATTATAACTTTGAACGAATGAATCTTCCTAAAGATCACCCAGCTCGTGATATGCAAGATACTTTCTATATTACCAATGAAGTTTTACTTCGTACGCATACTTCACCAATGCAGGCTCGGACAATGGATGCTCATGATTTTTCAAAAGGAGGCTTGCGTATGATTGCTCCTGGTCGTGTTTATCGTCGTGATACAGATGATGCTACACACAGTCATCAATTCCATCAAATTGAAGGCTTGGTTGTAGATAAAAATATCACAATGGCTGACCTTAAAGGGACACTTGACCTTGTCATGAAAAAAATGTTTGGTCAAGAGCGTGAACTACGCTGGCGCCCAAGTTATTTCCCATTTACTGAACCTTCTGTTGAGGTTGATATTTCTTGTTTCAAATGCGGGGGTAAAGGATGTAATGTCTGCAAACATACCGGTTGGATTGAAATCCTTGGTGCAGGTATGGTCCATCCAAACGTACTTGAAATGTCTGGTTTAGATTCTTCTGTTTATTCTGGTTTTGCTTTTGGACTCGGTCAAGAACGTATTGCCATGTTACGCTATGGAATCAACGATATTCGTGGATTCTATCAAGGCGATGTAAGATTCTTGGAACAATTCGACTGACGCTTTAGTCGCATTGTCGATTTCGACATTCGAAAAGGGAGGATTCCCTTCGATGGAGCAATTTGGAAAATAAATAGTATAAAAGAACTGTGAATAGAAAGTTGAAATAACATGTTAGTATCATATAAATGGTTAAAAGAGTTGGTGCCAAATCTTACGGCTACGCCAGCTGAATTAGAACAAAAGATGTCAACGTCTGGGATTGAGGTTGAAGGAGTGACAAGTCCACAAGAAGGTTTGTCAAAACTTGTTGTCGGAGAAATTCTTTCTAGTGAGGATATTCCTGAAACACATTTGCATATTACACAAGTTAATGTTGGGGCTGACGAAGCATTACAAATTGTTTGTGGAGCGCCAAATGTTCGTGTGGGGATGAAAGTAATTGTGGCACTTGTTGGTGCTCGAATTGCGGATAATTATAAAATCAAAAAAGGTAAAATTCGTGGAGTTGAATCTCTCGGGATGCTTTGTGCACTTGATGAAATCGGAATTGATGAAAAAATTAATCCAATGAAGCATGAAGAGGGTATTTTTGAAATGCCAGCGGATGCTAAAGTTGGTGATAGTATTTTCCCTTATCTTGATATGGATGATGAAATCATCGAATTATCAATCACTCCAAACCGTGCGGATGCTTTGTCAATGAACGGGGCAGCATGGGAAGTTGGAGCAATCTATGATTTACCAGTTAAGCTTGAGGAAAAAGCTTTAGTAGAAGCTTCAGAATCAGCAGCAAGCAAAATTACAGTTAAGGTTGAAACAGATAAAGTTCCAACATATAAAATCCGTTTGATTGAAGGGGTTAAAATTGCGAAATCACCTCAATGGTTGCAAAACCGATTGATGAATGCGGGTGTAAAACCAATTAATAATGTGGTTGATGTGACCAATTATGTATTGATGGCATTTGGTCAACCTTTGCATAGTTTTGACTTTGCCAAATTTGGTTCTGATGAAATCTTGGTTCGTCAGGCTAAGTCTGGTGAAAAAATAACCACTTTAGACCATGTTGAACGTGAATTAGATGACTCTGATATTGTAGTCACAGCAAATGGACTTCCTGTAGCGCTTGGTGGTGTCATGGGTGGTGCTGACAGTGAGATTACTGATGAAACAACAAATGTTGCCCTTGAAGCAGCTTTGTTTGACGGAACTTCAATTCGTAAAACTTCGCAAAAATTTGCTTTACGCTCAGAAGCATCAAGTCGTTTTGAAAAAGGAATTAATGAAGGAACGGTTCGTGAGGCTCTTGATTTTGCAGCAGCAATGATTGTTGAATTGGCTGGCGGAAAAGTTCTTTCAGGCCTTGTTGAATCAAATGATTATCAACCTCTGTTACCAAAAGTTTCAATTACTTTAAGTCGTGTTAATGGGGCTTTAGGAACAGATTTATCACTTGAAACTGTGAAGAAAATTTTTGTTCAACTTGGTTTTGGAGTCGAAGTTGAGGGAGAAAAATTTACTTGTGAAATTCCTTCTCGTCGTTGGGATATCAGTATTGAAGCTGATTTGGTTGAAGAAGTTGCTCGGATTTATGGATATGATAATTTGCCAAGTACTTTGCCTCTTTCACAAAATGCTGGTGAGTTGACTGACATGCAAAAATTCCGTCGTACGGTAAGAACTGGACTTGAAAGTTCAGGTCTTAATGAAGTCATTGGTTATTCACTTGTGACTCCAGAAAAAGCGACTGAATTTGTGGGTGAGCTTGAAACAACATCGCTCATGATGCCAATGACTGAAGATCGTCAAACACTTCGTGCAAATATGATTCCAGGACTTTTGGACATTGTTAATTACAATCAAAATCGTAAAAATGCTGACGTAGCAATTTATGAAATTGGCAATATTTTCTTACCAAATGCAGATGATATTCGTCCTACAGAAGTACCAAATCTTGCTTTTGCTATTTCTGGAAATGTTGTGGATAAATCATACAACGGACAAGCTGTTCCTGTGGATTTCTACTATGCTAAGGGAATTGTGGAAAACCTTCTTGAAACTTACGAAGAAGTTGAATTTGTTCCAACTAATAATCAAGCGGCAATGCATCCAGGACGGACTGCTGTCATTAACATCAATGGTCGCCTGGCTGGTTTTGTGGGACAAATTCATCCGGCTACAGCTAAAAAATATGATGTAGCAGAAACTTATGTTGCTAGTCTCGACATGAAAGTGATGCTTGAAGAATTGCCAGCACAAACCATCTTTAATGATATTCCAAAAGTTCAAGCAGTTCATCGTGATATTGCACTTTTGATTGATGCTGAGGTTACACATGCCCAAATCGTTTCTGTCATTAAATCAAGTCGCGTTAAAACACTTAAGCAAGTTGAGTTATTTGATATTTATCAAGGTAAAAATTTACCTGCTGGTAAAAAATCAATGGCCTATAGCTTAACTTTCCAACCGACTGAAAATACAATGACTGATGATGAAATTACGGCTGCTGTTAATAAAATTACAAAAAATCTTGTTGAAAAATTGAATGTAGAAATTCGTTAAAAGAAAATAAGATTACTGACAAAGCTGTCAGTAAAAAACTCTATCGGTAGTTACTGATAGAGTTTTTTCATCTTTGATGATTATCAAAATATAAATCATTAAAGAAACAGTGAAAATAAGCTTACAAGGGATAGATAGTTTTTTATAAAAATACTTTTTGTATTTATTTTAAATTTTAGTTAATATTAGTAATTAAAATGCAATTAAAAACTGTGGGGGATATGTTAGAATAGACAAAGTATGAAGAATTTAATTCCTAAAAAAATAAAACAAGTTGGAATACTTGTAGGAGCTTTACTGATGCTTTTATCAGTTCTACCCGTTAATCTCTTAGGAGTGATGAAAGTAGATGCTGACAGCTCTCAAACGGAAGTCAACCAAGAAATACAAAACTTCCAAGCGCAGCTCGACAGTAAACTTGCACAGGCAAATAAGATTTATAGCCAAGCGCAAGAAGCCCAACAAAAAGTTAATCAGTCAAAGAGTAAGATTACTGAATTGGAAACAGGAATCTCTGAAACTGAAAATGACGTTGTTCAGCTTAAAGCCTCTGTCGCGAAACAAATGCGAGCAATGCAAGCAAATGGTGGGGGAACTTTATCATATATTGATATTGTTGCATCATCAAAAAATCTTTCAGATATGATTATGCGTTTAACAAACTTGCATGTGGTATTAACTGCTGAATCCGACCAAGCGAAATCTCTTATTGAAAAAGAAGAATCGCTAAAGACAATGAAAGTCAAATTGGAAGAATCTCAAGAAACTCTTGTGAAAAATCAAAATGACTATCAAGGACAAGTTGACGCTTTGCAAAGTAATATTTCTGGACTCAAAGATAAAATTAGTTCAAACAAACAACTTTTGAGTGAAATGCAAGCAAAAGCTGCGGCAGAACAAAAAGCTCGCGATGAAGCCTTGGCTAAATCAGTAGCAGACGTGAAAGCAAAAGCGGCAGCGCAAGCTGCTACAAAAGCTGAACAAGAAAAAACAAAAGATTCTTCAAGTTCTGAAAGCAATAATTCAGTAAGCACTCAAACGCCTGCTGACACTAACAGTAATACAACAACTAACAATAACAACTCATCGTCAACGACTTCTGGCGGACGCACATTAAACGTAGAAGCAACAGCTTACGCTTTAAATGGAATTACTGCAACTGGAATTGATTTAAGTAAAAATCCAATTTGTATCGCGGTTGATCCAAGTGTCATTCCTTTGAATTCGCTCGTTGAAGTTCCGGGGTATGGGATTGCAATTGCTGGTGATACTGGGGGTGCAATTGTTGGAAACATCATTGACGTCCATTTTCCATCAAATGACCAAGCAATCGCTTGGGGACGTAAAAATATTCAAATCACTGTTTTGAGTTAAAAAAACTTTAAAAAATAATGAAAGGCTTACAGTTAAGCCTTTTTTTGGTATAATGAGAACATGATAAAAAATGGACGTATTGTCAAATCCTTGGCAGGCTTTTATGATGTCGAGGCAGAAGGTGAAGTTTATCAGACGCGCGCGCGTGGTAATTTCAGAAAAAAAGGAATGAAACCTGTTGTAGGGGATTTTGTTGAGTTTTCTGCTGAAGAAAATTCAGAAGGATATATTCTAAAAATTGGTGAGCGAAAAAATTCTTTAATTCGACCATCAATTGCTAATATTGACCAAGCGGTGATTATTATGTCAACGGTAAGTCCTAATTTTAGTTTAAATCTCTTGGACCGTTTTTTGGTTTTCTTAGAACATAAAAACATTCATCCAATGATTTATATTTCTAAAATGGATTTGCTGACAGAAGACCAAGGGAGTTCTGAGAAAAGTAATAAAACTTTTAATCAGCGGGCAGATTATGAGCAGATAAAAAGGAATTATGAACAGATTGGTTATGATGTCTTCTTTGATGCTGAACATTTGGTCAGTAATTTAGCGGGAAAAGTAACTGTTTTTATGGGACAAACTGGTGCTGGAAAAACCACTTTGTTAAATAAAATTGCACCGGAAATGCAGTTGGCAACGGGTGAAACTTCAGAAAAACTAGGGCGTGGGCGACATACAACTCGCCATGTTGAATTTTTTGAGTTAGCAGGTGGACTAATTGCTGATACGCCAGGTTTTTCTAGTTTAGATTATGAGGTAACCAATCAGCCAGATTTAAACGCTGCTTTTCCAGAAATTTTAAAGATTAGTCATAATTGTAAATTCAGAGAATGTACACATACGCATGAACCAAGCTGTGCGGTTAAAGTTGCACTTGAAAATCATGAAATTTTAGAAAGCCGTTATGAAAATTACTTACAGCTTTTAGATGAAATCAACCATACGAGGGAAACTTATGAGAAAAAACGAAAAAAACAAGGCTAAAGATAATATTTGGTTGAAACAGGCTGGTTTTTTTGCCCTTGTTTTAGCTTGGATTTTAGCAATTTATTTTAAAAATGACTTATCCAAAACAATGATGATTATCGTGTTTATTCTCTTAGTTCTTGCGACCTTTTTTGTTATTTTTTGGTTAAATCGTGTCTTTTTTGGCTTGACGAGTCAGTCAAAAGAAAATGACCTAGAGAGTTCGCAGGATAAAGAAAAATGAAAAAAAGATTGAAAACAGAAGCCTTTTTAGCGGTTCTTTTTGCCCTTCTTTGCCAAGTATTGGAAATGTTTGTTTTCAAAAATGGCACACCTAATTTTGTGATGGATTTCTTAACGGTTATTGCTTTAGGTTTGGCAATTGTTCTTGGCGTTCGTGCGGCAACCGTTGTAGAACACAAACGTGAGGGAGATGCTTGGAAGACAATTGTTAAAGAAGAACTTCATGATGAATCATCAGATAATAGTGGTGAATAAGGGTTTTGTGATTTTTTTGTTGAGAGTTGTTTTTTAAATAAGAATCGTAGTATTCTTTAGAGAGAGGATAAAAATGAAAAATAAAATTGCTCCATCAATTTTGTCAGCAGATTTCGGGAATTTTGCAAGAGATGTTAAACATTTAGAGGCTGCCGGCGCTGACCTTGTACATATTGATGTGATGGACGGACATTTTGTAGATAATTTAACCTTCGGAGCTGGAGTTGTTTCGGCACTTCGCTCGCAAACAAGTTTGTTTTTTGATGTTCATATGATGGTTGAGAATCCAGAAAAATATGTGGATGACTTTGCAAAAGCAGGTGCAGATAGCATGAGTATTCATGTTGAAGCAACCAATCATATCCATGGAGCGCTGCAAAAAATTAAGAATGCTGGAATGAAAGCTTCGGTAGTGATTAATCCTGGAACTCCTGTAGAGGCGATTAAAACCGTCTTACCACTCGTGGATATGGTTTTAGTGATGACAGTCAATCCTGGTTTTGGCGGTCAAAAATTTATTCCTGAAATGATGGATAAAGTACGTGAACTCACTCAAATTCGAACTGACAAAAAGCTTAATTTTGAAATTGAAGTGGATGGTGGCATTGACGACCAAACAATTAAAGTCGCAAAAGCTGCTGGTGCCAATATCTTTGTTGCTGGGTCGTTTGTTTTTAATGGTGAAGTAGAAAAAAACATCGAAAAACTTCGTGAGAACTTATAAAGAGCTACGAGGATGCTGACAGTTTTTCTGTCAGTAACTTCGGGCTTTCATTTAAATGTGTTAGAAATATAGGAAAATAAAAAATCAAGATGGAAGTTATTATTATCATATTACTCATACTTTTGATTTTACTGTCCCTTGCCAATTTTTTCAAAAAGACTGACAAAGCAAATACGAGTCATCAGTTAAATTATCTTAATCAAAATTTAGCGGAAATGCGCTCGGATGTTAATCAGCAACTGGCGCAAAATCGACAAGAACTTTCAAGTAGTTTACGCTCGGTCAATAATGATTTTGCAACACTGACAGAAAATATCAATAGCAAATTTGACTGGCAGTTTAAAGATTTGCAAAGTTCAAATGAGCAAAAATTAGAAAAAATCTCTGTAAGTTTGGTAGAATCTACTGATAGAACGGTCACAAAACTGTCAGAACTGACAGAGGCAATGACAGACAAATTTGACCGTAAATTTAAAGAATTACAAGATTCTAATGATAAGAGATTGAGTCAAATTCAGGAAACGGTCGATGAAAAATTGCAAGAAACATTGAATCGCAGAATTTCACAATCTTTTGAACAGGTCACTTTACATTTGAAAAATGTCGAAGAGGGCTTGGGAGAAATGAGAAATCTTGCCAGTGATGTGGACAGCTTGCAAAAGGTAATGACGGGTGTTAAAACACGCGGGATTGTTGGTGAAATTCAGCTAGGACGAATTTTAGAGCAGATGTTTACAAGCAGTCAATATCGAGAACAAGTCAATATTCAAGGCGCTAACGCTGTGGATTATGCCTTGATTTTGCCTGGAAAATCAGAGGGGTCAGAACTCTTACTCCCAATTGACTCAAAATTCCCCATGGAAGATTATCAACGCTTGCAAATGGCTTTGGAATCTAATGAACCCGTGGAAATTGATAAGACGAGAAAAGCATTGTTTAATGCTGTTAAAGCTCAAGCTAAATCAATCAGTGAAAAATATATTGTCCCGCCAAAAACAACGGATTTTGCCATTATGTTTTTACCAACTGAAGGGCTGTTTATGGAAGTGGTTAATAATCCTGAACTTTATGAGCAAATCAGCCGTGACTATAAGATCAATGTGACAGGGCCAACGACGATGACCGCCGTCTTAAACAGTTTGCAAATGGGCTTTAAAACCTTGCAAATCGAACAAAAATCAGCTGAAGTTTATGAAATGCTAGGAGCAGTCAAAACAGAGTTTGATAAATTTGAAGGTTCGCTCATCAAAGTTCAACAAAAAATTCAGCAATCAGAAAAAGAAATTAATAATCTGATTACGACAAGAACAAATGTCATGAAAAAAGCGCTGACGAATATTGACCGGATAGATGATAGTGAAAGCAGCAAACTTTTGGATTTAGATTGACAAAGTATTAATATTTTATATCGCTTGGCTAGGTCACCCAAAGAGTCGGGCTTACATCTTAAAGGAGAAAACATGGTGCTCATTAAAAACTTAGAAATTGGCGAATTTTTTGAAGGATTTTACCTGATTAAATCAGTTGAATTACGTCAAACGCGGGCGGGGAAAGACTTTTTAGCTTTGAGTTTTCAAGACCGAACGGGAACAATCAATGGAAATATTTGGGATGCTAATCCAAAAGCGGTTGAACAGTTTCGAGCTGGTCGGGTCGTGCATATGAAGGCGCTCAAAGAACTCTATAATGGAATGCCTCAAGTTAATAAAATACAATTGCGTTTAGCGACAGATAGTGAACCCAATCAACCTCATGATTATCGGGAAAGCTCACCTGTTCAAGAAAAAGATTTACGTGAATATGTTCAATCGATTCTTTTTAAAATTGAAAATGCAACCTTAAATCGAATTGTACGCACGATTTTGAAAAAATTTGATAAGGAATTTTATGAATTTCCTGCAGCCAAAACTAATCACCATGCCTTTGAAGGAGGGCTTGCTTATCATACAACAACCATGCTTCATTTAGCAGAAAAAGTTTGCGAAGTTTATCCACAACTCAACGAAAATTTGATGTTTGCTGGTGTATTACTTCATGACATGGCAAAATGTTTGGAATTTACAGGTGCCGAAAATACTTCTTATACTTTAAGAGGAAACTTGCTTGGACATATTGTTTTGATTGATGAAGAAGTGAGTAAAGCCGCCATTGAACTTGGATTTGATGATGATAATGAAGATTTATTGATGCTTCGCCATTGTTTATTGAGCCATCATGGGGAGTTGGAGTATGGTAGTCCTGTTCGCCCACAAATTATGGAAGCAGAAATGATTCATCAAATTGATGTCATGGATGCCAACATGATGATGATGACTACGGCGACTCAAACGCTCGACCCTGGTCAATTTAGTCAGCGGGTTTGGGCTTTGTCTAATCGTAACTTTTATAAACCAAGAAAAGATTAAACCGTGCTTACACGGTTTTTTTGCTGACAGAAATTTTTGTCAGTAAAAATGGTAAAATAGAAAGAAGATAAAAATATTAAGGAGTTTTTTATGAATTACACTTTGAAAAATGACCAATTGAGTGTTATTGTGGACACTTTTGGGGCAGAAATGCATTCCATCCAACATGATGATATTGAATATTTATGGCAAGCCGATCCAAAATTTTGGGGACGTCATGCTCCTGTTCTCTTTCCAATCGTTGGGAAATTAAAAAATGGCCAATATCATTATAATGAGCAAACTTATCAAATGGGTGGACATGGTTTTGCACGTGATAATGATTTTGAATTAATTAAAAAATCCGATAATGAACTCGTTTTTGAGCTCCGTGATAATGAAGATAGCTTGAATCACTATCCTTTCCATTTTAACTTTCGAGTTTCTTACAAATTGGTGGAAAATAAAATCAGAGTCCGTTACGAAGTGAAAAATGAAGACGAAAAATTCATGTCTTTTGGTGTTGGGGCTCACCCAGCATTTAATGTCCCTTTAAAAAATGGGACTTTTGAAGACTATCAGTTAACCGTTTCACCAGATGAAAAACGAACTTTTATTCCGCTTGACCCACCATCAGGAACATTGAAATTAGATGAAAGAGTGGAGACGCAAGTAAATACTCTTCCATTAACAAGAGAACTTTTTGATAAAGATGCTCTAGTTTATACATCATCAGATGAGATGAAAGTTTCATTGACCAACAAATTAGATGAACATGGGGTTACTGTGACTTGGAAAGATATGCCCTATTTTGGCTTATGGTCACCTTATCCAAATGAAGCACCCTTTGTTTGTATCGAGCCATGGTCTGGAATTGCTGACGATGAAAATACTGACGGCGACATCACAACGAAATTTGGGATTAATCAATTAGCGCCAGAGGGAAGCTTCTCTTGTGAATATACTATTGAAATCAATTAATTGACTACTCTCGTATTTTTACGGGAGTTTTTATTTAAAAAAATGCTAGAATTAATTTAGACGTGCTGTCAGTAAACTAAGCATTATGAAATTACTGACAGAAGATAAAACTACTGATAGAAAGTAAAACTCTAATGACCACAATTCTTCTCAATGCCTTGAGTATTCTGCTTGTTTTGTTTTTAGCCCTTTTACTCAAAAAAATCGGTCTGCTTCGCCAAGAAGATGGAGCCCTTACTTCTAAATTGGTTGTTTACTTGACCTTACCAGCAACGATATTAATCGGAGTAAATCATACAAAGCTCTCCGGCATCTTTTTTATTCTGATGTTTATGGGACTTTTTTCTAATCTCCTTTTGGTTTTTCTGGGGAAATTTATTGGACGAAAGGCTAGTGTGCAAGAACGAGGCCTTTATATGTTTGATTTATCGGGCTATAACATTGGAAATTTTTCAATTCCTTTTGTCTCAAGCTTTTTTCCAGCGGCTATTCCTTTTTTAGCCATGTTTGATATGGGTAATTCCTTAATGGTGACTGGAACGACTCAAGCAATTGTTGAACTTTCAAGTGGCCGAAAGAAACACGGCTTTATTTTGCAAGAAATATTTGGCGTCTTATTTCGTAATCCACCCTTTGTTGTTTATATTTTTATGTTTATTTTAGCGATTTTTGGCTTATCTTTTCCTGATGATTGGTTGATTCCAATTCGACCATTGGCAAATGCTAATACATTGTTATCAATTTTTACAATTGGACTTTTTATGGAATTTCGCTTGCCGAAAGGAAAATTAAAACTTCTGTTGAAAATATTGACTTGGCGTTATTTACTAGCTTTTATTTTAGCTAGTTTGGTTTATTTTTTCGCTCCTTTTCCAGCCATAATAAAAGAAGTTCTCTTGTTAATTTTCTTTTGTCCGATGTCCTTTTTGCACATGATTCAAGCCATAGAGCTTGGAAATGATAAGGCTTTGGCGGGACTTGTCATTAGTTTATCCATGTTTATTTCTTTGATTTTAATGAGTATTATTGTGATTGTTTTGTGAGGTGAAAAATGAAAAATAAAATAGAAAAGTTATTAGAAAATTTTGTGCCAGAAGGTCAGCAAGAACAAATTGACCTTAAAGTTTTTCAAAAATTTGCAGCTGATGAAGAAAATTTAAGTCGGGATTCAATTGCTCATTTTACAGCCAGTGCTTTTGTTCTTAATGAAGCCCATGATAAGATTTTAGGGATTTATCATAAAATTTATCAAAGCTGGGGTTGGGTAGGTGGTCATGCTGATGGCAATTCTGACTTATTAGCTGTGGCAGAAAAAGAGGTTCAAGAAGAAACGGGACTTCAAGAATTTAGAAAACTTTCAGAAAAACCGATTTCGATTGAAGCCTTGCCTGTTTTTGGTCACATTCACCGTAAGTATGGTTATGTCAGCGCTCATATTCATCTAAATGTCACTTTTTTATTTGAAGCAAAGGAAAATAGTTCACTTCAAAAGAATACAGATGAAACAGACGGTTTAGGTTGGATTCCTTTAGAAGAATTTTCGGAAAAATCTTCTGAGAAAGAAATGAGAATCATTTACGATAAAATTATTTCTCGAATCATAAAATAAGACTTGCCTTAGGCAAGTTTTATTTTATGATTAAAATTTTTAAATTATCCCATTACGGAATTATAATACGAGGCTATTGCAAATAATTCATGAAGGGCTATAATTGAGTCTAATTCTATGTGAAAGTTGAGTGAGAGATGCCAGTAAAAGTGATTGAAGGTCTGCCTGCCATTGATGAGCTGAGAGCAGATAATATCTTTATTATGGATAATGAACGAGCGAAAAATCAAAATATTCGCCCTTTGAATTTGCTGGTGGTCAATCTCATGCCACGTAAATTGATTACTGAGCGGCAAATTTTACGCTTATTATCAAACACTCCACTTCAAATTAATGTTGATTTTTTGTTTATGGCTAGTCATGAATTCAAAAATACTAAGCAATCGCATTTGGACTCCTTCTATAAATCTTTTTCTGAAATTAAAGATGACTACTATGATGGTTTGATTATAACGGGTGCACCTGTTGAGCAACTTGAATTTGAGGAAGTAGATTATTGGTCTGAGTTTTTAGAAATTGTGAAGTGGTCAAAAAGCCATGTTTATTCTAGTTTACATATTTGTTGGGGAGCACAAGCAGCACTTTATGCCCGTTATGAGGTAACAAAAGAAAATCTTCCACAAAAATTGTGTGGTATTTATAAAAGCTCAGTAGAGCAACCTAAAAATCCATTATTTAGAGGTTTTGATGACTCTTTTTATTATCCACAGTCACGATATACCCAATCAAATCCATCAGTAATAAATAAAATTCCTGATTTAGAAGTCTTGTCAACATCCAAAGAAACTGGTTTTTCTATTTTAGCCAAAAAAAATTTACGTGAAGTTTATCTTTTTGGTCATTTAGAATACGACCGAGAAACTCTAGCTTGGGAATATGAAAGAGATAAGGAAGAAGGCTTAAAGCCTGCTCTCCCTAAAAATTATTTTCCAAAAGATAATGATAAGGAGAAACCACAAATGAGCTGGGCTTCAGCTGCCTCACTCTTTTTTTCAAATTGGCTGAATTATGCCGTTTATCAAGGAACGCCCTATTTGGGAGAACGTCTTGGTCATCATTGCGGTGAAGAGAATTATGATTTTAATCAAAAAGAGTAGAACAAAGGTGTTTTCTATAGGAGAAAATTTATGGATAAAAGATTAGATACTTTATTGGCACAAGTCGGAATTCATCAAGATGAAGCTACTGGGGCTTTAGTCAGTCCTTTGCATTTTTCAACGACCTATCAACATCCAGAATATGGGAAATCGACTGGATTTGATTATACTCGAACGAAAAATCCCACACGAGCGACTTTAGAAGAAGCACTTGCTTCAATTGAATCAGGGCAATTCGCTTTGGCAACTTCGTCAGGAATGGCTGCAATTGTTTTAGCATTTGAGGTTTTTCCTGTTGGAGCTAAAATCGTGGCCTCTAGAGATTTATATGGTGGCTCTTTTCGCTGGTTTGACGAACAAGAAAAAGAAGGACGTTTTTCATTTACTTATGCCAATAATGAAAAAGAAATGCTTGATTTAATTGATGAATCGACAGATATTGTTTATATTGAAAGTCCAACAAATCCAATGATGATTAAGTATAACATTGAAAAGATTGCGAATAAGGCGCAAGCAAATCATGCGAAAGTGATTGTTGATAATACTTTTTATACTCCAATCTATCAGAGACCATTGGAGCTGGGGGCTGACATTGTCATTCATTCGGCGACAAAATATCTGTCAGGGCATAACGACGTTTTGGCTGGAGCGGTCATTGTTCATGATGAAAAGCTTTATGAAAAATTAGTCTATAAACTTAATACTACTGGAGCAGTTCTTTCTCCTTTTGATAGTTATCTCGTCATGCGAGGTTTAAAGACCTTAAGCCTAAGAATGGAAAGAGCAACTAAAAATGCGCTTAAAATTGTGGCTTTTCTAAAAAAGCTTCCGTCAGTAAAAGAAGTGCTCTATCCGGGATTGGGAGGAATGATTTCTTTAAAGGTGATTGACAAAAATAAAATTCCAGACATTTTAAATCACTTACAAGTTTTTACTTTCGCTGAAAGTTTAGGAGGTGTTGAGTCTTTAATTACCTATCCTGCAGAACAAACCCACCATGATATTCCACTTGAAATTAGAGAAAGTTATGGTCTAACTGATGACTTGCTTCGCCTTTCTATTGGTATAGAAGATGTACGTGATTTAATAGAAGACCTTAAAGAAGCACTAGAAAATTAAATATTTACTGATGAAAGAACTAACATATCTGTAATAGCTGTCCATGGGTTCTGAGTTTCGCTGTACCATTTCTCTATCCACTAATCTTCGCTACGCTCGAATGTCTACTTGCTGTAAGGTGCTAAAGCACCGACGCAAGTCGTAAGCGAATGATAAAAGGGTAAGGCAGTAACAGGCATCTTATGTCAGTAAGAAAATAAATCCGTAAGTGTTAAAATTAGACTCTGTCAGTATAAAAATTACTGACAGAAACGAAAAAAGAAGAGAGTATAAAAATGACAAAATATGATTTTACAACCATTCCAAATCGACTTGAACATAATTCTGTAAAATGGCAAGAAATAAAAGAAAATCCCCATAAACTTCCCTTATGGGTAGCTGATATGGATTTTCTGGCCTTGCCAGAAATTAAACAAAGCATCCATGATTACGCTGATTACGGTGTTTATGGCTATGCTTATGTGGAAGATAGCCTGATAGAAAGTGTGCAAAATTGGGAAAAAAATCAACATCAGTATGAATTTTCTAAAGAAAGTCTAATACTAGTTGAAGGAGTAGTTCCAGGAATTGGTCTGGCCATTCAAGCACTAACGAAAGAAAATGATGCTGTTTTAATCAATACCCCTGTATATCCCCCCTTTGCTCGAACAGTTAAATTAAATAATCGAAAATTGGTTGAGAATGCTCTTCTTGAAAAAAATGGCGAGTTTTTAATTGATTTCAAAACTTTTGAAAAAGATATTGTTGAAAATTCCGTAAAATTATATATTCTCTGTAACCCTCACAATCCGGGTGGGCGCGTGTGGACCAAAGAAGAATTGCTAAAAATTGGTCAAATATGTCAAAAACACAATGTTTTGTTGGTCTCAGATGAAATCCACCAAGATTTGACTCTGTTTGGGCATGAACATCATACTTTCAATAAGATTGCTCCAGACTTCAAAGAATTTTCAGTTCTTTTATCCTCGGCCACTAAAAGCTTTAATATTGCTGGTGTAAAATGTGCTTATGCAATTATTGAAAATAAAAATTTACGCGAGAAATACTTACAAAGAAGATTAATGAATAATCAACAAGAAATCAGCAGTTTAGGCATGCTTGCAACTCAAGTTGCTTACAATAAAGGGGCACAGTGGTTGAGTGAACTCAAAGAAGTATTGGAAAAAAATATTACTTATGTTGAGTCAGAACTTCATCAAAAAACGAAAATAAAAGTGATGAAACCCCAAGGAACTTATTTAATTTGGCTTGATTTTTCTGACTATAAATTAAATGATAAAGAATTGGATAAAAAGTTATCAGAAGAAGCGGAAGTTATTTTAAATAAAGGAGCAAGTTTTGGACAGGCAGGACAGGCTCATGCCCGATTGAATGCTGCAGCCCCATTTTCTTTAATTGAGGAGGCAACAAAAAGACTTGTCGAAACCTTTGCTATTTAACGATTTTAGTTGAAAAAGTATCTTTAAGCTTCACTGTTTATAACACGCTATCTTCGCTTCGCTGCAATGTCCACTTTCGCTAAGTGGCTAAAACAACAAGTTGAGCCGCACTCACTTCAGTAGGAAATTATCGTTCCTAGATGAAACAACTAGCATATCTGTAAGCCAGTAAACTGGCAACAGCTATCCTGTGTTTCGTTCGGTCATAAGAGATAAAAACGAATAAGACAAAAGCTCGTTTCGTCTTATCGGTTATGATATAATCAACTTATGAATGATATTTTACAACTTACAATTGTTTTAATTGCCTCGCTAATTGCAACCCTTGCTTCACGGCGTCTTAAAATTCCTGCTGTTGTTGGACAGATGCTTGTTGGAATTTTGATTGCTCCGTCAGTTCTAGGGCTTGTTCATAGCGGACATGTTTTAGAAGTGATGTCAGAAATCGGTGTGATTTTACTCATGTTTTTAGCGGGTCTTGAGAGTGATTTAACGGTTTTAAAGAAAAATTTCAAAGCATCAATGCTTGTAGCCATTGGCGGTGTGATTGTTCCTTTAATAGTTTTTGGCCTAGTAGCTTTTAGTTTTGGCTACGGAATGTCTACGAGTTTCTTTTACGGAATTGTTTTTGCCGCAACATCGGTTTCAATTACCGTTGAAGTTTTGCAAGAATATGGCAAACTCAGTACACGTGCCGGCTCAATTATTCTAGGAGCAGCGGTTGTTGATGATATTTTAGCCGTTTTGATTTTATCAATTTTTACCAGTTTCAAAAATGGAGGGTCTGGGACTCATCTTTTCTTCCAGTTTTTACTTGAACTTCTCTTTTTTGCCTTTTTATTTGTTGTCCATAAATTGATTCCCAGATTTTGGAAGTTTGTCCAAAAACTGCCAATCGCCAACAAGAATACGATTGTTGCTTTGATCATCTGTTTAGGATTGAGTTTACTTGCAGATAGTGTGGGAATGTCAGCCGTGATAGGGAGCTTCTTTGCAGGACTTGCTATTTCACAAACAGAAGTCAGTCATAAAATTGAAGAATATACTTCAGCCATTGGGTATGTGATTTTTATCCCAGTCTTCTTTGTACTCATTGCCATATCCGTTCAATTTGACAGTTTAATTCATCATCCATGGATTATTTTGCTCTTTACACTTCTAGCGATTTTGACCAAATTTATTCCTGCCTATTTTGTTGGGAAATCTAATAAATTGAGTACCGGGGAAAGTATGCTGATTGGGACGGGAATGATTTCACGTGGAGAAATGGCCTTGATTGTGGCACAAATTGGACTGACAAGTGCCATTATTACTGATGAAGTTTATTCTGAATTGGTCATTGTCATAATTTTAGCAACTGTCCTAGCTCCATTTTTAATCAAGTTAGTCTTGAAAAAATATGATAATTAAGGAAAAAATAATTTTTAAAATTTCATCTTATTCCCCAAAAAAGACTGAAAAAGTGGTAAAATAGAAAAAATGCTTTTAGAGAATGGCGCCATCTGCTATGCTCTAAAAAATTTTGCCTAAAATTAGCAAAATTGCCATATAATGGCAGTTTACAAATCTGAACTTTGCTTAGCAAAGGGATCTAGCGAAAGGAAAATCAAAATGTCAAAATTTCAAGTCGTAGAACATCCATTGATTCAACACAAACTCTCAATCTTGCGTCGTAAAGAGGCGTCAACAAAAGAATTCCGTGAGCTTGTTGACGAAATCGGAATGCTTATGGCCTACGAAGTATCAAGAGATTTACCTCTCGAAGATGTCGAAATTGAAACACCTGTTCAAAAAACGACAGTTAAACAAATCGCGGGTAAAAAATTAGCGATTGTGCCAATCTTACGTGCAGGTATCGGGATGGTTGATGGAATTTTGAAATTAATTCCAGCTGCTCGTGTGGGACATATCGGAATGTACCGTGATGAAGAAACACTTAAACCAGTTGAGTATTTAGTAAAACTTCCAGCAGATATTGCTGACCGTCAAATTTTCCTTGTTGACCCAATGCTTGCAACAGGTGGTTCAGCAATTTTGGCAGTTGATTCTCTTAAAAAACGTAATGCTAAAGCAGAAAATATTAAATTCGTTTGTCTTGTTGCCGCACCAGAAGGTGTAAAAGCCCTTCAAGAAGCACATCCAGATATCGAAATTTATACAGCAGCTTTGGATGAAAAACTTAATGAACATGGTTATATCGTTCCAGGTCTTGGTGACGCTGGTGACCGTTTGTTCGGTACAAAATAAGAAAAAATCCCTTATTTTTAGATAGGGGATTTTTTTATTTTATAAAAAAAGTAATTTTTTGAATCAAAATAGTTTACAAGTGTAAATTTATTTGATAAGATTACAGATGTAAACAATAAAACAAAAAAGGAAGTAATTATTATGTCATTCATTAAATCATTAGAAAACCGTCGCACAATCTACGCTCTTGGAAGAAATGTTCAAGATGAAGCAAAAGTTATTGAAACAATTAAAGAAGCAGTTCGTTTTTCACCAACAGCTTTCAATTCACAAACAGGACGTCTTTTGATTCTGACTGGGGATGCTCAAGATAAGCTTTGGGATGAAATTGTTGCACCAGAACTTAAAGCTGCTATGGAAGCACAAGGTGTTCCAGAATCAGCTTGGGATAACACACGTGCAAAACTTGATGGATTTAAAGCGGCATTTGGAACAATTCTCTTCTTTGAAGATCAAGCGGTTGTTAAAAACCTTCAAGAACAATTTGCTCTTTACGCTGATAACTTCCCAGTTTGGTCAGAACAAGGTTCAGGAATTATTTCTGTTAACGTTTGGACAGCACTTGCTGAACTTGGCTTAGGTGCTAACTTGCAACATTACAATCCATTGATTGACGAAGCAGTTGCTAAAGAATGGAATCTTCCAGAAAGCTGGAAACTTCGTGGACAACTCGTATTTGGTTCAATCGAAGCACCAGCTGGTGAAAAAACTTTCATGGATGATGCTGACCGTTTCATCGTTGCTAAATAATCAATTATTTTTAATGACCGTCAGTAAAATTTACTGACGGTTTTTTATTTTGTAAGGTTGAACTCTAAAAAGCTCCATGCTATAATTGTCCAAAAGGAAGTGGAAATGAAAAAGATAAAAATGAGGCGATTTTTACAAGATAAAAGACATCCTGCCCTTGATTTTTTGAAATATGTTGGTCCTGGATTAATTGTTGCGGTCGGCTTTATTGACCCTGGGAATTGGGCGGCTAACCTAGCAGCAGGCTCACAATTTGGCTATAAACTACTCTGGGTAATCACTTTATCAACAATTATGTTGGCGTTTCTTCAGCATAATGTGGCTCACTTGGGAATTGTCACAGGGAAATGTTTATCAGAAAATGCGACCCAATATCTCAGGCCCTGGCTCAGTAGAACTATTTTGGGGACAGGAGTCCTAGCATCTATTTCAACAGCAGTTGCCGAAATTTTGGGTGGAGCGATAGCTTTGCAAATGCTTTTTAAATTGCCGATTGTAATAGGTGCAATTTTAACGGCTGGCTTGGTTATCTGGTTTTTATTCAGCAATTCTTATCCAAAGATTGAAAAAGTAATTATTGGTTTTGTAAGTTTGATTGGGATTGCACTTTTGCTAGAGATTTTTATTATTCCTCATATTAACTGGGGACAGGCTGCTAAAGGAATGGTCATTCCTTTTGTTGATGCAAAATCTATGCCTATTATTATGTCAGCTTTAGGGGCTGTAGTTATGCCTCACAATCTATTTTTGCACTCGGAAGTCATTCAAAGTCGTCAGTGGAATTTAAAAGACGAAGCCGTAATGGAAAGACAATTACGTTTTGAATTCTTTGATACAATTTTTTCAATGTTTTTAGGTTGGGTCATTAATTCTGCGATTATTATCATTGCTGCCGCTTTATTTTTCCCACGTATCGTCACCGAAATTAGTCAGGCTCAAGAAATGCTTGTTCCTCTGCTTGGTCCAGTAGCTGCTATTCTCTTTGCCATTGCCTTTCTTTTTGCAGGAGTTGCTTCGTCAGTCACAGCTGGAATGGCAGGAGGGTCAATTTTTGCAGGAATCTTTGCAGAACCTTATGATGCCCAAGATCCTCACAGTAAGTTAGGCGTTTTAATTACAATTATTGGTGCAACTCTGGCAATTTGTGGATTGAGTTTTGTAACGTCATCATTCAATATTTTAATTTATTCACAAGTTTTCCTGAGTATTCAATTACCAATTACCATCTTTTTACAAATTTATTTGACAAGTTCTAAAAAAGTGATGGGGAAATATAAGAACGTTTGGTTCACTAAGTGGCTTTTATTGGCAACGGGGATTTTTGTAACCCTACTCAATATCGTATTAATCGTCGAAACTTTTAAATAATTCTAAAAAATTTGCTATAATAGTTTTGTAAGAAGATTAAAAAATGAGGAGAAAATGATGCAAGCAAAATTAGTTAATAAAGTAGTCATCAAACGTAACGGTCATGTCGTTGACTGGGATAGTTTCCGGATTCAAACAGCAGTATTTAAAGCAGCAATCAATGGTAAGTATAAAGACAAACCCCTCCATGCCAATATGATTGCCAATAATGTCACTAAGGTCGTTGAAAAAGTAATTGCTGAGCTTTCTTTTGAAAAAATTGAGATTGAAACCATTCAAAATCAAGTGATTAAACAACTCAATGACTTTGATAAAGATGTTGCGCGCGACTTTCTCGCTTACAAAACAAAGCAAAATATCGAGCAAAGACATTAAAAAGTTCATTATATACAAAAAGAACCTAATCGGTTCTTTTTTTGAAAAATCTACTGACAAAAGGACTAAATTGAACAAAAAAATATCTGTCAGTAATTTTGAAAGAGTAAAAAGAGCAAATAGAATAAAAAGTAATTTTTAGCTATTTTATTGACGCAACTTGCTGTTAATTAATCCAAAAAAAGTTTTATTTATGAATTTTATAAGAAACTTAAATTCATTCTTGACAAATTTTAGAGCAAGCTTTACAATATAGATAGAGACATGTTTTTAGTGAAAATTTCTAAGAAATCAGACGGTTGATGCGAGTCTGAAAATGGCAACTAAAAATACCACTCAACCTTACAAGCTTGACTTGTAAAATAAATTCTTTCTGGACAACAGAAAAGCGTTGCTGACACGTTACGTCAAAGAAGAGAAGTTTACTGATGAAAATTCTAGCATGACCATGAGCGCTATGGCTTCAATGGCTATCCTAGGTCAAGAATCCAAGCAGTTCTGTAAGTAGTAATTGTGGTGATTTTTGACATAAAGAAGAGTCAGTAAATGAAACAAAGGTGGTAACACGCAGATAGCGTCCTTTAAGGGATGAGATTTGCGTTTTTTTATTTCCATAAATTACTGACAGCACTACTAATAGATAAAAAAGTTTTGTCAGTAAACTAAAAATGATAAAAAGAAAGGCACATAAAATGATTAAAATAACATTTCCAGATGGCAACATAAAAGAATTTGAGTCAGGTGTAACAACATTTGAAATTGCCAAATCAATCTCACCAAGTCTTGCCAAAAAAACACTTGCAGGTAAGGTTAACGGGAAGTTGATTGATGCGACACGTGCAATCAATGAAGATAGCGATTTTGAAATTGTAACGCCAGACCATGAAGATGCGCTTGGAATTCTACGCCATTCAGCCGCTCACCTTTTTGCTCAAGCAGCAAAACGTCACTTCCCGAATATTCATTTGGGTGTTGGACCAGCTATTCAAGATGGATTTTATTATGATACAGATAATGAAGCAGGCCAAATTTCAAATGACGACTTAGCAACAATTGAAGCTGAAATGAAGAAAATTGTCAAAGAAAACTTCAAATCAGAGCGTAAAGAAGTCAGCAAAGCTGAAGCAAAAGAAATTTTTGCAAATGACCCTTACAAACTTGAACTCATTGAAGAACATAACGAAGATGAAGGTGGACTCACTATCTACACTCAAGGGGAATACACTGACCTTTGTCGTGGCCCACATGTTCCGTCAACTGGTGTCATCAAATTTTTCCACCTTCTCAACGTTGCCGGTGCTTACTGGCGCGGTAATTCTGATAACAAGATGATGCAACGTATTTACGGTACAGCCTGGTTTTCAAAAGAAGAATTAGAAGCAAATCTTAAACTTCGTGAAGAAGCAAAAGAACGTGATCACCGTAAACTCGGTCGTGAACTCGATTTGTTCTTTAACGACGCAGAACTTGGTGCAGGTACAGCTTACTGGCTCCCAGCTGGTGCTACTATTCGTCGAATCATTGAACGTTTTGTCGTTGACCAAGAAGTGAAAAATGGTTATCAACATGTTATCACACCAGTCATGATGAACCTTAATACTTACAAACAATCAGGTCATTGGCAACATTACCATGAAGATATGTACCCACCAATGGATATGGGAGACGGCGAAGAAATGGAACTTCGTCCAATGAACTGCCCAAGCCATATTGCCATCTATAAGCACCATGTCCACTCTTATCGTGAACTCCCAATTCGTATCGCCGAATTTGGAATGATGCATCGTTATGAAAAATCAGGTGCACTCTCAGGACTTCAACGTGTGCGTGAAATGACTCTGAATGATGGTCATACATTCGTGATGTTAGAACAAGTCCAAGAAGAATTTAGTAAAATTCTTCAATTGATTATGGACATGTACCGTGACTTTGGAATCAATGATTACAGTTTCCGTCTCAGCTATCGTGACCCTAAAGATACAGTTAAATACTTCCCAGATGATGAAATGTGGGAAAAATCTCAAGCAATGCTTAAAGCAACAATGGACGACATGAAACTTGAATATGTTGAAGCAGAAGGGGAAGCTGCATTTTACGGTCCCAAACTTGACATTCAAGTTAAAACAGCCCTCGGAAATGAAGAAACGCTCTCAACTATTCAGTTAGACTTCCTCAATCCAGAAAACTTTGACATCTCATATGTTGGGGCTGATGGAGAAAAACATCGTCCAGTGATGATTCACCGTGGTGTAATTTCAACACTTGAACGTTTCATTGCCTACCTTATCGAAGTTTACAAAGGGGCTTTTCCAACATGGCTTGCTCCAACTCAAGCAACGATTATTCCAGTAAATAATGAAATTCATGCCGATTATGCTTGGAAAATTCAACGTGAACTTCAAGACAAAGGCTTCCGTGTTGTTGTTGATGAAGCCAACGAAAAAATGGGTTGGAAAATTCGCCAATCACAAACTCACAAAATTCCTTACCAAATCGTTATTGGTGACCAAGAACAGGCCGATGGTACAGTAAATATTCGTCGTTATGGCTCAAAAGAAACAGAAGTCATACCGTTTGAAGATTTTATTGAAAAAATCAGTGCCGATGTAGCTAATTTTAGCCGAGTTGACTAAATTAAAAAAGACTGTTGAAAAATAGTCTTTTTTTTATACTGTTGTATCAATATAAGGTATAATAAATGGTATTAAAATGACAATAAGGATAGAATAAAGAGAAATATGGAAGTGATAAGCAGTTTTTACTTGTTTTTAGAAATTTTAGGGACAGTGGCATTTGCCATTTCGGGAACAGTAGTCGGGATTAACCATAAATTGGATGTTTTTGGAGTGCTCGTAATGTCAGTTATTACAGCGGTAGGAGGAGGAATCTTTCGTGATTTGCTTTTGGGAGCGACTCCGCCTTCAGCATTGAAATCACCATTTTTTATTATAATTTCTATAATTGCTTCTATAATAGCCATGTTTGTTGCTTGGATTGTAAAATCTAAAAGAAATGCCTTGAATATTTTTAAAGCGGCTCGCTTCTATAATAATCTTCTCTTGGTTTCAGATGCAATCGGTTTGGGAATATTTACCGTATTAGGAATTGATGCAGGAATAGCCCATGGTTATTCACAAAATATATTTTTTGTTGTATTTTTAGGAGTACTTACTGGTGTTGGTGGCGGAATGATTCGAGATATCATCGCTAATCAGGTCCCAATGATTTTTAGAGAAAATATCTACGCTTTGCCTTGTATAATAGGAGGAATTCTTTATGTATATCTCCAATCAGAAATTAGTCACAACCTCTCATTATTTATCTCTGTCATTTTTATCGTACTTGTTCGTATAATATCAGAACAAAAGAAGCTAAATTTACCAAGAATAGAATATTAAATAAAGGTTAAGAACTTGATAACCATAGGCTTTGTCGAACGAAGATAAAAAAAGATTGAAAAAGCCACATTAAATTCTTGACAGGGAGAGATAGGTTTGATAGAATATAATAGTTGTCGCGAGAGACGAGCGTTGAAGCGCGACAAGCTAGACCATTGAAAACTGAATAAAGAAGAATGACTCATGTGATGTAGCAATACATCAAAAATCTGTCAATCAATAATGAAAGACAAGCCAGTCACTTCGGTGACTTAAATACTTTATTTGAGAGTTTGATCCTGGCTCAGGACGAACGCTGGCGGCGTGCCTAATACATGCAAGTTGAGCGATGAAGATTGGTGCTTGCACCAATTTGAAGAGCAGCGAACGGGTGAGTAACGCGTGGGGAATCTGCCTTTGAGCGGGGGACAACATTTGGAAACGAATGCTAATACCGCATAACAACTTTAAACACAAGTTTTAAGTTTGAAAGATGCAATTGCATCACTCAAAGATGATCCCGCGTTGTATTAGCTAGTTGGTGAGGTAAAGGCTCACCAAGGCGATGATACATAGCCGACCTGAGAGGGTGATCGGCCACATTGGGACTGAGACACGGCCCAAACTCCTACGGGAGGCAGCAGTAGGGAATCTTCGGCAATGGACGAAAGTCTGACCGAGCAACGCCGCGTGAGTGAAGAAGGTTTTCGGATCGTAAAACTCTGTTGGTAGAGAAGAACGTTGGTGAGAGTGGAAAGCTCATCAAGTGACGGTAACTACCCAGAAAGGGACGGCTAACTACGTGCCAGCAGCCGCGGTAATACGTAGGTCCCGAGCGTTGTCCGGATTTATTGGGCGTAAAGCGAGCGCAGGTGGTTTATTAAGTCTGGTGTAAAAGGCAGTGGCTCAACCATTGTATGCATTGGAAACTGGTAGACTTGAGTGCAGGAGAGGAGAGTGGAATTCCATGTGTAGCGGTGAAATGCGTAGATATATGGAGGAACACCGGTGGCGAAAGCGGCTCTCTGGCCTGTAACTGACACTGAGGCTCGAAAGCGTGGGGAGCAAACAGGATTAGATACCCTGGTAGTCCACGCCGTAAACGATGAGTGCTAGATGTAGGGAGCTATAAGTTCTCTGTATCGCAGCTAACGCAATAAGCACTCCGCCTGGGGAGTACGACCGCAAGGTTGAAACTCAAAGGAATTGACGGGGGCCCGCACAAGCGGTGGAGCATGTGGTTTAATTCGAAGCAACGCGAAGAACCTTACCAGGTCTTGACATACTCGTGCTATTCCTAGAGATAGGAAGTTCCTTCGGGACACGGGATACAGGTGGTGCATGGTTGTCGTCAGCTCGTGTCGTGAGATGTTGGGTTAAGTCCCGCAACGAGCGCAACCCCTATTGTTAGTTGCCATCATTAAGTTGGGCACTCTAACGAGACTGCCGGTGATAAACCGGAGGAAGGTGGGGATGACGTCAAATCATCATGCCCCTTATGACCTGGGCTACACACGTGCTACAATGGATGGTACAACGAGTCGCGAGACAGTGATGTTTAGCTAATCTCTTAAAACCATTCTCAGTTCGGATTGTAGGCTGCAACTCGCCTACATGAAGTCGGAATCGCTAGTAATCGCGGATCAGCACGCCGCGGTGAATACGTTCCCGGGCCTTGTACACACCGCCCGTCACACCACGGGAGTTGGGAGTACCCGAAGTAGGTTGCCTAACCGCAAGGAGGGCGCTTCCTAAGGTAAGACCGATGACTGGGGTGAAGTCGTAACAAGGTAGCCGTATCGGAAGGTGCGGCTGGATCACCTCCTTTCTAAGGAATATATACAAAGACGTGAGCATTCAACTTTATTCAGTTTTGAGGGGTTTAGTCATAAACCTAAGCAAGAATCAAATTCTTGATTGTGGGGCCTTAGCTCAGCTGGGAGAGCGCCTGCTTTGCACGCAGGAGGTCAGCGGTTCGATCCCGCTAGGCTCCATTGTCAGACAAGACGTTAAAATCACTTGAACATTGAAAACTAAATAACAATATCTAATAACGATAAATAAACCAAAAGCTGTGAATTTTAAAGAATTTACAAACTTATACTTGAAAAACGATGATTATAAATCATCATGGCAAAGTTAATAAGGGCGCACGGTGGATGCCTTGGCACTAAGAGCCGATGAAGGACGTGACTAACGACGATATTCTAGGGGGAGCAGTAAGTACGCATTGATCCCTAGGTCTCCGAATGGGGAAACCCAGCTGCTACTAGCAGTTATTCATGAGTGAATACATAGCTCATGTAAAGGTAACGCAGAGAACTGAAACATCTAAGTACCTGCAGGAAGAGAAAGTAAAAACGATTTCGTAAGTAGCGGCGAGCGAACGCGAAGAAGGGCAAACCAAGAAGCTTGCTTCTTGGGGTTGTAGGACTGCAACGTGGACTTAAGCATTATAGTCGAATAACCTGGGAAGGTTAATCAAAGAGGGTAATAATCCCGTAGACGAAATAGCGCTTATACCTAGCAGTATCCTGAGTAGGGCTGGACACGCGAAATCCAGTTTGAATCCGGGAGGACCATCTCCCAACCCTAAATACTCCTTAGTGACCGATAGTGAACCAGTACCGTGAGGGAAAGGTGAAAAGAACCCCGAGAGGGGAGTGAAATAGCACCTGAAACCGTGTGCCTACAAGAAGTTCGAGCCCGTTAATGGGTGAGAGCGTGCCTTTTGTAGAATGAACCGGCGAGTTACGTTATGATGCGAGGTTAAGTTGAAGAGACGGAGCCGTAGGGAAACCGAGTCTGAATAGGGCGACTTAGTATCATGATGTAGACCCGAAACCTAGTGACCTATCCATGAGCAGGGTGAAGGTGTGGTAAGACGCACTGGAGGCCCGAACCAGGACACGTTGAAAAGTGTTTGGATGACTTGTGGATAGCGGAGAAATTCCAAACGAACTGGGAGATAGCTGGTTCTCTCCGAAATAGCTTTAGGGCTAGCGTCGAAATGTAAGTGTATTGGAGGTAGAGCACTGTTTGGGTGAGGGGTCCGTCTAGGATTACCAATCTCAGATAAACTCCGAATGCTAATACACATGTTCGGCAGTCAGACTGCGAGTGCTAAGATCCGTAGTCGAAAGGGAAACAGCCCAGACCAACAGCTAAGGTCCCAAAATATATGTTAAGTGGAAAAGGATGTGGGGTTGCACAGACAACTAGGATGTTAGCTCAGAAGCAGCTATCATTCAAAGAGTGCGTAATAGCTCACTAGTCGAGTGACCCTGCGCCGAAAATGTACCGGGGCTAAACATATTACCGAAGCTTTGGATTGATATTTTATCAATGGTAGGAGAGCGTTCTTAACCGCGATGAAGGTATACCGTGAGGAGTGCTGGAGCGTTAAGAAGTGAGAATGCCGGTATGAGTAGCGCAAGATAAGTGAGAATCTTATCCACCGTAAGACTAAGGTTTCCAGGGGAAGGCTCGTCCGCCCTGGGTTAGTCGGGACCTAAGGCGAGGCCGAAAGGCGTAGTCGATGGACAACTGGTTGATATTCCAGTACTAGATATGATCGTGATGGAGGGACGCAGTAGGCTAAGAGATGCCAGTTAATGGATTCTGGTCTAAGCAGTGAGGTGTGAGATGTGTCAAATGCATTTCTCTCTAACATTGAGCTGTGATGGGGAAGCAACTACGGTTGCGAACTCTCTGATGTCACACTGCCAAGAAAAGCTTCTAGCGTAAAGTCATATCTACCCGTACCGCAAACCGACACAGGTAGTCGAGGCGAGTAGCCTCAGGTGATCGAGAGAACTCTCGTTAAGGAACTCGGCAAAATAGCCCCGTAACTTCGGGAGAAGGGGTGCTGGTGTAAAAGCCAGCCGCAGTGAATAGGCCCAAGCAACTGTTTATCAAAAACACAGCTCTCTGCTAAACCGCAAGGTGATGTATAGGGGGTGACGCCTGCCCGGTGCTGGAAGGTTAAGAGGAGTGCTTAGACGTAAGTCGAAGGTATGAATTGAAGCCCCAGTAAACGGCGGCCGTAACTATAACGGTCCTAAGGTAGCGAAATTCCTTGTCGGGTAAGTTCCGACCCGCACGAAAGGCGTAATGATTTGGGCACTGTCTCAACGAGAGACTCGGTGAAATTTTAGTACCTGTGAAGATGCAGGTTACCCGCGACAGGACGGAAAGACCCCATGGAGCTTTACTGTAGTTTGATATTGAGTACCTGTAAGTCATGTACAGGATAGGTAGGAGCCATTGAAATAGGGACGCTAGTTTCTATTGAGGCGTTGTTGGGATACTACCCTTGACTTATGGTTACTCTAACCCGCTGGCATAATCGGCCAGGGAGACAGTGTCTGACGGACAGTTTGACTGGGGCGGTCGCCTCCTAAAGAGTAACGGAGGCGCTCAAAGGTTGGCTCAGATTGGTTGGAAATCAATCGTAGAGTGTAAAGGTAAAAGCCAGCTTGACTGCGAGAGCTACAACTCGAGCAGGTAGGAAACTAGGACTTAGTGATCCGGTGGTACCGCATGGAAGGGCCATCGCTCAACGGATAAAAGCTACCCTGGGGATAACAGGCTTATCTCCCCCAAGAGTTCACATCGACGGGGAGGTTTGGCACCTCGATGTCGGCTCGTCGCATCCTGGGGCTGTAGTCGGTCCCAAGGGTTGGGCTGTTCGCCCATTAAAGCGGCACGCGAGCTGGGTTCAGAACGTCGTGAGACAGTTCGGTCCCTATCCGTCGCGGGCGTAGGTAATTTGAGAGGATCTGTCCTTAGTACGAGAGGACCGGGATGGACTTACCGCTGGTGTACCAGTTGTTCCGCCAGGAGCACGGCTGGATAGCTATGTAGGGAAGGGATAAGCGCTGAAAGCATCTAAGTGCGAAGCCCACCTCAAGATGAGATTACCCATTCGTAAGAATTAAGAGCCCAGAGAGATGATCTGGTAGATAGGCTGGAAGTGGAAGAGTTGCGAGACTTGGAGCGGACCAGTACTAATCGCTCGAGGACTTTACCAAAAGAGTCAAATATAAAATGCTTATGGTTTAGAAGTTAGAAGAATTGTTATTTAGTTTTGAATGTTCAAAGTAACATTTAATGATTTGGTCATCATTGCGATGGAGATACACCTGTTCCCATGTCGAACACAGAAGTTAAGTCCATCTACGGCGGAAGTACTTGGGGGTTGCCCCCTGGGAGATATGCGAGTGGCCAAGTTTGGGAGTTTAGCTCAGCTGGGAGAGCATCTGCCTTACAAGCAGAGGGTCAGCGGTTCGATCCCGTTAACTCCCATTGGTTGTTTCAGCCATTAATTGAATAAAGGTTCTGTAGTGTAGCGGTTATCACGTCGCCCTGTCACGGCGAAGATCGCGGGTTCGATTCCCGTCAGAACCGTTAGTAGTAATACTAATGACTCGTTAGCTCAGTTGGTAGAGCATTTGACTTTTAATCAAAGGGTCGCTGGTTCGAGCCCAGCACGGGTCATAATTCCTAGCGGATGTGGCGGAATTGGCAGACGCACTAGATTTAGGATCTAGCGCTTAACGGCGTGGGGGTTCAAGTCCCTTCATCCGCATACTAGGTTATTAGCCGACTTAGCTCAGTTGGTAGAGCATCTGATTTGTAATCAGAGGGTCGCGTGTTCGAATCATGTAGTCGGCATTGTCGTAAGACACAAAGTTTAAGTGCGAACGTAGTTCAGGGGTAGAACACAACCTTGCCATGGTTGGGGTCGCGAGTTCGAATCTCGTCGTTCGCTTGATAAATCTCCCTACGGGAGTTTTTGTATAATACCCGGGGTGGCGGAACTGGCAGACGCACAGGACTTAAAATCCTGCGAGGGGTAACCTTCGTACCGGTTCGAAACCGGTCCTCGGGATATGATAAGATTAATAGTTTTAGCTATTAATCTTTTTTTATTTTTATTTAAGAATGGCTTAATAAAGCGGTTACTTTGGATTTTTGTGAGCTTGGACTAGAAAAAAACTTCACAAAATGCTATACTAGGTAGGTAAAAAAATATTCGGAGGAATTTTGAAATGGCAATCGTTTCAGCAGAAAAATTCGTACAAGCCGCTCGTGATAACGGATACGCTATCGGTGGTTTCAACACAAACAACCTTGAATGGACTCAAGCTATCTTGCGCGCAGCAGAAGCTAAAAAGACTCCAGTATTGATCCAAACTTCTATGGGTGCGGCTAAATACATGGGTGGTTACAAAATGTGTAAACTCCTCATTGAAACTCTTGTAGAATCAATGGGAATCACAGTTCCAGTTGCAATTCACCTTGACCACGGTCATTTTGATGATGCATTGGAATGTATTGAAGTTGGTTACTCATCATTGATGTTTGACGGCTCACATCTTCCAATCGAAGAAAACCTTAAACTTGCTGAAGAAGTTATCGCTAAAGCTCACGCTAAAGGCATTTCAGTTGAGTGTGAAGTTGGTTCAATTGGTGGTGAAGAAGACGGTATCGTTGGTGAAGGTGAACTTGCTCCTATCGATGATGCAGTTGCAATGGCTAAACTTGGTGTTGACTTCCTTGCAGCAGGTATCGGTAACATCCACGGTCCTTACCCAGAAAACTGGAAAGGTCTTCACATTGATCACCTTGAAAAATTGAACAAAGCACTTGTTGAAGCTATGGGACACAATGTGCCAATCGTACTTCACGGTGGTTCTGGTATCCCTGATGACCAAATCAGAGAAGCTATCGCTAACGGTGTAGCTAAAGTTAACGTTAACACTGAATGCCAACTTGCTTTCGCAGCTGCTACTCGTAAATTCGTTAATGAATTTGACGCTAATGAAGCAGAATACATGAAGAAAAAACTCTTTGACCCACGTAAATTCTTGAAACCTGGTTTCGATGCAATTACTGCGTCAGTTGAAGAACGTATCGATGTATTCGGTTCAGCAAACAAAGCTTAATTTGCTTGTGAAACTAATATAAAAAAGAAATTGCTATGAAGCAGTTTCTTTTTTTTGATTTAAGAGTGCATATTACGGTAGAATAAGAATAGAATATGAAATGAGAACTAATGGTTTAGTTGCTCAATTAATTAAGTTTTAAAATGTGATATAGGTGTTCCAAGTCTTTTCTATATTATACTACTTACTCAAAGGAAGGTGATTTTTAGTAGATATGTATCATATAATATACAAGTGATAATTAAAAGTTGTTAAGTTGACTTGAATGATTAAAAGTGTTACAATTGTGTAAATGTAAACGTCTTGAAGAAATGATGTTGAAATTATACTATTGTAAGCTATGGAGGATAAAATACATTGGTAAATACGCAAGTGAAGCGAGTGAAAAAGCAAAAATTTATTGCAGGGACTGCTCTGCTTTTAGGTATGGCAACATTTGGTATGGTTGGTAAGGCTGATGACCTTTCTTCTTCAAATACAAATGGTGGAGTAGATAACTCAAAAGTAGATAATGATAATCAGGAAAGTGTAAAAACGTCTACTGAAGGTGTTTCATCAACGACTGAGAATGCAAATACTGTATCAGAAAGTAAAGTCACTTTAACAGTAGATTCTGAAAGTGCGCCTTCTAAGACGATTAGTGTAGGTACTCAATCAAATATTTCAGGTACTAGTGATGGTTCTGATTCATTACAAAAAACTGAGACATCTGATTCATCATCAAAACCAAGTACATCTGATTCATCATCAAAACCAAGTACGTCCAATTCATCATCAAAACCAAGTACGTCCAATTCATCATCAAAACCAAGTACATCTGATTCATCATCAAAACCAAGTACGTCTGATTCATCATCAAAACCAAGTACATCTGATTCATCATCAAAACCAAGTACATCTAATTCATCATCAAAACCAAGTACGTCTAATTCATCATCAAAACCAAGTACATCTAATTCATCATCAAATAATAATTCGGCTACTAAACCTTCTACAACTACACAAGCGCCTCCAGTAGCACCATCTACGACGGCACCATCAGCAACACCATCTACAACGGCACCTTCTAATTATTATCAAAATAGCTCTTATAATCAAACGTCAACTGCAGCGCAAATTCCTAATTCTTCATCAGATTCAGCAGCCTCTGTATATAGTGGGCCTGTATTGAAAAAAATCGAAGCTGCTAAACCAATTGAAAAAATTGATTCTTCTAGCACAGAAGCTTTTATTAAGAGTATCGCCGATCGAGTACGAATTTTAGCAGGTAAAAATAATTTATATGCTTCAATTATTTTGGCGCAAGCGATTTTGGAATCTGGTTCTGGGCAAAGTAATATGACCCAACAATATTTTAATATTTTCAATATTACGGGAGCTTATTTAGGAAAATCAATTTCATTTAAAACAGAAGAATTTTCTGGGAATAATCCTTATTATATTGAGCAAAGTTTTAGAGTTTATAGCAACTATGACCAAGCTTTAGATGATTATATTAACTTAATGATTAAGGGGACAACTTGGAATTCAGAAATTTATGCTGGTGCTTGGAAATCTCATGCGAAAACTTATCAAGAAGCAGCTCAAGCTTTACAAGGTATCTTTGCTACAGACCCTGAATATGCTCAAAAATTGATTGAAATTATTGAAGAATATAACTTGAATTTTTATGATAATGTCGACAGTACGACTCAAGTTTTAGATAGTAATATTCCAGAAAGTCCACTTGTCGCTTCAAAATTAGATTCATCAACTTATCCAGATTATAATGGGGTGGAATATCCTGGAGCAGATAGTTATGCTTTTGGTAACTGTACTCAATATGTTTATAATCGAATTATTCAGCTTGGTGGACAAATTGGGACTCATATGGGTAATGGTGGAGAATGGGGTATCAATGCTCAAGCTCAAGGTTACTTTACGACAACTGTTCCTACTGAGGGTTATGCTGTCAGTTTCCCACCAGGTGTAGCTGGTTCTAGTCCAGAATATGGACATGTAGCTTTTGTTGAGAAAGTTTATCCAGATAATTCTATTTTAGTTTCTGAAATGAATGTAAAAGGAAATAATATTGTCAGTGAACGCCATATTTCCGCTGGTGTTGCCGCGTTAGCAACTTATATCCAACCTAAATAATTAGTAATGATAGAATAAAAAAACATCAAAAATTTAAAATTAGGAATACTTTATCTAATTATAAAAAGAAGAGATTAAAAATCAGCCCAAAGGCTGATTTTTATTTGGCAAAAGTTTGAGATAATAAGTGTACGAGATAAAGACAATCTCAATAAAAAAAGTTTTTAAGATATTGAATGCTTGAATGAGCAGAGAAAGGATCTAAAAAAATGGCTAATAAAAAAGATAGAATAATGGATTTGATGCGTCGTGGAATTATCACGGAAGATGAAGCTTTAGAGCTACTTGAAAAAAATGGTTCAGTTGATTCAGAAACTTCGGATGAAAAAACAGATTCAAAAGAATTCTCATATACAGACAAAGAAGGATATGTTAATCACGATGTAGATTTTCCTGATGCAATGAAAAATGTTGCAGAAAGTTTGTTTGCTAGAGGAAAAGAAATTTTTCAAGGGGTAGCTAAATCAGTTGATGATAATATTGATTTTTCAAAAGGCTTTCCAAAAGTTAAATCAACTTCTCATATCGTAGAAAAAGATATTGAAGAAGATTTCAAAAAAATTGATCTCAATCTTAAAAGTGGTAAGGTAAGTATCTTGCCAGGTGAGAATGCTCATGTAAAAGTAGAATACAAAGTTTACGGGGCAGTTGAAGATGGAAATGTAGAAGCTTATATCGCTGAAAAAACTAAACTTGAAGTTGAAGATGATGTGCTTGAAATTGAAGCAAATGGTCGAATTTCTGCAGATATTGAACTCTATTTACCAATTAAAGATTACGAAAATATCGAAATCAATGCACCTCATGCAGAACTTAAAGTTGAAAAAATTTCAACTCAAAAATTAAACATTAATCTCATTAATGGGACAGCTGAAGTTGTCGAAGTAAATAGTGATGAATTAAAAATTAATAATAAAAATGGGGAAATCAAGGTTCTTGATGGAACAAATTCAGATTTGGAATTAACTGCTGTTAATGGTAATATTAGAATTACAACGGCTTTCGAATCTGGTGATATCTCTCTCGTTAACGGAAATATATTGCTGACCGAAAAAACAGGAACGGCTCACAAATTAAACGTTAAAAATGTAAATGGGGACATTAAAGTTTCAGTGCCTGAAAGCTTAGGCTTAGTTGGACATGTTCGGACAGTCTTTGGCGGGTACAAAACACGTTTAAATCTTGATAGTCCATTTGAAGCAGGACGTAATGGTGCAGCTGTTGTCCGTCAAGGAGCAGAATCATTAACCTTCGAATTCGAAACAAAATCAGGAACAATTTGGCTTAAAGATACCGAAATGACTGACAAAGAAGAAAATTAATTAAAATCTACTAGATGAAGCCGCTAACAGCTTATGACAAGTCTGTCAGAGTTTGTTAGTAAAATAAGATGGCTGTCAGTAAATTTTGAGAAGAAAGGTGAGAAATGGCTAAGAAACCTCTGAAAAGATCAAGTAGCAATCGAGTCATAGCAGGAACCGTCGGGGGACTTGGGGAATACTTTGGCTTGAGCCGTACAGTAATTAATGTAATTCGGGTTCTGATTGTGCTTGGTACTTTCGGAAGTTGGGGAACATTACTCATTGTTTATGTGATTGCGAGTCTATTAATGACACCGTCACAGGGATAACTCAATTATTAAAAGAAAGGATAAATTATGTCTCAAAGACAATTAACAAAATCGGTGACAAATCGTCGAGTGAGCGGTGTCATTGCAGGGATTGCAGAATATTTTGGTCTAGGTCGTGATGTTGTGACGATTCTTCGGATATTGTTTGTCGTCCTAGCTTTTGGTAGCTGGGGTGGCTTGATTCCCTTGTATTTCGTAGCAAGTTGGATTATTCCAAGTGCTAGACCACGAAATTACTATGATGATTCAGAAAATGATTATCAAGAAAAATGGAACCGCAAAGCGCAACATTTTGATGAAAAAATGGATCGTTGGTCAGAACGTTATTCAGATAAAATGAATAATTGGGCACGCCGTTATGAAGATAAAGGGCGCCAAAATCAACAAGATTCAAACCAATGGGGAAATCCGTGGGAAGAACCCAAAGGTCGTAAGACTAAAGAAGCTCAACCAGTTGAAAAAGAAAAAGAAGATGACTGGTCAGATTTTTAATAAATTTAACTGACAGAACTGCAAGTTCATCATAAGTTGTTCTGTCAGTCATTCATAACTGGTCCACCATGACCTAAAACTGGCCTCCTATATAATATAATAATAATAACTGGAAAAATGGACTTGATTAAGTCCATTTTTTTAGTGATATTTCACCGCTGGAAAGTATTTTTTGTTGACCATTAGCTAGCTTAACAATGAGCTCACCGTTGGAAGTCAAATCTGTAGCGATTCCTGAAAAGTTCTGACCAGATTGAACAAACTCAACTTCTTTTCCAAGAATAAAAGAGTGTGATTTATAGATATCAAAAAAAGTTCCAGTGGATAGGCGATGAAACTCTGACCAGATTTCGGCAATTAATTCTGAACGATTGATGTTTGGCTTTTCATTGTAAAATAGAGAAGTTGCTTTATTCTCGATTTCAGGTGGAAATTGAGAAATAGAAAAATTAATTCCGACTCCAATTACAACCTGAGTTCCCTTAGCTGGATTTAGAGAAGTTTCGGCAAGGATACCGACAAACTTTTTATTATTTAAATAAAGATCATTAACCCATTTGATTTGTGGTTTTTTGTCAGTAAGTTTTTCAATGGCGGATACAACCGCGGCACCAGTAAGTAAAGTAAATTCTGGCAATTTTTCTGGTGCAACTGATGGCATAAGAGACAAACTCATATAAATTCCACCGGAGTCCGCAGCAAAATACTGACGGCCAAATCGACCATAAGTTTGATTTTGTTTTTCTGTTAGATAGAGACAATTTTCTTGGCCATCTAATTTGGCATCTTTTTGAGTTGATTCAGATTCAGCAACAATCTTAACATCAGATAGCCAAGGATTTTTTTGTAAAATGATAGATTTTTCGAGTTTGTCATTCATTTTTTTATTATATCAAAAAACTATTCTCTTATTCTTTTTTACGATTTTAGAGCTGATGAAAGTTTTCAGAAAAGTCTAACGATAGTAAGTATTTGACTTTCAATTGTCTACGGAGTATAGTTTTATTAGAACAAAGTTAGGAAAGGGAAAAATAACTTGGTATTTGAAAAAACAGTCTTGAACAAAGCACTTGCAGTTGCTTTCGATATCCCCATTGCAGTGACTTATTGGGATGGAAAAACAGAAAAGTATGGTGAAGGAGAAACTCAGGTTCACATCACTTTCAATAAAAAATTCTCATTTAGCGATTTATCATCAATGCCAACCTTGGTATTAGCTGAGGCTTATATGAATGAAGAAATTGAGATTGAAGGGAGTATCCAAGAGCTTGTTGCATCAGCTTACCGTAAAGCGGACAGTTTTTTAACTGACCAATCTGGCTTTGGTAAATCAATGCTCAAACTTTTGGGAAATCATTCTCAAAAACAATCTCGTGAAGATATTCATAGTCATTATGACATCGGAAATGACTTTTACAACAAATGGCTTGATCCAACAATGACTTACTCATGTGCATATTTTGAACATGAAGAAATGACACTTGAAGAAGCACAAATTGCTAAAGTTCATCATATCTTGGACAAACTTGATAGCAAACCTGGTGGCCGTTTACTTGACATTGGATGTGGTTGGGGAACTTTGATGTTTAAAGCCGTGCAAGAATACGGACTTTCAGCAGTAGGAGTGACACTTTCAGAAGAACAATATTATTATGTTCGTAAAAAAGCTGATGATTTGGGACTTTCTGACAAGGTTAAAGTTTACTTAGTTGACTATCGTGACCTCAAAGAAGAGCCATTTGATTACATTACCTCTGTCGGAATGTTTGAACATGTTGGTAAAGAAAACTTGGAAATGTATTTCCAAAAAGTGTCTGATTATCTCAAACCAAATGGTCGTGCCTTGATTCATGGAATTACTGGTCAACACCGTGGTGCCGGAGTGGACCCATTTATTGAAAAATATATTTTCCCCGGAGGATATATTCCAAATATCGCTGAAAATGTTGAACATATCATGACAGCTGGTTTGCAAATGGACGACCTTGAACCTCTTCGACGTCATTACCAAAAAACCCTTGAAATTTGGAATGAGAATTATCTTGAAGTATTTGGTGAAGTTGAAAAAGAAATGGGTAGACCATTTGCTCGCATGTGGACTCTTTATCTTCAAGCTTGTGCCGCAAGTTTTGAAGCTGGAAATATTGACGTCGTTCAATATCTCTTGACCAAAGGAGCCTCAGGACAAGGCTTGCCAATGACACGCGAATACATGTTTAAAAAACATTAAGTTTGACAATTGATAAGTTGAAAAGCAAGACCATTCAGTGTTTCGGGTCTGAATTATCATAAGAACAACTTATTTCAAATTTACTGATGAAAATACTAGCATATCCGTAAGCACTGAAGCGCCAACGGCTATCCTATGACGAAAATACTAGCATATCTGTAAATTGCTAAAGCAATAACAGCTATCCTATGATGAAAATACTAGCATATCCGTAATCGCTATCTATGCACTTCGTGCTACCTGAAGCATTTGCTTGTAGGGCGAATCGTCCATGGCTATTCTATGACAGAAATGAAACTCATCAGTAAATTTATTTTTAAAACATGTTAAGGAAAGAGTGCATTTTTTCCAAAAAAGAGGTAAAATAAGAGAGTTACGAGTCCCGAAAGGATTTGACCTATTTTAAAAAGTACTGATGAAAAAACTAGCATATCCGTAAGCGCTGAAGCGCCAACGGCTATCCTATGATGAAAATACTAGGATATCTGTAAATTGCTGAAGTAATAACAGCTATCTTATGACAGAACTTTCTGTCAGTAAAATTGAATAAGTTTAAAGACGCCTTGTAACCAAAATTTAGATTGGGGGACATTTTTAATGTCAGAAAAACATTTATTTACATCAGAATCAGTATCAGAAGGCCATCCAGATAAGGTTGCTGACCAAATCTCAGATGCCATTCTTGATGCCATTCTCGCACAAGACCCACATGCACACGTTGCTTGTGAAACGGTCGTATATACAGGGACAGTCAATGTCTTTGGAGAAATATCAACATCAGCTTACGTTGATATTGCCCATGTTGTTCGCGAAACCATCAAAAAAATTGGCTATACTGACAGCGAAAATGGTTTTGATTACAAATCAGTCGGTGTTCACGTCTCACTCGTTGAGCAATCAAGCGATATTGCTCAAGGGGTAAACGAAGCTGAAGAAGTTCGCGATAAAAATGGTCAGTTAGTTGACCCACTTGATTTGATTGGTGCTGGTGACCAAGGAATGATGTTCGGTTTTGCAACTAACGAAACTGCCGAATATATGCCACTTGCCATTTCACTTTCACATAAATTAGTTAAGAAATTGGCTGATTTGCGTAAATCAGGTGAAATTTCATACTTGCGTCCAGATGCAAAATCACAAGTGACTGTAGAATATGATAATAATGGAAAAGCAAAACGTGTTGATACCGTCGTTATCTCGACTCAACATGCTGCTACAGCAACAAATGAAGAAATTCATGATGATGTGATTAACAAAGTGATTAAGGCTATTATTCCTGCCGAACTTTTGGATGATGAAACAAAATACTTTATCAATCCAACAGGACGTTTTGTTATCGGTGGTCCTCAAGGAGACTCAGGTTTGACTGGCCGTAAGATTATTGTTGATACTTACGGTGGTTATGCACCACATGGTGGTGGGGCCTTCTCAGGTAAGGATGCAACTAAGGTTGACCGTTCAGCTTCTTACGCGGCTCGTTATGTCGCAAAAAACATTGTGGCTGCTGGACTTGCTGATAAAGCTCAAATTCAACTTTCTTATGCGATTGGTGTGGCCACTCCTACATCAATCAATGTTGAGACTTTTGGTACAGGTAAAGTTTCAGATGATGAACTTTTGGCCGCGATCCGCAAGGTCTTTGACCTCCGTCCAGCAGGAATTATCCAAATGCTTGACTTGCTTCGTCCAATTTATGGACAAACAGCAGCTTATGGGCACTTCGGCCGTACGGATATTGAATTGCCATGGGAACAAACGGACAAGGTTGAAGAATTGAAAGCTGTTTTAGCTAAATAAAATGCCTCGCCGAACTATGTTCGGTCTGACCTGACTTTGTCAGCTCCGCTGTCCATTTTGTCTATCCGCTAAAGCGAATGACAAAAAGGCACTTCGGCCGTACGGATATTGAATTGCCATGGGAACAAACAGACAAGGCTAATGAATTGAAAGCAATGCTTGAAAAATAATAAAAAAGCGGATTTCCGCTTTTTTATTTTCAACGAGTAGAGTTGCTTTCAATAGAATACTTAATCCTGTAAAATAGAAGTAACGATAAAAAAAGGAGCTTCTATGAAAAAAATAATCACTAAAGACTATGCAACGATGAGTGAACTTGCTGCAGCGATTGTTCTTGATAAGATGATGCAGCCAAAAAGAGTGAATCTTTCGCTAACAGCGGGGAATACTCCTCTTGGGATGTATGAAATTCTCTTTGATCGACTACAAAAAATGAATTTTGACCGCTCAAATATCCATTATTATAATTTTGATGAAGTGCCTCTTGCTGGAGAACGTTATGGTTTGACAATGAGTGCTTTAAAAATGGCTTTTTATGACCGAGTGCATATTGATGATGGGAATCTCCATGAGTTAAATTCTCAAAATAATCAAGTTTTTGATCAAAAAATCTTGCAGGATGGTGGGATTGATTTGATTGTCATGGGGATAGGAGAAGATGGTCATTTTTGTGCAAATATGCCAGGACATACAAGTTTTGAGCGAGAAGTTTTTGCTGTTCCATTTGAAGAAGGGGATGAAATTTATCGGTCAATCAAAGAGCTGACAGATAAAGAACCGGCTTCTCCTTATGTCACTTTTGGGCCACGAACAGTTCTAGCAAGCAAGCAACTTTTAGTCTTTGCTGATGGAAAAAATAAAGCAGAGATTATGAAAAAAGTTCTTGAAGGGCCAATAACGGAGGAAGTTCCTGCTTCGATTTTGCGAACGCATCCAAATATTACCTTTATTTTAGATGAGGCAGCAGCAGCTTTACTTGAAGATTAAAGAATAAATAAAGACAGTTATTGAAGTAGCTGTTTTTATTTACTTTTTTTGAAGTCTATTTATCATGACATAAATGACTTTAAAATATTCTGAAAGCGTTACACTATCTTTCATTGAATATTGAAGCTTAAAATGATATAATTAATGAGTGTTTTGCTATGCAAAATACATTAATTTATAATCAAACTGTGAGTAGAATTTATTGGAATGATTACTCACTTTAGAGGAGACTAATGGACATTATTTCTATCGTTCTCTTGGTCTTATTGGTTGTATTAGTTGTCGCATTTATTTTTTATGCCCAAAATATTAAGAAAAATAAGCAAGATGCTGAATCTCTTTTTAACGAAGCAGAAAATAAAGCAAATGAGGTGATGGCGAGTGCTAAACGTGAGGCGGAGTCTTTGAAAAGGGAGGCTGAAGCCTTCAAAAAAGAAGCCCGTTACACCCTTCGTGAAGAAGAACAAAAGCAACGTCGCGAAATCGAAGATGAATTTAAGCAGGAACGTCAGGAGTTAAAGGAGACTGAAAAGCGCCTAAAACAACGTGAAGAAATCTTAGACCGTAAGGATGATACCTTAACGAAAAAAGAAGAAAACTTAGATTCTAAAGAGGAAAACCTCGTTAGAAAAACTGATACGCTCAGTAAGCGAGAAGAACAATTAGCGCATATTGAAGAAAAGAAACGACTGGAATTGGAGCGTATTTCAAATTTGAGCATGGATGATGCTCGTGAAATTATCTTGAGTGAAACCCGTGATGGTTTAACAAAAGAGATGGCTCAAACAATTCGTCAAAGTGAAGAAAAAGCTCAAGCAGAAGCAGATAAAAGAGCTAAAAATATTATTTCACTTGCCATTCAACGTGTTTCATCTGATTCGGTAGCTGAACAAACTGTTTCAGTTGTCAATTTACCAGATGATGGCATGAAGGGTCGGATTATCGGTCGTGAAGGTCGTAATATTCGTACTTTTGAAGCTTTGACTGGAATTGATGTCATCATTGATGATACGCCAGAAGCAGTTGTACTTTCAGGATTTGATCCAATTCGTCGTGAAATTGCTCGAATGACACTTGAACAATTAGTTCAAGATGGTCGAATTCATCCAGCTCGCATTGAAGAGTTGGTTGAGAAAAATCGTAAGGCCCTTGATCACAAGATGCGTGAATATGGGGAACAAGCTGCATTTGAAGTGGGCGCGCATAATTTGCATCCTGACTTGATGAAGATTATGGGACGTTTACACTTCCGTACTTCTTATGGTCAAAATGTGCTTGACCATTCTGTTGAAGTGGCTCATATTGCTGGTAATTTAGCTGGTGAAATGGGAGAAAATGAGGCTCTTGCCAAACGTGCAGGATTCTTGCATGATATTGGTAAAGCACTTGACCATGAGGTTGAGGGAAGCCACGTTGAGATTGGTACAGAACTTGCACGTAAGTACAAGGAAAATCCAATTGTAATCAACACAATTGCTAGTCACCATGGCGATACAGAACCATTAAGTAACATCGCAGTACTTGTTGCAGCAGCAGATGCATTGTCAGCAGCACGTCCTGGAGCTCGTCGTGAATCAATTGAAAATTACATCAAACGTTTGAAAGACCTCGAAGCAATTTCAACAAGCTTTGATGGTGTGGAAACAGCCTTTGCTCTGCAAGCTGGACGTGAAATTCGAGTAATGGTTAAACCAGATAAATTGACGGATGACCAAATCGTAATTTTGGCGCGTGATGTGAAAAATCGAATCGAAGATGAGATGGACTATCCCGGTAATATTAAAGTTACCGTTATCCGAGAAACTCGAGCGATTGACTACGCAAAATAAAAAAACTGTCTTAGGACGGTTTTTTTATTTCGGATTACTAAGTTATATATCTTTTGGGTTACAAAAGCTAGTTTCTAGAGTGGAGTTTTGATAGAATGAACTTAATCGTTGATTTATATAGAGAATTAAAGATATATCGGAGGAAAAAATGCGTGAGCGTGGTTTATTAATTGTTTTTTCTGGGCCTTCTGGTGTTGGAAAAGGAACAGTTCGTGCTAAAATTTTTGAAAGTGACAACAACTTTGAATATTCAGTGTCGATGACAACAAGAAAGCAACGTCCTGGTGAAGTAGATGGAAAAGATTATTATTTCCGGACACGTGATGAATTTGAAGAAATGATTCGCAATGGACAAATGCTCGAATATGCTGAATATGTTGGAAATTACTATGGCACACCTTTAACTTATGTCAATCAGACATTGGATGAAGGAAAAGATGTTTTTCTAGAAATTGAAGTGCAAGGTGCACTCCAAGTGAAAGAAAAAGTTCCAGATGGTGTTTTTGTCTTCTTGACTCCACCAGATTTGGAAGAATTGCGTGGACGTTTGGTGGGACGTGGAACAGATTCAGCTGAGGTCATTGCTTCACGACTTGAAAAAGCAAAAGAAGAAATTCGTTTGATGAGTGAATATGATTATGCGGTTGTCAATGATAAAGTTGAACTTGCTGCTGAACGTGTCAAGAAAATTATTGAGGCTGAACATTATCGAGTGGACCGCGTGATTGAACGTTATGTTCATATGATTGATGATGTAAAAGCTTAATATAAAAAATACTGACAGCCAAGTCAGAAATATTAAAATGAAAAGTTTAGAAAATGAGGTAATGGATTATGATGTTAGAACCTTCAATTGACAAATTATTGGATCAAGTGGACTCAAAATACTCTTTAGTTGTTTTGGAAGCAAAACGCGCTCATGAATTGCGTGATAAAGAACGTCCAACAAAAGAATTTAAAGCCGTAAAACGGACTTTGCAAGCTTTGGAAGAAATTGCTGATGGAACAGTTAAAATTCACCCAGCACCTGAATTGAAGCGCGAAACTTTGGTTGAAAAACGTGAGTTGGAACGTTTGCAAGCGAAAATGAAGGAACAACTTATCAAAGAACAAATTGCAAAAGAAGAAGCTGAAGAAGAAGCAAAACAAAAAAATAGTCGTGCGGCTAAAGCAGCTGCTGTGGAATAATTTTTTAGGCGTCAATTGGCGCTTTTTTTATTTTGTTTTACTGATTTTTATTAATATTAGCGGATATAGGACATCTGACAGAATCAAAGTTTATTCCATTGTCTAGTCGTAATTGGCAAATATCAAATAGTGAACTGTGTTATAATTAAAAGAAGAATTACGGAGGTCAAAACTGAATGAAAATTGCTAAAGTAATCGTTGACCTGCCTCTGATGCAGACTGATAAGCCTTTTTCTTATGCCATTTCAAAAGAATTTCAAAGTTTGATTGAACTGGGAATGCGGGTTCATGTTCCTTTTGGGACAGGAAATCGTTTGGTTCAAGGAATTATTGTTGGGATTGAGGAAGAAAAGGATGCAGAAAATTCGTCAGTAAATTTGAAAGATATTGCTGAGTTACTGGATGTTGAACCGGTACTGACCGAAGAACAACTCTGGTTAGCTGATGAAATGCGCCACTCGGTTTTCTCATATAAAATTTCTTGTTTGAAAGCGATGCTGCCTAATCTTTTGAATTCTAATTATGACAAACTCTTGAAATCTGCTGACGGAGCTGTCAGCAAATGGTCACAGTTGACAGAAGAAGAAAAAATTTCGTCAGCAAAAGCGGTGCGTGCTGGACAGCTGTCAGTAGAATATTTAGCCAAATCCAAAGAAAATCGGAAGATCGAAAAATATTTATCTATTCCGGATTTGGAAAAATTGGCTGAATTTGAAATTGAAAAACGAGCGAAAAAACGCTTGGAGCTAAAATATTTTCTCTTACGAATGACCGAAGAAAAAATTGCTCTAAAATCTTTAAATTTTTCTTCACAAATTATCAAATTTTTCATTGAGCATGATTTGGTAAAAATTGAGGAAGTTGAAATTTCTCGGACAAAAGATAAATTTGAAGCGATTGAAAATGATAGCGCCAAAGTGCTGAATTCTGAACAAGAATCAGCTTATGAAAAAATAATTGCTTCTTCTGACAAACCATTTTTGTTGGAAGGCATCACTGGCTCAGGTAAAACAGAAGTTTACTTACAGACCATTGACCATTTTCTACAAATGGGAAAAACGGCCATCATGCTTGTGCCGGAAATTTCACTGACGCCGCAGATTACCAATCGATTTATTGCTCGTTTTGGTGACAAAGTGGCCATCATGCACTCAGGTTTGTCTGACGGTGAAAAATATGATGAATGGCGTAAAATTAAGTCTGGAAAAGCTCAAGTCGTTGTCGGTGCTCGCTCGGCAATTTTTACGCCAGTCGAAAATTTAGGTATTATCATCATTGATGAGGAGCACGAAACTTCCTATAAGCAAGATTCTAGTCCTCGTTATCATGCCAGAGATATTGCACTTTTGCGAGCAAAATGGCATGGAGCCACCCTTGTTTTGGGTTCAGCAACGCCAAGTTTAGAATCACGGGCGCGTGCCATGCGTGGCGTTTATGAGCTATTATTGCTGACAAAGCGAGCAAATGAAGCAGCAATCTTGCCAGAAATTAAAATCATTGATATGCGCAGTGAAATTTCTGACCAGTCAGCAAATTTCTCACAATCATTACTGGCAAAAATTAAAGAAAAAATTGACAAAGACGAACAAGTCATTTTGATGCTAAATCGTCGAGGTTATTCTTCATTTGTCATGTGTCGAGAATGTGGTTTCGTTGTTGATTGTCCCAACTGTGACATTTCATTAACCCTTCACATGGACACCAGAACGCTGAATTGTCATTATTGTGGTCACGTTCAAGGCATTCCTCAAACTTGTCCCAACTGTCAATCGCGAAAAATTCGTTATTATGGTTCTGGAACGCAAAAAGTCGAAGAAGAACTTCGAGAAATCATGCCTGAAGCTCGAGTATTACGAATGGACGTGGATACAACTCGAACGAAAAATGCTCACGAAAAAATTCTTGAAAAATTTGGTAACCATGAAGCTGATATCCTTTTAGGAACTCAGATGATTGCCAAAGGATTAGATTTTCCAAACGTAACTTTAGTTGGTGTCATTAATGCAGATACCGGTCTAAATTTACCTGATTTTCGGGCCAGTGAACGCTCGTTTGAATTGCTGATGCAGGTGGCTGGACGAGCTGGACGTGCGGATAAAAAAGGTGAAGTTTTGATTCAAACCTTTAATCCACATCATTATGCCATTGAAATGACCAAAGCTCAAGATTATGAAAAATTTTATGAAATGGAAATGAGATTTCGTCGTGAACTTTCCTATCCACCTTATTATTTCACGGTTCAAGTGCTTGTTTCTCATCAAGAGGAAGAAGTTGCCATTCAAAAATCCTATGAAATTTCCCAAATTTTAAAGCAAAATCTGACAGAAAAAGCCAAAATTTTGGGACCAACTGCCAGACCAATTGCCAGAACACATAATCTTTATCATTATCAAATTTTAGTTAAATATCGTTTTGAAGAAGAATTAGAGTCCGCTTTGAATCAAGTGCTTGAATTAACCCAACTTCGTGACAATAAAAATTTACGAATCTTGATTGATAGCGAACCACAAAATTTTGTATAAAATCAGAGTTGATGAGGTTAAAAATGATTAGATTAACCAAAGAAGAAGCCAGAAATTTTTTATTGACTAAGCAGGGTTTGCTTGGTCATAAACAGTTTTCAGGAAAAGAAGGGCTTATGGATTTTGTCAGGCAGGCAGGTTCGGTACAGTTTGATCCGGTGGATGTTTGTGGAACTAGTCCAGAACTGACTTTGCAGGCGCGAATTGAGTATTTCACTAAAGAAATGCTTGATGAATTACTTTATCAAGACCGTCTTTTGATTGATTTTTTTGACAAAAATCTTTGTATTTTGCCAATAGAAGATTTGACAGTTTTTACTCGAAAATATGCGGGAATCAGCTATGCAGAAGCAATGGCGCGTAGACAAAGTGAACCTGTTCTACAAATGATGATTGAAATCAGAAAAATACTCTCTGAAAAAGAATATATTTTTGCCAAAGATTTGCGTCATTTGGAAAGTGGAAATTTGATTTGGGATTGGGGTGCCTCTTCATCTGTGGCAAGAGCCGCGCTTGAAACCATGTATTTTAAAGGTGAGCTGATTATTCATCATAAAAATGGACGGCAAAAAGCTTATGCCTTGGCAGAAAAATTTTTGTCAGCAAAACTTTTGAGCGCGAAAAGTCCTTTTGAAAGTGAACTTGATTATCATCAGCAACTTGTTTTGAGACGAATTGGCACGATTGGATTTTTATGGAACAAGCGAAGTGATGCTTGGTTGGGGATTGAGCATTTCAAAACTTTTGAGAGAAATCAAGCTTTTCAAAGTCTTTTAGAAGATAAAAAAATTACAGAAATTCAAATTGAAGGAATTTCAACAATTTTTTATATGAAAAAAGAAGATGAAAAGTTGCTGACAAGTTCGCACCTTGTCCCTGATCGCTCTGACAGTCTGTCAGTAAATCCAAAATCGCCAGTACGAATGGAATTCCTTGCTCCGCTTGACAATTTGCTTTGGGACCGAAATTTGATTCGAGAAATCTTTGATTTTGACTACAAATGGGAAATTTACACTCCAAAGGAAAAAAGAAAATATGGGGCATATGTTCTTCCAGTCCTTTACAAAAATCGTTTTGTTGGCCGTCTGGAAATTGAGCGACATACTAAAGAAAAAGTTTTGCTTGTTAAAAACTTTTGGCTAGAAGACAACGAAGTTTTTAGCAAGTCACGCAAGGAGGCTTTTTCCACATGTGTAGAAGTTTTTAGAGCATTCAATCACTGTGAAAAAGTCGAATATGTGAAAGGTTGGTGCAAAGAAAATGACCAAAAGTGAACTTTTTCAACAAACAATTGACGCTTGGCTGACCAAAGATATCAATAAGTTATTAAGTGGTCTGTCAGCAGATATTATTTACACAGAATGTTATGGAGCTCAATATCATGGAAAAGCAGAAATTGAAAAGTGGTTCCGTCAGTGGAATAATCCTGTGGAAAATCAAGTGAAATCATGGACTGTGGATAAGTCTTATGTAGATAATGAAAGAGTTTTTTCACATGGACTTTCCATTATGTCTATAAAGGGGAAGAAAATATTTTTGATGGAATTTCTCTTGTTAAATTTTCTGGAAATAAAATTTGTCAAATTCAAGAATTTGAACAAAAACATGAAAAATTTCGTCCATTTTTGAAGTAAAATGAGGTAAAATATGGTTGAGAAATTTGATTTATTGAAACATTTTGGAGTATACGGAGTGGCAATTGACAATGAGAAATTACTTGTCATTGAAAAAAATTCAGGTCCTTACCAAAATCGTTATGATTTGCCCGGAGGGTCTCAAGAAGTTGGTGAATCAATGATTGAAACTCTTGAACGAGAAATTCTTGAAGAAACTGGATTTACTGTCCTTTCAAGTGCTAAGAGTCGCCTCTATTCGGCTTGGATTTATGAAAATGACCGTCGAGTCGTTAGTCACCACATTTTTAACCTTTTTGATGTAAAATTAAATCATGTATCCAAAAAACTACCACAATTTGTTGCTGATGGAAAAAACGATTCTGACAGAGCAGTTTGGAAATTAGTGACAGAATTGTCAGTAGAAAATTCATCTCCACTTGTCCTAAAAGTAATTGCTGAAGTCAATAACTATCCCCATGTGGATAAAGCCGAAATTTACAGAGATTGGAAGGTCAATTATGGAAGCAAAAATTATCCCAAGCCTTTGGTTTAACAATAATGCCGAAGAAGCAATGAACTATTATGTATCTGTATTTCCAAATTCAAAAATCAAAAACATCGAATATTATCCTGATGAAAAGCTAGATGAGCATTTCGTAGGAATGTCTGGAAAAGTATTAAATGGTGAATTTAGTCTGAATGGACTTGAGTTTGTCTGTCTTGACGGTGGGCCAATTTTTAAATTTAATGAAGCAGTCAGTTTCACTGTGACTTGTAAAAATCAAGCCGAAATTGATGATTATTGGTCAAAGCTTTCTCATGTTAAAGAAGCCGAACAGTGTGGTTGGTGCAAAGACAAATTTGGCCTTTCTTGGCAAATCATTCCAGAAAATCTGGGTCAATTAATGGCAAAAGGTGACAAGGCCGTTCAAGTATTAATGAAACAAAAGAAAATTATTATCGAGGAGTTTGAAAACTTATGACAAAAACAAAAATTATCTTTATGGGGACGCCACAATTTGCTGCGACCGTTTTGAAAGGCTTGATTGACTCTAATCAATATGAAATCCTAGCAGTTGTGACCCAACCAGACCGTAAAGTTGGTCGAAAACAGGAATTAAGAATGACACCAGTTAAAGAACTTGCCTTAACGGTTAACTTGCCTGTTCTTCAACCAGAAAAGCTATCTGGCTCAGTAGAAATGACTCAAATCATGACGCTCCTTGAATCAGGAGAAGTTGGAATTGTGACTGCCGCATTTGGACAATTTTTGCCAGGGAAATTATTAGATGTCGCTCGTTTTGCGGTAAATACACACGCTTCCTTACTACCGAAATATCGCGGTGGAGCACCGATTCATTATGCCATTATGAATGACGAAAAAGAAGCTGGTGTGACAATTATGGAAATGATTCGTAAAATGGATGCCGGTGACATGATTGCTCAAAATTCTACTCCAATTCTTGAAGAAGACAATGTCGGCACTATGTTTGAAAAATTGGCTTTTGTGGGACGTGATTTACTCCTTGAAACATTACCCAAGTATCTGGAGGGTCAACTCAAAGCTCAAGCTCAAAATGAAGATGAAGTGACTTTTAGTCCAAATATTTCACCAGAAGAAGAAAAAATCGATTGGAACAAATCCGCACGTGAAATTTTCAATAAAGTTCGTGGCATGAATCCTTTTCCAGTCGCCCATACCCTGTGGAATGGGGAACGCTTTAAGATTTATGAAAGCAAAGTAGCTGACGAAATTGTTAACAATTCTGCTAATCCCTTACAGGCTGGTCAAATTGTGGAAAAAACAAAAAAATCATTAAAAGTTGCTACGGGCAATGGAATTCTCGAGCTTTTAACCGTCCAACCGGCAGGCAAACCTAAAATGGACATTGTTAGTTTTCTTAATGGTTTAGGTCAAAAAATGCAAGTTGGGGATAAACTTGGGGATTAGATAAAAATAAGATATTTCAAATAGAAATATTTATCCACAGAAACTAAAAGTATGAGACCTGAGGTACAATTTATCTCTAAAAAAGTTCTATCATTTCTAATGATGGAATTTTTTGTTTACTAAAATATCGTAAAAAAGGTTAAATGTAATAAAAAGAAAGCGGATTATTTTATAAATGCCTCAAAGTTTGTTATAGTAAAAATGTACAGGAACTGTACTAGAAAGAGGTGCTTTATGATTTGGTCGTTAATTGTCGGAGCCATTATTGGTGTAATTGCAGGAGCTATTACCAATAAAGGCAAATCAATGGGATGGATTGCTAATATTTTAGCTGGACTTGTTGGGGCTGCAGTAGGTCAAGGACTCCTAGGAACATGGGGACCAAAGCTGGCCGGAATGGCTCTAATTCCCTCTATTATAGGTGCTGTCATCGTTGTAGCTGTTGTTTCATTCTTTTTAGGTAAGGCAAACAACTAGAAGAAACAATAACAGAGAGGAGGTATCGTGTCAAAAGGAAAAAAATTTATTTTTATTCTGGCTGATTTATTTTTCCTCACCATTCTCATACCAATTTTATGGGATTATTTTAATCAAATGAATTTTCGTTGGGAGCTTAGTCCCTCATCAGAAATTCCTTACATTGGAGAAAAACTTCCCCAATATATATTTATCAGCGCTTCAATTTTAGGAATACTCTTATTATTTGCCTTGTTGGTTGTCATCTTTTATCCCAAAACCTATATGGAGATTTTATTAGATGATAAAGCAGGAAGTTTGACTCTAAAACGTTCAGCAATCGAAGGATTAGTTAGAGAGCTCGTGCTTGACAATGGCTATATTAGAAACCCTAAAATAAATGTGACTTTATATCAGTCCACAATAAAAATTGATGTACAAGGAGAAATTATTCCCAGAGTTGAAATTGTTGAAAAAACAAAAGCGATTGAGCAAGAAATCAAAGAAAGTTTAAAAAATTTCTTTGGTTTGAATCATGAGGTGAAATTAAAAATCAAAGTCAGCTCAATTGTTGAAAAGAAAGACTCGACAAGTCCACGCGTAGTCTAAGGAGGTAGAAATGGATCTTTTCGAAAGATATCGATACCCGATTATTGGCGGAATAATAGGCTGTATTATTGCAGTTTGTATCTTCACAATCGGATTTTGGAAAATGATTCTTCTCTTCTTGCTTATTGGGTTAGGGATTTTTGTAGGTCTCTATCTTCAACGCACGGGAATCATTGAACAAATAAAGAAGAAAAAATAGGAGGAAATTATGGTACAAGAAAACACAAAAACGGAAACAACTGAAGTTAAAGGCAACTTAGCATATGAAGACAAAGTCATCCAAAAAATTGTCGGACTTGCCCTTGAATCTGTCAATGGATTACTTGCTGTTGATGGAGGATTTTTCTCAAATCTCACAGGAAAACTTGTAAATACAGAGGATGTCACCGCTGGTGTTGGCGTTGAAGTCGGCAAAAAGCAAGTTGCCGTGGACCTTAAGGTAGTAACAGAATATAAAAAGAATGTTCCAGATATCTACCAAAAAATCAAAGAAGTTATCCGTAAAGAAGTTTCGGATATGACTGATTTGGAAGTTGTTGAAGTCAATGTAACGGTCGTAGATATTAAGACAAAAGAACAACAAAAAGATGATGAAAAAAGTTTACAAGATCGTGTGGTTGGCGCAGCTCAAACAACAGGGAAATTTACATCTGATCAGGTAGACAAAGTTAAAGAAAAAGTTGATGATATGGGTGATGACTCCCGCGTGAAATAAAATCAATAAAAAAAACTGGCATTATGCCAGTTTTTTTATTTATCTTTGAAATAATTTTATTTCAAATAAAGAGAGTAAAAGTAAGCTATATAATACAAGAAAGAGAATAAGTAGCTTAGTTTTTATTAGTTATAGAGCAATCATCTAAGAAAAGTCATTGACAGCTATTGACTACTAAGGGTATAATAGCTCTATGACAAAAAATGCAAGACAAACCGCACTCGATGTACTAAATGATATTTTTGGTAATGATGCCTATGCAAATATTTCATTGGATCGAAATTTGCGAGATTCTGAACTATCCACAGTGGATAAAGGCTTTGTAACAGCCCTTGTCTACGGTGTAGTTTCTAAAAAAGCTTTATTAGAGTGGTACATTACTCCTTTATTAAAAAAAGAGCCTAAACCTTGGGCTAAAATGCTTTTATTACTCACAATTTATCAAGTCCTATTTATGGATAAGGTGCCTACTTCGGCAGCAGTTGATGAAGCTGTAAAAATTGCTAAACGACATGATGGACAAGCAACAGCTAATTTTATTAATGCTGTTTTAAGAAACTTTATGCGTTCTGAGCACAGAAATGAAGAACCTAAAGATTGGGAAACTAAATATTCAATGCCAAAACTGTTATTGGATAAAATGGTTCGCCAATTCGGTGGGAAAAGAACAGGAGAAATCCTCGAAAGTCTTGAAAAACCAAGTCATGTGAGCTTAAGAAAAATTGATCCAACTGTAGAAATTGCTGGGACTCGTCCGTCTTTACTGACAGAAACAGCATTAATTGCTGACAGCGGAAATTTTTCAATTACAGAAGAGTTTCAAACTGGAAGAATTACGATTCAAGATGAAACAAGTCAATTAGTTGCTCCTCAACTTGAATTAGAAGGAACAGAAGAAGTTCTTGATGCCTGTGCTGCCCCAGGTGGGAAAAGCACACATATGGCTCAATATTTGACAACTGGTCATATCACGGCATTGGATTTATACGAGCATAAACTTGATTTAATTAATCAAAATGCACAACGTCAGCATGTTGCGGATAAAATTACCACTCAAAAAGCTGATGCGACAATGATTTATGAGAATTTTGGTCCAGAAAAATTTGATCGAATTCTAGTCGATGCTCCATGTTCAGGAATTGGATTAATTCGCCGTAAACCAGATATCCGTTACCGGAAAGAAAGTTCGGATTTCATAGATTTACAAAAAATTCAATTAGAAATTCTAAACAGCGCCTCGAAAAGCCTGAAAAAAAGTGGTATAATGGTGTACAGTACTTGTACAATTTTTGATGAAGAAAACTTTGACGTTGTTCATGAGTTCCTTGAAAATCATCCAAATTTTGAACAAGTTGAAATTTCAAATGAAAAACCAGAAGTGATTAAAGAGGGCTGTCTTTTCATTACCCCTGAAATGTATCATACGGATGGATTCTTCATCGCGAAATTTAAAAAAATAGGTGAATAATTTACTGACGAATATTTTGTTTTGAGAATTTGAGAAAGAATCATTTTTTCTCGAAAATTTTTAAACTCTATCAGTAATTTTTAGACCTAAAAATAAAACTTTATTCTTGTTAAGGAGAAAAAGTGGAATATAGTATTTTATCAGATATCGGTTCAAAACGTAGTACTAATCAAGACTATGCCGGTACTTATGTCAACCGTGCCGGTTATCAGCTCTTTTTATTAGCTGATGGTATGGGTGGACACAAAGCAGGTAATGTCGCAAGTAAACTTACCGTGGAAGATCTCGGCAAACTTTGGTCAGAGACATTTTTTGATGCGGGAACACCAGAAGCAACTCTTGAAATTTGGCTTAGAAATCAAGTCCGCAATGAAAATGAAAATATTGCAAGTCTTGGTAAACTTGACGAATATCAAGGAATGGGAACAACTCTTGAAGCTCTAGTTATAAAAGGAAACACAATTGTGTCTGCCCATGTGGGAGACAGTCGTACTTATTTGATGCGTGATGGTGAGTTAAATAAAATAACAACAGACCATTCTTTAGTTCAAGAGCTTGTAGACGCAGGGCAAATTACAGAAGAAGAAGCTGAAGTACATCCTAATAAAAATATCATTACTCGTTCACTGGGGCAGACCAATGAAGTTCAAGCGGATATTCAAGCTTTAGAACTTCAAGCTGGAGATATCATTTTAATGAACTCTGACGGATTGACAAACATGGTTTCAACCACTGAAATTATGGAAGTTTTAGAACGAGAAGATTTGACTTTAGATAATAAATCCGAGGCTTTGATTCGGTTAGCTAATGAACATGGAGGACTTGATAACATTACTGTTGTTTTGATTAAGTTCGAAGAAACATCAGAAGCCGAAACACAAGCACAGGAGGTTAGTTGATGATTCAAATCGGTAAAATCTTTGCCGATCGTTATCGGATTATCAAAGAAATCGGACGTGGGGGAATGGCAAACGTTTATCAAGGAGAAGATACTTTCCTTGGTGATCGAAAAGTTGCAATTAAAGTACTTCGTTCTAATTTTGAAAATGATGACATTGCAATCGCTCGTTTTCAAAGAGAAGCTTTTGCGATGGCGGAACTCTCTCATCCGAATATCGTAGGTATTTCTGACGTCGGTGAATTCGAAAGTCAACAATACATTGTAATGGAATTTGTTGATGGTATGACGCTCAAACAATACATCAACCAAAATGCTCCTCTAGCTAATGATGAAGCCATTGAAATTATTACAGAAATTCTATCAGCAATGGATATGGCTCATTCACATGGAATTATTCACCGTGATTTAAAACCACAAAATGTTTTAGTTTCAAGTAGTGGAACGGTAAAAGTAACAGATTTCGGAATTGCAAAGGCCCTTTCTGAAACTTCACTCACTCAAACAAATACGATGTTTGGCTCAGTTCATTATCTATCACCTGAACAAGCGCGTGGTTCAAATGCTACTGTACAATCAGACATTTATGCCATTGGGATTATTTTATTTGAGCTTTTAACAGGTCAAATACCTTTTGATGGGGATTCAGCCGTAGCAATTGCCCTCAAACATTTCCAAGAAAATATTCCAAGCATCATAAATCTCAACCCAGAAGTTCCGCAAGCATTGGAAAATGTCGTCATCAAAGCAACAGCAAAAGATATCAACAATCGATATGCTGATGTTGAAGAAATGATGACAGATGTAGCTACTTCGACTAGTCTTGATCGACGTGGGGAAGAAAAATTAGTTTTCAACAAGGACCATGATGAAACAAAAATCATGCCTGCCAATCTAATTAATCCTTATGATACTAAGCCTTTGATTGATAAGAAAACAGATGATCAGGAAAAAGCGCAATCAGAATCATCAACTACAGAAAACAATAAGAATAAAAATAAAAAGTCTAAAAAAGGATTGATTATCAGTCTTGTTGTTCTCCTTCTTGTCATTGGTGGTGGAGCCTTTGCATGGGCTGTTTCTACACCGACAAATGTTAAGGTTCCTAATGTGACTAATAACTTAACATTGGATCAAGCGAAGAAAAAGATTAAAGCAGCTGATCTTAAGGTGGGAACGGTTCATAAACAACAAAGCACAACCGTTGCAGAAGGTAAAGTGATTAAAACTGATCCAGCAAGTGGGGCTACCGTAAGGTCTAAAAGTTCTGTTGATATTTACGTTTCATCTGGAAATGAAAATATTATCAAAATGAAAGACTTTGTTGGTGAAAAAATTGATGATGCAATGGCCACTCTGCTTAAAGATTATGGTATTGATGAAAGTCAAGTGGTCCAAACCTCTGTCCCTAGTGATTCTTATGCCGCAGGTACAATCATTAAACAAACACCTAAAAAGGGTTCTAGTTTTGATGTGACAAGTGGTGATAAAATTACATTTGAAGTTTCAAGTGGAAAACAAATTGCCATTCCATCTTACACTAATCAGGATGCTGAAAGCTATAAAGCAATTTTGAAACAAGCTGGCTTCACTAATGTTACTTTAAACTATATTGATACTCCAGGAAGTCCGACAGGATGGGTATTTGGAGTTACTCCAACTGTTGGTGAATTGGTTTCGATAGATGCCCCAATTGTTGTTAAGGTTACTCAGGCAGTTGAGCAATCATCCTCAGAATCTTCTGTTTCTACATCAGAAACATCAACTTCTGAATCAACATCAGCTTCAAGCTCAACAACGAGCTCGTCTTCTTCAAGTACAACTGAGCAATCGCCAGAAAATTCTACTTCAAGTTCGACAACAACATCACATAGTTAAAGCTTAAATAGAACTAGATTATATTTCTAGTTCTATTTATTTTCTTATTGGCTTGTAAAATCAGTCAAAAAAGTGTATCATGGTAGAGTAGTTTTTTACAACCCGTTCTTGGTTTCATGCTTGCCAAGCTGTCACTCGGACTGGGCAATACAAATAAAGGAGAAAAACTCATGGCAATTTCAAAAGAAAAAAAACAAGAAATCATCGCTCAATACGCTCGTAAAGAAGGCGATACTGGTTCACCTGAAGTACAAATCGCTGTATTGACTTGGGAAATTAACCACCTTAACGACCACATCAAATCTCATAAAAAAGACCACGCAACTCAACGTGGTTTGATGAAAAAAATTGGTCACCGTCGTAACCTTCTTGGATACCTTCGTGGAAAAGACGTTCAACGTTACCGTGAACTTATCGCTTCATTGGGACTTCGTCGTTAATAAAAAAATGCCATTTGGCATTTTTTTTATTATTTGAAATTAAAAATCTAAAAAAGAAATTCTTCTTTTTTAGATTTTTAAATTTATTTAAGATGTTTTTCTCTTTCGATTGTTGCAGAAATTGCATCAATAACTGTTCCACCAAAATGGTTTTGTTCTAAGCTTACTACACCTGCTACAGTAGTTCCACCAGGACTTGAAACCTTATCAACTAAAGACCAAGGATTTTCACCACTCTGTAGAAGCATTTCAGCTGAGGCTTTGACTGTTTCAGAAACAATAGCAGTAGCTTGATCTTTAGGAAGTCCATGAAGTACACCGGCGCGAGCCATAGCATCAATAAACATATAAATAAATGCAGGACTTGATCCAGCGATTGCTGCAAAAGTTGAAAAATCTTTTTCAGCAATCTCGTGGACAGAGCCGACTGCTTTAAAAATTTCTTGGGCTATTGTGTAAGCTGAATCATCAACAAATTCATTTTTGACAATCGCAGAGGTAGATTGACCGATTTGAGCATTGATATTAGGCATTACCCGAATAATCGGTTGATTTTCTGAATCAGCTAGATGTTTTAAGTCAGATAAAGTTAATCCAGCAGCAATTGATATCAAAGTTTTATCTTTTGATAAATGATTAATCAGCTGGCTTAAAACAGAAGGAAGAACCTGTGGTTTGACAGAGAGAACAATGAAGTCTGATTGTTGAACAAGTTCTTCATGATTTTCAGCAGCTTTAACATCAAGTTCCTCAGCTTGTTTTTTTGTCTTGGGTAAATTGTGACCAGAAATGATGATTTCAAATTTATTTTTATCAAGTCCAGAAATGATAGCTGTGGCCATTTTTCCGACTCCGATAAATCCTATAGTTTGCATAAATAAAATCCTTTCTATCTTTCAGTCCATTTTATCATAATTTAAAGCGAGAAATCGATATGTTAGTATCACAAATTAAATCTAGCTATTTTTTTGAAAAAAGATTTGCAAACTTGAAAGTGCTGTGGGCGGGTGAATTAAAAAGATAACGAAAATGGTCAGTGATTATGGTATAATTAGGTAAACATTTTATTTTATTTGTAACAAAAAAGGAGAAATCTATGAATAAATTCGCTATTGTCCTAGCGGCTGGTAAAGGAACACGAATGAAATCAGCACTTCCAAAAGTGTTGCATCAAGTAGCTGGAAAATCAATGCTGGCGCATGTGCTTAAAAGTGTATCCGAAGTGGAGATTGCCAAAAACGTGGTCATCGTTGGACACGAAGCAGACCGTGTAATTGCGACTTTACCTAAGGGAACTCAATTTGTTAAACAGGTAGAACAATTAGGAACAGGACATGCTGTACGTATTGCTGCGGATTTGTTGGCTAATGAAGAAGGGGCAACCTTAGTTATCGCTGGCGATACTCCCTTAATTACAGGCGAAACATTAGGAGCACTTTTTGATTATCATTTTGCCCAAAAAGCAACAGCAACAATCTTGACTGCTATTGCACCAAATCCAACAGGATACGGTCGAATTATTCGGGATGAAAAGGGTTCAGTAGAAAAAATTGTTGAGCAAAAAGATGCCAATGATTTTGAAAAATCAATTACCGAAATTAACACAGGGACTTATATTTTTGATAACAAATCTCTCTTTAAAGCACTGACGGAAATCACAACCGATAATGCGCAAGGTGAATATTATTTAACTGATGTTATTGAAATCTTCAAAAAAGCAGGTCAAACGATAGCTGCTCATATTCTTGATGATTTTGATGAAAGTTTAGGTGTGAATGACCGTGTGGCTCTTTCACAAGCTGAAGCGACAATGCGTAAACGTATTAATCATGAACATATGGTTAATGGTGTGACCTTGATTGATCCTGGAACAACTTATATTGACAGTGAAGTAACAATTGGGGCAGAAACGGTGATTGAAGCAAATGTAACCATTAAGGGGAACACTTTTATTGGTAAAAATGTTTTGATTACAAATGGCAGCCGCATTGAAAATTCGGAAATTCATTCAAATTGTGAGGTTCGTAACTCAACAGTTGAAGAAAGTCGGATGAGTGTTGGAAGTAATGTTGGACCTTATGCTCATTTACGCCCAGGAACTGTTTTGAGTGAAGAAGTTCATGTTGGAAACTTTGTTGAAATTAAAGGCTCAACTCTTGGTAAAGGAACCAAGGCCGGACATTTGACTTACATTGGTAATGCAACAGTGGGTGAAAAAGTGAACTTTGGTGCTGGTACAATTACGGCTAACTTTGATGGTAAAAATAAATTCAATACTGAAATTGATGATTTTGCCTTTATTGGTTCAAATTCAACCATAATCGCACCTTTGCACATTGGTAAAAATGCCTTGACAGCAGCTGGGTCTGTTGTGACTGAGGATGTCCCAGATGAAGCAGTTGAAATTGGACGTGGAAAACAAGTGAATAAACTTGGACGTGCGAAAAAAATGCCACATTATCGTGGACAATAATTTAAAATAATAAGAAAGAGTTTCTCGTGAAGCTCTTTCCTTCGATTTGATGAGAGGGAAATTTTACTTTTTCAAAAGTAAATTCCATGGAAAGGGTACAATGTTAAATTTTGATGATAAAAAATTTGAAGAAAAAACTTTGACTAGAGATGAAATTTTTCAAGGAAAGATTTTTCATGTTGTGAGGGATACGGTTAGTTTGCCAGGAGGAACAGAAAGTTTTCGAGAACTTGTTTTTCATAATGGTGGAACGGCTATTGCACCCGTTCACGATAATAAAATGATTTTGGTTGGTCAATATCGTAAGGCATTGGAAAAATTTATTTTTGAAATTCCGGCTGGAAAGCTTGAAATAGGAGAAGAAAAAGACCCCAAGGCTGCTGCGCTTCGTGAACTTGAGGAAGAAACAGGCTACCGAGCAGAAAATTTAACAGAAATCACAGCTTTTTATGGAACACCTGGTTTTTCATCAGAAAAAACTTATGTGTACTTCTCGTCAGACCTAACAAAGGTAGAGCATCCAAGACCCGCTGATGATGGAGAGTTTTTGGAACAAATTGAAGTTACTTTAAGCGAAGCGAAAAGAATGATTGAACTTGAACAAATTGCCGATGCAAAAACAATTATGGCTATTTGGTATTGGGAAATGCAACACTTTAAAAAGGAGGTTGAAGACAATGCCTAAACCACTTTTAACGGATGAGGTAATTGAACAAGCAAACCAAGAGAAGAAAAATCTTGAACGTCGGCTTCAAAGAGAGCTTGAAGAAGATACTGAAATTGCTGAGAAATATGACAGTATTGAAAAAAAATTAAGTAAAAACTCTGTTTATAAAAGTCGAAGGATTGAAAACGCTAAAGCTCAAAAAAGAGGGAAAGCAATTAATAAATGGCTTTTCATTGTTACTTTAATTGTTGTTTTACTGGTGGTTGCTTTCTTTTTGTATTACTTTTAAACAAAATAATTAGAAATAAGGGAAAAAATGAAAATAGGAATTATTTGTGCGATGGATGAAGAAATTCGCATACTTGTTGAAAATTTAGAAAATGCTGAAAAACATACCCGTCATGGTTTAGTTTTTCATAGTGGTTCAATTGGCCGTCACGAAGTAGTTTTGGTTCAATCTGGTATTGGTAAAGTCATGTCAGCTTTGGCAGTTGGATTTTTGGTTGATATTTTTGATGTTGATGCAATTATCAATACAGGTTCTGCAGGAGCGGTAGCTCAAGGATTGGCAATTGGAGATGTTGTGGTTGCTGATAAACTTGCTTATCATGATGTAGATGTCACTGCTTTTGGTTATGCCTATGGACAAATGGCTCAACAACCTCTGTACTTTGAATCAAGCAAATACTTTGTTTCTGAATTGAAAAAGGTTTTAGAAAATGTGCATGTTGGGTTGATTACAAGTTCTGACAGTTTCATCAGTAGTTCTAGTAAAATTGCTGAAATTAAAGAACATTTTCCAGATGTTTTAGCAGTCGAAATGGAAGGGGCTTCTATTGCACAAGCTGCAACAGCACTTGGGAAACCTTTTGTAATTATTCGGGCGATGTCGGATACAGCTGACCATGATGCCAATGTTAATTTTGATAAATTCATCATTGAAGCAGGGAAAAAATCAGCCCAAGGTCTGATTCGCTTGCTTGAAGAAATGGTATAATTATTAAAAAAGCTGAGTTTTATTTGATTAAAGTTTATTAGGGGTGATAAAGTAATAAATCAAACGAAAGTGCCAAATTATCGCTTGTCAATTAAAGTGAAAATAAATAAAATTGGCAAAAACTTGGGGAAACTAAATGTCAGCTCAACAAAAAACAAAAATTGGTTTATCATTAGTTCTTAGTTTAATAATTTTAGCAGCCTGTGGACAACATGTAGCAAATCATACGGGACAAACAAAAGTGAGTGCATCTATTAAGCAGGTGATTCCATCATCTAGCTCCCCAGCACTCTATTTTGAGTTGAGTAGTGTGAAAGATTATCTGGCCAGTAAAGGTTATAAACAAATTGATAACCAGGCTTTTCAGCAGGATTTAACCAATAAATCAATGAAAGCAAAGACTTACTGGTTAAATGATGGAACGGATAAAACGCAGCCTCTTGCTAAGGGAATTGGTGCTGTGATTATATTTATGACAGCAGACCAACAATTCAAAATGCTTGCTCAATTTTCTGAGGACCAAAACGCAAATCTGAAAAAACATTCTTGGATAATCGGGGACTACAATATTGATAATCAGTCATTAAAAAATCAAACACTCATAAATGGTTTGGATAGTATCTTTTCAGAAAATAAGTGATTTTAGAGAGTGATAAAATGGATGAGTTGCAGTTGATTGAAGAGGTTAGGCTTTTTCTGCGAAATGATCAACTTTTTGAACATTGTTTAGCCGTGGCAAAGACAGCTGAACAACTGGTAATTGATTATTCAGCGAAAAGTGGGATAGTTCAAAAAGAAAAATTAATTGCAAAAAGTACTGACGAAAATTTGAAGCTAATTTTTACTGATGGAGTGCAACAAAAAGAGATTAGTCAGTCTATCAGTAAGAGTCAAGCTTTTGTTGCTGGACTTATGCATGATATTGGTGGGGTTTATCCAAATCATCAGCGAGTAGAAAAAGCAGAATTATTTGGTATAGAATTACTGACAGAAGAGCGTGAATTTCCTTTGATTATTCATCAAAAACTTTCTAAGTATCTGGCGCGTGAGCATTTTAAAATTACTGACGAAAATATATTGTCAGCGATTGAGTGCCACACAACACTGAAGGAAAATTTTACAGAGTTAGATTTGATTGTTTTTCTTGCTGACAAAATTTCTTGGGATGGTGGGGATAATGCACCATTCAAAGAAGGATTACTGACAGCTCTGTCAGTAAATTTGCAAAGTGCAGCACTTTATTATATAGACTTCATCATCAATGATGGCTTGAAAGTTGCGCACCCGTGGCTTTTAGAAGCAAAGAAAGATTTAGAAAATCAGCTTTCCTAGCTGATTTTTTTGATAATTTAGATTATAATAGAAGAATGTAAAAAATAATAGAATATCATTAATCAAAATCGATAATGATTATTTTTATCGAAACTTTTGTCAGAAGTTTCGATTTATTGGGAGGTATTATGACAGTAACATCAGATTTCACACAAAAACTCTACGAAAATTTTGCTGAAAACACAAAATTGCGTGCGGTGGAAAATGCCGTGACTAAAAATGGTTTGCTTTCATCACTCGAAGTGCGTGGTTCACATGCAGCGAATTTGCCTGAGTTTTCACTTGACTTGACAAAAGACCCTGTAACGAATCAAAAACAATCTGGACGTTGCTGGATGTTTGCTGCTTTGAACACTTTCCGTCATAAATTTATTAATGAATTTAAAACAGAAGATTTTGAGTTTTCACAAGCTTATACTTTCTTCTGGGATAAATATGAAAAATCAAACTGGTTTATGGAACAAATTATCGGAGATGTTGCGATGGACGACCGTCGTTTGAAATTCCTCTTGCAAACTCCACAACAAGATGGTGGTCAATGGGATATGATGGTAGCCATTTTTGACAAATATGGAATTGTTCCAAAAGCTGTTTATCCTGAATCACAAGCTTCAAGTAGCTCACGTGAATTGAATCAATACTTGAACAAATTGCTCCGTCAAGATGCTGAAATCTTACGTTATACAATTGAGCAAGACGGTGATGTTCAAGCGGTCAAAGAAGAACTTTTACAAGAAGTTTTTAATTTCCTTGCTGTAACTCTAGGTTTGCCACCACAAAATTTTGAATTTGCTTTCCGCAACAAAGATAATGAATACAAAAAATTTGTTGGAACACCAAAAGAATTCTACAATGAATATGTTGGAATTGATTTGAACAATTATGTTTCGGTCATTAATGCTCCAACTGCTGATAAACCTTATAACAAAAGCTATACCGTTGAATTTCTTGGTAATGTAGTCGGTGGTAAAGAAGTCAAACACTTGAACGTTGAAATGGACCGTTTCAAAAAATTGGCTATTGCCCAAATGCAAGCGGGCGAAACTGTCTGGTTTGGTTGTGATGTTGGTCAAGAATCAAACCGTTCAGCAGGACTTTTGACAATGGATTCTTATGATTTTAAATCTTCATTGGATATTGAATTCACACAAAGTAAGGCTGGACGTCTTGACTATGGCGAATCACTGATGACTCATGCCATGGTTTTAGCGGGTGTTGATTTAGATGCTGACGGAAATTCAACTAAATGGAAAGTTGAAAATTCTTGGGGTAAAGATGCCGGTCAAAAAGGATATTTCGTTGCTTCTGATGAATGGATGGATGAATATACTTATCAAATTGTTGTCCGCAAAGACCTTTTAAGCGAAGAAGAATTAGCTGCTTATGAAGCAAAACCTCAAGTTCTGCTTCCATGGGATCCAATGGGAGCCTTGGCTTAATTTGTAAATTGAAACATTTAACTTTTGTTAAATGTTTTTTTATTGACTTAAAGTTCACTTCAAGTGTTAAAATAAAAGAATGAATATAAAAAAGGCTGCCGACTTATCAGGGATAAAAACAGATAATATCAGATATTATGAAAGAATTGGGCTAATTCCTAAAATTGCACGGACAGAGTCGGGAATTAGGGATTTTTCAGAAGCGAATATTAGAACATTAAAATTCGTTAAACATATGAGAGATGCAGGAGTGCAAGTAGAACCCTTGACACGTTATATGGCATTGGTAACTGAAGGAAATCCTAACACTAAAGAAGAAAGAATTGAAATTCTGAAGAGTCAGGTGGAACAATTGAGAGCAGAAATTCTTGAAAAACAATCTGCTTTAGATTATTTAACATTTAAAATTGAAAATTATGATGAAGTCATGCTTCCAAGCGAAATGAATTTGAATCAAAGTTCAACAGAAGCAATAAAAATTTGAAGAGGATAAGGATAAATGGAACTTCGATTATTAAAGTATTTTTGGACAGTTGCCACTGCTGGGACGGTATCCAAAGCTGCTGAGCAGTTATATATTACACAGCCAACATTATCTAGACAAATTAAAGAACTTGAACGAGAATTAGATACTCAGCTTTTTATGCGTGATGGGAAAAAGCTTATCTTGACTGAAGATGGTCAATTTCTTAAAATCAAAGCTGAAGAGATTTTACAGCTGACCAGTAAGACTGTCCAAGTTTTTGAAGACCGGAAAAATGCGGAATTATCAGGACATTTGACAATTGGAGCCTTAGAAGGGTGGACAAGTTCCAGCATTGCTAAAACTCTTCAAACACTCACAAATAAGTATCCTGCCATCACTTTTACAATCTTGTCAGGAAATGCAGATGACATCAAATGGAAGATTGATAATGGACTTGTGGATGTCGGATTTTTGTTAGAGCCAACGTCTACAGAAAAATATAATGTAGAAAAAATTGGCTTTCCTGAGCGTTGGATGATGCTCACACAATCCGATTCAGAACTTGCAGAATTAGATGAAGTAAGGCCAGAAGTATTTAAAAAACAACGAATTTTGATTTCAGAACGACCAGAAGTTCGTCAGTATATGGCTGATTGGGCGGACTGCCAAGTGAGTGATTTAAATATTATTGGGGGCTTCAATCTTGGATTTCATCTTTTTGAGATTGCTCGTGCAGGAATTGGTGAGGCAGTCGTTACAGAAGGTGCACTCATTAGAAATTATCCAGATTTAAAAGCGATTCCCTTAAGTCCAGAAGTGAAGACATATAGCGTTCTTGCTTGGAAGAAAAATATTCCATTGACACCAGTCACTAGAGCATTTATCAAACAATACTTACAAGAAAATGATTAAAAATTTACTGACCAATCTGTCAGTAAATTTTTTATTTTTTAATATGCTTTATAAGCATAATTAATACTAAAATAAGCATTTTTCATCAGTTGATTTTTGTTTTAAAATAAATTCATGAAAAATAAAAAAACTTTTGGCTTAGTCCTCTTTATTATCTTATTTTCCTATTTTTTAATTTTGATGGATAATTCGATAATTTTCACAAGTACTGTAAAAATATCTCAGGATTTAAATATGAACGAAGCAAGCCTTTCTTGGGTTTCAAATGCCTATACCATTACATTTGGAGGTTTTCTTTTGTTGGCAGGGCGTTTAGGAGATTTAATGGGTCGAAAAATAATTTTTGTCTCTGGCCTTTTTATTTTTGGACTATCAAGTTTAGCGGTTGGTTTATCTACGTCAACAGAAATGATGATTATAGCAAGAGCAGTTCAAGGAATTGGCTCAGCTATCATTGCGCCAACGAGCTTGGCTTTACTGATGGATAGCTATCAGGGAAATTTGCGAATGAAGGCCATCTCTTACTATGGAGCAACCGCGGGTATTGGTTCAAGTTTTGGCTTAATTCTAGGCGGTTGGCTTACCTCAGCAATTTCATGGCGTGTCGGCTTTTTATTGAATGTCCCTTTTAGTTTATTACTAATTGTTTTAACGCTTGCGAAAGTTCAACAAAATGAAATCAAGCCAAGTAAAATTGATTTTCTTGGAAGTTTATTATCGGTCATTATTTCAGTTCTATTTGTTTACGGAATTACCATAAGTAATTTATTAATTATAGTTGCTTCTTTAATTTTGATTTTGGTTTTTCTTTTATGGGAAAAAAGAATTACTTATGCTCTCATACCTTTAGAGTTATTTAAGAATCGAAATCGAACAGGTTCTTACATTGCTCGTTTTACTTTTATGATGGCCATGTTGACTTACTGGTTTATTCTTCCACAAATTATGCAAAAAATGTATCACTTTTCACCATTAGAGTCAGGGCTTGCTTTTCTGCCTTTAACACTTGTTAATTTTATTGCTGCTCTATTTTTGCCTAAATTAACAAAAGCTTTGGGAAATAGTAAAGTCATGATTTTAGGACAAGTGATTTTACTGACAGGAATGTTTTTGTCATTTATATCACAACCAGAATGGGGATATTTTTATGCAATGGCTTTTCAAATGATGATTATTGGTCTTGGGCAAGGCTGGCTACTTGCCCCACTTACAGCGGCAGGTGTGGCAGGAGTTCCCCCGGAATTATCAGGTGCTGCGTCAGGCTTAACAAATATGATGCATCAACTTGGAGGACCGGTAGGTTTATCAATCGTTGTTCTATTTAGTTCATCTGTCATTGATTTAAGTGCTTATTATCATTTGATAATGGCTTTCATCACAGTATTTTTACTGATAGGATTTTTAGTTTTAATTTTCACGAACCCAGTTAATGAAAAATAAAAGGAGAAAAAATGCAAACACAAATCGTACTTAATGATGGAAATATCATTCCTCAATTTGGCTTGGGAGTTTATCAAATTCCTGAAGGAGAAGCAACTGAAAATGCAGTCAAAGAAGCGCTGAGATTGGGGTATCGTCACATAGATACCGCCCATGCTTATCAAAACGAACGCTCTGTTGGTCGAGCCATCCATTCTTCTGAAATTCCAATTTCTGAAATTTGGATAACTAGTAAACTCTGGCCTTCTGATTATGATGATGCTTCACAAGCCATTGAGCGAATGCTTGAACGATTAAATCTTAAGCAAATTGACCTGCTTTTACTTCATCAGCAGGTTGGAAATTATCGTAAAGCTTGGATTGCTTTGGAAAATGCTGTCAAATCAGGAAAAGTAAAATCAATTGGAATTTCAAATTTTGATGGGGAGAGATTGGTTGATTTATTTAACTTTGCTGACATTAAACCAAGTGTTCTTCAAGTAGAAACACATCCTTACCATCAACAAAAAGAACTCCAAGAATTTCTCAAACCTTATGGGACTAAAATTGAAAGTTGGTATCCTCTTGGACATGGCGATCAAAGACTACTTGATGAAAGTCGTTTAAAAAAAATAGCCCAAAAATATAATAAGACAGTGGCTCAGATTATCTTACGCTGGCATATTCAAGAAGGAATCATAGTTTTTCCACGTTCAACTCGAGTCGAACATTTAGCCGAAAATATCAATATTTTTGATTTTGAATTATCCTGTACTGAAATCAAAGAAATTCGTAAGTTAGATAAAAAGCAACCTTATTTTACAATGACTTATGATGAACAAGTCCAAAATTTTTTGTCATGGAAATTGAAAGATTGATATTAGATTAAAACAAAGAAAGTTACTGACAGTTTTAAAAATGATATACTTTAAAGAGTTAGAACATTTAAAAGAAAATCAAAATCAAGCATAATACGTCTTGATTTTTATTTATTTAAAAAAGAAAAGGAGTCATGATGAAAAAAATTGCAATCATTGGTGGTGGAATAATTGGGATGACCTTAGCGAATTATCTGGACACTGATAAATTCGAGATAAGTCTTTTTGATGATGAAAAAAATCAAGCCACTAAAGCGAGTGCTGGAATTATTTCACCATGGCTTTCTAAAAGAAGAAATCAAAAATGGTATCAACTAGCTAAAGATGGTGCAGCATTTTTTGAAAAATTAAAAACTGATTTTGAATTAACTGATGAAGTATATGAAAAATGTGGGACCTTATTTTTACGAAAAAATTCAGACTTAGAAGAGTTAGAGAAGTTAGCTTTAGAAAGAAGAAAAAACGCACCAGAGATGGGCGAGATTAAGGTGCTCTCAAAAGAGGAAACCGTCAGCTTATTTCCATTACTAAAGCCAATTGAAAGTTTATATCTATCGGGAGGAGCACGATTAGATGGAAAAGCTTATTTAGCACATTTGAAAAAGCGAGCACAAGCAAGAGGAGTGAAATTTTTTGCGGAGCATGCAACTATTCTAAAAGCAGACGAAAAATGGGAGATTGTTCATCAAGGAGAAAGTGATGTTGTAGATGATTTAGTACTTTGCCCAGGTCCGGCATTAAAAGAACTCCTTTCCGAAATAGGGATTGATGTTGATGTTCGACCTCAAAAAGGACAATTGCTCTCATTTAAAACCGATTTTGATACTAAAGATTGGCCGGTTTTATTTTTAGAAGGAGCAGCAGATATTATTCCCTTTCAAGAAGGAGAAATTCTCATAGGCGCAACTCATGAAAATGAAAAAGGTTGGGATTTATCAGAAAGTGAAGCTGCTTTTTTTGATTTGACAGAAGGGATTAAACCTTATTTTTCAGAAAGTAAGTTAATAGAGTTTCCTTATCACTATCGCGTAGGAACGCGAGCTTATTCGGCAGATTTTTCTCCTTTCTTTGGTCCGCATCCAGCTTTTTCCAGTCTAGCTTTTGCAAGTGCATTAGGCTCATCTGGTTTAACAACGGGTCCCTACATTGCCTATTTGCTTGCTCAGTATTTTAATCATCCGGAAACAAAATGGGATTATTCAATTTATCAAAAAGATATAAATACTTATCTAAAATAGTAGAAATAAGAAGAAAAAAGACTAAAAAATTGTTTGAAAAAATTATGTAAAAGTCAAAAACAGATGCTTTTGTTGATTTACATAATTTTTTTATAGGCTACATAATCAAATAAAATGACGAATTGAGACAGGTTTTTTTCTTTAAAAATGATATAATGATTTCATGGAAAATACAGATTTGATTTACGGATTGCATGCGGTCACGGAAGCACTAAACGGAGACCTTGTCAACAAGCTTTACGTTCAAGAAGATTTGCGCGGAAAAAATGTTGAAAAAATAAAAGAACTCGCACGAATTAAGAAAGTTAATATTTCATGGACTCCCAAAACAGAATTAAATAAGCTGACAGAAAATGGAGTCCATCAAGGATTTATGGCAAGGGTTTCTGAATTTGCTTACGCTGATTTAGCAACATTGCTTCCAGAATTAGCGGAAAAAGCAGATGCTACAATTTTAATTTTAGATGAGTTGACAGACCCTCACAATTTGGGTTCTATTGCACGTACAGCTGATGCAACTGGTGTGGATGCAATTATTATTCCAAAACATCGAGCAGTTGGTATTACACCGACAGCAGTTAAAGCATCAACAGGTGCCTTACAACATGTGCCCGTAGTTCGAGTAACTAATCTGTCACAAACTTTAGATAAACTAAAAAGTGCTGGATTTTGGATTTTTGGAACAGATATGGATGGTACGGTTTATAACAAATGGAATACTAAAGGAAAAATTGCTTTAATTATTGGTAATGAGGGACACGGTATTGGTCAGAACCTCAAAAAGCAAGTTGATGAAATGATTACAATTCCGATGGTAGGACATGTGCAAAGTCTTAATGCGTCAGTAGCAGCAAGTATTTTGATGTACGAAGTTTTCAGAAATCGTCTTTAATATTTACTGATGAAATTAAAGCTTGTTTCTAATCACAAATAGGCAATGAGTGTTCTTTAAACAAGCTGTCAATGAAGCACCATTGCTGTCATTTGTAATAAAAAGAAAGGATTTTTATGACTTTTCAAATCATGACCGACTCAACATCAGACTTGAGTCAATATTATCTTAAAAAAAACCATATTGAAATATTAGGAATGACCGTAACAGTTGGTAATCAGACCTATGAAACCATTGGAGAAGAGGCGCTAGACAACAGTACACTCCTTACAGCAATCAAAAAAGGAGCGACGGTTCACACTTCCCAAATCAATTCGGGACAATTTTTAGAAGTGTTTAAAAAATATGCCTTGGCTGAGGAAGAACTTCTTTATCTTGCTTTTTCATCTGGGCTTTCTGGAACTTATCAGTCTGCCCTTATTGCACAAAATATGATTTTAGAAGAATTTCCTAAGGCAAAAATAACAGTTATTGATACACTTGCGGCAGCATCAGGAGAAGGATTCATCGTTGAAGAAGCTGTCAAACTTAGAGATGCGGGGAAATCACTGACAGAAACTCTGAAAGTCTTGGCAGATATCATCCCACGTTTACAGAGTCGTTTCATGGTTGACGATTTAAACCATCTTGCAAGAGGAGGCCGAATACCAAAGGCTGTAGCCTTGGTTGGAACCATGGCGAATATCAAACCCTTACTTGATGTTGATCCTGCAGGTAAGTTACGACAAGTGACCAAAGTTCGTGGGAAGAAAAAAGCGATAAATCAAATGCTTGAAAAAACGCTTGAGGAAATGGATACGGCTTATCCACGCTTGGTTATTTCTTATTCGGGCACAGATGAAGTAGCTCAAGAAATCAAGAAACAAGCTATGCAAAAAAATGGAATTAGCGATGTCGATGTTCGCCCACTCAGTCCAACAATTGTAACCCATACAGGAGACGGGACGATAGCAATTTTTTCAATAAGTAGACAAAGTAGAGAATAATTTAATAAAAAACTGAAAAAATCACAGCTAAACTCTTGTTTTACTGTGATTTTATGTTAAAATAATTAATGAGTGTAATTGTATATAAAATTATCTGTACACTTACCTAATTTATTAAAAAAAAATATGAATCGTGATGTGTGAGGGAAAGGAGTCGCTTTTATGGCCAAAAGTGGACTTTATACAGGCGTAGATATCGGGACAAACACAATAAAGGTGCTTGTTGCTGAATACGTCTCAGGTGAAATGAATATAATTGGTGTCGGAAACGCAAAATCCGATGGCCTTAAAAATGGAATTATTGTAGATATTGAGAAGGTAGCACAAGCATTACGAAAAGCTGTAAATGCTGCTGAAGAACGTGCCGGAATCACGATTGATCGAATTAACGTGAGCATTCCAGCAAATTCCCTCGAAATGGAACCATGCCAAGGTATGGTCCCAATTGTTAGTGATACAAAAGAAATTACAGATAACGATGTGATTCAAGTCGTTCAAAACGCTTTAATGCGTGGGATTGTTCCTGAAAGAGAAATTATTGCTGTAGAAACAAAAGAGTTTACAGTGGATGGCTTTACAGGCATATCAGATCCACGTGGAATGTTTGGTGTTCGACTTGAAATTCGTGGGGTTGTTTACACTGGCCCTAAAACTCTTGTTCATAATGTTCGTAAAGTTGTTGAACGTGCTGGATTGCTTGTTGACAATATTGTTATTGCTCCTCTTGCAATGGCACAATATGTGCTCACAGAAGGCGAACGCGAATTTGGAACAATCATGGTTGATTTAGGTGCTGGACAAACAACAGTTAGCATTGTAAAAGATCAATCTTTGAAATTTACACATACAAGCCCTGAAGGTGGCGACTATGTGACTAAAGATATTTCAACTGTCTTAAATACCTCTGTTTCGGCAGCGGAAGACTTGAAAGTCAACTATGGTGAAGCAAGTACTGAACGTGCAAGTCAAGATGAGTATTTCCTTGTTGATGTTGTTGGTAAAGATGAACCAGAACAAATCACAGAATACTACCTCTCACAAATCATTGAAGCGCGAATGACTCAAGTCTTTAATCGCGTACGTCAAGATTTGGAACACGGACACACATCAGAAACTCCTGGAGGACTGATTTTAGTCGGTGGGACAGCTGCTATGCCAGGTGTTGTTGATTTAGCAACAAAAATCTTGGGAATGAATGCTCGTCTTTACGTTCCTGGAGAAATGGGCTTGCGCAATCCTGCGTTCGCTCAAGTCATTAGTGTAGTTAATTATATCGGAAGTCGAAGTGATATTGATGTTTTAGTATCACAAGCTTTTTCTGGCGATTATGCCTATACGGCAGCTGAAGAAACTTACGTTGCTCCTGTTCAAACAATCGCACCACAAGTGACAACAGTAGCTGACGTAGAAAATGATTTCTACACTGAACCTCAATCGCGTCCAGTTGCAACTCAAAAAGTAACTGAGCCCGAAGAAGAAAAAGAAGGTCTTGTTGACCGTGCCAAAAGTTTCTTTGGCAACCTCTTTGACTAATCTGAAAGTAAAAACGGAGAAATAAAAACATGGAATTTTCATTTGATACAGACTTAACTTCTGGTGCTGTAATTAAAGTTATCGGTGTTGGTGGTGGTGGTGGTAATGCCATCAACCGTATGATTGAAGAAGGTGTTTCTGGCGTTGAATTTATCGCTGCAAACACTGATGTACAAGCTTTGCGTAGTTCAAAAGCAGATACAGTAATTCAACTTGGCCCAAAATTGACTCGTGGTTTGGGTGCTGGTGCACAACCTGAAGTGGGTAAACGTGCAGCTGAAGAATCAGCTGAAACTGTTTCACAAGCCCTTGAAGGATCAGATATGATTTTCATCACTGCTGGTATGGGTGGTGGAACTGGTACAGGTGCTGCACCAGTTATTGCTCAAATCGCTAAAGAACTTGGTGCTTTGACTGTTGGTGTTGTTACTCGTCCTTTCGGTTTCGAAGGCTCAAAACGTTCATATTTTGCAACAGAAGGAATTGAAGCTCTTCGTGCAAATGTTGATACGCTTCTTATCATTTCAAACAACAACTTGCTTGAAATTGTTGATAAGAAAACTCCATTGACTGAGGCATTACGTGAAGCTGATAATGTTTTGCGCCAAGGTGTTCAAGGGGTTACTGATTTGATTACTAACCCAGGAATGATTAACCTTGACTTTGCCGATGTTAAAACAGTCATGGAAAATAAAGGTGATGCTCTTATGGGTATCGGAGTTGCGACTGGTGAAGAACGAGTTATCGAAGCAACTCGCAAAGCAATCTACTCACCACTTCTTGAAACTACAATTGAAGGAGCTGAAAATGTTCTTTTGAATGTGACAGGTGGAATGGATATGAGTTTGATTGAAGCACAAGATGCTTCAGAAATTGTTATCCAAGCAGCTGGTAATGATGTTAATATTATGTTAGGTACAGCAATTGATCCTAACCTTAAAGATGAAATCCGTGTAACAGTTGTTGCAACTGGTGTTGCTAAAGAAGATGCAGATGAAGCTTTGGGATTGCAACCAGAATCACGTCGTCAACCTAATTTGACACATAATTCTAATATGCAACATGCTCAAACAAGTCGTCCAATGCAAAGTCAACAACAACCGCAAGCGACTCAACAAGGACAAAATCAATCTTCAGCATTTGGAGATTGGGATATTCGCCGTGAAACTTCAACACGTCAAAACGTAAGTAACACACGCGATACTTCTTCAGTAACAAGTTTTGGTGGAGTACCAACTACAGATGAAGACCTTGATACACCACCATTCTTCCGTAAAAATTAATCTATGACGATTAAAGAGAATGTTAAAAGAATACTGAATAATGTGGATGCAGCAAAAGCTGCGTCTTCTTATTCTAATCAGTCAGTTTCAGTCGTTGCTGTAACAAAATCTGTTGAAGCTAATCTTGCACGCGAAGTATTTGAAAATGGAATTTCACATTTGGCAGAAAATCGGACAGAACTTTTTCTAGAAAAATATGAAGCTCTAAAAGATTGTGAGATTACTTGGCATCTAATTGGTAATTTACAAAGACGTAAAGTTAAAAAAGTTATTAATTATGTTGATTATTTTCATGCATTAGATTCTTTGAAATTAGCGCAGGAAATAAGTAAGCGAGCTGAGCATCTCATTAAGTGTTTTATCGAAGTTAATATTTCTGGTGAAGAAAGTAAACATGGTTTTTCTGTGGATGAGCTTAAGGAAACTTTAGCTGATTTCTCTGAGTTAGAAAATATTGAAATTGTTGGATTGATGACAATGGCTCCGTTTGATGCGACTGAAAGCGAATGTAATGACATTTTCGGACGAATGAAAGAATTACAAGTTGAAATTTCTGAAATGAATCTTCCAAAAATCCCCTGCACAGAATTAAGCATGGGAATGAGTCGGGATTATGAAATTGCCATTAAAAATGGAGCAACTTTTGTTCGAATCGGCACAGAATTTTTTAAAGATTTATAAGCTTAAAGATTAACGTAAACAACGGAGGAAAATATGGCATTTAAAGATTGGATGAATAATCTACGAGATTATTTTGTAGAGGATGATGAAGAGTTCAACGAACCTACACGTCCTGTGCAAGAATCTAGGCCAACGGTGGCATCTACGCCAAAACCAAAGGTTGAAGAGCGGAAAGTGCAAGCAGACTATCAAAGTCGTCGCCCAGCACAATCAACTCCAAAACCGCAAGCACAAACAGCAGCGCCAAAACGCTCTGCTTCAACTTTCTCAAAACCTATGCCTGAAAAAATCGTACAACAACAAACCGTTTCGCAAGCTCAATCATTAGCTGCAACGGTCTCTACTATTGCAATTAAAGAACCACGTGCCTATGCAGACATCATGGAATCAGCACGCATCGTCAAAAATGGCGAATGTGTACTTGTCAATTTTAAATTTATGGGTGACGCTCAAGCGCGTCGTTCAATTGACTTCATGACTGGGGTGGTCTTTACCCTTGATGGTGATATTCAAAATGTGGGTGGTCAAATTTTCTTGATGACTCCAGCGAATATTACAGTTGATGCAGCAAAAGAAATGTCTATCTTAGCTGGTCAAAATTTTGAAAGTTATGATATTTACTAATGCCTATTATAATTACAATAATAAACTGGCTTTTACGTTTATTGGATTTTTATTCAATTATTTTAATAATTTATGCCTTGATGAGTTGGATTCCAACTCTTTATGAAACTTGGTTTGGACGGTTAATTGTTAAGGTTTCTCGCCCCTATTTGAGTTTATTTGAAAATCTACCATTACAAATTTGGGGACTAGATTTCACAATCTTGGTTGCTCTCATTGTTTTACAATTTGTTCAACGGTTCATTATTATTGTATTTAATGGTGTATTCCATTGATTACCGAAAATGTTTATCAACACTTTCAAGCAAATGAACGTCATTTTATTGATCGTTGTTTAGATTGGATAAGTCAAGTTGAAGAGACTTATTCGGTAATAAGTACATTTTTTCTTAATCCTCGTGAAGTAGAGATTTTGAAAACATTAGCAAATAAAAGAGAAGTCCAAGTTTTTTCTAGCGCGGAGTTAGCACAAACAGAATTAGTCAAAATAATTTTGGCTCCAAATTTTTATGTGCTTGACAAAGATGATTTCGATATTGCTTTACTGGAAATATCTTATGCAATCAAATTTGTTCAAATTTCACATGCACAAGTCTTAGGGACTTTCTTAGGACAAGCAGGTGTTAAACGCCAAGAATTAGGTGACATCATTGTTACTGACAGCAAAATTCAGATTTTTGTCAGTAAACATCTTGTCGAAAGTTTTAAATCGATTGATAAAATTGGACGAGCAGCAGTTAAGATTGATGAAATTTCACTGACAGATTTAGCTCAAGATACTGAGCGAGCTATTCAGGAAGTTGTACTTCTTGATGGTTTGCGGATAGATAAAATGATTGCTATCGCTTTCAAAATCTCTCGCAATATTGCTACAAATATGTTAGAATCAAAGAAGGTTAAGATTAATTACCAAGAAATTGATAAAAAAGATTTCTCTGTTGGAGCTGGTGATTTGATTAGTGTCCGAGGGTTTGGACGCATCAAAATTTTGAGCCTCTTAGGCCTGACTAAAAAGGGAAAACAGAGAGTTGAAATAGAACTTATTAGAAATCAAAAAAAATAGTTTCTAAGACGAAAATCGCTTTGATGAGATTTTCTAAGGATAAAGAGGAGTGATTGATGGCATTAAATAGTTTAGATGTTCAAAACAAAACCTTTAATCCACAATTTCGTGGGTTCAGTAAACATGAAGTTGATGAATTTTTGGATATCGTTGTTCGAGATTATGATGAATTTGCTCAAACAATAAAAGATCAAGAACGTGAATTAAAAGCATTACGTGAACGCGTGAAATATTTTGATGACATGAAAGATTCATTGAATAAATCAATTGTCGTTGCCCAAGATGCTGCTGATAATCTTCGTGAACAAGCGAAAAGTGAAGCTGACACATTAAAAATTAATTCTGAAAAAGAATCTGCAGAAATTATTGCAAATGCTGGACAAAAGAGTTCGTTAATAATTGAAGCGGCTAAAAAAGAAGCTGGTAATATTTTAAATGCTGCTTCTGATGATGCTCGTAAGTTAGTACGTGATACTGATGATTTAAAACGCAAAATGCGTCTCTATCATCAACGTATGACTTCGATTATTGAAAATCAACTTGCTTCTATTCAATCAGATGATTGGGCTGAAATTTTCAGACCAACACAAGATTATTCAATTAATCCTGAAGAAAAATTGCAAATGATTATTGAAGAACATTTGGAAAACGCTGAATCAACTTTAGTAAAAACCCAAGCAATTCAACCTTTAACAGATGAAGAAATTGCACAAGCAAACGAAAACGCTGAAGAGCCAGAAGTAGAAGCTGAGCCGATTGAGTCTTCTGAAAATATTGAAGAAACTGAAGTTCCTACTGAAGCAAAAGAAGAAGTTGCTGAAGTGACTGAAACAGTTGCTGATGAAAGTCCTGAGCATTCAGAAATTGATACACCTAAAGCTGATGATTCAGAAATTTTTCCAGAATTAGAAGCGAAAGCACCAGCTGAAACAACTGAGCTTGTTGAAAAAGATAATCAAGAAACAATTGATTTAAGCGAATTAAAAAATTAAAATCAGACCAAGATGAGAAAAAATATAATTAAAGCAAGCGAGTGATGATGGAAGACTCGTATTCCCTATTTTTCTTATTATCAGCTGATTGAATTTCTAATTTTACTGACAGATTTTCTTATCTCGAATTAAATTAGAGAAATCTTGAACTGAACTCAAAGTAAGTTTAAGCGTATCGCACGTTACGCGATTAGAGTTTCTGTCAGTAAGTTTTACTGACAGAAAAAATGAAGGTGGTACCACGGTTTTTCGTCCTTTACGAAAGGCCGTTTTTTTGTTTAGTTCAGAACTTTAAAGGAAGTCTTGGGTTTATAGCTCAAATAAAAGATTGCTTTTCATGGGTGAGAAATAAGATAGTTTTCTTTTACATTGGATAAATTATTTTATTAGATTATCCACAAAAAAACAAAGATTAAAAAACAAAGATTAAAAAATAGAAAGAAGAAAATATGAAAATCAAAGATACTTTGAACTTGGGGAAAACAGCTTTTCCAATGCGCGCAGGCTTGCCAAATAAAGAGCCCAACTGGCAAAAAGATTGGTCAGACGCTACGCTTTATGAGAAACGTCAAGAATTAAATGAGGGAAAACCTTCATTTATGCTCCATGATGGACCTCCCTATGCAAACGGGAATATTCACCTTGGACATTCTTTAAACAAAATTTCAAAAGATATTATTGTTCGTTATAAATCAATGGCAGGATTCCGTGCTCCTTATGTTCCTGGTTGGGACACTCATGGTTTGCCAATTGAGCAACAACTTGCTAAAGCAGGTATGAAACGTAAAGAGATGGATTTGCTTGACTATCTTGAAGAATGTCGCAAATATGCGATGAAACAAGTAGACATGCAACGTTCAGACTTCAAATCACTCGGTGTTTTGGCCGATTGGGATCGTCCATATCTGACTTTATTGCCAGAATACGAAGCGGCTCAAATTCGCGTTTTTGGGAAAATGGCTGAAAAAGGATACATCTATAAAGGACAAAAACCAATTTATTGGTCACCTTCATCTGAAAGTTCACTTGCTGAAGCTGAAATTGAATATCAAGATGTTCGTTCAGCCTCAATTTTTGTAGCCTTTAAAGCTAAAGATACCAAAGGAAAATTGCCAGAAGATGTTGAATTTGTTATCTGGACAACAACGCCATGGACCATTCCATCAAACTTGGGAATTTTTGCTCATCCTGACTATGATTATTCAGTTGTGGCGGTTAATAATCGCAAATTTGTGATTGCTTCTGAAATGCTTGAGGCCGTTGCTGAAAAACTTGAATGGGAAAATCTAGAAGTTCTTCAAACCCTGAAAGGTTCTGATTTAGAATACATGGTTGCTAAGCACCCATTTTATGACCGTGAAACACTAATCATGAATGCAGATTACGTCACACTTGATTCTGGTACTGGACTTGTCCACGTTGCTCCTGGTCATGGTGAAGATGACTATTTTGCTAGTCGTAAATACAAATTGCCAGTCTTGTCACCAATCGATAATCGTGGTTATTATACTGACGAAGCTCCTGGTCTTGAAGGCGTCTTTTATGATGATGGAAATAAAATCGTCAGTAAATGGCTTGAAGAAAAAGATGCTTTATTGAAACTTGAATTCTTCACTCACAGTTATCCGCATGATTGGCGCACTAAAAAACCAGTCATTTTCCGTGCCACACCGCAATGGTTTGCTTCAATTGATGACTTCCGTCAAAATATTTTGGATGAAGTTGAAAAAGTAGATTGGGTTATTCCATGGGGGAAAACTCGTTTATTCAACATGGTTCGCGACCGTGGGGATTGGGTCATTTCACGTCAACGTGCTTGGGGAGTACCATTGCCAATTTTCTACGGTGAAAATGGAGAACCAATTATCACACCAGAAACAACTGAGCACGTAGCTAAACTTTTTGCTGAATTTGGCTCAAAAGTTTGGTTTGAACGTGAAGCAAAAGACCTTCTACCAGAAGGATTTACTCATCCAGCTTCACCAAATGGTGAATTTACAAAAGAAAAAGACATCATGGACGTTTGGTTTGATTCAGGTTCTTCTTGGAATGGTGTCCTTAACGAACGTGACTATCTTAGCTTCCCAGCGGATCTTTATCTTGAAGGATCAGACCAATACCGCGGTTGGTTCAACTCATCTATTACAACCTCAGTGGCGGTAAATGGTGTAGCACCATATAAAGCAGTTCTTTCACAAGGATTCGTTTTGGATGGTAAAGGTCGCAAAATGTCTAAATCAATTGGAAATACAATTGTGCCAAAAGATGTCACTAAGAAATTTGGTGCCGATATTCTCCGTCTTTGGGTGGCCTCAATTGATACCGAATCAGATGTTCGTGTATCTATGGATATTCTCAGTCAAGTCTCTGAAGTTTACCGTAAAATCCGTAACACTTTGCGTTTCTTAATCGCAAATACATCTGATTTTAATCCTAAAGAAGATGGAATTGACTTTGCTGAACTTCGTCCAGTAGATAAATATATGCTTGTGAAATTTAATGAACTTGTAAAACAAATCCGTAAAGCTTATGATAATTACAGTTTTATGAGTGTATACAAATCAATCATTAATTTCATCACTAATGATTTGTCATCGTTCTATCTTGATTTTGCAAAAGATGTGGTTTATATTGAAGCCGCAAATTCACCAGAACGACGTTCAATGCAAACAGTTATGTATGTTATTTTGAAAGATTTGGTAAAAGTTCTTGTTCCAATTTTGCCTCATACAGCAGAAGAAACATGGACTTACTTAGAGCATGAACCAGAAAATTTTGCTTATCTTGCAGAAATGCCAGAAGCAGCGGAAATTCCAGGTAGTGAAGAACTATTAGGAAATTGGCAAGAATTCCTTGACTTCCGTGATAAGATTTTGAAAGCTTTGGAAAGTGCTCGTGAAGCGAAACTTATTGGTAAATCATTGGAAGCAACAGTGACAATTTATCCAAATGAAGTTGTACGTACTTTACTGACAGCAATTGACGAAAATGTTGCGCAACTTTTGATTGTATCAAACTTTGTAGTAGCGAACGGAACTGTAAGTGATGCACCAGAAGCAGCTATGAAATTTGATGACCTTGCTGTTCTTGTGGAACATGCCGCTGGTGATGTTTGTGACCGTTGTCGCAGAACTGATGAAACAGTTGGACATAACGCCAATGAAAATCTCAAAATGCTTTGTGAACATTGTGCACATATCGTTGAAAAAGAATTTCCAGAAGTCCTTGTAGAAGGCTTTGAAGATTAATATATAAAAAAAGTTACTGACAGATTTGTCAGTAACTTTTTTATTTTAAAATTTAATAATTACAATACAGCGAGCATTGATGCAAGAACGCTGAAAAGCGTTAGAACGACCATGATAATCACAACGACCATCGTGACTTTTTGGAAAGTACTTTTTTGTGGTTTTTTATATGCCATAAGTTCCTCAATAAGAATATTTTTAATTAATTGTAACAAGAAAAAGAAGACTTTTCAATTAGTTTGGGTCTTTTTCATTATTCGTTTCTTTTGGAGCTAAGAATTTAGCGAAAGGGTCTTCTTTTTTTTCAGGAGAAGGAACTGTCTTCTTATCATCATCAGTCACTAAGTCAACAGTTGAGACACCTAAATCATCCATCATTTTGTCAAAATCATCACGTTTTCTAAAAGTTAGTCCCATTATATTCTCCTTGGAATTAAATAATTTACAGTGCTCGAAAAGAGAAGAGCAACACTAGAACCATTTTACTACTTAAGAGATAAAAAAGCTAGATATATGAAAAAACTTATTGAAAAAATGCGATTAAAGGCTGATAAGACTTGCATTTCAAAACGATTTTAAGTATAATGATAAGGAACGGTAGATTGCAATTATGCAGACTACCTATAATAAAACAAATTCCCCAAAGGAGACATTTTTAAAATGGCTAAAGAAGTATACGACCGTAGCAAACCACACGTTAATATTGGTACTATCGGACACGTTGACCATGGTAAAACTACCCTCTCAGCTGCAATCTCTAAAGTATTGTCTGACAAAGGTTACTCTAAAGCGACTGACTTTGCATCTATCGATGCTGCTCCAGAAGAACGCGAACGTGGTATCACTATCAACACTGCTCACATCGAGTACGAAACTGAAAAACGTCACTATGCCCACATCGACGCTCCAGGTCACGCGGACTACGTTAAAAATATGATCACTGGTGCTGCCCAAATGGACGGTGCAATCCTCGTTGTTGCTGCAACTGACGGACCAATGCCACAAACTCGTGAACACATCTTGCTTTCACGTCAAGTTGGTGTTAAATACCTTATCGTCTTCCTTAACAAAGCAGACCTTGTTGATGATGAAGAATTGATGGAACTCGTTGAAATGGAAGTTCGTGACCTCTTGAGCGAATACGACTTCCCAGGTGACGATATTCCTGTAATCGCTGGTTCAGCACTTGGTGCTTTGAACGGTGAACCACAATGGGTTGCTAAAGTTGAAGAATTGATGGACATCGTTGATGAATACATCCCAACTCCAGAACGCGACACTGACAAACCACTCCTTCTTCCAGTCGAAGACGTATTCTCTATCACTGGTCGTGGTACTGTTGCTTCAGGACGTATCGAACGTGGTACTGTTAAAGTTGGTGACGAAGTTGAAATCGTTGGTATCAAAGAAGAAACTAAGAAAGCTGTTGTTACTGGTATCGAAATGTTCCGTAAAACACTTACTGAAGGTCTTGCTGGTGATAACGTCGGTGCACTTCTCCGTGGTATCCAACGTGACGAAATCGAACGTGGTCAAGTTATTGCTAAACCAGGTTCAATCACTCCACACAAACTTTTCGAAGGTGAAGTTTACGTATTGAGCAAAGAAGAAGGCGGACGTCACACTCCATTCTTCGACAACTACCGTCCTCAATTCTACTTCCACACAACTGACGTTACTGGTTCAGTTAAACTTCCTGAAGGAACTGAAATGGTAATGCCTGGTGACAACGTACATATCGACGTTGAATTGATCCACCCAGTTGCGATCGAACAAGGTACTACTTTCTCTATCCGTGAAGGTGGACGTACTGTTGGTTCAGGTATCGTTGCTGAAATCAAAGCTTAATTATAAAACTAAGCAAATAAAAACTGTCATTTATGACAGTTTTTTTTATATAAAATTTTAGTAAAATAAAAACTCCCATAGGGAGTTTTTTAAATTTCTGATTTTGTAAATACACCGCGGTCAACAAGTGCATCCATTTGGAAATAAAACTTATTTTGAATCATTTCATTCGCATTTTTGAAAATATCAACATTGCGTAATCCTGATTTGTCAGTAACTGAAAGCTTAAAACCAGATAAATCAGGATTAACGATAATTTTTAATAAAAATCCTTCATTTGAATTTGGAACTTCTTCAAGAAGTCTCTTAAATTCAAAATTACCAATTTTAGTTTGGATAAAAGTTGTATCTTTTAGAGTGAATTTTTTAACGGTAGGCGCAAGTTGATAAACATACTTGCTTCCCTCTAAATGTTTTTCTGTGATAAATGCCATTGCATTCTCCTGACTAAATATTAATTTATTTTAAAATAGAACTAAGCTTTTCAACAAAGAGATTAACTTCATCAAGTGTGTTTAATTCTGAAAATGAAATACGAATATTTTCTTTGAGTTTACCAGAATTTTTTCCGTAAACTGCCTCAAGAACGTGAGAAGGTTCAATTGTTCCAGCAGTGCAAGCAGAACCTGTTGAAATTGCAAAACCAGCTAAATCCAGTTTTGTCAGTAATAAGTCATGATTCTCATTTGGGAAAGCAAGATTAAGAACATGAGGCATACTTGGACCAAAATTGTTTTTATAAAAAGGAATTTCTTGTTCTTTTAATTTACTGAGCAAGTGGTAATTGAGTTCTTCGACTGCTTGATAATTAGATTCAATATCTTCAAGTGCGACTTCTAAGGCCTTAGCTAGACCAACCAGTGAGTGAAGATTTTCTGTACCAGCCCGTCTTTTTTCTTCTTGTTCACCACCATGAATCAGAGCATCAAAGTGAAGAAGTTCATTATAGTATAAGAAGCCGACACCTTTTGGTCCATGAAATTTATGAGCAGAAGCAGATAAGAAATCGGCGCCAATTTCAAGAGGGTGAACTGGAATTTTTCCTATAACTTGTGTTGCATCAACATGGAAAACGGCTTGATGTTGACTCAAAAGTTCTCCGACTTCCTTTACTGGAAGCAGTTGTCCTGTTTCATTATTAGCCCACATCATGCTGACTAAAATTGTGTCTGGACGCAAGTTTTTTTCAATGAGTGCCGCTGGAAAAGTTCCATCAGCATTTGGTTTTACAAAAGTCACATCAAATTTATAACGGTCATGAAGGTATTGAACAGTATTTAAAACAGATGGATGTTCAATAGCTGTAGTGATAATATGATTTCCTTTATCTCTATTTGCCAAGGCATAACCAATTAAAGCTTGATTATTGGCTTCGCTAGCGCCAGAGGTAAAAATGATATTTCGACTTGGAACTTCAAGAGCAGTGGCGACCGTTTCACGGGATTTGCGAACAATCTGACTAGCAGCACGTCCGAGAGTGTGGATACTTGAGGGATTTCCAAAATTAGTTGATAAACTTTCTGATATTGCGGTGATGACCTCAGGAAGAAGTGGAGTAGTAGCTGCGTTATCTAAATATATAATTTTATTTTTCCTACCTTTCGTAGTAATTAGTGGATATTTTTATAAGGATTTAATATTTTTTTGTAAAAGTTAGTGTTTTATCTTTGCATACTTTACTGATAGAAAGATTATAATTTTTCTATCAGTATTAAATCGTTTCCTTATCTGATAAGCTCTATTTTAACATTTTTTTATCTTTTTTATCTGAATCTTGATAAGTTTATTTGCTAGATTGAAATATCAAATTGAACGATTAAACGTCATCTATTGATGGTATATTTCTCTATTTAATTATATAATATTCTTAGGGAGGGTTTTATTATGGTTGAACAATATAAAAATATTTTAGTCGCAGTAGATGGTTCAGAACAATCCTATGATGCACTTCGGGAAGCAATCGAAACCGCTCAAGCGAATGATTCACAGTTGAAAATATTGTATGTTTTAAATGATAAACTGGCAAATATTCCGGTACATTTGGATACAATGACACTTTATAAAAGTGTACAAGAGCATTCCGATTATGTGGTGGATCAAGTTCAAGGATATCTTAAAGATACAGAAGTTAATTTTGAAATTGTCCGTTTAACAGGAAGCCCCAAAAGAGAAATTATTAATTATTCAAAAGAAAATAATATTGATTTAATCGTTCTAGGTTCTACAGGTCTTGATGCCATTGACCGTTTTATTATCGGTTCAACAACACAGTACATTGTTAATCATGCCTCTTGCAACGTGATGGTTGTTAAATAAAAAAGAGAAAAGTTGTCATTAGATGACTTTTTATTTTTCTAAAAGGATTATAAAAATACCAAATCTAGCTTGGTATTTTTATTGTTTTAAATTAGAAAATTCTTTTAATCTTGAGGTTTTTCATGTTCAAAAAGTGGAGAAACCGGACGTCCTTCATGAATACGAAGAATTGCACTAGCTAAGTATTCAGCGGCACTTAAATATTTCACGTTCAAAGGCTTACGGTGCTCAGTAACTACAGAGTCTGTTACCAAGATTTCTTTGATGTCTGCTTTTTCAAGAACATCAGCAGCGTTTGTTGTGAATAATCCGTGACTGGCAACAGCATAGATTTCGCTGGCTCCAGCTTCGCGAACGACATTCGCAGCGTTAGCAAAAGTCACCCCTGTATTTAAGATATCATCAATTAGAATTACTTTTTTACCAGCAACATTACCGATCACATAACCATTTTCACGATTTTTATCATCATCTTCATAGTCAACAATGGCAATTGCTGATTCTAAGTATTCAGCAAGTGAACGTGCACGTTTGATACCAGAATTTTTAGGAGCAACAACGATAACATCGTCACCAAATAAACCATTTTTACGATAGTAATCAGCAAAAAGTGGAACAGTGAAAAGATTATCTACAGGAATATCGAAGAATCCTTGAACCTGAACAGCATGAATATCAAGAGTGAGTACGCGGTCAGCTCCAGCTTTAACAATCATATCAGCAACTAATTTTGCTGTGATTGGTTCACGAGAAGTCGCAGTACGGTCTTGACGAGCATAGCCAAAGTAAGGAATTACGATGTTAATCGTACGAGCAGAAGCACGTTTACATGCATCAATCATGATAAGCAATTCCCAAAGGTGATCATTAACAGGGCAGCTGGTTGATTGAACGATGAAAATGTCTTGACTACGGACACTTTCTTCCATGTTAATCATAATTTCACCGTCAGAAAACTGTTTTGAAGAAAGTTTTCCTAGAGGAACTCCTGTAAATTGGCTAATTTTCTCAGCAAGACCAGGGTTTGAGTTTAAGGCAAAAAGCTTTAAGTGTGAATCAGAGTAAACCACGATTTCTCTCCATTTTCTTTTATGAAATAATATAGTTCTATTTTAGCAAAAATATGATGATTTTCATAGTCTATATCGATAAATATCTTTGTGAATTAATATGAAAATAAAAGTTAAGAGTATTTAGAAAAAATTTTATAAGTGAAAAATAAATTCACAAACTTAAAATTCTAATAATTTAAAAAAGCGCTTTAAACGTTTAAGAATACGCTTTTGAAAACATTTTCAAAAAATGGGAAAAGTAAAGTTTGTGAAAGTTGCGGCAAAGTCTTGCGTTTACATAAGTGAAGTGTTACAATGGTTCTGTAAGGTTCGTGAAAGCTAAGTGTTACGAACAAATTATTTATTTTTAGGGGAATTAAAAATGAAAAAAACAAAAGTGATTTCACTTCTTGCTGTCTCAGTGCTCTCAGTTTCTTTACTTGCCGCTTGTGGAAGTAATAACTCATCAAGTAGCTCTGATAAAAAAACAGAACAATCATCTAAAGCAGAAGTTTTTGCTGGTGCAACTCAAGGAACAAGTAACTTCTCTGATTTGCAAAAAGGTTTTGCTAAAAATGGCGCTTGGTTGAATGCAACTAAAGGTGATATGAACGCTTCAGGCAAAACTTTGACTGTTGAAGGACTTTTCTTGGGTGACGGACAAGTTGCTCGTAAATTGGCAATCTACAATCAAGATAGCAGCCATAAAATTACTGCTCGTTATACTTTGACAGTTGATAAAATTGAAGTGAAATCTCCTGGTTTCTATATTTCAAATGGTACTGTTAAAGGAAATGTTGATGTATTTGCAACTGGCTTCCACGGACAAACTGGTACAGGTGTTGAAGGACAAGCAACAATTGATGGTAACTTGACTTTTGCTAGCCAAGACCTCCTTGACGCTTACAATAAATTACCAGATGCTCAAAAAGTTAAAGTAACTGGTACAACTTCAGTTGTTAAAGGTGATGTTGTTTCATTCAAACCTGGTGGAATTACTGCCGGTGCTCATGGTAATGTAACTTATTCATTTGAAGGAAATGGTACAGATACAAAAACTGGTGCAACAACTGGAACTGCTGATGTTTCAGTATTGAAAAAAGCACTTGGTAAAAATGGTGCTTGGCTTGTAGCTACTAATGCTGACGTTGATGCTTCAGGAAAAGACCTTACAATTGATGGAACTTTCCTCAATGAAAAAGCGGCTGTTCAACGTACACTTGCGATGATTAGCCAAAATGATCAACACCAAGTAACTAAATCTTATACATTGACTGTTGGACGTTTGATTGTTAACTCACCAGCCTTTGACCTTGAAGGTGGTAATATTAAAGGTGACGTTTATGTCGGTAAAGATGCTTCAATTGAAGCTCGCGACATGAAAGGAACTGATGGTAAATCAATCCAATCTGAAATCACTGGAAATCTTTACTTTGCAACTCAAGAACAACTTGACACTTACAAAGCTCTTCCAGCTGCAAATCAATTCAAAGTATCAGGTGAAGTTGCTGTAAAAGCCGCTAACTAATGAACTAAAAATTGTCTAAAAGGCTCTCTATGAGCCTTTTTTTCTTTCTCAAAATATAGTATAATGGGACATACGTGTAGTTCTATACAAAAATGAATTTGTCAGCAAAATGTTTACTGACAGAAAAGAAAATCTCTCATCAGAAAAAAATTTACTGACAAAATAATCAGTGATGACAATTTGATTTTTGTTTAGAAACACGTAGACTAAAAATAATGCAAAAGCAGGAGACTGGACTGTTAGAAAAAATTCTAAGCATTTCAAGTCAAGGAGAATAACATTGGCAAAAGAAACATTTTCAATCGAATTTGCAGGACGAACTTTAACTGTTGAAACAGGTCAAGTTGCAAAACAAGCAAATGGAGCTGTAGTTGTACGTTATGGAGATACAACAGTTTTGACAGCTGCTACAATGGGTAAAATGGCTACAGGTGATTTCTTCCCACTACAAGTGAATTATGAAGAAAAAATGTATGCTGCAGGAAAATTTCCAGGAGGTTTTAACAAACGTGAAGCGCGTCCTTCAACAGATGCGACTTTGACAGCTCGTTTGATTGACCGTCCAATTCGTCCAATGTTTGCCGAAGGTTTTCGTAATGAAGTGCAAGTAATCAATACTGTCCTTTCTTATGATGAAAATGCGTCTGGTCGTGTGGCAGCTATGTTTGGTTCATCTCTTGCTCTGGCAATTTCTGATATTCCATTTGATGGTCCAATTGCTGGTGTTGAAGTTGCTTATATTGACGGAAAATATATCATCAATCCAACTGTTGCAGAAAAAGCGGCTTCAAGTTTGGAACTTTCTGTTGCTGGAAACATTAATGCCATTAACATGGTTGAGTCTGGGGCAAAGGAATTGTCAGAAGAAGTGATGCTTGGTGCACTTTTGGCTGGACATAATGCTGTTAAAGAATTAATCGAATTTCAAAATGAAATTGTTGCGAAAGTTGGAAAAGAAAAAGCTGAAGTTGAACTTTTGCATGTTGATGAAGATTTGAAAGCCGAAGTTATTGCAGCTTACAATTCAGATTTACAAAAAGCCGTTCAAGTTGAAGAAAAACTAGCGCGTGAAGCAGCAACAAAAGCAGTTAAAGAGGCAATAATTTCTGTTTACAGTGCAAAATATGAAAATGATGAAAATCTATCAATCATTTTGCGTGATCTTGCTGAAATTCTTGAAGGAATGGAACATGCAGAAGTTCGTCGTCTGATTACCGAAGATAAAATCCGTCCTGATGGACGTAAAATTGATGAAATTCGTCCATTGGATGCGGAAATTGACTTTACTCCACGTAGTATTACACACGGAACTGGTTTATTTACTCGCGGTCAAACTCAAGCCCTGTCAACCTTGACTTTAGCACCAATGAATGAAGCGCAAATTATTGATGGCTTAAATGATGAATATAAAAAACGTTTTATGCACCACTACAATTTCCCACAGTACTCTGTTGGTGAAACTGGACGTTACGGGGCACCAGGTCGACGTGAAATTGGTCACGGAGCACTCGGAGAACGGGCTTTAGAACAAGTCCTTCCTTCTTTGGAAGAATTCCCTTATGCTATCCGGTTAGTTGCTGAGGTATTGGAATCAAATGGTTCTTCATCACAAGCTTCAATTTGTGCGGGAACACTTGCACTGATGGCTGGGGGTGTGCCAATTAAAGCGCCAGTTGCTGGAATTGCGATGGGCTTGATTTCGGATGGAACGAACTATACTGTTTTGACCGACATTCAAGGACTTGAAGACCATTTTGGTGATATGGACTTTAAGGTTGCGGGAACTCGTGAAGGAATTACTGCTCTCCAAATGGATATTAAGATTTCTGGAATTACACCAGAAATTCTTGCCGAAGCTCTTGCTCAAGCCAAAACTGCTCGCTTCCAAATCTTAGACGTGATTGAAGCAACAATTGCGCAACCGCGTGAAGAGTTGGCGCCTTCTGCTCCTAAAATTGATACAATTACGATTCCTGTAGATAAGATTAAAGTGGTCATCGGTAAAGGTGGCGAACAAATCGATAAAATTATCGCAGAAACTGGGGTTAAAATTGACATTGATGATGAAGGACTTTGTTCAATTTTCTCTTCTGACCAATCAGCGATTGATCGTGCTAAAGAAATTATTGCTGAACTTGTTCGTGAAGCAAAAGTTGGCGAAGTTTATGAAGCAAAAGTGGTTCGTATTGAAAGTTTTGGTGCCTTTGTCAATCTCTTTGGCAAACAAGATGCTATGGTTCACATTTCAGAAATGGCTTGGGCACGTACGGCCAAAGTTGAAGATGTCATGAAACTAGGCGATGTAGTTAAAGTGAAAATCATGAAGATTGATGATAAAGGACGTGTTGATGCGTCAATGCGTGCTTTGGTTGAAAAACCAGAAGGCTATGTTGAACCTGAGCGTAAACCACGTGAACGTCGTGATAATAAGGACCGTCGTAATGGAAATGGATTCGATCGTCGCAACAACGACCGTAATAACCATAACAACAATAGCGGAAATCATAGTTTTGAACTTCGTGAACGCAAATCACACGTTGACCATGAGTTTCCAGAGCTTTCAACTAAAAAGCCAGAATAAACTGAAATTTAAAATGGAAAAGCTGTAAAAATAGACCTAAAAAAGCTAAAAATTTACTGATGAAAACACTAGCCTATTCCTAAGTGTTCTCTAGGCATTTCGTACTGTGTTGTCCCTTTTTCTATCCGCTCAAGCGAATGAAATAAAGGCAAAGCGCCGAAGGTTACGTTATGACAGAAACAGGCGAGGAATAATCTTAAATTTGTCAGTAAATTATTTGTTTACTTAGCTTGTAAGTAATCACTGACAGGTCTGTCAGCAAAAAATATGTCTAATTATAACCTTAATCCAGAATTGGATGAACGTCTGCGTGTCTCATTAGCAAATCCAGGATCATTTATGGAAGATTTGTCCTTGGTCTATGCTTTTCACCAATTTCCAGTACTCGCCCCAAAATCAGTCTTTTTTGTTCCGATTGAAGACCATAAGGCTTTACCTGTCTTTACAACAGAAGAAGACTTGGAAGTTTTTCTGTCAGAACTGACAGATTTTGAAACAGAATGGGAACTTCACTCATTGATTGATATATTGGATCAGTTAATGGAAACTGATATTGATATTTTGGCAATCAATCCAAAATTGCCTCAAGATGAGGATAAAGGAAATACGGTTTATTTCGGAACACCGGAATTAATGCAATTTTTGATTCATTATACGGAAATTTTGAATAAAGTTTTCAGTCCAGAAAACACTTCTGCTGAACAAAGAGAAAAATATTACTTCGTACCAGCTTTTGTGACTACAACGAATCAAAGAACTTTTCCAAATTTAATCAATCAAGAAAATGAAGAATATCTTCCTGTTTTTGATAACTTAGACAGTTTGGCTAAATGGCATAATGAAGATTATTTTAGTCAAGCCTTTAAAGAAAACAATGGCCAAGTATTACTTTTGAAACTTGATGAATTGTTGAAATCAGATGCTGAAACAATGAATGATTTAGGAAAAAGCCTTGGAATTACTGTAAATCCATTGGATTTTTCACAAGAAGAAGTTCAAAATTCAATGGTTACTTGGGAAGAATTGGTAAGAGATTAAATGAATTAACAGAGTAATTAAGTCTCGGCAGCATTTTTTTAACAACAAGGCCCACAATGCTTATGGTATAATTACTGTAAGTATTTTTTAGCGAAGTAGGAAAAAATGAAAGAAAAAAAGAAAGGTTTTTGGTCTGAAGCGATTCGGGTGACCAAGGAAAATGACCCAGCCGCTCGAACGGCATTAGAAGTGTTGTTGACCTATCCGGGAGTAAAAGCACTTGCGGCTCACCGAATTTCACATTTTCTTTGGCGCCATAATTTGAAACTTTTAGCCCGGATGCATTCCCAATTTTGGCGCTTTTGGACGCAAATTGAAATTCATCCAGGAGCTGAAATTGCTCATGGGGTTTTTATCGACCATGGTTCAGGTTTAGTCATTGGTGAAACGGCGATTGTAGAATCCGATGTAAAACTCTATCACGGAGTGACCCTGGGTGGAACGGGTAAAGACAAGGGGAAACGGCATCCAACCATTAGACAAGGTGCCTTGATTTCGGCCCATTCACAGCTTTTGGGCCCAATCGAAGTTGGGATGAATGCAAAGGTAGGAGCAAGTGCTGTTGTGGTAACAGATGTTCCAGCCGAGGTTACTGTTGTCGGCATTCCCGCAAAAGTTGTTCGAGTTAAAGGTAAAAAGGATTTGGAACGGATTACAAATCTTGAAGAGCAACGTGAAGCGAGCTATCATTCGTCACATTTGTGAGGAGGAATGAGAAGTGAAAAAGAGAAAAGTAGCTGTTTATGAAGGACATATGCTTAGCACTTTGAAATCGTTTACTGATGCGGTAATGTCTATTATTGCGACGATTATGGTTTTAGAGATTCCTTTGCCAAAATTTATTGGAACTAATCATTATGATTTTCGTGAAACAAGTAGTTCACTCATTATTTTCTTTGTGAGTTTTCTAGTTGTTGTTTCATATTATTTTCAGTTTAGTAAGTTTTTTGGACGGATAAAGAAAATGAGTGGTTGGCAGATATTCGCCTATACGATTTTTCTCATGCTTGTTTCACTTTTCCCCTTTATGACTCAAACTGATAATGGTAGTCATCCCGCTTATTTTACAATAGTCTATGTTATATATATTATTGTGACCTCACGGTTTGCTTCTTTGATTATCAAAGCTGCTTATCGTTTAAACGAAGTAAAAATCAGTAGGCATCAGGCACGCAAACCTTGGGATTTGTTAGCTATGTCAGTGATTGCTATTGTGATTTCGAGTCTTGGTTATTCTGCTTATACAGGAATACCATTGCTCTATCTGCCAATACGTTCTCTTGTAACCTCAATTGTTTATGATGAAGATTAAGAAGGAAATAGAATGAAAATATATAACACTTATAGTCGACAGCTAGAAGATTTTCAACCGATTGAACCTGGAAAAGTTAAAATGTATGTCTGCGGACCGACCGTTTATAATTACATCCATGTGGGAAATGCTCGCTCAGTTGTTGCTTTTGATTTAGTCAGAAAATATTTGGAATTTCGGGGATTTGAAGTTGAATATATCTCTAATTTCACAGATGTTGATGATAAAATTATTAAGGCAGCTGCCAGTGAAAATATCAGTACAAAAGAACTTTCAGAACGCTATATTGCGGCATTCTATGAAGACACTGATTTATTGAATGTCAAAAGAGCCAGCCAAAATCCAAAAGCAACGGAATTTATCGAAGCGATGATTGATTTTATTCAAGAACTTTTGGATAAGGACTACGCTTATATTTCTGAGGGTGATGTGTATTTCCGTGTAGCTAAATCAAAAGATTACGCTAAATTGGCAAATAAAAATCTTGCAGATTTACTTGCAGGGGCTTCTGGACGTACGGATGAGGAAACTAATTTAAAAGAATCACCAGCCGATTTCGCCCTTTGGAAATCTGTAAAAGCTGATGAAGTTTCGTGGCAAGCCCCTTGGGGAGCAGGACGTCCGGGTTGGCATATTGAATGTTCTGTTATGTCAACTTCGTTATTGGGTGAAACGATTGATATTCATGGAGGGGGAGCAGATTTAGAATTTCCTCACCATACTAATGAAATTGCACAATCTGAAGCAAAAACAGGCCAAAAATTTGTTAACTATTGGATGCACAATGGTTTTGTCAATGTTGATGGTGAAAAAATGTCCAAATCATTAGGAAATTTCACAACTGTCCATGAATTACTTCAAGTTGTTGACCCACAAATTTTACGTTTCTTTTTGGCAACAACTCATTACAGAAGACCGCTTAATTTTACTGATGATGCACTGACAGAAGCAGAAAATAATATTAAAAAAATAGAAAATGCTTACCGACATTTGGATGACCAAGCTGAGTCCAATCTATCGGCTTTGACAACTTTTAGAAATGATTTTGTGGCTGCTATGGATGAAGATTTCAACATTGCTAATGGAATGACTGTTTTTTATGACTTTGTTTCGTGGGTCAATAAAGGAAATGGGGGAGCTGAGGTCAAAGCATTCTTTGATCAGATTTTAGAAATATTAGGCATAAAATTTGAAATTGAACAAAGTTTAGATAGTGAAATCGAAGCGATGATTGAAGCGAGACAATTGGCACGAGAAGTCCGTGATTTTGCGAAATCAGATGAAATTCGTGATGCTTTGAAGGCTCAAGGAATTGTTCTTGAAGATACAAAAGATGGGGTACGGTGGCATCGTGAATAAGCAACAAGCAGAACTTTTAAATGGAATTGCCCTTGCCTATGTGGGGGATGCAATATTTGAAGTTTTTGTCCGCGATTACTTGTTAGAAAAAGGGCTGACAAAACCCGCTTTCCTTCAAAAAAATGCCACAAAATTTGTGTCAGCTAAAGCGCAAGCAAAAATCATCAGAGCTATGGAAGAAGTCGATTTTCTTACGGAATATGAACTCACATATTTCAAAAGAGGACGTAACGCTCACTCTAAAACTACGGCCAAAAATACCGATGTTGTCACTTATCGGATTTCAACTGGTTTTGAAGCCGTCGTTGGGATTCTTCACTTGACGCAAGAAAATGAGCGTCTTAAAGAATTTTGGAATTTTTGTGTCGAAACAATCGAAAAAGATACAGCCTAAAGATTACTGTCTGACAGAAAAAAGTATTAAGCAAATTATTTTAAAAAAAGAAAAAAATCCGCTAGAATAGGTATGCAAAGATACAAAGAAAAAAACAGCGGAAAGAAGAAGAGATGTATAGAGTAGTTACAATGTACGGCACCGATGAGCCATGGTGGTTCTTTGAAGGCTGGAAAGAAGATATAGTTTCAGTAGACGAATTTGATGATTTTTATAAAGCTTTAAAATGGTACAAAAAAGAATGGTTTGAGATGGCTGAGAATTTTAAAGAATTCACTAGTAAGTCAGGATTACAAACCGCATTTTGGCAAAATGGTGATGAAGAATGGTGTGAAGATTGTGTAGGCTATTTGCAACGTTATCACAGTATTGCTTTGCTTGAAGATTGGCATGCGATTCCTCTTGAAAAAAAACGTTCAGGTTATAGTAAAAAATCAGGGGAGCTTCCTGAGCGATTCTGTTCAATAAAAAACGAAAATTAAAAAATGAGAAAGTTTACTTTTTAGGAAAACTTTCTTTTTCTTTTGTAAAATGACTGTGAGCATTTTAGTGGTAAGAGACTTGAAATTATATTATAATTATTTTATAATATAAATCTAATGTTAGGAGAGGCTATGAAGAAACCATTAATTATATTAGATGGATTTTTAATATTACTTATTATGATTCTTGGATTGACCTTGCTCCACAATATTCAAGAACAATCTAAAGAGTCTTCAATTTCGAATACTGCAGGTAGTCAGCAAAATTCGATTGAAAATAAAAAAGAAATAAAAAAAGTTGGACTAAAAATAAATACTAAAGAGGTTAAAAAAGGTAATTTTTTGACTTTGTCAGGACTGTGGAAAAATCGTCAAAGCAAAAGTATCGTTGTTTCAGGTCCATCAGCAACTTTCGGTGATATTCAGTATGAACTTGTCTTAGAAGGGGTAACTCCAGAAAACGAACTCCCTTATCTAAAACTAATTGGTGAAGGAAAAGATTCTGGTAAATTCTTAGGGGTCTATCCGCAAGGAAGTGCTATTCCTGTCAGGTTGGCTAATGGTAGAATTGACTATGCTGGGCAGTATGACCCTACAGATAAGAAAAAAGACCGAATTATTCTTTTTGACGATTATCTCTCGGCACAAGATATTCTTGGACAAGTTTTATATCGAGAATTGGAAGAAATTTTGTAAATAGTAATAGATTTACTTGATTTTGAAAATGATAAGAAAATAGTCTTGAAAAAAATGATAAAATGAGTTAAAATATCATTATCTTAGATAAGAACTCGATGGTCAAAGCTCGGGAAAATATGACAAAAAACTTTTAAAAATTACTGACAGGAGGGTCAATTTATTGATTTTCTTTCAGTAACTGATGAGAGGATTTTTTGACATATTTTTCACAGCTTTGGCTTTTTTATTTGCAAAATATTTATGTTTAATGTGTACAAAGAGTGAGCATTAAATCGTTAGATAAAAGAATTGTCAGTAAGTTTGGCAGTTCTGTCAGCAGTTTTGCAAGAACTTTTATCAAAATAAAAAGAAAGGCGAATTTTAAAAAATTCGTAGTAAAAAATGAATTTTCAAGAAAATTATGATGTCATCGTCATCGGAGGAGGACATGCGGGTGTTGAAGCTTCGCTTGCGGCTGCACGCATGGGTTCTAAAACGTTACTGATGACGATTAATCTTAACATGGTTGCCTTTATGCCATGTAATCCATCAATTGGTGGCTCAGCTAAAGGAATTGTTGTCAGAGAAATTGATGCCCTAGGTGGGGAAATGGGACGCAATATTGACAAGACCTATATTCAAATGAAGATGCTTAATACAGGGAAAGGTCCAGCAGTTCGTGCCCTCCGTGCCCAAGCTGATAAAGATGAATATGCTGCTTCGATGAAAAACACCGTTTCTGACCAAGAAAATTTGACACTCCGTCAGGGAATGGTTGAAGAACTCATCCTTGATGAAGAAAAGCAAAAAGTTATTGGTGTTCGGACATCAACAGGAACACAATACGGGGCCAAGGCTGTCATCATCACGACTGGAACAGCTTTACGTGGGGAAATTATCATCGGTGAATTGAAGTATTCTTCTGGACCAAATAATTCTCTTTCATCAATTGGTTTAGCAGATAATTTACGTGAAATTGGTTTTGAAATTGGTCGTTTTAAAACTGGAACACCACCACGAGTTTTGGCAAGTTCAATTGATTACGATAAAACAGAAATCCAACCAGGAGATGAAGCGCCAAATCATTTTAGTTTTATGAGCTCTGACGAGGATTATCTAAAAGACCAAATTCCTTGCTGGTTGACCTATACTACGGAAAATAGTCATACGATTTTGCGTGATAATTTGCACCGTGCACCACTTTTTTCTGGTATTGTTAAAGGAGTAGGTCCTCGCTATTGCCCATCCATAGAAGACAAAATTACTCGTTTTGCTGACAAACCTCGTCATCAACTCTTTCTTGAACCAGAAGGACGCAATACAGAAGAAGTTTATATCGGTGGACTTTCAACTTCAATGCCTGAAGATGTTCAATTTGATTTAGTAAAATCAATTCCAGGACTCGAAAATGCTAAGATGATGCGTCCAGGTTATGCCATAGAATATGATGTGGTGATGCCTCATCAACTCCGTCCTACTCTTGAAACGAAATTGATTTCAGGTCTATTTACAGCCGGACAAACAAATGGAACTTCAGGTTATGAAGAAGCGGCTGGGCAAGGTTTGGTTGCCGGAATAAATGCCGCTCTTAAGATTCAAGGAAAACCAGAATTTATTCTTAAACGCAGTGAAGCTTATATCGGTGTAATGATTGATGATTTGGTAACCAAAGGGACTTTAGAACCCTATCGCCTCTTGACTTCACGGGCTGAGTACCGTTTGATACTCCGTCATGATAATGCTGACCGCCGTTTGACAGAAATCGGACGTCAAGTTGGTCTCGTTTCAGATGCACAATGGGAGCATTACCAAGCTAAAATGGCTCAATTTGACCGAGAAATGAAACGACTCAATTCGGAAAAACTCAAACCTTTGCCTGATACTCAAGAAAAATTAGGAAAATTGGGCTTTGGTCCAATCAAAGATGCACTGACAGGTGCCGAATTTTTGAAACGACCAGAAGTTCATTATGATGAAGTGATTGATTTCATTGGACAAGCACCAGAAGTAATTGACCGCACAGTCATTGAATTGATTGAAACTGAAATTACTTACGAAGGTTACATCAAAAAAGCAATGGACCAAGTGGACAAAATGCATCGCTTGGAAGCAAAACGAATTCCTAAAAATATGGATTGGGATAAGTTAGATTCCATCGCTACCGAGGCTCGTCAAAAATTCAAAAAAATAAATCCAGAAACACTCGGACAAGCCAGCCGAATTTCAGGTGTAAATCCAGCTGATATTAGTATTCTCATGGTTTATCTTGAAGGAAAATAATTTAGAATTAAAAAGTTACTGACAAAAAGTTACTGATAGAAAAGTTAGAGGAGAGTCCTTGTGTTTTAGCACTTAGGACTAGACTCAACTTTTCATCAGTAACTTTTTTTCTTGTAGAATAAATCAAAAGCTGATAAAATAGGCTTAAATATGGAATGAGGGAAATAGATGACAGAAATAAAAAACATTATTTTTGATTGGGACAATACACTTTTCCCTTTTAAAGAAAAATATTGGGAATTAGCCCACCGACAACTTTTTTCAGAACAATTAGGCCCATTTACTGATCAGGAACTCAATCATTTTATGGAGAAATATCACGAATTTGATGAATTGCTCTGGCCCCAAGTTCATCAAAGACAGATGACCATTGAAGAGTTAAGAGAAGAAAGATTACGCTTGACTCTCGAATATTTTGACTTGGAAATTGATGAAATTTATCTTAGGGCTTTCTTCAAAAAATTTTTGAACAGATTATTTGAGTTGATAGAACCTGATGAGCAACTCATTCAAAATTTGAAAAATCTTTCAAAAAAATATCAACTTGCACTATTAAGTAATGGTGGACGTGTTGAACAAAGAGAGAAATTACGGCGTTCAAATGTTGAAGAATTATTTCCAGTTTATATTTCAGGAGAAACAGGCTATTTAAAACCAGACGCGCGTGCTTTTACAAATTTACTGAACAAGGAGAATTTCAAAGCCAGTGAAACCTTAATGGTTGGAGATTTACTAGAACATGATATAAAGCCAGCTAAAGATTTAGGACTTCAAACAGCCTATATTGGGGCAGAAAAAGGAACCATTGCTGACTATGAGTTTGAAACAATTCAAGAATTATTTAATTCATTATAAGATAAAAAAACGATTAATAATCGTTTTTTAATTTTTATCAATTTTTAAAGCATTAGTAGTCAAATAGATTTGCTCGACTGGCGCATGGGTTAATCTATAGATTCCATTCTTACTGAAAGTGATACATTTCTTTTCAAAAACTCCATTTGATTTCTCAATAAAAAATGTAAAATCTCCTACAAGATTTCCAGTAATAACAAGCGCTAAGTCCTTTGAGTCATTTAAAATCTTTAACCAGCTATTGGAATTTAAAATATATTGTATCCCGGCTTCATCATTAAAAGTTAGGATATGGGAAAATTGAAGCTTAGCATTGATCGATTCACTTTTTTCAACCATTTCTTCAAAAATTGTGATTTCATCATATTCGATAAGTTGGTCAAGAACTTCACTGACCAGTTGAGCAGTTAATAATCGATCACTTGCAGGAATAATGGAATGCTCAGCATCAAGAGAACCATCAGTGATATAAAGTTCATGCATTAATCCCATTGCATACATCCTTTTACGATGAATAGACCAATTCTTTGTTTTTTTTATGTTATCAGTAAGATGAGTTAAATCAAGTGCAGCCATAGAAGTCTTCCTTTCTATATTATATGGAAATCAATTTGATGAAGAGGATTCTCTGAGTGTGCGTAGAGAATTATCAGGCATCACTTGATAAGTTTTGAGATGTTGAGTAGTGGTAGTATTGCTGATATTAGAAATCGTAATTAGTTGCGTATCTGCCATTTTATTCTCCTTTCGTATTTTTATTTTATTATAATCATTTTATCATTTAATTATCATTTTGCTAAATGATATGATGTATTTTGAAGATAATAAAATGCTAGTAATAAGGGCTGGCCTAATATTCTAAAATTGTATTATATATATATCTAAATAATAAAATTAATCTTAAAAGTCATCTAAAACAATCAGTCAAAAGTTGATAAAGAATTAGGGCTTGACAAGTTCTAAAATAATTGATAGAATAATAGAGTTGAAAAGCAGAAGCACCCGCTTCTCGCCTTAGAGGTTATAGCCCTGGGCAAACAAATGGAATTATTCAAAAACGAATGTTTTCATGAGCGGGGCGAGATTGTCGTTCCGCTTTTGTTTTTCTTTAAAAAAGAAGTTGAGCTAAATTTTAGCCAACTTTCACATCATATTAGAAGGAGAACGAACATAGCTAAACAAGACAATAGAAAACCTATGATGAACGGTGCAATCCGTGCTCGTGAGGTTCGTCTCATTGGCGCTGAGGGTGAACAATTAGGTGTCACACCAACGTCTGAGGCGCTAATGCAAGCTGAAAATCTTAACATGGACTTGGTTTTAATTTCAAATCAAGAACCACCTGTTGCCAAAATTATGGATTATACAAAATTCATGTTTGAGCAAAAGAAAAAACAAAAAGAAGCAAAGAAAAAACAAGCAGTTGTTTCTGTAAAAGAAGTCCGTTTGTCACCAGTTATTGACCAAAACGACTTTGATACAAAGCTTCGCCAAGCCATCAAGTTCCTTGAAAAAGGCGATAAAGTTAAGGTTTCAATCCGATTTAAAGGTCGGATGATTACTCACCAAGATGTGGGTCGTCAAGTAATGGACAAGTTCGCGGAAGCAACAAAAGAAGTTGCTGTCGTTGAACAAAGAGCCAAAATGGATGGGCGTCAAATGTTCTTGCAACTTGCTCCTATAAAAAAATAGGTCTGTACAAGATAAGCTCGTCTCGAAAGGGTAGCCTTTCAAGTCTTTATTCTTTAGACTAGTGCTTTAAGAATAAAGAAAGCAGAATTCATCTTCTGCTAACTGATATAAATTAAGGAGAATTACAATGCCAAAACAAAAAACTCACCGCGCATCTGCTAAACGTTTCAAACGTACAGGTAACGGCGGACTTAAACGCTTCCGCGCTTACACTTCTCACCGTTTCCACGGTAAATCTGTAAAACAACGTCGTCAACTTCGTAAAGCTTCTATGGTTTCTAAAGGTGACTTCAAACGTATCCGTCGCATGGTTGCGACTATGAAATAAGCAAAGCTTATTTCAAGGAGCAATCGCCGTACATCGAAGCACTGCTTCGATAGGCGGACAATGCGTTAAGCGAACACGGTTCGCTGCATTGGAGCAATCCCTATAGGAGCGTAAGCGACTATGGAATAACTCATCTGATTTTAGAGAGTTCTCTAAACAGTTGATTATAAAATTCTTGTTCCAACTCAAATAAAAAAATAAACTTGTCTTCAAAGACAAAAATGAAATCTACTAAGAATTAAAGGAGAACACACATGGCACGTGTTAAAGGTAGCGTTGCAACTCGCAAACGCCGTAAACGTATTTTAAAGCTCGCTAAAGGTTACTACGGAGCTAAACATAGACTCTTCAAGACTGCTAAAGAGCAAGTCATGAATTCATACTACTATGCATTCCGCGATCGTCGTCAAAAGAAACGCGACTTCCGTAAATTATGGATTGCACGTATCAATGCAGCTGCTCGTATGAATGGTCTTTCATACAGCAAATTGATGCACGGTTTGAAATTAGCTGACATCGAAGTGAACCGTAAAATGCTTGCTGACATCGCAATCGCTGATGCTGCTGCATTTACTGCACTTGCTGAAGAAGCAAAAAAAGCTTTGGCTAAATAATTAACTTAAAAACTCTGCTAGTTTTCTAGCAGAGTTTTTTTATTTTATATCAAATTCTATCTGAGAAGATAGTTTTTTTATTTGGAATATGCTAAATTATTGCAAAATTCAATAAAAAGGATTATAATACCGTAAATCATCTTTTTGAAACAAAAGTAACGTGATAGCAATAAATTACGCAGTGTACGAAAAAAGATACGATTTGGAGGTTACTGTGGAAAATAATAATATTTTAGTGGCTAAACAAGTGAGCGTTGCTTTTCGGATTGCTGGAAAATTGCAAAAAGCAATTTATGATATTGATTTAACGGTTAAACACGGCGAGGTTTTGGCAATTGTTGGGGAATCAGGCTCTGGGAAGTCTACTTTTGCAACAGCAGTCATGGGTTTACATAATCCCAACCAAACTCAAATCAAAGGGTCCATTTTATTAGATGGTGAAGAAGTGGTTGGCAAAACTGGAGATTCAATGGCAAAACTTCGAGGAACTAAGGTAGGGATGATTTTTCAAAATCCTTTAACTGCTTTGAATCCGTTGATGAAAATTGGTCAACAAGTCATGGAAATGCTGGCAGTTCATGAAGTTTATCCAGAAAGCCAATATGAAAGTAGAACTTTCCAGCTCTTAGAACAGGTTGGAATTCCAAATTCTAAGCGTGTTGCCAATCAATTCCCACATCAGCTATCAGGAGGAATGCGACAGCGGGTGATGATTGCGATAGCAATAGCCAATGACCCAGATTTGATTATTGCTGATGAACCAACAACAGCTTTAGATGTTACGATTCAAGCTCAAATTTTAGATTTGATATTAGATGTACAAAAGAAGAAAAATGCAGGAGTTATTTTGATTACTCATGATTTGGGAGTAGTGGCAGAAGTCGCTGATACAGTGGCCGTCATGTATGCGGGACAATTAGTCGAAAAAGCATCTGTCGAAGAACTCTTCAACAATCCTAAACACCCTTACACAAGGTCACTTTTACGCTCAAACCCTTCGGCCGAAACTGTTTCAGATGACTTGTATGTGATACCGGGAAATGTTCCTTCGTTATCTGAAATCGAATATGATAAAGATTTATTTCTTGCACGCGTACCTTGGATGAAAGAAGAGGCTAAAAAGATAATTTCAAATGAGATGACTGAAATTTCTCCAAATCATTTGGTTCGAGGAAGTGCTTGGGAAAACTTTGATTTCCCAAATCAAACCGTTAAAGGAGGTGAGAGGTGAGCGAAATTCTTAGTCTAAAAGACTTAAAAGTTTATTACCCGATTCGTTCAGGTTTCTTTAATCGGGTAACAGATAATGTAACGGCAGTTGATGGAGTAGATTTGACCATTCATGAGGGAGAGACGGTTGGACTGGTTGGTGAGTCTGGTTCAGGAAAGACAACGATTGGAAAAACAATCGTCGGACTAGAGCAAATGACCTCAGGGAAATTGATTTACAAGGGGCAAGATGTCAGCAAGAAGAAAATAAGAAATCAGCTCAAGTATAACAAAGATGTACAAATGATTTTTCAGGATGCATTTTCTAGTCTTAATCCTCGTAAAAATATTTATGATATTATTGCTGAACCGATTAGAAATTTTGAAAAATTGGATCCAAATTCAGAAAATAAAAGGATACTTGAACTATTGGATATTGTGGGCTTACCCAAACAAACTTTAAGTCAATATCCCTTTCAATTTTCAGGAGGGCAACAACAACGGATTGGAATAGCTCGGGCAGTTGCGACTAATCCTAAATTAATTGTGGCCGATGAGCCTGTCTCTGCTCTTGATTTGTCTGTTCAGGCTCAGGTTCTAAACTTTATGAAACTCATTCAGAAAGATTTGGGAATCGCTTTTTTGTTCATTTCTCATGATTTGGGAGTTGTGCGACATATGACGGATAATATTGCGGTCATGCATAATGGACGAATTGTAGAAAAAGGAACGCGAAAGGATATTTTTGAACAGGCCGAGCATATTTACACAAAACGTTTATTATCCGCTATTCCTTCTATCGATGTCTCAAGAAGAAGGGAAAATAGGTCGAAACGATTAGAAGTGGAACAAGAATTTGAAACTAAAAAATCAATTTTTTATGATAAGGAGGGACGCGCTCTGCCCTTACAAGAATTAAGTAAAACACACTGGGCAGCTTTACCAAAAGGAGGGGAAAATGTGGAAAGTAATTATTAGACGTGTTTTATTGATGATTCCGCAACTATTTATCCTGAGTATTCTTGTTTTCTTCTTTGCTAAATTGATGCCAGGGGACCCTTTCTCTGGTTTAATTGGGCCACATACAGATCCACACGAAATTGAAGCTTTAAGGCGTGCAGCTGGCCTGTACGACCCTTGGTGGGAACAATATCTCAGATGGTTGGGACATGCGATTCATGGAAATTTGGGGATGTCTTATAATCTCAAAGAGCCTGTCACTACTGTCATTGGTCAACGAGCAGTTAATACTTTTTGGATGTCGCTTCTTTCTGTGATTTTGACCTATTTATTTGCTGTGCCCATGTCTATCGTTGCAGCCCGTCATGAGGGAAAATGGCAAGACCGTTTATGGTTGACATATAACTCGATTACTTTTGGTATTCCACCTTATGTTTTCTATTTGGTCATGATTTTTATCTTTGGTTATAGTTTAGGCTGGTTTCCAACGGGTGGAACAGTGAGTCCAAATGCTGTTGGTTTTGTCGCCGTCTTTTTTAGTCGAATCTATCACATGATTCTTCCAGCTTTTAGCTTGGCAGTTTTTGGAACAGTCGCGATATTCACTTATTTCCGTTCAGGGATTTTGGATGAAGAAACGCAGGATTATGTGCGAACGGCGCGAGCCAAAGGAGTGAAGGAAAGAGTGATTTTCACTCGACATATCTTGAGAAACGCTTCACTACCGATTGCGGCAAACTTTGGTTTTGTAATTACGGGACTTTTAGGAGGGGCGATATTTGCAGAAACGATTTTCGGATATCCTGGTTTGGGTCAACTTTTTATTACCTCAATCACTGGTCGAGATTATTCAATGATTACGGCTCTGATTTTGTTAAATGGTTTTCTGGGCTTATTAGGGGCCCTTTTGTCAGATATTATCATGGCAATTGTTGACCCTCGAATTCGGATTCAGTAAGGAGTGAAAATGTCAGAAAAAAAACAAAAAAATTCTCTATCATTGATTCACTCAATCAAAGAAGAACTCAAACATGATAAATTGGCATTGATTTCAACAATTTTCCTTTTAGTTGTCTTTTTGACAGTTTATATCTACTCGATGTTTCTCAAGCAAGCAAATTATGTTGATGTCAATATCATGGACCAGTATCTGGCGCCTTTGACCAATGGTCATTTGCTGGGAACGGATAATGGTGGACGCGATATCATCATGATGCTAATGATTAGTGCACGAAATTCCTTTAATATCGCCTTTGCAGTGACTTTGATTACCTTAGTTGTCGGGAATGTTTTAGGGGTGATCACGGGGTATTACGGGGGAAGGTTTGATTTAATCTTCATGCGTTTCACCGATTTTTGGATGATTTTACCTAACTTGATGATTATTATCGTTTTTGTAACCATTATTCCGCGATTTAATGCTTGGTCCTTGATTTGGATTATTAGTATCTTTAGTTGGATAGGAACAACACGTCTAATTCGGGCAAAAACATTGACAGAGGTTAATCGAGACTACGTTCGGGCTTCTAAGACTTCGGGAACTTCAAATTTAAAAATTATGTTCCGAGAAATCTGGCCTAACTTATCGACTTTGGTTATCGCTGAGTCTACTTTAGTCTTTGCCGGAAATATTGGGCTAGAAACAGGACTTTCTTTCTTGGGATTCGGACTTCCTGCAGGGACTCCTTCTTTGGGGACGATGATTAGTGAGGCAACGAACCCAGAAACGATGACTGACAAACCTTGGACTTGGGTTCCAGCAACGGTAGTCATCTTGATTGTGGTCCTTGCAATTATTTTCATCGGTAATGCACTAAGACGCGTTGCTGACCAAAGACAAGCAGTAAGATAAAATAAAAATATCAGAATATAAAAAATAGTTTGACAAAAATAAATTTAGTGATATAATCTAAACATTCTAGTTAAACTAGAAATAAAACTTAATTTTTCGGGAGAAAATTAACATGAAAAAATTGAATATAACTTTATTGGCAACGACTGCAGTTTTAGCAACTGCACTCTTGAGTGCTTGTGGCTCCAACCAAAGCTCAAGTACAAGCACTACAAAATTAAAAGCCGGAAGTTTTGATGTGGCTTACAAAAATCCGAACAAGGCTATCAAAGGTGGGGACCTAAAAGTCGCCTATCAAAGTGACTCCCCAATGAAAGCCGAATGGCTGGCTGGACTTGAGAATGATGCTACTTTTGCTGCGATGGCTAGTCCAGCAGGTGGATTAGATGGAATTTTCTTTACAAATAGTGCTTTTAAATTTATCAATGGTGGTCCTGCGAATATCAGCCTTGATGATTCTGCAAAAACAGCAACAATTACCTTGCGTAAAGATTTGAAGTGGTCTGATGGCTCGCAAGTTACGGCTAAAGACTATGAATTTACTTATGAAACAATTGCTAATCCTGCTTATGGCTCTGACCGTTGGACCGATTCTTTAGCCAATATCGTTGGTTTGAGTGATTATCATACAGGTAAAGCAAAAACAATCTCAGGCATTACTTTCCCAGATGGTGAAAATGGTAAGGTTATCAAGATTCAATTTAAAGAAATGACACCAGGAATGACTCAATCAGGGAATGGCTATTTCCTTGAAACAGTGACTCCTTATCAATACTTGAAAGACGTGGCGCCTAAAGACTTGGCTTCAAGTCCAAAAACGACAACCAAACCATTAGTCACAGGTCCTTTCAAACCAGCAAATGTTGTCGCTGGCGAATCAATCAAATATGTACCAAATCCATATTATTGGGGCGAAAAACCAAAATTAAACTCTATCACCTATGAAACAGTTTCAACAAATAAATCAGTTGCTGCTCTCTCATCTGGTAAATATGACTTCATCAATTCTATGGTCGCTAGTCAGTACAAACAAGTGAAGAACTTGAAGGGCTATAAAGTTCTTGGTCAACAAGCACTCTATATCTCACTGATGTACTACAATCTTGGACATTATGACACAAGTAAATCAATAAATGTTCAAGACCGTAAGACACCATTGCAAGACCAAAGTGTTCGTCAGGCTGTTGCTTATGCTCGTAATGTTGCAGAGGTTGACAATAAGTTCTCTAACGGACTTGCAACCCCTGCAAATGGTTTAATTCCACCTATCTTTAAACAGTTTACAAGTTCATCAGTCAAAGGTTATGAAAAACAAAATCTTGACAAGGCAAATAAACTTTTGGATGCAGATGGTTGGAAACTCAATAAGTCTACAGGCTACCGTGAAAAAGATGGAAAAGAATTATCGCTTGTCTATGCAGCGCGTCAAGGAGATGCTAATCAAGAAACCATCGCTCAAAACTATATCCAACAATGGAAGAAGATTGGTGTAAAAGTGAGTCTTTACAATGGTAAATTGATGGAATTTAATTCTTGGGTTGATCATATGACGACTCCTCCAGGAGCAAATGATTGGGATATTACCGATGGGGCTTGGTCACTTTCGTCAGAACCATCTCAACAAGATTTATTCTCAGCAGCAGCCCCTTATAATATTGGTCACTTTAACGACCCACAAATTACGAATGATTTGAATGATATTGATTCAACTAAGTCAGAAAGTGCAACTTATCGTAAAGCCGCTTTTGTTAAATATCAAAATGATATGAATAAAAAAGCTTATGTTGTTCCAACCAACTTTTCATTAAATTACACACCAGTTAACAAACGTGTGGTCGGAATGACACTTGACTATGGGGATATGAACCTTTGGTCAGAAATTGGAGTCTCTTCTAATAAGATGGCTACCAAATAATTTTAATTAACTATGTTTACAAGTTTTTTTGTAAAAATACCCTCACTTTAGTTCGCAATCTAAAGTCAAAGAAATTCAAGTCTATGATTTGAATTTCTTTTGTTTTATAAAAATAAAAAAATCACTGACAAAATTTTGTCAGTGATTTTATTTGTTGAAGGTGTAAATTTTTTATTGGCGGACAACGAGTACGTCACAAGGCGCATTCTTGATAATATAGTCCGCCACGGAGCCGATAAAGATACGCTCAATGTAAGAAAGACCAGTAGCTCCAAGAACGATTAGACTAATTTCTTCTTCTTTAGGAAGGGTTTGTCCGAGCATTACTTTTGGAGAACCAAACTCAACACGAGTTTTAACCTTTTTGACACCAGCTTTTTTTGCTTCATCAGCAAAGTCATTAATGAGATTTTCAGCACCTTTGTGTGTATCATCAGCAACAACTGAATCATAAGCTGAGATAGATTGGAAGGCACGAAGGTCAATGACGTTAGCGATAACGAGTTCAGCATCGTTACGAAGTGCTGTTGCGACTGCTTTGTCAAAGGCTTTAGTAGCTTCTACCGAACCATCAATACCAACAAGGATTTTCTTATAGTTATCTAACATAGGCGACTCCTTCATAAGTTTTTATCTATATTTTAATTTTACTCTTATTTTGTCAATTTGTAAAAAGAAAACTGTTAAAAAAGGTTTATGGTATAATTGATAAAGTGAATTTCTTCAAAACAATGTTCAAAAATTACTGACAAAGATTCAAAATTATCTCTAAATGGACTTAAGTCAATCTGGAGTTTCTGTCAGTAAAATTTGTGAGTGGTTATTGAAGAAAACTGTAAGAAATAGGTGAAAAATATGACTCGATATGCTGTGGTGGATCTGGAAGCGACCGATGCTCATAGTAGTGAAAATAAAATTATACAGATTGGGATTGCGCTTGTTGAAGGTGGAAAAATCGTTGAAACTTATTCCACAGAAGTAAATCCGCATGAACCTTTGCTTCCAAGGATTAGTGAGTTAACTGGTTTGTCAGATAAGCAATTAAAAAGTGCCCCCGATTTTTCAGAAGTTGCCTCAGAGGTGAGAAAACTGCTGACGGATAGTGTTTTTGTTGCTCATAATGCTCGGTTTGATTATGGACTTTTAGAAAAAAGTTTTCTTAATGCTGGTTTAGAATTTAATGAAATGTTACGCGTTGACACGGTTGATTTGGCGCGTGTTTTCTATCCAACTTTTGAAAAATATGGGTTAGAAGCGCTAAGCGAAAAATTAGACTTAGCTCATGACCATCCGCATGCTGCGGTTTCTGATGCTTATGCAACGGCAGAATTATTAATAAGAATAGAAGAAAAAATCCAAAAACTACCAAGAAGTGTTTTAGAAGAATTGCTCAGACATTCAGATAATTTGCTTTTTGAAAGCAAAAGCTTCTTACAAGAACAGTTAGATAAAACAAAAATTCGACCAGCTGCTTTTAAAGTGGTTCATAATATTGCGACTCGTAAGTTTAAATCTTCTGTCAGTAAAAAAAGTCCACTGACAGACTTGTCAGCAAATTTTTCAGAAAACATCAGTAGATTGGGCTTAGCTTCTCGCTCAAAGCAAGAAAAATTAGCTCATTTAATGGAAACAGAGCTTACACATTTACAAGCAAGTTTTATTGAGGCTCCGACAGGACTTGGGAAAACTTATGGTTACTTACTACCCTTAGTAGCAGCAGGTCAACGAATTGTTGTTTCAACAGCAACAAAAGTTCTCCAAAAGCAATTGGTGAATGATGTTGCTCCAAAACTTGCAGAAACATTTGGTCTTAAAATGGCCAAAATTGTAGGAACCAAAAACTACATTTCCTTGAGAAAATTTTCTGAACTCTTATTAAATAATACGGATGGCAAAAATTTTGAAATTTTCAAGATGAAGATTTTAATTTGGCTGACAGAAACAAAAACGGGCGAATTGGATGAAGTTTCAAAAGTCATGACAAATGATGATTATTTTGATGGCATTCGCCACGATGGCTATGTCAACACTAAACATTTTCATTATGAACAAGATTTTTGGTTGAAAGCTCAAAAAGAAGCTGAACAAGCTGAAATTAAAGTAGTGAATCATGCTTATCTGATTGAACGTTTAGCAGATTATCCAGAAACTTTTTTGGGAAATCGGGTGCTTGTCGTCGATGAGGCTCAACAACTATTTCCAATCATGGAAAATGCTGGTCAGAAAAGTATAAAAATTACGGATGAACTCTTAAAAATTGACTCTGAATCAAGTGAAAATCCGCAACTGACTAAACGTCTTCAAGAAAGTCTTGTTTTTCAGCTCAATAAAAAAGAACTTGACTTAAGTAAAATAAAAATAGACGCTGATGAACTCGGGCTGACAGAACTTTCGGCACTTTTGGAAGCTGATAATCAGATAGTTTGGCGTGAAAATGGCATACTTTATAGTAGCAACCAAGATTTTTATAATTTTGAGCGTCTGATTCCCAAAGAAACTAAATTGTTCATGTTGGGAGCGACACTTTCTCTATCTAAAGATAAACCCTCTTTTCCAGAATTACTTGGTTTTAAAGATTATCGATTTTTCAAAATTGAAGGTAGTCAAGCCACTAATCAAGAATTATTGACAGTGGCAGATGCTCCTAATATCAAAAATGTAAGTTTGATTGATTACGCAGACTATACAGCTGATACCATTGCAGAACTTGCCAAGTTGAATCTCCCAATTGTTGTTTTATTTACTTCAAAAATGTCATTAACTTTTGTTGCTGAAAAATTATCCGCTGAAGGATTTGATATTTTAGCACAAGATATTAATGGAAGTCCAGCTCAAATCAAGAAAAAATTTGATAAGGGTGAAGGAAAAATTTTATTAGGACTCGGCTCTTTTTGGGAGGGTGTTGATTTTGATAAGCAAAACCAAGTGATTCTGGTTATACCAAGATTGCCATTTGCGACACCTGATGATATTTTAACTAAAAAATATGCTAAAAAATTTGAAAATCCTTTTTATGACTTCAACGTTCCCATGGCGACTTTAAAAATGCGTCAAGCAATTGGTCGAGTGAATCGGCGAAAAAATCAGTACTCAAGTATTGTTGTATTAGATAAACGTCTTGGTGGAAAATCCTATGCCAAAAGAATGCGGAAAAATCTCTCAGAAGCTTTACCTGTAAAAATGCTGAATTTACTTGACACAATCAGCGAAATCAAGAATTTTTTGATATAATAAAACATGTTTAAGCAAAAACTTAAAATGGGAGATTGGACAAATTATTTTTGACCAATCATAAGAGAGTTTTACTAATAAATAGCTTGAAATATCTTTGAAAAAGATTTGCTCAAATTTTGAAAGAAGAAAAAAATGAAAAAGCGGAAAATGACTCGACATTCGCAAATTATAATCGGAATTTTAGTGATAATTTTAGCCATTTATTTGTCTATCGGCCTTTTCTTTTGGAAAAGTCTGAATCCCTATCATTCTGTGCGAGCGCAAGCGATAAATATTGCTAAAGACAAAACAGATTTAGTCAAAGCGACGGGATTTGATATTGCGTCTACAGATACTGTGACTTATTCAATTGTCGGGCTCAATAAAGCGAACCAAGAAGTTGGAATTTTAATTCCAAAAAAATCTGGTAAAATCAAAGAGGTACAATTATCTGAGGGTGTTTCACCTGCAAGCTTAACGACTAAAGATACCAAATCAGTTGTTTTAGCGCTTTACAAAGGGAAACCAGCCTGGGAAGTAAATAATAGCAATGGATTTAAAGTTTATGACTTTGAGTCAGGAAAAGAGTTGATATGAAAAAATGTTCTGATTTTGTATTAAAAATGGATGAGTCTGTGACCCTTGCGGCGGCCAATCGTGCCAAAGCATTAAAAGCACAAGGACGAGATATTATCGACTTGACCCTTGGTCAACCAGACTTTCCAACTCCTAAAAAAATTGGTCAAGCGGCCATCGAAGCGATAAATAATGGACAAGCTAGTTTTTATACACAAGCTGGTGGACTTCCAGAACTTAAAAAAGCCGTTCAACAGTATTGGACACGTTTTTATGCTTATGAAATTCAAACAAACGAAATATTAATTACGGCTGGGGCAAAGTTTGCCCTCTACGCTTACTTTATGGCAACTGTTGATCCTTTAGATGAGGTAATCATACCAGCACCTTATTGGGTTTCTTATGTCGACCAAGTAAAAATGGCTGGTGGAAATCCAGTAATTGTAGAAGCCAAGCAAGAAAATAACTTTAAAGTTACGGTTGAGCAATTAGAAAAAGCAAGAACAAGCAAAACTAAGATTTTATTACTAAATTCGCCTTCAAATCCAACAGGAATGATTTATTCTAAAGAAGAATTAACTGCCATTGGCGAGTGGGCAGTTGCTCATGATTTATTGATTTTGGCCGATGATATCTATCATCGTTTGGTTTATAATGGAGCAGAATTTACAGCAATTTCAAGCCTGTCTGATGAAATCAGAAACAGAACAACAGTGATTAATGGTGTTTCTAAAACATTTGCAATGACTGGTTGGCGAATTGGTTTAGCCGTAGGTGATCCAGAAATTATTGCTGCAATGACTAAAATTGCCAGTCAAACCACTTCAAATCCGACCGCTGTTGCTCAATATGCTGCCATAGAGGCATTTGAAGAAAATGATAAAAGTTTTGAGAAAATGCATGCTGCATTTGAAGAACGCTTAAATAAAATTTATCTTCAACTTTCAGAAGTTCCTGGTTTTGAACTTGTGAAACCAAATGGTGCTTTCTATTTGTTCCCGAAAGTGACCAAGGCTATGGCGATGAAAGGCTATACAGATGTGACTGATTTTACGACAGCCATTCTTGAAGAAGCTGGGGTAGCTCTAGTTACAGGAGCAGGTTTTGGTTCTCCAGAAAATGTTCGTTTGAGTTATGCAACAAGTCTTGAAACTCTGGAAGCTGCAGTAACAAGATTAAAGGATTGGATGAATGATTGATAAAAAAGAAGTAAAATCAGCTTATAAACTCTCTAAAAAAATAGGGGCAGTTGTTGCTTATAAAAATTTAGAAACAAATGAACGCTATATTGATATAGCACCAGACTTAGCAGGTGTAAAAAATCGTTTTGAATTTGCTAAAAAGACTGGGATTGGTTTGCCTTATGCCATTGAAAAAGCAGCAAAAACGGCTGATTTTGAATTGGAAGTTCTTGAAGAGCTAGAAAAAGATGAACTTCAAACGACGAAAGAATTCAAAGAAGATTTAAAAACCTTAAAAGAACTCTGGCTTGAAAAGTCATAAAAGTATGATTTAAAAAATATAAAATAAAAATTTAGAAGGATTTATTTATGAAAGACTTAATATCAATCATCGATGTCAAAGACCACGTTGGTGAAACAGTAAAAATCGGCGCTTGGGTCGCTGACAAATCAGGTAAAGGGAAACTTCAATTTCTTCAACTTCGCGATGGAACAGCATTTTTCCAAGCTGTTGTTTTCAAACCAAATATGATTGAAAAATTTGGTGAAGAAGAAGGAACAGCTAAATTCGATGAAATCAAACATTTATCACAAGAAACTTCAGTTTATGTGACTGGTGTGGTCAAAGAAGATTCACGTTCAAAATTTGGTTATGAACTTGATGTGACAGAGTTGGAAGTGATTGGTCACTCACACGATTATCCAATTACACCAAAAGAACATGGAGTTGAATTCCTCCTTGATAACCGTCATTTATGGTTGCGCTCAAAACGTCAAATGGCAATGATGCAAGTGCGTAATGCAATTATCTATGCAAGCTATGATTTCTTTGCGAAAAATGGCTTTATTAAGTTTGATAGCCCAATTCTTTCAGGAAATGCTGCAGAAAACACAACAGAACTTTTTGAAACAGATTATTTTGGCAACTCTGCTTTCTTGTCACAATCAGGACAACTTTATCTTGAAGCTGGAGCAATGGCTCTTGGACGTGTTTTCGACTTTGGACCAGTATTCCGTGCTGAAAAATCAAAAACTCGTCGTCATTTGACAGAATTTTGGATGATGGATGCAGAATATCCATTTGTTACTCATGATGAATCTTTGGATATTCAAGAAGCTTATGTAAAAGCTTTGATTCAAGGCGTTTTGGATAATGCGGCTTATGCGCTTGAAACACTTGAACGTGATACAAGCATGTTGCAAAAATACATTGATACGCCTTTCAAACGTGTGTCTTATGATGATGCGATTGACTTGTTGCAAGCCCATGAAAATGATGATGACACAGACTATGAACACGTAGAACATGGTGATGACTTTGGCTCACCACATGAAACATGGATTTCAAATTACTATGGTGTTCCAACCTTTATCGTCAACTATCCTGCAAGTTTCAAAGCTTTCTACATGAAACCAGTTCCTGGTAATCCAGAACGTGTCTTGTGTGCTGATTTGTTGGCACCAGAAGGTTATGGTGAAATTATTGGTGGTTCAGAACGTGAAACAGATTATGATTTGTTACTTAAGAAAATTGCTGATTTCGGTTTAGATCCTAAAGATTATGATTGGTATTTAGAACTTCGCAAATTTGGTTCAGTTCCTCATGCTGGTTTCGGACTTGGTCTTGAACGTATGGTCACTTTTGTGGCTGGAACAGAACACATTCGTGAAGCCATTCCATTCCCACGTATGATTAACCGTATCCAACCTTAAAAAATAAAAGCCTCTAAATTAGAGGCTTTTTTATTACTTATTATTCATTATTCAGAAGCTGAGGATGAGCTTGCAGCATCAATATCATTTTGTGTGATTAAGAGATTAAAGATCTCTGAATTATCTGGATTCAAGTAGATGTAACGTTCTTTGAAATTGGGATAAATGGAGGTGAATCTGTTGAACTCAGCCGCTGTTCCCAAAGCCAATTGATTAATCATTTCCTCTTTAGAAACTGTAGGGGTTACTTTATTTTTATAAATATAGGTATAAACAATTGTTTCAGGGGCTTCTGCAGTAACTTTGATATCTGAGTAGGTATCTTTGAAAGAAGCTTTCGTTGTTTCCATATTTTTTTGTGTAGCTTCTACAGTCATTTGAAAGCTAGAGCTAATATTTTCTTGAGTATTTTCAACTTTTTTTGAAGAAGATGTTGAACTTGAAGAGGAGATAGCCGTTGATGAAACAGATGAACTGGCTTTGGCTTTACTGTCTGATTTTTTAGAGCAAGCTCCTAACGAGAGAAGAGCAAGTGCAAGAGTCGTAGTAATTAAAATTTTTTTCATAATACTAGGAGTATAACATGTTTAGTTTCATTTAAGCAAGCGAAAAATGTAATTTTGATTTCAAAAAATACATTTTTGTTTTATAATTTACGATATCTTTTACTTTTAAGTCAGTATATCGGAAGCAAATGAAAATTTTTTCATTAAATTTTGATAATGATAGCCTTTGCAAGACTGTGATATAATTAGACTTATGAAAAGTAAAGAAGAGCAGCGAATGAGTTGGTCAGAAGATGAATATGAAGCGATGGTTGACTTAGCAACAAGACAATTGGCTGAACGGATGGCCAAGCGGGCATTGATTACTCATGAACTGTATGATTATAATTATCTTGATTCGCAGTTTGTGGCGGATTTTATTGCTGAATTTGTTATCAGCGGCTATGCTTCCTATTTGATTAAACCTGAAAATCTTGATGAAGAGGCCATTTTGCTTTTATTTGTGAATATGGCTTATGAAAATATGCGAGGATTGCCAGATGAAGTGGGACAATACCATCGGCTTTTTCGCCAACTTTGTGACCTTTATTATGAACAAGGTTGCTTGCGAAATGCTTTAGTCGATGAAGTAGACTATCAAGAAATGGTTTTAGCAATTTTAGCGGATATTTTTATGGAAGTAAAATTGCGAAAAAAGCTTTGAAATAGGGTTTGTAAAATTTAAGGGGGAGAAAATGGACTTAGATGCTTATCAAAAAGCAATTGTCAAATTTGATTTAAATAAAAATATTGAGTTTCAGGATAAAATTGATTTTGCTTTTTTGGACAAAATTTTAGGGCTGTCTGGCGAGGCAGGAGAAGTTGCTGACAAAGTAAAAAAAGTGATTCGGGACCAAGAGGGAAAGCTGTCAGTAAATGATAAAAAGGCAATTTCTTACGAGCTAGGCGACTTATTGTGGTATCTGGCGACAAGTGCACGTTATTTAGGAATATCCTTAGAACAAGTTGCAAGCGAAAATATTGAAAAATTAGAAAGTCGTTTAAATCGTGGAAAAATTTCAGGATCAGGTGATGAAAGATGAAAATATTAATTGTAGCAGGCTTGCCTGATTTTATTCCCGACGAAACTTTTGATAAATATATTGGAGTGGATCGTGGCTCGCTTTTTTTAGTGGAAAAAGGGATTCAGTTAACGCTTGCGATTGGTGATTTTGATTCTGTCAGTAAAACTGAACTTGATAAAATTTCTGTCAGTACTGACAAGTTGATTAAATTACCGGCTGAAAAAGATTTGACAGATTTAGAAGCAGCTTTAGATTTTATATTAAAAGATTTTCCAGATGCTGAGCTGACAATAGCTGGTGCTTTAGGCGGACGTTTGGATCACTTACTGACCAATGCCTACCTAGCAACACGGCCAAAATATCAAAGTCTTGCTCCCAAAATGCATTTAGTTGACCAACAAAATTTGGTGACCTATTTACTACCAGGTCAGCATTTACTCAAAAGAATACCAACTTACAAATATATTGGTTTTGTACAGGTCGATACAAAAGATAGTCTGGCTATTGTGGGAGCCAAGTATCCTTTGAAAGCCGAAGATAATTTTAGTTTAATCTATGCAAGTAATGAGTTTATAAGTGAGCAGATGCAAGTTTCATTTGATAGTGGCGTGGTCATTGTGATTTATTCAGGAGATTTGCGGAAAAAATAAGTATCATCAGATTTAAGGAGAAAAAAAGTATGATTATTGGAGTCATTGGGGCAACATCAAATATCGCAAGCAAAGCTTATTTACCTGTTTATGCAAAAATGCAGGAAGAACACCGTTTTATTTTATATTCTCGTCAGTGGGATAAAGCCGAAAAAGTTCGTAAGCAGTATAAATTTGAATACGCAACAGAAGATTTATCAGCGCTTGAAACGGTTGATTTAGTTATTATCCATGCTGCAACAAGCCAACATTTTGAATTGGCCAAAAGATATCTGACAGCAGGGGTTCCGGTATTAATGGATAAACCGATTTCCGAAAATTTTGCTGAGGTAAAAGAATTACAAAAGTTAGCAAGGCAAAAAAATATTTTATTTGTTGTCGCCTTTAATCGTAGATTTGCACCACAAACTGCTAAATTAAAAGACTTACCAGAAAAAAATATGGTGAGAGTAAGCAAAAATTTAGCGAATTCTGCGAGTGACAAAATCACTTTTTCGATGTATGATATTTTTATTCATCCGCTTGACACCTTGATTTATTTGCTAGATGATGAAATTTTAGAAGTGAATTATTCACTTAAAAAGAATAAACAGGGGCTCTTAACACGAGCGATTGTTATGTTAGAAACCGCGACGACTAGCGGGATTGCAACGATGAATTTAGAAGCAGGGGCTTTTACAGAAGAATTTATAGTGGAAAGTCCCAATGCAACTCTCCGTTTATCAGAGCTGACAGAACTTGAAAAAATGACAGGAATTGACCGCCAAAAATTCGGAATTAGTGGATGGCAAAGTGCCACTTATAATCGAGGATTTGATGAAATAATTTCAGCAATGACTCAGGCAGTTGAAAAATTTGATGGTCAAAATCGAGAAGAGTTACTGACAGAACTTAAACAAAAAAATATTTTAAAATCGCATGAAATCATTGCCCAAATGTTGAGCTGAGAAAATACTGACAGAATTTCAAAAATTTTTGTCAGTATGTTTTTTGATTGCCCCTTGCATTATTGTCAATAAAAAAGTATAATTATAAAAAAATTAAGAAAAGGAGTCCGCATGAAAACACAACAATCAACAGTCTTTTATTTTTGGCGCAGATAGTTTGTGTTTATGCAATTGGCGTAGATACAACTTTTGAGTATACTCAAGTTTCTGCGCCGGGATTCAAAGAAGACCGGATAGTAAAAACTATCTGGTCTTTCTTTTTTAATTTTTTTAACCTTTCTTTCAACTCTAAAGTAAAATTAATCGTAAAGACCGACTCCAAGCAGGGTTTTGCTAGGTGACTGGAAGGTAACTTATAAAAGAAAGCTTTGCTTTCACACATTAGAAAAGAGGAATTTTATGGAAAATTCTACAGGCTTGAAGTCTTCTTTAAAGACTCGCCACATTGTTATGCTCTCACTTGGGGGAGCGATTGGATCAGGACTATTTTTAGGTTCTGGTAAAGTCATCGCACAAGCAGGGCCAAGTGTGCTGCTCTCCTACGTCTTAGCTGGGCTGACCCTTTATGTCGTCATGTATGGTGTTGGAAAAATGGTCATTCATCAAGATGACCATAAAGCTGGGATGGCTGGAGTTGTTGCTCCTTTTATTGGAGATCATTGGGCGCATTTTGCAGACTGGGTTTACTGGGCAACTTGGATGGCGGTCCTCATCGCAGAAGAAGCAGGAGTTTCAACTTTCCTTGCTATGCTGATTCCTGGCGTCCCACTTTGGGTTTTTGCTTTGGTTGTTGCGGTTCTTGGAACGGCAATTAATCTCTGGTCAGTCAAAGCTTTTGCCGAAACGGAATATTGGTTGGCCTTTATCAAGGTCGCTGTTATCCTACTTTTGATTGCTTTGGGTATTTATTTATTGGTTATCAATGATGCTCATCTTGGTTTTGTTGCCGATAGTGCTCAAAAAGTAACTACGAAAAGTACAGCACCAAGTTTTGCTCCAAATGGTTTTTCAGGATTTTTAACTTCACTATTAGTCGTTATTTTCTCATTTGGTGGTTCTGAATTGGCGGCCATTACAGTTGCTGAAACAGAAAATCCAAAAGTGGCTATTCCGAGAGCTATTCGAGGCGTTTTAATTCGGATTATTAGTTTTTATGTTATTCCAATCTTTTTATTCTTGCATTTATTGCCATGGAGCGAAGTGTCAAATCCAGACGCCGCTAGTCCATTTGCGACAATTTTTGCTCGAGTTGGAATTCCTCACGCAGATAAAATTGTACTTGTAATTATTGTTATTGCTATTTTCTCAGCCGTGAATTCGGCAATTTATGCTACTTCACGTTCACTTTATTCTCGAATTCAAGGTTCTAGCACTTATGTGGGTAAAAAATTAGGTAAATTATCAAAAAATCAGGTGCCAACGAATGCGATTTTAGTTTCTTCATTTGTTCTATTTATCGGAGTTCTTTTATCAGCTGTTTTGGGTGATGGTTTCTGGCAATTTGTCGCTGGTTCAATCTCATTTACCATTTCAATCGTGTGGATTCTCTTATTAGTTGCTGCTTTAGTTTTGTATTTTAAACATAAAGAAGTCACAAATTGGTTTGTTAAATTGGCAACACTTGTAGTACTTATCGCTTTAAGCCTCGTGTTTATCATGCAAATTATCACAAATCCTTGGACATTGTCCGTCTTTGCCTTGGTTATTTGCCTTTTGTCTTACTTTAGTTACCGCAAGAAAAAAGCATAATAGAAAAAACATTCATTTTATAATGAATGTTTTTATTTTTGCTTGGCTAAAAGATACTCTAAAAATTTTTCTTTAATCAAATTATTTTTGATAAGAGACAATTTTTGCTTGCGAACAAGTTTATGTTTAAACCACCATTCACAAGACATGGCATCATTTTTATTATCAAAATTGACAGAAGCAAGCAACTTAACTGGAAGCCTCGTTTTTGTGTATTTAGCTCCTTTTCCGGAGTTGTGAGTGGCGAGTCTTTTTTCTAAATCAGTGGTGTAGCCACAGTAGAGGGTCTTATCTGAGCATTGTAAAACGTAAGTAAAATATTGGTTCATAAGTTTTTTTCTAAAATAGTGAGAAATTCAAAAGGAGTGAATTCGTGAGTAGGGTCCCAAATCTTTTGAAATTGATTAATCATTCCATTGTGAGAAACAATGAGAACATTCTGAGCAGAAGGAAAAAGTTGAGGAAGTTTTTCTAAAAACATTTTAGCACGTTCATGAACAGAAGCAAGAGGTTCAATACCTAAAGCAAGATTTTCTTTATTTTCTATATTAAGTTGTGCCCAATCTCGATTTTCTTTTGTTTGATTTTCTAATTTTCCAAGGCCTCGTTCACGTAATAAAGGCTCAAAGAGTAGTAAGGCTCCTATTTTATTAGAAATTATCATTGCAGTTTCCTTAGTTCTTTGTAAATCTGATGATAAAATCAAGTCAAATTTTACTGGCGAAAGTTTGTCAGCTAAAATTTTGGACTGTTGAACTCCCGTGTCAGTAAGAGGACTGTTTGACCAACCCATCAGCAAATTTTGCTGAATATTTCGCGTTTCACCATGTCTGACTAAATATAATTTCATAGTCAGATTATACCATTTAACGTAGTCAAAGTTAAGAGCTAGCTTGCCATTCGTGGTATAATAATAGTATGATTACTTCACTTACGATTCTTTCAAGTCTTGCAATAATTGTAACCGCAGTTATTGCTTTTGCAGAATATCAAGCTGGAAGAAGACGTCATTCAACCACTCTGTCTATCGAAATGCTTCATAAGCAAAAAGATGATTTTATTAAATGGTTTTATGATTATCTCCATATTTCGCAAGTATTGATGCGAGTAACAATTCAACTTAACATGGACCGCTTGGAACAACGTCATTTTGAGAATACAAATGATTCAAGTAATCAACGCCGCATTATTCGTATTAATGAGAATACAATGTCAAGAGATCGAAATGCTGCGGATTTAAATTATCAGATGATGCTTTTAAATCTGGTGATTGATGACCGTAAGCCTTATTTTGAGAATACTCAAATAAAAATTCGTTCGAATTTTGAAACATTGATGCATGACATCAATGAGTTTACAAGAAAAATTCATGTAGAATATGATGAAAAAATGAAAGAAACTGATGATGCAGGCTGTCGTTCTATTATGAATGAAGCTCGCAATTTGGCTAGAAATACGATGGAAATTATCGAAAAATCTAATCATGAAATGGGTGAACAAGTCAAACATGATATTCAGTCACTAGAAGATGAAGTAGAACATTATTTTAAAAAATAAAGAAAACAGGAATGTACAAGACAAATAGTAATACATGGTGCGTGCTAGACAGGACTAGTGAACTCTCTCTCTTAGTGAGAATGGACATCTGCAATAAAAGAAACGTGCTAACCTGTAGAGTAAAAACAAAATAAAAAGGAAGTAATATGCCACAAGATAAAATAGTAATACATGGTGCGCGTGAGCACAATTTAAAAAATATTGATGTTGAGATTCCAAGAGATAAATTAGTTGTAGTCACAGGTGTTTCAGGTTCTGGTAAATCCTCACTGGCCTTTGAAACTTTATATGCGGAAGGGCAACGCCGTTATGTTGAATCCCTGTCAGCTTATGCCAGACAGTTTTTAGGAAATATGGATAAACCAGATGTTGACTCAATAGATGGTTTGTCACCAGCGATTTCCATTGACCAAAAAACAACCTCAAAAAATCCGCGTTCAACGGTCGGAACAGTCACAGAAATTAATGATTATTTGCGTTTGCTCTATGCGCGTGTTGGAACGCCTTACTGTGTGAATGGTCATGGTAAAATTTCGGCACAATCTGTCGAAGAGATTGTTGAACAAATTCTTGAACTCCCAGAAAAAACACGTTTGCAAATCCTTGCTCCTGTCGTGCGGACTAAAAAGGGAACGCACGTTAAGATGTTTGAACGTATCCAAAAAGATGGTTATGTGCGCGTCCGCGTTGATGGTGAAGTTTACGATATTTCAGAAGTTCCAGAGCTTGATAAAAATAAAAAACATACCATTGAAATTGTCATTGACCGGATTGTCGTGAAAGAAGGTATTCGCTCACGTCTTTTTGACTCGGTAGAAGCCGCGCTTCATCAGGCCGAAGGTTATGTTATTGTTGATAAAATGGATGGCTCTGAGCTGCTTTTTAGTGAATTTTACGCTTGTCCTGTTTGTGGATTTACCGTTCCAGAATTAGAACCACGACTTTTTTCATTTAATGCACCTTTTGGTTCATGTCCAGATTGTGATGGACTAGGAGTCAAATTGGAACCAGACGTCGATTTACTAATTCCTGACACCAGTAAAACACTGCGTGAAGGGGCGATTATCTACTGGTATGGAAAAGCCTCAACTTACTACCCAGCACTTTTAGAACAAGCTATGGAGCAATTTGGCATTGATTTAGATACGCCTTGGGAAAAATTATCAGAAAAAGAGCAGCAAATCGTCCTTTATGGAAATGGCGATAAACTTTTTCATTTTCTCCACGAAGGGGATTTTGGATTACGTGACCAAGATATGACTTTTGTTGGGGTCATTCCTAATCTTTGGCGCCGTTATCGCTCGGGAATGAGTGAATCTGCCAGAGAAATGGCACGTTCGTACATGACGGAATTGACTTGTACGACTTGTCATGGTTATCGTTTGAATGACCAGGCTTTATCTGTAAAAGTCGGCGAAAAAAATATTGCCGAATTTTCAATTCTGTCAATTGGCGATACGCTTGACTATGTGGAAAGTCTTGCTTTAAGCTCAAACAACGAGATGATTGCCAAACCTATTTTGAAAGAAATTAAAGACCGCTTGGCTTTCTTGAAAAATGTTGGCTTGGACTATTTGACTTTGTCTCGTTCGAGTGGGACTTTGTCAGGTGGAGAATCCCAACGAATTCGCTTAGCAACACAGATTGGTTCTAATTTGTCAGGTGTTTTGTATATTTTGGATGAGCCATCAATCGGTTTGCACCAAAGAGATAATGATCGTTTGATTGAATCTTTGCAAAAAATGCGAGATTTAGGGAATACTTTGATTGTTGTTGAACATGATGAAGATACGATGATGGCAGCGGATTGGTTGATTGATGTTGGGCCTGGTGCAGGCGATTTGGGTGGTGAGATTATTGCTTCTGGCACACCAAAACAAGTCATGAAAAATAAAAAATCACTGACAGGACAATATTTATCAGGAACAAGAGCCATTCCAGTTCCTGAAAAACGTCGGACCATTGATAAGAAAAAGATGGTCAAGATTACAGGTGCAAGTGAAAATAATTTGCAAAATCTTGATGCTGAGTTCCCAATGGGCGTCATGACTGCTGTGACTGGTGTTTCTGGTTCGGGTAAATCAACTTTGGTCAACAGTATTTTGAAAAAATCATTGGCTCAAAAATTGAATCATAATTCAGAAAAACCGGGTAAACATAAAAAAATTACAGGTTATGAAGGAATTGAGCGTTTGATTGATATTGACCAAAGTCCAATTGGTCGTACACCGCGCTCAAATCCAGCAACATATACCAGTGTTTTTGATGATATTCGTGATTTATTTGCCAATACCAATGAGGCAAAAATTCGTGGATATAAAAAAGGACGTTTTTCATTCAATGTCAAAGGTGGACGTTGTGAAGCCTGTTCTGGCGATGGAATTATCAAGATTGAAATGCACTTTTTACCAGATGTTTATGTGCCTTGTGAAGTTTGCCATGGTAGACGTTATAATTCGGAAACTTTGGAAGTTCATTATAAAGGGAAAAATATTTCGGAAGTGCTTGATATGCGCGTGTCTGACGGACTCGAATTCTTCCGTCATATTCCAAAAATCGAGCGGAAATTGCAAACCATTGTCGACGTTGGTTTGGGCTATGTGACGCTTGGTCAACCAGCAACGACCTTGTCAGGTGGAGAAGCACAACGGATGAAATTGGCTTCTGAATTGCAAAAACGCTCTAATGGTAAAGCTTTTTATATTTTGGATGAGCCAACAACTGGTTTGCACAGCGAAGATATTGCGACATTGATTCAGGTTTTAGACCGTCTGGTTGAACAGGGAAATACGATTGTGGTCATTGAGCACAATTTGGACGTCATTAAAACGGCAGATTATATCATTGATTTAGGACCAGAAGGTGGAGCTGGCGGCGGAACAATTCTTGCCAAGGGTACGCCTGAGGAAGTAGCCAAAGTTACTGACAGCTATACTGGTCAGTATCTTAAAGCAAAATTAGAAAAAGCAAAAGGATGAGAATACTAAGAAATTTTTGTCAGTAAATATAATCAAACAAGCGTAATCTATAAATTTAGATTACGCTTTTAAGGAAAGAAAATGGATAAATTAAAAGAAATTTTTGAAGCCATCAAAGCAGATCCGCAAAATATAAATTACACAAAGGAAGGAATTGAACCACTTTATTCTGTTCATAAAGAAGCCAAAATTTGTATCATAGGACAAGCACCGGGCATTAGAGCGCAGGAATCACGCCTCTTTTGGAACGATCCATCAGGAGAACGTTTGCGTGACTGGCTAGGAATTGACCGAGAAACATTTTATCAATCGAATAAAATTTCAATTTTACCCTTAGATTTTTATTTTCCAGGAAAAGGAAAATCAGGGGATTTGCCCCCTCGAAAAGGTTTTGCCGAAAAATGGCATAAACCACTTTTGCAACAAATGCCAGAAATTGAACTTTTTGTTTTGGTTGGATCTTATGCGATAAAATACTATTTAAATCTAAAATCGTCAGCAAAAACAACAGAAGTGATTCGTGATTTTGAAAAATATCTGCCAAAATATTTTCCACTTATTCACCCTAGTCCAAGAAATAACATTTGGCTAGCCAAAAATCCTTGGTTTGAGCCCCAACTTGTACCAGAACTTCAAATAAGAATTGCACAATTAATGAAATAAATTATAAATATATAAACAGTAATAAAAAAGTTACTAACAGGGCTGTTAGTAACTTTTTTTTATATGACTGCCTCTTTAATCCGTGGATAAATTTTCCTGATTATGGTTAGAATTTATGATTGAATATTTTATGCAACCTTAAAGATTTTTTGAAATTCTGTTTCTGCTAATTCATATAAGCAATAATTTAGATGATAATGGTCTAAAAAATGATAAATATTAACAGATTCAAGCACATCAAAGTAGCTAATATAATCAACAATATAGTCGTGCATTTCTTTTTTGTTAATAGTAACTTTTATTTCATCTTCAAATATCTCGGTAATAGCTTCATGCATTTCAGAATATTCTTTGCTAATGATTGAGTAAGCTAATTCAAATGGGGCATCCGTTATATCAACAAATACATTAAAATATTCATAAGTCCCTCCATTAGCTTCAAATATTTCCCAGAGAAGAAGTGCTTCATGATTTGCTCTCACTTCTTGAGGATTTATTGCGTCAAAATATTCTCGACGATGATTATCTTTATTAAGGATATGAATGAGTTCATGAGCTATTTCAAAAGGAGAGGCCTCCTTAAAGTTATAAATCTTTAACTTTTTATCAACATTAACTGCTGCGGGGATTGGCAAAATATCCACAGCAAAAATCTCAAATCCACATTTTTCAATTTCTCTGAGGAGATATTCTAAAAGCTCCTGTCTGCCCATAGAAAATCCATTATCTTCTAAACGTTTTCCCATACTCACAACGGAATTGTGGTTGATATAAATGATGCATACATGAGCACTCGCCTCCCACATCATTTTTACCGAATTGTTGGTTCAGGCTCAGTAAATACTGACAACAAAACTCAAATGGTTACATTAAATGTTGACGGACAGTTTGGAAATGCGACCGCTAAACGGCTACAAGAATACTTTGATACAGCCGGAAAAGACGGAGTAATTAGCCATCAGTACAAACAGACCTTTAATCAAAATATTTCTGCAGCGCAATTTGATTCATCACTGACAGGTTCAAACGTGGTCAAAGCATTGCAAAGATTCTTAGGCATTGAACAAGACGGACTATTTGGCCAAGCTACAATTAAAGCTTTGCAAAAACATCTTGGAACAACACAAGATGGAATGATTAGTTCGGTTTCTGACTCTGTGAAAGAACTTCAAAGAGCTTTGAATGGGAATAAGATATAAAATAAAAGCCTGACTTTAGTCAGGTTTTTATTATTTGTTAATTAAGAAAATATAAACTATTGGTCACTAAAATCAGTTCTTTCCATCTGAATATGCTGAATCCCTGCTTCTTCAAAAATTTGTCCAACTTCATTAAAATGAAATTTACTATACAAACCTCGTGCAGAAAGTTGCGCATGAAGTTCTAATTTATTTAGCTTAGTTTCTTTGGCAAATTCAATCAGGCGGTCAATCAAAATTGCTGCATAACCATGTCCTCGGGCTTCTTTTAAAATTGCCATTCGTTGAACCAATGCTGTCTTTTCATCCAAATCAGTAAGTAAGCGAACAGTCCCCTTGGCAACTCCTTCATCATAAAGGACAAAATGAACAGCAGAAGCTTCCTCAAGGGCATTACCAACCTCAAGTTCATAAGGGACGCCTTGCTCTTTGACAAAAACTTGATTGCGAATTCGTAAAGCATCAAAATAAATATCGGACATCGTGTCACGAGTCACTCTAATTTCCATAAGTTCTCCTAAAGATTAGTTTACATAAAAGCCTTGGATTTATTATAAAGCTTTCTACAGATACTTGCAAGTGTTGGAATTACTACATCTGATAGTTTAGGATTATATTGTATGTGCTGCATAGAGCCTAGTTTTAAGAAGAATAAAATATTTTACAAAATTTCTGATTAAAATCCTTGACATATTCCATCTTTAGATATAAAATATCCATAGATTAAATAAATCTACGAATTGTAAGGAGAAATGATGAATATTGTTTTATTAGGCGGAAATGGCTATATAGGAAGACATCTTACAGAAATGTGGATAAATAAGAATAATGATATTAAAATCTACACAATTTCAAGAAGTGGTAAAAATAAGTTTGAGCATCCTAATGTGGTCAACATCAAAGCAGATGTAAATGATTTTGAAAAATTGGAAAAACTCTTACCACAAGAGGTTGACTTCATTATAAATTTAATTGGAGCACCAGAAAAAGATGAACTTAAATCAAGAGAGATAAATGATCAACCAGCAGAAGTAATGCTAAAAATTGCTCAAATAAAAAAAGTTAAGGCCATGGGCATGATAGGAGGAAAACTTGGACCTAAATATTTTTTGAATACAAAAGCGAAATTAATTAATATGTTGAGAGAATCTGAGATACCTGTAGTTGTCGTCGAACCTACTTTAGTTTATGGAGGAGATAGGAGAGATAGACTATCAAAATTGGTTCCCTTATTCAATATTTTGGGAGTTTTTTCTAAAAATATAAAACCTATCAGAGTAGAAAAAGTTGTAAAAGAAATGATTGAGGGATTGGAAAATAAATGAAACTGTCCAAACATTTAGAGGAAGCCGTTTATGTTTTACTAATTTTAGCGACTCAAAAAGACCAACAAGCCTTGAAAAGTAAAACGCTCAGCAAATTATTGGAAGTTTCCGACTCCTCTCTAAAAAAAGTATTAAGGCAATTAGTGGTAAATAATTTAATAGAGTCTACAGCAAGTAAGGATGGTGGCTTTAAACTAAAAAAAAGAATAAATGAAATTTCGTTAAAGGACGTAATGGCTGCAGTAGAGGGGGAAGAATTCATTAGTGCTGACCTTAGTCATATCGGGCAGCGCATCTTTCCAAATAAAGCACACACACTTGAGAGTGAGAGTCTAGTGATTGAAACTTTAACTAAAGCTCAAAATCTTTATGCACTAGAATTAGAGAAATTAAAGCTTAGTGATTTATTGTTAGCCGAAGCGATGGATAATAAGACTTTAGACTGGCTAAAAAGAGAATGAGTTCTCTTTTTAGCCGTAGCAAAACACCTTGTAGGTGTTTTTTTATATTTATAGACTTTACAAACGCCAGTAGATTTTATCTATGCTTTTTTAGAGGGAACTTTTGAATGTGAAAGGCGCTAAAAGAATAATATTTAGATGACTTGTTTTTTGTTTGAAGGCTAACCTAGCGCGGTAAATCAGTTTATGGTATTATAGATAGTATTAGGGATATAAGCCTAGGGTTCTTTCAATAAAACTCACTTGACTTAAAATAATGATTTATTTTGAGAAAGATAAAAATAAATTAAATAAAGGAAATCTATGTTCAAAAAAAGTAAATTATTCTTCTGGACAGTTGAAATATTAGCCGTTACTTTGCTAATTTTTCTATTGACTCAGATTCAATTTGTATTTCAGCCCATAAAGACGTTACTGACGCTCTTATTTGTTCCGTTTATTATTGCAGGTTTTTTATATTATGTCTTCAATCCGGTTGTTACTTTTATGGAAGAAAAGCTAAAAATAAAAAAAGTATTTGGAATTTTCATTGTTCTTATACTTATTTTAGGAATGATTATTTTTGCAGTTGCATCAGTCATTCCAAGTTTAATTACACAGCTGACAAGTTTGATTAATGCCACTGGGAAAGCTTATCCTCAGATTCGAACATGGATAGAAGGACTTCAACATAACCCAAGATTCTCGCATATTTATGAACAACTTGATATTAAGAGCCTTGTTGAAAGACTAAATCTTTCTTATACTGATATTTTGCATAATCTTTTAAACAGTATTACGATAAGTGTTGGAAGTATTGTAAGTATTATCACGAGCATTATCATGGTAATGATTTTAGTTCCAATTCTTCTTTACTACATGCTCAAAGATGGTGAAAAAATTATTCCATTCTTGAAAGAAAATGTACTGACAGAAGATAAACTTAATATCTTTGAACTTTTGGAAAATATGAATCATACGATTTCTCGTTATATTTCTGGAGTTGCGCTTGATGCTTTATTGGTCTTCATTGTCGTTTTCGTCGGTTATATGGTTTTGGGAATTCCTTATGCTTTCCTTTTTGCACTCTTTGCGGGTGTTACTAACCTTATTCCTTATGCGGGACCATATATCGGGGTTTTACCAATGGTTGTAACGGTTGCTTTTAATCGTCCAATTACAGCCCTAATTGCGGTAATCTATGTTCTCGTCTTACAACAACTTGATGGAAATTTGGTTTATCCTAAAATTGTTGGTTCTGCCGTTAAAGTGCATCCAGTTACAGTTATGATTTTGATGTTAATTTCAGGAAGCTTATACGGAATTCTTGGAATGATTATTGCTGTTCCGGCCTATTGTTTGGTCAAAGAAATTGTAAAATTTGCCAATAGTCTTTATAATAACCATAAAGCCGAACAAAGAAAAATTATTTCAAAATGAGAACAAAAATATGATATAATAATTCTATCTAAAATGTTAACTCTTATTTTCTTAAATTCGAGCTAACTAAGTTTTAAGTGTTAAAATAAACACTATAATATCTTTTTCAAGGAGCACTAATGTCAAACCCTGATCCCGAGAGTGTATCGATACTCTTGCAGATTCTTTTACTAATTTTTTTAACAGCTTTAAATGCCTTCTTCTCAGCCAGTGAGATGGCCATGGTCAGTCTCAGCCGGACAAAAGTAGAGCAAAAGGCCAGCGAAGGTGATAAGAAATATATCAACCTTGTTAATATTCTTAATCAACCAAGTAATTTCCTCTCGACAATTCAGATTGGGATTACTCTGATTAACATTTTAGCGGGGGCTAGTTTGGCCGAAGCTTTGTCATCTCGCCTAGCACCATTATTAGGTGGAACGGCACTGGCTAAAACTTTATCTCAAATTATTGTTTTAGCTATTTTGACTTATGTTTCACTCGTATTTGGTGAACTTTATCCTAAACGAATTGCCCAAAACCTCAAAGAAAAAATGGCCCTACGGGTCGCACCACCAATCCAATTTTTAGGAAAAGTGATGAAACCTTTTGTTTGGTTTTTAGCAAGTTCAACCAACGTCTTGAGTCGTTTGACACCAATGAAATTTGATGATTTGGATGAAAGTATGACTCGTGATGAAATTGAGTATTTACTTAATACCAACGATGAAGCACTTGATGATAATGAACGTGAGATGATTACTGGTGTATTCAGTTTGGATGAATTGGTGGCGCGTGAAATTATGGTTCCAAGAACTGACGCCTTCATGATCGATATTAATGACGACTCACGTGAAAATATTACAGCTATTCTGAACGAAACTTATTCACGAGTTCCAGTTTATGATGATGACAAAGATAATATTCTAGGGATTCTACATGTTAAAAAACTTTTGAGATATAGTTTTGAGCATGGTTTTGATGATATTGACCTACGGGAAATTCTTCAAGAACCATTGTTTGTCCCTGAAACAATCTTCGTTGACGATTTGATGCGTCAAATGCGCAAAACCCAAAATCAAATGGCAGTATTGCTAAATGAATATGGTGGCGTTGAAGGTGTAGTAACATTGGAAGATTTACTAGAAGAAATCGTCGGTGAAATTGATGACGAAACAGATATTGCCGAAGAAGAAGTTTTCAAAATTGGCGAAAACCTCTATGTCGTGCAAGGGAAAATGACTCTAAACGACTTCAATGAAGAATTTGATACTCATCTTGAAAGTAATGACGTAGATACCATTGCGGGTTACTTCTTGGCAACGACTGGGAAAATTCCGGCCAAAGGACAACAAATTGTTTGCAAAGTTGATAATGAGGAAGATCATTTTTCACTGACAAGTTTAGAAGTTTCTGGAAAACGTGTGGTTAAACTTCGTGTTGAATTTGACGTTGAACCAGAAGAAACAGAAATTTAAAAAAATACTGACAGAAATTCTGTCAGTATTTTTATTTAATCAAAAAGCTTTAATTAGTTAAACCCTTACATTTATTGACTGACCGAGCTTAATTTGCTAAGAGAAAGTTACTGACAGAGCCGTTAGTAGGATATTTTACTGACAGAATTTAATTTGATAAAATCAGCGAATTGCGGTATGATAGTGGTGTGAAATAGTGTTTGAAATTGGAGAAAATGATGTCAGAAAATATAGATGAACTAAAAAAAGTGACCGGACTGATTCATTCAACTGAATCATTTGGTTCTGTTGATGGGCCTGGTGTAAGATTTATTATCTTTATGCAAGGTTGTCGGATGCGTTGTAAGTATTGTCATAACCCTGATACTTGGGCTTTGAAATCGGATAAAGCCACAAAACGGACTGTAGAAGATGTCATGGATGAGGCGCTTCGCTTTAGGGGATTCTGGGGAGAAAAAGGGGGAATTACTGTTTCCGGTGGTGAAGCCCTTCTTCAAATTGACTTCGTTTTGGCTCTTTTTAAATATGCAAAATCTCTTGGTATTCATACAACGCTTGATACAGCAGCTCAACCTTATTTGACTGACAAATATGTGACTGGAAAAATTGATGAATTATTAGATTATACTGATTTGGTCTTGTTGGACATCAAAGAAATCAATCCAGAACGTCATAAAGAACTGACAGCTAACAAAAATGACAATATTTTGGCTTTTGCTCAATATTTATCAGACCGTGGCAATGCCATGTGGGTTCGTCATGTTCTTGTCCCTGGTGAAAGTGATTTTGATGAAGATTTGGTACAATTGGGTGAATTTGTTAAGACTTTGAAAAATGTTTTGAAATTTGAAATTTTACCCTACCATACAATGGGTGAATTTAAATGGCGTGAATTAGGTTGGAAATATCCACTTGAAGGGGTTAAACCGCCAACGAAAGACCGTGTTCATAATGCTAAAGAAATCATGAATACAGAGTCTTATCAAGACTATTTAGAACGAATAAAATAAAAAATAAAATGGATTTGAAAATATTTCAAATCCATTTTTTGTTATAACCGAACAAATAAGCAGAAAGAGACTTAAATGAAAATGAAAGTGTGCTTAATCAGTCAATTTTTGATATAATTTAAGAGATGATAAGCTCACTCTATTTTATAGAAAAATGAAAGAAGAGTGAGAGATAAAAATTTTTAAATTGAGGTAAAAAAATGTCTGATAAAATACTTGTTTTTGGTCACCAAAAACCTGATACTGACGCTATTGGTTCATCATACGGTTTCTCATACTTGAGCAATCACCGTCCAAATGGTGCCCTTAATACTGAGGTTGTTGCTCTTGGGACTCCCAATGAAGAAACACAATTTGTCTTGGATTACTTTGGAGTAAAAGCTCCACGCGTTGTAAAATCAGCCAAAGAAGAAGGTGTGGATACAGTAATTTTAACTGACCACAATGAATTCCAACAATCAATTTCTGATATTGAAGACCTAACAATTTATGGTGTGGTTGACCATCATCGTGTAGCTAACTTTAATACAGCAGCACCTTTATTTATGACTGTTGAACCTGTTGGTTCTGCATCATCAATTGTTTACCGTAAATTCCTTGAAGCTAATGTTGAAGTTCCTAAAGAGGTTGCAGGACTTTTACTTTCAGGTTTGATTTCTGACACTTTGCTCTTGAAATCACCAACGACTCACGTAACAGACCATAAGGTAGCTAAAGAACTTGCTGAAATTGCTGGTGTAAATCTTGAAGAATACGGTCTGTCAATGCTTAAAGCTGGAACAAATTTGTCAACTAAATCAGCAGAAGAATTGATTGATATTGATGCTAAAACTTTTGAATTGAATGGTTCAAGCGTACGTATTGCACAAGTTAATACAGTTGATATTCCAGAAGTTTTGGAACGTCTTTCAGATATTAAAGTAGCAATTAAAGCTTCAATGAACGCAAATGGATATGATGATTTTGTCTTTATGATTACGGATATTGTTAACTCAAACTCTGAAATCATTGCATTGGGCGCACACCCAGAAAAATCAGAAGCGGCCTTCAATTTTACACTTACTGATGACCATGCTTTCCTTGCGGGAGCTGTTTCACGTAAAAAGCAAGTTGTTCCACAATTGACTGAAAGCTTTAATAAATAATGACTATTAAAATCTATAATGAAAATCGGCTGACAGGTCAGCCCTTTTTTAAAGATTTGATAGAATATTTAGCAGAACATGATGAAGTCATGCTAAGACAGATTCATAAAGATTTTGCTGACGTAAAAAATATGGACCGGCAGATTGATTCATTCATTGCTGCTGGCCTAATCTTACGTTCGGATAAGCGTTATTCACTTGGTTTTCATATTTTTAAAGACAGCGATTTTGACTGGAAAAGAATAGAGGATAAAAAGGCTGAACCGCAGAGAAATATCTATGAACAGCCGATTTTTATTGAAGAAAATTCACGGATTGAGAAGTTATTGCAAGAAAGCAATTGCTATCCCAGATTAACTAATCAAACGAATCAAGTTATATTGAATTTTGTGACATCTTTTTCTTACAAGGAATATCCAGAAAATACAAAAGTTACACCAACACTCGCCAATTATTTTAATAAAGTAGCGAGTAATCTCCCTTTAACAGCATTTGAAAAAGAAATTTATCAAATGATTGGAGATGTGGACCCTGAGTATGCATTAAAATATATGACGACTTTTCTCTTGAAATTCATGCGTAAAGACATCGTCAAAAATAAAAGTGATATTTTTGTCAATGTACTTGAAAAATATAATTATATTGAAAAGATTTCTGAAAAAGAATATAAATGTCTTTTGGAGTTTTCAGAACAAGTGATTCCAGAGCAAAAATATGATGATGCTAAATCTTTTATTATTGCTCAAATTCAACAAACCACAGCTATTGAGCCTTTTATCTCATTGGGAGACAAATAGGTGATTAGAATAAATTAAAGGAGAACCAATGAAGTACGAAAAACTGTTACCACGTTTTCTTGAATATGTTAAAGTAAACACACGTTCAGATGAAAATAGCACAACAACACCTTCAACACAAGCGCTTGTAGAATTTGCCCACAAAATGGGTGAAGATATGAAAGCTCTTGGGCTCAAAGATGTTCATTATCTTGAATCAAATGGTTATGTTATCGGGACAATTCCTGCAAACACAGATAAAAAAGTGCGTAAAATTGGACTTTTAGCTCACTTGGATACCGCTGATTTTAATGCAGAAGGAGTTAATCCACAAATTTTGGAAAATTATGATGGGGAGTCTGTGATTCAACTTGGGGATACTGAGTTTACACTTGATCCAAAAGATTTTCCAAATCTTAAAAACTACAAAGGGCAAACATTGGTTCATACTGATGGAACAACTTTGCTTGGCTCAGATGACAAATCTGGTGTCGCTGAAATCATGACTTTGGCTGATTACCTCTTGAACATTAATCCTGATTTTGAACATGGCGAAATTCGAGTTGGATTTGGTCCTGATGAAGAAATTGGTGTAGGTGCTGATAAGTTTGACGTTGCTGACTTTGATGTTGACTTTGCTTACACTGTAGATGGTGGACCACTTGGAGAACTTCAATATGAAACTTTCTCAGCAGCTGGTGCAGTGATTGAATTCCAAGGTAAAAACGTTCACCCTGGTACAGCAAAAAATATGATGGTTAACGCTTTGCAATTGGCAATTGACTATCATAATGCACTTCCAGAATTTGACCGTCCTGAAAAAACAGAAGGTCGTGAAGGATTCTTCCATCTTTTGAAACTTGATGGTACACCAGAAGAAGCAAGAGCTCAATATATTATTCGTGACCATGAAGAAGGCAAATTCAACGAACGTAAAGCTTTGATGCAAGAGATTGCAGATAAAATGAATGCTGAACTTGGTCAAAACCGTGTAAAACCAGTTATTAAAGATCAATACTACAATATGGCTCAAATCATTGAAAAAGATATGTCAATTATTGATATTGCCAAAAAAGCAATGGAAAATCTTGATATTGCCCCAATTATTGAACCAATCCGTGGTGGGACTGATGGATCTAAAATTTCGTTTATGGGACTTCCAACACCAAACCTTTTTGCTGGTGGAGAAAACATGCACGGACGTTTTGAATTTGTTTCTGTACAAACAATGGAAAAAGCAGTAGATACTTTGCTTGAAATTATCCGTTTGAATAATGAAGTAGCAAAATAAAAGAAAAAATAGAGTTATTATTTTTAAGGACTCGATAATAAAAGAACAAGTCGCCCAAGAAGGTTTTTATTAAAAAATCTACTTGAGCGGCTTGCTTTGCGCTTAGCATGTAATTTTCAGACTAATCGCTACTTTTCGATAACTTTCTGCTACTGTCTACAATATTATTCTGTTTCTAAAGATTTTACTGACAGATTTGTAAGTAAAATTTAGTTAATCATTCAACACTTTAAAAATAAATTGGTTGATAAAATTATTAATCAATGTAAAAAGGAAAGATTATGTCACAAAACACAAAAGGTAAACTCTCACTCGTAGGTCTCTCGTTGATGATCTTTACGACTGTCTTTGGCTTTGGGAATATCCCAGTTGCCTTCTATCAAATGGGCTACGGTGCTATTCCTTGGTATATTATCGGAGCTCTCCTCTTTTTCCTCCCCTTTGCCTTTATGGTAACGGAAATGGGATCAGCATTTAAAGATGAAAAAGGAGGAATCTACTCATGGATGAGTGAGGCAGTTAATCCTACTTTCGCCTTTATTGGAACATTCATGTGGTATGCTTCTTATGTCATTTGGATGGTAAGTGTCGCAAATAAAATTTTGATTCCAATGGTGAATTTAATTTTTGGTAATTCAACACATACGCCATCATTACTTTGGATTTCAATTGCAGCCGTTGTTTGGATGGCCGTCATTACATTTATGGTATCTAAAGGGGTCGAAACAATTAAAAAATTCACCTCTATTGCTGGGATTGCCGTTCTTTCGCTCAATGTTATTTTAATTCTTGGCGCAGTTCTTGTACTAGTTGTTAATGGACATCCTGCAACACCAATTAACCTTGCTGCTTTTACGTCATCTCCTAATCCAACTTTTGATGGTAGTATCGTTGCTTTTATCGCCTTTCTTGTCTTTGCTGTATTTGCCTATGGTGGGGTAGAATCAATCGCCGGTTTAGTCGATCAAACACATGAACCAGAGAAAAACTTCCCTCGTGGAATTATTACATCAGCACTTATTATTGCGGTGGGTTACTCAGTAGCTATTCTTAGCGTTGGATTCTTTGTTGATTATTCACAATGGATTCCAGCAATAAAAGATGGGTCAATGAACCTTGGAACTGTTCCTTATATGCTTTTGCAAAATCTTGGTGAAGCAGTTGGTCATGCACTTGGACTTTCTACTTCTGGAGCGGATATGCTTGGTGGAATTTTTGCCCGTTATATTGGTCTTTCAATGCTTCTTGCCTATATGGGTGCTTTCTTTACCTTAACTTACAGCCCAATCAAACAGTTGATTACTGGTACACCAGAAAAACTTTGGCCTGGTAAATTAGGTAAACTTGATGAAGAAGGTATGCCAAAATTTGCAATGTGGATTCAATTTGCAATTGTTACTTTGATTATTGTTTTGAATTTCTTGACTTCACAAGGTGGTGCAAGTCAATTCTTCCTCATTTTGACTTATATGGCTAATGTTTCTATGACCTTGCCTTATCTCTTCATTGTTATTGCTTTCTGGTACTTCAAGAAAAATAAAAATATTGCTAAACCAATTGAGTTCTTTAAATCAAACTTCGTTGTTAATTTCTTGACAATTTTGGTCTTAGTAGTCGTTGGTGGCGCGAACTTCTTCACAATTATTCAACCGATTGTGAACTATGTTCAATTACCAGCTGTTGACCAAACTGCAAAAGCATTATCAGAAATGTTGACCTCATTTATCTCAATGATTGGTGGACCACTTATCTTTGGTATTATTGCTTACTTCATGATGCGTAATTATAAAAAGAAAAATAAGTAAGACTAAATTATCTTTCAAAAAAAGCTGAGTATCTACTCAGCTTTTTTTATATTCAGATATTTTGTCAATGAAAAGTGTGCCATATTTTTCAAGTTTAACTGGACCTACACCAGAAATTTGTAAAAATTGGCTTGGGCTATCTGGAAGAACTTGTGCCATTTCTTTAAGGGCACTATCAGAAAAAATCATAAACGGAGGAACGCCTTCTTCTTTTGCAAGTTCGAGTCGAAGCGAACGAATACTTGCAAAACACTCTTCATCAAAATGATGAACAACAGTCGCCTTAGATTCAATAATCAAGCTTGCTCTTCGAGAGACTTTCACTTGGCCCTTGAGTACTTTTAGACCTTGGGCTGAAAGGAGAAGGAGGGGAAATTTTCCAGTTGTAACATTGAGATAACCCTCCGCAGATAAAAAGTCGATTAATTCTCCGACTGTCTTTTGGGAGTAATTTTTCATAATTCCAAAAGTGGAGAGGCCTTCAAAATTCCATTTGGCAATATTTTTATTTTTAGAACCGATCAACACTTGTGCTACAGCTGTCTTACCAAATCGCTCACCCATTCTTACCACGCAAGAAAGAACCTTTTGGGCATCAACGGTGATATCAAGAAGTTCTCTTTCATCAAGACAATTACTACATTTCTTACAGTCTTCTCCTTCATCACCAAAATATTGGAGAATGTAGCGTTGGAGGCAAGTTTCAGCACTTGTGTAAGCTTGCATTTGACGGAGCTTTTCATATTCAAGTTCTTTATGTCCCTCATCCCCTTCACCTTGTTCAATCAAAAAATTACGAATTCGCAAATCATTTGGAGAAAAGAGTAAAATTGCATCTGATTCTAAGCCGTCACGTCCTGCACGACCAGCTTCTTGATAATAACTTTCAATTGTTGCGGGAATGGCATAGTGAATCACAAATCGAACATTTGGTTTGTTAATTCCCATCCCAAAAGCATTGGTTGCAACCATTATTGGCACTTCGTCAAATAGAAAAAGCTCTTGGTTCATTTGACGTTCTCGCTCGCTCAGCCCAGCATGGTAACGAACGGCTTTAAAATGATTATGATTGAGCCACTCACAAATTTCTTCAACTTCTTTACGGGTGCTGGCGTAGATAATTCCAGCAGACTCATTCTCCTGATTTTTAAGATAATTTTTAAGAAAAGTTCTTTTATCCATCCCTTTAACCACTTCAAAACGGAGGTTTTCTCGAAGAAATCCAGTTTTGATGGTGTGGCTGGGGGATATAGAGAGCAAGGATTGGATATCGTCGGCAACCTTTGGAGTCGCAGTAGCAGTGAGAGCTAAGACGGTGGGCCGTGTAGGTAAATCTTTGAGATGAGCTGCAAAATCGACATAACTAGGTCTGAAATCATGCCCCCATTGCGAAATACAGTGGGCTTCATCGATGGCAACTAAGTCAATTGGAAGTTTTTGTAAGAAACTATTGAAATAATCTAATGAAAAACGTTCGGGCGCAACAAAAAGAAGCTTAATTTCACCATTTTCTACTTGTCGCATTCTTTGATAAGATTCACCTTCTTCAAGAGTAGAGTTGATGAAAGTTGCTGGGATTCCAGCGATATTAAGTTGGTCAACCTGATCTTTCATTAGACTGATAAGTGGTGAGATTACCAGTGTGAGCCCAGATTGGATAACGGCTGGTAGTTGATAACAAATTGATTTTCCAGCTCCAGTAGGCAAAATGCCAAGAGTAGCTTGTCCTGCTAAGACTTGTTCAATAATTTGTTTTTGACCATTTCGGAAATAATCATAACCGAATATTTCTTTTAGTTTTATTTCTAAATTCATTCTTTCTATATTATACGTAAAAGAGAGGGAAAAATCACAGATGAATCTTAAAAAATTTAAAGAAAAACTGGTATAAAAATTACTTAAATAGAAATAAGATATTTTATTGGTCAAAAATATTTTTTTGCTACTTTAATGATACAAAATGAGGTGAAAAGTGTTATAATAAATTAAAAAGAATGCGTTTACAAAAATATAATATATAGAGGAGACTTTCTTATGAAAGCAGCAGTAGTACGGCAAAATCCGGATGGCTATGCGGATGTTGTTGAAAAGGAACTTCGGATGATTAAGCCCAATGAAGCTTTACTCGACATGGAATATTGTGGAGTCTGTCATACAGACTTGCATGTAGCAGCAGGCGATTATGGCAACAAAGCTGGAACGGTCCTTGGTCATGAAGGAATCGGTATTGTCAAAGAAATTGGTAGTGAAGTCACTTCCTTAAAAGTTGGAGATCGCGTGTCAGTCGCTTGGTTTTTCGAAGGATGTGGGCATTGCGAATACTGTGTTTCTGGTAATGAAACTTTTTGTCGAGAGGTCAAAAATGCTGGTTATTCAGTTGACGGTGGAATGGCCGAACAAGCGATTGTAACAGCTGATTATGCGGTAAAAGTTCCAGAGGGACTTGATCCTATTGAAGCAAGTTCAATCACTTGTGCTGGAGTTACGACTTACAAAGCAATCAAGGTTTCTGGAGTTAAGCCAGGAGATTGGCAAGTCATCTTTGGTGCCGGTGGACTAGGTAATCTAGCTATTCAATACGCTAAAAATGTTTTTGGGGCAAAAGTAATTGCAGTTGATATTAATCAAGATAAATTAGACTTAGCTAAAAAAATTGGTGCAGATGTGATTATCAATTCTGGTGAAGTCAATCCAATTGATGAAATAAAAAAAATCACTGGTGGTTTAGGAGCACAAAGTGCTGTTGTTTGCGCCGTTGCAAGAATAGCATTTGAACAAGCAGTCGCTTCTTTGAAACCAATGGGTAAAATGGTTGCGGTGGCACTGCCTAATACCGAAATGACTTTGTCTGTTCCGACAGTTGTTTTTGATGGTGTGGAAGTTGCCGGCTCACTTGTTGGAACAAGACTTGATTTAGCAGAAGCTTTTCAATTTGGTGCTGAAGGTAAAGTCAAACCAATTGTTGCGACACGCAAGCTTGAAGAAATCAATGAGATTATTGATGAAATGAAAGCAGGAAAAATTGAAGGCCGGATGGTCATTGATTTTACTAAATAAAATAAAAAGAGGCGATACAGATGAATTCAAAGGATTTAGTCAACTATTCAAGTGATGAATTTAACAATCTTTCGCAATTTCAACAAGAAGAAATTACAAACAATTTTAAGGAAGCAATTTTGTACAAGATGAAGGAAAAGAAGTTGCACATTGATGAGGTAAGTGAGAAGGTTGGATACTCATCTCGTAAACTTTCTGCACTTCTTTATTCGGATACAGTGAGCTATGAAACTCATGCAGAATTGCAGAGAATCCTTGCCGTTGTTAATTCTTTTGCTTAGTTAAAGAATAAAAGAGAAAAACGACTCAATTTCGAGTCGTTTTTCTCTAGTTAATTTACTGATAGAACTTCTGTCAGTAAATTAGAGATATTTTTGAGCAGCAGGACTATCTCCGATATAAGGTTCACGTTTCCCGTCCTTCAATTGGAACATATCCGCGCCTTTTCCAGCGATAATGACAGCATCATCAGAATTTTGAGTTTTACTGATAGCTTTTTTAATTGCAGATTCACGGTCCAATTCAAAGTCCAGCTCACGACTAACAAATGAAGCAATCTCGTCAGCAATTGTTTTGGGATTTTCTCGGTTTGAATCGTCCGTTGTTAAGATTACATTTAGACGAGAATGGTTTTCAATGACTTGTCCGAAATCTTTACGACGACTTTCCCCTTTATTTCCGGTTGAACCAAGAACTAAGAAAAGCTGACCAGCATGATGGTCTTCAACAACTTCAACGAGATTTTCTAACGACAAACCGTTGTGGGCATAGTCAATGTAAATGTGTGCCCCATTTTTGGCGGTGAGTAATTCCATTCTTCCTGGAACGATAGCTGAAGCTAAACCTTGACGAATATTTTCAAAAGAAGCACCAAGTGCTTTGGTTGCTAATGCTGTAGCCAAGGCGTTTTCTTGGTTGAATCGTCCTAACAAGCGAATATCAAATTCTCCACTGACAGAGCCGTCAGTAACAAAATGAAGTCCTTTTGATTCTATAATTTCATTTTCAGAATCTGCACCATAGAAAGCATGAGGAATTTTCCGTTCATTGAGTTCTTCTTTAATGATTGCAAAGTGGTTCATTTCGGCATTGGCAACAAAATAACGTGAATTTTTAAGAAGTTGACGTTTGCAGTAAAAATAATCTTCAAGAGTTGGGTGCTCAACTGGACCGATGTGGTCAGGAGAAATATTTAAGAAAACACCAACATCAAAAGTTAAACCATAAACTCGTTCAGTCTTGTAAGCTTGGCTTGAAACTTCCATTACTAAATGTGTCATTCCATTTTCCAGAGCTTTTGCCATCATTTCCAATAAATCAAGACTTTCAGGTGTTGTCAGTTCTGATTTGAAATAATTTTGTCCATCAAGAGTAGTTTGGGCAGTTGATAAAAGGGCAGTTTTACCTCCGTTCATTTTGTCAAGAATTGCTTTAGCAAAGTAAGCAGAAGTTGTTTTTCCTTTGGTCCCAGTCAAGGCAAGGGTTTTTAATTTATTTTGAGGGAATTCATAAAAGTTAGCGGCAATTAGAGCCATTGCTCTTTTAACATCGGTTACGATAATTGCTGGAAGAGCTACTTCATAATCAAATTCTGAAACATAAAAAGCAGCTTCTAAATCTGTCAGATACTCCTTTTTAAAATTTAAACCCTTGGCAAAAAAAAGGGTGTCTTTAGTTGATTTTCGTGAATCATAAGAGAGCTGGTCAAAGTTTACTTCTTTTGGCCAATTGAAATAATATTCGCCAGCAGAAGAAATCTCACGAAAGTTATTATCTTTTTTTAGTATTTCTACAACTTGTTCGAGTTTAATCATGTGAGGAATGCCTATTTATCGCGAAGCGTGCGATACCTTTCTAAAAGCAAGGAACTAAGGGAAAAATCCCATTACCCTATATTATAGCATAAGCAAAGACCTGACGCATGTCCCATTTATTTACTTGATAGTAATAGATGACATCGTGAATTAATGATCTAAAATTATTCTTTTATTGTCAAAATACAGAACTTAGGGTAAAATGGAACAATGGAAGATTCAGAAAAAATAATGAATACGGGTCAGCAGTCACCAAAAACGGCTGCAAAATCAAAAGATCAGATGCTCTCGGGTGCTGCTTGGCGGACTGGTGCAGATATGATTGGGAAAATTTTAGGTGTCATCTATATTATTCCTTGGTATGCTTGGATGGGACGTTTTGGTAATGAAGCTAACTCCCTCTTTAGCATGGGATATAACATCTATGCCCTTTTCCTTTTGATTTCAACAGTGGGGATTCCAGCGGCAATCGCGCGTGAAGTGGCGCGTTACAATACCTTGGATGACCCCAATATGGCCTATCGTCTGGTACGCCAAATGCTCGGAGTCATGTTAGTTCTAGGGATTATTGCTTCAGGACTAATGTTCTTTCTCGCCGGTCCACTATCGACACTCGTTGGAGGGAAAGATAGTGCAGATTTGATTCCGGTCATGAAAAGTCTTGCCTTAGCGGTCTTGATTTTTCCTTCGATGTCCGTTATTCGGGGATATTTCCAAGGGTTAAATCAAGTGAAAGCTTACGCTATGAGTCAGCTTTTAGAGCAAATTGTTCGGGTCATTTGGATGTTGGCGGCGACTTTTGCTATCATGAAATTAGGTTCACATAACTGGCAAAATGCTGTGACGCAATCCACTTTAGCTGCTTTTATCGGGATGTTAGGTTCCTATGCTGTTTTATTTTATTACTTACAAAAATCGGGAAATCTTAATAAATTAATCAATCCAGGTCCTGTAAAGTCTAAAATAAATGCTTTAGAAATTTTAAGATCAACCCTACATACCGCTATTCCATTTATTGTCATTGGCTCAGCTATTCAAATTTTCAAAATTATCGATAACTCAACTTTCATGAATATGATGCCTTGGGTAACAAATTATAGTCATAATGAGTTACTTGTTTTGATGAGTTATTTCTCGGCCAATACAGATAAATTGACCATGGTTTTATTGGGCGTGGCTTTGACGCTAGGTTCTGTATCAGACCCATTGATTACAGAACATTATGTTCAGGGAAATCGGCGTGAGCTTGCAACATTGGTCGGTTATAATTTCCAATTATATGTTGGCTTTATGCTTCCGGCCGTGATTGGAATGTCACTGTTGACCAAACCAATTTATACAATTTTTTACCAAATTCCTTCTGGTTTGCAAAGTAGCTTGTTTGTCTTTGCTATCTTACAAACTTTCTTATTGGGACTTTATATGATTGTCTATCCTCCGCTGACGGTGATGGATCATAAACGTTTGGCAATGCGAATCTTCACACTGACTCTTGTTATCAAATTGGTTTTACAAGTTCCGATGATTCTTATTTTCCATACTTATGGACCTTTACTTGCGACAACGATTTCCTTCTTAATTGGCGTTTTCTTGTTCATCAGAAAATTACACGAATTAACTCATTTTTCAATTAAGAATACAATTCGTGGAATTCAGGGGGCAGCTTTACTGACAGGATTTATGGCGATTGTGGTAATTATTGTTGAAGTTATTTTAGGATTTATCTTCGGTAAGAGCCCAGGGCGTATTGCGTCAGTATTTATTGCGGCGATAGCCGGTGGTGCAGGATTTTATACTTACCTCTGGTTTGCTGCCAAACTAGGACTTTTAGAGAAGTGGTTTGGTCCAAGAGGATTATCTCTCCGTCGAAAACTACATATTTAACAAAAAATAAGTCTGTCAGTAAAATATTTGCTGACAGACTTATTAGTAAATGCTAAAAAAGGATAAAAAATGGCTGAAATCACCGAAAATACAAAAAAGATTTTAGAAGTCATTCTCAATCTAAAAGAAGGAGAAGTGATGAGCTACCGAGATGTGGCACACTTGGCTGGTCTTTCAAATGGGGCCCGACAGGTTTCGAGAGTATTGCACTCCATGTCCAAAAAATATGGACTTCCTTGGTGGCGTGTAGTTCGTTCAGACCGAACAATTGGACTGCCGGAACCTGCCAAAAGTGAACAAATGGAACTTTTGAAAAAAGAAGGAGTTTCATTTACAACTCAAGGGAAAATAGTTATCGAAGATGAACTGCTTTGATAGATAAAAAAAGTACTTCTAGAAGAGGTACTTTTTTTATAAATTTAATTACCAGATTTTAAGGCGTTTTTCTGGTGCACGATACATTTGGTCTGTTTCTTTGACATCAAAAGTTTCATAAAATTCTTCAAGATTTGTTGGTGGAATATTGGCACGGAGCTTAGCAGGAGCATGGACATCCATTGATAAAAGCATTTGTTGGAATTCTGTACTTGCTTTCATGCGCCAAATTTTAGCCCATTGGCTAAAGAAAGCTTTCAAATCAACATCATCTTCCTCTTTGGCTGCGGTTAGCGCAGCAGTGATTCCACCTTGGTCAGCAATATTTTCTGACACAATGAGTTTTCCGTTTGCTGGACCAGCTTCAGTTTCAACGCCATCAAAGAGCTCAATCATTTCTTTTTGTTTTTCTTCAAAGGCTTCGTAGTCTTTATCTAACCACCACTTGTTCAAATTCCCTTCTTTATCGAATTGGGCACCGTTATTATCGAAAGCATGAGAGATTTCATGAGCGATAACTGCACCAATTCCACCATAGTTTTGTGATGATGATTGGTCAAGAGAATAGAATGGGGCTTGGAGGATAGCTGCAGGAAAAACAATTGTATTACTATCTGGACTGTAATAAGCATTGACCATATGAGCTGGCATATGCCAAGTTGTTTTATCCACATCTTCTGAGAATTTTTCAAAGGTTCGAGCAGTCAAAATTTCATCAAATTTAAGGGCATCTTCGTAAAGAGAACCAGAAGTCGTTTTTAAGCGACGATAAATTTCAGGTAATTTGTCAGGAAAACCAATAAAAGGTGTGATGGCATCTAATTTTTCAATTGCTTTTTCAGCAGTTTCTTGACTGAGCCAATCATTTTTACGTAATCGTTCTTGGTAAACTTTAATCATTGCAGCAACCATCCGTTTTACGTCGGCTTTTGCAGCTTCTCCAAAATATTTTTGACCATAGAATAAACCAATAACTTGGCTGAAATATGATTCGGTCAAATCAAGTTGATGTTTTTCTTGACTTCTAGCTTCTTGAACATTTGAAAGGAAACGACCATAAGCCCCACCAAGGATTCTAAGGTCTTCATTGAAGAAAGAAGTAGCGCGACGGGCAATTTTTGTCAGCATCCAAGCTTTAATGATTGACCAGTTTTCTTCATTGATAAGTGAATCAAATGATTCATAAAAACGATCTTCATAAACAATGACTTTATCAGGCTCAGTTTTTACTAAATCTTTAATTAAAGTTTTTAAATCTAGGTTTTTAACTTCACTGACAAAGCTGTCAGTAGCAATTGGATGATAAAGATCAGCATATTTTGCCCACTCTTCAGAAGTATTTGCTGACGGAACTAAAAGCTCATCGAATTTGACGGCATTTTGGGCAATTTCTTCAGCATTTTCCACTTCAAAGCGAGCTAAAATTTCTGCAGTATTTTTCGTCCAAAAATCAAGTAATTCTTTCTTTCGAGGATGTTTTTCATCATAATAACTAGTATCAGGTAAAAGTAAGCCTGGTCCAGAAAATCCAAGAGAGTAGTGAATCGCGTCTTTCATATCTGGTTCAACACTAAAAGAGAAAGGAACAGAAGTTTGTGAATGGAGAATAAGTTGACTGAGATTTTCCTGAAAATCTTTGAAAGACTGTAAAGTTTCAACTTTGGCAAGTTCTGCTTTTACAGCAGAAAAATCAGCTTGTTCTCTCTTTTCCCAATCTCCCGCTTTATTATAAAACTTGATAGCCTCAAGTAATTCTGGATTATCAGTAGGAAGATTTTTGGATAACTCAGTTAAATCATGAGCTAAATTCTTTTCATTTTTTAAAACTAATTCATCAAATGCTGAAATTCTGGGCTTGTCAGCTGGAATTTGTGCTTCTTTTAACCAGTCTGCATTAACAGTAGCAAATAAATCATCTTGAACTCTAGTCATATTCGACCTCCTAAGATTATGGATATTTTTTACATTATATCACACTTGCATAAAAAGCACTGACGATTCTATCAGTACTTTTTAAAGCCATGAAAATTAATGGAAAAAATCAAATTAAGAACTTCCAAAACGATAAATTTTGGTAATTTTACAAGATAAATCAGGTACTTCAGCAAGTTTTCCGCCATCACGACTTAAACAAACCAGTTTATTTTCTGTAACTAATAATTTGGCAAAATGGTCGTGTTGTAATAAGAAATTACGAACAGAATCCGTATAATCAATATCAGTAAATTTAACGAAGAGTAAATCTCCATTTCCAGGGGCTTCATCATCTAAAGAACCACCGATTAATTCAAAAACAGCATCGTAACTTTCAGGAAGTTGTTTAGTGAGTAATTTAATCGTTTTTTTACTGTCTTGAAGAGCCCACGTGTTATCGCCGCAAAAGACAAATTGCCCAGCACTCAAAGAGATTGGTTCTCTTTCAAGAAGTTCAAGCTCATCAATTCGATTTTGAATATAATTAAGCAGATGCTGTTTATTGTCTAAGGTTAGATACTCAAACAAGAGTTTTGCTTTATTATAACTGTACTTGTCATCTTTACCAAGAAGATACTCGGTCGTGACATTAAAATAATCAGCAATTTCTGTCAATCTTTTGGCAGAGGGTTCTTTTCCCAAGCGATAGTTGGCTAGGGCATTTCTGGGATATCTCAATTCTCTCTCGACTTGGTTGAAAGATTTCTGAGAATCAATAACTAAAGTTTTTAAACGGTCATAGAACATTAAAATCACCTCAATATGTATTGAATAAATATTTTTAATATTTGTAACACATATATTATATCACATAGTCATTAGATATAAAATAGCAAATACTTAAAAAAGCAGCAATATTTAAGCCGGAAAATTAATTATTGCAAATTCGTTAAGAAAATTGACATCTTAAACGTTATATGGTAGTATAAAAGTAATCATAGGAATACTCATTGCCTTTTATGGGTAGAGAAAGGGAGAGAAGTTGAAGGAAATTTATGACAAAATAAAAGAGATTAATGTCACTTTGAAAAGATCATTTATCGATCTCGAAAAATCATTACCTTATCAAGATGTTGCGGAGAAAAGTGCTAAAATTTTAGAATGTACACTTTTTATGATAGATACAAAACGCAATTTTCTTGGTTACGGTTTTTCTGAAAAATTCTATCAGTCTGATATGAACCTCCAGAACTTTTTTACTTATCAAAAAATTTCCAAAGAACTATCTACAGAAATTTTAAATCAATATGAAATGAGTGAAAGCGAACAAATGACTCATTCAATTTTGAAATCAGTAAAAGAACTCTCAGGAAAATTTGCTAATCAATATTTGACTCTTATTCCTATTGAAGGGAATCATCTAAGATTAGGAACTGTTTTTCTCTTGACTGATGCACCATTAAATCAAGAAGAAGCAATCTTGGCAGATTTTCTATCAACATTTATCGGAAATCAAATGTCTTATATTATGCTGTCAGAGCTGGAAACCAAACGGCGAAATGAAACCTTTGTTTCATTGGTTCAATCCTTATCTCGTTCAGAATTAGAAGCCTTTAAAAGTATTATTGAAAAAATTGAATGATAAGCTAGATAAGCCTTGAAAATTTCTACAATAAATAGTATAATAGAAATAATGGTTTGTCAGCAAAATCTGTGGGATATATTGTCCCCATAGGCTTTGTAAGCAACGAAACACTACTGTTTTCGTTGCTTTTTTGGCGTCTTTTATATTGAATAAACCAGAAAAGTTATTAAAAAGACAAACTACAGACTTTTCGGTTTTTTTAATTAAAAATTCATCAAAAACACAGACTTTTTTAATCAAATCTAAAAAATAGAGGAGAAAACACTTGGCAGGACATGACGTAAAATACGGTAAACACCGTACAAGACGCAGTTTTTCACGTATTAAAGAAGTAATCGGTTTGCCAAACCTCATCGAAGTTCAAACATTAAGTTATAAAAACTTCCTCGATGAAGGTCTTGCAAATGTCTTCAAAGAAATGTTTCCAATCGACAACTTTGCGGGTACAATGGAACTCGAATTTGTTGGTTATGAAATGAAAACCCCAAAATACACTGTTGAAGAAGCTCGCGCACATGACGCAAACTATTCAGCACCTATCTATGTAACCTTCCGTCTTGTAAATAAAGAAACTGGTGAATTAAAAACACAAGAAGTCTTCTTTGGTGACTTCCCACTCATGACTGAAATGGGGACATTTATCAATAATGGTTCAGAACGTTTGATCGTCAGCCAGTTGGTACGTAGTCCAGGTTCATATTTCCACCTTAAAACGGATAAAAATGGTCTTGAAAGTTTTGGACATACCACAATTCCTAACCGTGGAGCTTGGTTTGAGTTGGATACAGATGCTAAAGGCATTGGTTATGTTCGTATTGACCGTACTCGTAAATTAACTTTCACAACAATGCTTCGTGCGCTTGGATTTGGTTCAGATGACGAAATCCTTGAATTGTTGGGTGAAACTCAACTTTTGACAGACACAATTGCAAAAGATGTTCATAAAAATCCGGCTGACACTCGTGTAGAAGAAGCCCTCAAAGACATCTATGACCGCTTGCGTCCAGGAGAACCAAAAACAGCAGACAGCTCACGTGGCTTACTTGTTGCGCGTTTCTTCGATCCAAAACGTTATGATTTTGCTCCTGTTGGACGTTATAAATTTAACAAAAAACTAGCTCTTAAAAACCGTTTGCTTGGTTTGACTTTGGCTGAGCCAATTGTTGATCCAGAAACTGGCGAAATTCTTGTTAATACAGATACACTTGTGACTCGTGATGTGCTCGATTTAATCGAACCATTGCTTGATAATGGTCTTGGAAACTTCGTTGTTGAACCTTCTGACGATGCAGTAATTCCAGAACCAATCACTTTGCAAAGTATTAAAGTTTATTCTCCTAAAGATTCAGAACGTGTTGTGACATTGCTCTCAAATGGTAATCCAGATTCAGAATGTCGTGTCTTGACACCAGCCGATGTTATTTCAAACATCAGCTACTGGCTTGGACTTGCTGAAGGTATCGGTAAAGTGGACGATATTGACCACTTGGGTAACCGTCGTATTCGTTCAGTTGGTGAATTACTTCAAAACCAAGTACGTATCGGACTTTCACGTATGGAACGTGTCATTCGCGAACGTATGTCATCTTCAGAAAATGAAAATATCACACCGCAAGGTTTGATTAACATTCGTCCTGTAACAGCTTCAATCAAAGAATTCTTTGGTTCATCACAGTTGTCACAATTTATGGACCAACATAATCCTTTGTCTGAGCTTTCACACAAACGTCGTTTCTCTGCCTTAGGACCTGGGGGTATCTCTCGTGACCGTGCTTCATATGAAGTGCGTGACGTTCACTACACTCACTATGGCCGTATGTGTCCTATTGAAACACCTGAAGGACCAAACATCGGTTTGATTAACAACTTGTCATCATATGCCAAAGTTAATGAATATGGTTTCATCATGTCACCATATCGTCGCGTTGACCGTGTGAATGGAATTGTTACTGACGAAGTTGAATATTTGACTGCCGATGAAGAAGATAACTACACTGTAGCCCAAGCGAACTCACCATTGACTGATGATAGTCGCTTTGCTAATGAAACAGTTATGGCTCGTCATACAGGTAACAATATTGAAGTTGAAGCTTCAACAGCTGACTATATGGACGTTTCACCTAAACAGGTTATCGCCGTCGCTGCTGCTTGTATTCCTTTCTTGGAAAACGATGACTCCAACCGTGCCCTCATGGGTGCCAACATGCAACGTCAAGCAGTTCCATTGATTGACCCACATGCACCTTGGATTGGTACTGGTATGGAACATCAAACCGCTCGCGACTCAGGAGCTGCCCTTCTTGCTAAGCATGCAGGTGTAGTTGAGTATGTTGACGGTAATGAAATCCGTGTTCGCCGTACATCTGGTGAACTTGATATTTACAATATTACAAAATATCGTCGTTCTAACTCAGGAACTTCTTATAATCAACGTCCATTGGCTCGTCTTGGCGAAAAAGTTGAAAAAAATGACATCATCGCTGACGGTCCATCTATGGAAAATGGAGAAATGGCCCTTGGTCAAAATCCACTCGTTGCCTATATGACTTGGGAAGGTTATAACTTCGAGGATGCCGTAATCATGTCTGAACGTTTGATTAAAGATGACGTTTATACATCAATCGCAATTGAAGAATATGAATCAGAGACTCGCGATACAAAACTTGGCCCTGAAGAAATTACACGCGAAATTCCAAACGTTGGGGATGAAGCGCTCAAAAACCTTGATGAATCAGGAATTATCCGTATTGGTGCCGAAGTTAAAGATGGTGATTTGCTTGTTGGTAAAGTAACACCTAAGGGTGAAACTGATCCAACACCAGAAGAACGTTTGCTTCGTGCAATCTTCGGTGAAAAAGCTCGTGAAGTTCGTGATACTTCACTTCGTGTTCCTCACGGTGGAGGCGGTATCGTTCATGACGTTCGCGTATTTACCCGTGAAAATGGTGATGAATTACCATCAGGTGTGAATAAACTCGTTCGTGTCTTCATTGCTCAAAAACGTAAGATTCACGTTGGGGATAAAATGGCCGGTCGTCACGGTAACAAAGGGGTTGTTTCAAATATCGTTCCCGTGGAAGATATGCCTTACTTACCAGATGGAACACCGATTGATATCATGTTGAACCCACTTGGGGTACCATCACGGATGAATATTGGACAAGTTATGGAGCTCCATTTAGGTATGGCTGCTCGTACACTTGGTATTCACATTGCGACACCAGTGTTTGATGGAGCCTCTGATGAAGATATCTGGGATACTGTTAAAGAAGCTGGTATGGCTGCTGATGCGAAAACAGTTCTCTATGACGGACGTACTGGTGAACCATTTGATAACCGAATTTCAGTCGGTGTCATGTACATGATTAAACTTCACCACATGGTTGATGATAAACTCCATGCACGTTCAGTTGGTCCTTACTCACTCGTTACACAACAACCGCTCGGTGGTAAAGCACAGTTCGGTGGACAACGTTTCGGGGAAATGGAAGTTTGGGCGCTTGAAGCTTATGGTGCTGCCAATGTTCTTCAAGAAATCTTAACTTACAAATCAGATGACGTGATTGGACGTACGCGCGCTTATGAAGCTATTGTTAAAGGTGAACGTATTCCTAAACCAGGTCTTCCTGAATCATTCCGCGTATTGGTTAAAGAATTACAATCACTTGGTCTTGATATGAAAGTCCTCGATGCTGATCGTAATGTTCTTGACTTGCGTGAATTGGATGAAGATGAAGTAATGACTCGTCCAGATAATACAGAAATTACTCCGGAAATGCTTGAAGCTCAAGAAGCAATTGTTGCACAAGCAGAAGCTGAAGAAGAAGCTTTGATTAACGCTGATATTGAAAAATAAGATTTTGTAATTAATATTTTGAGATTTATTTACTGACAAAAATTGCTGTCAGTAAATCTCTAATCTCAAAATCGTCTAGCGTTAAATTTATTAGAAGTGGAGAAAGAATTGGTTGATGTAAATAAATTTGAGAGTATGCGTATTGGTATCGCATCTCCACAAAAAATTCGTTACTGGTCATTCGGTGAAGTAAAAAAACCAGAAACAATTAACTATCGTACACAAAAACCTGAACGTGAAGGACTCTTTGACGAACGTATTTTCGGTCCTCAAAAAGACTGGGAATGTGCTTGTGGAAAACTTAAAGGTGTTTTCTATAAGAATCAAGTCTGTGAACTTTGTGGTGTTCAAGTAACAACTGCAAAATCACGTCGTGAACGTATGGGACATATTGAGCTTGCTGCTCCAATTTCACATATTTGGTATTTCAAGGGAATTCCATCACGTATGGGACTCGCTCTGGATATGAGCCCGCGTGCACTTGAAGAAGTAATTTACTTCGCAAGTTATGTGGTAATTGATCCAAAAGAAACTGATCTTGAGAAAAAACAACTCTTGACTGAGCGTGAATATCGTGAACAACTTTTGAAAAATGGTTTTGGTTCATTCGTTGCAAAAATGGGTGCTGAAGCAATTCAAGATTTGTTGAATGATGTTGATATTGACAAAGAAGTTGCTGAACTCAAAGAAGAGCTCAAAACAGTGACTGGACAACGTCGTGTAAAAATTATTCGTCGTTTAGATGTTTTGTCAGCTTTCAGAAAATCAGGCAATGCTTTATCTTGGATGGTCTTAAACGTATTACCAGTTATTCCACCAGATTTGCGTCCAATGGTTCAATTAGATGGTGGACGTTTTGCCACATCTGACTTGAATGACTTGTATCGTCGTGTTATCAACCGTAATAACCGTTTGAAACGTTTGATGGAACTTAATGCTCCAAATATTATCGTTCAAAATGAAAAACGGATGCTCCAAGAAGCTGTTGATACTTTGATTGACAATGGTCGTCGTGGTCGTCCAATCACTGGTGCTGGTAACCGTCCATTGAAATCTCTTTCACACATGTTGAAAGGGAAACAAGGACGTTTCCGTCAAAACTTGCTTGGTAAACGTGTTGACTATTCTGGACGTTCAGTTATCGCTGTCGGTCCAACACTCAAAATGTACCAATGTGGTGTTCCACGTGAAATGGCGATTGAGTTGTTCAAACCATTTGTAATGGCACAACTTGTAAAAAAAGAATTGGCTGCTAATATTCGTGCGGCTAAACGTAAAGTTGAACGCCAAGATTCAGACGTTTGGGATGTACTTGAAACGGTTGTTAAAGAACACCCTGTTCTCCTTAACCGCGCACCTACGCTTCACCGTTTGGGGATTCAAGCTTTTGAACCAGTCTTAATTGATGGTAAAGCCATCCGTCTTCACCCACTTGCTTGTGAAGCCTATAACGCCGACTTTGACGGTGACCAAATGGCCATTCACTTGCCATTGTCTGAAGAAGCACAAGCTGAAGCACGTCTTTTGATGCTTGCTGCTGAACATATCTTGAACCCTAAAGATGGTAAACCAGTTGTTACACCATCACAAGATATGGTCCTTGGTAACTACTACCTTACAATGGAAGAAAAAGGTCGTGAAGGCGAAGGAATGATTTTTGCAACTCCTGAAGAAGTTGAAATCGCAATGCGTAACGGTTATGTACACTTGCATACACGTATCGGTATCGCGACAAAATCACTCAATAAGCCTTGGACTGAAAATCAACAAGATAAAATCTTGGTAACCACTGTTGGTAAAGTTATTTTCAACTCAATCATTCCAGAAGGAATGCCTTACTTGAATGAACCAACTGATGTTAACTTGACAACTTCAACTGATGACCGCTTCTTTATGGATGCTGGTCAAAACATCAAAGAAGTTTTGGCTGGAATCGATACTGTTCGTCCATTCAAAAAAGGATATCTTGGAAATATTATCGCCGAAGTATTCAAACGTTACCGTACAACAGCTACATCTGAGTACCTTGACCGTTTGAAAGACCTTGGTTACCACCAATCTACTTTGGCTGGTTTGACTGTGGGTATCGCTGATATTCCTGTTGTTGAAGATAAACATGAAATCATTGATGCTGCGCATAAACGCGTAGAACAAATCACTAAACAATTCCGTCGCGGTTTGATTACTGATGATGAACGTTATAATGCCGTTACTGGTGTTTGGCGTGATGCAAAAGAGTCTCTCGAAAAACGATTGATTGAAGAACAAGATTTGACAAACCCAATCGTTATGATGATGGACTCTGGAGCCCGTGGTAATATTTCCAACTTCTCTCAACTTGCTGGTATGCGTGGATTGATGGCTGCTCCTAATGGTAAAATCATGGAATTGCCTATCATCTCTAACTTCCGTGAAGGACTTTCTGTCTTGGAAATGTTCTTCTCAACTCACGGTGCTCGTAAAGGGATGACCGATACGGCCCTTAAGACAGCCGACTCAGGTTACCTTACTCGTCGTTTGGTTGACGTTGCCCAAGATGTTATCATTCGTGAAGACGATTGTGGTACTGACCGTGGACTTGTGATTGCTGATATTGCAACTGGTAAAGAAATGGTTGAACCACTCTTTGAACGTTTGGTTGGTCGTTACACTCGTAAATCAGTCCTTCATCCAGAAACTGGTGAAATGATTATTGGCGATGATACTTTGATTTCTGAAGATATTGCTCGTAAAATCATTGAAGCTGGCGTTAAAGAAGTAACAATCCGTTCAGTATTTACATGTAAAACACCACATGGTGTATGTAAACATTGTTATGGTATCAACTTGGCAACAGGTGATGCTGTTGAAGTTGGTGAAGCTGTTGGTACAATCGCCGCTCAATCTATCGGTGAACCTGGTACTCAGTTGACAATGCGTACATTCCACACGGGTGGTGTTGCGTCAAGTTCAGATATTACTCAAGGTTTGCCTCGTGTCCAAGAAATCTTTGAAGCACGTAACCCTAAAGGGGAAGCAATCATCACTGAAGTAACTGGTACAGTTGAATCAATCGTTGAAGATGGCGCAACTCGTACTCGTGAAATTACTGTCAAAGGTAAAACAGATACTCGTAGCTACACTGTAGGTATGGCTGATGTCTTGATGGTTGAAGAAGGCGAATTTATCCACCGTGGTGCGCCTTTGATTCAAGGTTCTATTGAACCTAAACATTTGCTTCAAGTTCGTGATGCTTTGTCAGTGGAAACTTACTTGCTCGGTGAAGTTCAAAAAACTTACCGTTCACAAGGGGTTGAAATTGGTGACAAGCACATCGAGGTAATGGTTCGCCAAATGCTTCGTAAAGTTCGTATCATGGACAATGGTTCAACTGATGTGCTTCCAGGTACTTTGATGGACATTTCTGATTTTGAAGCTTTGAATGAAACTGCACTCTTGAATGGTGAAATGCCTGCAACTGGTCGTCCAGTCTTGATGGGTATTACTAAAGCCTCTCTTGAAACAAATTCATTCTTGTCAGCTGCATCATTCCAAGAAACAACTCGTGTCCTTACTGATGCCGCAATTCGTGGTAAAGAAGACCACTTGCTTGGTTTGAAAGAAAATGTTATTATCGGTAAGATTATTCCTGCTGGTACTGGTATGTTCCGTTACCGTAACATCGAACCTTTAGCTGATTTGACAAATGCTCCAGAAGTAAAAGAAGTTGAAACAGAAACTGTGGAAAACTAATTTTAAATCTTGAAAATAAATAAAAAAGTTACTGATGAAATTTTGTCAGTAACTTTTTTTATTAAATTTACTGACAAAATCATTAAAAACATAAAATCTCTGTCATTTTTGGTAAAATAATTCTATGACTTATTATCTCCTTGCAAATCCCAATTCTGGTGCAGGTAAAGGTGCACGAACATTGGAGATTCTGATTCCATATTTGGAAAAAAATAATTATGATTATCGACTTTTTAAAACTAATGCTCCTGGTGAAGAAGGGGATTTAGTAAAACAAATATTAGAACTTAAAGTGGCTGAAGACCATTTAGTGATTATAGGCGGTGATGGGACCATTTCGCTTGTTATAAATGAACTTCCAGAAGAAGAAGCATTTTCGTATATTCCATCAGGTTCAGGTAATGATTTTGCTAGAAGCTTGAACTTAATTCTTGACCCAATTGAATCTTTTGAGGCTGCTCGCAGTGGAATGAATCATGAAATTTTTATTATGAATTATCAATCTAAAGGATTGAATGGCTATGCTTTAAATAATATTGGGATTGGATTAGATGCGGCGATAGTACAAGCTGCCAATGAAGGAAAACTTAAGCAATTTCTAAATAAATTAAAGCTAGGGAGTTTTTCTTATATTTTGACCGCTTTACATGTTTTAATCACTAAAAAAGCATTTCCGGCTTTGATTGAGATAGAAAATCAGCAAATATCTTTAGAAAAAACTTTCCTGATGACTTTTACCAAACATCCATATTTTGGAGGAGGGGTAAAAATTTCCCCAGAAGCTTCCAACCAAAATGCAGATATTCATTTGGTAGAATACAGTAAACACTCTTTATTTCGAACTTTTTCCTTGATTCCGAGTGTTCTTCGTGGAACTCATTTAAAACACCCTTTATTTCTCCATCGTGTTAATCCACACTTTTCCGTAGAACTAGCAGAAAGTCAACCCGTACAAATTGATGGAGAAATTCATCATTTAGTTGCCGCTGACAGACTTTCCATCAGTACCGAAAAACGAATGATTATTTACTGACAGAATAAAAACTCCGTAATTGGAGTTTTTATTTATTTAAAATTAATTTTTATACAAAAATGATTGTATTTTTATACTTTTTATATTATAATTATGCTATTGTTTTTTTATAAAAATAGAAATTATAAAAGAGAAGAGAGAAAATATGAATTTTGATTTTTTACCGAAATATTTACCCTACTTTAATGATGGAATGATTGTAACGATATTTATTTCAGCTTTTGTGGTCTTAATTGGAACGCTTTTAGGGATTGTCACAGCATTGGCAAAAATTTCTAAGATTGCTCCATTACGCTGGCTAGCCAATATCTACATTGAAATTTTTCGTGGGACACCTATGCTGGTTCAAATCATGCTTGGTTTTAGCCTAATGGGAAGTATTTCTTTACCTACTTTTCAAGTAGGAATTTTGCAACAAGATTTGGGACGTTTGATTCCCGGGATTATCGTGATTTCGTTGAACTCTGGTGCTTATATGGCGGAAATTGTTCGGGCGGGGATTGAAGCAGTACCTCTTGGCCAAAAAGAAGCGGCTTATTCTTTGGGGATTCGACCAAGACAAGCGATGACAACCGTTATCCTACCTCAAGCATTGCGAAATATTTTACCAGCCGTAGGAAATGAATTTGTAACGATAATTAAGGACAGTTCACTCCTTTATACGATTGGGGTTATGGAAGTTTTCAATGGCGCGCAAACCGTGGCGAATTTGACTTACCAAACAATTAGTCCAATGATATTTGTTGCACTTTACTACTTTGTGGTCACTTTTGTTGTTAGTCGCTTGCTTGTTCTGTTTGAAAAGAAACTTGGGAAAGGATATGCGAAATAATGAATGAATATTTAATTGAAATAAAAAATTTGCATAAATATTTTGGGAAGAATGAAGTATTAAAAGGACTTGATATTCAAATAAAAAAAGGTGAAGTTGTTGTGATGATTGGACCATCAGGTTCTGGGAAATCAACTTTTTTAAGAACAATGAATTTATTAGAAAAACCAACTGATGGAGAAGTCTATTTTGAAGGAATTAATATTGCTGATAAATCTGTAGACGTCTTTAAACATCGCGAAAAAATGGGAATGGTTTTTCAGCAATTTAATCTTTTTCCAAATATGACAGTCCTTGAAAATCTTTGCTTGGCCCCAATAAAAACAGGGAAAATGACGAAAGATGAAGCTCTAAAGACTGCAGAAGATTTACTTCAAAGAGTTGGCTTATCAGATAAAGCAGAAGCCTATCCACAGTCTCTATCAGGTGGACAGCAACAAAGGGTAGCTATTGCTCGGGCTTTGGCTATGAATCCAGATGTAATGCTTTTTGATGAACCAACGTCGGCACTTGATCCGGAAATGGTTGGGGAGGTTCTGTCAGTAATGCAAGAACTCGCCAAAGAAGGGATGACGATGGTCGTTGTCACTCATGAAATGGGCTTTGCTAAAACAGTTGCTGACAGAGTATTATTTATGGCTGATGGAACAATTGTTGAGCAAGGCAAACCAGCTCAAATCTTTGAAAACCCTAAAGAAAAACGGACCCAAGACTTTCTAGCTAAAGTCTTATAATAAAGGTTTCATATAGTTATATGGAATATCAAAAAACGGCATGAGTGCTGTTTTTTTTCTGGTCTGTGGTATAATACTATTAAGACTGGTAAAGTGATAGAAGATAAATTATAGAAAAGAGAAACAAAATGAAGTATGAGGATATAAATGAAAACACTATAAAAATCACCTTGTCTTTTGATGATTTGACAGATTATGATATCAAGTTATCTGACTTTTTTGGAAATCAAGAAGTCATTGAACAATTTTTCTATGAATTAGTTGATGAACTTGGCTTAGAAAATCGTTTTGGAAATGTAGGGATGTTAACTTTCCAAATTCAACCCTTCCCACAAGGCGTCCATATGATTGTTCATGAAGAAGCAATGTTGGGTGAAGGCGGAGAGATTCCAGATGATCCTGAAGAATTTGAAGAATTAATGACTGGTTTTTATAATAAATTAAATGAAATAGGGGCAGATATGGCGCGCGAGCGAGGAATTACTGATTTTAAACCTGGACTTGGTTTACCAGGGGCTAAAAAAGAAGAAGCCGAACATGAGCCAGACTTTATATACTACTCTATTCGTTATGATGACATGATGTCTGTCTTGACTGGAATAAAAAATGTGAAATTCGCAGATGAAGAGTCAGAATTTTATCGTTATGATGGTAATTTTTATCTTGTTGTTTTAGATAATCAAAAAGCAAAAGGTAAAATGCATGTTGAAAGCACACGTTCACGGATGATGGAATATGGTGAAGCGACAAAAATGAGTCGAGAATTTTTGCAGGAGTATGGTGAATGCCTAATCACAACGCGTGCTTTAGACGTTCTTAGAAAAATCTAAATATGGTTGATACATTAAAAGAAATCCCTTTTGCACTCAAGTTTTTAATGGTTATAATTATCACTTTTGGTATTTCAGTGATTTTAACCCCAGTTATGACTTTTGTGTCTAAGGTAATTGGCGCTGTGGATAAACCCAATGAGCGCCGCGTCAATAAAAAACCGATGCCTTCAGCTGGAGGTTTGGTTATTTTCATTGCTTTTGCGGTTGCCACATTATTTATCCTTCCGCAAATCGTGCATGCCCAACCTCCAATCCATTCCCAACCTCCCGGAAACGGAAATGGTCACCATCCCATTCAATTAGTTAGTTATTTGAGTTACATTTGGCCCTTTATTGTGGGTGGTGGAATTGTTGTTTTGACTGGTTTGGTTGATGATATAAAAGAAATATCACCTAAAATGAAACTCTTAGGTTTGACAATTGCTGCGAGTTTTATCTGGTTCTTTACCAATGCACGTTTTGATAATTTAAAAATTCCTTTTGGTGGTCCTTTATTAATTTTTCCGGGTTGGTTATCCTTTATCTTTACGGTATTTTGGATACTGGCTATTACGAATGCGATTAATTTAATTGATGGTTTAGACGGACTTGCCAGTGGGGTATCCATTATTTCACTGACGACAATGGGAATTGTCTCTTACTTTTTCCTGCCAAGTCCAAATGTGTTCTTACCAATTACTATTTTCACGGTAGTAGCTGCAATCATGGGATTCTTTCCCTATAATTATCACCCAGCAATTATATATTTGGGAGATACAGGAGCTTTATTCCTTGGATTCATAATCTCGGTTGCCTCTTTACAAGGCTTGAAAAATGCGACTGCTGTAGCCGTTTTAACTCCCTTGTTAATTTTGGGAGTACCGCTCACAGATACAATCATGGCTATGATTCGTCGGAAATTAAATCGACAATCTATTGCAACAGCTGATAAAAGGCACTTGCATCATCGGCTCATGGCACTTGGCTTTACGCATCGTGGCGCTGTACTTGTAATTTATGGAATTGCCTCAATTTTTGCCTTTATCTCGATTCTCTTGCAATTTTCAAGTCGAATTGGTGGAATCTTACTAGTAATCGCATGTCTTTTTGGACTAGAAATCTTTATTGAACTTGTTGGAATTCTGGGTGAAAATCGTCAGCCAGTCTTGAAAGCTTTGAAATTCGTTGGAAATTCAGCTTATCGTGACGAAGTTCTTCACCCTGAACGGACTGACAAAAGAGATAATAAAGACCAAGAACAGTATTCAGTAGTAGATGAAGAAGTTGATGAACCGACACAAGAATTTCCAATTCAAAATTATCGAAGAAGTCGACATAAAAAATAAAAAAACCTCTAATTTTATAGAGGTTTTTTGGTATCTAAAAAAGCCAAATGGCATTTATTTTTTATATTGCGATTGATAAAAATAATATGAGCGAAAATAACAAATTTTATCAATTTTTTGTTAGAATAGAGACTATAAATGTCAAATACAATTGACAATTCAAAGGAGCGAAAAAATGGCTACACTTGAAATTAAAAATCTTCATGTGGCGATTGAAGATAAAGAGATTCTCAAAGGAGTCAACCTAGTCATCAATACCAATGAAATTCATGCAATTATGGGACCTAACGGAACTGGTAAATCGACTTTATCGGCAGCGATTATGGGTAACCCTAATTATACCGTCACTGAGGGAGAAGTTCTTTTTGATGGTCAAAATGTTTTAGAGATGGAAGTTGATGAAAGAGCTCGTTTAGGCCTATTTCTTGCAATGCAATATCCATCTGAAATTCCAGGAATCACTAACGCAGAGTTTTTACGGGCAGCAATGAATGCCAAACGTGCTGAAGATGATAAAGTTTCTGTCATGGAATTTATCAAAAAATTGGATAAAAATATGGATGTCTTGAGCATGAAAGAAGAGATGGCGGAACGTTATCTCAATGAAGGATTTTCTGGTGGTGAAAAGAAACGAAATGAAATTCTACAACTTTTGATGTTAGAACCAACTTTTGCTATTCTTGATGAAATTGACTCAGGACTTGATATTGACGCTTTAAAAGTCGTTGCAAAAGGTGTTAATTCGATGCGTGGCGAGAAATTTGGTGCATTGATTATCACACATTACCAACGTTTGCTTGATTACATTACACCTGATGTTGTCCACATCATGATGGATGGTCGTGTGGTGAAAACCGGTGGCGCTGAATTGGCTAAACGTCTGGAAACTGAAGGATATGTCAATATTGCTGAGGAACTTGGACTAGAATATAAAGAAGAAGTTTAAGGAAAGGAGCTAGTAAGTCTATTTTTATCTACTGACAAAGCTGTCAGTAAGTTTAACTGTTCATCAATTTACTGACAGAATAATTTGTCAATAAATCGATAAGTTTACCTATAAAAATAAAAACTTGCTAATAATAATTATGAATCAAGACATCTTAAACTTTTCAGAAATGCATGCTGAACCAGCTTGGTTGTCAGATTTACGCCAAAAAGCGGCGCTTGAATTTGAAAATTTAGAATTACCAAATATTGAACGAGTTAAAATCAATCGTTGGGGCTTAGACCATTTAACAATTTCTGAAAATGAAGAAATTGGCTCTGTTCCCACTTTTACAGAAATCCCAAATCATCCTTTACTTGTTCAAGTTGGAAGCCAAACGGTTATGGAACAAATGACACCAACCTTGGCTGAACAAGGGGTAATTTTTACAGATTTTAATTCAGCTTTGACAGAAATTCCAGAATTAGTTGAAGAAAACTTTGGATCTGTCGTTCCCTTTAATGAAAGTCGTTTAACAGCAGCAAATGCTGCAACTTTTAATTCTGGTTTGGTTCTCTACGTTCCAGATGGTGTGGAAGTTCTTGAGCCCATTGAATCAATTTTGATGCAAGAGGGTTCATCAGAAGTTCCCTTTAATAAACGAATTTTGCTTATTGTAGGAAAAAATGCAAAAGTTGATTATCTCGAGCGCTTGGAAACAAGTGGGGAGCAAACAGCCAAAGCAACAGCAAATCTAGTTGTTGAAGTTATTGCAAAAGCAGGGGCGCAAGTCAAATTTGCAGCCATTGACCGTTTAGGAAAAAATGTCACAGCATCAGTTATTCGTCGCGGTTTAATTGGTGATAATGCAACAGTTGACTGGTCAGTTGGAGTCATGAATGACGGAAATGTTGTGGCGGACTTTGACAGTGACCTTAAAGGGAATGGTTCTCATTCACAAATAAAAGTAGTGGGAATTTCAACAGGTCATCAAACGCAAGGAATTGACACAAGAGTGACTAACTTTGGTCTAAATTCTGTTGGTCATATCTTGCAAAATGGTGTTATTCTTGATAAAGGAACTCTGACCTTTAATGCAATTGGTCATATTATCAAAGGAGCCAAAAATGCGGATGCCCAACAATCTTCTCATGTTTTGATGCTTTCTGATAAAGGACGAGGAGATGCAAATCCAATTCTCTTGATTGACGAAAATGAAGTAACCGCAGGTCACGCAGCTTCTGTTGGGCAGGTTGATGAAGAAGATTTATTTTATCTTCAATCTCGTGGACTTGATGAAGAAACAGCTAAACGACTTGTTATTCGTGGATTCCTTGGCTCAGTCGTCAGTGAAATTCCTGTCAAATCAGTCCAAGCAGAATTTATTGAAACTATTGAAAGAAAGCTGGGCATGTAATGCTTGAAGGCATCAAAAATGAATTTCCAGTTCTGAATCAAATTGTTAATGATGAACCTTTGGTTTATTTGGATAATGCAGCAACCACTCAAAAACCTTTGAGCGTTTTGTCAGCGATAAAGGATTATTATGAAAATGATAACGCCAATGTCCATCGTGGGGTTCATACGTTAGCAGAGAGAGCAACTGAAAAATATGAAGCAGCGCGTGAAAAAGTCCGTGCCTTTATCAATGCTAAATCAACAAAAGAAGTCTTATTTACCAGAGGAACAACCACCTCAATTAATTGGGTGGCTCAATTTGCTGGACAAATCTTGAAAGCAGATGATGAGATTGTCATTTCCATTATGGAACATCATTCTAACATCGTTCCTTGGCAAGAAGTAGCTAAGAAAACAGGGGCAATCTTAAAATTTGTTTATCTCAAAGAGGGCGAATTGGATATGGAAGATTTGCGTCAAAAAGTCACAGCGCAAACGAAATTCGTGTCAATTGCTCATGTCTCTAATGTCTTAGGGACGATTAATCCGATAGAGGAAATTTCAAAAATTGCTCATGAACAGGGTGCCTATCTGGTCGTTGATGGCGCACAATCTACCCCTCATATGGCGATTGACCTTCAAAAATTGAATGTGGACTTTTTTGCTTTCTCAGGTCATAAAATGATGGGACCCACAGGAATCGGTGTTCTTTATGGCAAAGAAGAATTACTTAATCAATTTGAGCCCATCGAATTCGGTGGGGAAATGATTGATTTTGTTTATGAAAGTCATTCAACCTGGACAGAACTTCCTTGGAAATTTGAAGCAGGAACACCAAATATTGCGGGTGCTATTGCTTTAGGAGCAGCTATTGATTATATTCAAGAGCTTGGAATTGACCAAATTCATCAACATGAAGCCGAATTGATAGATTATGTGATGCCAAAACTTCAGAATATTGAAGGCTTAACAATTTATGGACCCAAAGATAACAAAAAACGTAGTGGGGTCATTGCTTTTAATATTGAAGGACTTCATCCGCATGATGTCGCTACGGCATTGGATATGGAAGGGGTAGCAGTAAGAGCTGGTCATCACTGTGCTCAACCATTATTGAATTATCTTGATACTCCGGCAACGGCTAGAGCAAGCTTTTATATCTATAATACCAAAGCAGACTGTGATAAATTGGTTGAGGCACTTCAAAAAACAAAGGAGTTTTTCAAACTTGATTAATATGCTTAATTGGGTCGCCTCCCTCCCACTTTGGTTGGCAACCACTTTCTTATTCGTTGTTGTTTTCTTTAGAGCTCAATGTACCTTTTGGCTAGGAAAATTGAGTTACCATGGAATATTAAAAACAAAGTGGGGCAAAAAGCTTGAAAAAAATTCAGAAACCTCCTCTGGAATTATAGCCATTCAACGGATTGGTTGGCCAATTATTCCCCTCTCTTTTTTAACGGTTGGTTTTCAAACTGCTGTTCAATTTGGGGCGGGTTTAACAAACTGGTCTTGGTTTAGATATACGCTTGCTGCGTTACCAGGTTATCTAGCATGGGGCTTCATTTATGCTATTGGAGGACTCAGCCTTTTTCGCTCACTTGTTCAAGGATCGGTTGGCTTACTTATACTATTTGTTATCATTATTTTAGCGGTAGTGATTGCAGCGAATCTTGTCCTTCGATATATTCGTAAAAATGGGATAAAGACTGATGACTAAATTAGCAAAAAGTAACTGACAGAAAATTTATTGACTAATAATAATTCTGTCAGTTACTTATGAATAGATTCCAATTTTTTTCAAAAAATAAATCAAAACAATATATAAAAATTAGAAAAAAGAAAGTGTGAAAGCGTGGCTTTATCTAAATTAGATAATCTATATCGTGCAGTCATTCTCGACCATTCATCAAATCCGCGTCATGCTGGAGAATTACATACAGGTTGTATGATTGATCTTAATAATCCAACTTGTGGAGATGTCATTCGACTGACCGTTGAATTTGAAGGAGATGTGATTTCAAACATTGCCTTTAGCGGTCATGGTTGCACAATTTCAACAGCTTCAGCCTCAATGATGACAGTGGCTGTTCTTGGAAAAACCAAAGAAGAAGCCAAAGAGTTGGCAACTATTTTTTCAGCAATGGTAACAGGAGAAACTGACGAACGTCAAGAAGCACTTGGAGATGCTCAATTTCTTGCGGGTGTCAGTAAATTTCCAGCTCGGGTAAAATGTTCAACCCTAGCTTGGAATGCTCTAAAAAAAGCCATTGATTTTGGTGAAGCACAAGAAACAGTAATTCATGGTGAATAGCTAAAATTTACTGACAGATTTTTTATCAGTAAATTAAAGACTTGTCAGCTAGGCTGAAAAGTCTGTCAATAATAAAATGCCAAAGAGGAAGAAAAATGACAGAAAATAGTACACAAGAAGTCGTCAAAGACCTCGAAGAATATAAATTTGGATTTCATGATAATGCAGAACTTGAATTCACAACCGGTTTAGGCTTGACCGAGGAAGTCATTCGCGAAATTTCTGAAACTAAAAACGAGCCTGAATGGATGTTAGAATTTCGCTTAAAATCTTTTGAAGCTTTTAAAAAGCTAGATATGCCAAAATGGGGACCAGATTTATCTGGTATTGATTTTAATGATATCGTTTATTATCAAAAACCATCAGCAAAAGCGGCTCGTTCTTGGGAGGATGTTCCTCAAGAAATCAAAGATACTTTTGAAAAAATTGGTATTCCAGAAGCTGAACGTTCATACTTGGCAGGAGCCTCAGCCCAATATGAATCAGAAGTTGTTTATCATAATATGAAGGATGAGTTTGAAAAATTAGGAATTATTTTCACTGACACTGATTCAGGCTTACGTGATTATCCAGAAATTTTCAAAAAATATTTCAGCAAACTTGTTCCGCCAACTGACAACAAATTAGCAGCTTTAAATTCTGCTGTCTGGTCTGGAGGTTCATTTGTCTACGTTCCTAAAGGAGTCAAATGTGAGATTCCTATTCAAGCTTATTTTCGTATTAATAACGAAAAATCAGGACAGTTTGAGCGGACATTGATTATTGTTGAAGAAGGAGCCTCTATTCAATACGTTGAAGGATGTACTGCCCCAACTTATTCTGCGAGCTCACTTCATGCGGCAGTCGTTGAAATCTTTGTTGAAGAGGGTGGCTATATGCGCTACTCTACTATTCAAAACTGGTCAGATAACGTCTATAATCTGGTTACCAAACGTGCTGCTGCAGAAAAAAATGCGACGGTTGAATGGATTGACGGAAACTTAGGTTCAAAAGTATCCATGAAATATCCTGCTGTGCATTTAAATGGGCCAGGAGCGCGTGGAACAATGCTTTCAATCGCTTTTGCTGGAGCAAATCAAAATCAAGATACAGGTGCTAAAATGATTCATAATGCACCAAATACTTCAAGCTCAATTATTTCAAAGTCTATTGCCAAAAATGGTGGAGCAGTCAATTATCGCGGGCAAGTTACTTTTGGGAAAAATTCTAAAAAATCAGCTTCTCATATTGAATGTGACACGATTTTGATGGACGATTTATCAAAATCAGATACCGTTCCATTCAATGAAATTCACAATTCACAAGTTGCCTTAGAACATGAAGCGAAAGTTTCAAAAATTTCTGAGGAACAACTTTATTACTTGATGAGTCGCGGATTGACAGAAAAAGAAGCCACAGATATGATTGTCATGGGATTCATTGAACCATTTACCAAGGAATTACCAATGGAATATGCTGTTGAATTAAATCGCTTGATTTCTTATTCAATGGAAGGTTCTATCGGGTAAAATAGAAAAGTGTTGTTATATCAATGTTTTTTGGTTGAATCTTTTAAAAAATAATTTCAAAGGGGCACTAAAGGGGCATATATAAATAAGTTAAATAATTAGTGATACATACTGGTTAATTAATTAATGTGTTTGTGCCCCCTAAAAGTTAATTATGCCCCTTGCAAATAAAAAGTGCCCCTTGTAATTGAGAGGCATTTTTTTATTTAATCTCATTTAGTTTTTTAACAATATCAATCTTAACAGATTTTGTGACGTGTGAGTAAATGCTAAGAGTTGTCTTATAGTCGGTGTGCCCCACTCGATCCATTGCAGCGCTCAGAGGTATTCCAAGTTCAGCGAGTAAAGCAATGTGAGAATGCCTAAAAATATGGGATGTAATATGCTTTGTTATTCCAACTTTTTCTGCAGCTCTCCTCACAACGACATTGAGAGTATCTAAGTCAACCGCAGCACCATTAACAGTAAAGAAAATATAGTTATCTTTATTAAAATCATTACCTTTCAAAGAACGATGAAGTTCTAATAAGTCAAGCTGCTCTTGGATTATATTTTTAATGTTTTCTGAGATTGTTATTGTTCTGTAAGAGAACTCAGTCTTCGGAGTGGTTTTTATTTTCAACGCCCTGTCATAAGTGCCGTTAATTGTTACTGTCCCATTTTCCAAATCTATTTCATGAATTGTAAGAGCAGCTGTTTCGCCATAACGAGCCCCAGTATATGCCATAAATTCTACAAAATTGGCAATATGCTCAACTCTTGAAGTTATTCTCAGAACAGAAAGAATTTTTTTAATATCACTTAATTCAAGATAACTATCTCGTTTTTCCTGAACTTCATTAAAAGTTTTTGTTTTTTTGGGAGCTTTTACAAAACTGGCTTCATTTACTTCAAGATAACCCATCCTAACTCCGAAATCTAGAATGGAGTGAAATCTTTTCTTGAAACCATTGTAGTAGCTATAGGCATAGCCCTCGTTCATCATCTCATTTACTAAATCTTGAATTAACCGGCGATTTACATTTCTCGCTTTTGCATTTTTACCGATTTTCTCTAATATACGATTATCATTTGCTGTTGTTCCACGAAGTGATGAGGCTTTGACCGTTGGAGACCAGTTCTTATAATATTCATCATATAAATCAACAAAAGTGATATCACTTCCTTCATTATGAGAAAGTATTTTATTTATTTTTTCAGTTAATTCTTTAAGTGCAACTTTCTGTGCTCGTGGAGTTTTTTTATCAAGAGTAACAGAAACCTTTTTTAATTTTTCTGTCAATGGGTCTCTATATCTTTCAAAATATTTGTACTTACCATTCGCTAAATCTTCTATCCACATTTGATTTTTATACCTCATTTCTGATAAAATGGTATAGTAAAAAAGCTTATTAAAAGCTTTTGCACTACTTTATAGTTTAAATCCACCCTAGCCGTGCAAAGTTTGGGCGGATTTTTTTGTCATAAATATCCACTTGATATTTATTTTATATTGTTATAAAATTAAGAAAAACAAAATGGAGGTAAATATATTGAATAAAATACAAGTTATTGTAGGATATCTAGTGGTCTTATCTATCTTTGAAATATTCCTATATAGCCTCTCAAATATTTTAATTTTATGCGCATTTTCTATTTTTATGATTTTTATAAAAATCATTCCTCATCCAAAGTCAAGTCTAAATCCATTTGCCTTTGGGGTTCGTTTTCGTAAGAAACATTAGGTGTATCGATAGTTATATCCAATTCTCTAATATCCTGCAATTCCTTGCGGGATTTTTCTATTTCTATTTGACGCTTCAAATCATCTAATTGAGAATCTTTTTCTATCTTTTCAACTTCAACAGTTAATTTTCGTTTTTCTAAATCCCTTATTTTTTTATTGTGAATATAAGGGAATAAACCATTGAATTTAACACCAAAAACATCTACTTCACCAAAAAGAATAGCTATCGCTACCAAACCGCTCTTCAAAGATTGCTGATTTTCTAAAACAAATTTAACGACTGAGGTCAAGTTTATATCACCAGGGCTCTCTACGTTACTTGTAACAGTTATTTCTTCATCTATTTCCAAGTTTCTTTTGTCGTCAATTAAGTTGTACAGAGCAGACCACATCGTTGAAGTCACAGGTTTTTCTGTATTTACATTTAATTTAAGATTTAATTTTCCATTTTTGAAGTAGAATGGAGAAATTAAACTATTAATATATTTATCATATTCTGTTATTTCAATAATTGAATGATGGAGTGTAAGTGTACTGTATAAAAATTTTGCATTAACTTTTTTTCTTGGAACTTCATTAATCCATCTAACACTTCGCCTTTTCAAATCTGCATTTCTATCATATCCATAATTTATTAGTAAATTTGGGGCTGATTCTATTTCTTGTACATCACTTGTTATCTGCCCTATGATAAATTTATTTGATTTTTTTGATGGTACAACAACGTAATCACCTATACTCATGCCTTCGATAAAATTATATAATTTTTTAGCAGCAAATGTAATTTGCTGTTTTGATAATTTGTCTTCCTCATGTTTCCTTGCAATTTGTTCTTTATAATATTCAATAGTCTTTTCTTCTGTTAAAAGCAAGTCTTTTGAGTAAAAATCGGCTACTCTCATTTCATTATGATGAACTGATATGAAATGTTCATATTTGAATTGATCATAATATCTTCCACCCTCCGCTCTCACAAGCCAATATTTGGCTTGTGATTTTATTTCAATAAGTTCTATTTTATTCATATAATTACTTTCTTTTAACGAGGTTCAAGGCTTGCTCTTGGTTTTTATTTATAAGAAATTAACGTATGGAATCCTTCCATATCCTTAAATAATCCCTGATTTTTAATAGCTGTATGTTCCACAGAAATTATTTCATAACCCTCTTTTTGCATTTTCGTTAAAATATTATCTATTTGGGTAGTATATTTGTCTTCTACTCCAAAAAGTTGATTAATCCATTTACTAAGGCTATTTATCATAAGAACATGTGTAAATCCATCCTTTGGAGCTATGTGTGATTTTACTTCTTTTTCATAGATGTTATCACTTTTTGCTTTTTGTGTTTTCGTAAACATTTCCATTATTTTCTCCTTACCAGTTTAGTGATGGCGCACATTATTTAAAAAATTATCCAACTCCCAATAATTGCTGGAACTCTATTTCTGCCATATTATAGAAATTATGGCTTAGATGATAACGATCCAGAAATTGATAAATATTAACAGATTCAATCACATCAAAATAGCTAATATAATCTACAATGTATTCATGCATTTCTTGCTTATTAATACTGACTTTTAATTCATCTTCAAATATTTCAGTGATAGCTTCATGCATCTCTAAATATTCTTTTTTGATGATTGATTCAGCTAGTTCAAATGGTGATTCTGTTATATCTACAAACACATTAAAATATTCGTAGCTTCCCCCGTTAGCCTCAAATATTTCCCAAAGAAGAAGAACAGCTTCGCGATTTGCTCTAACTTCTTGAGGATTTGTTGTATCATTCTCAGAACCTCTGCAGATATCTTTATTGATAACGTGGGAAAGCTCATGAGCAATTTTAAAGGCAGATATTTTGGTTGGATTATAAATCATCAACTTTCTTTTGATATTAACCATAGCATTTTTAGAAAAGCAATCATCACAAGTAATATGAATATTGTATTTTTCCATTTCTAAAAGAAGGTACTCTATCAATTCCTGTTTATTCATAGAGACCTCCGATTAGTCTGTAAGTTTGTCGCCGTAAATTGCAAATAGCATTTTCTTCACATCATCACTGATAGGTTCACCATCAAAAGAAACCCACTCATTCCAGTCTATTCTAGGGTCATCCCAAGAGGTAGGCTTTTTTTCACTAATAACTTTTTTTAAATCAACTGGCTTATTGGTCTTTTTTAATTCTTCATTTCCAAGTAAATAATCCACACTTACATTAAAATATTTTGCAACTGCTTGTATTTTATCTACGCTTGGCTTATTTTTGTTCCAACGCCGAAGAGTAGCGTTAGCAAATCCAAGTTTTTCTTCTAATTGTCTAATTGAAATATTTTTTTGAGCTGCAAGCTCTTTTATTTTTTCATATAAATCCACTTGTATCAACCTTTCAGAGGGTACAAGAAAAAAATATAGGTAAATATCCAACAAAATCATTGACAATGTAGGAAAATATGCTATAATATTTCTTGTAGAGATTAGTTAGCCTTTTGGTTAGCAAATAGACCTATAAAAAGCACTTTAAACGCTCCGCCAAGAATGTTTTATAAAGCTTTTGTTAGGTGTTTTAACTATGCATTTATTGTAGGATATTTAACAACAAATGTCAAGAGCTAGATTCAAATATGCTAACTTTTTCTTATACAAAAATATATACGGAGGTTAAAAAATGCCAACAAGTGACAATGGACTAAAACTTGTTAATTCATTCATTGAAGAAACAGGAATTGAAAAAATGAGTTTAGCAGCCAAATACGGAGTAGCTAAAAATGTAATGATTGATATCCTTTCAGGACACCTTCAATCACCTAAAGCACATCAAGTCATTCTTAAAATCATTGATGATTTCAAATTGCGTTAAGAAAGGAGATGCAATATGCCATACGCAAAAATAACCTATCTACCTGTTGAAAATGCAGAAGACGCAGAATGGTGCGACAAAAAACACCTTATGGAAGTCTGGCAAGGCTTATCAAAAGGCACATTAACAGCCTGGCTTACTGAAATGAGAGATCGACCTGAATTTAAAAAAGGCGTACTTAATCCAACTCACGGACTTGTCTTCATTAATAAAGAAGTATTTAAAGATTTTGTAGAGTGGAAAGAAGCAACTCGCTATAAAAGTTATAAAAAGTAGGAAGAAATGATGAAAAACACAATTTTAACATCAAGAGAAGCAGATGAAGCGCTTCAAACTGCGCTAATCGAAGGTGCTAAGTGGATTATCACACGAACAAGTGACACAGTGCTTTATCAAGGTAAGACAATGAACTTTACGCCACTTAGAAGCGGCGGAGTATTGCTTGAGGTTTACTGATGGATAAGACAGAAAAAAGCCCACGCGGCAACGTAGGCTAGGTATATGTGTATACCTTCATTATAACAAATCGGAGGAAATAATGGCAGAAGAAAAATTAACGCTTTATCAGCTTGAAGGACAGTTTCAAGAAGCCCTCAACTTGTCTGATGAAGATGAAGAACTTTTCATGGATACGTTAGATAGTAACGGATTCTTTGAAAATATGGAAGAAAAATTCGATGGTTACGGTTTTTTCATTAAAGATTTGAAAGCTCGTAGAGAAGTCGAAAAAGCAAAAGCTGACATTCTCAAAAAAGCTTATGATGACCAAATGAAAAAAGTTAAGTCATACGATAAAAAAGAAAAATTTGTCAAAAATAAACTTTATGAGTTTATGAAGATGACAAAACAAGAAAAAGTAAAAACGGACAATCACACGTTCTGGTATCAAAAAAGTGCTCCTAAATTAGAGATTACCAATCAACCATTGATTCCGAAGGCCTATTATTCAGAGCAACTGGATGAAAAGAAACTCAGTGATTCACTTAAAGCAGGTAATGTGATTCTTGGTGCTGAACTTGTGAAGTCAGAAAGTTTGAGGTTTAGATAATGAAAATAACTAAAGCAACCGACTTGAGTCGAACTACTAACTGGCGAATCTTAATTTATGGAAAAGCAGGACTTGGGAAAACTTCACAAATTAAACATTTAAAAGGGAACACCATTGTCTTATCTATGGATAATTCTCACAAGGTTCTGGAAGGAATCCCAAATGTTGATGTAAGAACCATTGATGATGAAGGAAAAATCTCATTTGATAGAGAGCACCCATCTGAGGACATTAACATCTTTTTGAAAGAAATTGATGACGTATTAGATCAATACGACAATTTAGTAATTGATAATATCTCAAGTCTGCAGTCAGATTGGTTTGTTGAACAAGGACGAAAATCAAAAAATGGTATCAGTAACGAATTGCAGCATTATTCTCAATGGACGAACTATTTTTTAAGAATACTGACAGCAATTTATAGCAAGCCAATCAACATCTATGTTACAGCTTGGGAAGATACGCATGAATTGAATTTAGAAACTGGGCAAATCATCACACAGTATGTTCCACAAATCAGAACTTCTGTTTTAAACCAATTACTTGGACTGACAGATTTAGTAGGTCGAATCATTGTTAATTCAAAAACAGGCTCACGAGGTTTGATTCTTGAGGGAAGTGAAGGAACTTATGCCAAGAATCGATTAGATGATAGAACAGCTTGTAAGATAGAAGATTTATTTAATTTCGGAGGTGATACACCAGATGAAGTTACGTGATTATCAAGAAGAATTAGTGGAATCAATTAAAAGCTCATTCTTAAAAGGTAATCGCTCAATCATTGTGCAAAGTCCACCACGTTCTGGAAAAACGGTTGTGATGGCTGATATTTCCAAAGGTGCTACTGACAAGAAGAATCATGTCCTATTCTTTAGTCACCGAAAAGAAATTAATGATCAGGTTGTTAAAACTTTTGAATTAAATCAGGTCAATTTGGAATGTGTCACGATTGGAAGTGTTCAGTCATTAGTTAGGAAAATTGATGAACTTCCACCGCCTGAAATCATTCTGGTAGATGAAGCACACCATATCAAAGCAAATAGTTATAAAAAAATACTGGAAGCTTTCCCTAATGCCTTAAAACTATTCTTTACTGGGACGCCTATTCGTTTGAATGGTCAAGGATTTGAAGATATGGCTGATGACTTAATAACAGGAAAGTCCATCAAATGGCTGCAAGAGCACGGAAATATTGCTCCCTTTAAATACTATGCCCCAAATATCATTGATACTTCACAACTAAAAAAAACAAGCGGCGATTTTACACAAAAGTCAATGGATGAAGCATTTAAAAGAGCGATTTATGGAGATGTTATTGCTCACTACAATAAACTATCCAAGGGTAAACAGGCCATCTGTTACGCTCACAATGTAGCAACAGCACAACATATTTCAGAAGAATTTAATCAAGCTGGGATAACTGCAGAAGTGGTTCATGGTAAAACTCATAAAACTGAACGTGAAGCTATCATGAATAAATTTAGAGCTGGTGAAATATTAGTTCTGATTAACGTTGAATTATTTACTGAAGGAGTTGATTTACCAGATGTGACAACTTGCATTATGCTAAGACCGACTCAATCACTCAGCTTATTCTTACAATTTGCAATGAGGCCATTAAATCCTAAACCTGGTAAAACAGCGATTCTGATTGACCACGTTGGAAATTATACAAGACACGGGCTACCAAATGAGGATAGAGAGTGGACGCTCAGTGGTATTTCCAAAAAACGTTCTGAGTATAACACAAAAGGCGAATTGACAATCAAACAATGTGAGATGTGTTTCGGATGTTTTGATAGTTCAAATACAAGGACTTGTCCATATTGTGGTCATGAGCCTGAATTAACTGAGCGAGAGCTTGAAAATATCAAAGAAATTGAGCTTCAAGAAATAACAGAAGCAAAAGTTCAAAAACTTAAAAAACGAGTTTCTACATATATCAGTGCTGATATGTGTGACAGTGTTGATGAACTCGTTGAATTCAAAAATCAACACGGATATAAAAACGGTTGGGTTTTCCAACAACAAAAAATGAGAGGGTGGCTATAGCCACAAGGTAATAAAAAATGTTTGAAATCGATTATGAAAAAGCGTCAGAATTCGGAAATATTGTAGATGGTGTTTATGAAGTAACTATTGAGCACTCCATGGAGAAAACAACTCCAAATGGAGCTGATTATCTTGATATTCCACTTCGCATCCGTACTGATTTTGACCAGCCACATAAAAACAGTGTTATTTTCCATAAAATTTGGCAGAAAAAAGATACTGGGAAATATCCAGAAGGTTCTATTATGAATCTTGCGAAACAAGCAGGAATTCCAAATGGTACAAAATTCAAGAGCTTAGATGATTATCTTGGGATGCTTGAAGGAAAAGCTTTGAAAGTCACAGTTAAGAATGAAACAAGCGAATCCAATGGCAAGACTTACGAAAACTTGAATGTGAAGAAAATGGAAACCAGTATGCTTGCGACTCAAAGCGCCCCTGAAATTAGCGACGACGCTCTACCTTTCTAAATATGGAAAATATAATGCTTGAGACGGCCTTACGTTACAAGAAACTCGGGATATCTATTATTCCAGTTTCTCGTGATAAAAAGCCAATGATAGAATTTGCAGATCGTGAGCCACTGACAGAAGATGAAATCAAAGCTTTTTGGAAACAAAATCCTACAGCAAATTTAGCCATGAAGTGCGATAAATTCGTTGTGGTAGACGTTGATGTTCATAATGATATAAACGGCTATGAATCCATTCAACCACTGTTAGATGAAGAATGGTGGAAGCCTACCTTATCACAAACAACGGCAAGTGGTGGGAGACAATACTTTTTCTTGAAACGTGAAGATATGGCCGTGACTCAACGCATTGGATTTCTAAAAGGAGTTGACATCAAGGCCCACGAAAATAATTACGTTGTGATTCCACCTAGCGTTACGAGAAAAGGCCAGTATAAATGGGATAATCAGTTGCCAATTATTACTGCACCCAAAGAATTGATTCGTCAAATTATGAAAAACCGTGACAATTATACCCATTATGATTTTTCAGGATTTACAACAAGTGGCAGCAGCAAAACTGCTCAACTATTTGAAACAATTGTCCATGGTTTGGGAGATAGTGGTGGCAGAAATGATGCTTTAGCTCGATTTATAGGTGGTTTGTTTTTAAGAAATGTGGATTTTGATGTGGTTTATCAATTAGCTAAACAAGCTAATTTTGCTACAAGTGATCCATTAGAAGATAAAGAGTTTGAAAGGACTTTTGAAAGTATGTTTAAGAAGGAGATGAGGCGAAGAAATGGAATTCGAAGCGATGGAGGCTGAATATAATGAATCAAAGAAAATTGTCAGCTTTCCAACAAATGAAATTACGAGTCTCAGAGACCTGAGAAATAATTTCAAAAGATTTAGAGAGTTTTACCTCGAAGAAAACGACAAAGTAAAAAGTGTTCCTCCTTTAGTTGTTGCAACTAAGATGCAGGAACACATGACAATTGTAAAAATTAATGATCGTTTGGCTGTTTATAACATTGATAAAGGAATTTATGAAACACGAGCAGATTTCTTTCATAATGTGATTTTCTGGCTTGAGCCTAGCTTTTCGGAAGCTAAATCAAATCAAGTTATCTTTCACCTTAAAAACATGGCGAAAGAAGTTGAAAGTACAGCAAGCCGTGATTTAGTTCCTGTAAAAAATGGCATCTATAATAAGAAAACAAAAAAATTAGAACCTTTTTCTAACCGATATGTTTTCACTTCAACAATTGAAACGGAATATATCGAAGAAATCGAAGCACCTAATATCAATGGCTGGAATGTGGATGACTGGTTACTTGATTTAATGAGCGGAGATGAAGAACTTGTCAAATTGTTATGGCAAGTCATCTCAGCAAGTTTAAATGGGAATTACTCTTATCGTAAGTCTATTTGGTTTGTCGGTGAAGGGAATGACGGTAAGGGAACATTACAACAATTAATTAGTAATTTAGTTGGATTACAAAATGTAGCGAGTTTAAAAATTAATCAATTTTCTGAACGATTCACTCTTTCAATGATTGAAGGTAAAACCGTGATTATCGGAGATGATGTTCAAGCCGGACTATACATTGATGACAGTTCAAACTTTAATAGTGTAGTTACTGGTGAACCTGTGTTTGTGGAAGAGAAAGGCAAACAGCCTTATGTCTCGTTTTATAAAAAAGCGGTCATTCAATCTACAAATGGATTGCCTAAAGTCAGAAATAAAACAAACGGAACCTATCGACGTTTCTTAATTATTCCTTTTAGAAAAACATTTTCTGCTAAGGACGATAATTGGGCAATCAAAGATGATTACATTTTCCGCGAAGAAGTTCTTCAATATGTTTTAAAAAAAGCAATTGAATTAAACTTTGAACGATTTGATGAACCGCAAGCAACAAAGGTGATGATGCAGGAGTTCAAAGAAAAGAACAACTCAATAATTGAATTTGTCAATGAGTGGTTTCCTCAATTTAAATCAAGTGTCTTACCTGTTCGTTTCTTATGGTGGCTCTATCAAGAGTGGTGTAGAGATTCGGGTTATACATCCTTAGCTAAAAGACAGTTTGATAATGATTTAAGTAAAAATATACCTGATAACTGGCAAAAGAAAAAAATTCGGCCTAAAGATGAGTTTTTGCCTACAAATGATGTTCCGAATTATTATATTGGTTTCCGTTGGGATAGTGAAGATAAAGAAAAGCCTATATGGTGTTGGGAAACTGTTCCAACTGTTCCATAGTTGTTCCATTATTTAATAAGTCATGGAACAACTCAAAAACCTTGATATATCTATACTTATTATCTTTTTGTTCCATTGTTCCTTTAATAAATAAGAAATAGTAAATAAAAAGATAAATATATAAATAAAAAAGGAGTGTGAAATTAATGGAACAAATGGAACAATGGTTCAAATGTTGGTATGACTGAATCGAAACTGTTCCAACTGTTCCATAACTTAACTTATGAAGTCAGAACATCAAGTCCAGTCAGAAATAATGCTTGCAGTATCGCAAGCTGGAAATAAAATATTTCGCAGTAATGTTGGGAAAGTACAAACGATTGACGGTCGTTGGTTTGATACAGGATTGCCAAAAGGTCATGCGGATTTGTACGGTTTTCGACCAGACGGTCAAGTATTTTATATTGAAGTAAAAAGTGAAACAGGCCGTGTGAGACCTGACCAAATCAATTTTTTAGACACAATGCGTAAAAACGGCGCACTTGCAGGAATTGCTCGGAGCGTTGAAGATGCAATGAAAATAATTAACGGATAAATAATCACTAGGGTGTTGCAGCAAGGAACTTAATACAGTCGGTAGAGTAATGAAGCCCTCTAGGAGGTATAGCACCGACAGCCCTATTATTTTTGAGGTATAAGTTATGGGATATTACGACACAAGAAATGAAGCTAGGCGAATCAGCAAGCTTGCTAGTCAAAATATATCGAGTGAGCAAACCAAAAAAGAATTTGAATTAGACAGCCAGAATAAATTCAATCAGGAAATGCAGGAAGATTTCCATAAAAGGATTCAAGAATTAGGAGATAAGAAATGAAATGCGATAAATGTGGCAACGAAATAGATTGTGATTGCATGGGATGCCATGAGTGTGAACCTAAACTTACATGCGAAACTTGCGGATTATGCCACATTGATGGATGGGAAGCTGTAGCGTGTTGGAGTTCAGAAAACGATCCAAATTATGACCCATTCGATATTTAAAGGAGATAAGAAATGACAGTTGAAAGTTTACTAAAAGTAATGCAAAAAGGAACAGATGTAATTCTGAAAGATAAGTCTGAAAAAGAATTACTCCGATTTAGTCAAGGTAATGACCTTAACGCAGTTTCATTTGAATACTTAAACCGCAAAATACTTGTTTTAGAACCGCATGGAAATAGTTTTACAGCTATCTTGGAGGATTCAAAATGAAATTCACTAAAGGAAGTTATATTGGCGAAGATATCGTAATAGAGCTATCTAAAGATGAAAACCTAGCATTACGAAGAGCCTTGAACCAATGTAAAAAAGAAGATGTAGCACAGATACAGTTAAACAGCGGCAAGTGGTTTATGCCATTTGTAGTTGAAAAGGAGCAGCTAGATGAAACTAAACGATAAATTATATTTTAGAAACAGATTCTAGAAATTCATACGCTATTTGGCGTAACGAAGCATAATGGAGGTTACCCATAAATTCTCCATCTGATTCTATTTCATTCCCTTCTTCGTCTTTAGTGTAAATGACTGATCTCCATCCATCTGTATTTTTAGAAAAATTATAAAATGTTTCACTCAAAGTTCCGTCGCTGTGAGCACCACCACCTTTATTAGCGATTTGCATGACGAGTTGTTTTCGAGTGATTGTATTTGAACCGTTTCTATAAATTGGCTGAGTCCACCATTTATTAAATTCAACCCAATCTTTGATTTCGCTTGTGTTTAGAAAAGGCAAGAAAACAAGGTCATTATCAGCAGGACTATAACTTATACCTACTAAACAATAGTCTGCCATTAAATTTTGAGGATCAATTGGATAAGCGGTATTTAAAAATTTTATGTTCTTGTATCCCAAATGCGATAAAAGACTTGTACTCTGTTTAGTATCATGAAGCATAACTCTTAATCGAGTAGCTATATCTATGGAAACGAATTTTTTACCTGCATCGTAGTTATCACAGGAAAGTTGTAGCATTTGGATGTTTTCTTGAAGTTCTTCGAATAGTTCTTCATTAGTTTTTATGTGATTTGTCATAGTAACTTCCTTTGTACAAAATATGATAACACAAACCCCCAAAAATAAGAAAGAGGTTAAAACATGGAAAAAAATAAGATAGATAAATTATTAAATAACATTCATAAATTAATTACTATAGATAGAGATTATAATGAAAATTCACGTTTTATATTTAAAACACTTTCTGAAATATTGAACGGAAAGAAAATAGTAACAAAAAAGGAAATTAAAGATAGAGTATTGGAGGACACGAAAAATGACTAAGTTTGAAACAGCGAACGAATTAATATCTTTTGTTAAGGAAAAAGAGTTGAAACGTGGTTTCTATCAAAAAGGGAAAAGAATCCAATGGTTAGTTGGATTTGATATGTCGGGATTTATGCAAGTGACAACTCCAGCACAGGTCAGAAAGTCACGGAGTGGTTTTAATTGCAGTGTGACTAATTGGAATGTTTTGCTAGAAGAAAATTCTCCAAAACTTGATTGGTTTCTGACAGCAAAATATATTGGAACAGAATTGGAGATTAAAAATGACTAAGTTTGAAGAAGAATTAAGTAATTTACCAGTTTCTAAAAGTACAAATTACACAGAGTTCTGGAATAAAGCTCAACTCCTAACGGTATTCAAAGATTGGCAACCACAGCAAGCCCTGCCAGTCGTGCCTGAAGATGTTGCAAAGTGGATTGAAGATCTTAAAAGTAAAGGTTATAGCCCGTTGAAAAATCCTGTTACATACGGTGAGTCTATTAGTGATTTATCTGATGAATCATTAGAAAAAATATTAACTTGGATTTCTCAACACCAAGAAGAATTTATGCGTGCATGGCTTGACGGCTTCAAAGTCGAAAAACCGCAACTGTTCTATTTGAAGCACATTGATATGAGTAAGAACGATGAACAAGTGGACTGGTATATGTCAAAGGCTCATCGAAGAGTTGGCCACAATGCTTGTGATAAAGAGAAATTGCCTATTTATGACTCTTTTAAATACACCCAGCAAGAAATCGACAGCATGCAAACTGGGAGCTATGAACAGATAAAAGTGGAGGACCATTGATGGAATCAGAGATATGGAAAGAAATCAATGATTACCAAGGTTATTATGTGAGTAATCTAGGACGAATAAAAAGCACAAAAAAATCTAAAGTTGTGATTTTGAAAGAAGTATCAACAAGAAATGGATATTCAAGAGTGTGGCTATACAATTCTACAAAAGGAAAAGCTCATTTGATACACAGGCTGGTTGCAAAAGCATTTATTCCGAATCCTAAAAATCTCCCTCAAGTCAATCACATCAATGAAGATAAGACGGATAATTGTGTAGAAAATCTCGAATGGATGACAGCCAAAGAAAATATCAATTGGGGAAGGCACAATCAAAATGTTTCTAAAGCTAGGAAGGGTCAACCATCTAATAGAAGAGGTGTAAAACTTTCAGAAGAAACAAAAAGAAAAATGTCCAAAGCACTTGAATTATATTTTTATAACAAGAAAAAAGAGGTGACGGAATGAGCGAGAAAATGTATTATGTTTTTCTTAGCCCATTAAATAATGGGAACAAGCCATTTTTTCAACTAATAAGTCATGGATTTATGGGCGAATTAGTTAGTTTTACAAAATGTAATACTAAAAATAAAGATGGCCGATATGAAAATAAATATTCTAGATTTACAAAATCAGAACTTGCAGAAATCATGGGTGGAGCTTTATATAGATTACCTGTAATTCAGTATAACAGCGGGAGAATATGCCCTAATGAAGAAATAGAATCAGATACTATGGGGAAATTCGGACAAATTACCAGATATCCTGAATGGATTAACCCGCTCATTGAGCTTGTGCCTGTGGAGGACGGAGAATGAGCAAGTTTGCCATGGACTCTGCAAAGGTGCTATCAGAAATAAAGAAAGATGTTCACGAAAATATTGACCGATATTATAGAGATATCATGATTGCTGATAGCCTTTGGGAACAGAAGAAAGCACTTGGAGAACTTCATCTTTACATGAAAAGGCAGATTAAAAAAATAAAAGAAGTGGAGAAGTTGAAAAATGAGTGAAGTAGTGATAGAGCCAATAGGATATTACAACAAAGTGCATGGATTCTTACATGATGAGTTTGATAAAGATTGTTATTGTCAGGGTGGTTGTTCCATGGAAGCAGTTTACACTGAAAGTCAAGTTAAAAAATTAACTGGCGAAAAAACGGTTGAAAAACTCCAAGAACAGCTTCATGCCCAGCTCACGATTCCTAAAAGCATTGCGGATGAGTTGGATAAACGTTGGGAAACTCAAAATAAATATTTACAAAGAAAAATTGCTGTTCCACGAGACGCTTTATACAATGCTGTAAATCCTTACGACAACCAACTTGCAGCTACAAAAATAGGAAAATGGATTGATGAGAATCAAAATATTTGTTTTGCCTACCTCGCAGGCAAATCCCTCGGAGTTGAACTTGTGAAAGTGGTGGAGGGATGAAAGAATATGCTACTTATGCAGTTTATAAGGGTGAAGAATTTCTTGCTGAAGGAACTGCAAAAGAACTTGCTGAAATGTTTGGAGTGACTCTAAAGACCGTACATTGGTGGAGCACACCTACAAGTTATAAACGTGACAAAGGAAATAGGAAACTGGCCGTTAAATTATGACCGACAAACTAATATCGCTGGTCAATGACTGGTGGGGAGGGATTGAATGACGATAATCAAATCATATAATTCAATCATAAATGAACATGTTAATTCATATCATTGTTCAATTTGTGGAAAAAACTATACTACAAGAGGGCTAGATACTCAATGCCCATATTGTCATAATGCACCGATGGAATAGGAGGACAACCAATGGAAGAAATCTGGAAAGTAATTGCAGGGTATGAAAATTATGAAGTTTCTAACCTAGGCGATGTTAGAAGTCTTAATTATAATCATACAGGTAAAATCAAAAAAATGAGGTTCAATCATAATAAGGAAGGATATGTAATAGTTGGGCTTTGCGCTAAAGGGAAAAGAAAAAATTTCTCCGTTCATAGATTAGTAGCGCAAGCGTTTATTCCGAATTCATTCAAAAAACCTCAAGTAAATCATATTGATGAATGTAAGACAAATAATTGTATTGATAATTTAGAGTGGGTTACGGCAAAAGAAAATGCAAATCATGGTACTCATAACGCAAGAATTTCAGCAGCTAGAAAGAATAGCACTTTATCTATTGAAACTAGAGTAAAAATGAGTATTGCTCATAAAAAGCGTTTGTCAAATAACGATAATCTGGAGGAGGCAGGATGAGAATTTTGTGTAAGCTGTTCGGGCATAAGTGGTCTAAATGGAGAGTGTATTTATTTGGCACTCATGAAGAACGCTTTTGTCGGCGGTGCTACATTACAGATAAACGCTTAAACCGCTCAGACCTTGACGAGTCAGAGAACGTGCATAGCCATGAAAAATGGCTTGATGAAAACATGGATTGAGATTGAGATGAAGAAATTTAGGTTATATAGTGCTGCAATCAGCAAGACAGAAGGAATCGTAACTGTAGAAAATACAGTTGGAGCTGACAGTTATGCTGATGTTATTGAGTATATCGAAAGTAACGCAGGTTGGTACACTGCTGACAACGGAGCTTTCAAAGTTGCTTATATCGAGGAGATTGTTGATTGAAAAATAAATTAAAAGCAAGACGAGAAGAAATTGGACTTTCGGTTGAGCAAGTAGCTGAAAGAATGGTCGAACCATTTAAACAAACCTATATAGAGCTAATTAAAGACAATGAACGGAAAAATAGGCTTGAAAATGATGATTTGCCAGAAGACCAAAGCTGGGATAAACTTCTTGCAAAAGCATTAGAATGCAAAATAGAAGATTTAATTTGATTCGAATAAAATGAGCTAGGAACTCGTTAAACTCAACTAGGAGAGAATTAAATGGTACTAAATATTACCCTATGCATAATAGCAGTTTCAGTTTTACTTCTGGCATTATCAATTAATGAAAAAGCAAGTAAAACAGAGATCTTAAAATTAAAAAGTGAGATTAAATCTCTGAATAGTAATAATGAACTGCTTGAGTTAAGAAATAAAGTTTACAAATTAGAAATAGAAATATATCACCTTTACAAATATAAGGTAATTTATAAAGATAGTTATTTTCTTGGTCCAAAAGGTATTGTAGAAAAATATTTCTTTGACGAAAAAAGTGCTAAAAAGTTTATGGAAAAAGAAAACATTTGTAGTGAAGTACTCATTAACTTAAATGAGGATGGTGAAAATTAAATGGGTAAAGCGTTATTGATTGCAACTGGAATTGTAGCTTTGTTTATACTGTATGTTTTAGGTATATATTTATTAGCTAAGATTATCGGGTTATGGATATTTGCAATATTAGCTGTGATTTTTATAATAGTGCTCGCTTTTGGAATTAACTATTTTAATTAAACAAAAAAGCCCGCTGGGAACGGGCTTCACTGAAAGAATTTCTAACTTAATTATACCACAAAAGGAGAATTTGATTAATGGCAGATAAGTTAGATAGAATTATTGGAGATTACGTCAATGGCAGACTTGAAGCCAGAATAAAATCAATTGAAAGCAGATATCTTTACAAACAAAAAGTTGATAACTTGGGCATTCGCACAGCCTATTCTGGTGGTTCGGAACAACTAAGTCATGTTATCAATCAGGAAAAGCTTGAAAGTGATGAAGAATATCTTAAACTGAAAGAGCAGCTAGAGATATTAGACTTCTGGTTTAAGCCCTTGATTCCTGATGAAAAACGAGTTATTGAACTAAAATATAGTGGATATGCTGGTTTGTACTGGTACCAAGTAATGCAATATTTAGATGTTGAAGGAATTAAAGATATTGGATTGAAAAAAGCAAAGACTATATTCTATAAATTTAGAAATGATATCTATCGACAAATGCAACACTGTTTTTAGGGCATATTTTTGGACAAAAATTGGCACGAAATTGCCTAAAAACGAAACCTCAACCCTTGTTTTTGCTGTTATACTTGTATTATGAAGTAAAAGGCAAAAGCAAAAAACAACAACTAATTCGGTTTGGATATACTGCATAACGTTGCTGGACGATAAAACCAGCGTTGGAACTTAGCTCAGTTGGTAGAGCCGAGGGCGATAACCCTCGAGAAAAATCGGTTCGAGTCCGTTGAAGTAAGGTTACATTAGCGCAGGTTCAAGTCCTGCAGTTCCAATTTGTGCATCTCGGTTGAAGCAAGGTGATACTTGTCCGAGAGCCTTCTAACAGTTACTGAAAGTGCTGTAAAGTAGCAAATGTTGTTTAAAGTGATAGCTTTAATGAAATATTTTCATATAATCGCGAGAGGTTATGAGCTAGTAAAAGCTAGTGTGAAATTGGAGGTGTGCCATGATAATATAATCATAGAGCATAGGTCTTTTCGTTGGATAGAAGTAAGCACATTCCGACAGGATGATGACTTTGCCAGATAAGGGTGAGTGTGATAGCTTAATCAAACTCTGGAGTAAATCAAACAATCCAATTTGCCGTGAACAGAAGAAATTCTGGTATAAGAAAAGCGCCTAGTATTAGTAGCACAAGGCAAAAAACAGATGATATTATTTACAAAATATGTAAAAACAAATCTGTATCGTGTGAAAGTTGATGAGTTTCGTTCTCAGTCCTAACATTAAAAGCAAAAGGAGCTTAAAGAGTTGCTGCTTTAAGTAGAGCCTATTGGGTTAGTCACTTAATAATGAGAGTGTTATTATGGTTGGAGAAAAACCGCACAATTAAACAGGATGGGTGGCAAGGTGTCACACTAGTTTCATAAGCTAGAACAGAACGGTTCAATCCCGTTATCCTGAATTATATTTTATTATAGGTTGTCCATTGGGCAGCCTTTTATTGTTGGAGGAATAAGATGGAACGTAAGATGATTTATGTTGAGACTAAATACGGTGATTATAAGATTGAATATAGCGATAAAAAATGGGGATCAATTGTATCTCAATTAAGTAATGGTATGCCATGGATTGCTGCAGGTGAATACTTGTTTAGAGCTGATGATATAGTGTTAATTAAGGAGATAGCTAAATAACATGCCAATGACTGGACGCTGTCGTGAGCCTAACTGCCACGCTGTGGTTATTAGACCACTACACTATTGTACTAAGCACGCTGATAAAGAAGCTACATATCAAGCAAGCAGAGAGCGATGGACTAATCGTACTGATAATAGTAAACGATACAAAGACTATAACAAACGCAAGCGTGAGTATAGCGATATTAAAGTAGAGCAGAATAAGTTCTATCAAAGCAAGCAATGGAAGTCTATACGTGATGTAGTAAGACGTAGAGACAACTTCCTTTGTCAGTACTGCAAAGCACACAATAGAGTAAGAACTGGTAAGATAGTGGACCACATCGTGCCTGTTGAGTTTGACTTGAATGGTAAGACCATCATGGATAACTTGGCTTTCTGTTGTAGCAAATGCCACACAAGGAAAACTAAGTGGGAACAAATTTATTATGGAACTGGTTACGGAAATAAAACTAAAAATGTAATCCCCATAAAAAATGTAAAAGATGTGCCTGATTTTCAAAAAAATGAACGATAATTTTTAATAACCCTCCCCCGTATATTTTTACAGGGAAAGCACACACATAGGTATCGTCTTGCGTGAAAACCCAATTTTTAAAATTTTTATATAGGGGGGGTCAAAATACTAAAAGAAAGGAGAAAAAATGACAGCTAAGAAGTTCAAAGACAGTAATGACGGGAAGTTGTCTTATCGCGCTCCTAAACACCTTTCTCCTCTCGCAAGTGCTTGTTGGAGAAAAACTGTTCCCTTTCTTGAGGAACAAAAACCAGTTGATAAGATTGATTCATTTTTAGTCGAAATGTACTGTACTCAGTATGAAATTTATAGAAATTCATACGAACATCTCAAAAAACATGGTGAGGTCCAAGAAATTTTTAAACCTGTGCAAGATATGACAGGTGCAATTATTGATAGACAGTTTCAAGGTTTCAAACGTAATCCAATGACTCAAATTTACTCAGATGCAATAAAAAATCTTACAAAGATTGGTTCTGAGTTAGGTTTATCTCCAAAATCACGTTCTGAATTGATGGAACTTAATATGCAAACAAACGAAAATGAAGATGATGGAATGGGGGATTTCTTCGATGAAGATTGATTTAACTCAAACCCATGATGTTATCGGTACATATCATTCGCTAAATTATGAAGATATTAGAGAAGAATATCAAGACCCTGCTACAAAATATGCTTTTGATGTCTTAGATGAAAAGTACACAACAGGATATTTAATGAAATTAGCATGTTTTAGGCATTTACAGGACTTAAAAAGGATAGGAAATGAAGATTTTCCTTTTAATTACGAAGTAAAACATGTAAAAAGGTTAATGAAGTTCTCTAAAATGGCCCCAAACGTTGATACGATGGAACCAACTAAATTAATGGAGTGGCAGAAGTTTATGTTGTCTCTACTAATAGGTTGGAGGAATAAAGAAGGTGGAAAACGTTTCAGTCGCGCAATTATTTCTGTAGGACGTGGTCAAGGGAAAACTTATATGTTAGCCATATTAATGGCTTATTCATTTTTTGTAGAAAGTCGTGGTTTAAGTAACCAGGACTTTTTAGTTTCATCGATTAATGCTAAACAAACAGGTAAATTATATGGCTATTTAAAATCGATGATTAATGTTCTTAGAACAATTAATCCATGGAAAAATATAGCTGATAAAACCGACCTAAGCTTACAAGCTGACAAAATTATTATGAGGAATCATAATAATGTCATTCGTCCAATCTCTCATGAAGCTGGGCAATATGATTCATATCACTTTACAACAGCTATCTTTGATGAAATAGGCGAAGTAAAAAGCCGTGAGAAGATTTCTAAGATTGTATCAGGGCAAGTTAAAGTTCCTAACCGTCAATTTGTTCAAATTTCAACAGCATATCCTGACCCTACAGTTCCCTTTCATGAAGATGAGAAGATGCTGCAACAAGCAATGGAACAAGACTTTTTAAGAGATGCTGATACTTATCTATGTTTAATTTGGAGTAATGATAGTTTAGATGAAACTTATAAGCCTGATACTTGGGTTAAATCAAACCCTTTATTAGATTTAGCTTCGGAACATGATAATCTCATGCAAGGACTACTTGATAAGCGTGATAATGATGTACTTACAGGTGCTGTTCATGATTTCCAATGTAAGAATCTTAATATGTGGCTTTCATCAGATATAGACAGTTATTTAAACCTAGCAGATGTTGAAAAAGCGATTGTTCCTGAATTTAATATCTATGGTCAACGCTGTTATGTTGGTGTTGACTATTCTATGTCATCAGATAATACAGCAGTTGCTTTTGTTTACCCTTATGTAAGTGAAGAAGGGCAAGCGAAATGGCACGTTGAACAACATTCGTTTATTCCTTTTCAAGCTGCAGGCTCAATTGAAGCCAAAGAAAAGCAAGATGGTATTAACTATAGAGAACTTGAAAAGAAAGGGTTCTGTACAATCACAAGCCATCAACAAGGATTAATCAACGATGATGAGGTTTATGAATGGATAACAAGATATGTTGAGGAAAATGCTCTTGATGTCTTGTTTTTTGGTTATGATTCTATGGGAGTGACTAAAGTTATTCAAATGTTGCTTAATAATACTGGTTTCAATCTACAACCTATAAAGCAATGGACTAGTGAATTGATGAATCCTACTAAATTCTTGCAAAAGATATTTGTGGAAGGGACAGTTAGCAGACTAGATGACAAAATAATGGAAAAAGCATTATTAAATGCCGTTCTACGCTCAGACTCAGTTGGGATTCAAGTAGATAAGCGAAAAGCTACACTTAAAATTGATGTTGTTGATGCAATTATTGATGCTCTATATCAAGGTATGAATCATTTTGAAGATTATGGAATGGCAAATGATAGAAGCTGGCAAGTTGAGCATATGACACCAGAACAAGTAAAAGAATGGGTTACTAGCCAAGAATCTGGCTTATTAGACCTTGATGATGAAATAGATGATGATTGGGGATTCGATGAAGATTTTTAAAAACTTATTTTCTTTAATTTGGAAAATATTTGATGTACTTATGTTTATTGCTTTTGCAGTAACCATAACAGTAACAATGTTTATGTGGAATATAACAGCTGGAGGAATTACTTTATCAGTTGTTTTTATTTTAGCAGGATTAATTTCCGAGTTTATAGAAAAGAAGGGAGGTAATTGATTTTGCCAATATTAAACTTTATCAACCAAACAAATGATCCGCCAGAAGTTGGTAGTGTTCAAAGCTATTTTCCAGATGGAAATGATGCTCAAATAATGGAAAGTTTGCTTGGTGATAATAATGAATGGGTTTCAGCTCGTGCAGCATTAAGAAATTCAGACTTATTTTCTATTATCTTGCAACTATCTAGTGATTTAGCAATAGTTAAAATCAATGCTGAAAAGAAAAAGAATCAAGGAATCATTGATAATCCAAGTACTAATGCTAATAAACATGGGTTTTGGCAATCAATGTTTGCACAGTTGCTTTTAGGAGGCGAAGCATTCGCTTATCGTTGGAGAAATGCTAATGGCGCTGATATGAAATGGGAATATTTAAGGCCATCTCAAGTAAATACTTATTATTTCGAGTATGAAAACGGAATGTATTATAACATCACTTTTGATGACCCTAAAATAGAGCCTATTTTACAAGCTCCACAGAGCGATTTGATTCATATGAAACTACTATCAATTGATGGTGGTAAAACTGGAATTAGTCCACTTTACTCTTTGAGACGTGAATCAAAAATCCAAAGAGCCTCTGATAGATTAACAATTAGTTCATTGAATAGTTCATTAAATGTTCCTGGTGTACTTACTGTTAAAGGTGGTGGACTTCTTAGTGATAAAGATAAAGCATCTCGTTCTCGTTCGTTTATGAAACGTTCAAGAAGTGGTGGTCCTGTAGTATTAGATGACCTTGAAGAATTTACTGCACTAGAAATTAAATCAAATGTAGCTCAATTATTATCACAAACAGATTGGACTTCTAAGCAATATGCCAAAGTATATGGGCTTCCTGACAGCTATATTGGTGGACAAGGTGACCAACAATCCTCAATTCAACAAATAAGTGGAATGTACGCAAGTGCATTAAATCGCTATTTAAGACCTGCTATAAGTGAATTGGAGTATAAGTTAAGCGACCACATAAGCGTTAACATGAGACCAGCTATTGACCCTCTTGGTGATAATTACTTATCTACTATTAGTACTGCTACAAGATGGGGTGCTGTAGCTGAAAATCAAGCTACATATATCTTGCAAGAAGCAGGATATATTCCTAAAGACCTACCAGCCCCTGAAAATACAAATAAAAAGACAACTGGCCAAAGTAATGAGCCAGTACCATAGGAAAGGAGGTGGTCATGGTGATTATTCTTAGAAAGGAGGTAAATGATGACAGTAATCGACATTAAAGGAGATGTAGTTGATAATAGTTACGGAATGATGTATGACTGGTTTGGAATCGATTATACAAGTCCATCTAAAGTTAATGATGCCTTAGTAAATGCTGATGATGAAGAAATTGTTTTAAATATCGCTTCTAATGGCGGAGATGTATTTGCAGCTTCTGAGATTTATACTGCTATTAAGATGAATGGTAAACCTGTAACTGTAAATATTCAAGGGTTGGCAGCATCTGCAGCTTCAGTAATTGCAATGGCTGGAGATACGGTAAATATCTCTCCTACAGCCCAATTGATGATTCATAAGGCTATGAGTGGTAGCCAAGGAAATGCTGACGACTTTGAGCAAGAAGCTAAAGTTTTAAATGGTGTTGACCAATCTATTGCTGCAGCTTATGAATTAAAAACTGGTATGAAACAATCTGACTTATTGCAGTTGATGTCTAACGAAACATGGATGACAGCTCAAGATGCAGTGGATAAAGGATTTGCAGACAACATTATGTTTGTAGATGCTAATAAACCAGCATTTTCTAACTCAATCGGCAATATTCCAACTGCTGATAAACTTAATGAATTTATGAATTTCATGAATTTCAAAAATCGGAATAACCCTCCGAAAGAAGAACCAATTATAGAAAACAAACAAGCCGATTTACGTTCTCGTAAGTTGGCTATTTTATTAGAAAAATAAAGGAGCCTTAAATGGAATTAACACTTAATGAACTCAATGAAAAATGGGTAGAGTCAGGAAATGAAGTTTCTGACATTAACGCAAAAATGCAAAATGCTTTGAATGATGACGATTTTTCTCAAGAAGATTTTGCAAAACTTAAAAACCAGTATGAAACCGCAAAAATTAAACGTGACGCTTGGCATGAACAAGTAGTCGAAGCTCAAGCACAACAAGTCGTTAATATGCGTAATGAAGATAAAACACCTTTAAACAATGATGAAAAAGATTTAAAAAATAAATTTGTTTCTGATTTCAAAGCGATGATTAAAGGCGACCCTCAAATCGTGAACCTTGTGACTTCTGACACTGATGAAGCGGGTAACGCAATTGGTTTAACAATCCCTCAAGATATTAAAACAGCAATTAATATTTTGAAACGCCAATACGATGCTCTTGAGCAATATGTCAATGTTGAAAATGTAACTACTGCATCAGGTTCTCGTGTTTATGAGAAATGGTCAGATGTTAAGGCATTGACTAACCTTGATGCTGAAGACGAAGCAATCGGAGATAACGATGATCCAAAACTTTCATTGGTTAAATACGTTATCAAACGTTATGGCGGCATTACTACAGCCACTAATACCTTGTTGAAAGACACAGCTGAGAATATTTTGGCGTGGCTCTCTGGTTGGATCGCTAAAAAAGTTGTTGTTACACGTAATAAAGCCATTCTTGCGGTTATGGATGCTGCTCCTACTAAACCAACACTTGCAAACTTTGACGACATCATCTCAATGATTAACACATCCGTTGACCCAGCTATTAAAGCAACCTCAATTTTGATGACAAATTCTTCTGGATTCAATAAATTGAGCTTGGTTAAGGATGCGCTTGGTAATTACTTGATGCAACCAGACCCTAAAAATGCTGACCAATACCTAATTAAAGGGAAACGAGTGGTTGAAATTGGAGATCGTTGGCTAGCAAGTAAAGGAACAGCTTCAAATCCTGTTTATCCGCTCTATTTTGGAGATTTAAAACAAGCAGTTACTTTGTTTGACCGAGAAAATCTTTCGCTTTTGACAACTAATATCGGAGCTGGTGCTTTTGAAAAAGATTTGACAAAAATTCGTGTTATCGACCGTTTTGATGTCGTTTCAACAGATAAAGAAGCTTTTGTTGCCGGTTCATTTGCTGCAATTGCTGACCAAGTAGGGAACTTCACTGGAGCACCAACTACAACTACAACAACTCAGGCTACAACAACTACAACTAGCCACGCTTAAAAATAGGAGAGGATAATGAAATTTTTATTTGCACAACCAGCTAAAAAAAGATTTGCTTGGGAATTGCATACTGTGATTAATAGTTTGTCTAAATTGGGAGTGGATAAAAAAGACATTATCCTTTTATTTGCTAAAGAAGATGATTCTGTATTAATGGAATTTAATGATTGTAGAGTCTATTCATATGAAGATGATAGATTTGATAAGTCTTATATCCCAAGTATTAAACCTTATTTATTTTATAGATATTTAAGTGAAGATTCTGAAAGAGAGAATGAAACCTATGTTTATCTTGATTCTGATACTGTTATTCTCGATTTAGAAGCGTTTAAAGTTCCAGTTACAAAAAGTAGATGGTATTGCTCAGACACTATTGGTTACATTGGACTAGATTATATTAAATCTGTCACTAATTCATCTCGAACGCTTGAAGTAATGACAGATGCGATAAAAGTGCCAATCGAATGGTTAGAATCTATTCAAAATAACTCAGGAGGTGCCCAATGGGTAATTAAAAATCCTAGAGCTGGATATTGGCATGATGTTTATGTTAATTCTATTGTTCTTTATAGAGCAATTGAACCACTTGAAACAACTTTACAAAAATGGACAGCAGAAATGTGGGCTCAATTATGGACAATGTACCACTACGGTATTTCTCCAAAAGTCAGTAATAAATTATCTTTTGCCTGGTCAACTAATGATTCAATAGGTAAAAATAAAATTGTCCATAATGCTGGTGTAACTGAAGATATGGGATTATTTTTCAAAGGAATATATTTAGATACTCCGCCACTTGAAGCTTTATATCAGGATAGCGGTAAAGTATCTGATTTATATGTTAAAGAAGTAAAGGAGGCGCTTTATGACAGTAACTGTTGATGACTTACTAGATCAGCTATCAGAAGATGATGATCGCAAACCGCAACTTCAAATTTATTTTGATACAGCAACAACATATGTGAAAAATGCAGTGAGTTCTGATACAGTTGACGATCCATTTTTCAGTGTAGAAAATGTTTCTCCAATTTATGATGTAGCTGTTCTTAGTTACTTGATGGATTTGTGGATTAATCGTTCTACGACTATGCCGCCTACTACGGCTGTAGATCATATGGTTGGGCAGTTGAGAGGCCTTTATTCTTCGTGGAAGGAGGCGCAAGATGGTCAAGACGTACAAACCGAATGATTTTAACAGAAAATGTCAGATTGGAGTTGCTAAAACAGTAACGGCTCCAAGTGGAGGCAAGATTGAAAAAATTGACCCAGCAACGGTTTTAAATGTTCGATTTGCGGCTAAAATGAGATCACTTGCACTTCAATTTCAGATAATTGGTACAACTACGGCTGATACATTCGACATTGCAATTAGACATAATAAGCTAGTTACAAAGAAAATGTGTGTTCAAATAGATGATGTTCTTTACAACATTATTAATATTTCTTCAGATGAATCTGCAAAGCTTATTAAATTTGATATTTTGACTCTTCAAGCGAAGAAGAAAGGAGCTTAATATGGCTACTTTTGAGGAAGCAATGCAACTAATCATTAATCAAGCAGAATCATTAAGCACAAAGATGACTGTAGAAGATAAAGCCGAAGTTACAAAGGCAGGCGCTAAAGTTTTTGAGCAAGCATTGGCTTATGAAGTTAGAAATAGGCACTACCGCCATCGTGATACTGGAGAAGATCCACATTTAGCAGATAGTATTGTTATGAAAAATAAGAATATTGACGGAGTTAAAGATGGTCAAAGTGTTGTAGGATGGGAAAGAAGTACGGAAAAAGGTACTCATACAAAAGGATATATTGCCAATATCATTAATAATGGTAGTCGTTTTCCTCAGTTTACAACACGTTCTGGAAGAAAATATAAAAAGCCTGGTGAAGTTGCAGTTCATGCAGATCATTTTATTGAAGAAACAAGAAAAAATCCTATTGTTCAGCAAGGAATATTAAAAGCAGAAGCTGAGGCAATGAGGAAAATAATTAATAGAAAAAAGAAGGAGAGTAACTTATGAAAAGACCAGTTGAAATTGTTCAAGACATAATTGCAGCTAGTGACTTTCCGCATGATGAAATCTTTCTTGATTCTATCCCCAAAGAAGAAGAACATTCTATTAATGAAACTCAGGTTTTACTTACAGAATCAGATAATGGTCCTAATGATTATGGTAACTCAGATTTTATTTCACTCATGTATGGTGTTTATATTCAAATCTTTTACTCGAACGCTGAAGATTCGGATATAAATATTGTTCAAAGCGAAATTAATCTGATGAAATCATTTATAAATAATGATTGGCTTATTGCGCAATCAAAAAGTCACTATATAGACCCTGACACAGGTCAAATTATTAAAAATTTAACGGTGCAACGCATCATGACGTTAAGCGAGATAGCAAATAGCTAACTCGCTTTTTATTTAAGAAAGGAATTTAAAATGGCAACAAAAGGTTTAAAAATGGTTACACTTGCTCTATTGGATGATAATGGAGCGATCGTTAAAGGAGAAGGTGGTTTATCTACCAATGGAGTCTTCCCAATTACTGATGAAATGTTAGGTACAAAAACTGCAAACATCACTAATGTATCAAGTGCTCCAACAATGATTTATGGTAATGATGGTCAAGTAGATGCAGATATTGCAAAAGGTACTCCTTCAGTAGCTTTTGACTTTAATGGTCTACCAGTAGCGATTAAAAACAAATTGCTTGGCCGTGTTAATGATGGTAAAGGTGGTTATACACAAGGAAGTGTTCCAAAAGTAGCAGCCTTGATTCAAACAACTACAATCGGTACTGGTAATCCGCAATATGTTGGATTCGCTGCTGGTAAAATGAACGAAACAGCGTTGAACTTGCAAACTAATACTAATGCAAATGTTCGTGTTGACGATGCGTTAACGTTTACAGCATTTTCTGTAAGCCGTTGGGGTGGAGAAGCTATCAAATTCTATGATGGTGGGGATGAAAACTTTACTGAAACAACAATGATGGCAGATGTATTTAATGGTTACGATTCAACAACTACAACTACTACTACATCATCTACAACAACAACTACCTCACACGCATAATTAAAGGGCGGAGAAATCCGCTTTTTATATGGGATAGATAGACGGTCTATTATATTAGGTTCGATACCTGACTATTCCTTTACAAAAAGTAAAATAGAGGAGATATACAATGAAATTATCATTACCAGAAATTAGAGAAGAATCATTTGAAGTTAAAACTTCAATTAAGAACATTAAAAAAATGCATGCCTACCAATTGGAACTAGCAAAAAGCCAAGAAAAACTTGCTTCAGTTCAGGATGGAACACTAGAAGAATTAACAAAAGCAATCGCTCTTGATGATATGTCAGTAATTAATAATGCTGAAAAATTTATTACTGAAATTCTAGGTTTAAATAAAAAAGAAGTAGATAAATTAGAAGAATTTGACCGTGGTCAATTTATGAATTTGCAATCTAAACTTGTTCTTTCACTTCAAGGGTATGATGATGATCAAATCGATACTATGTTTACTGAGGAGGTTGACTCTGCCGAAAAAAAAGTTCAAGCATTGAAGAACGAAAAGTCTACCACAACAATCAATTAATAGATTTACAACTATTTGAAAAAAATATTATCGAAAATTGGCACTGGACATTAGAGCAAGTAGATAATCATGATTATTATGACTTAATTGATGTATTTAAAGCGAATGAAGATAATAAGATGGCTTCATTTGATGATTTGAAGAAGATGTTTGGGCAATAATAATTGTTCTCTTGTAATATGCAGTATATAGGGGTATAATTTACTTATTAAAAATCAGGAGAAATTAAATGAAAAAGTTATCATTATTGGGGATTGCTTGCTTATCTATTTTAGTACTTGCATCATGCGGAGAAAAAAGTAATCAATCATCTAAAAATAGTTCTTCATCAACAAGCCAAAGTCAATCATCTAGTTCCCATGATAAATCATACTATGAAAACCAAGAAAAAGATTCATTGAAGAATTTGAAAACACTTGTTGAAAATGGCGCTTTAAGTAATGATGATGCTAAAAAAATGTTTCAAAAAGAACAACTAGATGATGCAAAACATGGATATAAATCAACTTTAAGTTGGGTAGATATTAATGATAAATCTAGCGAAGATCCATCAACAAGTAATTTAAAAGTTGGTAATACGGCAACTACTGAATCAGGAAATGAAATTACAGTTACTGCTATAACAGAAAACGCACAAGTTGAATTGGATGATGCAAAAAATGGGGAGACAGCTTTAGAAGTTGATTTAACGCTTACTAATAAGGGAAATGACTCTCAATACTTCAACCCTTCAGATCCATCAGTATTTGATTCACAAAGCAATACATTGAATTTAGATTCTGCAACTTATGGTAACGATATCCCAGATATAGCTCCAGGAATAACAGCTAAAATAAAATTATATTATGATAATCCAGGAACAGGTCCATATAAAGTTACCTATGGTAATGCTGTTTGGAGTAACTAAACTAAACTCAATTAAATAAAAATAAAACGTCTAAATAAATTAGGCGTTTTTTTGTACTCAAAAATTAGAAAGGAGTAAAAATGGCAGATATAATGGTTGATTCAGTCACCACAGGGATTGACTTGAATGAGACAAAGGCTGTTGAGGCTATCAACCGCTTAAAATCAGCAGTTAAAGATAGTACTCGTGAATGGCAGATTAATGAAGCACAGGCTAAATCTGCTGGAGATGCTGTTTCTGCATCAAAATATCGCTATGAAGGTCTTAGTGAAGCAATGGAAAAGCAAAAAGCTTATATTGCTAACCTTTCAGAAGGTATGAAGACAATCAATAGAGATACTGATGCTGGTGAGAAAGCTTATCAAAAATATAATGCTCAGTTAACCACGGCGGAACGGTCTCTTGCCTCAATGACTGGGCAATTAAACCGTGCTAAATCAGCTTATGAATATCAACAAACAGGAATTGAAGATTTAAATAAATCTCTCAGTGCTAATGATAAACTCATGCAGTCTCAAATTGATTTATATGAGAAGACTCGTAATAAAATGGGAGCTGCTAAAGCCGAAGTTTCTGGTCTATCTACTTCATACGCAAAGCAAACTGAAATTTATAGAGCCCAAGTAACTGAGCTTAAACGGTTAGAAGCTGCTGAGGGTACAAGTTCAGAAACTCTTGTTAAGCAAAAAACAAGGGTAAATGAAGCTGCTTCGTCATTATTAAACTATAGAAATAAACTCTTAGAAGCTAACTTGGCAGTTACAAAGATGCAGCCGTTTAATTCCGAGTCTCTCATTGGTAAAGGCCTAAATACTGTTTATCAAACGACTGAAAAAGCTACAACGGCTATGGCAGCAGGATACCAAAAAGTAAAAAATGCAGCATATCAGAGCGCTTTTGGTATTGCAGCAATTGGAGCGGCAGCTATAAAAGGTTCTCAAATGGCTGCTGATTTACAAGACAGTTATATTAGAACAGCAAATCTTGCCGTAACCGGTGGAGAAAAAGTTGCGGAAGTAACGAAAAATGTTGCTCAAATGCAAAAAGATGGCGCTAAATACTCTGTTGAATATGGTAAATCTCAAGCAGAAATTGCAGAAGGATATCAAGAACTTATTAAACGCGGATATACATCTACTGAAGCTTTAGGTGCTATGCGTTCAGAATTACAAGCCTCTGTTGCTTCTGGCGATGATTTTAATAATGTATTGAGCGTAACCTCCCAAGTTGTTGATGCTTACGGTATGCGTACTGATAATGCAGCACAAATGACTAAAAATACAAAAGATGTAGTTAATCAATTAGCTTATGCAGCAGATATGACAGCGACAGATTTTGCAAGCATGGGTAAAGCTATGGAGTATGTTGGTGACTCATCTCATTCAGCAGGTTTTCAACTATCAGAGGCGTCTTCAGCAATTGGTATTCTTTCGAACCACGGTTTAGAAGCTGATAAAGCTGGTACTGGACTTCGTAAAGTAATTAACTCAATTACTGGTGCATTAAGTGATCAGTCAGCTAGCCAAGAAGATGCTGCTAAATCAGAGTCTGCACTTAATGAAAAAATTGCAGAGCACCAAAAGAAACTTGAAGAAGCTCAAGCGGTTGTTAATTCTGGTACAGGGAATACTAAAGCAGCAACTAAAGCTATTGAAAAGCAAAAAGAAGCAATAGGGAAGCTTCAAGATAAAGTAGAGCAATTGCAATCTGGTGGTGCTGCCAAAGATATGCTTTCTAAACTTGGAATTAAAAATAGTGATTTAGTAGATGCTAATGGTAACCTAAGGGATTTAACAACTATTATGTCCATAGTAAATGATCATACAAAAAATATGGGAACTGCTGAAAAAAACTCTGTTTTTCAACAATTATTTGGAACAACAGGGCAACAAGCTGGTATTATTCTCGCTCAAAATAATAAAGAACTTGAAGAGCTAAATAATAAAGTAAAAAACTCTGCTGATGGTCAAGGATATGTTGCAAATCTTGCCAAGAAAAATATGGGATCGGTTAAGTCGGAGATAAAACAATTCAAGGCAGCTGGTGAGGCTGTTTTAATTATGATTGGTCAAAAGTTCTTGCCAGTTTTATCTGACGCAGCTACTTCAATGGCTAAGGCTTTTAATTCTAAAGAAGGTAAGCAAGGGCTTGAAGAAATAGCTAGTTGGATTGCGGAAATATTTCAAAAGCTCGTTGATACCGTAAAATTTATCGGGGAACATAAAGATTTTGTTGTAAATACAGCAAAAGTTTTCGCTAGTATTTGGGCAGTTAATAAAATTGGCGATGCTCTATCGATGGTTAAAAAAATTAATAATGAACTTAAAATAATGTCAGGTATTAATGCTTTATCTGATGCATTATCTGGCGGAGGCATTAAAACATCTATAGGTAAAGGCGTCGCCGCTGAAGCTGAAACAGTTGCTTCGACAGTAACAAAAGGGGGCTTAGCTACTGAAAGTGAAGCACTTGTTGCTTCTGGTGGCTTATCAAAAATATCTTCCGCTGGTTTATCAAAAATATCTGCAATTCTTCCAAGATTAATGAGCTTAGCTCCATTAGTGGCTGGATTGGGAATTGCTTCAAATGTTGGTGGAGAATTATTAAGTAAAGATAGTAATGTTCACAAAGGAGATGTTGTTGGAGGAACATTAGGTGGAGCAGCTGCTGGAGCAGCAATAGGTTCAATAATTCCTGGTGTTGGAACTGTAATTGGGGCGTCTCTTGGAGGACTAGCTGGATCATCGTATGGTAAAAAGCTTGGTGATACCGTTAGAGAAATGATTAAAGATGCAAAAGATAAAAGTGAGAAATTACCTATTGTTGATTTCGACCCAAAAGCACCAACAAAAGATATGAAAGAGTTCTCTAAGGACTACCAAGGCTTCTTGGATAAAATCAAAAAATCAGCAACTATTGATATTGTAGATGAGAAATCACTTGAAAAAGCTAAGAAAGCAACTGCTGATGCTTATGCGAAGATGTCCAAAGATATTGATAAGTTTTATCAAAATCAAGAAAAGGATTCTAAAAAGCAAGTTGACCTTCTAGTTAAAAATGGTGTATTGAGTCAAGCACAGGCTGACAAATTAAACAAAGGCCAAAAAGATTCAGATGAGAAACAAAAAAATGCTCAGAAGAAGAATCTTGATGAGATGAAGAAAAATACTGATAATTACTATGCTAGTGTTTCTAAAGAGCAAAAAAGAGCTAATGACGCTAACACAAGATTAACTAAAGATCATGATGCTGAAATTAAAAAAATTAAATCCGGAAGTACCGACGCTCTTTTAGCATTGGAAAAGAAATACGGTAAAAATTCACCTCAATATCAAAAAGAGATGATGGCTGAAATTTTAAGAGCAACAAATTCTTTTGATAATAAGCAAGAGCAAAATAAAAAAGAGCATAGTAACAATATGAATAAGATTGAAAAAGACTATGCTAAAACACAAACAAAATCTGAAGAGCAGATGAATAATCAAATCAATACTGCTACTAAGATCGCTCAAAATAAACAACTTGATTTACTTGATGATTTAAAAAATAAAAAAGGTAAATTAAATCAAAAACAATTAATTGATACGCTTGAAAAGGCTGATGATGAATATAAAGGAGTTAAGGATAAGGCTCAAAAGCAAAAAGATGAAGCTGTTAAAGCAGCTAACGAAAAATACAAGAAGACAGTAGCAGCAGCGGACAAAGAACGTGCAGAAAATGGATCAATGTCTAAAGCCCAATATGATGAAATTGTAAAAAATGCTCAAAAACAACGTGATGGAGCAATTTCAGCAGCAAAAAAACAACAAGAAGATGTTACTGATAAGGCTCAAAAAACTCATGACAAAACTGTAGAATTAGCTAATGATAAAGCCGATAAAAATGTTAAAGCTGCAGCTAAAGAACAAGGAGAAACAGTTGACCAATATAGTAAAGGATTTAGAAATTCACGAGATTTAATTAATTCATTTATTGATGGAATTAATGGAGTCCTTAACTTCTTACATAAGGGTTGGGGAAATATTGGGCATGTAAGCCTCAAAGGTTTTGCGACAGGTACTCGTGGTTTAACGCAAGATGAAACAGCTTTAGTTGGTGAAGAAGGGTTTGAACTTGCTCACCATCCAAGCCGTGGTATTTTTGCAGTTGGACAACAGGGCCCTGAAATTCGTAACTTGAAAGCTGGTACTTCGATTCTTCCTCACTCAATGTCAAAAGAATTCTTATCATTAACAGCTAATTTACCTGCTCATGCTGACGGTGTATCTGGCTTCTTATCAGATGCGCTTGGATGGGTTAAATCAACCTATAAAGATGTCACAAGTGTTATTTCGAAAGGGCCAAAAGGGGTTGTAGAAGCTATTTATAATGGATTAGGATTAGATAATTTAGAAAACGACTTTCCGCCAGTTGTAACTAGGATGGCAAAAGGTTCTGCTCAAACTGCTGAGGATAATTTTATTAAATTCTTAAAATCATTCTTCAAAAAAGCTGAATCAGATGCAGGAGGTTCACAAGGTTCACCATCTGGTTCTGGTGTTCAACGTTGGGCTGGACAAGTTAAACAGGCGCTTGCAGCTAACGGCTTGAGTACAAGCCAAGATATGATTGACCGTGTACTTCGCCAAATCGCAACAGAATCAAGCGGTAATGAAAAGGCAGTACAAGGAAATATCGGAGATATTAACAATATCACTGGTGACCTTGCAAAAGGATTAATGCAAACAATTTCCTCAACTTTCAATGCTAATAAATTCCCCGGTCATGGGGATATTTTTAACGGTTACGATAACTTATTAGCTGCTCTTAATTATGCTAAAAGCCGTTATGGTTCAAGCTTATCATTCCTTGGGAATGGACATGGTTATGAAAATGGTGGAGTCATTGATGCACATGGATTTTATGAAATAGCTGAAGGAAATCGTCCTGAAATGGTTATTCCGCTTGACCCTCAAAAGAAGTCAAGAGCGACTCAACTTTTGAACCAAGCAAATAGAACTATTAATGCTAATAATTATGAAAAAAATTCTAATAGTAATATGGAATTTGCTTTAACTCAAGCTGTTAGTCTACTTTCTCAAGTTCTTGGAGCGACAAAAGAACAAACAACAGCTCTTAAAAATCAACCTGCACCAATTATTGATGAAAATAGTTTCTTTAAAGGTGCAGCTCCAACAATTAAAAAAACACAGGATTCATACCAAAATAGAAAAAATAGATTAGGAGGTATTATGATTTGACATTTACGATAAGTTTTAATGGTCAAAATATTTCCGACTTGGTAGATGGATTTACTTCAATCGAACGAAATTTTGGCTCAACATGGACAAATAATCTTGGACCAGAAGGAACTACAAGATATGGTCAAGAATTTGTTAATAATTATATTAATGCGAAAACAATTACAATTTCTTTCATTAAAGATGGTATTCCGAAAGATTGGGTTAATATTCGCCAACAAATTGCTAGTGTTTTGGATGTTTCAACTCCTTCACCATTAATTTTTAGTGATGAGCCAAATAAAGTTTGGTATGCATTGCCTGATCAGTTACCTACTTTTTCTGAAGATATATCTTCTTTAAGGGCAACAGGAACCCTAACATTCTTAGTTCCCTCAGGTGTTGCTATCTCAAGCTATACACAAGAATTGAATTCAAATAATTCAGGAGGAACAAATGGTTCCATTACAGTTAATTCAGATAACTCAGTAGATGTTTTGATTAATAATCAAGGGACTATTCCTGCATATCCTACGTTTAAATTTACTCATAAATCTGATAATGCATTTATAGGTATTGCAGGTCAAAATGGAGTTGTTGGATTGGGAAGTCAGGATCAAACTTTGATTGACTCAAAAACAACTGAAACAACAAGAGTAGAATCTCAATGGCTTTTAAACCCATCTGGTATAAGCCAAAATAGTAATTTTAGTGGACATTTTAATGTGGCTAATGATGTTGGCAACCCTCAAAATGGTCAATTATTAACTGCAGGAAATCTTGTTTTTAAAAATGATGGATTAAGATTACAAGATGGTGGTGTTCCTCCGTCTAGCGGAACATGGTCAATGCAAGGGGCAATGCAAGTCTATAATGTTCCAGCTGATAAAATAGGAAATGTTGGAACAGCTAATTTTACTTCAACATTTAATATTTGGGCGCAAGCAACAAAAATGGGGCAAACTGGGCTGATGCAAGTTTTATTTTGTGATTCTAACAATAAACTTATGGCTGGATTAGGAATATATAAAGATGATACAAGAGGAAATAGCTTTAGAACTCAACTTTATATTGGGGGTAATCATCCCAGAACATGGAAAACATTTGGACCAGGAGGACAAGAATTAAATAATGGTGGTCATGGAGATGGGAAAGTTCCTAATCCAAACTTATATTTTAATTCTACAACTGGATATTTTACAATTCAAAAGAAAGATAGAGTTTTCAATTTTACATTTGGCAATAGAGGAGGAAATTACCCTATTACTATTCCAGAGCTTGGAAGTACTAAATGTACAAAAGTATTTATATATATGGGGCAACTAAAAGGAAGAGATGTCAACACACAATATATAACAAATCTATCACTTAGAATGTTTAATTTTCAAAAGAATGATGTTACCAAAACAATTGATAGCAATACAGATGTTACAACATTTATTCCAGCAGATAATCATCATTATGGTAATAGTGAAGTTGTTGTAGTAAATATGAGTAGTTCAAAAATATATAGAAGAGAAGGACTTACAATTGCTAATGATGAGATGATTACTGGTTCAGAACCATTTTCAGTTCCTCCAGGTCAATCAATTGTTAATTGCTCATTTGGAGATAATGCAGTGCCTCCTGATATTGATGTGACTTGGAAAGAAAGGTATCTATAATGCAATTAAATATTCATGACTCAACATTAAAAAGAATTGGTTTTATCAATAATGATCTACCAGATGCACTTCACTATTTTAATGATAATTGGCATCGTTATTTAGTGGAGGGAACATCTACTTTTGACTTTTCTGTTAATAAGGTAAATCCTGATTATGCCTTGTTGACTTTACAAAGCTATATAAGCTTTAGTTACGATGATGAAGATTATTTATTTAATATAATTAATATTCAACAAGATCATTATTCAATGCAATTACAATGCGAAAATTTAAATCTTGAACTGATTAGTGAGGATGTAGAACCATATAATAATAATCTTCGCCATAGTATTGTTTGGTATCTTAAAAATGCAGCTAAAATTACAGATAATGTTGTTGAAATAGGTAATAATCCTTTTTCAACTATTGATGAAGATACATCTAATCCAATACTCTCTTTTGATAGTACCGAAACAAAACTAGCTCGTATAATTTCTATTTGTAATAGTTTTAAGGCTGAATTTCAATTTAAAACAAATCTAAAAGATGACGGAACACTTCAAAATATAACATTAGATTTATATCAAACTGGAGGAGTTGGTCAATTAAGAAAAGATGTAACGTTATATTATGGTAAAAATATTAATGGTATAACCTCAACTGGAGATAGAACATCTACATTTTTTAATTCAACTACTGTTACTGATTCAAACAACAAATATAATTGGTTATCAATAGAAGGAAAATATTATAATTCTGATGGCCAATTAGAATTTTATAAAGATGCTGGTAGTAATACAGCATATGCTCCTTTATCAAGAGATATGTTTCCTTCTCAAATCCTATCTACATCTTCAGATCAATATACTAATAAAAATGTTCAAACATCCGCAAGTTCAAATGATGATTTATGGGATTATGCTGTAAGCCAGTTTAAACTATATGCTTATCCTCAAATGACTTATGAAGTAGTAGTATCAGTAAATGCTGTTACAAGTGCTCTTGGAAATGACAAAAAGCTAAATATTGGAGATACAATAATTGTTCAAGACTCAACTTTTGACAAGTCAGATGGTGGATTAATTTTATCAGCAAGAGTATCTGAACAAGAAATAAGTTTTACTAATCCATTAAATAATAAAATAACCTTTACTAATTTTGTTAAATTAAAAAGTGAAATTTCTGCCGATTTATATGGCAGAATGAAAGATTTAGTTGACCAAAACATACCCTATAAGGCGGAAGTAGAAACTACTAACGGATTACAATTTAAGAACGGTAAGGGTTCAACGACCTTAACTGCTCGAATTTATTTCGGGTCAGATTCTTCAGAAACTAAAGCCGATAGTTATGAGTGGAGAAAGGATGGAACTCTTGTAGCAAACGTTCAAGAAATTACTGTGGACGCTAGTGGAATTGATGGAAAAGCGGTCTATGCTTATAAAGCTACTGTTAATGAAAAAGTAGTCGGCACTGCTTCGGTTACGATAACCAACGTAAATGATGGAGAAAATGGCACAGACGGGACAGATGGACGCTCAGTGACTGGTATCGAACAGAAATATCAACTCACACAAACCGATGCAACTCCTGCCAATCCTTGGGAAGATGAAGTTTGGCAAACGAGTCAGCCAAAAATGACTGCTACTAATAAATACCTTTGGTCCATCACTCGAACAACTTTCAACCAAGCTCCTTTAACACAAGATATTGTGGAACAAAAAGCAGTTTATGGCGATTCAGGGGAAGATGGTTCGGATGGTGATCCAGGTAAAATTGTTTCTGATGAAGAACCTACCACAAAATTTAAAGGTTTAACTTGGAAATATATAGGAATTACAGCAGTTGATGCTTCTGACGGAACTAACATCCAACCAAATACTGAGTATTATTGGAATGGCAAAAATTGGGTTATTAATCTTATAAATGCAAAAAACATCATCACAGAGACATTAACCGCATTAGGAGATGTAACCGCGGGGTCATTCACGCTAAAAAATGGAGATACGGGCATGTCTGTTAAAGATGGGACTGTTAAATCATGGGGTGTGTCCAAAAAACCTGATCCTTCAGTTCCTGGAGGGTACTCTAATACGAGTGTAGGAGCTACTCTTGATTCTGGCAATTTGATTTTCTATAGTGCTGATTATAATACAGTCTCTAATGATGGGGAAGTTATTGATCCAGCTAAAAAAGCAGTTTTACTTAGTATGGATAATCATAACACTCAATCTAATGCAGTTACTTTGGTTTTAGAATCTGCTAGACCTAATTTTCAATTTTTGATAGTTGGAAAAACAGTTTTGCAAGGCGACGTGACAGTCTATGGTGAAATTAGACAAACTTCTAAGACTGCTTCCGTAACAATTGGCGCTGGCTTAACCTTAAGTTTAGAACGGCGTGGGGAAATGGTAATTGCAATTTTGACAGGGACGATTAATTCATCGCTTACTTCTGGTCAACAATTCGGTGTGGGTAAAATTCCGTTAGGCTATCGACCTAATAAATCAGTAAATATACCGGCACATATGACTTCGAGCTTTAATAGTTCGCATATTGATGCTGGAATTGACGGGGTTTGTACTTGGTTTGGACCGGCAACAAGTAGCGGATATCCTCGGGGGACGCAAACATGGTTTACCGATGATGCCTCACCGGCATAACAAGGAGAAAAAATGAAAAAGAACAAACAGACTCAAGAAACTACCGACATTATTATCGGCGATAATATCGTTGCTAACCTTAGCTTTACCGCTTATGAAACGGGAGCTTTAGAAGCACAGCTAACAATTAATGGCCCACAAGATTTTCATAATTCAGAAGAAGCTAAAAATGAGCTAAACGAATTAATATCAGAAGCGTTTGAGGCTTCAAAAAATAAACTGGCCACTTATGAAGTGCCAGAAAAATAGAAAGCAGGGGTTATGGAATTAGAACAACTTGTGGAGCAACACGAGGACAAGCTCAAGCAACATGACAAAGAATTATCTCGACTTAATGATATGTCGGTTGAAATGCAAAAGCAAATGAATGACGGTCTGACTCGTGTGGATGAATCAAATCGCTTTTTAAGAGAACAGAATACTCGTCAATCTGAACAAAATGCTCAAATATTGCAAGCTGTTCTTAAAGGAAACGAGAGTTCAGATGAACGACAATTTCAATTGAAGCTGCTTGATAAAAGCAATATCTGGAAGCTTATCTTTGGGATAGGTGGCTCCTCTGCAATTATTTTTGCACTGGTAAAAGAAGTCATCGAACTAATTTTTAAATAAGGAGAAAACAAAATGGATCAAAATTTAATGACAATCTTTAGCGGTATTTTAACTTTAGTAGGAACAGTAGTGTCTTACTTCATTTCACAGGCTGCTAAAAAGCATAGCAATGTAAAAAACATCGATGCTTTAGCCAAATTGGCAAATCAAGGTGTGACTTGGGCAGAAAAGAACTTCAACGAGAACCCTGAGAAGTTGTCTGAAGCTATTAACTATGTGACAGAAGAGGCTAAACGAATTAAAATCAAAACCAATCCAGCTCAGATTGAAGCTCAGATTGAAACATCATTAGCTCAGTTGAAAAAGAATTTCACTTCTGACCCGGTTAAAACTGTTAAAGAGGTTACTGAAAAAGCAGTTGAAGTTACTGGTCAAGTTGCTCAAGCAACGCAGAAAGCGGCTGACATTATTTTTCCAATTATTGAAGAAGTAGAAAAATCAGAACCAACAGAACAAGGAGAATGATATGAACGGAATTGACATTTCCAGCTATCAAGCAGAATTAAACGCTGGAATTGTTCCCTCAGATTTCGTCATTATAAAGGCTACAGAGGGAACTAACTATATAAATCCAACTTGGGAAGAGCAAGCTGGACAAGTGATTCAAACAAATAAGCTTCTGGGTTTCTATCATTTTGCCAGCGTAGGAAATCCAATCGCAGAAGCTGATTTTTTTATCAGTGTTGTTAAAAATTATATTGGCAAAGCAGTTCTTGTTTTAGACTTTGAAGCTGGGGCAATTAATGCATGGGGAAATGTTGGCGCCCGTCAATTTCTGAATCGAGTAAAAGAAAAAACTGGAATCAATCCGATGATTTACATGTCATCAGATGTTACTCGCCAGTTTAACTGGAGTACGATTTCAAGTACTAACCCTTTATGGGTTGCGCAATATGCCTCTATGAATCCTACAGGTTATCAATCTGAACCGTGGACTGACGGAAAAGGGTACGGTTACGGTGCTTGGAGTTCAGCGGCTATCCACCAGTATAGTTCAGCTGGTTCACTTGCTAATTGGAGCGGTAATCTTGATATAAATCTTGCTTATATCAATGCCAATCAATGGAAATCACTAGCAGGAAGCGGAAGCACTAGCAATTCAATAACTACAGAAGATATTAATATAAATAATACAATAGAATATGAGGAAGAAGAAATGCACTTTATTCAAACAGTTGATACAAAGCGAATCTATATGATTAATGCTGGAATGTATTCGTGGATTACAGACCCAGGAATGTGGACTAATTATCAAAAAGCATTCCCTAAAGCACCAGTTATTCCACTATATCAAGCACAAATGGAAAAACTATATCGTAAAAATGTGTAAATTAAAATCCTGACTTCGGTCAGGGCTTTTTTTGTTAATAAATGTTACTTCGTCATTTTATTGATATTGTTATAATGATGGAATCATGAATGCTATTCCAATTACAAATACAAATAGCTAAGTGTTTATGAAGAGATAAAGCGCCCTTTTCCAAAGCGAGGGCGTTTTTTCTTTACAACGGAAACGGAAAGTTATATAATGTTCTTATTCCAAAAAACTTTTTTCATAAAGTTTACTCCGAGCGTCCCTCTCCTAACTGGGGCGCTTTTTTATTGACAAAGAATAATGATAGCGCTATAATAAATTATCCTGATATTTTATTCCTAGAGTTTTCTTCATCCATGAGAAGCTCGTTATAAAATTTTTCTTAAATGCCTCCTCCCCCTTATGAGGCATTTTTTTATATAAAAAAGCACTAGCATTAAGCCAGTGCCGAAAAGTGATTAGAGCAAGGTATGAATAATATAGTATAAAACTAGATTAACTTGCACTAACTATTATAATATTAACAATTTTATGAACAATTGTCAATGATATTATGCTATAATGTATTCGGGATGTTTGTGAGATTTCATCCTATTTCTAGAGTTAAGCTGCTCTTCGGAGTGGCTTTTTTCAAATAAAAAAGCTCTAGCTGGATGACTTCAAGGAGTCCAACTAGAGGATGATGAGTGTTAGTACAAATTCAGAAAAAATTTCGTATATACAAAAAATAAGAGGTACTAACAATTTAAATATTATCAATTTTTTAGACAATTGTCAATTATTTATAGTAGTGTGTTATAACGTATTTAGTGGATGAGAAATTGATTTCTTTTACAGTATCTTTGATAATCTGCAGTTCCGTCCACATATATCTTATATAATAACCAAGATAAGTGCTACAGATTATCATACTAGGTTCTTTAGTTCAGTTGGTAGCTAACCGTTCGGTCGCTGGTTCGAGTCCAGCAAGAACCATAAATAAAAGGGGCAAAAAAGGGGCATAAGTCTTAAACTTCTATATGAATCTGGTACGTTTTTAAAAATGTTCTAGGAGTGTTTATGCTTATGTATCAATGTTTTAGGTCATATCATGAGATTAAGTAATTCCATTTTTCAATGGAAGGTTCTATTGGGTAAAATTCCCAAAAATCAGTACAAGTTACAGATTTATAATTTTAAAAATACTATTAAACGTTTCTTTATTAATAAGAAGCGTTTTTTTGTTGCCATCAAATCATTTGGAAAAATAGTAAGAAGCGGCAAATATAAGAATAGCGGTAAAGAAAGTATCAAAAAGTAATGTAATAGAAATTATTTGTCTATTTTAGTTCTTTTAGTTTGCATTTTAAGAACAAAAAAATTATTGGCATAACAAATCCATTGTGATAAAATAAACTTGTAAAAAAATTGGAGTCTATATAACACATGTGTTAGAGAATGAGTTGTATTGATTACAACAACATTAATTTTTTAAGGAGAATTTAAAATGGGAGCTATTTCCGTAACGCCTGCTGAGCTAAAACAACAAGCACAAGTTTACATTCAATCTAAAGAGCAAATTGAACAAGCCATTCAACGAGTGAATTCTATGAATTCTACAATTGCTGAAGAGTGGAAAGGTCAAGCCTTTCAAGCATACTTAGAACAATATAATCAATTAGAACAAAATGTTCGTAAATTTGAAGAATTGCTCGAAAGTATCAACCAACAGTTGAATAAATATGCTGATACTGTTGAAGAACGCGATGCACAAGATGCTCAAAGTTTTGGATTTTAATGATGAGCACCCCCTGCGGTGCTCTTTTATTTTGGCTCTTTCTAAAGGTAGATATGAAAAGGGGCAAGGAGTATAGGGCCTCATAAACCTTATTTTATGGAGATTAAATGAAAAAACGAAAAGTATTTTTAATATTTAGTGGACTATTCTTGTTTTTTTATAGTCCTTTTGTTGTTTTAGCTGATAGTGATGGAAGTTTACAGCTTAACTCTGACATGATTACCACTCAATCAGGAGCTGGTTCTAGTACCTCAGATTTTGCTATTCGCTCTCAACTTTTCTCAAAAGATTTAGATAAGAAAACACAAGAAAAAGCCAGAAATACTGAAGAAGCAACAAAGCATGTTAATGATATAGACTTCAGTAAAAAAAGTCAAAATAAACTCTATAAAACGAATTATCAAAGTCTTAAAACGAAATTATTTAGAGATTATAGTCAGACAAATGTAGCATCAACTGAATCGAAGAAAGACTCTAAGAATAATGGAATGTTAATACTTTTACTTCTGACATTACCATTAATGATTTTAACCGGATATGTTGCTAGAAGTTTGACACGTAGAAAGAGAAGGAAATAATGAAAGACCACGTTGAAATTAGTTTGGAGTGGCTAGGAAAACAAGTCGATTTAGCTGTTCCTTCAAATGTTACTTCAAGACGCTTAATTGAATTGTTAGCCCAAGCTTTTAAAGCAAACGGGCAAAACTTGCCGGAGCAATGGAGTTTTATTGTTAAAGGAAAATCAGTTGCCTTAGGAAGCGGACTAACCTTGAAAGAGTTAGGGTTGGGAAATGGAGATATTTTACAACTCATTGTAGGAGAAGAAGATGAAATTATTTGATGGACAGAACACATTAGCAGTTGAGAGAAAAGAGAATCAGTTTATTGTTTTCTTAACAGGCACACAAGTCAACCAACAAGAACTAGAATTTATTAAAAGTAAAACAAAGCTTGAAAGTTCTGAAGATGAAGAATATGCTTTTCAAATTTCTTATGATTTATCTAATAGAGAAAAGAGTTTAATGTCACTTATCCTAGAAAGAAAATCAGAACTTGAACGCCTAGAATTGATTTTACAATTAAAAAATCTAACTGCTCATAATTCAGGTTATAAAGTACCTTTTGTTCATCCGGAGAATATCTTTCTAATTGATGGGAACTTTTCTTATGTTCATATTGGGATAAGAGAAGGAGTGGCTCCAATGAACTTTGATTCTGAATTATTCTTATCACAATATAAAGCACTAAGTTTAGCAATATTAAATCCTAAAATTTCTTACGATAACTTTGTAAATGGTGAAACGAGCTTGAGAGATAAATTTAGTCAAGCGATTGCATCATGTGATTCTTTTGAGGAAATTCAACACTTAGTAGAAGCAAAATTGAGTAAAGAAAAGCAAAAGGAAGCAGCGGCCTTAGTTAAAGTTTCTAAAGGACGCTATCGCTTCTTTAAATATGCTGGATCAGTGGCAGTAATTGGAGCAATTGCGATGGCTGTTTTGACAGTCATTGACCAAAAAACTACAATCCCTAAACAAAAGGCAATCATGAGTGCGCAAGCGGATTTTATCACAAATCATTATGATAAAACATTGGATGATTTGAAATCTTACCAACCGAATCAACTCTCTAAAGATGCTCGTTTTGTCCTAGCTTCTTCATCAATTAATCTGGCAAATCTGAGTCAAACACAAAAAGCTGCCGTTTTAAATAATATCTCATCTACAACTGATAACAATACCTTGAATTATTGGATTTATCAAGGACGAGGTGAATTTGAAAAAGCTTTGAACTTAGCTAAAAACATTGGAGACGACCAACTGACATTGCTTGCATATACAGATTTATATCAAGCTACAAAACTAAATACTTCAATGAATGGTGATGAAAAACAGAAAAAACTTGAAGAATATAACAAACAAATTCAAGAGCTAAGTAAGAGTTTAGGAAAATAATATGAAAGAACTATTTGAATTAGAAAATTCCCAAAAAGAGAATCAAAATTTCTTGTATGAAGTCCGTCATCCCGAAGACATTCTCTACGTTATTTTCATCTTAAAAGACCAGTTGGAACGCGTGACTCTCACAAAATCGCAAATGACTGTAACTTATGAAAATTTGATGTTTGGGATTGTAAATGACCATGTTTTAGTAAATGGTGGCAGAGTTTCTAAAGGTAAAAATGAAGTTGAAGGGCTCGCATTCATCGTTTTTGCTGCGCAAGATTTGCATACTCACTTCTTGCTTTTGGATAATCAAGAACTTATAATTCATAATCAAAATGAACATCGTGCAATCCAAACTTTGGATGATTCACTTGTAATTATTGATAATGAGGATGAAAAGCATCCTAGAGCACTTATTAAACCTCTTGGAGATTTTGTCTATTATAATAATGAAAAGTTGACCAATAGCCTTAGTCGAGAGGTTAATATTGGAGATAGTATTCTCACACCAGATCTTATGGTAGAGAGACGCTCAGAACAATGGAAAGTAACTTCATTTGCTCGCGATATTATTTTTAATCCAGAGTTTTTCTTAGAGCAACATCGTAAACTTGAAAAACCGCAAGATTTTCCAGAATATCGCCGTTCTCCCCGTTTAAATTTAGAAATTCCTGAAGAAAAATTTAAATACGAAAAAATTGAAGATAAAGAACAAGCACCTAAAGGTGGTTTAGTAAAAGCAATTTTACCACCAGTAGGGATGCTAGCAGCCGGGAGTATTACGACTCTTATGTCTGGACGTAATCCTCTCATGATGATGGCAACAGCACTGGCCAGTTTGATGACAGTAACCTTTACGGTAACCCAATATCGGACAGAGAAAAAAGACCGTTTGGAGAGAGAGAGCCATCGTGAAGAAGACTATCAGGCCTATCTTTCGAAGATAACCTCTAAAATAGGTCAGGCACATCGACAAGAAAACGAAATCATCCATTATCAACAACCCTCACCACAAGAATTGCTAGAGATGATTGAAAAATATGATTCGCGTCTTTATGAACGGATGATTAATAATAAAGATTTCTTACAAATCTCATTAGGAACAGGAACTCAGCCGTCAGGTTTGAAAGTTGAAACAGACTACACTTCTCGTGATGAAGACGAGTGGGCCACACACGTTAAAAAATTAGTTGAAAAGTATAGTCAACAAGAAGATGTACCTATTGCTTTAGATTTAAGAAGTCAAACCCTAGGATTAATTGGTAATTACGATGTTTTAAAAGATACAATTTCAAACCTTTATCTTCAAATGGCCTTCTTCCAATCCTATCGTGACCTCAATTTCATAACATTGGTACCTGAAAAGTCTTACGCAAAAGATTGGCAACAATGGCGTTTCCTTCCTCATTTTAAAGTTCAAGGAATTAACACACGAGGAATCGTGCATAATGCTAAGTCAAGAGATATTGTTTTGTCAAGCTTTTATCAAATTATCAACTCGAGAAAACAAGAATTAAATGCTGCTGGTCGGGAAAAACCAACTTTTCTCCCTCATTTTGTCTTCACGATTTTGGATGATTCTTACCTTGCTGGTCATGGGCTCAACGAGTTTTTAGCTGAGGATATGTCCGATTTAGGGGTGACAGTGATTTGGGCTAAAGAAGATAAAAAGCTTTTACCTGAAACAATCACGGCCCTTGTTGAAGTTAAAAATCAACAAGCAGGCGTTTTGATTCAAGATAATGGACATCATTTGGATAAAGTTTACAAACCTTATCCTCAACTTGAAAATAAAGAAAACTATGAAGTAATTCTTCGCCAAATGTCTAGCTTAGAACATATGGAAGTAGAAAAAAATGCAATTCCAGAGCGGTTGAGCTTACTTGAGCAGTACCTTGTTGAAACAGTTGAAGATTTAAATGTTTCTGAACGCTGGGCGCAGGCGGAACCAAGTAAATCAATCGCGTCTATGATAGGATGGAAAGGGAAAAAAGAATTCGCTTTTTGGGATTTACATGAACAAGTTCATGGACCTCATGCAATCGTCGGAGGGACTTCTGGTTCAGGTAAATCTGAATTCTTAACAACTTTCTTAATGGGGCTTGCCATTAACTTTTCACCAGAAGACATCGGAATGTTGATTATCGACTGGAAAGGGGGAGGAATTGCTGATACTCTAGCTGACCTTCCTCATTTCATGGGTTCAATCACGAACTTAGACGGTGCCGGAACAGCAAGAGCTTTAGCTTCTATTAACGCCGAACTCAAAAAACGTCAACGTGAATTCAGAGAGTACGGAGTAAGTAATATTGCTGGCTATACCAAACTCTATCGTGAACGTAACAATCCACGCGAGGGTGTGAATTATCCACATAAACCACTGCCACACTTGATGCTTGTTTCTGATGAATTTGCCGAATTAAAAGAAAATGTACCGGAATTCTTAGATGAATTAACCTCAGTTGCACGTATCGGACGGTCACTTGGGGTTCACTTGATTCTTGCCACACAAAAACCTGATGGTGTCGTCAATGATCAAATTGATGCCAATGCAAAATCTAAAGTTGCCCTCAAAATGTCAGATGAGGCCAATTCTAAAGCTTTGATTAAAACAGGAGATGCTGCTCACATCACTAATGCAGGGCGTGGATATCTTCGAGTAGGGGAAAGTGAAGTTTATGAACTCTTCCAATCAGGTTATGGGGGTGTTGATTACAACCCTCATGCGACAACCGAAGAAATCAAAGATGAACGGATTTACCGCGTTAATGAATCTGGACAATGGGAATTGCTTTATGACCCACGTGAAGACCTCATTGACCAAGGAGCAGTCAAGGAAGATGTACCGACACAATTAGAAGCGACAATAGAAGAAATTGCCAAAAATTTTGAGAACTCAAGCTACACAAAACCTGATAAACCGTGGCTACCAAATCTTGGCGAAGCAATTGTCACAGCGGAACCTAAAACTAAGAAAAAACGAAATCTCTCAATTCCTTTGGGATTATTGGATATTCCAAGTATGCAAAGTCAAGAAGTTTACAACTACAACTTGGAAGAAACCTCTCATACCGTTATTTTTTCTAGTCCAGGCTTTGGGAAGTCAGTGACTCTTCAAACAATGGTTATGAATCTGGCAAGACAAAATACTCCAGAACAAGTACAATTTAATTTATTTGATTTTGGGACTAATGGTTTACTACCACTTAAAAATCTCCCCCATGTGGCGGATATTGTGACTTTAGAAGAAAATGAAAAGTTACAGAAAATGTTTAACCGTTTGGAACAAAATTTAGCAGAACGTAAGGCACTTTTCAAAAAAGAAGGTGTTGCGAATATTAATCAATACCAGGCTAAAACTAAGCAGAAACTACCGATTCTTGTCAATGTTCTAGATTCATATGATGGTTTAAGCCAAAACGATAATCGTAAAGATAATATTGATAATCTTTTAATGAAAGTTTTGCGTGAAGGAGCAGCAGTCGGAATTTATTTAGTCATTACTGCTGGACGTTACAATGCCATTCGGATGAACATGATGGCAAATATCCAAACTAAAATGGCACTCTTTCTTAATGAAGACGGTGATTTAAGTAATTTATTTGGACGTGATAAGTTAGAACAAGTAGAGCTTCCAGGACGTGCTCAAATTAAACTAGACCAACCACTCGCCCTTCAAATATACTTACCAGTAAAAGGAGAAAGCGAAGTTGAAGTATTGGCAGCACTCGAACAAGAGATCACAGCAATGAACGACTCTTGGTCTGGAAGTTTGCCAGATGAGATTCCAATGGTTCCAGATGATTTAGATGTAAAAACTTTTGATAATTATATTTCAGAAGAAACTGGTAATGTTTTATACTTTGGTTTAAATAAAGCAAGCTCTGAACCAGAAATATTTGAACTTTTCAAGGGGAAAACATTAGGTATTTTTCCGGAATCATCTAAACAAGCAAAAATGATTTATCCTTTCTTAACAAACCAAATTTTAAAACAAGTATCTAGTGAAAATATTATTGTTATTGATACAAATAATAGTTTAGAGTTTTTGATGAAGAATGTTTCGCTTTACATTGGTAAAAAAATGCTTGTGGCAGAATCTCAACTTGTTAAAGAAGCTTTGGAAGATTTAATAGAAAAGAATGAGGAAAATCAACAATTAGTTATCATTAATGGCATTTCAGATATTTTTGAAAAATTAATGATGAGTCCTGATCAAGTATTAGAAATCATTGGACTTCAAAATACTAGTGTTCAACTTGTTTTCATGGATAACATGTCTCGAATTGCAAATAGTTATAGTATTACAGGACCTTTGAAAGAAAATACCTACCAACTCCTTTTTGGCGGTGATTTGAACACGCAACGATTCATTGATAATTTACCAATGGATGTAAAAAAAGAAGTTCATGCTAAGAATGTCCTTCATTCTATTAAAGATGAGGAACTATTCAATATTGTTATTCCAACAGAGAAAGAAGGAGAATGATAGATATGGCATTGAAATTAATTGGAAATCTTTTAGGATTGGGATCAATTGTCAAGATCGAAACTGACAATAATTCAGGACTTTACGTTGTTTTAGCAAGAGGAGCAATGAGAGAAGGTGAGGATGAAGCAGTACCAAGATATTTGGTTGGTCCACACCCATTTGGTGAAGCACCCGATCAAGAGACATTCCCTCTAATTGATTCTGAAATTGAAGAAGTGGTTTTTGAAGGTTATACTGATGAGGCAGATGAAGAATTCTTAAAGGATTTATTGTATCAGATGGAAAATGGACGAAGGCCTTCTAAAGTTGCTAGCCAATTTAAAGAAGCTCTAACGGAAATTCCAGAAGCTGAAGAATCTGATGAAGAAGTGTCGGAAGAAATGACAATGGGAAAAATTGACCCGTTTTATAAACTTCGTAGTCTAGCGCAATAATAGGAAGGAGATAAATTATGAAATCTGATATAAATGTTGCCCAAGATGCTGTTTCCAAATTTTGGGGAGTTGACACGGGAAGTTTTAAAGGAAGTAAGATTTCGATTGGGTCAAGTAATATTGGTAGTATTAAAAAAGGGGCAAATGTTTCCAAAGAAATGTTGACAGATTTGTCTGATTTAGCAACTTGTATAAAAAAACAGGCAGATAAGTTCAAAGATTTAGCTACAATTATTCAAGCCAGAGATACTCAAGATAGAAATAGATTTTCCGGAGGGAAATGATGGTAAAGGATAGAAATGCGGATAAAAGATTAGAATATAATCGTCAGATTCTTGATGTTGAGCGAGAACAAGATGACATTCAAAACCAAAAGAACGAAATGAAACGTGCTTTGGAAAACTTTGAAAATGAAATTTCTCGAAGTTTTAATAAACTTCAGGAATTAGATGGTGAAATGATTCGTCAAGGAAGTATTGCTGCGCAGTGGGAACAACAAGAGCATCAAGGTCGAAATTCTTATATCCGTAATTTTATTAACAATCAAGAAGAAGAAGTTGCATTGGCTTATTCAAAGATGTCGCAAGAAACTGAGGATAAAAAAGAAAGCCTCCAAAAAGAAAGGGACAGTTTAGCATGGGATTAATATATATTCCGGGAGATGCCGAACAAGTCAAAACTCAATTAACTAATGATTTGCAGATGAGTGAAGACTTTTTAAAACGCCTTAAAGAGGCAACCTCACATTTAACAACAATTGTTGGAGGTGGAAAACTGGATGGTAAGGCTTATAAAAAAGGTCTAGGATTGATGGAAGATTGTGTATTGCCCACAATCCAACATACTACTTCAGCAATTGATGGGATTAAGCAAGATTTATCAAACTTTAACAAAGCAAAGTCGGGGATGCCTAATGAACCATTATATGAAGATAAATTGACCGCACATATTGCGGAACTTGAGGCACAAAAAGCAGCACAAACGGCCCTAACCGCAGTTTATCAAAGCCATATTCTATCATTGATTGCAGATCCTGTGGGAGCTGCAGTAGATAAAGCGATTCATCAGTTTACAGATGCCAAAAATAAATTGTCAAATTGGGGTAACAGTGTCGACGAAGAAATTCGCAAAACGACAGAAAAGCGTGATAAATTGCGTCATTTTGACTCTACAACGAATAGCTTGTTTCATGATAGTGTATCTAATTTAAAGATTGCTATGCAAGGTGTTGAAGCACTCAATGGAAGTAGAATCAATTCAGATGGATCTTACAGTTTGCCGGAAGGAATGGATAAGTCATGGTTTAAGAAATCTAAAAATTTAGAACCAAGTAAAAATGAACTTATAGAGGCAGCAAAGCGTGCAGGAATACCATATAAAGAATTTATGGATATCTATCATTCATTTCAAGACAAAATAGGCGCGAATGCTTTTGGAGCTAAGAATTTTCTGGCTATTATGGTGATGATGAAACCAGGTAGTCTTACACGGGGAAAATTTTCAGGATTTGGAATACATGGTGAAAAAACATTTAATTATTTAATGCAAGATTGGCGCTCTATAAAAAAACAACTAAGAAGTCTGGATAATCCAGTAGCTAAGAAATTGTTGTCTTCAATGGATGGAAGCTTTAATCAATTTCTAAAAAACATAGAAAAATTAAAAGACTTTAAAGGGATAGCTAAATATACGAAACCACTGGGTGAATATGCTGGATGGGCTTCAGATTTTGTCAAGAAAGGTGCAATTACTGCAGGAACTAAGTTATCAAAACTGAAGCCATTAGGAAAATTGGCTGGCAAAGCTGGTTGGGTTGGAATGGGTCTTGTCGTAGGTTATGATATAGTCACAGACTTTAATAAAGAAAAGGGAGATATATTCCAAAAATCAGGGAAATCTGTTGTTCATGCGGGGGTTAATCAGTTGAAGAATGCTGGGCCAATTGAAGGAGCACTAGCTGGGGCAAAAGTTGGTTCTTTCTTCGGACCAGAGGGCACAGCAATAGGAGCAGGCGTAGGTTTTGTAGCAGGAGGTGCAAATGCAATTTGGGGAGCACTTAATCCTAAAGGGAAAGATAAAGCATATGAAGCTGTGGAGCATGCTGGAGATTGGGCTGTAGATAAATTAGATAGTGCAGGTAAATCAGTCGGTAAAGCTGTACAAGGGGCGTGGCACAATGTCACCTCTTTCTTCGGAGGAGGTAAGCACGCATATGGATAATAAAAAAACTTTGTATCAAGCTTCATTTGATGAATCAAGGAATATTCAAGGAAAGTATGAAAAATATGTGAAAAATAGTTATAAACAAATGGGAATAGTTAATGTAATATTGACTGCCTTATTAGCTATCATATTTTTTGGAATACTCTTTTATGCTTTGGGAGTTAGTATGGTAGGGGGATTCCTGAATGCTAAATCAGATGAAATAAATATCCTTAATTATAATAATGTTGTACTTGCTGCAAGATTGGCGGCACCTTTTATAGTTGTCTCTAAATTTGGAGTATTTTCATGGATATTTATTTGGGTAGTGTTGATTATAAGAAGTTTACTGCCCAGATGGAATGTTGTAGCGTTCAGCACTTTAGGTGGGATAGCAGGAGCAGTTATGTCTCTACTGTTATTCGTTTCTTTGGGACCAATTTTATTTGGATTTGCTTTGGTGGGTGTAGGATGGTTAGGAATACTTTTACAAATTTATCTCCTTATTATTTTTGGGATAAGACAAATAGGGGGTGAGCTGAATGTAATTTACCAAAATCTCTACAGTCTACCGAAAGAAAAAAGCAAAAGTTCAAAGAATTTTTTTTCCAACCGAAAATTAATTATTATAATTTTAGTAATTATGATGATAAATATGGTTACGATTAAAGTTGGGTTTATTTCACGAAATTTTGAATTATGGAGTTTAGTATATAGCTGGTTATTTTTATTATTAGGCTTACTTACGATATATTTTGTAAAACTGTTGATTATAAAAAATAGCATCTCCAGCTATTACTTTAGAAAATATAAGGATCAGTATAAAAAAACGTGGAAATTAACAGATGAACAATGGTATGGGAAACGTAAAGCGAAAAAAATTGCCAAAAAGAAAATAAAGTAAAGGAAAAGGAAGTTAAAATGTCAGAAAAAATATTACCACTAGGTTCAATCGTTTATTTGAAGGAAGGTACCGCAAAACTCATGGTTGTTGGACGTGGAGCATCATTTGATAATGGTGAGGGTCAAACTTTTAGTGATTATATTGGAGTGGTTTATCCCAACGGAATTGATCCACAAGATGCACTATTTTTCAATAATGAAGATATTGACCAAATAGTTTTTGAAGGATTTACCGATGAAGAAGAAGAACGATATGTCAGAGTCTATGAAGAATGGAAAGAAGACTTGGATAAAGAAAAAAAGTCTCAAACTGATGAAACTATTGGTTTCTAGTTTGATAAGTAATAGTAGAAGTTATTCTACTAATTACTAGTGATGATTTAAAGAGTCGTTAGTAGTAATTAGTGGAGAAAACATGACGTGGCACATGAACAATTTCAAAAAGGAAGAGATAGTTAGCATGGGATTAAAAGGTGAAAGTACATATGTAGGATTTGTAAATACAGGAATTCAATGGGCATTTCCACACGCATATGATGATCTGAAGGATTGGGCATATAAAAAGTATGATGAGGTTGGAGAAGGTCTAAATACAATTAAAAATGTAGCAAGTGACTTTATTAAAAATCCAATTGGCACTTGGAATAAAGGTGCAGATCTATCAAAAGAAATTTCAAAATTTATTCCCAAACTCCCGAGGTTATCTAGAATAGGCTTTGGATGATAAATATATGAAAAGATTAAAAATTTTTACAGCTACTTTTGAAGAAAGTATGAATTTTGAGGATGACCCACTGCTGAATTGGCAAAATAAATATATTAATAGTTCAACTGATAATGAGAAACCTATACTTCTTTTTATCATTTCAATTTTATTAATTATTCTTCTATATGTGATCTATCTTGTATCAAAAGCTATAACACTTCGTCATTACAAAGATAGTCCGATTCCAAAAGCGGATATAAATTTCTTACCTTTTGGATTATTTTTACTAATGCTTGTACTCTTTGTTATATTTTGGCTTTATTCTCACTTGATAAGGTTTAAAGCAGAACGCTTATTTTGGACTCATGTAAATGTGAACAATATTTTTATCTGGTTAATGCTCGAGATAAATTTAATGTTTGTAACGATGTTTTTCAAGAGTTTAAAGGGATGGGGAATATTAATCTTATACATTGCATTGACTTTACTCACATCGCTATTCATGGGTAATCAAATAAGGTCGTTGAAAAAGATATTATTTCCATTAACTGAGGATGTTGATAAAGACCAAGGAAGAAAAAATAGGATTGTTAAATATGTTTTGAGTATAGATGGATTACTATTTATAATTTATATAATTTTAAAGATAATGTTTCCAGAAATTTTAATAATCAAAACGGGGATAGGTGGATTCATTATGATAACTTCTTTATGGTTTATTATAAATATTGTATTCCTGTTAATAGAGATATATGTTGAATTACCTTTTTTCTCCAAGGATATTATAAAAGAAAATATAGTGAACAATATCGAAAATGGGAAGAAATGTCACAGATTGAGTGGTATGGCTCTAGATATTTCGTAAAACATATAAAAGGGACAAATTTAGAAGAAAAAAATAATGATGTGACTAAAAAACATATCATAGACTATGAAGAAATTAAAGAAAATATTATGAATGAAAATAAATAACTAGATAGGAAAATAAATATGACCGGACAAAATGAAAAGTTATTACTATTAGGAAGCATCGTACTATTAAAAGAGGGGATGCAAAAACTAATTATTGTGGGACGTGGTGCAATATATACAGATCAAGAAACAGGTGAAGACAAATTTGCTGATTATATGAGTGCAGTGTACCCAATGAGTATGAACCCTGAGACAACAATATTTTTTCAAAATAAAAATATTGATAAAGTCATTTTCAAAGGTTATTCTGATGAAGAAGAAAGATTTTTAGAAATATATAGAGAATGGAAAGAAAACATAGAGAACGAAAATTCAGATGAAAATCAAACAACTGAGACATTTGGTTTCTAATTTTCCAAGTAAATTAGTAGATAAAAAAGATTAAAGGAGTAAGTTATGGAGCTTTTAGACACTGTTATTGGGACAATTATTGGTATAGCGGGTACAACAGGTATTAATTTATATCTAAGGAAAGCTGATTTTAAGTTAAATTCAAAAGAAAAAGCTTCTGTGGAGTATGAGAAGTTAAATGTAGAATATGAAGAAATAATTAATTTTTTAGAAACAAACAGAGAAATTCCTTCGTTTGATTCTAGAAAAATAAGAAAAATATTGGCATATATAGAACACACTAAAAAGGTTAATGAACTCTATGAAAAATACTGCGGTGAACGAGAAACTATCACTGAGGTTAACCATCTATATGAAATGAATTATAATGTGGTTTCATTTTTATCTAAAAAGGAAAGACAATACCTTTTTAAAAAATATAACTATTTAAAAAGATATATTGATAAAATTACAGAAGGAGAATATTTAGGGGAAAAAATTCTATACTCTTACAGTTTCTTTGATTCGTATTTCTTTAATCAGGAAGAACGACAAAAATTACTGGCAGGAGAAAGTCTTACTTTTACTTATTTTAATCAAAAATTGCAAAGAAAAGAAGAAGTTACTGGAAAACTAAAACAGGCTCCAAATGAAACTTGGTATGTTTATAAGCAGTAATGATGATTGAAAATATGAAAGAGATATTATGAATAAAAAAATGAAAAAAAGACATTGGATAATTATTACATCCTTACTTGTCGCTCTTATCGCCCTTTTAGGCGTCTTTGTTTACTTGACTATTGGAACTAAAAAGAAAGAAGTTGTTGCAAAACCAACGATTGCCCTTGTTAATGAGGATACTGCTTCAAGTTTTAATAAAAAAGACTATAACTTTGGGAAAGATTTTGTAAGTTTGGTATCTGGAGATTCTAAATATAACTGGCAAGTGGTATCTCGTTCTGTAGCTGACCGTGCTTATGCAGATAAATCAGTTGATGCGGTGATTTATATTCCACAAGCTTTTTCACATGATATTTTGACTTTGGAAGATATTAATCCAATCAAATCACAAGTTAATTATAAGTTGCAGTCTAGTCAATCTGCTTTGTCACAAAATGTGCTAAATGATAAAATTACGAGTGTTTTGAAAGATTTCAATCAAAACATTGTTAAAATGTACTATGCTTCTGTGGCAGGTAATATCTCAGAAGCACAGAATAATATGAATGATGTGATTACGAATCAAGGAAATGTCTTAACTAATCTGTCTAATGATGTCTATGGTCCTTTTCAGTCAACAACACAAAATTATTCTTCTGTTATTTCTTCTGCCAATGGCTTGAAATCAGAAAATAGCGCGTGGATTTCGTCTCAAAATAGTTTTACAAAATCTACTCAGTCAATGCTTGATTCCACAAGCAAAACATTCACAAGCCAATTAACGGGTTTGAAACAGTATTTTGATACACAAAAACAAATTGCTGATGTCAATCTTAAAAATGGTAATAAAGGAATTACTGATCAATCGGAAGATGACCAAAAAGTGTATTTTAAACAATTTGATGATTCACACTCTGGTACGCTTAATAATCTCTTTAATTTCTATAAAAAAGATGATTCAAGCGAAAAAGGTGTCTTAACTAATCTGCAAAATCAAGTGAAGGATTATAATACGCTAATTACGGGAATTCATGATGATATTAATAGCCAAATTGATAGTCTCACAGCTAACCGAGATCATTTAATTGATTTGGAAAACAAACTTTACACACAATTTTTTGCTCAAACTAACCCAGGCTTAAATAATTCAAACTTTAATGATTCAAAAATAGCAAGTGATTACCAAAAGGACGAAAATGCAAGGGAGGCTCTTGCTCAAAACTTAATAAGTTCATTTGGGCAAACTGATAGCTTTGGCTCAACCGATTATATGGATAAATTAAATGATTCAGTGTCCAACATCGCGTGGACAAGTCAAGATTATTCAGCTTTGTTTACTGCCATGCATAAAAAAGGAATCAGTACAGCTAAATATGAAAATGAACTAGATTTGATTAATCGTTATGGAAGTGTAAATCCTGGTCTAACACCTGCACAAGCGAAATTTGGAGATGCCCCTTCTAATAATAATACAGAGCAAACTTTTACAAAAAAATTAAAAATTACTGTACCTGCAGGTGTAAATTATTCTCTTAATCTCAACTATCCAGCTGATGTGCAAGTCACATATGATGTCAATTCTTCCGTTGATAATAAAGAGGCTAAAATTATAGAAACTGTAGGGACTAATGATCTCACACTTTATAACAAAGATCATATCACGACTAATCCCGATGGTACAACAAAAAATGAAGATAATACTTCTGTTGCTACATTCACCATTCAATATAATGTTTCTTTAGGGCAAACCACAGGAGCTAAGGTGAAATTTTCGTGGGGTGAAACGGGGAATGAAAATGTTACTTCTGAAAAGTACATACTTTGTCCAGCAAATGAAATTTCAGAATATCTAGGAGGAAATAATTTTGGAGATATTGCAGAACTATTAAGCCAAATTGATGATACTGCTAATCTGATTACTTGGATTTATGGAAAACCAAACTATGATTTGGACGATATGTTAATAAAACTTCCAAATTCTGCAACCCTTGATGATTTTAAAAATTTATCTAAAGAGTCTATTTATTACTTATATGGAAATATTGATATTGCTAAGCGTAAAGATAAATTAAGTGATGAAGATGTCCAACATTATAAAAAGAGCGGGCAAAGCAAAATTGATGATTTGATTAAATCAATTACAGACTTGAACACAAGCATTGATGTACTAACTAAAAATAAAGAGATTTTAGCTAAAAATTTACCAGATGATGTTTTCAATAAAAATATCAAAGACCTACAAGATTGGTATTCCACAACAATGACTTCTATTAATCAGCAGTTTGATTCATGGAAGAAAAATGAAAACCAAAACTTAGCTTTGAAATCTTGGGAAGCATACAATCCTGATGATAAAGCTCTTTATCAAGATACAGCAGCAAGTGATGACTTGTATAAAACAATTTCAAATTTATCAACTTCAACTTCTAAAAGTGCTGACGAAACTTCTAAAAGTGCCCAATTGATTAAAGACAATGGTAATGAATTTACGCAAATGGTTACAACAACTCAAGAAACAAAAAGTTCTGCCGAAAAGTTGTTAAAAAACACTGATAATCTTTTAAATACAGGAAATACATCACTTAAAGACAGTAAAGATTATAATAAGAATTTCGGTAAGGTATTAGCTAATACTCACAGTCAAGAAGCAAACAAAAATCAATTATTTGATTTCTTTGCACAACCTTTGAGTATCAAGAATCTTACCGAAGCTTTCACTTCAATCAAGAAAGGATTTGATTGGAGATGGCCACTTCTTTTGGTCATTGGAGTGATGATAGGAATACTTGTAACAATGATTTCAAAAGTGATTTCAAGTCGAAAACAGACAAATATTAGTAACTGATAAAAAGTAATATTTAGATTGAATATTAATCTTTTATCTCTTAAATAAAATAAAAAATGTTATCTAGAATTATGGATAACATTTTTTATATAAAAATCTGAAGCAAAGCTATCAAATCATGCTTTATCCAAAACAAAATAAATAATTCATTTTCCCATCAGTCGCTTAATAATTGTTTCCGCAGGTTCAATTTTATTAATATAAGCAGATGAGGTTCCGGCCATGAATGCTCCATTTAATAAGTCACCTTGTTCAACTGCAGATTTTAATGATTGGTTTGAGGAGGTTTCTGAAGGTTTTTTTAAGAGTCTCGCTAGATGACCTTTTTTGTTTGAAATTAGAATCGTTTCATTTTTTTCAGACTGACAAATCAGCTTTTGATAGGTTGAAGAAATCTGACACTCTTTGGCAAGCAGAAAGGCTGTACCAACTTGCGCACCACTAGCACCTAAATTTTTTGCAGAGGAAAAACTATGATAATCATGTATACCTCCCGCAGCAATAAGGGGAAGAGGACAAAGAGAAGCGATTTCCTCAAGGAGTGAGGATAGATTTTGCGTTCCTACATGGCCACCAGCCTCGGTCCCTTCAGCGATAATTCCAGTTATTGGAAGTTCTAACATTTTTTTGGCAATTTTCAAACTAGGAACAACTGGAAATAGTTTGATATGGTTAGCCACAATGGTATCAATGTATTTTTTAGGACTGCCAGCTCCAGTCGTGACGACTGATATTTTTTCATCACAGATGACTTGTAAGAGCTGATCAATATTTTTATCAAGCAGCATTAGATTAACGCCAAAGGGAGAAGAAGTGAGTCTTTTAGTTTGACGAATCATTTCCTGTAGTTCACTTGCTGTTCGGCCACCACTACCGATAATTCCTAAAGCTCCGTTATTGGATACAGCAGCTACTAACTCGACATTAGTCGCCCAAGCCATTCCTCCTTGAAAAAGTGGATATTTTATCCCAAGTTGATGATACCAAGTCATGTTTATATTCTTTCTATCAAAGTTTATGAAATACAGGGTCTGACCAATAACCAATTTCAGAGCCGTTCACTGAAAAAATTTTCCCAGTTTCTGGTCTGTCTATCAAGTCATTGATAATAAAATGAGCCACCTCAGAACTTGAGCCCAACTGCCATTCTTTTGGTAATTCCTGCCCGTAATGTTCTTCTAACTTTTCTAAGATTGGAAGTGTCATATCGGTTTTTGCTGCTGGAGAGACACAGTTTACTCGGAGATTAAGCTTTTTTAATTCTTGGGCCAGCGTTTTAGTTAAAGCAATCACTCCTGCTTTTGCTGCCGAATAGTTTGTTTGACCAAAATTTCCAAAAAGAGCAGATTTTGATGTCATCATAATGAGCTGACCGCCCGGATTAAGCTTATTAATCAGAGCATGGGTGACATTAAACACTCCTGTTAAGTTTGTAGAAATAACATCATCCCAAGTCTTTGTTGTCATTTTTAAAAAGGTGCTGTCAGCAGTAATTCCAGCATTATTAATTAGAATATCAATCTCTGTTATTAATTGAGAAGCTTTTTGAATGCTGAGGCGATTAGATACATCTAATTCAATGGCTTGAATTTCTGCGTTTGGAAAGTCTTTTTTTAGTGTATCAGCTCTCTTTTTTAAGGCCAATGGATCGCGTCCAGTCAGGATGACTTTATGCTTTTTTCGGATTGCTTCTTGAGCCAGTGCCCAACCTATTCCTCTTGTCGCGCCTGTAATCAAAATTGTTTGTTTTTTCATTTGTTCCACACTCCTTTAAGAATCATTTTTTGATTAGTGTCATTAATTTGAAAAGTTTTTTGATTAAAATCAAAGCATAAAATTTCTTGTAAGACTGCGGGTGAAAAAAAAGTTACTTTCAAATATGTTAGTTGTTCCTGATAGGTTTTCTGATACATTTTTTCTAAAAGATATAAAAGCAAATTGCCAGGAATAATTGGTTGCTCCAAAGAGTGCAAAGGATTAGTGTCATAACTTATTTTGAGATAATTTACCAAATCCCTTTCATTTATTTGTTTGTATATTTTCATTCCACGAATCCTCGGATAATAATGTTAATTTAATTTCTGTCAGTAGTTTTTTGTTCTTTGTCAGCTGTAAACTCAAATCCACAATATATTTTTGAAAATGACTTGTGGTTCGTTGACTTACTAGATAAAGTTCAATCTTATCAAAAGTAAAATCAGAAGAGGCAAAGTGGCTAATCTCTTCTGACAATAACCAATTTTGTCCATTTTTTAGATTGTCAGGAAGAGTTTCAAGAAGCTGCCAAACTTGAGGAAGTCTACTGACAAAAAAAGGATTTTCAAAAAGTATCTGATATTTTTCTTTGTTTTTTATTTTAGAATGCTTAGAAATAATTGTCTGAGTCAGTAAAATCATTCGCGAAACCACCGATTTCCGAGCAGAATGGAAATTCCCATCCCACCAGCAATACATAAAGTTGCAATACCAAGGCAGGGCTTCTCTAGCTTATTTATGCGATTTAATAATCGAGAAATTAAAATTCCACCGGTTGCACCATAGGGATGACCAAAAGCTAGTGCCCCACCGTAAGAGTTCAATTTTCTGTCATCAAGCCTAAAATGATTTTGGAATAAGAGGGCTTGACTGGCAAATGCTTCATTCAATTCTATTGCCTCAATCTCAGCAACTTTAAGATTGAATTTCTCAAGAAGTTTTTCAGTTGATTTTATTGGCGCTAGCAGAAAATCTGTGGGAGCAAGAGCAATCGTTGCTTGTCCAAGATAATAGCCTTGAAAATCAAATGGCTTATCTAAATTAGCTAGAATAAGAGAAGAAGCTCCGTCATTTATAGGACAGCTGTTTCCAGCAGTAGTTCGACCATTTTCAGTAAAGGCAGGTGATAATTTAGCCAGGGCTTCAAGTGATGAATGAGGACGAACGGTTTGGTCTCGGATTATGCTTGAATTCTTGCCCAGATATGGGAGAACTTCACTCATCAATGATTTATTTTTGATGGCTTGATTAGCTTTTTGATGACTATTGAGAGCATAGAGATCTTGAGACTCACGAGAAATATTATATTTAAGGGCAGTAATATCTGCAATAATTCCCATATCAAGATCTTCATAAGGTTCAGGAGCCATTTTAAACCGTTTGATTGGCAATTGACTCTTAGCATCAATAGTGATATTTGATTGTGAAGTGTTTTCTACCCCACCTGTACAAATTATGGAGGCCTCACCCGACTGGATATAGTTTGCGGCCGTAATCAATGCTGTTAATCCCGAACCGCACTGATGATCAATTGTGAAAGCAGGGACCTCAGTTGAAAATCCAGCTTTTAAAGCGCAACGTCTGGCCAAATTTCCACCCTGATTTGTTACATTTCCCAATATGACATAATCAATCTCAGATTTTTTGAGAAATGAATTTTTCTTAAATTGTTGTTCAATCAGATTCTGATACAAACTTTCAGGGGAAATATTTTTATAAAAACCATTTATTTTACCAATTGGTAAACGATTTGCGGCAATTATTCCTACAGAGTTATTAAAAGTCATGATAGATTCCTTTAAAGTAGTTTTGTTCTAATTCTTTTCTGGATAGTTTTTGATTTGAAGTTAGCGAGAGTGTCTCGGCTTCTAAATAAATTTGTGGACGTTTATATTTTGGAAGTTCTTGATTTAGTCTTTCTTTCACTAGTTCTTTTTCTAGTGGTTTTACAACTAAGAGCGCAATTTTCTGACCATATTTTTGATCGGATATTCCAAAGGCTGCACATTCTTGACATATATCTTTTACAAATTGCTCAATTTCTTCTGGAAAAATTTTGTTAGCCCCGTGTTCAATAATGTCAGCACGTCTACCAAATAAATAGAGAGTGTCATTTTTAATAGTTCCTAAATCGTCAGTCGTCCATGACTGAGGGCTAGCTTGATTGAGATATCCAGAAAATAAATAAGGACTTTTGACAATGATGCTATGATTATCGTCAAATTCAACTTGTGTATGCGGGAAAAGTTTTCCGACAGCTGCAGTTTTTTTCCCATTTTCTACAAATTGCCAAGAAATAAAACTAGTTTCGGAGCTCCCATAAAATTCAATCATCTTTGTTAAGGGAAGTTGATTTTTTATTTTATCAATCGTTTCTGGGCTTAAAGTTCCTCCGCTTAAAAATAAAGTATTGAGAGAAGATAAAGCACTGAGTTCATTAAAAATATTCAAAAGATAGGTTGGAACAGTAAATAAAGCCCAACTTTTTTTAATTTTGCCGAATTGTGATGGACTAGTAATGGGGAGGAAGCTTTTACCAAGATATAAGGAGCAAACCAAACTATGAAGTCCCAAAGAGGTAGTCATAGGGCTGGTAGTTGCCAGACTTTCAATTTTTTTGAGCTGAAATAAGTCATTAATTGTTTCAAAGCCTGATTTCCAAGAAAGCCAGTCTCGTAAGTAGATTTTAGGCTGACCGGTTGTACCAGAAGTGGCAGCTAAAAAGAAGGTGTTATCGGGAAGAGAGTGATTATCAATATTTGTTTTGGGAGTAAAAGAATCTATCACAAGGGGATAATTTCCACTTTCAATAATTGCGAAAAATTCGGTAATAAAATTTATGATGTTTTCATTTTTTACAATCAAAATTTTTTTAAAAGAATTTTTATATTTTTGAGCACTTTTCTTAATCATAGTTCCAAGTTGCTGATAAGTATAGCTATCTGGTCCGATAATTAAAGCTGTTTTATCAGCATAAAGAGAAACTAAATGTGAGAAATTAAATTGATTTTTGTGTTCCATTGCTGGTTTCCTTGTTCAATAAGCTTATAATTTTAAGAATAGTTAACCAAAATTTGATTATAGGGTTACTATTTGATATGATACCAGTATAATAAAAAAATCTTTTATTGTAAAATATAAAATTAGGAGTAACAACATGACTAACAATCAGAAAGTCAAAACATTAACTTATTCAGCCTTTATGACTGCTTTTATTATTATCTTGGGATTTTTACCAGGAATTCCAATTGGTTTTATTCCAGTGCCAATCATTCTTCAGAATATGGGGATAATGATGGCAGGGGGGCTTCTTGGCCCTAAATATGGTACAATTTCGGTAGGTGCTTTTCTTGCTTTAGCTTTAATTGGTTTACCTGTTCTGACAGGAGGGAATGGTGGTGCGGCTAGTTTTTTAGGGCCTTCAGGTGGTTATCAAATAGCCTGGCTCTTTACCCCATTTTTAATTGGCTTTTTCCTAAAGAAATTAAAAATTACGACTTCCCAAAATTGGTTTGGAGAGTTAATAATTGTTTTATTATTTGGGGTTATTTTTGTGGATTTTGTTGGAGCAATCTGGCTATCTTTTCAATCTAATATTCCACTATTAACTTCTTTAATTTCTAACTTAGTTTTTATTCCAGGAGACTGTATCAAAGCCATTTTAACGGTCGTCATCGTTCGACGCCTTAGAAAGCAAGGAGGTTTTGAACTTTATTTTAGAAAGTGATAGTTATGCAAACAACAAAACAATTTGTCTTGTTAGAACTTCTTCGGCAAAAAGGGAATTGGGTTTCAGGAGATGAATTAGCAGAAGAACTAAATATTAGTCGTGAGAGTATTTGGAAAGCAATCAATACTTTAAAACGTAAAGGAAATCAGATTGTCAGCCGAAAAAATTTAGGATATAAGTATATTGGAAATGAATCATTAGACGAAGATACGATAAATTTTTATAGTGGAATGAAATTTGAAAATGATATTTTCGTTTTTGATGAAGTGACTTCTACACAGGAAGTGGCAAAACAATATTTGACGACTCATGAGGTCAAACATCCGCTTGTTTTTGTTGCGAATAATCAATCTCAAGGACATGGGAGGCGCGGTCGAAAATTTTATTCGCCAAGTGATACTGGACTATATTTTAGTCTTATTTTACCTAATCCCAGCCATGATATTTTGAAAATAGGTTTATTGACTACAAGTACTGCTGTTGCCGTGGTCAAAGTACTTGAAAAATTTTATGAGGATAAAAACTTTAAGTTAAAGTGGGTTAATGATATTTATCTAGATACTTATAAAGTGGGAGGTATTATCACAGAAGCGGCTTTAGATTTAGAATCGAGTTCTGCTAGCAATTTTATTATGGGAATTGGCTTAAATTTGGCAACTAAGGAATTTCCAGATGAGTTATTAGGAAAAGTGAAAGGAATTAATCCCAATATAAATATAGACCGGAATCAATTGATTGCAGAAATGGCTCAGGAAGTAATTGCTAATTTTTCAAATTATACTCACCCGAACTTGATTGAAGAATATCGCAAGCGCTCTTTATTAGTCGGAAAAGAGGTTACTTTGAAATTAGGAACGAGTTCTGTCAAAGGAGAAGTACAAGGAATTGCTGATGACGGAAGTTTAGTACTCAAAGGGGATTCAGGAAAGCTACAATCTTTCACGAGTGGTGAGGTTATAAAAGTTGATTGGTAAGAGAAGCAGGAGAGATACCGATGGAAAAAATTTGGGGAAAAGTGGTAGATGATGAGGGCAGGTGCAGTCATTACCATCAAGAAAATGATATTGTTGCATTAAAATGTTCTGGCTGTGAAAAATATTTTTCATGTTATGAATGTCATGACGAACTAGAAAATCATCAATTTGTGGCTACTGAAAAAGAAGATTTTCCAGTACTTTGTGGTCATTGTAAAACAAAGCTGAATTTTAATGATTATTCACAAGGTTATTGTATCAATTGTAAAGCTGTCTTTAATCCAAATTGTCATCGCCATTGGAAAATTTATTTTAAATCATAAATTCTTTTTTTATAAAATTTATCAAAGGTCAAGTTATTCTTGAAGTTTTAATAAATTTTAAATTAATAACAAAGGATATAGGCCGATAAAATGAAGTCTAAACAAAGTGTATAATCTAGATCTTTGCACATTGTTCCAGTTAAAAAATGGTATAATGTGCAAAACTGTTATATATAAAATACTTTTTAACTTATGGAAAATTTTAAGGAAAATGAAAATGTTATTTACTGAATTAGCAAGAGAAAAGTCAGCAAAATATTGGGAAATGAGTTTTGAACATCCTTTTATTGAAGGTTTAGTGACGGGGAACTTATCTTCTGATGTTTTCCGATATTACTTACTTCAAGATCGCTATTATTTAGAGCACTTTAGTAAGCTCTATCTTTATATTGCGGAAAAAACTGAGGATAAAATGATTCGAGAACATTTAAAATTAAATGCAGAAGAATTAAAAGAAGGTGAAATATTCATTCGAGAAGGTTTTTTTAGGGACTTAGACATTACCGAGCAAGAAATTTCAGAAACCGCTATTGCTCCAACTGCTTATCATTATGTTTCTCATATGTATCGTCAACTCGTTGATGGTACGGTTAATACAGCTATTGCTGGCATGTTGCCTTGCGCTTGGCTTTATCATGAGATTGGACTTCGTTTGATTGATAGGGGTTCTTCTAACGCCTTATACCAACGATGGATTGAAACATACGCGAGTGAAGAGGCTGCGGCACAAATCGAAAAAGAGTGTGCCATTATCAATCAACTTTATCAAGAAAGTAATGAGTCAGAACGTGAAAAAATGCTTGAAGCTTTTGTGATTAGCAGTAAGATGGAATACGAATTTTGGGAAATGTCGATGAACTTAGAAAAATGGTAATTTTTCGGGAATAAGTGAGAAATATCGATATGACTTATAATGTAAAAAAAACATTAATTTTATTTCAGTTATTTCTTGCAAACGGATACACAAAATGTTAGAATATGTTTATCCTTATAGGAAAACGTTTACCTTTAAGTCATGGTTACGTTACTAAGCTATAGCGAGTAGCTTAATTTCTTTCAGATCCCTCCTAGTCAGGGGGATTTTTTGTTTTGTGAAATATAAAATTTTAAGATGATTATCTCGTCAAAATAATGAATCTATTGAGTCAAGATGTTCACTTGAAAATAATTCGCTTTTAAGTGAGAAAAAGCTTGTCACTGTTATCTTTAGATGTTATAATTTATTGTGGTGCAAAATTTTATATGCTAGTTAGGAGAAGTAGTGGAACATTCAGCTACTCAGCGCGAATCCCAAAAAATCTGGACGGCCATTAAAAACTGGTTTCTAGTGGACAAAGTTTTTCTGATTTCGTTTATTATTGCAATTATTGCCATTAGTTTGGGTGGAGTGACAACTCGTTTTTTCAATTATCATGTCATTGTTACGGTTTCAGGATTGATGCTTGTCATTGGTGGTTTTAAGGAAACAGGATTGTTACAGTATTTGGGACAGACCTTAGTCAAAAGAAGTACAACAACGCGTCAGCTTGTTCGATTTACGACGCTACTTACCTTCTTTTTAGCCGTTTTTTTTACAAACGATTTAACAATTTTGACGGTTTTACCGCTCTATTTAGCGATTACTAAAGAAATTAAAAATCGAAAATCAGTTTATATTGGGGCAGCTTTAATTGTTCCAGCTTGTCATATCGGTTCTGCCTTGCTTCCGCAAGGAAATCCGCATAATCTCTATCTTTATTCGTTTTATAAGGTAGCGGCACATCATGGTGGTGTTCCTCTGACAAATTTAGACTTTTTCAAAGGAACTGGGGCTTTATGGATTTTAGGTTTATTGATTTTGATGATTGCTTGTCAATTCATCGATAATGAGCCTTTGGTTATTGAAACTAAAGTGAATCAATTTAATAAAGTTGAAACTTCTATCTTCGTTGTTTTGATGTTGTTAATGGCAGCTTCTGTTTTTGGTTATGTGAATTTTTATCTTGCTGGAGCAATCGTTGCTCTAGTTGTGCTAATTTATCGTCCGCGACTTTTTAAAGGAATTGATTATCATCTTTTATTTACTTTTATCTTTTTCTTTTTGATTGTGGGGAATATCGCTAATATTCATGTGTTGACTGATTTTATCAGTAATACCTTAGTTGGACCACAGGCTTCTTTTTTAGGAACCGTGATTATGAGCCAGTTTATTTCTAATATTGCGGCCCCCATCTTGATTTCGCCATTTACTCCCCATGCTGTTTCTTTGGTCCTTGGAGCTGATATTGGTGGGATTGGAACAATTGTTTCCTCTATGGCAACACTGATTGCTTATAAGGTGATTCGGATGAATGCGCGGGGCGAAACGCGTGGTTTCGTAAAATATTTTACAATTGTCAATGCCGGATTTGTCCTAATTTTAACACTGATTGGTTTGATTATTGTGACACTTGTTGGTTAAAATGTAAAAGTTGGACTTTCCAACTTTTTTTATTTTTCAAAAAATTGAAAGTTACTGACAGGTCTCATAGTCACTTTTATTTATTTTTAAAATTTTATTATCTAGCGATGTGAGAAGTTCTGTCATTAGTTAATAATTGGTGTATAATAGATAAAAACTATAAAGGGGATAAGATGGAGTTTAGACTAGCAAAAAAAGCTGATGCTCAGCGACTTTTAGAGATTTATAGACCATATGTTGAAAAAACAGCCATTACTTTTGAGTACGAAGTGCCTACACTAGAAGAATTTGAAAATCGAATTGAAAAAATTGGGAGTCAATTTCCTTATCTTTTAGCGATTGAAAATGGTAAAATCATTGGTTATGCCTATGCAGGGGCCTACCGTGAACGGGCGGCTTATGATTGGGTGGTCGAATTATCAATTTATTTAGATGAAAAGGAGCGACAACATGGAGCTGGAAGTGCCCTTTATCAAAAGTTACTGACAGCCTTAGCGGCACTCAATTATCAACGGGCCTATGCTTGTATTACTTATCCAAATCCAGCTAGTGTCGCTTTCCATGAGAAATTTGGATTTCAACAAATTGGACTTTTCCCCAAGGCTGGTTATAAGTTTGAACAATGGTATGGAATTGTTTGGTTAGAATTAGCACTACAAAAATCTGACGAGGTAAAGGCTACAAAATTACTGACAGATTTATCAGAAGAGGAAATAAAAAAAATCTTGGAATAATGACCAAGGTTTTTTTTATTATATAAATTATAAAAGAAGTAAAACATTTTGCCTTTTGTAAGAAAAATATTAAAATAAAATTAAAGAAAATAAATATAAATTAGAAAGGAAGAAAAAATGAACAAATTTATCTGGTCCATTTTTATCCCAATCCTGATTTTTGCAGGACTACTGACCCTTCTGGGCCTTCTCTTAGAACCTCAGCACTTTTACTGGCTTCAAACCATTGAGCTCATTTATCTTTTTGGAAGTCTGCTCATTTCTTTTACTAGTTTTCGTATCTGGAGACTTGGCATAAAAATTCGGAGAATGAAAACATTAAAAGTATTATGGCTTTTTCTAAGTTTTGTATTTTTACTTGACTTAATTAATACTGGAGTCTATATAGCACAGGGGCGTGGTTTACTTTGGGGAATGAGTAATTATAATTCGGCTCTTCCGGCTTTCTTGGCTAGTCTGCTACTTTTAGTCTTGTGTTTTAATGGGTTGAGAAATCAAATGAAAACGATAAAATAAAAAGACAAAATTAACAAATTTTTGTCTTACCTATTCAAAGAAAAGTAGGTGAAAAGTGAAAATAAAATGATATAATTAGAAAAAAAGGGAAGTGTAAGGAAAATTATGACATTAAAGATTGACAAAGTTCGCAAAAGCTTTGGAGACAAAATTGCTGTTAACAATCTCAATATGGTGGTTAAACCAGGTGAAGTTATGGGTTTAATTGGTCAAAATGGTGCAGGTAAAACAACAACTTTTCGGATGATTCTTAATTTTATATCAGCTGACCAAGGAAGAATTACTTGGCAAGATGGCCCGATAAATCAAGAAATTAAACAAAAAATTGGTTTTTTACCCGAAGAGCGGGGCCTCTATCAAAAAATGACGGTAGAGGATCAAATTCTTTATTTTGCCGAACTACATGGCATGAAACGGGCAGATGCACGTCTAAAACTTCAAGATTGGATGAAACGCTTAGAAGTTGTTGGAAAACCAATGGATAAAGTTCAGACACTCTCAAAAGGGAATGCCCAAAAAATTCAATTTATCGCAACTTTGATTCATGAACCTGAATTTTTGATTTTAGACGAACCATTCACAGGGCTTGATCCTGTCAATACAGAACTTTTGCGAAATGAAATTAAGCGAAGTCGTGATAAGGGAGCAGCAGTTATTTTCTCTAATCATAATATGAGTGATGTTGAGCTCTTATCTGACCACTTGCTGATGCTAAAAGGTGGGCAAACGATATTGAATGGTACTGTTGAAGATATCAGAGCTTCTTATGGTCGGACCCGTGTTTATTTGGAATCGGACCTATCAAATGATGAACTCTCCTTAATTTCAGGAGTTGAGTCAATTGAAAAAAGAGGGAGTGGCCGTTCAATTAAAATTTCTGAAGCAAATGTTGGTCGTGAAATTTTTCAAAAAGTAGCCAAAGATGGCTATGTTCAAGCCTTTGTTCAATCCCCTCCCTCCCTTGATGAAATTTTCCGAATGGAAGTGGCTGAGCATGATCAAGAAGACCTAAGCGCGAAAAGTGGGGTGGCGAAATGAAAAATCAAACTTGGCTTGTTGCAAAAAATATTTATCGTAGTCGCATCAAAGGAGTTGGTTTTTGGGCTCTCGTTCTTTCTCCTTTTTTATTAGGAGCAGTCTACTTAGTTATTGGTTTGGTCATCAGTAGCGGGGCCAATCAAACCCCACAATTGGCGGTCGTGGATAATCCTGCTTTAACTCAAATTCTTTCTAAAAATGAGAGTTTAAAAGCTGATATTAAAAATGAATCTTCTTTAAAGGAAGTTAAAAATGAGCTTTCTGAAGGGAGAATTGATGGTTTTTTGACTGTTGAAGATGGGACTTACACCATTGTTACGGACAATAAATCAAGTGTCAAATTTGACCAAACAAGTTTTCAAGCAGCACTAACTCAAGTTAATATATCAAAGACAGCTCAGCGTTTAAATCTATCGGCAGCTGATGTTCAAGAATTGCTCAGTCCAGCTAAATTTACGATGAAAACTCAGACAAGTTCTGGGCAAAAATCAACAGGAAATTCTCAGACTGGGGCAAATATTGCCATTGGTTCAATTGCTTCGATTTTAATTTTCACATTGATGATGATGTATGTGGGAATTATAGGGCAAGAAATTGGTAATGAGAAATCAAGCCGGATTATGGAGACTTTACTTGCGGCAACAAGCTCAAATGTGCAGTATTATGGGAAAATTATCGGTGTTATTTTGCTTCTGACCACTCAGCTTGGAATTTACGTTCTCGGATTTGGAGTTGCTTATCCATTCATCAGAAATTTAGACCAAATCAAAGCAATTGGTGAAATGCTTTCAGGCATTACCTTTGGATTTGGAATTTATTTAGTCGCGATGTCATTGGTTGGAATTTTGGGTTATCTTATTCTTGCTTCAATTGTGGCTTCTTTAGTGAATGAACAAGCCCAAGTTCAACAAGCTACTCAGCCAATTGCCTTTTTAGCGATGATTGGATACATTGGTGGTATTGCAGGCTCAACTGTGCCTGGAAATATTGTTTTAAAAGTGCTGAGTTTTATACCTTTTATTAGTCCAACTTTGATGACTAGTCGTTTAGCCATCCAATACTCAACCACTACAGAAGCCTGGATTGCTCTTGGCTTACAGTTACTAGCCACTCTGGCAATAGCTAAGGCTGGAGAGAAAATTTATGCGCGTAATGTGCTTTCTTATAGCGATGAGAAGATTATGAGTCAACTCTTTAAAGGACTGACAGGAAGACAGGCAAAGCGAAAAAATGCTGACAAAGTGGTCAGTAAAAATGGAAAAAAGAAAAATCCTTGGCGTCGAAATTCACCATTAAGACTGGCTCTTGTTATCTTAATTATTCTAATTATCTTGGCTTACCGGTTCATTTTTAAATAAAAACATTAATAATTTAACTCTTGGAAACTTTTCAAGAGTTTTTTCGTATATAAAAGTATGGAAAAAATTTTAGATAAATTAAAAGAATACTGGAAAATAATGCTTTTAGTTGTTTGTGCACTTATTGCTGGTGGAATTTTTTATATTTTCACCAATTCACCAAAGCCAGCTGAAACTCTGTCAGTAGAAAATTTGAGCTCTAGTTCTACCAAAAGCTCTGTCAGTAAATTTAATAGTAGCAGTAGTGAAAAAAATAAAAATGAAATTATGGTTGATTTGAAAGGAGCAGTTGCAAAACCTAATGTATACCAAATTTCGTCAGATGAGCGCCTTGTTGATTTAATTAGGCAAGCGGGAGGATTTACTGACCAAGCAGACCAAAAATCAATCAATCTGTCAGCGAAACTTAAAGATGAAGAAGTGATTTATGTACCAAAAGTTGGGGAAAGTTCAAGTTCAGAAAGTACTGACAGTCCTACTGGTAGCTCTGTCAGTAATCAAATTTCAACGACAAGTGGTCCAAAAGTAAATATCAATAAAGCAGACCTGACAGAATTACAAAAACTGACTGGAATTGGTCAAAAAAAAGCGCAAGATATTATTGATTTTCGCATGAAAAATGGTGATTTTAAATCAATAGAGGATTTGGGTAAAGTATCTGGCTTTGGGGATAAAACATTAGAAAAACTGAAAGATGAGATTTCTATTGATTAAATTTCCCCTGATTTTTCTAACTTATCTTGTTGTGCTCCTTTATTTTTGTATCTTTACTTACAATTTACCCTTGCTTATTTTATTTATTTGCTCAATTTTACTAGCTTTATTCAGAAAATATTATCTAATGATTCCGATATTAATTGTTTTTGCTGTATTTTTTCTGTTAATCAATAGTCTTAGTATTAGGGATAATGAAAATCAACCAAAAACTCTCTCAAAAATTGAATTAATTTCAGATACAATTCAAGTCAATGGTGATTTATTGAGTTTTCAGGGGAGAATGAACGGACAAAACTATCAAGTCTATGACACATTGAAAAGTCTAAAAGAGAAAAAATTTTATCAGAACTTAAGTCAAAATTGTCAGTTAAGTTTCACAGGAAACCTTCAAATACCAGAAACTCAGAGAAATTTTAATGGTTTTGATGACCAAAAATATTTAGCTAGTCAAAATATCTATCGACAGATTACCATCCAACAAATTACAAATGTGGAAATAAAAAAGAATTTTGACCTTCATACTTTAAGGCGAAAGGCAATTGTTTGGACACAAAATCATTTTCCAAAACCGATGAGTGACTATATGACAGGCTTACTTTTTGGCTTTTTAAGCAAGGATTTTAATCAGATGAGCGATATTTACAGCTCTTTAGGAATTATTCATCTTTTTGCTCTATCAGGAATGCAAGTAAATTTTTTTATTGATTGGTTTCGTAAAATACTTCTTCGCATGGGACTGACGAGAGAAATAGTGAATCTTGTTCAAATTCCATTTTCTATTTTTTATGCTTTTATGACGGGATTATCAGTTTCAGTTTTAAGAGCCCTTTTTCAAAAAAATATTCGTCTGACTTCTTTGGATAATATCGGAGTGACGACATTAGTTTTGATGCTCATAAGTCCAAAATTTTTACTGACGACTGGCGGTCAGCTTACCTTGTTTTATGCTTTTGTCATTTCGATGCTTAACCATCCTTTTTCTAATTTAAATGGATTGAAAAAAGTGCTGACAGAATCAGCAGTCCTTTCACTTTGTGTTCTTCCGTTACTCATCTTTGATTTCCATATTTTTCAGCCTCTTTCAATATTATTAACAATTATATTTGGTTTTCTTTTTGATTTTATGCTGCTCCCGCTGCTTTTATGCTGTTTTCTTATATCATTTTTGGGATTTTCGCTCAATTTAAATTTTATTTTTCAAATTCTAGAATGGCTAGTTCATAAAGTTGATTTACCCTTACATTACCCCTTTGTTTTGGGGAAACCTAGTTCACTCGAATTAATTATTCTATTTGTGTTAATTGGTTTATTCGTAGATTCATTTTCTCATAAAAAAAGGAGATTTTTTTTAGTTGGATTTATATTTTTATTTTTTTTCATCACTAAAAATCCAATGAGAGCAAGCATTACAGCGGTTGATATCGGACAAGGCGATAGTATTTTTCTACAAGATAAGTTTAATAAAGAAAATATTCTGATTGATACAGGGGGGCGACTTGCTCTTCCTCAAAAAAATTGGCAAAAAGCGCAGACGCAATCAAATGCTGACAAAACGCTTATTCCTTATTTAGAATCCATGGGGGTGGCTCATATTGACCAACTTATTCTGACTCATACAGATGCTGACCATGTTGGCGATTTCTTGTCCTTAGCTGATAAAATAAAAATAAGAGAAATCTGGGTCAGTCCGGGAGAATTAACCAACAGTAGTTTTGTGGAAAAATTAAAAAAAGCAAAAATTCCGATTCATGTTAGTAAAGTTGGGGATAAAATTCCGATTTTTGATAGTTTTCTTCAAGTTTTATCAAATGGTTACACTAAAAAAGGGGATAATAATGATTCCATAGTGACTTATGGAAACTTTTACCATACAAAATTTCTTTTTACAGGAGATTTGGAACAAGAAGGAGAAAAAAAGCTTCTACAAAATTATCCCAAATTACAGGTAGATGTGTTAAAAGTGGGGCATCATGGCAGTAAAACAAGTTCAAGTCCGGAATTCATCAAAGAGATACATCCTAAACTTGCACTAATCTCGGTTGGAAAAGCTAATCGCTATGGTCATCCCAATCAAGAAACTTTAGAAACCTTAGCCAAATATCAGGTAAAGACACTCAGAACTGACCAAAAAGGGGCAATAAAATTAACAGAAGTAAATCAGCAATGGCAAATCAAAACAGTTAGATAAATGAAAGGAAAAAAGAGAGCAAAAGACATCTATAAAATGTTACAATAAAGAAGACGTTGAGTGCCTGTGGAAACTAAAAAAGTACTTCTTTAATTTCGTTTTTTTATTATTAAAAACAAAATGGAAGGAAAAGTCACAGTGCACACTTTGAAAAAAGAAAACGAAGGTCAGATTTAAAAAGAAAGGAATTTTTAATTTAACAGAATTCAAGAAATTGAACTTATAATAGGTAGAAAGTTAACAACATTTGCTAACAACATAAAATTTATTAAGGAGACTTTTTATGGCAGTAATCAATATCGAATACTACTCAGAAGTTCTTGGGATGAATCGAAAAGTCAATGTTATTTACCCTGAGTCAAGTAAGGTGGAAGATTTTTCAAACACAGAGATACCCGTTCTTTACCTTTTGCACGGAATGAGTGGAAACGAAAATTCATGGATGATTCGTTCTGGAATTGAAAGATTAATTCGACACACAAATTTGGCGATTGTAATGCCCTCGACAGATTTAGGTTTTTACGTGAATACCACTTATGGTATGAATTATTTTGATGCGATTGCCTTGGAACTTCCAAAAGTAATTCACAATTTTTTCCCAAATTTATCTACAAAAAAAGAAAAGAACTTTATTGCTGGTTTATCTATGGGTGGATATGGTGCTTACCGTCTTGCTCTAGGTACAGATCACTTTAGCTATGCCGCAAGTTTGTCAGGAGTTCTGACATTCGATGGTATGGAAGAAAATTTCAAAGAAAACCCAGCTTATTGGGGCGGGATTTTTGGAAATTGGGAGACTTTTAAGGGTTCAGATAATGAAATTTTGGCCTTAGCTGATCGTAAGAATGAGGAACGACCAAAACTTTACGCTTGGTGTGGAAAACAAGATTTTCTTTTCCCAGGAAATGAGTACGCAACAGCAGAGTTGAAGAAAAAGGGATTTGATGTTACTTATGAGAGTTCAGATGGTGTTCATGAATGGTATTATTGGACTAAAAAAATAGAGTCTGTCTTACAGTGGCTCCCTATAAATTATAAGCAAGAAGAACGATTGAGTTAATATTAAAAACTCCCATTTTATTCAAGACAAAAACTAAAAAGTTTGTCTATCAAACGCTTACAAAGACAAAAACAAAAGAAATGATGAAATTCTCATGCTTGTCTTTGACAAAAACTACGAATAGTAGTAGAATTTCTTAGTAAAATAAATTTGCGAAATCGCAATATAGAAAGAGGTCTATAATGACAATTACACTTGCCGCTCTTGGAGCAATTGCTATCGGTCTTGCAGCACTCGGAGCCGCTATCGGTGATGGACTTATCGTTTCAAACTTCCTCCAAGCCGTTGCACGCCAACCTGAACTTGAAGGAAAACTTCGTGGTTCAATGTTCATGGGTATCGCCTTCGTCGAAGGTACATTCTTCATCGCCCTTGCTATGGCATTCCTTTTCCGTTAAAATTTTTCTCAACAAAAAATTTTAAAAACAGAAAGGAAGAACAGGTATGGAATCAACATGGACCTTTAATATTGGGCCAATTCCATTTGATGGAACAATCACAGTAATGACTTTTGTGACTGTCCTCATTGTTTTCGGTCTGGTATTCTGGGCGAGCCGCAATATGCAGCTCAAGCCCAAAGGTAAACAAAATGTTCTTGAGTGGGTTGTTGATTTTGTCAATGGAGTTTCCAAAGATAACGTCGGCCCTCATGAAGCACCACGCTTTGCGCTCATGAACTTTACCCTCTTTTCTTTCCTTCTTATTGCCAACTGCATTGGGCTAGTAACTAAAATTAGTACGCCAGGTGATGTTTCTCTTTGGAAATCACCAACTGCAAATCCAACAGTCGATTTGACACTTGCACTTCTTGTTGTTGTAATGTCAAATACACTGGGTGTACAAAAATTCGGTTTTAAAGGTTACCTTAAGGTTGCCTTCTGGAAAGATCCGAAAGGTCTTCTTCCAATGAACATTTTGGAAGAATTTACAAATGCACTTTCACTTGGTTTACGGCTTTATGGGAATATCTTCGCGGGTGAAATCATGCTTGGTCTTATTGCCGGTATGATTCAATCAACCATGTGGATGCTTCCAGTTGCGTGGATTCTAGAAGTTGCATGGATTGGCTTTTCACTTTTCATTTCAGCCCTCCAAGCTTATGTCTTTGTCCTTTTGACAAACTTGTACATTAGCCACAAAATCATAGCAGAACATTAAGAAAGGAGTAGAAATTGTCAACATTATTATTAGAAGCTGCTCCGAATACCGTTCTCGGTAACATCATCGTTGTATCTGGTGCATTTATTATCTTATTGGTATTGTTGCGCCTCTTTGCATGGAATGCAATTACAAGTGTTTTTGCAAGTCGTGCGAAAAAAATATCTGATGATATCGATGCAGCAGAAGCGAACAACAAACAAGCCGCTGACTTGGTTAAACAACGTCAAGCAGAGCTTGCAGGTTCTAAAGAAGAAGCTGCTAACATCATTCAAGTTGCAAATGATACTGCCTCACAAAACCGTGCGAAAGTACTTGCAACAGCAAATGAAGAAGCAACTAGCTTGAAGAAACGTGCGCAAGAAGATATCGAGCAAGAACGCAAAGAAGCTCTTAACACAGTTAAAGGCGATGTTGCGGACATCTCAGTTCAAATTGCTGAAAAGCTCATTGGACAATCATTAGATGCTTCTGCACAACAGGAATTAATCGACTCTTATCTCGCTAAGTTAGGAGAATAAGATGACAAAAGTAAATTCACAAAAATACAGTAAAGCTTTACTTGAGGTCGCCCAAGAAAAAGGACAACTTGAAGCAATTCTTACTGAAGTTAGCGAAATGATTCAGCTTTTCAAAGAAAATAACTTAGGTGCTTTTTTAGCAAATGAAGTTTATTCATTCTCTGCTAAATCTGAATTGATTGATACTTTGCTTCAAACTTCATCAGAAGTGATGTCAAATTTCCTGAATACTATTCGTTCTAATGGACGTCTAGCTGACCTCGGAGAAATACTTGAAGAAACTAAAAATGCAGCAGATGACATGTTCAAAATTGCTGACGTTGAAGTTGTTTCAAGTATTGCATTGTCAGAAGCTCAAATTGAAAAATTTAAAGCAATGGCTAAAGCAAAATTTGATTTAAACGAAGTAACAGTAATTAATACAGTCAATGAAAAAATTCTCGGAGGATTCATTGTGAACTCTCGTGGAAAAATTATTGATGCCTCATTAAAAACACAATTGGCTAAAATCGCCGCTGAAATCCTCTAATCAGGATAGAAAAATTTTCTTCCTTTGTTAAAAACTTAGTGGAGAATTTTTCAAACACAAACTGTTAAACTTTTGAAAACATGCAAAGGCAGTTTTAAAACTTGTCTATCCATGCTCAAAAAGTATAACTGCAGTTTAAAGCTAAATAGCCTTGAACTAGTAAAAAATTTCTAGAAGGGAGCATATTTTTGGCAATTAAAGCTAATGAAATCAGCTCACTGATTAAAAAACAAATTGAAAATTTCACACCAGATTTTGAAGTTGCTGAAACTGGTGTCGTTACCTATGTTGGTGATGGTATCGCGCGTGCCTATGGCCTTGAAAATGCGATGAGCGGTGAGCTTGTTGAGTTTTCAAATGGTGTACTTGGTATGGCGCAAAACTTGGATGCTACAGACGTTGGTATTATCGTACTTGGTGATTTCCTCTCAATTCGTGAAGGTGACACTGTTAAACGTACAGGTAAAATCATGGAAATCCAAGTTGGTGAAGAACTCATCGGACGTGTTGTAAACCCACTTGGACAACCCGTTGATGGACTTGGAGAACTTAATACAGGTAAAACTCGTCCAGTTGAAGCAAAAGCTCCTGGTGTTATGCAACGTAAATCAGTCTCTGAGCCATTACAAACTGGTCTTAAAGCGATTGATGCCCTCGTTCCAATTGGACGTGGACAACGTGAATTAATTATCGGAGACCGTCAAACTGGTAAAACTTCAGTCGCTATTGATGCAATCTTGAACCAAAAAGGTCAAGATATGATTTGTATCTATGTTGCGATTGGACAAAAAGAGTCAACAGTTCGTACACAAGTTGAAACGCTCCGTAAACTCGGTGCGATGGATTATACTATCGTCGTAACTGCGTCAGCTTCTCAACCTTCTCCACTCCTTTACATCGCTCCTTATGCTGGAGCTGCAATGGGTGAAGAATTTATGTATAACGGTAAACATGTCTTGGTTGTTTATGATGATTTATCTAAACAAGCGGTCGCTTACCGTGAACTTTCTCTCTTGCTCCGTCGTCCACCAGGTCGTGAAGCATACCCAGGTGACGTTTTCTACTTGCACTCACGTCTTTTGGAACGTGCTGCTAAATTGTCTGATGATCTTGGTGGTGGATCAATGACGGCTTTGCCATTCATTGAAACACAAGCAGGTGATATCTCAGCTTATATTGCAACAAACGTTATCTCTATTACCGACGGTCAAATTTTCCTTGAAAATGACTTGTTCTATTCAGGTGTACGTCCTGCCATTGATGCTGGTTCATCAGTATCACGTGTTGGTGGTGCCGCACAAATCAAAGCCATGAAGAAAGTAGCTGGTACTTTGCGTCTTGACCTTGCGTCATTCCGTGAACTTGAAGCCTTTACACAATTTGGTTCTGACCTTGATGAAGCGACTCAAGCAAAATTGAATCGTGGTCGTCGTACCGTTGAAGTTTTGAAACAACCATTGCACAAACCATTGGCTGTTGAAAAACAAGTTTTGATTCTCTATGCATTGACTCATGGTCATCTTGATGATGTTCCAGTTGATGATGTTCTTGATTTTGAAACTAAAATGTTCGATTTCTTCGATGCAAATTATGCAGATCTCTTGAACGTAATTACTGACACTAAAGATTTGCCAGAAGAAGCAAAACTTGACGAAGCAATTAAAGCATTCAAAAATACAACGAATTATTAATAAGGAGGCTAACTAATGGGAGCTTCACTTAACGAAATAAAAACTAAGATTGCGTCAACAAAGAAAACAAGTCAAATCACAGGTGCCATGCAAATGGTTTCTGCTGCTAAACTTCAAAAAGCAGAATCTCACGCTAAAGCTTTTCAGACTTATGCTGAAAAAGTACGTAAGATTACGACTGACTTAGTTTCAAGCGATAATGAGCCGGCCAAAAATCCGATGATGATTAAACGTGAAGTCAAAAAAACTGGCTATCTCGTTATCACATCAGATCGTGGGCTTGTTGGCGGTTATAATTCAAATATTTTGAAGTCTGTTATAAGTAATATACGTAAACGCCACACAAATGAGAGCGAGTATACAATCCTTGCTCTTGGTGGTACGGGAGCGGACTTTTTTAAAGCCCGTAACGTCAAAGTTTCTTATGTTCTTCGCGGACTTTCAGATCAACCGACCTTTGAAGAGGTTCGGGCAATTGTTACAGAAGCCGTGGAAGAATATCAAGCAGAAGAATTCGATGAACTCTATGTTTGTTACAACCACCACGTGAACTCATTGGTAAGTGAGGCACGGATGGAAAAAATGTTACCTATTTCTTTTGATGAAAAAGGTGACGAAAAAGCATCTCTTGTAACATTTGAATTAGAACCAGATCGTGAAACAATCTTAAATCAGTTGTTGCCGCAATATGCTGAAAGTATGATTTATGGCTCAATTGTTGATGCAAAAACAGCAGAACATGCTGCAGGTATGACCGCAATGCGTACTGCAACAGATAATGCACATTCTGTCATTAATGATTTAACCATTCAATATAACCGTGCTCGTCAAGCTTCAATTACGCAAGAAATTACGGAAATTGTTGCTGGTGCTTCAGCGCTATAATTACTGTCAAACATTATTCTCAATGTTACGATTTATCAACTTGAGGAAAAAATGTTCTGTCAGTAAAGGCTTTGAATTTTAAATACGTTTGTCAGTAAATTTTTACTGATGAGCTTAAAAATGAATAGAAATTCTGTTGTTAGACAGAAAATAAAAACAGGAGGAAAAACATTGAGTTCTGGTAAAATTACTCAGGTTATCGGTCCCGTCGTTGACGTGGAATTTGGTTCTGATGCCAAACTGCCTGAGATTAACAATGCCTTGATTGTCTACAAAGATGTCAATGGTTTAAAAACAAAAATTACTCTTGAAGTTGCTTTGGAACTTGGTGATGGTGCAGTTCGTACGATCGCTATGGAATCTACTGATGGATTGACTCGTGGACTTGAAGTCCTTGATACAGGTAAAGCGGTCAGCGTTCCTGTTGGTGAATCTACTCTTGGTCGTGTTTTTAATGTCCTTGGTGACGTTATTGATGGTGGAGAAGATTTCCCTGCTGATGCAGAACGTAATCCTATCCACAAGAAAGCTCCAACTTTTGACGAATTGTCAACTGCAAATGAAGTTCTTGTAACAGGGATTAAAGTTGTCGATTTACTTGCCCCTTATCTTAAAGGTGGGAAAGTCGGACTCTTCGGTGGTGCCGGTGTTGGTAAAACCGTCCTTATCCAAGAATTGATTCACAACATTGCCCAAGAACACGGTGGTATTTCTGTATTTACAGGTGTTGGGGAACGTACTCGTGAAGGGAATGACCTTTACTGGGAAATGAAAGAATCAGGCGTTATTGAGAAAACAGCCATGGTCTTTGGTCAAATGAATGAACCACCAGGAGCACGTATGCGTGTTGCCCTTACTGGTTTAACAATTGCGGAATATTTCCGTGATGTTCAAGGTCAAGACGTATTGCTTTTCATCGATAACATCTTCCGTTTCACTCAAGCCGGTTCAGAAGTTTCTGCCCTTTTGGGACGTATGCCTTCTGCCGTTGGTTACCAACCAACTCTTGCAACTGAAATGGGTCAATTACAAGAACGTATCACTTCTACTAAGAAGGGTTCTGTTACATCTATCCAAGCGATTTATGTCCCTGCCGATGACTATACTGACCCAGCGCCAGCTACAGCCTTCGCTCACTTGGACGCAACAACTAACTTGGAACGTCGTTTGACACAAATGGGTATCTATCCAGCCGTTGACCCACTTGCTTCATCATCACGTGCGCTTACACCTGAAATTGTTGGTGAAGAACACTATGAAGTTGCAATGGAAGTTCAACGTGTCCTTCAACGCTACAAAGAATTGCAAGATATCATTGCCATTCTTGGTATGGATGAATTGTCAGATGATGAAAAAATTCTCGTTGGACGTGCACGTCGTATCCAATTCTTCCTTTCACAAAACTTCCACGTTGCTGAACAGTTTACTGGTCAACCTGGTTCATATGTACCAATTGACAAAACAGTTCATGACTTCAAGGAAATTTTGGAAGGTAAATATGACGAAGTCCCTGAAGATGCTTTCCGTGGAGTAGGTCCAATTGAAGACGTACTTGCAAAAGCAAAATCAATGGGTTATTAATTCGATTTCTTATGAAATGACAAAGTGAAAATACATTATTGAATCGCAAAATTTACTGACAATAATTCTGTCAGTAAAAGTTGCTTCAACTTTTTTAAAGTTTGATTAACTCTTGTAATTTTGTTTTTTAAAGTATTTTTACGCTTTATAATTTAAATTTTCATAGAAAAAATTGGAGGATCGAATGTCTGAAAACGTCATGACACTTCAAGTGATTACCCCTGCTGGTGTGGTTTATGATCACCATGCAAACTATATTACTGCTCGGACTACAAATGGTGAAATTGGTATTTTGCCAAACATGATTTCGACAATTGCTGGACTTGAAATTGATGAACTTAAAGTTCGTCGTCCAGATGATGAGACACATGTAGATTACATTGCTGTTAATGGTGGAATTATCGAAATTAAAGATAGTCTCGTAACAATTGTTGCAGATTCTGCCGAACGTAATCGTGATATTGATGTTTCACGTGCCGAACGTGCAAAAATTCGAGCTGAAAAAGCACTTGAAGTTGCTAAAGCTGAGAAAAAATCTGATGAAATAAAACGCGTAGAAGTTGCATTACACCGCGCTCTCAACCGTTTGAATGTTTCGTCTCATAATTAAAAAGCACCTACGGGTGTTTTTTTATGTAAGATTAAAATGTTGCAAAATCAAGACATTAATGTTAAAATTATAGTCAGTAATGATTTAAGGATCTAAGAAATAAGTGAGGGAGAATGTGATTCTTGATTATTGTCGAGAACTGTTTGATACATTAGAGAATCTAGAAGGACTTTTAAAGGGTTCAGAAGACTTAAGAGAAGACTATCGTAAAAAAATATCAGCCCAAATTGCGCGTCAAGCTTCAATTTTAGATATTTTGGTTTCAATTGGAATGATTGTTTATTTCATGCCAGATAAGACAGTATTTTTTAGTAATCTTGTACCAGGAACAGGACCTGTTGACCTGTTTTTTAGAATGTCTGCGATTACTTTCCTTTCTTTACTTTTGGGTTACGGATCACGTTTGGGCTTAACTTGGCTTTGGCAACATAATTATTTACCAGGTGGAAGAAAACATATTGCACGTTTTTATAAAAAGAAATATTTAAAGAAACAAAAAGAAATTATTGAGCAAATTCAAGAAATCTTAAAGAGCGAAATAATTGTTAATGCTGAGCTTCCTAATGACTATATGAATACAAAGAGTATAAACTATATCATTGGCTGTTTGGAAGCAGGAGAAGTTAGTAATCTAAAAGAAGCAACAAATCTATTAGAATTAGAATCACGAGATTCTCATGTCCATTATCTGATTAAGACAGAAAATAATACAATTAGTCGGGCCTTATTATTAATAAAAAATGATGAAGAAGAAAGGAGATAAATGAAAAAATTAAAGTTAAAAATAAAAAATAAAAAAATAATTTTAGGACTATTTTTTAGTATTTTTATTGTTGGAATTTTTCCTAATCTCACTTTTAACCTTTCTTCTTCAAATCCGGATAGAATCGCTTTCAAAAATGAAGTACTGGCTGACACTGTGCCTCCAACGAGTAGTACAAAATCCGTCATTCCGCAAAATATTACAGAAGAAACAGTGACCATAAACTTCCTTGATGCAGAAAATCATGAACTTAAAGTTCGTGATTCCGAAACAATGACAGTGAATGTCGGAGAGTATATATGGGCCGTATCTTTTGGGGGAATGACTAATCAGTCTGCCAAAAATGTATATCATATCTATCAGATTCCGACGATTTTGAACTGTTCTTATCAAGGTAGCGACCAAGATTCTCCTTTACTGGTTACTAATGATTCGGCATCTAATGTGATTAATCTTTATTATAAAAGAGAAAAGAGTCAAGTTACGATTAATTTCTTGGACTCAGATAATACAGGACTTAAAGTTCAGAAGTCTGAAACAATGACAGTGAATGTCGGGGAATACGTCTGGCCAATAAATTATGGTGCAATGACAAGTCAATCGACTAAAAGTGTTTATCACATGTATCAAATTCCGACGATTTTGAACTATTCTTATCAAAATAGTGACTCGGATACTCCTTTATTAGTTACCAATGATTCAGCGACTAATGTGATTAATCTCTATTACAAGCGTGATAAAAGTCAGGTAACGGTTGAATTCCTTGATACAAAAGGAAAGTCTATTCGTGCAAATGATACGATTACGGCTAATGTTGGAGATTATATTTGGATTGTCTCTCTCGGAGTGAATTCTGAGCAGATGAAATTTGGAGTCTACTGGTATTTTGTACCTAAGATTGGTGGATACTCTTTCAATCATGGAACTCCGATTAAAGTAAGCAAAGATGCAGGAAGTAATATAGTTAAGCTTTATTATGATACTGAGTACTCTTTTGAGTACGAATACGATAAAGGAACACCTAATCAATCTTCTCCTTTACCGGACTCTTTTGTTGCTAAAAAAGATGATGTAATAATGTCTAATCTTCCTGAGGGCTATTTCATTTCAGAAGTGATAGATAACAATGGAAAGTCTTATACTGATCCTGAAGTGGCGATTAGTCAGCAGGAGGATACTAGTCCAAAATCATTTAAAATTATTGTTTCTGCAAAAGAAAGTAACTTAAAGCTCACAGTTAATAAACCAGTAGGTGGCGAATCTACAAAAGAATTTTCTGGACTTTATGGGGAAACTTACCAAATTCCAATTGATGAGATTTTAACTACTAATGGAAAAACATATCGTGCCATTGTTAAAATTCAAAAAGTTGATTGGAAAAATGGAATCACTACAACGATAATTGAGGACCCAGAGGAAATTGCTTCATTATTGAAGGGAAATTTATTGGTCGGAAAATATGATAGTCAGACGACTTCTATCAGTGTGTCTTATAAAGAAAAAGCTGCTATTCCTCCACTTCCTTCTAAAGACGAAGGAGATGATAGCTCACCATCAACTCCTGCCAAAAGCATAGAAAGTTCGAAACAGAATGAACCTGATAAGCAGAAAGTTCCAGCTCCTATAACTAGCACTACTAGTCAACCAGAACAAAGTCATGATAAAGAGAAAGTCAAAGAAAAAAACGTAGAAGAGCCTAAAAAAACTGCACCTATTCAAAAAAGTGAACGACCAAGTCAATCGCCTGAAAATCAGATAAAAGCTCCGTTAGCTCCTCCTACGCCATCATTTTCAACAACGCAAAAAGCAATAGCTAATCGTTCTATTGCTAGTGAAGTGAATCAAAAAGCACATATTCTTAAATTAAGAATTGCTGGAGCAGCTGGTTTAGCGGCTGGGACAGCATCGGCTTATGGAATCTTACGTGCCTTAAAAATGATGTTGCAACATTTTGGAAAATTAAGCAATTTAATTAAATAAGAGTAAGTCATCTCTTATTTATTTCAATAAAAAAACACCGTAAGGTGTTTTTTTTATTAGGCATTTAAAACTTTTGATAAAAAGTCTTGTAAACGTGGATGTTTAGGATTGTCAAAAAGTTCTTCAGGGGTACCATCTTCTAGGATTACTCCACCATCAGTGAAAATCACGCGATTGGCAACTTTACGAGCAAAGCCCATTTCGTGAGTGACAATTAACATTGTCATTCCTTCTTCAGCAAGTTTTTGCATAACCGCGAGGACATCTCCGACCATTTCAGGGTCAAGCGCTGAGGTTGGCTCATCAAAGAGCATAACATCAGGATTCATTGCGAGGGCACGAGCAATCGCAACACGTTGTTTTTGTCCTCCAGAAAGCATTTCTGGCATCGCGTCTTTTTTATCTACCAAGCCAACTGTTTCGAGAAGCTGCATGGCTTTTTCATTTGCATCATCTTTAGATAACTTTTTCAACTCAATTGGGGCATAAGTAATATTTTGTAAAACAGTCATGTTTGGAAAAAGATTGAAATGTTGAAAGACCATTCCAACGTTTTGACGAACGAGATTGAGATTTGTATTTTTATCAGTCAGATTAAATCCGTCGATAATGATATCACCAGAAGTGGCTGTTTCAAGACCATTCAAAGCTCTAAGAAAAGTCGATTTTCCAGAACCTGAGGGACCGATAATACATACGACATCCCCTTTTTCAAATTTTGTAGTAATTCCTTTTAGAACTTCATTTTTTCCAAAAGATTTGTGAAGATCAGTGACTTCAATTTGAGTATTGATTCCCATGTTAGTATGTTCTCCTTATTTATTATTTCATTCTTTTTTCTACACGACGTCCAACCCACATCAAGAAGAGAAGAACAATCATGTAAACTAAACCAATTAATCCATAAACGCGGAAGGCTTGGAAGTTACGGGCCACGATGATTTGACCTGTTTGGAGTAATTCAACAAGTCCGATAACTGAAACCAATGTTGTATCTTTCAAAGTGATGATGAATTGGTTAATCAAGCTAGGAATTGTGATTTTAATGGCTTGAGGCAAGATAACCTTACGCATTGAAGTTAGGTATGTCACACCAAGTGAACGGCTGGCTTCCATTTGTCCAGAAGGTACTGCTTGGACACCAGAACGAACGATTTCTGCGATATAAGCAGAAGAGTTTAAGGTAAGGGCAATAACACCGGCCGTAAATTCATTGAGTGGAGATTGATGACCAGTAATGATTTGTAGAAGGTTAGGAATTCCGTAGAAGATAAAGATTGTTAACACTAAAAGCGGAATTGAACGGTTAAGGTCGACATAAATTCGTGCAATTGTACGAAGAATCTTGCTTGGAGCTACAGAGAAGAGTCCAAAGATAATTCCGACAATCATTGCTAGGATAAATGAGAGAACAGCAAGTTCAAGTGTAACGAGCAACCCGCGTCCGATTTGTTCCCAGTTGTTTTGCAAAATACCAAAGAAAGTATTTTCCTTTGCACTTGATTGAATGGTTTTAGCATCACTAGCTAAATATTTATCAATGATTTTATCATATTCACCATTTGCACGGAGATTAGCTAAACCATTATTAAACATTTCAATCAGTTCAGGATTGCTTCCTTTTTTAACGGCAAATCCATATTGACCGTCAGGGATTGGTTTAATTGGTGTAGTAAATTTTTGTCCTTGTTTAATGGCGTATTTGATGACAGGTTCGTCGTCCATTAAAGCATTGATAGAGCCGTTATTTAGTGATGAATACATGGTTGTTGCATCAGTAAATGTTTTTACAGTATAACCGTATTCTTTTGCGTGATCATTAAGATAATCGAAAGAGGCAGTACCGTTTTTAGCACCAAGTGTTTTACCTTTTAGGTCTTTCCATGATTTGATAGAATCATCGGTACTTGATGTAGCAATGGTTAAGTTAGATGAATAGTAAGGATTACCATAATCAAAAACTTGTTTACGGGCATCGGTAATTGACATCCCTGACATCATTCCGTCAGCATGACCAGATTGAACAGAGTCAACAGCTGCTTGGAAACCAATGAAATTCCATTTGAGTTTGAATCCTTGGTTCTTGGCGATGGCATTTAGTAAGTCAACGTCAATACCAGTGAATTGTTTGTTGTCATTTTGAAATTCAAAAGGGGCAAAGCTATTATCTGAGGCAATGGTATAAACATCTTTTTTTGGTGTTGCTTTTTTAGAAGTTGTTATTCCATATTTTTTCAGGATTTTATCATAATCTCCATTTGATTTCATTTCAGTCAATGCTTTATTGAAACCATCCACGAGCGTTTGGTTTTTGCCTTTCATCACAGCAAAACCATAACCTCCTGAAAGAGAGATAGAAGGGAAGTTTGTAGCTAAATCTTGACCTTGTTTCATAGCATAAGAGATAACTGGAACTTCATCCATTGCTCCTACGATGTTTCCTGAACTAAGTGCGGCAAACATATGAACACCATCAGAATAGGTTTTGATGTTATAGCCATATTTCTTTTGATTTTCTTGAAGCCAAGTTTGAGCGGCAGTTCCGTTTTTTGCTCCAACTGCTTTCCCTTTAAGTTCACTATAATCAGTAAGCTTAGAATCTTTGGTAGTCGCAATAGTTAGTGCAGATGTATAGTAAGGATTAGAAAAATCAAAAGTGTCTTTACGTTCATCGGTGATTGTCATTCCAGCAATTACACCGTCTACTTGTCCAGCTTTGAGATTTTGAAGTGCAGCATCAAAACCTGGGTAAGACATTTCTAATTTCCAATCATTGATTTTTGCAACTTCTTGCATAATATCAACGTCGATGCCTACCCATTTTTTCTGACCATTTTGAAATTCAAATGGTGCATAAGAGCTATCAGACGCGATTTTGACAGTCGTCTCGGCCTTGACCGAAGGCGCTACTAGGAAAGCTGTAACAGTGGCAAACATGAGTGCCAGAGCGAAAAATAATTTCTTCATTTTGTCTCCTTGAATATGAGATTTGAGCTTATCCCTTAATATAAAAAAATGAAATTAAAAAAATGTTCTTCTGAATAAAAATCGGAATAACATTCTTTTAGTTTCCTATATTTAGGAGACAAGCTCAGTTTATTTTATTCTGGGAAAATTATATCACAAAAATTGTCTAGAATCAAGTTGATGTTAGGTTTTCTAACATTTTGAATTTGTGAAATTTGAGAGTTCTCTGATAAAATATAAGAAAGTTGTTATTGTCAAAAAGTCCTTTTTGTTGTAAAATTGAACGAGTGCTTGATAGAGATATTTATGTATTCTATTTAAGTAGACAGAACTACTGTAAGAATTTTTAACTTTTGAAAAGGAATATTATGTTTGTACAACTTTCGATTTTTGGTTTCTTTAATGAGTGGATGGCGAATTTTGCCCAGATGCCTAATGGTCACATTTGGATTTATGTTGTTTTAGGAGCGATTATCTTTATTGAAACAGGTTTAGTAATTTTCCCCTTTTTACCTGGGGATTCAATTTTGTTTTTCGTTGGTTCATTGGCGGCGATGTCAAACGGAAAATTATCAATCGGTTTACTTATTTTAGTGATGGGGATTATTGCCTTCGTTGCTAATCTACTAAATTACGAAATTGGACGACGTTTTGGCGATGTGATTCCAAAACATAAATGGCTTTCTCGCTTTTTAAAACCAGAATATATGGAAGAAGCTCATCAATTTTTTGAAAAATGGGGTTCTTGGGCAATCTTCTTAGGACGATTCATGCCAATCATACGGACGGTTGTTCCTTTTACGGCTGGTGCTGGGAAAATGCCGCATAAAAAGTTTATCTTTTTTAACTTTATCGGTGGATTTGCTTGGGTTATTGTCGCTTTGGGGGCAGGTTATCTATTTGGCGGGATTCCATTCGTTAAAAAACATTTTGAAATCATTATGATAGCGATTGTTTTTGTTTCATTATTGCCAGCGATAATTGGAGTTTTAAAGCGCGTTCTTAGAAGTCGCAAGGAAGCTTAACTTTATGATAAAATAGGACTTACAAAATTGTCAGTCCTTTTTTTATTGAATTGACGATTCAAAAACAAGAGAAGTTACTGACAAAACCATCAGCAACTGCTGGAAGAACAATCAAGTTCTTTGAGCGGGAGCTTAGGACATGACCAAAATGTTTGTCAGTAATTTTGGAGAATCTTTATGAAAATTGACGGTTACACGCGGATGGCTGCTGTGGTGGCAAACCCTATTAAACACAGCTTATCTCCTTTTATTCATAATTTGGCCTTTGATTTAACTGATGAAAATGGCGTTTATTTAGCTTGGGAAGTTGAGTCTAAAAAATTAGCGGCTATTGTTGAAAATGTTCGTAATTTGGACATGTATGGTCTGAATATCTCTATGCCTTATAAAGGTGAAATTATTAAATTTATGGATGAATTGAGCCCGGCGGCCGAACTAATCGGAGCGGTCAATACGGTAGTTAATCATTCAGGAAAATTAATCGGACATAATACTGATGGAATCGGATTTTTCAACAGTTTAAAAAAATATGATTTTAAGATAAAAAATAAACAAATGCTTGTTCTTGGCGGCGGTGGAGCAGCGATTGCCCTTATTGCTCAAGCAGCTTTATCAGGAGCTAAAAAAATAGTAGTGGCGGCGAGAAAATCTGCTTCTTATGACCCTTTAAATGAAAAACTGGCAAAGCTGTCAGCAAAAACAGGAGTAGAAATTTTACTGACAGACTTATCTGGAGCTGATAGATTACAAAAAGAGTTAAATCAGACAGATTTATTAGTGAATGCAACTTCTGTCGGAATGGACGGAGCGTCTTTTCCTCTAGAAAAAAGCTTGCTTCTTCCTGACAAACTCTTGGTAGTGGATGCTATTTATAAAGTAAGAGAAACACCATTTTTACGCTGGGCCAAAGAGCAAGGAGCTCAAACTGAAAATGGGCTCGGTATGCTCATTGGACAGGCGGCGGAAAGCTTTTATTTATGGACAGGCAAAGAAATGCCTGTGGACAAAATTACATTAGAAATGGAGAGAGAAGCATGAAATTAAATGTAAATCTACCAGACCATCCCTATGATGTCATCATTGAAAATGGGGCCTTGACTAATATAGGAAATTGGGTTTCATCATTGTGGAAAAAGCAAAAAATTGTCTTGATTTCGGATAATCATGTCAATGGGCTTTATGGTCAGAAAGTTGTTGACCAACTTGAAAAATCAGGTTTTGAAGTAGAAACTTTTGAATTTCCAGAGGGTGAAGCCAGTAAAAATTTACTGACAGCCGAAAAAGCTTGGAATTTTTGTGCTGAGTTTGGACTGACACGTTCTGACGGAATTATTGCACTCGGTGGTGGAGTGACAGGTGATTTAGCTGGTTTTGTAGCTTCTACTTATATGCGTGGCATTCATTTCTTACAAATTCCAACCAGTTTAACCGCGCAAGTTGATAGTTCTATTGGCGGGAAAACAGGGATTAACTCTAAAATGGCTAAAAATATGATTGGTACATTTACACAACCAGATGGGGTGCTGATTGACCCAGAAGTCCTGAAAACATTAGGTCAAAGAGAGTTTTGTGAAGGCTTGGGAGAAGTCATTAAATGTGCCCTAATTGCTGATAAAGACCTGTGGAATTTACTGACAGACCTGTCAGCCAAAGATTTACTGGAAAATTTTGTAAAAATTGAAGAAATTATTTATCGGTCTTGTGAAGTAAAACGAAAAGTAGTTGTTGATGATGAGCTTGATAATGGCGTGCGGCTTTATCTAAATTTTGGACATACGATTGGGCATGCTGTCGAAAATACGGCGGGTTATGGAAAAGTCATGCACGGCGAAGCCGTTGCCATTGGGATGGTACAAATCAGTAAAATTGCTGAGGAAAAAGGTCTCATGCCTCTCGGAATTACTGATGAAATCCGAAAGATGGTCAAAAAATATGGTTTGCCTGATGACTATCAACCTTGGGACGAGGCGCTTTTGTTTAAAGCGCTCACTCACGATAAAAAAGCGCGTGGAACAATCATCAAAACAGTTATTGTCCCTGAAATTGGCACTGCCAAAATCAATGAAGTGACTTTTGAAGAAATGAAAGAATATCTCAAAAAATAAGTTGATTCGATTGAAAGAGAAAATCTTTCTAAAAAATACAAAATGTGGTAGCATTGAAAAACTCCCAGCTTAGATAAAAAAGCTGTTAAAACACTTAATTATAAGGAGAAACGATGTATATTTACCTAGCTTTTGCTTTAGTTGGTGGATTTTTACTTGCTAATCAAAATCCAATCAATGCGGATTTACGCAAAATTGTGGGCTCACCATTTTTAGCTTCGGGCATTTCCAATTTTGTGGGTTCAATTTTTTTAGGAATCATTACTTTAGTCACGACACAAGAACTTTTTCCAAGTTTTCATTTTGTCAGCAGTCACCCAGCTTGGCTCTGGATTGGAGGGATTTTTGGAGGAATATTTCTGACTTCCAATGTCTTATTATTTCCTAGATTAGGGGCTGTTCAAACCGTAATTTTGCCAATCTTGGGCCAAATATTGATGGGGACACTCATTGATTCTTTTGGTTGGTTTCACGCGATGCAACTTCCAATGACATTGATGCGTTTTATGGGAATTGTCATTACTTTAATTGGGGTCATTATTGCGGTTGTTCTACCAAATTTAAAAGAAAAAGAAGCCGAAAAGCCTAAAGGTAATTTGCTGGGTTGGCGAATTTGGGCAGTCATCGTCGGAGCAATGTCAGCTGCACAACAAGCCATTAATGGCAGACTAGGAGTCTTGCTTGGAAATACCGCACAGGCAGCTTTTGTTTCTTTTCTTATCGGATTTTTAGCCATTTTCATTGTGTCACTTTTTGTAGACCGCCGATTGCCGAAAATTTCAGATTTGAAAAAAGCAAAACCATGGAATGGAATTGGTGGGTTTTTAGGGGCTTCATTTGTCTTTGCAACAGTAGTTGCTGTTCCACAAATCGGAGCCGGTTTAACAATTATGATGGGCTTAATCGGACAAATTCTCGGCAGTATGCTTGTTCAACAATTTGGCTGGTGGCGTTCAAATAAATATCAAATTCAAGTCTGGCAAGTGATTGGAATTTTGGTCATGTTAGCAGGAATTGTATTTATTAAATTTTTATAATGTAGCTAGTAATATGGAACAGGGCTTCACGCTCACTAACTTCCTACTCCTATTATGACCGAATGAAGCGTAGGATAGCTGTTGCCAGTTTACTGGCTTACAGATATGCTAGTTGCTCCACCTAGAAACGATAATTTTCCGCTGAGTGAGTAATAAGGTTTCTAGGAAGTTCGCCATAACGACTTCCGTGCTGATCCTTCACGCTTGCGACTCGACTTGTCGCTTTAGCGACTTAGCGAGAACCATTGCGACTTGTGACTTTAGTCACTTAGTGAGCATGGATACCTCTGGTGTGGACAGCATAGCTAGCGTGATATAAGCAGTGATACTTATAAAAGAACTTAGAAAAAATTGGGGATAATCAATAAAAAATGTTTACTCAAAAATCATTTGAAATTTTTAGTATAGATGGCTTGGAAGCTAGAATGGCCGAAATTCGTTCGGAAATTCAGCCTGTTTTTTCGGAAATTGGGCAAAAGTTACTGACAGAACTGTCAGCAAAAATTTCAAATCAAGAATTTTACTTTCATATTGCTCAACATCGTAGAAGAACAGCGAATGCTCCAGAAAGTACTTGGTCAGCAATTTCAACTAAAGCCCGTGGTTATAAAATGGAAGCCCATTTCCAATTAGGAATCTGGGAAGATTATGTTTTTATTTATTTATCAATGATTGACCAACCTAAAAAGCAAAAAGAATACGCTGAATTACTGACAAATCTGTCAGTAGAAAAAATGTTGACAGAAGATTTTATCATCTCAAAAGACCATACAAAAGCAGAAGTTTCCCCTCTGTCAGCATTTTCAGAAGCAGCTGAGCGTTTAGGGAAAGTAAAAAAATCAGAATTAGAAATTGGACGTCTTTGGCCTAAAGAACGATTTGATGGCAAAGAAGATTCCAAAATCTTAGCAGAAATGTTAGAAACAATTGACCAACTTTTGCCGATTTATCAAAAGTTAATGGAGGTCTAATCTAATGACGACATTTATTTGGGATTTAGACGGAACACTAATTGATAGTTATGATGTTTTTTTAGAAGCTTTGTCAGAGTCATTTGCAAACTTTAAGCTACCATTTGACCGGCAAACAGTATATAATTTTATAAAGGAAGAATCAGTTAATTCATTACTCGAAAAACAAGCTGTTTCTTTTGAAAAAATCAAAGAAGATTTCACAAAAAATTCGATATCTAAAAATGACAAAATAAAATTAATGGTAGGTGCTAAAGAAGTTTTGGATTGGACTCAAAAAGAAAACATTCAAAACTTCATTTATACTCACAAAGGCAAAAATGCCTTTGATTTACTCAAACAACTTGGAATTTCGTCCTATTTTTTGGAAGTAGTTACCTCTGAAAATAATTTTAAAAGAAAACCAAATCCTGAGGCAATCAATTACTTAGTTAAAAAATATAATTTAAAGACTGATGAAACCTACTATATCGGTGACCGAAAATTGGATATTGAAGCCGCGCATAATAGCGGTCTTGGCTCGATCAATTTTCTTTCGTCAGCAAATTCACAAGAAATAAAAAATTTGACAGACATTATTAAAATTTTTGAAAGAAAATAAAAGATAAATTACTATAATTGGAGGTATAATATGCGTTACTTTACAGCGGGAGAATCCCACGGACCAAGACTTACAGCAATTATTGAAGGAGTACCAGCCGGACTTTCTTTGTCAGCGGAAGATATTAATATTGAACTAAAACGTCGCCAAGGAGGATATGGACGTGGTGGACGTATGAAAATTGAGTCTGACCAAGTTGAAATTACCTCTGGAGTTCGTCATGGAAAAACAATTGGTAGCCCGATTACGCTCAACGTGACAAACCGTGATTTTAAAAATTGGGAACAAATTATGGCAGCCCAAGATGTTGAAGATAAGATCAAAAAACAACGCCGTTTGACTAAACCACGTCCTGGACATGCTGATTTAGTTGGTGGAATGAAATATGAATTTGAAGACTTACGAAATGTTTTAGAACGCTCATCTGCGCGTGAAACAACAATGCGTGTTGCGGTTGGAGCTGTAGCTAAAAAACTTCTTCATGAATTAGAAATCGAAGTAGCCAACCATGTGGTCAACTTTGGTGGAAGAGAAATTTCAAGTCCAGAACACTTAAGTGTTCAAGAAATTCGCGAAACTGCTGGCCGCAGTGATTTATCTATCTTTGATGAAAGTCAGGCTGAAGACTTACGGATTTACATTGACCAAATCAAAAAAGCTGGCGATACAATTGGTGGAATCATTGAGACCAGAGTCGAAGGAGTTCCTGCTGGACTTGGTTCTTACGTACAATATGACCGAAAACTCGATGCCAAAATTGCGGGTGCAGTCGTTTCCATTAATGCCTTTAAAGGGGTTGAATTTGGACTTGGATTTGAAGCAGGAAAACGTCCAGGAAGTCAAGTAATGGATGAAATTATCTGGTCTGAAAACAAAGGCTATACTCGTTCAAGCAATCAATTAGGTGGATTTGAAGGTGGAATGACAAATGGCGAACAGCTCATTATTCGTGGAGTGATGAAACCTATCCCGACGCTCTACAAACCACTGATGTCTATTGATACTGAAAGCCACGAACCTTACAAAGCTAGTGTCGAGCGTTCTGATCCAACCGCACTTCCTGCTGCAGGTGTGGTAATGGAAAATGTCGTTGCAACGGTCGTAGCTCAAGAAATTTGTGACAAGTTCAATTCTGATACCATCAATGAGTTGAAAAAAGCACTGGTTGACTACAAAAAACGTTTATCAGAATACTAAAAATTAAAAAGCCGATTAAGGCTTTTTTTGTATTCAAAAAAAAGTAACTTACGAATTTGTAAGTTTTCAGACCGAAATTTCTTGTTACAATGAATTTATCAAGAAAACATAAGGAGAACACAATGAAAAAAATACTTTTTGGAATAATCGCACTCATCTTAGTAGTCGGTGGAGCAGGATTTGCTTGGTATAAAGTCAGCTACGGCGGTGGAACTTATTATGTACAAATTACCAAAGACGGAAAAGAACAACAGGATACAGCAAATGGTCAAAAATATACAAGATATTCATATCAAATGAATTCTTATAAAAAAGACGGTAAAGAAAAGAAAGTTGAATTTACGGCAGACCATAATCTTCGTAAAGAAGCTTATTTGGAATTAACAGTTAATTCCGTTAAAGGTGTCACTTCATGGGAAGAAGTAAAAAAAGCAGAAGTTCCTAAGGAAGCACTCAAGAAAATTAATAGCAACTCATAAACCTAAGATTCAAAAAGAAAGTAGGAGAAAGAACCATGACATTTTTACAAATCAACCTTGCGCTAATGACAATTACAGTAATACTTGCCACGTTAATGGGCTCTTGCTTACTTTATACGATGAAGACTATGAGAGCACGTCTAGCTAAATTAAACGAAAATAATCAAACAGAAAGATAAGTATAGGAGAAAATATGTTACTCGAAGTAAAACATCTCAAAAAAGTTTTTAAAACAAGATTTTCAAAAGAAGAAACAACTGCTCTAGTTGATATTGATTTTGGAGTAGAAGAAGGCGAATATATCGCGATAATGGGAGAATCTGGTTCAGGTAAAACGACCTTGCTGAATATCTTATCAACTCTAGAAAAACCAACTTCTGGACAAGTTCTTTTAAATAAAGAAGACATTACAGCCATTAAAGATAAAGAAATTTCCGCATTCAGACGTGACCATCTAGGTTTTGTATTCCAAGATTTTAACCTATTAGACACTCTTAATGTAAGAGATAATATTTATCTCCCACTTGTTTTGTCTAAATCAAGCATAGAATTGATGAAAAGTAGACTAAAAGTTCTCGCACCAAAACTTAATATTGAAAATCTCTTAGAAAAACAACCTTTTGAGCTTTCAGGTGGTCAAAAACAACGTGTAGCTGTGGCTCGTGCATTGATAAGTCAACCTGATTTAGTACTTGCCGATGAACCTACAGCGGCTTTGGACTTCAAAAACTCAGAAGATTTGCTCAATCTTTTTGAGGAAATTAATGACAGTGGTCAAACCATTATCATGGTAACTCACTCAAGCTTAGCTGCGAGTCATGCTAAACGTGTTCTTTTTATCAAAGATGGTGTTCTCTATCATCAGCTCTATCGTGGTGAAAAAACCTCTACTGAGTTTGCCAAAGAAATCACACTTTCAATGACTGCATTCCTAGGGACCTCAGAAGAAGAGGAGGGATCATTAAATGCTTAGTTTAAAGCTTGCGGCCAATAATATTAAAAAAGGTTTTAAAAGCTTTGCTCCATTTTTAATGGCCTCAATCACGATGTTTGTCATGATTTTCGTTACTGCATCCATCGCTTTATCTCCTTCAATTCATAAGTTGAAAGGAGGAGAAGCCCTTTCGCAAATTATGGGCTTTGCCTTAATTGTTTTATCTATTTTTGCAGTACTTATTCTAATCTATAGCTATCGTTTCCTTCAAACTCAACGTTCACGAGAATTTGGGCTCTATGATATTCTTGGTTTTGGTAAAACGAGAATTGTTGGTGTAGCCTTTTTAGAATTGATTTTAAGTTATATCATTACTTTAATTGCTGGAACAGTTTGTGGGATTGCATTTTCAAAATTTTTATTTTTGATTTTTGTAAATATGATTGGTGGAAATTATTTTAATCTAGTCATTAGTCCTACGGCGATTATCTTACTTGCTTTTCTCTTTCTTATTTTCTTTTTAGTCTTAATGATGATTGGTGTTTGGATTATCTGGCGCTCTTCAAGTTTAGACCTTTTAAGAGAAGAATCTAAAGGGGAAAAAGAACCAAAATCAAATCTATTTTTTGCAATAGCTGCGGTAATTCTTTTGGCTGCTGGTTATTACATTGCCTTAACTGTCGATAACCCTATTTCAGCCCTAATGAAATTCTTCATTGCCGTTTTACTTGTAATCTTTGGAACTTACCTTTTCTACATCAGTTTCACTGTGTGGTACCTGAAATTAAAGAAAAAACGCGCAAGTTATTATAAACCAAATAATTTCATCACAACGAGCTCAATGCTTTACCGAATGAAAGCCAATGCTGTTGGGCTTGGGAATATCACTATCTTGTTATCGATGACTATTGTAACAGTCGTTATCAGTTTGGGAGTTTTCCTTGGAACAGAAAATGTAGTTAAAACATTTTATACAAGAGAAGCTCAAGTCTTCACTGTTGCACCAAATGAAAACAGGCAAGAGGATATTGAACGGATTAAGAGCGCTGCAGACAGTAAAAAGATAGATATAAAAAATATTTCTGATCTATATTTTGTCCAAGATTTAGCAGTAGACAGACAAGAAACATCTAATGATAAATTTGCTACATCAACTAAACAAGGGGTTATGTTTGACAAGAGTACTTACTATGCAACTTTAACCACTGCTCAAACCCTAAAATCTTTAGGAAATAAAGATATTCCTACTTTAAAAGATGACCAAGTTTTAGTTGTAAATTTAGCTAAAAATAATAAAAATAAAACCTCAGAAAACCAATTGCAGTCACTTCAATGGTATGGTGATAATTACCAAGTTAAAGATACCCTTAAAACAGTTAAAGACTTTCCTGCAAGTAGCGTTACAACTCTTTCATCTAAAGTGATGATGATTGTTTTTGCTAATGACCAAGCCTTTGACAAAGCGCTTGCTAATTATAATAAAGTAATTAGTGCCGGGCAAGGATTTTCAAATCTTGCTTCAACATCAATTATTTTTGATATTAAACCCGTAGATGAAAAAAGATTTACTAAGGCTTTCAAAGAGGAGTTTAATGATAATAAAGATTTAACAATCTCTTATCGTAGTGAAGCTTTGCAAGACCAACGTGCTCAAGTTGGAGGTTTAGTCTTTGTTGGATTTGTTCTAGGAATTAGCTTTATTCTTGGGGCGGCTCTCATCATTTACTACAAACAACTTTCTGAGGGTGCACAAGACAAACGCTCATTCAAGATTTTACAAGAAGTTGGACTCTCAAAAGAAGAAGTACAAAAAACAATCAAATCACAAGTTCGTATGATTTTCTTTCTTCCATTAGTGATTACAATCTGCCACTTTGCAGGTGCTTATCTAATGGTTGAGAAAATAATCATGTTGTTCGATATTAATGACCGTTCGGCTATTCTGACAATTTCATTAGGAACCATTGCGATTCTTGCTTTGATTTATTATCTTATTTATAAAGCGACAAGTCGTGTTTATTATAAGATTGTTGAAAGATAAAATATTAAAGGAGACATTTTAAATGTCTCTTTTTTATTTTTTTTTAATAAAAAAATTTTTAGAAGGGAAAAAAGAAAGAGAAGGAAATAGCTACAAAAGAGGGCTACTTTTGATATAATAAAATAAATATATAATCAATGACTTTTTGACTAACACCTAAGAAGTCATTTTTAACGAAGGGAAACCATGAGGACTTATCTGCACTCGATTCAAATTGGAGTTTTACTCTTTTTCATTTTCTTATTTTTATCTTTAATTCCATATTTGATTGTTCAGTATCGCCGTTATGGTAGAATTAATTTCTGGCGCTTTTTTGTTAACTTTTCTTTTATTCTTTATTTGATTTGTGCCTATGCGATGACAATTTTCCCTCTTCCTCCTGTTAACGAAGTTGCTCAAATGACAGGTCCAAAACAAAATTTAGTTCCTTTTGAATTTATTCACCAGTTTATTTTATACAGTCCTTTTAGGATAAATGAACCATCAACTTGGATTTTAGCTCTCAAAGATTCAACATTCATTCAACCCTTCTTTAATTTGCTTTTGACATTACCTTTTGGATTTTATTTGAAATATCTCTTTAAACGCTCGTTTAAACAAACTTTTATATTAAGTTTTTTATTGACTTTATCTTTTGAACTTATTCAACGTTCAGCACTTTTTGGACTCTATCCTCGTCCTTATCGTTTGTTTGATGTTGATGATCTAATGATTAATACGCTTGGAAGTTTAATTGGGTTTGGAATTGCGGTCATTTTTAGTCGATTTTTACCAGATTTGGATGCAACTAAGGTTGAAAGTTCAAGAGTCAGTCTTTCAAGACGTTTTATTGCATTTTTAGTTGATCTGGTTCTTGTCTTTATAATTGGAAGTCTATTTCTTCCGACTGGCTATTATTCAGAATTACTAATTTTAGGAATTGTTCCGATAGCTCTTAAGGCAACGCCAGGGCAATTATTATTGAGAATCGAAATAAAAGCCAAAAATCGTTTTAGAATTGCCTTACGTCAGTTTTTATCCTTTGGGAATTTCGCTTTGATTATCGCTTCAGGATTCTTTCTACAACGTTCAGGAACGATAGCTGAGGACCAACTGGCTCAAAACTTTTTACTTATCTTACTCTTTTTAGGATTAAGTCTTTTGCCATTACTGGATGTCTTAATTGCTTTTCTCTCGAAAACAAGAAAACTCTGGTATGAAAGAGTGAGCGATACTCAAATCGTAGCAAAATTGAAAACAGGAAAGGAATAAATATGACTAAAATATTTATAGTAGAAGATGATGAAATTATTGTAAAAGCAATTAAGATTGCCTTGGAAAAAGAGTTTCAAGTAAGAAGTGTCTCTAATTTTCGAGCAGTTAAACAAGAAATTATGGAGTTTGAAGCAGATTTAGTGCTGATGGATATCGGACTACCTTTTTATAGCGGATTTTATTGGACCAACGAATTAAGAAAACTTTCCCAAATTCCCATTATCTTTATATCATCTGCTTCAGATGACATGAATCAAGTAACAGCTATGAATCAAGGGGCAGATGATTTTGTGACAAAACCTTTCTCTCTGGAAATTTTAAGCGCTAAAATCAAAGCACTCTTACGCAGAAGTTATTCTTTTTCTGGAATTGAAAAATTAGAGTTTGCAGGATTTGTTTTGTCTGAAAATACTTTGAGCTTAACCCAAAATTCTGAAAGACAAGAAGTTGAACTGACCAGTTCTGAAAATAAAATTTTAACCCTATTGTTCCGTGCTAATGGCGAGGTAGTCACTAAGGAGAAAATTTTACAAGAATTGTGGCAAACAGATGAGTTTATCGATGCTAATACTTTGAATGTAAAAATGACTCGTTTGCGTAAAAAGCTTGGAGAAGTTGAATTTGATAAACATATAATGACAAAAAGAGGAAGTGGCTATGCTTTGGTTTAAATATTTTAAGTCTAAAATCCCACAAATCGGTGTTTTTTTACTTATGTCAGCCATATATATTGTGACTTTTTGGCTTTGGCATTTACCAATGATGGCTTTTTTTAATAGTACTTTATTTGCCTTAATTATTTTTGTAATTTATTTAATTTCTTCATATTTCCGCTGGAAAGCAATGCGAGAAGCGGTAGAGCGAGTGATGAAAGATAATCAGGCTCTACAAAAAAAATTGGACCAACAAAATCTTGCCGAACGGGAGATGGAAGATATTATTAGAGTCTGGTCGCATCAGATGAAAGTTCCATTAGCCGCCATTGATTTAATGACACAAACACAAATTGATCCTAAAGAATTGAAAAATCAGGTTTTTTCTTTAGAAAACTATCTAAAAATTCTTCTTGAGTATCAAAGAATTAATAATTTGGCTACCGATTTTAGATTTGAAAAGGTGAGCATGTCCTCACTAGCAAAAGAATTAGTAAAAAAATATAGTAGCTTTTTTATCCAAAAAAATCTTTCCATTCAAATCGAAGGGGAATGGTTGGTAAATAGCGATCAACGCTGGTTAAGTTTAGCTATAGAACAGCTGCTTAATAATGCTGTAAAATACACTAAAGAAGGTGGAATTTTAATTCAAATCAAACCAGGTGAAATCAGAATTCAGGATACAGGGATTGGCATCTTAAAAGAAGATGTTCCACGTCTTTTTGAACATGGATTTACAGGTTATAATGGTCGGATTCAGCAAAAATCAACAGGTCTTGGACTCTATCTAGCAAAACTTATTTTGGATAAACTAGAATTTCAAATTGCAATAAGTTCTGAAATTGGTGAGGGAACTTGTGTGATGATCAAGAAAGAGTAAAGAATGAAAAAGATATTAATTATAGGTCTCGGACTGATTGGAAGTTCTATAGCCCTAGGCATAAAAAAAGCCCATCCTGAGTTTGAAATTCTTGGTTCGGACCGTGAAGAAGTTGAAAATATTGCTCAAAAACGTGGAATTATTGATTCTAAGGTCGAATTAGTTAAAGGAGCCCAAGAAGCAGATATTATTATTTTAGCTGTGCCAATCTCAGTGACTCTGGAGCTTTTAAAGCAAATTGCAACGTTTGATTTAAAAGATGGACTTTTGATTACTGATGCTGGTTCAACCAAGAGTGAGATTGTCGAGCTAGCTAATCAACTTTTTTCTGGGACAAAAGTAAAATTTATCGGAGGACATCCGATGGCTGGCTCTCATAAATCAGGAGTAATGGCAGCAGATATTAATTTATTTGAAAATGCTTATTATGTTTTGACAGAAGAAAGTCAAGAATTAAGAGAATTACTTAAGGGACTTCATGCTAAATTTATTATTTTAGATGCCAAGGAACATGATAAAGTAACGGGGCAAGTGTCTCATTTTCCACATATTTTGGCTTCAACTCTGGTCTGGCAATCAGACGATTATGCTAAAGAGCATCCTTTAGTCAAACATTTAGCTGCTGGAGGTTTTCGTGATTTAACGAGAATCGCTGAGGCTGACAGCTTAATGTGGACTAGTATCTTACTTTCTAATCCGGAAATTACATTAGAGAGAATTGAGAATTTTAAAAAACACTTAGATAAAATTGCTTTAAAAATTACAAAAAGAGATTCCCAAGCTATTGAACACTTTTTTGAAGAAGGTAAAAAGATTCGACAAGCAATGGAAATTCATAAAGGGGCACTGCCAAACTTTTATGATTTGTTCATCTCGGTTCCCGATGAAAAAGGAGTTGTTTTACGAGTTTTAGCACTCTTACAGGATTTTTCGATTACAAATATCAAAATTAATGAAGAAAATCGTGAAGATATTCATGGTCAACTGCAAATCTCTTTTAAACGAGCAGAAGATTTGCAAGAGGCGCGTGAAATTATTGAAAAAGCAACTGATTTTACAGTTGTTTGATAAAGGTTAAAGAACTGACATTCTTAGTCTTAAAATCTTAGGAAGAAATGATAAAAATAAGAGGGCCTTGAGCGCCCTTTTATGCTATAATAAATACTAAAAAATGTTTAGGAAAATAAAATGAAATTAAAAATAAATTCACAAGGGTTAAAAGGGCATTTAAAGGTTCCAGGAGATAAATCAATTTCACATCGAAGCATTATGTTTGGCTCAATTGCCAAAGGAAAAACAATCATTCATGATATTTTGCGTGGCGAAGATGTTTTATCGACCATTGAAGCCTTTCGAGCTTTAGGAGTTGAGATTGAGGACGATGGTCAAGTTATTACTGTCCATGGTCAGGGGATTTCAAAACTTAAGGAGCCAGAAAAAGCACTTGATATGGGAAATTCTGGAACTTCAACCCGCCTGTTGTCGGGGATTTTAGCAGGGCTTCCTTTTGAAACAACTTTGTTTGGGGATGATAGTTTATCCAAAAGACCAATGGACCGTGTCGCTACTCCGCTTCAAATGATGGGGGCCGAAATAGTTGGACAAACTGATAAGGTTAAATTACCGATGACAATCAAAGGAAGTGCCCATCTAAAAGCAATCGATTATGTCCTTCCAGTCGCTTCGGCCCAAGTAAAATCGGCGGTAATTTTTGCTGCTTTACAAGCAGAAGGACTGACAAAAGTTGTTGAGAAGGAAAAAACACGCTCACATACAGAAGAAATGTTAGTTCAATTTGGCGGAGAAATTAAAGTTTCTGATAAAACCATTCTTGTTCCTGGCGGGCAAAAACTTATGGGGCAAGAGGTGACAGTTCCTGGTGACATTAGTTCAGCAGCCTTTTGGCTTGTAGCTGGCTTAGTTGTTGAAAATTCAGAACTTATCTTGGAAAATGTTGGAATTAATGAAACAAGAACGGGTATTTTAGAAGTCATTCAGGCAATGGGTGGCCAGTTGGAAATTTTAGAGCAAGATGAGGTGGCAAAAGCCGCGACTCTAAAAGTAAAAGCGAGTCAACTTAAGGGAACTGAAATATCGGGTGATTTAATTCCAAGATTAATTGATGAATTACCAATTATTGCGCTTTTGGCTACACAAGCCGAAGGTAAAACAATTATTCGCGATGCGGCTGAACTTAAAGTTAAAGAAACCGACCGGATTGCTGTTGTGGCTGATGCACTCAATAGTATGGGGGCAAATATTGAACCAACAGATGATGGAATGATTATTCAAGGTGGAACAAAATTACATGCTCCAGAAAATGCAATTAATACTTTAGGTGATCACAGAATTGGGATGATGGTTGCAATTGCTGCACTTTTAGTTGAAAATGGTGAAATTGAACTTGAACGAGCTGAGGCCATTCAAACGAGCTATCCAAGTTTCTTTGATGATTTAGAAAAATTGTCAGAAAATCTTTGAAATTAAATGATAGGAAGTAAAAAATGAGTATCATTTTAATTGGATTTATGGGTGCCGGAAAATCAACGGTGGCAAAACTTTTAGCAGAAGAATTTACTGATTTAGATAAGTTGATTGAAGAAGAGATTGAAATGCCAATTGCCACTTTTTTTGAATTATTTGGAGAAGCTGATTTTCGTAAAATTGAAAATGAGGTTTTTGAGCTTGCTGTTCAAAAAGATATTATTATCGCAACTGGTGGAGGAATCATAGAAAATCCAAAGAATTTAAATGTTCTTGATAGAGCATCACGAGTTGTATTTTTGACTGCTGATTTTGATACTTTATGGAAGAGAATTTCCATGGATTGGCAGAATGTTCGACCTTTAGCTCAAGACAAAGAAGCTGCTCAACTTTTATTTGAAAAAAGAATGAAAGACTATTCATTGGTTGCGGATTTAACAATTGATGTGACCGATAAAAGTCCAGAGCAGATTGCAGAGCTGATTAGAGAAAAGTGGGAGATAGAGTAGGATGAAAATTGCATATTTAGGTCCACGAGGTTCTTTTTGCTCAGTCGTAGCCGAAGCAGCTTTTAAATCTGAGGAGTTGTACTCTTATGCAACTATTTTGGATGTCATTGAAGCCTATAATGAAGGCGAATGTGATTTTGCACTAGTTCCTATTGAAAATTCAACTGAAGGAACGGTCAATATGAGCATTGATAAAATTTTTCATGATTCAAATGCCAAGGTTGTGGCCGAGTTTGTTCTTCCAATTTCTCAAAATTTATTGGCAGTTTCTAAAGAACAAAAAATTGAGCATATTTACTCTCATCCTCAAGCTTTGGCTCAAACGAGAGTTTATTTGAGAAAATTTTATCCTCAGGCGCAGGTGGAAATTACTGAGTCCACTTCGGCAGCGGCTGAGTTTGTGAAAAATAATCCGGACTTGCCTGCAGCAGCGGTGGCAAATTCTTTTGCAGCTAAAATGTATGATTTGGAATTCATTGCTGAAAATATTCAAGATTTGGCGGGGAATTCGACTCGTTTTTGGTTACTAGGAAAAGAAAAGCAATCCTTTGATTTAAATCAAACAAAGGATAAGGTGACTTTGGCTTTGACGCTACCTGACAATTTGCCAGGAGCATTGCACAAAGCAATTTCTGTTTTTGCTTGGCGTGATATTGACATGACTAAAATTGAGTCACGTCCTTTAAGGACACGTTTGGGACAGTACTTTTTTATTATTGATTTAGAAAATAATGCAACGAACAGGTTAAAGATTCCTTATGCTCTTGAAGAATTGGCAGGTTTGGGAGTAAATGTTCGATTGTTAGGAAATTATTCAGTATATTCATTAGGTGAGGTGTAAAGGTGAGAATTTATTTTGTACGACATGGTAAAACGGAGTGGAATTTGGCACGGCGTTTGCAGGGACAAAAGGGAGACTCACCTTTATTGCCAGAATCTTATGAGGCAATTAAACGCGTTCATAAGTTTTTAGAACCGATTGAATTTGACAAGGTTTTATCAAGCCCTCAAAAAAGAGCTTTGACAACGGCAGATTTACTGACCAATCAGTCTGTAAGTACTGACAAGAGATTATCAGAATGGAATTTTGGTGAATTAGAGGGTTGGTTCATTCGTGATGCAATCGCTAAGTACCCTAAGGAAATGCATGATTCTCGCTTTGAATTAGATCAATTTGATGGAAGTGCTTTTGGGGCTGAATCAGTTACTTCAGTTTTGGCACGCTTTGATTCTTTGGCTGAGGACTTATTGAATTCTAAAATGGACAATGTACTTTTAGTTGGTCACGGAGCTTCTGGGACGGCTGGAATGCGACATTTGGCTGGATTTCCAATCGCTGAATTACGTTCTGTTGGTGGTCTAGCGAATAATACAGTTACAGTTTTGGAATCAAATGGTAGTCATTTTGATTTGAAAATTTGGGATAAACAGCTATGACGGATAAAACTTATGTTACAGGCTCAATTGAAGCTATTTTTTTCTCTAATCCAAGCAATTTTTATAAAGTTTTATTAATTGAGATTGATGAAACAAATGCTGAATATGATGATTTTGAAATTGTGGTCAATGGGACAATTGGCGATGTGGTCGAAGGGGATTCTTATACTTTTTATGGGCAATTAACCCAGCATCCAAAGTATGGGGAACAATTGCAAGTCAGTCAATATGAAAAAGCTGTGCCAACGTCTGGTGCTGGTTTGGTCAAGTATTTTTCATCAGATAAATTTCCAGGGATTGGTAAAAAAACGGCAGAGAAAATTGTTGAAACTTTTCCTGAAAATACGGTAGATTCTATTTTAGAAGCGCCTGAGAAATTGGATGGTTTATTAACTCTAGCCAGAAAAAATTCATTTATCAAACGTTTGCGTGAAAATCATGGTATGGAAAAAGTGCTGACCAAGCTTGCAGAGTATGGCTTGCCAAGTAAACTCACTTTTCAAATCTATGAGTTGTACAAAGAGGAAACGATTGAAAAAATTGAGGAAAATCCTTATCAACTTGTGGAAGAAGTTAAAGGGGTGGGCTTTAAAACTGCCGATAAAATTGCGAGTGAACTAGGGATTGAAGCGGATAGTCCAAATCGTTTTCGAGCGGCTTTGATGCACGAGGTCAATACGCATTCGCAAGCAACGGGTGACACTTATATTGAAGCTAAAAACTTGTTGGAATTGACGATTGATTTACTTGAAGAAGCCAGAAATATTGAGGTCAATCCAGCTGAAGTTGCTGCGGAAATCAACGGTTTAATTATTGATGGAAAAGTACAGCAAGAAGGAACGAAAATATTTGAAAATTCCTTGTTTTTTGCTGAAGACGGTATCCGAAAATCACTGACAGCCTTAACTAATCGTTCGGGAAAAGATTTTGCTGACGAAAAGTTACTGACAGTTTTGGAAGAGGTAGAAAAAGATTTAGAGATTACTTATGATGAACTTCAGAAACAGGCCATCATTGGAGCGATGAATCAGCAATTTTTCATTTTGACTGGGGGACCAGGAACGGGGAAAACAACGATTATTAATGGTTTCATTGAAACTTATGCCCGTCTTTATCAGTTAGATTTAGACCCTGACCATTATAATGATGACGTTTTTCCTATTTTACTGGCAGCACCGACTGGTCGCGCTTCAAGACGGATGAATGAGTTGACTGGACTTCCAGCAGCAACAATTCATCGGCACTTAGGCTTAGGGCAAGATGAGGCAGAAGATGCGCTTGGTAATGAGTTGTCAGGTTCACTTTTGATTGTCGATGAATTTTCAATGGTTGATACTTGGCTAGCCAACAAACTTTTTCAAGCCATTCCTGGTTCAATGAAAGTCCTTCTCGTTGGCGATGCTGACCAACTTCCTTCTGTGGGCCCTGGACAAATTTTTGCAGATTTATTAAAAATTCCAGAAATTCCGTCAGTAAAATTGGATAAGATTTTTCGTCAGGGAGATGATTCAACGATTACCGATTTGGCTCATCATATCAAAGATGGACAATTACCTGCAGATTTTACGGTGAAAAAACCTGACCGTTCTTATTTTGAAGTGAGTGCTAATTTTGTACCACAAATGGTGGAGCAAATTGCTAGTGCTTGGCAAAAAAGAGGAAATAATCCTTTTGAATTACAAATTTTAGCGCCCATGTATAAAGGGGCCGCTGGGATTAATGCAATGAATATTCTCTTGCAAAATCTCTTTAATCCGCTTAATGACCGACTTGAATTTGCTTTGGGTGATATGAAATTTCGTGAAGGAGATAAAGTATTACATTTAGTCAATGACGCTGAGGCCAATGTATTCAATGGAGATTTAGGACAAATTGTTGAATTGATTGCAGCAAAATATACTGACAGTAAACAAGATGAGATTGTGATGGATTTTGATGGTCAAGAATTGACCTATCCCAGAGCTGAATGGTATAAAATTACGCTTGCTTATGCTATGTCTATCCATAAATCTCAAGGTTCGGAATTTTCAACGGTCATCGTCCCGATGGTCTCTTCTTATTCACGGATGTTAGAGCGAAATTTACTCTATACAGCAATCACGCGGGCAAAGCAAAGCTTAATTTTATTGGGTGAAGAGCGTGCCTTTGCTCAGGCTGTGGCGCGTGAAGGAGCCAATCGAAAAACTTTTCTCGTTGAGCGTTTTAAGGATGATAAGCCTGCCGCAGAAAATCTGTCAGTAGATTCCTTAACTAAAAAAGTTACTGACAAGAAGGAAATATCTAACAAAGAGAAAAATTCTGGATCAGCAGCAGACTTAGACTTAGAAAATTTTTCTGGCAGAAAAAAAACAGCACCAAAAGTTGAGGAAATTTCATTATTTGATGAAGAAACTGAAAGTTTGGGGAATGGAATTCTAACAGAAGCGCTAATTTTATCTGGCAATTTTGATCCCTTAATTGGATTGACTGAGCAAGATTTTGCGATTTTTAATAAATAAATAAAAAGACTGACAGAAATTTCTGTCAGTCTTTTTATCTTCGTCAGTAATTTTGGATATAAAAAAATCTGTCAAAGAGACAGAAATTTTTTCTTAGCCAAGTTTAGCAGCAAGACGTGCTTTATCGCGTGAAGCTTTGTTAGCGTGGATAAGGCCTTTAGATGCAGCTTTATCAATTGTTGAAGAAGCAGCTCTGTAAAGTTCTTCTGAAGGTGCAGCTTCAAATTTTTTGATAAGAGTACGCATTGCAGATTTTTGTTGTGCATTGCGTTCGTTCGCGATTTTATTCAATTCAGCACGTTTGATTGCAGATTTAATGTTTGCCATTTTAGTCTCCTTTTATTACTTTTCATAGAAAAGCGGTTGATGTATGTCCCAGGTGGGCACACTACACCCTCCAAGATTTTTCTAATACCTATCAATTATACAGGAATTTTGAATTTTTGTAAACTCTTGACCTTTATTTTTTTTGAAAAAAGTCGAAAAATACTTTTGAAAAATAATAAATAAATAAAAGCTGAAATAAGATAAAGAAGCGAATTTTCAAAATTTTACAAGCATTAAAAATAAATTTCTAAGCATTTAAAAAGAAAAATTTAATCTAAAAAGAGAGGATATTGTATTGACAAAGAGAATTAACGTGTTATAATCAAGTCATGAATTTAGATGAAAAGCCGTGGTTTAACGACGCAGAATATATGAGTTATGTCGGTCATCTGTTAGAAATGGATGAGCTAAAAAAGCTTGATGGGATTACACATCACTATACTTCAACACGCTTGCAACACTGCTTGCGGGTAAGTTATGTCTCTTATCTCATTGCGAAAAAACATGGCCTCAATGCCAAAGCAACAGCTAGAGCTGGACTTTTGCATGACCTTTTCTATTATGATTGGCGCAATACAAAATTTGCTAAAAGCCATGCCTATGTGCATCCGCATATTGCTTACCGTAATGCGCGCAAGCTGACTACTCTGTCAGACCTTGAGAAAGATATCATCATAAAACATATGTTCGGTGCGACAATCAATCCGCCACGCTATAAAGAAAGTTGGATTGTTACTGCTGTTGATAAATATGTAGCTACCCTTGAAGGGTCAGTTAACCTTAAATACAAATGGAATCGTCGTAAGCATTTTAAACGTTTACCTTATTTCAGTATTGACTAAAAAAAGAAAATAAAAGCCTATCAATTGATGGGCTTTTTTAATTTACTGACAGTTTTGTGAAATTTTTCTAGGAAGCTTGTCAGTAAAAAGAAACAAGTCTCATCAGAGATTCTTCAGACTATGTTAGAATTATAATGTAAGATATAGATTCCGTATCAATAAAATAAGGAGGTGAGTCTATGAAAAAAGTAAAGGTATTTTATAATGAAAATTCGGGAAATAATGATGAAGACAAAGTTTTAAAAAAGATTAAGGATTTTTTTGCGAGACCAGAAAACTCAGACTCCCAAGTTGATTTTATTAATCCAGAAAGTCCTGAGGACGCCATTCGTTTGGCCAAAAAAGTAAGTCAGGAGCAAACCGATTTAGTGATTGCTCTTGGAGGTGATGGCACAATCAATAAAATTTGTGGCGGTGTGTTTGAAGGTGGAGCCAAACCGATTTTAGGAATTGTACCAAATGGAACGGTCAATAATTTGTCAAAATCACTTCATATTCCACAAGATTTAGAAGAAGCACTTGATAATTTAAATCATGGAGAAATTCAAAAATTTGATATTGCTAAAGTCAATAATGATTATATGACTTCTAGTCTGACCATGGGAATTTTGGCAGATATTGCTCAAAATGTGAGCGGTTCTGAGAAGAAAAAATTTGGCCCTTTAGCTTATCTTAAGGACGCCTACAAGGTGATTCGCTATAATAAAACGTATCGCATCAAAGTTAAGTATAATGGAAAAACGAAATCATTAAGAACAAAACTATTATTGATTACAATGACGGATACGATAGGAGGAATGCAAGCTTTAGCACCAAAAGCCAAAGTGGACGATGGACTTATCCGCGTTTATTCACTGAAAGAGATTAATTTGTTCAATATCCTCTTTCATTTGAATAAACTTCGTAGAGGTAAATTTGAAGACTTTATGGAAATGACTCATTTTGACACGGATCATTTAGAAATTCTCACACATTCAAAGAAAAAGAAAGACAATCCTTATTCAAGAATTGATGGGGATAAAAGTGACCCGCTTCCATTAGATATTAAAGTTTATCGAAAAGCCCTGACAACCCTCGTTCCTAAAAAGGAATAAGCGTTCGGTCAGTAAATAATACAAATAAAAAATCAGACCTAAGACTGATGACAAAAAGACCAAATTTTGATAAAATAGTCTTAGAATTAAATTAAAAAGGGAGGCCAAATATAATGAAAAATATGAATGACAATGATGTTATCTTTGACCAACGAAGCGACGGATTGAATGCATTTTTTAGTAAGATTTATGCATTGATGGGAGCAGGAGTCTTAGTTTCTGCATTAGTTTCTTGGATCATGATTACATTTTTCTTAGATAACATGACAGCAATTCTCCAAAGTGGAAGTTTATTCTTCCTTGTACTCTGGATTATTCCATTAGTGATGGTGGTATCACTTCAAGGTTTAGCAATGAAAAACTCAAAAATGGCATTACCGATTTTTATCGGATACGCAGCATTTATGGGATTCTTGATTAGCTTCACTCTTTTGATGTATACCGCAACTGATATTACCTTAGCTTTTATTACAGCATCAGCAATGTTCTTTGGTTTATCTGTTTATGGACGATTTACTAAACGTAATTTATCTGGTATGGGTAAAGCTTTGGGCGTAGCAGTTTGGGGCTTGATTGTCGCAATGTTGCTTAATCTCTTCTTTGCTAGTACTGGACTTACAATCCTTATTAGCCTAGTAGGTGTTGTGATTTTCTCAGGTTTGATTGCTTGGGATAATCAAAAAATTACACAAGTTTATAATGCACATAATGGACAAGTGAGTGATGGATGGGCAATTTCAATGGCACTTTCACTTTACCTTGATTTTATCAATATGTTCCTCTTCCTGCTCCGTCTTTTCGGTATCGCAGGTGGAAATCGCGATTAAAAATAAAAATTACTGACAAAAATTCTGTCAGTAAAAATAATAATAAAAGCTCTGCTATCAGCAGAGCTTTTTTATTTTATAAATCCTTAACAATCACATAGTTAATTTCTAGAGGACCGTGAAGACCGACTACAAGTTGCATTTCAATATCCCCAGAATTTGAAGGACCAGAAATAAAGTGAATAGTGGAACCAGGCTTCTTGTTTTTATCAAACCAGTCAGCAGCTTGAGTAGAACGAGGCAGCATCCGACTTAATGGAATCACAGAAATATAATGCGTAGGTAGAAAATGCAATGACCGCCCCTGACCGGCTTCAGACTCGACCACAATGGTTGCCGATTCAGCAAGGAAAAATTTGGGAACAGCTACAACAACATTAGAATTTTGAGCGGCTGTGATATTTTCATCACGAAATTCTTTGCCGATTTTCCATTTTACCAAGTTTTCAGAGTTAACATTTACCCCTAAATTTTTAAATTCATCTGTTGTAGGAATCATGACTTGTCCACCACCAGATTTTTCAATTAATTGACGAATGACTTCATTCATTTCAGAAGAAGTTGTTTCAACTAAATTTGCGGAGACTCGTTCGGATTGAACCTTGGCAATTTCTAACAATTCATCAGAAGTCAAATCAGCTAAATGAGTCTCAGGCAAATCTGAAATTGGCACATAAGGCTCAAAGGGAAGTTCCACACCACCACGTTTTTCAAACAAAGTTTCCAAGAATTTTGTACGATTTTCAATAGTTCCAGTCATTTTTATTTACCTGCCTTATGTTTTTTATACCACTGACGGAATTGCTCTTTGTGCGGAGGGGCAATTGGTAAATCGCGCACATCCGTCCAACCTTTGGCTAATGCTGGCGCTTTTCTGACCGCACCATATTCAAAAATTGAACCTTCAACAGTGACTTCTTTAGCTTTAGGTAAGACATTCAGACCCGTATGCGCCATATTGATAGCCATGCCAAACAAAGCTGGACTGCTCGTTCCTTTCCCAATCGTATTCATTTCAAAATTAACAAAAGAGCCGTCATGATGCATATTGAGATCATCTTCCATGACCTTACGATGTTCAATCAAAAGTTCATGCAAAGGAATTTTGACAGGACAAGTTTCGGTACAAGCCCCACAAAGCGTTGAGGCGTAAGGTAAATCGCCATATTGCTCATAACCACCTAAAACAGGCGATAAGACAGAACCGATTGGACCCGGATAAATCGAACCATAAGCATGTCCACCAATTTGACGATAGACTGGGCAAACATTCAGACAAGCCCCGCAGCGGATACATTGTAAAACAGCTTCAAAAGCAGTTCCAATCGCATTAGAGCGTCCATTATCGACAATTACAACATGGAAATCCTCAGGACCATCAGATTCATCGTCAGCCTGCTGACCCGCAAAAGTAACATAAGTTGTCAGTTTTTGGCCAACAGCCGAGCGAGCCAGCATATTATCTAAAATTTCAGCTTCTTTGATAGAAGGCACAATCCGTTCCATTCCCATCAGTACAATCTGTGTCTTAGGAATTGAAATCGTCAAATCAGCATTTCCTTCGTTCGTTGATAGATTAATATCGCCCGTATTGGCAATGGCAAAATTACAACCGGTAATCCCTACTTCAGATTTCAAGAAAAGTTTACGCATGGTATCACGCGCACAACGTGCCAGATTGACAGGATTATTGTCGCCTTCATAGCCTAATTTTTTAGCAAAAATTTCGCGGATTTGGTCGCGGTTTTTGTGCAAAGCTGGAAAAACAATATGTGAAGGCTCATCCCAGTCGGCCACTTGCAAAATAAATTCGGCAAGGTCGGTTTCTAAAATATCCATATCGTCAGCCAGTGAGACCAACATTGGATCAATATCCACTTCGGTAGTCACCATTGATTTTGATTTGACAATCTTTTTGGCATTTTTTTCAAGAACAATGCGTTTAACATAGTCATTGGCTTCTTTAGCATCAGCAGCAAAGAAGACGTGACCACCACGAGCTGCCACATTATCTGAAAATTCTGTCAGATAATGGGGTAAATATTTCAAAGTATGTTGACGAATTGATTCTGCGATATTGCGCCATTCCTGCCAATTGCCTAGTTCATCACGTGCTGATTCTCTCTTGTCCCATTGGGCATCTTGTGCTTTAGCCACCGCAGCCTTGGCAAATTGGTCTTTTTTACTTTCTTCTAAACGTTCAGCGAAAGTTTTTGTACTTGTTGAAAGTCCCATTTTCTCCCCCTATGCTCTTATGAATTCTGGATTTTTCACAGTATCGATTCGTTCCAAATCAACATTTGTGTTTAAAATTTCGGCGATATGCATCACTCTTATTTTTTTGCCTTCACGATTTAGTTTTCCAGCAATATTCATCAAACAACCAAGGTCGGCAGAGATTAAAATTTCAGCACCTGTTGATAAGATATCATTTGTTTTTTCAGTGACCATCATTTCCGAAATTTCAGGAGATTTAACTGAGAAAGTTCCACCAAAACCACAACAATTTTCTAAATGAGGAAGAGGTAGAACTTCAAGACCTTTCACTTTATCTAATAAGATAAATGGCGCTTCTCGTTCGCCTAAGATTCTTGTCATGTGGCAAGAACGATGATAAGTGGCCTTTTCACCCTTAAAAGTTGCGCCAAGGTCCTCAAGACCTAAGACACGGTAAAGAAATTGGGTAAATTCATAAGATTTATTGGCCAAATCAATGGCTTTTTGCTTATAAGGGTCACCTTCATCAAACATATGAGGATATTCTGTAAACATCCCTGAGCAAGAACCAGCAATACCAACAACATAATCAGAAGATTCAAAGGCATCAATCTGATTTTTGATTGTTGGCATAGATTCTTTGACTAAGCCAGAATTATAAGTGGGCTGTCCACAGCAAATTTGTCCTTCTGGTAAATCTGTTTCAATCCCTAAACGTTCAAGGACTTCAACCATTGCAATTCCAACTTGTGGAAACATTAGGTCCATCACACAAGTGGAGAATATTGAAACTTTCATAAGTGCTCCTTAGTATTTTGAAATCTTTGTTAAATATTGGACATCTTCTAGAGATGTATGCTCTTTCATTATAAGCCGATTCATTTACATTTTCAAAAAATGGAGCTGTCAAAAGAATTTGACAGACTGTTGTTTATTGGGATAGATTAAAAAAATACCAGTCAGAGACTGGTATGAGCATTATTTATCGGGAGTTAAAAAGAGTTTTTCGAGTTGTCTAGCCACCCCATCCTCATCATTTGTCCAAGGAAGAATTTCACTGGCGTAAGGAGTTAGCCTAGCAGAAGCATTTTTCATAGCATAGGCTTGAGGTGCAAGTTTAAACATCTCAATATCATTATGTTCATCACCAAAAGCAATAAGATTTTCTAGCGAGATATCAAGAACTTTAAGAAGGTGATTAAGGCCTGAAGCTTTAGAGATTCCTTTAGGGACGACTTCTAAAATTCCATTTGGACCACCCCAAACGCCCACATCTATCTTGCCATTATAATGACGTTTCATTTCCTCAGCTAAGGCTAATTTATCTTTTTGACGAGTCGAAAGAAGTACCGCGTGGGGATTTTCGGTAACTCGGTCTGCTCGGAGACGGTTATAAGGTTGGAATTTTTCTACACCAAAAAGTTTAGGTTCAACGTTACGGAAAGTGTTTAGAAAGAACTTTCTACGATATTCAACAGCAAAAAAATGTAGATTAAAGTTTTGCTGATGACGCAGAAGGTCAAAAATAAAAGAACGGTCAATATAATAAGACTTAGTGTGTTCCCAGTTTTTATCATTTGGCATTGAAATCAAAGCACCATTAAAATTGATGACCGGGCTAGTCAACTCAAGCTCACGATAAACATCCAAAGACATTCTAAAAGGACGTCCAGTTGTGATGCAAATAATATGTCCAAGTGATTCTACCTGTTTAAAAATATATTTGGTATAACGGCTGATTGAACGTCCATCGGACTGCAAAGTAGTACCATCTAAATCAATTGCAATAAGTTTACGTTCTTTGTAGTTCTCCATTCAAACTCCCCTTAGTCTAAAATTTAGTTATCAATTTATTCATTATAACATAGATATAAGCTGGAAAGGAATTACCCAAGTTCTACGAACAAGAAAGGGCTTTTCAAAAAATTCGTTCGTCATTACCGAACGATTTAAGGATTTGAAGTAATTTTTCTACTAAAAATCTTGTTTCCTTAATCAAAACTGATTAGAATAATAATATAATGTTTTTTATTTTATGACGTGTTTGCTTTTTAAGCAAAGACAACTTTTTATCAAAGGGTTGAAATTTTAATCTTAGACCCTAAAAGGAGAAATTATTCGTGAACAAGTTCTTTAAACTTGAAGAAAACGGCACAACAGTTGGCCGTGAAATAATGGCTGGATTGACTACATTCTTTGCCATGAGTTATATCCTCTTTGTTAACCCACAAGTTTTGGGGACAACAGGGATGCCTGTCCAAGCAGTTTTCTTAGCAACTATTTTAGCTTCTATTGTTGGGACACTTGCAATTGCTTTAATCGCTAATGTTCCTTACGCTCTGGCTCCCGGAATGGGCTTAAATGCTTTCTTTGCTTACACGGTTGTATTGTCACTTGGTTACACTTGGCAAGAGGCCTTGGCAATGGTCTTCATTTGTGGGATCATCAATATTATCATCACTTTTACTTCAATTCGTAAAGCAATCATTCTTGGAATTCCAGAAAGCTTGCAACATGCCATTGGTGGTGGGATTGGGATTTTCATTGCCTACATCGGGATTAAAAACGCTGGAATTTTGCGCTTCATCGCTGACCCAGGAACTTATGTGAACAATCACGGAACAATTACAGCAAATTCATCAATTGTTCCAGAACTTGTAACTTTTAATAACCCAGGAGTGTTGGTAGCACTTGTTGGGATTGTCGTGACAATGTTCTTTGTTATTCGTAAATGGCGGGCAGGGATTTTGCTTTCAATCTTAGTAACAACTATCTTGGCTCTTTTGACTGGCGTGGTTAAAGTTGATGTGAATACTTTATTTGCTGAAAATAATTTGGGGACTGCAATCAATCAAATGGGAACAACCTTTGGTGCAGCATTTGGTCCAAAAGGATTTGGTTCTTTATTCTCTGATTCATCACGTTATATTGAAGTATTAATGACAGTTCTTGCTTTCTCATTGACTTCAATCTTTGACCCAATCGGGACTTTCATCGGAACTGGTCGTGCGACAGGAATCTTTACTGATGAAGATTTGAAAGATATGGAAACAAGCCATGGTTTCTCATCAAAAATGGACAAAGCTTTGTTTGCTGACATGATTGCTACTCCAATCGGAGCAATTTTCGGAACATCAAATACAACCGTTTATGTTGAGTCTGCTGCCGGAATCGGTGCAGGAGGACGTACTGGTCTTGCATCAGTTGTAACAGCAATTATGTTTGCTATCTCAAGCTTGTTCTTACCACTTCTTGCGATTGTTCCAACACAAGCAACAGCACCAATTTTGATTATCGTTGGGATGATGATGCTTGGTTCATTTAAAGAAATTAAGTGGGGTGATTTAACAGAAGCGATTCCTGCATTCTTCGCCTCAGTATTCATGGGACTTGCTTATTCAATCTCTTACGGGATTGCAGCTGGATTTATCACTTACATCCTTGTCAAATTATTCACCGGAAAAGTGAAAGAAATTAAACCTGTAATTTGGGTCGTTGCTCTCTTGTTCTTAATTAACTTTGCAGTATTGGCTGTCTTATAAACAATAAAAACTCATCAAAAATATTTGATGAGTTTTCTTATTAAAATTTGTAGATTACAATATTAGAAGTGTGAGTATTATTTTAAATAAAACAAATTTATTAGTTATTTGAATGTGGTAAAATTCAAGTTTTAAGAAAGATAAATAGGATGTTAAAAACAAAAGTAATAAATTGGGAATATTTAATAAATTGTGGTAAAATCAAATCATGAAAAAAATCATTTCTCTTATCGTGAGTTTTATTGCAGTCTTTGTTATCGGTATCTTCATTGGTCACTCTATTCTTCCGCCACACCCACTTGTAGCAGCAAAAGACCGTCCTATCTATCCGACGATTTATATTACTGGCTCAAGTGGCTATGCGTCAACGATGGATACAATGATTAATAGTGTTACTGCGGACAAAGATACCCGTGCTAAAAAAGGGCTGACAATTGTTGTTGATACAGAACACAATTATTCACTCAAAGTGACTGGAACAATTGACAAACGTAATGCCTATCCGACAATTGAGGTCGGAATGGTCAAAGGAACGAATAATTCCGATAAATATGAAGCCTCATTAATGGCTATCATGTCTTATCTCGGTAAGCATTATAACGTTGCTTATGCCAACGTTTTGGGCTATTCAGCTGGTGGCGGTGGTGTTTACCATTATTTGATTGACCATGGTTATGACCGAAGCCTTCCGCCGATTAAAAAGTTTGTTTCTCTTGATGGTCAGTACAATGCTTGTACGGCACAACCTGACCAAACGCTTGCGCAAGTTCTTGCTGACGGACCCAAAATTAAAACAAAATATTATGATTTTTGGTTGAAAAATTATGAACGTGTGGATAAAAATATCCAAGTAGTGCTACTAGAAGGAGCTTATGATACTAAGAAAGAAACCGACGGTACAGTTCCTTGGGCTGACGGCTTCTCAATTTATCCTTTGCTGATAAAAAATGGAAACTCTGCTACTCATTATCTAATAGAAGGAACAAACACCGAGCATACGGAAATGCCAAGCAATCAAAAAGCAATTGGCTATGTCAAAACCTTCTTTTATGAATAAGCTTTATTTAAAAATGATAAATTGTCTCTATTTGGGGACAATTTTTTTATAATGTATTTACTATAAAATGACAGCTAGTCAGCAAAATACTTCATTTAAATCATAGAGCCTGATGTATTGACAGTTGGCTTTAAGTAACGGTATAATTAAATTATGGATTTGAAAAATGGAATATTTATTTTTGGAACAGTTCTGACAATATTTTTTGCAGGACTGACTACTATTTTCTGGTGGAAAATCAGAAAGTTGAAAGATTTACGGACCTTACGATTGGGGCGCTTATCCTTTTTTGCCCTACTTTTTTTGTGGGTGACGATAAATGGAATTATTGGTTCTGGATTAGCCTTGACAGAATTACAACAAAAAGTACTACTTTGGCTACTTTTTGCCGAAGCTTTTATAATATTATTATTGATACCAATGACAATAGGAATTGTTGTTCCCATTAGTATTGTTGTTTTAACGATTAAAATGTGGCGAAGAGAGTCAAAATCCATTGGTAATCTTTTATTGCCTATTGTTGTTTTGGCATTTTTACTAATTGACTGGGTTTATCTGTCGATGGGAAGACTACCAGATAGTTGGATTTGGTTGAAGATTTTAGGAATTGTTTATCCAGTCCTATCAATTTATTTGGCTTGGCAGTTTGGTATTTTCTTTTTATCAAGTTGGGTTTATGGACGACGCGTCCGAAAACAAAGAGCAGCCTATCATGTTGTCTTAGGGGCAGGTCTTATTCAAGGAGAGCATGTTGGAAAATTATTAGGAAATCGAATTTTAGCAGCAGTCAAAGCCGTGCGAGATAATGAAACTATTTTGGTTTTTTCAGGCGGACAAGGTCCAGATGAAAAAATTTCAGAAGCGAGAGCCATGCAAAAATATGCAGTAGAAGTGCTCGGCTTTCCGATTGAGCGAACTATGCTTGAAGACCAATCTAGAACGACATATGAAAACTTGGTTTTTTCTTCTCGCCTAATTAAAGAAAAATTTATGTTTTTCACTTCCGATTATCATGTGTTTCGGGCGGCACTCTTTGCAGCAACTTTAAAAATTGATGCTCAAGGAGGAAAAGGAGGAAAAACAGCGATGTATTATCGTGTTCCCGCCTTTATTCGTGAATTTATTGCAGTTATGAATTATGAAAAGAGAAAACATATTAAATGGGTGGGAATCATTGTTGCTTTTTTCCTTGTTATTGCTATCTTTTCGCAAATCGGTTATCTTTGGAATAATAGATAATAGTAAAAAGTTACTGACAGACTAGTTAGTAACTTTTTTTGTGACAAAATTATATTTTTTTCGTATAAAATAGTATGCGGACAGCAATTGATGAAAATAATAAAATAATAAACTTACTGGAATTAGACCGCAAAGAATTGACCGGAAAATTTTATTGTCCTTCTTGTCATTCAGAGCTACTTATTAAAAATGGGCAGATAAAAGTTCTTCATTTTGCCCATAAATCTCTAAAGAGCTGCAATTTATGGTTGGAAAATGAGTCAGAACAGCATTTAGGTTTGAAAAAAATATTATATCAGTGGTTTAAAAGAACTGACAAAGTCGAAATTGAACGCTATTTGCCCGAACTTAACCAAAGACCAGATTTATTAGTAAATGACAAAATCGCTATTGAGATACAATGCTCTCATTTATCTATTAAGCGTCTCAAAGAACGTACAGAAAATTATAAGACGCATGGCTTTAAAGTGCTTTGGTTGATGGGAAAGGATTTATGGCTGGCTGAACAGGTGACAGAACTTCAAAAAAATTTAGTTTATTTCTCGGAAAATAGAGGATTCTTTTATTGGGAGTTAGATTTTCAGAGGAAAAAATTAAGATTAAAATCTCTTATTCATGAGGATTTACGTGGCAGAATCATTTGCTTACAAGAGGAAATTCCTTTTGGAAAAGGACGACTTATTGCGCATCTACGCTTACCTTATTTGGCTCAAAAACTGGTGAAAATTCCTACTTTTAAAGATTCTAAACTTTCTAGTTTTATTCGTCAGCAATTATACTATCAATCACCAAAATGGATGAAAATTCAAGAAAAATATTATCAAAAAGGAGAAAATTTACTGACGAAAAAATTTGAGGGTCCATACATTGCTCCACTAGGTTTAAATTTACTAGAGAATTTTACTGACGAAATGACAATCACAACTTTTACTCAGATTGATCAAAATGTTAAGCTTTACTATGAAAATTTTTTAATAAATTTCCAAAGAAATAGCCTTGAAATGCTCTATCCTCCCCGTTCCTATGCTATAATGGGAAAGCAGAAGAAGGAAAAATAATAGGATTTTATTATTTTATTTTATTCTCATTATTAATAAGAAATAAGAGTTTTAAGCTAAAAAGGAGTACCAATTATGGTAAAAAATAGAAATGAAATCCCTGAAGCCTTGACTTGGGATTTGACAACAATTTTTTCAACAGATCAAAAATGGGAAACAGAATTAGAGAACGTAAAAAAAGAGCTTTCACTTGTTGAGACAAATAATAAAGGTCATTTACTTGATTCAGCAGAAGCTTTACTGACAATTACTAAAAATATGCTATCAATTTCTCAAAAAGTTGAAAAGCTTTATGTTTATGCTTCAATGAAAAATGATCAAGATACAAGAGAAGCAAAGTATCAAGAATATCAATCAAAAGCAACGGCCCTCTATGTTAATTTTGGGGAAAGCTATGCCTTTTATGAACCTGAGTTTTTAAAAATTACAAAAGAAACCTACGAACAATGGTTAGAAATCCTTCAGGAATTGAAAAATTACGATCACATGTTTGAACGTTTATTTGCTAAAAAAGAACATATCCTTAGTCAAAAAGAAGAAAAAATATTGGCGGCAGCGGGTGAAATCTTTGAAAGTCCTTCGGAGACTTTTGAAATTTTCGATAATGCAGATGTTAAATTTCCTTTTGTTAAAAATGAATTGGGTGAAAAGATTCAGTTGACACATGGAAATTATAGCTCTCTTATGGAAAGTAAAAACAGGGAAGTAAGAAAAGCGGCTTATGAAGCACTTTACAGCAATTATGAACAATATCAACATACCTATGCAAAAACTTTGCAGACCAATGTAAAAGTTCATAATTTCAATGCCCAAATACGCGCATATGACTCAGCACGTCAGGCAGCTTTGATGAGTAATTTTGTTCCAGAAAAAGTTTATGACGTCTTGATAGAAGGCATTCATCAACACTTACCACTTTTACATCGCTATATTGAATTACGTAAAAAAATCTTAGGAATTTCTGATTTCAAGATGTATGATATCTATACTCCATTATCTAATTTAGATTATAAATTCAATTACACTGAAGGAGTTAAGAAAGCGCAAGAAGTGCTTGCAATTTTTGGTGAAGAGTATAGTCAGAAAGTTAAAGCGGCTTTTGATGAACGTTGGATTGATGTTGAAGAAAATGTCGGGAAACGGTCAGGGGCATACTCAGGTGGTTCTTATGATACCAAGGCATTTATGTTACTCAATTGGCAAGGGACTTTGGACGATCTTTTTACATTGGTTCATGAGATGGGGCATTCTATTCACAGCACTTTTACGAGGGAAAATCAACCTTATGTTTATGGCGATTACCCGATTTTCTTAGCAGAGATTGCTTCAACTACCAATGAAAATATTTTAACTGAGACTTTGCTCAAAGAAAGTAATGATGAAAAGGAACGTTTTGCTCTTTTAAACCATTGGTTAGATAGTTTTCGAGGAACCGTATTTCGTCAAAGTCAATTTGCTGAATTTGAACAAAAAATTCACGAAGTCGATGCTGAAGGTGAAGTGTTGACGAGCGAATTTTTGAATTCTCTTTATGGCGAACTTAATGAAAAATATTATGGCTTATCTGCCAAAGAAAATCCTGAAATTCAGTTTGAATGGGCAAGAATTCCTCATTTCTATTATAATTTTTACGTTTTTCAATATGCAACTGGCTTTGCCGCAGCCTCATTTCTAGCTGAAAAAGTGGTGCATGGTTCGGTTACTGACCGTCAAAATTATCTTGATTATTTAAAAGCTGGTTCGTCAGCCTACCCACTAGACGTGATTGCAAAAGCTGGAGTCAATATGGAATCTACAGATTACTTAGAGTCTGCTTTTAAGCTTTTTGAAAAACGTTTGAATGAATTAGAAAAATTAGTTGAAAAAGGAGTCCATCTTTAAAAATGGTTGAAACATATAAGAGCACAAGTAACCCCATGATGAATCGACCAGTTGTCAAAGCCGAGTTAGTCGAATGGATGCGTTCAAGTCAAACACAAGTGACTGGAGAACTTGCAGAAGTCCTAAACTTTGCTAAAGAAAATAACATTCCTGTTATTCCACATGAAACAGTTCTCTATTTTCAAATGCTATTGAGTCTGCTCAAGCCTAAAAGAATTCTGGAAATTGGGACAGCTATTGGTTTTTCAGCCTTAGTAATGGCACAAGAAGTTCCAGAAGCTGAGATTGTGACCATTGATCGTAATCCTGAAATGATTGAGCTAGCCAAGAAAAATTTAACTAAATACGATCACCGCAATCAAATTCAGCTTAAAGAAGGAGATGCTGCAGATGTTTTGCAAGAATTAAAAGGTCCATTTGATCTTGTTTTCATGGATTCAGCCAAGTCGAAATATGTTGAATTCTTACCTAAATCACTTGAATTGCTTTCAGAAAATGGACTTATCCTAATGGATGATGTTTTTCAAGCTGGTGAAATATTGTTGCCAATCATGGAGGTTAAAAGAAATCAACGAGCTTTGGAACGAGGCTTAAGAAAACTTTTTGATGAAGTTTTTGATAATCCTAAATATATGACCAGCGTTCTTCCGCTAGGTGATGGATTATTAATGATAAAAAAAGCATAAAAATTGCTGATAAAAGTCTTAGTAATTTTAGAAAGTTTTTTTGCATAAATAAAGCTTTCTTTAATTTTTTATGATATAATTACAACAACTTAAAAATAAAAGTGTGTTTTTAGTACAAAAAGCTACAAACATCGAATGATGCGAAGGAGAATATCTTGAAATTCAAAAAACTCGGATTAGTTATGGCTACAGTCTTTGCCGGAGCCGCATTGGTAACCTTGTCTGGTTGCTCAAGCAGTGATTCAGCAAGCAAGGATATCATCACAATGAAAGGTGATACCATTCGCGTTTCTGATTTATACAAGGAAGCTAAACAATTCCCGTCACAACCGACAAATACTTTGCTTCAAAATTTAACCTTTGATAAAATTTTTACTAAAGATTTTGGAAAAGAAGTTACTGATAAAGATGTCAACAAAAAAGTTAAATCTCTCAAAGATCAGTATGGAAGCCAATTTGCCTCAGCTTTGCAACAACAAGGTTTGACAGAAGCAAGTTTCACACCATACATGCGTACACAAATGCTTGAGCAAGCAGCAATTGACCACGAAATCGAAGCAACGCAATATACCGATGCCAATCTCAAAAAAGCTTGGGAATCTTATCATCCAGATGTAACAGCTTATGTTGTTTCTGAAACTTCAAAAGATGCAGCGACTAAAGCTTTAGATGCTGCTAAAAAAGATGATGCTGGTAAAGCAAGCTTTGAGAAAACAAATGCTGCAAGTAAAGTCACTTTTAATTCAACATCAACAACTGTGCCAACTGAGGTTCAAACTGCAGCATTTAAGTTGAAAAATGGTGAATTTTCAAGCGTAATTGAATCTACTAGTGCATCAACTGGTGCTACTTCTTACTACATTGTTGAGATGGTTAAATCTTCTGAAAAAGGTAGTGACATGAACAAGTATAAAAAAGAACTTAAAAATGTCATTAAAGCTGAAAAAGAACAAGATACAACCTTTGTCAGCGGAGTTATTGCTAAGTACCTTAAAAAGAATAATGTCACTGTGAAAGAATCTGCTTTTGCATCAATCTTCTCACAATTCACCCAAACATCAAGTACATCTTCATCTAAATAATTTAATAAAAATCAACTTTAAAGAGAGCTCAAAAAGGTGAGAATGAGCAAGTTGATAAAAGTGCTTACAGCAGAGAGAACTGCTCTAACAACCAAAGTAAGATGATAGAAATTCTATCGTGAATAAGGGTGGTACCGCGGTATAACTGTATGCGCCCCTTTGTTTACGGTAGAATTTTATTGTTTTATTGTGAAAATATTAACAAAGTGTACAAGGTAAGTTTATTGCTAAGCTATAAACTTTTTATAAAAGGAGAAAATAATGAAAACCATGACTTCCGCAGAAGTTCGCCAAATGTTCCTCGACTTTTTCAAATCAAAAGGTCATACTGTTGAACCTTCGCAAAGTCTTGTTCCTGTAAATGACCCAACTTTGCTTTGGATTAATTCAGGAGTAGCAACACTAAAAAAATATTTTGATGGCTCAGTCGTTCCTGAAAATCCACGATTGACTAATGCTCAAAAAGCGATTCGAACAAATGATATTGAAAATGTCGGAAAAACTGCCCGTCATCACACCATGTTTGAAATGCTTGGAAATTTTTCAATTGGTGATTATTTCCGTAATGAAGCGATTGCTTTTGCTTGGGAATTATTGACAAGTTCTGAATGGTTTGAGTTTCCAGCAGAAAAACTTTATATCACTTATTATCCAGCTGATAAAGATACCTATAATCGCTGGGTTGAAGTTGGAGTTGATCCAACACATCTTGTCCCAATTGAAGATAATTTCTGGGAAATTGGTGCTGGTCCTTCAGGTCCAGATACAGAAATATTCTTTGACCGTGGGGAGATTTACGACCCAGAACATGTTGGTTTGAAATTATTGGCTGAAGATATTGAAAATGACCGTTATATCGAGATTTGGAATATTGTTTTGTCACAATTTAATGCGAATCCAGCGATTCCACGTTCGGAATATCCTGAATTACCACAGAAAAATATTGATACGGGAATGGGGCTTGAACGGATGGTCTGCATTATTCAAGGTGGTAAAACAAACTTTGATACAGACCTATTCTTGCCAATTATTCGCGAAATTGAGAAACTCTCTGGAAAAACTTACAGTCCAGACAGTGAAAATATGAGTTTCAAAGTGATTGCTGACCATATTCGCTCGCTTTCATTTGCTATTGGTGATGGTGCTTTGCCAGGAAATGAAGGGCGTGGTTATGTTCTGCGTCGTTTACTTCGTCGCGCGGTTATGCACGGTAAAAAATTGGGAATTCAAGGTAAATTTTTAGCTTCACTCGTGCCAACTGTTGGTAAAATCATGCAATCTTATTATCCAGAAGTTCTCGAAAAAGAAGATTTCATTATGCAAATTATTGACCGTGAAGAAGAAACTTTCAATCGGACGATTGATGCAGGTCAAAAATTGATTGATGAGCTTTTGGTAAATCTTAAGGCTGAAGGTAAAGATAGAATTGAAGGGGCTGATATTTTCCGCCTCTACGATACATATGGATTCCCTGTCGAATTAACCGAAGAATTGGCAGAAGATGAAGGATTCAAAATTGACCATGAAGGATTCAAAGTAGCTATGAAAGCTCAACAAGACCGTGCGCGTGCGGCTGTGGTTAAGGGTGGCTCAATGGGTGCTCAAAATGAAACTTTGTCTTCTATCGAAGTGGACTCAAAATTCCTTTATGAAGATAAAAAAGCCCAAGCAAAATTACTCGTGGCTATAAAAGATGATGAGCTTGTTGATGAAGTTACTGGCAAAGCTCAATTAGTATTTGACATGACGCCTTTCTATGCTGAAATGGGTGGTCAAGTGGCTGACCATGGAGTCATTAAAAATGCTGATGGTCAAGTGGTGGCAACTGTATTAGATGTTCAACACGCACCACATGGACAAAATCTTCATTCTGTGGAAACTATCTCACCACTTAAAGTTGGGGAAACTTATACTTTAGAAATTGATGAAGAACGTCGTTCTGCTGTTGTAAAAAACCATACAGCGACTCACTTACTTCATGCTGCTTTGCATAATATTGTTGGGAATCACGCACTACAAGCTGGTTCACTTAATGAGGTAGAATTCTTACGTTTTGACTTCACTCACTTTGCTCAAGTAACCAAAGAAGAGTTGGCTGAAATTGAGCGTCAAGTTAATGAAGTGATTTGGCAATCATTGAAAGTTGAAACGATTGAAACCGATATTGCTACAGCAAAAGAAATGGGTGCAATGGCTCTTTTCGGTGAAAAATATGGTAAAAATGTTCGTGTTGTAAAAATTGGAGATTATTCAATCGAACTTTGTGGAGGAACACATACGCAAACAACTTCTGAAATTGGTCTTTTCAAGATTATTAAAGAAGAAGGAATTGGTTCTGGTGTGCGCCGGATTATTGCTGTGACAGGTCAAAAAGCTTATGAAGCCTTCAAAGATGCTGAAAATACTTTGAGCGAAGTGGCTGGATTGGTTAAAGCACCACAAGCTTCACAAATCGTCGCAAAAGTTTCTAACTTACAAGATGAACTTAAAGCAGCTCAAAAAGAAAATGATGCTTTAGCTGGCAAACTTGCAGCGAGCCAATCAGATGAAATCTTCAAAAATGTACAAAGAGCTGGTTCTGTAAGCTTTATTGCGAGTCAAGTAACTGTTCCTGATGCCAATGGCTTACGTAATTTGGCAGATATTTGGAAACAAAAAGAATTGTCAGATGTCCTCGTTTTAGTCGCTACAATTGGTGAAAAAGTAAGTCTTTTAGTGGCTTCTAAATCATTAGATGTAAAAGCGGGTAATTTAGTTAAAGAATTAGCACCATTTGTTGATGGTCGTGGTGGTGGAAAACCAGATATGGCTATGGCCGGTGGTTCAAATGCAGCAGGAATTCCTGAACTTTTGACAGCTGTTGCTGAAAAATTAGGATAAGACAAGAATATCGTAGATCATCTACGATATTTTTTCTTTTTTGGTCAGCAAGTATTTGTGGTAAAATGAGAAAAATACTTGAAAGAGAAGTCTAAAATGAAGATAGCGATTTTTGGGGATTCAATCACAAATGGATTTGGTATGGACGAAGGAGGAGCATCAAATATTCTGCCAAGATTAATTGAGAAAAAAGAGCCAGATGTTAAAGTTTTGCTTCATGGAATCAATGGAGATGATACTTACGGAGGACTTCTTCGACTAAAATATGTTGTTGAGGAAAAAGCTGATTTAAATTTCATTTTCTTTGGGGCAAATGATGCTTCACCTCATCATTTGATTCGGCCAAAAGAATTTAAGGATAATTTAGAGCAAATGATTGCACAGCTGGATGCAAAAAGAACAGTTCTAATTACTCCTCCTTTTTATAATGATGACGAACCGACGCATTATAGTCGGCTGTCTGAGGTTGAACTTTTTAGACAGGCAACAATTGATTTGGCAAAAGAAAAATCGCTCAAGTTGATTGATATTTACCAGCTCATGTTGGAACAAGAAAACCCAAAAGCCTTGTTAAGAGCTGATGGTTTACATTTTACTTTAGAAGCTTACCGGCTTTTGGTTGAGGAAATTTTGACTGTGATAAAAAATTTTATTCAATAATTTTTACAAAATCATTGGTAGGGTAACGCCGATGGGGATAACCTGCTTTTAAGGGTTTACCAAGAGGGAGCATTAGGATAGGTTCAAGCTTTTGAGGAATATTTAAAAATTCCATTATTTTTTGGAAATCAGTACCGCGCATAGGATTAGACTCGTAGCCAAATGCTCTGATTGTATGCATCAGATTCATGGCAAAAAGTCCGTTATCAAATCTGAGCCCTTCGTTACTGATATCCTCGGGATGAAGTTTTAGATAAGTATGTACTCGACTAGTTTTTTCTGTCAGCTGATTTTCTGAAATGATGTGATTTTCTAAATTGAATTTCATAATTTTTTGAATATCGTAGTTACTTTTGTCGCCAAAAATTAGAAATACTGCGGAGGCATCGGCAATTTGTTGTTGCTTGAAAGAAATATCTTTCAAGATTTCTTGTTTCTCCTTATTTTTGACAACGAAGACTTTCCAAGGTTGGAAATTATTTCCTGAAGGGGCATTAGCCGCATGGCTAAGAATATCCATAATTTCTTGGTTGCTGATTTGTGCTGTGGGATCAAAAGTTCTGACGGATTTGCGTCCATCTAAAAAGTCTAATTGTGTCATTCTTGTTCTCCTTGATTTATTGATGGAGTTATTATAATATAATAGAATATAAAAAGATAGTACGCACTTTTTTGTTACTGTAAAAATGTTAAGGAGCACAAATGGATCAAGAATGTGGTGTGAGTAAAGTCATGGATATTTTTGGGGGAAAATGGAAATTAAAAATTCTTTGGATAATATGTAATCATGAAGGAATTCGTTTTAATCAATTGCGAAGAGAGGTTAACGGAATTACTAATGTGATGTTGACGAGGTCTTTAGAGCTTTTGATGGAACACGATTTGGTTATCCGAAAAGATTTTCAGACCATTCCACCACATGTTGAATATTATTTGACCAAAAAAGGAGAAGATTTAGTACCTTTTATGCAGCAACTAGATCTTTGGGGGCGAGAAAATCTGTAATTGCCTAACATTTTTGTGGTCTTATGGTAAAATTAAATTAAGAGATTCTTGGAGAATGATAAATATGGTAAAAAATACAGAAGATAAGCCGCTAGCTCAGAATAAAAAAGCACGACATGATTATGAAATTTATGAGACTTTTGAGGCGGGAATTGTGCTGACAGGAACGGAGATTAAGTCGGTTCGTCAGGCAAAAATTCAGCTCAAAGATGGATTTGCCAGAGTTCGCAATGGCGAAGTTTGGCTATCAAATGTTCATATTGCGCCATTTGAGCAAGGAAATATTTTTAATGTTGAGGAGTTGCGCACGAGAAAATTATTGCTCAATAAAAAAGAAATTGCTAAGATTGATAAGGAATTATCAGGAACAGGAATTACTTTTATTCCTTTAAAAGTTTATTTGAAAAATGGCTTTGCCAAAGTGCTGATGGGACTTGCTCGAGGTAAAAAAGATTATGATAAGCGAGAAAGCCTTAAACGCAAAGAGCAAAATCGCGATATTGCAAGACAGCTTAAAGCTTACAATCGTTAACTATGATTAAAAATACTGACAGAGCGACTGTCAGTATTTTTTTACTAGTTTGTCAGTAATTATAAAAAAGAATTCTAAAGAAAAAAGTATTTACGTTCCATTTACCTTGTATTTACTAAGTGTTTACAAGCGATTCTGTCTTTCGATGATAAAATAGTTTTGTAAGCAAAAAGCTTAACAACTTATTTAGAAATTAATTGGAGAAACTTCTCATGAAAAAGAAAATTCTTGTTGGTATTATTACTGCTGGTGCATTGTTGACTTTGGCGGCCTGTGGTTCATCAAATGGTTCATCATCTAGCAGCTCTAGTTCTTCTGACAAAGCTTTGTCAGGAAAAATTATCGCTGGAGGTTCAACAGCTCTTCAACCATTAGCACAACAATCGTCAACAGAATTTATGGCTAAAAATCCTTCTGTTCAAGTAACTGTGCAAGGTGGTGGGTCTGGTGTCGGCTTGACCCAAGTGGCTGCTGGTTCTTTCCAAATTGGAAACTCTGACATTTTTGCTGAGGAAAAATCCGGAATTGATGCTTCAGCAATTACTGACCATAAAGTAGCAGTTGTTGGTTTTGCCCCAATTATTAACGCTAAAACTGATGTGAAAAATTTAACTTCACAACAATTGCAAGACGTCTTTACTGGTAAAGTGACAAACTGGAAAGAAGTGGGTGGTTCAGATCAAAAGATTACTGTTATCGGTCGAACTGAAGGGTCTGGAACACGCGTGAATTTCGATAAGTTTGCACTGGGTGGGGCAACAGAAGTTAAAGGACCAACACAAGATGCGTCTGGTTCAGTTGTTCAAATGGTAGGTCAAACACCAGGAGCCATCTCATATGTTGCACTTTCTTATGTTGATACAAGTAAAGACATCAAAGATATTTCGATTGATGGTGTTGAGCCAACTGAAGCAAATGTTGTAACTAATGACTATAAAGTTTGGTCTTACGAACATATGTACACGAATACTAAAAAAGAAACAGCGGCGGATAAAGCCTTCATCAAATATGTTTCTGAAAACAACAAAGACATTAAAAAATTAGGATATATTCCAATTAGCGACATGAAAGTTGAACGTGATGCTGACGGAAATATTACTAAAAAATAAGACGAAGGCTGATTCAATTTCGACAGAAATCAGTTTGTCAGTAAAATAATTATGTATAAGAAGTAGTGGTTAATCGCATCATTCAAAGCAATAAAAATTTTCTTCTTCATAAATTAAAATTTTATGCTCAGCTACTTTTTTATAAAATCAATGTTCAGTGAATTTAAACAGGGTTTACTGAGCATTGGACTTTAAATATATCTTCATATTCTTTCCCTAAAGACAGGAAGCTGCTCATTCTCTAAGAATTGAGCATTTTCCCGTATTATTTACAAAACATTTACATAAGAACGCTGTCATCAAGCGACCTTTGAGGGGGCATTATGTTATAATTAAGCTATGAAGAAGAAAATTTTTATTGCTTTGATGGCCAGTGTAAGTTTATTTGCATTGGCAGCTTGTGGTTCTGGAAATAAACAGGTCACGGCTGGTGGCTCAACTGCTTTGCAGCCAATGGTTGAACATGCTTCTATGTCATATATGAAGCAAAATCCTGATGAAATTATCATGGTTCAAGGGGGCGGTTCTGGTGTCGGCTTGGCTCAAGTTGCTGCTGGTTCTTTTCAAATTGGTAATTCTGATATTTTTGCCGAAGAAAAGTCAGGAATAGCGGTTGATAAAATTATTGACCATAAAGTTGCTGTTATTGGTTTTGCACCAATTATCAACAAAAAGTTAAAAGTAAAAAACTTGTCTCAACAAGAACTTATTGATATTTTCACTGGGAAAATCACTAATTGGAAAGAAGTTGGTGGCCAAGATCAAAAAATTACAGTTATTGGTAGAACTGCTGGTTCAGGAACGCGTGTGAATTTTGATAAATACGCGTTGAATGGCGCAACAGAAGTGAATGGTCCAACTCAAGATGCTTCAGGTTCTGTTGTTCAATTAGTAGGGCAAACGCCAGGGGCTATTTCTTATGTTGCTTTTAGTTACACTGATAAACCGGGAGTAAAAGCAGTCAATGTTGACGGTGTCGCTCCGACTTATGACAATGTGAAGACTAATGCATGGAAAATCTGGTCATACGAGCACATGTACACCAATAAATCTCGTAAAAATACGATTGAAAATAAATTTATCGAATACGTTCAAAATGATAAAAAAACACTTGAACAATTAGGCTATATCCGTGTCTCTGAGATGAAAGTTGACCGAGACGCAAAAGGAAATGTTGAAAAAATCAAGTAATCACCTTTAAAGTTTGTGATAAAAGTAAATTAGAACTGACAATAGTCAGCTTTAATATACTTTAAAAATAAAGTTTTAAGTGAAAAAAATTTGCATTATCAAATAAAATATAAATCAACAAAAAATAGTTAGGTCCTTATGGAAAATTCAAAAATCAAAGAAAAATTGCTTTCAAGCAATAAAAATTCAAGGCTTGAAAAATTTGGTAAGAGTTTGACGTTCTTATGTATTGCCCTCATTGTCTTCGTTGTAGGCGCAATCCTCGTCTTTGTTGCTCAAAAAGGTCTGTCAACTTTTTATTCAGATGGCGTAAATCCTTTCCGCTTCCTCTTTGGAACCAACTGGTCACCAGGTAATCTTGGACCAGATGGTAAACCTGCAGTTGGGGCTTTGCCAATGTTTGCGGGTTCATTGATTGTTACGGTACTTTCTGCACTTGTTGCCACACCTTTTGCGATTGGTGCAGGAATTTACATGACAGAAATCTCACCAAAATATGGTAAAAAAATCTTGCAACCTGTCATTGAACTCCTTGTAGGGATTCCGTCAGTAGTTTATGGTTTCATTGGTTTGACCGTTGTCGTGCCTGCCATTCGTAACGTTTTTGGCGGAACAGGTTTGGGACTTTTGTCAGGTGTGTTTGTGCTCTTTGTCATGATTTTGCCAACTGTAACTTCAATGACCGTGGACGCTATGAAAGCTGTCCCTTCTTATTATAAAGAAGCATCACTCGGACTTGGCGCCACTCGCTGGCAAACGATTTGGCGTGTTCTCTTACGTGCGGCTACACCAGGAATTTTGACTGCGGTTATCTTTGGAATGGCGCGTGCCTTTGGTGAAGCTTTGGCTATTCAAATGGTCGTTGGTAATGCGGTCATGATGCCAAAAGATTTGATTTCACCAGCTTCAACCTTGACATCAATCTTGACTTCAGGAATTCCTAATGCAACACCTGGTATTCAATTGAATGCACTTTGGTCACTTGCCTTACTCCTTTTGATTATGTCACTCTTTTTCAACCTCGCAATGCGTGCTATTGCTAAGAAAGGAAGTCTTAAATAATGAACGCTAAACGCTCTGACAAGATTGCCACTGGTGTCCTTTACGTCCTTTCTGGCATCATTGTGCTTATCCTCGCTTTTTTACTGGCATATATTTTAGTTAAAGGTTTGCCAGTTATCTTTAAAGACCCTAAATTTATCATCACCGCGTCAAATCCGTTGACAGGTGGTGGGATTGCCGTCCAACTATTTAATTCTGTTTATCTATTGATTGTAACGCTGATTATCTCTGTTCCCCTATCGCTAGGTGCTGGGATTTATCTGTCTGAGTATGCAAATCAGAAACATTGGTTAACTGGTGTTGTTCGCTCAGCCATTGAAGTATTGTCTTCACTTCCTTCAATCGTTGTTGGGCTTTTCGGGATGTTAATTTTCGTTTTACAATTTGGTCTCGGCTTCTCAGTTTTATCAGGTGCCTTGGCATTGACCGTTTTCAACTTACCGTTGATGACCCGTAATGTTGAAGAATCACTTCGAGCAATTCCAACTTCACAACGTGAAGGCGGTTTGGCCCTTGGAATGTCTCGCTGGGAAACAGCAACACAAGTTATTTTACCAGCGGCAGTTCCTGGAATTATCACAGGGGTGATTCTTTCATCAGGACGTGTCTTTGGTGAGGCAGCGGCTTTGATTTATACTGCTGGACAAACAAACTTGCCGATTAACTGGGCAAACTGGAATCCGATGAGCTTGACTTCACCGCTGTCACTTTTCAGACCAGCTGAAACCTTGGCTGTTCATATCTGGGCACTTAATACTGAGGGAACAATTTCAACGGCGCAACAAATTTCTGCAGGAGCCTCAGCGGTATTGATTATCTTTGTCCTCCTCTTTAACCTGGGTGCTCGTTTCATTGGGAATCGAATTCACAAGAAATTAACCTCTTCAAATTAAGAAAACTTATAAGTTTAACAGAAAGAATAATTATGGCAACAACATATGACTGGACTCAGCGCAAAATTATGGTGCCTGAGAAAGAAGAAATAGCATTATCAACCAATGATTTGCGTGTTTTCTATAATGGAACAAAAGAAGCAATTCATGGTGTGACAATGTCATTTCCCAAAAATGAAATAACTGCACTTATTGGCCCTTCTGGTTCTGGTAAATCGACTTATCTGCGTGCATTAAATCGAATGAATGATACGATTGATGGAGCGCGCGTAACTGGTGAAATCAATTATGAAGGGGTCAATATTAACGACAACAAAGTAAATGTCTTTGAAGTTCGTAAGCAAATTGGGATGGTTTTTCAAAGACCTAATCCATTTCCTAAATCAATTTATGAAAATATTGCCTTCATTCATCGCCGTGATGGGGTGAGAGATAAGAAAAAATTGGACGAGATTGTTGAAACCTCACTGAAGCAAGCTGCTTTGTGGGAGCAAGTCAAAGATAATCTTAATCAATCGGCTTTGGCTATGTCTGGTGGACAAGCGCAGCGTTTGTGTATTGCACGTGCCTTGTCAGTAAAACCAGAAATTATCTTGATGGATGAACCGGCTTCTGCCCTTGACCCAATTTCAACCATGCAAATTGAAGAAACAATGATGGAACTTAAAGAAAATTATACGATCATTATCGTGACTCACAATATGGCTCAAGCTTCTCGAGCTTCTGATAATACAGCATTTTTCTACTCTGGAGATTTGATTGAGTATGATAAGACAAGCACTATTTTCACTCAGCCTAGTTTACAATCAACAGAGGACTATGTTTCTGGTCACTTTGGTTAAGAAATAAAAACATCACACATTTATTCAATTTTGTTGTCAAAATTTGATAAAAATTACTGACAAAGCTACAAAGTTGCTAAAATATTTTCTGTCAGTAAAACATACTGATAGAAAGTCAAAAATTTTTTGTCATAGGACAGTCAATTGTACTTTGGTACATTACGAATGTGCTGGTAGTTCTATCAGTAACTTATAAAAAGGTAAGATATGGAAAAAGAAGCAGTTTTAACCGTCAGCGACTTGTCGCTTTATTACAGCAAGAAAAAAGCGTTGAATACGATAAATATGACATTCTACAAGAATGAAATTACAGCGCTCATTGGTCCGTCTGGATGTGGAAAATCAACACTATTGCGCTCAATCAATCGTATGAATGATTTGATTCCAACAGTGACTATCACTGGAGCGATTGATTACAAAGGTAAAAATATTTATAGTCCAAAAGTTGATACCGTTGATTTACGAAAAGAAATCGGTATGGTTTTCCAACAACCGAATCCCTTCCCATTTTCAATTTATGAAAATGTGGTTTATGGACTGCGCTTAAAAGGTGTCAAAGATAAAGCACTTCTTGATGAAGTTGTGGAAAACTCACTTAAAGCAGCAAATATTTGGGATGAAGTGAAGGATATTTTGCACAGTTCAGCTCTTGGACTTTCAGGTGGACAACAACAACGGGTTTGTATCGCTCGTGTCCTTGCGGTCAATCCAGAAATTATCTTAATGGATGAACCAACATCAGCCCTTGACCCAATTTCAGCGGCTCGTGTCGAAGAAACCATGCTTGAACTTAAAAAAGATTATACAATCGCTATCGTGACGCATAGTATGCAACAAGCATCACGTATTTCAGATCGTACCGCTTTTATGTTAGACGGGAATCTGATTGAGTATAATGATACAAAAAGTATTTTCTTGAATCCAGAAAAACAAGAAACATCTGATTATATTTCTGGTAAATTTGGATAAATTTCATTGCTAGCACTTTGGTGCTAAAAATATCAATGGCCGTAAAACGCTAAAGCGTCAACGGTCAAACAGGAAAGGGAAAAGCGATGCTTTTCTAATCTCCAAACTGAAAGCTCCCTTTTCAGTCGCTTTCAGTTATGGCGTTCTTCCTAGATATTACATTAGCATTCATTAAAGCGGAATATCATCGATTTAATGAATGTCTCATAATAACATTACTATAAAAATAAAGAGGGGTAATTATGTTGCGTACACAATTTGAAGAAGACCTTAATAAACTTCACAATCAATTTTACTCAATGGGCACGCAAGTTTCTGCTCAATTGAATAAGGCCGTTCGTGCCTTTGTTAGCCATGATCGAGATTTGGCTGAACAAGTTATTGAAGGCGACCATGCCATTAATGACCAAGAAAAAAGTCTTGAAAACCAATCATTAGAAATGATTGCACTTCAACAACCTGTTTCTAGCGATTTGCGAACAATCATCACAGTCCTTAAAGCGTCATCTGACCTTGAGCGAATGGGTGACCACGTTGCATCTATCGCTAAGGCAACCATTTCACTTAAAGGTGAAGAACGAATTCATGTGGTTGAAGAAGATATCAGCTTACTCGGTGAAAAAGTTAAATCTATCGTTGATGCTTCGCTCAATGCTTATATTCAAGGAAATGACAAACGTGCTCATGAAATTGCTGAACAACAATATGTCATCAAAAGCATGAGTCACGAAATTCAAGAAAAAATTCTTGACGGAATGAAAGAAAACTCTGAAACAGTAACAACAGGTAAAGAATACCTGTTGACATTGGTTTACTTAGAACGAATTACCGGTTACGCGGTCAATCTCTGTGAGTGGATTGTTTACTTGAATTCTGGAAATATTATTGAACTTTAAAATAAAAAGTTACTGATGGAATTGCTATCAGTAATTTTTTTTATTGTCATAATCAATTTCAATGACTTGGTGGGTCAGATAATTATTTTCAGCAAAGTCCATTTTGATGACATAGGGCATTTTGCCAGCTAAAGATTGAAAATCTTGAAACTGAAAGTCTGGTTGATAAAAATTTAAAATGGTAGAAAGAGAAGTACCATGAGTTCCGATTGCAACTTTTTGATTTTTAGAAGTTGCTAAAATCTGTTCAAGGGCTGAAATATTACGATTTTGAACTTCACGTAAGGATTCTCCGTCAGCAAGTTTATAATCAAAATCATTCCATTGTCGCTTTGCAAAAGGCCAAAAATCAGCTATTTCATGGCCAACATTTCTTTCTCTCAAATCAGAAATGAGTTGAATTTCAAGATTTTTAGAGTGAGCAAGAGGATTCAGGGTACGAACAGAACGTTGAAATGGACTGGAAAAAATTTGCTCGATTGATACATTTGCAAAAGCATCAGCTAAGATAAGTGCGCGTTTTTCACCCTCGGCAGTCAGCGGAACATCCATATCGTCATAGGCTGCATTATCTCTAAGAGAATGTCGAATAAAATAAATTTCAGTCATGTGCCTCTCCTTTTTGATGTTCTAACCTTCCAAAATTTCAATTTTTAAAGGTTGGGTTGAAATTTCCACTTGCCCTCCCAGAGGAAAAGTAAAAATCGGTTGAGTATGTCCAAAATCGACATCATAAACAACTGGAATTGTTTTTAAATGAGGGTATTTATCTAAAATAAAATGTAAAATTTCTTCAGTCATCCCCTCCTCCTTTGGAAAACGACCAATGACTAAGGCAGAAATTTTAGGATAAACTTGTAAAAAATGAGCTAATTCTCGGTCCCAATCATAAAAATCTTCACCTTCAGCATTTTCTAAAAAAGCAATTGGTTGATTGGATTTGACCTGAGCACTAGTTCCTGTCACAAGCATCAGGGTATTGAGATTTCCGCCAATAATCTCCCCTGACGCTTTGCCATGGTTATATATTTTCCAGGCAGCAGGCAGGAGATGACGAGCTTGAGTGGGGTCGTACCAAGCATCACTCGTGTAGAAAGCGCAGGCATTTAAAGAATAACTTGACTGACCAGCTACTGCATTTTGCCAAGAATTAGTTTGAAAGTCTTGCAATTCATCCATTAAAAAGGCGATGTAACCTGGGCCATAGTAAGTGACTAAGCCAGTTTTAGCGAAGATTGCTTGATGAAGAACAGTGATATCAGAAAAGCCACAGAAAATTTTAGGATTATTTTTTACAATGTTCCAATCAATATAAGGGAGAAGTTCATTAGAGTTAAAGCCACCAAGGGTACATAAAATGGCTCTGACATTAGGGTCTAAAAATGCTGCATGGAAATCGGCAAGTCGTGAATTAATCGAACTTGATTCAAGCAAATCATTTTCTAAAATATGCTGACCAAAAGTAACCTGATAACCAAGTGCTTCAAGACGAACTTTTGCTTTTAATTTATCTTCAAATTTTCCGGTCCGAGTCAAAGAAGAACTAGGTGAAATCACGCGGATTTCATCGCCCTTTTGTAATTTTTTAGGAAATATTTTAGTCATTCATCAAAGCCCTCCGTCAGTAAATTGAACTAATTATAGCATTTACTGACAGTATTGTCATCAAAAATATTTAAAGATTTTAATTTAGGATTCTATTTTGAAAGTTACTGATGGAACTGCTAGTATATTCGTAATGTACTAAAGTACAAACGTCTATCCTATGACAGAAATTCTGTCAGTATTTTTTTATGTTCGACTAACTTTTGGAATATATGACAAAAGAAAAATAAATATATTTTTTTAAAGTCGGTAACTAAAGATACTATGTAAGAACTGACGATAATATAAGAAAATAAAAAACTAAGAAGATGTTATAATCCAAGGCTTTCCAGCAAAATAATCACTTTTGGCATATATTCCAAAATTTTTCCAAAAAATTTTCAGAGTGCTATAATGGTGGTGTCAGTTGAAATAATAATCTTTAATTGATAAATATAATAATTTTGAGAGGTAAAAGGATTATGGAAGGAAAAATATTTTCTATCAAGAGCAGTTCTGCTGAGGAATCACTTATAGATACTGTCAAATTCAATGTTACTTGTTGTGCGAAAACTCAAAATAATAGGGATACTCCAACTCCAGGAGATAGCCTTGTACGTACAGAAGAAGTAGCCTGATTTAATGGGGTCACGTTAATCATGACCCCATGTTTTCGAGTTAAGGAAAATAACATGGGAAAATTATCACTTTTAGCCTACGAAAAAGAAGAGGAATATATCAATTTATTAACTCATAAAGTTGTTCTTAAAACTGAGGAATATCAATTATATGTTAATGGAATAAAATTAGACGAAATAATAGATGAAAAAATTTATTTAAAATATCTATTTTTGTCCTCACTCTATGGGAATAGGTTATTTTTGGCAATTAAGAGTGAAGAACTTGATGATGCTATTGATAATATTATTCTATTTCCTAAAACTCTCTCGCTAGTATTGTCTCTTAATAATACTCAAGATTATAAACTAATAATCCCAAAAATAACTGAACAAATCATCTTGGTAAAAGTCGGAGAATTAATTTATATAAATAGAGATAACAAGTTGATAGAATTAAATAATAATTTGGTAATAAGTCAAAATGAACTGAGAAGTATTAGTGCAGTTTTATTTTTACCAGATTATTGCTTTATGAATTATAAACTTGAAGAGAGAAATTGGAAATCACTAATGGACAATAAGGTTAAAGCTTATTATGATGCAGAGGAACAATTTGATATTCGATTTTATTCGATTATATAAAATATAGTGGAGAAAAATAGATGAAAGTTAATAAATATGTGAATTTGATAGAGTTAAATGATTTATCGCTTTTGTTGTACCACCAAGTTACAAAACAGTATATTATTTTCGACACTCTCTCAAAGAAAGTATTTTACAAAGCAGTTGCTGAAAATTCTTTACCGACTCACTTAAAAAAAGAATTAATTCAGAAATACTTTATAGTTGCAGATGATTATGATGAAAAACTTCAATTATTAACTCCTGTAAGAAATATGTTTACTTATTCAACAGCTAACTTAGATATTATTGTGCATTTAAATTATGATTGTAATTTAAAATGTAGCTATTGCTACCAAAATGTGATAACAGAAAAAGTTGTCATGAACGATAAAACGGAGAAAGATGTTATAGAGTTCATTAGAAAAATAGTTCTTGATAAAAACCCAGAGTATATTTATTTGAATTTTATCGGCGGAGAACCGACATTGCATACCGATAAAATGATTAGAATAATGCAAGCCTGTAATAAAATAAATAATTCATTTTATTTTAGTGTAGTGTCTAATGGAACCTTTGGGAACATGAAAAAAATCGAGGAATTATTACACTTAGGATTGAATGATTATTTTATTACTCTTGATGGCGCCCGAAAAGACCATGATAAATATAGAGTTTATGAAAGTGGAAAAGGTTCATTTTCAACTATCATTAGAAATTTAAAAAGAATTCAAGAAAAATTTCCAGAAATTAACATTAAATTAAATTCGAATTTGAATGATGACAATAAAGACCATGTGACAGAACTATTAGATGTTTTAGAAGAGAAAGAAATAAAATATCCATTGCTTTTTAGTAAAGTTATAAGTACAGCAAATGGGAAATTTGATAAAACGATTGAAGATAATGACTCTTTTTGGTATCAAGCTCATAAACAAGCCATCCACAGAGGTTATGATTTCAAACCTTATGGTCGAGAAATAAATTTAGCTTGTATGATGAAACAGACGAATTGTTATATTATAGGTGCTGATGGTTTTCTCTTTTCTTGTATAGAAGCTGTGGGCATGAATGAATTTAGACAAGCTCACGTTAATGATTACAGTTCTGCAATGTTTGAGATTATTCGTTCCCAAGCTCAGAACATAAAATATGCTTATGATACTTGTGATAGCTGCGAGTTTCTCCCAAATTGTGATGGAGGCTGCTACTATAAAAGAAGTCATGACGACTTTGTCTGTCCAAAAAGTAGCTTTGAAAATGATAGTTTAATGATAATAAAAGAAATTTTTGAGGTGAAATCATGAAAGAAGTTATAAAAGTTACTCATCTCTCAAAATCATTTGAAGATAATACGATTATAAAAAACATCTCTTTTTCTGTCAATGAAGGAGAAGTTTTTATTATCTTAGGAAAAAATGGCGCAGGAAAAACGACATTGATTAAGATGTTGCTTCGCATTCTTGTTCAAGATTCTGGAGAGATTGACTACTATGGGAAATCTATTGACACTTACGGTCAAAAACTCTATGAAATGACATCGGCTGTCTTAGAAAATTCAGAAAATACTTATGGTTATCTAACAGCCCTTGAAAATATCGAATATTTTGCTGCACTTTACAAACGAAAAATCAAAAAACAGGAAATCTTACAACTTTTAGAACAATTTGATTTGGCGGATGCAGCTAATAAACGTGTTTTCAACTTTTCGAGAGGAATGAAACAAAAACTTTCTATTATTTGTGGTTTACTTAATGACGCAAAAATTTTGTTTTTAGATGAGCCGACTTTGGGATTAGATTTTAAAGCCAATCGTGATTTACTGGACATGGTCAAGAAAATGTCAAAAGAACATAACAAAACAATTATCCTAACTACACATCAAACCGATGTCATCAAAGTCCTTGCTGATAGAGTTCTGTTATTAAACAAAGGAGAAGTATCATTTTTAGGAGAATATGAATCTTTTATTCAAGAAAATTCTCTTGCTTATTATCTTATTAGAACAAATACTGACAGCTATCAGCTTACAGACGAAAAGTTGGCAGAAGAAAAATTAAAAAATTTGATAGAGCAAGGCGAAAAAATCCTTTCTTATGAAAAACATGACCGATCAATTGAAGAAATTTTAATTGATTATTACAAAGGAGAACGGAATGTTTAAAGCTGAATTTAAAAGAGAACTAAGAGAAAATTTGGCCTTTTATCCAGATTTCATCTCAAGTTTAGTGATGATGGTTATTCTTTTATCTGTATTTATGATTCTAGGACAGCATTTTACAAGTTCAAGCTATATTGGTTATGCTTTTTGGTTTTTGCTCAGCGGTGTTTTGACTGTTGCTTCAGAATCAATTTCTTATGAAAAACAAGTGGGAACTTTTGAACAATTGATTCTAAAACCAATCCGATTGATTCATATCTTGTTGATTAAATCAATTGTTTGGGGAATTCTTAATTTTATTAGAATAATGATTGCAACGGTTATTGTCTGTTTTTTCTATCAGATTCATATAAAGTTGAGCTGGGTTTCTTTAGCCGCTTTAGTCATCAATTTTTTTGCAATCGTTGGATTTTCCATGATATTCTCGGGACTGACCTTGAAGTTTACTAAAATCGCCTCTTTTGTCGGAATTATCCAGTACCTCTTACTATTTGCGTCAGGAACATTAATTTCTTTAGATAAGATGCCAATTATTTTGGTCATTTTGACGAAAATTTTACCGATTAATCTCGGACTGAAAGTGAGCCAAAATCCTTTTAATTTAACGACTTTTCTGCTTCTTATTCTACAAATGATTATTTACATGATTATTGGGACAGTTACTTTTACTTATGTTTATAGTCGGGCGAAAAAGAATGGAATCAATTCACGATATTGACAATGATAATAAAAAAGATTTGAGTGAGTCTCTATCGGTAAGAACAATAAAAAAATCTACTGACAAGTTATAAAAATTTCTGTCAGTAGATTTTTTTATTATTTAATTACTTCAAGTCCACCCATATAAGGACGAAGGATTTCAGGAACAGTGATTGAGCCATCTTCATTTTGATAATTTTCAAGAATAGCAGCCACAGTACGTCCAACAGCAAGTCCAGAACCATTCAAAGTGTGAAGGAGTTGAACTTTACCATCTTCGTCACGATAACGAATTTGGGCACGACGGGCTTGGAAATCTTCACAGTTTGAACATGAAGAAATTTCACGGTAAGTATTTTGTGCAGGAATCCAAACTTCTAAATCATAAGTTTTAGCAGCAGAGAATCCCATGTCACCAGTTGATAAAGCTACAACACGGTAAGCAAGACCCAATTTTTGCAGAATATTTTCAGCATTTGCTGTCATTTTTTCAAGTTCGTCATAAGATTGGTCAGGCTTTGCAAATTTAACCATTTCAACCTTGTGGAATTGGTGCAAACGAATCAAACCACGAGTATCGCGACCAGCAGAACCAGCTTCAGAACGGAAAGAAGGGCTCATCGCTGTAAATTTGATTGGTAATTCGCTACCGTCCAAAATTTCACCACGGTAGTAGTTAGTCAAAGGAACTTCAGCAGTTGGAATTAAGACAAAACCACGATCATCTTTCAATTCAAAAGTGTCTTCTTTAAATTTAGGATATTGACCAGTTCCAAACATTGACTCTTGATTAACCATATAAGGGGTAATCATTTCTGTATAGCCTTCTTTACCATGCTCATCAAGCATGAAGTTATAAAGGGCACGTTCAAGTCTTGCGCCAGCACCTTTGTAGAAAAGGAAACGTGAACCAGTGACTTTACCACCACGTTCCCAGTCCAAAATTCCTAAATCTTCACCCAAATCCCAATGAGCTTTAGGTTCAAAATTGAAAGTTGGAGTTTGACCAACACGACGAACCTCAACATTATCATCTTCATCAGCACCAATTGGCGTACTTTCATGAGGAAGGTTTGGCAACATGATGATGATTTCATTCAAGTTTTCTTCGATTTCAGCAAGTTCAGCGTCAATGGCTTTGATTTCAGCAGAAACTTTTTGCATCGCTGCAATTTGTGCGCTAGCATCACCCTTAGCACGTTTTACTTGAGAAATTTCATCAGAAACACTATTGCGTTCAGCTTTCAAAGCCTCAGATTTTACAATAAGTTCACGACGTTTAATGTCTAAGTCATGAAGTTTTTCAAGTTTTTCTTTTTCAACACCACGAGTAGCTAATTTTGCAGCAACGCCATCAAAATCAGCACGAATTTTTTTAATATCAAGCATAAGCTCTCCTTTATTTTTTGTTAATTTTATAATCAATCTACTGACGAAAATTTAAACGCTACAAGTAAGCAAAAAATCTTTTGTCAGTAGAAAAAAAGCGCCCAAATTCGAAATGAATTAGGGCGCGATAATCGCACGGTTCCACCTAAATTATCTATTGATTTACTGAAAAATCTGTCAGTAAAAATAGAACTCTCATGTTTGTAACGTAAACAGAACGTTCTCATTTTCATGAGAAATTTAAAAGAAGTAGAAAGTCGTTGCTTAATTTTACTTGCTTTCACCAAACGCAAGCTCTCTAAAAAAGTTCACAAGACCCTTTTCTAAAATTATTTTACCATTTTGTGAATTACTTTGTCAAAAATTTTAAAAGTGATTGCTGCTGGATTAAACATTTTCTATCTTTTGAAAGCTCGACGGAAAGGATCAAGTAAACTTGGGGCTCTGACAATGTTTTCCTTGCCCACATATTCAGCCACTCTCTTTAAAATGGGACCAGAATCTTTAGAAGAAAAGCGAACTTTTGCCTGAGTGTCCAAAATTAGAGAAAATTGCTGACCAAGTTTTCCGCTGATTGAAACATCGACTTCGGCACTTTTTATACTTTTCCAAGAAAAGAAAATATTTTTCCCACGGTGAGGATTTTTATATTGAAATTCAATTCCAGCATTTCCTAAAATAATTTTTCCATTTTCAACGACACCTAAATAAGCCGTTCCCTTTGTCTCCAAAAAAATTTCTGAATTATTAGCTTCCAAAATCGCCCTCATTTCCATTGATACTTGTATTATAACATATCTACAAAGGAGTAGATAATAAATTTTGATTCCAAAGAGGGATATGGTTTATAGATTAATTATAAAAATGTTATCATTAGATTATAAGAAAAAACTAATAAAGGAGGTAAGATGACTTTAATCGGAGTAAAAATTGATCGACTATTTCTCAGAGACTTATTCATACTACTCATTGGTGTAGGACTTTATATTTTATCCATTCAACTATTTGTTGTTCCTAATGCTATGGCAAGCAATGGAATTGCAGGATTTTCAGTCTTTATTCATTTTGTTTTTGGTCTCAATCCAGCCTTGACCTTTTTTGCGGTCAATATTCCATTGTTTCTTGTCAGTTGGAAATTACTTGAACAAAGAGAATTATTACTGACCATCCCAGGAGCATTAGCTATGAGCGGTTGGATGATGATATATGAGGCTATTGGAATTACAGGCTTTCAAATGGACTCATTAATTGCTGTAGGGGTGATTGATGGAATTCTTTCAGGGATTGGAGCAGGCTTAGTTGTCTTATCACAGGGGACATTTGGTGGCTCTATTCTCTTAGCTCGACTTTTTGAAAACAAATGGAAAATATCTATTGATAAGACATTATTTGGGATTGATATTGTTGTGATGTTATTAGCACTTGTAACTTATCTGGCCCTTCCAAACTTTTTTGTGACACTCCTATCTTGTTTTATTTTTAGTAAAGTGACACGATTCATTGGACGTCCTTCTTATCGTCAGCAAGTTCTTGAAAGATTTGGACTAAGAAAAAGAGAAAGAAGTTGCACTTGCGCGACAAGTGACTGCTCATGTCCCAACTAATAAAAAAATCCCCAAACAGGGATTTTATTTTTTTTCTTTCTTTTAAAAGCATTTTTAAAAGTTCCAAGGAAACTTGGCGATTTAACCACTTTTTCGTTTCCTAGATAATGACGAATCCATTTTAAAACTGTTCCTGAGTTTTTCGAAGAAAAACGAACTTTAGAACCGTTTTGTAGAACGATTGAAAACTGACGACCGACTTTAACTTCACCCTTGAGTGTTTTAGAGACGTCACCCTCGACACGAGCAACTGAAGTCCAAGGAAAAGTCATATTTTTTTCAACATTGCGATCATTATAAAATTCAAAAGCAACATCGCCAATTAGAATTTTACCATATTCAGCAAAACCCAAATAAACAATTCCTTCTGTTGAATAATCAGCTTTAGTATTTAGTGATTGAGCCACAGATTCTCTCCATTTCATAGATTAATAATCTAAAAACCATTATACCATAAAAACGCTTTACTTGCTCTAAATATTCTAAAGTTCAAGTGATAAATTATAATAAAAAAACCAATCCGAAGATTGGTTTTTGTTAATCCATTGATTACATGATTTGAGCCCAACGACCGAGGATACCCACGATGAAGAGGCCAAAGATAATAACGATTGGAGAAACTTTTTTCTTAAGCAACCACATACAAAGGAATGTGATAAGCAAACCAGCAAGACCAGGAATCAATTGATTCAAGTTATCTTGAAGATAAGTTACTTTTGTAGGATCAAGAGAAAGTTTGTTACCTACTTGACCAAGAATCTCATGAAGTTGTGTACCAGATACAGAACCTTTAGGGAATTCTACGTAAGCACCTTTTTGTAAAGGAATTTTTGAAACAACAGCGTTAGCACCGTTGAAGTTGATTGTTACCCAACGTTGAATCAATACACCAAGGACGAACATACCAAGGATAGATGCACCTTTAGTAACAGTTTGGAGAAGTCCTCCACCAAGGTCTTTAGTGATTGCAGAACCTGATTTATAACCAAATTCTTGAGTGTACCACAAGAAAGCGATACGGATTGCATTCCACACGATGAAGAAGAAGAGTGGAGCGATGATTGAACCACCAACAGCCAATGAAGCTGCGATAGCACCAACGATAGGGCGAACTGTAAACCAGAAGACTGGGTCACCGATACCGGCAAGAGGACCCATCATACCAACTTTTACCCCTTGAATAGCGGCATCATCGATATCAGCACCGTTAGCACGTTCTTCTTCAAGGGCAAGAGTTACACCGATGATAGGAGCGGCAACGTATGGGTGAGTATTAAAGAATTCCAAGTGACGTTTCAAAGCTTCTTTAGCTTCTTCGCCAGAAGGGTAGAGTTTTTTCAATGCTGGAATGAGCGAGTAAGCCCAACCACCATTTTGCATACGTTCGTAGTTCCAAGAACCTTGGAGGAACATTGAACGCCACATAACGCTACGACGGATTTTCTTATCAAGAGTTACTTTTTTATCAGACATTTTTTAGATCCTCCTTTCTTAGTAGTCGTTCAAGATGTCGCCAATTGGGTCACCTGATGATGATGCAGTACCATTTCCAGAACCACCAGAAGATTGAAGGTTAAGGTAAACGATAGCGATAACAACACCGAGGACACCAGTTGCAATCAATGTTAATTCAGAGATTGGTGCGAGAGCGAAACCAAGGAAGAAGAAAGGCCATACTTCACGAGTAGCCATAAGGTTGATAACCATTGCATAACCAACGGCAACAACCATCCCACCACCGACAGCAAGACCACCAGAGATAACTGGAGGAATAGCAGCAAGTGCGTTTTGGATAGCTTCAGGTGAGATAACCAAAAGAAGTCCAGCAGGGATAGCGATACGCAAACCTTGACAGATAAGCGCGATGAAGTGCCACATTTCAACACCTGAGTAAGAACCATTTTCCGCAGCACGGTCAGCTTGGTGAACGAGCACAACTGAAAGCATACGTACAAGAGTAGTCAATACAAGACCAGCAGTTGCAAGCAAGATAGCAGCAGGAACGATAGTACCCATGATGTGAGTCAAATCAAAGTTGTTTGATTGAACCATCAAAATAGATGAGGCGATTGAGGCAAGGGCAGCATCGGGCGCGACAGCGGCACCAACGTTAGCCCAACCAAGAGCGATCAATTGAAGCGAACCACCGAGGATAATCCCTGCAGATGCGTGACCAGTAACAATACCGATGAGCGAGCAGGCGATAATTGGTTGGTGGAATTGCCATTGGTCAAGGATACCTTCAAGACCAGCAAGGAAGGCAACGAGAATGACCAAGATTACAGATAAAACACCGTATTCCATGTTTTTTATATCTCCTTAATTAATTAGCTGCCTAATATTCAATTTTATTAATCAGAATATCAGACGAGCATATTCTGATTATTGTACGTTAGCTTTTTTAATCAAACCAAAGAGGTCTGATTTAGAATCAGCCGGAACTTTACGTACGTCGAATTTAACTCCGAGGTCACGCAATTTTTCAAAAGTAGCAACGTCATCTTTGTCCATAGAAAGAACTTTGTTGAGCATTGTTTTACCAGTTGAGTGAGCCATAGAACCAACGTTCAATGTATCAATTGGTACACCACCTTCGATTGTTGCAAGAGCATCTTGTGGAGTTTCGAAAAGAAGAAGTGCTTTAGTGTCACCAAAGCGGGGGTCTTTAGCAACTTCGATCATTTTCTTGATTGGTATAACGTTAGCTTTTACACCAGTTGGGGCCGCTTGTTCGATGAGTTTCTTACGAAGTTCATCTTTAGAAACGGTGTCAGAAACAACGATGATGCGGTTTGCTCTTGAGTCTGGAGTCCAAGCAGTTGCAACTTGTCCGTGAAGCAAACGTGAGTCAATACGAGCGAGGTTAATTTTAATTTTACCATCACCGATGACTGTTCCTTCTGGGATTGCACCTTGAACAGCAGCCGGAGCAGCTGCAACAGCAGTTTCTTCAGCAGGTTGAAGTTCTTCAGGAAGTACTTTAATACCGCCTTTGGCTTCTTTCATAATATTTGCTACGACTTTATCCACTCCAGCAGACGCGTCCATCATGCGTTCTGTGTAGGCTTGGATAAGCATAGGCAGGTTGAGGCCTGTGATGATAGCGATCTTGCGCTCTGGATTTTCACCCATCACTGCACTTGCTTGGTTAAATGGAGAACCGCTCCATAAGTCAGCAAGGACAAGTACTTCATCTTCAGCATCAAATGTTGCGATGGCAGCTTCAATTTTAGCATGCAAATCAGTTGGTCCTTCGCTAGGCATAAAAGTAACAACTTGTACTTTTTCTTGCTCTCCGAAAATCATAGAACCAGATTGTTTGATGCCTGCAGCGAATTCACCATGGCTCGCAATAACAATTCCGATACTCAATGTGAGTAACCTCCTATATAAGATTATAATAAAAATTATTACTTAGTTATTATACTACTTCAAATCGATATTTGCAAATGTTTTCATAAAAATATTACAGTTGTTCTTTAAGGAATGGAAACCCTTTATAATTAATTTGTATAGATAGCTTTAAACCGCGTTTTTTTATGTCCAAAATAAAAAAAGATTATCAAAGTAAGATAAATCTTTTTGAAAAATGACAGGAATCGAAAAACTTATGGTAGAATAGTAGTTGATAAAATAATACACTAATCCCTTGAAATTTTGAGGGCTCCGGTAGGACATGATTTGACAGCGAGAAGAAGTGAGGAAGTTTCTGAAAGTTCTTTTTGAACTTCATCCGTATCGTAAAATTTTACGATACCATTATCATAGTAGTCAAAAGTTTCTGGCGCATGGAGATTACATAAACCACATGCGATACATTTATCGGGAATTATTTTTATCTTCATATAAGAAATGATAATAAAAAAATAGTAAAATTGAAAGGAAAAGGTCGTGTCAACAAAAGAACCCTGGAATAATGAAATTTATCGTGCGATGAAAGAAGAATCGACTGAAATGAAAAGACATGATAGAGGAAAAGAAGAAAGCAAACGTCCTTTGACGACACGCTTTTTAACTTTTCTTGTTGTCCTCATGTTCATTCTTGTTGGATTTGCTATTGGTTTTATTTTATGGAATAATCAAGTAAGAAATACAGCTAGTATTGCTAAAAGCTTTCATCAATCATCAGCATCTAAGTCAGAACAAGCATCAAGTCAAGTCCCGGCCTCTTCATCAACAGAAGCTAGTACACCAGCTAGTAGTAGTACGGCTGCTTCATCATCAAGCAGTAGCTCAGAAGCTGCCGATACCTATACAATTGCAACAGGGGATTACCCAAGTACAATTGCGGCTAAGACAGGTATTCCTTGGGCGACAATTGCCAGCCTAAATGGAATTACTGCTGACGGATATAATGCTGATGGGTCAGCTATTCATGCTGGGCAAGTTTTAAAATTGAAATAAAATTTCACTGACAGAAAGTTAAATAAGCATATATTATAGAAGAAAATCTTTCTTTTAATTCTGTCAGTAAAATTTGGCCTAAAAGAGAAAATAAGAAATAAGGTAACGATAAAGGTTCTATGAAAAAGATTCAAATTGCGATTGACGGTCCTGCGTCAAGTGGAAAATCAACTGTTGCAAAAATAATTGCTCGAAATCTTGGACTCATTTATTTAGACACAGGAGCCATGTATCGAGTGGCTACTTTGGTTGCTTTGCAAGAAAAAACAGAAGATGCTTCAAAAATCATCCAATTTATTGAAAATCATCCAATTTCTTTTGTAAATGGGAAAAATGGTCAAGAAGTGCTGGTTGGTTTGGATAATGTGACTGAAGTTATTCGAACAAACGAAGTAACGAATGCTGTTTCTAAAATTTCAGCAATGATGGAAATTCGTGAGTTTATGGTTGCTGAACAACAACGAATTGCTCAAAAGGGTGGAATCATTATGGATGGTCGTGATATCGGAACCGTTGTTTTACCTCAGGCAAATTTGAAAATATTCCTAGTTGCTTCAGTTGATGAACGAGCTGAGCGACGTTATAAGGAAAATTTATCTAAAGGAATTCCGACAGATCTTGACCGATTAAAAGTTGAAATTGCTGAACGTGATCGTAAAGATAGTACACGAGCAGTTTCTCCATTAAAACAAGCAGAGGATGCAATTTTGCTTGATAGTACAGGAAAAACTATTAAAGAAATTGTTCAATTTATTGAAGAAAAAGCCAAAAAAACTCATGTAAAATGAGTTTTTTTATATTTTTCTGTATTATAAATCCTTTGCAAGTTTTTGCAGGAATTATCAAACTTTGATATAATAATATGACAATGAATGAAAAAAAGTATAAACGCTTAGAATATTTGAGACATAATATCGATTATCTCACAATTAGAGAGCGTCAAGAGTACTATGAGTTACTCAATGAACTGAAAAAAGAAGGAAATTATTCTGAATCTGAAGAATTTGAAGAATATACAGAACCAGAATATTCCGATTATGAATCAGAAAATTTTCAACAAAGAGATTTGGAATCACCCTCTAATAACTACAATACTAATAGAAGAAATACACGAGAAAGTAGCCCAAGCCCAGAAAAAAATAGAAATAAAATTTCTACAGGCAACAAAGGTTCCAAAAAGGCGAAATCTGGTAAGAAAAAGAAGCGACATTGGTTGAGAACAATATTTGGAATTATTATTTTGATTATTGTGCTTATGGTTGGTTTCTTTGTGTACGGCTATCAACGTGGAGTCAAGCATGAAGGAAGTCCTGCAAAACAAGAAAAATTTACAAGTTTGAAAAACTCAGATGGTTCAGTAAATATTTTGTTACTTGGGGCTGACCAAAGGCCCTGGCAATCTTCTGGTGTTGCTCATACGGATAGTATTATGGTTTTACATGTTAATGGTAAAGACCATAAGATACAAATTGTCAGCTTTATGCGTGACACCCTTGTCAATATTCCTGATGTAGGTTCAAGTGATAGTCCAGATTCAAAAATTAACTCTGCCTTCACAATTGGAGAACAATATAACAAACAAGGTGTAAACCTGATGAGCGAGACATTGAAGAAAAATTTTGGTATTAATTGCCAATATTACGCGGTAGTAGATTTCTCAAGCTTTGCGACAATTATTGATTCTTTATTCCCGACAGGCCTAAAAATTGATGCAAAATTCTCAACGGTAAATGGTGAAACGCTATCAGCTGTACCTGTACCCGATGACCTTGCTGCAACGGAAGGGAAAACTTCAAGTGATAAAGACTTGACTGCTGAAGAGGCTGCCGAATTGGGTTATCCTGATGGTGGTGGTACATTTATGATGATTAAACCGGGAACTCAAAAGATGGATGGTCGCATGTTGTTAAACTATGCTCGTTTCCGTCATGATGATGAGGGAGATTATGGGCGTGTTAAGCGTCAACAACAAGTTTTAGAAACAGTAATGTCTAAAATGAAAAATCCACTTGCTTTATTCACTGCATCAAGTGCTCTTGGAACGACAAGAGCCGTCACAATGACCAATATTCCTAATTCTTTCTTCTTAACAAAGGGAATTACAACCTTGTTTGATATGAAAAATGGAATTAACTCAACAACTATCCCGGCAGATAATGACTGGGAAAACGCTTATGACATGTATGGAGGTTTAGGACTTTCAATTGATATGACAAAATACAAAGCGAAAGCTCAAGAACTCCTTGGCCAATAATAAAAAGTTACTGACAGTTTCTTGTCAGTAACTTTTTTTATGACTAATCTAATAGATATGGAGTAAGTAAATATAGACAAATCCGGTAGTAAAAGAGGATTAAATTCTTGTGTTGTAACTAATTGGTTACAATGTATCTTAATTTAAAGATATGAATTCTTTTTAGTTTAAATTTAATTACAGGAGGGTTGCTTTAAAAGAAAAATAATGATATAGTTTAGGCATAAAGGAGGATTCACATGACAAGTTTAGAACCTAGAAACCCAGAAACAGATGAGTTACTTTCACCGGAGAACAGTATGTTTCTGTTGATTGATTACCAACCAACTCAGGTTAATTCTATTAATTCAATGAACAAACAAGACTTAATTAGAAATGTTACTAATTTAACAGAGCTGATGAAAACCTTTGATGTCCCAATCGTATTGTCTACAGTTAATGTAGCAACTGGTCGCAATAAAGAAACAATCCCCCAACTTAAAGAATTATTAAGTGATGTAGTAAGTTATGATCGAACTTCAATTAATTCTTGGGAAGATAAGGAAGTTAACGAAGCAGTTAAGAAAATTGGCCGAAAAAACATTATTATATGTGGGCTTTGGACAGAGGCCTGTCTAACTTTTCCTACCTTAGATGCTTTGAAAGAAGGCTTTGAAGTCTTTGTTCCTGTAGATGCTGTTGGTGGAACAAGCAAAACAGCGCATGAAATGGCCCTGCGACGTGTAGAACAAGCAGGAGCAAAAATGACAAGTTTGGCTCAGATTGCTTGTGAGTTTCAACGTGATTGGAATCGAACAGACAGCGTCCCTGATTTCATCAAAATAATGCAAAAAAGCGGATTCTTCTTAAAACTCGAATAATTTAAATAATATAGATATACTATACAAATATAAATGTGCAGAAATAATTTCTGTACATTTTTTAGTCCAGAATCATTAGATTATGAAAAATAATGATTATTTTGCCTCTTTAATTGTCAGTTAATAGTTTATAAAAAATATTCTAAATTTGTATTTTTATGATATGATATGAGTATGATAATATGATAAGTAGGTCTAATCCGATGATGTTAAATTATATTTATACTACTTTTTTAACAATTTTATACACACTTGTGATGTCACTTTCGCTCAGTTTATATCTTAAAGAACGCAAAAGGAATTATTTACTGATAAGTCTTTATTTTTTATTACTTATTTTAAATGGTTTAATTGTGACCATGTCCGAAACTTTTCAAATATTTGCAAATGACTATAATCGACAATTTATGGTCAATCCAATTATTGAAACGATTTACTATCTGGCAACTTTTGGTATCGCCTTAAAATTAGTGACTGATTTATTTGAAGAAAAAGTTAAAGCTTACCAATACGGACTTTATATCGGTTTTGCCCTATGGTTAATAGCCGTTCCATTCATGAGCAACTCGGCTTTAAAAGTTTGGTTGTATTATTTACCAAGTCAGCTCTTGACAGTTTATCTAGGCATTTATTTATTAAGTCACTATCGACAGGTTAAGCAAAGCAGTTTTTTAGGGAAATACACGAGGCTGATTGGCATAATGGCCATCATCTTTGGACTATCCATAGTGGTGGAAGATACATTTATTATTTATTTTAGAGATATTTATCATACCAACATGCTTAAAATTCATAACCGAAATGTATCAGAAGATCTTTTCCATATCTCTTTGTGTATTATAGCTATCAAATATTTTTTATCTAATTATCAAACTGAAAATGAAGAAGTTCCACTTGCAGATAAGGCAAACCTAATAAGTGCTGTTCATGATTCGACAGACGTTTATGAGGAAGAACAATATTATTTCGATAGATTTATGGATAAATATGGAATTACCCAAAGAGAAGGAGAAATTCTTCAACTTCTCCTACAACGTAAACACAATCAAGAAATAGCCAATCAGTTATATCTTTCATTAGGAACAGTCAAAACTCATACTCATAATATTTTTATAAAGCTTCAAGTCGAACGACGTTCGGAAGTTTGCGAAGTCTGGGAAGCATATGAAAAATCAGAACTTAGTCAATAATTAAAAAACTCCATTTTTTGAATGGAGTTTTATTTATAAAAAGAAAGCGTTTAAAAAAGCACTAAACCCTCCTAAACCTTTTAACTCAACCCCTTGGTAGCAAAGGTTTTTTTGCTTTTTGAAAAGATTAAATCCTAGAGTTGATTGTTTTAAGAAATCAACCTTGCTATACTGAAATCGTTCCCAAGTGGGAAGTCAAATAACTATTTTATTCAGGAGGAATAAACAAAATGGTAACAACTAACAAACGTGATTTCATCACAACAGAAGACTACACTAAAGAAGAAATTCTTGATATTGTGACACTCGGTCTAAAAATTAAAGCAGCAATTAAAAATGGCTACTATCCACCACTTTTGAAAAACAAATCATTGGGAATGATTTTCCAACAAACCTCAACTCGTACTCGTGTTTCATTTGAAACAGCGATGACTCAATTAGGAGGACATGCAGAATATCTCGCTCCTGGTCAAATTCAACTTGGTGGACATGAAACAATAGAAGATACGAGTACAGTTCTCTCTCGTCTACTCGATATCATAATGGCACGTGTTGACCGTCATGAATCTGTGAATAACCTAGCAAAACACACAACAATTCCAGTTCTTAACGGGATGTCTGACTATAATCACCCAACACAAGAAATTGGTGACTTGACAACAATGATTGAACATTTACCAGCAGGTAAAAAATTGGAAGATTGTAAAGTTGTTTTTGTTGGAGATGCGACTCAAGTCTGCTTCTCGTTAGGACTAATCGCTACTAAAATGGGAATGCATTTTGTACATTTTGGACCAAAGGGTTACCAACTAAATGAAGGACATCAAGCAAAACTAGCTGCAAACTGTGAAGTTTCTGGAGGGACTTTTGAAGTCACAGATGACGAGGAATCAATTGTTGGGGCAGATTTCCTTTACACAGATGTTTGGTATGGTTTGTATGATGCAGAATTATCAGAAGAAGAACGTTTAGCTATTTTCTTTCCTAAATACCAAGTCACTCCAGAAATGATGGCGAAAGCAGGGGCTCATACAAAATTCATGCATTGCTTACCAGCATCCAGAGGTGAAGAAGTTGTTGATGCGGTTATCGATGGTTCAGATTCAATTTGTTTTGATGAAGCAGAAAATCGTTTGACCTCTATCCGTGCTCTTCTTGTTTGGTTGATGTCTGACTATGCTGAAAAAAATCCTTATGATTTGAAAGCACAAGCCAAAGCTAAGTCCGATTTAGAAGCCTACTTAGAAAAATAGGAAAGTGTATCATTTATGGAAAATGGAAAGAAAAAATTTAGTCTATTTAGTGCTATTCTTTCTGTCATTTGTGTTGTTTTTGTTGCCGAGGCAGCAGCACCCGTTGCTGCCATTGGTAACTCACAGTTCTTTTGGTGGATTATTCTCATCGTTGCCTTTCTCTTACCTTATGGTTTAATTACATCTGAACTTGGGACAACATATACTGGGGAAGGTGGTCTTTATGATTGGATTACAAAAGCATTTGGACATCGCTGGGGTTCACGGGCCTCTTGGTTTTATTGGGTAAATTTTCCCTTATGGATGGCATCACTCGCGGTACTTTGTCCCGATTTGTTGCACACAATGTTTGGTTTTCAGTTAAATACTGGTATCTCGCTGTTAATTGAATTAATTTTCATCTGGGTTATTGTTTTGATTAGTCTATACCCAGTAAGTGATAGTGTCTGGATTCTTAATGGTGGTGCGGTAATAAAGGTTTTCTTAGCATTAGCACTGGGAGGTTTGGGAGTTTATTCAGCCCTAACCAAAGGAGTAGCCAATCATTATACTTTGGCATCATTACTCCCAAGTTTTGATTTGCATAGTTTATCATTTATCTCAGTTATCATCTTTAATTTACTAGGTTTTGAGGTCATTTGTACATTTGCAGACAGCATGGAAAATCCCAAAAAACAAATTCCTCAATCAATCATTATTGGTGGAATTGTCATTGCAGCAATATACATGTTTTCTGCTTTTGGGATTGGAGTTGCCATTCCAACGGATAAACTTTCAACAAGTTCCGGTTTAGTAGATAGTTTTCAAGTAATGTTAGGAACACCAACTGGTTGGTTTATTAGTTTGATAGCCTTTCTGTTCTTGTTAACTCTTGTTGGGAATATGGTTTCTTGGTCACAAGGGGTCAATAATATCGCTAGTTATGCTGCTGATAATGGGGATATGCCTAAATTCTTTTCAAAACGACGTGCTTCTAATGGGATTTCTTGGGGAGCAGCTTTGATGAACGGAATTGTAGCGACATTTATTGTTGTTATTGCACCTTTGCTACCAAATCAAGATTTATTCTGGTCTTTCTTCTCATTGAATCTAGTTCTATTTTTATTGAGCTATATTCCAGTCTTTCCAGCATTCTATAAGTTGCGCAAGATTGATCCTGATCAACCACGTCCGTTTAAAGTGAGTGGGAGTTCTAGTATGCTGAAAGTCTATATGGTTTTGCCAATGATTATCATTATTATTTCATTGATATTCACAGCAGTACCTTTGCAATATGATAAAGCTTCCTTGACAGAACAATTGCCAATTACAATTGGAGCGATTATCTTTATCATTATTGGAGAACTGATTATTAAAGTTAAAAAAATACAAAAATAGGAGAGAAAAAATGTCTAAACGTATTATTGGTACAACACCTAAAGAAGATGGATTTAGAATGCCCGGTGAATTTGAAGCTCAAGATCAAATATTTATGATTTGGCCTGAACGTCCAGATAATTGGCGGGATGGAGCTAAACCAGTTCAAATTGCTTTTACCAATGTGGCAAAAGCCATCAGCAAATTTACACCCGTTACCATGCTCGTTTCACAGGCACAATATCAAAATGCTCGTTATCAACTTCCTGAACATGTGCGCGTGCTTGAAGTTTCAAATAACGACTCTTGGGTACGTGATTGTGGGCCAAGCTTTGTGATAAATGATAAGGGCGAACTTCGTGCTAATGACTGGACTTTTAATGCTTGGGGTGGTTTGGTTGATGGACTTTATTTTCCTTGGGACCAAGATGATTTAGTTGCCCAAAAGGTTTGCGAGTTAGAACATGTTGATTCCTATCGGACCGATGATTTTGTGCTCGAAGGTGGTTCATTCCATGTTGACGGTGAAGGGACTGTTTTAACTACAGAAATGTGTCTTTTATCCGAAGGACGTAACCCTCATATGAGTAAAGAAGACATTGAAAATAAACTTAAAGCTCATTTGAATGTTGAAAAAGTACTTTGGTTAGGTGATGGAATTGACCCAGACGAAACAAATGGGCACGTGGATGATGTTGCTTGTTTTGTAGCTCCTGGTGAGGTTGCTTGTATTTATACTGATGATAAAAAATCACCATTTTATGAAGCAGCCCAAGATGCTTATAAACGATTAAGTCAAATGACAGACGCTAAAGGTCGTCAACTTAAAGTTCATAAATTGACCTGTCCAGTAAATAATGTCACGATTAAAAAAGAATTTAAGATTGATACAGTTGAAGGAACTTTGCCTCGTGAGGATGGGGATATCTGTATTGCTTCATATATGAACTTTTTAATTACTAACAAAGGAGTTATTGTCCCTCAATATGGTGATGAAAATGATGCTCTGGCTTTAAAACAAGTTCAAGAAATGTTCCCAGACCGTGAAATTGTTGGAGTAAATACAGTTGAAGTAGTCTATGGCGGTGGAAATATTCACTGTATTACACAACAACAACCGAAAGCCAAATAGTAATAGAGAGGACATAAAATAAAATGGCAAAACGTATTGTAGTAGCTCTAGGAGGGAATGCTATTTTAAGCAGTGACCCTACAGCACAAGCGCAAGCTAAGGCACTTAATAAAACCGCCGAACAATTAATGCCTTTAATAAAAGACAACGATGTTGAAATGGTCGTCACTCACGGAAATGGTCCACAAGTTGGTAATTTACTTTTGCAACAACTTGAAAACGATTCTCCTAAAAATCCAGCTATGCCTCTCGATACAGCAGTTGCGATGACTCAAGGACAAATTGGTTATTGGATGGCTCAGGCTTTTACACAAGCCCTTGCTAATAATGGAATGTCCGAAGTTCCATTTGTTTCAGTAGTAACAAGAACGGTCGTCGACCCTAAAGATGAAGCTTTCAAAAATCCGACAAAACCTATTGGACCTTTTTACAGTAAAGATGAGGCCAAAGGGATTCAAGAAAAATATCCAGATTGGAAAATGATTGAGGACTCTGGACGGGGATATCGTCGGGTTGTTCCATCACCTTTGCCTCTTAAAATTGTCGAAGCCAATGCGATTAAACCCTTGTTAGAAGCAGCGGCATTAGTCACTGTATCTGGTGGTGGAGGGATTCCAGTCATTGAAAGTAATCAGGGCTATCAAGGAGTTGAAGCAGTAATCGATAAAGATTTTTCTGCGGCAAAATTGGCAGAGCTTGTAGATGCTGACGAATTAGTTATTTTTACCTCAGTGGGTGATGTCTTTCTAAATTTCGGGAAACCTAATCAAAAAGCACTTGGGGTTGTTCCCGTCAGTGAAATGCGTCAGTATCTGGAAGAAGGATATTTTGCCGCTGGTTCTATGAAACCAAAAGTTGCTGCTGCTGTTGCCTTTGTAGAAAATACAGGAAAGCACGCAACAATTACTTCACTAGAAAATGTTGAAAATTTTGTAAAAACAGGTGCTGGAACACGCATTGTACCAGATTGAGAGGGTAATTTATAAATTTAGTACAGCTAAATAAAGTTAATAAAAAAGTTACTAGAAATATTTCTGGTAACTTTTTTATAATAGTGAGGACTATATTAATCTTAAAAACTTGAGTAGATTTTAGGCTTTTCGAATGTTTTTCTTATCCACAAAATTTTTAAAATTAAATATCATACTTTCCTGTATGTAAATTACGGATAGTTTCACCACCAGGTAAAGGAGGTAGGCCAAGAGAATCTTCACGGCTGAAAGCTTCTAGAAGTCCAGGAGTCAATTGAGAATACTCCACTGTTTCAGGACTAATCTTATGGATGATTGTATCCCCTTTTCCTGAAGTAATCTTTTTAGCAAAGTTAGGATCAAGCAAGGTTCCACGAGCTACGGCAATTAGGTCAGCATAGTTTTCAATCGCATCCGCGGCCTTATCTTCTTCAAAAATTCCCCCAACAATTAGTAATTTAGTTTCAGTATCTAAAATTTCTTTAAATAATTGGGCATAAGATTTTTCACTATTTTCAGGCTTAGAATTATATCCAGCCCATAATGAAAGATGAATATAGTCAAGTTTATATTTAATGACTTCGGAAATTAGGGTCAAAGCTTCTTTGTAGTCATAACCAACGTTTTTTCCGTGAAGTTCTTCAGGAGAAATACGGTAACCAATAATAAAGTCTTTAGGAGCATATTCATCAACAATTGCTTTAACTTCTTTGACTACAGCTAGGGGAAAGGCCATCCGTTTATCAAGAGTCCCACCCCACTTATCTGTACGAAGATTAGAAAGTTTTGAGAAGAATTGTTGAAGCAAATAATGATTTGCTCCGTGAATTTCTACACCATCAAATCCAGCATCAATTGCTCGTTTAGTAGCTCTTCCAAAGTCAAGAATAATTTCATCAATTTCGGCTAATGTAAGTTCGCGAACAGGATAATCAAGGAAAGAAAAATCAATAGCACTAGGTGCGACAACATCTAATCCATTTACATGACGTCCTACAGCAGCACGACCCGCATGGTGAATTTGAAGAATTGCCTTATTTCCATCTTTTTTTAAGGCTTGTGCAGTTTTACGAAGTCCTTCCAGATGAGCATCAGAGTAAGCCCCTAATTGTTCAGGATATCCTGGGACATAAGCTGGTCCACCATTCTCACTAACATAATGGAATTCAGTAATTAACATGCCTGCCGCTTGTGAGCGCGCAGAATAGTAATGAATAGTATCATCAGAAACAAAACCACCTTTTAAACCAGAATGAGTTTGCATAGGTGACATTACAATTCGAGTATTTAAAGTTGCCCCATGACGCAAGGTAACATGATCAGTAAGTTGATTTGGCATAGTTTTATCCTGTTATTATTATATTTAGAAAATGAGAAAGTTAAAACTATAAATCGAGAAATATCGATATAAACTTTTAAAAAGAAAACTAGAAGCTTATCTACAATTCCTTTAAAATAAAATTTTTAAAATCGGAAATCATCTCTTCATTTCGGCGATAGTAAGTCCATTTACCAATCCTAGTAGCAATCAATAAATTATCTTTTTCTAACATGGAAAGATAATGAGAAGTAGTTGATTGAGTTAAATTCAATAACTTTTGAATTTCACCAACACAAACCCCGGTTTCAACTTCATCAATTTTAGTTTCATTAGAAAAATGTTCCTTGGGTTCTTTAAGTAGAGTGAGAATCTTTAAGCGATATTCATTTGATAGAGTTTTAAAAGTTTCAACATTTTCCATAAATCCATTATATCGAAAAAAAGCGATATGTCAATATAAAAGATTATTTTAATCAAAAATAAAAAGAAGTTATTAATAACTTCTTTTTAAATTACTCATGCTTTTTAGTCTTTAAAAGATAAAGTGTAGCACTAGTAAGGATTAAGAGACTCCCTGTAAGTAAAGCGAAAGGAGAGAATGTATCGCCAGTTTCAGGTAAAGCTTCTTTTGGTAGAGTCTTTACTGCTAAAGTTTTAGATGGAATTTTAGAAGTTTTAATTACTTGAGGAGTTGGATTTTTTGTATAAATATAGATAACAGTTTGGGGGTCATTTGTAAATTGCCCTTCTGTGATTCCTTGAACTTCCTTGAAATTGTATCCTGAAATTTTCTTTTGTTCGCTAGTATATGAATTACCTATATTTCCAGATTTTATTATTTCGTCAGAAATTGATTTTCCGTTGGTGTCCACATACTTAATAGTTACAGTTCCAGTTGCTATAGGATTTTTTGAGTAGACATAAGTAACAGTCTGAGGCTCTGTCGTAAATTGTCCATTTATATTTCCTTGGACTTCTTTAAAAGTATATCCGGCAATATTTTTTTGTTCGGTGCTAAAAGGACTGGCCACATTTCCAGATTTTATTATTTCATCAGAAATTGATTTTCCGTTGGTGTCCACATACTTGATAGTTACGGTTCCAGTTGCTATAGGATTTTTTGTGTAGACATAAGTAACAGCCTGAGGCTCTGTTGTAAATTGTCCATTTTTATTTCCTTGAACCTCTTTAAAAGTATATCCGGCAATATTTTTTTGTTCGGTTGTATATTCTTGATCGATATTACCTGAAAGTGAGATAGGATCTGAAATAGGGAACCCATTAGTATCAACATATTTAACTGTTACTGTAGCCCCAGCTACTGGACTTTTCTTATAAATATAATTTAAGTTTGTTAATTGAGCTTTTTTAAAAGTATCTGCTTCTGGAATTGATACTAAAGTATAGCCTGTGAAGTCTCTTGCTTCTGAGGGAATAGAATCTCCAGATTCACCAATAATAGTTGGAGAGGTTAATAATTCTGTACCATCTTCCGTTTTATAATGGATGACAGCACCAGGGCTATCAGAATAATAAGCCCAAGCAAAATTAGCGTTAGCTGGTAAAGTATCTAAAGGTTGCAGTGCATAATTATTTCCAGGAATCTCATTGATTGGACTGACCACTTTTGCAGTGACCACTTGAACCACATAATAATTAAAAAAGTAAGTTTGTCCATCAACAGTCAAGGTTTTGTTAGGAATAGGTAATTTGACAGGATTTTGAAGTCCAGGCCCAACCAAAGTGTCAGGACCAGTAATTGAACCTGCATTAGTGATTGAATTCCCTGAGTCATGAGTAAAATAAGCATTTGTAGAAGTGGTCAGCCCAAAATAGTTGAGCTTTCCTTCTGAGTTCTGATTGAAATCCATTGGAATGGAAATAGAATAATCATTTCTCACATTGTTTATTTTAATTATTCTTCCCATGACATTGGCTTTATCAGAACTTTTAGGATAGTAGGCGCTTACTGGATATTCATAATTAAATAGATTATAGTCAATAGCTGCACTAACCTTTTGTACATTAAAAAATAGAAAAGCAAGGGCGAGTAGTAGTGACGAGATAAGGGATTTCTTATTCATATGGGCTAACTCCTTCTTGTTATTGTTACCTTTAGAGTAGCTTATTGATTACAGTCAGTCAACTAAAACGTTTCTTAAAATAAGAAATTTAGATTTTTGTGCGAATTTTTAATAAATTCCAAAGTACTTTAGTCGTTGTAAGAGCTGTAGATTGGATAAAAAAGAAGAATACGAAATTAGATTCTTCCTTTTTTTTTACATTTAAGCAATGGTATCATATAAAGTTTATTTAAGTTTCAAATAAACTAAAGAACCATCCGTAGAGATTTTATCTCCGCCACCATTTCTGCTTCGATAAGGATTGGTAAAATGAGTGTATATCTTTTTTTCTTCAACTAGATTGTGTTCAATGAGCTGGTTTGCGATGAGATTTCTTTCTCCATCTATATTTTCATCAATTCGATGGGTGATTTGCCCTGTAAATAAAGAAAAGCGAATTCCAATATCTAAAGAAGCGGCACAGACCCAATCGGACTTTACTCCGCCCGGAAGGTAATAATCTTTGGGAGTCTCCCAAAGTCTAATATGATGTCTTTGTTTAGGACTTCCGGCAATTTCTTTTTCAAAAGAAAGGTCTTGTTTTTTAGAAAATAAAAAGAGAGAGCTGATTGGGGCAGTTGGATAACTTTGATGCAATAAGCTTGATTTTATAATTTTGAGAGAAGACCGCAAAGTAATTTTATCTGATTTTTTCCAACCCATTGCTAAAAAAGCGGCTTCGATTTCCTCTTTTGAGCCATCAATTAATAAATTGACGGAGTCTCCTAATACACCGTCAGAGGTTCGTGACCTACCGATAAAGTATTCTGGAAGGTAGATTTTCGTAATGATTTTTGTGACATTGGGGATAATAAGATAGGACAATATTAGCCAAGTGACGATGTAGATAAAAATATGAATTTTACGAGTTAATATATCTCTGAAAAACAAATCATAGATAGTATAGCCAAAAACGATTGCTACTAAAATACGAAAAGTACGAGCGGTAAAATTTATAATTTTGGTTTTTTGGTCCATTTATATCACCTTTCTGTTTTTTTATATATTAACTTTATTATTTCAGATTTAAAGAAAACTTATTCACTTTTAAATGACCTTCTTCAATAATAAGTTCCCATTTTTGTACATCTTTTTGAAGCGGTTGTTTTTCAGGCAAAGGTTGTTTTAACATTTGATTAAATCGAGGCATTGATCTTGAAGTTACAAGATATAATAGGCTCCCGTTCTCATCATATGAGAGGGAGTATTTTGCCTTAAGTGATACTTCTACAGTAATTTTATGCTTATATTGGTGTAAATTATTTATTCCTTCAACATGAATATCAAAAAAGGATTCTTTCTTGCCATACATCTCATTACGAGTGATATGTTTATCATGTTTTTTCAGTAAATTTTTACTGTAAAATTGGCTATTTTGATAAAGCTTTGCTTGATTCCAGGAGTCGAGGACAGCTAAAACAAGATTTTCAATCTCATTAATCTTAATAATTTCTTCAGAAATATTTTTAGTGGTCTTATATTTTTTGGAGCTTATTTTTTCAATTTGCAAAAAGATTATTGGTAACACAATGAGAAAAAGAGCTACAAGTAATTTCAAGTAAAATGGAGTTGAAGTCATATTAATTTGTGGTTTCTACGGGTGTGAGATAAGCCTTGAATTCATTATCAGTTGAGCGATCTCTTGTTGTGATAGTGCATTCATCAAATCGAGTGAGATTTGATGCAACAGTAGCTTTATAAGCAGAAACATTAATATCTTGACTTAATTTTGATTCGGGAACACTATAAGTTAAGGTCACTTCTCCTAGTTTCATGAATAAATCTCTGAAAGTTAGGGCTTTTAATTTTTCTTTTGTTGCGATTAGATTTTCAGAGCTACTCCATCCATGACCCAAAAGAGTGTCAAAGTCGGAATATGATAGTTTTATAATCGCATCAGAAATGTTTTTATTTTTAAAGCTGACAGACATCGTTTTATCGCGAGCTCCTCCAGTGAAGGAAACATCAAAGAAGAGGAATTTAGGGTTAGAAATGGATAAGGTTGCATCAGGGTCTGGCGAATCATGGTTTAAATTAACTTGAGCATTTCCTTTGGCATTTGACCAGTTTCCAGCAATAGCTTCTTCATATTCTTTCAAAAAAGATTGGTTTTGCGTTTTCCAAACCTCATTAACCGAATCCATCCGATTTTTAATCGGAGTTATTGCTTTTTTATATTGAACTGAATCTTTCCGATAGTAGGTTATTTTTTGTTTTTTAGTGCTCAGTGTTAAGATATTTCCTGAATTATCGAAGGCAACTTGATATTTATAGCGTTTGAGATAACTTAGTTCGTGTTTTTTTTCATTGAAATTGTAGTCTTTTACTTTAGTAAAATTAAGGGTAGAAGTACTGCTATCTGGAAAATCTAATAGTTTGAGATTACTTGTCACTTGTGTGGGTTCTTGTAAAAGTTCCCACTGACCTTTTATTAGTGTACTTTCTGACTTCGTTAGTTTGCTACATGCTGAAAGAGAGAGAAAAGTTGTTATTAGTATAGCTACTACGATGATTTTATTTTTCAATTTTTTTACTCCGTTTTAGAAACAGCTCCAGAAATTTGAACCCCTTCATCACCACATTGTGTGATGAGTAAGGCATTATCAAATGATAATTTTCCGTTTTTATATGAAAGTTCGGAAGGGGAAAAGCTTTGAGAAATTGTGCCAGTATCAGTTGTTACATCATAAGAAAAGGCAATATATTTAATACGTTTAAACATTTGTTCAGCTGTGAGGTCTTTAATGATGTTCAAAAGTTTTTTAGGATTTTCTGGAATATGGTCCGAAGGTTCTAATCCTAATATTCCATTAGGTTGATAAGAGGCATAGGCATTGTGAATTACTTTTTGATCAAAATTTGTTAACGAATCAGAAGAAGCGTGAAATGAAAGATTAGTTCCACCATCAAAAGTTAATGTTTGCATTCCTGGTGCCCAAGCCACACCTTGACCAGTAGTTGCTACTGATTTGAAGTGCCCTGACCATGTTCCAATCATTGCTTCCTTGAGTGATTTTTCAATGATGTCTGTTTTAGAGTTCCAAACGTCATTTAAATGAGTCACTGATTTTTTCTCTTTTTCTTCTTTGTTCTTAATTTCTTTGGTCTTTTCTTTTTCAAGTTTACTTCCTACTCGATAATAAAGGCTTCCACTTATATCTGAACTTGTTGTATCAAATTTTAATATGTCCTGACCTTGTTCTAACTTATAATCATAACTGTATGAACCAATAATAATTTGTCGTCCTAGTTTATAATCATATTCATTAGTAGACAGTGTGACTTTGTTCTTATCAAATTTGATTTTTTCACTGGTAGACGTGGTTAAGTCTAACAGTTTATGCGCGTCGGCAGCACTAGACGTTTTCGGAAGAGTGATTTTACTTTCAGTATATGAAATCCATTCTCCTTGAATAGCCTGCTGAGCGTTAGGGATAGTATCAACGCTATCTTTACTTGAATTTTTACAGCTGCTTAAAATTCCAACAGTAAAAACAGCAAAGATGATAATAAAAAATTTTTTCATAAATCTATATACTCCAATTTTGGTTGTATTACGGTTTTATTATAGCATATAAGTGGATAAATATAAGCAAGATTGTAGGTCAGGTATTTGGATAAAAGCAACATTAAGGCAAGTCAATTTAGAATTAATAAGTAAAAAGGATTACGTTTTAAATTATGGTATAATGTTATGGTAAAATATTTGAAATAAAATGATTTTTGGAGTAATTTATGAAAAGAAAGTTGTTGTTTTTTGTTACGATAGTTTGTGTTCTGATTTGCACAAGCATGATAAAAGTGAGCGCTGATAGTCAGAACTTTGTGGATGACCAGGCAAATATTCTGTCCATAGAAACTAAAGATAAGATTAATTCATCATTAAATGAGTTTACAAATGCCACAATAAATGGAGAAATGGCAAATCCGCAATATGCGGTCCTTACGATAGATAGTTTGGAAGGAGAATCAATAGAAAAATTTTCTAAGAATTATTTTAATTCTAAAGGGATTGGTGATAAGAAAAATAATTTAGGGATTCTACTTGTTATTGCGGTAAATGATCATAAATATCGTACTCAATTAGGCAAAGGTTGGAATGGAAATGCATTTTTAAATGAAGAGAATATCAAAGAGCAAGTTTATAAATCCGATGTTAATGACGACTTTAGTGCTTTTGATTATGATGAGGCAGTTTGTTTAATGATAAATCGAACACTGAACTTAGCGGAGAATACCTTAAGTTGGAATCGGGACACGATGTTGGTGGAAGAGTCGGGTGAGTATTATTCAAGTAGCTTTAACTATACATCAAATGGAGATGCAGGAGATGCTTTCTTATTGTTTTCAATACCTGTTTTAATAATTGGAGGATTTGTTTTCCTATCAATAATTATCTTTAATAAAGTTACTGCTTTTAAACCTAAATATAGTGTCGATGAGGTAATGGATTTTATTACTAAAAATGAAATCTCTTTGCCCTCATTGAAGAAAATAGAAGGCAAGCTTAGTAGACAGGAGATTGCTTGGGCCTTTAGATATGATGAACAAGCGACTTTAGACCTTGACTATATGATTCCATATTTTACTAGGATTTCAATTAACTTGAACTGCTTGGAAGGTGTCAGAAACACTGTTTTAGAGAAAAATTCAGAAGAACTAATAACTAAGTACTTATTAAAACTGCAAAATAATAATCATAGAATTTATTCAGATTCTTCTTATCTTATCCGGGATTTAACAATGTTTGTTTCTCAAAGCTCTTCACAAATACTAGCTCCAGCTTCTACGGGTCATTTTTATAGTAATAATTTTAAAGGGACTAAAAAATATAGCGGAGATTCCTATCATGCTTATTCAAACTATAGTAGTGATTATGGAGGTGGATTCTCTGGTGGTGGCGGTTCATCTGATGGAGGAGGAGCTTCAGGAGGTTGGTGAATTAATTTTTGGAGTACTATTACTAATAAAATTTTCATACTTAAATATAAGAAAAATAGAGGTTTTTTAAATGGAACAAAATGTGGAAAATATACTTACATTAAAGAAAGACAAAAGTAGCATAAAAAAGATAAATAGCCTTATTCTTTTTATTTTTATCGTGGGCTATGGAGGTCTTGGAGTTTATCAAATGGGGAAAAATAAATTGGTGACTTATACGGCACTGGCAATATCAATTTTATATATTTTTTCTCTTTTGGTTTCTTTTTTGATTAAAAGAATAAGCAGAAATTCTAAAAAGAAGGCTCCATTCATTATGCAAGTGGAGAATGATGAGTTAATTTATTATCCTTTAACTAATAACACTATTAGTTATCAAATCTTCTTAAAAGAAGTGAAAGATATTCATGTCTTATGGTGGGGGAATGGAACTAATAAAGTAGTCGTTGAATTTTTAGAACAACCCAAAATTTCGTCACGTACAGATGGAGATAAAAAGAACATAGTGGAAAAGAATAAATTATCATTTGAACGACTCGATATCAGTTATAAGGACTTTAATCAATTCTTTAACTCTATGAATGATATCGCTGCTTTTCCTGTTATTTTTGATAAACGATGATCATATGGAAAAAAAGTTAAAAAATCTTATCCTAATTCTACAAATAAGATGTAAGAAGAAAAATAGTTACCATTATTTATACACATTTAATGTATAAAAAGAAATGAGAAATATAGGAGTTCCGCAAGACATGATTTGATGTTTTTGTAAAAAAGCAGTAAAATAAAAGCACGAAAACGAAAGAAAAATAACAAAATGTTACATTTTTATGTAACACCCGAAGAACTAAAACAACAAGTCAGTCTAGAGAGCAAATTTAATAAGCTATTCAACGTGTTAACTCAATGAATAGTACGGTTGTGGAGCAAGGGCAAGGCAAGCTTTTCAAGCTTATTTTGGACAATACAATCAATTGGAAGAAAACGTTCGTAATTTTATAGAATTACTGGAGAGCATTAATCAACAACTTAATAATTATGCGAATACCATTGTGGAACTTGACGCACAAGATGCTTCAAAGCTTTGGTTTCTAAAGAGAAATAACCTTAAAGGTCAATTTTTTAGTAAGGGAAAATGAAATGAAAAAACGAAAAATGCTAATTTTAGCATTATTAGTTGTCGGTCTGGTTGGAGTAGGAATTACAGGAGGAAAATATTATATGAACGAGAAAGCTGAAAAAGAAAAAGTAGAGTTACAAACTTCAGATTACAGTATTGCGCAAGAAAGAATATTAGCTAAACAAATGAAAAATACATTTGCAGATATACGATCAATTAAATTTGATAAAAATACAATATATAAAAATGAGATGACGGGATATACTAGCGTTTCTGCTAGTATTCTGACTGCGAACGATGAATTTAGCATAGAAGTTGATTTTCCAGAAAAAAATAAAAATATTGATAGTACTTTGGATGGTTTTTTGGGCAAAGGTGGGCAATTAGGTGAAACAAAAGATTTAATTATAACATGGTTTACAGATGGAAAGGATGAGGAAATTTAATATGACAACAAATAAAGAATTGGTTCAATTTAATAATAAAGTTTATAATGTCGACCCTAATTATCCTGGTAAAACCGTAGTATCTCATAATCCAAAGCCAGGAGAAGAGAATGTTGTTACTGCTAAAGTAAATGGGAAATTTAATCAATATCAAGTTGTAGCCACAGATTGCGATAATTCATTATTTGGAGGTAGCTATCGTGGAATGGCGGTTGCCCCTATTACAAAAGACTTTCCTGAAGGTGACCCTAATCAGGTGATTATTGTGTCTGCTGGGACAAATCCTAAAGACTGGAAAAATCTTGCGAGTGCTTTTGATGAATGGGTCGGTTTTCAATCGGACCAATTGTCATCTGCTCAAGCTTTTTTGAAACGAGTTCAAGAAAAGTATACTGTTACTCAATTAACAGGCTATAGTCAAGGAGGCTATATGCTAAAAGTTGGGGCTGAAGCTCATATTCCAACAACCGTTTTTAACGGCTGGTTTAGATATGCAGATTTAACTAAAGCAGAACGAGACTATATAGAATCGCACCGCGAAATGTTCGTTAACTTCCGTCATACTAATGATGATACGGTTAGATATTTAGATGCTAATATGGTTGGGGATGATTTAGGGACAATTGTATGGATTGATGGAAGTAGTCATGATTTATCTTCGTGGAATTTTGATAGTAAGGGAAATCTTATTGATGAAAAGGGACATGTTTATAAACTTCCTAAAAATGTTGATGTTGAAAAAAGTATTGAAGGAATGGGGAAACAGTTTGAAGTTCAAATGTCGTTGCTAAGTGACCTGCGTACACGATTTACAGCTAGTGGAGGTGGTCTTTCATCTAGTGAAAAAATTTATTTAAATGATGCACAGGCTCTTGCCATTGTTTCAACGGCTAGTTCTGAATTTGAGCTGGCAATGAGTAATGTCATGAAAAACTATCAAGATGGAATTAAAGAATCAGAAAAATTGTGGAATAAGACGGTAAATAAGGCTCGAAGTATGGGAAATCTTCTTGAAAATTTGGAGATTCATGAAGCACTTGAAATGGTTGGATTTACTCATGAGAATATTGTTGGTTTTCCGACTGGGCAGTATCAGAATAAAATTGATAAAGTGAGAAAAATGAGTGATAAATTTAAAAATATTGAGGGTGAAATTAAAGGTAAAATATCAGAATTAGTTGCTCGAGATAGTGAATTAGCTCAGCAACTCAAAGGATAAGGGGAATAAATTTTGCTTACTGAGGAAGAATTATTAAGTGATTATCGTTATCAAAGAGCGCAGTTGGAAGAGCAGGAAGATGAACTAAGAGGGGGAGAACGGTCAGTTAACACTTTGATTGAGCAAGCAACGAATGAAATTGATCGTATGCTGCAAGAAGTAGATGGTGACGTTTCTGAAGCTTATGATTTTTCTCGTTATCGATTGAATCAATTCTCACAAGAAATGGCAGAAGCGTTTGAAACTGAAAAAAGAACGGTTCAAAATAAAATTGAACAATCTGAACTGGAGTATAACCGACAATTTAGACAGTTACAAGAAAAGAGGTAAGAATGGATATTGTAGATCAGTTGATTAAAAAAGCACAAAAAGAATTACAAAAAATTCAAATTCAAACTTTAGGAAAGACAGGAACTGTCAGTAGCTATAAACAACGAGAAAAGCGACAAAAAAGTGCAAAATTAGAATCAGAAACAGCTAAAAATTCTATTTCTAAAAATTCAGCAGAACTTAAAGAAGCAATTAAAGGAAAGTTTAGTGATAAATTAACGGAAATTTTTGAAGAGCAAAAACGGATGTTAGATAATATTTGAAATACTGATACAAATCATAATTACGACGGTGAAAAAAAAGCAGACTATTAATAGTCTGCTTTTTTTTAATTATAGATTCTATGAAGAGGTCAATATTTATCCTTTATCCGCACCAGCTGTGATTCCATTGACATAGAATTTTTGCATGATGACAAATAGGATTGTGATCGGGATGGCGATGATGACACAGCCTGCGATAAATTGTGTGAAGAAGGCTGTGGCAGCTCCTTTTTGAGAGTGAACCATGCTATACAAACCATAGGCAATTGTAAAGGTTTCTGGATGAGCTTGGTTATTTCCTAAAATGATTCCAGAAAAGATGAAGTCTGTCCATGGAGCAATGAATGCCATTAAAGCGGTATAAACAATGATTGGACGTGAAAGTGGCAGGGTGATGTGCGTGAAAACTTGCCATTTGTTTGCCCCATCAATTGTTGCAGCCTCGTCAATTGAACGTGGAATGGTATCAAAGAAACCTTTAGCAATATAGAAACCTAAGCCAGCTCCACCTACATAAACCAGTATCAAACCACCGAGATTTAACATGTTCATTGCTTTTAAAATATAGTAAAGAGCAATCATTGACATGAACCCTGGAAACATTCCAAGAACGAGGGCGATTTGCAAGAATGGTTTACGGAAAGCAAAACGTAAACGAGATAGCGTGTACGACATGATAATCGTAATAAAGGTAGAAAGTGTAGCAGAGATAACCGCTACGATAAAGGTGTTAATAATCCATGAAACGAATGGGAAACTACCACTTTTATTTTGGAAAAGTTGAATGTAATTCTCAAAGGTAAATGTTTTTGGAATGATTGTTGAGACAAAACCTGTATTATTTTGTGTCAGACTGGCTAAGACAATCCAAATAATTGGGAAAATCCATACAATAGCTAAGAGAGCGAGTAGAATATATCTCAATGTTAGCGAGATACGGCGTTGCGTTTTATAAGATTTCATTTCAATTAGCCCTCCTTAAATGCATTGGTACGACGGTATGCTACTAATGAAATAGATGCATTAACAATGAAAATCAAGATACCAAGAACAGCGGCAGCGTTGTAACGTTGAGTTTGACCAAAGACGAGGTTGTAGAGCCAAGTAACAAGAAGGTCGGTTGAACCTGCTCCTTGGTAGTTTGGATTCATTGGCCAACCTTGCGTTAGTAGATAAATAACATTGAAGTTATTGATGTTACCAATAAATTGTTGAATCAATGCAGGAGTCATAACAAAGAGAATCTGAGGAAAAGTGATAGAACGGAAGATATTTAAACTATTTGCTCCATCAATACGTGCAGCTTCGATTTGGTCTTGGGGAAGGTTTTGGATAATTGCTGTAGATACAAGCATTGAAACAGGGATACCAATCCACATATTAACAAATATAACAGTGATTCTTGCAACCATTGGGTCAGAAGCCGCACCAATAAAGTTGATTGGATTAGAAATTAGATGAAGATTCATCAAAATTCCATTAAAAGCTCCTTGTTGGTCCAAAAATTGTGCCATCATTAATAGGGTTACAAATTGTGGAACGGCAAAGACGATAACAAAAACTGTTCTCCAGAATCCTTTAAATTTAATTCCAGTTGACTCAATGAGTAAGGCAAGTAAAACACCACCGAGAAATGTTGTTGCTGTTGCTACAATTGCCCATACTAATGTCCAACCAAGAACGGGGAAGAATGTTCCCGCTAAATCCCCGGTTAAGACATTACCAAAGGCTTGAAAACCGGTCCATGAGAAAGCAGTAGCATGTAGACGATCATAATTTGTGAAAGCCATCGAAATCATGTAAACAGTAGGCAAAACAGTGAAAGCTAGAACTCCAATTAAAGGAACAGCCATTAATGTCGCATAGAGTTTTTCATCAAGTAGGGATGCAAGTTCTTCTCTATTCGTAGGAATATGTTTGCCTTCCCGCTCTAAATAGTAGAGATGTTTGTTTGAACGATAGTTGAACCAGTAAAGTAAAATAAAGAGAACAACGACAAGACAAGCAATGAGTCCCCAAAGTAAAATCAAAACAGAGTGATCAGGTTGAATAATAACTGGAAAGCCATTGGCGTCTGTTGTTTCTTTAAGTGTTTTATTTGGACCTAAGCTGCTCAAAAGAGAAAACGCACTAAGTCCAGAGAAAAGAAGCCAACCAATAAATGCAATTTCAAGAATTAAGAAAGTAAATCCTTTTACCCACTGTTTGTTTTTTATTTGATTCAGGCCCATCACGAAGAAAGTTAATTTTGTAATGGTATTACCTTTTTGGAAAACTTCACGTAGTTTAATAGATTTTTCTTCAGGAGAAACATTACTTTCGGTTTGTTTTCTTTTTTTCTTTTTAGTCATAATATTTCCTTTTATAAATTAAGAGGTCAGGCTGAAGGAGCCCAACCTCTTATTCACATATAACCATTAGATTAGCTCTTATTTTGAGATAGAATCTTGGAATTTTTGTAATTGAGCTTGATAGTCAGTTGCTTTGATTGAACCAGTGTAAGCACCATTGATAAGTGGAGCAGCATTGTTCCAGAAAGTTGCCATTTGTGGAAGTTTAGGCATTACAACAGAATTTCCTTCTTTTGCCATTGTAATTACAGCTTTAGTGGCATCAGAACTTTTAACAGCGTCGTCTTTTTGTGCATCAAGATTAGTTGGAACATCTCCTTGAGAATTGAAGAGTTTCAATTGAGCTGCTTTAGTCGTCAAATATTGAGCAACAGTTTGAGAAGCAGCTTGGTCTTTAGTTGCTGAATTTACTGCAAAACCTTTGATTCCTTGGAAGGCTTCTAATTGTTTTTGTTCTCCGTTGAGTGTAATTGTAGGGTAAGGAGCAACTGCAAAATTATCGCCTAAAATCTTTTTGATATTTGCAGTATCCCAAGGTCCGTCTATAATTGCATCAGCTTTTCCAGATTGAAGTTGGTTCAAAGCATTTGAAGTTTGCATGACATTTTTATTTGCTTTTTGGTCAGCAAACCATTTCATTGCAGTCACACCTTTATCAGAAGCAACGTTTGTACCAGTTACATCTTCACCAGAAGCACCAAAGAGTTGTGTTCCAGCAGAGAAGAAGACAGGATAGAAGTTATAGGCATTAGTAAAGTCAGTTGCAAATACAGCTTTTGATGTCATTGTATCCCAAGATTTTACGTCATCAGCTGATAATTTTGATTTGTTATAGAAAAGAACTTGTGCTTCAGTTGATTTAGGGAAAGCATAAACTTTATCTTTATAAGTTACACCAGCAACAGTAATTTTAGAGTTATCATTTTTGATTTCGTCAGCAAATTTAGTTGCAACTGGGCTGATAAATCCTTTATCTGCCATATCACCAAGTTGATCATTTGGTACAGCGAAGACGTCAGCATATTTAGATGGATCTTTTGCGATGTCAGTTTTAGCATTTGCTGAACCAGAAGCATTGGCAATAATTTGAACTTTAAGGTCTGGATATTTTGAAGTTAATCCTTTAGCAACGTCTGTGTATGTTGCTTTTTGTTGTGTATCTACATAGACACGAACTGTTCCTTTAATGCTGTCTGAGCTAGAAGAGGATGATGATTTGTTAGAACTTGCTGATGAACCGCAAGCTGCGAGGGTTGCGAGGGCGAGTACGGATGCTCCACCAAGAGCAACTTTTTTCCATGATTTCATTTTGTGTTTCCTCCTAATGAAAACGGTTTATTTTATACACTCCTCATTTTACGCAACCGTTTGCTTTTTGTCAAGGAAAAAAATATTACATTTTGATTACTTGAAAATTGGTTTATACCGACTGTTGAGCGTATTCTTTAGACGGGTAAATAGAGCCCTTTAAAAAATAAAATGCAAAAACATTCGCAAACGGTTGCGTCAATGAAAGCGTTATGATAAAATATGGTTAATGTGAGATTTATCTTCTCCAGATGTGGTGGAAATGACACTATCGAAAAGTGAGTATAAATGGACTGACTTTTCACTGTCCGTGAGATTAATTGAGAATAGTTTGAGACAGTACAGCCATCAAAAAAATTTGGAGGTTCTATTATGAACAAAGCCGCAATTTATCATCGTCCTGAATCAGAGTTTGCTTATCTTTATGCAAAAAATCTGATGCATGTTCGTCTTCAAACACAAAAGTCTGATGTGGAAAAAGTCGAATTATTTTATGGAGACCCTTATTCGTGGGAAGGCCAAGATAAGCCTGATACACAGTACTGGGCTAGTCAAAAAGTAGAGATGAAAAAGTATCTTTCTACTAATATTAGCGATTATTTTGAGGCCGAAATTACTGTTGCAACAAAACGTGTGGATTACTTATTCGTCATCACTGGTTTGGATGGAGAAAAAGTAGTTTATACTGACCAAGGAATGTTTGATTATGATGAAGCCTTGGTAACTCAAAAATATGGAGCTTTTCGTTTGCCATATTTCCATGAAAGTGACCGATTTAAAGCACCTGAATGGGTCAAAGAAACAGTTTGGTATCAAATTTTCCCTGAACGCTTTGCCAATGGCGATACAAGCAATGACCCTGAAGGAACGAAAGCTTGGAATCCCCAAGATGTTCCCGACCGTCAAGATTTTTATGGGGGAGATTTGCAAGGGGTGATTGATCATCTGGAACATTTGACTGAACTTGGTGTGAATGGTATTTACTTTACCCCTATTTTCCAAGCTTTTTCTAATCATAAATATGATACAGAAGATTATATGGAAATTGACAAGCAATTTGGGGATAAGGAATTGTTTAAAACTTTGGTGAAAGAAGCACATGCGCGTGGTATTAAAGTCATGTTAGATGCAGTCTTTAACCATATTGGTGACACTTCTGCTCAATGGCAAGATGTTTTGAAAAATCAAGAAAAATCAAAATTTGCGGATTGGTTCCATGTTAATAGCTGGCCAGCAACTTACACACCAACTGATGATTTTGAAAATGCGGAAAATGCAACTTATGATACTTTTGCCTTTACTCCACACATGCCAAAACTCAATACTGCTAATCCTGAAGTTGAAGCATATCTTTTAAAAGTAGCTGATTATTGGATTTCTGAGTTTGATATTGATGCTTGGCGTTTGGATGTGGCGGATGAAGTAGACCATACTTTCTGGAAAAAATTCCGCACAACTTGTGACGCGGCAAAAGATGATTTTTATATTTTAGGGGAAGTTTGGCACTCTGCTCAACCTTGGTTAGTTGGCGACGAATTCTCTGCTGTTATGAATTATGCCTATACCGATGCGATTAAAGATGGTTTGATTACTAAGAAAATTTCTTTAGAACAAATGGTCTCTAATATTAATACGCAACTTACATTATATCGTAAGCAAGTCAATCAAATGATGTTTAATGTTTTAGATTCTCATGATACCCCAAGAATTTTGACTGTTGCTAAAAATAATAAAAACCTGATGAAATTGGTGGAAACGTTCACCTTCATGCAACCAGGTGTGCCTTGTATTTATTATGGAGATGAGTATGCAGTGACTGGTGGAATGGATCCTGAGTGTCGCAAGTGTATGCCTTGGGATGAAAAAAATCAAGATTTAGAGATGTTTGAATTCTTTAAAAATCTGATTGAGTTGCGCAAGCAATATCAAGAAATTTTAAGTGATTCAGAAGTAGAATGGAAAATCGTAGATTCAGAAAATGGCATTGTGAAATTTGAACGTGGAACTTTGAAAGCTATTTTCAATATTGGTGAAAAACCGGCTTATTTTTCGGCTGATGAAGTGGTTTTCTCTAATTTGGTTGATCAAAATAATATTTTACAATATGGTTTTGTAATCTATAAATAGAAAATGAGTTCTGTCAGTTCAATGCAACCGAGGGGAGTCATTGAATCGGTGAATAAAGAAACTATCGGCTTTGCTGATAGTTTTGTCAGTGAAAATTGCTGACAGAATCGTTGGTTTAGTGAGTATTTTACTGACGGTTATCAACTGATAAAGTTGTCAGTAAAATTTAATTGAGTTCGTCCTCCTATATCCTAGGAAAATAGATAAATCTCTCCAAGGAACTTCGTTTCTTTACGTGATTTCCTTATTTTCTACGGATATGAACAGTCGGACTCACATCTTAATGGAGTAGTGAAATATGAAAAAAAATTGGTGGCAAAAAACAGTCGTTTATCAGATTTATCCTCGTTCTTTTATGGATGCTAATGGTGATGGTGTTGGTGATTTGCAAGGAATTATCTCTAAATTAGATTATCTTGAAAAACTTGGAATTGGTGCCATTTGGTTGAGTCCAGTTTATCAATCGCCAATGGATGATAATGGTTATGATATTTCTGATTATCAAGCAATTGCTGATGTTTTTGGAACGATGGCGGACATGGATGAATTGCTCTTGGAAGCTAAAAAGCGAAACATTCAAATTGTTATGGATTTGGTAGTTAATCATACTTCCGATGAACATAAGTGGTTTGTGGAAGCTAGAAAATCAAAAGATAATGATTATCGTGATTATTATATTTGGGCTGATGAACCCAATGGTTTGCAATCTACCTTTTCTGGTTCTGCTTGGGAATTTGACGAGGAGACAGGTCAATATTTCCTTCATCTTTTTAGCAAGCGTCAGCCAGATTTAAACTGGGAAAATCCTCAGGTTCATCAAGAAGTTTATGACATGATGAATTTCTGGATTGATAAGGGAATCGGCGGTTTTCGCATGGATGTGATTGATTTGATTGGGAAAGAAATTGACCAAGAAATCACAGGAAATGGGCCTAAATTACATGAGTATTTGCATGAAATGAATCAGGCAACTTTTGGTCAGAAAAATTTGTTGACTGTGGGTGAAACTTGGGGAGCAACACCAGAGATTGCGGAACTTTATTCTGACCCTAAACGTCAAGAGTTATCAATGGTTTTCCAATTTGAACACATCACAAATGCTTATCTTGATGAGGGTGAAAAATGGGATAAAAAGGAATTTTCAGTTTCAAAACTTAAAGAAATTTTAGCCAAATGGCAAGCTTTAGAAAAAGGTTGGAATTCACTTTTTTGGAATAATCATGATTTACCACGGATTGTCTCAAATTGGGGAAATGATGGAAAATATCGTTTGAAATCAGCCAAAGCTTTTGCGATTTTATTGCATTTGATGAAAGGAACGCCTTATATTTATCAAGGTGAAGAACTTGGTATGACGAATTATCCTTTTGAATCAATTGAAGAAGTCAATGATATTGAGTCACGGAATATGTTTGCTGAACGCTTAGCTGCTGGTCATTCTGAAAATGAAATCATGGATTCAATTCGTCGTGTTGGCCGTGATAATGCAAGAACACCGATGCAATGGACGGCTGGAGAAAATGCAGGTTTTACTGATGGGAAACCTTGGCTGGCTGTCAATCCTAATCATGAAGAAATTAATGCTGACCAAGCCATGAGTGATCCTGATTCTATTTTTTATACTTATCAAAAGTTGATTGAACTTCGTAAACAACATGATTGGGTTATTTATGGGGACTTCAAGTTGATTGATTCTGAGGATGATGTTTTTACTTATTTGCGGACTTATCAGGGGAAAAAATACTTGGTCGTTGCCAATTTATCTGATGAAGAAAATCAATTTAAAACAGGATTTGTCTGTCGTGACTTATTGATTCACAATGAAAATTTCCTGCCTGAAATTTCTCAAATTAAATTAAAAGCTTGGGAAGCATTTGCTTGTGAAGTTGAATAGTTAAAGCCCAGAAGGGTGAGGTGAAAATGAGCGAATTTAAGAAAATGGTTGCTGGCAAACTCTACAAAGCAAGTAAAGTTGAACCAGAATATAAACCTGATAAAAATCGAGCATTAAATCAAAAAATTAATCAACTCAATCTGCTTGATATAGAAAAAATTGTGGCACTTGAAAAAGAACTTTTTGGTCAAACTGGCGATGAGATATTTGTAAATCCGCCGCTTTACATCGACTATGGGAAAAATACAAGAATTGGTCAACGCTTTTATGCCAATATGGACTGTATCTTTCTGGATGTTGCTCCGATTACGATTGGCGATGATGTGATGTTTGGACCTCGTGTCAGTCTGATTACGGCTTCTCATCCAATTGATGCCGGAGTTCGACAGCGTGGACTAGAATATGGAAAAGCAATAACGATTGGCGACCGAGTTTGGCTCGGTGCAGGAGTGATTGTTAATCCGGGCGTTACGATTGGCGAAAATACAATTGTGGGCTCGGGAACGGTAGTGACAAAAAATTTGCCAGCAAATGTGATTGCAGTAGGTAATCCAGCACGAATTCTCCGCGAAATTACTGATTCTGACCGACTTTACTGGGAAAAAAAAGAGAACGAATATTATGAAAAATAAGCTTTTACTTCTGTCAGTAACTTTACTGGCGACGTGTGCTTTAAGTGCTTGTCAAAAAGCAAATTCAAAAGATTCATCAGTAAAAAAAGCGGCTGTCAGCCAAAAGGTTGATACGAGTTTGTATCGTAATTTTTATGAAATATTTACGAGTTCATTTGCCGATTCAAATCATGATGGCGAAGGTGATTTAAATGGGGTCACGCAACATTTAGATTATCTCAATACGGGGAATAAAAATTCTACAACAGATTTGAAAGTGCAAGGACTTTGGATGACCCCAATCTTTGCTAGTCCAAGCTATCATGGCTATGATGTCAGCAATTACGAAGAAATTAATCCTAAGTTTGGCACAATGACTGATTTTGAAAATCTGATTGCTCAAGCTAAAAAAAGAGGAATTGCTGTGATTTTGGACATGCCATTTAACCACACGGCAACTGACAATGTCTGGTTTCAAAAAGCACTAGCTGGCGACAAGAAATATATGGCTTATTATAATTGGTCGGACACAGCAAAAGAGGGTTACAGTCTAGCTAGCAATGGAAAATACTATGAGTCAGAGTTTGATAAATCAATGCCAGACCTCAATCTTGCCAATCCTGAGGTCAAAAAAGAAATTGTAAAAATTACGAAATTTTGGTTAGACAAAGGTGTTTCTGGTTTTCGTTTGGACGCTGTCGGTTTTTATTTCTCAAATGATGATAAAAAAACGACGGCCTTTACCAAATGGCTGACAGATACGGTCAAAAAGCAAAATCCAAAAGCTTATTTAGTGGGTGAAGTTTTTTCAACGGCTTCGGCAATTGATGATATTTATCAGTCAGGTATTGATTCTTTATTTGACTTTCCAAATGCTTTGCAATCAAGTTCAAGTCCAATTAATTCGGCTTTAGTCTTAGGTGAGGGTTCTTTATTTGGTCAGCAAATCGAAGCTTGGGACCAAGAAATTCATGCTGACAACCCGAAAGCCATTGACGCTCCTTTTTTGAGTAATCATGACACAGATCGGTCAGCTACGCTTTTAAGCTCTTTAGCCATGCAAAAAATGGCTGCTCAAACTTACCTTTTGATGCCGGGAAATCCATTTATTTACTACGGCGAAGAATTGGGGCTGACAGGTTCTGGTATTGACCAAAACAAACGTTTGCCAATGCAATGGTCGGCTGATGGAGCAAATTCGCCTAAGGCAAATGTTGCGGTTCCTGGTGCGACTGAAACTGCCACAACTGACGGAGGTTCGGTGGCTCAGCAAGAAGCCAATCCAAATTCGCTACTTAATTGGTACAAAAAAATCTTGCGAGTCAAAGCAAAATATCCTGAGATTGCGACTGCCAGGCTGAAAAATATTTCTGTCAGTAAAGATAGCTTGTCTGTCATTAATTATGGAAAGGATTTGACCATTGTCAATAATTTTTCAGATAAAGAAAGTATGACAGTGAAACTCCCGAAAGGAGTTGTCGGCAAAAAAATTACTGACCAACTTTCTGGTGGTGGAGTCCAAGCGACATTGACTGATGGAAAATTGACAATTCCAGCTTACAGTACAGTTATTTTGAAAAAATAAATAAGTTCAGTTTAGGGACTTTAAAAATGAAAATGTAAAACTATGAAAAAAACAAAAACAAATGATTTTCACAAGATGGTCGGTTATCAGATTTATCCAAAATCTTTCAAAGATAGCAATGGCGATGGGCTGGGAGATATTAAGGGAATAATTGAAAAATTACCTTATTTGCGAGAACTGGGTGTTGATTTTCTCTGGATTAATCCCATTTATAAGAGTCCACAAATTGATGGGGGCTACGATATTTCTGATTTTTATGCCATTGATGAAATGTTTGGAACGCTTGATGATTTCCAAACATTGTTAAAAGAAGCGCATGATTTAGACCTGAAAATAATGTTGGACTTGGTGGTTAACCACACCTCAGACCAGCATCCTTGGTTCATAGAAAGTCAAAAATCAAAAGATAATCCTTATCGTGATTACTATTTGTGGGAAGATGCGAGTCCTAATCAGATGCCAAATGAGTGGATTTCCTTTTTTGGCGGCTCAACTTGGGCTTATGATGAAAAAACAAAACAAGCCTATTTTCATGTATTTGCCAAGGAGCAGCCTGATTTGAACTGGAAAAATCCTAAAGTTCGTCAGGAAATTTACAAAATGATTTGTTGGTGGTTGGATTTGGGAATAGATGGATTTAGGTTAGACGCCATTTCTCATATTCAAAAGATGCCTTGGTCTTATAAAATTAAATCTTGGAAGGGTAATGGTCCATGGATTCCTTTTATGAATGTTGCTGGAATTGAAACTTACATGGCTGAGTTAAAAGCGATATTTGATGAATATGGGGCTTTGACAGTTGGTGAGGCTTCGGGTGTACAATCCACAGAAGCGCCAGACTGGACTGATGAATCTGGCTATATCAATATGATTTTTGAATTAGAGCATAACGTCAGAAAAGCCAATGACCAGAGTCAAGGAGATACCTATGGCTACAAAAAAGTCATCATGCGTTGGCAAGAAGATTTGCTTTCACGAGGATGGAATGCTTTGTATATCGAAAATCATGACCAACCGCGAAGTATTGATACTTTTGGCAATGGCTCAATAGAATCAGCCAAGGCACTAGCGGTATCTTACATGCTTTTACGTGGGACGCCTTTCATTTATCAAGGGCAGGAATTCGGCATGAGCAATTTCCCATTTACTGACAGTAAGCAATTGAGGTCTGATGAGATAATTAAACAATATGACCAATTATTGACAAAATTATCAGAAAAAAAGGCTTTAGAAGAGGTCAGTAAAAACAGTCGTGAACATTCTCGGACGCCTCTGCAGTGGAATGATTCCGAAAATGCCGGATTTACGACGGGACATCCTTGGATGGAAATAAATCCTAACTTTTCTGAAATTAATCGTCAAACCAACCAAGAACTGATTGAACTTTATAAAAACTTAATTGAATTACGGCATAAAGAAACTGCAATCTCGGATGGCCCTATCCATTTTCATTTCAAACGGCACCCGCAAGTTTTGGTTTACGAGCGAGATGAATTTTTAATTATTGTCAATTTGGCTGATAAAAAAGCACATTTGGATTTCTCAAAGATTGCCAATTTTGCTGATGGGGAAACTATTAATTATCAACAAGTTCTGGGCAGCTCAAATAGTCCATTTCAAGAAAAGATGGTTCTGTTAGCCTGGGAATATCGGGTTTATAAAAAATAGAAGGTGAGAACAAAAAAAGATTATGAAACAAATCAAAAGAATTATGGGCATTGACCCTTGGAAAATCACATCAAATCAGATTGAAAAAGAAGACCGACGGTTGCAAGAATCACTCACTTCCATCGGTAACGGCTACATGGGAATGCGTGGAAATTTCAGTGAAACTTATAGTGGGGATAGTCACCAAGGAACTTACATTGCAGGAGTTTGGTTTCCAGACAAAACGCGTGTAGGTTGGTGGAAAAATGGCTACCCTGAGTATTTTGGAAAAGCCATCAATGCATTGAATTTTGCTTCTGTTAGAGTTTTTATAGATGACAAAGAAGTGGATTTAGCAGCAAGTCACGTGACTGATTTTAATCTGTCGCTTGATATGCAAAAAGGTGTACTCACTTATACTTATGTAGCTTACGGGGTGCGCGTCACTGCCGAACGCTTTTTCTCAATTGCTCAACAAGAACTTGCAGTTTTTGCTTTTATGTTTGAAAGTCTAGATGGTGAAATACATCAAATCCGGACAGCCTCCGTCATTGATGCAAATGTTCGTAATGAAGATTCTAACTATGATGAAAAATTTTGGACAGTGAAGAATCTTGATAATACAGCAACAGGGTCATTTATCGTAACTGAAACTATCCCAAATCCTTTTGGCGTTGAACAATTTACTGTAGCAGCTAAACAAAGCTTTGCAGGTGATTTTGCTCGAGTAAAGCAAGAAACGAGAGAATCTTCAGTTTTAGATGTTTATGAAGCAAAATTAGTAGAAAATGCCCCACTTACTTTTATCAAAAATGTTTTAGTTGTCACGAGTCGCGATATTAAACCGTCAAATTTAACAAAAGTTCTCTCAAATTTAACGCTTGAAATTTCAAAGAAAACTTATAATGAGTTTTATAAAGAACAAGAAGAAGCTTGGGCTAAACGTTGGGAAATTGCAGACGTACAAATTGATGGTTCAGCAGAAGCTCAACAAGGAATTCGATTTAATCTATTCCAACTTTTCTCAACCTATTACGGCGAAGATGAACGCTTAAACATCGGTCCTAAAGGATTTACTGGAGAAAAATACGGTGGAGCAACTTATTGGGATACGGAAGCCTATGCTGTTCCTTTATACTTGGCACTTTCTGATGAAAAAGTAGCAAAAAATCTTTTGAAATATCGTCACAATCAACTTCCACAAGCACAACATAATGCCCGCCAACAAGGCCTTAAAGGTGCCTTGTATCCAATGGTTACATTTACAGGTGTCGAATGTCACAACGAATGGGAAATTACTTTTGAAGAAATCCACCGTAATGGAGCCATGGCATATGCGATTTACAACTACACTAACTATACAGGAGATGAAACTTATCTAGCTCAAGAAGGTTTAGAAGTTCTAGTTGAAATTGCTCGTTTCTGGGCAGACCGTGTGCATTATAGCCAACGAAATGATAAATATATGATTCATGGAGTCACAGGACCAAATGAATATGAAAATAATATCAATAATAACTGGTACACTAATAAATTGGCAGCTTGGGTTTTGACTTATACTGCTGAAAGTTTGGAAAAATATCCTCGTACGGATTTGATTTCAAGCGAAGAAGTTGCTCATTGGGGCGAAATTGTGGATAAAATGTATTATCCAGAAGATAAAGAATTAGGAATTTTTGTCCAACATGATGGTTATTTAGATAAAGATTTAACGCCAGTGGCCCAACTTGACCCTAAAAATCTTCCATTGAACCAAAACTGGTCTTGGGATAAAGTATTACGTAGTCCATATATTAAACAAGCAGATGTTCTTCAAGGAATTTATTTCTTTGGCAATCAATTTTCAATGGCTGAAAAACAACGCAATTTTGATTTTTATGAACCTTTGACTGTTCATGAAAGTTCACTTTCTCCTTCAATTCATGCGATTTTGGCGGCAGAGCTTGGCATGGAAGATAAGGCAGTTGAAATGTATGAACGGACAGCTCGTCTTGATTTGGATAATTATAACAATGATACAGAAGATGGACTTCATATCACTTCAATGACAGGTTCCTGGTTGGCGATTGTTCATGGATTTGCTCAAATGAAAACTTGGGAGGCTCAATTGAGTTTTGCACCATTTTTACCACAAGCATGGACAGGATATGCCTTCCACATTAACTATCGTGGACGCTTATTGAAAATTTCAGTCGGTCAAGAAGTAAAAATTGAATTATTGCGTGGACAAGCTTTAAGTCTTAAGATTTATGGTGAAACTGTAGAATTGAGTGATTCTTATATTACAAAAACAAGGTAATTTGATTGCTTTAGATGACTTTTTTATCAAAAATCTAAAAAATAGTTGAAAATTAGTCTAAAATTTGGCAAAATAAAATTTGAAAGATTCAAAAAAGAATAGAGAAAGGAGCGCTGAGTTGAGCTAGCTTCGGCTAGTTTCAAGTGAAAATATGGCAGTTACAATTAAAGATGTTGCAAAAAAAGCTGGAGTCAATGCTTCCACGGTAAGTCGAGTCATTAAAGACAGTTCAGAAATTTCGGATAAAACGAAAGTAAAAGTTCGCAAAGCTATGCATGAATTGGGTTATCGTCGTAATGCAGCGGCTCAGATTCTGGCTTCCGGAAAAACAAATACCATTGGAGTTGTCTTTCCCCCAGTCGCCGACAAAGCAAGTCAACCTTTCTTTATGAAAATTTTGACCTCAATCAATGAAACCGCTCGGGATTATGATGTGTCGATTGCTATCGCGACGGGACATTCGGTCGGAGAATTAAAGAAGCAAGTTGAACTTCAATTTTCCGAAAAACGGGTTGATGGATTCATTGTGCTTTATGCTGGAAAAAGTGATGAAGTTCGAGATTATCTTTTAGAAAATAAGGTTCCTTTTGTTCTAGTAGGAACGCCAACAGAAGGTAAAAATGAAATTACACATGTGGATAATGATAATATGCTCCTTGGGCGTGAAGCTGTTCGACTTTTAGCCCAATTAAATCATCAGAATATCTCATTTGTAACAGATACGAAAGAAACAGAAGTTTTTGAAGAGCGTTATCAAGGCTTTAAAGATGAAGCTGAAAGATTAGGTCTCAGCCACGATTTATTATTCATGGATAGTAATTTTTCACTAAGAAATGAAACAGCATTAGTGGTTATGGATGATGTCCTATCTTTAAAAGTGGTGGAGCGTTTACGAAGTCAAGGACTAAATGTTCCAGAAGATGTAAGTCTCATTACTTACAACAATTCCATTTTTGGGGCAATGATTCACCCTTATCTCACAACCTTTGATATTCATATTGAACAATTGGGGGCAAGTGCCATCAAGAAAATTTTAGATTTACGAGATAATAAAGAAAACTTACCAGAAAAAACAATCATTCCTTTTGAATTAATTGTTCGGGAATCAACAAAAGCTAGAATTTGAGTTCTAGCTTTTTTAGTTTTGTTTAAGATAGGGTTAAGCCTAGTACAAGACAAAAATATGATAATAGTGTAAAATAATAGAAAGGAATGGGCGCGGTTTTATTGACTTTTCAGCCAATTTAACCAAAAATAATTTATAAATTATTTGCCTTAAAAAATGTGAAAAGGGATGGATTCAATGATTAAAATTTTATTAGTGGAGGACGATTTATCACTCTCTAAATCTGTTTACGATTTCTTAAAATCTTTTGCACAAGTGAAACAAGTTTATGATGGAGTTGAAGGACTCTACGAAGCAGAATTGGGAATTTATGATTTGATTTTGCTTGATTTGATGCTTCCAGAAAAAAATGGTTTTGAAGTCTTAAAAGAACTCCGTGAACAAAATGTGGATACACCTGTCTTAATTATGACTGCCAAAGAATCTTTGGATGATAAAATGCATGGTTTTGATATTGGGGCAGATGATTATTTAACAAAACCTTTCTATTTAGATGAACTTAAAGCACGAATTCAAGCACTTTTAAAACGGACAGGGAAATTGGAAGATTCCAATGGTTTGTCTTATGGAAATATTCGTTTGAATTTATCAAATAAATCAACTTTAGTTGATGACCAACCTGTTGATTTAATTGGTAAAGAGTTTGATTTAGTCGTTTATTTAATGCAAAACCAAAATGTTATTTTGCCAAAAGAGCAGATTTTTGACCGGATTTGGGGTTATGATAGTGACACAACTGTGACGGTTGTTGAGGTTTATATGAGTAAAATCCGGAAAAAATTGAAAGATACAGAATTTGTCAATAATCTTTCAACTTTGCGAAATGTTGGCTATATCTTGAGATAAAATTTTACTGACAGCTTATGGATTTATAAAAACTTATCTATAAACTAAAACTGTGACTTCGGTCAGTTTATTGTGCCAAGAAACAAGCTTAACGTAGATATGAACTCAGCTTGTCCAATAAGTCAGTGCTAACGAGATGGCCCCAATGCTGAAAGGAGTCAATAAATCGCTAGCTAAAAGAACTGTCAGTAAATCTATCTAGAAATGAGACCTCTTTGAAGAATATAATTAAAAAAGTTAAATCTTCAGCTATCGTAAAAAATGATGGGAAAAATTTCCTTCATTTTTTTCTAGCTTTTACAGTGATCTTTGTCGCCCTAGCCGTGATTATTATTCAAGTCATGCAATTGGGAATGTACAGGGCGACTGACCAAAATTTACATAATTTAGCTCAAAATCGAGTGTTTTTGGAAGAAGCTGCCAATAATCAATTTGGTACGAGTGATTCACAAGATAGTGGATTTTATGGGCCAAATAATAGTGTTATTTTTTATGACTCAGAAGGAAAGAGTTTCATGCCCTCATCAGAATCAAACGGACGAATCAGTACCAACTTTGTGATGAGTCGTTTGCAAAAGGCTATGAAATTTAATGAAAAACAAATTAATACCATTCAGACTGTTTCAGTAAAAAATCCCTATGGTGATAACTGGCATTATCGTTATTTGACCACTTCGCAATTTATTATTACAAATTCTGATGGGACAGTCACGCCAGTTTACGTGCAGATATTTTCAAATGTGGATCAAATTCAAGATGCAATGAGTCGGGCGATGTGGGTCATCGTGACCACAATGATTACTTTCTGGATTCTGTCAGTAATTATCAGTTTATATCTTGCAAATTGGACCTTAAAACCAATTTTAGCGGCTTATGAAAAACAAAAAGAGTTTGTTGAAAATGCGTCACATGAATTGAGAACGCCTTTAGCAATCTTGCAAAATCGCCTAGAATTACTTTTCCAAAAACCAACGGCAACAATTATAGACGAATCTGAAAATATCTCCGAAAGTTTATCCGAAGTTCGTAATATGCGATTGTTGACCTCAAATCTGTTGAACTTGGCAAGACGTGATTCTGGAATAAAGATTGAACCAGAGCCCACAACGGCAACCTACTTTGAAAATATTTTCAATAGTTATGAAATGCTTACCGAAAATGCAGGCAAAAAGTTTTCAGGAAACTTGAAATTAGAAGGCACAGTTAATTTGGACCAAGCGCTCATTAAGCAGTTGCTGACGATATTATTTGATAACGCCTTGAAATATACTGACAGTGAAGGTGAAATTTCGGTGGACGTGATAAAAAATGGCGGCTTCCTAACTTTTGCAGTTGCTGATAATGGTGAAGGAATTTCTGATGAAGATAAGAAAAAAATCTTTGACCGATTTTTCCGAGTAGATAAAGCACGAACTCGCCAAAAAGGTGGCTTAGGTTTGGGACTTTCTTTGGCCAAACAAATTGTTGAAGCCTATAATGGGAAAATAACAGTTGAAGATAATAAACCTAAAGGAACAAAATTCATTGTCAAGATTCGTGTGGACAGCACAATTTCAAATCCTGCAAAAATTTTCCAAAAGTTGTAAAATATGAGAGAAAAAAATTACTGACAAATTATGATAAGATAATAGTATCATCCAAATTATGACAATTTTGTCAGTCAATTTACTAGTTTTTTAAAGGCGAATACTGTCAGTAAAAACTAAGTAAATCTATAAAGGAGAAAAATCAAAAATGTCAGTTTTAGAAAAAATAGACAGCCCAGCAGATTTAAAAAAGATTTCAAATAAAGAATTAGAAGAATTAGCTTCAGAAATTCGAGCAGCAGTCCTTCACAAAGTATCAAATGTCGGTGGTCACGTTGGTCCAAATTTGGGCGTGACTGAATTAACGATTGCCCTTCACAAAGTTTTCGATTCACCAGTTGATAAGTTTATTTGGGATGTTTCCCACCAAACTTATCCACACAAAATTTTGACTGGACGTAAAAATGGATTTACTGATGGACATTTCCATGACATTACTCCTTATACCAGTCAAAGAGAGTCTGAGCACGACTTTTTCACCGTTGGACATACCTCAACATCCATTGCTAATGCCTTAGGTTATGCCAAAGCGCGTGATTTGACAAAGGATAAAGGAAATATTATTGCGGTAATTGGCGATGGTTCAATTTCAGGTGGACTTGCTATGGAAGCTCTCAATAACGCTGGAGATTTCCAAGGAAACCTGATCATTTTATTCAATGATAATCAAATGTCAATTGCTGAAAACCATGGGGGACTTTACCGTAATCTAGCCGAACTTCGGGCGACAAATGGTCAAGCTGAAAATAACTTCTTTAAAACATTTGGTTTAGATTATAAATATTTAGAAAATGGAAATGATATTGAATCACTTATCAACTTATTTGAAGAAGTAAAAGATATTGATCATCCAATCGTTCTTCATATCCATACTGAAAAAGGTCGTGGTTACCAACCAGCCCTTGAAAATAAGGAAGCTTTCCACTGGCATATGCCCTTTGATCTTGAAACAGGTCAATCGAAAGTGACTGATTCTGGCAAATCTTATAGCTCTATCATGTTAGATTACATGGACAAAAAAGTTTCAGAAGGTTTGCCACTTGTAGCTATCAATGCAGCAATCCCTGGAATTTTTGGCTTGAAACAATTTGCAGCTAAATATCCAGACCGTTATATTGACGCTGGAATTGCCGAACAATTTACCATAACATTTGGTGGGGCAATGGCTGCAGCTGGTGCTCGTCCAATCATTTTCCACAATTCTACCTTTGTGCAACGAGCTTATGACCAATTTTGGCATGATTTAGCAATTAATGAAGAACCAGCGATTGTCATTGTTAAAGGTGGGGTTATTTCAGGTTCAGATGAAACGCACCAAGGCTCATCAGCCATGACTTGGATTTCAAACATTCCAAATATCAAATATCTTGCTCCAACATCTGAAGAAGAATTCATTTCAATTCTCGATTGGGCACTTGACCAACATGAAGAACCAGTCGTTATTCAAATGCCAGAACATGGATTAGAATCACGTCCAACAGTTCTAACAGATTTTTCGACGAGTTCATATCAAATGACAAAAGCTGGTGAAAAAGTTGCCATTTTGGCTCTTGGTGGACTTTATTCACATGGTGAAAAAGTCGCTAAGATTTTAGCTGAAAATGGAGTTAATCCTACACTTGTTAATCCAATTTTCATCAATGATTTGGACCAAGCTTTCCTTGAAAACTTAGTTGAAAATCATCAAGTGATTGCCACTATCGAAGATGGAATTCTTGACGGAGGATTTGGTCAAAAAGTAGCCTCATTCCTCGGGAAATATGATGTGAAAGTTTTAAATTTTGGAGCGAAACGTGAATTTAATGATTCTGTTCCTGTTGCTGAACTTTATGACCGCTACCACCTTACCCCTGAATTGATGGTTGCTGATATTCTGAGCCTTTTAAAATAAAAACTTTTACTGACAAAGTCCCAATCATTTCTGTCAGTAAAAAATAAATTACTGACTAAGTCTGTCAGTAAAATTAAGGAGAATGAGTATAGATTCTTTCTTAATAATAAAGTGAAATAGATGAAAAAAGTATTAGTGAAAGCAGTACATGGCTATCAACGTTGGATTTCTCCAGCCTTGCCCCCAGCCTGTCGCTATTATCCTACCTGTTCCAATTACATGATTCAGGCAATAGAAAAACATGGACCAGCCAAAGGATTGGCGATGGGAACAGCACGGATTTTACGTTGTCACCCTTTTTGCCAACCAGGCTATGATTTAGTTCCAGAACATTTTAGTCTCCGTCGTAATTGGGCAGAGCCTGAAAAAAAAGAAGAAGAGGACTCAAAATAGTTTTGAGTCTTTTTTATTTATTGAAAAAATTCTAATAAAAAACAAGATGAAATCGCTATCAAAAACAATTAAAAAATGGTAAAATGAAAAAAAGAATAAAAAAGGAGTGTCATCTATTATGCCATTTAGTAAAGATTTTCTCTGGGGCGGAGCTACCGCAGCTAATCAATGTGAAGGCGGCTATAATCAAGGAGGACGTGGACTTGCTAACGTTGATCTTGTGCCTCACGGAAAAGACCGTTTTCCAATTATTACAGGGGAAATGAAGCACCTTGAATTTGACGAGGAACATTTCTATCCTGCAAAAGAAGCGATTGATATGTATCACCATTGGAAAGATGACCTCGCCCTTTTTGCTGAAATGGGCTTTAAGACCTATCGAATGTCAATTGCTTGGACACGAATTTTCCCCAAAGGAGATGAACAAGAACCAAACGAAGAAGGTTTGCAATTTTACGAAGATATTTTTAAAGAATGCAAACGTTTAGGAATTGAGCCATTAGTTACTATTACTCACTTTGATTGTCCAGTTCATTTGATTAAAGAATATGGGGGCTGGCGTAATCGAAAAATGGTTGGCTTTTATGAAAATCTGGCGAGAACAATTTTTACTCGCTATAAAGGATTGGTTCGCTATTGGCTGACATTTAATGAGATTAATATGCTACTCCATGCTCCATTCATGGGGGCAGGACTTGTCTTTGAAGAAGGGGAAAATAAAGAACAAGCCAAGTATTTGGCTGCTTATCATGAACTTTTGGCTTCAGCTTTGGCAACAAAAATAGCTCATGAAATTGATCCAGAAAATAAAATTGGCTGTATGTTGGCCGCTGGCGAATATTATCCATTTGATTGTAATCCAGAAAATGTGTTGGAAGCTCAAAAACAAAATCATGACAATCTCTTTTTCATTGATGTCCAATCGCGTGGGAAATATCCTAACTATCTTCTAAAAAGATTAGAACGTGAGGATGTTCAACTTCCAATTGAAGCGGGTGATTTAGAAATTTTAGCAGAAAATACTGTTGATTTTATTTCATTTAGCTATTATTCTAGTCGAGTGGCTAAGATAAAAGACAAGGACGCAGATAAGTCAGCTGGTAATATTTTTGAGTCTGTCACTAATCCCTATTTAAAGGCAAGTGAATGGGGCTGGCAAATTGACCCTCTTGGACTCCGAATTACAATGAATTCTATTTATGATCGTTATCAAAAACCACTGTTTGTTGTTGAAAATGGTTTAGGAGCTCTTGATAAACCAGATGAAAATGGCTTTGTAGCAGATGACTATCGAATTGATTACATGGCTGCTCACATCAAAGAAATGAAAAAAGCGGTTGAACTTGATGGTGTTGAACTACTCGGATATACTTCTTGGGGATGTATTGACTTGGTTTCAGCAGGTACTGGTGAAATGAGTAAACGTTACGGATTCATCTATGTTGACCGAGATGATTTTGGTAAAGGAACTTTGAAACGGACACCTAAGAAGTCATTTGATTGGTATAAAAAAGTGATTGCAAGTAATGGTGAAGATTTAACAAATGAATGATTGATAAAAGGGGGATTTTCCCTCTTTTTTTATCAAATAAACATTTCTTTGAATTTGAGTTTTTTATCAAGCAAGAAAAATTTACAATAGTTAGGCAAGTGTCCATTAAAAGGAAGCAGTGCTAGAACTTTTTTATGAAATATGATAAAATCGTGTATTGCGTAATTTTTAAATCCGCAGTCATGAAGTATGAAAAAGCCTCGATGATATTTAAGAAATTTAAAAAGTTACAAGTGAGATAAGAATGATGAGGATAAGAAGTGAAAAGTATAAAAAATACCTGGAAGTTGTTTGCCCTAGACTGGAAACGAATTTTTAAAAATCCTGTGGCGACCTTTTTAATCGTTGCCTTAATGATAATTCCCTCTTTATATGCTTGGTTTAACATTAAAGCCTTGTGGGACCCTTATGCCAATACCTCGCAATTGCCAATTGCAGTCTACAGTGCAGATAAACCTGCTAGTTTTCAAGATAAAACCATAAACATTGGTGATGAAGTTCTGAAGAATTTAAAGAAAAATCATCAATTAGGTTGGAAATTTGTAGATTCTAAAGCAGAATTAGACAAAGGAGTTAAATCCGGAAAATACTATGCTGGAATTTACTTACCAAAGGATTTTTCAAAAGACCTTTTAAGTTTTACAACCGGTGATATTAAAAAGCCACAAATAGTTTATTCTATTAATGAAAAGATAAATGCTATTGCTCCCAAAATAACCTCTAAGGGTGCTTCATCTCTTCAATCACAGATTTCTGAAGAGTTTATTAATACGGCAAGTAGTACACTCTTAAAAACCTTTAATACGATTGGTTACGATATTGATAAAAATATGGTCAGCATTCAAAAGGTTAAGTCAGCAATTTTATCAACAAACGATAATCTAGGAACCATTGACAAATACACCCAACAAGTGGTTGACCTTCATGGTAAAATGCCAGAAATCAAAGAAAAACTGGCTAAAGCTAACGAATTTATTACTTATTTACCCGAAGTTGATTCTTTAGGTCAAAAAGTAATTAGTTTGAATGATAAAATGCCTGAAATTGATAAAAGTTTGTCACTTGTTTTGACTCTTCAAGAAAAAATTCCTGAAATTCAAAACGCTGGTAAACAAATTTCGATGATTGATGAAGACTTTGCGTCAGTTGAAAGTACTATGACCCAAGGAATTCAAGAAGCAAAAGACGGCTTGCAAATCATCAATCAAGTCCAAAAATCAATGCCAGACATTCAAAAATTAGGACAAGATGCAGATAGTTTAGGGACTGTGACATTGGATGCAGCGAAAAAAATGCAGAGCGCATTGCCTAGTATCACGAATAGCGTTCAAATCACTCTACAGTCTATTCAAGAATTTTCAAAAAATACTTCCTCAGTTCTCGCTGTTATTGACCAAGCAATAGCTGATAATCAGCTCACAGATGAAGAAAAAGAACAAATAAATAGTTTAATTACCAACTTTATTAACAATATCGCCCGACAAAGAGAAGCAATTCAAAATATTGTTGATTACATGAAACAAGTCCAAGAGAGCAATGGAAGTCATGATTTAGACTCAACAATTGAGCAACTCAGTAATCTTGATTCTTTACTGTCAGGACTTAGTACTAGAATGAATCATCTGAATGAGTTAGTACAAAATGGTGATGTATCTGAAATTCGTGCTTACTTATCCCAAATTAATGATGTGGTTACTAAAATCTCTAATTTAGTTGATAATATTGATGTGAGTGGAATTAGTAAAACAATTGATACAGTTTTAACAAGTTTGACTAAAACAATCACTGATGCCAAAGGTTTATTAAATCAGGCTCAACAAATTGACTTTGAAGCTTTACTAAATTCAACAAGTCAAACAGTTTCTAATGCTATTACCATTTTAGAAAAATATCAAGGTGAAATGCCAGCCATCAAACAAGAAATTCATGATGCAAACTTGATGTTAAATGGAAACATGACGACAATTGTCAATGCAATTAACGAAGGGGCTAGTCTTTATAAAAATGAATTCCCTATCCTTAAAACTAAGTTGGGCACAGCTTCTGATTTCTTTAAAAATGATTATGCTGGTGTTCGTAAAGATTTAACAGATACCTTAACAATGGCAAATGAGAAAATGCCTGACGTCGAGTCTGCTTTGAATCAAGCCAATAGTTTAATCCAAAATGACTGGCCTGAAATCAAATCGGGCATTCAAAAAGCAGCAACAGCCATTCAAAAAGGTGAAAAAGAAGTTGATTTAGGAGAGATTGTTAAACTTCTAAAACTTGATGCTACTAAAGAGAGTGACTTTTTGACCCAACCAGTAGAAGTGCAAGAAAATCAAGTTTATCCTATTGCCAACAATGGTTCGGCAAGTACACCTTTCTACACAGCGCTTTGTTTGTGGGTCGGTGCAGTCTTACTTTCAAGTTTGGCAACAACAGAGGTTCATCTATCAGATAAAGATAAAAAACGTTATTCTAAACGTGAACAATTCTTTGCTCGAATGGGAAGTTTCGTAGCCATTGGACTTGCTCAAGCCTTGATTGTAACCTTAGGAAACTACTTTGGTTTAGGGGTAGATGTACGAGACCCATTCTACAGCGTCCTCTTTGCATTACTGATATCCATCGCCTTTATGATTATGGTTTATGTTCTAGTCGCGCTATTTGGTAATGTTGGTAAAGGAATAGCGATTATTATCCTTGTACTTTCCATTTCTGGTGGTGGTGGGAACTATCCAATCCAAGTTTCTGGAAAATTCTTCCAAGCCATTAATCCTTATTTACCATTTACCCACGCTGTTAATCTTTTACGAGAATCGGCTGGAGGGATTTATTGGCCAAACGCTTGGTTTGCAATAATTATCCTTGTGGCAGTATCAATTGTATTTGTTGCAATTGGGGCCTTTCTCTTCCCACACTTTGAAGATAAAACGAAGAAAATTTCTGAAATCGGAAGTAAGAGTCATTTCTTCCATTAAAATATAAAAAATTGCTGACCTTGTGGCCAGTAATTTTTTTATATTTTATCAATCATAATCAGTAAATAGTAGCATAGAAGTTGTGCTATAATAAGTCTATGACTAAAGTAAACGAAGAACGTGTGCAAGAAATCTTTAATAGTATTTCATCAGATTATGATAAAATGAACGCCATTATCAGTTTTAAACAGCATGATTTATGGCGGGCTAAAACAATGAAAAGAATGGGAGATTTAACTGGTCTGTCTATTCTTGATTTGTGTTGTGGAACTGGAGACTGGACTTTTGATTTATCTGAAAGTGTTGGCCCTTCTGGTAAAGTAATTGGTCTTGATTTTTCAGAAAATATGCTCGAAATTGCTAAGGCTAAACTTAAAGAAGAAGCGAAGAAAAATATTGAATTTCTACAAGGAAATGCGATGGCTTTACCTTTTGAAAAAGGAAGCTTTGATGTAGTTACGATTGGTTATGGGCTAAGAAACACACCTGACTATCTTACTGTATTAAAAGAAATTTTTCGTGTCTTAAAACCAGGGGGCAGAGTGGTTTGTATCGAAACTTCACATCCCACATTGCCAATTTATAAACAAGCTTTTGAACTTTATTTTAAAAATGTCATGCCCTTTTTTGGTAAAGTTTTTGCCAAATCTTTAAAAGAATATCAATGGCTTCAAAAATCAGCAGAAGATTTTCCAGATGCCAAGACGCTTGAAGAACTTTTTAGAAAAGCTGGCTTTGTTGCCGTAGAATATCAAAAACATGGTGGTGGAGCAATCGCAAGTCATTTTGCCACTAAATCCAAAAAACCTAAATCAAATATTCGTATTGGTAAAAAGTAATCGGTCAATAAAAAAGAAAAATTTCGAGGAAAAAATATGCCTTATAAACGTTATGGGGAAATTTTTAAAAAACTACGAGAACAAAAGGATTTTTCGCTTTCTCATTTTTCAGAAATAGGTATTTCAAAAGCGAGTTTATCAAGATTTGAATTAGGTCAAACTATGATAAGTTTTGAACGCTTGGATAGTGCGCTGCAAGAGATGAATGTGACTTTAGCTGAATATGAACATTTTATCAATAATTTTTCAATGGATTATAAAGAAGAATTTTTAGAAGATATAATTCTTGCGGATATTGCAGATGACATCGATAAACTTCACAAGCTCTATCTAGAAGCTATGGAATATGATTCAAAAATGCTAGCTTATTGTGCTAAAAGTCGTTATGAAATACTGACACAAACGGAAGCTGATGATGTGGTTGAATATCTCTATGATGTTGGAGAATGGGGATATTTTGAACTTTCGATTTTTTATCTGACTTTGGACAGTTTCAGTGAACGAGAAATTATGTATTTGATGAAAGAACTCTGGGGGAAGAGTAAACACTTATATGGTGTTTTTAAATATCGCAGAAGAGTTCTTCAATCTTCGTATCGAGCGGTCGTTTTGCTTTCCTCAAAAGGAGCTCGTGACTCAGCTAGAAGTATCTTGCAAAAAAGTTACCCTAAAGATGATTTCTACGACCTCTATGTTGAAAATCTAAGAAATTTGGCACATGGCTTTTATAGCTATTGTTTCAAAGATAAGATAATAGCTGAAAAGCAAATCAAAAAGGCCATTGAAGTTTTTCGGCAAGTTGGTTATGAAGATTTAGCAGATTATTATCAAAAACGATATCAAAAGCTTTTAGGAAAATTATTAACATAAAAAAGTCTCCAGATTACTTCGTTGCATTTCTGCAATGATTTAAAGAGGAGGCTTTTTTTTCTGCTAAAATGAAGTTAAAGATAAAAGAAAGCGTGCTCGATTATCAAGAAAAAATAAAAAAAGGAGGAAATATGTTAAAAAAAGAAAGAGAAATGAGAGAGAAAATTTTGAATCGAATTGAGGAATTACTACATGCAGGTTCAAAATTAAACGAGGCAGAAAAGAAAATACTAATGGAGTATCATGAACGAATTGAAAAATCTAAAAATATGGAATTTGAACTCGTGCATCTCAGAAATGCCTTGCTTCCTTTGGTGATTTCTTCTCAACTTTCTCCAGATGTCTTAAAATTTTACAAGGAACTTCGTTCAGAGCGAAAGGTGACTTGGGGCGAGGGAAGTTCTTTACTGACTGGGATAGCTCAATTTCCAGAAAAAAATGAAAGGAAACACTTATGAAAACAAAACAAATTTATGTAAGCCTTATGGCTTCAGCAATCTTGATATCAGTAGCTAGCCCACTAATGGCTAATGCTGATGTCATTAGTTCTAATTTCACAACAGAGCAAATTTCTAGTAATCAAGCTTCAAATTTTACTGATATTAAAGACCATTTTGACTCCTATGTTTCCGTTAAGAATAACCAGTATGTTTTAAATCTTCCAGAAAATGTTCAGGTTAATCAAAATGAATTTGAACAAGTAGTAGAGCAAATTAATGCTGTAAATCAACAGGTTGAAACTAATAAGTTAATTATAAATCCTGTCAATAAAGAAATAGTGAGTCGGGCTTCGGCCTTGAAATCATCGGGTTATACCTCCGGTTACTTCTGGTGGGGAGTTTGTTACTATTTCAGAAGTAATGCCGCGGTTTATGAAATGGACCATGAATTAGATAATTTTACTCTTTATTCAGGACTTTCAGGCATCTTTGGTGGTCCGATTGCTGCCCTAGGAGCTGCTTACTATCATAAAGTAAAAAGTGATCTAGACTATATGAATAATATTCATCCAAATGATTATCTTAATATGGAGGTAAATTGGGCAGGAGTTTATTTCATTTATGTTCCGTAGGGAGGTAGAACAAATGGATGCTTATCTTATTGCTTTGGTGATGATTTTTATTGGATTTCTTCTACAAATCTATGTTTGGCCACGAATTCCAAAATCAATTTTTAAGTATAGAGGTTTAGTCTTATCTCTTTCTCTTATTATTCTTATTTTTGTTGTGAGAATACCATTAGAAATTACTGCATTGACACTTCCATTTTACTTGATGATGCTCTTTGGTTTATTCCTTTTTTGGAAAGATAGAAAACTTTAAGTAAATCTGTAGTTAAAAAATTAAAGGTACTCGATTGAGTGCCTTTTTGAGTAAATTTATACAGGGGATGTGTATATTATTAAAAGTACAAAACATAAGGAATCTATTTTATGGTATAATAATCTTGCTTAAAAATTTATTAAAATAAGCGTTAGTAGGGAAGTAGTAATGAAATTAAAAGATATAGAAAAATCAACAAATAAAAATCTTTATCTGCTTTTTCTAAGTGTACTCGTGGGCTTAACTGCGGGTTTTTTGGCCAGTCTTTATCGGTTGGCCTTGGAAAAAGCTGAAAATTTAGGCTTGGGTATTTATAGTTTTACCAGTTCACATCTTATTTTTATTCCCCTTCTTATTTTGGGTCTTGTTCTTTTGGCTTTGCTTATTAGTTTTTTAATGACAAGATATCCAATGAGTTCAGGTTCAGGAATTCCACAAGTCAAAGGTCAGTTGCAGGGTTATTTTAAAAACAATTGGTTTACGACTGCTTTTGCTAAATTTATCGCGGGAACTTTGGCAATGTTTGCGGGACTTTCTCTTGGTCGTGAAGGACCTTCGGTTCAACTTGGAGCTTCAATGGGTCAAATGGTTTCTAGTCGATTGGCCGAAACCGAACGCCATAAAAGGATTCTAATTGCCTCTGGGGCATCTGCTGGTTTGTCTGCGGCTTTCAATGCGCCATTGTCAGGTGTGATGTTCACTCTGGAAGAAGTCTTTAAATATTTCTCTCCTTTGATTTTACTCACTTGTATGACCTCAGCAATGGTTGCTGATATGGTTGCACGATTAATGTTTGGGAGCGGACCAGTTTTTCATTTTCAAATTGTTGGTTCTATTGACCTGTCAAATTATTGGTTGCTTATTATTTTAGGAATTATTTTAGGGTTCTTTGGTGCTTTTTATAATTGGACCCTTTTAACAAGCCAAAGTTTGATGAAGAAAATTAAAAGTCCTTTCCTACGCGTTTTAATTACGCTTTTAATCGTCGGAGTGACAGGCTTGGTTTTTCCAAGTATAATTGGAAGTGGCCATCACTTAATGGATTCTTTTAGTTTGGGCATGGGGCTTGGTTTTCTCTGTCTAGTCCTCATTGGAAAGTATCTTATTTCAATGATTTCTTATGCTTCAGGTGTTCCTGGCGGAATTTTCTTCCCATTATTAGTTTTAGGAGCAAGTCTGGGTGCTGTCTTTGCTACAATTGTGATTTCAGTTTTTCATCTACCAAGTCATTTATTTGCCAATCTAGTGATTTTGGCAATGGCAGGGACCTTTACTGCTATCGTGCGAGCGCCAATGACTGGAATTTTGCTCTTAGTGGAAATGACAGGGTCATTTGACCATTTGCTTCCTTTGGCATTTGTTTCATTGATTGCATACGTTGTAGCAGATTTATTAAAAGCAGAACCGATTTATGATTCATTGCTAGAAAAAATGTTGAAAGAAAAAGAAATAGAGATTGATGATTCTGATAAACAGATGATGTTTGAAACAATTGTTCAATTTGATTCAATTGCTGACCGCAAGAAATTATCAGAGATTAATTTACCAGAAGGTTGTTTACTTGTGTCAGTGCATCGTTCGGGAAAAGATATTATTCCACATGGAGATACCGAGTTACAGGCAGGTGATTATCTAACATTTTTGATTAAAAGGGAAGATGAAGTGCTTGCTCGTGAGCAGCTTCGTCTGGTTCTGAATGAAAAATAAAAAAGTGATATCTATCACTTTTTTTATTTTGCTAAATATTGCCAAATGATTGAGAGAAGTAGACTAAAGGCATAGGCGCTATTAAATAAGACCATGTTTCTTAAGGAGTAAACAAAACTTCGCGGACTTGGCACTTGATGCTCGTGTGCTTTCAGATTTTTTCTAATGATAGGGAAGGTAAGCAAGCTAAGCAAAGTTGGCCACTCAAAAATTCTAAATAAAAATCCTAGGATAATAGCAAGATAAGAAGCATACATCAAAATTTGGAAAAGTTTAATGCCATAAGGACGACCAATATAATAAACCAATGTATAACGGTGATTCTTAATATCTGTATCTAAATCACGTAAATTGTTGGCGAGCATGATGTTAGCAATGGTAAAAATAAGAGGTAAGCTGGCAATAATCATAGCAATAGCAGCAAAAATACTACCGTTTAAGCTAAAAGTATTATTTGTAAAATCAAGATTGAGACTAAAAATTGGGTCTTGAGAAGTATTAATTAAAATGACCATTGCAAAAATTCCAAAGCCCATTGTACCACCGGAAAATATTTCTCCTAGTGGCATTCGAGAAAGCGGAATGGGCCCATAGGTATAAAAGACACCAATGAAGAAGACAATTCCACCAAGTAAAAAGAAGAGCCAACCCACAAAATAAGCGAGGGAGAATCCAAGAATCAGACTCAGGGCTAACATCAAAAGGATTATAAAGGCAACAAGGTTAGTTGAAAGGTTAGCTTGACCGATGATGTTTTCTTGTTTTTTATAATTTTCATCTTTGGCCTTTTTATAATCCTGATAATTGTTAATAGCAGTTACGGTCATATCAAAAAGCAGCATAGCCACAAAAAATAAGAGCGAAAGTCCTAGATTTAGGATTTTAAAATAGCTTATACTAAAAAGAATACCGATGAGATAAGGAAAAATACTCGCAATTTTTGTTTTAATTTCGACGAGCTCTAAAAATGATTTGAGAGACATAAAAACTCCTGAAAATATATTTTTAATAAAAACAGCCGTTATTTTACGGCTTTTATTTATTTGTTTTTTGAGAAAAAAAGTTTCTGCATTTTAATAATATTAAAAAAGTTTAAGTATCATTGTGGGCAGAAGTTTGTGATTTGACTGAAGTGCTTTCATTTCTATTGTAATTATAACTGATTATAGGCTAAGAATCAATGAAGAAAAGAAAAGTCGCTTTGAAAGGGTTTATGTGGAAATGCCTAAAATATGATTATTCGAAGGGAGCTGGGAGCGTTTTAGAAAGATTTCAAAACGTAGTATGGATAATACAATATTAGAATTAAATTTGAAAGAAAAGGCTTTATAGTCGGATTTGTGAGGATTTTTTAGCAGTTTTTTTAAGGTTCGGTTAAGTAATGGATAATATAATTGTGCCTCATGAGTGGTAGATAAACTCTACTGCTGATATTAAATAGTTTTTTAACTTACAAATTAAATTGATCAATTAGTTTGCAAGAAATGAATCTCGAAACGTCCATAGCGTGCAATGACGTTAAACTGCTTACGGTAATCCTACACAAGCGTTCGGACTTTATGATGTGTATGGGAAGTAACCATGATGATAGAAGATAGACTGGGCTGATCAAGTCCTATGGAATGTTCTTAGTGGCGAAATCGAAAGGTCTAAATGAAATTAAGTAAAGTTGCTATTTCAACTGGATTAGTTGCATCATTCATGTTTATTGGGGGCGGAATCGCTCATGCGGATACACCTAAATCAACTCATGAAGTTGCTATAGAAGTTATTAACGGAAATTACGGTAATGGAGACGCTCGTGTCACTAACCTTAAAACAAAAGGTTTTGATGTAAAAGCAATCCAAACAGAAGTTAATAACATTCTGACAGGAACAACAACACAAGTTTCTGCTACAGCTAAGACTGCTGAAGAACAACCTACTAAAGTTACATCAGCTGCACCTGCTCAAGCAGCAGAAAGTGTTTCTGGTGGGCTTAATATGAGCCAAACTTCTGGACAAATTGACATCCAAGCTCTTGCTAATTATATGGCATCGAATACAGCTAATGCAGCGGGCTATTCTGCTAGTGAATGGGCTTATATCATCACTCATGAATCAAATGGGATGGCTGATAGTGTGAATTCAAGTTCAGGTGCTTACGGTGCCTTCCAATTATTGGGTCATGGTGAATACGCAGGTATGACTCTGGCTGAACAAATTGCAATGGCAAGCAAACTTCCAGCAGGTAGTTGGGTAGTTTATAACTAAGCATTGATAAAATTCGTCTTTTAATATTTGAACAATAAATCAAACTTAGCGGCTCATAACAATCATTGTCAAGTTAATTGGTAATCGATTGAGTATAAAAAAGAACACCAGATTTGGTGTTCTTTTTTATTTAGATGGCCCCTGCCAGAATCGAACTGGCAATCACCGCTTAGGAGGCGGTAGTTATATCCAATTTAACTAAGAGACCAGAGATAAGTTACTGACAGACTTACAAAATATTTCTGTCAGTAACTTTTAAAGGAATTTATTTATTGTCAGCATCAAAAACGATGCCAGCACTTTGACGCATTTGATATGAGGTTTCAGAAACTTCATTGGCAAATTGATGCAGTTCATAGCTTGCAGCAAAATCTTTGTTTTCTAAAATATGGGCAAAATCTAGAGCTTCATCATAAAGAGAATGTTTTGGGGCTTCAATGTCAATTGTAGATTCTGAACCATCCATAGCAATGAATTTGGCTGAAGTAATCGCATTAACGCCATCCAAAATCAAAGTTCCATCAGTTGTATAGATTTCACTAGGAAGATAGCTATTTACGTTTCCAGCACATTTGATGGAAACTTTGTAATCTTCATAGTCAAGAATACCAACACCTGCTAAGTCTACTCCAGAAGGAAGTATAACGGCGTCATAAGTTGCTTTTTTGGGTTTTCCAAACCAGAAAATTGCAGCGTACAAGAGATAAACACCAAGGTCAGCTAAAAGTCCACCTGAAAATTTAGGATTGAATTTATTTGGAAGTTCACCTTTTAAGAGAGCAGCCATTTTTGACGAATATTTTGAATAAGTAAAATCGGCCCCTTTGATTGTTTTGTCAGCAAGAAAATTTTTGATGATGGAAAATGAATGTTCGTGAATATTACGAGCAGCTTCAAAGAAGAAGATATTATTTGCTTTTGCAAGCCCAATAATTTCTGTCAATTCAGTAGGATTTGAGAAAGCTGGTTTTTCAACAATAACATTATGGCCAGCTAGAATTGCGGCTTTTGCTTGTTCAAAGTGAAGAGCGTTTGGACTAGCAATGTAGATGACATCAAGTGGAGCATTGAAAAAATCAGCAAGATTATCGAATTTCTCAATTGCTTCAAAATCGGCAGAAAACTGCTCAGCGGATTCAAGACGACGTGAATAAACAGCAGAAAACTGAAATTTTTCAGTCATATGTGCGGCATCAATAAATGAGCGAGCAATCCAGCTCGTTCCAATTACTCCAAGTTTTAGCATCAAATTCTCCTTTATAGGTGGACAGAAATCTTCGTTAGAAGATTCTAAATTTCTGTTAAAATCTTGTTCTATTATATCAAATTTTTTCTTAAAGGTCATTGCTCTACTATTGAATTTTAAGTAAATAAATTATAAAAATAAGAATTCAAAAGATTCTATGTCACTTATTAAGAGCTTTTGTCAGTAAAATTAAGAGTTTTTGATGTGAACGCTTAAAAAATAAAAAATTGTCAGTTGATGACAAAAAGCCCAAAAATTGTGGTAGAATATATAGAAGAAAATTTGGAGATTTGATTTTGAAGAAAACGTTGATTATTGGTGTCACTGGCGGTTCGGCAAGTGGAAAGACAAGTGTTTCACATGCTATTTTAGAAACTTTTTCAAATGAAAGAATTGCGATGATTGAGCATGATAGCTACTATAAAGATCAATCGCATTTGACTTTTGAAGAACGAACAAAAACGAACTATGATCATCCCTTAGCCTTTGATACAGATTATTTAATTGCTCAATTAAAAGAGCTTCAATACGGACGTGCGGTTGACATCCCGATTTACGATTATGCTAAGCATACTCGCTCTCAAGAAACTTACCGTCAAGAGCCTGTTGATGTTTTGATTGTTGAAGGAATTTTGGTTTTAGAAGACGAGCGTTTGCGTGACTTAATGGATATCAAAATTTTTGTGGACACTGATGATGATGTGCGTATCATTCGTCGAATTCGCCGAGATATTGAGGAAAGAGGAAGAACTCTAGACTCAGTAATTACACAATATCTAGAAGCTGTGAAACCAATGTACCATCAGTTTATTGAACCTACTAAGAGATATGCTGACGTCATTATACCTGAAGGTGTTTCTAATACAGTTGGGGTCGATATTATAACGACAAAAATTGCTAGTATTCTAAATGACTAAAAAAACTGTCTGCTGACAGTTTTTAATTTTTATTTAGTGAATATCGTGAAAAATTAGTGAAATAAAAGCGCTTCTTGTCCTTAAATAGCAATAATGGTAATGCTTACTTTTTTTGTGAAAGTATGGTATACTTAATTCGTAACAATTGCAGAAAGGAAATCCGCAACTTAAAGCGGTGGGTTATGAGAAACTTGTAACCGAGGGATATTGTTAAAATGGAACTTTTTGAATCACTGAAACAAAAGATTAGTGGAAAAGACTTAAAAATTGTCTTTCCTGAAGGAACTGATGCACGTATTTTAGGTGCTGCAAATCGTCTTAATGCCGATGGATTGATTACACCTGTCTTTATTGGAAATGTCAAAGAAGTCACTGAAACATTGATTTCACGTGGAATTAACCCAGAGGGCTTTGAGATTTACGACCCAGAAAATTGTGGACGTTTTGAAACAATGACAGAAACATTTGTTGAACGTCGCAAGGGTAAAGTTACAGAAGAACAAGCAAAAGAAATTTTGAAAGACCCAAATTACTTTGGAACAATGCTTGTTTATATGGGAATTGCTGACGGAATGGTTTCTGGTGCAATTCATTCAACTGCTGATACTGTTCGTCCGGCTCTCCAAATCATTAAAACAAAACCAGGAGTAAAATCTGTTTCTGGTGCCTTTATTATGGTTCGCGGTCGTGATGACAATGAAAAATATATTTTTGGTGACTGTGCAATTAACATCAAACCTGATGCTCCAACACTTGCTGATATCGCCGTAGCCTCAGCCGAAACTGCAAGACTTTTTGATATTGACCCTAAAATTGCGATGCTTTCATTCTCAACTAAAGGTTCTGGTAAATCAGAAGATGTGGATAAAGTGGTTGAAGCAACAACACTAGTTAAAGAAGGTCACCCTGAAGTTGAAATTGATGGGGAACTTCAATTTGATGCTGCCTTTGTCCCAGCTGTTGCACGTCAAAAAGCACCTGATTCAGAAGTTGCTGGTCGTGCAAACGTCTTTATCTTCCCAGACATTCAATCAGGGAATATTGGATACAAAATTGCGCAACGTCTAGGTAATTTTGAAGCCATTGGCCCAATCTTACAAGGATTGAATGCGCCTGTTTCTGACCTTTCACGCGGTTGTAACGAAGAAGATGTTTATAAACTTGCAATCATCACAGCTGCTCAAGCTTTAAAATAATAGATTGAAATTCTGTCAGTAAATTTAAAAATTAAATTATTACTGACAAGATTTTTAGGAATCCGCTCTTTGAGGCGGATTTTTTTTGTTGCCCTAAAAATGTTATAATTAAAAAATAAAAAAGGAAATGAGAAAAAATGACTAAATCAAAAATATTTGCTCTTATTGGGTCAATCATTTTTACAATTCTTGTTCTGCTGGGACTCCTTAGTTTTTGGATGATTATTTCCATGCAAACTGGTTCAGAAATTATGACAGAACTTCAAGATGCTGGATTTGATAAAAACTTATTATCTACAGCAGCAATGATTGCGGGACTAATTTTAATCGCTTTGCTTGTACTTAATTGGATAGCTTTTGCTAGGTTGAATAAAGAAAAAGGTTGGGGAATTTATTTCTTAGTCGTCGGAATTTTTTACGGACTCGCCTCAGTTTTTAACGGAGCAGGTTTAATTTTAACTTTACCAGTTGCCATTTGTTTCATTCTAGCTTTTGTCTATCGAAGACGAGAAGTGCTCGAAAATAAATAAAAAAGTTACTGACAGATATTTTGTCAGTAACTTTTTTTATTATAAGATTCCCCAATGGTTGAATGCATTGATGATTCCATGATTTGTATTTTCAGTAGAGATGAAGTCTGCTAGTTCTTTTAGTTCTGGCACTGCATTTCCCATTGCCGTTTTGTGGTCAGCAGCTTTGAATAAATCAAGGTCATTACGCCCATCGCCAAAAGCAAAGGTTTGGCCAGTGAAATTCAAGACTTCTTTGACATGATTAATCCCCGTGCCTTTATTAGTTGTGCTATTTGTCACATCAATTGAACTAGGAGAATTCATGAAAAAGTTGAGTTCAGGCACTTGTTCTTTATAATACTCAACCTGACTGAGCTGATTCGTTAAAACCAAAAGCATGTTGACTTCTTGGGAAAGATAACGTCTAGCATCTACTTGAGGCATTGGCATGTGAGTGTAAGAATAGGCTCTTTTAGCTAAATCAGTGAGTTCGCTCACCCAGTAACCTTGGCTATCGTAAAAAGAAAGGGCTTCTGAATGGGGTTGTGCGGCATCTAGTAATTTTTCAACACTTGCCGTTGGAATTTCTTCCTTATAGATTGTTTCACCTTCTAAAACAATGTACTGACCATTCATAGCAATAGCTCCAGTAATTCCTGTTGTAGCCATAATTTCATCCAGTTCAAAGTGACCACGACCAGTGGCAATAAAAGGCAAGACACCATTTTCACGAATGCGGTGAATTCCTTCAATGACTTCTTGGTCAAGTTTACTTTGACTGTTAAGCAAAGTTCCGTCTAAATCGAAGAAGGCCAAAGCCTTATAATCATTGATATTTTCCATAAAATTATTGTATCAAATTTATGATATAATTGTAAGTGGAATTATCCATCATTTTAATTAAATGATTCAAAATACTGACAAGACTATCATTAGTATTTGCACAAAACGAATATTCAAAATAAACCATTTAAAAATAATAATTTGACTGACAAGTCTGTCAGTAATCTCAAACTCTTAGTGAAAGTAAAAAAATGCCTGCAAAGAAAAAAACAACTAGAAGAAATACCAAAAAAGAACTACAGAAAAAAGCCGCAACAAGGAAAATGATTGCTTTTTTTGTTGGGCTTCTTTTAATCTTATTTGCCCTTGCTCGCTTAGGGATTGTTGGAATCTTACTTTATAATATTGTTCGCCTGTTTATTGGTTCACTTGCCATTATTTTTCTTCTCTTAGTGGCAACAATAATGATTCTATCAGTTTTTCGTAAGCAATTTTTGAAAGAAAATAAAAGAATTATTCCAGCTATTATTTTAACTTTTATTGGATTAATGTTTGTCTTTCAAATTCGACTTCATCAAGGACTTAATGAAACTTTCCATCTTATTTTGTCTGATTTAACAGCCGGTCGAGTGATTCATTTTGTTGGTTCAGGACTTATCGGAGCAATCATTACTGAACCCGCCAAAGCCTTGTTTTCAGTAATAGGGGTTTATATTATTGCCGCTGTTCTCTGGCTTGTTGCTATTTATCTCATGATTCCAGGGCTCTTTCCTAAGATGCGTGAAGATTTGCATCAGCGTTTAGCAAAATGGAAAGAAAAACGTGCAGAAAAAGTAGAAGCTAAAAAAGCCGTCAAAGCTCTTAAAAAACTGGAAGAAGAAAAAGAAATACCGGAGCCACAAACTATTTTGCCTGAAGCCGAAAACTCATTATTTACCTCAGCACCTGTGGAAATTCCAATCAATATTCCAGAAGCGCCTTTTGAAGAAAATGAAAATCCAGTTTTAGAAGAAAATCCAGTCGATGATGAACCAGTGAATTTCATGAATACTAATAATTACAATGGAAATTATAAACTACCAACCATTGATTTATTAGCCGAAGTCCCTGTCAAAAATCAATCAGGTGAACGGGAAAATGTCCGTAAGAATATTGGGATTTTAGAAGAAACATTCAAATCTTTTGGAATAGGTGCCAATGTTGAATCAGCAGTTGTTGGTCCATCAATTACCAAATATGAAATCAAATTAGCAACCGGTACAAAAGTTTCTCGTGTGGTTAATTTGTCAGATGACTTAGCCCTTGCTTTAGCAGCAAAAGATATTCGGATTGAAGCGCCAATTCCTGGTAAATCTTTAGTTGGTGTCGAAATTCCAAATGCTGAAGTTGCAATGGTTGGTTTTCGTGAGATGTGGGAAGCAGGTAAAACTAATCCTAGCAAACTCCTTGAAATTCCGCTTGGTAAGTCTTTAGATGGTGGAATTCGAACTTTTGATTTAACTAGAATGCCCCATTTATTGGTTGCAGGATCGACTGGTTCTGGTAAATCAGTTGCAGTTAATGGAATAATTACTTCAATTTTGATGAAGGCTTTGCCTAGCCAAGTCAAATTCTTGATGGTTGATCCTAAAATGGTTGAATTATCTGTTTATAATGATATACCTCATCTATTGATTCCAGTGGTAACCAATCCTCGCAAAGCTTCCAGAGCGCTTCAAAAAGTTGTTGACCAAATGGAAGAACGTTATGAACTTTTCAGCCGTTATGGTGTCAGAAATATTGCTGGTTACAATGAGAAAGTTCAAAGATATAATGCGGAATCAGATGAAAAAATGCTTGAACTTCCTTTGATTGTCGTTATTGTTGATGAGTTAGCCGATTTGATGATGGTTGCAAGTAAAGAAGTGGAAGATGCCATCATTCGACTCGGTCAAAAAGCACGGGCGGCAGGGATTCATATGATTTTGGCTACCCAACGTCCATCTGTTGACGTTATTTCCGGATTAATTAAAGCAAATGTTCCTTCACGTATCGCTTTTGCGGTTTCCTCTGGAACAGATTCACGAACAATTTTAGATACAAATGGTGCGGAAAAATTACTTGGTCGTGGAGATATGCTCTTTAAACCAATTGATGAAAACCACCCAGTTCGTTTGCAAGGAGCTTTCTTGTCAGATGATGATGTGGAAGCTGTTGTGACCTTTATTAAAGATCAATCAGAGGCACAATATGATGAAAGCTTTGACCCTGGAGAAGTGGATGAGAACCAAGTGGGAACTGGGGCTTCAAATACAGGCTCAGGAGACCCGTTGTTTGAAGAGGCAAGAAACATGGTTATTATTGCTCAAAAAGCTTCAACGGCTCAATTACAACGTGCGCTAAAGGTTGGTTTTAATCGTGCTTCTGATTTGATGAATGAGCTAGAAGCGCAGGGAATTGTTGGTCCTGCTAAAGGAACAACTCCTCGTAAAGTCCTTGTTAGTCCGGATGGAGAATTTATTGGAGGAGTAGAAGAATGAGTGAAGAACTATATTATCGTCACTATTTTCTACAAATCTATGAAATTTTACGAGAAGATGAGCAAAATAAAGAACTTTCAAGCAAGGAAAAAAATGTTTTAGCGGATGCTTTGGTTTTAAATGAGCGCAAAGAACCTGTTTTACAAATTTTAGGTCAGCTATATATGCGCTTAGAATTTTGGAATCGACCTGCTGATGATGAAATTTTAAAAGGGGGAATGAAAGCCCCAGTTAAAGCACTTTATGAAGAATTAAAAGTAGATAAAAATATCACTTCCTCTCAAACATTTATTCCGGGTGTGGAGTCATATCGACCAATTACATGGAATGATGCCTTGCACGGAAATCAAATGACGGAAGATGAGGGATTTATTGGTGGAGCTTATGCCACTTTCGACCCCAACGAAAAATATAAATCTATCGAAGAAAGAGTTGCCGTACCTGATAATGAGATTGTCAGAAATGCAAAATCGAGTTTTGCTAAGCTATTTAAGTTTGGCTGCATAGGTTTTGCTTTGCTTATTCTAGTGATAGTTTTAGTGGGACTTGCTTTAATAATGTTGTTGAGGAATTAATATGACTGTATTTGATGAATTTAACGAAGTCAAAAGAAAAGGGCTCCCTCAAATTTTAGTAATTTTTGGTGAGTCAAAAGAAATGGTTCAAGAATTAAAAAGCCAGTTATTGACTTTTGTAAATTTTGAACCGACAGATTTAAGTCAATCCTACTATGACTTAACGCCCAATAATAGCGATTTAGCCTTGGAAGACTTGGAATCCCTTCCCTTCTTTTCTGATTCTCATCTAGTTATTTTGGAAAACTTGGTCAATTTAACAACGGCTAAAAAAACTATTTTAGATGAAAAACAGCTTAAGCGTTTTGAAAATTTTTTAGATGACCCTTCGGAAACCACCCAGCTTGTGTTGGTACTCTATGGGAAATTGGACAGTCGCCTAAAAGTTGTCAAAAAATTAAAAGCCAAAGCAACTTTACTTGAAGCACAGGAATTAAAAACACAAGAACTCATTCAATATTTTAGTCATGAAACTTCACTGCCACGACCTGTATTAAGTCTAATTGCAGCCAAATCTAATGACAGTTTTTCAGTAGTGAAGCAAAATATTGATTTAGTTCAAACTTATGCTTTAGGGCGTGAAGTCACGGTAGATGATGTAGAAAAAGTAGTTCCAAAATCACTACAAGATAATATCTTTGCCTTGACTGACTTAATTTTTAAAGGAAAAATTGATGAAGCGCGTGATTTAGTTCATGATTTAACTTTACAAGGAGAAGATTTAATTAAAATTTTAGCGATTTTGACTAATTCTTATCGATTGTATTTGCAAGTCAAACTTTTTCAAGAAAAGGGTTGGCAAGAAAATCAACAGGTTTCATATCTGAAGATGCACCCTTATCCAGTGAAATTGGCTAATCAATTGGTCCGAAGATTGCAAGTGAGTTCTTTAAAAAAAGGACTTGCTGATTTAATTCAACTCGATTTTGCGATAAAAACGAGTGCAGCTGATAAAGCTTATCTTTTTGATATCCTATTAATCAAGTTGACCTTGAAAAAAAACTGAAAATCTGTTATCATAAATAATGGACATTTTATAATGATGATGAAGAGGTAAAAATGCCGACATTTAAATTTACGCCTAAAGATATCTATGAAGCAGACTTCTCTACAAAGATGCGTGGTTACGATAAAGAAGAAGTCGATGAACTCCTTGATGACGTTATTGCTGATTATGAAACTTATCAGACAGAAACATTGCGTCTCCAAGAAGAAAATGAGTTTTTGAAGAAAAAGATTGCTGAATTGGAAATGCAAGTTTCTAAACCAAATCAAGCAAATCTTGATGATACACAACGCTTTGATCCAAGCCAAGTTCTTCAAGCACGTTCAAGTAAACCAAAAGTGGAAATGCGTAATCCAAGTAATTTTGATTTACTCAAACGAATCAATCGTTTAGAACAAGCTGTTTTTGGCCCTAATGGCATCGCTAGTGAAAACAACTAAAAAATATAAAATTTAAAGTGTTTTATGTTTTGCTGTGGACTTAGAAATAAGGGAAATAGCAAGCTTCACAGATTTGTGAAGTCAAGGATTTTGGAAAAGAGCTTTATAGTTCTGCTTAATTTTTGAAAAAACAGTTTTCGGATAATCGCGCGATTCTTTGTGAATCGTGAGGAAAGTCCATGCTCGCGCGTTGCTGAGATGCACGCAGTGATTGTGCTAGGTCAAACAATAAACCTAGGTAGGAGCGTCATGCCTAACGGCTGGCCAAAACGCTAAGTCTTTTGATATGCGTGAGTAGCCTGTAAAAGTGCCATAGAGACGAGTCTTAGTGGAAACGCTAAGAATGGAACGTGGTAAACCCCTCAAGCGAGCAACCCAAACTTATGGTCGGGGCACTTGACTAGCCCAAATGAAGGCGTGGTCGAGGCTGAAATTAAGAATTTTGGCAGACAGATGATTATCGAAGGGGAGATTCATTGATATGGATTGAACTGGAACAAAACATGGCTTATAGAAAACTGTATGACACAGGCTGGGGCTTTTAGCCTCGGCTTTTTTTGATAAATAATTGGTAACGTGAAATAGAATAGTATCTCAGTCTGTAAGAATAATACAGAGATTGGAAAGATTAAAAAATGCAAAAGAAATTCAAATTATTGGCCACGTCTTCAAGTGGTTTGGAGAGTCTAGTTGCTCGCGAACTTCGTAATCTTGAAATTGAAAATGTTTCAATTGATGACCGTTCACGAGTTTTCTTTGAAGGAGATTTGGCGGAAATTGCTAAAGCTAACCTGTGGTTAAGAACTGCTGACCGTGTTAAAATCGTTGTGGGTGAATTTAAAGCTAGAACATTTGAGGAATTGTTTGAAAATGTTTATGACTTACCTTGGGATGAGCTCATTCCATTTGGCTGTCAATTTCCTGTCAGTAAAGCAAAATCAGTGAAGTCAACTTTACATAATGAACCGTCAATTCAAAGTATTACAAAAAAAGCTATTGTAAAAAAATTACAAACGACATACCATCGTCCTGAAGGAGTACCCATTCCGGAAAATGGGGCAAAATTTTCTATCGAAATTGCCTTGCACAAGGATATGGCAACTGTACTGATTGATACGACTGGTGACTCGCTTTTCAAACGCGGTTACCGTTCAGAAAAAGGAGAAGCCCCTTTAAAAGAAAACATGGCTGCTTCAATTATTTTACTAACTAATTGGTTAGCAAATCCAAGTCGTGCCTTTGTTGACCCAACTTGTGGGTCTGGAACATTCACAATTGAAGCTGCAATGTTGGCTTTGAACATGGCTCCAGGAATGAATCGTCCTTTTGCTTTTACGGCATGGCCTTGGTTTGATGAAGAAATTTTGAAACAAGAAAAAGCTTTGGCTCAAAAACAAGTTAGGACAGATTTAGAATTAGATATTCAAGGTTTTGATATTGATGGAAAAATGATTGAAATCGCGAAGCACAATGCACTTGCGGCAGGCCTTTCAGATGTGATAAAATATAAGCAAATGCGACTTCAAGATTTTAGAACAGATAAGCTTGATGGTGTCTTAGTTTCTAACCCACCTTACGGGGTGCGTTTGGAAGATGAAGAGGCTGTAGCGGCTCTTTATGGTGAAATGGGTAAAACCTTTGCACCACTTGAAACTTGGAGTAAATACATTTTGACGAGTGATGTCGCTTTTGAAAAACACTATGGTGCAAAAGCAACTAAAAAACGCAAACTTTATAACGGAACACTAAGAACAGATTTGTATATGTATTTCGGAAAACGGATGAAATAATTTTTTACTGACAGATATTATCGTGTGAACTAGCATCTTGCTATTTTGTTTATGATACCTGTCAGTGAAATTAATTTACTGACAGAAGTTTGTCAATAAATTGATTCAGACGAGTTTGAGCAACTCTCGTTGTCTGATTCACCATTTTATTGGAATAGTGGGAATCTTATTCGGAGGAAAAATGTCAAACAAAAATAAAAAAAACAAAAATAAAAACAAAAATAACAATACTAATAAGAATAAAAACAACCAAAAACCTGAGCAACAAATTGGCGAAAAAACTTTGAAACTTCAAGATTTACAAAATTTTACTGTGGGTGAAATTGTCGAAGAATCAAAACGAGTTGACAAAGAAAATGAAGAAAATGAATCTGTTTTAGATAAATATATTCGTCAGCATCGCGGTGAAATTGAAGATGCTAAAAATAAAAATTTAGATGAATTTATTCAGTCTGAGCGAGAACATATCGAGCCATCAGCAGATAAAGCAGAAGTTCAGGAGGAAGTTCTTGAACAAGAAGCAGAAGACGCTTCAAAAGACAAAGCAGTAATTGAAAAAAATACTGACTCAGAAAGCACTTCAGCAGTAGAAAATAAAAGTGAGACTGATGAAGTGAAGATTGAGTCAGAATCAGACTTACCAGAAGAAAAAGAGACTGAGAAAGTTACTGACAAAAAGCCAGAAGAAGCAAAAGCTGGAAAAAATGACCTTGTCTTAGATCCTGTTGTGATGGTTGATGCTCCTGTCAGTACATTGCCAGAGCAAAAAGAAAGTCCATCAGTTGAGAAAATAGAAGAAATTGATGAACCAGTAGAAGAGCTTCCTTTAGAAGAAGAAAAAGTTACTGTCCCAATCATGATGTCAGCAAATGAAGTTCCTATGGAGGAAGTGAAGGATGATGAAAGTCCAGAAACTTCAAAAGTGGAAAAATCAGAAGCTGAACCAAAAGAACCAGAAGAAGAGAAAAATTCTGATTTAAATGAAGAAGCCAAGGAGACACCTGAAGCGTCTAAAATAGAGGAAGCTCCTACAGACTTAGTTCAAGAACCTAAGGAGAATACAGCTGATATTCCTGATAAAGTGATTACAGCTGATAAGGTAGCTCCCGTTTTGACGTCAGAAAAAATTGCTCCTAAATCCGAAAGTCAAGAAGAACCTCAAGAATCAGCTGAGGAAAAAACAACTGATGGAAAAGCTAAAAATCGAAAAACACCGATTATCATTGGTTTATGTGCTATTATTTTAATTGCAGCTGGTGCGGTTGGATTTGCACAGTATAATAATCATCAAAAACCTAAGACTGTTCAAACAACGAAAAGTAGTCAGACTGACTTAGATAAATTTGAAAAACAATATGATTCATTCTTTACTGATAAATCACATAATGTTTTGAAAAATAGTCAATTTGGAAACTTGGCTGCGCTCGAAACTTTAGTTAATAGTCACAAAAATTCAATGGCTTGGTCAAATGCAGTATCAGAAACAGAAAGTCTTACAGACCAAATTAATGCCATTAAGAAAGTAAACGCCTTGTTTACAAGTGCCGCAATTACTGATGGAAAACTTGATTCAGCTGCCAAAATAGTGACTAATGTCAAAATTCCAGAAACTCCGAAAACGAGTAATGAAACTTTGAATAAATTGTTAACTCAGGCTATCGATTTAGCAAAAAGTCAAGTGGCCAAAGAAAGCTCGGCCCAAGCCTCTGCAAGTTCGGTAGAAGCCAAAGCGAATCAAGGAGCAGGAACTCAAACCTCTTCATCAAGTACAACAAGTCAAAGCAGTTCTACAACGAATGCTTCGTCTTCTACAAATTCAAATGCCAATGCCAGCACAAACGGCAATGGTTTGAGCTCTAATGGAGTGAATTTAGAAGTTTCAGCGGCACGGGTTCAACCACAAGCTGGTATTAATCCAAATGATCCTGCCTTTACATGGGGGGCTGGAATTAAAGAAATGGTGCTTAATAAAGCACGCGAACGCGGCTATATTACAGGTGATAATTACATTTTAGTTCCGACTGCCATTCATACAACCAACGGTAGTCAAGGTTTCCCTGCAGGAATTGTTAGTGGATATTATAACCTTTATGCACCAGATGGACGTTACTTAGTCTCAATCAATGCAAAAACAGGATTCTTTGTTGGTAATGGCTCTGGTCATGCTGATAATTTAGATTACAGTGAATAAAATAAAAATAATCATCTTTGCGATGATTATTTTTTCTATTGAAAAATTATTTGTCAGTAAAAAACTTTCGCCAAATTTGGCGAAAGTTTTTAATTTTATTTTATTAGAAGATTAATAAATCATGGTCAGTATGAGTGAAACTTTCACAACCATTATCAGTTACATAAAGGCAATCTTCAATACGAACGCCCACTTTACCAGGAATATAAATTCCAGGCTCATTAGAGAAACACATTCCTTCTTGAATGACGAGGTCATTTCCGGCCACAATTGATGGATACTCATGAACATCCATTCCAATACCATGCCCGAGACGATGGTTGAAGTATTCACCATAACCTGCTTTAGTAATCAAATCACGAGCAACCGCATCAACTTCTTGAGCAGTCACACCTGGTTTGATGAAGTCCATTGCCGCTTGTTGTGCCTCTTTAACAATCTTATGGATTTCAGCATCAAAATCATTAGGTTGACCAATAGCAATAGTACGTGTTGCATCAGATGCATAGCCGCCACTCATCACTCCCAAGTCAAAGAGCAGAAGCTTATTTTCTTGAATTTCGACATTTTCAGGTCCTCCATGAGGATTTGCTGCGCGAGCACCTGATAGTACTAACGTATCAAATGACATTTGAGGAACACCCATACGTTTCATTTCGTATTCAATCTTTGCGACAATGTCAGATTCAGTGACGCCATTACGTTCGGCAGCAGTAGCAAAACCAATTTCAAAACACTTATCAGCAAAATCCCCAGCAATTTTCATTTTTTCAATTTCATCTGCTGATTTAATCAAACGCATCCGTTCAATTAATGGAGTCAAGTTCACAAAATTAATATCACCAAATTGTGCTTTCAAACCTTCTGTTTTAGCTAAAGGAATATCTGAGAACTCAACAGCAATTGATTTGACTTCTGATTTTACATGGTTTTTAACAACTTCCCAAGGGTTTTGAGAATCGTCATAACCAAAAATATCTAGGCCACTTGTATGTTCTTTAGCTTTTTCAACTTCCAAGGCAGGGGTGAATAACATAGGGTTAGAATCTCTAAAAATCATCAAACCAGCAATTCGTTCATGGGGATCAATTGCTAGCCCTGTTAGATAATTTAGAGTTGTCGGATTAGTGATGAAAGTCATATCGACTTCTTTATCATTCAGAAAGGCTGAAATACGTTCAATTTTGCTCAAAATGGTTCCTCCAATATTAATGAAAATAAGTTTTCTAAATTCTCCTGAAAATAAAAAACACTATATATCCATTCTACGCTATTTTTATTGAAAAATCACGTAAAAAAACACACTTGAAGGTTGAAAAGGTTTACAGTTCATGATATAATTTGTAAATGAAAATGGTTTTCATAAATACTATGAATAAAAAGAAAAGAAAGAGGATAGCCAAATATGGTAGAATCAACAACAACAATTTATGATGTGGCACGTGTCGCCGGAGTCTCAATGGCAACCGTTAGTCGCGTTGTAAATGGAAATGCAAATGTGAAGGAAAAGACGCGCCAGAAGGTTTTAGAAGCTATTGCTGAGCTTGACTATCGTCCTAACGCTGTGGCACGTGGACTTGCAAGTAAACGGACAACAACGGTCGGTGTTATCTTGCCAACAATCACCTCAACATACTTCGCAGCTATTACTCGCGGAGTTGATGATATCGCTTCCATGTATAAATACAACATGATTTTAGCTAATAGTGATAATGATGTTGAAAAAGAAGAAAAAGTTTTAGAAACTTTCTTGTCAAAACAAGTAGACGGAATTGTTTACATGGGCTCATCATTAGATGAAAAAATTAGAACTTCCCTTAAAAATTCAAGAACACCTGTTGTTTTAGTAGGAACAATTGATGGGGATAAAGAAATTCCATCAGTTAATATTGATTACCATTTGGCTGCTTACCAATCAACAACTAAATTAATCGAAAATGGAAATAAGAAAATTGCTTACATCATGGGTTCATTGAAAGATGTTGAAAACACTGAACGTATGGTTGGTTATCAAGAAGCTTTACTTGAAGCAAATATTGAATTTGATGAAAATCTTGTTTTTGAAGGTAATTATAGCTACGAACAAGGCAAATCACTTGCTGAACGCTTACTTGAAAGAGGAGCAACCTCTGCAGTTGTTTCACATGATACGGTAGCCGTTGGCCTCTTGTCTGCGATGATGGATAAAGGAGTTAAAGTTCCTGAAGAATTTGAAATCATTTCTGGTGCAAACTCACCAATTACTCAATATACTTATCCAACATTAACTTCTGTTAATCAACCGCTTTATGATTTAGGGGCTGTAGCAATGCGTCTTTTGACAAAATTAATGCTTAAAGAAGATGTTGAGCAAAACCAATTAGTTTTGGACCATGAAATCATTTCTCGTCGCTCAACTAAATAAAAATTAAGCCCAATTGGGGGCTTTTTTTATTTAAAGTAAAAAGTATTTGACATTTACAAGAAAAGTCGCAATAATAGATAGACAATAGAAAATGACTTTATCTTAAAATCGATAAGGTTTCAAGGAGTTTGATATGCAAGAGTTAGATTTAATTATTGTTGGAGCTGGTCCTGTTGGTCTTTATGCGGCTTTTTATGCAGGAATGCGTGGTTTATCGGTTGCAATAATTGAATCAGCACAAGTTGCAGGCGGTCAGCCACAAAATCTTTACCCTGAAAAATTAATCTATGATATCGCTGGTTTACCCGCTGTAACTGGAGCTGATTTAACGAAAAATCTTTTAGAGCAATTGGCACAAATTTCTCATCGCCTTTTTCTTGGAGAGAGCGTTCAAAAAATTGAAAAAGAAGATGGAATTTTTTCTGTAATTACCGATAAATCAAATAGAAAAGCCAAAGCAGTATTACTAACAACCGGAGCAGGACTTTTAAAGCCTCGAAAATTAGGAATTGATAATGAAGAAAACTTAGCAAATGAAGGAAAAATTTCTTACTTTATCACTTCACTAAAAGAATTTGAAGGGAAAAATGTTGCTGTCTTTGGTGGGGGAGATTCAGCTTTAGACTGGTCATTAATGCTAGAAAAAGTGGCTAAAGAAGTTCATTTGGTTCACAGAAGAACGGCCTTTCGTGGTCATGAAATGACAGTTGATCGAGTGATGAACTCTGGTATTCAAGTTCACACTCCTTATACTTTTTCAAATTTTAATGAGAATGATTTAGAACTAAAAAAAGTGAAGGCTGGAGAAAATTTGAATTTTTCCATTGATAAAATCTTAGTTAATTATGGCTTTTTAACGAATCAGGTGAGCTTAGCTGAAAACTTAGAGGTCAGTCGTAATGGTCGTGTTAAGGCCGATTCAATGATGCAATCTAATATTGAAGGGCTTTATGTTGCGGGAGATGCAAGTGATTATGCTGGGAAAATGCCTTTAATGTCTGTCGGTTTTGGTGAGGCGGTACATGCAATTAATGCCATGACGAAAAATCTTGAATTTAATCACCCACTCAGAGGGGGACATTCATCATCTATTTTTTAATTTTTAATATAAAAAACGTATTCCAAGGGATACGTTTTTATGATATTCAGTATAATACTCGCTTGTCCGTGGTTATTTGGAAGTTCTTATGTATACCTCATTAGTCTCTCAATAAGAGACTGAGATTCTCGTTTTGCTGGCATAGTCTATGGAGTACGATATAAGATTGTTTCGTCTTACAGGCTATGGTATAATAGAGAAAGAAAATGTGACTAAAGCTTAGGTTTATTTGTGTAAATTAGTTTGGTCTGCTAGATTTCCTTGAAAAAGGTAAGAAAAAATAAATTAGGAATTTTTATGATATTAAATTTGATTATTTTAGTGGCCTTGATTTGGGCTTTTATGGTTGGTTATTCACGAGGCTTGATATTACAAGTCATTTATAGTTTGGGAACCTTACTTGCAGCCTTTATTGCCGCAAATAATTATAAAGAATTAGCTCAACAACTCAGTGTTTGGGTTCCTTTCTCTAATGCGACGCAAAATTCACATCTCTTGCTTTTTAGTGATAAACTTCTTTTCCAATTAGATGAAGCCTTTTATGCGAGTATAGCTTTTTTGGCAATTTTTGTAGTCGTTTATCTTATTGTTCGTCTTATTGGTCTCTTTTTGCATTTTGCACTCAGTCCTTTAGGAAAAAACGGGAAGATTATTGCTGGAGTTTTAGGCTTTGCAGCAACTTATTTCGGATTACAAATGCTACTTACGGCACTTAGTTTAGTTCCAATTGCCACTGTACAAAGTCAGCTGGATGCTAGCTTTCTAGCACGTTTTATGGTTTTACACACACCGATTTCATCAGGAATCTTGCAAAACCTGTTTATTGAAAATATTGTCCATATTAATCCACTCGGATAAGTTTAGGGATAAATCTACAAAAATAAATTGAAATATAACTATAATGAATAAAAAAATTCTCCAAATATTGGAATATGATAAAGTCAAAGAGCAGTTTATGAATGCTTTGACGACAGCGCAGGGTCAGAAAGAATTATCTGATTTAGTCCCCTTGACCGATAAAGATAAGATTCAGCTCCTTTTTGATGAGGTTGCTGATTTTCGCTTATTGACTCAAGAAAATGGTTTGTTAAATTTAGGGAAAACAAATGATTTAACTGAGATTCTGCGACGCTTGGAGCTTGAAGCGAGTCTTTCAGGAAAAGAATTTGTTGAAATAAAAAAAGTGATTCAACTTGGAATCAATATTCAACGTTTTTTTGATGAAGCTGAAAACGTTGAAACACCATCACTAAATATTACTTTAGAAAAATTGGTTGATTTATCAGGGCTGATTAAGAAATTAGAAATCTTTGATAATGCCGGTAGTCTTTACGATAATGCAAGTCTGGAATTGATGCACATTCGTGCCTCTATCAAGAGTCATCAGTCAGAAATTCGTAAAATTATGCAAGAAATGCTGACAAAAAATCTCTCATCTTTGAGTGAAAATGTCATCACTATTCGAAATGACCGTCAAGTTCTTCCTGTAAAAGCAGAAAATAAAAATAAAATTGCCGGAGTCGTTCATGATATGTCCGCTTCTGGTCAAACGCTTTATATTGAACCGAATGCGGTAGTTTCACTTAATAATAAGCTTAATCAAAAACGAATTGAAGAACGACAAGAAATTACAAGAATTTATAGAGAACTTGCTGAAGAATTAAAACCTTATAGTTTTGATATTCGGCAAAATGCTTGGCTGATTGGACATATTGACTTTGTTCGGGCAAAATATCTTTATTTGACAGCTAATAAGGCAAGCTTGCCTGCTTTAACACATGATAAAGATATTATCTTGTTTGCCGCTCGTCATCCTTTGATTGATGCAAAAATGGTTGTGGCAAATGATATTAAATTTGACAGAACACTCAATACAATTGTCATTACGGGGCCGAATACAGGTGGTAAAACTATTACCCTGAAAACAGTTGGTTTACTTACTATTTTAGCTCAATCAGGTTTGCCAATTTTAGCGGATGATGGCAGCCGTATTCATCTTTTTGATGACATTTTTGCTGATATTGGTGATGAACAATCCATTGAACAAAGTTTGTCAACTTTCTCAAGTCATATGACGAATATTGTACAAATTTTAGCTCAGGCTGATGAAAATAGTTTGGTCTTGTTTGATGAACTTGGAGCAGGGACTGACCCGAAAGAAGGGGCAGCACTTGCGATTGCCATTCTTGAAAATTTACGAAAACGAAATGTTAAAACAATGGCAAGTACCCACTATCCAGAGCTGAAAGCTTATGGTGTGGAAACGCAGCAAGTGATCAATGCCAGTATGGAATTTAACATTGATAAAATGCAGCCAACTTATCATTTGCAACTTGGTGTGCCAGGACGTTCAAATGCTTTAGAGATTTCTAGACGATTGGGCTTACCTGAAACAATTATCTCTGAGGCCAGCCAACAAATCTCTGAGAGCGAACATGATGTCAATCAAATGATTGAAAAGTTGGAAGAAAAAACGCGTGAAGTCATTGAAAGTTCAAGAAATATCAAAAAAATTGAACGAGAAAATCAAAGTTTACATAAAGATTTGACGAAAGTTTATAACCAAATTAACCGCGAACGTGACTTTGAATTAGAAAAAGCCCAAAAAGAAGCTCAAGAAGTAGTTAAAAAAGCGAGTCTTGAGGCTCAAGAAATCTTGAAAAATCTTAATGATAAAGCGGCATTAAAGCCCCATGAAATCATCGCTGCTAGAAAAGAACTTGAGGGCTTAGCGCCAACCATTGATTTTTCTAAAAACAAGGTTTTGAAAAAAGCCAAGGCACAAAGAGGACTTAAGCAAGGGGCTGAGGTCAATGTTACTTCTTATGGTCAGCGCGGAAAATTGATTCGTTTAGAAAAAGATGGCCGTTGGACAGTCCAAATGGGTTCAATTACTACTCGTTTAAGTGAAGAAGAGTTTGAAGTCATTGAGACTCCTGAACAAATTCAAGCAAAAACTAAAAATGTCAGCAAAAAAGTAACTTCTAAGGTTAAAGCACAGCTAGATTTACGTGGGATGCGTTATGAAGAAGCAGAACTGGAATTGGACAATTATATTGATCAGGCTTTACTTGCAAATCTAATTCAAATTACGATTGTTCATGGGATTGGAACAGGTGTCATTCGAGAAATGGTTCAGAAAAAACTTCAAAAACATCGTCATATCAAATCTTATGAATATGCGCCAATCAATGCTGGAGGCTCTGGAGCAACCATTGCCATTTTGAAATAAAAAATAAAGTATCTGAAAATCTATTTCCTTGAAATTTTAAGTGATTTACACTAGAATAGTCTTACTGAAGAAAATTATTTCAATGAAGGAGATATAATGGAATATAATATTACTGATGCAACGTTTGATGAAGAAACAAAAGAAGGGCTTGTTTTGATTGACTTTTGGGCAACTTGGTGTGGTCCATGTCGTATGCAAGCGCCTATTTTGGAACAACTTTCAGAAGAACTTGATGAATCAGAACTTAAGATTTGCAAAATGGATGTTGATGAAAATCCAGCAACAGCTCAAGGATTTGGAATTATGTCTATTCCAACATTGATGTTCAAAAAAGATGGTGAAGAAGTAAAACGTATTGTTGGGGTTCAAACGAAAGCTCAACTTAAAGCCGTGATTGCTGAATTATCATAATAAAATTTACTGACAGAATTTTTTCTTATTGAAATAAAGGCTGTCAGTATTTTTTTTATCTTCTATTATTGTGAAAATTCTGTTAGTAAAACTGTGCTATAGTCCTACTTTTGCTGGAAAGTCTGTCAGTAATATGAACGTGACAAATTGGTTGAAAAATGCTATGATTGAGAAAGAAAATTTTCAAAAATCAAAGATTAAGCACTTAGAAATAGAGCTTAAAAAAACGATAAGGAGTTTGAGATGTCAAAGAAAAAAGATACAGAACTTGAAATCATTGATACAGCTGATGGAGCTGTTATCAAAAGTGGGAAAAAAACAATTGCTGAAATTAAAGAAAAATCAGGAAATTTTGTGGTCAGTCTTTCTGGAAAAGAAATTGCGACAGTGTCTTCATTTGAGGCTGCTTTAGAAGAAGCAATCAAGGAATATAATCTTTCAATTTAAAGAGATTATAAAAAATTATTGATATTTCTTTGAAATAAATAAGTTAAAACTTGAAATTTATGAGGGTTTTTGGTAAAATATTTCTTGTCGTCATCAAGCGATCTTGGGGTATAGCCAAGCGGTAAGGCAAGGGACTTTGACTCCCTCATGCGTTGGTTCGAATCCAGCTACCCCAGTAAAAAAACTTTAAAGGAAACGTTGTTTCCTTTTTTCTTTTTACTAAAATATGCTAGAATAGGGGAAAGCATTTATGAAAATGTAAGGAGAAGTTTATGAGAAGAACAAAAATTGTTGTTCCAATAATGCTGACAGAGTTAACAGAGCTTGAGAAAGTTTCTGTCAGTGATTATCATTCAGCAGATATTGTTGAATGGCGTGCCGATTTTTTGTCAGCAGATGATATTTTTGAGATGGCCCCTAAATTCTTTGAAAAATTTAAAGAGAGCAAGATTCTATTTACTTTAAGAACGGTCAGAGAAGGTGGAAATATTCAGGTTTCTGAGAAAAAATATTTACAGATTTTACAAGAAATTTTAAAGTTTGATCCAGATTATATTGATGTTGAATATTTCAGTCATGGGCCTTCATTTGCTGCTTTAAAGAATTATCGCGAAAAAATTGTCCTTTCATATCATAACTTTGATGAAGTTCCGACCGATTTGACCAGTCGTTTGATTAAAATGCATGAAGAAGGAACGGCTTTTGTGAAAGTGGCTGTGATGCCTGAACGTGAATGTGATGTGCTTGATTTATTGCAGATTACTCGCGATATGACTTTAGAATATGGAAATCATTTTATCAGTATGGCAATGGGTGATTTGGGACGTCTTTCAAGAATTTCAGGTTATTTGACTGGCTCTTGTTGGACTTTTGCAAGTCTGGAAAACTCAAGCGCTCCTGGGCAAATTTCACTAAAGGAAACAGTAGAGATTTTGGATCTTTTAGAAAATGAGTTGGTTTAAGGATTGAATGCTTATTGTTCGGTTTTGACAGATAATATTTTTACTTTTATTAATATTGACAGAAATCTCCAAAGGCATTAGACTTGAAAATGATATAATAGTTAGTGAAAAAGGACGTTTCGTTCATTAGAAGATTAAAAATATAGGAATAATTTACTGACAGCTCTAAGGGCTAGCACCGAGGAAATTATGTCAGTAACAAAAGGAGTAAAAAGTGGTTATTAGTCGTTATTCACGTCCAGAAATGGCAGAAATTTGGTCAGAAGAAAACAAGTATAAAGCATGGCTTGAAGTCGAAATTCTTGCAGATGAAGCTTGGGCAGAGCTTGGAGAAATCCCAGTAGCTGATGTGAAAAAAATTCGTGAAAAGGCAACTTTTAATGTTGAACGCATTCTTGAAATTGAAAAAGAAACTCGTCATGATGTGGTAGCTTTCACACGTTCTGTCAGTGAATCATTGGGTGAAGAACGTAAATGGGTCCATTACGGTCTGACATCAACAGATGTTGTGGATACAGCTTATGGCTATCTTTACAAACAAGCTAATGATATTTTACGCAAAGACTTGCAAAATTTCACAGAAATTGTGAAAACTAAAGCTTTGGAACATAAGTATACGGTCATGATGGGGCGTACACACGGGGTTCATGCAGAACCAACAACTTTTGGTTTGAAATTAGCCACTTGGTACAGCGAAATGAAACGGAACATTGAACGCTTTGAACATGCGGCTAAAGCTGTTGAAGCTGGGAAAATTTCTGGTGCTGTGGGAACTTTTGCCAATATTCCTCCATTTGTTGAAGCTTATGTCTGTGAAAAATTAGGAACTCGTCCACAAGAAATTTCAACACAAGTTTTGCCACGTGATTTGCACGCAGAATACTTCCAAACATTGGCGTTAATTGCGACTTCTATTGAACGCATGGCGACTGAAATCCGTGGATTACAAAAATCTGAACAACGTGAAGTTGAAGAATTCTTTGCTAAAGGTCAAAAAGGTTCCTCAGCAATGCCACACAAACGTAACCCAATTGGCTCTGAAAATATGACAGGACTTGCTCGTGTTATTCGTGGACATGCGATTACAGCTCTTGAAGATGTTAGCCTTTGGCATGAGCGGGACATTTCTCACAGTTCTGCTGAACGGATTATTGCCCCAGATACAACAGAATTATTAGATTATATGCTCAATCGTTTTGGCAATATTGTTAAAAATTTGACGGTCTTTCCAGAAAATATGAAACGAAATATGGATGCGACTTTTGGTTTGATTTACAGTCAACATGTTATGTTAATGTTGATTGAAAAAGGAATGACTCGTGAAGCTGCTTATGATTTAGTTCAACCATTGACTGCAAAATCATGGGATGAGCAAGTCATGTTTAGACCATTGCTTGAAGAAAATGAACAAATTCGTCACTATTTGAATGATGAAGATATTGATAAAGCTTTTGATTATAACTATCATTTGACTCGTGTAGATGAAATTTTTAACCGTGTCTTTGATTAATTTAAAAGGCCTACTGAAAAGTAGGTTTTTTTGTTATTAAAACGAAATATAAAAAGGATTGACAAAATAAATGAAAACGGATACAATTATACATGTAAATGTGAGAACGTTCCCACAGTTGAAAGGAGGAAGCCATGGCCACAATTAAACAAGTTGCACTTGAAGCAGGTCTTTCAAAGTCTACAGTTTCGCGTTTCATTGCTCAAAATGGGTATGTCAGTGATGAAGCCAGAAAGAAAATAGAAGAAGCGATAAAAAAATTAAATTTTACCCCTAACCTCTCTGCTCAGTCTTTAAAAACAAAGAAGAATCAACTCGTTGGTTTGCTTTTGCCAGATATTTCCAATCCCTTCTTTCCCATGCTTGCAAAGGGGGCAGAAGAATTTTTAAAAGAAAAAGGCTATCGAGTGATGCTTGGTAATATTGGTGAAAATCATCAATCAGAACATGATTACTTGAAAGTCCTCTTACAAAGTAATGCGGCAGGTATTATTTCAACTCATGATTTTAAAGAAGAATTTCCTGATTTGGATATTCCATCAGTCATTGTGGACCGAGTTGGACATAAAAGTAACTATGGTGTTTTTTCGGATAATGAATCAGGCGGACGCTTAGCAGCAAAAGTTATTGTAGAGGCTGGAGCCAAAAATGTTGCTGTGGTTAGTGGCCCTTTGAATGCCACAAATATTAATAATCGTTTTAAAGCAAGTATTGCTTATTTAAAAGAAAAGAAAGTTGATTTTAAAGCCTTTTACAGTCAAAGTTATGATTTTGAAGAAATCCAGAAAGAGGCGCGAGAAGTTCTTGCTAATAAGGAAAATTTTGATAGTATCATTGCACCGTCAGATATTCACGCCATGGCTTATATTCATGAAATCCATCGATTAGATAAGAAGATTCCTGAGGAAATTCAAATTATTGGTTATGATGATATACAAATGAGCCAATTTATTTATCCAGCCCTTTCAACTATTCATCAATCCGCTTACCAAATGGGACTTGAAGCGGCTCAACTTATTTATAAAATAGCAACTGATCAGCCTATTGAGAAATCAAAGATTGAGCTACCTGTTCATTATGTAGCGCGTGAAACAATTCGACAAAAAGGAAAAGAATGAGGAAAAATTAATGACAAAAGTAAGTGTTGTAGGAAGTATTTCCATGGATTTAGTGACAAGCACAAAAAGAGTTCCACAAGCAGGTGAAACAGTTTTTGGAGAAAATTTTGCGATGGTTCCTGGTGGCAAGGGAGCAAATCAAGCCGTTGCTTTTGCTAGATTAGCTCCCCGTGATGTAAATATGATTGGAGCAGTTGGAAATGATGCTTTTGGAGAAACTATTCTAAAAAACTTCAAAGAAAATGCTGTTCTTTTTGACGATGTGGGAACGGTACCACAAACGACAGGGATTGCTCAAATTACTTTATTTGATGACGATAATCGAATTATCATTATTCCTGGGGCCAATAATGAAGTCCTTCCTGATTATTTAGAGAATTTCTGGGAGAAAATTAAAGACAGTCAACTTGTGGTCTTACAAAATGAAATCCCTCATGAAACTAACCTTGCAGTTGCTAAATTTTGTAAAGAAAATGCGATAAAAGTCCTTTATAATCCAGCTCCAGCAAGAAAAACGGATTTAGAAATGATTGAATTTGTAGATTACATCACGCCCAATGAACACGAATGTAAGGAGCTTTTTCCGAATGAGCCTCTGGAGGAAATTCTTGCTAAATATGCGAATCGCCTGATTGTCACTTTAGGAAGTGAAGGAGTGATTTTCCATGATGGTAATGAGGTTCAAAAAATTCCAGCAATTAAAGCTAAAGTGGTAGATACGACGGGAGCAGGGGATACATTCAATGGAGCTTTTGCTTTTGGACTGACCGAAAATCTATCAATCGCTGATTCTATCCAATTGGCAGTGGTTGCTTCCCATTTATCTATTCATAAATTTGGTGCTCAAGGTGGAATGCCAAGTCTAGCAGAAGTTGAAGATAAATTAAAAGAGCTTAATCTTAATTTTTATAAGGAAAAGAAAGGACTTTGAATTTATGAAAAAAGAAGGAATATTGAATAGTGAGCTTGCAAAAATCGCTGATGATTTGGGACATACTGACCAAGTTTGTATTGGAGATTTAGGCTTACCAGTACCATCAGGTGTCAAAAAAATTGATTTAGCACTGACACGTGGGAAACCTACTTTTCAAGAAGTTTTGGATATTTATTTAGAAAATATTCTAGTTGAAAAGATTTATCTTGCTGACGAGATAAAAGAAAATAATCCTGAGCAGCTAAAAATTTTACTGACAAAGCTGTCAGCAGATGTTGAAGTTGTTTTTGTCAGTCATGAGACCTTAAAATTAATGAATCATGATGTCAAAGCAGTTGTAAGAACAGGAGAAAATACACCTTATTCTAATATTATTTTACAATCAGGTGTTGCTTTGTGAAAAAGGAGGAAGTCAATTTTGAAAATAGAAATGAAGAACATTTCTAAATCATTTGGAACCAACAAAGTTCTCGAAGCAATTGATTTAACTATCAATTCTGGAGAAGTTCATGCCTTAATGGGGGAAAATGGTGCTGGAAAATCCACGCTAATGAATATTCTGACTGGACTTTTCCCAGCTTCTGGTGGAGAAATTGAGATTGATAAGGAGGATAAAACTTTCAAGAATCCTCAAGAGGCAGAAGGATTTGGCATTAGCTTTATTCATCAGGAAATGAATACATGGCCTGATTTAACAGTCTTAGAGAACCTTTTTCTTGGTCGAGAAATAAAAAATAAATTTGGTATTTTAGATACAAAAGCTATGCGTAAAAAAGCTACTTTTGCTTTTGAACAATTGGGAGTAACTATTGATTTAGATAAAGAAATCGGGAACTTGTCAGTTGGTCAGCAACAAATGGTTGAAATTGCTAAAAGTTTTTTATCTGATTTGAAAATTTTGATTATGGATGAACCGACAGCCGCGTTGACAGAAAGAGAAACAGAACGTTTATTTTCTGTTATTGCAGGCCTTAAGGCACAAGGCGTTGGTATTATTTATATTTCTCACCGAATGGAAGAAATTTTTAAGATTACCGATTGTGTGACAGTTATGCGTGATGGTTTGGTCATCGATACTAAAAAAACAAAAGAGACAAATGTTGATGAGTTAGTTCGGAAAATGGTTGGTCGCTCAATTACAGATTATTATCCCCAAAAAAATGCTGAAATTCGAGAAATTGTATTCGAAGCAGAAAATTTATCCACAGCTGACTTTAAAAATATTTCCTTTTCAGTTCGTTCAGGTGAAATCCTTGGTTTTGCAGGACTCATGGGAGCTGGTAGAACCGAGGTCATGCGAGCAATTTTTGGAATTGACAAGCTAAAATCAGGCACAATAAAAATTAATGGAAAGAGCCTAACTATCAATAACCCAGCACAAGCAATCAAAGCAGGAATTGGCTTTTTAACCGAAGACCGAAAAGATGAAGGGCTTGTTCTTGATTTTTCAATAAAAGATAATATTACTCTGCCAAGTACAAAGGACTTTATTCATCACGGACTCTTCGATGATAAAACTGCAACAACTTTCGTTAAACAACTTTCTGAGCGACTCAATGTTAAAGCAACAGATGAAGAACAAATGGTTGGCTCATTATCGGGAGGGAATCAACAAAAAGTTGTCCTTGCTAAATGGATTGGAATTGCACCTAAAGTATTAATTTTAGATGAACCAACACGTGGAGTCGATGTAGGAGCCAAACGAGAGATTTATCAATTGATGAATGAACTAGCAGAACGTGGGGTTCCAATCATTATGATTTCCAGTGATTTACCTGAAATACTTGGTGTCGCTGACCGAATTGCAGTCATGCATGAAGGTAAAATAGCCGGGTTTTTAAATAAAAAAGAAGCAACACAAGAAAATGTGATGCAGCTCGCAACAGGAGGAAAATGAGTGTGAAAGTTTTAGCTCAAAAATTCAGTTCTTTAACGACAATGATTGCTCTAATTGTCTTGATGATTATCATTACATGTATCAATCCCAACTTTATGACGGCAAATAATTTACTCAATTTGCTTTTACAAGTAACGGCCAATGGTTTTATTGCTTTCGGGATGACATTTGTAATTCTGACTTCTGGCATTGACTTGTCAGTTGGTGCAATTTTAGCCCTCTCAAGTGCAGTTTCTGCAGGTTTTATTGCCCAAGGAATGCCATTGCCACTTGCCGTACTTTGTGCCTTAATTATTGGAGCCTTTCTCGGGGCGATTAATGGGGCACTTATTGCCTATGGAAAACTGGCACCTTTCATTGTAACTTTAGCCACTCAAATGGTTTATCGCGGAGCAACACTTGTTTTTACTGATGGTAATCCAATTACTAAACACATGGATGGCTATTTCTTAGCCTATATTGGACAAGGTTATCTACTAGGAATTCCTTTCCCTGTTATTTTAATGATTCTTGTTTTCATTATTTTATGGATTTTACTTCATAAAACAGCCTTTGGTAAATCAGTCTATGCTCTTGGTGGAAATGAAAAAGCAGCTTATATTTCAGGGATCAAGCTCAATAAAGTAAAAATCGCAATTTATACTTTATCTGGAGCGATGTCGGCAATTTCTGGTTTAATCATCAGTTCTCGTTTATCATCAGCGACGCCACAAGCAGGTTCTGGTTATGAAATGTACGCGATTGCTGCGGTTGTCCTTGGTGGAACGTCTTTAATGGGTGGGAAAGGTCGGATGTTTGGAACTATGATTGGGGTACTAATCATTGGCGTTCTAAATAACGGCTTAAATATTATCGGTGTATCAGCCTTTTGGCAACAAGTTATCCAAGGATTAGTTATTCTCGTTGCGGTTCTTATCGATGTCATTCGTAGCAAACGGAAATAGGAGAGTTGAATATGAAATTAGTAAAAAAATTAACTTTTACCCTTGTAGCTACTTTAGCAGTCTCAACTTTGACCGCATGTAGTCTTTATACCGGAATTCCCGGTCGTGATGGAAAAGAAAAAGTAGAAGAGGTCGCACACAAGAAAGCAAATGAATTAAATATTGGTGTTTCTATTTCAACAACGAACAATCCCTACTTTGTTTCGATGAACAATGCCATAAAATCAATGGCCAAAGAAAAAAATACAAAATTAACTGTCTCTGATGCTCAAAATGATTCGGCAACTCAACTTAATAATGTCCAAAATTTCATCAGTCAAAATGTAGATGCGATTTTAATTAATCCTGTTGATTCTGATGCTATTGTCCCAGCGATTAAAGCTGCCAATAATGCTCATATTCCAGTAATTGCTATGGATAGAGGAGCAAATGGTGGAACTGTTTTAACAACGGTGGCTTCTGATAATGTTGCAGCAGGTAAAATGGCTGCTCAAGCGGTTGAAAAATTGGTTGGGAAAAATGTAAAAGTTCTCGAACTTTCAGGAACACCAGGTGCTTCAGCAACTATAGACCGTGGAAAAGGATTTAATAGTGAAGCTAAGACCTTAGGATTAAATATATTATCAAGTCAATCTGCAAATTTTGACCGGACTACTGGTTTGAATACCACTCAAAATATGCTGCAATCTCATAAAGATGTTCAAGCAATCTTTGCACAAAATGATGAAATGGCGCTTGGAGCAGCTAAGGCTGTTCAAGCAAGTGGGCAAAAAATTGCTATTTTTGGAATTGATGGTGAATCTGAGACGCATGATGCCATAAAAGCAGGAACGATGACCGCGACAATTGCTCAACAACCAGCTAAAATTGGTGAAATGGCTTTGCAAGCTACCTATGATTATTATCAAGGAAAGAAAATTGCTTCAGTGATTAATTCGCCAATTTATCTTGTGGATAAAGATAATGTTGATGAACACAAATGGTAAAAAGTAAAAAAACTCTGTCGCTAGGATAGAGTTTTTTATATTAAAAAAGTACAAGCTGATACAGGTAGTACGGCATAAAATATTCACAATAAATTAAATATTTAGGAGCAGAATCAATAGAGGCTATGGGTATAAAAAATTACATCAATTTATAATGTTGTTTTTTAATAACAAAGTAATTTAAAAATTGTTTTATTGTAATTTAGTAACCAAAGAGTTATAATGTAATTGTCGATTATATCTCATTTATAAGAGGTGATTATATATGTCAGAAAACAAAATCAAAGAGGAAAAAGTACTCGCGCTTAAAGCCATAGAAAAACAGACGGAAGCTTACAAAAATTTAGCTGAAATCATCAATGAGGAATTAGAAAGTGAGAGAGAATTATCTGATAAATCTTCAAAGCGTTTGAAAGATTATATAGAAAAGAATATTGAATCATTAACAATGTTTGAACCAGAACTTACCTCTTCTGAGATTTTTAATCGTGTGATAAAAGAGCTAACAAAAACAAAAAAATCTCTTATTAATGGAGGATAAAAAATGGTAACTACTAACAAAAAGTCAGCACCGAAAAAAGAGCCTCAATTTACAAAAATAATGAATGGTGCAAATGGATATCTTGCCTATGACAATTGGAATAAGAAATACGTGTATCATGTCACTAAGGATCCAGTAAGTGCGGTTGCTGGAGTACTTGCTAATGGATGGGGCTCGGCAGGAGCTGGTTTTGGTCCTCAAACAGGGGGACCTTCAGGAAAGTTGTGACTCTATGGAAAAATTTGCTATATCTAATGATCAAGAGTTTTTAGAAATCCTTTATAATTATGCTTTAAATCCTAATATTAAAGATAGGGAAAGAAAAATTGTTCAATTGGGACGTAAGGAATTAGAAAATAAAGTCTACTCTCTTTCAGTCGCAAATAGAATGGTCGCCTCTTTTCAAAGAGAGGCTATAAGTTCCAGACTATCAAAAGACACTTCGGTTTTATATAATAGTCTAAAGGATTATATTAGTAAAAACATTCCCCTTGGTACTCCAAGAGTGGCTGGGATAAATGCAGGATATGACCTCTAGAAGGTTCCAGATTCAAGATAAGAAAAGTAAGTATTTGTAAGATGAGATGAATTGATGAAAAACAGCTTTATATTGGCTGTTTTTTCTATAAAAACTTGAGATTTAAATAAAAGATTTTAAAAAAAATCTATATAATAATTTATCCGATAAGAATAGTGACACTGTTTACCGTAAAATAGATGTCTGGCACAAATAAAAGTTATCCAAAATAATGGAGAGTTAACATGACTTAAAGTAAGAAATTTGTCCAAGTCGCCTTTTCAAACTTCGCAAAAAGTAAAATTTATAATATAATAGATAGCTGGGGCTCTTTTAAGGTTGCGAAACATAAAGAGAGTTTATCCTCTAAAAAAAGGAGAAAAAATGGGAGAAAATACTGTTCCTCAAAAATCTAGTGATAATGTGGGCTCAATAGTGGCTTTAATGGTTGCCCTATTGGTAGCAATCTTTGCTTTTCAGCTTAATGCTTCAATGCTCTCGCCTGCTTTGGTTACCATGCAGGCTCAATTACATACGACAGCTTCGTCTATAGCACTGACACAAACCATCTTTTTTACAGCTGCGGCCTTATTTGCTTTGTTTTTGCCTCGTTTGGCAGATTTAATTGGACGAAAAAAAGTTCTGATTGGAATGCTTACTTTGACAATGATTGGTTGTCTTATTTCTGGATTTGCGACTAATGTAGGAATTTTGATGATTGGTCGTATCTTACAAGGTGCTGCTGGACCTGTAGTTCCACTTTGTTTAATCATCTTGCACGTGAAAGTGCGTGATGAGAAGAGATATGCAAAATTAATGGCTATACTCACTTCAATTAATGGTGGAATTGCTGGAGTTGATGCCTTAGCAGGTGGCTGGTTAGTGAGCCATGGTGGTTTCCGTTCTGTATTTTTTGTTATGGGAATTACGGCAGCACTTGCTATTCTTTTAGTAAGTTTTGGAACGCAAGAGTCAACTGCAAAAGATACGCCAAAAATGGATTGGACTGGAGTCATCCTTTTAGTAGTAGCAATGGGTGCTCTCTTAAGTGCGGTGAATGCTTTGCAAGGAAGTTTTGGAAATCTTGGACTTCCCAATTGGCTTTTAGCCTCAATCTTGGCTCTTTTGGGTTTGATTTGTTTCGTTGGATTTTGGCAAGTGGAAAAACGAGTGAACCATCCGATGGTCCCTATTCATTATTTGAAGCAAAGAAGAACATGGGGATTATTAATTACAACTCTATTAACAATGACTGGTGTTTTTGCAATTATGAATGGAATTATTCCAGCTTTAGGTCAAGATGGTAAGTTTGGTTTGGGACTTGGGGCAGATATGGTTTCTCTTGTCACCCTTACTCCTTATGCGCTTGCCGGCTTATTCTTTGGTCCTGTTTCAGGCTTCTTGGCCGCTCGCTTTGGTTTTGCGAAGGTCCTTCGAGTGGGGCTTTTAACGACGATTATCGGAATAGTTTTGGCTGTTGCTGGAGTGCTACAACCTTCAATCTGGCTTTTATTGTTGGTATCTACCTTCATTGGGATTACCTATGCTGGGATAACAAATATTATGTTAAATGGTCTCGGAATTGTACTTTCACCAGATGATAATCCAGGCTATCTTCCGGGATTAAATGCTGGAATGTTTAATCTGGGAGCTGGTCTCAGCTTCATTATTTTATATGCTGTACCAACAGTTTTACATACGAGTGTTGGTGAAAGCAGTTCTGGTTATATTTCTGGGATTGTCACAGGATTGATTCTTGTTATTATTGCTTTCTTTACTTCATTTTTGATTCCAGATTCTAAGACTGTAAAATAAACCTTGAATAAATATCAATTCATTACTCATCAAAAAACTCTGACGGAATTCCGGCAGAGTTTTTTTATTCTGGTAAATTATCAAAGTATTCTGGGAAAGCTTTTAAAACTGCCATTTCTTCATCAAACATTAAGTGTAAGTGCTTGGCAGCAGCAGCAACGGCTTTTTCTCCATCGTGATTTTCGACGGCCTTTAGAATTTCCTTGTGTTGTTCAATCAGGGTATTCCATGGTAAATCAGAAATCGCAAGACGCAGCCAACGGAATCGGTTGAATTGAATATTAATGGTTTGAAGCCAGTCCCAAACCTGAGCGTGATTGGTCATCAAATAAAAGGTTTTATGAAATTCCTCATCAGCATTAAAAAAATTGTGATATTCAGCATTGGCAGCATATTTTTCTTGAAGTTCAATGGCATCACGTGCTTGATTTAGCAAAAGACTATTATTTAAAGAAGCTGCCTCAGCAACTATTTTAGCTTCAAGGTTTTCTCGAATGAATCGAGCATTAATTGCTGCATCTAAATCAATTTTTGTGACGTAAGTTCCTGATTGAGGAATGCTATAAATGAGTCCATCACGGCGTAAACGAAGAAGCGCTTCTCTGACAGGCGTTCGACCGAGTTGTAAATCAATTTCGATATTTTTTTGTGAAATCTTTTGTCCAGGACGATATTCATTCCGGAGAATTTTACCTGTAATTTGCTTATAGGCTTGATTCTGTAGATTAAAATTCAATTCATTCATTCTGTAATTATAGCACAGCCAGTAGGTCGAAACAAGGTTTCAAGCTGTGAGCCTTTTTTTAATTCTGACCGAGTGAAACAAGGTCAATAAATTTCCTCTTTTTATTAGCTTTTACTTAGGGTAATGTTCCGTTATGTCAGAGTTGAAAATGACTAAAAGGGACGTTTTTGTTAAAGGTATACATCGTCTATTCCTTTTTTTGTTTTGTCTTTCACGACAATGGATTGAAGGGGATAATGATCAAGTAGGGCAAGTCAAAAATCAAATCATCAAGGCAATGCTGTAAAACATTGTCTTTTTTTTTAATATATTCTTGACAACGGTTTCTCAAAAGTGATATACTAGTTTTTGTAAACGAGAAACTGATATATCACTTTTGGATTGAAGGAGAAATAATGGTGAAATTGCTTGATAATTACTTGGAAAAAAGCGAGAGATTTGCGCAGGCAAAGATTAATATTCCAAAGTTTGACCAAGGAAAAGTCGCAGAATCAACAACAGATAATCCGGTCTGGGTTCATTTTGGTGGAGGGAATCTTTTTAGATGTTTTCATGCGGTTGTCGCGCAAGACTTGTTAAATCAAGGAGAACTGAACTCTGGGATTATTGTTGCTGAAACTTATGATGATGAGGTCATTGAGAAAATCTATCATGCTTATGATAATCGTTTTCTATCAGTAACAATGAAATCGGATGGAACTTTTGATAAAGAATTAATTGCTTCTGTTTCCGAAAGTTTTTATTTTAATTCTGAAAATACCGAAGGTTGGGCCCATTTAACAAAAGTATTTGAAAATCCATCTTTGCAATTCACAACTTTTTCAATTACAGAAAAAGGTTATTCACTTCGTGATTCCAAAGATCAATTGACGCCTTTGGCACTTGAAGATATGCAAGGAAGAAGTAAGCCCAAAACCAATATGGGCGCAATTACTTATCTCCTTTATGCAAGATTTAAAGCTGGTAAATTTCCGATTGCCATGGTCAGTACAGATAATTTTTCAGAAAATGGTTTGAAATTGCAGGAAGCGATTTTGACCATTGCTAAGGCTTGGGTTGAAAATGAAATCGTAGAACAAGATTTCTATGATTATCTCATCAATCCTAAGAGAGTAAGTTTTCCTTGGTCAATGATTGACCGAATCACTCCCAATCCGTCTGAAAAAGTAGCAGAATTACTGACAGTTGATGGTTTTGAGGATACAGAAATTTTACATAGTCAAAAACATACAAATATCGCTCCTTTTGGCAATACGGAAGAAGTTCATTATTTGGTGATTGAAGATGCCTTTCCAAACGGGAGACCTGCCTTAGAAAAAGCAGGAGTTATTTTGACTGACCGTGAAACGGTAAATGATGCTGACCAGATGAAAGTTACAGCTTGTTTGAATCCTCTTCATACTGCTTTAGCAATTTTTGGAAGCTTGTTAGATTATCATTCAATTTGGGAAGAAGTTGCTAATCCAGACTTGTTAGCACTTATTAAAAATTTGGGATATGGTGAGGCTTTGCCTGTGGTTAAGAATCCGAAAATTATTAATCCGACAGAGTTTATTGACCAGTTATTAACTAAGCGTTTGCCAAATAAAAATATTCCAGACACACCACAGAGAATTGCGGCAGATACGTCACAAAAAATTCCTGTTCGCTATGGGGTAACGATTGGCCACTATATTGCCAACCCAAGATTTTCTGTCAAAGAATTGGAATTTATTCCATTAGTCATTGCAGCTTGGTGTCGTTATTTAATCGGAATTAATGATGAGTTAGAAAGTTTTTCTCCAAGTCCTGACCCACTTCTTGAAGAATTGCAAAGTTATCTTACCAAAGTAAAATTAGATGGTAGTCAAAAAGAAATTCATGAAATTTTGGAACCCATCTTATCTAATCATCAAATTTTCCCACATGAGATGCATCAAACGGGCTTAGCAGAAAAAATTGAGACTTACTTTGAAGAGATGATTCAAGGCAAAGGGGCTGTACTTGCGACGCTACAAAATGCTCTAAAAAAACATGGGAAAAATTACTGACAGATGCTCAGATTATGAGTTGTCAGTAAAAATAAACTTAAAAAATACTGACAGAAAGTTTATGTAGGAGCTGTCAGCAAAAAATACTGACAATATGAGTCAATTAAAAGAAAGGAAAGTAAATTCTGACACTGACAGAATTTGCAATGTATAAAAATGGAAATGACAATGCGTTGGTTTGGTTCAAATGCAGATAAGGTAGAACTTTCTGAAATTGCCCAAGTTCCAGGTGTTAAAGGAGTTGTTGGAATGATTATGGATATTCCAGCAGGAGAAGTTTGGCCCAAAGAGAGAATTAAGGCCCTTAAAGAGGAAATTGAAGCCGCAGGTTTAAGTTTAAAAGTAATTGAATCTGTCAATATTCATGATGATATCAAGATTGGTCTACCGACTCGTGATAAATATATTGAGAACTATAAAGAAACGATTCGTAATCTTGCTGAATTTGGAATTGAGGTCATTTGTTATAACTTCATGCCTGTATTTGACTGGTTGAAATCAGATTTGGATTATCGTTTAGCTGATAATTCGCAAACGATGGCTTTTGTTGCTGGGGACATTCCAGAAAATCCTCAAGAAATTATTGACCGTGTTCAAGCGGCCGATGGTGGCTTTTCACTCCCAGGTTGGGAACCAGAAAGATTGTCAGAAGTGAAAGACCTCTTTGAAGCCTACAAAAATGTCGATGAGCATAAATTGCGCGAAAACTTTGCCTACTTTCTAAAAGCAATCATTCCCACTTGTGAAGAAGTCGGAATTAAAATGGCGGTTCACCCAGATGACCCACCATATCCTATGTTTGGTCTCCCTCGTGTTGTGAAAAATCGTGAGGATTTAGATTGGATATGTAATGTCGTAGATAGTCCGTCAAACGCGATTACGCTTTGTACCGGTTCAATTGCCGAAGATCCAGCCAATAATGTCTATGAAATTATGGCCGAATTTGTCAAAAGAGACCGAATTCCTTTTGCACATGTGCGAAATATCAAATTTTTGCCAAGTGGTGAAAAAGATTTTTACGAAGCTCCTCATATGTCGGAGTATGGTTCCCTTGATATGTATAAAATACTGAAAGCCATGTATGATAATGGTTTTGATGGATATATTCGTCCAGACCATGGTCGAATGATTTGGGGAGAAACAGGACGTCCAGGCTATGGCTTATATGACCGTGCACTTGGGGCAAGTTATCTTAATGGGCTTTGGGAGGCTCTTGAAAAAAATAAGCAGTAAATAAAAATTTTATGAAGGAATCTATTTTAAAGAACTTTTTGTGAAAAAAATGTGCGGAGACTTTTCTCCGCTAAATTTAGAACAACGGAGTAAGCGTTTCACAAAGTTCACAATTTAACAAAGTTTATGGAAAAATTTGTCAATTTTCACTGACAAAAATATAAAAATAGGAGAATCTGTTTAAAATGGCAGAAAAACAAAAAACTTCGTGGGTTTACACACCAAAAGAAATTAATACAAGGCGTGGTCTTCTTTACGGCTTAACCGATTTAATGGGCGGAGGCTGGAATAACATTGTTTCTGGCGTCATCTTTGTCTTTGTTCTTTCACAGGGAATTAGTCCTCTTTTTACAGGAGCAGTTTTGGGAATTGGTCGGATTATTGATGCCATCTGGTCCCTCTTTTTTGGGGCAATTACTGACCGGTTCTATCGGACAAAATTAGGGCGAAAATATGGACGACGTCATTTCTTTATTGCGCTCGGCGGAATATTATTTGCGATTTTATTTCCAATGTTTTGGATTTCAACTAGTAGTTGGCAATATTATCTTTGGGTTTATGTTGCTATTGAAGTAGCGATTTCGATGATATTAATTCCTTGGGAAACTTTGCCTACGGAAATGACGCCTGATTATAAAAAAAGAACGACTCTCTCAGGAAGCCGAATGTTCATTTCGGCAACTGGGACGGCTATTGTTTTCTTTACCTTGGCTGTACTTAAATCATTTAACAATCCTAATGCCTATCTTTATACGGGAATTACTTGGACGGTTATTTTTGTCATTGCCATCTTCACTTCTTGGCGTGCAAGTTGGGAACGTCCCCTAACTCCAGAATTTCTAGCAGAGCTAGATGCTCAACCACGGCTTGGTTTTGGAGGATTTATGAAAAAAACAGTGACAGATTACTTTGGGACTTTCAAAAACAAATCATTCAGGAAGCATTTATTAGTTTATTTACTATCATTTACAGGAAAGGATTTCTATTCTACTTTGCTTCCAACTTTTATCGTGATTGGATTGTCTGGAACATCTGCTAATGCTCCTTGGGTCCTGCAAGCCCTCTCGGCATTTGGGATTCTATCAACCATTGCGGCAGTTAAATTGATGGTCACTCGCGGTCCAAAATATTTATTCACTTTGAGTTATTTGTCAATTATCGTCGCCATGCTCGGTTATTTAGTCATTTATCTGACAGGAATTAATAATCCAATTTGGATGCTTGTGATTGTTTCCATTATTTATCAACTTGGACGAGGAATTTTAGAATTTACTCCTTGGAATGTTTTCCCTTTCATTCCAGATGTTGATCGAATTTTTACACATGGAGATAAGGCTGGCGTTTATGCTTCTGTTATGACTTTCTTTCGTAAATCAACAGGGGCACTTGCAACATATATTGCTGGTTGGGCTCTTGAAGAAATTGGCTTTAATTCAACTACAATGACCACTCATGCTAATACGCCATTAGGTATTCAACACGGGATTATGTTGATTTTCATCTTTGTTCCAATTGGCTTGTTAGTGGCCGCCTTGATTGCCGCTCGTACTTTCAAACTTAATCGTGCCAATCATGATATTTTGAAAGCTGAACTACAACGCCTTGAAGAGGGTGGCTCAAAAGCTGATGTCACACTAGAAGCACGTCAAGTCGTTGAATTACTGACAGGTCATCCCTATGAAAAATGTTGGCCAGACCAAGCAGATATTTAGTGACAAACGCTTAAAAGTTTACTGACAGCTTCTGTCAGTAAATTTATCGGAGAAAAACGATGGAAAATCAATTATTAACACTGAAAAATAATGAACTTACTGTCCAAATTAATCCCAAAGGTGCCGAATTAACACATGTGATTGATGCTGAAAATAAATTTGATTTTATTTGGAATGGTTCTGAATGGCCCAAACATGCCCCAATTTTATTTCCAGCCATTGGACGTTCAACTGATGATGAATATTTGCTAGATCAGAAAAGTTACCCGATGCAGCAACATGGATTTGCGTCAGATTATTCCTTTGAAATTATTGAGCAAAAAGATGATCAGCTAAGTTTGTTATTTAAAGATAACGACGAAACATATCAATCCTACCCTTTTCATTTTGAATTTAAAGTTACTTACCAATTGGTCAGTAAAAAATTGAAGATTAAATTTGATATCAAAAACCTGTCAGTAAAATCGTTGACTTTTGCTTTGGGATTTCACCCGGCTTTTAACTTGTCAGGAACTTTTGAAGATTATCAACTTGCTTTTGAGACTCAGGACACGAGCTTAAAACAATTTGAAATTGTCAAAAATCCCTTTCCTTATCGCTCGGGAAAAGTCAAAGAACTTACAAAGTCTATCAGTAATTTTCAACTTGAAAGAAAATTCTTTGAAAAAGGACTCGTCATTTTTGACAATAAAATTGAGCAAGTGAAACTTTTTTCACAAAGCTCTGACTATCAATTGACTATGAAAATGGCGGATTTTCCTTATCTTTGCCTGTGGACAAAAGAAGATGAAAATCTTTCATATCTTTGTATTGAGCCATTTCAAGGCTTGCCTGATATTGTCAATCGGAAACAAGAACTCTTGCAAAAAGAAGGAAATATCAGCTTAAAAGCAAATGAGTCTAAAACTTACGAAGTTGAATTAAATTTTAATAGAAAATAATAAAGGAGAATCATGAAATTTTTATCAGAAGATTTTTTACTAAATAATGAAAGTGCTAAGTTACTCTTTCATAAACATGCGGAAAAAATGCCAATTATTGATTATCATTGCCATCTTGAACCAGCAGAAATTTATGAAAACAAAAAATATGAAAATTTAACTCAAATCTGGCTAGGTGGAGACCATTATAAATGGCGGTTACTTCGCGCGAATGGCATTCCTGAAAAATTGATTACTGGCGATGGTGATGACTACGAAAAGTTTTTGGCTTTTGCAAAAACGCTTGAAAAATCATTAGGAAATCCAATTTATGAATGGACACATCTGGAGTTAAAACGATTTTTCCATATTGATAAGTTGATTTCAAGCGAAACAGCAAAAGAAATTTGGGACGAAGCCAACCAAATGCTCGCAACAGATGATTTCAGATCACGCGCATTGATTAAAAATTCAAATGTCAAAGTCGTCTGTACAACAGATGACCCTGTTTCAAAGCTTTCTTATCATAAATCATTAGCCAAAGAAGAAAAAGATTTTAAGGTTTTGCCAGCATTAAGGCCTGACCATTTAATTTCCATTACTGACGGACATTTTGCAGAATATCTGATGGAACTGTCAGCAGTTTCTGGAATAAAAATCAAGGACTTTAAGACAATGATTAAGGCACTTGAACAAAGATTTGAATTTTTCACAAGCCTCGGTGGACGTTTGTCTGACCACTCTCTTTCCACTTATACTTTTGCAGAAACTAAAAACGTGGATTTAGATTCTATCCTTCAGAAAGCTAAAGAAAATCAAACTTTAACAGACCTAGAATACAATCAATACATTACAGCATTAATCCTTGAAATTATGAAATTAAATAAAAAATTTGACTGGACAATGCAACTTCATGTCAATGTTAACCGCTCAATCAATGGTCCTGCTCTTCAGAAAATTGGCGAAAATACTGGATTTGATAGTATGGGGACCCAAGCTAACATTTCAGAAGAACTAACCAAACTATTTAGCAAAGCAGCAGAACTTGAAATTATACCAAAAACGATACTCTATTCACTTAATCAAAATGATTGGCTTGAATTAGCGACACTGATTGGCTGTTTCCAAGGTGAAGGTGTTCAACAATTGCAACTGGGAGCTGGTTGGTGGTTCAATGATACAGCCAAAGGAATGGAAAAACAACTCGAAATTTTTGCTTCACAAAGCTTACTGCCCAATTTTGTCGGAATGCTGACAGATTCACGGAGCTTTTTAAGTTATCCACGTCATGAATACTTCCGTCGAGTCCTCTGTAATTTTGTTGGACAACTGATTGAAAGTGGCAGAATTCCCGATGATGAAGCACTTGTCGGAAAAATGATTGAAGATATAAGTTATAACAATGTTCATGACTACTTTGGCTTCTTTAAAAATGAGGATTCTAAGCAATGAGCGAATTTATAACCATTGGTGAGCCCTTAGTCGTTCTCGCCTCAGAAAATCAGGATATAAGCTTAGAAGCAGCGGACCATTTTAGCAAATTTCTAGCAGGGGCTGAGTTAAATGTTGCGATTGGAATGAGTCGTTTAGGACATGAAGCAACTTATATTTCTAAAGTTGGTGATGATTCATTTGGAAATTTTATTATTGAATCAATAAAAAAGGCTAAAATTGACGATTCCTATTTAACCAAAGACAAAAACTACTCAACAGGTTTTTATTTGAAACAAAAAGTGAGTGATGGCGACCCGACTGTCGATTATTATCGCAAAAACTCTGCCACCGCTAATTTATCTAGTTCTGAACTAGAAACAATAGATTTATCAGAGATAAAAATTGCCCATCTTTCAGGAATTTTTCCTGCCCTTTCTAAGACCAGTTTAAAAACTTTTCAAGCATTCAATCAAAAGTTAAATGAAGCAAATATTTTAACCATTTTTGACCCTAATTTACGACCTGTACTTTGGGATAATCAAGAAAAAATGATAAGAACAATCAATGATTTAGCAAAGCGAAGTCAAATCATTCTGCCAGGAATAAATGAAGGCGAAATCTTGACCGGTTCATCTGAACCAGAAAAAATTGCAGATTTCTATCTCAAGCAGAGTCCTCTAACAAAAACTGTTGTTGTCAAATTGGGGGCTGAAGGTGCCTTTGCAAAATTGAAAAGTGGAGAATCATTTACCCTCTCAGGATTCAAAGTGACAAAGGTTATTGATACTGTTGGAGCCGGAGATGGTTTCGCTGTTGGTCTGGAGTCTGCTTTACTTGAAGGGAAAACACTAAAAGAAGCCGTCAAACGAGCCTGTGCGGTTGGGGCCTTAGCGGTTCAAAGTTCAGGAGATAGTGAAGGTTATCCCACAAAAGAAGAATTAGAAGCATTTTATAAGGAGAAGTAATCATGCAAAGAGCAGAATTATTAAATAAAGTGATTGAATCAGGAGTCGTCTCGGTTGTCCGAGCCGAAAGTGGTGAAAAGGCACTAAAGATTGTAGAAGCCGTTGTCTCTGGAGGAATCACATCAATTGAGTTGACTTACTCGGTTCCTCGAGCCAACGAGGTTATTTCTGATTTGGTAGCTAAATATATTGGAACAGAAGTAGTGATTGGCGCTGGAACAGTATTAGATCCAACCTCTGCCCGTTTGGCTATCGTTGCTGGGGCTCAATTCATTGTCAGTCCAAGTTTTAATAAAGAAGTCGCAAAAATTTGCAACCTCTATCAAATTCCTTATGTTCCGGGTGTTTTAACCCCACTTGAAGCGCAAAATGCTTTAGAATACGGTTCAGAGTTAATTAAGCTCTTCCCAGGAGATATTACGGGTCCTAAAATGATTAAAGATTTAAAAGGCCCATTTCCTTATATTAATATCCTTCCGTCAGGAGGGGTAAATGTCGATAATGTTGCTGATTGGTTCGCAGCAGGAGCAGTAGCTGTTAGCGCAGGAGGTGGAGTCACGGCTCCCGCAGTCACCAACGATTATGGGATGGTCACTGAAAATGCTAAGAAATTTATGGCAGCTTTTAAGGCAGCTAAGAAATAAGGTTTAGCTATTGATTTTTCCCTCTGAATAATAAAAAACTTCAAATTTTGGAGTTTTTTTATTTTCTACAGTTCAGTCCAATTATTTTTATTTAGCAAAAGTAATTTGGACTGTAAGCGCTATATTTTGATAAAATAATTGAGTTATAATAAAAAATACAAGGGAGCGTTTCTATGATTAATTATGATTTAGACATTCTCTTTTTTTCAAATCATAAATTATGGAAATTAGAGCGGATACTGGAGGTCACTAATCTTGACAAAGAAAAATTTTATCGAATGCTGGAGGAATTTAATCAAAAATTAGAAAAACAAAGTTTAAAAAAATTGGAATATAAAAATGGACTCTTAGCAATTCCTGATAAAGTAGAAAATTTTGAAGAAACTCGATATTCTATTAATCAAAAGACATTTATTTTAACAGAAGTTGAAAGGCGGTCATTAATTTATTTACTCATTTTTATTAATAAAACGCCACTTTCAATAGCTCTCTTTCAAACCTATCTTCAAGTAAGTAAAAATACGATTTTAAGTGATTTAAAAAAACTAAGAGAGGAGCTAATGAGCGAAAATATTCAGGTTGAATATTCAAGAAAAAAAGGATTTTACCTTAATTTTGAGGAGAAAATGTTGCAGGAGAAGGCTTGGTACTTTTTACAAAATTTATCTGAGGACTCAGGATTTTATATCTTATCAAAAGTTTTAAATGATAAAAAACCATTAACTATTTTTAAGAATAATCAGCTATTGAAAAAGATGATGCAAGAGCTACAGATTGAGATTGTTTATAGTCGCTATCTTTCGACATTACTGTTTGCATGTCTCTTAAGGCATAGAACTTTCGAAAAGAATAGTGAAAACATTAATGACTTACTCAAATCATTAATTATTGGGATGTCAGACGGTAAAAGTGCAATTGGGCAAGATAATGGTTTATACCGAATGGCTTTTAACATCATGGAAAATGTTATGAAACTAGCTGCAATTGAATTTGATGATTTCACAAAGACCTTTATGGCACTATTAGCTCATCTAACTCCTGCATATTATCGAATAAGAAATCATTTTGAATTGAAAAATGTCTTGCTTGAACGAATAAAAAATGAGTATCACTCCTTGTTTTTATTGATGGATAACGCCCTTCGTCCATTAAAAGATGAGGTTGGTGAAATTTCAGAATCTGAGAAGGCATATTTTGTGATTTTATTTGGTGGAGAGATTTATAAAAACAAGTACTCAGGGCAGTCATTAAAAGCAATCGTACTCTGTGTGAATGGTATTAGTTCAAGCTTAATTATGCAAAAAAGATTAGAGAGTTTATTTCCAACAATGGAATTTATTTTAAGTGCTCGGGTCTCTCATTTTGAAAAATTACCTATAAATTCATACGATATTATTTTTTCGACAGTTCCTCTAAAATCAGACAAAAAAGTTTATCTTATGTCCGCTTTCCCAGACCAACGTGAAGAAAATAAACTCTATAATCAAGTTTTGCAAGATTTTCAGCTCCCAGGCTTTGCAAAACCATCTGCTCAAACTATTTTAGATTCAATAGAACCTTATATTATTATAAAAGCCCCAGTAAATAGACAAGATTTAATAAAGATTATTGAAAAAAAGTTAAATCGTACAAGAAAAGAAGGGAAACTATCAGGAGTTATGCTAACAGATTTACTTACAAAAGAAAAAATAAGATTTACCAATAAAGAATTAAGCTGGCAAGAAGCAATTGAACTAGCCGCGCAACCCCTTCTTGATAAACATGAAATTGAAGAGCGTTATATCAAAGCTATTATTGATAAAGTAGAGGCTTTCGGTCCTTATATTGACTTAGGATTAGGAATCGCTCTTCCTCATGCTCGTCCAGAGGAAGGAGTCCAAAAATTAGGAATGTCATTTCTAAGATGTGAACATCCCGTAAAACTGATGGATGATGTAAAGCATGAAATTAAACTTTTTATTGTTTTAGCAGCCATTGATAATGAGACCCATCTTAGAGCTTTATCAACACTTACTAAGATATTATCAAATAAAGAATGCTTGAGTCAGTTACTTGCAGCAACAAATGCAGCAGAAGTTGAACAAATACTTTTAGAAGAAGAAGGAGAAAAATAATATGAAATTTGCATGTGTATGTCAATCAGGATTAGGAACGAGTTTTATGGTTCAAATGAACATTCAGTCATTATTAGAAGAATCGGGAGTAAATATTGATAATTTTGAACTGGAACATATGGATGTTGGTTCAGCGACACCAGATAGTGCAGATTATTTTTTTGTTGAGGCAACCTTAGTTTCTGCCCTACCCAATATTCCTGAGGAAAAAATTATTCCACTCAGTTCAATTATTGATAAAGAAGTCGCGCGTGAAGGACTTTATAAAGTTCTTGCTGAAAATAATATTCCTCATCAATAAGAGATAATAAATCAGGTCTAATTAGGATATAAACAGACTAGAGGAGAAAAAAATGAACGGGATTTTAAACTTTATTGTATCAGTGGCAACGACTCCAGCGCTTTTAGTTGGATTAATTGCCATGTTGGGTTTGATTTTGCAAAAAAAAGCTGCCACTGCAGTTATCCAAGGCTCAATCAAAACATTTGCCGGATTTTTAGTGTTGACGGGTGGAGCCGGAATTTTAGTTACCTCGCTAAATCCCTTTGCAACGATGTTTCAACATGTATTTAATGCTAAAGGAGTTGTACCATCAAATGAAGCGGTGGTTGCTTTAGCCTTAGTAAAATATGGCACTCCAGCTGCCTTAATTATGATTGTAGGTTTTATTGTGAATGTGATACTTGCACGTTTTACAAGATTTAAATATATTTTCTTGACAGGTCAAGCCATGCTTTATGTTTCAACAATGTCTGCTGTTGTCCTTATTTCAGCTGGACTAGGTAATGGTTGGTTAACAATCTTGTTAGGTGGAATATTTGAAGGAACTTTACTGACAATTACACCCGCACTAACTCAACGCTACATGCGTAAAATCACGGGAAATGATGGGGTTGCAATGGGCCATACTGGAAATATGGGTTACGCACTTTCTGGCTATTTGGGAGAAAAATTAGGGAATAAAGACCCAGAAAAATCAACTGAAAAATTGAATATTCCTAAAAACCTGGGATTTTTGAGAGATTCTACTGTTTCTATTTCTCTAGTAATGATGGTTGTCTATGTAGGTTTAGCTCTAATTGCTGGTCCACGTTTTGTCGAAAGTTCCTCATTGTCAGCTGGAACTAATTATATTGTATATGCGATTACTCAAGCAGGAACTTTCGCTGCAGGTTTTGTGGTGGTGCTCCAAGGAGTTCGGATGATTTTGTCAGAAATTATTCCGGCCTTCCAAGGGATTGCTAAAAAACTTGTCCCAAATTCTAAACCAGCGCTTGATGTTCCGATAGTATTTCCTTATGCACCAAATGCGGTTTTAATAGGATTTTTTGTCTCCTTTATTGTTGGAGTTATTTCTATGCTAATAATGCTTGGCTTAGGAACAACGGTAATTATTCCTGGGGTTGTTGGCATTTTCTTTTGTGGAGGAGCAGCTGGTGTTTATGGCAATGCTTTTGGTGGTCTACGTGGGGCGATTATCGGCTCAATCGCAAATGGATTACTATTAGCTTGGGGTCCACTATTAATTTTGCCTGCTTTAGGTTCATTTGGGGCAGACGCGTCTTCGACCTTTGCTGATTCTGATTATATTGTATCAGGAGGCTTACTAGGAGTAATGGGAAAAGCTGGTTCAGGGCTATTGATTGTCTTTATTTTAGCTTTCTTGGCAATTGTTTTAATAACTAGCTTAATTTTGAACAGGAGAGATAGACTTCATTCTAAAAAATTAAATAAATCGAATAAATTATTGTAAAAAATTTATATTCTCATAAACCAAGCAATAACAAGCCTTCCCACCAAAATTAAAAAGATTTTCATATAAAAACTAAAAAAAGAAAAAGATTTTAATTTCGGAGAATGAAAACCGTTTCTAACTTGTGTTATAATGTGAGTATAAATAAAAAATATGGAGAAATCTTATGTTTGATACTACTGATCAATTGGCTGTAAATACGATTCGTACTCTATCATTAGATGCGATTCAAAAAGCAAATTCAGGACATCCTGGACTTCCAATGGGCTCTGCCCCAATGGCTTATGTACTTTGGAGCAAGTTTCTTAATGTAAATCCAAAAACGAGTCGTAAATGGTCAAATCGTGACCGTTTTGTCTTGTCGGCTGGTCATGGTTCTGCAATGTTATATAGTTTGTTACACTTGGCAGGATATAATGTAACGACTGATGATTTAAAAGGTTTCCGTCAATGGCAATCAAAAACACCAGGACATCCAGAAGTTAACCATACAGATGGTGTCGAAGCAACAACAGGTCCTTTGGGACAAGGAATTGCCAATGCTGTTGGAATGGCAATGGCTGAAGCACATTTAGCTGCACAATATAATAAACCTGGTTTTGATATTGTTGACCATTATACTTATGCCTTAAATGGTGATGGTGATTTAATGGAAGGTGTTTCACAAGAAGCAGCTTCACTTGCAGGTAAATTGAAACTTGGTAAATTGATTCTTTTCTATGATTCAAATAATATCTCTCTTGATGGTGATTTATCTATGTCATTTATTGATGATATTCAAAAACGTTTTGAATCATATGGCTGGCAACATTTATTGGTAAAAGATGGTAATGATTTGGAAGAAATTGCTGCAGCTGTCGAAGTGGCTAAAGCTGAAAAATCTAAACCAACAATTATTGAAGTTAAAACAGTCATTGGTTTTGGTGCTGAAAAACAAGGAACTTCAGCAGTTCACGGAGCCCCTCTTGGAGCTGACGGTGTAGCTTTTGCTAAGAAAGCTTATGGTTGGGATTATCCAGAATTTACAGTTCCTGAAGAAGTATCAAAACGCTTTTTAGAAACAACAGTTGCGCGTGGTGAAGCGATGGAGCAAGTATGGCGTAGCACTTTTGATGATTATTCTGAAAAATATCCTGAGCTTGCTGAACAATATGTAAAAGCTTTTGAAAATGAAACACCAGAGCTTACTTTGACCAAACATGAAAAGGAAACAAGTAAAGCAAGTCGTGTGACTTCCCAAGAAGCCATTCAAGAACTATCTGCTCAAATGCCAAATCTCTGGGGAGGGTCTGCTGACCTTTCAGCTTCAAATAATACAATGGTTAAAGTTGAAGAAGACTTCATGCCAGATAACTATGTTGGACGTAATATTTGGTTCGGTGTACGTGAATTTGCAATGGGTGCCATTATGAACGGAATTGCTTTGCATGGTGGAACTCGTGTTTATGGTGGAACATTCTTTGTCTTCTCAAACTATATGCTTCCTTCTGTTCGGATGGCTGCTTTACAAAGCTTGCCAGTTACTTATGTCTGGACACATGATTCGATTGCTGTCGGTGAAGATGGACCAACTCATGAACCTGTCGAACAACTGGCTTCTGTTCGTTCAATTCCGAATTTGGATGTGATTCGTCCAGCTGATGGAAATGAAGTAGTGGCTGCATGGCGTCGTGCTGCTTCAAGTAAAAGCCGTCCAACCGCACTTATTTTGACTCGTCAAAATCTTCCAGTTTTACCTGATACTTATGAATTGGCTGAAGAAGGTCTGAATCGTGGGGCTTATATTCTTTCAAAAGAAGAAGGAAAACTTGAAGGAATCATCATTGCCACTGGTTCAGAAGTAGCATTGGCTCTTGAAGCGAAGAAGACTTTAGGTTCTGGTATTCGTGTTGTTTCAATGCCTTCAATGAATATCTTTGACGAACAGTCAGCAGACTATCGCGAAGAAATTTTACCTAAATCAGTTAGACGTCGTTTAGCGATTGAAGCTGGAACAAGTTACGGTTGGGGTAAATATGTTGGACTTGATGGTGCAACAGTCACAGTAGACACTTGGGGCGCTTCGGCACCAGCAAATATCGTTCTTCCGGCTTACGGATTTACCGCTGAAAATGTAATTAAAGTATATCAATCTTTAGATTGAGTAATCTATAAAATAAGCTTTGACAGATGTCAAGGCTTATTTGTTTGTCAGTAACATTTATTACTGATAAAATTTACTGAGGGTTCTATTTTGATAAAACGATCAGTAAAAATTGCTGACGAAAATTATTTGTCAAGAAAAATAAAGGAAAATTATAGGTTTTAAATATGGGAATTTTACTTGCAATTCTTGCGGGTGGGGGCTCGCTTTTGAATTTTATGTATGGTCAAAACCAACTGATTCAATATTTACTGACAGCTCTGTCAGTGATCTCCTTGTTTGTTTATCGAGGAAAACGGACAAGAAAGTCTTATCAGAATAATGGCGTATCTATTTTTACAATAAGATTTGCTATTTGTGTTATAAGTTTTGTGGGTTCAGGCTCAATATTGCTTGCCTTCTTGTTTCATTTGAATTAATATGATAGAATAGGTTTATGCGATGAGTCGAATAATTCTACTTTTGTAGAATTTCGAAGCTAAGGAGTGCTGGGAAATTGAGTTTTCCGCGCAGGAAGCGTGAGCATTTGTCAAAATGTGTGAACCTTTTTGACACACTTTTAGTGCCTTAAAAAGCCCTTGTAAAAGGGCTTTTTTTTGTGATTTTATTTATTGAAAGTTAACTAGACTAAAAATGTTTCTGCTAAAGAATTTTTTAACACTATAATTGTATTTTGCAATGTTATTATTAGCAAGAGTTAAGAAAAATATGATAAACTTATAGTGTCACATCTTTTATGTATTTTTAAAAATAGAAAGGAAACTATCATGGATGTTTCATGGATGACAAAATATATTGCTGAGGGATTGGGAACTATGCTTCTCGTTTTGCTTGGTAATGGTACAATTGCGGGAGTAACCCTCAAAGGCTCTAAAAATGAGGGCATGGGTGGCCTTGCAATCGCTTGGGGATACGGAATTGCGATTCTAGTTCCTGTTCTTGCTTTTGCAAATGTTTCAGGGGCTCATATTAACCCAGCAATTACACTTGGACTTGCTTCAGCTGGTCTATTCCCTTGGGCTCATGTTGCGCAATATATCTTGGCTCAACTTATTGGTGCAATTATTGGTCAGTTACTCGTCGTAGCGATTTACAAAGAATACTTTGCTAAAACTAATGACGGAGCAATTTCTTTAGGCGCCTTTGCCACAACTAACGCTTTGGATGATGGTTCAAATCGTGGAAAAGCAATTTTCAACGGTTTTGTCAATGAAGTAATCGGAATGTTTGTATTTGTTTTTGGAATTCTCAGTTTTACAACGAACTTCTTTGGCTCAGAATCAATCAAATGGATGACAAGTTACGCTCAACAACAAGGTGCAGATATCACTTCTAGTGGTACACTTAGCCAAATTTGGGCTTCTGTTTCAGGCGCTTCATCATCTAAAATGGTTGGTGCCCTTGCCATTGGTTTAATGTTTGTTGGTTTGGTTACAGCATTTGGTGGACCAACTGGTGCAGCATTGAATCCAGCACGTGACCTTGGTCCTCGTATCGTTTATAGCTTCTTGCCACAATCAGTTGTTGGTGAAAATAAAGACGCTAAATGGTGGTATGCTTGGGTTCCAGTGGTTGCCACAATCGTTGGTGCAGTAATTGCAGCTACAGTATTTAAACTCATGTTTAAATAAAATGAAAAAAATCTGTCTGATAGGCAGATTTTTTCTTGCCCTTAGAACTTAAAAGCGCTATAATGATTATAATTTACTGAAAAGGACAGACAATTATGACACAATATAATATCGCGGTCGTTGGGGCTACTGGTGCCGTAGGAACAAGAATGCTTGAGCAATTAGAAAAATCTACTCTTCCAATAGAAACCGTACGTGCACTTGCCAGTAAACGTTCGGCGGGTAAAATTGTAGAGTTCAAAGGTCAAGAGCTTGTCATAGAAGAGTTAACTGAGGACAGTTTTGAAGGCATTGATATCGCTCTGTTTTCAGCTGGAGGTTCGGTTTCTGAAAAGTTTGCCCCTTATGCTGTAAAAGCTGGAGCGGTAGTTGTGGATAATACATCGTTTTTCCGTCAAAATCCTAATGTTCCTCTAGTTGTTCCAGAAGTTAATGCACATGCACTTGAACAACATAATGGAATTATTGCTTGTCCTAATTGTTCAACAATTCAAATGATGATTGCTTTAGAGCCAATTCGTCGTGCTTATGGCCTTGAACGTGTGATTGTCAGTACTTATCAAGCAGTATCTGGTGCTGGTCAGTCCGCAATTAATGAAACTAATCGTGAACTTCAAGAAGCTCTTGATGGAAAAGCACTGACAGAATTGTCAGCAGAAATTTTACCATCTGCTGGTGATAAAAAGCATTATCCGATTGCTTATAATGCCCTTGCACAAATTGATGTTTTTACTGACAATGATTATACTTATGAAGAAATGAAAATGACCAATGAAACCAAGAAAATCATGGAAGATGATTCAATTGCGGTTTCGGCAACTTGTGTCAGAATTCCAGTTCTCTATGGTCATTCTGAATCAGTTTATGTTGAAACGAAAAAAGAAGCAGATATTGCTGAGGTCAAGCGTCTAATTTCTGAGTTCCCAGGGGCGATCTTGGAAGATGATGTCGCACATCAAATTTATCCACAAGCCATTAATTCAGTTGGTCGTCGTGAAACTTTTGTGGGCCGTATTCGTCGTGATTTGGATGCAGCCAATGGGATTCATCTTTGGGTAGTTTCTGACAATTTACTCAAAGGAGCTGCTTGGAATTCTGTCCAAATTGCCGAAACGTTGCATGAACGTGGCTTGGTTAGACCAACTAAAGAATTAAAATTTGAATTGAAATAAGGTATTTAAATGAGCTATGTCAGTGATATCCGTAAGAAAATTGGGCATGATCTATTAATTTATATTGGAGCTGGCGTCATTGTTTATGATGATGGGAAAATTCTTTTACAAGAACGAAAAGATAATGGTAAATGGGGTTTACATGCCGGAGGAATTGAGGTTGGTGAAAAACTTGAAGAGACTGCTCGCCGAGAGTTACTCGAAGAAACAGGATTAAAAGCGGGAAATCTTGAGCTTTTAGGGATTTATTCGGGTCAAGACCGCTTTATCACGTATCCAAATGAAGACCAAGTTTATATGCCAGGGATTTACTATATTTGCCGTGATTTTGTAGGTGATTTAAGACCACAAAATGAGGAGGTCAAGCAACTCAAGTGGTTTGAAATTACTGAGATCCCTAAAAATATTCATGAGCCAAATCGACGTGTTATTGAAGATTTTATTCGAAAAATTTCCAAAGAGTAACGATGAAATAATATTTTTGACCTTATTTACTAAAGTATGCTATAATGAATCAAACAAAATTAGAGGTTGCAAAGACGAAAAAATTAGTGGAGCGGTGGACGCATTGAAACTGATGGCGGCGTTCTTTGCCGAAAGAAAAATTGTCACAGAATTTTTCTTGGGCTGTATGGTTAAATCCTACAGACTGTCTTTCTGTCAGTACTGACAGAAGGGGGAGCTAATCAAAATTATTTTTGACGAACTTTTGAGAACCTCTTTTGCATAAAAAGAGGTTCTTTTTGACCTCTTGACAGAAGCTTATCAATAAGCTCACCCAAAAGGAGAAGACATGTCAGCAAAAGAAACAATTGAAAAATTAAAAAAAGCACGAATTATCACGGCTTTAGTGACACCCTTTAAAGAAAATGGCCAAATTAATTTTGAAGCATTTCCAAAACTTGTTGAGGATTTGCTTGCCAGTCATACAGAAGGGCTTATTTTAGCAGGAACGACAGCCGAATCGCCAACGCTCACGCATGATGAAGAATTAGAAATTTTTGCCTCAATTAATCAGCTCGTAGATGGACGGGTTCCTTTGATTGCCGGCATAGGAACTAATGATACTCGGGATTCAGTTGAGTTCATAAAAGAAGTTGCAAAATTAGGCTATATTGATGCAGGACTAGCGGTGACTCCTTATTACAATAAACCTTCCCAAGAAGGTATTTATCAGCATTTTAAAGCAATTGCTACTGCCAGTGATTTGCCAATTATTTTGTATAATATTCCAGGACGAGTAGTGACTGAAATTCTACCAGATACAATTTTACGTTTGGCCCAGTTGGAAAATGTAATTGCAGTTAAAGAGTGTACAAGTACTGACAACCTAGCTTATCTTATTGAGAATGTACCAGAAGATTTTCTTGTTTACACTGGAGAAGATGGCTTAGCTTTTCATGCGAAAGCTCTAGGAGGGCAAGGAGTCATCTCGGTTGCCAGCCATATCTTGGGGCAAGAATTTTTTGAAATGTTTGCTGAAATAGACCATGGCTCGATTCAAGAGGCCGCGGCTATTCAAAGAAAAATATTACCAAAAATCAATGCGCTCTTTAGTGTGACAAGTCCAGCACCAATTAAAACAGTCTTGAACAATAAAGGTTATGCAGTTGGAGGATTACGCTTACCACTTGTCGCTTGTACTGATCAGGAAGCAAAAATAATTATTGAACAAATTGAAAATTAAAAATACCTTTAAAGGTATTTTTTTATTAAAATATTCTTGTCAGTATTCAATTGACTTAATTTTGCCGTTTGTTTCTAATAAGTTTAGAATTGAAGTGATTTCATAATTTTTAGGTAACTTCAAATATAAATCAACTCTCAAACAATTATTTGATTTCTTTTCAACTTTTAAACTGAGAATTTTGACCTGATCATCTTTTAATTGATTTTGAAGAAGTTGAAGTCCTTCAAGGTTTTCCAACTGAAGAATAAGATGGTCACTTGTTGCTGATTTTATCCAACGATAATTCTGATGTAAAATAATTTGAAAGAGCAAGATGAGTAAAGTGGCAACAATACCTATAAAATATAAGCCAGAACCGATTGCCATTCCGATACCCGAAGTCGCCCAAATCCCAGCGGCAGTCGTTAAACCATTTACCGATTGATTGTGAACAAAAATCATCCCTGCTCCTAAGAAACCAATACCACTAACAATTTGAGCAGCTATTCTGGAAGGGTCCAGACTGACCCCATGAGTGCTAATGATGTCCATAAATCCGTATTTGGAGACAATAATCATCAAAGCAGCACTTAAGGCAACAATTAAATGGGTCCGGATTCCCGCATTTTTTGAACGACTATTTCTTTCGTAACCAATCGCATATCCGCAAATTCCGGCTAGGATTAGACGAATCAACCAATCCATTTGTGTTAAGAAAGTAATCTGCATAAAATTTCCTCCTTGTAGTTTAAAACTTACTTTCCATTATATCGCTATTTTAATTAGAAAAAAAGGAAGACTCATAAAAAATGAAACAGACTTGCTTTTTTGCTTGCTTTGGGTTAAACTTATATTAGTGTATTCTCGGTAGAGATTGGAATGCCAATCTCTTTTATTTTAATTCTCATTAGAGTTATCTTTTCAATATCGCTTGTCCCACTCGACCGATTTCGAGAGTGAATAAGGCAAGGAAATTGCAAAAAACAGAACTGTAAATTTACTGACAGAATTTGTCAATAACTTACAGATTCTTTTTATATCGAAAAAATTATAAATTACACTGACAAGAAAGGTTTTTATGTCTAATATTAAAATCACCCCATTAGGTGGTGTACGTGAATTTGGTAAAAACATGTATTTGGTTGAAGTTGAAGAGCAAATTTTTGTGCTTGATGCAGGGCTTAAATACGCTGAAATGGATCAACTTGGTGTTGATTTTGTTATTCCTGATATTACATATCTTTTAGAAAATGCTGACCGCGTAGCTGGAATTTTCTTAACCCATGGGCACGCGGACTCTATTGGCGCTTTGCCTTATATTGTTTCTGAATTAAAAGTTCCTGTATTCGGTTCAGAATTGACAATTGAACTTGCAAAAATTAATGTAAAAAATTATGCTGACAGCCGTAAGTTTAATGATTTTCATGTTGTCACTGAAGATACAGAAATTGACTTTGGTAAAGCAGTGATTTCTTTCTTCTCAACGACACATACGATTCCAGAAAGTTTAGGAATTGTCATCTCAACAACTGACGGGAACATTGTTTATACAGGTGATTTCCGTTTTGACCCAGCAGTTGCCAAAGGTTACCGTACAAATATGCGTCGCTTAGCGGAAATTGGAAATAGTGGCGTTCTTGCCTTGCTTTCATCATCACCGAATGCTTTGTCAACAATGCAATCTGCCAGTGAACATGAAATTTATGAAAAAATTTATGACCACATTGATGACAATGAAGGTCGGGTCATTATTGCTTGTAACGCAGGTAACTTAGGACGAATTCAACAAACGATTGATGCAGCAATCAAGCTCGGTCGTCGTGTCGCCTTTACTGGTGAGGACATGGACCAAATTATTGAAACAGCAACTCGTCTTAATAAATTACAAATTGTTGATAAAAAATCAATCATTAAACCAGCTGAAATCAAAAAATTTGCTGATAATGAATTAGTTATTTTAGAAACAGGACGAATGGGTGAGCCTCTCAAAGCATTGGGAGATATGGCTCATCGCCGTCATAAATACGTTAAAATTAAAGATGGAGATTTAGTCCTTGCTGTGACAAGTCCATCTGTCTCTTATGAAACAACGATTGCTCGTATTGAAAATGAAATCTATAAAGCTGGTGGTGTCATGAAAATGTTGGCTTCAGATTTGAAAATATCTGGTCATGCTAATGCCCGCGACTTACAATTTCTTCTTGATATCTTCCGTCCAAAAAACTTGATTCCAATCCAAGGTGAATACCGTGAACTTAGTGCTCATGCTGATTTAGCTATGGAAATGGATATTTTGCCAGAGCATATCTTTATTGCCAAACGCGGTGAAACCGTAAGTTTGGAAAATGGAGACATGGTTCCTGCTGGAGTCATTCAAGCTGAAAATGTTATGATTGATGGTTCAGGAGTTGGAGATATCGGTTCAGTTGTTTTACGTGACCGTAAAGTCTTGTCAGAAGATGGAATTTTCATTGCGGTTATCACGATTTCTAAGACAGAACGCAAAATTGTCAGCAAATCTCGTGTTCATACTCGTGGTTTTGTTTATGTTAAAACATCGCGTGACTTGATGCGTGAAGCTGGTGAGTTAGTAAATGAAACAGTTGACAAATATCTTGCAGGTAAAGAATTTGATTGGGCAGAAATTAAAGGTTCAATTCGTGATGCTCTTGGTAAATTCTTATATGAGCAAACAAAACGTAAACCGGTGATTCTTCCAGTCGTGATGGAAGCCCGTCAACCTCAAGATTTAAACAAACGTTACACCAAAAAAAATCATAATAAAAAATAAAAGTTACAAAATCTCCTTTTTTTCGTATAGAAAGTTAGGAGGTTTTTTATGTCAAAAAAATCGATTAAGAAAATTACAATGACCGTTGGAGTAGGATTACTGACAGCTATCATGAGTCCTTCTGTCATCAATCAGCAAGTAGTGTTAGATTCATCAGTAGAAGCGGCGAGTGCGAAAATCACCTATACAGATGCTCAGCAAGTTACTTACAGTTTGGATTCAGTAGCAAAAACTGCCGAGGTTACGTCATTTTCTGGTTCGGCCGGTGCTGATATTATCATTCCAGATGTAGTTGTAAGTAACGGTCAAACCTACGCTGTAACTTCAATCGGAACTTATGCATTTTCAAATACAGGAATTCATTCGGTTATTATTGGAAATAATGTTGTGGACATTAATACAAGTGCCTTTCAAACAACGGCTGCCTATTCAGATTATTATAAAAATGCTTTAACAGAAGTTGTTTTGGGACAAAGTGTCCAAAACATAAAAACAGATGCTTTTGCTGGGAATGCTTTGACCAGTATCATATTTCCAAATTCAGTCGTTAAGATTGCAACGAGAGCCTTTGCTAATAATAATCTGACCGAACTTTCTTTTGGACCAAATGTAACTGAAATCATGCCTAAAGCATTTCAAAGCAATCAAATAAGTTCAATCACATTTGATGCTGACTCACTGACAACAGTTGATTCGACAGCATTTTCAGGAAGTCCTGTTTGCTTTTTGACCTTGGGAAATGGAGTGAGTTTAGCTGATGATGCCTTTAATAAAGTTAGTCCTCTTTTTGGACAATTAACTGATTTACCAACAAGTGGCATTCGAACAATTATAGTAGATAGTAATGGAATTTTGGAAAAAAGTTGGACAAATACTGAAAGTTCAAATTCTACAAATAATAACCCAAATAATCCGAGCACAGATGCAGCAATTTCAGATGAAGTAACTGAACAGTCGGGTTTGTCTGATCAAAAATTGACTGATGCTTCTGATAATAGTTCCTCCAACGATTCAACAACAACTTTACCTAATCAAGATGAAAATTTAGAACCTAATTCAGAGTCTGATTCCAGTTCTTTAGGCTCCAACTCGAATGAGGATCCCGCTAATGGTTTAGACTCAGATTTATCAATGGATTCAGCTTCTAATGAACAAAATGATTCTAGTTTAGATTCGACCAGTTCAGTTCCAAAAACTTCAAATGTTGAAAACTCAACCCTACCCTCTTCCGAGGAAACTGATAATCCTGATAATAATTCAGCCCTAAATACATCAGAAAATGAGGGAACCGTCTTGAACCAAGAAGCTAACAATAGTTCACTCGCTTCTTCAACATCGGTAGATCCCAGTAATTCAGGGAATGATTCCAGTGCTCAAGCTAATGAAAATACAAGTCCTATATTATCTTCCCCAGATATAGTTGATAATGCTAGTAATAGTTCAGGTTCAGATGTATCGGCTAGTACAAATCTAAACCCAAAAACTGAAACTCCTCAGACCACTCCTCCAGAGATAATCAAAGGATCAGAAATAGCCCCAATAACTTCAAATACAGAAACCTCAACTTCAAACTCCCCCTCTTCTGAAGCTACCGACAATTCAGCTAGTAATTCTAGTTCAGACTTACCAACAAACCGAGAGACAAATTCGAGTACAACTACCACCACCACAATCCCATCAAAAGGTATCGACTCAGAAACAGCCCCAATAAGTTCAAATACAGAAACCTCAACTTCAAACTCCCCCTCTTCTGAAGTTACTGACAATTCAGCTAGTAATTCTAGTTCAAACTTACCAACATACCAAGAGAAAAATTCGAGTACCACTACCACCACCACAATCCCATCAGAAGGTATCGACTCAGAAACAGCCCCAATAAGTTCAAATACAGAAAATTCGACCTCAAACTCACTCTCTTCTGAAGCTACTGACAAGTCAGCTAGTAATTCTAGTTCAGACTTATCAACAAACCAAGAGAAAGATTTAAAGACAGAAGAAAATGCTCCATCAATAACTGTAGAAACTAGTAATGAAAAATCATCCCAAACAGGTTCAACTACAGAAAGTTCAAAACCGGATTCTGCCCTAACCAATAGTTCTGATGGAAGTTCTAGTCCAGAATCACTGACTGACAAAAAAACTAGTTCAAGTTCAGAAATCAAAACGGACCAATCTGCCCCAACTTTTGAGTCAGAAGGAAGTCCAACTACGAACACAAGTGTTATTAATAAAATTACCGAAAGTAGAAAAGATACAGAAGAAACAATAGCTATATCAGCTCAAAGTAAAGTTGATTCTAATAAATCTGCTACTGCAAATTTATCAAAAGAATTGGATAAAAACCAACTAGTTGATGAAAAGCCACTAAAAGAGTCACCTGATAAGTCAGCTGATTCAGGCAAACAGCTTCCAAATGCTCCAGCAAATAGTCAGGAGAGCAGTGATAAAGCAGCCAGTCCACAAAACATTTTACAAATATTGCCTAATTTACCTGAAAAAAATACGATTAATAAAGTCGAGCCAGAGGATTCAAATTCACACTTAACAGAACAAAATCCGGCTCAGAATTTGAAAGAAATTCTGCCTATACTAAAAAACAGTCCGATAGATTCAGCGAACATTGACCAAGGAATAATTAAAAAAATATTAAAGTTCAATAAAGAGGTCCAAAAGAGTCAGTCACAACTTTCGAAAGATTTACCGCTAGCTTTAGATTCAGATAAAATCAGTAATGTAAAATTAATAGCTAAAGATAAGCAAAATCAAAATGAGGATGAAAGTTGGAAAACAAGTCCTGACTTTGACAGGATTGCAGTGGAAAAGAGCGAAATGACTTTGACAACTCCTGATTCTAGCACTCAAAATTCGGATATTTCAAGTAAGAGTGATAGTGATAATTTGAACCAGGAAGGACAATTCAATATAGAAAATCGAGATAAATTGTTTTCTGAAAGAGAAGAAGCTGGCGCGATAATTAGTGATAATCATAAACTAAGTAACACTAATGTACTAAGTAAAAATAATTCAAAAATTAAGCTTTTCATTAGTCTTTTAATAATAATCATTGGAAGTGCTATAGGATGGTTCATTATATTTTTCAAAAAGAGAAAAAAAGGTAATAACTAAAACTTTAGATGTATTCAAATTTAAGTAAAGAAATGTTATAATGAAGTAATTGTAAAAAATAGAATTGGATTATAAAATATGGCATTTGAAAACTTAACTGAACGTTTACAAAACGTTTTTAAAAATCTGCGTGGAAAGAAAAAAATTACTGAGACAGACGTCACAGAAATTACAAAAGAAATTCGAGTAGCTCTTCTTGAAGCCGACGTTGCTCTCCCAGTTGTCAAAAAATTTATTAAGGCAATTCGTGAGCGAGCTGTCGGTGTTGAAGTATCAGAGGCTTTGAACCCAGCTCAACAAGTTATCAAAATTGTTGATGAAGAATTAACAGCTATCTTAGGCGGTGGTGAAGCCGAATTACTCAAATCTCCTAAAATCCCAACAATTATCATGATGGTTGGTTTGCAAGGGGCAGGTAAAACAACCTTTGCTGGTAAACTTGCAAAAAAACTTAAAGAAGAACAAAATGCTCGCCCACTGATGATTGCAGCCGACGTTTATCGTCCGGCAGCGATTGACCAATTAAAAACCTTGGGAGAACAACTTGACATTCCTGTTTATGATGAAGGAACGTCTGAAAAGCCCGTTAATATTGTCCGTAATGGTCTTTTAAAAGCTCAAGAAGAACGTAAAGATTATGTGTTGATTGATACGGCAGGTCGTCTTGAAATTGATGATACATTGATGAATGAGCTTCAAGAAATTAAAGCACTTGCGCAACCAACAGAAATTTTACTCGTTGTTGATGCGATGACTGGTCAAGTGGCCGCACAAGTGGCTAAAACTTTTGATGAAAAATTAGATATTACCGGTGTTATCATCACCAAACTCGATGGGGACACACGTGGTGGTGCGGCTTTATCAATTCGTGAAATTACCGGAAAACCTATTAAATTTACAGGTACTGGTGAAAAATTAACCGACCTTGAAGTTTTCTACCCTGATCGTATGAGCTCAAGAATTCTTGGTATGGGTGATATGCTCACTTTGATCGAGAAGGCGCAAGCTAATTATGATGAGGAACAATCTGCAAAACTCGCTGAAAAAATGGCTGATAACCGTTTTGATTATGAGGATTTTGTTGAGCAACTAGATCAAGTTACAAATATGGGACCAATGGAAGATATTATGAAAATGATTCCAGGAATGTCACAAATGCCTGGCTTGGATAAAGTTAAAGTTGATCCTAAAGATGTTGCTAGAAAACGAGCAATGGTATTGTCAATGACCCCAGCTGAACGTCATTTAGAAGCAGAACTATCGCCAGCTCGTCGTCGTCGAATCGCCGCAGGTTCTGGGAATTCATTTATTGAAGTAAATAAATTCATTAAGCAATTTAATCAATCCAAAGAAATGATGCAAGGAATCATGAATGGTGATATGAATGCGATGATGCAAAAAATGATGGGTGGAGCTGGTGGACAAATGCCAAATATGCCAACCGGTTCTGGAATGCCAGATATGTCAGCCTTGGGAGATTTACAAGGAATGATGGGAAATGGTTCCGCAAACGGAATGCCAGATATGAGTTCTATGTTTGGTGGTGGTTTGAAAGGTAAAGCAACTGAATTTGCTATGAAGCAAGCCATGAAACGTGCTCAAAAGAAAATGAAAAAAGGTAAGAAAAAACGCTAAGAAATAAAAAAACAGGAATTTCTCCTGTTTTTTTTATTTAATCATTTTTTCTTTCTGGGCATACTCGGATTTAAGAATCCCCATGAAATAACTGTCATGATATTTTCCACCGGCGAAAAATTGTTCTTTAATCGTTCCCTCAATTTTAAAACCTAATTTTTTATAAATATGAACGGCAGGGGCATTGTCGATATCTACCCACAAATAAACTTTGTGCATGTTTAGAGTATTGAAGGCATAATCAACACCGGTTTTTAGGGCCTTTTGGGCATAGCCTTTTCCAGAAAAACCACCAATAATGATAATTTGAATTTCACAAGTACGATGAATATAATCAATCGACATTAGCTCAACAATGCCCACAAATGTATCGTTGGCTTCAATCACAAATCGTCTTTCTGTATTATCATGGATATGTTTATCGTAAAGACTGGTTAATTCATCTAATGATTCATAGGGTTCCTCAAACCAAAGACGCATGGTTTCAGCCTTATTATTAATAATATGAATGTTTCTTAAATCTGTTCGTTCTAAGGCTCTAATTCTCATTGTTGTTTCGTTCGTTAATGTCGTCATTTTTCTTACTCCTTGTTTGAATTTTCTTCTTAAAAATAAAAAGTCTTGTTATTTAATTATAACAAGACTCAAAATTTTAAGCGACTATTTAAAAAGCCCAAAACCACCATTCCAAGATATTTTTTCAGAAGCGGCTAGGCTAATCTGCAAAAATCCTAATGCTTCAAGTTCACGTGCACGTTTAAGAGAACCAGCATCAACCAGCGATAAGCCACTCTTTTCAAGAGCACGAAAGATTTGTTCTTTGGCTTGTTGACTATCGCTTGCTAAAAGAACAGTTGTTTGGTGTTTGTTTGAGACTTTTTTTGTTGCTAAAGTTTCGGAAAAGCTTGTATTAAATGCTTTGGCAACGGTGGAATTTGGGAGTTTGTCAGCAATAATTGCAGCGGCAGAACTATCAGCTGGCACTAGAAGGTCATCAAATGTAGAAAAATCAACAGGGTTAGTAATATCAACAATTATTTTACCATCAAGCTCGTCTGCATATTCGTTGATAATTTCTTCAAGCGCACTATAAGGAACTGCAAAAACGACAATTTCTCCTAGAGGTGATTTGTCTGAATCCGATAAGATGTAATTGACTGCATTTCCGGAAGTGGTAAAATTATCACCAATTGCTGTCCCCATCTTCCCTTTACCAAAAATACTAATATCCATGATATTCCTCCTCTTAATTATGTATTTTAGTTATTAATTTGATTATATCACTGAAAAAATTAAATCTATAATAATCTTACTCGATAAGAGACAAATTAACTAAAAGGCAAAAATATAATGAGATTTTATTGACATTAGCTGAATATTTATGTGATAATATTTAGATATATCTTTTGGAAGTAGGGGTTAAAAATATGAATTCGGAATTGACTTTTAGGCAAGGATTAAAGGATACTTTGCCAACAGTTTTTGGATATATTGGTATCGGAGCAGCATTTGGAATGATCGGTCATAGTGCAGGGTTTAGTGCGTGGGTAATTTTATTACTTTCACTGATTGTTTATGCAGGTTCAGCACAATTTATTATTATTACCATGCTTGCAGTTCATAGTCCACTTTTATCGATTGTATTGAGTGTGTTTTTAGTTAATTCACGAATTATTTTGATGTCTATGACGACAGCCTCTTATTTTAAAAATGAAAGTTTATTAAAAAATATCTTTATTGGAACTTTGCTGACAGATGAAACTTTTGCTCTGGGGATGAATAAACAAAATTATACTGAGGGTAAGTTAAGTTTTTCTTGGTTTAATGCCTCGAACATACTGGCATATACGGTTTGGGCTTTATCTAGTCTCATAGGCGCACTTCTAGGAAATTTATTAACAAATCCAGAAAAGTTGGGGCTGGGTTTTGCAATTATTGCAATGTTTATTGGTTTACTCTATTTGCAACTTATTGGTGATAAGACTTTAGGCTTGAAATTACAATTGTTGATGGTTGGGATTACTTTAATCTTATTTTATTTTGGACTAATTTTTATTCCAAGTAATTTATTGATTTTATTTGTCACTTTGCTTGTTTGTGCTATAGGAGTGGGGGTAAAACATGTATTCTTTTAATTTTGTTATGCTGACGATTATTATATGTGGACTTGTCACTTTACTCTCAAGAATTTTACCATTTATTTTACTCAAAAATGTTAACTTACCTCAGCCTCTTGTAGAATATTTGAGTTTCGTTCCCGTAGTTATTATGTCCGCTTTGTGGATTTCTAATCTTTTTGTTCAACATTTAGGACATTTTCCTTCTGTAAATTGGACTAATTTATTGGCTTCATTACCGACAATTATTGCTGCAATTTTAAGCAAAAACTTATTGGTCATTGTCCTTGTGGGAATTATCTCTCTCGCATTAATTCAAGTTATTTTATAGAAAGTCAAAAAAGAATCTTTAAATTACGGATTCTTTTTATCTTTTAATGAGACTAATATTTTGTTAGAATAAGATGAGATGTCAAAGTTTCTTTACATCTGAAAAGGAGATTAGAATGATTCAACTGGATATAAATACTAAACTTTATGATTTAGCAACCGCTCATCCTGAGATTATTGATTTAATGGACGGCTTGGGGTTTCATGAGATAAAAATGCCTGGTATGCTACAAACTGCGGGAAGAATGGCAACGATTCCCATGGGTGCAAAAATGAAACATATTGATTGGGATAAAATTGTTTATGTTTTTGCTGAAGCTGGTTTTGAATTTTCAAAACCGATGGAGGAAGAAAAATGACTGACATGAAAAAATCAACAACAATGGAGCGTCAAAAAAGAATTGTCGAAATTTTAAGGCTTTTGCATGAGGGTGGTTCATTTGAGGAGGCAAAACAAATCTTCAATGAAGAGTTTGATGGAGTTGATGTGTCTGAAATTACCGGTGCTGAAAAAGCATTAATTCAAGGAGGACTCAATCCGTCAGAAATTCAAAAATTATGTAATATTCATGCGGCTGTTTTTAAGGGTTCAATCAAAGATATCCATCAGTCTTCTTTAGAAGAAAATATTCCAGGTCATCCAGTTCATACAATGAAACTCGAAAATCAGGTGATTGCTTCCTTACTAAATGACGAAATTCGTTGGGTCTTTTCTAAAATTGAAAAAGGAGATTGGACTTTGAAGGGTCGTTTACTTGCGGCAGTGGAAGACTTATATAATATTGATAAGCATTATGCTAGAAAAGAAACATTGATTTTTTCTTTTATGGAAAAATATGGAATCACTGCGCCACCAAAAGTGATGTGGGGTGTAGATGATGCCGTGCGAGAGATGAATAAAGAAGTCATTGCTTATTTAAAAACAGACAAAACAGCTTTAAACCCATTACGCGAAATGCTGGAAAATTTACTGACAGAAATTGAAGAGATGATTTTTAAAGAAGAAGCAATCATGATTCCAATGTGTTTAGATGTTTTTTCTTTAAAGGATTGGGAACAGATTGAGGAGGATTCTAATGAAATTGGTTATTCATTTATTGCAGAACCTTTAAAATGGCAAGCGTCTAAGGAATCAATTGCAAAGGAAAAAGAACGGGAACCACAAAGGCTTGTGGCGATTGAGTCTGCTAAAGCAATGACAGCAGATATTGCCAATGAGGGAGCTCCTAAAGTTGTTAAATCAAAAGAGCTAAAGCGTCAATATGATTGGGAAAAGGTAGAAAGTGAGGGAGTTGTTGTTTTGCCAACTGGAATGATGCACCTCAATGAATTGACAGCTTTATTTAATGTTCTACCTGTTGACTTGAGTTTTGTTGATAAAGAGGATATTGTTCGGTTTTTCTCTGGGGGAGAACGAATTTTCCCACGCGCAAAATCTGTGATTGGACGGCGTGTCATTGACTGTCATCCGCCAAAATCAATGGCTGTGGTTGAAAAAATATTGGAAGACTTTAAATCAGGTGCGCGTGATCAGGCTGATTTTTGGATTGATCTGCATCGTTTTAATAAAAAAGTTTATATTCGCTACTTTGCGATGAGGGATGAAGAAACAGGAGAATATCTGGGGTGTTTGGAAGTTTCGCAAGATATTACGGCCATTCAGAACTTGGTAGGAGAAAAGCGTTTAGATGGTCATGAAAAAACGACTTCTGAATATGAGAATCAAGTAGCTAAATCAATGAAAAAAAATACTGACAAAGTTGCCAGCGGTGAAATGCCTGATTTTGTTAAAAAGATGCTAGCTGACAAATAGACTTTTGTTTGAGAAGATAAATTTTCTAGCCGATAAGTTAAAAATTGCTGATGGACTCTTTTCTTGATAACATTAGGACCGAAAATAAAATTATAAAAATTTTTAATTTTGTTCGATTTGCTCTCGTATTTGTTGGTATATCTTGGTATAATAAATGATTATGACAAGAAAAAATATTTTGAAAGCTCAGCGAATTGTGGTGAAGATTGGCACGAGTTCCTTGATTTTGCCAAATGGAAAAATAAATTTATCAAATATTGACGAACTGGCTTTTGTCTTATCTGATTTGAATAATAAAGGTTATGAAGTGATTTTGGTGACTTCTGGGGCGATTGGTGTGGGCTTGAATGTCCTTGGAATGGACAAACGTCCAAAAGGAATCGCAGACCAGCAGGCTTTGGCTTCTATCGGTCAGGTCGAATTGATGAGTCTTTATACGCAAATGTTTCGCCGTTATTCACAAAAAGTTTCGCAATTACTTTTGACTCGTGATGTAACTGATTTTCCAACGAGTCGTGAAAATGCAGAAAATGCATTGAATGCTCTACTTGCACTGGATATTATCCCGATTATCAATGAAAATGATGCAATTGCTGTTGATGAAATGGACCATCAAACAAAATTTGGCGATAATGATAAACTGGGAGCGATTGTGTCTAAGTTGGTTCATGCCGATTTGTTGATTATGCTTTCAGATATCGATGGACTTTTTGATAAAAATCCGACGATTTATGATGATGCGAAAATTTTTAATGAAATTCATGAAATTACTGATGAATTACGTCAAATGGCTGGAGGTGCCGGTTCTCGTTTTGGTACTGGTGGGATGACTTCGAAATTGGCGGCTGCCCAAATTTTATTTGAAAATGATCAAGAAATGGTTCTGACCAATGGCGAGCGGATTCGAGAAATTCAACAAATTATCGAAGGACGTGAGATTGGAACTTATTTTCATCAAAAATTTTGAGGTACTTCTAAAAAGCAAAGCCGTTTTTGCGATGTGACTAGGTGTTTCAGCGCCATAGCGAGCATGGTCAGCCTAGCAAAGCAGGCCACAAAGAAAGAAGGATAAAACGATGATTGAAGAACTTGGATTAAAGGTAAAAACAGCGAGCAAAGAAGTGGCAAAGCTATCAACTGCTGAAAAAAACACTTTTTTGCAAAAATTGGCTGACAGTCTTGTCGAAAATACGGACAGAATTATCAGCGAAAATGCAAAGGATTTAACAAAAGCCAAAGGACATGGAATTTCTGAAATTATGGTTGACCGTTTACGCCTGACTGCTCAGAGAATCTCTGATATGGCGACAGGATTGAGACAAGTTGCGGAACTTCCTGACCCAATCGGGCAAGTATTGCAAGGTTTCACTAATCTTGACGGACTTAAAATTGTTCAAAAAAGAGTGCCACTTGGTACGGTCGGAATGATTTTTGAAAGTCGTCCAAATGTAACCATCGATGCTTTTTCACTTTGTTTCAAAACAGGAAATTCTGTTTTGTTACGTGGTGGGTCTGATGCGATTTATTCCAATATGGTTTTAGTTGAAATTATTAAGGAAAATTTGCTGTCAGCAAAAATTACTGACGGAGTGGTTGAACTTTTATCTGACACGAGTCATGCTGAAGCTGAAAAGATGATGCAAGCTGATAAGTTCTTAGATGTTTTGATTCCACGTGGGTCGGCTAGATTGATTAATCGTGTCAAAGAAAAAGCAACGGTCCCTGTCATTGAAACTGGGGTTGGAAATTGTACGATTTTTGTTGACGAATCGGCTGATTTAGATATGGCGACTCGGATTGTGATTAATGCAAAAACACAGCGCCCAAGTGTTTGTAATGCGGCCGAAAGTTTAGTGGTTCATGCAAAAATTGCTGACGAGTTTTTACCTAAACTCCAAAATGAAATCAATAAAGTCCATGAAGTTGAATTTCGTGCTGATGAACGAGCGTTGAAAGCTCTGTCAGCTGGAATTCCTGCTACTGACGAAGATTTTGGAATGGAATTTTTAGATTATATTCTGTCAGTAAAAACGGTTGATAATTTGGATGAGGCAATCGAGCATATTAATACTTATTCAAGTCGTCATTCGGAAAGTATTGTTACTCATGATTATTTTAATGCACAAAAATTTCAAGATGAAATTGATGCGGCGGCCGTTTATGTCAATGCTTCAACCCGATTTACTGACGGTTTTGTATTTGGTTTGGGTGCTGAAATTGGGATTTCAACTCAAAAACTTCATGCCAGAGGACCAATGGGCTTAGAGGCTCTAACCTCAACTAAATATTTGATTGATGGCACAGGACAAATTCGTTAAAAATAATAAAAGACTCGGCTTATAAAAAGTCGAGTCTTTTGTTTATCAAGGATGTTGTCAGTAAATTCTTGAAATCATTATTTACCCATTTAATATTTATCAATAATCTCATAAATTTACAGTTCTGTCAGCAAACAATCAAAACTATTATTTGACAGTTCAAAGTGTATAAATCAGCACATTGAGCTGACAGAAGTGGTGTAATCTATAAAAATTTAATGAAAAGCTGTCAGTAAATTAGACTTCATAAATCATGTGTTTTTTATGTTCGTCAACCGTTTCGTCAAGTTCAATTGCTGAGCGGCACACTTTTTCACTTTCCAAAAGCGTGCGAACCGCAATTTTTGCTTCAGAAAAATCTTGATTTTCAGGAATTACAATGTGAATCATGGCCGCATTTTGTTCTCCATCAATTGACCAGATAATAAGTTGAGTAACACTACGTACTTCTGGGAGTTTTTCAAGAGCAATCAGGAGTTTTTTGTAATCAATATCTTCAGGAACCGATTCCAAAAGAATACGTAAAGTGCCCCAGAATTTTGGAATCGCTTTAGATAAGATGAACAAAGCAATTAAAATAGAAAGAAGAGGATCCAACCAGTACCAATCAACAAAATGAAGGACGATTGAAACAATTAGAACGCCTAACCAACCTAAAACGTCTTCAAGCGCGTGAAGATTTAAGATACTTTCATTTCGTGAGGAACCACGAGCCAAAAGCCAGGCCCCAAAGCCATTGGCAACAATGGCAAAAATTGCCAAACCAAGCATACCTGTTGCTTCCACAGGTTGAGGGTTAAAAAATCGAGGAAGAGCCTCGAAAAGGACAATGAAACTCCCTGTAATTAAAATTACACTGGTCAGTGAGGCGCCAAGTAAACTAAAACGTTGATAACCAAAAGAGAAATGTTTATCCTCCCGACGTTTAGAAAATTTTTGGAAAAACCAGGCCAAACCAATGGCTACGGCATCTCCGGTGTCATGCACTGCATCAGACAAAATAGCAGTTGAATTAAAAATGACTCCAAAGATGAATTCTAAAATTGCAAAGAAGAGGTTCAGTGCAAAAACAATCGTCACATTTTGAGAAACGAGCTTGTCCAAGTGGTCATGTTCGTGCTCCAATTTGAGAGCTTTCTTATTTTTAAGACTCATGATTTCCTCCTTCTTGCTCGTCCAGATGCTCTGCAACGTCTTTCAAAAGATGCAAAATATGTCGGTCATAAATACTATAAGTGACTGTTTTTCCAATTTTTTCATTGGTTAAAATACGTGCGTTTTTTAATAATTTTAATTGTTGACTAACGAGTGATTGTGAAAGTTGAGTTCGCTCAACAATCTCATTAACCGTTAAATTATCAGTAGCAAGGCTGGAAATAATTTTTAAACGTCCATCATTAGAAAAAAGTTTAAAAAATTCAGCAATATCTTTTTCATTAATCATATTATTATATTATGATTTTATAATATGTTTGTCAAGCTTTTTTAAATATTTTATTTTAAGGTATTTTTGTTATGATGATTAAGGACAAAAGAAGGGAATGAGGAATGCAAAGTTTAATAAATAAAATCCAACTTTTTTTCGAGCAAATCAATAATTTTAATGATAATCAAAAAATAATTGCTTTAGGACTTTTGGGCGGTTTGTTAGCTGTCCTCTTTGCTTATCGCTATTTAGCTATTTTAATCACTTTACTTCATGAATTCGGTCATGCTTTTATGGCAAAAGTCACTTTTGGGAAGGTTTATAAAATTCATCTAAATCCTGATACATCAGGTGTAACAGAAACAACTGGTGGTTGGCGTAGTCTTTTTATTTTATTATCAGGTTATCCTAGCCCTCTACTATTTAGTGGACTGTTTGTCTGGTTTTTGCGATTAAATCATCCAGAGTTTGTTTTGTTTGTATTGCTTTTTGTCAGTATCTCTGTCCTTTTTGTAATAAGGAATTGGTATGGGGTGCTTATTTGTTTACTAGGGGTAATCCTAACGGGAAGTTTGATTTATTTTGGTCAGTCAGAAGTTTTTACAGGAATTGCAGGGATGTTGATTGCCTTTCTTACTTTGGGCGCTTTTCGGGATGTTAGAGCCGTTTTTCATCATCATTTAGGGCCTTCTGACGCTGATTTATTGCATGAAAAATTTACATTTATTCCTGCTTTTGTGTGGAAACTTGTCTTACTTTTGCTTATGTTTCTTGCTCTAGTTCCGGTGTGGATAGGTCTTGCGAGTCTATTATTATTTTGATATAAGAGAATCAAAAACATTTTTTGACAAAGTTCTAAAACTTTGCTATAATCTATCTAACCTTTAAGATTGTCCAGAGAGGCAGGCAAGGTCAGAAATTAATAATGTAATAATATGATGGATACTGTCCATTTTCTGATACCTACCTGCATTCTCTTTGGAATGCAGCTTTTTTGTATACTGACGGACATCTTATTAATGGAAGTATTAATCGATAAATGAAAGATTTGTCAGTTAACTGACAGATTAATCATTAAGAATGAAAGGAGCCCCAAATGGCTAGAAAAGAAATTATTGACGAAATCACAATGAAACGTGCAATTACACGGATCACTTACGAGATTATTGAACGTAATAAAGAACTGGACAAATTGGTTTTGATTGGGATTAAGACACGCGGTGTTTATTTGGCCAAAAGAATCCAAGAACGTTTGCAACAACTGGAAGGTTTGGAAATTCCTTTTGGTGAGTTGGATACACGTCCATTCCGTGATGATAAACAAGCACAAGAAGATACAACTGAAATTGATATCGATATTACAGGAAAAGATGTCATTCTTGTTGATGATGTGCTCTACACAGGTCGGACAATTCGTGCGGCAATTGACGGAATCGTAAAACTTGGTCGCCCAGCCCGTGTTCAATTGGCTGTTTTAGTTGACCGTGGACATCGCGAATTACCAATTCGTGCAGACTACGTTGGGAAAAATATTCCAACAGGTCATGATGAAGAAATCATCGTTCAAATGTCTGAGCATGATGGCAATGACAGTATTTTAATCAAACGTGAAGATTAAGAAATAAGTTCTCTGTCAGTAATTTAAGAAAAAGAGTAATCTATAAGTTACTGACAAAGTTTTCAATAAATATTCAACTTAGAGTTTTAGGAGAAAAAAGTGCACGATAATGATATTATCTTAAAAGTTGATGAGAAACCAGCTGCCAGTCAGTGGTTTGGACTCTCATTTCAACATTTGTTTGCCATGTTTGGCTCAACGGTTTTAGTTCCGATTTTAGTTGGGATTAATCCAGCGATTGCCCTATTGAGTTCCGGACTTGGTACACTTGCACACATGAGTGTTACAAAATTTAAGGTTCCAGCTTACATGGGGTCAAGCTTCGCTTATATTGGTGCGATGACTTTACTGATGAAAAATGGCGGAATGCCAGCCATTGCCCAAGGAGCCATGACAGGTGGTCTGGTTTATCTGATTGTCGCTCTGATTGTGAAATTTGCGGGTAAAGGTTGGATTGACAAAGTTTTACCACCAATCGTTGTTGGACCAATCGTTATGGTTATTGGTTTATCCCTTGCGCCGACAGCAATTAATGATGCCATGTATACCGATGTTGCAAATCTAAAAGGATACAGTTTAGCTTATATCATTATTGCCCTCATCACCGTTTTATCAATTGTCGTTTACAGTATTTATGGAAAAGGATTTCTGTCAGTCGTTCCAATTTTACTCGGAATCATCACAGGTTACGTTGCAGCAATGATTATTGGTAAAATCACTGGCATGAATATCGTTTCCTTTACGGGAATTTCACAGGCCAAATGGTTAACACTTCCACCAATGGAGATTCCATTTGCTAGCTATAAATGGGCTTTCTATCCGTCAGCAATCTTGACAATGGCACCCATTGCTTTTGTTACAATGACTGAACATTTTGGTCATATCATGGTCTTGAATTCATTAACAAAAAAAGATTATTTTAAAGAACCAGGACTTGAAAAAACGTTGACAGGGGATGGTTTAGCACAAATCATCGCCGGCTTTATCGGTGCGCCACCGGTGACCTCTTATGGTGAAAATATTGGAGTCATGGCAATTACAAAAATTCATTCGATTTATGTGATTGCTGGCGCTGCGGTTCTTGCCATTGTTGTCTCATTTGTTGGCAAAATCACAGCTCTTTTACAATCAATTCCAGCACCAGTTATTGGTGGAGCATCAATTGCACTCTTTGGAGTTATTGCAGCCTCAGGTCTTAAAATTTTGGTTGAAAACAAAGTTGATTTTGATATTAAGCGCAACTTATTGATTAGCTCAGTGGTTCTTGTTATCGGGATTGGTGGAATGATTATCAACATCACTCAAAACTTACAAATTTCATCAGTAGCTATTGCTACGATTCTCGGAATTGTCTTAAATCTTGTCTTACCAAAAGATGCTAGCGAAATTTAGATATCTAAAAATTACTGACAGAACTGCCAGTTCAATGTGATGAATAATGAGCATTGAATCGGCGAATAAAAGATTCGTCAGTTTACTGACAAAACTGTCAGTAATTAAAAAAGTGGACTTATTACTGATGGAAATCTCGATAAGTATTTCATTAGTAAATAAAAATTTTGTCAGTTTACTGACGAAATAAATATATTGTCAAAAAACTGTTGTGACAGAGAGCACACAGTCAGGGTAAAGGAGACCTTATGTCAGTAAAAAATGGATTAGTTCAACTCGAAAACCTTACAAGCATGGAAAACTTGAGCGTTGATGAAGTCATGGGACTTATCAAAAGAGCCTCAGCTTTCAAAGCAGGAAAAGCAGACTTCGCTTTAGATGAGCAAACTTTCGCTTCAAATCTATTCTTTGAAAATTCTACAAGAACCCATCACAGTTTTCATATTGCCGAACGTAAACTAGGACTTGATGTTCTTGAATTTGATGCACAAGCCAGTTCAATCAGTAAAGGTGAAACACTATACGATACGGTTTTAACGCTTGATGCACTTGGTGTTGACATCTGTGTCATTCGCTCTGGAGTAGAACATTACTACGAAGAATTAGTGAACTCAGACAATATCCACTGTGCCATTGTCAATGGTGGAGACGGTTCAGGACAACATCCAAGTCAATGTTTACTTGACTTGATGACTATTTATGAAGAATTTGGCAAATTTGAAGGACTAAAAATTGCAATTTCTGGAGATTTAACACACTCACGTGTGGCTAAATCAAATATGATGATGTTGCAAAAACTTGGGGCTAGACTTTATTTCACTGGTCCAGCAGCATGGTACAGTGAAGAATTTGACGATTACGGGCATTATGCCAACCTAGACCGTATTTTACCAGAACTTGATGTTCATATGCTCTTACGCGTGCAACATGAACGTCATGACAGTGGTGAAAGTTTTTCAAAAGAAGGTTATCACACTCATTTTGGACTGACGCAAGAACGAGCAAAAATGTTGAAACCAACAGCAATTATTATGCACCCAGCTCCTGTTAATCGTGATGTTGAAATTGCTGACAGCCTCGTTGAAAGTCCACAAAGTCGCATTGTTCAACAAATGAGCAATGGTGTTTACACACGTATGGCCATTCTTGAAGCCATTCTTGCTGGAAAAAAAGCGAAGTAAGTTGAAATTGATGACAATAGGACAAAAAGAAATATTCAAAACTAAATTGTTCTGTTTTTAAAGCAAAGTTTAAAGGAAATAATTATTATGAGCAAAAGACTTTTAATTTTAGAAGATGGAACTATTTTTGAAGGAGAAGCCCTCGGGGCAAATTTAGATGTGACGGGTGAGCTTGTCTTTAATACAGGAATGACCGGTTATCAAGAATCAATTACTGACCAATCTTATAACGGGCAAATTTTGACTTTCACTTATCCAATCGTAGGAAATTACGGAGTTAATCGTGATGATTACGAGTCTATCCACCCAACTTGTAAAGCCGTTGTCGTTCATGAAGCAGCACGTCGCCCATCAAACTGGCGGATGCAAATGTCATTTGATGAATTTTTAAAATCAAAAAATATTCCCGGAATCACTGGTGTAGATACAAGAGCAATCACTAAAATTGTTCGTGAACATGGGACAATGAAAGCTTCACTGGTTCAAGCAAGAGATGAAGTGGACCATCAAATGAGCCAACTTCAAGCCACTGTATTGCCAACTAATCAGGTTGAAACAAGTAGTACAGCGACTGCTTATCCATCACCAAATACAGGTCGAAAAGTCGTTGTTGTCGATTTCGGATTGAAGCACAGCATTTTACGTGAACTATCAAAACGCGAATGTAATTTGACAGTTGTTCCTTACAATACCAGTGCTAAAGAAATTTTGGAAATGGAACCTGACGGAGTTATGCTGACTAACGGCCCAGGAGATCCAACAGATGTTCCAGAAGCCATTGAAATGATTAAAGAAGTTCAAGGTAAAATTCCCGTTTTCGGAATATGCCTAGGTCATCAATTATTTAGTCTTGCCAACGGTGCGACAACTTACAAAATGAAATTTGGTCACCGTGGCTTTAATCATGCTGTTCGCGAAGTTGCAACAGGACGAATTGATTTTACCTCACAAAATCATGGCTATGCCGTTTCATCAGAAAATTTACCAGAAGATTTGATGATTACCCATGTTGAAATCAATGATGACTCAGTTGAAGGAGTGCGTCACAAACATTTCCCTGCATTTTCAGTTCAATTTCACCCAGATGCAGCTCCCGGCCCACATGATGCAAGTTATCTTTTTGACGATTTCATGGACCTCATGGATAACTTCAAAAAATAAAGTGTTGATATTGCTGGCTTTTGATAGTCAAGCTTTCATTAAAATGATTAAAAATAGCAAAAAAAGAGCCTGTTTTATAGCAGGCTCTTTTTTATAAATTAATTAATGCGTAACATTATTTTTTAGTAACATGACTAGCTATTTTAAAAATTATTTTTGCTTATAAACTTAAATAAGATTTATTTGAAAGAAGGTAATCGCCATTTGCTTGTTTAACAAATGTTAAACTTACATATTGATAGACTCCACTATTGAAATCAGAATTACTATAGAGTACATTTTTAGATGAGTAGCTGCCATTTTCGTATATAGTTACATCGGAAGGAATATCGTGTGCAGCAATGATAGCATTATAATTTACGCCACCTTTACCATCAGAATCACCCACAGTTAACGCACGATATTGAGCAAGAGTCCAGTTAAACTTAGTCACAGCGTTCCATGCAGTAGAACCAAATTTCCAGCCATTATTTAATAATGATTGTTGTTCAAATGCATTAGGAGTGTAATTGTGGGAGCCTGATTGAGCGTTAGGATTGTAGGCAACATAGACAGATGCTTTTCCTCCTGAGTAGAAGACTGGTTTCCCATTTCCATCCCACTTCCAACCTTTGTTTACAAGAGATTGAGCTTCGTATTTACTTCTTGTGTAATAGTGGTCTCCACCCTTAGCATGAGGGTTATAAACACGATAAACAGGAGAATTACTGTATGATGGTGCTACCCATCCGATTCCTTCGTTATTCCAACCTGCAATAATAGCATTCAATTGCTCTGTGCGACTTTGGGTATAAAAGTGTTCACCAGTATTCTTGTTATAGAGGCGATAAATGCTGGTGGTTTGTTCAGCAGCACTAACCTCTTGAGCTACTGCGACAGTACCTAATGCAAGTGTGGATGCAATTAGGACTTGAATAGTATTAAATTTCATATAAATTCTCCTACCAGCTTTTAGTGAGAATCAGGGTTTGCTCGCTGTTTTAATGTTTTAATCCATCCTTATGCTCCAAAGATAGAATGGAATTTTTCTACAAATAATTAATTCCAGATAGCCGAAGATTTTACTTCATCATCGATATGTAAAACTCCATATTGTGCTTGTTCAGGGGTAAAACGAGAGCCATATTCAGAGGTTAATTGATCAATAAGCGCTTGTCCAGTTAAATTTCCAGTTTCACGATATGACTTAGCACTAAGTATGGCAAGGTTGTTCCAATTGACTAATGGGTCAATTCTATTGATTGCATTGTTTGCTTCATCAACTGTCATTTGTGAGCCATACTCAGAAGTTAATTGGTCATAGAGCCCTTGTTTACTCATATGTCCTGTATATAAATAACTAATTGCAGTTTTTGTTTGAGCTAACGAATTCCCAGTTAAACCATCAATAGCTTTTTCTTGAGCTGTCAGTACTTTAGAAGATGGCTTTGGTTTTTTTGTAGAACTTTGAGAAGTGACTTTAGTTTCTTCTTTTTTAGTTTCTGTAGTGGATACAGAAGTAGTTGATTTTTTAGATTCTTTTGCATCTGAATTATTTGGAATAGCTACACCAATAATAAATAGTAAGAAACCAACAATAAGTATAATCAAAGGTTGTTTCTTTGATTTCTTTTTAACCAGGTTAATAAAAAGTATCACAAGGCCAATTAAAAATGCTAATATGCCTATTACTCCAAAAAATGGGCTCATAAATATCCTCCTACCTAGCTTTTAACGAGATTCGAGATATTGCTCGTAGTTTATTGCTGTGTAATATCTATCTTTTACGATATCTAGTAATATTTTTAGAAATTACTTGAACTATTTTAAGATTAATTCTCCTTTTAATACTTTTATTATACGGAAAAAAATGCGAAAAAACAATGTATTCTAAGTAATTCAAAAAGCAAAAAAATGAATAATCAAAACATTGAAATGACCAGATAGGACCTATCTCTAAAAGTGAAAAAAACACATTCAGTGATTGAACTGCTGTCAAATTTATCCAATAATTACTTAATATCCTGATTTTGGTTAGGATTTTTTATGTTATACTAAAAGAAATATCAGATATAGAAAAGGCGAATTATCTTATGGAATATAAAGTAGGAGAATTAGTATTATTACCAGAAACAAAATATCCAGGGGTTATTGGTAGTGTGATTTCTGAAAATAAATCAGGGATATTGGTTAGATTTAACGGAGCACAACAACTATATTTTAAAAAAGCAGACCTTCAAAAATATAAAAAATAAAAAATGTAAATTAAGCTCACTTCCTAATTTGAGCAAACTTTTATATAAAAGTTTATAATTGCTTTAGACTAGGAGAAAAAATGGAAATAAAAGAGTTACTTGAGAGAAGCGTTGAAATTCGTAAGAGATATCATGAATTAGAAATAAAAAACCATGGTGAAAAATGGAGTGTAGAAGAAGACCTATTGGCACTTTCTAATGATATCGGTAATTTAAATCGACTTGTAATGACTAAATTTGAACGTTACTATGACGAAACGCCCTATACTTTAGAAGGAAAAATAGCTGAAAATATTTGGTGGTTAATTGAGCTTTCAGACAGACTAGATGTCGATATTGAAAAAGAGTTAGAAAAATTCTTGACTGTAAAAGAAAAACTTTAACTTTGGTCAGAGTTTTTTTGTTTTCTTTAAAGAACAGTGGTCTACAAAAAAGTAGACTGGGAAAATGAAGGAGTTATATTCAAATCATCTTCGGAAAATTATTAAAAAATAAAGTGATAAATTAGTATGTAAAAATAAAGTCATAGTTTCTTTTTAAATACTATGTGGGCGCTTCTAGTTGAGTGATTTCTAATTAAGTTTAATCTGCTATAATGAAATTCTTAAACATGACTGTCAGTAATTTGCTGGCATTTTTTATTTGTGTGAATAGTATAAAATCAGAAGGGATATTGATAAGTTCATAATTATATATTATGAACTTTTTTGTTAAGAACCTTTTTATTGACAAAGTTTGCTGACAACTTTTGTCTACAAATTTAAAATAACTGTATTTGTTTTGTTACTCAATTGGTTTGTTTTTGTTGTTTTCAGATAAAAATGATATAATTAATTAATGAATTGGAGGATTACCCAAGTCTGGCTGAAGGGAACGGTCTTGAAAACCGTCAGGCGTGTAAAAGCGTGCGTGGGTTCGAATCCCACATCCTCCTTAAGCACCTGTCCATTTTTAGGAGCTTATCACTATTCTTCCTATATGAAGATTTCTTTAGATGCCCGCCAGATGGTGGGTTTTCATTTTAAGTTCCAAAAGGCATACAAGATTTTTACATTTTAAAGGGAATTAAAAATAAAAATATGCCTCAAATATTATATAATGAAATAATAAAAAAATAATGAGGTTTGTTGATGAAAAAAATTTATTTTCTTTGTACGGGTAATTCTTGTCGTTCTCAAATAGCAGAAGGATATGGGCATGTATTTTTAAAGGATTGGGAAGTCCGTTCCGCAGGAATAGAAAGACACGGTTTAAATCCACATGCGGTAACAGTAATGGCAGAAGATGGCATTGATATTTCGGCTCAAAAATCAGAATTAATTGATATGACTTATTTTAATGATTGTGATTTAATTATTACTTTATGCGGTGATGCTCTTGATAAGTGTCCAATGATTCCTAAATCAGTGAGCCATGAACATTGGGACTTACAAGATCCAGCTCGGGCTGTTGGAACAGAGGCAGACATTTTAACAGAATTTAGAAAAACTAGAGATTTGATAAAAGAACAAGTACAGAACTTAAGCAATATATAAACCTATCCAATGAGTTTTAGACTAATTTCCTTTTATGTATAAAAATGACGTCTTTAAGGCGTTTTTTAGTTTGAAATTTATGAAATAGACAATATGATATAATCTAAAGATATGAAAATAATAAAAATAGTGTTTTCACTAGTCATTTTGTTGATGCTCACTTGCTTAGGTGGCTTATATTATGCTTTTAAAATTGAGCCCTACCGATTAGTGGTTAATCAACATCAGTTGGAAAATAGAAGTTCTAAAGAAAAAATAAAGATTGTTCAGTTATCTGATTTACATATAAAAAAAGATTTTGATGCAAAGCATTTAGATAAAGTTATTCAGAAAACTAATGAACAAAATCCTGATTTTATCGTGTTTTCTGGAGATTTATACGATAATTACGCTCGCTATAATGAAAATGAACAAATCATTTCAAAACTCCAAAAAATGAAAGCAAAATATGGTAAGATTGCGATTTGGGGAAACAGGGATTATGGAGGCGGAGCTTCCAGAGAATATGCGAATATTATGTCGGAGTCTGGTTTCACTCTTTTAAGAAATGAAAATTTACTTGTCCCTATGAATAACGGCGAAAAAATCCTATTTACTGGCTTAGATGACGCCTTGCTAGGAAATCCTTCTTTACCATCATCATATCAGATGGAAGAAAGTACTTATGACGTTCTATTGACTCATGAACCTGATGAAGTAAGTCAATATCAGAATAAAGGATATGAACTCATTTTATCAGGACATAGCCATGGTGGTCAGGTAAATATTCCTTTTATCCCTCAAGTTCAGAAAAAAGCTGCCTCTGTCATGAAACATTCAAATAATTACACTGGAGGGCTTTATCAATTAAATACAAATGAAACCCTTTATGTGAATACAGGTATTGGAACAACTCACTTATCAGCTAGATTTGGTGTTGTTCCTGAAATTGCTGTATTTAATTTTTAAAAAATTTACGAAATGAAATCGCTTGACTTTTTACTCGAGCTATTATAGAGTTTAAATAGAATACATTAAATTAGGCCAGATGGAGGACCTTAATGCGGCATAAAAAGATTTATTTACTATTAGCTATGATTGGAGCAACAAGTGCTTGGACGGTAGCTAATGAAAACCAAGTAAAGGCAAGCTCTAAAAGCCCAGTCTATCGGCTTTATAATCCCAACAGCGGGGAACATTTTTATACAACGAATTTTTATGAGGGAAATTCTCTAAAAAATGTCGGTTGGCTTGATGAGGGAATTGGTTGGCAAGCAGCAAATTCAGGTGCTCCAGTTTATCGCCTTTATAATCCAAACGTTAAAGGGGGAGACCACTATTATACCTTGAGTAATTATGAGGCTCAAAGCCTAGTAAAAGCAGGTTGGCGTTGGGATAATGGGGCCAAACCGGTTTTTTATTCAGCGGGAACGGTTAATCTTTACGTTGCTTACAACCCAAATGCTAAGTCCGGAGCACACAATTATACAACGAACTTTTTTGAGCAAAATAGTCTGCTAAAAGTAGGCTGGAAATATGGAGCTACTGCGTGGAAGACAATGCCTTCTGACAGTTTACCAGGCACTCCAGTGGGTTGGACTATTGATAGACCGATGGATATTGAAAATTATTCAACTCAAACTTACGCCTATAAGCAATGTACATGGTGGGTCTATAATCGAGCGAAAGAATTCGGAATAAATTATGGTCTTTACATGGGAAATGGCAAAGACTGGCAAAATCAATCAGGCTATCAAGTTACATCCACTCCTCAACTTCATAGTGCAGTTAGCTATAAAGCGGGACAAGATGGTGCTGACCCTACCTATGGTCATGTTGCTTTTGTAGAAAAAATTCGTCCGGATGGCTCTATATTAATTTCGCAATCAGGAACTGGTTATAATACATTGTTCTCTTATCAAGTTTTAAGCAAAGAACAAGCCAGTCGTTTACGTTATGTAATTGGGAAATGATTTTTGGGATAAGGTTGTGAAGTCAAAATACTTGAGAGCATCATTTTATCAAGGTATAATAAAGCTATCTGTATTTCAGAGATTAATTGTTTCATTCTAGAACTCATCGGTTGAACAATCGGAAGAAGCAGTTAATATCTGTTGTAACATAGAGAAAAGAAAGTTCTCCTTCGGGGGAATTTTTTGATTAAAAAGTGATTAATAGACTAAAAGATAAGAGAAAAGGATGACAAGCAATGAGATTATGGCATGAAGCTTTAATTGAAAAACTTCCAAGAGCACAATTATTGGGTCAACATCGAGAGTGTTGCGCCTTACGTGGAAAGGGCTGGGCGAAAAAACATTCGACGGTAAATTACGTCTTCAATTATTCTCCATATAAACTTTTTCAATATCATCTGGAAGTGATGAATGAGATGAAAAAAAGAGGATATCATCCTGATGAAAGCTGGTTTGATCCGTTGTATAGAGGTCAAAAATGTGAAGCTTATCAAGAATTAAAAAAGATTACTCAGACTTTGCCCATATATCCAGAGCATAATGAAGCCTATCTTGAATCCTGCATAGAAAATTTAAAGGAAAAAGGTATAATAATCTAAGAGAAACCTACTTTCAAAACTTTCAAAAGTCATGAATATAAAACAAGAAGTTTGAGCGTGTGGTTAATTATTTGACTAAAAGAGACTAGTCAAAGCTTGCTTATGAAATGATTTAAAAAGTAAATTTACTTTTTGCCAAGAGACTTTTAGCCTGAAAATACTTGGTTTTTAACCTTACTTAGAGACAGAAATAATTTGTAAAGTTTTTTTCTTGACAAAAGATTATTTTAGCTTGAAATTTACTTCGAATTTTGATAGAATGTTTAAGTATTCGTACAACTTTGGTCTGGCAAACAGTCCAAGGCAGAAAGGAAATTCTAACGATGAAACAAAATATCCATCCAAATTACCAACCAGTAGTCTTCATGGACACAACAACTGGTTACAAATTTTTGACTGGTTCAACTAAAGGTTCTAAAGAAACTGTTGAATGGGAAGACGGAAACACTTATCCATTGATTCGTGTTGAAATCTCTTCAGATTCACATCCATTCTACACAGGTCGTCAAAAATTCCAAGCAGCGGACGGACGTATCGCTCGTTTCGAAAAGAAATACGGCAAACAATAATAAAAATGGTCATTCGACCATTTTTATTTTTAGCAATATCAAAGTTGTCTTTAGACAGCTTTTTATTATGAAAAAATGTAAAAATAAGATAAAATAAAGAAAAATGATTAAATTGTGGGAGAATATTAAAAGATGAAATGGTCTTTAAATGAATTAACAAAAAAAAAACAGATTGCTTTCAATGAGAATTTAGACCTTCGCGAGGAACTTGTGAAACGTTCTGCAGAAATTTTAGATTGTCTACCAATTGAAGTTAGTGGTGAAATTGCTTATGATGATGAGTTGTTCTATTTGGATTATCAAATAAAAACGACTTTAACCCTACCTTCTTCAAGAAGTTTGAAACCAGTCAAATATCCAATTGATATCCTAGTCAACGAAGTTTTCGCAACCGAGGAAACGCTAAAAGGAAATCAGGAATTACTAGATAATGATTTAATTATTGTTTTAGATAAAGATACCATTAGTTTAGATGAGTCAGTGACTGATAATATTCTATTGGAAATTCCGTTGCAAATTTTAGCTGAAAATGAAGAAGCAGAAGAATTGCCAAGCGGGAAGTTTTGGTCTGTTTTGAGTGAAGAAGACTATGCCAAACAACAAGAAGATAAAAAGGAAGAAAAGAAATCTCCTTTTGATGGTTTGAACGGATTATTTGATTAGATAGCTCTCATTTTTTAACAATTTCTGTTGTTAAGCATAAGAAAGCGAAAACAATATAAAAAAAAGCGTTAAATAGTTTGTACATAAATTAAATTTATCTTATAATAGTATTATAAGAAATCGAATTATGCAGTTTTTTTAACAAAGGAGAATAATATGGCATCAAAGAAAATTTTGATTATTGAGGATGAAAAGAATTTAGCTCGTTTCGTCTCATTAGAATTAGAGCATGAAGGCTATGCCACTGAGATTAAAGATAACGGACGTTCTGGGCTTGAAGAAGCAACTTCAAAAGATTATGATTTAATCTTGCTTGATTTGATGCTTCCTGAACTTGATGGTTTTGAAGTTGCCCGCCGTTTGCGCAAAGAAAAAGATACTCCAATTATTATGATGACCGCGCGTGATTCAACAATGGACCGTGTTGCCGGTCTTGATATTGGAGCAGATGATTATATTACTAAGCCTTTTGCGATTGAAGAACTTTTGGCTCGTGTTCGTGCATTCTTCCGTCGTGAAGAACATGGTCACGCTGTAGAACGTGCTGAAAACACTTCTTTTCGTGATCTTGTAATTGACAAAACAAATCGTACCGTTCACCGTGGTAAAAAAGTAATTGATTTGACGCGTCGTGAATACGATCTTCTTTTGACATTGATGCAAAATGTTGGGGATGTTGTCACTCGCGAACATTTAGTTTCACAAGTTTGGGGATATGAAGAAGGAACGGAAACAAATGTTGTTGATGTATATATCCGCTATCTTAGAAATAAAATTGATGTTGAAGGACAAGACAGCTATATTCAAACCGTTCGTGGTTTGGGTTATGTGATGCGTGAACGCAAATAAAAAAATAAAAAAATGAAAAAATTATTCACTTTCAACAAGAAAAAGGAAACGGTAGAAGAAAGTTCGGCTAAGCGGTCTATTATGCTTAGGTGGGCTTTTGCTAACACCGTTTTTTGTTTTATTACTTTTACTCTTTTTGCAACATTAACTTATCAACTGACCATAAGTTCTTTCATTAAGGAGGAACAAAGGTTATTGACAGGTTCAATGGACAGCGTTGAAGAGGTATTAGAACAAGCGGATGCTCCTTTAAATTCAACTAATTTGAATACTTATATTGAAGCGACATCAAAGATTCAAAATGGGGAATCGGAAGGAATGAGTCTGGGAAGTATCATCGGGACTCGGAAAGCATTTTATATTTATGATTTAAATCATAAATTATTATATTCAACTAATCGACATGATTTTGGATTTCAAAAGCAAGGCAATAATGAGATGAAAGAAATTCAAGGTGAGAATCCAGGTTATTTAGTCCAAAGGAAGATTGTTTCTAAAGGGACGGGACAGGTTGTAGGCTATTTACAGGCATTTTATGACACGACAACTTATCATCGGATTTCCAATCTCCTTTTAGTCGTCTTGTTAATTTTAGAAATTGTCGCTTTAATCGTTGCGCAAATGATTGGTTATTTTATGGCGAATTATTTTATGAAGCCTTTAGAAAAACTTTATCAGGGAATGCAGGAAATGGCGAGTGACCCCACGAATGATTTCAAACCTATCGAAATTGAAAGTGGTGATGAAATTGAAGAATTAGCTCATGTTTATAATGATATGATGCTGAAAATGAAAGCATACCTTGAACAGCAAAATCGGTTTGTCTCTGATGTTTCACATGAATTAAGGACTCCGTTAGCAGTTTTGGACGGTCATATTAATCTCTTAAATCGTTGGGGAAAAAATGATCCAGAAGTTTTGGATGAATCTTTGCAGGCGAGTTTGGATGAAGTAGACCGAATGAAGAAAATGCTTGAAGAAATGCTTGCTTTAGCCAGACTTGAAAATGTAGATTTGTCCAGTGAAGAATTGGATTGTGACGTTGGGAAAGTATCTAATCATGCGCTTAAAAACTTCCAACTTCTACATGAGGATTTTGAGATTGTACTTGATAATCAGCTTATCTACCCTGTCCATGCCCGGATATCTGAAAATCATTTTGAACAAGGATTACGCATTTTGTTAGATAATGCTGTTAAGTATTCTCCGGATGATCGAAAGGAGATTGTGATTACTGTTTCAGAAGATGAACAGTTTGTCATTACTAGTGTTTCTGATAAAGGAATCGGAATTGCCGAAGAAGATATTAATCATCTTTTTGAGCGATTCTTTCGAGCGGATAAGGCACGTAACCGTGAGATTGGCGGAACTGGTTTAGGTTTACCAATTCTTGCTCGTTTAGCCGAAAATTATCAAGGGGAGATTGAAGTTAGTTCTGAGCTTGGGATTGGTTCAACTTTTACCTTAAAATTTCCAAAAATGTGATAAATAGGAATTATCTTTTAGATAATTCCTATTTATCTGCTCATTTCATGTTATGTTATATAACATGAAATGAGTAAATGATTGACTTTGATAAAAAACTGTGTTATATTTTATGACATGATTAAATATTCAGAAAATATCGGTAAATTTCTTATTTAATCTCGAAATTTTAAAGGAGAATTTTTATGGACACAGGATCGATTGCATTTATTTTAATTTGTGCAGCTTTGGTTTTATTAATGACACCTGCACTGGCCTTTTTCTATGGGGGGCTTGGAAGGCGTAAAAATGTATTGAATACAATGATGATGTCATTGGCACCAATGGCTCTGGCTTCCATTTTATGGGTAATTATTGGCTTTTCATTTTCTTTTTCTGGAAATAATAGTTGGATTGGAAATTTTGACCATTTGTTTATGAATGGTGTAGATATGGCCAAAAATTCATTATTTCCTGCCAATCACATTCCTGACGGTCTTTTTTCTGGTTTTCAGATGATGTTTTCGATTATTACGGTCGCTTTGATTACAGGTTCGGTAGTTGGGAGAATGAGATTTACTCCTATTCTACTTTTTATGGGAGCTTGGTTGATTTTGGTTTATTATCCTCTGGCTCATATGGTCTGGGGTGGCGGTTTCTTGGCTCAAATTCATGCGATTGACTTTGCTGGGGGAGACGTTGTTCATATCTCTAGTGGGGTTACAGGTCTAGTTCTAGCATTGGTGCTTGGAAAGAGGCGAGACTATGAACGTTTAGATTATCGTCCACATAATATTCCTTTCGTTGTTTTAGGAGCTGGTCTTCTTTGGTTTGGTTGGTTTGGTTTTAATGCAGGTTCTGCTCTTGCTGCCAATGGTGTTGCGATTAATGCTTTTATGACTACTAATACGGCCGCAGCGGCAGCGATGCTTTCTTGGATGATTATTGAAAAAATTATGATTGGTAAACCTTCAGTGGTTGGTGCTTGTTCTGGAGCGGTTGTTGGCTTAGTTGCGATTACTCCAGGTGCTGGTTTTGTCTCTCTTTGGTCTTCGATAATCATTGGTTTATTGGTTAGTCCTTTGTCTTATTTCATGATTTCTGTAGTTAAGAAGAAATTTGGTTATGATGATGCACTGGATGCTTTTGGTTGTCATGGAATTGGTGGAATGTTTGGCGGAATTATGACAGGAATTTTCGCAACACCAGCTTTGGCTCCAGAAAAAGGTTATGTAGGGCTAGTTTATGGGTCAGGAAAATTACTTTTGGCTAATCTTACTGCGGTTGTTTTTACAGTTATTTTTACGGCCCTTGTCAGTTGGATTATTATTAAGGTGATTGGACTTATTATGCCGATTCGAGTTACTGACCGTGCTGAGGCAATTGGTCTTGATGATAGTGAGCATGAAGAAACTGCGTATCCAACATTTTTAGGTTTAGATTCTTGATTTTAGTTTATTGATAAGTCTGTCAGTAAATTTATATTAAAAAATGAAGGAAATGTATTTTTAAAGATAAGAGAGAAAAAATATGAAAAAAATTGAAGCGATTATTCGAACGGATAAATTAGAAGATTTGAAAAAAGCTCTATCAGACAATGGCTTGGTACATGGAATGACTGTTTCGCAAGTTCTTGGCTATGGTGAACAAAAAGGTTTTGCGGAATATGTTCGTGGTCAGCGAATTGAAACAACTTTACTTTCTAAAATAAAAATAGAAATTGTCTCAATTGATGAGAAAGTTGATCAAATTGTTAATGTAATCACTAAAGCAGTGCGAACTGGTGAAGTGGGAGATGGAAAGATTTTCATTCAACCAGTAGAACGTGTGATTCGTATTCGGACATCAGAAGAAGATGCCCAAGCATTGTAAGTAAACATGGGCTGACAAATGGGTCAGCCTTTTTTTGTTTTCTTTGAAAAATTATTGATAGTGCTGTCAGTAATTATGACTGTTGAAAAAAAGGCTGATTAGGGGTAAAATAGATTAGATAAAGTCATCAGTGAAATATTTTACTGACAACTTAAAAAGGAATAGAAAATGAAAAAAATAACGAAATTTAAAGATCAAAAAATCTTAGTTCTTGGACTTGCCCGTTCTGGAATGGCTGCTGCTCTTGTGCTCAATGAGTTGGGAGCGATTGTTACAGTTAATGATGGCAAACCTTTTGAAGAAAATAAAGAAGCTCAAGTGCTATTAGAAGAAGGGATTAAAGTCATCACAGGAAGTCACCCAATTGATTTGTTGGACGAAGATTTTGCACTGATGGTTAAAAATCCAGGAATTCGTTATGATAATCCTATGGTTGAGCGAGCAGAAGCTCTAAAAATTCCAGTGATTACTGAGGTTGAACTTGCATATTTAGTGAGTGAGGCACCAATTATTGGCATCACAGGAACAAATGGTAAAACGACAACAACGACATTAATTGCTGATATTTTAAATGCTGATGGTCAATCTGCTAAGTTATCAGGTAATATTGGTTTTCCAGCGTCAGAAGTTGCCCAAAAAGCTCAAGCTACTGACACATTAGTGATGGAACTTTCAAGTTTCCAATTGATGGGAATTGATACTTTCAGACCTAAAATTGCTTTAATTACAAATCTTTTTTCTGCTCATTTGGACTACCATGGTTCACAAGAAGCATATGAAGCTGCTAAATGGCGGATTCAAGAAAATATGACAGCAGATGATTTCCTAATTCTCAATTTTAACCAAGAAAAATGCCGTAAATTAGCAGATAAAACAAAGGCAACGGTCCTTGCTTTTTCAACTAAAGAAAAAGTTTCAGGTGCTTATGTTAATGAAGGGAAAATTTATTTTAAAGATGAATTTATCATGGAAGCTTCTGAGCTTTCACTTCCTGGGGATCATAATTTAGAAAATGCTTTGGCGGCAATTGTCGCTGCAAAATTACGTGGAGCAGAAAATGAAGCAATTGTTGAAGTACTGACAAGTTTTGCAGGTGTAAAACATCGGTTGCAATATCTAGGTGAAATTGATGGACGAAAAGTCTATAATGACAGTAAAGCAACTAATATTTTGGCTACTCAAAAAGCCTTGTCAGGATTTGACAACAGTAAACTTTGGCTTTTAGCTGGTGGACTTGACCGAGGCAATGGCTTTGAAGATTTAGAAAAAGATTTAGAAGACTTAAAAGGAATGGTTGTCTTTGGACAAACTGCGGATAAATTGCGGTTGACGGCTGAAAAATTGAATATTCCTGTGTTTGCTAGTCAAAATGTTGCAACTGCTCTTAAAGAAATCATGCCTCAAACGCAAGTTGGTGATACCATTTTACTTAGCCCAGCTTGTGCAAGTTGGGATCAATATAAAACCTTTGAAGAACGAGGCGATTTATTTATCGAGGCTTTTGAGAGCTTAAAATAAAAAATATGATAGAATAAATTACTGACAATTATAATTGGGACTAATTTGAATACTCAATTTACTGACAGATTAATATAAACAAGTTCATTTTACTGACAATTATTAGGTCTAACTCGTAGGTTATTTATTTCGTTGTCGTCCACTTTTTTCGATTTATTGATTTGAGTGAAGAAGATAGCGGTTAAAGCTCAAAAAGTTTAGATCTATCAGCAAATCCCCAAACCATTGGAGAAGAATAAATATGCGAATTATCATTACAGGTGGCGGCACAGGCGGTCATATTTACCCAGCCCTAGCTTTCCTGAAATATTTAAAACAAGAGGAACCAGATACAGAGGTCCTTTATATTGGAACTAAAAAAGGTTTAGAATCTAAAATTGTTCCACGAGCAGGAATTCAATTGAAAACAGTTGATATTCAAGGGCTAAGACGTTCATTAAGTCCACAAAATATAAAAACTGCCTTTAAATTTTTTAAATCAGTATCAGATGCTAAAAAAATTATGAAGGATTTTAAGCCAGATGTTGTGTTAGGAACTGGTGGATATGTGGCAGGACCAGTCGTTTTTGCAGCGGCACAATTGAAAATTCCAACAATTATTCATGAAGGAAACTCATTTCCAGGAATTACCAATCGTTTTCTTGCCAAAAAAGTTGACCGAATTGCCGTAGGTTTCCATGCAGCGGAGCAATATTTTCCTAGTGAAAAAACAAGTTTCACAGGAAATCCAAGAGCTCAAGAAGTTGCTGATGCAGCTGCTCAAGTTGAAAAGTTTGAACAACCAACAGTAGTGATTTTTGGGGGTTCTCGTGGAGCTTTAAAACTTAATAATGCTTTTATTGAAGCCCTGCCTGAATTGGCTAAACGTTCATTCAAAACAGTTTATGCTTCAGGTGAGATTTATTATGATGATTACAAAGAAACTTTTGATCAATATAAAGAAAATCCAAATTTAGATATTCGACCTTACATCAATAATATGACTGAACTTTTAGCAAAAAGTCAACTTTTTTTAGGGCGTTCTGGCTCAACAACAATCGCGGAAGTGACAGCTTTAGGTTTACCAGCGGTTTATGTTCCTAGTCCAAATGTCACAGCAGACCAACAAACTAAAAATGCTCAAGAATACGTTGATCAAGGAGCAGCAATTATTGTAAAAGATGAAGAATTGAATGGTCAAAGTTTAGTCGAAGCGATTTCAGATATTCTTGAAAACACAGAAAAATATCAAGAAATGCAAAGAGCTAGTCTAAAAGCAGGCGTTCCAGATGCTAGCCAACGCCTTTACAATCTAGTGAAAGAGATTAGTAACTAAATGAGTGAAAAAGATAATAACTTAACCCCTTGGCAGCAAAAACATCTTGAATATCAGAAAAGAAAAGCTGAAGAAGCTAAAAAAGAAAAGAAAGCAAATCAGCCTAAAAAGGCTCGCTTGAGCTCTCCTTTTCTTAAAAGTCTTCCAAAAACTGAAAAAAACTTTGATGACACTGAAGGTCAAGCTGAGTCAGCTGAGTTGTTAGATGAAAACTTGGAAGTAAACCAAGAAGAAAGCCAATCAAGCGAATATTCAACTGAAAATGAACAAATTGTTGCTCAACTAGATTCTCTTTCTCAAGAAGTCGAAGAAGAAGAGAAGCCAAAAAAAGCTAGATTTTCAAAGTTGTTTGAAGGCTCAGCTCCACTTTTAAAGAAAATGTGGCCGGCTTTATTGGTTGTTATTCTGGTCTTTTTGGGCTCCCTCTATTTGATTTCACCTTTGAGTAAAATATCAACTTTTAACGTGTCAGGGAATAAAAATGAAAGTTCAGAACAAGTAGCCCTCGCTTCAGAAATTAAGACAAGTGATAGTATTTTTAAAATTCTTAATAATAAGGCGAAAATTGAGTCAACAATTGAACAAAAATTTCCTCGAATTTCTACTGTCACGATTAACTATCATTTTCCAAATCGATTTGAGGCGGTTGTTCAAGAACATACCAATAGTGTTTATGTCAAAAGGAATAATCAAACTTATCTTGTCTTAAATAATGGCTATGTGATTAAGACACCGGTTGATGCCAGCAAACTTGAAAAATTGCCAGTTTTACAAGATTTTACTGATGAGGAAGTCCAGACTTTTGTCAAAGCCTATGAAACTCTTAAACCAGCTATCAAAGCTTTGATGACGAATGTAACGAAAACTCCTACAGATGCGACCAAAGATTTTATCGCAATTGATATGAGTGATGGAAATCAGGTTCGTGTCTCTCTCAGTCAAATGGCTGATCGACTTCCTTATTATCCAAGCATTGCTAAACAAGTTCAGGCTCCACAAGTAGTGGATATGGAAGCGGGAATTTATACGAAACCTAAAGCGGCCTATGATGCTTATCTTTCTCAATTATCCACTTCTAAGTCGGCTTCTATTTCGGCTCAAAATGCTAAAAAGGCTGAAACAAGCGGAGAGAGTACTGCTCAAAGTACAACGACAAGTTCAAATTAAAAGTAAAAAAGTGATAATTTAGGATTGTCACTTTTTTAGCATAGGGCAAGCTATAAAAAAGCTGGATAAAATGCTATAATGAATAGCACGCATTTTTGTGGAAAAATAATATATAAAATATTTAAAGAAAATTTAGAGGAGAAACTGTATGTCTTTATTTTTAGATACAGCACGAATTGAAGTAAAAGCTGGTAAAGGTGGCGATGGCGCAGTTGCTTTTCGTCGTGAAAAATATGTACCAGATGGCGGTCCTGCCGGTGGTGATGGAGGTAAAGGGGGTTCTGTAATCTTTAAAGTTGATGAAGGAATGTCAACTTTGATGGATTTCCGATACAACCGCATCTTCCGTGGGAAACCCGGTGAAAAAGGGATGAACAAAGGGATGCACGGTCGTGGAGCCGAAGATTTAATTGTTCATGTTCCTCAAGGGACAACTGTTAAAGATAATGAAACTGGCGATGTTTTAGTCGATTTGATTGAAAAAAATCAAGAATTTGTGGTTGCTAAAGGTGGCCGCGGTGGTCGTGGAAATATTCGCTTTGCTACACCACGTAATCCAGCGCCAGAAGTGGCAGAAAATGGAGAACCTGGAGAAGATAAGATTCTACTTTTGGAACTTCGTGTTTTAGCAGATGTTGGTTTAGTTGGATTCCCATCAGTTGGGAAATCTACTTTGCTGTCAGTAGTTTCAAATGCTCGTCCTAAAATTGGAGCTTACCATTTCACAACAATTACACCAAATATTGGGATGGTTCAAGTCGGTTATGGCGATAGTTTTGTTATGGCGGATATGCCAGGATTAATTGAAGGAGCACACTCTGGTGCAGGACTTGGAATTCAATTTTTGCGTCATATTGAACGGACACGTGTCCTTCTTCATATTCTTGACATGTCTGAACTTGAGGGACGTGACCCTTATGAAGATTACAAAACAATCAATGATGAATTGGAATCTTACAATCTCCGCTTGATGGAACGTCCACAACTTATTGTTGCCAATAAGATGGATATGCCAGAAGCAGCAGAACGTTTGGCCGAATTTAAAGAAAAATTAGCTGCTGATTTAGAAGCAGATCAAGAAATGCCTGAAATTTTTGAAGTATCTGGGTTGACTAAAACAGGATTACAAGGCTTGTTAGCTCGTACGAGTGAATTACTTGCTCAAACACCAGAATTCTTACTTTATGATGAAGATGCCTTGGGTGATGAAGTAGCTTACTATGGCTTTGAAGACGAAGAAAAACCATTCAAAGTTTCACGCGATGATGATGGTGGATGGCGTTTATCTGGTGAGAAAATTGAAAAACTCTTTATCATGACAAACTTTGACCATGATGAATCAGTAATGAAATTCGCTCGGCAAATGCGTGCCTTCGGTGTCGATGAAACACTTCGCTCAATGGGTGCCAAAGACGGAGATTATGTACGAATTCAAAAATTTGAATTTGAATTTGTAGACTAAAAATATCAATATTTTCGGAGATTAAAAATGGGATTTAAAATTATTGGTGACCGTGACAAAGACGGAAATTTTATTGCCTCAGCCGATTATTGGACAGATGAACGGATTGATGACTTATTAAAAAAATACAATCCTCACGGTAAATTGACTTTATCAAAGGCTAATCAACAGAAAAATGATGAAAAAAAGACTGATTAATTCAGTCTTTTTTTATTGACGAAATTTATAGTTTTACTGACAGAGAGATTATTGTCTTCTGTCAGTAGTTTTGGCTTGAATTATTTCCTGAAAAATGACTTTATTGACCGTTTTAGATTGGTCAGCAACTTTATAGAGTGCATTACGTTGAAGAGTTTGAATTTGGAAAACTGGGCTGATATTATTCGTCTTATGAAGATTATCAGTGATAATTTGATTAGGATTAAAATTGATATCGTCAGGAACTAGAGAAAGAACTGCTGATTTTTCATAATTTTGTTCAGAAATCGTTTGATTTTCAACGTGAAAACTGATTGCTCTTGGCAGAAACGGAGCTGCCAGAGGAAACCCAGCAATCATTGCATTAAATGAGATATTCTGACCAAAAATCACTTGTTTATTTTTATATTTTTCGAGTTCATTTCTAAGTAAAAGCTCAGCATCCTCAAAAGATAAATTTGGCTGATAATAGAATTTTTTTCGAATATTATTAGTGATTAATTCAAATCCTGTAATTCCAACAACAAAACCATTCGGATTACTTTCAAATTTTTTAAAATGACTTTGCGTCAGAAGTTCATTGGTCGTAATTTGTCCATCGGAGATGACGCTGATAAAATCAGGTAACATGACAATATTGATAAAACTCATGGTATAAATTCCTTAAAAATTTCTGTCAGTAAGGTTTTGGGTAAATTTTACTGACAGAAGAGGTGTTAAATTTGCAAATGTTTCTTATCATTGTATCACTTTTGGTAAATTTTATACTATTTTTTTTCATATCTACACACAATTAAATGATACAAAAAAAACAATTTATAAAGTAATAAATTGTTTTTTTAGTAAATATAAAGATTGATTAGAAAAAATAGCATAAAATACGATTTATTACCAAGGTTCTTTCCGAAAAACTTCAATTTTTCGGAAAGAATACAAGATAACTTATCCAATTTTCACTGTAGAATTATTTTGTAACTAAAAAAATTAGATACATACAAGTATATTATATAATAATAAATTATTTTGTACAAGATTAACTACACAATTATTAATAAATATATCTGTAAAATTACACATTGCTCAATTACCTACACAAATCAAGACCTAAAATAAAGCAAAAATATTGCAATATAATGAAAAATTTTCAGAAAAATTGAAGTTTTTCTGAAAATTACATTAGAAAATAGAGAGAAAGAGAGGCTTTTTATTGATTACAAGGATAAAAGTGTGTAAATGTAAAGATTAAGAAAGGGAAGAATATTGAAAAAATTCGTATTAATTATCTTATTGCTATTCTCATCGTCGATTTTATTGGCGAACAAGAGTTCAGCAGATACAACAAGTTATGATACAAAAGGTCAAGTCGGATTTACGGGAAATTGGATAAATCCAGAATCAAGTAGTCAAGAAAATCCTAAAAAAGGCCTTCCAATTACTCAGACCATACTCCCGAAAACAGGAGATATGGAATTCTCATCAATGCTAACTAGTTATGTTGGCTTATTAATTTTGGCAAGCATAATAGTTTATAAAAAAGAAAGAGGGAGGTTAACTTTATAGAAAATAAATAATCGTCAATTACTGCACCTTTTTTAAGGATAAAACAAATGGAGAAACTTAATGGATAAACTAATTTTAAAATCAACAACACTTCTTGCAGGCATACTGATCTCTGCACCTATGATAATCACAACTGCTAGTGCGGCGACTACAGGCGGGGATTACACTTCAAGTGCAAATCTGACTTTACAAGCAGGAACTGGTCCAGTCGACCCTCTTGATCCAACAGATCCAACTAATCCTGTAACACCAGTAGATCCTGGTACTCCAGGTGCTTCTGGAAATCTTACTGTCGATTATGGATCTACACTTTACTTCGGAACCCAATCAATTTCCACTCAATCTAAAACTTATTATGCACATCCTGATATGGTAAAAGATCAATCTAACGCTGTAAAAGTAGTGCCTAACTACGCTCAAGTAACAGACCAATCAGGAGAGCTATCAGGTTGGACATTAAGTTTAACACAGGCTTCAGATCTTCATATGACTACTGGAACATCAACAGATCCTGGATATGCACTTAGTGGTGCACAAATTAGCTTTACCGGTGGCACTCTTCTTGGAGGAAACGGCATTACTGCTGGGAAACCAAGTGACGTTGTAGCTTCAGGAGCGCTTACACCAGGAGTAGCAACAAAACTAGTTTCAGCTGCAAAAAATGAAGGAGCTGGAACTTGGTTATATAATTTTGGCGATGTAGATGCTTATGATGCAAGTTCAGTTGATACAGCCAATACCACAGATCATACTAAAGTGGCAACAAAATCAGCAATTAGTTTGGCTGTTCCTGCAGGTTTGATTGAGAAGGCAGCACCATATACTACAGATTTGTATTGGAGCTTACAAGCCGTTCCAGGAAATGATTGGGACGGAAATACATCTGCGGTTACACCAGTACCATAAGTTTGATTTTGATAAAAGGAGAGAATAAATGAATAAAATTTTATTGAAATCAACGGTACTGCTAACTACTGCATTAATCGTGGGACCAATAATTGTCAGTGAAGCTGATGCCGCAAGCACTGGGGGAGATTATACATCAAATGGTTATGTTAACTTTGCTGAAGGAGATAATACTGGAATTAACCCCGTTGATCCTTTAGACCCCTCTGTCCCTGTAGGACCAACAAATCCTGATGGTACCGACCCAACACCTGGAACAGGAGGAGCACTTTCAATCGATTTTGCTTCAAGTCTAAGTTTTGGAACACAAAAAATTTCTTCAAATGATGCCACATACTATGCTCATGCCCAGTGGATTAGCAAAGATAAAGATGGAAGTGCAGTTGATACGACACGTCCTAATTATGTTCAAGTTACTGATACACGCGGAACCTGGGCTGGATGGACCTTGACTGTTGCAGAATCCGATCAATTTCAAAATGCTTCAGGAGACAAGCTAACTGGAGCAGAACTATCTTTTGGTAAAGGTTATACCGATGGAACCACTACTGCAAAACCCGGTTATATCAATACCACTAATTTTGTTGTTAGTACAGCTGCTAGCAAAATTTTAGGAGCTGGTCCAAATCAAGGGATGGGAACTTGGGTATATGGTCTAGGAGCTAATGCAGATTACCAAGAAAATGGTGGAGCGCATCTGGGTAATGAAGCAGTTTCTACAGCATCACCAATCAGTCTTAAAGTTATTGCTGGTACAAATAAAGCGACCTCATATACGACACAATTAATTTGGTCCTTAACGAATACCCCAGGAAATTAAATGTCTATAATTTCTAAACTATGAAAAGGAGGGTACTGTGAAAAAAATAAGATGGTTAAGTATACCTCTCATCTTAATGACATTAGGATTGGAAATTCGAGTTAATGCAGCAGAAGTTCAAAGCTATAATTCGCAAGGAATAGTTGGTTTTGGTCCAGGTAGCGGAATTCAACCCCCTGTTAATCCTAACAAACCTGATCCAACCTTACCTGTATTTCCACAAAATCCAGATGGTTCAAAGCCTAATCCAGGGGGGAATGGCTCACTGACAATTGATTTTGCTTCAAGTTTTGACTTTGGAAATCATAAAATTTCTAATAAAGATCAAACATATTTAGCTAAAGCCCAAAAGTATTTTGATTCTGAAGTTTTAACACCGAATTATGTTCAAATAACCGATCGTCGAGGAACATTTGCCGGTTGGAACTTAAAAGTAGTCGAGAAAACACAATTTACTCAAATTGACTCAGGCCCTCAGAAGTACAAAGTACTTAAAGGAGCAACGATTAATTTAAAAAGTTCAGAAACAGCTTCTTTTACTAATGAAAAATCTCCCAAAACACAAACAATTTCGGGACTTATTCCCGGTGTTGAAACTCAAGTAGCTCTTGCCTCAACTGGCGAAGGAGTTGGAACTTGGGTAATTCGGTGGGGAAACGATTCAATGGTCACTGAAGATGGCTTAACAACAGCAGTTTTATTATTTGTTCCTGGAGATACCCCCAAGGATGCGACTGCTTACACTACAACTTTAAATTGGATATTGTCTGATTTACCGACAAACGCACCAAATTAATTTGTAACACACATTATTATAGAAAAGAGGACATTATATGTCTAAATCAGTAACAAAATATATCTCTCTAGCAACTTTAGGGCTATTAGCAGCATCAGTAACTCCACAACTTGCCAGTGCAGCTACAACGCAATCATATGGCACGCAGGGAGAGGTGACTTTTACCGCCGGAACAGATACCACAGGTCCAGTTGACCCCCAAGACCCAACCGTTCCAGTAAAACCAACTGAGCCGGATGGCGTTAATCCGGTAGGACCAACGATGCCTGATAGTGGTTTGACTATTGTCTATGCCTCAAGTTTTGATTTTGGAAGTCACCCTGTAAGCAATAAAGCAGAAGTTTACAACGCTGCTGCACAAAAATTAGATGATAATACAACACGTACCAACTATGTTCAAGTTGCAGATAATCGTGGGACTTTCTCAGGTTGGAATTTAAAAGTTCAAATGACCGATTTCACCACAGCAGATAGCAATTTAGTAGCGAATGGTCATGGTACATTAACAGGAGCAACAGTGACTCTAGGTGATGCTGAGATTCAAGGAGCTGGTACAGCAAACCCAGCAGATATTTCTTCAGCTACTACAGTTTTGACACCTGGAGTACAATCGACAACAATATTGGGAGCAACGGCTGGTCACGGCTCTGGTAATAGTTTGCTTGACTTTGGTGGGAAAGATGGAGCTACAAAAGACACAGCCATCAAACTTTCTGTTCCGGCAGGCGTTGCAGGTGCAGCCAAGTATACAGCAGATTTAACCTGGACACTTGACGATACACCATCTAATTAATATTGTTAGTGGTGAAAAACAAGCAAGGGAGATTTCATGCAAAGAAAATATAAATTTAAACTTGTGACTTTTATAATGTTGCTAGCATTGGTCCCATCTATGAACCTGGGGACGATTCCTCAAGATTTTAATAGCGGACGTGTTACGCCAACATCTCTTGGGAAGATGTTATCACCTCAAGAAGTAGGAGCGACAACGTCTAATACTCACATGAGTTCCATGCTTAAAAGCGTTGTTCCAACTGGTAGTGTTGATTTTGAAGGGACTACAATCCCACAACCTAGTCGTCCAGCTTTAAATATGAAATTGCCAACAGAGGCGACCAACGGAACCAGCTTTGGATATCAAAGTAGTATAGCTGGTTTAACGGGGATTACTGCAGGGCAGATTGAAGTTATAAAAAATGGTGTTCCTGTCCAAAATTATACAAGTGTAACCGATTCTAATGTACAAACTGCATTACAATATATTTATTCCAATGCGGATAGCTCAAGTGACTTTGTACTTTTCATCGGAGGTAACGTTACACTTAGTTCAACCACGATGTCCAATACAACAACTGGCGGAACTTTTGCTAGTTTGAATGGTAAAGTAAAATCCATTACGATTATTGCGAATACTACAGATAGCTTAGTAAGTTCCCCAAACGTCGCAGCGTCAGGAAATTACACCATTACAACACCAACCAATAACTATTTTGGTGCATCAACTGCTTTTCGTAACGTCAATGTTGCAGCGGTAAATGATAATTTTTATGCACAGGGAAATCCCATTGCATTTATGCCTGGTTCAAACTTTACAGGAACAGGTATATCGGTCTATGGTGGTTCAGATGGTACTTCAAGCGTAATGGGCGATACCAATATTTATGTAGGTTCAACTGGTACTGGAACAATGAGTTTCTACGGCGGGAATAGCGCTGGAGGAAATATCTCAGGTAATACTCATGTATCTATAATAAATGCTTCTGGCTTGGGAACTGTTACAGGAGGTAATGCTTCTGGTGGGATAATTAGTGGGGACACCAATGTCTCGGTAACAGGATTTACTGGTAATATTGCATCCATGTATGGAGCAGGGGTTGGTACGAGTGCTAATCCTGTTACTGTGAACGGTAACGTTTATAACAATTGGAACTCTACAATTTCTGGTGCAAGTTACAACGGTACTTACTATGGTGGTGCAGGTTACGGAACAATTAAAGGTACAATCTACAATACTTTTAAGGGGTTGGGATCATACAATGGCGAAGAAATGTATAATGGCGGTGTTCAAAATGGTACTGTTGGAGTATCTGGGGTCACAAATTCCGCAATTGTAAATGATTATGATACCTCAAAATTTACTGGTGGCTATGCTAATTTTGCTGGAATAGCTGGAGCTAATAATGCTGGAGGAAGTAATAGTAATTCTGTTACTGTGTATGGTAATGTCATTAACTATACGAAAACAGGATACGGTACAAGCGGTACTAGTTTTATGGGCGGGGCTGCAGGTGCTTATGGTGCGGATTATCTTTATAATACAAAAATGCCTGCATCTGGTACAGCTAATGATGCTAATCCAACAGCAGCAGCAGCAACAGCTGAGTCTTCCGCCTCAGAGAAACTTTACGGTAACGCTTATACTTGGCTTCGCTCGGGACTAGTTGGTGCAGGCTATGATTATAATATTGTACTTGGCGGTGGATATGGTTTCATCAAAGGTAATACAATTATGGAAGTCGGAGATGCTTCAACCGCACCAGGAGGGAATACAAGTGGTGAGAATGGAGTAACCGACGGTAGTCGTTCGTCCTCAACTCGTACTGGTATCGGTGGTTCAGGATTTGTTGTAATAGGTGATCAAGGGGATGGCTCTCTTGCTTCGACTGAAGCAGCAAATGGAGTGAACTACAATGGTAATAATACAAATATTGCCAATTCATATTATCTCAATGATATTGTTGGAGGGGGTGGTAACGATGCTGGTAATGGTTCAAATTATTGGCAAGTTGGTGACTCATACCTTATACAAAACAATTCTGCAGCTCGTTGGACATATGGAGCAGGTTGGTCAGGAAACCAAATAGGTAATTCTTATAACTTCAATAATGGAGCTGTGACAGATACACTTGAAGGAGGAATGTATGGGAGCGGTGGTACTGTATATGGAAATACTAGTGCCCAATTCAATAATGGACAAACGGACTGGTTCTTATCAGGTGGAGCTTGGAACGGTAGATATATATCTGGAAATATGACAACAATAGTAAATAATGGCGTAATTCCTGCTAATACAGGTGGAAATTATGCCCTTGCCGGGAATAATGTTACAGGTGGAGATTCTAGCGTATATATCTATGGTGGTGATTTCTCAAATGCTCCACGTCAGGATGGTCCTAAAACAGTATGTGGAGGTAACTTCAACTCAGGTAATTCAGTTGTTTATGGTAATAGCTCATTGACACTTGATTTGACAGGACCAAATGGTAATACATTTCAATTTCCGTCACAAAATACATATCTTTCGGCAGGACCAGGTTATAACAAAACAGGTGTTCAAAGTGGTACAGATGCCAAAAATACGATTAATCTAACTATTAAAGCGAACGCTAGTACAGCAACGAAACTATCTAGTGCGACAATCTATGGAGATGGTTCTAACTCAACAAATATTAAGGCTGGAACTATTAATATGTTAATTGACGCTGATGGTGCTACAGTTGGTAATGTTTATGCATCAAATCGTTCAATCATTTCATCAAGTGGATTAGCTCGTAATGTTACTACAAAAATTGGAGAAGGAACTACAATTGCGGGTAGCATATACAACAGTGCTTCAAGCGATAATTTGACCTCTGTTTATGCTAATTCTGGTAGTAATGTTTCTATGGTTCAGTTTGGTGACAGATCTGGTGGAGCCTCTAATCCTATTATGATTACAGGAAAAGTCGTTAATTTCACTTCTGCTAAAGTGATTTCAGGGGTTAATACAACTGTATCTGGTGGCCTTTTAAACGGAACAAATGCTACAGCAACAAACCATGCTGCAACTTATTCTAAACATGGTACGATCGAAATGGATGAAGATTCTATATTGGCCGTATCTTCATCAACATCAGTGATATCAGGGAGTAAGTTGACTGCCTATCCAAATGCAACACTTTCTACACCCTATGTCCAAACTTCTGGATTGATTAATTTATCCGATTTAGACCTTTCAACTAACAAGGGTAATTTATTTTGGAAGCCTATCGGTAATCCACCAGCAAGTATTAGTAATACCTATAATGGAGCCTATTGGGGGACACAATCGGCTTTCCCAATTTTGACATTTAATGGTGGAGATACTTCAACAAAATCTGGCGCAGCAAATATTACGCCTAATAATTTTTCTGGTGTGGATTCGGCAAAGAATTATGCATTTTTAGGAGATTATACAATGTCTTCCCTCTCCACCCCAAGTAATCCAACTTGGATTGGTTATGTTGTTCCGGGACAGGTGCGTGTATATAATACAACTGGCGATGCAGATTCAGGAAATTGGCAGCATCATTTAAAATCTAACATTACAACAGGGAATCCTGTTGCTGGTCAAACGATGCAAGCGTGGGCCTCGGTAGCATCTGATACTGATGCAAGTTCTATCAAAGTAATGTATGTGATGGGATATAGTGATAGCACAACAGCTCCTTTTAGCTTTACTGCTAAAGCACCATATTACATAAAATCTAGAACAGCCACGGCATTTGATGGAAAGGTTTTAAATAATTATCCATCAACTAATCCTAATTTTGATGTCAATGCTGGGACTACTGGTGCTACACGTAACTTTGGTACGAGAGACTACTTTGTAGGAAATCAACAAGATGGTACAAACGATCAAGCAACATATGGAAGCTATATTGTACAAAATGTGACTACTGATAATACTACTAGTCTAAGTGCTGGAAACTATATCCTGCCAAATAAAGGGTCTGCAGTAAATGCATCTTTGTTGACTCAAGCACAACTCCAAAAAATTGTTGGTTTAAAAGGGGTGGGTGTAATAACTGATATTACGACGAGTGGTAATCCGTTAGCTTCAATAAATAATGCAGGTAATACGATTCAAGATCCTACTACTAGTGATACTAATGTAAAAGATAAATCATATGCAGAAATACCTGTGACCTGGACTTTGGGAAAAAATTCTACCAATAGTAACATTGTTGTTTTACCACAGGCAGCAGTTATTTCATCAGATAGTCAAACAGCCCTAAATGTTTATGATGCAAGTATGACAAGTGATGATGCTCATAATTTAAAGGATCAAAAAGATTTGGATGGTAATTGGACTTATGCTTTAGCATTTAAAGCGGATGGAACGATAGAAGAACCAGTGATTAGCAGTCCGTCAGATTTGGTTACAACCTTGCAAACAATACAAGCCAATAATCCAATCATTGATGGAGATGGTAATATTCGTCCTGTTACTTATACTTACAATGGATTATCAAAAGATATTACACTTAATCTAACTTTTGGATCTATAAGTCTTTCTACACCAAATTCTTACGACTTTGGTACATTAGACGTAAGTCCTAAACCATTAATTTCATGGGCCAAAAGTCCTGCCAGTGATGTGGTTGTTACGGACACCCGGACAGGTTCTGCCCTAAAGCCTTGGTATGTAAGTGTCGCACAAACTCAAGATTTAAAAGGTTTGACGAATAATAATAATTTGGCTTCATATCTTTTCTTCAAGGATAGTACAGAAAGTAAAGTAATCACAAGTGATGCTTTACAGATTTATGCCAATACTTCACCAACTACTGGTACATTTAAGTTAAACCAAAACTGGAATTCAAGCTCTGACGAAGGAATCCAATTGAATATTCCGGTTGATCATCAAGAGAAGGGAACATACGAGGGACAATTAACTTGGTCTTTAAATAATGTACCTTCTAATTAGTTGCTTATAGCATTTTATACAAAGTGGGATTAATCCTACTTTGTATAATGGACTTATTTTAATTTTATTATAAGATTTTAATCAAAATACTACAGAGATGTAGTTCTAGAAAGAGAACATTATGAAAATTTATCAAAAAGTTTTACTGTTCATTGCCACTATCTTTACTTTAGGGACTGTCAGTAAAGAAGTTCATGCAAATGAATTTAATTTTTCTGTGAACCCGGTTCTTCCAGAAAACCAAATTGGCGAGAACGGATACTTTAATTTACAAATGAGTCCAGGGCAATCGCAAACTTTGACGATTACTTTGAAAAATACTACTGACAAAACAGTGGTGGTTGAAGAAGAAATAGCAAGTGCGACAACAAATATTAATGGTGTGGTTGAATATTCACCAAATAAAATTAAAGCAGATTCAACACTAAAGTATAATCTAGTAGACCATGCCTCAATTCCAAAAGAAGTATCACTTCAACCAAATTCTTCACAACAAGTAAAAGTGAGTGTTACTATGCCAAAGGAAATTTTTAATGGTGTAATTGCTGGAGGAATTACTTTTAAAGAGAAAGACTCAGAGAAAACAAATTCCAATTCTAAGGGATTAAGTATTCAAAATAAATATGCTTATGTTGTAGCTTTACTGATGCAACAAAATAAAAATACTGTTGCACCAGATTTGAAATTAAATAAGGTAGAGCCGAGTCAGGTTAATTATAGAAATGTAATCAATGCCAATTTGCAAAATCCAATGGCTGGATATCTAAATCAGATGTATGTCCAAGCAGAGGTCAAAGGTGTAAGTAATTCTAAATTATCTTATAAGGCCAACAAAGAGATGTTGCAAATGGCACCTAATAGTAATTTTGATTATCCTGTTTCTATTGGTGATGGAAATAAGCTTGAAGCAGGTAAGTATCGTCTATCAATGACAGTATATGGGCAAAAAAATAATGATGGAAAGTTTACTTATGTTAATTCAAAAGGAAAAGAACAAAAATTTGATTATCAATGGAAATTTACAAAAGACTTTACAGTTTCTGGTAAAACAGCAAGTAAATTAAATTCGAAGGATGTAACGGTTAAAAAAACTCCTTGGTATGAAAATTGGCTTATCTGGTTAGGCTTATTATTAATTCTTTTAGCTCTTTTCTTCTTATTCTTTGTTTTATGGAAGAGACGTAAAAAGGAAGAAGAGGCTGGGGAAGAAGAGCAAGATTTAGAAAAAGAAAAATTGAAAGCTCAACTTGAAGCTATGAGAGCACAAATAAATAAAGATAATAATTCTGATGGGACAGATATTTAGGATCTACTTAGATTTTCTAATTATGATTATTTACGTTTATTAAAGTTGAGTAAAGCAAAACAAATTGAAGGAGGTTTTTATGGCCGAGAATCAACTATTCTATCCACGATTAGAAGAATTAATAAGACTATCAAAAAAGTCCTTTAATCAAGTTGAAAGAGATCTAGGATACCCTAGAAATGCGCTTCATAATTACAAAAACGGCGTGGAACCTTCGGGAATTCGACTGATTGAATTGGCCCATTATTTCGGAGTGACACCGGAGTATTTGCTAGGGATAAGCAATGACAAAAAAAAGAATGGAACCAGAATTATTTTTGAAAGTCTTAATGATTATCAGAAAAAAGATTTATGCATCATTTGTCAAGAATGGTTGTTGTCTTCTAAATAAAGTAAACTGAGTAGAAACTATAAATAAAAAAAGCCTTATGAGGCTTTTTTTTATAAAAATTAATTAGAATTTATTTATTTTTTAGGACGAACAAACATGGCGTCACCAAAACTGAAGAAGCGATACTTTTCATCAATTGCGTGTTGATAAGCCTCAAGAACGAAGTCACGTCCAGCAAAAGCGGCAACTAACATAACTAAAGTTGATTTTGGTAAGTGGAAATTAGTGTTAAAGGCATCGACAACTTTCCATTCATAACCAGGTTTAATGAAAATATCAGTCCAGCCAGAATCAGCTTGAATATCTCCATCAAATTTGCTACCAATCGTTTCTAAAGTACGAATTGACGTTGTTCCAGAAGCGACAATCTTATGACCACTGGCTTTAACGGCTCGGAGTTGGGCGGCAGCCTCCTCTGTCAGACGATAAAATTCACTATGCATATGATGTTCATCAACATTATCTACACTGACAGGACGAAAAGTTCCTAAGCCAACGTGGAGAGTCAACTCAACGATTTTAACCCCTTTGTCAGCAATTTTTTCTAAAAGTTCAGGTGTATAATGCAAACCAGCAGTTGGAGCTGCGGCAGAACCATTTTCTTTAGCAAAAACGGTTTGATAACGTTCTTGGTCTTCAAGTTGCTCATGAATATATGGTGGTAATGGCATTTCTCCTAAGCTTTCCAAGATTTCGAGAAAAATTCCGTCATATTTAAATTCAACAATTCGACCACCGTGTTCGAGAATTTCAACAACAACAGCTTTCAAACGACCGTCACCAAAAACAACTTCCTCGCCAACTTTCATTTTACGAGCAGGTTTAGCTAAAGTTTCCCAACGATTTTCTCCCATATCTTTGAGCAGAAGTAGTTCGATATGGCCACCCGTTTCAGCACGTTCACCGTGCAAACGAGCAGGAAGCACACGTGTATTATTTAAAACTAAAGCATCTCCGGCCTCGAGTTCATCAATAATATTATAAAAATGTCTATCTTCAAGTTCTTCTGTTTTGGGGTCGAGAATCAATAAACGTGATTCAGAGCGTTTTTCCAAAGGCGTTTGTGCAATTAATTCTTCTGGTAAATCAAAATCAAAATCATTTATATTCATAAGTTGTTTTTATTTTACTCCAATCTTTTATCAAGGGTCTAAAATATATTTTATGCTAAACTATTTTAGATTTCCCTCAAGCCTTTCTTTTCAGGTTTATCTCATCAAACTTATCAGTTTGTCATAGAATAATTTTATATAAAAAGAGAAAGCATACTTCACTATTATATCATTTTTTGAAAGCACTAGCTTTGAGAAGTCTATGATTTTTTATATGACGAAAGATGACGTATTGTAAAATTAGTACTAAAGAATATAAGAATTTGCAAAAAAGAGGTTTTAATATTACAATAGTAAAATATAAATATAAAAGGGAATATTATGAAAAAAAGGAAAAAGATGATTATATGGATTCTGGTAGTTTTATCCGTGATTTTGGTCGGAGGATATTTTGCAATCGGAAATTATTTTTACGATATGGCTATTAATGCTCATACCAGCAAATCCTTTTTGACTGGGAATAATGATTCAAAAAAGAAAAAACCACTTTCTAAAAAAGAAGAAGCGAGAAAAGAGCAAAATGAAGCCTTTATGGCTCAGGTTAAGCCAACAGCCTCTTATGTCACTTCCTCTGATAAGTTAAAATTGAAACTTTATGCGGCAGATTATATTCAAAAATCAAAGACAAATAAGTGGGCGATTGTTGTGCATGGTTATGGCGGTCAATCAAGTGATATGGCTAGTTGGACACGTCATTTTTATAATAAAGGTTATAATGTTGTTACTCCTGATTTAAGAGGCCATGGGAAAAGTCAGGGAGATTATATTGGTATGGGTTGGGATGACCGAAAAGACATGCTGCTCTGGATTAACACAATCACTCAACGAGACCCTCAAGCAGAGATTGTTCTGCTAGGTGTTTCAATGGGTGGAGCTACTGTCATGAATACCTCAGGAGAAAAACTTCCCTCTAATGTCAAAGCCATTGTGGAAGATTGTGGCTATACTTCAACTGGAGATGTTTTTACTTATCAGCTAAAACAACTATTTGGCTTGCCTAAATTTCCTGTCCTTTATGCTGCGAATACTATGACAGAAATCAGAGCGGGATATAATATCTTCAAGTCTTCTGCGATTAAACAAGTAGTAAAGAGTAAAACGCCAATGCTCTTTATTCATGGGGATAAGGATACTTTTGTTCCTTTTAAAATGTTAGAACCTCTCTATAATGCGGCTAAGGTCGAAAAGGAAAAATTGGTTGTTCACGGAGCAGGACATGGTGAATCAGAAAAAATAAATCCTGATTTATATTGGAGCCATGTTTGGAATTTTGTTGGAAAATATATGTCATAATTATAAAATCAGTCAATAAAATAGCAAAATAAAAAAGTTCTTTATTAAAGAGCTTTTTTATTTTAATTTTGATATTTTTGAAGACAATTTTTAGTTGACATGGTCTTATTTTATGATATAATGAAAGTGTAGAAAAATTGATATATACCAATTTAGGAATGGAGCATATAAAAATGAAAGTTATCGTAGTAAAAAACCAACTTGAAGGTGGAAAAATCGGACTTGATCTTCTTAAAAAATCAATCAACAATGGTGCAAAAACATTGGGACTTGCGACAGGTTCAACACCAGTAGAATTTTATAATCAAATCGTTAATTCAGACCTTGATTTTACAAACATGGTATCAGTAAACTTGGACGAATATGTAGGGCTTGATGGTTCTAATGAACAATCATATCGTTACTTTATGACTAAACATTTGTTTGGAGAAAAACCATTTAAAGAAAACTTCTTGCCAAATGGTAAAGCAACTGACCTTGAAGCTGAAGCAAAACATTATGACCAAATTATTGAAGAAAACCCAATTGATTGGCAAATTCTTGGAATTGGTCAAAATGGACACATTGGTTTTAATGAACCTGGAACACCAGCTGAAATTACAACTCATGTTGTAGACCTTCAAGAAAGCACAATCAAAGCTAATGCTCGTTTCTTTGAATCAGAAGCAGATGTTCCACGTAAAGCAATTTCAATGGGGCTTGCATCAATTATGAAATCTAAAAACATTGTTTTAATGGCTTACGGAAAAGAAAAAGCAGAAGCAATTAAAGGAATGGTTGAAGGTGAAGTGACTACTGAACTTCCAGCATCAATTTTGCAAAACCATGCGAATGTTACTGTTATTGCTGACGAAGCTGCGGTATCATTGTTGAGTAAATAAAATAAAAAAAGTCCTATCAGGACTTTTTAATTTACTGACAGAAAAGCTGTCAGTATTTTTTTATATTTTTTTATATTTACGATGGTTATCAACGACTTCTGAAACAGAATAGGCTGTATCATCACTAAATGAAATGTTGTGATTTAGGTCTAAATATTCGTTAAACATAGTTTCGTATTCAGGAATGCTCAAGCGACTTCTTGCATCTAACATTGATTGATGTTCAACTTTAAGTAAGTGCTTTTCATAACCTTCGACGAGTTCACCAGAGAAAAATTCCGCAACCGTACCAGAGCCATAGCTAAAAAGTCCAATACGCTGACCAGCGCTCAATTTATCAGAGTTTTCTAAAAGTGAGATTAGACTTAAATAGAGAGAACCAGTATATAAATTACCAACACGACGATTATAAACAATTCCACGTTCAAATTGTTCCATCAGTTCTTCAGCATTAGCTGGTTTCTCTGTTTCAAGCATTGGCAACAAAGCTTTTTTACCCATTTTTGTGTAAGGGGTATGAAAAGCAAGAGCAGCAAAATCTTCAAAGTGCAAACTTGTCCGGTGACTGTATTCTTTCCAAATTTTAGCAAAGGCATCAATGTAAGTTTCATTTGAAAATTTGCCATCAACAGTAGGGTAAGCTTGACCAAAAGGTCGCCAGAAATCATAGATATCTTGAGTTAAAGCAACATTATCATTATTTAAGGTCATAATTTTAGGATTAGCAGTGATGAGCATTGCAACACTTCCAGCCCCTTGAGTAGGTTCCCCACCAGTATTTAGACCATACTTAGCAATATCAGATGCGATGACTAAAACTTTAGCTTCGGGGTTCAAAAGAACATGGTCCCGGGCCAAAGCAAGGCCAGCAGTTGTTGCATAACAAGCTTCCTTCATCTCGATACTTCTAGCAAAAGGTTGGATGCCGAGTAAATCATGAACAACAACCGCCGAAGCTTTTGATTCATCAAGACTTGATTCTGTTCCAACAATAACCATGTCAATCGTTTCTTTATCTTCATCAGTCAAAATACTAGCTGCTGCATTAGCCGCAAAAGTAATTATATCTTGAGTAGCAGGATTCACTGCCATTTCATCTTGACCAATACCTATCTGGAATTTTGCTGGATCAACATTGCGAGCTTCTGCTAAATCCCTCATGTCCACAAAAGTACTGGGAACAAAAAATCCAAGTTTATCAATACCGACTTTCATATTTTAAAAATTTCCTTATCTACTAATATTATAGAAGAAAGGAACTCCTTTCAAATGTCTTTGGAATGCTTTAATTTTATCATAAAAATACGTTAAATTCTTAGCTAAGATGTTTTTTATCTATAAAATACTAAGGAAGTTTACTCTAACAAGCTTGTAGAACAGATATTACAAATGACAGATGCTTTGAAAAAATTAAGGCAGATAATTCGTCACTTAGTAGACATCTTTCCACAATTTAATGTAAAGATACTTTGACAAAAGTAGTTTAAAATATGCTATAATGACTTTCGGAGGTTCATTCGTGAAAGAAATTGTAATCATTGACGCCTTAAGAACACCAGTCGGAAAATATGATGGTGCTCTTGCTGAGTATTCGGCAGAAAAGCTCGGAACACACGTTGTTTCAGCTTTATTGTCAAAAAATAAAAATATAAAATCAGATGTTGAACAAGTTATTTTTGGTAATGTTCTTCAAGCTGGTAATGGTCAAAATATTGCGCGCCAAATTGCGATTAATAGTGGTTTATCAACCAGTGTTCCAGCTTCAACCATTAATGAAGTTTGTGGTTCAGGGATGAAGGCAGTAATTCTAGCTAAGCAACTTTTACAGTTGGGCGAAGCAGAAGTTGTTATTGCTGGTGGAACGGAATCAATGTCTAATGCGCCTATTCTTAAAAATCGTAAAACTGAAGAAGAAACATTAAGCATGTTAAGTGACGGGTTAATTGATGCTTTTTCTGGCATTTCAATGGGAATTATTGGAGAAACAATTGCGGAGCAGTTTGATGTTAGTCGTGCTGACCAAGACCTATTCGCACAAAATTCTCAAGAGAAGGCAGTAGCAGCCAGTCAAGCAGGAATTTTTAATGACGAGATTGTAGCTCTTGGGAAACTTTCTGTTGATGAAACTCCTCGACCTTCATCTAGCTTGGAAAAATTGGCTACATTACGGACAGCCTTTAAGGAAAATGGAACAGTTACAGCTGGGAATTCTTCACCAGTTAATGACGGAGCCTCTGCTTTAATTTTGGCTACTAAAGATTACGCTGAAAAACATGGAATTTCTTATTTAGCTGAATTAGTTGAGAGTGCGGAAGTTGGTATTGACCCTGCAATTATGGGAGTATCACCGATTGATGCAATTCAAAAATTAGTTCAACGCTCAGGCGTTCAGCTTTCAGAAATAGATCTTTTTGAAATTAATGAGGCCTTTGCTGCATCAAGTATTGCTGTTAATCGTGAATTGGGCTTAAAAGATTCTCAAGTTAATATTTACGGAGGAGCGATTGCTCTTGGACATGCTATTGGGTCAAGTGGTGCCAAAATCCTGACAACTTTGGGATATGCTTTGAAACGAGAACAAAAGCGTTATGGAATTGCTAGTCTTTGTATTGGCGGTGGTCTAGGGCTTGCTATTTTATTGAAAAATCCTGACTTTTAAAAATTGATGGAGGAATTGCCCAGTATTTCTGGGCATTTTTGGGAAATATGAGAAAAAAATTTTATCAAATGTCGCCACAAGAGCGATTGAATTCGTTAAACTTATCCGAAAAGAGTCAAGAAATTTTAAGTGAGATGGCCCTAGATACAACTATTTTGGACAATCTCATAGAAAATCAAATTTCTGAATTTGAATTGCCAATGGGAATTGCCCAAAATTTTGTTATTAATGAACAAAGTTTTCTAATACCAATGGTTACAGAGGAACCGTCAGTGATTGCTGCAGCAAGTAATGGAGCAAAAATAGCCGGAAATTTTGTAGCTGAAATTAAAGAACGTTTAATGCGTGGTCAAATTGTATTTTATGATGTTAAAAATTCAGATAAGATTGCAAATGAAATACTTGAAAAGCAAGAAAAAATCTTTGAACAAGCCGAACTTTCTTACCCGTCAATCGTTAAACGAGGGGGCGGTTTGAGAGAGGTTTCTAGTCGGATTTTCTCTAGTCAAAAGTTTTTATCTGTTGATGTCAAGGTTGATGTTAAAGACGCCATGGGTGCAAATATTATTAATTCAATCTTAGAAGGAATTGCTGAACTCTTTGGGAGTTGGTTTCCTGATGAAAAAATTCTGTTTAGTATTTTATCAAATTATGCTACTGAATCACTAGTGAAAGTGACCTGTGAAATTCCGGTTGAACGCCTTTCAAAAAAAGCAGATGGATATGAAATTGGTCAAAAAATTATGGCTGCTTCCCAATATTCAAAAATTGATCCTTATCGTGCTAGTACCCATAACAAAGGGATTATGAACGGTATCAATGCGGTCATTTTAGCTACAGGAAATGATACTCGGGCCATCTCAGCTGCTATTCATGCTTATGCGGCAAAAGATGGAGCCTACCAAGGGTTAGCCAACTGGGAACTTCAAGAGAAAATGTTGGTTGGTGAACTCGAAATTCCTTTACCAGTGGCAACTGTCGGAGGGGGAGTCAAGGTTTTACCAAAAGCACAAGCAGCCATGGAGATTCTGGATATTAGTGATGCTAAGGAACTCGCAAAAGTTATTGCTGCAGTGGGACTAGCTCAAAACTTAGCCGCTTTACGTGCTCTAGTTTCAGAAGGAATTCAACAGGGACACATGAGTCTACAAGCTCGTTCTTTGGCTTTGAGTGTAGGAGCACAAGCGGATGAAATCGCGATATTAAGTCAACAATTGCGCAAAGAAAAAGTGATGAATCAAGAAGTAGCCCAAAATTTACTAAAAAATTTGAGAAAATAATAGCCTGTCAAGATTTTTTCTTGACAGCATGAAATTAGTCTGCTATAATATTAAATATAATAAAAAAGAAATAGGAAATATAAAATGTCTGTAAAAATTCGTTTGACTCGTATGGGTTCTAAGAAAAAACCTTTCTACCGTATTAATGTTGCTGATTCACGTGCACCACGTGATGGTAAATTCATCGAAACAGTTGGAACTTACAATCCACTTGTAACTGAAAACCAAGTAACTCTTAAAGAAGAACGCGTATTGGAATGGTTGAGCAACGGAGCACAACCTTCAGATACAGTTCGTAACCTTCTTTCAAAAGCGGGCGTTATGAAAAAATTCCACGAATCAAAACTTTCTAAATAATTTTTGAGATAAGCTGCTTTTTAGCAGCTTTTCGTGAATCTAAAAATCACATAAAATGGACTTGAATAACTTTCAAGTTAGAGTAGAGGTAAGAAATGCAAAAAGATGTGAAAGAACTCGTTTTAACTATTGTAAAACCTTTGGTGACTCAGCCTGATGAAGTTTCTTTGGAAATTATTGAAGGTGAAGAGTTTATGGAATACCATCTCAAAGTTGCTGACGGAGATATTGGAAGAATAATTGGACGTCAAGGTCGAATTATTCAGGCCATTCGTACAGTTGTATACTTTGTTCCTGTTGAAGGGAAAAAAGTTCGACTCCTCGTGGACCAATAATAAGTAAAAATAAAAGAACTCATCATTGATGAGTTCTTTTATTTTTGGAAAACGGAACGTTCTTTTGAGAAATAAAATAGTTATTTAGACTTTCCTTTTATTGTCCCCAAAAATATGCTAGAATGAAAAAATATTGATTAATAATTGTAGAAATAATCAGTGATAAATATAAATTAACTGATTTTTATATAGGTGGATAATGGATAAGAAAAAAGGAATTTTATTAGTAGCTTTAGGGACGCCTCGTTCTTGTGAGACAGAGGATGTAAGGGAATATTTAAAAGAATTTTTGGGTGACCCACTCGTCATTCAAAAACCAAGATGGCTTTGGCTTCCAATTTTGAATGGTATTATTTTAAAAGTAAGACCGCAAAAATCAGCAGAGATGTATAAACAAATCTGGACTGACGAGGGTTCACCTTTGATGAGCTACACAATAGCTCAAACCGAACAATTACAAGAACTTCGTGAAGACTTTGATGTTCGCTTTGCCATGACCTACGGAGAGCCCCGCATTGATAAGGTCATTAGAGAGATGAAAGAATCAGGAGTTGAGGATATTACTGTACTCCCACTCTATCCTCAATACTCATTAACAACCGTTGAGCCAATTATTCAACAAGTTAAGAAAATAGATGACAAAATTAATGTTATTCGAGATTTTCATCAGATTGAATCTTATACAGACTTACTGGCAGAGTCTATCAGAGAAAAATGGCAAGCCAATCATTATGATAAGCTTATTCTTAGCTACCATGGCATTCCACTATCGTATGTAACGAAGAAGAAAGATGCTTATGAGGCACAATGTATAGAAACTACACGGCTAGTTGTTGAAAAATTAGGCTTAAAGGAAGAAGAATACGAGCATACTTACCAATCAAAATTTGGTCCTGAGAAATGGTTAGAGCCTGCAACAATCGATAGAATTGCTGAACTTCCTAAAGAAGATACAAAGAAGGTATTAATTTGTTCTCCAGCTTTTGTGGCGGATTGTTTGGAAACTTTATTTGAATTAGAAATTGAAAATAAAGAAGTCTTTGTGGAAAATGGGGGCGAGACTTTTGATTTTGTCCATCCATTTAACGATTCTTTAGAATTTACTAAAGTACTAAGTGAAGTAATCGAGAAAAATAAAGTTGAAGTTGAAGTTTAAAATTTAGAGTAAAAGGAAATGCTTAATGAAGAAACAGTATGAAATTATTTCAATGAAAGATCACTATCGGATTCGTCTTGGAATTTTTGAACCACAAGAAAAAGCAAAAGGCGTGGTGCAATTAGTTCATGGTTTTGGCGAATATACGGGTCATTATTTATATTTAATCAATGAATTAGTTAATGCTGGTTTTGTTTGCTTTATGCACGACCAAAGAGGACATGGGGTTCTAGCAGCAGCTAAACCTAAACTTCAAGGACGAGCAAGAAATTATGAAAACTTTATTAGTGATGCCTTAGAAGTCCGAAAAATAATTGGCAAAAGATATCCCAAATTACCAGTTTATCTCTTCGGACACAGTATGGGAGGAAATATTTCACTGAATGTTCTGCTGAGAAATGTTGAAAATCAAAAACTTTATCAAAAAGCAGTTATTGAATCTCCTTGGCTTGCCTTGACAAATCCACCGGCTATTCCCCTACAAAAGTTGGCTCAAGTTTTAGGGAAATTTAATTCAAAAATTAGAGTTCGTACGGGACTTAAAGTTGATGCAATCTCTCATCGGAGTGACTTAGTTGATTTAGTGACTAAAGATGGAATATATCATGAACTATTATCTTTACGTTTGTTTTCACAAATTATGGAAGCAGGACGTTTTGCCCAAAGTCAGGCCGAGCAGTTAAAGATACCGACCTTATTATTTTGTGGAGAAGAAGACCAAATTTGTTCACCGTTAGCGATTCGTTCCTTTGCTGAAAATGCTGGTGCTAATTTGGAATTAGTTGAAGTTGCTGAGGGCTATCATGCCCTTCATTTAGATACTAAAGCAGATGCTTTTATTGACAAAATGAAGGCTTTCCTGCTTGAATAAGACTGAGTAAAATAAAAGGCTATTTAATTTTGAATAGCTTTTTTATTTTATGATTTTATATTTGCTGCTGAAAATTGAACCCTTTATATTTCAAAAATTTTAAAATTTTGTATTCTTTAAAAGAAATCTGCTCAAAAATAGTTTCATTTAAATCAGGGCTTAGTTGATATGTTATAATTAGGGAATGGAAAACTTTTACAAAGTAGGAACAATTGTTAATACACAGGGACTTCAAGGTGAAGTTCGAGTACTACCATCAACAGATTTTGCTAATGAACGCTTTTCAAAAGGGGCAGTATTAGCACTTTTTGATGATAAAGATAACTATATTCAAGATTTAAAAGTGAAATCTGGTCGATTACAAAAGAATTTTTATGTGGTCAAATTTGAAGGATTTTATCATATCAATGATGTCGAAAAATATAAAGGTTATGTTGTTAAAATTGCGCAAGAAAATCAAGAAGAGTTAAATGATGGGGAATTTTACTATCATGAAATTATTGGAAGTGATGTTTATGAAAATGACATTTTAATTGGTCAAATCTCTGAAATTCTTCAACCAGGTGCCAATGATGTCTGGGTCGTTAAACGTAAAGGAAAACGTGATTTACTTTTACCTTATATCCCACCTGTTGTCCTGAAAGTAGATGTGGCTCAGCATCGAGTTGATGTGGACATCATGGAAGGATTGGATGACTAAGAGCATGAGAATTGATATTTTAAGTATTTTTCCTGATATGTTTGGTCCACTTAACCAGTCAATAGTTGGCAAGGCTCAAGATAAAGGTATTTTAGAATTACACACTCATGATTTTCGCGAAAATGCCACAAATAAACAGCGACATGTCGATGATATGCCTTATGGTGGGGGACAAGGGATGTTGTTGATGCCTCAACCTATCTTTGATACGATGGATAAAATTCCACAAAAAGCTGAAAAGCCTGCAAGGGTGATTCTTTTAGATCCAGCCGGAAAAAAATTTGATCAAAAAATGGCTGAGGAATTGTCAGAAGAAGAACAATTAATCTTTATTTGTGGACACTACGAAGGCTATGATGAACGAATTAAAACTTTGGTGACAGATGAGGTATCTTTGGGAGACTTTGTCTTAACAGGAGGAGAAGTGGCGGCAACTGTAATGATTGATGCTGTTGTTCGTCTTATACCTGGTGTTTTGGGGAAAGCGGCTAGTCATGAAGATGACTCATTTTCTAGTGGGCTTTTAGAGTATCCCCAATACACTCGCCCAGAAGATTTTAGAGGAATGAAGGTTCCCGAAGTCTTGATGAGCGGTCATCATGAGAATATTCGCAAGTGGCGTTTGAGGGAATCTTTGAAAAAAACACTAGAGCGCCGTCCAGATTTATTGGATACATACGAACCTAATGACGAAGAACTAAAAATGCTACAATTATTGCGTGAAAATGTTCAAGATGTGGTAGAATGAAGTAGTGTTAAGAATTTTAGTGAATATTGGGGATGCCTATTGAATTAGGATAATGAAATGTGTGTTCTTATTGTTCATGAATTGGAATATGACTAAATTTAAAATAAAAATAGGGGAATTTTAAAATGACTTTGACAATTGAAAGAGAACAAGAATTTGTTAACCAATTTCATTATGATGCTCGTAATTATGAATGGGAAAAAGAAAATGGAACGCCCGAAACAAATCTAAATGTTCAATTTCAACTTGTTCCTAAAGAACAACTTGAAAAATTGGGTGACGGAGATACTGGGATTCATGCTGTCTTAACCTACTTGATTGTATTGGATAATATCGTACTTTCAGGTTTTGTAAGTCAATTGAATTATGTACGCGGAAAAATCATCAAAGAACAAGAAGAACTTGAACAAGAAGAATTAGCTCAACTTGCTGCACCTTTGTTTGATCTTCTTCAACGTTTGGTTTATGAAACAACCGAGGTTGCTTTAGATCAGCCTGGAATTAACTTAGAATTTTAATTAATAGAATTGACTTATGAAATTAGCTGTTATTACTGACTCGTCGGCAGATTTTGCCGAAAAATATAAAACTTATCAAAATCTTTTTGTTTTGGATATTCCGATTTCAATTGATGGAGTGGATTACGATTTACAAAAGATTTCTCATGAAGAATGGTATGACCTTATGGCCAAGGCTCAGGAAGTACCTAAAACCTCACAGCCTAGTGTAGCTGAACTTGATAGTCTTTTAAAAGATTTAGAAAAACAAGGATATACTCACGTTCTAGGTCTCTTTTTGCCAGCTGCAATTTCTGGATTTTATCAAAATATTTTCTACTTACAAAGCGAATATGAACAAATGAAAGTTCTATTTCCTGAGACTTTTATTACCTCTAGTCCTTTGGGTTACATGGTTGAAACTGTTTTGGATTTGGCGCAAGCAGGTGCAGAATTTGATGAGATTATTGCAAAGTTTGAAGAACAAAGAGAGGGCGACCGCGCCTATATGCTCGTTGATGATTTGCATTGGTTAGCCAAAGGAGGGCGTTTATCTAATGGTGCGGCTGTTCTTGGTACTTTATTGAATATTAAGCCAGTATTAACTTTTAGTACTGAAGGGAAAGTAGAAGTTTTTGAAAAAGTTCGGACTGTGAAAAAAACAATGAGTCGCATGAAAGAACTTTTACTAAAAGAAGTACAAGAACCTTCAGACTACAAGGTTTATGTCATTCAAACTAGAGCAGAAGAAAGAGCACAAGAGCTCTATGACTTTGCTTTATCACAAGGTTTTGATGATGTTGAAATAGTTACTTTTGGTCCTGTTATTGCAACACATTTAGGATTGAATACTGTAGCTTATGGTATTTCTCCAAAAAAATAGAGCACGTAAAAACGTGCTTTTATGTAAAGAGAAATATTCTGAATAATAGAAATAATAGCGGTTACTAACAAATACTGATTTATTTACTTAGTTAATTCTTTTATTATAATAAAATGTTTGAGTGAGGATATGATTTTGAATAAAATTAAAGTGGTTGTGGCAGGATTTCGTGGAAAAATGGGTTCGACGGCTGTGCAAATGATTCTCAACGCTCCTAATTTTGAACTTGTCGCTTTATTAGGGAGAAAAGAAGAAGTTTCTGAGGCATTTGATGTTCCTGTCTTCAATCGAAAAGAGGAGCTAGAGAATATTGAAGCAGACGTTTGGCTGGATTTGACAGCTCCAGAGGTTGCTTATGAGAATACTTATTTTGCGCTGGAACATGGCTTAAGACCTGTTGTGGGCACAACTGGATTTACTGAGGATGAAGTGGCACGTTTAATAAAATTTTCTAGGGAGAAAGAACTGGGTGGACTAATTGCACCTAATTTTGCCTTAGGTGCGGTTTTATTAATGCAATTCTCGAAACAGGCCGTGAAATATTTCCCAGATGTAGAAATTATTGAGTTACATCATGATGGTAAAAAGGATGCGCCCTCTGGAACTGCTGTAAAAACGGCAGAATTGATGGCTGAGGAACGTCTGGCTCATCATCAAGGGGCAGTAGATGAAAAAGAATCATTAGTTGGGGCGCGGGGAGCTGTTCTTGAGGGGATGAGGATTCATTCAGTTCGCTTACCTGGTCTGGTGGCTCATCAAGAAGTCATTTTTGGCTCAAAAGGTGAAGGATTGACCTTGCGCCATGACTCTTACGACCGTTCAAGCTTTATGACTGGAATTGCACTTGGAATTCGTAAAGTGATGACCGTTTCTGAGCTAAAATATGGCTTAGAACACTTTTTAGACTTATAATTTTTTTGACGATAGAGTAAGTTTGCAAGAGCTTTTCTATAATAGAACCTTTAGTGGGGTGCTTTATGAGTAATTTGGAAATTCGTAGATTAGACTTAAGTGATGCTGAGCCATTTATGGATTATATTCATAATTGGTCAACAGATACAAGTCCTTTTAAGATTGATGCTGTAAAAACTTATGCCGAGGTTAATTTGGATAATTTTTCGAAATATGTGGGAAAAATTCGGAAAGAGGAAATAAGTGCCGAAAAGCCAGACTGGTCAACAGCTACTAAATATTTTGCTTTTGTTGATGGACAAATTGCTGGTGAAATATCTTGTCGTTGGCAAATTGAAAAGGGAATTTTATTAGAATGGGGCGGGCATATTGGTTATGGTGTCGCTCCTGATTTTAGAGGTCAGCATATTGCTGAAAAAATGGTCAATTTTGCCCTGCCCAAATATCAAAAACGTTTGATTTCTCAAGTAATGATTTCTGCTGACAAGGGAAATGTGGCCAGTCGTAAAACGATTGAAGCAAATGGTGGAATCTTAGAAAATACTGTGGAAATTGACGGAGACGAAATTTGTCGTTATTGGATTAATTTGGAAAAGTCAATGGAATAAAAATTACTGATAAAAATCGGAAAAAGTTCGTCAACCCTTTTTTGGGCTTGCGTGCTTTTTTCTTACTGACTAGTCTTTACTTAGAAGTTTATGTGCTTTTGTCAGTATTTTAATAGTATTCAAAAATTCTGTCAGTAAAATTGGAAGCCTATAATGGGGCTATGCCCCTTTTTCTATAAAAAATGATAAAATAAAAGATATGAAATTAGAAAAATTACCCGAGGAGTTTGTACAGGCTCAGCCGGTTTTAGAAAAAATAAGCGAGCATGGTTTTGAAGCTTATTTTGTTGGAGGTTCTGTACGGGATGTATTGCTTGGGCGAGAGATTCACGATGTAGATATTGCAACGAGTGCTTACCCTGAGGAGATAAAAGATATTTTTCCTTATACTATCGATGTCGGTATTGAGCATGGAACCGTTCTTGTTTTAGCTGGAAAATCGGAAGCCGAGCATTATGAAATTACTACTTTTCGGACAGAATCAAAATATACAGATTACAGACGACCTGATCATGTGGATTTCGTCAGAGATTTACGAGAGGATTTAAAACGGCGCGACTTTACGGTTAATGCTTTTGCCTGTGATTTTGAGGGTCAAATCATTGATTTATTTGATGGTTTAACAGATTTAAAAGAACGAAGATTGACAGCTGTTGGGAGCGCTTTGGAGCGTTTCAATGAAGATGCCTTACGGATTATGCGTGCCATGCGTTTTGCTTCCACTTTGGATTTTAAAATTGAAGAGAAAACTTTTTCAGCCATGCGTGAGCGTTCTCACCTCTTAGAAAAAATTTCGGTTGAGCGAATATTTATCGAATTAGATAAATTATTGCTGGGGAGTGAATGGCGCAATGGTTTGACTTTATTGATTGAATCAGAGGCATGGAAATACTTACCAGATTTTCAAGATTTAGCCTTAAAAAAAGTGCTGACAGAGCTGTCAGTAGATTTTCACTTTAAAAATTCAGAACAAGCATGGGCAGCCTTACTGACTAGATTTTCAAATATTGATGTGAAGGCTTTTTTACGCAAATGGAAGGTATCAAATGAATTTTCAAAATATGTAGCTGACCTTGTTTCAGCCTATGAACTTGAAAATTGGGATTTGGTCAGTCTTTATCATTTTGGTTTGGAAAAAGCACTTCTGGTTGATGAGTTGAAAATTGCTTTTGGAAGGAATATTGACAGAGAACGAGCAGTTTTTATTAATGACCAATTGCAAATTCATGATAAATCAGAAATTGTTATTGCTGGAAAAGATTTGATGGATGAATTTTCCCTTAAGCCCGGACCAGAGTTGGGAAAAATATTAAAAACTATTGAAGAAAAAATAGTTAAAAATGAGTTGAAAAATGAGCAAATTGCAATTTTAACAGAAGTTAAAAAAATGCTTGAACTTGAAAAATAAAAGTTAACAAATTTTACTGATAGAAATTCTGAAAAAAATCAATTAATATTGTATTTCTGTTAGAGACACAATTTTTGATATTCCTATCAATGTATTCTATAAAATATAAAGGGAGAACTAATATGAAAATTGAAAATCGCCGTAAAGGGTCATGTACAACAGTGCTTGTTGGGAAAAAAGCCTCAATTGACGGGTCAACAATGATTGCCCGTAATGATGACGGTCATGAAGCGCTTGATCCACAACGCTTTATTGTCATTGAACCAGAAAATCAAGTGCGTCATTATAAGGCAGTCTTATCTGGTTTAGAATTAGATTTGCCAGATAATCCTCTGCGCTATACTTCAACACCCAATGCTGTCCTAAAAGAAGGTATTTGGCCTGCAGCAGGAATTAATAGTGAAAATGTTGCGATGTCAGCAACAGAAACAATTACTACGAATCCAAGAATTCTCGGACTTGACCCTTATGTGGAAAATGGGATGGGCGAAGAAGACCTTGTGACTCTTGTCTTGCCTTATATCAAAAGTGCTCGCGAAGGAGTCGAACGTTTAGGCCAATTACTGACAACTTACGGAACCTATGAACCAAACGGGATTGCTTTTGCTGACAATGAAGAAGTTTGGTGGTTGGAGACAATCGGTGGACATCATTGGGCAGCGGTTCGCATTCCTGATGATTCTTATGTGGTGGCACCAAATCGAATGAATATTGACGAATTCAAATTTGATAATGATGATTATATGTGTTCTGATGATTTGAAACAGTTAATTGATGAAAATCATTTGAACCCTGATTTTGAAGGTTATGAAAGTCATTATAATCTTCGTCATATCTTTGGTTCATCTTCAATCAAAGACTCTGTTTATAATAATCCTCGAACTTGGTATGGTCAAAATTTCTTGGGAAATGTATCTGAAGACCCACAAAATCAAGAACTTCCATTCATTTGTGAAGCTAGCCGTAAAATCACTGTCGAAGATGTGAAATTTGTCTTGTCAAGTCATTTTGAAAATACAAAATATGACCCTTATGGCACAACAAATCGTCCAGAAGAAAGAAAACTTTTCCGTCCAATCGGAATCAATCGAAATCACAGTGTTCATATTTTGCAAGTTAGAAATAATGTTCCTTTTGAACTCGCAGGTGTACAATGGCTTGCTTTTGGTGCAAATACTTTCAATCATGTTGTACCATTTTACACAGCAATTAATGATACGCCAGCTTCTTATCGTGACGCGAAGGGAGAATATGATCCAACAAATATGTATTGGTTGAGCGCAACAACAGCTGTTCTTGGTGATGCGAATTATGATTTATTTGTTGATTTACGCAACACTTTTGAATTAAACACCATGGCGAAATTCCATGAAATTCAAAATGAAACTGATAAAAACTTTGAGTTTGCAGAAGATAAAATTGCGTATTTGACACAAGCCAATGAAAAATTAGCAGAGACTGCTTTCAAAGCACAAACGGAACTTTTGGGACGTATGGTTGTTCTTGGTTCAGCTAATATGAAATTACGTTTTGACTTTAATGATTAATTTTATCTAAAAGATCTTAAAAAGTAGTTGAAAAACTACTTTTTTTAGTTTTATTTTAACTTCAAAATGCTATAATACTATTACAGCTCAAAGCTAGAAAAGGAAAATAAATGAATTCTAGAAAAAGAAAAACAGAGAAGAAACGTAGAGGGGGTAAAGTATTTGCAATATTACTCTCCCTTATTATATTTCTGGCTCTGATTGTTTTTGGTATTGTAATGGTAGGACGACACGTTATTTCCAGTCAAACAGATAATATTGCAGCAAAATTTATACCAGATTCTCAAAACTTAACGGATGCAGCGGATCAAATTGGTTCGGCTACTCCGTCGGCTATTGCAAGCAAATTAAATGAGAATTCGGATACTATCAAGAGTCAATCGCAGGGATTAATCAATTCGGCAAAAGCGACGAGTACTGACTCAAAGCTGACCTATACTTTAGAATCTTCTAAGCTTAATAAAGCAACCGTTGGTGCCCTTTTACTTGCAAGTGGTGATCAAGTTAAGGACGTTGCAGATAAAGTCTTAGACTCAATGAAGAAGGCTGGAGTAGCTCAACCCAAACTGCAAATTGATTTGACAGATGACAAGGGAAATATAATCAAAACTCTGGATTACAGTGCCTAAAAACATTGATTTAGAATAAAAACAACATTTACTTAATTAAATGTTGTTTTTTTGTGCCTTAAGTGATAGAATATTCTAAATAATTATTTAATTAGGAGGAAAATTATGAAACTCTCAGAAGAAGTCCGTCCCGGAGCAAACAGATACGTGAGTGGTCAAGGAATTTTGCAAGATTTAGAAGCTTACCTTGCGCCATTTAAGGAACTTGCCGTGATTACTGGCGAGAAATCATTTCAAGTTTTTCAAGATTTTTATCCTAAAACTCTTTCTTATCCTATTTTTCATTATGACGGCACAGCATCTGTTGAAAACGGGAAAAAGCTAGCCAAAGAAATCGGTAATGTTGAGGCTATTCTTGCGATAGGGGGCGGGCGTTTGATTGATACTTGTAAAGTAGTGGCACAAGAGCTTGATTGTGAGTTGATAATCATTCCTACTTTAGTATCGAATTGTGCACCTTATACACCGGTTGCTGCGCTTTATCATTCAGACCATACTTTTGATAAAGTCGGATATTTAAATAAAGTCAGTTATTTGACCTTAGTGGATTATGATTTTTTATTAGCGACTCCCTATGATTATTTTGTTGCTGGAATTGGAGATACACTCGCAAAATGGTATGAAATGGAAGGAATTATTCGTCAAGTCCCCCAAGAAGAATTGTCAGCTTCCGTTCGTTTAGGTTTTGTCAGTGCCAAAGAAATTTTTAAAATATTATTTGCAGATTCAAGGGCGGCTTTGGAGGATTTAAGTATGCAAAAAGTAAGTCCAGCTTTTGGACGTATTGTAGACACAATCATTGAACTTTCGGGCACAGTGGGCGGATTTGCCGGAACTTATGGGCGGATGTCAGGTGCTCACGCGCTCCATAATGGACTTTCGCTTTGTCCAGAAACGCACGCTATTTTACATGGTTCAAAAGTTGCTTATGGTGTTTTAGTTCAATTGGCTTATACAAGGGACTATTTAGAAATTGAGAAACTATTACCTTTCTATCGAGAAAACCATTTGCCTGCTTCTTTAGCAGAAATAAATTTATCCAATCCTAATTTGAAAAAACTGAAAGAAGCGGCAGAATTTGCAGCTAGTCCTGTTGAATCTTATCGCTTAATCGATGAAAAAGTGAGCGGGGAAAAAATAATCTCAGCGATAAAAGTACTGGAAAGCTTGGTCAGTAAAAAATAATTACTGAAAGTTCTGTCAGTAAATACAAAGTTACTGACCAGATTTTTGATTTAAAAATCTAATGAGGAAAAAAATAATGACGATAAGTTTACAACAACTCAAATATTTTATTGAAGTGGCTAAGATTGGCTCAATCAATCAGGCAGCTGAGATTCTCTATATTACACAGCCTAGTCTGTCAAAGTCAATCAAAGACATTGAAATGGAAGTAGGATTGCCCCTTTTACAACGTTCAAGCAAAGGAATTTCGCTGACTGCAGAAGGAACCGAGTTTTTAGGTTATGCTAGACAAGTTGTTGAACAATCTGATTTATTAGAAGCGCGGTGGTTGGACAAAAAGCCATCAAGAAAACTGTGTGCCATCTCGACACAGCACTATGCTTTTGCCGTCAATGCTTTTGTAAATATGGTTAAAAAAACAGAAAGTCAAGGGATTGACGAATACGAATATACTTTACGAGAGGCCCGCACTTATGAAATTATAGAAGATGTGAAGGCCTTGCGCAGTGAACTTGGCATTCTTTATAAAAACTCTTATAATGCAAATGTGATTGACAAAATTTTAAAAGAAAATCGGCTAACCTTTCATTCCTTGTTTTTGGCTGAGCCTCATATTTTTGTAAGTTCGACCAATCCCTTAGCTGACCGACAACTTGTAAGCTTAGAAGATTTAGAAAAATTTCCACGCTTGTCTTATGAGCAAGGCGAGCATAATTCTTTCTATTTTTCTGAAGAGATTTTATCGACTGTTTACGCTAAAAAAGACATAAAAGTGGGAGATCGAGCCACAATTTTTAATTTAATGATTGGCTTAAATGGTTATACCATTTCAACAGGTATTGTCAGTCAGGATTTAAATGGTGATAATATTGTCGCTATTCCTTTAGCAGTTGATGATAATATAGAAATTGGCTGGATTTCACTCAACGATTTTCAACTAACCAGACAAGCTGAACTCTATATCAAAGAATTAGAAGAGATTGTTCATCCTTTTGATATTCGTGAGAGTAAAAAAAATAGTGACGACTAATCAAATCTTTTCTGTCAGTAATTTTTTACTGACGGAAAGGAGTCATCAAAGAATCGCTCACTTTGCTAGTAAAAATGATACCTGTCGTTACTGACAGGCTTTTTTATGATATAATCAAAAGTAATATAAGAGAAATTAGGGCAAAAAATGGCAGACTTCATCGCACAAAATTTAAGTAAATCAGTTGGAGAAAAAACGGTTTTCAATAAAATCAATTTCATCATTCATGATCTTGATCGAATTGGACTTTTAGGAGTAAATGGAACAGGTAAAACAACACTCTTAAATGTTATTTCAGGACTTTCTGGTTTTGATGGAGATAAATCCCCTTTTGACCATCCACAAAATTACAAAATTACTTATTTAACTCAAGAACCAGATTTTAATCCGAAAGCAAGTATTTTAGATAGTGTTTTAGATGATTCACTTCCACAAATGAGGGCAATTAAAAACTATGAAGCGGCGCTTTTGGATTTTGAAAATTTGTCTAAATTAGAGCGTGCTCAGTCAGAAATGGATGCCTTGAATGCATGGCAAGTAGAAGCAGATGTCAAAACAATTTTAACTAAACTTCAACTTCCAGAAGCTACAACAATCATTGAAAGTCTTTCTGGTGGACAAAAAAGACGTGTTCAATTGGCTCAAGCTTTAGTCAATGATTCAGATTTGTTATTACTTGATGAACCAACCAACCACCTTGATGTTGAGACCATTGCTTGGTTACAAAATTATCTTAAAAATTCTCGAAGAACAGTTCTTTTTGTGACCCATGACCGTTATTTTTTGGATAATGTTGCAACACGAATTTTTGAGCTTGAAGATGCCGGATTAAAAGAGTATCAAGGAAATTATCAAGATTATTTAGCGAAAAAAGCAGAAGATGAAGAACGTGAAGCCGCAGCGAGTCATAAAGCCAAACAACTTTACCAGTCCGAATTAACTTGGATTCGTAAATCACCACAAGCTCGGGCAACCAAACAACAGGCACGTATTGACCGCTTTGAAGATCTCAAAGATTCAATGAAAACTTCAAAAAATCAAGAGGATTTGGAATTAAATATTGCTTCAAGTCGCTTAGGTAAAAAAGTGATTAATTTTAAGAATGCAGGATTTTCTTACCCAGACCGCCAAATTTTCAGCAATTTTGATTTAATTGTTCAACCTCATTCGCGCTTAGGGATTGTTGGGGATAATGGCGTTGGAAAATCAACACTCCTCAATGTCATTGCTGGAGAATTAGAATTAACTGATGGGCTTTTAGAAATTGGGGAAACCGTCAAAATTGGTTATTTCAGTCAAGAAATTCGCGGACTTGATGAAAATAAACGCATGATAAATTTCCTTGAAGAAGTGGCTTCGGCTGCTCATAATAATAGTGGCGAGAATATTTCAATTGTTAATCTATTAGAGCAATTTCTCTTTCCAAGAAGTAGCCACGGAACACTCATTTCTAAACTTTCTGGTGGTGAGAAAAAACGACTCTATTTACTAAAGATTTTACTATTACAACCTAATGTGCTTTTACTTGACGAACCAACCAATGACTTGGATATTGCAACATTAACCGTACTTGAAAATTTCCTAGGGTCTTTCCCTGGTGCTGTTTTGACCGTTTCACATGACCGTTATTTCCAAGACAAAGTAAGTAATGAATTACTTGCCTTTGAAAATGGAGAAATCAACCATTATTTTGGTGCTTACAGTGACTATTTAGCGGTCAAAATGGAAGAAAAAATTGCTGACAAAGCTGTCAGTAAAACTGAAAGTCCCGTAATTGCTGACAAAAGAGATAATACGGACAAAGCCAAACTGACTTATATGGAAAAGAAAGAATGGGAAACTATTGAAAGTCAAATTGCTGAAATTGAAGAACGAATTTCTGAGATAGACACAGAAATGAATGAAAATGGTTCTAATACTGAACTCTTACTTGATTTACAAAAAGAATTAGACAATAAAACAAAAGAGCTTGAAGAAAAATATGAACGTTGGGAATATCTATCAGAAAGGGCCGACTAAAAGATTATGACGACACAAGAACTTATTGAAACCTTACAAAAATTTCCACCAGAAGCAACTGTAAAAATCATTCAAAATGATATCAGTGGAGACCGATTTTTTGATGTTAATACAGTAGAAAATCTTGCTAGAGTCCGTGTTACCACTGCAGGAGTTGAAACTGTAGAAACCGTGATTATCGGGATTTAGTCACAGGAGGAAGTTAAATGTTAAAAATTGGAATCATGGGTGCTGCTAAGATTGTTCCCCGATTTGTAGCAGGTGTAAAAGAAAGTGGGCAAGCAGAAGTTATCGGAATTGCTGCCAGAAATAAAGAAAAAGCAGAAAAAGCCGCTTTGGATTTAGGAATTCCAGAAGTTTATGATGATTATGTAAGTTTAGTAAAGGCAGAAGAAATTGACTTAATCTATATTCCACTTATCAATAAACAACATTATCCTCAAGCAAAGCTGGCCCTAGAAGCAGGTAAAAATGTGCTTCTTGAAAAACCATTTACCTTAACGCTTAAAGAGTCTCAAGAGTTATTTAAGATTGCAAATGAAAAAAATCTTTTTTTGATGGAAGCCCAAAAATCTGTTTTTCTTCCTGTGATGACCAAAATCAAAAAATGGCTTGGTGCCAATGAGATTGGTAAAGTATCTCGCCTTGCAATTAACGATTTTAGACCTCATACCAACCGTGAGAGTTGGGCTTTAGATTTAAAAGAAGGTGGCGGAGCCTTTATCATGCATGCCAGCTATCCACTCTCCGTGCTACAATTTTTATTTGGAACAGGTTTTGATGAAGCAAAAGGAATTTACTGGTCCCCTGAAGAAAATAAAGCAGATTTAGATTACGAAATTCTTTTGAAAAAAGAAGAAATTATGATTAATATCTCGCTTACCACCCGTTTGGATAAAGCAAATACTTTTGTAATTTATGGGGAAAAAGGAGAAATTTCTGTTCCAAATTATTGGAAATCAAATCAAGCAAGTCTCATTAGAAATGATGGAATGATTGAAGAGTTTTCACATCCAATGCCAAGTGAATTCAGTTATGAGATTGATGAAATCGCGGAACTTATCAATAGTGGTAAGAAAAAAAGTGAAAAACTTTCTCCTGAAATGACAATGACGACTGTTAAAATTGTAGAAGATCTATACCAAGAATGGTTTGGAAAAGATTGGCCAAATATAAAATAAAAACACTAGCTTATCTAGTGTTTTTTCTTAAAAATTTAAATTTTCCTTTGAAACGTTGTAAGGCCAAATAACGTTCACGTGCCTTGTGCATCGCTTGATAACGTTTAGGGTCTTTTTTATAGTATTGTTGATGATATTCTTCAGCTGGCCAAAAAGTTTTAGCTTCTTCAATAGGAACAACTATTGGTTTGTCCCAAATTCCAGATTTTTCTAAGGCGATTTTACTTTTTTGAGCAGCAGTTTTTTGTTCTTCACTTTCAACAAAAATTGCTGGACGGTAATTTGCGCCTCGGTCATAAATTTGACCGTCAGCATCCGTTGGGTCAATCAAAGACCAATAAATATCTAAAAGCTCATCATAAGAAATTAGTTCATTATCAAATAAAATTTCAACGGCCTCTGTATGGCCAGAAGCTTTTGAGAGAACTTGGTCATAAGTAGGGTATTCGATATGTCCGCCTGTATAGCCGCTTGTTACAGCCAAAATACCTGGACGTTCTTCGAAAGGTTCAACCATACACCAAAAACAACCACCAGCAAAAATAGCTCTTTCTGTACTCATCTTACACCTCCATTTGCTCTAATTTAATTATATCATGTGAAAAAAATGCCGCCTCATCATTTGACTCGAATTTTAAAAATTTTGAATTTGGCTTTTTTGTGATAGAATAGTTAAAAATAGAAAAGGGGAACGATTTTTTAATGCTTAATACAACTTTTGCAAATGCCAAATTCGCTAATCCATTTATGAACGCTTCAGGAGTCCATTGTATGACGATTGAGGATTTAGAAGAATTAAAAGCCTCTCAAGCAGGGGCCTATATCACCAAAAGTTCCACATTAGAAAAAAGAGAAGGTAATCCACTCCCACGTTATGTTGACTTAGAATTAGGATCAATTAATTCTATGGGTCTGCCTAATTTAGGATTTGATTACTACTTAGACTATGTTTTAAAAAATCAAAAAGAAAATGCTCAAGAAGGGCCAATCTTCTTTTCCATTGCGGGTATGAGTGCAGCAGAAAATATCGCTATGCTCAAGAAAATTCAAGAAAGTGATTTTTCAGGAATTACAGAGTTGAATCTTTCTTGTCCAAATGTTCCTGGTAAGCCACAACTTGCTTATGATTTTGAAGCCACTGAAAAGCTCCTAAAAGAAGTTTTTACTTTCTTTACAAAACCGCTAGGTGTCAAACTTCCCCCTTATTTTGACCTTGTACATTTTGATATTATGGCAGAAATCCTCAATCGGTTTCCGTTGACTTATGTTAACTCAGTCAATAGTATTGGGAATGGACTTTTTATTGATTCAGAAGCAGAAAGCGTAGTTATTAAGCCTAAAGATGGATTTGGTGGAATTGGTGGAGCTTACATCAAACCAACAGCGCTTGCAAATGTCCGTGCTTTCTATACTCGACTCAAACCTGAAATTCAAATCATTGGAACGGGTGGGATTGAAACAGGACAGGATGCTTTTGAACACCTTTTATGTGGAGCAACGATGCTTCAAATCGGGACAGCCTTACATAAAGAGGGACCTGCAATCTTTGATAGAATCATTAAAGAATTAGAAGAAATAATGAATCAAAAAGGCTATCAATCAATTGCTGATTTCCACGGAAAATTAAAATCATTATAAAAAATTATCATAAAAAGCTAAATTTAAACAGCTTTTTTCTTATCTTATTAATGAAATTTAAAAAATACTAGAAGAGATGATATAATGTAAAAGATTAAACAAACAAGGAGAAACACATGGAACTTTTTATGACTTTTATCGTTTATTCTTTCATTGGTTGGCTTTGGGAAACTTTCTATTGTTCACTTAAAGACCGACATTTTGTTTTTAGAGGTTTTTTATTAGGCCCTTATTGCCCTGTCTACGGTTTTGGTGTGTCAGCAGTCTTACTTTTAGTTCCAAATACTGGAAATTTATTTAGTCTTTATCTTAATACAATAGTGATTGTGACTGTGGTCGAATTTATCGGTAGTTGGATTTTAGAGAAATTCTTTAATATGAAATTATGGGATTATTCAACACTTCCTTTCAATATTGAAGGTAGAGTAGCTGTTCCCGTTTCATTATTTTGGGGTGTAGGTTGTATTATTTTGATTAAATTAGTTAATCCGCCCGTCCAAAATTGGATTCATGATTTTAATGCAATCACGCATAGTTGGGGAGTGCTTCTCATATTAATTATTTTTGGAGCTGACCTTCTGTCAACGTTTATCTTTACGATTTCAACCAAAAAAGAAGTATTGGCTATGATTGATGATTCTGATAAAGAAAATGCGGCTATCAAAGAGTTTCGTCTTAAACATTTGCTGACCAATCATGAAACCGCACCAAACCGCAAAAAAGTATTGGAACTTCTGAAGAACCGTCCTTTGAAATTAAAACACTATAACTTACGAAGAATTCTTAAAAATTATCCAAACATGAATTTGACAAAAAAACGCTAGCTTTAAAATCGTAAGCGTTTTTAGTGGTCTTAAAAGTGATTTCGTGGCATAATAAATTCATGAATAAAACATTTGAAAAGCAAGAAATTTTAAATGAACTTTATAATCTGGTATTAGATAGAAATATTCGTGACTGGGAACGTCAGTGTTTACTTCATACGAAAGTTCAATTAGAGAATCAAGGGCGACTTGCTGATGAACTTGCTAAATTAGAAGCAACCCTTAGGCCCTTGGCATTACGCTATAATCTCACACCAAAAGTTGCCGATTTTTATCAAAAAATTTCTAGTAACAACCTCTTTGGACGAGGAGTTGGTGGAATTTTGTGAGTTATTTAGGTCTTCTTATGCTTTCAAAGCATAAGAAGTTTTTTAAAAAGTATTTTTCAAAAAGCTAAATTCATTTTATAATGAATTCAATAAATGAAAAGGAAGTAAAAAAATGAAGTCAGCCTATTTTGTCGAAAAAAATAAGATGGAAGTTAGAGAATTTCCCAAAGCACAACTTGTAAAAGAAACAGATGCCATTATAAAAATCGTTCGTGCCTGCGTTTGTGGTTCTGATTTATGGTGGTTCCGTGGGATTTCTGAACGTCATCCAGGTCCAGTAGGTCATGAGGCTATTGGTGTCATTGAAGAAGTTGGAGCGGGAGTTAAAAACTTTAAAGAGGGAGATTTTGTCATTGTTCCCTTTACTCATGGTTGTGGACACTGTCCAATCTGTTTGGCAGGATTTGAAGCTAATTGCCCCAATGCTAAAGATGGAGTTAACGGGGGATATCAAGGAGAATTCTATCGAGCAATTAATGCTGATGGTGCACTTGTTAAAATTCCGGGAAGACCAAGTGATTATTCAGAAGAACAGCTGGCTTCGTTGACAACTTTAGCGGATGTCATGCCCACAGGTTTTCATGCGGCTAAAGCAGCAGATGTTCACGAAGGGGACACAGTAGTTGTCTTTGGCGATGGAGCAGTAGGTCTGTGCGCAGTGATTTCGGCTAAACTTTTAGGTGCAAAACGGATTATTGCAATGAGTCGCCATGAAGATCGAGCGGCATTGGCGCGTGATTTTGGGGCAACAGATATCATTGCTGAGCGTGGTGCAGAAGCGATTCAAAAAATTATGGCCTTAACCAATGGTTATGGTGCTGATGCTGCCTTAGAGTGTGTCGGAACAAAAGAAGCCATTGAATCTGCTTTCCAAGCAGTAAGAGCGGGAGGACGTGTAGGTCGCGTGGGAGTTCCTCATGATGTTGACTATAATGAATGGATTGATTCTCTCTTTTGGAAAAATATTCAACTTGGTGGTGGAGTGGCTTCTGTTGCACGGTGGGACAAAGAAATCTTACTTGAAGCAGTTTTAAATGAACAAATTAACCCAGGACGTGTCTTTACAGCAGAATTTTCCTTAGATGAAATTCAAAAGGCTTATGAAGCAATGGACCAACGCACAGCCATTAAGTCCCTTTTGAAAATTTCGGAAGGTTAAATAAAAAACAATAAAATTTCACCAATTTGGTGAAATTTTTGTTTCGTAAAATGAAAATAATTGTCGACAGTTCATTTGCTTCCAACCTTGGTTGTGATATAATATAATGAATAAAAAAGAAAAGGAAAATTCATGACTTACGCAGATCAAGTTTTTAAACAAAATATCCAAAATATCCTAGATAATGGTGTTTTTTCAGAAAATGCAAGACCAAAGTATAAGGATGGTCAAATGGCGAATAGCAAATATGTCACTGGTTCATTCGTTACTTATGATTTGCAAAAGGGGGAGTTTCCAATTACCACTTTGCGTCCAATTCCAATCAAATCTGCTATTAAAGAATTGATGTGGATATACCAAGACCAAACAAGTGAGCTTTCTGTTCTTGAAGAGAAGTATGGAGTCAAATACTGGGGAGAATGGGGAATTGGTGATGGTACGATTGGGCAACGTTATGGTGCAACAGTCAAAAAATATAATATCATTGGTAAATTATTAGAAGGCTTGGCGAAAAATCCATGGAATCGTCGTAATATCATCAACCTTTGGCAGTATGAAGATTTTGAGGAAACAGAAGGTCTTTTACCATGTGCTTTCCAAACGATGTTTGATGTCCGTCGAGAAAAAGATGGTCAGATTTATTTGGATGCCACACTGATTCAACGTTCAAACGATATGCTTGTGGCCCACCATATCAATGCGATGCAATATGTTGCTTTGCAAATGATGATTGCAAAACATTTTTCTTGGAAAGTTGGGAAGTTCTTTTATTTTGTAAATAATTTACATATTTATGACAATCAGTTTGAGCAGGCAAATGAATTAATGAAGCGAATAGCTTCTGAAAAAGAAGCTCGTTTGGTCCTTAATGTTCCTGATGGTACTAATTTTTTCGATATTAAACCTGAAGATTTTGAACTTGTGGACTATGAACCGGTAAAACCTCAATTGAAATTTGATTTAGCAATTTAGATTAATCTATAAGTTACTGACAAAACTGTCAGTAACTTTTTTTGTGGGAAAAATGTATTTTTATTACCGTAAAGAATCTGTCATTAGAAGTCTGGAATTCGTATAAAAATCGACTAGAATAGGCTTTAACGACAAAATATTTTAAAGAGTACGCTCTAAATGTAGTTTTTGTATTTTTGTTTGATGACGAAGTTTAAATTTAATTGACAAATGTTTTAAAATGAGTATAATAGGACTTGTAACCGATTTTATTTTTATAAAGGAGAAAGAAAGATGAACAAACTTTTACTTGGAACAGCCTTTATAGGGGCTAGTTTACTGATTGGTGGGGTTGCTCATGCAGATACAAATGTTTATCGTTTGTATAATCATAATACTGGTGAGCACTTCTATACAACTAGTGGGACAGAAAAGAATGCAAATGTGAGTGCGGGTTGGACTTATGAAGGTGTCGGTTGGGTTGCACCAACAACAAGTTCAAGCCCAGTTTACCGTGTTTACAATCCAAATGCTATGGGCGGAGACCATTATTACACAAAGAGTAAGTATGAAGCTCAAAGTTTAGTAAATAAGGGTTGGAAATGGGATAATAACGGAAAGGCGGTCTTCTATTCTGGAGGTTCTCAAGCCGTATATGTCGCTTATAATCCCAATGCACAATCTGGCGCTCACAATTACACAGAAAGTGGCTTTGAGCAAAATAGCTTATTGAATACTGGTTGGAAATATGGGGCAGTGGCTTGGTACGGTATCGCACCTAGTAAACCAGCAACAGGAACTATTACTTTAAGTGGTGGCGATTATATTGTAGGAAAGAATATTCCGGCTGGAACTTATAATGTGACCTCACCAGGAGCAAGTGGTACTGACACTTATCTCCAATATTCAACAGGGGCACCCAACTATGATGGAAAAGGCTTTTATATTACTAGCAAGGCGACATCTATCAACTTTACCACTGGTATGGAAGTGACCATTATTACATCAGGAAACGCTAAAACGGTTGTTTTTACACCCGTAAAATAAATAATAAAATAATGTGAAATTACTGACAGCATTTTGTCAGTAATTTTTTTTTATCAAAATCACACAAAAACGTTCGTTGACGAACAAAAAAAACTATGCTATAATAATTCGTATGCGAACTAAAAAAGAAGCGATTGGTCGACTTTTAAAAGTGGCCAGCAACCAAATGTCTCGAGAATTTGATAATTTTGCAGCTCAACTTGATTTGACGGGTCAGCAAATGTCAATTTTAGATTTTCTTGGAAATCAAAGTGAAGAAGGTTCAGGAAAAGAAATTAGTCAGACGATGATTGAATTAGAATTTAATATCCGACGTTCAACAACGACGGAAATTTTACAGCGCATGGAAAAGCGGCTCTTAATTAATCGAAGAGCAAGCCTGACCGATGCCCGCCAAAAATCAGTTGAATTAACTGAAGAAGGAAAAAGGTATTTACCTGAAATCAGGGCTTATATCCAAGCACATAATAAAAAAGCTTTGACAGGATTATCAACAGAAGAGATTGCTGCGGTTGAAAAATTTCTTAATAATTTTAGCGTGCAGGAAGGAAGAGAATGAATAGAGAATTAGAAACAAATACAGCCAATCATAAAATTAGCGCGAAAACGCGCTTTTCGATTGTCGCTGTGGCTCTTGTGGCCTTTATGGGGATATTGGCGGAAACAAGTCTGAATGTGACTTTCCCCACGCTTGAGAAAACTTTTGGACTTCCACTAAGTACGGTTCAATGGGTGACGACAGCTTATTTGCTTGTTGTTGCTATTGTTATGCCGACAAGTTCATACATCAGCCAACGTTTTCAAAACCGAACCTTGTTTTTTGCAGGATTAATCTTCTTTACTATCGGTGATTTATTGAGTTTAATTTCATCAAATTTTACTATTTTGATGGCTGGACGTTTGATTCAAGGGATTGGGACTGGGATTGCAATTCCTTTAATGTTTAATCTTGTCTTGACTAAAATTCCTCGTGAACGGGTTGGTCTTTGGATGGGATTTGCTGGTATGATTTTGAGTATTGCACCCGCACTTGGCCCAACTTATGGGGGGCTTTTAACGGGAACTCTTGGCTGGCGAATGATTTTTGCAATTATTTTAATTATCCCAATCTGCTTATTTCCTTTGGGAGCTTGGGCTATTGAAAAGAGTGAAAAAACTCGTCCAGGTAAATTTGATTTTATCGCTTTTATTTTCTTATCACTTGTGATGACCAGTGCCCTTTTAGCTTTAGATTCATTATCAAGTGCTCATTTTTCATGGATTTGGTTAATCCTCTTTATTATTGGATTAATTGCCTTTATTTGGCGTTCAAAAACAAGTTCTTTGAATTTTATCGATATCAATGTCTTTAAGAGTCCAACCTTTACTTTGTCAGTCCTTGTTTATTGTATTTTACAATTTGTAAATTTGGGTATTAACTTTATTATCCCTAATTTCTTACAGGTTTCTCTTGGTGCCACAAGTACCTTGGCAGGTTTTGCTTTATTACCTGGTTCATTAATTGGTTCAGCGGCGCAAGGACCAATCGGTGCACTTTATGACCGAAAAGGGGCCAAGGGTATCTTATATAGCGGGAACACTGTTTTCTTCATTGCACTTGTATTGTTAACGATTTTTACTAAAAATCTAACTTTACTGGGTGTGATGGGACTTTATGTTGTATTCACAATCGGACGTTCGTCAAGCTTTGCAACGACAATGACCAATAGTCTAGCTCAACTCCCGCATGATAAAGCCGCTTCTGGAAATGCTTGGTTTACTACGACTTCTCAATTTGCGGCATCAGCAGGGACGGCGACGGCCAGTCTGATTGCAACAAAATCAAGTAATTTAACAACCGGAACTCAACATGTATTTATGTTTTTCCTTTGCCTTGCTTTACTTAACTTTGTTTTCTATACTTTGATTTTGAATAAAAAAATAAAATAAATTTTGATGAAAGTTTCGTAATTATACGAAGCTTTTTTTATAATTTAATATAGTATGCTTAAAAAGCATAATTATTGATATAAAAAGCATTTCACGTCAGTAAAAAATTATTTTATAATAAAATCATCGAAAAGATGAAACGATGTGAGACTTTTAAGTTGACTTGAAGTGGACTTCAAGGAATATAATGAAAATAGAAGTTAAAAATGAATGGAGAAAAAATGTCAAACAATATTGAAAACAAAGTAGTATTAATCACGGGGGCATCAAGTGGTATTGGTCAGTCAACTGCCGAATTGCTTGCTAAAAAAGGAGCTAAAATTGTTTTAGCAGCAAGACGAGAAAGTCGTTTGAAAGAGTTGGCTGATAAAATTAATAAGGCTGGTGGTCAAGCGATTTATCAAGTGACAGATGTGACTAATCCAGAAGACAGTAAAAAATTGGTGCAATATGCCAAAGAAAAATTTGGTAAAGTTGATGCGATTTTCTTGAATGCAGGAATTATGCCAAGTTCCCCTTTGTCAGCACTTCATGTTGAAGAATGGGAGAGTATGGTCGATATTAATTTAAAAGGTGTACTTAATGGACTCGCTGCTGTACTTCCTGAATTTACAGCTCAAAAATCTGGGCATGTGATTACAACGAGTTCGGTTGCCGGTCTAAAAGCCTACCCTAATGGTGGCGTTTATGGGGCAACAAAATGGGCAGTTCGTGAATTAATGGAAGTGCTTAGAATGGAATCTGCTCAAGAAGGGACAAATATTCGAACGGCTACTATATATCCGGCTGCTATAAATACTGAGTTACTGAATACAATTACGGACACAGAGGCAGCCAAAGGAATGACCGCGCTTTATGAACAGTATGGTATTAGTCCAGAGGCCATTGCTCGAATTGTTGCCTTTGCACTTGAACAACCTGCAGATGTTAACGTCAGCGAGTTTACTGTTGGACCTACAAGCCAACCTTGGTAAGGTAAAAGGAGAAAAAATGGAAATTGATGTAAAAAAGTTTTCTAAGATACAAGATATTTATATTAGCCCAGACCCACAAGAACATCGTCCTGCTTGGATTTGGTTTGCTTATATCGATGATGATTTAGCGGTAGCAGCAGGTCGCGGAACGGCATCAAGTTGGTGGAATTCGGCTATGATTTCAAAAAAGGGGCAAGTTCACATGGATGGGAAAGTTTATCAAGTAGAATTTGAGCCAGTGACAGATAAAGTAAGTATTGATAAATTTATTGATTCTTATCGACAACGTTCAGGCTATAGCTGGGATCCTGCTTGGGAGAAAAATTTTAGACCGACAGTGATGCGTCTGAAATTTTTGGAAGAGCTTGGAAGAAGTACAAGATAAAAAAATTAGATATTGAAGAGATGTGGAGGCTAGAATGGAAAAACAAACCGCAGGACATGAACAACTTGGAGAATTTGCCCCAAAATTTGCTGAATTAAATGACGATATTCTTTTTGGAGAAGTCTGGAGTCGTGAAAAAGAACTTTCGGCACATGAACGTAGTGTCATTACGATTACGGCTTTGATTACTGGTGGAAATTTTGAACAATTAAATTTTCATATGGCTAAGGGAAAAGAAAATGGAATTAGTCAAGAAGAAATTTCAGAAATAATTACCCATCTGAGCTTTTATGTGGGATGGCCAAAGTCTTGGTCAGCTTTTAATATTGCTAAAACGATTTGGAAATAAGAAAGGGAAACTATGACAATAACGGTCAACATTTTGTATCAAGGTGACGTGAATAAGGCCCATCTTTTTGCTGATGAAATGATAAGCTCAGGTCTTGTTGATAAAATTCGTCAGCAAAGTGGAAATTTGCGTTATGAGTATTTTGCTCCTTTTGATAATGAACAAGCGATTTTATTGATTGATGAGTGGGAAAACCAAGAAGCTATTGACCTTCATCATAAAAGTGAGATGATGGCTCAAATTGCTGAATTAAGAAAAAAATATCAGCTTCGATTGAAAGTGACTCGCTATCAAGAGATTGATTAAGAAAGAGAGAATGGAATGAACAAAAAAGAACTAGAAGAAGCACTTATTTTCCCGCAAGGTGAAAAAAATCCTTATGGAGCCTATTTTACGGGACAGTCTTATTTACAAGGAATGGTTGCGGATAGCTCACTGCCTTTTGGGGTGGGAAATGTGACTTTTGAGCCTGGATGCCGTAATCATTGGCATATTCATAAAGATGGCTATCAAGTTTTATTGGTTACAGCCGGTGAGGGTTGGTACCAAGAAGAGGGTAAGGCAGCTCAACTTTTACATGCGGGAGATATGATTGTCACTCATGCAGGAGTTAAACATTGGCATGGAGCGACTAAGGATAGTTGGTTTAGTCATGTCGCCATTACAGCGGGGGAAGCTGTTTGGTTGGAAGAAGTTTCTGATGAACAATATGAAAATCTCAGTAAATAAAAAGTTATTTCCGAACATTCAGCAAAACCGAACAATAAAATGAAAAAGTTCTAGTTTTATCTGCTAGAGCTTTTTTTATTTGTCTCATTAGAATAGAATAAGAAGCATAAAGAATTCCTTAAATGGATGGAGGATATTGTGGAAAAAGAAACGCTGCTTTATGAAGGAAAAGCCAAGAAACTGTATTTTACAGACGATTCTGATGTGCTTTGGGTTGAATATTGTGACCAAGCGACAGCATTAAATGGTGCTCGTAAAGAACAAATTACTGGGAAAGGTGCTCTAAATAATCAAATTACTTCATTGATTTTTGAAAAATTAAATGCTGAAGGATTAGAAACGCATTTTATTAAAAAGTTATCAAAAACCGAACAATTGAATAAGAAAGTATCAATAATTCCTTTGGAAGTTGTTTTGCGAAATGTTGTTGCTGGGTCTTTTGCCAAACGATTTGGTCTTGAAGAAGGAATTGTTTTGGAAGAACCTATTGTTGAATTTTATTATAAAGATGATGCTTTAGATGACCCATTTATCAATGATGAGCATGTCAAATTCCTGAACATTGCAAGTAATTCTGAAATTGAGTTTTTAAAAAAAGAAACACGTAAAATTAATAAGATTTTGAAAAAAACATGGGCTGAAATTGGCTTGACTTTGGTTGATTTTAAACTTGAATTTGGTCGTCTTGCTGACGGAAGCATTATTCTTGCTGACGAAATCTCACCAGATACTTCACGTCTTTGGGACGCGAAAGGGCAACACATGGATAAAGACGTTTTCAGACGAAATATTGGAGATTTGATTGAAACTTATACTGAAGTTTTAAATCTACTGGAAAAGACAAAATAAGAATGTTCTAGTCTTTAGGGCAGCTCTCACATCTTATATAGAAAGAATTTAAAAATGACAAAAGTACGTGTTTACGTGGCTTACAAAGCCTCAATTCTCGATCCTCAAGCTCAAGCAATTAAAGCAGCCACTCATAAAATGGGTTATCAAGAAGTTTCAGACTTGAATGTTGGTAAGTTTTTCGATTTTGATTTTGATGCGGAAGCTGAGCTTGCTAAAGAAAAAGCGACTGAAATTGCCAATGAATTGTTGGCGAATCCAAATATGGAAACTTACAAAGTTGAAATTTTGACTGAACAAAGTGAAGGAGTCAAAAAATGAAATTTGCAGTCATTCAATTTCCAGGGTCAAATTGTGATTTTGATTTACTTTGGGCAATTCGTGATGTCATGGGGGCAGAAGCTGAATTTGTCTGGCATGACGAGAAGTCACTTGCAGGATTTGATGGAGTATTGATTCCTGGTGGATTTTCTTATGGCGATTATTTGCGCTGTGGTGCCATTGCTTCATTTGCTAACATTATGCCTGAAATCAAACGTTTGGCTAAAGAAGGGAAACCTGTTTTTGGCACTTGTAATGGATTTCAAATTTTGGTTGAATCTGGGCTTTTACCGGGTGTATTGATTCGCAATGAGGGTTTGAAATTTGTTTCCAAATGGCAAGTCCTTAAAGTTGAAAATAATCAAAGTAATTTTACGACTGAATATGCTAAAGATGCCTTGATTAATTTACCCATCGCCCACGGCGAAGGCCAATATGTTGCTGACGAAGCAACGCTTGCTGAACTTAAAGAAAATGGTCAAATCGTTTTCACTTATGCAGATGAAAATCCTAATGGTTCAGTTGAAAATATTGCTGGAATTGTCAATAAAGAAGGAAATGTACTTGGGATGATGCCTCATCCTGAGCGGGCCATGGAAGAATTGCTTGGTGGAGCTGACGGAAGAAAAATGTTTGCCTCTTTGTTGAAAAATTTTCTAGTGACTGTAAAAAATTAAGAAAAATTTGCTGACAGCTTTGTCAGTAAGCTGAAAACTTGTAAAATTTGCTGACAGAACTGTCAGTGAGTTTGTAATTTGAAATTAACTGAGTTCGCCCTCCTTGAAATGAGTAAAATTAGACAAAATTAAAAAACTGCACGAGCGCAGAACCATCAATTTTCCTAAATTTCACCATTTCAAAACAGTCGGGCTCACATCTTATAGGAGAAGAACATGACTTTGGAGATGTCACCAGAACAGATTCAAGAAAGCAAAATTTACCGTGAGTGGGGACTGACGGATGAAGAGTATTTGAAAATCAAGGATGAGATTCTTGGTGGACGCTTGCCGAACTATACGGAAACAGGAATGTACGCCGTGATGTGGTCAGAACATTGTTGCTACAAAAATTCAAAACCTGTCTTAAAAAAGTTCCCGACGACTGGTCCACAAGTTTTGATGGGACCTGGTGAAGGGGCTGGGGTTGTAGATATTGGAGATGATTTGGCAGTGGTTTTCAAAGCTGAATCTCATAATCATCCGTCTTATGTTGAACCTTATGAAGGTGCAGCAACAGGTTCTGGTGGTATTATTCGTGATATTTTTTCAATGGGGGCTCGTCCAATTGCAATTTTGGATAGTTTACGTTTTGGACCAATTGACAATGGAAAAACACGTCATATTGTGGACCAAGTAACGGCTGGAATTGCGGGATACGGAAACTGTATTGGCATTCCAACGGTCGGTGGCGAAGTGGCTTTTGATGAATCATACGCTGGGAATCCTTTAGTGAATGTTATGTGTGTGGGCTTAATTGAGCATAAACATATCCAAAAAGGACAAGCTAAAGGTGTGGGAAATTCTATTTTTTATGTCGGAGCGAAAACAGGACGTGACGGCATTCATGGGGCATCTTTTGCTTCAAAAGAATTTGGTTCGGGCTCAGAAACACAACGTTCAGCGGTTCAAGTCGGTGATCCATTTATGGAAAAGCTATTGCTTGAAGCCTGTATTGAAGTTATCCAAAATCATGGCGATATTTTAGTTGGAATTCAAGATATGGGTGCCGCTGGCTTGGTTTCATCGACTTCAGAGATGGCTTCAAAAGCTGGGTCAGGCCTGCGTCTTAACTTGGATAATGTGCCTCAGCGTGAAACAGAAATGATTCCTTATGAAATGATGTTGTCTGAGTCACAAGAGCGTATGGTGCTTTGTGTCAAAAAAGGACATGAACAAGAAATTATTGATTTATTTAAAAAATACGACCTTGATGCTGTGAATATTGGGGAAGTGACTGATGATGGTTTTTATACGCTTTATCATAAAGGGCAAATGGTAGCTCATGTTCCTGTTGATTCATTGGCAGAAGACGCACCAACTTATTACCGTGAAGCAAAAGTCCCTGAGCGCATTCAAAAATTTACTGACAGCGAGAAATATCTTCCAGAAATTACTGACAGCGCGGTCAGTGAAATTTTCAAAAAACTTTTGGCTCAACCGACAATTGCCAGCAAAAAATCAATTTATGAAACTTATGATTCGCGCGTGATGACCAATACTGTGGTCGCGCCCGGCTCGGATGCCGCTGTTTTACGGGTGCGTGGTACGAACAAGGCTCTTGCGATGACAACGGACTGTAATGCTTGTTATCTCTATCTTGATCCAGAAAAAGGAGGAGCGATTGCGGTTGCCGAAGCGGCTCGTAATATCGTAGCCTCTGGTGGAAAACCACTTGCGATTACGGACTGTTTGAACTTTGGAAATCCGGAAAAACCAGAACAATTTTGGGAATTGACGACTGCCGCTGATGGAATTTCACGTTCTTGTTTGGCTCTTGATACGCCTGTTATTTCAGGAAATGTCAGTCTTTACAATGAAACAAACGGTTCAGCTATTTTACCTACACCGATGATTGGAATGGTTGGTTTGATTGAGGATGTAAAAAATATTACGACTCAAGAATTTAAAAAAGCAGGTGATTTGATTGTGCTAGTCGGTCAAACCTTTGATGATTTTTCAGGTTCTGAACTTCAAAAAATGCTGACAGGCGAAATTTCTGGCAAGATTGATTTTGATTTAGAAACTGAAAAAGTCAATCAATACTTTGTTTTAAAAGCAATTACTGACGGATTAATCAATTCAGCGCACGATTTGTCAGAAGGTGGATTAGCGATTGCCTTAGCTGAGTCGGCTTTTGCAAATGGCTTAGGCGTTGATGTGAAAGTTGATTTAAGCAATGCTCAATTATTCTCAGAAACGCAAGGTCGCTTTGTAATCTCAATTTCACCAGAAAATCAAGCTGCTTTTGAAAAATTACTGACAGAAAGTTCTGCTAGTAGCGAAGTCATCGGAAAAGTTACTGACAACGGAATTTTGAAAATCAATGAACTTTCTATTTCTACTGACGAAGCTGTCAGCATTTATGAAGGAGCCCTCCCATGTCTGATGAAATGACAAGTGTAACATTTACTGAACAAGACTGGTCGCGGTTTGAATCGAAGACATTAAATGAGGAATGTGGACTTTTCGGCGTTTGGGGACATCCTGATGCCGCTCGTCTGACCTATTTTGGTCTTCACGCTTTGCAACATCGCGGGCAAGAAGGCGCAGGAATTCTGGTCAATAACAACGGCAAGCTCAATCGTCATCGTGGTTTAGGTTTGGTCACCGAAGTTTTTCGTGACGAAAAAGATTTGGAAGAACTGACAGGTTCATCTGCCATTGGTCATGTCCGCTATGCGACGGCTGGCTCGGCAAATATTAATAATATTCAGCCTTTCCAGTTTGAATTTCATGACGGATCACTTGGACTTGCCCACAATGGAAATTTAACTAACGCTCAATCCTTGCGCTGTGAACTTGAAAAATCTGGAGCAATATTTTCTAGTAATTCAGACACAGAAATCCTCATGCACTTGATTCGTCGTAGTCATCATCCAGAATTTATGGGCAGGGTCAAAGAAGCACTTAACACAGTAAAAGGTGGCTTTGCATATCTCATTATGACTGAGACATCAATTGTCGCAGCCCTTGACCCTAATGGATTTCGGCCACTTTCAATCGGTAAAATGAGCAATGGTGCGCTTGTTGTGGCATCAGAAACTTGTGCTTTTGATGTCGTTGGTGCCACTTGGATTCAAGATGTCCAACCCGGTGAAATCATTGAAATTAATGACGATGGCATTCATGTGGACCAATTTACTGACAGCACCAACATGACCATTTGTTCAATGGAATACATCTATTTTGCCCGTCCTGACAGTAATATCGCTGGAGTTAATGTTCATACTGCCAGAAAACGTTCAGGAAAAATTTTAGCCCAAGAAGCTCAAATTGACGCTGATATTGTCATCGGTGTACCCAATTCATCACTCAGTGCTGCTTCAGGCTACGCTGAAGAATCTGGTTTGCCTTACGAAATGGGGCTGATTAAAAATCAATACGTGGCAAGAACATTTATTCAACCGACTCAAGAACTTCGTGAACAAGGCGTTCGCATGAAATTGAGTGCTGTTCGAGGTGTTGTAGAAGGGAAACGTGTCATCATGGTTGATGACAGCATTGTGCGTGGAACAACTAGCCGTCGCATTGTCAAGCTCCTTAAAGATGCAGGCGCAGCCGAGGTTCATGTGGCAATTGCCAGTCCCGCTCTCAAATATCCTTGTTTTTATGGCATTGACATTCAAGACCGTGACGAACTCATCGCAGCCACACACACGACTGATGAAATCAGAGAAGCTATCGGAGCGGATAGTCTGACCTATCTCAGCCAGACAGGACTTGTCGAGGCGATTGGTCATGATAAACTTTGCTTGTCATATTTTGATGGCGAATATCCAACGCCGCTTTATGATTATGAAGCTGACTATTTGGAATCTTTGGCAAAAAATGGTCTGAAATAAAAACTAGAGTATTTTCTCTAGTTTTTAATTTGGTCAAATCCATAAAGCGATTATTTTTTATTAGTTTCCTTAATATGTTAGGATAAGAAATAAAAGCAAGTGAGGTGAGCAAATGATTATTACGATTGTTGGAGGAACTGGACTGGTCGGTCAAGGTATTTTCAAGGAACTTGCCCAAGTTGCAGCTTATGAATTACACAGTTTATCAAGACATGGTAAATCTAAAGAGAATCTAGTTGAGCCAGTCATTTACCATGCTGCTAATCTAAATGAAACCGGTGATTGGCAAGAACTTTTACAAAAATCAGATTGGGTGATTGATGCGGTAGGAATTCTATTTCCTAGCAAATCAAAGGGAACAACTTATGAAAAGAATAGCCTTCAACCAGCAAAAATAATTATTGATACAATAGTTGACTCAAAAAATCAGTGTCTTTTTATTTCAGCAAACGATGGTCCATTTTTTATGAATGACTATATGAAAGCCAAAAAAGAAGTGGAAGCTTATGGTCAAAAATATTTAAATTCAAGATTTATTTCGGTTTTTCCAGGAATTGTTTATGATGCTTCGCGAAAAAGCAGTTATTTTCCAGCACGCCTATTGGAGCTGCTCGTGAAAATTCCGATTTTTTCTTTCTTAAAAAGCTATCGTCCGATTAAGAGAAGCCAATTTGCTAAAGAGATTCATAAAATTATCGAAGGAAAAGAAAGTGAATTGACCACTCGTATTAAATAAAAAACTCATGCTTAGACATGAGTTTTTTCTAATTTACTTTGATTTTTTAAGAAGTGGAACTATTTTTGGATAAATAAGATAAGCGATGATAATTAAGATAATCAATGATGTAGCAATAAGATTCCATGATTTCATTAGTTCAATACTTCGAGCTGTAGGAATAGGAGTTGAAGTAATAACGAACAAACTCTTGATAGATAAGCCGTTTTTCATGATGATAAGTGAACCTAAAAGCATTAACAAAAATTGGTGAAGAATACTTCCGATATTTTGAATGGTATATTTTACCCAGATGCGTTTATCTTCAACGATGTTAACAGTACTTTCATAGTCTTGAGTTAAGCTTGAATTTAAACTTCCTTTAAATAAGCTGGTAAGAAATAAACCTAGAGCAAATAGAGGACTAAAAACAATCAAAAGTAACCCTAGAAAAATTCCGATTAAAGAATAGGTTTTGACATTTTTTCCAAGCGACTTTTTGATCTTAGAGGTGAAGATAATTCCTAAAACATAAGGGAGATAAAACTGTAAAAATAAATGCTGATGACCATAAAAGCCAGCGACATACAAAGAACAAAAAAGAAATAAATAATTTCCCACTGCCCCATTAATAGCTGTCAAATATGATAATTTACGTGGAATATTTCTTTGAATTTTATTTTTGAAAAAATTCGTAGCGACAATATAGAGGGTGACCAAAAAGAAAAATCCGAAAATGAAATAATCAAATTCTAAACTATTGGCAAGTAGTCGACTTGAGCGTAATAGAAAGAGGCAAACAAAAAATAAAGCAAATAAAATAAGATATTTATAGGAGGCTTTTTCTAAGTCATTTGGATCAACTTTGTAATTGTCCAAATTTCCAACTAATTGGAAGGAGAGAAGATAAACTATTCCATAGAAGACAAAGAACAGGGGATATTTTAGAGAAGGCGGGAAGACAAAAGAAAAGCCAAGGGCTAAAAACAAAAGTAAACTAATTAAGGTCTTTCCTTTGATAAGCTGGTTAGTATTTTTTAGATAATAGTTTACGGAAGTGTTTGACATCGGCAACCAAGCTGCACTTACTCCTAGAAAAATACCGGCCAAAGTATAGAAAGGAAAGTAAAAAGAACCAATAAATCCAAGTAAACAACCCAATAAACCGGCGTACAATGAAATTTTTAAAAGACTATAGCTGTTGATTCTTGTTTTTATTCCCCTTATAAAGAATATGCCAGTCATTCTGAAAGTATAAAAGAGCAGAAAAGGAAGTAGAGCAAGAAGTGAGATTCCTTTGGCAATTTGAATAAAAATCATGAATGGAAGAACAATAATCGTATTACTTAGTATTAAGAGGGCAGACTTTCCCAAAGAATTTAGTTGTTGAGTCATTTTTCTCCTATCTTTTCTTTGTTAAATATGACATCTAAGTCCATTATAGGGCAAAATGTATTAAAAAGACAGCTTCACTTTTTTATATAAAAAAAATAAGTGACGTCTCCCAGTTTTTTGTAAAATAAAAAAATTAAATTGACAAAAAATTTATAAAAGAATATAATATTAGCAACATAATAAAAGCGCTTTCTAAGGAGGAAGTAGATTATGAAAAAAATATTATTGACTTTATTAATAGTTGGAACCACCCTCGCAGTAGGATTTCGAGTGAGTGCCGATAGTATGGTCTATCGTCTCTATAATCATAATACCGGAGAGCATTTTTATACTACGAGTGCAACTGAGCGAGCAGTTGATATTAGTGCTGGTTGGACTGATGAAGGATTGGGTTGGGTAGCACCAGATAAAGGGATAACCGTTTATCGCCTTTATAATCCCAATGCTGCGGGTGGAGACCATTACTACACTAAAAGTAAGTATGAAGCGCAGTCTTTAGTAAATAAAGGCTGGAAGTGGGATAATCAAGGAAAAGCAGTTTTTTATTCAGGTGGAAATTTGCCGATATATGTTGCTTACAACCCCAATGCTCAATCTGGAGCTCATAATTACACGGGAAATTTATATGAAGAAAATAACTTAATTAATATTGGTTGGAAATATAAAGCAGTCGCTTGGAATGCTGTCAGTTTGTCAGTAAATCCTTCAAATAATTCTTTGCAGGAAATTGCTGATGCACTGAACACAGCAAGTTCAAACATTGTGAATGAAAGTGGGGGAATATTTAACAAGGTGAATGTTAGCGCTAGCGGTAACATGCTTGTTGTCGATTTTACTTTTTCTCGAAATCTTGGTTCACTCAGTCCTGATAAAATTCAAGATTTGAAAAAACAATTAACCCCTTTACTTACTGAAAATCAATCAATTTTCCAAAATGCGGGGATTTCCAATTTATCAATTAAGTATAATTTCAGAAACCCTGATGGAAGCCTTGTTGCAAGCATTGTTTATCCTTAAAACAACTTATTTTACTTATAAATATTAAAACTACTGACAAAAATTCTGTCAGTAGTTTTTGTCTATAATAAAAGCCAAAAAACGAGTCAAAAAGTTTGACCATTACTGACCAATGTATTATAATTAGAATGTAGTGAGAAAAAGATAACAATCACTACCAACTATGAAATCGAAATGAGGTGTTTTTATGGACATCGAAAAAATGACAACAACGATGCAAGAAGCACTTGGTTCAGCGCAACAAATTGCGCAAGTTCGTCATCACCAAGTGATTGAAGTTCCACATTTATGGCGAATTTTTGTTCAACCTAATAGTTTTGGGGCGAACTTTTATAAAGATTTAGGGATTGACCTAGATGACTTTACAAATTTAATTGAAAAAGAAATTGATAAAATTAATTCAGTAGAAGGTTCAAATATTACTTATGGCCAAAACCTAAGTCCAGATTTGTTCCAAGTATTTACTGAAGCAGATAAAATTGCGCAAAAAATGGGCGATGAATACCTATCAACTGAGATTATTCTCCTTGCCCTATTTGAATTAAAACAAAATCCATTGACCGAGTATTTGGTCAACCATGGACTAACAAAAGCAAAAGCGCAAGCTGCGATTGAAAAATTACGTGGAGGTGATAAAGTGACCAGTCAAAATGCAGAAGAAACATACAAAGCACTTGAAAAATATGGGGTTGATCTCGTTGCTCAAGTTAAATCAGGCAATCAAGATCCCGTCATTGGACGTGATGAAGAAATTCGTGATGTCATTCGAGTGCTCTCTCGTAAAACAAAAAATAACCCCGTTCTTATTGGTGAACCTGGGGTTGGTAAAACGGCCATTGTCGAAGGATTGGCACAAAGGATTGTCAGAAAAGACGTTCCTGAAAATCTAAAAGATAAAACAATCTTTTCACTGGATATGGGTGCCTTGATTGCAGGTGCAAAATATCGTGGTGAATTTGAAGAACGCTTGAAAGCTGTTCTCAATGAAGTAAAAAAAGCTGATGGACAAATTATCCTTTTCATTGATGAACTTCATACCATTGTCGGTGCTGGTAAAACAGAAGGTTCAATGGACGCTGGTAACCTTTTAAAACCAATGCTTGCGCGCGGGGAACTCCATTTGATTGGGGCAACTACCCTTGATGAATATCGTAAATACATGGAAACGGATAAAGCCCTTGAACGTCGTTTCCAAAAAGTATTGGTTACTGAACCTACCGTTGAAGATACAATTTCAATCTTGCGTGGTCTAAAAGAACGTTTTGAAATTCACCATGGGGTGACCATTCATGATAATGCTTTAGTTGCAGCAGCCACATTGTCAAATCGTTATATTACAGACCGTTTCTTACCAGATAAAGCCATCGACTTAATTGATGAAGCCAGTGCAACAATTCGTGTAGAAATGAATTCACTGCCAACTGAACTTGACCAAGCCAATCGTCGCTTGATGCAATTAGAAATTGAAGAAGCAGCCCTCAAAAAAGAACGTGATGATGCTTCTAAGAAACGTCTTGAAATTATACGTGGTGAAATTGCTGAACTTCGAGAAGAAAATAATCAACTCAAAGCCCAATGGGAGGCTGAGAAAAAAGAAGTGGGTAATATTTCTGATAAACGAAATGAATTAGAACATGCTCGTCACGAATTGGAAGAAGCCCAAAATGAAGGAAACTTAGAAAAAGCAGCAGCTCTTCGTTATGGTAAAATTCCTGAAATTGAAAAAGAACTCAAAGCCATTGAAGAAAAAGCAAAATCAGATGATTTATCTTTAGTTCAAGAATCAGTCACTGAAGAACAAATCGCCGAAGTGGTTGGACGGATGACTGGTATTCCAATTACCAAATTGGTTGAAGGTGAACGTGAAAAATTACTTCACTTACCAGAAACACTTCATCAAAGAGTTGTCGGACAAGATGAAGCTGTTGAAGCCGTATCTGATGCCATTATCCGTGCGCGTGCAGGAATTCAAGACCCTAACCGTCCACTTGGCTCATTCCTCTTTCTTGGACCAACTGGGGTAGGTAAGACCGAACTTGCGAAAGCATTGGCTGAAAATCTCTTTGATTCAGAAGAACATATGGTTCGGATTGACATGAGTGAATATATGGAAAAACACAGCGTGTCACGTTTAGTCGGAGCTCCTCCAGGATATGTCGGCTACGATGAAGGAGGTCAATTGACCGAAGCCGTTCGCCGTAATCCTTATACCATCATCTTGCTTGATGAAATCGAAAAAGCACATCCAGATGTCTTCAATATCTTGTTGCAAGTTTTAGATGACGGACGTTTGACCGACTCTAAGGGTGTTTTGGTCGATTTTAAGAACACAGTGTTGATCATGACTTCAAATGTCGGTTCTCAATATCTGCTCGATAATGTTGGAGAAAATGGTGAAATTTCTGAAGAAACAACAGAAAATGTGATGTCTCAACTTCGCGCGCATTTCAAACCAGAGTTTTTGAACCGGATTGATGATACCATCCTTTTCAAACCATTGGCGCTTGAAGATATCAAGAACATTATCCTTAAAATGACCAGTCAACTCTCACATCGTCTTGAAGAAATGGACGTTCAACTTGAGTTGAGTGAAGAAGTAAAAACTTGGATTGCTGAAAATGCTTATGAACCTGCTTATGGTGCACGTCCACTCAAACGTTATTTGACAAAAGTCATCGAAAATCCATTAGCCAAATTGATTATCGGTGGAAAAATTCCACCAAAATCAAAAGTTATTGTAAGGCTTGTAGATGGCAAAATTGACTTTGATATTCAAACGATTGCTGAATAAATATTTCAAACCGTTAGCTGATGCTGGCGGTTTTTTGGTTCTTTTTCAAGCTGACTAATATTTGATAAAATGGTAAAATAAGAGCAGTATAAGAAATCTGGAGAAAAACATGACCACACAAAATCAAAGACAAGAACTACAACGAAATATCTGGTCTATTGCTGACCAAGTCCGCGGTGCTGTGGACGGCTGGGACTTTAAGCAGTACATTCTAGGGATTTTGTTCTACCGTTTTATCAGTGAAAACTTTCAAAATTATATAGAAGCAGGTGACCCAGAAGTTCACTATGCGGATTACCCAGATGAAGCGATTAGCACTGAGATTATTGATGACGCAGTAAAAACGAAAGGTTATTACATTGCACCCAGTCAGCTTTTCTCAAATGTTGTTAAGACTGCACGTGAAAATGATGATTTAAATACAAAGCTAAAAGAAATTTTCGCCGCCATTGAAGCAAGTGCGGTGGGCTATGCTTCTGAAAATGATATTAAAGGCTTGTTTGATGATTTGGACACGACAAGTAATCGCTTAGGAAATACGGTTGCAGAGAAGAATAAACGCTTAGCTGATGTTCTTGAAGGAATCGCTAAACTAAATTTTGGTCGTTTTGAAGATAATCAAATCGATCTTTTTGGTGATGCTTATGAATTTTTGATTTCAAACTATGCCTCAAATGCAGGTAAATCAGGTGGGGAGTTTTTTACCCCTCAATCTGTCTCAGCACTCCTCGCTAAAATTGTCATGCTGGGTAAAGATGAAAACAATAAAATTAATAAAATCTATGACCCTGCCTGTGGTTCAGGCTCTCTTTTGCTCCAAGCCAGAAAACAATTCTCAGAACACATCATTGAAGAAGGGTTCTTTGGTCAAGAAATCAATATGACCACTTATAACCTTGCACGGATGAATATGTTTTTACATAATATCAACTATGATAAATTTGATATTAAACGTGGGGATACGCTTATCAATCCGCTGCATAGTGATGACAAACCCTTTGATGCGATTGTGTCAAACCCTCCTTACTCCATCAAATGGATTGGCTCAGATGATCCGACTTTGATTAATGATGACCGCTTTAGTCCAGCAGGTGTTTTAGCACCCAAATCAAAAGCAGATTTTGCTTTTATCATGCACGCCTTAAGTTATTTGTCAGCGAAAGGACGGGCAGCTATTGTCACTTTCCCAGGGATTTTTTATCGTGGGGGGGCTGAGCAAAAGATTCGTAAATATCTGATTGATAATAACTTTGTGGAAGCCGTTATCCAATTACCCGCCAATCTTTTCTTTGGAACAAGTATCGCCACTTGTATCTTGATTTTGGCAAAGAATAAGCCGAATACTGATACTTTTTTTATTGATGCCAGTAAAGAGTTCAAAAAAGAAACCAATAATAACATCTTAACGCCAGATAATATTGGTAAAATCCTTACTCATTTTGATAAAAAAGAGGAGTTAGGTTATTTCTCAAAAGCTGTCAAATTTGATGCGATTGTCGAAAACAACTATAATCTCTCAGTTTCTAGCTATGTGGAAGCAGAGGATTTGACAGAGAAGATTGATATTGACGTGCTTAATCAAGAGATTAAGACGACTGTTGAGAAAATAACAAAACTCCGGTCTGAGATTGATGAGATTGTGCAGGAGTTGAGCAAATGAAAAATCAGATTTTAGAGAAATTGCTAGAAGAACGAAAAAATGGGCTTAAAGGTGGGCTCTATCACAAAACGCAAGTCAGCTTGACTTACAATTCTAACCGAATTGAAGGTAGTAAGCTGACCGAAGAACAGACGCGCTACGTCTTTGAGACGAAGACGATTGGTTTTGATGCGGACGGTTTGCCAGTCGATGATATCATCGAAACCAGCAATCACTTTCGAGCATTTGACTATCTACTTGACACGATTGACGAAGGTTTGAGCAAGAAAATCATTAAGACTTTTCATAAAATTCTAAAAGAAGGCACGAGCGACAGTCACAAAGCTTATTTTAATGTTGGCGACTGGAAGAAAATTCCTAATGAAGTGGGCGATATTAAAACCAGTCTGCCAGAAAATGTGGAGCAGGACATTTCAAGTCTTCTTGATGATTATTTGGCAAAGTCAGCAACCACTTTCAATGATTTAATTGCTTTTCATGAGCATTTTGAGCGGATTCATCCTTTTCAAGACGGAAATGGACGTGTTGGACGTTTGATTCTTTTTCGGGAATGTTTGAAGCAGAACATTGTGCCTTTTGTGATTGATAATGATAAGAAGTTGTTTTATTATCGCGGTTTACTTGAGTTTGCGACTCAGCCAGGCTATTTGATTGAAACTTGTTTGGTGGCGCAAGACGTTTATAAAGAGTGGGTGGAGTATTTTTATCCGGAGATTGGAACGAACGAAGGTGGAAAAAATGAGTGAATTAACAATAAATTTGGCTCAACATCAGTTTGATGATGGAAGTAAAATATTTTCTGATGCAGATATTTGTCTGAAAAATAAAAATTTTATTTTTGCTAAGAATGGCTCGGGGAAATCAACGTTGTCAAAGATTATCAAAGCACAGAAACAAGCAGATTTTGATGTACAGATTTTTAATGGCTTTTCATCATTGATTGGAGAAAATGAAAATCTTGATGCTTTTGCATTAGCTGTGAATGCTGGGGAAAATGAAGAAAAAATCAAAGAAAAATCTCAGCAAGTTGAGGAAAAGACAAAAGAGTGGAATTCTATAAATGAGCAAATCACTAAACCTGAAGCTGATGGCGAAAATTTGTTTACGAAACTTGAAAAGGCACAAAAAGTTTTCAAAAACAAAGATGAAACAATAAAATTTTTCCGTACTCGTGCAGCTAAACAAATTAGTGAGAAACATAATCCTGTAATCGTTGAAAATGCTAGAAGCTATCAGGCTCCCAAGTTTAAAGGTGAAATATCAAAAGCGAAACTCCTCCAAAATACTGAGATTGAACAATTCAAACAAACGCTAAAAACGGAAGAAAAAACGGCAAATAAAATAATTTATCATAGTCCTGATTTCGACAAGTATTTGAAGTCTGTGAATGAAATCCTTGCAAGTAAAGTTGAGGAAGAAATTGCTATAGAACGAATCAGCGACAATCAAGCTAAACGCCATTTTGCTGAACAGGGACTAGCGATATATAAAGATACTCATAATGAAATTTGTGCGTTTTGTGGCAATGTCATTGAAGATACCAAACTTGAGGAATTAAAACGTTACTTTGATGCAGATAAAGTTAAAGCGTTGAAGGATAGAATTATAAATGGAAAGTCTATAATAAGTCAAGAAATTGAAAAATTAAATCAGGTTAATATTGTAGTATCTGACTTCTACCCATCACTTAAAGGCAAAGCAAGTGAGCAGAAAGCTAATATTGATACACTTAAGCGAGAACAACTAAATAATTTTTGGGATATATTATCTAAAGCACTGGATGATAAGGAAAAGAATTTATTTGAGGTTTCAGATGATTTACTTATTTCTCTACCTGAAAACCTAAATTTTGATGATTATAATGATTTAGTTGATGAGAATGATACATTTACCCAAAATTTTACTGATGAACAAATTAAAGCAAGAAACGAATTGCGTTACCATGAAATAAAGGTTTTACTTGATAATGAAAATTATGCAGTCGAAATTTCTAAATTAGCAAACCTTAAAAGCTCACAAGATGCAGCTCAAAAAGCAGTAGATGATCAAACCGCAAAGGCAAAAGCGCTCGAATTAGAAATTTCAACTTTGCAAGCTGAAATTGAGCAACTGAAACCCAAGGCTGAGCAACAGGCAATAGACCATATTAATGAGAAGCTGAGACAGAGTGTTCCGTGGGAACTGCATTTTGCTGGAAGCGAAGATGAGGGTTACTATAATGTTCTCCAAGATGCTAAAGAAAGAAGTGTTAAGCTTCTTTCTACGGGAGAGAAAAATATTATTGCCTTTCTTTATTTCGTTGAAAAGTTGGAAGAAGTAAAAGAAGAACAGAATGGTAAGCCCAAAATTATTATTTTTGATGACCCAATGAACTCTAATGATGATACGATGCAATATTTGATTATCACAGAACTTCAAAAGTTGTATCAATCGACAAAAGATGGGTATAAGACTAAGTTTAATCTACAAAGAGACCATTTGATTATTTTAACTCACAATGTTCATTTCTACTTGAATGTTCAACCCCAAGGATATTATAAAGAGAATAAAATAGATAAAAATGAAGATGGTTCTCTTAAATTAAATGGAGCTGGAAAGCCAAAATTAATAGAAACTTCAAAATATGATAAAAACAATTTTTATCGACTACAAGACGGAAAATTTAAGTTGATAAAAACTGAAACAGATGATTTCAAGACTAATTATGATGCAATTTGGTACGAATTACAGTCCTTAGTTGATAATGATTTACGAAACTCAATGCTTAATTCAATGAGGAGAATTATTGAAACTTATATTGGTTTCAATTCTTTGAATCGAGATGAATTTTATAAAGGAAAGGAGCAATATTTGAAGCTCTTTAATGTAAATTCACATTTAGCGATTGAAAATATCTCTGCAGAATCTTTTACGGAGTCTGCAGAGGAATTAAAGCAACTTTTCAAACAACTTTTCATTGACAATAATGCTGAGGACCATTTCAAGACTCATTGGAAAGAGGTGCAAAATGAACAGTAGTCTTTTGGAACTGATACAAGGTGCTGATGTGGAATGGAAACCTTTGGGAGAAATAGCAGAACTAAAACGTGGCAATGGTTTACAAAAGAAAGATTTTGTGGAAATTGGTAAACCAGTAATTCATTATGGTCAAATTTATACACACTATGGGAATTTTGCAGATTCTGTAATTTCGTATGTGAAGTCCGAGCTTTTTGACAAACTTGTCAAAGCGGAAAAAGGCGATGTGATTATTACAAATACCTCTGAAAACTATGAAGATGTAGGAACTGCTGTCGGCTGGCTGGGCGATTATGAAATTGCAACTGGCGGACACGCAACGGTTATCAGTCCAAATAGAGAAATCTTAGACGGGAAATATCTTGTTTATCTTACAAAAACTAACGATTTTCAAAAAGAAAAACGAAAATTGGCTAAAGGAACAAAGGTAATAGATGTTTCCGCAACTGACATGTCAAAAATTAAAATCCCCATCCCCTCCCTCGAAATCCAGCAAAAAGTGGTCGAAATACTTGACAAAATGACAGATTATGTTACGGAGCTGACGGCGGAGCTGACGGCGGAGCTGACGTTACGTCAAAAGCAATATTCTTACTATCGCGACCAGCTACTGACTTTCCCAAGTCAGAGTGACTCTGATGAGTCACTCATGGTTCGTTGGACGACATTGGGGGAAATTGGTGAAAATCTTGACTCTAAAAGAAAGCCAATTACTAAGAATAATCGTGAAGCTGGAGAATATCCATATTATGGAGCTTCTGGCATTGTAGATTATGTTAAAGATTATATTTTTGACGGAGACTATCTTTTGATTTCGGAAGATGGTGCGAATTTACTTGCGCGTTCAACACCGATTGCATTTTCAGCAAGTGGTAGAATGTGGGTAAATAATCATGTTCATGTTGTCAAGTTTGATAATTATGCAACTCGAAAATTTGTAGAATATTATTTTAGTAAAATTGATATTAGCAAATATATCTCAACAGCTGCACAGCCAAAATTAACGCAAGAAAATTTGAATAAAATCGAAATTCCTCTACCCTCTCTCAAACTCCAGTCCAAAATCGTCGAAATCCTCGACAAATTCCAAGCTCTGACAGAGAACGTGTCAGGACTTTTGCCTGAGGAAATCACTCTTCGTCAGAAACAATATGCCTATTACCGTGAACAGTTGTTGAATTTTAAACATATTAAAAAAGAAAAAGGGAAATTAAATGATAAAAAAATTAGAAATTGAAAATTTGTTTGGGAGATTTGAATATGTTATTCGAATGGAACAAGGAGGAGTAACTATTATTACGGGACCGAACGGTTATGGGAAATCGACTATTCTTAATATAATAGATGCTATCAGCAATAAAAAAATAGGATTTTTCTTTAAACTAGAATTTTCAAAAATAAGAATTTATTTTGAAGATAAAAAGAAATTTGAAATCTCGAAAAAGAAAGGGGAAATATTTTTTAACGCTATTCCTTTTACTCCTAAAGACCCTGGGTTTCGAAAGTTATTTTTTAATATAAGGCATAGAGCGCCTTATTATCGACAATTTAGCGATACAGAGATTATTGATATAAGAAATGATAGGATTATGTCAGTATATGATTTTTTTGATGAAGATGATGTTGAAAATATGTTTGATATCATGAACAGTAGTGTTGAAATGGATCCAGAAAAAACTAGATTACATGAAATTGTTCAGATTTTAACTCAAATGACAGAATTAAGTGGTAAAACAAGATTAGTTTCAGACCAGAGATTAATAAAACGTACTTATGATAGAAGGGGGAGAGAAGAGGATAACTCTGATGCCGTTGTTGAACTTCCAAAATTATTGAGGGAAATCATAGAAAAAGTATCAAGTCAGTATTCAACTGAAGCAAATAAACTTGATAGTACCTATCCTAGCAGATTACTAAAATCAGTAGATGGAATTAGTAAATCAGAGTATGAAAAAAATTTATCAGAAGCTCGTTTAAAATTTGAAAAATTAAAAGAATATAATCTGACAACGATATCATTACTAGAAGAGGGAATTTTTGATGAAAAATATGCAACCGCTCTGAAAATATACTTTGATGATTTCTCTGAAAAATACAAAGTTTTTGAAAAATTGATTAATCAGTTAGATTTATTTACTAATATAATCAATAGTCGTTTGACTTTTAAAAAACTTGAAATTTCACGGGAGGTGGGTTTAATAATAAGAGATAATGATCGAGAGCTTGAATTAAATAAATTATCCTCAGGAGAAAAACAAGAAATTGTGTTATTTTTTGATTTAATTTTTAATACAGATAATTATGACCTATTGCTAATTGATGAACCAGAGCTATCTTTACATATTATTTGGCAACAAAAGTTTTTAGATGATTTATTAAAAGTTACTCACATGAATGATTTGAAAGTAATTATTGCTACACATTCTCCTCAGATCATAGGAAATCACCGGGATATACAAGTAGATTTAGGAGGACTCTATAACAATGAGCAGTAACTCAGTTTTTGATGCAGTTACATCAGACTCAATCGCCAATGAAATAATAATGACTTTGAATGCAAAGCCCAAAACACCAATTATTGTTGTTGAGGGGATAGATGACATAAATTTACTTAAAACTGTAAAGTCAGAACAAACAATAATTCTGGAATCATCAACAGGGAAGTCAGGGGTTTTTGAAATCATTGAAAAATGCGAAAGGGTTATTAATAGGAACGTGATAGGAATTTGCGATAGAGATTTTGACGTACAAAAAAATTCAGAACAAGAAAATATATTTTATTATGATTATTCTTGTTTGGAGATGATGGTGTTCTCAAACGATGGGGTGTATAAAAAAGTTCTCGAACAAATTGATGTTGATGTCGATGAGAACTCTAGGTGTAAAGTTTTACATAGATTTGAAAGTATAACTATATTGAGAAAATGTAACTTTGAGAACGGAAGTGGCTTGAATTTTAAGGGGGTAACTCTGTCAAAACTCATTAGTAGTGAAGAGAGAAAAATCATTCTGGATGAACTTATTAAGATGATTGATTCGTGTACCCCGAAAGTAGATTTTAATAAAAAGGAGAAGATATATATGAAAGCTAGGCTAGAAGCTAGAGAAGATAGAACTGAGGGTGAATTATTAAATCTAACACAAGGGCATGATTTTATAGAAATCTTAAGAGATTTAAATAATAAGTCAACAAGAAAAAAAGTAAGTGAAGATACAATAAGGAGAATCATGAACAGTGCATATACTCTTTCAGCTTTTATGAAAACTAAATTGCACTCATCAATAACCGATTATTCAACTTTATCATTTTTTAGAGATAAAGAATTAGGATAGAACCAATATGCAAGAAATAACGGACACACAATCTATCATCGAATCCAATAACTTCATCGTCTTAGATAAATGGACAAAACTTGAACAAAAAGGGAACTTCCAATCCGAGTCAGATCTTGAACATGAGATGATTTCAGATTTACAGCAGCAAGGCTATGATTATGCTAATTATTTAGTAACGCCAGAAGCGTTATTTGGAAATTTACGTGTTCAACTAGAAGAATTGAATGCTGTTCAATTTTCTGATAATGAGTGGGAGCGCCTTTTATCAGAGTATCTCAATAAAGCAAGTGATGGCATTGTCGAATGCACACGTAAAATTCATGATGACCATGTCTATGACTTTATTTTTGATGATGGACATATTCAAAATATTTATCTATTGGATAAGAAAAATATTGCGCGTAATAAAGTGCAAGTCATCAACCAGATGAAACAAAAAGGGAGTCATGCGAATCGTTATGATGTGACGATTTTAGTAAATGGTTTGCCTTTGGTACAGATTGAGCTGAAAAAACGTGGAGTTTCTATCCGTGAAGCCTTTAATCAAATTCATCGTTATAGTAAAGAAAGTTTTAACGGAGAAAATTCCCTTTTCAAATATTTACAAATTTTTGTGATTTCAAACGGGACAGACACCCGTTATTTTGCGAATACCACAAAGCGGGATAAAAATTCCTTTGATTTTACCATGAATTGGGCGCGTAAAGACAATGAACCGATTAAAGACCTGAAAGATTTCACGGCGACTTTTTTGAGTAAACGGACATTACTCAATGTTTTGATGAACTATTCGGTGTTTGATTCAAGCAACACCCTTTTAATCATGCGTCCTTATCAGATTGCTGCAACGGAGCGTATTCTTTGGAAAATCAAGTCTGCTCATGATTCAAAGTTAAAAGCGGGGACTGAGACAGGTGGCTATATCTGGCATACTACAGGCTCTGGTAAAACGTTGACCTCGTTTAAAGCTGCTCGGCTTGCGACGGAACTGGAATTTGTTGACAAAGTTTTCTTTGTGGTAGATCGAAAAGACCTCGACTATCAGACCATGAAAGAATATCAACGTTTTTCACCAGACAGTGTGAATGGTTCTGATAGCACGGCTGGTTTGAAACGAAATATTGAAAAAGAAGACAATAAAATCATTGTCACAACTATTCAAAAGCTCAATAATCTCATGAAAACGACAGAGGCACACGAGATTTATGAGAAGCAAGTGGTCTTTATCTTTGATGAATGCCACCGTAGTCAATTTGGTGAGGCACAAAAAAATCTGAAAAAGAAGTTTAAGCATTATTACCAATTTGGCTTTACAGGGACACCAATTTTTCCTGAGAATGCTTTGGGGAGTGAAACAACAGCTTCTGTCTTTGGGCGGGAATTACATGCTTATGTGATTACGGATGCCATTCGCGACCAAAAAGTCCTCAAATTTATGGTGGATTATAACGATGTTCGTCCGCAGTTTGCAAGGCTAGAAGCTGAAACAGATGAGCAAAAATTATCAGCGGCTGAAAATCGGCAAGCCTTACTTCATCCCACCCGAATTCATGAAATTTCAGACTATATCTTAAATCATTTTGCGCAGAAAACGCACCGAACAGCAGGAAAAGGGTTTAATGGTATGTTTGCTGTGTCAAGTGTCGAAGCAGCAAAACTTTATTATGAAGAACTCCAAAAATTGCAAGAAAAAGCTGAGAAGAAACTGACGATTGCAACCATCTTTTCTTTTGCAGCAAATGAAAACCAAAATGCGATTGGTGACATTGAAGATGAAAGTTTTGAACCCACAGCCTTAGATTATAGTGCGAAAGAGTTTTTAACGCGTGCAATTAACGACTATAATAAGAAATTTAATGGTTCTTTTTCTGTCGAGGGAAAGAGCTTCCAAAATTATTATAAAGATTTAGCCAAACGTGTTAAAAATAAAGAAGTTGACTTACTAATTGTTGTAGGAATGTTCTTGACAGGTTTTGATGCACCGACATTAAATACCTTATTCGTGGATAAAAATTTGCAATATCATGGTTTGATTCAAGCCTTTTCACGGACTAACCGAATTTATGATGCGACAAAATCTTTTGGTAATATTGTGACCTTCCGTGATTTGGAAAGTAAAACAAAAGCGGCGATTACTTTATTTGGAAAATCTCAAACTGCAGAAGTGCTCCTTGAACGTCCCTATAATGAATACATGAATGGTTTTAAAGATGATGAAACAGATGAAGCTAGACGAGGTTATTTAGATGTTGTTCATGAGCTAAAAGAGAAATTCCCAGAACCAGATAAAATTGATAAAGAAGCAGATAAGAAGCAATTTGTTAAACTCTTCGGGGAATTTTTGAAGCTGGATAACATTTTGCAAAACTATGATGAATTTGCAGGATTGCAGGCTTTACAAGAAATTGATTTGTCAGATGAGCAGGCGGTTGAGGAGCTAAAAACAAAATTTTATTTAGATGATGAAAAGATTCAGGAACTTGAACAGCTAGAAATTCCAAATGTTCGAGAAATTCAAGACTATCGCTCGACCTATAACGATATTCGAGAATGGTACACGAATGAACGACGGAACCAAAAGCAAGAAGAATCAACAGTAGATTGGGATTCTGTTACTTTTGAAGTGGAACTTTTGAAATCGCAAGAAATCAATTTAGATTATATTTTAGAATTGATTTTTGAAACAAATAAGAAAGTTTCGGATAAGGACCAGCTGATTGATGAAATTATTCGGACAATCCGTGCAAGCGTTGGAAATCGAGCGAAAGAAAGTCTAATTGTAGATTTTATCAGGAACACGAATATCAATGCGATTAAAAATCGTCCTGAAATTCTTGAGAAGTTTTATACTTTTGCGCAAAAAGAGCAGCAAAAAGAAATGGCTCAGCTCATTGAAGAAGAAGGATTAAATGAAAAAAGTGCAAAACGCTATATTAAGGTTTCTCTTAAACGAGAGTATGCGAGTGAAAATGGGAATGAACTTAATGAAACATTGCCAAAAATGAGTCCTTTAAATCCAGCTTATCATACGAAAAAACAAACAGTTTTTGAAAAGATAAGTGCTTTTGTTGAGAAATTTAAGGGAATTGGCGGTACAGTGTAAAACTTTAAGGTTAAATAGCATGATTTCTTATTTAAAAATTTTTAGGTAATTCTTTATTTTCAAGAAATACTACATTACAAAAATATTAAAGGAGCTATATGGAAAGTGGATTTAGAATAGGACTTGGGTTAGTTAAAAATTTTATAATCAATCATAAATCAGGAGTGATTACATTTGCTTTTTTATTGATATTTATTTGCTATCTTAGAATAGAAATGATATTACCAGTTGTTATTTCTTCAAGTTTGGATTCACTTTTACTTTTATTGCTTTTTGGAATTCCCTATTCGTTAGATCTATTTATTCCAAATTTGGTAGAAGATAAAGTTAGCTACTGGTTTTTAACTAAAAAATTTGACTTATTTCCCTATAGCTCACCTGCTCTTATGTATTTCTTATCTTTTTTTAGAATTATGTTATTTTGGGCGGCAATACAATCATTTTTCTCGAAAAACTATTATTTTGGCAATCATTTGATTCAAAATTTGGATGGAATTTTTGAAATTATTTTTGCTATTATTCTTTATGTTGTATTAATTAACGTAGGCATGATGAGGAGACTCCTAAATAAAAAAGCAAAAGAAAATATAAATGAAAAGTATCAAAAATTATTGAACAAGCATTCTGATTTTACAAAAGCTTCATTAATTCCTGTTACAGCATTTTCTTTCATTATGGGAATAGTAGGGGTTACTGCTAAAGATTTAAAATTAAAATCAATGGAATCATTTTTAATCAGCATTGGTATAAAAGATAGTGGCCAAATGCAACAGATGTTTTCTGTAGGGGTAATATTTGCTTTTGTCATAATTGTTATTGCTACCTCTTATTTCGCAAATAAACTTTTTCAATATTTATTTGATTATATTTTATAGTAAAAAAATTATGGATTTTTCCGAACAATCCTACCAAAAAGTTCTAGCAACTTCTGCTAGAACTTTTTATTTCCGAACAAATACTTTAACATAGAGGTAGATAAACTTTCTTATGAATGGAGATGAAGATGGCTGAGAATGCGTATGCAAAATCTGGGGTAGATGTAGAAGCAGGATATGAGGTGGTTTCTCGTATTAAGAAGCACGTTGCTAAAACCGAACGTTTAGGAGTGCTTGGGGCACTGGGTGGTTTTGGTGGAAGTTTTGACTTATCTGTGCTTGATGTCAAAGAGCCTGTATTGATTTCAGGGACAGATGGTGTGGGAACAAAATTGATGTTAGCCATTCAAGCAGACAAACATGATACGATTGGAATTGATTGCGTGGCCATGTGCGTTAACGATATTATTGCTGCTGGGGCCGAGCCGTTGTATTTTTTGGATTATATTGCCACAGGGAAAAATGTTCCTGAAAAATTGGAGCAAGTCGTAGCTGGAGTGGCCGAAGGTTGCTTGCAAGCAGGAGCAGCGCTGATTGGTGGAGAAACAGCTGAAATGCCCGGAATGTATGATGAAGATGATTATGATTTGGCCGGTTTTTCCGTTGGCGTGGCTGAAAAATCACAATTAATTGATGGCGAAAAAGATGTGGAAGCAGGAGACATTTTGCTTGGTCTAGCTTCGTCTGGGATTCATTCTAATGGATACTCTTTGGTTCGGAAAGTTTTTGCTGACTTTGATTTGAATGAAACATTACCTGAACTCGACCAATCTTTGATTGATACTCTTTTAACTCCGACCAAAATTTATGTCAAAGAGCTCTTGCCTTTGATTAAGCAAAATAAAATAAAAGGAATTGCTCATATTACGGGTGGAGGATTCCATGAAAACTTACCAAGAATGTTCGGAAATAGCTTGTCAGCCGAAATTGTCGAAGGTTCTTGGGATGTTTTACCAATTTTCAAGGCTCTTGAAAAATATGGCAACATCAAACACGAAGAAATGTATGAAATTTTCAATATGGGGATTGGAATGGTTATCGCTGTTGCTCCTGAAAATGCTGCTGCTCTCAAAAAAGAGTTGAATGCTTTTGAGATTGGTCAAATGGTTAATCGACAAGAGGCACCAGTAGTTATTAAAAAATAATCTTTTTTCATTAAGAATAGGGGATAGAATGAAAATTGCAGTATTTGCATCAGGAAATGGCTCTAACTTTCAAACACTAGCTGAACAATTTCCTAAGGAAGTGAAATTTGTTTTTTCAGATCATCATGATGCTTATGTACTTGAACGTGCTGATAAATTAGGGGTAGCAAATGCAAGTTTGGAGTTAAAAGAGTTTACTTCAAAAGTTGACTATGAGAAGGCTTTGGTGGAAATTTTAGAAGCACAAGAAATTGATTTAATTCTCTTGGCTGGTTATATGAAAATCATCGGTTCGACGATGTTGGCAAGATATAAAGGAAAGATTATTAATGTTCATCCTTCTTTTCTGCCTGATTTTGCTGGTTCTCCTCATGCAATTGAGGAGTCACATGAAGCAAAATATGGTCTAGGAATTACAATTCATTATGTTGATGAGGGCGTGGATACTGGCGAAATTATCGCGCAAATGCCTGTGGCTTATCACGAAAGTTTGGAAGTTTATGAAAAGCGAGTTCATGAAGCTGAACATAAACTCTATCCAGAAGTTGTTCGTCAAATTATACTTCATCAGCAATGATGAAGTTTTTTTATTTGGCTATTAATAAATGAGAAATGAGGCTTAAAAAAGATAAAAATAAGAGAAAATTTTCAGTTCTTTTAAGAAAATAAAACATCTAAAAAACTTTTGTAAGCGCTATTTACTTTTGAAATTTAAATGCTACAATGTAGTGGTAACATAATCTTAAGTAAAATAAGAGAAGGAAAAATGGTAAAGTATCTTAAAGAATTCAAATTTGAAAATTTTATGGTTTTCTTACTTATCACGATTGACATTGCTCTTGCGGTCTTGAGTTCGGTCTTTTTGGCCAATGTACTCAATTCTTTGATTGCTAGAGAAATGAATCAATTTTTCTTATGGTTGGCTATTGACATTGTCCTCTGGGTGGTCGATAGTTTTGTTCAGGGAGCGCGTGATGTTTGGAAAGAAATTGCCATACAAAAGCAGCTTAATGCTGTACGCCGGGATATCATTGAACCTCTGACGGAAATTTCTTATTCTGATTTTGAAAAAAATAGTAAAGAAGATTATAATTCCTGGTTAAATAATGATACAAAATTACTTTATGATAATGGTTTCCATCAGATTTATTTTGTTTATACGGGAATCGTTGCGATGCTATTCTCAGGAATTGCAATCATCTTTTTCCACTGGGTATTGCTTTTGACAACACTTCTAGTTGGAGCCATTTTGTTCTATTTTCCAAAAGTCTTTAAGAAATCAGTGGAACGAGACACAGAACAGGTTTCAGATGTTGCCAATGATGCTTTAGCGACATCTACAGATTACTTACGTGGCTATGAAGTGCTCTATCACAATAAACAACTGGGGCTGATGCAAGAGCGAACCATGGGTAAATTTAATCAATTGGCTATGGCAAATGTAAAATTAATTTTTACTCGGGCTTGGATGCAATATTCTTTATTAGGGGCCAGTATGTTGGGACAATTTTTCATTTTAGCTGTTGCTGGTTTTCTCATCATGAATGGTCAGATAGGCATCGGTGTTGTCATGAGTGTGGGAAATCTGTCAGGAACAGTTACTAATTACTCAAAAAGTGTAGCAAATAGCTTGATTTTGCTCAATGCTACTGGGAAATTGCTAGAAAAATATGGAAAAATTGCTGACGAATCAAAAGTTACTGACGGAGAAGAAGTGACAGACTTTGAAAGTAAACTGGAGTTAAAAAATCTGTCTGTCGCTTTTCCTGATGGCCCAAAAATTGAATATCCAGAAATTGTCATTGAAAAAGGGAAGAAATATGCGATTATCGGGGATAGTGGTAGTGGTAAATCAACCTTAATTAATTTGCTAGTCGGCAATAAGCAAGATTATGAAGGAGAAATTTTACTTGATGGAAAAGATTATAAGGGAATTAACCGAAAATCTTTACCACATGTCATGAGCGTAATTATGCAATTTCCTTACCTTTTTAGGGAAACGATAGAGGAAAATTTGACTTTGGGTCGTAAGATTTCGCCAGATATTTTTGATAAGTCGATTAGAATTGCCTGTGCTGATGATTTTGTGTTTAATAAACTTGATACGATTTATGATAAAAATTTATCAGGAGGTCAGCAAGAAAGATTATCTGTTGCGCGGGAATTAATGGGGACAAAACCGATTTTAGTGATGGATGAAAGCACTGCTAGTGTTGATAAGAAAACCGCTCTAGCTGTGGAAAAAAATATTTTAGAAAATCCCGATTTGACTGTGATTATGATTACTCACCATTTGTATGATGAAACTCAAAATTATTTGGATGAAATCATTCATTTAGGTCAGGGAATTGCTTAGACTATAAATTTTATGTCAAAAAAAGACACCTTTTGTGTCTTTTTTTATTACTTAAATCGTGACAATTTTTCTGATGAGTTCATGAATTTCTTCAATTGGTTTATCTTGACCATTCATTAACCATTTTCGCCAAACAGCATAAACTCCAGTTGCCACAAAAGTAATGAAATATTCGTCATTTGTTTCTTCGTAAAATTTTTCAATTTCTTCAATATAAATCTGACGAATGATGGGCTCATAGCCTTGACTTTCAGAAAGGTAGAGGTCATTTTTGAAGTCTTCAAAAAATTTTAATTGATTCTCAATTTTTATTGTTGCGGACACATTCTGGCGAATGATTTCAAAGCTTTCGGAAATTCGCGGTTGATAGTATTGATAGATGACTTGATTGATTGAATCAAAATTACGATAAAATGCCATTCGACTGACTCCGGCTCGCTGACAAACGTTTGAAACGGTCAGTTGAGCAAGAGTCTTTGGCTTTTCAGATGTTTTTTGAATGCCCAAAAGCTGTAGAATAGCTGTAGTAATAAAATCTTTTGTATCATTTTTGATGGTTTGGGAATAGTTCGTCGCTGCCATTACACATCTCCTTAGGCTGTCACACAAGCGGATTTTAAGCTTGTATTTTTACTACTTCTATCGTACAATAATTCCACATGAGTTTCAAGTGTAACGGATGTTGTGGAGACAGAAAAAGGAGAAAAAATGACAAATACAAATAAAAAATTAATACTAGTAACTGGTGGTTCAGGTTATATTGCTATGTTCATCATGATTGCTTTATTAAAAAAAGGCTATCGAGTACGGGCGACCTTGCGGACGATGTCTAGACAAGAAGAAGTGAAGAAAATGATGAAGCAAGGAGGGATTGTTGATTTTACTGACCTAGACTTTGTTCAAACGGATTTAACTAAAGAAGAAGGATGGAGTAAAGCAATGATTGGAGTGGATTCTGTCATCCACGTCGCTTCTCCAACACCCTTGCAACGTCCTGATGCTGATGATTTAATGGTGAAAATGGCTGTAGATGGAGTGAAGTTTGTGATGAAAGCAGCTAAGGAAGCACGAGTTAAACGAGTGGTTTTGACCTCAGCATCTGGTGCTGTTTTAGCGGGACATAAGCATCATCCAGAAATCTTCACAGAAAAAGACTGGACAAAGCTTGATGCTCCGATTAATGCATATCAACGTTCTAAAACAATGGCTGAAATGGAGTTTTGGAAACTTGCAGAAGCTTATGGTATTGAAGGAGCATCGGTTCTACCTACAGCTGTTATGGGACCGATTCTTGGGAATGATTTTTCACATTCTAGCGCGGCAATTAAAAATATGTTTGAAGGAAAAATGCCTAGACTTTTAAATTTGGCATTTGACTATGTTGATGTTCGTGATGTTGCTGATTTACATTTGTTAGCTCTTGAAAAAGAAGAAGCCATTGGTCAGCGTTTTATCGCGACATCAGGGCAAAATATTACTTATCAGGAACAAGCAAAATTTTTGAAAAAAGAATTTGGTTCAAAAGCCAAGAAAGTTTCTACTCAAGTTATTCCAGACTTTTTAGTGAAGATCTTGGCACGTTTTGATAAAAGCTTGGCGATGCCAGCCACATTTTTGGGGCAAAATACGGCATGTTCAAATGAGAAATCAACAAGACTTTTAGGTTGGCAACCCCGTTCGGGAGAAGCAGCCATTATTCAAACAGCGCAAACGATGTTAGATTTGGCTGTGATTAAAGTTGATTAAGAAAATGTGAATTATAAATTTTACTATTTCCGAACGTTGTAAGCTAAAAAAGACCAAATCTCTGCCTTTGCCCTTTTGATTCTCTGAAAAAAAGTCTAAAATGGAAGCATATTGTGAAAAAATTGGAGAGAAAAATGCATCCACATTTAAAAGAAGTCTTATTTACAAGAGAACAAATTGCTGAACGTGTCAAAGAGCTTGCTGAAGTTGTTTCACGAGATTATGAGGGAAAGAATCCCCTCGTTGTCGGGATTTTGAAGGGGTCAATCATGTTTACGGTTGACTTGCTCAAGGAATTATCAATTGATGCTGAAGTTGATTTTATGGACGTCACCAGCTATGGATACGGAATCTCATCATCTGGTGAAGTTCGAATTTTGAAAGATTTATCAACCGTGGCTCATGGACGTGATATTTTGATTGTTGAAGATATTATCGATACTGGAAATACTTTGCTTTATCTTAAAAAATTACTGACAGGACGTCAAGCCAAATCTGTAAAAATCATCTCTTTGTTAGACAAACCAAGTGGTCGTAAAGTAGATATTGACGCTGATTATGTCGGTTTTGAAGTACCAGATGCTTTTATCGTAGGTTATGGAATTGATTATGCAGAACGTTATCGTCAATTGCCTTATATTGGAATTTTCAATGAAGAATTCTTGATTAAAGAATGAAAGTTATTTCCGAACAATAAAATTAAAAAAAGCCTAGTTTTTAAACTAGCGCTTTTTATTTCCAAACGATAAATGTAAAATAAAGACATGATAAATAGTTACTGACAGACTTATCAGTACTTTTAGCAGAAAAATCTTGACTTACAGAACGGTAAGTAGAAAACTTGGAGGAAATCATGTCAAAACGTGCACTTATCAGTGTTTCAGACAAAGAAGGTATTGTAGAATTTGCAAATAAAATTCAGGAGTTAGGTTGGGAAATTATCTCAACTGGAGGGACAAAAGCAGTTCTGGACCAAGAAGGAATTCCGAATATTGCAATTGATGAAGTGACTGGCTTTCCAGAAATGATGGATGGTCGAGTTAAAACATTACATCCGCTGATTCATGGTGCACTCCTTGGACGTAGAGATTTGGACAGTCACATGAAATCAATGGTTGAACATCATATTTCTCCGATTGACTTGGTTGTTGTAAATTTATATCCTTTCAAAGAAACCTTGCTTGCTGGTGGTAGTCAAGCAGAAATGATTGAAAAAATTGATATTGGTGGGCCGTCAATGTTGCGCTCAGCAGCTAAAAACCATGCGGCAGTCACAGTTGTCTGTGACCCGATGGATTATGAAAAAGTAGAAAAAGAGCTTTCAGCAGACGGGGAAACAAGTTTAGAACTTCGTCAGCAACTTGCAGCAAAAGTTTTTCGTCATACTGCAAGTTATGATGCCCTCATTGCGCAATATTTGACAGAAGAATTTCCAGTAGAAGATACAAAACCCGAAAAATTAACCTTGACTTATGACCTTAAACAAGGGATGCGTTATGGTGAAAATCCACAACAAAGTGCTGATTTTTATGAATCAGGATTACCAACAACTTACTCTATTGCGCAAAGTCATCAACTTCATGGTAAAGAATTAAGTTATAACAATGTTCGTGATGCTGATGCAGCTTTGCAAATTGCAAGAGATTTTGATGAGCCAACCGTTGTGGCTCTCAAACATATGAACCCTTGTGGGATTGGAACAGCCAAAAATATTGAACAAGCTTGGGATTATGCTTATGAAGCGGACCCTGTTTCGATTTTTGGTGGAATTATCGTTTTAAATAGAGAAGTCAATGAGGAAACGGCTCAAAAAATGAGCAAGATTTTCCTTGAGATTATTATTGCTCCATCATATAGTAAAGAGGCTTTGGATATTTTGAGTAAAAAGAAAAATATTCGTCTTTTGACCGTTGATTTTTCTAAAAAAGTGCAATCAGAAAAAGAAGCGCTCGTGACAGGGGTACTTGGGGGTCTTCTCGTTCAAAATCAAGATGTTATACTTGAAAATCCGAAGGAATGGACAGTGGCGACTAAAGTTCAACCAACTGACAAACAAATGGCGGCCCTTAAATTTGCATGGAAAGCAGTAAAATTTGTCAAATCAAATGGAATCATTGTAACAAATGACCACCAAACGCTTGGCGTTGGCCCTGGGCAAACTAATCGTGTCGGCTCGGTAAAAATTGCCTTGGAAGCGACTGCTGATAAGGACGCCCTTCTTCAAGAAAATGCCGTACTTGGCTCAGATGCCTTTTTTCCATTTGCGGACAATATTGATGAAATTGCCAAAGCGGGAATTAAGGCAATCGTTCAACCGGGTGGCTCTGTTCGTGATCAAGAAGTGATTGAAGCATGTGATAAATATGGTATTGCGATGGTCTTTACTGGACTCCGCCATTTTAGACATTAATTAAAAATCTGCCTTAGGGTAGATTTTTTGTCATCTACAATCTAAAAAATAATTTTCGATACTTTTTTCTGCTATAATGTAAGGAATGCAAAGAATACATTTAGCAAAGGAAATAGAAATGACTGTACTACTTTTTGATATCGATAACACTCTACTTGATTTTGATAAAGCAGAATATGATGCTTTGGGGAAAATTTTTGCCCATTATCAAATTGAAGATAATCAAGAAAACCGAGCGACTTATTCACGCGAAAATAAAGCCTTGTGGCGCCTACATGAATCGGAAAAGCTTTCTCGAGAAGAATTATTGAGCACGCGATTTGACCATGCTTTTCGAGCTTTAAATGTGTCAGTAAACTATAATCCAGTAGCGGTTGATGATGAATACCAACTTTACTTATCACAAGGTCACGAGCTAATCAATCACGCAAATGAGTTACTGACAGAACTGTCAGCAAAAGAAGCAGAAATGTATGTGGTCAGCAATGGAACTTCACGTGTTTCACGCCCACGAATATTTGAATCTGGAATTTCTGATCATTTTCGAGAAATCTTTATCAGCGAAGAAGTTGGTCATCATAAACCTTCTCTTGCCTTCTTTGATTACGTTTTTGACCACATTGAAGCAGCGAACAAAAAGGAATTTACAATTGTTGGTGATTCTCTAGCAACCGACATTTTAGGTGGGAATAGAGCTGGAATCAAAACAATCTGGTACAACCCCAAACAATTGGAAGTGACTGGCGAAGCACAACCAGATGTACAAATTCAAGATTTACTGGAAATTCCATCATTGGTTAAAAATTGGTAATAAAAAAACACTGTTTGTTTAACAGTGTTTTTTTATTTATACTTTTACTTTTTTTCTTAAAAAGAGACTTGAGATAAATCCTACGGATACGAAGATAAGAAGAAGCCAGAAAGTATGATGGAAGGCTGTTAAATTAGCTTGTAATGGAGAAAGACTACTTTGATTTTTGATTTGACTACTTAAAAATGCTGTCAGAAAGGCAATTGCAAATGAGTTGACCACTTGCATCATTTCGTTGGTTAAAGGTGTCACTCGGCTAATGTTTTTCATTGGAACGGCTTGTAGTGCGTGATTATTGACTTGCATATTGACCAGACCTTGGCTTAAACCAAGTAAAATAATCGCACAAAGCGTAAAAGTCAATGAAGAGTGCGGACTAATTTGCGCGAATAAGATGAGGCTGATTCCGCCAAGTGTAAAGCCAGGAAGAACCGCGGCTTTCGTACCAAATTTATCAAAAACTCGACCACCAATTGTCATTCCTAAAAAGCTTGCAATCGCCTGTGGAACCATCATTAATCCGGTATTAACAGAGGAAAGTCCCACAATATTTTGCAAGTAGAGAGGAACAAGAAGCATGGCTCCAAACACAACAATTTGATTGAGCCACATGAGTGAAATACCTTTTGTAAATTCAGGAATCGTGAAAGCTCGCAAATGTAAAAGTGGGTTTTCGACACGTAATTCAACGAGGATAAACAAAAGGAGCATCAGTAAACCAACGGACATAAAAGCGATAGCGCTTGGATTTGACCAACCTTTATCTGCACCAATATGCACACCATAAATTAAAATCGGAAAAGCAAAGGGAGAAAGAAGAGCGCCTTTTAAATCAATTTTACTTGCTTTATTTGCTGGAAAGTTAGGAAGAAATAAGAGGATGAAAATAAGAGCCAATATTCCTACAGGAAGATTAATCAAAAAAACAGTTGACCAATTAAAATATTTTACTAAAAAACCAGAAAGTGCTGGACCAATTGTCGGTGCAAGTAGCATGGGTAAGCCCAAAATTCCCATCATAGAGCCTCTTTTTTCCATTGGAATAACTTTAAAGGACATCCCAATTCCTATTGGAGCAACGACGCCACCAGTCAAGCCTTGGGCAATTCGCCAAATAATTAAACTCTGAAGAGAATGCGCATTTGCTGCCAAGAGTGAAGCAATGGTGAAAAAAATGATTGCCAGAGCGAAAATGCGTTTATCTGAAAAGCGGTCCCCCAGAAAACCTGCAAAAGGGATAACCGTTGCCATAGCCAGAGTATAAGCAGTAATGACCCACTGACTATTAGATAAATTTTGATGAAAAGCAGTTTGGATATGCGGAAGTGTCACATTCATGATGGTGGTATCCATCATAACTAAAAGCATCCCAATCGCAATTGTTAAAACTGCGGGTAAGACTTTTTTTAAATTAAAATCACTTGTATTATTCATAAGAACCTTCTTTTTTTGTTTTAGAACACTGTTCGGTAAAAATAATACCATTGTTCTAAAACAAAGTCAAGAAAAAAACTTCCTTTTAGAAGTTTTTTATGAATTAATCAGTTTGAACCATTTTTTCGATGCCCGAAATGATAAGTTCTAGTCCAAATTCAAAACTTTCAGACGAACTTAAGCTGGTAAGACTTTCTGTCTGCCAATATTTATCGAGAAAAGGAGCAAGTTGAACAAGAGGAATTTTGACAGTCGAAAGAGGTTTTTCGGGCTGTTCTACTAAGCGATCACTATCTATTTTACTGCTGTAGATAAAATTTAGATAAAGGTTAACGGTATAAAATTTACGGTCATCAGTGAGATTAAGATCATCTACAATCATCAAAAGTTTGTCAAAAAGTCGCAGATAATTTTCGGATTCTGGTGGATAATCCATCATCAATTGAGCAAGATTTGGATAAGATTCTAAAACAGCATAAATATTTTTTCCATAAACCAAAAGGCGATTTTGCCAAGTTTTTTCGTTTGCTGGAAAAATGATTTCAAGGCTGGCTTTATCAATCAGTTCAGCAAAAAGTGCCTCTTTACTTGAAAAATGATAGTAAAGAGAAGAGACGGTCATTCCTAGCCGACTAGCTAATTTGCGCATTGAAAATTCTGTGAGTGGAAGCTCTTGTAGAAGTTCCCAGCTACTGCTAATAATTTTGTCTTTTGTTGGTTGAGTCGCCATGATATTCTACTTTCTATTTCTACTTAAATTTATTTTACATGTTTTTAAAGAAAAATGCGATAGGAAGAAAAAATAAATAAAAGGTAATCTATAAATTTTTATAAAAACGAGAATTGAAATCCAAGTAAATTCCGAACAATCTAACCTCTTATTTTCTGAAATTTTTGCTCAGGCTTTTTCTTTTCTAGTAATTCTTTTAAGATAGAAATATAAGATTTATGACTGAACAAAACGAGGACGATAACTCTTCGTTAAAAAAAGGGTATCAACTTGCTGCTTTAACAATTTAGAAAGAGCAAATAGAGAAGTGAAAAAACAATAAAACATTTAAATGAATTGCTGTATTAATCGCAATCATAAGAATTTGGAAGAATCGAAAATATCGGAGAAATGATGAAAATTTTGGTAATTGGCTCAGGTGGCCGTGAACACGCTCTGGCAAAAAAATTTATGGAAAGCCCTCAAGTTGAAAAAGTATTTGTTGCTCCAGGCAATTCAGGAATGAAAAAAGATGGAATTCAAATAGTTGGTATTTCCGAACTTTCAAATGATGAATTGGTTGAATTTGCTCAAAAAGAGAACATTGACTTAAGTTTTGTCGGACCAGAAACAGCGCTTATGAATGGTGTAGTCGATGCTTTTGAAGAGAAAAATCTAATTATCTTTGGACCAAGAAAAAAAGCTGCCGAACTTGAAGGCTCTAAAGATTTTGCAAAGTCAATCATGAAAAAATATGGTGTTCCTACGGCAGATTATGCAACTTTTGATTCTTTAGAACCAGCGCTCTCACATCTTAAACAACATGGGGTTCCCATTGTGATTAAAGCAGATGGATTAGCGGCCGGAAAAGGAGTAACAGTTGCTTTGGATATTGCAAGTGCGCAAGCGGCATTAGCAGATATATTTTCTGGAAGCCAAGGGAAAGTTGTGATTGAAGAGTTTCTTGATGGGGAGGAGTTTTCTTTATTTAGTTTTGTTCATCAAGGAAAGATTTATCCAATGCCTATTGCTCAAGACCATAAACGTGCTTTTGATGGTGATAAAGGACCAAATACAGGTGGTATGGGGGCCTACTCCCCAGTCCCTCACCTTCCTAAAGAAGTGATAAATGAAGCTTTAGAAAAAGTTGTGAAACCCACGGTTGCGGGATTGATTAACGAGGGAAATTCGTTTACTGGTGTTCTTTATGCTGGATTGATTTTGACAACAGATGGGATAAAGACAATCGAATTTAATGCAAGGTTTGGTGATCCTGAAACCCAAGTTGTTCTGCCTAGGCTTAAAAGTGATTTGGCACAGGCAATCATTGATATTTTAGCTGGAGATGTGCCAACATTAGAATGGCTCGAAACAGGCGTAACTTTGGGAGTAGTTATTGCCTCAGAGGGTTATCCAGCTCAAGCAAAAACAGGAAGCATTCTTCCTGATATTCCTAAAGAGCTGAATGTCTATTATGCAGGTGTAACAGAGAATGAAGCCAATCAACTCGTAAGTAGTGGTGGACGTGTATATCTTCTTTCTGAAAGTGGAAAAGATATCGAAAGTACGCAGAAATCACTCTATGATAAACTTGATAAATTAGATAATCAAGGGCTCTTTTATCGGCATGACATTGGTTCAAAAGCCGTTAAATAACTTAATCAAAATTTTGAAAGATTGCTGATAGAATTTTTACTCTTGAAAAGTAGTTTAGAAATGGAGATGACATGATTTTTGTTTTTGACCTTGATGGTACAATATCTTTTGATGGCAAAAGCATTTCCTTAGAACTTTTAGAATCTCTGACAGAACTATCATTAAAAAATCAACTGATTTTTGCTTCGGCTAGGCCCATTCGAGATATGTTACCACTTTTATCAGCCTTTCCAAAAGAGCTGTTGATAGGTGGAAATGGCTCAATTGTCAGAAATAAGCAGCAACAAATTGAGATAGTACAACCTATTTCAGCGCATGATTTTTTGTTAATAAAAAAAATAATTACTGACCAAGATTTGGACTATCTAATTGATTCTGATTGGAACTATGCGCTCTTAAATAGGAATGAAGAAAGAGCGCAAATTAATGACAAGGTTGACCAGTGTCACTTAGCCAAAAATGTTTCTCTATCAGAAATTGACAGAGCAATCAAATGCAACCTACTCAACCCTCAATCAGAAATAATCTTGCATGAATTGAAAAAACTAAATCTTGAAATTGTTAGGCATGAAGAAGTGAAAAGTATTGATTTAACCGCTAAAGGAGTAAATAAATACACCACATTGCGTCAGTATTTTCCTAAAGAAGAATATATTGCTTTTGGAAATGATGATAATGATGTCCAATTACTTCGCCATGCAGAGCTCTCAATTGCAGTTGGAAGTAATCAAGCATTAGATTTTGCAGATATTCATTTAAATGAAAAAGAAATTTTAAGATATTTGGAGAAAATAAAATGACAGAAGTTGCAATTATCATGGGTTCAAGTTCAGACTGGGCCACAATGAAAGAAACAGCGAAGATTTTAGATGATTTTGGATTAGCTTATGAGAAAAAAGTTGTCTCAGCTCATCGGACACCGGCTTTAATGGCTGAATTTTCCAATCAGGCCCATGACCAAGGCTATAAGGTTATCATTGCTGGCGCTGGTGGAGCTGCACACTTACCAGGAATGGTTGCTGCTCAGACGCTTGTTCCGGTGATTGGTGTGCCAATCAAATCACGGGCTTTATCCGGTCTTGACTCTCTTTATTCAATTGTTCAAATGCCAGCAGGCGTTCCTGTAGCGACAATGGCAATTGGAGAGGCTGGGGCAAAAAATGCGGCATTATTTGCCTTGCAACTTTTGGCAAATAATGATGATGATTTATACAATAAATTAGTGAACTATCGGGCAGCCGCTCAAGAAATGGTTGAGCAATCAAACAATGAATTGAAATGATTTAATAAAAATACAAAAGCGGTTAGATTTCTAAAAATGAAGGGTAGGAAAACTTGTGATAAAGAATACAAAGCAAACGATTGGAATCATTGGTGGAGGTCAGCTTGGGCAGATGATGGCAATTGCCGCTCAATATATGGGGCATAAGGTGATTACTCTGGACCCTAATCCAAATTGCTCAGCGGCAAAAGTATCTGATGAACTCATTGTTGCTCCTTATGATGATGTAGAAAATTTATTGCGACTTGCCTATGCTTGCGATGTTATTACTTATGAGTTTGAAAATGTTTCAGCAGAAGCACTACATGAGATTGAAGCTTGCGTCAAGATTCCTCAAGGAATTCGTTTGCTAGAGATTACACAAAATCGACGCTTTGAAAAAGAATTTTTGACAAATGAAGCAAAAGTCAAAGTTGCTCCATGGCAATTGATTGATTCAAAAGAAAAACTTCCGCAAGTCGTCACTAAAAAACAAGTTTTGAAGACGACGACGGGAGGTTATGATGGACATGGACAAGTAGTTTTAAAGACGGACCAAGACTTGTCAGCTGCTCAATCACTGACAGAAATTTCCGAATGTGTTTTAGAAGATTTTATTTCCTTTGACCGTGAAATTTCAGTCATTATTAGTGGAAATGGTCATGAGTATGTTACTTTTCCTTTGGCCGAAAATGAGCACCGCGAAAATATTTTGCATCAGACGATTTCACCAGCCCGTGTGACTGACAAAATCACTGACGAAGCTAATAAAATTGCGAAATCAATTGCAGAGAAATTGAAACTTTCTGGAACGCTTTGTGTTGAGATGTTTTTAACAGCTGAGGGTCAAATCTATGTCAATGAACTTGCGCCAAGACCGCATAATAGTGGTCATTTTACCATTGAAGCCTGTGATTTCAATCAATTTGACTTGCATATCAAAGGAATTTTAGGAGAAGATTTACCAGAACCCAAACTCTTAAATGCGGCTATCATGTTAAATGTTTTAGGACAACATGTGGAAGCCGTTAAGGTGCTCAATCATAATCATGCGGATTGGCATCAACATGATTACGGAAAGCCTGATGCTAAACATAACCGAAAAATGGGACATGTTACTATCTTAACGAATGATTTTGACAAAACAATTAATGAAATTAAAGCCACAAAAATTTGGGATTAAAAAATACTTGATTAGTATCAAGTATTTTTTTTTATTTACTTTGGATAGGGTAAAATGACAACATTTCCCCTAAAAAAAAGAACAAATCAGTAAGATAAACTCTTTGGAAAGCGGTATCATTAACAAGTAAAAACATTGAGCTAAAATTAATTGTTTTTCAAAATTGTTTTTCGAGATAGTATTGCAAAATATCAAGAGAACCCCTATCAGAATAAAAAACTTGATTATCAATTTTATCTTGATTGAAGGTCATATAGTTCAGATTGGGGAAGAGAACATTGTTTTTCCGAAAATCTTTTGGCAAAACGCCATAGGATTTGACAAAAGCAGTATTGAGTGTTCGGATATCCGAAAAGCCACACATATAAGCGATGTTTAGTAAATTATCTTTGGAAGAAGAAAGGAGTGTTCTTGCTTTTTCTGAACGGATTTTATTTAAATATTCGTTAAAATTTATCCCAAAATTACTTTTAAAGAAATGAGAAAAATAAGTTCGGGACAATCCTTCATGTGAGGCAATCATTTCCAGAGAAATTTTGTGGTCGTAGTTCTCATGAATGTAGGAAGAAATTCGCTCCATTCGCTCTTGCAGGTCCATCAATTTATTTTGTTCAGAGCTGCTTAAAATACTGTACTCAGAAATACTTAACAAACGGTCTAGTAAAAGTGAAGTATAGCCGTGAGTTCGTAAAGAATTATTCTGATCATCAGCAAAATAACTTAAGGCTGCTTGCAAGAGTAATTTCAAGGTTTCAGGTTGATTTTCTAGATTGAAAGGGTGACTTTCAAAATAAATTTTATCAAGTTGAGGGAAGATAATTTTAAAAATTTCTGATGAAAATTGCAGAATTAACAGTTTCATAGAGTCACTTGATGAAAGCTCATGAACCTGACAACTATTAAAAATAATAGCTTGTCCAGCAGTGATTTCAAAGAAATTTTCTTGAGTGGTTACAGTACCGAGCCCTTCTAAGACAAATGCTAATTCAATGTCAAAATGAAGATGAGGTTTACGGTAAGTAATATCAACAAGTAAAAAATTAAGATTATTTATTTTTGAGTGATAAATATTCTCTAATTCGTTTTTCATGTTCATTCTCTCCTAATCACTATTATTATGACATACATTACAACAAATGTATAGTAGTAATTTCGAGTTTGAAAATAATATTAATATCATAAAGAGGAGGAGCTATAAAAATGGCTTACTTTAACGACATCGCACCTATCAAATACGAAGGTACAAAAACTAAAAACATGTTTGCCTTCCGCCATTATAACCCAGAAGAAGTGGTTGCTGGGAAAACAATGGAAGAACAGCTTCATTTCGCCCTTGCTTTTTGGCATACAATTACGATGGACGGGGCTGACCCATTTGGTAGTGCCACAATGGAACGTCCTTGGGACTTGGAAGGTGGCTCTGAACTTGACCGTGCTCATCGTCGAGTAGATGCTTTCTTTGAAATTGCCGAAAAATTGGGTGTTAAATATTATTGTTTCCATGATATTGACATCGCGCCTACAGGAAATTCTTTGAAAGAATTTTATGCAAACTTAGATGAAATTACTGACCATCTTCTTGAAAAACAAAAAGAAACAGGCATTAAACTCCTCTGGAATACGGCAAATATGTTCTCAAACCCACGTTATATGAATGGGGTTTCGACATCAAATCGTGCTGAAGTTTTTGCTTATGGTGCTGCTCAAGTCAAAAAAGGACTTGAACTTTCTAAAAAACTTGGTGGCGAAAACTATGTCTTCTGGGGTGGTCGTGAAGGTTATGAATCACTTTTGAACACAGACATGGGTCTTGAAATGGATCACATGGCAAAATTCTTCCATTTGGCCATTGATTATGCAAAATCAATTAACCATTTGCCTATTTTCTTGATTGAACCAAAACCAAAAGAACCAATGACTCACCAATATGACTTTGATGCAGCGACAGCTCTTGCTTTCTTGCAAAAATATGATTTGGACAAATATTTCAAACTCAATCTTGAAACAAACCATGCTTGGTTGGCTGGTCATACTTTTGAACACGAATTAAATACTGCACGTACTTTTGGTGCCTTAGGTTCAATCGATGCCAATCAAGGAAATTATTTGCTCGGCTGGGATACTGATGAATTTCCAACACTTGTCATTGATATCACGCTTGCTATGCACCAAATTCTTTTGAACGGTGGGCTTGGTAAAGGCGGAATTAACTTTGATGCCAAAGTCCGTCGTACAAGCTTCAAAGCAGAAGATTTGATTTTGGCTCATATTGCAGGGATGGATACTTATGCACGTGCGCTTAAAGGTGCATCAGCCATCATTGAAGACAAATTCTTGTCTGATATCGTTGAAGAACGTTATAGTTCATACAAGAAGACAGAAGTTGGTCAATCTATCGAAAATGGAACAGCAACTTTTGAAAGTCTTGCTGCTTATGCTCTTGAGCATGGGGATGACATCGAACTTGATTCTAACCACTTAGAATATATCAAATCAGTATTGAATGACTATCTTGTTTAAACTTTGATAAAGTTATCTCGTGAGGTTTTATCAAACTTGCGAGATAACTTATTTTTTTGTTGTTATGAAATAGCTTTACAAAATCCGTAAAGTTTGAGGAAAAACAATGAGAAGAGGAACTAAAAAACTCACTCTAATAAGTCTAATCATCTTTACTCTATTAGGCTTGCAAGCTTGTAAAAATAAAAAATTACTAGATAAAAATGAAAAAAATCCAGCGGTGCAAACTTTTCAAGCACAAAGTAATGGTCCGCAAGCATTAGGCACAAGCCCCTATGACTATACTTTATGGTATCAAGGAGGGGTAAAACATACGCTTTCTTGGTATGGGGCATCACAAAGAGGTGGTGCAGCTTTTAAGGCGACTTGGTCAGATTCGGATGATTTTTTAGCACGTGTTGGCTATAGTTGGACGAATGCTGGAGAAGACATTAAAAATATTGGAAATATTTCTTGTCAGTTTAGTTATAAAAAATCTGGAGAAGGAACAGCAGGGAATTATAACTATATAGGAATTTACGGCTGGATTCGTAATGAAACTGCGACTGACCCTAATGAAAAGCTTGTCGAGTATTATATTGTCGATGATTGGTTTGGTAATGGTGGACAATCTGAAAAAACTCCGATTACAACCGCTACAACGCAAGGTAATGTGCTTGGGACATATCAACTTGACGGAGCGACTTATCAAGTCATTAAGAATGTTAGAGAAGACCAGCCCTCTATTGACGGAAATCAAACTTTTACTCAATATTTTGCGATTAGACAAAGTCCAAGACAAAAAGGAACCATTTCTATTTCAGAGCATTTTGCTCAGTGGCAAAAAATGGGTCTAGCAATTGGAAAGGTTACAGAAAGTAGTTTTCTAGTTGAAAGCAGTGGTGAATCTGGTTGGTTGGATTGTACTTATCTAAAATTTACGAAAAATTAAAAATGACAGGTAACTCTAAAATTATATTATAGAAGTTCACCATTGATTAAAAAATATAAGAAATAGGAAAAAGATATGACTTATGTGTTAGGAATTGACTTAGGAACATCAAGCCTTAAAGGAATTTTGATGGACGAAGCTGGTAATTTAATTACGACAAAATCTGCTGAATACCAAATTGATACGCCAAAACAAGGCTATTCTGAACAACGTCCAGAATATTGGGTTGTGGCCCTTGAATCAGTACTGACAGGTTTGTCAGTAGAAGTTTCGGATTTTGGTCAGCAACTTATAGGCATCAGTTTTTCTGGTCAGATGCATTCATTAGTTGTTTTAGATGAAAATAATACGCCAGTTTATCCAGCCATTCTTTGGAATGATGTTAGAACAAGTAAACAGTGTCAAGAAATCACAGACAGACTTGGGAATCGTCTCTTAGAGATTACAAAAAACATTGCTCTTGAAGGATTTACTTTACCAAAAATTCTTTGGCTCCAAGAAAACGAACCAGAAGTATGGTCACGAGTTAAAAAAATCATGTTGCCAAAAGATTACTTGAGTCTCTGGTTGACAGGAAATATTTATACCGAATTTTCTGACGCAGCAGGAACTTTGCTTTTGGACATTGAGAAAAAACAATGGTCAAAAGAAATTGCTCAAACTTTCGATATTGACATGGCTATCTTACCTGACTTACTTGAATCAACTGCTCAAACAGGATTGGTCAAAGCAGAAATAGCCGAACGCTACAAACTGGCAAATCAAGTAAAAGTATTTGCTGGTGGAGCCGATAATGCAGCAGCGGCTCTGGGTGTCGGCTTGATTAATGAAGAAGTCGGCTTGATTTCAATGGGAACCTCAGGAGTCGTGTCAGCTTTCGAGCCAAAGATTGCGGATTACAAAGGAAAACTCCATTTCTTTAATCACACGGTTCCGGGCGCTTATTACTCAATGGGTGTGACCTTGGCCGCCGGAAATTCTTTGAACTGGTACAAGGAAACTTTTGGAAAAGGCTTGAGTTTTAATGAACTTTTGTCAGAAGTTTACACGGTTTCTCCTGGTTCAGAAGGACTGCTCTTTACACCATATATTGTGGGCGAAAGAACGCCGCATTTTGACTCAAAAATTCGCGGGAGTTTCTTAGGGATTTCTGCTCATCATGAACAAAAACATTTTTCAAGAGCGGTTCTTGAAGGAATTACTTTTTCATTGCGTGATTCTAAAGATATCATGGAAAAAACGAAAAACAAGAAGTTTAAACGTTTAATTTCCGTAGGCGGTGGTGCTCAAAATCCCGACATTATGCAAATGCAAGCAGATGTTTTTAATTCAGAAATGATTCGTTTGACTGTTGAGCAAGGACCGGGACTTGGCGCTTGTATGATTGCTGCTTTTGGCTGTGGACTTTATGATAGTTTAGAAGCCGTCACTAAGGCTTTTGTTCATTATAAAGAAGCGACTTTCTTACCCAATCCGAAAAATGTAGCACGTTATGAGCAAATTTATCAAATTTGGAAAGAAGCCTATCAAACGACAGCAGGACTTTCTCATCAATTAGTAGAATTCAATGACGAAGGCTGATAATGACATTTACTATTTCCAAAAAATCTTTGCCTTTTAGCGCTGACAAATCAATCAGTCAGATTACATTATCAAATGAACGACTCACCATCGTTGTCCATGATTTTGGGGCGCGTGTCCATCAACTTTACGCTCCTGATAAAAATGGAAAGTTTGAAAATATCCTTTTATCTAAAGACAATTCCGAAACCTATGTAAATGACGGAGGATATTACGGTGTAATTTGTGGCCCAGTAGCCGGGCGTATTTCAGGCGCTACTTATGATTCTGTCAGCTTAGAGGCAAATGAAGGAAAGAACACTTTACATTCAGGAAGTCATGGTTGGGAAAGACAATTTTGGGATTACGAAACTTTTGAAAATGAATCATCTGTCGGCATAAGTTTGAGTCTGACTGACAGAAAATCAGGATTTCCGGGTCAAATTCAAGCAGAAGTCACTTATAAATTGACTGACAGCAAGCTAGAAGTAACGATATCAGGCCTGTCAGCAACTGATACAGTTTTCAATCCTGCTTGGCATCCTTATTTTAATCTGTCAGCAGAAATGACAACAACTGAAGGTCATATTTTACAAGCTGATGTTGAACAGATTGTCGAAACCAATCTAGAAAATATTCCAACTGGTCGTCTGCTTAGTGTTGATGATGACTTTTATCCGCTCAAAGAAAACATTTTGATTGGCGATTTGCTCAAGCAATATCCGCAAGGATTGGACGACTGTTTTGTTTTCAATCCTGAGGGTCAAAAGAGTCTGACGCTTTTTGATCCGCTGTCAGGTCGCAAATTAATCGCAAAAACTGACCGACAAGCCGTGGTCATTTATACGGCGACAAATCCCGAAAGAGCATCCATTATCAACGGCAAAACCATGTCGAAAAATCGTGGAATTGCCATTGAATTTCAAGAAATTCCTGACATTCTTCATCATCCTGAATGGGGAACAATTGAGCTTAGAGCTGGTCAGAAAAAAGTTTTCAAGACAGATTATTTGTTTACAATTGATTAAAAATTTACTGACAGATTTGTCAGTAAAAATGTATTTATTTTTATAAAAATAAAACGGAGGTAATTCTCAATGAATGACAATACACAACACGCGCTCCAGCAAGAGGAGTATCACAAACTGACCTTATGGGAGCGAGTTTCTTACGGTTTTGGCGATTTTGCCAATAACCTGACTTTTGGAACCGTAGGAGGATTTTTACTTCTTTATATGACCACGGTCAATGCTATCAGTCTTGGAATTGCCTCTGTCATTTTTGCTGTTGTTCGGATTATCAACGTCATTTGGGACCCTATGGTTGGAACATTTATCGATAAACATACATCAAAATCTGGTAAATATCGTCCTTGGATACTGCGAGCAGGAATTCCGCTCATGATTTTTGCCCTTTTACTCTTTGCTCCTTTCCCATTTGTTAAAGGAAATGTGGCTTGGGCCTTTATCATTTATTTCGTCATGGACTTGACTTACTCAGTGGTCAATATTCCTTATGGCTCTCTCAACGCTTCATTGACCCGCGATGCAGAATCTGTTGATAAATTAACTTCAACGCGTATGATGCTTGCTAATGGGGCAAACTTACTTGTCTATACCCTCTTTCCAATGTTTGTCCAAATGGCTTCACCAAAAGACAATCATCTGCAAGACACTGGACTTTTCGGTTTGAAGTTGAGTTTGGGAACTTATACAGACTCATCAGCACGAAATGCTTGGTTTTCTGTCTATCTTGTCTATGCTGTTTTAGGTGCGATTGCCTTCTTTCTTTGTTATCGATTTACCAAAGAACGTGTGGTAGCCACGGCCGAACAAACAGCACAAGTTAAGACAACAGATATCTTTGTAGAACTTAAAAATAACCGCCCATTGGTTATTTTAGGACTCTTTTTCATGTTGGCTTTTACATTTATGTTCTTCATGAATACAGTTAATGGTTTCTTCAACCAATTTGTTGTTCAACATTCGCCTTGGATGGGTGCTATCGGTCTTGTATCCTCAATTCCTGGGATTGTCTTTCCAATCTTTTGGCCTCGTTTAAAGAAAATTTTTGGTAAAAAAGGCTTCTTCCATTTCTTTCTGGGAATGTTTGTTGTGGGCGAACTTTTGACTTGGATTTGGTCAATGAATGGCATGCATGATAATTTGGCGCTTGCTTACATTGCCACTTTCCTTAAACAATGGGGCTTGACCTCTGCAACAGGATTCATGTGGGCGCTTGTTCCCGAAGTCGTTTCATGGGGTGAGTTGAAATCTGGCCGCCGTAATGCAGCTATTATCAATGCTATCATGGGACTATTCTTCAAAATTGGTTTTACTATTGGTGGAGCTGTACCCGCACTTTTCCTTGCACTTTACGGCTTCAACGAAAAAGCAACAACTCAAGGCGCCAGTGCTTTATCTGGAATTAATCTCACAGCCATCTGGATTCCTGCAGTTCTTGCCATTATCTCAATGATTATCATGCAACTTTATCCAATTTCTGATAAAGATGTTAATGATATTAATCGCCAACTTGATGAAAAACGTGTTCAACTTAAAGAAGCTCAATAATTTATAAATAAGGAGAAAAAATAAAATGTCAAAAATTCAAAATCCTGTCTTACCCGGCTTTAATGCCGACCCAAGTATTATTCGCGTAGATGATACTTATTACATTGCAAATTCAACTTTTGAATGGTTCCCCGGTGTTCGCTTACATGAATCAAAAGATTTAGAACATTGGAACCTACTTCCAAGTCCGTTGTCAACAACCACTTTGTTGGATATGAGAGGAAACTCAGCTTCAGGTGGAATCTGGGCGCCAGATTTATCTTATGCTGACGGTAAATTTTGGCTCGTTTATACAGATGTTAAGGTGGTCAATGGTGCTTTCAAGGATATGACCAATTATCTGACTACAGCAACTGATATCAATGGACCTTGGTCAGACCCACTTAAACTCAACGGTGTCGGATTTGATGCCTCGCTTTTCCATGATAAAGATGGTCGTAAATATTTGGTTCAACAAACATGGGATCACCGTGAATACAAACACCCATTTGACGGGATCACATTGACTGAGTTTGATGTGACAACAATGAAGTTACAACCGAAAACGGCTCACACGATTTACAATGGCACGAATGTCAAATTGGTTGAAGGACCACATCTTTATCAAATTAATGATTATTATTATCTTTTTGCCGCACAAGGCGGGACAGTCTTTACCCACCAAGAAGTTGTGGCTCGCTCGAAAACGTTGGATACTTTGTCCTTTGAAACTGAACCCGGTGACCCATTTATTACAAACTTCGACACGCCTGATAATTACATTCAAAAACAAGGCCATGGTGGTCTAGTATCAACACCTCATGGTGAATGGTATTATGCTTCATTGTGTGCCCGCCCTTGGAATCATGAAAATGAATCAAGCACAGACCCTCGTGGTTGGAGTTCTTTAGGACGTGAAACCTCTATCCAAAAAGTGGAATGGGACGAAGCTGGCTGGCCTCGTATCCTTGGTGGTCATGGTGGAACAACTTTTGTTGAAGGACCAAAAGACGCGATTAAAACTCATGCACCTGCTGATCACAGTCAAAAAGATGATTTTGCAAGTTCGACTTTGGATATCAACTGGAATACCTTACGTGTGCCATTTACTGAAAAAATGGGTTCAGTTGGAAATGGCAAATTAACATTGATTGGTCAAGGTTCATTGGCAAATAATTTTGATTTATCATTGATTGCTCGACGCTGGCAAGCCTTCTACTTTGATGCTCAAGTCAAAGTCAAATTTGACCCATTTTCTTATCAACAAATGGCTGGTTTGACCAACTATTATAATGACCGTCATTGGAGCTTTGCCTTTATCACTTGGAATGAAATCAATGGCGCAGTCATTGAAGTGGGCGAAAACAATCGCGGCAATTACACGTCTTATTTGAAAGATAAGGCCATTAAAATCCCTGACGGGACTGAATATGTCTGGTTCCGCACGAAAGTGCGTAAGGAATCATATTCTTATGAATACAGTTTTGACGGTAAGAGTTTTACAGAAATTCCTGTTGTTTTAGATGCCGCAGTCCTTTCAGATGATTATGTGCTACAAACTTATGGCGGATTCTTCACTGGCGCGTTTGTGGGACTTGCTGCCGTAGATTATTCTGGATATGACAGACAAGCTGAATTTTATGATTTTGATTACAAAGAATTGGGTGACAAACTTTTGCCAGACGGTTCTTACACTTGGAAAGCCAGCGAATCAAGATTTGACTAAATAATATAAATCCTGTTATGACTGCCATGACAGGATTTTTAGGAGGAATGATGAATTATTTTACATTGAACAATGGACTGGAAATTCCTGCGGTTGGATTTGGCTCAGTGCTTGAAAGTGATGTGGCAAATTTTGAGGAAGTCTATGAAAATGCATGGTCTGCAGGCTACCGACTTTTTGATACGGCCGCCAGTTATGGCAACCAAATAGCTCTTGGAAAATGGCTGAAAAATTCTGACCATGCTCGAAAAGAATATTTTCTGACTGGAAAAGTGGCCCAATCTGAACAAGGCTACGGAGAAACGCTGTCAGCATTTCAAAAAACACTGACAGAATTACAAACGGATTATTTGGATTTGTACTTAATCCATTGGCCAAAGGAAAAGCCGTTTTTTGAAACTTGGAAAGCCTTGGAACACTTATATGATGAGGGCTTGGTACGAGCCATTGGTCTATCAAATTTTGAGGCCAATCATCTGGACCGTTTACTGACGAAAGCAAAAATCATGCCAGCAGTCGACCAATTGGAAACACACCCCTATTTTTCAAATCACGTCACACATGATTATCTTGAAAAATTGGGAATTCAGCACCAAGCTTGGAGCCCGCTCGGTCATGGTGGTCAAGAATTGACTGATTCAGTCGTCAAAAGTTTGGCAGAAAAATATGATAAATCAACAGGGCAAATCATTCTGCGCTGGCTCTATCAAAAAGGAGTGGCAACGATTCCCAAATCGACGAATACTAATCGGCAAAAGCAAAATATTAATCTATTTGATTGGGCGCTGACGCCAAGAGATGAGCAGCTGATTGACTTATTACAAAGAGGCGAGCGCGTCATGGGTGCGCCTGATGAAAATTATTCTGCTGACAGATGGTAAAAACGACAACAAATTTTTGGAGGGAAAATGAACAAAGAATTAACTGACGAAGAAATTTCAATACTTGGCCAATTGTCTATTTTTGACAAAGTGAAAAATGGCGATTGGTACCAATTTGGCAAAGAAAAACAATTACAAGAAATTGTTAAAAGAAGTAGTCAAAAAATCTCTGAAATTAATGACAAAGCAAAAGAAAATTTTGATGAGGCCAGAAAATTACTGACAGAATTTTTACCAAATCTGTCAGCAAGTACAGAAATTTATTTTCCAATCACGAGTTTAGAATATCCAGAATATTTTTCAATTGGTACTGACAGCTTTGTTAATTCTGGCTTACAGGTCATCAGTGCTGGAAAAATCACGATTGGCAAGCATTGCTTTATTGGGCCGAACTGTCAATTATTTACAGCCAATCATCACAGCACAGACAAGTTGCTCAGGCGGGCAGGTTGGCAATATGATGCTCCAATCACAATCGGTGACGATTGTTGGTTAGGTGGGTCAGTGATTATTTTGGCCGGCGTTACTTTGGGAGATGATGTTGTCGTTGGCGCTGGCAGCGTTGTGACCAAATCATTTCCCAGTCATTGCACGATTGCTGGTAACCCAGCACGTCTTTTGAAAAAATAAATCTGTCAGTGAAAATACTCCTAATCAGGAGTATTTTTCTTTTTAAAATAAGCAACATTTCCTTTTTAAAATAGCAATAATTTACAAGAAAAGCAAATTAGAAAGCGTTATCATTTTGTGAATAATAAGTAAGAATAAAAAATAAGGAGGTGTTTTTATGAACACACAAAGAACACATCAAAAACTTTTCAAAAATGGTCTTTTACTTGGAGCACTCTTGCTCGGCATAGGTTTATCTGTCAAAGAGGCGACACCAGCAAAAGCCGTCACAGCAAACTTCAATGGACCAGTTTATCGCCTTTACAATCCTAATTCAGGCGAACATGTCTATACAATGGGAGTGGCAGAGAAAAATAATCTTGTCCATTTGGGTTGGGGCTATGAAGGAGTTTTAGGTACTTCCTATTACACAATGCCTGGTCAAACTTATGGCAAAGTCCCTGTTTATCGTTTGTACAGTAAAAATAGTGGGGAACATCTTTACACCATAAATACCAATGAAGTAAATCAGCTCAAAAATTATGGTTGGGTTAATGAGGGGATTGTTTTCTATGATGCTACTATATTGCCATGGAATCAAGCAACAACAGTTGAAAGACTTTATAATCCAAATAGTGGTCAGCATTTTTATACCGCTAACTGGGATGAAAGAGACTACTTGAAAAAAATTGGTTGGAAAGATGAAGGAGAGGCTTTTTCATTTACGTCACCAGAACCTCCACAATCTGGTCCACTTAGTCCAGATTAATATAGAAATAATATAAACAATAAGGAGGTGTTTGTTATGAACACACATAGAACGCATCAAAAACTTTTCAAAAATGGACTCTTATTTGGGGCGCTTTTACTTGGATTAGCTTTCTCGTTTAAAGAGGCGACACCAGCAAAAGCTGTTACGGCAAACTTCAATGGTCCGATTTTCCGTCTTTACAATCCTAATTCGGGTGAACATGTCTATACAATGAATTTGGCAGAAAAGGTTAACCTGACTCAGTTAGGCTGGGGCTACGAGGGGGTGTTGGCTGACTCATACTACAATTATCCTGGGGTAAATTATACAAAAATTCCAGTATACCGCCTCTATAATTCTCAAAGTGGACAGCACCTCTATACAAAAAATACTTATGAAGTTTCTTCCTTAAGAACTAAAGGATGGTCAAATGAAGGAATTGTATTTTATGATTCATCAAATTGTCCTATGGCAAGCACAACCCCAGTTTATAGACTATATAATCCCAATAGTGGTCAGCATTTTTTCACAAATGACTTTAATGAATCAAATTATTTGGTAACCAATGGTTGGAAATATGAAGGTTTGGCTTTTCAATTCAATTATCCACATCAGTGGGAAGGCAAAGTAACTCCACTTTAATTAATAAGGAAGATAAAGATATGAAAAATTTAAAATATATTTCTATAATACTTTTTGCAATTTCAGTTCTAGTATGTAGTTCTGCTTTTGCAGATACACAAGGTTTTTTACCTAGTGGTGGAACAAGTGCTAATAATGTCTATTCGCCGGATCAGCGCAGATTGATTTCAAATGCAAAGCAGTTTCCATATAACACAGTTGTGAATATCCAAGGAGTGTTTCCAAAAACAAAAGCGGGTTGGGTTGCGGGCGGTACAGGGGTTATCATTGCACCAAACGTTGTTTTAACGGCTGGGCACGTTATTTACGACAAAACGCAAGGAGGATATCTCTCTAAGGTACAAATATATCAAGCAAATGCTAACGGTTCCATCGCTTCATCTTTTACTTCCTCAATAAGCTTGCTACCAAACTCAGACTGGGTATCTAAAGATAATACTATATCCAGTGGTTATCCTTTGGGAGCAGACGACTTGGGTCTGATCTATCTTTCTAACAATATAGGATTGAGTACGGGGTGGATGGGAATGACTTCAACTCTTTCAAAAAATCAAGCGATTTCTTTAGTAGGTTTTCCAGGAGACCATCTTTATCAAATGTGGGGAATGTCGGGAAATGTATCCCAAATAAGCAATCCTTTGTTAAGCTATTCTAACATCAGTGAATATCCCGGTCAAAGTGGTGGTCCTATATTCAATACAAGTAATAATATTGTAGGGATTAATGTTGCTGACGCGAACTATCCTAATAATACTAACCCTACTCACTATGTCCCCTCATCTCTTGCTTCGCAATATCCCAACTACGGTGTTCAACTCACCGCAAGCAACATTAATTGGATTCAAAATAATGTACCAGCACTAAAATCAACAGCATTATATCGTGTTTATAACCCAAACAATGGCGAACATCTCTATACAAAAAGTTTGTATGAAACGACGACTTTATCAAAAACAGGCTGGAATTATGAGGGTGTCAATTCGCAACAACCAGCGACAGGTAATGCAGTTTACCGACTTTATAACCCTAATTCAGGGGAACATTTTTATACGACGTCTTCCTTTGAGCGTGATTCACTTGTCAAAGCAGGTTGGCGTTTTGAACAAATCGCTTTTTATTCGGACACAGCAAAACACACGCCAATTTATCGGCTTTTTAATCCTAATGCCAAAGGTAAACAAATCAGTCATTTTTATACATCAAGTAGCGCAGAACGAGATTCACTTGTGAAGATCGGTTGGAGATATGAACAGATTAGTTGGTATGGTTTATAAACTCTATATTATTTTCTTTGGTGCGCTAGTAAGAAAAAATGCCCTTTATTGAGAGTATTTTTTTATTGTGTAAAATAAGCAACATTTCCTTTTTAAAATATCAAGCATTACAAGAAAAAGAAGTCGGGAAGCGCTATCATTTATAGGTAATAACAAGCAAGGATAACTTGCAAATAAAAATTAAGGAGTTACTATCATGAGAAAACTTTCTCCCACTTTCATCTACTTTTTTGGTGCTTTAGGTGGATTATTATTTGGCTATGACACTGGGGTCATCTCAGGTGCTTTGCTTTTCATTGAAAAAGAGAGCTGGCAGGTCAGCTCTTGGGCTTGGATGGAAGGTTGGATTACAGCAGCCGTTTTGATTGGTGCGGTAATCGGTGCCGTGGTCATTGGCCCAATGAGTGACCGTTTCGGTCGGAAACGACTCTTGCTCTTGTCAGCAATTATCTTTTTCATCGGAGCTTTAGGTTCTGGACTTTCAAACAGTGCCGAATTTCTTATCATTTCACGTATTATTTTGGGGATGGCCGTTGGGTCAGCTTCGGCCTTAGTTCCAACTTATCTGTCAGAACTTTCGCCAGCAAAAATTCGTGGTGGCGTATCAACCATGTTCCAATTGATGATTATGACTGGGATTTTGCTCGCTTATATCTCAAATTATGCTTTAAAAGGTGTTTCAGGAAATTGGCATTGGATGCTTGGTTTAGCGACTGTTCCAGCGGCTTTATTATTTATTGGCGGCCTATTTTTACCAGAATCTCCAAGATTTCTTCTGCGTCATGATGATGAAAAAGGCGCTCGTGAAGTCTTGGGAATGATTAATGATGATCCAACTTCAATTGAAGCCGAAATTTCTGATATTCAACTGATGGCCAAAGAAGAAAAACAAGGAGGCTTGCAAGAGCTTTTTGGTAAAATGTCACGTCCGGTTTTGATTATGGCAATCGGACTTGCAGTTTTCCAACAAGTCATGGGTTGTAATACAGTATTATATTTTGCCCCATCAATCTTCGTTTCAGTCGGTTTCGGAGCGAGCGCAGCACTCTTAGCCCATATCGGGATTGGGATTTTCAATGTAATTGTGACCTATATTGCTATGCGAGTCATGGATAAAGTCAATCGCCGTTGGATGCTCAATTTTGGGGCTTGGGGAATGGGAATTTCACTTGTTTTGATGTCTGTCGGCATGATTTTAGCAGAAAATGCTCATATTGGTTTTGGTAAATATTTGGCGGTTATTGCTTTAACGGTTTATATTGCTTTCTTCTCAGCAACATGGGGTCCAGTCATGTGGGTCATGATTGGTGAATCTTTCCCTCTTAAAATCCGTGGTTTAGGGAATTCATTTGGTGCTGCGGTCAATTGGGCGGCTAATTGGTTGGTGTCATTGACTTTCTTACCATTACTTTCATTCTTTGGGACAGGAAAAATCTTCCTGATTTATGCCGCTTGCTGTTTTCTTTCGATTTGGTTTACCAGTAAAAAAGTCATCGAAACAAAAGGTAAAACGCTGGAACAAATCGAAGCAGAATTATTGCATCGGGTCCATCATTTAGAAAAAGAGTAGCAATGTTTCCCAGTGGATATATGAACAAATAATTAGAATATCAAGCACAATTGACCTATAATGAAGGAAAATCAGGAGGAAAAAATGACAGAATATAATTCAGAAGCTTATTTACAAAAGCTTGACAAATGGTGGCGTGCAGCCACTTATCTTGGAGCAGGAATGATTTTCTTGAAAGAAAATCCTTTATTCTCTGTGACAGGAACGCCAATTAAAGCAGAAAATCTTAAAGCGAATCCTATTGGGCACTGGGGAACAGTTTCAGGACAAACTTTCCTCTACGCTCATGCTAATCGTCTGATTAACAAGTATAATCAAAAGATGTTTTATATGGGTGGTCCCGGTCATGGTGGACAAGCCATGGTGGTTCCATCTTATCTTGATGGTTCTTATACAGAAGCCTATCCAGAGATTACGCAAGATTTGGACGGTATGTCACGTTTGTTCAAACGTTTCTCATTTCCCGGAGGAATTGGCTCACACATGACCGCACAAACACCTGGTTCACTCCATGAAGGTGGGGAACTGGGCTATGTTCTTTCTCATGCAACGGGTGCGATTCTTGACCAACCTGAACAAATCGCTTTTGCTGTTGTTGGGGACGGAGAAGCAGAAACTGGCCCACTAATGACCAGTTGGCACTCAATCAAATTCATTAATCCTAAGAATGACGGGGCAATTTTACCGATTCTTGATTTAAATGGTTTTAAAATTTCAAATCCTACTTTGTTTGCTCGAACTTCAGATGTGGATATTCGCAAATTCTTTGAAGGACTTGGTTACTCTCCTCGTTATATTGAAAATGATGATATTCATGATTACATGGCTTATCATAAGTTAGCAGCCGAAGTTTTTGATAAAGCCATTGAAGACATTCATCAAATTCAAGAAGATGCGCGTGAGCATGGTCGTTATCAAAATGGTGAAATCCCAGCTTGGCCCATTATTATCGCTCGTTTACCAAAAGGTTGGGGTGGTCCACGTTATAATGACTGGTCAGGACCAAAATTTGACGGTAAAGGTATGCCGATTGAGCATAGTTTCCGTGCCCACCAAGTGCCGCTGCCATTGTCATCAAAAAATATGGAAACATTGCCCGAGTTTGAAGAATGGATGACTTCTTATCAACCAGAAACCTTATTTAATACTGATGGAAGTTTGAAAGAAGAATTGCGCGATTTTGCACCAAAAGGTGACATGCGTATGGCTGCAAACCCTGTAACTAATGGTGGTGTAGATGGTTCAAACTTGGTCTTACCCGATTGGCAAGAGTTTGCAAATCCAATTTCCAAAAATAATCGTGGAAAATTACTCCCTGAAACCAATGACAATATGGATATGAATGTTTTGTCAAAATATTTTGCCGAAATCGTCAAACTTAATCCGACACGTTTCCGTTTGTTTGGTCCTGACGAAACCATGTCCAACCGTTTCTGGGAAATGTTTAAAGTGACAAATCGTCAATGGATGCAAGTCATTAAAAATCCAAATGATGAATTTATCTCGCCAGAAGGTCGAATTATCGATTCTCAACTCTCAGAACACCAAGCAGAAGGTTGGCTCGAAGGCTATACTTTGACTGGACGTACAGGTGTGTTTGCAAGTTATGAATCATTCTTGCGCGTCGTAGATTCAATGTTAACTCAACATTTCAAATGGATTCGTCAAGCAGCAGATCAAAAATGGCGCCATGATTATCCATCACTTAATGTTATTTCGACTTCAACTGTTTTCCAACAAGACCATAACGGTTATACTCACCAAGACCCAGGAATGTTGACTCATTTGGCTGAAAAGAAATCTGATTTTATCAGACAATACTTGCCGGCTGATGGGAATACTTTGCTTGCCGTATTTGACCGTGCTTTTCAAGATAGAAGTAAAATTAATCATATTGTAGCCTCTAAACAACCTCGTCAACAATGGTTTACTAAAGAAGAAGCTGAAAAATTGGCGACTGATGGAATTGCAACCATTGACTGGGCTTCAACTGTAAAAGAAGGAGAAGCGGTTGATTTAGTCTTTGCTTCTGTAGGAGCTGAGCCAACCATTGAAACACTGGCGGCTTTACATCTTGTCAATGAGGTCTTCCCACAAGCAAAATTCCGTTATGTGAATGTGGTTGAATTAGGTCGGTTGCAAAAGAAAAAAGGAGCACTCAATCAAGAACGTGAACTCTCAGATGAAGAATTCGAAAAATACTTCGGGCCTTCAGGTACTCCGGTAATTTTTGGATTCCACGGCTATGAAGATTTAATCGAATCTATTTTCTATCAAAGAGGTCATGAAGGTTTGATTGTTCATGGCTATCGTGAAGATGGCGACATTACAACTACTTATGATATGCGGGTTTATTCTGAACTTGACCGTTTCCACCAAGCGATTGATGCCATGCAAGTGCTTTATGTCAATCGTAAAGTTAACCAAGGGTTAGCAAAAGCTTTCATTGACCGAATGGAGCGGACATTGGTTAAACATTTTGAAGTGACAAGAAATGAAGGAGTTGATATTCCCGAATTTACGGAGTGGGTTTGGTCTGACTTGAAAAAATAAGAATGATATAAAATAAAAACAGACTGATTTTAATTAATCAGTCTGTTTTTTTTACTGATAGAATGATTATTTCAGACTTGTCAGTCATTAATTTTCTGTCAGTGAATAGGGCAATTGTTCATTTGTATAATTTTGTGGATTTGGTACAATTCCTAAATCAAATTTAAGATTTCCACCTTTCATCAGTGTTTCATGCTTGATAAAAGTATCCTTGACTTTATTGTCATTAAAAGTAAGTTTGTTGACGAAAAGTTGTTGGGGAGCATTAGGTCCTGCAAGAATAGTAAGTTGCTGGCCAGATGAAAGATTAAGTGTGGCCTTGTCCCAGAGTGGCATTCCAAGCACATACTGTCCAGAACCAGCAGTGACAGGATAGAATCCTAAACTTGAAAAGACATACCAAGCAGCCATCGTGCCATTGTCTTCATCTCCAGGATAACCTTTAGGGCTGTCGTTAAAAGTTTCTGTCAGTAAATTTTTGATTAAAGGAGTAGCCATCCAAGGTTTTCCAATGTAACTAAAGAGATAAGGGTAATGGAAACTTGGTTGATTTGAGATAGCGACTTGACCAAATTCGATGGCAGCCATCTCACTCATTTCGTGAATTTCAAAACCATAGCCCTCAACATTGAAATTCGGACGTTGATTACAAAGTTCAATTAGTTTTTCTTCAAATTTTTCGGCAGAACCGTATAATTTAATCAATCCAGCAAAATCATGAAGAACTGACCATGAAGTTTGCCAAGCAGAACCTTCTGCATAATCACGCCCCCAACGAATATCTAAAAAGTCAGGTCTGAAATTTCCGTCAGCATCTTTTGCACGCATAAAGCCTGTTTCAGGGTCAAAAATATTTTGATAATTCTTAGCTTGTTGAGCATAAAAATCCGAAATTTCTTTGTCACCAGTAACATTAGCGACTTGGGAAATACAATAGTCAGAAAAAGCGTAATCTAAAGTATGGTTGACGGATTCATGATGAGTCAGTGGAACATAACCAAGTTTAAGATAGTCTTTGGTGCCACGGCGACCGTAATTAGAGTTTTCAGATTGAGAGGTTGCCCCTTTTTTCATTGCTTCCAGAAATTCAGGCATCAAGTCAGGACGGATATTTTTGCTTGCCGCATCAGCAATAACGGCATCAATCAAGGTACCGGGCATGAGACCACGTTCATCAGGAGAAAGCCATTTTGGAAGGAAGCCAGTTTCACGATAAGAGTTTAGAAAACCTTCAAGCATGTCGCCATAATGGTCAACCGCAATTAGACTATACAAAGGATAAACGGTTCGGAAAGTATCCCAGAAACCATTATTTGTATAGAGCGGGCCCGATTTAATAGATTTTGCAGTTGTATCATAATGAATTTTTTGATGATCTAAATCAAATTCATAAAAAGTTTGTGGGAAAAGAAAAGTTCGATAAAGGTTGTGATAGAAAGTAGAAACTTCTTGTTTGTTGCCATGTTCGATTTCAATACGTGAAAAAAGTTCATTCCAAGCAGATTCAGCATTTTCTAAATAAATTTCTGCTGAATTATTTTGCTCACGTTTGAGATTGAGAGCCGCTTGTTCCTTAGAAATAAAAGAAGTAGCAAAGTGTAATTTAACTTGGTCAGCTCCTTTAAAATCTAGGCGAACTTCCCCGTCCTTACCAGACAAATCACCATTCAAAACAAAGGCTTGGTCAGCAGTAAATTTGAGATAAAAAGTGAAATTTTCATCCTCGCAGCCAGCAAAATTAATGACAGAAAGCTCTAGGCTATAATCATCAAGCTGTTGAAGCTCATATGACCCTGGTAAATGAAGCATCAACCCATTATCTTTTACTCTTAAATTTTGGTAATTGATTGATAAGAGACCACCATACATTGAAGGAAGCAATTCAGAAGTGATTTGATAACGTAATTGGGTAACTTTAAGTTGAGTTGGATTAAAAGTTGCTTCTTCAGGGCGATAGGAACTTACCGTATGCCAAAGTGAGGTTTCAAGTAAAGGTCCGGCCACAGGGGTCATCGTGAGATGGGAGAAATCCCCCATCCAAGGACTAGGCTGGTGAGTAATCCGGTAGCCTTCAAATGTTCTGTCTTCTGGGTGGAACCACCAGGCACCACGTGCGGCACCAGTTGAAGGGGCAAAATAATTCATTCCCCAAGGAAATCCAGTATATGGAAGACAATTTCCGTGTGAAAAAGTGGATTGGTTGGCAGTGCCGTGACGGGTATCAATTTTGTTTATTTTCATTTCAACTCCTCAGTTGTATTTCTTTTAATTAAATTGATCGGAACTTTAACATCTTTAGGTGTCTCTCCATTTTTAATCCAGTCTAAAAGTAATTCGCCAGCGATTCTTCCCATGCCAATGAAATCTTGGGCAATGGTTGTTAAAGGTGGATTTGAGAGACTTGCTGCTTGAATATCATCGAAGCCAATAATTGATATATCATTTGGAATATCAAAATGATTATTTTGTAAAGTCTTCATTGTTTGAAGGGCAACTAAATCATTTTCACAAATAAGTCCAGTAACCTCTTCATTTTGAATAAGTTCTAAGACAGAGCTTTCGGTATAAAGAGAATCATCAAGAGTTGTGTGAAATCTAATTCCCTGTTCTTTAAGGACTTTGACATATCCCAAATAGCGATTTCTTGTTGTTTGCGGGTGGTGACTATCATTGCTGGCCACAAAAGCGATTCGCTTATGACCAAGTTCTAACAGGGCTTGAGCCGCTTGTTCACCTCCATTGAAGTTATCTGAGGAAACACATGGAAAACCGAGGTCATAGATTTGTTTATCTAATAGAACGACAGGAAAATTTTGCAAGGAAAGTTCTAATAAGATATCTAAATAATCTTCTGTATACATTGGATAATAAATCAAACCATCAAAGTTTTCTTTAATATCATCTGCGGTATTTTCCTTGAGGTAGCTAGCATAAGTAATAAAAACAGTTGTATCTTCAACTTTTAAAGCAGGAACTAAACCATGTGTGAAATCTCCAAATGACATTCCTTCAAAAGGAATGATAAAGAGGACACGTTTAAGGAGTTTTGTGTGATTTTTGTTAAGCTCTTGAACAAAAGTTCCCTTTCCTCGGGTTCTACTGACAAGTCCTAATTGTTCTAAATCAGTCAAAGCTCTTTTAGCAGTAATGCGACTGACTGAATAAGTCTCTGAGAGTTCTTTTTCAGTGGGGAGCTGGTCTCCAGATTTGAATGTTTTTGTGATAATTTTTTGCTTCAAATCATCGGAAATCTGCTGATAGAGTGGTAAGCTCATAGAAATATCCCTTTGTATTTTATTTGATATACCATATTTTACTCTTTTTTACGGAAAAAACAAGTCTTTTACTATGAAAATCACTAAAAAAACAAGAAGTTGGCGAGTAATATTCAGAAAAAATAAAAATAAATAACATAATTAACCTTATTTTAATAAAAAAGCGCTTGCAAAATAGAAAAAAATATATTAAAATAACCTTAAATGATATATCAAATGAATTTTAAAGGAGATGCAGTGAAAGCAAATATTCCAAAATCCGTTGAAAAGTTTATGGATGAGATAAGAGAGCTTTGTGGAGAAGAACATAAAGAGTGGGCTCTAAACTTTAATCATTCTTTCTCAAATACACTCGAAACTACTTTGAGAGTGCATGATGACGGGACAACCTTTCTTTTAACGGGTGATATTCCAGCAATGTGGTTACGTGATTCAACGGCTCAAATGCGACCTTATTTGGTTCTTGCGCGTGAAGATGAAGAAATTCGAGATTTGATTGTTGGTTTAATAAAAAAACAAATGATATATATTAATTTGGATCCTTATGCTAATGCTTTTAATGAAAGTGAAAATTTTGCAGGACATCAAGGAGATCATACCAACTTTAATGAACATAAAGGTTGGATTTGGGAAAGAAAATATGAGATTGATTCCCTTTGTTATCCAATTCAACTGGCTTACTTACTTTATAAAAACACAGGTTACACGGCTCATTTTGATGAAGCATTTATCAAAGCAGTCGAAAATACATTGACTGTTTTTAAAACGGAACAAAATCATGAAACTTCTCCCTATAATTTCGTTCGAGATACCGACCGCAAGGAAGACACTTTGATAAGAAATGGACGAGGAGCTAAGACGGCTTATACTGGAATGACTTGGTCTGGTTTTAGACCGAGTGATGATGCTTGTGAGTATGGTTATTTGGTCCCATCCAATATGTTTGCTCTTGTTGTTTTGGATTATATCAAAGAAATATTTACTGATCTTCTTTCTAATGAAGAAATTGCAAAAGAAGCAGAAACTCTTAGAAATGAAATTCAAGAGGGATTAGAAAAATTTGCCAAAGTTAAAAATAAAGAAGGCGAAGAAATTTGGGCTTATGATGTTGATGGTTTAGGAAATTCGACCTTAATGGATGATAGTAATGTTCCTAATTTGATTGCAGCTCCTTATTTAGGATTTTGCGACGTTGAAGATGAAGCTTATCTCAAAACAAGACAAACTTTATTGAGCAAAGAAAATCCTTATTACTACGAAGGAAAATATGCTAGGGGAATTGGCTCTAGTCATACTCCAGAAAATTACGTTTGGCCAATTGCCTTAGCAATGGAAGGGATGACCACAAATGATAAGGCAGAAAAAGAAAGAATCTTGAATCATTTGGTTGAAACAGACGCTGGAACACATTTGATGCATGAAGGTTTTGATGTTAATAATCCCAAAAACTACACGAGAGAATGGTTTAGCTGGGCGAATATGATGTTTTGCGAATTAGTGATGGATTATTTCGATATCCGAATTAAAAAATAAGTTAGTAAGATAGAACTTGGAAAGATAGAACTTTATGAAAAAGAAAACAGTACATATCATCTCCCATAGCCACTGGGACCGAGAATGGTATATGGCTTATGAAGAACATCATATGCGTTTGGTTAACTTGGTAGATGATTTGCTTGACTTGTTTGAAAAAGACCCTGATTTTGACAGTTTTCACTTGGATGGTCAAACGATTATTTTAGATGACTATTTGCAAGTCCGTCCCGAACGTCGTGAAGCAGTACAAGCTGCTATTTCAGCAGGAAAATTGAGAATTGGGCCATTTTACATTTTGCAAGATGACTTCCTTATTAGCTCTGAATCAAATGTCCGTAATATGCTTGTTGGACGTAAAGAATCTGAGCGCTGGGGGGCTCCCGTTGAACTAGGTTATTTCCCTGATACTTTTGGAAATATGGGTCAAACGCCTCAGATGATGAAAGGAGCAGGCCTTAATGCTGCAGCCTTTGGCCGCGGGGTGAAACCAATTGGTTTTGATAACCAAGTTTTGGAACAATCAGAAGAAGCTTATAGCTCACAATTTTCAGAAATGTGGTGGGAAGGTCCTGATGGGACAAAAATTCTTGGAATTTTGTTTGCCAATTGGTACTCAAATGGGAATGAAATTCCTGCTGAAAAAGCAGCAGCTCTTGACTTTTGGAATCAAAAACTAGCAGATGTTGAAAAATTTGCGTCAACCTCACACCTTTTAATGATGAATGGTGTAGACCATCAGCCAGTTCAAAAAGATTTGAGTCAAGCCATTCGCTTAGCAAATGAACTTTTCCCAGATTATGAGTTTGTTCATTCTAATTGGCCAAATTATCTGGAAGCTGTAAGGTCAGATTTGCCTGAAAACTTATCGACAGTAACTGGTGAGTTGACTTCGCAAGAAACGGATGGTTGGTATACTTTAGCAAATACGGCTTCAAGTCGAGTATATCTCAAACAATGGAATACAAAGGTTGAGCGTCAACTAGAAAACATCACAGAACCTCTTGCAAGCTTAGCATATCGAGTAACTGGTGATTATCCGCATGATAAATTGACTTATGCGTGGAAAACCTTGATGCAAAATCATCCACATGACAGTATCTGTGGCTGCTCTGTTGATGAAGTGCATCGTGAGATGATGACACGTTTTGAAAAAGCAAATGAAGTGGGTAAATACCTTGCCAATGATGCTTTATTTGAACTGGCTAAAGTTATTGATTTTGAAGGGGAACATCCTTTTGTAGTCTTTAATACAGCAGGTCATTCTAAAACAGGCGAGGCCGAAATTGAAGTGGTCTTAGAGCGTAAATTCTTTAAAGATGGAATTCCTGAGAAACTTTACGATGAACTAAAGGGCAAACCAAAAGCAACCTATAAAGTAATTAATCGTGAAGGTCAAGAAATTCCGGCTGAAATCAGTGAAGAAGAAGTGCTATTTGATTATGATTTACCCAAAGACCGTTTCCGCGTTCCTTATATGAAACGATTTGTTAAGGTGAAATTGTTCTTACATGAAATGAGTCCTTTATCTTGGGAAAGCTTTGATTTAGTACTTGCTGAAAGTTCTGTCAGTAATCATGAGAGCATGATTTCAGGTCAAACCATTGAAAATGATCGTTTAAAACTGACAGTTAATCATAATGGAAGCTTGAGTATTTTTGATAAGTCACTTAATAAAGTCTTTAAAGATTTATTAGTTTTTGAGGATACGGGTGATATCGGAAATGAATATATTTATTTCCAACCTAAAAATACACAAGCCATTCTTTCTACTGACAGCCAAGCTGAATTCTCAATTATTACTGACAGAGCAGAAATTGCCGAAGTTCAGATTAAACAAATACTGATGATTCCTGAATCTGCTGACGATTTGCTTGATGAGGAACAAAAAAAGGTCTTGGAATTCCGTTATCGTCATGCTGGACGTTCTGACAAACTTTTGCCTTTAGAAGTAAACACAAAAATTACAGTCCGCAAAGATTCTAAAAAAGTTGATTTTGAAACAAGCATTGATAATCAAATGAAAGACCATCGTCTTCGGGTCTTATTCCCAGCAGGATTGACGGCTGAGACTCATGAAGCTGACAGTATTTATGAGGTGGTTACACGACCAAACCAAATGCCTGAAACGTGGGAAAATCCAACCAATCCGCAACATCAGCAAGCCTTTGTTAATCTTCATAATGAAGAATACGGGCTGACAATTGGTAATTTTGGTTTAAATGAATATGAAGTTACTGACAGCACAAATATTGCCTTAACTTTACTTAGAGGAGTTGGTGAGCTAGGAGATTGGGGTTATTTCCCAACACCAGAAGCTCAAACTTTGGGACAACATACTTTTAACTACAGTTTAGAATTTCACGGTCAGCCTTGCGAACGTTATGAAACTTACCAACATGCTTATGTTGCTCAGGTTCCATTTTCAACCGTGGAGTTAACAGACTCGTCAGTAAAAAAATTGCCGTCAGCAGGTAAAATATTAGAAATTAATAATGATAAATTTGCTATCACGGCATTGAAACGTCGCGAATCAGATAATGGTCTAGTTTTACGAGGCTACAATATGTCTGGTCAACCATTAAATTTACATCTTGAAGAAGAAACAAGAATCCTAAATCTGCTTGAAGATGAAATGAAAGAAGCAGACATGCAAAAAGAAATTGCAGCTCACGAAATTCGGACTTTATTGATTAAGGAGAAAAATCAATGAATAAATTTTTTCGGAATATTTGGCGCTATAAGGCACTGATACTCATGGCTATTCCAGGTGCAATTTGGATGATATTCTTTTTCTACATTCCAGTTTTTGCAAATATTGTGGCCTTCAAAGATTTTCACATTGACCCAGATGGATTTTTGGCCAGTTTAACCAATAGTCCTTGGGTCGGATTTAAAAACTTTGAATTCCTCTTTTCTTCCGGTGCAGCTTTTGATATCACAAGAAATACGGTGCTTTACAATGTTGGGTTCATCAGTCTTAACTTGATTATCTCCATTGCTTTTGCCATTATCATGAGTGAGTTAAGAAACAAGAAATTAGTAAAAATTTACCAAACCATGTCACTTCTTCCTTATTTCCTTTCATGGGTTGTTATTTCCTACTTTGTTTATGCCTTCTTGGCACCAGGAAATAAAGGAATTTTCAACCAAATGATTATGCATAATGGAGGGATGCCAGTCAATTGGTATCAAGAACCAAAATACTGGGTCTTCATTATCCTCTTCATTGGTGTTTGGAAAGGAATTGGCTATAACTCAATTATCTACTTTGCAACAGTAATGGGAATCAATCCAACATATTATGAAGCAGCGATGGTTGATGGGGCCACTAAGTGGCAACAAATCAAGAATATTACTATTCCCCAAGTTGTTCCACTTATGACAATTTTGACAATCTTGGCGGTCGGAAATATCTTCCGTGCCGACTTCGGTCTTTTCTATAATGTTCCGCGTCAATCCGGTGCTTTAACACCAGTCACACAAGTTCTTGATACCTATATCTATAATGGATTAGCGAATACTGGTGACTTAGGAATGGCAACGGCGGCGGCCCTTTATCAATCTGTTGTAGGATTTATTCTCTTAATGATTACAAACTTCTTTGCTCGCAGACTTGATAATGATTCAGCCTTATTCTAAGAAAGGGGGAAGCTAGTAGGTCGAGCCTTTTACTAAACTTGAAAGCTAATAAATATGAAAAAGAAAAAAATAGCCTCATTATCTGTTCGGGGATTTAATCGTCCGGTGAACTTTATCTTCAATATTGTGATTGCAATCTTTGCCATCTCATGTGTCTTGCCTTTCCTCTTTGTCTTAGCGATTTCTCTGACAAAAGAATCTTCACTACAACAATTTGGTTATAGTTTTTGGCCAAGAGAATGGAGCTTTTATGCTTATCGGTTCTTATTTGACCAAATGAAAGACAAGATGTTGCAATCACTCTTTGTAACGGTACTTGTAACAGTTTTAGGAACTGCGATAAACTCAACAGCAACTTCACTTTATGCTTATGCAATTTCCAGAAACAACTTTCCTTACCGTCGTTTCTTTACCATCTTTTGTTTGATCACCATGTTATTTTCTCCAGGGATGATTGCTAACTATTTGGTAATGACTAACCTTTTACAATTAAAAGATACAATTTGGGCATTAATTTTACCAATGGCCGTTTCGCCATTTAATATCATCGTTATGCGGACTTTCTTCAAACGTTCGGTTCCAGATTCAATCATTGAATCTGCGCGAATTGACGGAGCAAGTGAACTTAGAATTTTCATGCAAATTGTTCTTCCTTTAGCAGTACCTGGAATTGCGACTATTTCGCTTTTCGCAGCCTTAGGCTACTGGAATGACTGGTTTAATGCTTTACTTTATATTTCAAATGATAAATTAATTCCATTGCAATATCTATTGATGAAAGTTCAAAACAATCTACAATTTTTAACGCAAAATGCAGGAGCAGGTTCACAGATAGCCGGAGGATTAGCGGCTCTTCCTGGAGAATCAGCCCGTATGGCAATTGTTATTATTTCAACTTTACCAATTGCAATTAGTTATCCATTCTTCCAACGTTATTTCGTCAAAGGTTTGACCATTGGTGGTGTTAAGGAATAATTAAAGCTCTGCTTAGTTAGCAGAGTAAATTTAGACGCTTAAAGAAAGCGCAAACATTAATAAAGTTAAAAAAATTGGGGAAACCCTAAAGGAGCATAATCTAATGAAAAATTATCAAAAAGTTGCACTTGGTACCGTATCAGTGCTTGCAGCCTTTACACTTGTGGCTTGTGGTTCATCTGCAAAGTCAAAAAGCGGTTCTGGTAACACCACTTTGCATATGTACCAAATTGGTGATAAACCAGACAATTACACGGAATTAATGGCTAACGCTAACAAAATTCTCGAGAAAAAAGCTGGAGTAAAATTGGACATTAGCTATATTGGCTGGGGGGATTACGCGCAAAAAATGAACGTTATCGTTTCCTCTGGTGAAGCTTATGATATTGCCTTTGCTCAAGATTACGCTACGAATGCAGCTAAGGGAGCATTTGCTGATTTGACTGATTTGGCTCCTAAATATGCTAAAACGGCTTATAATGAGTTAAATCCAGCTTATATTAAAGGGAATAAAATTAATGGTAAGCTCTATGGTTACCCTGTAAATGGTAATATTTATGCTCAACAAGTCATTACATTTAATAAGCAATATTTGGATAAATATAACCTCTCTATTGACGGAGTTAACTCATTTGCTTCAGCCGAAAAAGTAATTGAGGAATTCCATAAAAAAGAACCTAATGTTGCAGCCTTTGCTATTGGTCAAGGATTCAAAACACCAGGTAATGTTGACTATGTTCTTGGAAATGGATTGCCATTTGCTGTAGATACAACAGGAGATGGTAAAAAAATCCAAAATGTTTATGATATCCCATCGTACATTGACAATTTGAAGAAAATGCATGATTACTATACTAAAGGTCTGATTCCAGCCGATGCCGCAACTTCAAATACTGCTTTTGACTTGAACTCAAATAACTGGTTCGCTCGTGTTGAAACACAAGGTCCTTACGATTATGGCGATACTATTTTAACGCAAGCAGCTGGACAAACGCTTGTTTCTAAAGCAGTTACTGAACCTTTGATTACAACTGACCAAGCGCGTGTGGCTAACTTCGTTGTTTCTAATACCTCTAAACATAAAGAAGATGCCGTTAAAGTATTGGGTCTAATCAATAGTGATGCTGAACTTTTAAATGGCTTAGTTTATGGTGTTGAAGGACAACAATGGGAAAAAACAGGCGATAAGAAAATTAAATTACTCCCTTCATACAGTGAAGGAGTAAAACACATGGCGGCTTGGAATACAGGAAACAATGCTATTCTTTACACTACAGATGCAGTGACAAATGATATGATTACGAAACGTGACCAATCAATTAAAGATGCCAAAGTTTCACCATTGCTCGGCTTTACTTTTGACCAATCAAAAGTGAAATCTGAAATTTCTAACTTGTCAAACGTGATGAGCCAATATTTAGACCAATTGAATACAGGTTCTGTTGACCCTGTTCAAACTTTACCTAAACTCAAAGCTGAATTGAAAAAAGCAGGTTATGACAAAGTAGAAAAAGAAATGCAAAGTCAATATGATACTTATCTTAAGAATAAATAAGAGGTAAACTAATCCAAGATCTCCTTTCTAAATTCATTTTGAAACTAGTTTGGAGGTCTTATTTTATTTGAAATTATTATGGAAAAAGGACTATTAGTAGATCTTGGACGGAAGTATTGGTCATTAAAAGAATTAAAAAACTTAATACTTTTACTCCAAGAACACAAATTGACTCATTTACAACTTCATCTGAATGAAAATGAAGGTTTTGCTTTAAATTTTACTGACAGTTTGGTCAGTAAAAGCTATTCATACAGTGAAATAAAGGAGCTTAGAGCTTTTGCAAAGCAGCATGAAATTACACTAATTCCTGATTTTGATAGCCCAGGTCACATGAGCCATTTACTAAAATCAAAACCGGAATTTGCTTTACCTGACACTAATCAACAAGCCGTTGATGTCACTAATCAAGCAGCTATTGATTGGCTTTTGAAAATTATTGATGAGATAATTGATTTTTTTCCAGATTCAAAGATTTTTCATATTGGTGGCGATGAATTTATTGATTTCCGTCAGATTGAAAACTATCCTTATTTGCTTGAAAAAGCGCGTCAAAAATATGGTTCTGAGGCAAGAGGTTTAGAGTATTATTATGAATATATTAACCGGTTGGCAAGACATTTAGATCAAAAAGGAAAAAGAGTCCGTATTTGGAATGATGGTTTTTTGCGAAAAGATAAGCAAAGTTTAATTCCATTGACCAAAGAAGTTGAAGTTTGTTATTGGACAAACTGGGAAAAGGGAATGGCTGATATCAAAGAATGGCTATCTGCGGGATACTCCCTGATTAATTTTTGTGACAATGACCTTTATTACGTTTTGGGAGAACAAGCAGGATATTCTTATCCAACTGCAAAAAAACTAGAAAATGAGGGAAATATTCAAAAATTTTCTGGTCAGCAATGGTTAAATAAAAACGAAATGAAGTCTGTCAGAGGAACTTACTTTTCAATTTGGGCAGATGAGCCTAATGCTAAGTCTGTCAGTGAAATATTAGATGAACTCACAAAAATACTTCCAATATTTACGAAAATTTATGGAGAAAAATAATGAAAAATTGGTGGAAAAAGGCTGTCATTTATCAAGTTTACCCTCGCTCTTTCAAAGATTCAAATGATGACGGGGTGGGCGATATCAATGGAATTACTGAGCAACTAGATTATCTTAAAAAGCTAGGAATAGATGCCATTTGGCTTTCGCCGCTCTACCAATCTCCTATGGTCGATAATGGCTATGATATCAGTGATTACTATAAAATAGACCCATTATTTGGAAAAATGAGTGATTTTGATGAACTTTTAGAAAAAGCTAAAAATATTGGGATTCGACTTATCATGGATTTGGTGGTGAATCATACTTCTAACCAGCATTTGTGGTTTAAAGAAGCCAGAAAATCCAAAGATAATTCCAAAAGAGATTTTTATATATGGCGTGATCAGCCTGTGGGTGAGCGCAGAAATTGGACCTATGATTCAAGCACTCAGCAATATTATTTTCATCTTTTTAGCCCTCAACAACCAGATTTAAATTGGGAAAATGAGGAGCTTCGCAAAGAAATTTATAAGATGATGAATTTTTGGTTGGATAAGGGAATAAGCGGTTTTAGATTAGATGTGATTGATCTGATTGGGAAACAACCAGATCAGGGAATTACGGTTAATGGTCCTAAACTTCATGAGTATTTAAAAGAGATGAATTTAGCAACTTTTGGAGCTAAAGATTGTTTGACCGTTGGCGAAGCTTGGTCAAGTTCACCAGAATTAGCAAAATTATACAGTAGTCCTAATCGTCAGGAACTTTCAATGGTATTTGGATTTTGGCATTTATTGACTTCGGCAGGAAATGGCAATAAGTGGGAAAAATTACCTTTGAACGTTTCAAAATTTAAAGAAGCGATGGCGGCTTGGCAAAAACTGAATCCGAATGAGGCTTGGAACTCTCTCTTTTTAGGAAATCATGATTTACCACGAATTGTATCATTTTGGGGAGATGAAGGAGAAAATAGAGAAAAATCAGCCAAAGCCTTTGCAATTCTTTTTCATTTGATGCGTGGGACACCATTTATTTATCAAGGAGAAGAGTTAGGCATGACCAATTTTCCATTTGAAAACCTGTCAGAAATTAACGACCTTGAATCCCATGAATATTTTACTGACAAGAAAAATGAAGGAAAAACAGAAGCAGAAATCATAAAAATTTTACGAGAAATGAGTCGGGACAATGCGAGGACGCCCATGCAATGGACAAGTGAGCAAAAGGCTGGTTTTACAAATGGTAAACCTTGGCTGACTGTTAATCCCAATGCCGCAGAAATCAATGCTGATCAAGCTGTCAGTGATTCTGACTCTATTTTTTACACTTATCAAAAGTTAATTGAACTTCGTCACAAAGAAGATTGGTTAGTAGAAGCAGACTTTGAATTAATTGAAACTACTGACAAAATCTTTGCTTACTTAAGAAAAACAGGGACAAGAAGTTTTCTTGTTCTGGCAAATTTATCAAAATCACCACAGCATTTTCAAAGTTCTTATGTCAAAAAAAATGAGATTATCAGTAATGACAATTTTCCAAATTTACTGACAGACTTAGAAATTAAACCTTGGCAAGCTTTTGCTCTGGAAATTGAAAATGTTGATTAATAAATTTTATTGGAGGATTCCATGAAAATGTCGAGAAAAACTTTTATTAAATTGTGCCTTTCCACAGGGCTTCTAGCTTCTATCACCCTTCTATCAGCTTGTAGCGGTGGTTCAGCAACTCATGTCAAAGCAAATTATAAAGTCACGGCCGAGGCTATACCCGATTTCCAGAGTAAAAATGCCCCAATTTCTTCCTATTGGATGCCGGATAAATTTTTAGCATGGTCAGCAGAAAATGATAAAGATTTACTTTACAATAAATCCACTGTTCCGCTGGCTAAGCGAATTTCCTCTGAAAAATTAAGTCCCTCTAATCAAAATCAAAATAAGAAAACAAAAATTGTCGCTTTGTCAATGATGAACTCGCAAACTTCAGGAAATCCTTCACGTGGCTCAACAAAATTTGACTCTTATACATTTGATTATTGGCAATATATTGATACCTTGGTTTACTGGGGCGGTTCTGCTGGAGAAGGTATTATTGTGACACCATCAGCGGATGTTATTGACGAAGCACATAGAAATGGCGTCCCAGTTCTTGGAACAATTTTCCTGCCACCTAAAGAATACGGTGGAAAAGTGGATTGGGTCAAAACAATGCTCAAAAAAGATGCAAATGGTCAATATCCATTTGCCAAGCAGATGGTAAACATTGCGAAAACTTATGGTTTTGAAGGTTGGTTTATCAATGAAGAGACTCAAGGATTAAATGCTGAAGATGCGGCTAATATGAAAGCCTTGATTCAACAAGTTAAAAAAGCAGACCCAAACCTGCAAATTATGTGGTATGATGCCATGACTAAAGACGGTAAAGTTGATTGGCAAAATCAATTGAATGACCAAAATGCAACTTTTGTTCAGGATAAAGCAGCAGATGCAATGTTTTTAAATTTCTGGTGGACTGAAAATAATTTGGCTGACCAAAAGCTACTTGAAAAATCAAATCTCTATGCTAAAAGTCACAATATTGACCCATATAATATTTATGCCGGAATAGATGTGCAAGCAAAAGATGTTCAAACGCCAGTTAAATGGAACCTTTTAGAAAAAGGAAGTCAGGAAACCCAAACGTCAATTGGTCTATATGCAGCGAGTGCGACCTATACTAACGCAAGCAGTTGGGATGATTTTCAAAATCGAGAGTCAGCCTTCTGGGTGAATCAAAAAGCAGACCCTCGTCAAGTTGATACCTCCGTCAACGAATCGTGGACAGGGCTTTCCAAATATGTACTGGAAAAATCAGCAATAAACGGTGATGAATTCAAAACGAATTTTAACCTCGGAAATGGTTATAACTATTTTAAAGATGGTCAAAAAATTTCCGAAATGGACTGGAACGATCGAAGCTTAGCAGGAATTTTACCTTCTTATCGTTGGACGATTGATAATGAGGGAGATAATAAAATCACTCCAAGCTTTGATTTTGCAAATGCTTATAATGGGGGCAATTCACTTAAATTTATGGCTGAACACTTAGCTGCTGGAAAAGCTTCAACAGTGACCCTGTTTGCTAGCGATTTACATATCGCTAAAGGAGCAAAATTTTCCGTCAATATGCGTTCAGACCAAGCTGTAAAAGTATCGACAATCTTAGAACTAGCAAATGGGAAAAAAGTGAGCATTGCAGGTGATAAGGAGCTGACTGATAAATGGTCAGAAGTGAATTTTGATATTAAAAAATATGAAGACCAAAAGATTGAGAAAATTGCTTTAAAACTGACCGCTGAAAAATCAATGGATTTCAAGGCCATTAATTTGGGCGAAATGACCTTAACTAATGGTCAAAAAGTGAAACAAATTTCGCTCTCTGATGCGAAAGTAACCGATGAAGCTTTTGAAGAAGAAGGAACTGTAGGTGGTTTTAGACTTTCTTGGCAATCAGATGCAAATAAAAATAATCTTTATGGATATGAGATTTATCAATTAAATGATGATGGAAGTAAGGAATTTTTAGGAGCAAGTAATATTAATGCTTTCTTTGTGAATGCTTTAAAACGGGGGAAAAACATCAATTCGACAAAATTTGAAATTGTCTCAATTAACAAATCTGGAGAGGCTGGTCATTCAGTGACTACTTCTATTAAGTGGCCAGATAATTCACTACCAAAAGCAGCTTTTGTGGCAGATAAAACAGTTGTAAAAGTGGGTGAACAAGTGACATTACTTAATCAGTCTAATCTGGCTACGACTAAGTACAAATGGGAAATTGAAGGGGCAAGTCCAGCTACTTCAACTGAAAAAAATCCTCAAGTAAGTTTTGCTAAAGCATGAACTTACTCAGTCAAATTGACCGCGATTAATGAAAAAGGACAAGAAAATACAATAAGCCAAACCGCCCTGATTACCGTACTCGATCAGCCAGTAGAATTGACTAATTTTGCTTTGAATCAATCAGTAAAAGTAGACAGCTTTACGAATGAATCTGAATCAGGTCCCAAGGCGGTAGATGGAAAATTAGATACCAAGTGGTGTGCCGTCGGTCCAAGTAAACATAATATTACGATTGATCTTGGAAAATCTGAAAAAATCAATCAAGTCCTGATTGACCATGCCCAAAAAGGGGGAGAATCGCCAGATATGAATACTTCTGATTACACCATTGAGCTTTCAAATGATAATCAGAATTGGACAGAAGTAGTCAATGTGAAGAAAAATAAACTTGGCGAAACAAAAGATTCTTTCAAACAAACAGAAGCCCGCTATGTTAGAATCACAGCCATTAAACCAACACAAGGAGCAGATAGCGCTGTTCGTCTTTATGAAATACAAGTTTTAGGATTAAAAAATAGCTAAAAATGCAATTAGATAAATAATGAAAAGGCTATCATGAAAACCCTAACATTTCATTGGAAAAGTGTTATAATGAAGTAATAAAAGTTAGAAAGTTATAGAAAAATGATTGGAAAAGCACTAGAAGAATTCTTCATTCGAATTTGGGTCGTTGTCAAATTGACCTTGATATTTTGGCTCTTAGCTCTTTCAGGACTCCTTGTCCTAGGGATTGGTCCAGCCTTTAAAGTAGTAACAGAGCTCTATTTAGAGCATGGCTTTGAATATAAGTCAATCTCAGTTAAACAGGCTTATCAGATCTTTAAGCGAGATTTTTTACGGGCAAATTTAATCTTCTGGTTTTATACAGCATTGAGTTTGCTATTAGCCTATAATCTTTATCTTTCCGTTCAAATTCAAGGATTGATGTTTATAGTGATTGACTTTATATTATTTTTTGGCATAACTTATCTGATGACCGCTTTTGAATATTCAATGATTTTTGATAGTCAGTTTGATATCAGTTTTGGCAATTTATTAAAAATGAGTTTTATTTCTAATTTTATTAGTTTTAAAACCTACCTAAAACTCTTATTTGGAATAGTGGTAATTTGTGTTTTAACTTGGCGTTTTAAAGGCTTAATTTTATTTGGATTAATCGGCCTACTACAAGTTTATTCTTTAAGTGTCACAAAAGATTGGCGCTTGAAAATAGAAGAACAATTAGCAGAATAAAAATTAAGAAATATTTGAGAGGACGATTAACAATGGAATTGAAATTCCAAGAAAATTTCCTTTGGGGAGCTGCGACAAGTGGCCCTCAAACTGAGGGACGATTTAAAAAACAGCATGACAATGTTTTTGATTATGATTTTGACCATTATCAAGAGCGCTTCTGGGGAGCAATAGGTCCAGACACTGCCAGTAATTTTTTTAATGACTTTCGTGAAGATATAAAATTAATGAAAGCTGCTGGTCTAAAGTCTATAAGAACAAGTATCCAGTGGTCTCGCTTGATTGATGACTTAGAAAAAAATGCCTTAAATGAGAAAGCAGTCGATTTTTACAATGCTGTGATCAATGAATTTATAGCTCAAGGCATTCGTCCGATGATAAATTTGAATCATTTTGACTTACCTGTCGAATTATTACATCGTTATGGAGGTTGGGAAAGTCGTCATGTCGTTGATTTATATGTTGGCTTTGCTGCAAAATGCTTTGCGGAATTTAGTGACCGAGTGGTTGATTGGTTTACTTTTAATGAGCCAATGGTCGTCGTTGAATGTGGTTATCTCTTAGGTTTTCATTATCCTGATATTGTGGATGGGGAAAAGGCTGTTCAGGTAGCTTATCATTTGCAACTGGCTTCAGCTCTTGCAATAGAGCAATACCGAAAAATCAATCAAAATCCTGAAGGACGAATTGGGATTATTTTAAATCTAACTCCTGCTTATCCAGCCACTGAAAAAATAGAAGATTTAAAAGCAGCAGAAATGGCGGACCTCTGGCAGAATCGACTCTTTTTAGATGCGTCAGTAACAGGAGAATTTCCTGAGGAATTAGTCAAAATTCTGTCAGAAGAAAATGTTTTATGGTCAGCAGAATCAGCAGATATAAAATGTATAAAAGAAAATAAAATTGACCTATTAGGAGTCAATTATTATCATCCAAGTCGTCTGCAAGGACCTGAATATTCCAGTGATAGTCTAGCACAAGATTGGCGTCCAGATAAATATTATGCCACTTACAATAAACGAGGGGTGCGCATGAATGCTGACAGGGGATGGGAAATTCATCCTCAAACCATTTATGAAATTGCCAAGCGAATCCAAGAAGATTATGGAAATATTCCTTGGTTTATTTCTGAAAATGGGATGGGCGTGGAAAATGAAGAACGTTTTAAAAATGAAGAGGGTCAAATTCAAGATGATTATCGAATTACTTTTACGACAGAACATCTTTATTGGCTACATAAGGCAATTCAAGAAGGTTCAAATTGTTTTGGATATCATGTGTGGACACCAATTGACTGTTGGAGTTGGCGAAATTCTTATAAAAACCGCTATGGCTTGATTAGCTTAAATGTTCATACTCAAGTCAAAACTTTAAAAAAATCTGCTTATTGGTATAAAAATTTAACTGATTCATCACTTTTACAAGTTCCCAATTCGATTTTAGAAAAGTATGATGAAGTTTTAAAAAATTAAGTAGAGGCAAAAATTCATAGAAGAACTTTAGGAGGAAAAAAATGTCATTATTAACAATCGATATTGGTGGAACCAGCATTAAATATGCAAGATTTGCTGACGGAAAATTAGGAGAAGAAGGTGCTTTTGGTACTCCTGATAATTTAGAACAGTTTTATCAGTCTCTAACGGCAGTAGTTGAGCAATTTAAAGAAAATTCTGATGTTTGTGGAGTAGCAATTAGCTCTCCTGGAGCAGTTAACAAGGCTTCTGGCGTGATTGAAGGAGCAAGTGCTCTACCTTATATTCATGATTTTGAAATTCATGCTGAACTTGAAAAACGCTTTGGTCTACCCGTATCGATTGAAAATGATGCCAATTGCGCGGCCCTCGCTGAGGTGAAATTTGGCGCGGCAAAAGGTCTTTCAGATGTCCTTTTACTTGTTCTTGGTACGGGCGTTGGAGGCTCTGTTGTAATGAACGGGAAGGTTCATCATGGGAAACATCTCTTTGGTGGTGAATTTGGTTTTATGCTCATGGATGATGAACATTCGTTTTCAGATTTAGGAACAACCATACGGATGGCTGAGCGCTATAATAAACGCACAGGAGAAGAGCTTGATGCTATTGAAATCTTTGAAAAAGCCTTTAATGGCGATAAAATTGCGAATGAAGAAAAAGATATTTTTCTATACAATGTCGCCAAAGGAATCTTCAACCTGACCTATTCTTTTGACCCTGAACGAGTTATTATCGGGGGAGGGGTATCCCAAGCAGAATGGCTAATTCCAGAACTTCAAAAACAATTGAAAAAAATTATGGAAATTATTGAAGTCGCCACTTTTATGCCAGAAATTGTAACCTGTGAATTTAGAAACTCTGCCAATTTAATTGGTGCAGCAGTAGATTTTTCACAAACTTATAATAAATAATCACTGACAGAAAGTCTTTCACTAAAATATAGGAAATAAAATCTAAAAAGTAACCAAAATATAGGAAAATATTATGACAAAACATTATGGCTCAATTGAAGCAGGCGGAACAAAATTTGTTCTTGCGATTGGCGATGAGCATTTTAACATTTTAAAAACAAACCAAATTCCAACAACGACACCTGAAGAAACAATTTCTAAAACAATTGAATTTTTCAAAGAAAATCCTGTCAGTTCTTTGTCAGTTGGTTCTTTTGGACCGATTGATATCAAACCCGAAAGCCCGACCTATGGCTATATAACAACCACGCCAAAAGCTGGTTGGGCTAATGTTGACCTCTTAGGAAAACTCAAAGCCGCACTTGATATTCCCATGGTTTTCACTACTGACGTTAATAGTTCAGCTTACGGTGAAATGATTGTGACTGGCGGAAAATCATTGGTTTACTTCACAATCGGAACAGGAATTGGCGGAGGAGCTGTGCAAGATGGGAAATTTATTGGTGGATTTTCTCATGCAGAAATGGGTCATCAGTATGTGAAACGTCATCCAGATGACCTCGAGTTTGCAGGAGTTTGTCCATTTCACGGCGATTGTCTAGAAGGAGTTGCAGCTGGCCCATCACTTGAAGCCCGTTTAGGTATTCGTGGAGAAGATATTCCAACTGACAGCAAAGTTTGGGAGATTCAAGCTTTCTACATTGCCCAAATCGCTGTTAATACAACCTTAGCACTTGCGCCTGAGAAAATTGTTTTTGGGGGTGGTGTCATGACTCAAACGCACATGATTGAGCGGGTGCGCAAAGAATTCACAAAACTAATGGCCGGTTATGTCCATGTTCCCTATTTACTGACAGATTATATTATGACTCCGTCAGTTGCTAATAATGGTTCAGCGACAGTAGGCAATTTTGCTTTGGCAAAAGAATTAGATGAAAAAAATTACTGACAGCTCTGTCAGTAGTTTTTCATTTTCGTCAGTAAAAAATAAATGTAATCACTATCATACGATTTTCCCAAAAATTATTTTATTTATTCATAAATATCTCTGCAAAATAGAAGAAAATATGTTAGAATAAGTCTAATAAAATATTTGAACAAAAGTTCGAACTTTCCAATAGGAATTCGGACTTTTGCACCTTATAAGAGGAGGGTCCCTTGTCCGACACTACACTTGAAAAAATCATTGTACTCGACTATGGTTCACAATACAATCAACTTATTGCGCGTCGTATCCGAGAAATCGGTGTTTTCTCAGAACTCATGAGTCACAAAGTCACAGCCAAAGAAATTCGTGAGATTAATCCAATCGGTATTATTCTTTCAGGCGGTCCAAATTCAGTTTATGATGAAGGTTCATTCGATATTGACCCTGAAATCTTCGAACTTGGTTTGCCAGTTCTTGGTATTTGCTACGGCATGCAATTGATGAGCTACAAACTTGGCGGTATGGTAGAAGCAGCAGGCGAACGCGAATACGGCGTTGCACCACTTCAACTCACTGAAAAATCAGCATTGTTTGCAGGAACTCCAGAAGTTCAAGATGTTTTGATGAGCCATGGTGACCGTGTAACAGCTATTCCTGAAGGTTTCCACGTTGTCGGAACTTCACCAAACAGTCCATTTGCTGCTGTTGAAAATACAGAACGCAACTTGTACGGCATCCAATTTCACCCAGAAGTTCGTCATTCAGTTCACGGAACAGAAATGCTCAGAAACTTTGCGCTTAACATCTGTGGAGCCAAAGGGAACTGGTCAATGGAAAACTTCATTGATATGCAAATCAAAGATATTCGTGAAAAAGTTGGCGACAAAAAAGTACTCCTTGGACTTTCAGGCGGTGTAGATTCATCAGTTGTGGGTGTTCTTTTACAACGTGCCATTGGTGACCAATTGACATCAATCTTTGTTGACCACGGTTTCCTTCGTAAAGGCGAAGCTGACCAAGTCATGGAAACATTGGGCGGAAAATTTGGTCTTAATATCATCAAAGTAGATGCTCAAAAACGTTTCATGGACAAACTTGTTGGCCTTTCAGACCCAGAAACAAAACGCAAAATTATCGGTAACGAATTTGTTTATGTTTTTGATGATGAAGCAAACAAATTAGAAGGTGTTGACTTCCTGGCTCAAGGAACACTTTACACCGATGTCATCGAATCAGGAACAGATACAGCTCAAACAATTAAGTCACACCATAATGTTGGTGGACTTCCAGAAGACATGCAATTCCAATTGATTGAACCATTGAACACACTTTTCAAAGATGAAGTTCGTGCGCTTGGAACACAACTTGGAATGCCTGATGAAATCGTTTGGCGTCAACCTTTCCCAGGTCCAGGACTTGCCATTCGTGTCCTTGGTGATTTAACAGAAGAAAAACTAGAAACTGTTCGTGAATCAGATGCAATTCTTCGCGAAGAAATTGCTGCTTCAGGACTTGAACGTGATGTTTGGCAATATTTCACAGTAAATACAGACGTGAAATCAGTCGGTGTCATGGGAGACCAACGGACATATGACTATACATTAGCCATCCGTGCCATCACTTCAATTGATGGAATGACAGCTGACTTTGCCCAACTTCCTTGGGATCTTCTCCAAAAAATCTCAAAACGTATCGTCAATGAGGTTGACCACGTCAATCGCATCGTCTACGATATTACGAGCAAACCACCAGCAACTGTTGAGTGGCAATAGAATAAAAAAACTGATAGCAACTTATTGTTATCAGTTTTTTTGTTATTAAAAATAAGAAGCGTTAGTTTAAACTGGCGTTTTTTGCTATCAAGAACATGCAAGATATTAAGAGGTAGGTAAGTACATTAGAAGTAACATAGACAACATTTCCTAATGAATATCATAATATTAGGTAAAAAAGTAAAAATGAAAGCGCTATAATTCTATTAACGCAAATACTAATATATTAGTTTTGTAATAAATATAGGGATGAAAAAATAATTTATCTTTAGAAAATGAAAGTTTTGAACTAACCTAGAGATGCTTCATCTCCTTAGAAGGAAAATTTTTAATATGAAATCTATTAAAAAATATTGGCAGCTATATTTAATTGTGGCTATCCCAACAGTCTATCTTTTAGTTTTTCGCTATATTCCGATGCTTGGGAATGTGATTGCTTTTAGAACTTATTTACCGGGAGGTTCTGTCTTTGGACAGGATTGGGTTGGACTTCGGTATTTCCAGATGTTTATTGGAGATGCGACCTTTTGGCAAGTTTTTCTTAACACACTTTCTATTGGGATTTGGACATTGATTTTTACCTTCCCCTTACCTATTATCTTCGCTCTTTTACTGAATGAAGTTAAAAACAGGATCTTTAAAAAATTCATTCAAACAGCCTCTTATCTTCCCTATTTTTTATCAATTGTCATTATTGCGGGAATGATTTTAGATTTTACCTCAAGCAATGGTTTTATTAATAACGCCATTCATTTCTTTGGTGGAACTCGTATTCTTTTTATGCAAGACCCGAAATGGTTCCAACCGATTTATGTCATTTCGCAAGTATGGCAAACCTTAGGTTGGGGTTCAATTCTGTATTTGGCAGCATTGACAAATATTGATGATACGCTTTATGAAGCTGCTAAGATGGATGGAGCCAATCGTTGGCAACAAATGCTCCATGTCACCTTACCCGGAATTTTACCTACAATTATCACGATGCTCGTTCTAAATGTTGGTTCTATTTTAGGAGTTGGTTTTGAAAAAGTTCTCCTCCTTCAAAATCCGTTGGTTTACTCAACAGGAGATGTTGTTTCAACTTACCTCTATCGAGTAGGGATACTTTCGTCAAACTTTTCTTATGCGACAGCGATTGGTATTTTTGAAGCGATTATTGGTTTAGTTCTAGTACTGGGTTCTAACAGAATTTCTGCGAAGATTACCAAGACTTCATTATGGTAAGGAGGATAAAATGAAAGATAGTATCGGTTATAAAATTTTCAAAGTGATCAATGCAATTATTTTGATTTTGATTGTCATTGCAACAGTCTATCCCTTTTGGAATGTTGTCGTTCAGTCATTTTCAAGTGAAAATGCAATCACAGCAGGAAATGTTGTTCTAACACCCGTTGGTTTTAATTTAGAAACCTATAAATACGTTATGAGCGACCCTATTTTCTGGATTAATTATAAAAACACCATTATTTATACAGTTGTTGGAACAGCAATTTCTTTATTTTTGACGACGACACTTGCTTATGTCACCTCAAAAAAATATCTTCCAGGGCGTAAATTTTTCATTGGACTTTCTGTTTTCACTATGTTCTTTGCTGGAGGATTGATTCCAAACTACTTGTTGATTAAATCATTAGGTTGGATGAATACGATGTGGGCAGTCACAGTACCTGGAGCACTTTCTATTTTCAATATGTTGATTATGAAGTCTTTCTTTGAATCCATGCCAGATGCATTAGAAGAAGCAGCGATTATTGATGGAGCAACTCCATTTCAAATTTTGATGCGAATCATCTTGCCATTATCTAAACCAATATTAGCAACCATGGTCTTATTCTATGCGGTTGGAGCATGGAATGCTTGGTTTGGAGCTTTCCTCTACATGGATAACAAGAATCTCTTTCCGGTTTCAGTATATCTACGAAATCTAGTCAAAGGAGCAACGGGTGCCGAGGCACAAAGTGCTGATGAACAGAGTCAGGTGAGTTCAAACATTAAGGCAGTAACCATGGTCTTAACAGTATTACCTGTACTAATCGTTTATCCATTTTGTCAAAAATACTTTGTTAATGGAATCATGATTGGTTCTGTTAAGGGTTAAGTTAGTCAGTTTCTTGAATTAAAACTGATACGTTTTAGTTCAGATTATATAAATACATAAGGAGCACAAGAATGAAATCTTGGAAAAATTTATTGGTTGGAGCGGCAGTGATTGGCGCTTCAGTGATGTTGGTCGCTTGTTCATCGAACAGCAAATCAACATCAAATGCAAAAGCTGGTGTGATTAATATGTCAAGCCAAAAAGGCTATATGAAAAATTTCAAAGCTGATGAAACTTTTAAAGCAACTTCGGCATTAAATCTTTCAATGATGTATCGTGATTCCCCTAATTATCCAGTTAAAAACAGTTGGATGTTGTGGTCTGAACTAGAGAAAAATCAGAACGTTACTTTTAAAAGAACAGACATTCCTTTATCTGATTATCCACAAAAACGCTCAACTTTGATTGCAGCTGGTCAAACGCCAGACATCGTAACAGCAGTAGCCCCTGGTGAAGAAACACAATTTGTCGCAGGTGGACAAATTCTCCCTGTTTCAGATTATCTAAAATATATGCCCAATCTTTCTGCACGCCTAAAAGAGTGGAAATTAACAGACCTATTTAATTCTCATAAGCAAAAAGATGGCAAAGTTTATATCTTACCTCAAATTGGTGAAGTTCCAACTTACGATTATACTTTTGCCTATCGTTCAGACATTTTTGAAAAAGCTGGTATCAAAGCCCCAACAACTTTGGATGAATTCACTAAAGCGCTTGAAACACTCAAAGAAAAATATCCAAGTGTAACACCATATTCAGACCGTTGGCAGTTTAATGCCATTCCAAATATTGTTGCACCGCAGTTTAATACTAGTGCTGGTTGGGGTTATTCAAATGCCACTTATGACAAAGGAGCTGACAAGTTTGTCTTTACTGGTACAACACCAGATTATAAAAAATTTGTAAGTTACTATAGTAATTTAGTCCAAAAGGGCTTGATAGATAAAGAATCATTAACCCAAACAGATGATACAGCAACAGCAAAATTCATCAATGGGCAATCCTTCGTCATTGGTACAAATGGTTCTGAATTTACAACTTTACAAAAGAACCTACAAGCAAAACACCCAGATGAAAAAGTAGCAATGATGACAGTTCCTGCTGGACAAAATGGTTTGATGGTTCAAGATAACCGGATTGCAGCCGTTGCTGGTATGATGTTATCTTCTAAATTGAAAGATAGCGACCACTTCCTTGCCACCCTCCAATTTATTGACTGGTTACTTTATTCAGACTCTGGACAAACCTTTGCGCGCTGGGGAGTTGAAGGTACAACTTATACTAAATCTGGAGACACTTACACTTTGGCAAAAGATGTTAATACCTTAGGCTTGAACCCAAGTGGTACAAAAGACCTGCAAAAAGATTTTGGTTTCCGTAATGGTGTCTTCTATGCTGTTGGCTCTGGTTCAAAAGCTTTGATTTACTCTCAATATAATGATGTAACTAAAGAATTTTCACAAGCAATGGATAAGAATGCAAAAATTGTTGCAACTGCACCTGTTTATCCAATGAGTTCAACAGACCTTGAACAATTTTCTTTACTTGATACGCCTTTGAAAGACTTCGTTACCGCTCAAACACAAGCTTTTGTAAGTGGGCAACGTCCAATGTCCCAATGGAGTTCTTACGTGAAAGACGTACAAGCTAAGAATTCGGCAAAACTTATTGATATGGTTAATAAAGCCTATAAGGCGGCAAAATAAGTATCATTAGACAATTAAGCCAGAAGGAAACTTCAATGGCTTAATTTTTTAGGACAGTCTTTAATAATTCTTGATTAAAGACTGTCTTAAAAAATATTCTGTATATAAAGGAAAGTAAGATGAATCCTAAAAAAGATGTTACCGAATCGGTTTATTATAAGCTAGCTGGACAAATTGGGCATATCATATTTTTACAATTAATGTTTATAATTTCTATTTTTCCAATTCCTCTCTCATTTTTGTTTGTTAAATATGAGATTGGAAATTTTATTTTCATGACTCCTTTATTTTTTCTAATGGCTCCGGCATTAGCGGCTTTAAGCTCGGCGACTCTTTATGTTTTAGAAAGTGAAGATGTAAAGCATTTAGGGATATATTTTTGGAAACAATATAGAAAATTATTTTTAGATGCTCTAAAAATTGGAATTCCAGTGATTCTAGCTGCTTCAATCATTCTGATTGATATTGCCTCGATGCAAAAATCTTCGACTCCGATATTTTCGTGGTTCTTTATCTTATTACTCCTTGTTTTATTAGTCTTCACAGTTTTTGTTGGATTGATTAATATTAAGTTCAGATTTAGAATACGAGATATGTTTAAAATCAGTCTGGTTTGGACAATGGCTTTTCCAAGTTCGATCATTAAAGTTATTATATTAAGCCTAGGATTATTAGGAATCATGTTTTTTGTGAGTGGTTTTTTGATTTTCGTCTTAAGCAGCACTTATCTTTATCTTATCTGCTACGAATCAACTAAAATGCTAGATTGGGTCTGGAAAAATTATACGCAGGAAGGTAAAAGTAGTACAGAAGTATAAAAAATAGGAGAAATTATTATCTATGAAAAGCCAAATTGTTAGTCAAACAAAAACTTCAATGCTTATTAGCGGAGTTGTAAAGATTACTTATGATAAAAAAGATGATGAAGCAATAACTAAGTATGCTTTAATAAATCTAAAAAATGATTTAACGAATGTTTTAGGCGAAGAAGCAATTCTTGCAACTGAGAGCAAAAATTCTAAGATTATTGTTGCAACAATCGATACTTCATTAGCAAAATCGCAAAAAAATTATGAGATCTTAAGAGAGGCTCTAAATAAAAAAGAACAATATATTATCACCGTTTTTGAAGGGCAACTTCAATTGATTGGTAATGATAGAAGAGGAACGATTTATGCGATTTATGAATTTTTAAGTCAGATTGGTGTTTCACCGTGGCATTACTGGATGGATGTGCCAATTAAAAAGCAAGCGGAGCTTTACCTAAATGAGCCTTTCTTTTTGATTGATGGCCCAAAAGTAGAAATGCGTGGTTTTTTTATCAATGATGAGTGGCCAGCTGCAGGAAATTGAGCGACTAAGCATTTTGGACATTTAATGAATGAAAAAGGCGAAAAAATGAATCCTTTTAATCACCTTTATTATGAAAAATTATTTGATTTGCTACTTCGTTTAAAAGGAAATTTCATTTGGCCTGCCATGTGGGGTTCAACCTTTTATGCTGATGACCCAGAGAATTCTAAATTAGCCCAAAAGATGGGAGTCGTTATTGGAACATCACACCATGAACCAATGGGCCGTAATCACCAAGAATGGATTCGTAATCATGAACAATATGGTGATGGAGAATGGGATTACGAGAGTAATCAGGAGGGATTAGATAAATATTTTCGACAAGGAATTGAGCGTTCTTATCAGACTGAAGATATTTTTACTCTTGGAATGCGTGGTAATGGGGACGAAGCAATGGGAGAGGGAGAAAATATTGCTCTTTTAGAGCAAATTATCAATAAGCAAAGGAAAATTATTTCCGAAGTGACAGGACAATCTGCCAGAGAGACACCACAGATTTGGGCGCTTTATAAGGAAGTGCAAGATTATTATGATAAAGGGATGCGCGTGCCTGATGATGTGACCTTACTTTTATGTGATGATAATTGGGGTAATCTTCGGAAACTTCCAAGTTTAGAAAATCGAGATAGAAAAGGTGGCTTTGGAATTTATTATCATTATGATTATGTTGGTGGACCACGAAATAGTAAATGGATTAATGTTTCTCAAATTCAAAGAACATGGGAACAAATGACTTTAGCTTATAACTATGGAGTTAGAAAACTTTGGGTAGTGAATGTTGGAGATTTGAAAGGGCAAGAATATCCTCTTTCTTATTTTATGGACTTGGCGTGGAATCCTGAGCAATCACTTGAGGAAATGGAAGGCTACACTAAAAACTGGGTAGAAAAACAACTTGGAGGAAATTATATCAATGATGCAAGTAAACTTCTTGCCGCTTATAGCAAATTAAATATGACAATAAGCCCTGAATTACTCGAGAAAGATACATTTAGTTTAGAAATTGACTATGAGTTTGAGCGAGTTCTTGCAAACTATCGGGATTTATCAAATCAAGCTGGTCAGCTTTATGTATTGATGCCAGAGGAATATCGGCAAGTCTATGAACAATTAATCTATTTTCCACTTGTTGCAACTGCCAATCTTTATGAAATGTATTATGCTCAAGCCATAAACTGGAAGTCTAACGATACCAAAATAGTGAATCAAGCAGCAGATAAAGTGGAGTGGTGTTTTAAACGTGATGCTGAATTAACTTCACACTATCATTCTTTAAATAATGGGAAATGGGAACATATGATGAGTCAAACTCATATTGGTTACCATGACTGGCAAGAACCAGAGTACCAAATCATGCCAGAGATTCGTTGTCTTAAATCAGAAGAATATCTTTCAAAAGAAATTGACCAATCAGTTGTGATTGAAGCAGCTGACTTTAACGAAAAATCTCAAGGAGAAGTTGTCTGGACGGAGATAGTTGATATGGGAAAAACTCGATCAGCAATTACCCCTCTTCCAAATAATATTATTCCAAGTAAACAAAATTTTGTTTGCTATGATTTTGAGGCATCATCTTCGGGAGAATTTCAAGTTGAAGTTTTTCTCTCGCCAAGTTTAAATTGGAATAATTGTGGGCTAATTTATGGTTATCAAATTGATGATGGGATAGAAGTAGAAATCAATTTTAATGGAAATTATAAGGGAGAATTGGGAAATTGGCAAGCTGACCGAATCATCAGGAGTTTATCTGTTGCCAAGTTGGAGCAAGGTAAACATCGTCTGCTATTTTATGCTAAAAGTCCAGATGTGGTTTTGCAAAAAATTGTGCTTCATTTTGGAGAAATAAAAGAAACTTATTTGGGAAGAAATCATTCTGATTTAATTAATAGTGGGGTGATTTAAGATAAAAAAACGAGGTTCTATAAAGTTCCTCGTTTTTTATATCTTATTCAGCAACGACTAATTCAGGTTGATTCTCCATTAGTTTACCATTGTTTAATTTTAATAGATAAGGAATAAGCATGATGAGACCAGCTACAAAGGCAATTCCTTCTGTTAGGGTCATTGACCAAATCAGTCCAGTTAAACCATAGAACTGATGTAGGATAATGACGATTGGAATATAAAGAATTCCTTGGATGGTAGCCATTATGCCGGTTTGGGCACCTAGACCAGAGGCTTCAAAAATACCAGTAAATAAACCAGAGAAACCATTAAAGACGGACGATACAAGTTGTGCGGCGAGCACGATTAATCCAACTTTTATTACCGCACTATCATCGGTAAAGAGCTGCATGACCGGAACTCTAAATAGATAGACAATGAGTGCAAAGAGGATAGAAATTCCACCAATCCAAATAGATAATTCTTTGAGAGCTTCTTTTAAGCGTTGGGTGTTTTTAGAAGCAAAACTATAGGCAAAGAGAGGAATGGCCCCTAAAAAGAGTCCCATGGTCAAAAATTCAGGCAGTTGAGTAATTCTAAGGGCGATACCAAAACTAGCAAGAACATTGTCTCCATATTCAACGGAGAAGTGGTTTAATAGGAGGGTTGTGACAATCATAAAGGCTGATTTAAAAACTTCCGCAATCCCAATTTTATAGATTTCAAATTGGTCTTTTAAGCTGATTTTAAAATGTTTCAAAAATCCTTTGAGAGATTCACTTTTATTTTCTAAAAACCAGACATAATAAGCAGTAGAGGCTAGATTTGCGATTACCATTGAAAGTCCAGCACCAATGACATGAAGATTTAAAACTAAGATAAAGAGTGCATCTAAGACAATACTAGTCGCTACTCCAACGAACATACCGTACATTGATTCTTTTGAGGCACCTTCAGCCCGAACTAATTGTTCCAGTCCATAGTTTAAAATCATACTAAAGCCACCACCAAATAAGACTGCGGCGTATTCTTTAGTATAGGTAAGAGTTGCAGCGTCTGCCCCCAGTAGATGAGCGATTGGGCTTAAAAAGAAAAGTGAAACAAGACCAATAAGCAAACCGATGATTAGACTCATATAAAAAGAGTAACCAGCGATTTTCTTTCCTTTTTCTTTATCGCCAGAACCTAGCAAGCGAGTAATGAAGGTTCCACCACCGACGCCAAAAAGGTTTCCGATGGCCATAAAAACAATGGTTATTGTTAAACCTAGAGTAATTGTTGACATCATATTGGTGTCATGGACAAGGCCGATAAAGTAGGCATTGATTAAGTTATAGATTGTTGTTGCGGAAATTCCAATCATCATGGGAATTGATAAGTGAGCAATTGCTTTTCTGATGGGAGCTTCCTTGAGATAATAAGAGTTGGATTTTTTACTCATTTTTTTCTTCTTCCTGAAACAAATGATAGATAGCTAAAAGTTAGATATCTAACTGTTTATATATATTAATACTTATTTTTTATTTTGTCAACATAAAACTATCTTTTAGAGAAATAATCTTTTTTAACAAAAAAGAGGGTCAGTAAGACTGATAAGAGAAGGGCTAGCAAACAAATGATTTCCCAAGAGACTTTTGGTAAATTTGTTAATGGTAGAGGAACATTCATGCCATAAAAACTAAAAATGATGGTAGGGATGGTTAAAATAATAGAATAGGATGTCAAAAACTTCATGACGCTATTCGTGTTATTATTGATGATAGAGTCATAAGAATCGGTCATCTCATTCAATATCTTATTTGAAATGTTAGACATGTCAAAAGCTTGGTCAACTTCAATCATTAAATCATCAAGAAGTTCCTTTTCTTCATCATAAAGTTTTAAATATTTACCACTTTTAATTTTATTTATTACCAATGAGTTTGATTTTAAGGACATAATGAAATAAATAAGACTTCGTTCAATTTTCATTAAATTAATCAGGTCTTCATTTTTGGGTGTCTTACCAAGTGCTTGTTCAATCAATATTCGTTTACGATTAAGGATTCTAATTCTATCGACATAAAGCTTGGCAATAGCTAACATGAAATGAAGGACAAAAGAAGTTTTATATTTTGGATTTAAATGATTCACCAGTTTTGAATTCTTTAGAATATTTTCCATCTTTTTGTCTGCTACATTTGTGATAATCACCTCTTTGGTTACGATAAAACTCATGGGACCAGAAGAGTAGTAGGCAACGTCCGTTTGGTCCTCAAAAGGAATATCAAAAATAATGAGCAAACTCTTAGTTTCATCATCCATTTCGATTCGAGCACTTTCATCTTTATCTGTTGCATAGGATAAAAATTCTTCAGGGATATTAAAACTTTTTGATAGATAATTTTTATCAAAAGGCATTTGGTCTGAGAAATTAATCCATTCTCTTGTTAAATTTTCAGACATTTGATTCTCCTTTTAAAATTAATAGTTAGAACTCTAACTAACAGTGTTCATCATAAAGCAAAAAAAAGGAAAAGTCAAGAACTAACTATTAGAATTCTAATTGTTTTGAATTGACAATTAGATAAAAGACCATTATACTAAGAGTTAAGAACTAGTAAATAAAAAAGGAGACCAGAATGGCCAATACAATTTATTCCAATTTAATTCGTTCTATCTCACAAAAATCAATGATGGCTTCTAGTCAAATGATGAAAGATTTAGAAGTTAATCATCAACAAGCTAGGGTCATCGCTTATATTGCAGAGAACCAAGATAAGGGCTTAATTCAAAAAGATTTAGCAGAGGTATTCAATAGACGAGGAGCAAGTATTACAAGTATGCTCCAAGGCTTGGAAAAAAAAGGATATATCGAACGACGAATTCCTAAAGATAATGAACGTCAAAAAAATATCTATATTTTACCCAAAGGACTTAAAATTATTAATCAAATTAATCAAATATTTGAAGCCTCTGAAAGTAAATTGATTGGTGCTTTGACTGAGAAAGAACAAGCTGAATTCTTAAGGCTTTTAGAAAAAATAGATAATAACTTATAAGAAATAAAAAAAGACTAACTTAATGATTAGTCTTTTTTTATTTCAGCACAAATGTGTTTCTCAAAAAAAATTATAGACTTTCTTTAAAAAATATTACAGATTTCTTGACAAGTAAAATATAAAAAAGTATAATTTCTTTATCGTTTACAAACGTAAACGATAATGTTATATTAACTTATTAAAAAATAACCTTATTAAATTTTACTCGCACCTTTATAATCTAAATAGAACTAGGAAGAAAAAATTATGACAGTATTAGACAAAGTAAATGAACCCAAAGACATCAAAAATCTTACACCTCTAGAACTAGAAGAGCTCGCTATAAATGTGCGCGATGCAATTCTTAATCGTGTGAGTCAATATCCAGGAGGTCATCTCGGACCAAATCTTGGTGTGGTAGAAATGACTGTTGCTTTACATAAAGTCTTTAATTCACCTGTTGATAAATTAATTTGGGACGTTAGTCATCAAAGCTATCCGCATAAAGTTTTAACGGGGCGCAAAGAATTTTTTACTGACAATGACAAGTTTTCTGGAACAACAGGCTATACAGACCCTGAAGAAAATGAACATGACTTTATACGAGTAGGTCACACATCAACATCTATTGCAACAGCTATGGGATATGCCTTAGCTCGAGATATGCAAGGAAAAAATGAAAATATTGTAGCCATCATTGGTGATGGAGCGCTATCAGGAGGACTTGCATTTGAGGGACTTGATGGTGCAGGTACACTTAATGGGAATCTTATTATTATTGTAAATGATAATGAAATGGCCATCACCGAAAATCATGGAGGAATCTATCAACATCTTGCAGATCTTCGAGCAAGTAAAGGAACTTCAGCAAATAACCTTTTTAAATCATTTGGGCTTGATTACCGATACCTTGAGGAGGGAAATGATATCCAAAGTTTGATTGCCCTTTTTGAATCAGTAAAAGACATTAATCGTCCAATTGTTCTTCATATTCACACAGAAAAAGGACATGGTTATAAACCAGCAGTTGAAAATAAAGAAGGAATGCACCAAGTCTTTGCACCTTTTGATATTGCTACAGGTCAACCAGTCAATAGCTCAACAAATACCGTTCGCAGCTATAATAATGTATTTCTTGACTTTATGGAAGAAAAGTTAGCCAAAGGTGACAATCTTATCGCCATTAATGCCGCAATTCCAATGTTCTTTGGCCTGTCTCAATTTGCTAAGAATCATCCCAAAAATTATGTTGACGGAGGAATTGCCGAACAATATACAGTGACACTTGGTGGAGCAATCGCGGCAGCAGGAACTCGAGCTATAATTTTCCAAAATGCAACTTTCTTACAACGTGCTTATGACCAACTTAATCATGACTTGGCACTGAATAAAGAACCAGCAATTGTTATTATCAGTAACAGCCAAATTGGCGGGACAAATGATACTCACCAAGGTAGTTTTGTTTATAGTCAAACATCAAATATTCCCAATGTAATTGACCTTGCGGCAACAAGCGAGGAAGACCTTTTTGCAATGCTTAATTGGGCATATAATCAACATGAACATCCAGTATTTATACACTTGCCAGAGCATACTTTGGAAAATCGTCCAACAAAAATTACTGATTTTAGCAAACCTCATTATGAAGTCGTTAAGTCTGGCGAAAAAGTTGTACTCTTGGGTCTTGGTGCAATGCTTGAAAAAGCTGAAAATGTCGCAAAAGAACTTGAAAAATCAGGATTTAATCCAACGGTTGTAAATCCATTCTTTGTAAACCTTTTGGATGTAAATGCTTTAGATAAATTAGCTGAAACTCATGGACTTTTTGTTACGATTGAAGATGGCACTAAAGATGGGGGATTTGGTCAAAAAGTGGCTACTTATTTGGCAAGCAAAGGGATAAAAACACTTGTATATGGTGCAGATACTGAGTTTATTGATGCTGTTCCCAAAAATGAACTTTACAATCGATATCACATAGCACCAGAACTTATGGCAACAGATATTATTGAAGCAACAAAAGAATCTAAAGCGCCTAATTTTTTTAAGAAAATATTTTCTAAATAAGAATTTTTGAAGAGTGAGGCTAGTTTTCGGGTAGATAAAATATGAAATAAATAGCTAAAAAAGATACTAGCGGTCAACTAGTATCTTTTTTTAGCTAAGATATTAAATATTAAGCATTTTGATTGGTTGCCGCAATATCGATTTCTCTGATATTAACAGATTGAGGCATATCATAAATGAATTTCACGGTTTGAGCAACTCGTTCAGGAGCAAGCGTTGTACCACCCATTGATTCTTTCCAAAGATTATAATCATTTAGGGCACTTTCGTCAGTAACATGTGTCAATAATTCTGTTTCGGCAGCACCAGGTGCAACAAGTGAAATTCGAACATTTTTAGCAGAAACTTCCTCTCTGACAGTTTCACTTAAACCATGGACACCAAATTTTGAAGCGACATAAGCGGCGTGATTAGTAAAAGTTTTTTTACCAGCAAGTGAGGACATATTAATCACTGTTCCTCCTTGACGTTCAACCATTTGTGGAAGAACAATTTGCATTCCATTGAGAACACCTAAAACATTAGTATCCATCATTTGTTTCCACTCGACTGGATCTTGATTTAGGACGTTTCCTAGTAACATGACACCTGCATTGTTGACCAAAAGGTCAGTTTTGCCATATTTTTCTTCAGCTTTAGAAATAGCTTTTTCAAAAGATTTTTTATCTGTGACATCTACAGATTCCACAAGAACATTTGTAAAATCAAGAGGCAAAGCTTTAATTTTATCAGTGCGACGCCCTAAAAGCAACATTGGGAATCCGTCAGCATTAAAGAGTTTTGCGATTTCGGCACCGAAGCCTGAACTTGCTCCTGTTATAACAATAAGTGGTTTAGACATTTTATTTCTCCTTAAGAGTATTTTTTTGATATACTGATTATACAACATGGAGTTAACTCCATGTCAAGGAGAAAGAATGACAAAATATACAATTGGTGATATTTCACGTAAATTGAATGTTTCTAATGATGCTGTACGTTATTATGATAAAGAAGGTTTGCTGCCATTTGCCAAGCGAAATAAAGCTGGACGAAGGGAATTCACCGACGATGACCTTGGTTATATTGAAGTGATTGATTGTCTAAAAAAATCAGGAATTCCGATTAAGGATATCGCCCAATTTATTGATTGGTGTATGGAGGGGGACTCCACACTTGATGAACGTTTAGACTTCATGGAAACCCATGAAGAGCAACTTGAAGAAAAAATAAAAGTTTTAGAAATGAATTTGGCCTTTTTAAGATGGAAAATCTGGTATTATCAAACGGCAGCAGAAGCAGGAACTGAAAGTATTCATTTCATCCCTGGAACGACGCAAGTTAAACCAGAAATAAGAGACATTTTCAAATAAGATAAATAAAAGACAAAGAGTAATTAATATACTCTTTGCCCTTTATTTTTTCTTCGTTGGAAAATTAATAAGGAATAAGGATAAAAAGACGACAATAATTCCAATTTTTTGGAAACTTAAAAAAGAAATACCAAGAAATAAAGTAGAGATGAGTATCGCTGTCACCGGTTCAAGCATTCCCAACATCCCAACGATATGTGGCTCTATGTATTTGAGACTGTTGATATAGAGAGAATAGGCTAAGAGTGTCCCAACGATAACAATTAGACTGACAAGAAGTAAATCAACTTGGTCAAAGTTTGCAGGTAAATTTGTTACGGGGTGAAGGAAATTGGAAATAAGACCACCAATTAATAAGGCCCAAGCGACGACATTTAGTGGAGAATGTTCTTTAATAAGTGGGCAAGGAATGAGTGTGTAAGCACAAACGCCGAGCGCTGATAAGAGGCCCCAAACAAGAGCAGAAGCAGAAAAACTGAGCTCTCCTAGATTGCCGTTAGTGACTAAGAGGAAAACGCCAATTAAAGAAAGGAAAATGGCGATAATATCTAGCCCTCGTGGAATAGCTTTACTTTTGATGGCCAAAATAATAATGATTATTGAGGGCCCCAAAGATTGTAAAATGGTGGCGATGGCTGCATTTCCATAAAAAACAGATAATAAGAAGGAAGTTTGAGCAAACAGTACACCAAAAATTCCAAAAGCAATAATCCTTAGACTTGATTTAAGAGAAGTCCAGACGCTAAAAATATTATTTTTTCTTAAAGCCAACCAAGCTAATAATAATAAGCCAGAAAAAAGCATACGTGTGGTTACTAACCAACCTGGTTCTATGGAGCAACGATTAAATAAAATTCCGGCAATAATACTACTAATACCAAAAAAAGAGGCACCCAAAGAAGCGTAAATTATTCCTTTATATTTAGTCATAAATGTACCAATTATTGGTTTTCTTTTTATTTGTCATTTTAACCTCACATTTCAGTATTTTATAGTCCTTATATTTATTATATATAAATTACATGCGAGAGTAAAATATTCACTGGAAATGGTATAAAAGAATAAAAAAAATACTAATCATCTTGATCAGTATTTTTTTAATTAATCTTCAACACCATAAATTTCTACTTTGTAGCCAGTAATATTGAGACCACTTGCTTTTCTTGCCGCTTCGATGAGAGGTCGAAAATCAAAATTATCAACATTCATTATCTCACCAGTGGTTTTATTGACAACGTGATAATGAGGTTCACCGTAATAATCATATCTCCTCTTACTTCCATCATTGATAGCAATAACAAGTTCACTATCGACTAATTTATCAAGTGTATTATAAACCGTGGCCAAGCTAATATTTTCTAAGTCTTCGTGAATCTGCTCAGCCGTTGGGTGGGTTTGATGTTTTATCAGGTATTCTAAGACAATGAGACGCTGTGGTGTAGCTTTTAAACCATGAGATTGTAATAGTTCTTTTAAGTCTTGTTCCAAAATCAGCACTCCTATCTTTATTATTTTATTTTATTATATCATCAACAGAAAATCATTTCAATGACTTGACATTTGTTTAGAATCATTCTAAAATATAGTTTAGAATGATTCTAAAGGGATGGAATAATGAAAGAAAAAAATAACTTAATTCAAAGAAATAATATTGTTCGGGCCAGTATTATGGGGGCAAACGATGGTATTATCTCCATTGCTGGCATTGTAATTGGTGTGTCCGGAGCAACTTCACATGTTGGCACGATCTTACTGGCAGGCTTTGCTGGCACTTTAGCCGGTACGGTAAGTATGGCAATGGGGGAGTATGTGTCTGTCAGTTCGCAAAGGGATGCTCAAGAAAAAATTGTTCAGGAACAAAAAATAGCACTTGCTAATGATTATCAAAAGGAATTTGATTTTGTTTATGAGAAATATTCTTCAGTCGGAATTTCAAAAGAACTTGCGCATACGGCAACGGATGAAATGATGAAAAAAGATGCACTAGCGACAACGGTCAGAGAACGTCATGGATTTACAATTGGGCAAGAATTAAGTGCCAAAGGTGCAGCGATTGCGTCAATGGTTTCATTTCCGACGGGGGCACTTTTGCCCATGCTTGCAATTTCTCTGATACCTAAAAGTTGGAGTGTCATGGCGACTTTTTTTGCTGTATTAATTGCTTTAGGCTTTACTGGTTATGCTGCAGCTTATTTGAACGGAGCCGATAAAAAACATGCAACTTTTAGAAATATCATAGCCGGAATTTTGACAATGGTAGTTACATATTTGGTTGGTTTGATTTTTAAACAAGGAGGATTGTGATGAAAAAACAAACGATGACAATAGATGAAAAATTAAATAGTGTTCGTGCAGGAGTTTTAGGGTCTAATGATGGAATCTTAACGGTGGTTGGTGTACTTTTTTCCGTATCTGCAGCGTCAGGGAGTAGTTTTGCATTACTGATTGCAAGTTTAGCTAATCTAATTTCTGGTGCTTTTTCAATGGCATCTGGGGAATACGCTAGTGTCAGTTCACAGTCTGATAGCGAGAAAGTAGTTGTCCAACAAGAAAAGATATTACTAAATAAAGATTTTAAAAATCAAAAAGAAGCGGTTAAAGATTTTTATATTGAAAAGGGAATTAGTTCTGAAACTTCAATGAAGATTGCTGATGAATTGCTTGCTCTAAAACCATTAGAAACCGTTCTGTCAGTAAAATATGATATTACTTTGGGACATTATATGAACCCTTGGCAAGCGGCTTGGTCATCATTAATTTCGTTCACCATTGGGGGACTTTTTCCTTTACTGACAATGATTTTAGTGAAAGGAGTTTGGCAATTTCCAGCGACGATCTTAGCAACAATGGTTGCGATGGCTTTAACTGGCATGATTAGTGCTAAACTTTCTGATGGCTTGGTGATTAAAGCGATTGTCAGAAATATTATTATTGGGTTGATGACAATTTTTATTCATTATTTTATTGGTCGTATTTTGGGTTAAAGGTTCTAGGCTTAACTAAAAGCATCTGTTATAATTATAGATAGGACTTATAATTATTGAAAAAGAGGCTGAAATATGGATGAAAGTACTAAGGAATTAGAAAAGTATTGGGATGAGTTTTCGCAAGAATACGAAGAAATACAAAATGAAAGTCTAGTCAATATTGGTCAAGAATTGCGTGAATTTCTATTGGTTGAAAAACTACTACCTGCGCGAGATTTTTTAGATTTGGCAGGAGGGACGGGGAAATATATTCCACATTTTTCCGATTTTACTGACAAGTACAATATCGTTGATCTATCAGCTAAAATGTTAGATTTTGCTCAAAATAAAAAAGCCGATGCAAGTAAAATTGCTTTTATTCATCAAGAGCAGGCTGAATTTTTAGAGCAAAGTGAGAAAGATGCTTATGACTTTGTATTTACTGCCATGAATCCAGCTTTAGACTCGAAAGAAGCATTGATTGAATTAAATCGGATTAGTCAGAGAAATGTAGGCATTCTACGTCTAATCTTTGACGAGGATAATCTTTTCAGTCAGGTTGAACAATTATATTTTCCAGCTCAAGAACAACATAAAGAAGCTCAAATGTTGCTCTATAAAGCCTGGTTGGAAGAATTAAATTGGGAATATAAAAGCAAAACATTTCGATTCTTTTTATCAGAAAGTATTAGTTCACAATTTTTTTCTGATTATTTCTCAGATGAAATTTCAAATGATGAATTAGAGGCATTAAAGCAGTTATTTTTTAAAGAAAATGCGAGTCGTGATATGGAAAGATTAGTTATATTTGAGTTGCTTTACTGGGAAAAATGCTAGGTTAAAACCTAGTTTTTTTGTTGTCGAATTCTTTTATTTGTAATTTAATTATTTTAGTATTATAATTGACTAATCAATGATTGACCAATCAACAATGAAAGGAGAAAGAATGAATCTTGAAAAAGTCAGCCAGTTACTTTACCAACTCAAAATTGTAAATCAAGAAATGACAGCAAAATTTGAAAAATCAACTGGTTTTAGTATTACACGATATCAGCTGATGATGATTTTAAAATGCAAAGGGAGATGTTCACAGACCCAACTGCAAAATGAATTGAAGATTGATAGTGCTGCGGTTACAAGACATTTGAAACTGCTTGAAGAAAAAAATCTTGTTAAACGTCAGCGAAATAAAGACAATAATCGTGAAGTGTTTGTTGAAATTACTGACGAGGCCAAGGCTGATTTGGAGCGTTGTGCTAGAGAACATGATAATTCTGTTCATGAAAGTGAACAAACTTTAAATATTGGATTAAGTGATTCGGAAGAAGAAGAACTTTTAGAACTATTAACAAAATTAGTAAAATGAAAGAGGAAAAAATGAATAAAAACTTTAAAAATAATGATTTCACAGAAATTACCTTTGGTCGAAAATCAGTTAGACTTTATGATGAAAATTATAAGATTTCTCATGAAGAAATGTTAGAAATGATTCAAGAAGCAACTGCGGCCCCTTCGTCAGTAAATATGCAACCTTGGCGTTTTATCGTTGCTGAAACTGAAGAATCAAAAGCAAAATTGAAACCTTTGATTCGTTTTAACACACGTCAAAATGAAAGTTCGTCAGCGATGATTTTGATTTTTGGTGATATGCTCAATTATGAATTAGGTGAAGAAATTTATGACCAAGCTGTCGCTGAAGGGAAAATGCCACAAGAAGTAAGAGATCAACAAATTGGAGCAATTATTCCTTATTACAAGAGCTTTTCTAAACAAGAAATGAATGATGTCGTTAAAATTGACGCTAGTTTGGCAGCCATGCAATTGATGTTAGTTGCTAGAGCACATGGCTATGAAACAAACCCAATTGGTGGTTTTGAGAAAGATCAATTGGCTGAAGCATTCGATTTGGATAAAGAGCGTTATGTTCCAGTGATGATTTTATCAATTGGTAAAGCGGTGGAAGAAGGCTATGAATCTGTTCGGATGAGCGCTGATAAAATTACGACTTTTAAATAATAAGGAGAAAAAATTTGACAATTTTGACAATGATTTTGACACTTTTAGTTGCCTTAGAATTTCTTTATATTATGTATTTAGAGACCGTGGCCACAAGTTCAAAGACTACAGGGCGAGTTTTTAAGATGGAGAAAAAAGAATTAGAAAGAAAATCTGTTCAAACGCTCTTTAAAAACCAAGGAATATACAATGGGTTGATTGCTATCGGACTATTTTATGGTTTGTTTTTTGCCTCTGCTTCACTCGAAATTGTCAGATTACTGCTTATTTATATTATTTTAGTGGCCATTTATGGTTCTTTGACAAGTAATAAAAAGATTATTCTTACGCAAGGTGGCTTAGCGATTCTTGCACTAATTTCTTCTTTTTTCTAAAAAAATATTTCAAAAGGCTTGACAAGTGTCATAAAAAGTTTTACAATTATTTTCAATATCAGAAGAGTAACTCTATCATAGAATTTTTTCAGGAAGTCTGCGGTTGTGCGAGCAGATAAATTCATCAGAGCGAATGGGCTGATTTAAAGTCGAAAAGTCTTATTTTTCGCAATTTGATTTGAAACAATAAAAATCACGGATGCTCCCGATACCAAGCGACTTGTTGTTAGACGAGGAAAAGAAGAGAATTTTCTAGTATTTTTGTAATACTTTTAAGGACTTTTAAATTACGGTGGCACCGCGTGGAATACGCCCGTAGAGTATTTGATACTCTACGGGCTTTTTTGTATTTTTTTGAAAGGATTTCTAAAATGAATCAACGATGGCGAAGCTTAAATTTTATTTCATAATCAATGGAAGTTACTTCCACAAAACAAAAGATAGAGAGAGAACATGAGAAAAATTAAAGAAATTTCAGCAGATACTTTGACGCCAATTTCGGTGTATCTTCGCCTGAAAGGTAAAAATAAAGTAATTTTAGAATCTATTCCTAGAGAAAATGACCAATCACGTTTTTCAATTATTGCCTTAAATCCAGTAAAACATATTAAATTTACTGATGGAAATTTAACCATTAATGATGAAATCATTAGCAAGGACCATCCAATGGAATTTCTAGAAAAATTGGTCTGTCAGCCAGAAGTTACTGACGAAAATTTAGATTTGCCCTTTACGAGCGGTGCAATTGGTTATGCTGGATTTGATACTTATGGAATTTTTGAAGGGATTCAGCCTGAACTGACAGATACAATTGGGACCCCAGATATGTATTTTATGTTATACGAATCAGCCGTAATTTTTGACCATAAACAAGAAAAATTGATATTTATTGAGGATAATGTTTATAGTCAGCGTTCAGAAAAAGAGTTAGTAACTGCTCTGTCAGCAAATATTGAAGCTTTATCGGTACTGACAGAAGCAGAAAATGAGTTGACAGAAATAAATAAAATGAATTTTGTCAGCAATATGACTCAAGCAACTTTTGAGGAAAAAGTAACAGCCGCAAAGGAATTGATTAGAAATGGTGATATGTTTCAAATCGTTTTATCACAAAGGTTGACAGCCGATTTTACTGACAAGCCCTTTGATTATTATCGAAAACTTCGTGTTGAAAATCCGTCATCATATATGTACTTTATGGAATTCGACAATTTTCATGTCATTGGCAGCTCACCAGAACGTTTGGTTGCGGTTCATGGCAATCAAGTTTCGACTAATCCAATTGCTGGAACGAGAAAACGTGGCGACAATGAATTTGAAGACCAAGCGCTGATTGAAGAGCTGGAAAATGATCAAAAAGAACTTGCTGAGCACAAAATGTTGGTTGATTTGGGACGAAATGACATTGGTAAGATCTCCGAATATGGTTCAATTGAAGTCCCTGTTTTCATGAAAGTTGAAAAATATCGCTATGTCATGCACATTACCAGTGAAGTTACTGGAAAGCTCCGTCCCGAATTTACGGCCATGGACGCCCTGTCAGCGACTTTACCAGCTGGCACCCTATCAGGAGCGCCGAAACATCGTGCTTATCAACGCATTTATGAGTTTGAAAATCAAAAACGCGGGATTTATGGCGGAGCCATTGGTTATCTGACCAAAAACGGAAATTGTGATTTTGCCATTGCTATTCGGACTATGGTCTTAAAAGATCAGAAGGCGCACGTCCAAGCAGGCGCAGGAATTGTTTATGATTCAGTGCCTGAGCATGAATATCAAGAAACATTGAACAAAGCACAAGGACTGCTAAAAGTTGGTCAGTAAAAAAGGATGTGAAGTATGCGCGCAAAGAAAGCTAGAAATTAAGGTAAATGCGTATCTGCAAGGTATTGCAGATGCCGTTTCATCTAATTTCCTAGCTTTCTAGCACACTGAACTCAACTAACAGGAGAAAAAATGATTTTAATAATTGATAATTACGATAGTTTTACTTACAACTTGGTGCAGTATGTTGGGGCTTTGACTGATGTAGCCGTTGTAAGAAATGATGATAAAAATTTAGAGAAAATGGCGCAAGCTGCTGACGCACTCATCTTCTCACCAGGTCCTGGTTGGCCAGCAGATGCCGGCAAAATGGAAGCCATGATTCAAGAATTCGCGGGACAAAAACCAATTTTAGGCATTTGTTTGGGATTTCAAGCTATTGTTGAGGTTTTTGGTGGCAAACTCCGCTTGGCACATCAGGTCATGCATGGAAAAAATTCGCAAGTTCGTCAAACTTCGGGAAATTCAATTTTCAAGCAACTTCCTTCAAAATTTTTGGTCATGCGTTATCATTCTATTGTCATGGACGAGGCCGTTGCCTTACCTGACTTTGCAATTACAGCTCTTGCGATGGATGATGGCGAGATTATGGCTATTGAAAATGAAAAAGAACAGATTTACGGTCTGCAATTTCACCCCGAATCCATTGGCACATTGGATGGTATGACCATGATTGAAAATTTTGTCAATCAAGTAAAAGCAATAAAGGAGTAATCAAATGAAAAATGAACTTGAAAAAGTCATGGCAGGTCGTGATATGACTGAAAATGAAATGAATATGCTAGCCAATTCAATTATTCAAGGCGAATTGAGCGACGTTCAAATTGCTAGTTTTCTAGTAGCTCTCAAAATGAAAGGCGAATCCGCCAGCGAATTAACAGGGCTTGCACGGGCTTTACAAAAAGCAGCCATCAGTATTCCGACAAACTTGACCAATGCCATGGACAATTGCGGTACAGGCGGCGACCGTTCATTCAGCTTCAATATTTCAACCACAGCGGCCTTTGTTTTAGCAGCTGGTGGTGTCAATATGGCAAAACACGGCAACCGCTCGATTACCAGTAAATCTGGCTCGGCTGATGTTCTTGAAGCTTTGGGGATCAACCTTTATCTCCCCGCAGAAAAATTGGCTCAAGTGTTTGATAAAGTTGGTCTAGTTTTCCTTTTTGCTCAAAATTTGCATCCAGCCATGAAATACTTCACACCAGTGCGCAGACAGCTTGAAATTCCAACCATCATGAACCTGACAGGCCCTTTGATTAATCCGATTCCACTTGATACGCAACTCCTTGGAACGTCACGTCCTGACCTGCTCAAGTTGACGGCAAATGTCCTCAAAGGCTTGGGACGTAAGCGAGCATTGGTTATTACAGGCGAAGGAGGGATGGATGAGGCCACACCTTTTGGTCTCAATCATTATGCCCTTTTGGAAAATGGCGAAGTGACTTTGCACGAATTTAGAGCTGCCGATGTTGGCATGTTAGAAGTCGCGCTCAATGATATTCGCGGTGGTGAAGCGCCAGAAAATGCCGAGATTTTGAAAAATGTTCTGGAAAATCGTCCGTCAGCATTTTTAGAAACAACTGTTTTAAATGCAGGATTAGGATTCTACGCTAATGGTAAAGTTGATTCCATCAAATCAGGAATTGAACTTGCCAGAAAAGTTATTAGCTCAGGCGCAGCACTTGAAAAATTGCATGAATTACAAGCAGAACAAATTGGTTAAAAATTTACTGACATAAAAAATATTTATTGAAATTGGATTTGATTTGGATAATAATATATTTGGATTTAGAAGAAGTATTGAAATTGAATATGCTGACGAGACATGCAGATGGTGTTGAAATCAAGCGGGAATTGCTCGCTTTTGAGGGGGCAAATTTGACGAGCAATTAGAATTGTTATGAGGAAAAGTAGAGAAAAATGAATACACCAAACTTACCACTCAAGGTGACAGTTGACGTTAATAAATTAATAGATCAAATACAACCTATTTTTAAAAATGATTTGACGAAGATGATTTCTGACTATTTTAGTACTAAAAGAATGGAAAATTTAGTAAAGATACTTTCAAAAGCTAGTGAAAGAATGAAAACTTTTGGAGTATCTTCGGCTGATTTAGATAACATCAGTACTAAGTTTAAAATTAATTGGTATACCTTGGCGTCACAAGAAGATGATGATTCTATTCAGGAGTTTTGGGCAAAATTGTTAGTTCAAGAGTGTTTAGAAAACAGTAGTGTTTCGTTACGAACATTGGATTTATTACATAAACTGACATCTACTGAAGCGATTATCTTAGATAACTATTTTTCTGAAATTTTATTTTATGATGACAACGGCAGGGGAGACGAAAAATATATTTTTCCACAAGTGGCTAGTTTATTTGGTCAAGATGATGAATATTATCCTGATATAAGCCGATTTAATTGGAATACTGCAAGTGAAAACTTTCAAGAAAATTTCGAACATTTGTCTGATATAGGTATATTTAGACTTTTTGATTTGGATATGGTTCAATATGCTTACTTTAGACGCCCAAAATTTGAAAAAGGATTAAAACAGTCTGAGTTTTCTGATAAAAAATATTACGAGGAAGAGGATCTTTTTAGATTTGATCCTGTCTATGAAAAAGGTAAAAAGCTTTTGCCTAAGGACCCAATAAGTGCATATAAATTAACTCAAGAGGGGAAAGAATTGTATTTTGCGTTACAGCCCTCATTTGAAGGAAGGATATGGAAGTGGTTTTTGAAAAGATTGGTTAAGGATTATCCTGAAATCAAAGTTACCGGTAGAGCCAAATGGGCAGAGCAGATAGTTTGGAAAGAATAAGTAATGAAAAAATTGAAATTTAATTGTGCGGGAACACTATGTAGCTATTGAGAAAGAAATGCCTAAATTGATGAATTTTATTGCCTTGCTTTATGGAAAATGGGAAAAAAATAAAGCTGTACGAGTCTACCAAGAAAGCTATCAAGAGGGGGATTACGTATCATTTATTATTGACCCTGATGATTATCAGATTGAAGCAGCTTAACACAATGGAGAGGCACACGAAAATGACAGAAAAAATATTCATTGAAATTGGTTTTGATTTAGACAATAACCAATTTGGTTTTGGCAGAAGCATCGAAATTGAATTTACTGACGGAACTGAAGAACGTTTCAAATTTGCTGACCGTTCTGTCAGTAAATCTCTCAAAGTAAAATCTCATTATTTACGAATTTGGCTAGGTAAAAAGGTTTTGGTCATAGACAGCGCAAATCCACACTTCGCATTTAAAAAGAAAAATCGAAATAATTTCAAGTTTGTCATTGGAAAATATGGAGAAAAAAATGATTGACCATTTAGATATTCATGTTCAATATTTATCACGAACAAAAATCTTTTATACAGCAGTTTTAGCAACGCTTGGCGGTTCTTTGATTGACGAAAGTAAAAATGGTCTGACTTATCAAACAGGAGAAACTGCTGACGGTTATATCTGGTTTGAAGAAGGCGAGCCTTACGCTTTTCATTTTGCTTTCCAAGCCAAGACCAAAGCCGAAGTTGACCAATTTTACAAAATCGCCTTAGAAAATGGTGGAAAAGATAATGGAAGGCCGGGCAATCGTCCCTCTAATCAAAAATATTACTACGCGGCATTCATCATTGACCCAGACGGTTATCGAATTGAAGCAGTCTGTCACACTGGAAAAGAGTAAGAAAATATGAACATAAAAGAAGGAAAATTCTTAGAAACAATCTTAGCAGAAAAAAAACAAGAGATAGCTCAAATGCCTGACGAAAATCCTGGAACAATTCGTCAAACTTATAGATTATATGATTACCTAAAAAAACATTCTGATCAACTTCAAGTCATTGCCGAAGTAAAAAAAGCTTCGCCAAGTCTTGGAGATATCAATCTCGAAGTAGACATTATCGCCCAAGCCAAAAATTATGAACGAGCTGGGGCTGCCATGATTTCCGTTCTAACTGACCCTGTATTCTTTAAAGGAAACATTGAATACCTCCGTGAAATATCTAAAAATGTTCAAATTCCAACACTTAACAAAGATTTTATCATTGATAAAAAGCAAATTAATCGAGCAGTCAATGCTGGTGCAACTGTTATTTTATTGATTGTCGCTTGTTTTGAAAATGACTTTGACAAATTAGAGGAACTCTACAATTATGCAATTTCACTAGGACTTGAAGTTCTAGTCGAAACGCATAATAAGGCCGAACTCGACAGAGCACATCAACTTGCTGCTAAAATTATTGGGGTCAATAATCGTAATCTAAAGACCTTCGAAGTGAGTTTACAAAACTCAACAGATTTGGTTCCTTATTTTAAAGAAGAGAATGTTTATATTTCTGAATCAGGTATTTTCGGTAAAAAAGAGGCACAAGAAGTTGCTGAAAATTTCAATGGAATTTTGGTTGGGACAGCATTGATGCAAGCAAATAATCTCACAAAATCACTGACAGATTTAAAAATCAAAAGGAAAAATGATGAACATTAAAATTTGTGGCTTATCAACAAAAGAGGCAGTCGATACGGCAGTAGCATCTGGCGCAACACATCTTGGTTTTATTCTTAGTCCCTCAAGGCGTCAAGTTTCTCCAGAAAAAGTAGCAGAGCTGACAAAGGACATCCCCAAAACGGTCAAAAAAGTAGGAGTCTTTGTCAATGAATCCCTTGATTTTGTCAAAAAAGCCATACAGATTGCCCAGTTGGACATTGTCCAACTTCATGGCGACGAGGATATGAATTACATCAATCAGCTGTCATTTCCTGTCATTAAAGCTGTGCGTCCTGACCAAGATTTTCGGCTCTACAAAGAGGTTATATTATTATTTGATAGCCCACAAGGAGGAAGTGGTCAAACTTTTGATTGGGATTCCATAAACCCTGAGCATCTTGGTGCTGATTACTTTATTGCTGGTGGACTCAGTCCTGAGAACGTAGGAAGAGCGATTCAACACTTTCCTAATGCTTTTGGGGTAGACGTATCCTCAGGAGTGGAGACTGCTGGGAAAAAAGATGTAGTTAAAATAAAAAGTTTTATTCAAAAGGCGAGTCTTGCTTCATCACAACAATTATTTGCGGAATTTTTACGAATCACTGGAAAATTAAATAAGTTTCAGATTAGTCCTTATTTAATGGGGAGCTTGGCAATTGAACAACTTGGAGATTTTTTTATAAATCCAGACGATATCGATATTCAGCTAGAGAAAGATGACTTTGAAAATTTTTCTAAATTAACCGAAATAATGGAAGACTTAGGCTATCAACTCATTGATCTACACGAACATAAATTTGAAAAAGGAAGATTTCATGTTGGCTTTGCAAATGTTGAAACAATCGATAGTTATGCGGATATTGATTATCATGAACTTCAACAAAATAAGCAAGCAACTAAGGAAAGATATTGGTTTCCAAATCTTGAACAATCAATTAAAATCTATCAAACAGCAATAAAAGATTCATGGCGAGATGGAAAACCCAAAGACCAAGTTATCCTAGACAAACTGATTGATTATCAAAAAAGGAACAATAATGAAAGATGACAGACAAAAGATTTCCTTTGAATACTACCGAAAAGCTGGAACAGATTTGATTCTGAGGACCATTCAAAAAGAAGATTTATTAGAACTTTGGGAAGTCAGCTATGGACCTCAAGCTGATTTAGAGTGGATGGCCTTCAATGGACCCTATTTTCAAGATTCAGTTTTAAGCTGGGAGGAATTTTCAGAAAAGACGACTTCAAAGATTAATCAAACCAATTTTGCACTTATCAGTTTCAAAAATCGAATCATTGGAAGCCTGTCTAGCTCCTGGGTAGATGGAAAATTACAAAAATGGCTTGAGTTTGGCATTGTAATTTATGACTCTAAAATGTGGGGACAAGGAATTGGTCAGAAAGTTATCCCTTTATGGATGGAAGAACTTTTTAAAAACTATCCAGAAATTCAACATCTTGGCTTTACCACTTGGTCAGGAAATCCAGGCATGATGAAATTAGGAGAAAAGTGTGGTTTACAACTTGAAGGACGAATCAGAAAAGTCCGCTTTTGGCAAGAAGAATGGCATGATTCAGTAAAATATGGAATTTTACGAGAAGAACAGTAAAAATAAAACAATTAAAAATATAACATTTACAAAAAGGAGAAATACATGACCTACAATCAACCCAATAACCAAGGATTTTATGGACAATTTGGTGGACAATTTGTCCCTGAAACTTTAATGACAGCCGTAAAAGAATTAGAAGTAGCTTATGAAGACAGTAAAAAAGATCCAGTCTTTCAAGCTGAACTAAAAGAATTGCTTAAAGATTACGTTGGACGAGAAAACCCACTTTATTTTGCTAAACGACTGACCGAATATGCTGGTGGTGCAAAAATCTATCTCAAACGCGAAGACCTTAATCACACCGGAGCTCACAAAATAAATAACGCCCTTGGCCAAGTCCTCCTTGCCAAAAAAATGGGAAAAAACAAAGTCATTGCTGAGACAGGAGCGGGCCAACATGGAGTCGCAACGGCAACAGCGGCTGCCCTCTTTGGCATGGAATGTACCATTTATATGGGTGAAGAAGATGTCAAAAGACAATCTCTTAATGTTTTTCGGATGGAATTGCTCGGTGCAAAAGTCCATTCAGTTACTGATGGTTCGCGCGTGCTTAAAGATGCGGTAAATGCAGCACTTAGAGCATGGGTTGCTCAAGTTGAGGACACACATTATGTAATGGGTTCAGTTCTCGGACCTCACCCGTTCCCACAAATTGTTCGTGATTATCAAGCCGTCATTGGTCAAGAAGCACGTGCACAATTCTTAGAAAAAGAAAATAAACTACCAGATGCTTTAGTGGCTTGTGTTGGGGGCGGTTCAAACTCGATGGGACTTTTCTACCCATTCGTTAATGACGAATCAGTAGAGATGTATGGTGTTGAAGCAGCTGGGCTTGGTATAGATACTCCACACCATGCAGCAACAATTACTAAAGGGCGTCCAGGAGTTTTACACGGCACACTTATGGATGTTCTTCAAGATGAAAATGGACAAATACTAGAAGCCTTCAGTATTTCTGCTGGTTTAGACTATCCAGGAATTGGACCTGAACATTCTTATTTCAATGCGGTCGGCCGTGCAAAGTATGTTGATATTACTGATGAAGAAGCCCTTGAAGGTTTCAAGATCTTATCTCGCACAGAAGGAATCATACCGGCCCTTGAAAGCTCTCACGCGATTGCCTATGCGGTCAAATTAGCTAAAGAACTAGGTTCAGAAAAAACAATGATTGTTTGCTTATCAGGTCGCGGCGATAAAGATGTTGTTCAAGTTAAAGAACGTCTTGAAGCAGAAAAAGAGGTGAAATAATGAAAACTTTACAAGCAAAATTGAGCAATAAAAAAAATAATTTTGTTCCATATATTATGGCAGGTGACCATGAAAGAGGATTAGAAGGGCTCAATGAAACCATTCAACTTCTTGAACAAGCCGGGAGTTCTGCCATTGAAATTGGTGTACCCTTCTCAGACCCCGTTGCTGACGGACCAGTAATTGAACAAGCTGGCTTACGAGCCTTAGCCAAAAATGTTTCACTATCAAAGATTCTTGACAGCTTAAAATCAATTGAAACAGAAGTTCCTCTTGTCATTATGACTTATTTTAATCCTGTCTATCAGTTTGGAATTGAAAATTTTGTTACGGCTCTTGAGAATACACCAGTAAAAGGTCTAATTATTCCTGATTTACCTAAAGAACATGAAGCTTACATTAAGCCTTTTATTACTGATAAGGATATTTGCTTAGTACCTTTGGTGTCATTAACCACACCAATTTCTCGTCAGAAAGAATTAGTGAGTGGTGCTGAAGGATTTATATACGCCGTAGCAATTAATGGCGTTACAGGAAAAGAAAATGCCTATAGTGATCAATTAGACCAACATTTAAAAGCATTATCATCTTTGACGGAGCTTCCAGTTTTGACTGGCTTTGGAATTTCGAGCCAATCCGATATTGAGCGTTTTAACAAAGTATCATCGGGAGTTATTGTTGGTTCAAAAATTGTCCGAGACCTTCATGACAAGAAAGAAAAAGAAGTGATTGATTTTATCGAAAATGCCATCAGATATTAAATGAAAAAATAATAAAAAAAATACTAAAACATTCTTGACACCCTCAGACTTAAATGATATACTTTATTTAAAGTAAAACGGTTACAAAAACTGGATAGTGATTATTAAGTTAAGCTAGACCTTATCAAGCCTATAAATTTATAGGGAGGATAAGGTCTATTTTTGTGAAATGGAGAAAAATGTGAAAATCAAAAAAGTTTTAAACAACAATGTTGTCATCGCTCAAAACACTAATGATGAAGAGACTATTCTTATGGGATTGGGGCTAGGATTTGGTAAAAAAGCAGGTGAAGTTGTTGAAGATAATAAAATTGAAAAGATTTTCGCATTAAAAGTAACTTCTGACCAACAAAATTTTTCAGAGTTGCTATCAGAAATTCCAAGTGAAATTGTTGAACTTTCAATTTTGACCCTTTCTGAAGCAAAAATGAGATTTGATAAATCAATTTCTGATACGGTTTTGGTATCCTTTGCTGATCATCTTAACGCAGCGATTATTCGAGAAAAAGAAAATATTACTATCAAAAATTTTCTTTTATGGGATATTAAACGATTTTTTCCAGAAGAATTTCAAATTTGTCTTGAAACTTTGAAAAAAGTTAAAGAGCAATGTGGAGTAACACTTCCAGAAGATGAAGCTGGTTTTCTAGCAATGCACATTGTCAATGGAACCTTAGGAAGCGGTCACGAGTATGCGACTGAACTTACAAAACTAATGGAAGAAATATTGACAACTTTGAAGTATACGCTACAAGTGAACTTTAATGAACAAGATATTTATTTCCAAAGATTTATCACTCATCTCAAATTTTTTACTGAACGGATTCTTTCAAAGGCTCAGCCTGATGAAAGTAGTGATGAGGATTTATATCAACTCATTACACGGAAATATCCAAGAGCTTATTTAGGGACAAAAAAAGTTAGTGAGTTTCTTGAGCAAACAAGGGCATATCAAGCTTCGCAAAATGAACAAATCTATATGACTGTTCACATTGCTCGAATCTTGGAAAAAATCCAAGATTAAAATTTAAAGTGGCACTAAGCCACCTATCAAATAAGGTAACAATTGGATCGTGACATTAAGTTGGCGAAACCTCCTATAAATATAATATATTGGAGGTCTGTATGGGCAAATATGAAGCTCTTGCAAAAGACATTGTAGCAAACGTAGGAGGAAAAGAAAATATCCTCTCATTGACAAACTGTGTGACACGCTTACGCTTTAAACTAAAAGATGATAAGCAAGCAAACACAGAAGTTTTGAAAAACATGGATGGTGTTGTCACGGTCATGCAAGCCGGAGGGCAATATCAAGTTGTTATCGGCAATCATGTTCCTGACGTACGTGCTGATGTTGACACAGTCATCGGAAAAATTGAAGAAAAGGCTGAGGATAAACCTGCCGAAAAGACAAATTTATTTAATCAATTTGTTGAAATGATTTCTGCAATCTTCCAACCAATTCTTGCACCGCTTGCAGCAGCAGGGATGATTAAAGGGATTTCTGCAATCCTCTCATTCTCTTTAGGACAAAGTTTCCAAGCTTCATCTACGTACGCTGTTTTAAATGCAATGGGTGATGGGCTCTTTGTCTTCTTGCCAATCTTTATTGGATATACTTCAATGAAAAGATTTAAAGGGTCACCATTCTTGGGGATGATGATTGCAACAGCTCTTGTTTATCCTGGATTTGCTGATGGAAGTATTGCAAAAACGTTTGCTGAACACGGAGGATTGAATTTTATTGGTATATCATTTTCTGTTCCAGTAGCAGGCTATGGGGCATCAGTTATGCCAATCATTGCTATTACGGCTTTAGCAGCATTCTTGGAAAAACAACTTAAGAAAGTTATTCCTGATGTCGTCAAACTATTTTTAGTTCCATTAATTACAACATTAATCGTTGTTCCGCTCGGTTTCTTAGTGATTGGTCCAACAATGAATCTTGTTTCTGATATGCTTGGTAAAGGATTAATTGCTCTTCAAGGTTTCAATCCAATTATCTTTGGGCTTATTTTAGGATTTGTTTGGCAAATCTTAGTGATGTTTGGGCTTCATTGGGCTTTGGTACCCTTTGCTATCATTTCAATTGCTCAAGGGCAGCCAACTACATTATTGATTGCGACTGGTATGGCATCGTTTGCTCAAACTGGAGCTGTTGGTGCCATTATGTTAAAAACTAAAAATAAACGATTACGTGAACTCTCAATTTCAGCCTTCATTTCTGGTTGGTTTGGGATTACAGAACCTGCCATCTACGGGATTACTCTTCCAAAGAAAAGACCTTTCTGGGCGTCATGTATTGTAAGTTCTGTTCTTGGCGCAGCAGCAATGGGTATGGGAATTACAGCTTACACTCTTGGTGGAATCGGAATTTTCAGCTTTACAACTAATATCTCGCTTGATGGTGATATTTCTGGTGCTGTAAAGAAAATGATTTTAGCTCTACTTGCCGTTGTTTTAGGATTTGCTTTGACATGGATTTTAGGATTTGAAGACGACCCTGCTGATATTGAGTCTAAAAAAGAAAGTAAAAAAACTTCAACTACCAAACTCGCTACTAACCCAAGTTTTTCTAAACAAATAATTTCTGCTCCTATTGAAGGAGAGGTTCTTCCGTTAGCTCAGGCCCAAGATGCAGCATTTGCATCAGGCGTGATGGGAAATGGCTTAGTTATTGAGCCAAAAGTCGGAGAAGTTGTTGCACCTTTTGATGGAACAGTGAGTATGATTTTTCCAACAAAACATGCAATTGGACTAATTTCTGATAATGGTTTAGAAGTTTTGATTCATGTTGGCATGGATACCGTTCAACTTGATGGAAAATACTTTGAAAGTTTTGTTTCACAAAATCAACCAGTCAAAAGAGGTGACTTACTGATTAAATTTGATATTGAAGGAATAAAAAATGCAGGTTACAGTACTCAAGTGCCAATTATCATCACTAATACACAAGATTATGCCGAAATAGAATTGACAGAGAAAAAGACAATAAAACAAAATGAATTGATGGTTACGACATATTCGGAAACCGCAACTGAATTAGCAGTAAATCCTGCTTAGAAAAGAGAGAATATGGCTTTTTCAGAAAAATTTTTATGGGGTGGAGCAACCGCTGCTAATCAATTAGAAGGTGCTTACGATGCAGAAGGTAAAGGATTATCTGTTGCTGATGCAATGCCTGGAGGAAAAGACCGGATAAAAATCATTAATCATCCAGATTTCAATTGGGATATTGAAGAAGATAAATATATTTACCCGAACCATGATGGAATTGACCACTTTCATCACTTTAAAGAGGATATTAAATTATTTGCTGAAATGGGATTTAAAGCTTACCGTTTTTCAATTGCTTGGTCACGGATTTTTCCAAAAGGAGATGAATCAAGTCCCAATGAACTTGGTTTGGCATTCTATGATCAAGTTATTGATGAATGTTTGAAATACAATATTGAGCCGGTAGTTACTATTTCTCACTATGAAATGCCACTTTATCTTGTAAAGGAGTATGGCGGTTGGAAAAATAGAGCCTTGATTGATTTCTATGTTAATTATGCCAAAGTCTTACTTAATCGCTATCAAGACAAAGTTAAATATTGGATGACTTTCAATGAGATAAATTCAGCCCTATTCTTCCCAGCTTTGGGACAAGGTCTCGTGCCATCCAATGGTTCTGATGATAAAACAAATATTTTTCAAGCTTGGCACAATCAATTTGTAGCGAGTGCTAAGGCGGTAAAATATGGTCATTCTCTGGATAAGGATTTAATGATTGGCTCTATGAGCGTCTATTCGACTACTTATTCCTTTGATTCAAATCCAATAAATCAATTGGCAACCCAACAAAGTATTCAAGATTTTAATTATTTTTGTAATGACGTCCAAGTTCGGGGAGAATACCCTGCATTTACCGAGCGTTTCCATAAAGATCAAAATGTTAAGTCATCTGATTTAGAGATTAGTTCAGAAGATTTACAAGTTCTAAAAGAAGGAAAGGTTGACTATATTGGCTTTAGCTATTATATGTCTGCTACAAAATCTAAAACTGGTGATGGAGCTAAAGCATCAGGGAATATGATTATGGGCGGGATAAAAAATCCTTTCTTAAAAGAGAGTGAATGGGGATGGGCAGTTGACCCTGACGGTCTCCGCTATGCTCTCAATGACTTATATGGTCGTTATCAAGTTCCGCTGTTTATTGTTGAAAATGGCTTAGGGGCAATTGATAAAATAGAAGAAGATGAGACTGTTCAAGATGATTATCGTATAGATTATCTCAAAAAACATATTCAAGCAATGAGTGAAGCCCTTGAAGATGGTGTAGACCTTATGGGCTATACACCTTGGGGTTGTATTGACTTAGTTTCGGCCTCAACAGGTGAAATGAGTAAACGTTATGGCTTTATTTATGTTGACTTAGATGATGAAGGAAATGGTACGAAAAAACGTTCTAAGAAAAAATCATTTGAGTGGTATAAAGAAGTTATTGCGTCAAATGGTGAAAAACTATAAAAAAGAGCTTCTCGATAAGAGAGGCTCTTTTATTATTGGTCTTTAGAAAGCAAGCCGATGTGGTATAGATTGAAAAATAATAAATAAAGCGCTATAATATGAGGGAATTTTGTTTTGCTTAGGTAAAGTAGATTTTCAATGTTTTGTGATAAGGAGAATTAAAGTGCGGATAGCAAGACAGCCAAGATACCAACAAATTGCCCTGCAAATAGCTGAAAGAATTGTTCGAAATGAACTTAAGGTTGGACAGAAGATATATGCCAGATCGACTCTTGCAACAACCTTTGGTGTCTCACCAGAAACAGCACGTAAGGCTATAAGCGTCTTAGGAGATTTGGGAATTGTTGACCCTGTTCATGGAAGTGGTGTAATTATTGCATCAAAACAAAAAGCGCAAGAATATTTAGCGCAATATCAAGAAGTAGAAACAATGCAAGACTTGCGAACACAAATCATGCAGAGTGTGGAGAGTCAAAGAAGAGAATTGGCAAATTTTTCATCTTTCCTAGATAAATTGGTTGATCAAACTGAACATTTTCAAAAAATAAATCCTTTGACCCCGATTGAATTTGAACTAGAAAGAGATTCCGAAAAATTCGGAATGAGTTTGGGTGAAATGAATCTTTGGCAAAATACAGGAGCAACAGTTGTTGCAATTTTACAGAATGAAGAATTAATAGTTTCACCGGGTCCTTATGCAACTTTAAATCAAGGAGATACCTTATATTTCGTAGGAGCTTCTGATACAGGACAAATTGTCCAAAACTTCTTTTATGGCAACTAAAGACATCGTTTACAAAACGATGCTTTTTTTTAAGTTCAAATTTAGTTAGTTGACATAGTGACTACATATTGTTATTATTGAGTGGTCACTTTAAATGAGAAAATCACTTGTGTAACCTAAAACTTCTAATTTATAATTAACTATTTATTTTGGAAATTCTTTTCTAAAAAAAGTTTTCGGCTCATGAGTAATAGAATAAAGGAGAGTTATTTTGCCAGTAAAAGTCAAAATTGAACATTTAACTAAAATTTTTGGTAAACGGATTAAAACTGCATTGACTATGGTCGAGCAAGGTGAACCCAAAAATGAAATTTTGAAAAAAACCGGTGCAACTGTTGGGGTTTATGATACAAATTTTGAAATCAATGAGGGAGAAATTTTTGTTATCATGGGTTTGTCCGGTTCAGGGAAATCAACTTTGTTGCGTTTGCTTAATCGATTGATTGAACCAACCAGTGGGAAAATATTTATCGATGACCAAGATGTTGCCACTTTGAATAAAGAAGATTTGCTTCAAGTTCGCCGTAAGTCAATGAGTATGGTTTTTCAAAACTTCGGTCTTTTTCCACATCGAACAATTTTAGAAAATACTGAATATGGTTTAGAAGTTCAAAATGTACCAAAAGAAGAAAGACGCAAACGTGCCGAGAAAGCTTTAGATAATGCGAACTTGTTAGATTTTAAAGACCAATATCCTAAGCAATTGTCTGGTGGGATGCAACAACGGGTTGGGCTTGCACGTGCCTTGGCCAATGATCCAGAGATTTTGTTAATGGATGAAGCCTTTTCTGCGCTTGATCCATTAATTCGCCGTGAAATGCAAGATGAATTACTTGAACTTCAAGCTAAATTCCAAAAAACAATCATTTTTGTTTCCCATGACTTAAATGAAGCCCTTCGTATTGGTGATCGTATTGCGATTATGAAGGATGGTAAAATCATGCAAATTGGTACGGGTGAAGAAATCTTAACAAATCCAGCAAACGATTATGTTAAAACTTTCGTTGAAGACGTAGATCGTGCCAAAGTAATTACTGCTGAAAATATCATGATTCCAGCCTTAACAACTAACATTGATGTCGATGGCCCAAGTGTTGCCTTGAAAAAAATGAAAACTGAAGAAGTCAGCTCATTAATGGCTGTTGACAGAAAACGTCAATTCCGTGGGGTTGTTACTAGTGAGCAAGCTATTGCTGCTAGAAAAAACAATCAATCATTGAAAGATGTGATGACAACTGATGTTGGGACAGTCACTAAAGAAATGCTTGTAAGAGATATCTTGCCAATTATCTATGATGCTCCAACTCCATTAGCCGTTGTTGATGATCAAGGCTACTTAAAAGGAATTCTGATTCGGGGAATTGTCCTAGAAGCTTTGGCAGACATTCCTGATGAAGTAGAAGAAATAGAGAAAGAGGAGGAGAAGAATGATTGATTTAGTGATTGGAAAAATACCATTAGCCAACTGGGTATCGTCAGCAACAGATTGGATTACAAGTACATTTAGTTCGGGTTTTGATGTGATTCAAAAATCAGGAACAGTGTTGATGAACGGAATAACAGGTGCTTTAACTGCAGTTCCATTCTGGCTGATGATTGCTGTTGTTACTATCCTAGCAATTTTGGTTTCAGGTAAAAAGTTTGCCTTCCCATTGTTTACTTTTATTGGTCTTTGTTTAATTGCCAATCAAGGCTTATGGTCAGATTTGATGAGTACGATTACCCTTGTCTTACTTTCAAGTTTGTTATCAATTATCATAGGGGTCCCTCTAGGAATTTGGATGGCAAAATCTGAACTAGTAGCTAAGATTGTTCAACCTATATTGGACTTCATGCAAACCATGCCTGGTTTTGTTTATTTGATTCCAGCAGTTGCCTTCTTTGGTATTGGGGTTGTTCCTGGGGTATTTGCTTCAGTAATCTTTGCTTTGCCACCGACTGTCAGAATGACTAACTTAGGTATTCGCCAAGTTTCAACTGAATTAGTTGAAGCAGCAGATTCATTTGGTTCGACTGCCCGTCAGAAGTTATTTAAATTGGAATTTCCTTTAGCTAAAGGAACAATTATGGCTGGTGTTAACCAAACAATTATGTTGGCTCTTTCTATGGTCGTTATTGCCTCTATGATTGGTGCACCTGGTTTAGGTCGTGGAGTACTTGCTGCTGTTCAATCAGCTGATATTGGTAAGGGATTTGTAAGTGGGATTTCATTAGTTATTTTGGCTATTATTATTGACCGCTTTACGCAAAAACTTAATGTTTCTCCTTTAGAAAAACAAGGAAATCCTAAGCTCAAAAAATGGAAACGTTGGATTGCTATCGTTTCATTGTTAGCCTTAATTGTTGGTGCTTTTTCGGGAATGTCTTTTGGGAAAAAATCTTCTGATAAAAAAGTGGATTTAGTTTATATGAACTGGGACTCAGAAGTTGCGTCAATCAATGTTTTGACCCAAGCAATGGAAGAACATGGTTTTGATGTTACAACGACTGCACTTGATAACGCAGTTGCTTGGCAAACTGTGGCTAATAGTCAAGCTGATGGAATGGTTTCTGCTTGGTTGCCAAATACTCATAAGACTCAATGGAAAAAATATGGTAAGTCTGTTGAGTTATTAGGTCCAAATCTTAAAGGCGCTAAAGTAGGATTTGTTGTGCCAAGTTATATGAACGTGAATTCAATTGAAGATTTGACTAATCAGGCCAATAAAACAATCACAGGAATTGAGCCTGGTGCAGGTGTCATGGCTGCCAGTGAAAATACACTTAAGAGCTATAGTAATCTTAAAGATTGGAAACTTGTTCCTTCATCATCTGGTGCAATGACTGTTGCTCTTGGTGAAGCCATTAAACAACATAAAGACATTGTAATTACTGGTTGGTCTCCTCATTGGATGTTCAATAAATATGATTTGAAATACTTAGCTGATCCGAAAGGAACAATGGGGACTTCAGAAAATATTAACACAATTGTGCGCAAAGGATTGAAAAAAGAAAATCCTGAAGCTTATAAGGTTTTGAATAATTTTAATTGGACCACTAAAGATATGGAATCTGTTATGCTTGATATTCAAAATGGTAAGACACCAGAAGCAGCTGCAAAAGCTTGGATTAAAGACCATCAAAAACAAGTTGATAAATGGTTTAAATAATAAGATTATTATTAACTTTAAAAAAACTTTCTGACATTATAGTTAGAAGGTTTTTTATTATTTCATTCTAAGTTTATTATTTTTAGATTTATAACATTTATGTTAAAATATGCTTGTAGAGTTAACTAAGAAAATCTCAGTGAAGTTTTCTTAGTTGATGATTTATCTATAAAATTAGGAGGAGAAAGAAATGAATCGTACATTTATTAAAGGCTTTTTGGCGGGGAATGCACTTTTGTTAGCAGGAATTACTGCTGCAGCTATCGGTGTTAAAGCAAAAGTTATCAATCCTATCAAGAAAAAAGAAGAAAAAATTGAAATGGGCAGAAAAAGAGCAGCTCGAAAACGTATTGCTCCTTAAAAACAAAACTTTAATTGAAAAACGTAAATCTTTTGATTTACGTTTTTTTGTTTTAATCAATTCCTTTAAAAATCAGCTCATGGACAGAAGAATTCATGAAAAAGAGAAATTTTGGTCGAAATTTTTCTAATTCAAGCGGAATATCGGCCTCTAACCACAGAGTTAAGACGGTAATAAGTTGTGCATTAAAATATTTGAGCAATTCTTGTCCGGTAAAATAATTTGATAAATCGTGCTCTCTGACGAGAAAATTGAACCGTTTCTCAGCCCATTTCCAAGTTCGGTCACTAATTGTCTTAATTAGACGAAAGGGAAGCTGAGAACTATAAATGATATGAGCCTCAGCTTTGTGTTTCCAAAGAATAGGAAGCATAATATCGGCAAGAATTTCCAGAGAGACTTCCTCACAATTATACAGTAGCAATTGCTGATTGACTTCGTCAACGATGTTTAAATAAATATATTCTACAATACTGGGAACACCATTTTTAAAATTGCTTGTTATCGTTGTTCTAGTGATGTGAGAGCGTTTGGCGATTTCTTCAATGTTTATCTTGCCATTTTCGGAAGCGATGTTTAAGAGGCTGCGAACGATAATTTCTTTCGTATCTTTTGTCATTTCAATTCCCATTTTATACTCAAATGAAGCATAAAATCCTTTCTTTTATGGGAGGATTCTTCTAAATATCAAAAAATAAAAATAATCTGTTTCAGTTAGTTTTTCTTATTTTTTTGAATATTATAGCATTATTTTATTCAAAAATTAATTGTTTTGGTTAATTTTTAGTTTGATAAAAACTTTTACAAAGTATTTCGTTTTGTGTAATATATAAGTGTTGATAGTTTTGACAGAGCGCTTTGAAAAAATGAAATCAATTAATTAAATGAAAGGAAGATATGGTGAAGGTTTATCAAAAAGAAAATGTTTACGAAGCTTTTAATCATAGATTAGATTATATTTGTGATTATTTTGACCATCTTATTATCTCTTTTTCTGGTGGTAAAGATTCAGGATTGATGTTGGAATTGGTTTATCTTTATTATAAAAGCCATAAATTGGCCGAAAAAGGAATAAAGGTTTCAGTTTTCTATTTGGATTATGAAGGAAATTATCAAGAAACCAAAGATTATATTCATCGTTCGATGGGAAAATATCCTGAGTTTGAATATTATCATATTTGTTTGCCTGTTTCGGCTTCTTGTGGAATTTCAATGTCACAATCGACTTGGTTACCTTGGGACCCAGACCATAAGGAATTGTGGTTGAATACTATTCCTAAAGGAGCCATTCATTTAGAAAATCAAGATTTTTCATTTTTCAAAGTTGGAATGTCAGATTATGATTTTCAAAGTAAATTTTGTCAGTGGCTTCATAATGAAAAAGGGGCGACTAGAACGGCTGTTTTGGTTGGAATACGTGCCCAAGAAAGTTTGAATCGTTATAATGCGGTGACGCGAGATGAAACATTCTCACGATTTGGAACAACAAATTACAGTCATCGTATTAGTAAAGATGTCTTTAATTTCTACCCAATGTATGATTGGTTATTTGCAGATATTTGGCGAGCGAATGCTAAATTTGAGTTTGATTATAATCACCTCTATGACTTATATTATCAAGCAGGTGTGCCTTTTAAATCGATGCGAGTCGCTAACCCTTTCCATCAGTGTGGTGTTCATTCGCTTAAACTTTATCAAGCTTTAGAACCTGAAACATGGGGGAAGTTGGTGGGACGAGTCAATGGGGCAAACTTTGCGGCCCTTTATGGAGGAACGCAAGCGATGGGATATCGTGGAGCGGTCCTACCCAAAGGTCATACTTGGCAGTCTTACGTTGAATTTCTACTGGATACTTTGCCGGAAGAAACCAGGAATGTATATCGTAAAAAGTTCCAATCATCAATGGACTATTGGATGAGAACCGGTGGGGCATTACCGGTAAATGTCGTCGAGGAATTGAAAACAAGCGGATTGGATTTTGAATGTTTGGGGGCTCCAACCAATAAACGCAAATATAAACAGGCCTATGAGCTTATTCGTTTTAAGAACTATCCAGATGATGTACCTATTAAAAATTTTAGATTGGTGCCCTCATATAAGAGGATGTGCATTACAATTTTGAAAAATGACACTTCTTGTCAGTATATGGGTTTTGGTCAAACGAAAGATGAATTACAAAAGAAACAAGAGGCAATGGAAAAATGGGAGACATTTTTATAAGCCCAGCTTATCAAATTAAACGAGTGCCTATCGAGAAGATTAGGGCTAACGCTTATAATCCGAATCGAACAGCACCTCCTGAATTTCGGCTACTGGAACGTTCTATTTTGGAAGATGGCTATACGATGCCTATCGTTTGTTATTACGATAAGGAAAATGATTTTTATGAGATTGTTGATGGATTTCATCGCTATTTGGTCATGAAAAGGTCAGAAGAAATTGCTCAACGGGAAGGAAATTGTTTACCTGTTTCAATTATTGACCGGCCACTTGAAAATCGAATTGCCAGTACTATTCGTCACAATCGAGCTAGAGGAACACATTCAATTGAGTTAATGACAGAAATTGTTCAGCAGTTGGTGGAATCGGGTTTGAGTGATCAGTGGATTATGAAACACATTGGAATGGACAAAGAGGAGTTGCTTCGCTTGAAACAACTCAGCGGTCTGGCTTCACTTTTTCAAAATCAAGACTTTTCTCGTTCTTGGACATGGAAGGAAGATGAAGAGATAAGTGAAGAATAGATTTATTAGAAAAGAAAAGGAAAACTACAATGGCACAAGAATATTTATTTGTTTACTCTAGATTAAAATTATTAATCAAAGAAGCTCATAAGTCTTTTAATCAAGTTGAACGAGAATTAGGTTATCCTCGAAATACTTTGAAAAATTATAAATACAAGAAAAAACCAAGTGTTGGTCGTGTTTTCGAAATGGCAAATTATTTTAATGTTTCTATTGAATTTTTATTAGGAATGGAAGAAGAGACAGATAAAACGAGTTTAACTTATCGTTTGGAAAAAATAAATCGGGAGAAAAAAGAGCTCGAAATTTTGCTTCTAGAAAAAGAAATTTAGTGTTTATGCGATAAATCTTATAGACACTAAAATGTTTACGTTAAGGGATTGACACTTTTTTGTAAATGATGTATTATTATCTTAGTTAAAGGAATACTCTGATGAAGTGTTTATTTAACTTCTTTTCTTACATAGTATTGAGGATAGGTCTATTGATTTATTCTCTAGAGGTTCTTTCCTATGGAGAGAACCTTTTATTTTGAGATAAAAGTAACAGATTAAATCTTAAATTAGGGCTTATGTTATAATAGATAATATATTGAATAGAAAAAGGGATATTTATGGAAGAAAAGAAACCTTCAGGAATGTTTGCAGTTTTTGCAGCACTTGGAGCAAATGTTTTAGTGGCAATTAGCAAGTTTATTGGTTTTGGTTTATCAGGTTCGGCTGCGATGTTAAATGAAAGTATTCACTCGGTGGTGGATTGTGGAAATCAAATTTTACTTTTATTTGGTGACCGTCGATCAAAACAAGCAAGTACGAATTTGCATCAATTTGGTGAGGCACGTGCGAAATATTTCTTTAGTATGATTGTGGCAACTTTCCTATTTTTTGGTGGTGGGGTTATCGGAGTCATGGAGGCTTACGATAAGCTTGTTCATCCAGCCCACACTGTAGAAAATACTGGAATTATTATTGGGATTTTACTGATAGGTATGCTCATTGAGGGTTCTTCACTAAGAATTGCCTTTAAAGAAATTGGTGAATTAAACACGGAAAAATTGCCTATTTTCAAATTTTTACATGAGAGTCGTCATAGTGAAATTTTAGTTATTTTTACTGAGGATTTGTGTGCAATCATTGGTTTACTTTTGGCTCTTTTAGGGACTGTTTTAACAATGGTTACTGGCAATCCTATCTTTGATGCAATTAGTGGTTTGTTGATTGGATTCTTATTGATGGCTGCGGCGATTTTCTTGACTAGAGAATTTTATAGTTTGATTGTTGGGGAACGTGTGACAGACAGTGATTTAGAGAAGATTTTATCTGCCTTTGAACGTTCTGAGGTTGAACGAGTAATTAATGTCAAAACGGTTCATCTGGGTCCAACAGAAATCTTGATTGCGGCTAAAATTGATTTGGTCAGCAAACTTGTGTTAGAGGATTATGAAATTATAAATCAGATTGAAGCTGAAATTAGAAAGAAAATTAGCGATAAAAAGTGCTATATTTATATTGAAATTGACGAATTTGTTCAAGACTATGTTCAATCTTCTGATTTATAAGCATAATTTACTGACAGAAATATTTTAATGAGGAGAAAAGAAGGAGAAGGCCTATGAAAAATTTTTTTAATCATATTGAACTGAAATTTGCTAATCTTTTATCGAAAATTAGTTTTATGTTGCTCATGGTAGTTGGGCTTTTGATGGTTTATTTTCTATTTAGAGAGGTTTATAATCTCGTTTTACTGGCTTTTCTTTCTGAGAGTGAAGTTCATTATTACGATATTTTGGAAAGTATTCTTTCCTTCTTTATCTTCTTTGAATTTTTAACTTTAATCATCACTTCATTGAGAAACAAGGGACATGTGTCACTGATTTTCTTATTATCACTGGGAATTACTTCGCTTATCCGATTATTATTGACTTATCATGAACGTTTAGTGGGCGTTCTTTTGATTGCTAGTGCCATTCTCATCTTGATTATCGGTGTTTTCATCTTAAAGAAATTCATTTTTCCAAATGATGATACAGCAGATTATTTCTAATTTTGCCTGACAGTTCTGTCAGGCAAAATAAATAAATAAAAAATTACTGACAGATTTGTCAGTAATTTTTTTAGAATTTTTTTAGATATATTTTATCAATGTGATGATTTTCTGCCTTATGGAGAATGATTTCTGCCCGATTTCTTGTGGGTTCAATATATTCTCGGAGATTGACACGATTGACACGTGCCCATGTTTCACGGGCTAAATTTAGTACTTTGTCCTCAGGCATTTTTGTAAATTGATGATAGAAATTTGTTTGGTCATACTTTGCTAATTTTAAAAGACTATCAAAGCGTTCAAGGTACCATTTTTCAATGAGTTTTTCGTCAGCGTCAACATAGATTGAAAAATCATAAAAATCGCTGATGTAAAGGAGTTGATTTTGCGGATTTTGTAAGACATTAATCCCCTCAACAATTAAAATATCGGGACTGTCAATAATTTGACTTTGATTAGGTAAAATATCATAAGTTTCATGAGAATAAATCGGAACTTCAAATCTTTCGCCATTTTTGACATGATAAAGAAAACTTGTCAGTTTTTCCATATCGTAGCTTTCTGGAAAACCTTTACGGTCGAGAATTCCCATATTTTTTAAATCATCAGTTGTGTATAAAAATCCGTCAGTTGTGACTAAATCTACAGTTAATTTTGGAAATGCACGTGAGAGAAGAAGTTGGAGGAGCCTTGCTGTGGTTGATTTACCAACGGCTACTGACCCCGAAATTCCAATAATCAAAGGAGGAGTTTTGACGATTTTTTGCAAAAAAAGTCCCTTAGAATAGCTCATATCTTCTAAATTTTTTTTATATAAACGAAGAAGATGAATCAGAGGTAGATAGACGTCCTCCACGTCTTGTAAGCTGATTTCGTCATTGAGTGAGCGAATTGATTCTAATTCATCATGTGTTAATGGGGCGATAGAAGTATTGTAAAGATTTTGCCAAGTTTCACGGCTAATTTCGTCAAAATTAATGAATTCATTCATGACAAATATTTTATCATATTTTTGGTCTATCGAGGTAAAAAAACTAATAAATCTGTAAGCGTATTAAATATGTTACTGACAACTTTTGAGCTTAGTGGTCAGTGAAAAGTGTAAGAGATTACAAAATAGGTGAAATTTCTAAAAATTTTTTGAAGATAAAAAAGGGCTTTTATGTTAAAATTAAATCAATGGTTAAAACAAATATGTATTATGAAGATAATCAAGATCTTTCGCATGACTTCCAAACACTAACAGTTGATTTATTAGGACTGTCAATGCGTTTTAAAACTGATCGTGGTGTCTTTTCAAAAAATGGAATTGATTATGGTTCACGTGTTTTATTAGAGAACTATCAGCCCGAAGGCGCAAAAACGCTTTTAGATGTTGGCTGTGGCTATGGAACACTGGGACTGACCTTAGCTAAAAAGTTTGATTTAAGTGTGACAATGGTAGATGTCAATAGTCGGGCGCTTGATTTATGTCGCCAAAATGCAATTGATAATGCTGTCAGTAATACTGAAATTGAACTTTCAAATATCTATGAAGCTGTCAGTGAAAAATATGATGCAATTATCTCAAATCCTCCCATTAGGGCTGGGAAAGAAGTCGTTCATGAAATTTTAACTGGTGCCTTTGATTATCTTAATGATGGTGGACATTTAACAATTGTAATTCAAAAAAAACAAGGAGCTCCATCTGCTCAAAGAAAAATGGAAGAGGTCTTTGGCAACTGCCAGCTAGTGGCAAGGGATAAAGGATACTTTATTCTTAGAAGTTATAAATGATTAATCACTGATTATATAAAATGAGGAGAAGTCTATGACCTATCGAATGGTTGATCTCATTCAAAAGAAGAGAGACGGCGGAGCATTTAGCAAGTCTGAAATCGATTGGATGATTGAAAATTATGTCAATGGAACTGTGCCAGATTATCAAATGTCGGCTTTGGCCATGGCAATTTATTTTAAAGGAATGACGACACAAGAGACTGCCTATCTCACGATGGCTATGGTTCATTCAGGTAAAGAATTTGATTTGTCAACTATATCTGGTATCAAAGTGGACAAACATTCTACCGGAGGGGTGGGCGACAAGGTCACGCTGATTTTGGCGCCTTTAGTTGCTTCATTCGGTGTTCCAGTTGCCAAAATGTCAGGACGAGGTCTTGGACATACTGGGGGAACACTTGATAAATTAGAATCTATTCCAGGTTTCAAGTTTGAAAAAACAGAAGAAGAATTTATCAAACAAGTTAAAGAAACTGGAATTGCCATCATCGGCCAATCCGATGAATTAGTTAAAGCTGATAAGTTGCTCTATGCTCTTCGAGATGTCACGGCGACTGTTGATATTATCCCTTTAATTGCAAGTTCGGTCATGTCTAAAAAAATTGCTGCAGGCTCTGACGCTATTTTACTGGATGTCACAGTGGGCGATGGTGCCTTCATGAAATCAGTAGATGATGCACGACTTCTGGCTCAAACAATGGTCGACCTTGGAAAATCTGTCGGTCGTGAAACCGTGGCTGTCATTACTAATATGAGTCAGCCGCTTGGTTTTGCAATTGGGAATCGGAATGAAATGACAGAAGCAGTTAATACTTTGCAAGGAAATGCACCCAAAAAATTCCAAGTCTTTATCGCTGAGCTTGCTCAAATTATGCTGCAACTTGCGGGACTCGAAAAATCAATAGCTGAAATTTTAGAGCATTTTAATAATGGCTTAGCTTACAAAAAGTTTGTTGAAATGGTTAAAGCCCAAGGGGGTGACCCATCTGCTTTTGAACAGCTGACAGCTCCTCTTAAAGTGAAATATCAAGTTGATATTCATGCCAAAGCATCAGGATTTATTTCTGAGGAAAAAGCGTTAGGAATCGGCTTGCTTGCCATGAAATTAGGTGCTGGACGGGCAACTAAAGCAGATGAAATTGATTTTGAAGCAGGTGTTACCTTGACCAAAAAAGTAGGAGATCGAGTTGAAGTAGGTGAGCTTATCGCCAGCCTCTATTCTAATCGAAAAATTACTGACGAATTAGTTGCTGAATTCAATGATAGCTTAGTCATTAGTGACCAGCAAATTGAGCAAAAAGAAATTATAGAGATTATCAGATAAGATGAAAAATGATTTAAAAATTCCAACACCAGTGATGGCTTTGCAAGTGATTCTGTCAGCTTTAGCTGGGGCGGCCACAAAATTATATTTACAAAATTTGGGCTGGCTTATTCAACTTATTGCTTTTATCATTATTTTCGTCGTTGTCTATCTCATTGTCGGAATGATTTATTTAAGATTAAAAAAATAGAAAGAACATACAATGCAAATTAATAAATATATTGACCATACTATTCTCAAGGCAGATGCTCCAAAATCTAAAGTTCAACAAATCATTGATGAAGCAAAAAAATATGATTTTATGAGTGTTTGTATCAACCCAACTTGGGTAAATTATGCCAGTCAAGAACTCAAAGACTCTGATGTAAAAGTATGTACAGTTATTGGCTTCCCTTTAGGTGCTAATACTTCTGAACTCAAAGCATTTGAAGCTAAAAACGTCATTGAAAATGGGGCTGACGAAATTGACATGGTCATTAATATTGGTGCAGCCAAATCTAAGGATTGGGATCTTGTTGAGTCAGATATTGCAGCTGTAAATGCTGTGAAAGGCGATAAACTACTCAAGGTGATTATTGAAACAAGTCTTTTGACTGACGAAGAAAAAATTAAAGCTTGCCAAATTGCTAAGGCTGTTGGTGCTGATTTTGTCAAAACTTCAACAGGTTTCTCAACTGGAGGAGCGACAGTCCATGATGTAAAATTAATGCGTCAAACTGTAGGCCCAGATATGGGAGTTAAAGCCTCTGGTGGTGTTCATAATCTTGAAGAAGCAAAAGCAATGATTGACGCTGGAGCAACTCGTCTTGGAGTTTCTGCTGGTGTCGCAATTATGGAAGGTCTTACCTCAAATGACAGCTACTAAAGAGATGATAGCGGCTGCTCGTGAGGCAGCAAGTCTAGCCTACGTCCCTTACTCACACTTTCCAGTTGGAGCAGCTTTTCTAACAGCTGATGGTCAGGTTATTAAAGGCTGCAATATTGAAAATGCTAGTTTTGGTTTATCAAATTGTGCTGAACGGACAGCTATTTTTAAAGCAATTTCAGAAGGTGTCAAAGATTTTGATGCACTCTATGTTTTTGGAGAAACAGAAGAACCAATTAGCCCTTGTGGTGCTTGTCGGCAAGTACTTGCAGAATTTTGTCCAGCCGATATGCCAGTTTATCTTATCTCAAAAGATGATAAAGTAAAAGCAACGTCTGTCGAAGGACTTTTACCTTATTCTTTTAAAAGCCTTGATTAAGTAAAAATGTAAAAGTTAAATATGCTATCTTTAGATAGCATATCAATTTGCAATCAAAGTAAGCGCTTCATGTCTTGTCTTAAATATAAAGTAATAATGGTAATTGCCGATAAATATAAATGTTTTTTGTGTTTTTGTTAGTTATTTCCGAACGTTAAGCAAGAAAATGAAATATTTCGCTAAATTATGCTTGCAAAAAGATACAATATAGCTTAAAATAGTCTTAAGCTAAATTTAGCCAAACAAAATTCGGAGGATACCCTTTCCATGAAAAAACGCGTAATCGCAGTTAGTGCTATTGCACTTGCATCAGTCGCAGTCCTTGCAGGATGTCGTTCACATGACGCATCTGGAACTTCAGGTAAAGTAAAAACTGACCTTAAAGCAGCAATCGTCACCGATACTGGTGGTGTAAATGACCGTTCGTTTAACCAATCCGCTTGGGAAGGTCTTCAAAGCTGGGGGAAAGAAAATAACCTGAAAAAAGGTACTGGATACACTTACTTCCAATCTAATTCAGCTTCAGATTACACGACTAACTATAACTCTGCGGAGCAACAAGGTTACAAACTTTTGTTTGGTATTGGATTCTCTTTACAAGATGCGACATCAGCAGCAGCGAAAAATAATCCAAAATCTAACTTTGTTATCGTTGACTCTGTCATTAAAGACCAAAAGAATGTAACTTCAGCAACTTTTGCAGATAACGAAAGTGCTTATCTTGCTGGTGTAGCTGCGGCCAAAGCAACTAAAACGAACAAAATTGGTTTCATCGGTGGAATGCAATCAGATGTTATTACTCGTTTTGAAAAAGGTTATGTAGCTGGTGCTAAGTCTGTAAAATCAGACATCAAAGTTGATATTCAATATGCTGGTTCTTTCTCTGATGCGGCTAAAGGTAAAACAATCGCAGCAGCAATGTATGGCTCTGGTGATGATGTTGTTTACCAATGTGCGGGTGGCGTAGGAACAGGGGTCTTCAGTGAAGCTAAAGCCTTGAACTCAAGTAAAAATGAAGCTGACAAAGTTTGGGTTATCGGTGTTGACCAAGACCAAGAATACCTTGGAGAATACAAATCTAAAGACGGTAAAGATTCTAACTTCGTTCTTGTTTCAACAATCAAAGAAGTAGGAACTGTTGTAAAAGATATTGCTGACAAGACTAAAGACGGTAAATTCCCTGGTGGAACAATCGTTACTTACAACCTTAAAAATGGTGGTGTAGATTTAGGACTTGATAACGCAACTTCAGAAATTAAAGATGCAGTTGCCAAAGCCAAAACAGATATCATTGATGGAAAAATTACTGTTCCTTCAAAATAATTAAAGATAATTTAAAAATAAAAAGAGTTAGTGCATGCTAATTCTTTTTTATATTTTTAAAAACAATAGAAGATAAGATTTGCGATTATTTTAAATGTTCTTGATTTGTAAGTCAACTGAACTATGATATAATGGTAGACAGATATTAAAGTGGTATATATTGTTATTATTTAGTTAGGGGGAACTATGGCAAGAAAATCAGTACCAAATTATGTAAAAATACATGATGCCTTAAAAGATGAAGTTGAAAAAGGCATCTGGAAAATTGGACAACGTCTTCCAAGCGAACGAGATTTAGCCGAGCGTTTTACAGTTAGCCGTATGACAGCCAGACAAGCTGTGACAGCTTTAGTAGATGAGGGAATTCTCGACCGTCGAGTAGGTTCTGGAACCTACGTTGCTAGCCGACGTGTGCGTGAAAAAATGCGTGGAACAACTTCTTTTACAGAAATTATCAGTTCGCAAGGCAAGGTTCCCTCAACAGAAGTCTTAAGTTATATTAGAACTGCTCCTAATGAAGTTGAATGTGAGAAGTTGAACATCACTAAAAAAGATTCGATTATTCGAATGGAGCGGATTCGATATGCTGATAATGTTCCCATTTGTTATGAAGTGGCAAGTATTCCATTTAAATTAGTGAAATCTTTTGATAAAAAAGAAATTACTAGTAATTTCTTTAAAACTTTGGAAAGCCATGGGCATGAAATTGGTCGGAGTGAACAAATTGTTTCGGCAAAGAGAGTCAGTACAGAAGTATCAGAATACTTAAAAACAAGAGTTGGAGCTGCTATACTTGGTTTAACACAGGTTTCTTATCTGGTAGATGGAACTGCTTTTGAATATGTTTTGTCACAATATGTTGGTGACCGTTTTGAATTTTATTTGGAAAGATAAAAAGGACCTAATGAAGTCCTTTTTTTACTTGCCGACGATATTGATACTGACGAAGTTGAAAATGAATCCAACAGCCCACACAAAAGCCACTTAAAGCGATGGAAGCAGCGAGGAAAACAAATGCGGCAAAAACAATTGCCAAAATAGGGTGATGGGTAAGAGAAGCAATCAAGCTGGCACTCAATAAGCTTGTAGCAATAATTTGATTAAAACGAAGGTCGGACTTATCTTCAAGAACATATTCTGAGGCCTTTCTTTTTAAAAAACGTTTAGCAATAAGAATAACAAAATTTCGTTCAAACAATATGCCAGACAATCCGGCGAGAATCGGGAGTAGAAGAATCCAATAAAAATTACTGACCACTGCTAAAATAATGCTAAGTACAATAAAAGTTTGATTAGTACGCACGAGTGGGCGAGGGATACCCTGAAAAGTAGTTTTAGCCATAAAAAATCTCCAATCTTGATAAGTTGATTCTATCGTAATTGGAGAGACTTGGTCTTAATATTTTTTTATTTTGATAAGTAAATTTACTGATGACCACTCAAAGATTAACGGTAAAGGTGGTTCCTTTTCCAAGAATAGATACCACATCAATTGTGCCATGAAGTTCTTGGACATTCTTTTCAACAATGGCGAGTCCCAATCCTGTTCCGCTGACCTCTGCTCGGCTCTCATCAGCACGATAGAAGCGGTCAAAGATTCTTTCTTTTTGAATTTCACTTAAACCAGGACCATTGTCAGTAACACTGAAGATAATTTTATCTTGTTCATGGTGTAAGCTGACAAAAATTTGACCCTGAGCAGGAGTATATTTGATGGCATTTTCAATCAGATTTTCAAAAATACTGTGTACCATTTGTTCATTGGTTTTGAAAGTAATCTCTTCAATTTGTGTTTCTAAACGAAGAGATTTTTCAGAAATTTGTGGACTTGAGCTTTGTAAAATATTTTGAATTAGAGCAGAAAGGTTGAGTTTCTTTTTCTCAATACGTTGATTTTGCTTAGTAAGTAGTAGAGTATCCTGAACTAGGCTCATCAAACGAGAACTTTCTTTATGGATAATCGAAGCAAAGTTTTTGGTCTCAGAAGGAGAAACAGTGTCTGTTTCAAGTAATTCGGCAAAGCCCTTTATTGAAGTGAGCGGTGTTTTCAATTCATGAGAAACGTTGGCAATAAAGGCATTATGAGCATCAACTGTTCGACGATAAGAACTTACATCATTCATGGTTACCATGAAGCGACTATCAAGATCGGGCAGTGGAGTGATGCGGACTTGATAATAAGCGCCAAGCTTTTCAAAGAAGAAAAGTTTTTCTTGTATATCTGGATGTAAAATTTTGTCAACTAGAAAATTTAAGAAATCGGCATAAGGACTGAAAATATCAAGATTCTCGGTGTCTGAAAACTCATTTTTGAAAGAAGCATTTGTTCGACGAATTTTTCCCTTATTATTATAAATAAAAATGGGAAATTGGAAAAACTCGATGAATTCGTAGAGATTTTCTTTCTTTTCAGTGTGTGATAAGGCTTGTTTTTGGATTTTTTCGCCTAATTTATTGAGCTCAGTTGTAATCTTGTCATCATTTTCATTCATCAGATAACTTTGCGTTAAAGGACTTCGCTCAATATTTTTAATCTTAGCCACAGTATTTTCGCGAAAAACATAAGCTCTCTGAGCAGATTTCAAAACCTGTATGGCAACTGCCAAGTAAAATAAAATAGCAAAAATGATAATTGCAAAATCGGTAAAGAAAGTAGACGTGCGATTTTCTGTAACTTTCAAATAGCCATCGATTTGTCCTTCACTAAAGATAGGACTGGTAACTGTGATATCTTTAGAATCTAAACTTCGAGCATAGGCAGCGCCATTTTTAATTTTTTTAGTATCTGAATTTACCGTATTTTTTGAAAGATGTTCAAAGTTAGCGGGTAAGGGATTATCAGGATGTTTTTCTAAAAAAAGCTGTATTTGATCTATTGTTTTTAATACCCTATTTGTATCATTTTCTAAGATATTTTGGTTCGATAGAATCACCAAGCTTAGTGTTGCAATGATGTACAGCACTGTCATCAGCATGATGTGTTTAAGTTTCATTTTCTTCAAAATAGTAACCGAATCCTCGTTTTGTTTTGATATAATGATTATTTAGTTTTTTACGGATTTTTGAGATGAGGACATCAATTGTCCGTGTTTCTGCTGTATCCGAAATTCCCCAAAAATGTTGAAGAAGTTCTTCACGGCTGATGATTTCGCCTTGTCTTTTTGCTAAGAGTTCTAGAATTTCAAATTCTCGTTTGGTTAAGTCTAAAACTTTTGCATCAAAAGTGACTTCTTTTTTTGTAAAATCAATGACCAGTCTGTCAGTAACAAGTGTTGCAGGACTTTCGTCCAAAGATTCACTGACAGAATCAGAAGCTGTTTGATTATACATTTGATTTCTACGAATGAGCCCTTCAGCTCTGACAATGATTTCTTTCATTGGAGTCGTTTTATCTAAATACTCATCAGAACCTGCTGACAGACCTGTCAGTTTCATTTCATCATCATCGCGAGCAGTTAAAATTAAAATTGGTGTAAAATTACCTTCTTTACGAAGCTTTTTAGTGACTTCAATTCCGGAAAATTCAGGCATCATTAAATCAAGAAGAAGCAAATCAAAGGGATTTTTTCGAGCTTTATCATAAGCTTTTTTTCCGTCTGATACGATGGTTACTTCGTAATCATTTTGCCGAAAATTATAAGATAATAGGGTCAAAATTGCCCGATCATCATCAGCAATTAAAATTTTTTTCATACTTTTAATTATAACGAAAACAGGGAGCTTTGTATAGAATAAATTATTATTTTTGAATAAAAAAATGAAGGGTCAATGGCAGCAGAAACGAGTTAAAAAAATTACTTTTTTAAAAACTTAAATGATAAGTTAAAACTAAGAATAAAACTAAAAAATCACTTAATTTTTGCTATAATAGACATTATGGAAATCGAAAAAACCAATCGAATGAATACGCTTTTTGAGTTTTATGCGACACTTTTAACTGACAAGCAAATGAACTACATTGAACTTTATTATGCTGACGATTATAGTTTGGCTGAAATAGCAGAAGAATTTAATATCAGCCGTCAAGCGGTTTATGACAATATTAAACGGACCGAAAAAGTGCTCGAAAGCTATGAAGAAAAATTGCATCTTTTTAGTAATTATGTGGTGCGTAATCAATTATTAGAAGAGCTGATGAAGAAATATTCTACTGACCAGTATTTAATCACTAAACTACAAGAAATTCAACAAATTGATGAAGAAGAGTTTTAAAGAATTTACTGACAGCTTTGAATCAAATGATAAATGAGCCTGTCAGCTCACTTTTCTCATATAAAATACATACTTTAATGAAATTTTACTGACAGAAAAGTTAAAATATGCTATAATTAGACTTCGAGGTTCAAAGATTTACTGACAGAATAATCAGTAACTCTCTCCTTAAAATTTGGGGGCGTTACGGATTCGACAGGCATTGTCGCGCATGAACTGCAACTGCTGAGGGATCAGGATAATCATCCGCAGATAAATATAACTGCTAAAAATAATACACAAACTTACGCAATGGCAGCCTAAACAGCACCATGCGTGCCTGATTTTTGCTCACTGATGGCAATTTGACGGCCTAAACTTTTAGTCAGATACGTTGTTGTGGAGACTTGACGCAGCAAAAGAGATTTAAAGTCCTGCAAAATGTCGCTGTTTGAGACTGGCTTTGGCATTTTGTTAAATTTGAGAAAGTCCTATGGTTGTAGACGTTGATGTAGCAAGGTGTTTGGACAGGGGTTCGACTCCCCTCGCCTCCATTATCCAGTTTATATAGAATCTTATAGACTAAGAAACCGCTCAATAGAGCGGTTTTTCTTTTTGAATTCTTTATACTGTATTTGAGATTAAGTTCATCCCTAGCCACCAAATTTGTAAATTTATTACTTTAGACGTTTATTATTTACAAGTTTTATCTATGTGTGCACTTGTAGAGCTACACAATCGATTTATTTTTGTAATATTTAATATAAAATAATAGACTCGAAGCGTTGAATTATCAAGAGCCCCACAATATATTTACTAGTTTATTGTTTATTATATATGAATGTGGGTGTTAGGAGAATATCTAGGAGAATATAATGAAAAAAATAGTTTTAGTTGCTTTAGGAGCAATGTCATTTATAATGGGAGGGGTTATTAATGCACACCAAGTTTCTGCAGATACAGAGCCACTTCACGAAAAATTATATAGAATTTATAATCCAAACTCAGGTGAACTTTTACTTACACCTGCTGGTTGGGAGGTTCTAATTTTAGAAAAAGCGGGATGGAAATCTGAAGGAGTCACATTTTATATCCCATTAACTGAACCTCCATACTCAGGATATCCAGTTGTGCAACGTTTATATAACCCAAATGCAGGTGATCACCATTACACAACAAGTGATTTTGAAGCTGCGAGCCTTGTTTCAGTTGGGTGGGCTAATGATGGAACAGCATTTAGATTCCCAGTTGCTAAAGCGAATACTGGAGTCCCTGTTTATCGTCTTTATAATCCAAATGCAAAAGTTGGATCACATCACTTTACAATGAGTTCTTATGAAAGAGATTCTTTGATAAAAGCTGGTTGGAAAAATGAAGGAATAGCATTTAACGCTTATTCTAAATAATAATTACAATGTCAACTAAATACGAATAAATTAGAAAATTAACCCTAACTTTGTTTAGGGTTTTTTTATCGATAAAATTGTATTTTAAATATTACTATGTTTAGCTTTACAATACTATCGAGTTAGGCAACAGTAGCAACGTACATAATTAATCATGCTCTTTGTACTTAATGCTCTGTGGGTGGAGCTATTTTTATTTTGTAAACAAATCATTTCATAAATAAGAGAAAAAAGGGTAAAATAAATACAGTACAAAAATCTTTTTAAAAGATTCATTCTTAAGTGCCTCTAGCCCAGGCGCTTTTTTATTATTCATTTAAGAAAAGAAGGCTATAATATATATATTCCAAAAAATAAAACTTTTTCATAAAACTCCTAAGTGCCTATTAGTTTAGGTGCTTTTTTTATTTTTTATTTACATGAACTAATAAAACTCTTAAATAGGGCTGTCAGCAGTTCCTGATATTTTTTTATAAAAAATCACAAAGTGTTTGTGATAAGTTATTTTATATGATACTCTTAAATTAATATAAAATATAGGAGTATATTTATGAAAAAATTTGCGATTATCACAGTTTCTGTATCAGCACTTTTGACGCTGGGGGCATGCAGCTCACAAAAATCTAATACAAGTAATAGTTCTAAAATAGAGCAATCGTCAAAAGTTACGAAAAAAAGTTCACAAAATGAGAACTCATCTCAGTCTAGCAGTTCATCTAAAAGTCAATCTACACAATCGAGTCAACAAAGCTCAACAGTTGATACTAAAAACCTCTCGGCCTTACAATTTAAACAATGGGTTGCAATGTATGAAGGAGAAAATCCACTTGATAATCGCCCAGAAAGGATTTATGTTTTTAATAATGAAAGTAACGGTAGAATGGTAGCAAAGACTGAAGTCACAACAGCTCAAATTGATTCAAGGAATACTTTTGAAATAAATGATAATGGTTCATTAGAAAGCTTAGATTTTGAACATTATCCGGGAATGAAAGTATCTTCGGATATTTTTCCGGTAATTAATCAAAAAGGCTTAAATGAAAAAGAAATACTCTACTGGGTGGTAGCGGTTCAAGATGCAATTTTTGCGAGCAAAGGCGTCGACCCTAGATTAAATGTAACTTATGATGTCGATATTCATTTAGAAAATAACTTAGTTTATGCTGATGTTTTAAAAATAGATTACTCAGCAAATCCAAATGGTGGAGCGGCAATTGCTAACAAAACTAAAATTAATGAGTTCAGGGTTAATGCTGACGGAAAATTAGAAATGATTGATAGTGCTGATAGCTCAAGATATACGATTATTTCACAAACATTTATGGATTCCTCAATGGTCAAATAAGGTGTCAATCACTAAGGTTTGTAAATTGTAAAAAAGCAAGATTCTCTATTCGTTTTAAGCGGTCGATCGCTGTTTCAATCCAGCATGAATCATGAATGAAATAAAAAGTTGTAAAAGAAAGGCTAGTTTTTATAAATCCTTATATCATAATCCTAAAAAACTATCTACATTGGAAAAATCATAGAATCCTATAGACTAAGAAAATGCTCAAATGAGTGTTTTTTTATTTCTGACATGATAAGTTTCGATTTAATAAAAATAGGCTCAAAAATTGACCAATAAAATATAAAAAAACTAGCTATTTTTAGCTAGTTAAAAATCAATTTATACTTATGATGCTTATCTTTCTATGCATAAACGAATATAGACAAACAACATATATAAAAGCTTTGATACTACTTTATAATTTAAAGCGGACTTCATTTGACCAAAGATTAGGTAGAATTTTTTATTTTAATAATTTTTTCTTTTGAGTATCAAAATCTTCTTGGGAAATCACGCCTGAATCAAGAAGTTCTTTAAATTTTTTAAGTTCGTCAGCAGTACTAATATTTGAAGTGACAAAGTTTTTATTTTTACTTTCTTCAAATTTTTCCATTACAAAATCATGTAACGCTATATATTGTGCGACATTTTCCTTCTTAAAAGCTCTAAGTACAACAGTATTAGGATCTTTTGCACCTTTCCCAGTTGTACCACCAAGAATACTTACATTTGAAGTATTGGCTAATTCAGCACTTGTAATAAATTGTATGTATCCATTTGCTACAAATGTTGGTTTTTTATACTCAATTCCTTTTAGATCAGAATAATAAATTGTTCTATCTCCCTTTAGTCCTTGGGTAACTACACCCAAAAAGCCCTTTCTCGTAATGACAATTTTATCATCATACGCTTCTACCTGACCGTTAGCGCCTTTGGCAATGTGTTTTAATTCACTCATAAATTTTCTCCTACCTAGCTTTTAATGAGAATTTAGCTATTGCTCTTTTTTATTTAAACAAATCCAAAAATTGAGAAATCATTTTCTTTTTGGCACATGCCCTGACGCTTTTAGTTTATTTTAATCTAAGAGGTCACCTATTTATTGATTTGTTTGGTTTCTATAAATATATTATAAAAAGAAAAAATGCTTTTTGCAAACTTTTTTATAAAATAACCTTTTTATTAATAATCTATAAAAAATGAACGAATAAAACAATTATAAAGTTATTATCGTAGGCTATCTCAATAATATACCAAGGAGCAATTGGTAAGTAGATTAACTTTATTAAAAAAATACTCAGGAATACTGAGTATTTTTTATCTTATTTTGTATAATAAGGTTGCTGCTGAGCTTATCATAATGATTCCCGCTAAAATGAAAGAAATATTCATTTTTCCATTATCACCAGTTTCTGGTAATGTGTTTATATTATTTTCTACGGTGTTAGGGATAATTGCCTTATTTAAGGTGACAGAATCTTTCGGAATATTGACCGTATTTTGATTTATAGAGGGCGATGTAGGTTCAGGATCAGGTGTAGGTTCAGGATCAGGTGTTGGATCAGGATCGGGTGTAGGTTCAGGATCAGGTGTTGGATCTGGATCGGGTGTTGGATCTGGATCGGGTGTTGGATCTGGATCGGGTGTTGGATCTGGATCAGGTGTCGGATCTGGATCGGGTGTTGGATCTGGATCAGGCTCAGGAGCCTCATTAATCTGAATCATGTTTGTTATTGAGTAGGGCGTAACATGTCTATCATTTTCAGGGAAAGCATCTGTAATATTCAATTGAAAAGTTTCGCTTCCAGAACTAATGTTAGATGTATCTACCATAATATCAAAGGTACCGGTATGTGAATTATTATCAATAGTAATATTAGAAATAACGACATAATTAAGGTTAGAACTGACAACTATATCGTCAGCTGTAAGTGAAGTACCACCATAATAACCAAAAGTTGCTGTCCCAGTAATAATATCCCCCTGTGTTACTTCAATAATTCCAGAGTCAAGCCCCATATTGAAAAATTCAATTGTCGAAATACCATACCATTCTTGTTCGGCTTGGACAGAAGTATCAGGCGACAGATTATCAAGTTGATCTGCCTTTGTCGGAGAAGGTAAAGTAGTGAATAGTATACAAGAAGATAGTATACAAGTAGATAGGGCAACGATTGATTTTTTCATTTTTAAAACTCCTGTAAGTTATACAATACATTTTAACATATTATGTTAAAAAATAAAAAGACATTTTTACGAGTTTGTCTATTTTTTTACTAAAAATAATAAAAGATTTATAAATATGTCGCATAAAAAGGAGAAGGAATAGTCATTTATATCAAGAACTGTTCATTATTATTTTTACTGTTGTATTTAGAAATCAAAATGTTATACTTAATCTAAAGGTGATTCAGTGAAATTATCGCTCTTTCATCTTTAGTCACTCAATCGGGAGTGGCTTTTTTGTATTTTTGTTGCAATTAAAGATTAAAGTGTTATACTTGGCACAGTATTGAGTGAAGATTAAAAAAATACATATTTCTTAAAATTTAAGAATAGTAGATACTTGGAGCTTGAATTGGGAGTTAATAATGAATAATAATCGAGAGAAGAGAACAATTATCGGTCTGTTACTTTTAGGGCTGGTAGCAAGCATAATTATCATTTTTTTAGTAATAGCTTTACTGATGTAAAACCTTGTTCTTAGGATTTGAAAAAACGTATTTTTAGTTCGATTTATAATGAGATAGTTTATAAATATTATAATTTATCAACTAATTGGAAAAAAGCCTTAGAGAATAGGGCTTTTTATGTTTTGAGTTAGATAAAAGCCGCCTGTGCCACATTTTTCTTGGAGTAGGGAATTTTTAAATAAATATTGATGATTTTAAAATAAAAAATAGATTGGTATAGCCTATGTTCTTGAATTCAATTATGATTAATACGAAACGAAAAAAGTTTATTTTATAGGAATTTTGGAAGGTTATAGTTTTTTTATATAGTTAAAATCATAAGTTTTTATCAAGATTGGTATTGTTGAAATGTAGTATATATGATACAATATTTCTCGTGCGTAATTTTGGAAAAATGAGGAAAAGTTTAAAATGAAAATTAAAAAGCTTATAATAGCAGTTGCAACATTTGCTATAGTTTTTAGTGCCTGTGTTGGTGTCAAAAGTTTGGCAGATAATTATTGGGTTGGACATGGAGAAATCCAAACCATCAATAATAATATAGATACATTGTCAAATCGTGTTAAAACAAAAAACCAAACAATATCTGAGTTAAATAACACAATTTCAACATTAAAAGGTTCAGTTGACACTCAAAGTGCTCAAGTAAGTAGTCTTCAGACACAATTAGCGCAAGCAAATACAGATAAGCAAAATGAAATCAATGCAAAGATTAATGAAATTAATTCAAAAATTGCCGAAGGAAATCAAAAAGTTGCTGATAAACAAAAAGAAGTTGATTCAGCAAATCAAACGATTTCCCAATTGAATCAACAGCTTAATGATTTACGACAAAAGTCAGGACAAGATAACGATCAAGCTTTACGAGAAGTACAAGATACTCGTGCAAAGTCTGACCAAGCGGTCAAAGAAGCTCAATAAAAATAACCCTGACTTTAGTCAGGGTTATTTAAATATTTTTAGTTGTGATAAACAGAGTTATTTGTTTTCCCAGTCTTTTTTGGTCAAACTTGTGAAGTGCTCAATAATTACTTCATTTAGATACGGATTATACATATCGGTTTTCGTTAGACGATGCTTAAATCCTTGCTTTTCTTGGGCAATCTTTGATTGTAAATTTCCATCTTTATAGCCACACCAAATTGTTTCTAAGTTGAGATGATTAAAACCATGAGATACGATTGTTTCTATCGCTTCAGGAACCAATCCATTGCCCCAGTATGGTTCCCCAATCCAGTAACTAATCTCAGCCTCACCAGAACTCATAAAATCTTTCCCATTTCCTTCATCTGTTAATTCTAAGCCAATTAATCCAATGGCATGAGAGGGATTATCAATTAAAGTGATTGCAAAGATATGAGGGCTAAGAAAATATTTTTCAATCATTGATGCCGACTCTGCAATACTTGTATGAACCGGCCAGCCTGCAATTGGACCAATTTTAGGATTTTTGGCATATGTATAAACTGCCGCTGCATCAGATAGCTTAAAGTTTCTTAAAATCATTCGTTTTGTTTTTAGTAATAACATAGTTTTCTTTCAATAATAATGTTGATAATAAAAATGTTCAAAACTAGAGATACTTGAAGATAAATAAAAAGAGGGAAAAATCACCTCTTACTAATTTTTATGTTAGATAAGCAGATTATGAGTAGATTTATTTTAAGTAAGTACCACAAAAAGAACATTTTTACTGTTTCTTCGGGTTAATATTTAGATGATTCTAAAAGTCCTACTTAGAATAAATTCCTCATTTCCTAATAATCTGCTTAACTATCAGTCTAACATATTTTTTAAAGAAAATAAATATGTTAGACTGTAATGGATTAGTGGCAAATAGAAGAAAGATTTGCGCTTAAGATTTATGCTATAATTCAAATAATGATGGAGGACTTTTATGATACAATCAATTGTTCATATTGCTTTAGTTGTTAAGGATTACGATGAAGCAATAGAATTTTATACTCAAAAACTACATTTTAAATTAATTGAAGACACTTATCAAGCGGAACAAAATAAAAGATGGGTTGTTGTGGCTCCGCCAGGTTCTAATGGAACAACACTTCTACTAGCCAAAGCGTCTAAACCCATTCAAGACCCTTTTGTAGGTAATCAAGCAGGAGGAAGGGTATTTCTTTTTTTAGGAACTGATAATTTTGACCGGGATTATTTAGAAATGATTGAAAGCGGAATCGAATTTGTTAGGCCGCCTAAAGAACAAGACTATGGGAAAGTCGCTGTTTTTAAAGACCTTTATGGCAATCTATGGGACTTAATTCAATTTGTTCCTAACCACCCAATGTTTGGAAGAATTAAATAAATATTTTAAACTGTGATGAAAGGTTTTTGGTTAAGGATGAAAAGATAATTTAGGATATCCATTGATTACATTTAGTAGTATTTGACAAACAAAGATAAAAAGTTAAAATATAATTGTAAACGATTACTAAATGTAAAGGGAGCCTATGAAACCAGAGTTGAAAAATTGTTTAATTTCGGTAAATGCCGTTCATGCAGGTCAAACCAAAATTACAGGGGTATGTAAAAAAGGGAGTGATTATCAAGTTTTTGCTTCAAATAACAATATGATGATTAGTAAACGAGAAAATGTGAACAATGATGGGACTTTTTCTTTATCTATTCCACCTCAATTAGAGGGACAACTTCTCACTGTCTATCTATATCATGATAAAAATGGTGGAAGTTTTGAATTTTCAATTGCTTTAGTTGTTGAAGCAGCAGAGCTAGATAAAATTACTTCGGTCGAGGATTATTGCCCTTTTTCTGACCTTGATGGATTCATTAGAGGAACTTATAGAGGGCCTAATGCCACTAAAATATTTCTAACGATTGATGGAGTAGATACTGCCATTCTTACGATAAATCCTGGCGAGGGAGAATTTCAATATTTTCTTGCAAATTTACCCATTGATGTTTTATCTGAGGTTTTTATTTCAATAGTAGATAAAGAAGAGAAAATTTTAGATACTCAAAAGCTTAAGATTATCCCATAATGAAATGTGCGAATAATTGTTGGATTTTTTTCTATTTTCGATTAATCTCTGTTTGTTTATTATTCATTTAAGAAAGCAGGTTTATAATAAAACCATTCCAAAATATTTTTCATAATTTACTCTTAAGCGCCCTCTGATTCAGGGCGCTTATTTGTTTAAATCAAAATAAAAAGCCTAATTTTTTAGGCTTATGATCTTTCAAAAATTGTCTAAAGCCTTTTGTGGGACTTCGGATTTTTTAATTTCTTCCCAATTTGTGACACCTTTTCCTTTATTGTATGTTAATTTCAAATAGGCTTGTTTGCGAAGATTATGTGTAGAGGTAAATTCTAAAACTTTTTCTTTTCCAGTTTTTTCATAGGCTTTTTCTTTGTAGCTATAACCGTGCCAAACGTTATTTTCATGCCCTTTTTCTATTGTTTTCTTACCATCATTATTAATTTGAACATAATAGCTTGTGCCGCCATAGCTAATTTTGTACCAACTATAGGTAGTAGCACCAGTAATTAAGAGGACGGCTATAAGTCCTACTAATATTTTTTTCATAAATTTTATTCCCTTTCCAAAGATAACAAGTCTATTCTATCAGTATTTTTAAAAACACAAACTTACTCTTTTGTAAGAAAAATAAAGTGTAAGCTTTGAATGAATTTAATTTTTTTGCTTATCGCTTTCATTTTTTTGATGATAGTATTATAATAAAATTAGAAAGATAGGTGGAGGTGTTATTATGGCGAAACAGTATCAAAAAATATTAGTTCCTGTCGATGGTTCTGACCAGTCTTACAACGCAGTTCGGGAAGCGGTGATGTTAGCTCAATGGTCTGAAGGAGAACTTATCGTACTTACCGTTAAAGATTTAGTTCGCTATTATGGAATCGCTAATTATGGTATCGTTGAAACTCCAGGATTGGATAAGTTGGCCAATGATATTTTACTTAAAGTTGGTTCTATAATTCCAGCTGAATTCAAATTTAAAACACAAATTTTATCAGGCTCTCCAAAACGTGAAATTGTTCAATACGCTAAGGATAATGATATTGATCTAATTGTTATGGGGGCTACTGGTGCAGGGGCAATTGATAAACTCTTAGCTGGTTCTACAACTAATTATGTTGTCAATCATGCACCATGTGCGGTAACGATTATTCAAGGATAATTATTTTAATGAGGGTTTAGAAAATTGATTTCTTCTTAATTTTCTATAATTGATAAAACCAGTAAGTACAATGATTTTCATCAGTATTTACCGGTTTTTTTATTTTTTTAATTTATATAATCTTGCTATAATTTAAATTAAGGAGATTTTTATGATATCACTTATACTTATTATTATTGTGGCTTTGGAGCATTTGCTTTTTGGTTATATCGAGATGTTTGGGGCGACCGGTTTACAGGCTAAGGCTTTTGGTTTTGAAGAGGCAGAGTTAAAAAATAAAACATTACAGGTCGCTTTATCTAATCAAGGAATTTATAATGTGGGACTTGGTTTGTTGATTATTGCTTTGACAATCATTAATGCAAGTATTCCTGTATTAAGTTTGACAATGATTTTTGTTGTTTTGGTTGGTATTTATGGTGCCTTAACCGTTACGAAAAAAATATTTATAGTTCAAGCTCTCCCTGCTCTTATCAGCTTAATTTTACTCTTTCTGTCAGTATAATTTCATCTTAAATTACTGACAAAAATAAAAAACCGTTGCATCAGCGGTTTTTTTTATTTATTATCTCCTAAATAACAAATGAGTGAGCATTAATATTCATCAGTAGAACTCATGTATCTACTGAGTCAGAAATTGACCAAGGATGAATAAGAACCAGATATGTATTGGGTAAAATCCATAGAAAAAATATTTTTCAAATGCTGAGGATGTCCCACCTTTTTTTCCATTATATAGGTAAATAAAAGGAAGAACAGTAAAGACTAAGAATTCTGGATTAAAAGAGAGCTTTTGCCATAAGGTCATGGAAGCATCGGACAGGGCTTGACTGAGAAATAAAGCTGAAAGTAAGAGAGTTCCAAGATATAATATCCAACTTTTTCCAGTTTTTCTTGAAATATACATGAGATAAGGAAAAACAAGAGCAAAAATACTAGCTTCCGTAAATAAAGTAAGAACCGAAACTAAAATAAGTGGAAAAATGAGCAGGCATTTTTTCTTCTCAATTATTGTATCAAGAAGCCAGACAATTCCAAAACCAGCTGCTAAACTAAGAAAGATATTTGGATTAAGAATAGTATAAAAAGTAATCGGAGCATTCATGATAAAGTGCGTGATTAAATTTCCTATTGCCATTACAATTCCAGCAGTAAGAAGTCGACTTAGATATTTTTGACGGCTCCTTGTATAAAAATAGCCTTCAATCATTAAAAAGAAGAATAAAGGAGAGACGAAGCGGGAGGCCATATCTAAGATAGAAAAATCGGGGATTCCAGAAAGTCCAACGAGCACCTCCGTATAAATATGATCTAGTAGCATGAAAGCAATTGCTATTATTTTAAGCTGATAGCCTGATAAACCAAAACGTTGTTTCAAAAAAATACCTCACAATAAATATATTTTACTTTTCTATTCTAATATAGAAAAGTGAACATTTAACTTACTTTTATGTAAGGTCAGTTTTTTGAAAGTCAATAAACTGACAGTTTACTTTAAAACTAAAATTATATTAAAAAATTACTGACAAAAAAAGCGCCTTTATGCGCCTAATCAAAATTACTATGTCTGCCCCAATTTATAGCCATCAAAATGGTTACTATTGGTAAAGCATATAACCAAACTAATGACAAGAGGGCACCGGGAAGTAGAAAGACTAAAAAGATTTTAATTCTCTCCTGATTCCTTTTTTTTAGTGTGCTGCTTTCATTATACTGTTTATAAATTACCTGGCTAAAGATAATTAAACTAATCCAAGGAATTAGATAAGTCGAAACGTAAGCGATGCTTGCAGTTAAAGAATTTGGATGTTCTGCGTGAGCAACGGTTGAAAAAGGAAAGAGGCAAACAATGAGTAGAATCCAATGATTGGACCAAAGAATTAGCTCATCAACCTTATTTGATTTGATAAAAGTCATCACATGATGGAGTGAATTCCAAATTGAAGCCAAAGCGACAAAAGTAGTGATATAGATAAGGAGCATGAGTAAGACATTTGGGGAAAATAGATTTCCATCTTTAGGGACTTTAAATTCTAAAACTGTTAAGGTCATTACAACGGCAAAAATTCCGTCAGTAAGTGCCTCAATTCTACTTTTATTCATAGCTATAATTATAGCAAAAAAAGCTGATAATCACTGTTACAGAAAGCGTTTATTGACTTTTGTAAGTTGTTCTAGATATTATATTATCAATTATGAATTTAAATACTTATTGTAAGTTGACTCAAAAATGACTAAAATGAATTTTGAATTATAAAAATGGCTTTAGTATTTACTGAGATTTTTTATAAAAATCATTCAAAAGTTTGAGAATCATTTGAAATTTTAGGATATAATATAGAATACAGAAGGAGCATTTATGTTAAGAATTGGGTCTTATATCCTATTGTTTTATTTGGCTTTTAGGTTGTCTAAACACTCATTTGAATTTGAAAAAGTAAGTAGGTTAGAATTAGTTGTCTTGCCTTTATATTCAACCTTGATGTTTTTTATTACAATGACTTGGAAAGAAGAAAATATAATAGTAGCTATTGTTTTATTCCTATTATCATTTTTAATTGGTTGGTTGCAATCTTCGAAAGTTGAATTTAAAGATGAAGGAAAAAAAGATAAGTATGAACGTCCAATTATCTTAATGAAAAAGAATTGGACTTATATTATTGGCTGGATTATTTTATTTTTAGTAATTATTGGTGCACATTTCTACGCCAATTCGCATTTAGAGTTGGAAGAGGTTGTAACAGAATTTTGGAAAGAAATGGTCAAAGAAATTTTAATATTTGCTAGATTCAATGCCAATAATGGTTGGGAAACGTGGCTAATAACAGGAATTTCCAGTTTGACTTTTACTTGTTTTATAAAAAGCAAAAACAAAAAATTAGTCGAAACTTTAGCCAGAAGAAGACAAAATAGTTCTTTTAATAAATAGATTTTTTGTGATTAACAAAAGTTATCAATAAATGGTATTGAAAGCTCGCTTGAAAATAGATAGAATTATCTTATCCAATATCTCTTAGATTTATCAATTTTCCAAGATTTTGATATAAAGGATATAATAACCGATAAATGACCTCTGTTATAAGAGGTCATTTTTTAATTGAAAATATGATATAATAATGGTCAGAAATAGAGAGATGTAAGGATAAAAATGATGGAAAACAGTTTAAATATCATTGAGAAAATGAATCCTAATCAAAAAATAAATTATGATCGTGTTTTTCAAAGAGTTCGTGAAAGTTGGGAACGAGAATCAGTTCGCCCCAAAATTTTACTTCACTCTTGTTGCGCCCCTTGTAGTACTTATTCTTTAGAATATCTCACTCAATCGGCTGATGTTACAATTTATTTTGCCAATTCAAACATTCATCCTTCAACGGAATATACAAGAAGAAAGATGGTACAAGAACAGTTTGTAAAAGATTTTAATGAGCGAACAGGAAATAACGTTCAATTCATCGCTGCTGAATATGAACCAAATGTCTTTTTACAAATGGTACGTCAAAAACATTTAGAAAATGAACCCGAGGGTGGGAAACGTTGTAGCTCTTGCTTTGAAATGCGTTTAGATATTGTTGCTGAAAAAGCTTTGGAACTTGGTTTTGATTATTTTGGTAGTGCTTTAACGCTATCGCCCAAAAAAGACAGTCAATTGATTAATGAAATTGGGCTTGATATTCAAAAAATTTATGATGTGAATTATCTTCCGAGTGATTTTAAGAAGAATAATGGCTATAAGCGTTCCATTGAGATGTGTAAAGAATACGATGTTTATCGTCAATGTTATTGTGGTTGTATTTTTGCGGCTAAAGCCCAAGGAATTGATTTAAAAGAACAAAATCGAGAAGCGATTAAATTTATTAGAAGTCAGTCTTGAGCAGAAAAATTGTAGTTAAAAAATAAGAAAATAGCTTGACAAAATAGTCCTTTTTTAATAAAATGAGGGTAACTTAAATATTCCAAAGGGGAGTAGCGTCGGTAAGACCGAAACAAAGTCGTCAATTCGTGAGATTCTCACCGGCTTTGTTGACATACTATGTATGTTTAGCAAGACCTTTGCCAGTTTTGATATCTGGCAGAGGTCTTTTTTTGTAAGACCTCTCATGATATCAGTTAGAAATAAAGGAGAATCATTATGCAGCGTTACAATCAGTCCGTCAATGAAGTTTTGAAGGAGACTAAAAGTCAACTTGAAGGTTTGAAACCCAAAGAAGTTGAACTTCGTCAAGCCGAAGATGGTTTCAACGAATTAAAAGAGAAGAAAAAAACTTCGACTTGGGAACTTTTTATTGATACATTGAAGGACCCGATGGTGATTGTTTTACTTTTAGTCGCTTTTGTCCAACTTTTCTTAGGCGAATTCGTTGAATCATTAGTTATCTTCATTGTTTTGATGATTAATTCAGTGGTGGCTGTTGTTCAAACGAAAAGGGCAGAGAGTTCTTTAGATGCTTTGAGACAGATGTCAGCACCCTCAGCCAAAGTTTTACGTAATGGGGAAAAAACATCAATTCCTGCGCGTGAGCTTGTCGTTGGAGATATTGTTTCATTGGAAGCTGGTGATTTCATTCCAGCGGATGGCCGTTTAATTGACGTTCAAAACTTACGCGTTGAAGAAGGAATGCTGACAGGTGAGTCTGAGCCAGTTGAAAAATTTTCAGATCTTATCGAGGGAGAAGCAGCACTTGGTGACCGTAAGAATATGGTCTTCAGTTCAAGCCTTGTCGTTTATGGACGAGCAGATTTTGTCGTGACAGCCATTGCTGAGCAAACGGAAATTGGTAAGATTGCTCAAATGTTGGAAACTGCTGAGGCCAAACAAACACCTCTCCAACAAAAACTGGAAAAGTTTGGGAAACAATTGGGCTGGGCAATTTTGGCGCTTTGTGCTTTGATTTTTGCCGTACAAATTCTTCGCCTCTTTACGACAAATCAAACGGCTGATATGCAAAAAGCTATTCTTGATTCGTTCATGTTTGCAGTTGCAGTTGCCGTAGCAGCAATTCCTGAAGCTCTTTCATCAGTTGTTACGATTGTTCTGTCAGTTGGAACAAATAAAATGGCGAAACAACATGCGATTATGCGTAATTTGCCAGCCGTAGAAACTTTAGGTTCAACTTCAATCATTTGTACTGACAAAACGGGAACTTTGACTCAAAATAAAATGACAGTTGTTGATTCTTACTTACCAACCGAAAGTAGCAAAGAACTGACAGACTTGTCACGAGTAGACCAAAAGCTCTTACTTAATGCAATGGTACTCTGTAATGATTCATCATTTTCACAAGAAGGACAAGCATTGGGTGACCCTACCGAAGTGGCTTTGATTGCTTATAGTGATAAAATTGGTCATCCCTATCAAGAATTAAGAGAAAAATCACCACGTTTGGCTGAGTTTCCCTTTGACTCAGAACGTAAATTAATGAGCACAATCAATGATTTTGAAGGTCAGAAAACGATTTTTGTTAAAGGTGGCCCAGATGTACTTTTTAATCGCTGCAACCAAGTTTTCTTAGATGGAAAAGTACAAGAGTTTACTCCAGAATTAAAAGAAAAATTCCAAGCTCAAAATGAAGCATTTAGTCAAAAAGCACTTCGTGTCTTGGCTTATGCTTACAAACCTGCCAGTGATGATAAGAAAGAACTCACACTTACTGACGAAAATGATTTGATTCTTATCGGTTTGTCAGCAATGATTGACCCACCTCGTGAAGCCGTTTATGATTCAATTGCCGAAGCCAAAAAAGCCGGCATTAAAACAATTATGATTACGGGTGACCATAAAACGACGGCGCAAGCCATTGCTAAAGATATTGGTTTGATGAATGAAGGGGACATGGCTCTTACGGGTCAAGAACTGGATGCGCTTACTGAAGATGAACTTCGTGACAATTTGCAAAAGATTTCTGTTTATGCACGTGTTTCGCCTGAAAATAAAATCCGAATTGTCCGCGCTTGGCAAAATGAACATCAAGTGACTGCCATGACAGGTGATGGGGTCAATGATGCTCCAGCCCTTAAACAAGCTAATATTGGGATTGCCATGGGTTCAGGAACGGATGTAGCAAAAGATGCGTCAAGTATGATTTTGACTGATGATAATTTCGTATCAATTGTTTCTGCTGTATCAATTGGTCGTGTGGTTTATGATAATATCAAAAAATCAATTAGTTATCTTTTCTCTGGAAACTTAGGAGCGATTATTGCGATTGTTTTTGCTTTAATTGTGGGTTGGGTTAATCCATTTACTGCTTTGCAACTATTGTTTATAAACCTAGTCAATGACTCTGTTCCAGCCATTGCCTTAGGAATGGAAAAAGCAGAACCAGATGTTATGGAAAAAGCTCCTCGCCAATTAAATGAAGGAATCTTTGCCAATGGTTTGATGAGAATTATTTTGATTCGTGGTTCATTGATTGGGATTGCGGCGATTGTCTCTCAATATGTTGGACAAAAAACTTCACCTGAAATGGGTGTGGCTATGGCCTTTACAACTTTGATTTTGGCTCGGACCTTGCAAACTTTTGCTGCACGTTCAAATTCACAAAATATTTTCAAACTTGGTTTTACAACGAATAAATATGTTTTGATGGCTGTAACTTTCTGTCTTGCTTTGTACAGTTTGACCACACTACCATTCCTTAGAGAAATCTTTTCAATTCCAGCAAGTTTTGGTTGGTCTGAATGGGCTGTAGCTGCGGGTCTTGCCGTAATCGCTGTGATTTGTATGGAAATTCTTAAATCAGTTAAAGGCGTCTTTGAAAAATAATTAAATTTTAGAAAAAATCACTGACAAATCTGTCAGTGATTTTTAAATGGTTGAACTTTTATCATATTGATTCAAATGATAAGTTTCAATCATATTGATAAGTTTATCAGCATATGTGGGGTCAGTCGCATAGCCAGAGCTCTGGACCGCCTTAGCAGCAGTTTTGTAGTCTGTTGCGCTAAGAACAGAAGCATATTGTTTAGCGTTCCAAGTTGTGCCATAGAGGAAAAGTTGTGTATGAGCCGAAACGGAATCAGCAAAGTTAGGATAAACGCGAAAAACACCTTGAATGGTAATCCATTGACCGTTTTCGTACTCTTGAGTCTCGAGTGAGACTTTAGGAACATCACCTGAGGCTTTCACACCAAATAGATTATGATATTTACTAGCGAGTTCACTTTTACCAAAGTTAGATTCAAGGCAGGCTTGAGCAATGGTAATAGAAGCCAGAACTTGACTTACTTTTTGTGATTTTTGAGCCAAGGGGGCAATTTCTTTGATGAATTTATGTTCACGAATTTCTTCAAGTTGGGCTTCTGAGGGCTTTTCTACTTGATTATTAAAAATTCTATTATAAGCAAATATTCCTAAAATGATTAGGAAAATAAAAATGAGCTGTTTTAACAAAGATTGACGTCGATTTGGTTTTCTTCGTCGAGTTTTATATTTCATAAAAATAGTTTAACATAAAAATCAAGTTCTTGGCTTAAAAATCAATATTTGATATACTAAAACTAGTTAAGAAAAGTAGATGATGAGTTTTAGAATTCTTGTCAGTAAAATAGTTACTGACAGCAATCAATTTTTATGCTGAGCCATCTGTCAGTAAAACTAAATCTATAAATTATTTCTGATGGAATAAGTTATATAAGCAAGATTTACCAGGAGGTAAACAAATGAATTTTTATGATTTTAGTGCCGTTAAAATGAACGGTGAAACTGTTTCAATGTCTGACTACAAAGGAAAAGTCGTAATCGTAGTCAATACAGCCAGTAAATGTGGTTTTACTCCACAATTTGAGGGACTTGAAAAATTGTATGAAACATATAAAGACCAAGGATTAGAGATTCTAGGATTTCCTTGTAATCAGTTTGCTAATCAAGATGCTGGTGAAAATACGGAAATTAATGAATTCTGTCAGTTGAATTATGGCGTTACATTCACCATGTTTCAAAAAATTAAAGTAAATGGAAAAGAAGCTCATCCACTTTATCAATTTTTGAAAAAGGAAGCCAAAGGGGCGCTTAGTGGAACGATTAAATGGAATTTCACAAAGTTTTTAATTGACCGAGATGGACAAGTCATTGAACGATTTGCTCCCAAAACGGAGCCTGAAGAAATGGAAGAAGAAATCAAAAAATTACTTTAAAAGTCATAAATGCTCTGAGACTTGTAAAAGGTCAATTATTTTGCTAAACTAATAAACAATAAAACTTTTAATCTAGTCCAGAGAGGCTAGCAAGGTTGTGAACAGGAAATATTATCCTTAAAAGTTACTGACAAAAGAGCGGTGTAGCTTGGTCCATAAGTACCAAAGCGGACAGGGCCAGTTCTGTCAGTAAACTGTCAGGGCATATTAGGACACATCTGCTAGGTTTCTGGCAGATGTTTTTGCTTTATTTTTAACTTTTTATGATTGAAAATAAAGGGCGCAAGGAGCGAAGCGGCTTGTAAGTAATTACAACGAAGTTATGCTTTACTACAAAGGAGAAAAACAAATGCCAAAACGTAATGATATCAAAAAAATCATGATTATCGGTTCAGGTCCAATCATTATCGGTCAAGCCGCTGAATTTGATTACGCTGGAACGCAAGCCTGTCTTGCTCTTAAAGAAGAAGGCTATGAAGTAGTTTTGGTCAATTCAAATCCAGCAACAATTATGACTGACCGAGAAATTGCTGACACGGTCTATATTGAACCTATCACTTTAGAGTTTGTCAGTAAAATTTTACGTAAAGAACGTCCTGACGCACTCTTACCAACACTTGGCGGGCAAACAGGACTCAACATGGCAATGGAATTATCAAAAACAGGAATTCTTGAGGAGCTTAATGTTGAACTTTTAGGAACAAAATTAAGTGCTATTGACCAAGCAGAAGACCGTGAACTTTTCAAAGAGCTCTGTGAATCAATCAATGAGCCTCTTTGTGCCAGCGATATTGCAACCACAGTTGAAGAAGCGATTAACATTGCTGACAAAATTGGCTATCCAATCATTGTTCGCCCAGCTTTTACTATGGGAGGAACAGGAGGCGGAATTTGTGACACAGAAGAAGAACTCCGTGAAATTGTAGCAAATGGTTTGAAACTTTCACCTGTGACACAATGTTTGATTGAAGAATCAATCGCAGGTTATAAAGAAATCGAATATGAAGTGATGCGTGATTCTGCTGATAATGCTATCGTTGTCTGCAACATGGAAAACTTTGATCCAGTAGGTGTCCACACGGGCGATTCTATCGTTTTTGCCCCAAGTCAAACCCTGTCTGACAATGAATATCAAATGCTCCGTGATGCTTCGCTCAATATCATTCGTGCTCTTAAAATTGAAGGTGGCTGTAATGTTCAATTGGCCCTTGATCCGAACAGCTATGAATACCGCGTCATTGAAGTGAATCCCCGTGTCAGCCGTTCATCAGCTTTGGCTTCAAAAGCAACTGGATATCCGATTGCCAAAATGTCAGCTAAAATTGCAATCGGAATGACTCTGGACGAAATCATCAATCCAGTAACCAACAAAACTTATGCCATGTTTGAACCAGCCCTTGACTACGTTGTGGCAAAAATCGCCCGTTTTCCATTTGATAAGTTTGAAAATGGTGACCGTCATTTAGGAACACAAATGAAGGCGACTGGTGAAGTTATGGCAATTGGACGCAACATCGAAGAAAGTCTTCTAAAAGCTGTTCGTTCGCTTGAAATTGGCGTTTTCCATAATGAAATGACTGAAGCGATTGAAGCTGATGACGAAAAACTCTATGAAAAAATGGTTAAAACACAAGATGACCGACTTTTCTATGTATCAGAAGCGATTCGTCGCGGAATTCCAATCGAAGAAATTGCTGATTTGACAAAAATTGATATTTTCTTCCTTGATAAACTCCTTCATATCGTTGAAATTGAAAATCAATTAAAGGTAAATATTTTTGAGCCAGAACTTCTAAAAACAGCCAAGAAAAATGGATTTTCTGACAGAGAAATTGCCAAGTTATGGAATGTGACGCCAGAAGAAGTTAGACGTCGTAGACAAGAAAACAAGATAATTCCTGTTTATAAAATGGTTGATACTTGTGCAGCCGAGTTTGAAAGTTCAACCCCTTATTTCTATTCAACTTATGAATGGGAAAATGAATCTAAACGCTCAGATAAAGAAAAAATAATCGTTCTAGGGTCAGGTCCTATTCGTATCGGACAAGGGGTTGAGTTCGACTACGCAACGGTACATTGTGTGAAAGCTATCCAAGCCTTGGGTAAAGAAGCCATTGTCATCAATTCGAATCCCGAAACAGTTTCAACAGACTTCTCTATTTCTGATAAACTCTACTTTGAGCCATTGACTTTTGAAGATGTTATGAATGTCATTGACCTTGAAGAACCGCTAGGTGTCATTGTTCAGTTTGGTGGACAAACGGCCATCAATTTGGCAGAGCCATTATCAAAAGCAGGAGTCAAAATCTTAGGAACTCAAGTCGAAGATTTAGACCGAGCTGAAGACCGTGATTTATTTGAAAAAGCACTGCAAGATTTAGATATTCCACAACCACCAGGGGCGACAGCAACAAATGAAGAAGAAGCGGTCGCTAACGCTAACAAAATTGGTTATCCGGTCCTTATTCGTCCATCATTTGTTTTGGGTGGTCGGGCCATGGAAATTATTAATAATGAAAAAGATTTGCGTGATTATATGAATCGTGCGGTTAAAGCTTCACCAGAACATCCAGTTTTAGTTGACAGCTATTTGCAAGGTCAAGAATGTGAAGTTGATGCCATCTGTGATGGAAAAGAAGTTCTTCTTCCAGGAATTATGGAACATATTGAGCGTGCTGGAGTCCACTCGGGCGATTCGATGGCAGTTTACCCACCACAAAATCTCTCTCAAGCTATCATTGATACAATCGTTGATTATACCAAACGCCTTGCGATTGGATTAAATTGCATAGGAATGATGAATATTCAGTTCGTTATCTATGAAGAACAAGTATATGTGATTGAAGTTAATCCTCGCGCTTCACGTACTGTTCCCTTTTTATCAAAAGTTACCAATATCCCAATGGCACAATTGGCAACCCAAATGATTTTAGGTGAAAACTTGAAAGACTTAGGTTATGAAGCAGGACTTGCCCCTACACCTGATATGGTTCACGTTAAAGCACCCGTCTTTAGTTTCACAAAATTGGCAAAAGTAGATAGCCTACTTGGTCCAGAAATGAAATCAACCGGTGAAGCAATGGGTTCAGATGTGACACTTGAAAAAGCGCTCTATAAATCATTTGAAGCAGCAAAACTTCATATGGCTGATTATGGTTCAGTTTTGTTCACAGTCGCTGATGAGGATAAAGAAGAAACCTTAGCGCTTGCTAAAGATTTTGCCGAAATTGGTTATTCATTAGTTGCTACCGCAGGAACAGCAGCCTTTCTTAAAGAAAACGGACTTTATGTGCGCGAAGTGGAAAAACTTGCTGGTGGAGAAGATGAGGAAGGAACGCTTGTTGAAGATATTCGTCAGGGACGAGTTCAAGCCGTTGTCAATACCATGGGTAATACGCGAGCTTCATTAACAACAGCCACTGATGGTTTCCGTATTCGACAAGAAGCAATCAGCCGAGGAATTCCTCTCTTTACTTCGCTAGATACAGTTGCAGCAATTCTTAAGGTGATGCAAAGTCGTAGTTTTACAACAAAAAATATATAAAAAAATAAACAGTCCCAAATGGGGCTTTTTTTATTTTCAAATAAAAGTTAATAAGTATTTGAAATAAATGTATTATTATTCGTACACAAAAGACACGAGAAAGCGTTTTATTAGACTTAAGTTAGGAAATAGGTTATAAATGATATATAGACTACAGAGTAATTTATAAACGACAATATATTGAAAGAGGGTAGGTGAATGACTGGCATAAATAAAGCAAAAATATTCATATTTAGTTTAATTTTTATTAGTATCCCCTTTCTAATTTTTGTTGAGAACACTGTGTCATCAGATACAGCAATTGACAGCCAAAATTCTACAGCAAATGGCTATATAAATGTTACCGCTCCAACAACAAATATTTGGAGTTTGACTGCTCCAAACTTTAATTTTGGGACCCAAACATCAAGTGCATCAGTAATTAATAGCAATGCAACAGGAGATGCACCAATTAGAATTGTTAATTTGTCTGGAAGCTCAACAAGTTTTTCTCTTCAACAATCCATTTCTGACTTTACTTTAGTTTCTAGCTCTATCGTTTTGCCAACCACAGCTTTCTATATTTCGGTAGCAAACAGTACTGATGGAAAACTTATCGGAAGCTCTAATATTAATATTTTTAAACAAAATGGTGTTGTTCTAAGAAGTGGGACAGGAGCTAATGGAGCATTAACTAGTGGTGCTGTGACGGCGCAACTTACAGTAGATGGAACAAATAAAGTAATTGTCACAGGTTCATACCAAGCAACGATTACCTCGACACTCGTGACAGGTCCATAGAAGGGGGAAACAGTGAAATTAAAAAAAGAAATTATTTTTCTCATAAGTTTAGGATTTCTAATTATTCTATTTGGTTTGACTCCCAAAACTAAGGCTGCTGTTCTTACAGGAACAATTGATAGCACAGGTGCAGTAACTGGAGTAACTGGAGCAACTTACTATAATACGAATAGCTGGCAAGATATGATTGATACCTATAAGTCAGTCACTCCCAATGCGGCATCAAAAGCTACAGTATTCTTCAATGTGACAGCAAATGTTCCGGGAAATAGTGTTTTGAACTCTGGGAATGCCGTTTCTAGTGGTAAATCTTTATCAATCAACGGAAATAATTATACTCTTTATCTTGATAATGATACTACTTATACGACAGCTCAAAGTATCAGTGGGAGTGATGGGACAGCGAGAGCATTCGGGTCTAACGGAACAGTTTCAGCGGATACTACACTGACAGTTAAGAATGCAACAATTGTCAACAATATTACGAGTGGGATTTTTCAAATGAAAGGGAGCAATGCCAAGGCGACCGCTGTTTATGAAAATGTGACTGTAAGCAATGGGGACGGAATATATGGGGCACAACCAATTAGAAATGATAATGGAAAAGTTATTTTTCGAGGGACGAACACCTTCAATATTCTGCAAAACCATAATATGAATGACATCAGTTCAGCTGGTGCAGATAATCAAGGGGAGTGGATTCAAGGGGCAGCCTATACGGAAGTAGAAACTGGAACAACTACCTTGAATCAGAGTTGGGGCAACGATCAACCTTTCTATGTCTATTACTCAAATAGTGGGTCGACATTGCAAGTCGATGCTGGAGCAGCAATGGTTTGGAATTTAAATAAGACATATACGATGTATTATGATGATGGCGCTCTATTAGTAGTTGGAGCCTTGAACTGGAATATCAATGGGAGCTTTGTCATTAACGGAACGGTTAATACTTCATCTACCTATGCTGGAGGTTGGTTTATGGCCTTAAATACACTGAATAGTTGGAACTTAAATGTTGGGCAAAATGCAACTTTTAAGGTGACAACAGGTGGAGTCATTAGTTTGGATGCATTTTTGACTGGGGCAGTAAAATGGAATTTTGCGCAGGGTTCGAGTGTTTTATTTAATAACTTAAATCCAAACCAAAATGTGGTTTCACTTGCTCCAGGATTAGGAAGTGGAATAACAATGACAGATCCTAAAGTTGTAAGTTTTAATACTGCAGGCGGTTCCGTTTTTTCTACAACCGTCTTAACTTTTCCCATTACTATATCAGGAAGTGGATTGCGAACCCATTCATCATCAACAGGTTATACTTTTGATTCAACTTATGATTTGATAACGCCCAATAAAGGAACAATTACTCCTACGAGTTCAGATATTTGGTATCGGATGAATACAGGAACTCTAACAACTTTTAACCCTACTTTACAGGTGATAAATTTAAGTCCTAATAATTATGGAAGTGATGCCCCAAACATTGCAGCGGGTAAATATATTTCATGGTATCAACCTTTAGGATTTCAATTAAATGCTGCAGTATCTAATATGAATCGGACATTTAATATTTCTTTAGATCCATCAGCAACAAAAGGAACTCCCATAGACGGTTCTTGGTCTTCACTAATAAATGGGACGAGTGCTGAAAGTCTAGTTGTTGGAGATGACCGAGCACAGAACCCTAATATACATATTCTTGTCAAAATGACACAAAATAATTTTCCGAATGGTCTACAATATTATTGGGTTGACCCAACGACTAAAGCGCAGACACAATTAAATCTTAATTCGTCTTTGCAGATTGCAAGTATAACCAGTGATAGCACATTACCTTCTTGGATTAAAATGACAGGAGCTGGTATGTGGTACACAATGACTTTCCCTACGGATACTGGATTAAATATTAAGGCTAATAATAGCTTACTCAGTCAAACTAATTCAAATGCGGGAACTTTCCAATATACCGTTGCTAATGGACCGTCTTAAAAAGGAGGAAAATGAAAAAAATTAATAAAATATTTTTCCTATCTCTAATAAGTTTATTTTTAGTTAGTCTATTTGAAACTGTTCATGCAGAAAGTTCAACAGGTGATTTTAGTATAGAAGCGGTACTTGAAGGACACCAAAAAGATGAAAACATTTCTTATTGGTGGTTGAAAGTAAAAAAAGGTGAGTCAATCAAACTAAATTTAATAATCAACAATGGAAATGAAGAGAATAATTTTGAAATAGCAGCAAATCAGGCGGTTAATAACAATAATTTTACGCTAGATTATAGTTTATCTGACGAGAAAGTAGAGCAATACCTAGCAGAGAAAGAACCAACTTTCAACTTTTATAAAGATATCTTTTTTGAAAAAGAAGCAAAAGCAGGTTCCTTAAAACTCACTCTAGCCCCTAATGAAATTAGAGAGATTGCGATTACTTTTAAAGTTCCGAAAGCAGGCATCAGAGGGCAGGCTATTGGAGGAATTAATGTAACCAAAATACCCAAAGAATCTGATCGTCAACAAGGGATTTTAAATGTTTATAGTAACGTTGTCGCTCTTCTTATGGAGGATATAAATTACTCCAATAAAAAAGAAAAAAATTTAGAATTTGACTTGGGAAAATCAAATGAAACTGAGCAAATAATAGAAGTTAAAAACCCTAATTCATCACTTCTAAGACAGGTAAGCCTAGAAGCAAGAATCACAGATAACAACGGAAAAATTGTTTCCGAATTTCAAAGCTCGCAGACAGCAGTTGTTCCAAATGCTTCAGTTAGTCTTAAACTCAATAATCAACACAAACTGATAAAAGGTGAAGAATACAAGTTAACGATAAAAGATTCTAAACAGAAGTTAGAACGGGTACTCCTTGTTTCCAAGTCTGGGGAAATAAACATTGTAGAAAATAAAAGTAAGCAGATAGCTTCAACAAGTAAAAAACCAATGAAAATATCAATGGTCATTCTTGTTTTTATTGTATCTGGAGCGATAGTTTTTTATTTCAAAAAATAGAATATTGAGGTCAAACTGAGAAAGGGGAATTATGAAGATTAAATATATTCTTTGGGTCATCTGTGCCCTCTTACTTTTGAATACAGGTACCATTTTTGCTCAGGAAATAGGTGGAACAAGTACAATTGGTGAAGTAGGATTTTTAGAAAAAGAACCAATAGAAAAACCACCAGAAACTTCTAGTGCACCGATTACCACTAACAACACAAAATCAATTAATCAGAAATTACCCATTGTAGGGAGTACTCAAGGTGATACTCTGACATTGATGGCACTCTTATTGATAATCGGCGCGGGAGCATTAACGATAAAACATATCGGAATTATAAGGATAAAGGAGAACTATAATGAAAAAAACAATAATTAGTCTTAGCGGCATCACCGTCATTAGCACAGCCTTACTAGCAACCAATCTTTTGGAAGTTAGTGCGGCGACAGTGGGAAATACATCAAGTGGGGCTAATGTAGCCTTTCAACCGAAGAAAACTCCTACCAATCCAGTATCGCCAGGAGATGGTAAAACGCCAATTACGCCTACTACGCCAGGAGTGCCTAACACTTCAACTCCAGTTGCTTCAGATGATGGGTTGACTTTGGATTATGTTCCAACGCTTAACTTTGGGACACACTATGTAGATGCTTCAAGCCCTCATACTTGGTCGGCTTGGGCTGCAAATGATGGAAGTGGAAAAGCAATTCCACAATTCATGCAAGTAACGGACAACCGTGGGACTGCAACTGGACCAACAGGTTGGTCAGTTTCCCTAACACAAACTGCTCAATTTAAAGGGACTAAAGCTGGTGATTTAACCAATGCTGTCTTAACCTTTAATACTGATAAAACTAATAATGTTGTCAGCACCTCAACAAGTAAAGCAAGTTCTACGGTAAATACGGCAACTAATCCACTCACACCTGGAACAGCGGTCAATATTTTCCAAGCAGATGCAGGAACGGGAACAGGAACAAACCTGCTTAGTTTTGGTGCGGCAGATGGTTCTAGTTTGGTGACAGATCCTGAAAGCTTAGACGCTTCAACGAATACTACAGGTAAAGTGGATCCTAATATTACGCTCAGTGTGCCAGCTGGTTCTGCTAAAGTAGATACTTATACTACAACTTTAAACTGGAATCTTTATAGTGCACCAGGAAATGCCTAATAAAGTATTCTCGTAAGGGAGTCTCTCGCAAGAGAGGCTCAAATTTTATTAAAATTTGGGGTTATGGGGGATTATATATGAAAAAGTTACAATTATTTTTATCATCAATTTTTATCATTCTATGTTTTGGAGGTGCACAAGTTGCTTTTGGTCAAACCGATGATTATACGGTCAAACCAATTATTCCGGAAAACCAAACAAATAAAGATTTGGGATATTTTGATATTACTTTAGGCGCGGGCAAAGAACAGACTTTGCAAGTAGAATTATCCAATAATACCGAGCAAGAAATGAAGATAGACCTTGCACTTTCTAGTGCTGCCACAAATATTAATGGTCTTGTTGTTTACGAGCCCACAGAAATAGAGGCTGACCGCTCACTTAAATATAATCTTAAGGATTATGTCACAAGTCCACGGATAGTAACTTTAGCACCGCTGACAAGACAGAAGATAGATATTAAAGTAAAGATGCCAAATGAGAGTTTTGATGGTCAAATAGCTGGGGGAATAACCTTTTCTAAAGAAGGTCAAAATGATAAGAAAGAGGACTCAGAGGGAATTACCGTTAAGAACACTTATTCTTATACTATTGCTCTTCTAATGAAACAAAATGAGAATGAAGTTTCGCCAGATTTAAAATTAACCAAGATCAGTCCTGGTCAAATAAATGGGCGAAATGTGATTAATGTCAACCTTCAAAATCCAACGATGGCTTATATCAATACGATGAATGTAAAAGCAACAATAAAAGGCATTACCGATTCAGATATAGCTTATTCTTATTCAAACCCAATGATGCAAATGGCACCAAATACAAATTTTGATTTACCGATGCCAACTAGTAATCAAAGTGCGGCGACAAGGGTCTCAGAGCCTTTGAAAGCTGGTAAATATCGACTTCAACTTATTGTTAATGCAAGAACAGATTCACAAGGAAAATATGAAGCGAAGGTTGATAATAAGAATGAACGTTATAAATATCAGTGGACCTTTGACCAAGAATTTACCATTTCTGATAATCAAGCTCAAAAATTGAATGATAGTGACCCAACGGTTAAAAAGGAAAAAGATTGGACTTGGCTGCTCTTCATCTTAGGTCTAATGTTAATTATCCTGTTTTTCATTCTCATTATTTGGAAGCGAAGAAAAAAATCACAAAGAGAAGAAGAAGAAAAACAAGTGCTTAGAGAAAAAATTGAAGCTCAAGAAAAAATAATTGATGATTTGAATAAAAAATAATCCCTAATTTTTCCAAAACAAAAAACCTTCCAGATATAAAATGGAAGGTTTTTTATATTATTTGATTAGTGGGCTAATACTGTTAAAGATTAAACAACCTAAGGCACCACCTACCAGAGGTCCTAAGACTGGAACCCATGAGTAGCCCCAGTCAGATGTTCCCTTATTTTTAATTGGAAGGAGCGCGTGCATGATGCGAGGGCCAAGGTCACGAGCTGGATTGAGAGAATAACCAGTTGTTGCTCCAAGAGAAAAGCCAATTGCGGTAATTAATCCACCAACTAAGGCAGGTGATAAACCATCTGCCAAGTGATTTCGCCCAAAGGAAAGAATTCCAATCAGTAAAACCATGGTTCCAATCACTTCACCAAAGAAATTGGAAGGGAAATGGCGGATGGCTGGACCTGTCGAATGACAGCCCAGAATTACAGCAGCATCTTTTGTTTCTGCCCAGTGAGGATAGTAGAAGAGCCAAAGAATAAAGCTAGCAAGCATTGCTCCGAGAAATTGACCAGCAATATAGGGAAGAACAAGAGACCAGCTAATATTACCAATTAAAGCCATACCAATAGTGACAGCAGGATTCAAATGAGCTGCAGACATAAAGCTAGAGCTATATACACCTAACATGACAGCTAGTCCCCAACCAAAAGCAATGGCAATCCAACCGGCACCTTCTGCCTTCGTTTTTTTCAAAGATACAGCACAGACAACCCCGTTACCAAGTAGAATCAGGATAAATGTCCCGATAAATTCTCCAAGGAATTGAACAAAAGTAGAGTTCATATAGATATTCTCCTAAAATTATTTTAAAATATAACCATCAGCTAAAGCAAGGAAGCTCTCAACTTGTTCTTTTTCCCATGCTTCATCTTTACCCATTTCTTTCGCCATCAGTTGGGCGACTTTGGGAGCCATTTCTTTGGCAATTCTTGCATCAAGGAAAAGTGCACGAATCCGACGAGCGAGAACATCATCTAGAGTTTGAGCCATTTCTTCACGGACAGCCCAGATGACTTCAGAACCTGTAAATTCGTATTTTGGGTGAAGAGGTAAGGCTAAAGAAGAGTCTTCATTTTGGAGAGCTAAAATCTTTCCTTTATCAGAACCGTAAACATAGAGCCAGTTTTGACGTTCTCTTTCAGTTGTTTCTTTGGCCCCATGTATTTTCAATGTTCTAGTGATACATTTTTTTTCAGGAAGTTTAGAGGTTTTGATTGCTAAATCAACAGTTTCTTCGGCCATTTGGCGATAAGTTGTCCATTTTCCCCCAGTAATTGTGACCAATCCTGATTCAGAGGTGAAGAGTTTATGACTTCTTGAAATTTCTTTCGTTTTTTCGCCATCGCCTTCTTTGGGAGCAGCAAGTGGACGTAAACCAGCATAAGCAGTTAAAACATCTTTACGTTCGGGTTTCTTTTCTAAATATTGACCAGCAGTTTCTAAGATGAAATCAATTTCTTCTTCAAGGGGTCGAGGTTCTAAAACGAATTCTGTAAGAGGTGTATCTGTCGTTCCTAAGATTACTTTATTATGCCAAGGGACACAGAACAAGACACGACCGTCAGAAGTTTTTGGAACCATGATGGCATCTTGACCACCGAGAAATGAGCCGTCAACAATGAGGTGGACGCCTTGTGAAGGACGAACAGAGGGTTTGTGTTCTTTGGTATCCATTGACATAATTTGGTCAACAAAGATTCCTGTAGCGTTGATGATGGCTTTTCCGTGAAGTTCAAATGATTCGCCAGAAAGTTCATCATGAAGTTTAACAGAAGATACTTTTGAGTTCGTTTTAACAAGCTCAGTCACTTTGACATAATTAACTAGTAGCGCACCTTGTTCAGTGGCAGTTTGCATAAGGTTGATAGCCATTCTGGCATCATCGAATTGTCCGTCATAATACATGACTCCTCCGACGAGATGTTCATGTTTGATTTGAGGGATTGCTTCAGCAACTTTTTTCTTAGAATAAATTTTTGATTTTCCAATATTCAATTTACCTGCCAAAGCATCATACATTTTCATTCCGATGCTATAAAAGGGTTGCTCCCAAGCTTTGTAATTAGCAATGATAAATTTTTGATTTTTTACAAGATGGGGAGCGTTGCGAGCAAGGCGACCTCTTTCATGTAATGCCTCACGAACAAGGCTGACATCTCCTTGAGCAAGGTAGCGAACGCCACCGTGAACAAGTTTTGTCGAGCGGCTTGAAGTTGATTTTGCAAAGTCACTTTGTTCAACTAGAACTGTTTTATAACCGCGTGATGCGGCATCAACCGCAACTCCAAGTCCGGTTGCTCCACCACCGATAATAATGAAGTCCCAATCATCGGGATTTGCTTTTAAATATTCAATATTTTTTTGACGAGAGATAGACATCTTGTTACTCCAATTCTAATAAGCGATACATTTATGATACTTTTAATATGATTTATTCAAAAGATCTTGTTGCCTCTACGGCTTTCTTCCAGCCAGAATAGAGTTTATTGCGGCGTTCTTCTTCCATTTGAACGTCAAAACGTTTTCCTTCTTTGGCTGATTCTTTAAGTTCATCAAAATCTTTCCAATAACCAACGGCAAGACCGGCTAGGAATGCGGCACCGAGGGCCGTTGTTTCTAAATCTCCAGCTCTTTGAACGGAAGTATTTAAAATATCTGCTTGAAATTGCATGAGATATTCATTATTCGTTGCTCCACCATCAACTTTAAGAACGGGAATTTTGATTCCTGTATCTTCACCCATAGCACCTAAAATATCACGAACTTGATAGGCAATTCCTTGTAAAGTTGCTTTGATGAGGTCTTTATCTGTTGTTCCTCTAGTTAGTCCAAAGATTGCACCACGGGCGTCTTGGTCCCAATAGGGAGCTCCAAGGCCGACGAAAGCAGGAACCATGTAGATTTCATCTTCATTTTTTGATTCAAGAGCGGCAGCTTCTGAGTCGCTTGCTTTGTCAATAATCTTCAAACCATCGCGTAACCACTGAATAGAAGAACCAGCAACAAAAACAGAACCTTCAAGGGCATAATTGATTTCACCATTAATGCCATAACCGATGGTTGTCAAAAGATTGTTGTGTGAAAGCTGAGGTTTATCTCCTGTGTTCATGACGATAAATGAACCTGTGCCATAAGTATTTTTGACCATGCCAGGTTCAAATGCCATTTGTCCAAAGAGCGCAGCTTGTTGGTCTCCTGCCATGCCAGCAATTGGAACTTTTGAGCCAAAGAAGTGGTAAGTCTTTGTTAGACCGTAAACTTCAGAATTAGAAACGGCTTTTGGTAGCATGATTTTTGGAATGTTGAGAAGGTCAAGAATTTCTTGGTCCCATTCTAAAGTATTGATATTGAAAAGCATGGTCCTGCTGGCATTTGAATAGTCAGTGACGTGAACTTTTCCGTCAGTTAATTTGTAGACGAGCCAACTGTCAATCGTTCCAAAGAGAAGTTCGCCTTTTTCTGCACGTTCTTGTGCCCCTTCGACATGGTCTAATATCCAGCGAATTTTTGTGGCTGAGAAATATGAGTCGATAATCAATCCTGTTTTTTTATGAAAAAGTTCAGCATGACCGGCATTTTTTAAATCATCAGCAATTGAAGCTGACTGACGAGATTGCCAGACAATGGCGTGATAGATTGGGAGACCAGTTGTTTTATCCCAGACAACGGTTGTTTCGCGTTGATTAGTAATCCCTATTCCGGCGATTTGGTCCGGCTTAATTCCTGATTCAATAAAAGCACCAGCAATGACTGACTGAACAGAATTCCAAATTTCATTGGCATCATGCTCAACCCAGCCTGCTTCTGGAAAATATTGAGTGAACTCTTTTTGGCTTGTTCCGACGTGTTTTCCGTCATGGTCAAAAATAATTGCGCGTGAACTTGTGGTTCCTTGGTCAATTGCCATGATATATTTTTCTGTGGCTTCTAATGGTAATCCCTCAGACATAAGTTTTCCTCCTAATAATTACGACTAAATGTATTCTGTAAACGGTTACTATTATAGTATGATAACAGAAAGATGTCAAGCAAAAAAATCACAAAGTTATGAGGAGAGAGTATTTGGTGAGGTTGTAATTGCTTGGTATTGTTGAAGTTTTGTGGTTTGAATGAAAAACTTTAGCTGATTTTTTAATAATTTCACAAACTTTTTGGATTAAAACTTCAGTTGTAAGCTATTAATTATAAATTTTGGTAAAATAATTAGAAGAATAGATTGAGAAAGATGCAAAATTTGCAAGGATAATTATGATTATTTTATTTAATAAACCTTTTGATGTACTGACAAAATTTACCGATGGAGAGGGCCGCAAAACTTTAAAAGATTATATAGAAATACCAAATGTTTATGCGGCAGGCAGATTGGATAAAGATAGTGAAGGTCTACTTTTACTGACAGATGATGGAAAGCTCAATCATTTGCTGACAGACCCCAAATCGAAGTCTTTTAAAACTTATTTAGTTCAAGTGGAGGGGGAATTTTCGATAGAAGCGGCACAAAAATTGGAAAAAGGTGTCCTACTCAAAGATGGTAAAACGCTACCCGCTAAAGTAAAATTAATTGATGAACCTGAGTGGCTTTGGGAACGGACGCCCCCTATTCGAGAGCGAAAAGCAATTCCGACAAGCTGGGTGGAAATTTCAATTAAAGAAGGAAAAAATAGACAGATTAGAAGAATGACAGCGGCGGTAGGCTTTCCAACACTTCGTTTAATTCGCTGGTCAATTGGACAATACACGCTTGGAAATATAAAATCTGGCGACTATAAAATCATTAAATAATAAAAAAAGGAATCACTTAAGATTCCTTTTTTAGTTTAAAAACTACGTCCGCCACCAGAGCCATCACTGAAACTATTATTGTCAGAAGAAGGACGGGGGATAATGCGGGTTGTAATGAAGGTATTAACTAGAATATCTTCTCGTTGATGAAGTTGTAGATTTCCATTTCGGCCATAATCGTAGCGCCATACGGCATGGGCATCTTTCATTTGATAACGGCGATAGATGGTCCAAACAAAGCCACCGGCAGCAATCAAAGAAATAACAACGGCAATCAAAATTGAGAGAGGTTGGAAACTGCGATGAAAAGTAATCGCTCCTGTTTGACTATTAACGGTATATTTTCTTGTCGTTGGAATTCCTGCTTGATAATATTTGGATACTTGGTCAAAAAATCCAGAGACAGCCTGATAGTAATTATCAGATGACAATTCGGGTTGGACAATATCTAAAGTCTTTTCAATTCGGCTAGAAGGCAGATAATACTTAAGGTTTCCTGTGGCCCAAATGTAGACTTTACGCAGGTTCATGTTAATGACAAGAACGACACCATTATTTTTAGCTCCTACTTTGTCAGCCAGATAGGTTTTTGCCATTTGACTTGCTGATGTTGAACTGTCAGTAGTCACCACAAAAACACCTGCTTTGGTTTGATTTGCTAATTGCTGGGCCTCTTGCTCAAGGAGTGTAACATTCCCTCCTAAAAGTTGAAAATTGTCCTCAATTCCCGACTGAAAAGTTGCCGCAGAAGTTTTTGGAGTGATCAGTAAAAAGAAGAAGCTAAGGAAAAATAGGGAAAAGATAATTATTTTTTTTCTCATGATAGCAGATACCCCACAATGATTCCAAGAAGAAGGACGAGCATAAAGATTACAATCGCAACTGTCCAAAGTTTTTTCTTATCAATTGGTAAAAGTCCGGCAACTTTGCCGGTTTGACCATTCATGGCATAGTAAAAAAGTCGGTCATTTCCTGCTTCTTTGTAAGTCACTAGCCAGATTGGGAGCAGAACATAATCTTCATCTAAACTTTTAATCTGCTGGTTACTTTGTAAGTTACTGACAGAAGTATAGCCAACAATTGTTGATTCCATCAGTCCATCAGCATATTGACGAAATTCCCGTTCTACATTTTCTTTCATGTCAGGAAATTCAATATCTCTTTTTTCGGTTAAAAAGCCAGAAAGATATTGATTTTTAAAAGGAATAGCAGCAGTCATGTCAAAAGGTTGAACAGCACCAACCATTTTATCTGACAGATTTTTTTTCAAGGCATTTTTGATTAAATCTTTGAAAGCTGTATCTCCACCACGTTGAATCTCATACTGGGAGTGTTCGGTGTATTCAGTATCTCCGACAATCCAAACGCGTAAGTTGGTTGCTTGTGCTGAAATTCCACCAGATAATTCAGCATCAACGGCCCAATAAGGAAAATAAACGCCTGACAGATTTTGAATTTGTTTTTTGTCAAAAAAGGCTTTGGGCACAAATTTTTTCTTGCCCACCCAGTCTAAAAATTGTTCTTCAGCCGCTTTTCTCTCAATTTGAAAAGGGAGTATTTTTTCGGGAAGGAATTTACCTGATAAACGTTCGGTCAGAACAACAGGATTATGGCAATAATAGCACCAAGTTGAAGCAGTTGTAGCGTCAGTAACGATTTCGGCACCGCAAGAAGGACATAAAAAGAGTCCAATTTCTTCATCAGCAGTTTCGTCAGTACTTTCAGAGTTACTGACAGTTTCGTCAGTAGAAAAATCATCGGTTTGATTAGTTTTATCGTGCTCCGTTGGGAATGGTGTGGGGTCATCAGTAACTTTTGCCGCCTCTTGTTTGGCTTCAAAGTCAGAAACTTCTTGTTCAGTAAAGGTTGAGCCACAATATTCACAATGGAATTTTTGATTTTTAGGTTCAAATAGTAGTGGCCCCCCACAATTTGGACATTTATGTGTAAGAACTTGGCTTTCGCTCATCGTTTCTCCTTACTTTATGATATGAATTCTGCTCAGCCAAAAAGAATTGAAATAAAACTAGCTCTTACGCTATGAAAAGTTTTATTCAGGACTTTTAGTCATTTGAATTCAGTTCAGAAAATTAGAATTTAAAAATATAAATTCTTGAAAATACGCAAAGACAAGCAGCCCTAACTTAGGACTACTTTATCTTATAAGGATATATCAATTGGTTTAAAGAGCTTTAGCGACAAAGGGTTTGCCACATTCAGGACAGAATTTAGGAACGCCATTTGCTAAATTAACAACTGCCCCACATTCGTTACAAGCCATGTTTAATTCAGGCATGATAGGAGTAGCTGACGGTTTTGCTTGCCCACAATTTGAGCAGAACTTACCAGTATTTTTTGTATTACACTCGGGGCAAGTCCAAGTATCTGCCTTATTTTCTGCTTGAAATTCCATTTGTGCTTGATTTGTTTGTGAAAAACCAGCAAGATTTTGTCCCCCCATATTCATGCCCATAAAGGCATTTGCTGCACCTCCGGTGTTTGAGCCGGCTGCTTCAAGACCACGAGCGACAGCCCCTTGCACAAATCCTTCACGGATAGATGGGTCGCCAAGCATTGCCCCTTGATTACGCATGTTAATCAATTTTTGACTGTCATCAGTATAAGAAATACTTGCCACGGCAACAGAAACAATTTCCATGCCACGTAATTTTTTCCAATCCTCATCAAGAACAGAAGCCATGTACTTGCTGAGCTCCATGCTTTTCGATGTTAAAAATGAAACACGTTCACCTTGAGCAGAATACTGATTGATTGACGTATTTAATGCCGTTAAAAATTCAGCCAGATACTGGTCGTTGATTTCTTGAATTTCCACATGGTCAGCATTTTTAGGAATGACATTCGCATAAAAAGCTAGTGGGTCAGTAATTTTAATTGAGTAAGTTCCGTGTGTACGTAAGAAAAGCTCCGCATTATAAAAATTATCAAAGTATTGGAGAGGAGTTGCTGTGCCAAATTTAATGCCTTTGATTTCTTGAAGATTGACATAATAAACTTCTTGTTTTTGAGGAGTTGTTCCACCAAATTTGAAACGGAAGAAACTTTCTTGAATCGAATCACGTAAATCACCATTGAAAAGACTTGGTGCAGTATCATTTTTGACGGTATAATAACCCGGTTCGGCAGTATAGTCAATGATTTTACCACCATCAACAAGAATCATCATCATATTTTCATAAACGTGAACAACAGAACCGTCAGTAATCACATCTTCGGTTCCTTTGCGATTAGAACCACGTTTTGCATCTTTTCTCACCTTGATTCCCTTAGTGAAAACGGTTTGGTCTGACATTTCATTTGGCTCAATGACCTCAAGCCATTGGTCAGCCAAAGCCCCACCGAGTGAACCTGTTGCAGCTTTAATAATTCCCATGTATTCTTTTACAAACAAATTCAAGACACTCAATGTTACGAGTGACCGAATTTGTCTTCCTTTCCTTTAGTGAATAGCTAGGCTATTTGACTTAATTATATCAAATTTATTTGATGAAGCCTACCAATTATTTGAAAATTTACTAAAATCAGACTAAAGTAGGAATTTATTGATTCTCTCTGAGCCAGTCGCTAATTTTTGGAAGATATTCATGTCCGTATTCAGGTAAGACATAAAGAGTCTTTTTACTTTGTATTTTATTATAAGCCGCCATTTGCGTAATCGGGGGAACAACAGTATCTTTGCCACCTAAAATCCAAATGACCTCAGCCCTAATCCTTGGTGCTAAATTTTGAATATCAATGTATTCTAACTGATTAAAAAACCAGTCTTCTTTTTGGTGAAGTGGATCTTTAAACTGAAACCAATATGGAAGTTCTTCAAAAGCAGATTCCTCGGCACCAAGTTCATAAGCTTTGCGATAATCTGAAAGAAATGGGTAAGTTGCAGTCACTTTTTTTATAAAAGGAGAGAGAGCAGCGCATGCAATGGCCAGTCCTCCTCCTTGCGAAGCACCCTGAGCACTTATATTTGTTTCATCAACAAAATCAAAGTTGGCTAAAATTTTTGTTGCGCTCATCAAATCCATGAATTGCCGAACATAATAGAGATTTCCATATCCTTCATCAATTCCGCGAACGATGAGACCTTTTAATGTCATGCCAGAAGTTTCAGTATTATCCTGACTCAAACCTCCCTGACCACGACAATCAAGAGCAAGTACCACATTTCCCTCAGCAACAATACCAATTTTATCCACCCAATCTCCGCTGTCACAATGATAACCGTGAAACTGTATAATAGCTGGATACTTTTGATTCAAATTTTTTGGAACGATTAGTTGAGCATGTATTTTTGCACCATCAATTGCTTTAAACCATAAATGATAAAAATGGGCTACCCTAGAGGGGAGCTTTTTTTCTATTAGTTCAAATTCAAACTGATAATTATTAACTAATTTAATTTTTTCATCCCAAAATTCATCAAAGTTATCTGGTTTATTAGAACCTCCTTGATAAACTTTCCAACTTGCTAATTCTGTCATAAGCTTCTCCAATTTATTCTTGCAATATTTTTTGAAAAGGATTACAATTGCATTGTTTATAAATAAGTATATACTTTTGAAAGTAGAAAGGCAAGAAATAATGAAGGCAATTAAAGCAGCAAGCTTTGGCTATTATGCCAAAGAAGGAGAACTAAATAATGAATATGCTCAGTGGTCAATGAGAACTCTCAAAGAAAGGACAAATATTAATACGATTATTTTAACCATCGTAGCTGAACAAGCAAACGCTCACTCAACAAGCATTAATTGGCAGACCATGCCACCAAAGGATGAAGAAATCAAAGCAACGATTCGTTATGCTCAAAGTTTGGGACTTGACGTTATTTTAAAACCGATGATTAATTGCGCTGATGGGACTTGGCGGGCTTATATCAATTTTTTTGATATTGATGTTGTATGTGAGCCAAAATGGTCGGATTGGTTTTTGGCTTATAGAAATTTTCTGCTTCATTACGCCAAAATCGCTCAAGAATTTGGAGCTACAATGTTTGTTGTTGGTTGTGAACTCGTTAGTTCAGACCATCGCGAAGCTGAGTGGCGAAAATTGATTGATGATGTACGGGGAAGCTATAAAGGGTTGATTACTTATAATTGTGACAAATATCAAGAAGATCATTTGACTTGGTGGGATGCCGTTGACGTCATTTCAAGTTCTGGTTATTATCCCTATAACCAGTGGGATAAAGAACTTTTGCGAATTGAAAAAGTTGTCAAAAAATATAACAAACCATTTTTCTTTTGTGAAGCTGGTGCTCCCAGTGTTGAAGGTGGTGATTTATTGCCAAATGATTGGACAAATAAAGGAAAAGTCAGCCTTGAAGCTCAGACAAGATTTTATGAAGGAATGCTGAGCGCCTGTGCCAAAGTTGATTTTGTATTAGGTTTTGGTCTTTGGGATTGGAAAGCACAAATTTATTCTGCCAAACAAGCAACCAATGATATAGACTATGCTTTTTACAATAAGCCAGCCGAAAAATTAATTAAAGATTATTATGGAAGGACTAATTAATTTAAAATGTAATGGATTTCAAAAAAAGTATTGACAAAATAAAATCAAAAGTATATACTTATTTCGTGAAATAAAAACGCTTTCAAATAATGGAAAATAGGAGAAAACATCATGAAAAAACGCTACATTTTTGGTTCAGCAGCTCTTGCGCTTCTAGCTACAATAACACTTGCAGCTTGTGGTAGTAAAACCAGTTCATCAGGGACTGGAAAGAATATCAAGGCAACGATTACCTTTGTTGACCAAAAAACGGATATGCACTCCAACGGAATGTGGAAGAAGTATATCGCCCAATTCAACAAAGAATATCCGAATATCACCGTTAAAGAACAAGCCTTGAACAACTATGACCAAACAGAGCAAACGAGAATGTCATCGAAAAACTTTGGCGATGTTATAGCAATTCCTGCAGCCGTAGCGCCAAAGGATTATCCCAACTTTTTTAGCTCGCTAGGTAAAACAAAAGATTTGGAAAAGAAATATACAAGTCTTCAAGACCGTACCTATAAAGGCGAACAATATGGTTTGCCATCAGAAGTCAACGCCAATGGCTTTGTTGTCAATTGGAATGTTTTCAAAAAAGCTGGCATTGATAAATGGCCAACGACGACTGACGAATTTATCCAAGACCTAAAGACAATCAAGGCAAAAGAACCAGATGTTACCCCACTCTATACTAACTATGCCTGTGGTTGGGCACTTGTTGACTGGGATTTCCAACGTTCATCAGTAGCTGGAGATCCAAACTTTGATTTGGCACTTGCTAAAACAGATAAACCATTCACAGCTGGTCAACCCATGTATACCATTTACAATACACTCTATACAGCGGCTAAGGACGGCTTGATTAACCATGACCCAACGACTGATGATTGGAATACTTCGGTTTCGCAAATGGCTCAGAATAAAGTTGGTGTAATGATGCTTGCGACGTGGGCTGTTCCACAAGTCCAAGCTCAAATGTCTTCAAATAAAGATGCCATCAATGTTGAACCTTTCCCACAAAAGGCCCCTGATGGAAAAACTTATATGCTTGTCGGTGGCGATTATAACTGGGGCGTTAATAAAAACAGTAAAAATCAAGAAGCCGCTAAAGATTGGGTCAATTGGTTAGTAGACAAATCTGATTTCGCCAAAGATAATGGTGGAATGACGGCTATGAAAAATCAACCTTATCCGGTAGACCTGAATGATGCAAAGAAAAATGGAGTTGTCTTTTTTGAAGCAGGTTCAACGCCAGCTGATAAAGCAGATTTGTTCTCGAATATTAATAATGGCTCACAAGTTGGGATAGGAACAACTCAAACAGTTAAACAACAAATTATTGATTCAGGAGATGGCTCATCTAATAAGTCTTTTGCCTCGATTATGGACGGTTTGAATACGGCTTGGGCCCAAAATGTAAAACAATATAATCCTGATAAGAAATAGTAAAATCATGATTTGAAACATATTTTAGATAAAGATGATGAAAGGTGTTGGGTTGGAAATTTATTTTTCCAACCTTTCATTTTTGGAGGGAGTTACCTTGAATAAATTATCACAAAAAGCGCAGAAAAGATTAATCATTTTTGCCTTTACGATTGTTCCACTTGTCTTACTTCTGATGTTTTCCTACTATCCTTTAGTGAAAATGGTTCAATATTCGCTGACCGATTGGAATGGAATCTCGCCAAGCTCAAACTTTGTTGGCTTTGCAAATTACGAAAAAGTTTTTTCTAATCCAAATTATTTTGGTGTTTTCAAGACGAGTTTATATTATTTTTTATCAAGTTTTCCGCAACTTGGACTGGCTTTACTTTTTGCGACAATCTTGTCTTTCAAAGTTAAGTTTGCTAATTTTTGGAAAGGAATTCTCTTTTTTCCTTACTTGTTAAATGGCGTTGCCATTGGTTTTATGTTTTTATATTTTTATAAAACGGGTGGAACTTTAGATTCACTTTTACACTTGGTTGGGATTCAGCATGTGCCACTCTGGCTGGGAAATCAATCTATTAATAATATTTCATTATCTTTTGTTTCGATTTGGCGTTATATGGGCTTTAATTTTTTGATTTTTCTTGGAGCAATTCAATCGGTTGATCCCGAAATTTACGAGGCTGCAGAGATTGACGGCGCAAATCGTTGGAATCAATTTCGCTTTATTATTATTCCAGCAATTAGAAATATCTTATTTTTGAACATCATTTTATCTGTTTCAGGCTCACTTTCTGTCTTTGAAGTGCCATATATTATGACTGGTGGAGCCAATGGGACAATGACTTTTGTCATTCAAACGGTGCAAACGGCTTTTAACTATAATCAAGTAGGGCTTGCATCAGCTATGGCAGTCATTCTATTGATTATTGTGGTGACGATTTCAGCGGCTCAATTTATTCTGACACAAGACAGAAGTACTTCTAAAAAGAAAGCAGGAGCATAATGAAAAAGACAAGTAGACAGAAATTTCGTATGAGTTAGCTTCTAAAATATATTCCGTTAACTTTGGCGGCGCTTGTAGCAGTCTTGCCACTTTTGGTTGTTTTTATTGGCTCTTTTAAATCACTGACAGAGTTCACGAATTCAGGCGTTTTGAGCTTGCCAAAGCATTTTACGCTAGCTAATTATAGCCAAGCTTTTACACAAGGAAATATGCTGACAGGTTTTAAAAATACGCTCATTATCTTTGTGATTTCAATGACGGGTCAGCTTTTGATTTCATCATCATTTGCTTATGTGATGAACCGCTTTGACTTTCGACTGAAAAGACTGATTTTGGCGCTCTTTACGATAGCCATGTTGATACCAGCCATTACATCCCAAGTAGCAGTTTTTCAATTGATTAATCAACTGGGTTTGGTAGGCACACGTTGGTCAGTCATTCTCCTCTATATCGGAACAAATGTGATTGCCCTCTATATTTTTCTACAATTTTTGCAAGAAATCCCCTATTCCTTGGACGAATCGGCTTTGTTAGATGGGGCTTCATACTTTAGGATTTTCTGGTCGATTATCTTGCCTAATTTGAAAGCACCAATTGTGACCATGGTCATTATTTCAGGAGTGGGTGTTTATAATGATTTTTATAATCCTTATCTCTATATGCCTGACCCTAGTTTACAAGTGATTTCAACGGCACTTTTTGCTTTCAAAGGTTCATCGGTTGTGCAGTGGCCAGTGATTTTGGCTGGGGTTATGATTGTTATTGTACCTATTTTGATTGTCTTCATTGTTTTGCAAAAGTATATCTATAATGGAGTGACAGGAGCGGTTAAATGAAAGTATCAGGTTTTACATGGGCAATCCAATGGATTTATATGATTGTACTTTCGTCTCTGATGTTTTGGCTAAATTTTCTGCGTGGCTTTATTTTATTAGGGACAACTTATTCCTTTAAGAAAACTTTTGCTTATCTGCGTGGAACTTATTACGACAAATACCGCGAAAGAACACATGGAGTTAAGGTTAAATTTGATGTCAGTAATTTGATTATTATCTTTATGCTTGGTGTCTTCTTTTTGGCAAGTGACTTTCCATTATCTAATCTGACGACGTTTTTGATTTTGGTTAGTATTGCTTATTTTGTATTGACATTGATTTATATTATTTTCAAGACATATTATGGGTTAGACCGATTTGTTGAGGTTATTCAAAAAATGAAAAACAATTGGTCAATGGTCTTTTATACATTGATGATTGTCATTTTAGCATTTTTCCTGACGGGATTTAATCGAATCTGGTTTGTTTTATTTATTCCTGGGTTACTTTGTAAAATGATAGATATTGCTTTTAGTCGATTAGAAAAGAAAGAAGTGAGATAGATGACAGAAAATAAATGGGCACTGGTTACGGGTGCTTCAAGAGGAATCGGGCGAGAAATTGCACTGTTTCTTGCTAAAAATCAAATAAATGTAGTAGTTCATAGTCGGAGTTTGAAACATACTGAGTCTTTAATTTGTGAGCTCAAAAATCTAGGGATTAAAACTTTTGCGGTTGATGCTGAATTATCAGATGAAATGCAAGTACGTCAAATGGCTGATGAAATAGATAAACGAGTTGTTTTAGATTATTTATTCAATAACGCAGGAATCCAACCTAAAGCACAAACTCCTTTTAGTCTAATGAACGTGGAAGAATATATCCAAACATACAAAGTAAATCTTGTCGCTCCTATGATTTTAATAGAAAAGTTTTTACCAAAAATGATTGAGCAGGGATTTGGGCGAATTTGTAATACAACAAGTGGGATTATTTATCAACCTGAACAAAGTGCTTACGCAGCTTCAAAGGGTGCTTTAGATAAAATAAGCAAAGACTTTTCCAAAAAAATTGAAGGGACGGGTGTAACAATTAATGTTGCCGATCCTGGTTGGATTCAAACGGATCTTGGTGGCAAAAATGCTCCAAATCTAGTGGATACGGTTGTGCCTGGGATGGCATTAGCAGCCTTTACATCAAATGACATCAATGGAAAATGGATCTCAGCGCAGGCTTATAAGGGCTTGGGATTAGAAAAAGCTTTAGAAAAATTGGAACAAAATTTGAAAGAAATTACGTGGTAGTAAAAAAAGATGATTGAATTAAAATTTCCAAAAGATTTTTGGTGGGGAGCAGCGACTAGTGGGCCACAGCTAGAAGGACGGTTTAACAAGAAGCACGCCAATATTTTTGACTATGATTTTGAAAAATTTCCTGAGCATTTTTGGCATGGTATTGGTCCCGATGTGGCTAGTAATTTTTATAATGATTTTATAGAAGATATTAGATTGATGAAAAAGGCAGGTTTGAACTCAGTAAGAACAAGCATTCAATGGTCACGCTTGATTGATGACTTGGAAGAAGGAACAGTAAACCCTGAAGCAGTGGAGTTTTATAATGCCGTCATTGATGAATTTTTATCAAATGGTATTAGACCGATAATTAATTTACATCATTTTGATTTGCCAGTTGAACTTCTTCATAAATACGGCGGGTGGGCAAATAAACAAGTGATTAGTTTCTATGTGAAATATGCTGAACAATGTTTCAGATTATTTGGTGACCGAGTGAGTGATTGGTTTACTCATAATGAGCCAATGGTAGTAGTTGAAGGTGGCTATCTTTATCAATTTCATTATCCAGACTTGGTTGATGGTAAACTCGCAGTACAGGTGGCTTATAATTTGCAATTGGCTTCGAGTTTAGCCATTCAAAAATATCGTGAAGTGAATCAAAATTCTGATGGAAAAATTGGAATCATCTTAAATTTAAGTCCAAATTATCCAGCCTCACAGGATAAAGAAGATATTGCTGCAGCCCATTTTGCGGATTTATGGCAAAACCGACTCTTTATGGATGCATCTGTCAAAGGTAAATTTCCGAATGAATTAGTTGAAATCCTAACTAAAGATAGAGTGTTATGGAATTCTACATTGGAAGAATTAGAAACAATAAAAAATAATAAAGTGGATATGTTTGGAGTTAACTTTTACCATCCCAATCGTGCGCAACGTCCGCATTATTCGCCAGATAGTTTGACTGTTGATTGGTTACCGAATAAATATTTTGATGATTATAAAATGGTGGGAGCGCGAATGAATGTAGATAAAGGTTGGGAAATTTATCCGCAAACACTATACAATATTGCTAAAAATATCCAAAAAAATTATGGAAATATCCCTTGGTTTGTGTCTGAATGTGGGATAGGAGTTAGTAATGAGGACCGTTATTTAAATCGTGACGGTCTGATTGAAGATGATTATAGGATTCAATTTATTCAGGAGCATCTCTATTGGTTGCATAAGGCAATAGACGAGGGCGCAAACTGCTATGGTTTTCATCTATGGACACCTATTGATTGTTTCAGTTGGCGTAATTCTTATCGAAATCGTTATGGCTTGATATCGGTTAATATTCATACTCAGAAAAAGTGTTTGAAAAAATCGGCATATTTCTTTAAAAATTTAGCAGAAAAATCGATATTAGAGCTTTCTGAGGAAATCTATAATAAATTTAATTAAACATTTCTTTTTTACGGCAAATAGTGCTATAATTCGAGTAATAAATAGAAGATTTTGAAAGGAGAATTACTTGAATAAATATGCCAAAATTCGAAATGATGTAAGAAATAAAATCATTTCAGGAAAATATAAACCTGGAACTTTGCTCCCTAAAGAATCGGAAATGATCTTGAAATACAATGCTTCAAAACTAACGGTAAAAAAAGCAATGGATGAACTTGTTAATGAGGGATTGATCATCAAAAGGAGAGGGAGCGGAACTTTTGTTAAAGGGCTGAGCACAGAGGATATTGAAAAATTAAAAGTAGTCAACCAATTTCAAGGTTCCAGTGCTTTTTTTGCAGATAAGGTTGTTGAAAGTCGAATTTTGGTATTTGAAGTGGTAAAATCTGAACCCGAAATTATGGAAAGACTGGGATTAAGTGAGATAAGTGATTTATATCATGTCGTTCGGACCCGTTTGATTGATGGAGAGCCTTATGTCATTGAGAGTACTTATATGCCAGTCGATTTAATTAAAAATTTAACTTTTGAAATTTGTTCTGGTTCGATTTATGAATATATTGAAGATGAACTTGGATTGACTATTGGGAGCGCTCATCGCAGAATTGAAGCACGAAAAGGAACTGACGAAGAATTAGTAGAATTGGGTGGAAAATCTGGGGACCCAGTTGTTCTAGTATCACAAGTTGGATATTTGTCTGATGGCAGGACTTTTGAGGCTTCCATGAATGTTCATCGCTACGATAAATATGCGTTTGAAACAGTGTTAATGCATAAAAATTGAAAAATTATTTTTATATAATTTATAATTTGTCCTCGAAAAAGTTAAGACTTGCATTTTATGAGATTTATAGATATAATAGACAAGTTATAACTTTCGTACAGATAACATAAATTATGTTGAATTATACAGAGGCGAAATTATTATTCTAGAATAATAATTTCGCCTCTTTTTGTTTAGTTTTAGGAGATTTTATTGCATGAATAAAAACAACCATTTCCACTTATTAGGGGCAGTGATTGCTACAGGTATTTTGTCGTTTTCTGGTGTTCTGATTGAAACCGCGATGAATGTGACTTTCCCAACGCTCATTCATGAGTTTGGACTTTCTACATCAAAAATACAATGGGTAACGACGATTTATCTTCTTGTGATTGCGATTACGATTCCTCTCTCTTCTTATTTTAATGAGCGCTTTTCGGCAAGAAAGCTTTTCTTGATTGCCAACCTTTTCTTTTTAGTTGGAGTCTTAACCAACTGTTTCTCAGCGAATTTTGCCATGCTTTTGTTTGGCCGCCTTTTACAAGGGATCGGGACAGGGATTGGTTTACCTCTGATGTTCCATCTTATATTAACTAAGGCACCTCTTCATAAAAGAGGAATGATGATGGGAATTGGAACTCTAACAACCTCTATTGCGCCAGCTATTGGCCCAACTTATGGGGGAATTATTGCTCATGCGCTTGATTGGCGTTATATCTACATCTTTTTACTTCCTTTAGTTATCATTTCCTTATTTCTTGGTTTAGCTGCCCTTCCAAGAGAAATTGCAAAAACACCAAAAAAATTGGCCTTTCGTCCAGTTATTGCCTTGTCAATTATGTTCTTTGCCTTTATTTCGGCTTTGAGTGCAGAACATTTGCTTACTTTCGCACTTTTGTTCGTCATCGGAATGATTGGAGCAGTCATGTTTGTTCGTTTCAATCGTAAAGAAACGTTAATTGATTTGGGAATCATGAAAAATCGTCGCTTCGTTGCCTTAATTTTTAGTCTTTTAGTTTATCAAGCTTTATTATTAGGTTTATCATTTATTTTGCCAAGTTTTCTTCAAGTATCAGCAGGATTTAGTTCATCTGTTGCCGGAATATTTATGTTTCCTGGAGCTTTGATAGGGGCTGTTTTGGCTCCGATTTCTGGTAAAATCTTAGACCAAATTGGGGCAAGAAAGCCGATTACGACAGGTTTAGTTTTAGCGGCTTTGGGACTCGTTTTGCTTTTTGTATTTTTACCGACTAAGAGTCTCGCTCTCCTTTTGATTGCGCACATTGTTTTGATGTTAGGTTTGGGAATTTCTTATAGTAATTTGATGACTTGCAGTTTGGGCACCTTGTCAACGGAGGAGCTTTCTGATGGAAATGCTTTGGTCAATACTTTACAACAATTTATCGGAGCGGTCGCAACGGCAGTAGTTGCAACAACCCTTTCACTCTTCCAAGGTCTTAATGGTTTCAAAACTGGAACAAGCCAAGGAACTTCAATTATTTTAGCTTTATTTTTCATCTTAATTATTGTCAGTTTGATTGTAAGTTTCCCAAATTTGAAAAAAATAAAAGCAAATCATTAAAAAAATCTTTGACGAATGACACTTTTTTCGTTATAATATTTTAAAACCTTTAACTAAGTCCAGAGAGGCTTGCAAGGATACGGAAAATTTATCTTGGATTACTGACAAACTAAGGATCAACTTCTTTTTTAGCGTATTTGTCTGTCAGTAAATGACCAATTTTTTAGTACACTTGTAAGTTCTCTTACAAGTGTTTTTTTATTATATAATTTAGAGCATTTTATCGGTAAATAAAAGAATGGAGAAATAATGTCCCAATTACAAGAGATGATGACAGTTGTCAGCCAACGTGAGGTCGCCTACAATATTTTTGAGATGGTGCTTAAAGGAACGTTAGTAGATGAAATGGATTTGCCCGGACAATTTCTCCATCTGGCTGTTTCTAATGGAGCCATGTTATTACGTCGACCAATTTCAATTTCGAGTTGGGATAAAAGGGCAAAAACTTGTACGATTCTTTATCGGATTGGAGATGAAACGACTGGAACCTATGAACTTTCAAAATTGGAACCTGGTGCAAAAGTGGATATCATGGGTCCTTTGGGAAATGGTTTTCCAGTAGCGGAGGTGACTTCGACTGATAAAATTTTGATTATCGGTGGTGGAATTGGGGTTCCCCCTCTTTATGAACTGGCAAAACAACTAGAGAAAACCGGTTGTCAAATGACCATATTACTTGGTTTTGCTTCTGAGAATGTCAAAATTTTAGAAAATGAATTTTCTAATTTGAAAAATGTGACACTGAAAATTGCTACCGATGATGGCTCTTATGGTACAAAAGGACATGTTGGTATGCTAATGAATGAAATTGATTTCGAGGCGGATGCCCTTTATACTTGTGGTGCGCCAGCCATGCTTAAAGCAGTTGCCAAAAAATATGACCAACTAGAGCGCCTTTATATTTCAATGGAAAGTCGAATGGCTTGTGGGATTGGCGCCTGTTATGCCTGCGTCGAACATGATAAAGAAGATGAAAGCCATGCCCTCAAGGTCTGCGAAGATGGACCGGTCTTTTTAGGGAAACAGCTTTCATTGTAATTGAAATGTTCTATCAATAGGATATCAGCAATTAAAAGAAATGTTAGAGGATCTGCCAGCTCTGTCAGTAAAATGCGACTGAATAGGGAGTATTTTAGTTGCGGATAAAAGAATTGTTAGTGCAACTGATGATTCTGTCAGTAAAATGCGATTAATATGAGCATTTTATCGGTGGATTAAAGAATTGTCAGCACAGCTGATGATTCTCACATTAAATTAGGAGAGAAATAATGACTGAAAACAATCGTCTGTCAGTAAAATTACCTGGACTTGACTTAAAAAATCCAATTATCCCAGCGTCAGGTTGTTTTGGTTTTGGCGAAGAATATGCGAAATATTATGATTTGAACAAATTGGGTTCAATCATGGTTAAGGCGACGACTCTTCATCCTCGTTTTGGAAATCCAACACCACGTGTGGCTGAAACAGCGAGTGGCATGCTTAATGCCATTGGGCTGCAAAATCCGGGATTAGAAGTCATAATGACAGAAAAACTTCCTTGGCTTAACGAAAATTTTCCAGAGTTACCAATTATTGCCAATGTAGCAGGTTCTGAAGAAGCTGATTATGTGGCTGTATGCGCTAAAATTGGTGATGCAGCAAATGTTAAAGCCATCGAATTAAATATTTCATGTCCAAATGTCAAGCATGGCGGGCAAGCCTTTGGAACTGACCCAGAAGTTGCGGCGGCTCTAGTTAAAGCTTGTAAAGCGGTAAGTAAGGTGCCTTTGTATGTGAAACTTTCACCTAATGTGACTGATATTGTTCCGATTGCAAAAGCAGTAGAGGCAGCAGGCGCTGACGGTTTAACCATGATTAATACACTCATGGGCGTACGTTTTGATTTGAAAACTCGTCAGCCGATTTTAGCCAATATCACAGGAGGCTTATCAGGGCCAGCCATCAAACCAGTTGCGCTCAAACTTATTCACCAAGTGGCACAGGTCGTTGATATTCCAATCATTGGAATGGGCGGTGTGGCCAACGCTCAAGATGTTTTAGAAATGTATATGGCTGGAGCGTCAGCTGTTGCGGTGGGTACTGCGAATTTTGCTGACCCATTTGTTTGTCCAAAAATTATTGATAAATTACCAGAGCTTATGGACCAGTACGGGATTGAAAGTTTAGAAAGCTTGATTCAAGAAGTAAAAGAAGGCAGAAATTAATTCTCTATGGACCTGATGATTCTATCAATCGTCATCGATTAAAAATTGAGTATTTTATCATTAAATAAAAGAACCGTCAGTAAATCTGGCAGTTCTGTCAATAAATATTAAGAAAAGAAAGAAGAAAAAATGCAAGAAAATAGACCTGTTATTGCCCTAGATTTCCCAGAATTCTCAGATGTGAAAGATTTCCTTGAAAAATTTGACCCGTCTGAAAAACTCTACATCAAACTTGGTATGGAACTTTTTTATACCGCCGGCCCACAAGTAGTATATTATGTGAAATCGCTCGGTCATAGCGTTTTCCTTGATTTAAAACTTCATGATATTCCAAATACAGTTGAATCATCCATGCGTGTTTTAGCCCGTTTGGGAGTTGATATGGTCAATGTTCACGCTGCTGGCGGGGTTGAGATGATGGTTGCAGCTAAACGCGGTTTAGAAGCAGGGACTCCAACTGGACGTCAAAGACCAAAACTAATTGCCGTTACGCAATTAACCTCGACTTCTGAGGAAATTATGCAAAATGACCAAAAAATTATGACCAGTCTTGAAGAATCTGTCATTAATTACGCACAAAAAACAGCCCAAGCCGGACTTGATGGTGTCGTTTGCTCCGCTCATGAAGTTGAAAAAATTAAAGCGGCAACATCAAAAGAATTCATTTGTTTAACACCGGGAATTCGTCCAGAAGGAGCAAGTAAAGGCGACCAAAAACGAGTAATGACACCAAAAGAAGCAAGAACAATTGGTTCAGATTACATTGTTGTTGGTCGACCAATTACACAAGCAAAAGACCCTGTTTCAGCTTATCATGCGATAAAGGAAGAATGGAATCAATAATATGAAAAGAATTTCGCATTTTTTCATTGTTTTAATTGGAATTTGTACTGCACTTGTCCTTGGATATATCTTCACGGTCATTTATACTGAGGTTGGAAATGCGCTATTAGTCCATGATAGTAAAACAATTACACTTTATAAAGTTTTAACAGAAATCAATTTTAGTTCAATTGCCGTCGCTTTTGGTATGGCTTTTGCTTATATGTTCTTATTAGATTTGCTGACAGTACTTGCGGTCCATTCTTGGCATCGAGTTCAAAACAAGAAAAAATCGAAATACCAGTCAAAAATTGCTCATTTTTGGTTTCGTTATCGGACGATACATCTTACCTTTATTTTACTTTCAGTCTTCATTACCTTATCGCTTACTGCACCAGCAATGATTATGAATAGCTTTACGGCCATTGTTTCAATCTCAGTGCTTATTAGCAATCTGACCAAAAAAATCGGCAATGATTAGCCGATTTTTTATTTTATTGGACTTTTAGCAGGAGTGCCTGCTTTACGTGGGTATTTCTTTGGTGTTTCTTTTTTCTTTTCAATGACGGCAATGTGGCGTTCATCGCCATTAGGCAATTCATAAGCGATTTCCTTGATGAATTTTCCGCCCAGAATTGCAATGGCTTTTTTAGCATCTGTTAATTCTTCTTCAAATTGAGCTGCTTTTAATGACAATAAATTACCATTTTTCTTGAGAAAAGGAATTGTAAATTCTGATAGGACGGAGAGTCTAGCGACCGCACGGGCAGTCACAAAATCAAACGTTCCACGATAATTCGAATCTTGTCCAAAATCTTCGGCTCGTCCATGAAGCAAGGTAACATTTTCAAGGCCTAATTCCTCTGTCAGTAAACTCAAAAAATTAATTCGTTTGTTTAAAGAGTCAATGATTGTTACCTCTAGTTCAGGAAAAATAATCTTCATTGGTAAGCTAGGAAAACCAGCTCCAGCCCCAATATCTAAAATGCTGACGGGCTGGTCAGTAATTAATCCATACAAAATTGGCGCAACCGAGTCATAAAAATGTTTTAAATAGACTTCGTTTTTTTCGGTAATTGCGGTCAGATTAATTTTTTCATTCCATTCAACCAAAAGTTCAAAATAGCGTTCAAACTGTTTGATTTGTTTATCAGATAGCTTGATATCAAAGTCTGTCAGTGCTGACAAAAATTCATCAGGGGTCATAAAGTTCGCTCCAAAAGTTTTCTAGTAATTTCAGCAATCAGCTCTCGATTCTCACCTTTAGGTAATTTATCGATTAAATTTAATGCTGAAAGGGTGTAAGATTTCGCAAGTGCTTTGGTTTTTTCAAGGGCATCAGAAGTTTTGATAAAATCATAAACTTCATCGAATTTTTCATTTTTAATTAATTCAGAAACGAGAGCATTGTTTTCCTGTAAAGCAAAGAGGACAGGAGCCGAATAAATGCCTTGTTTAATGTCTTCAAGTACCGGTTTCCCAAGCGTTTGAGCAGTCGATGCATAATCTAAATAATCATCCATGATTTGGAAAGAAATTCCAATATTCATGCCGATTTTGTAGGCTCGTTTTGTCAGAGCATTATTCTTGGAAATCAAAGGAGCAACAGAAGCAGATAGTGCAAAAAGTTCACCCGTTTTTCCCGAAATGTTTTCAATATAATCATCCAAAGTTTGTTGAAGATTAAAATGATGATTAAGTTGACCCAATTCGCCACCTAACAAACGCTCAATTGACCCAATGTTTTTAGTTAAATTTGACAATTCTAATGAGTGTTCTGACATTAAACGAAAGACAGCAATAAAGAGATAGTCGCCGGCATAAACAGCAATTTCAGGCCCATATTTTGCTGACAAGGTGGCAACTCCACGTCGAGTATCAGCATGATCAATCACATCATCATGTACTAAAGTTGCCGTGTGCATCATTTCGACAGAAGCAGCAAGAGCCAATCGCTCGCTCTCCGAAAGGTCAGTGAATCCTGAAAATAGAAGCAGATAAGCAGGGCGTAACATTTTCCCACCTGCATCAAAAATATCAAAAATAGCCGATTTGACATCAGAATTTTTGATGGTAACATGGCTTTTCATTAATTGATGTACTTGAGCTAATTCCTTCTCAAGTGCTGGATAGTCTTTCCAAAAGTTATTTTTTAAGTCCATTGTTTACTCTCTTTGATAAATAGTTCCTGTATGGGTTTAACCCGTGAAATTAATTGATTCCCGGCAATACCAATCGCAAAACCAGCTAGTATTCCAAAAAAGGCAAGCCATGGCAAATATAGCATGACAGAAGTTGTTTTCGCTAAAAGTGAAGCCATAGCTAACTGGCCAAAATTATGGAAAAATCCACCAACGGTTGAAATACCAATCAGTGAGACTAGCTTTGGTCCAAATTGCTTCATTAAGTACATGGCTAATAAAGATAAAATTCCGCCAGCAAAAGAATAGAGAAAGACAGAAAATCCAGTAAAAAGTGCTGTAATTAAAAGACGAAGAATTTGCATGACCCAAACCTGTTGCCATTTCAAAGTGAAGACAGCAATAATCATGACTAAATTGGCCAATCCTACCTTAGCTCCGGGAGCAAAAGCAAAAAAAGGAGGCAGTGTGCTTTCAATGATTCCCATGACTACTGCAGCAGCAGTTAATAAGGAAACATAAACGTATTCTTTGATATTCATACCTTATAATCTACCTGTTCGTCTTTTTGACCACTCATCACTTCAATCACTAAATTGTGAGGTAAACAAACGATTGTTTCCCCTGTTTTAGAAATAAAGCCTCGTTGGACATCAATTTGGTCTTTACAATTCGCCTCAACAACTGCAATTTCGCCGTTTTTCACCTCTATTTTGTTATAGTCGCCATCTTTATCACGGTAAGTCCAAGTTTGATTTTTTTTCAAATCAAATGTTTTTATGACTTTCCCGCTAATCCGAAGCTCGGCTTTGGCTCCAGTAGAACCAGTGGCGAAAAGGAATATCGTTGAAAAGGAAGCAAGAAATAACACGAAAATGATAACAAAATCAAGCGGTTTCGTTTTTATTGTTTTAAAAAAAATTATCGTGTTTTTAAAGAAGTTCATTAAGATTAATTATAGCAAAATTAATGAAAAAATTCACGAAATCAAAAAGAAAAAGCCAATAGGCTCTTTCTTATTTTTTTGTATTTTGTTTTGGTTCATCTTTAGAAAGTTCTTTAGCTTTTTCGATGATATAATTTTTCAAATTGTCGCCGATTTGTGGATGTTCTAAACCATACTCGATTGTTGTTTCCACAAAACCAAGTTTATCACCAACATCATAACGTTTTCCAGTAAATTCATGAGCAAAGACACGTTGTGTTTTATTCAAACGTTCAATCGCATCAGTTAATTGAATTTCATTTCCAGCACCAGGTACTTGTGTTTCTAAAACATCAAAAATTTCTGGAGTCAAGAGGTAACGACCGATAATTGCAAGGTCTGAAGGAGCTTCCTCAACTTTTGGTTTTTCAACGAAACGTTCAACATTGTAAAGACCTTTAGAAACTTCGCCATTAGGGTCGATTACTCCGTATTTGTCAACATCTTCATGAGGCACTTTCATTACAGCGATTGTTGAAGCATGAGTTTTTTCATAATCATTAATCAAGTCTTTAGTCAAAGGAGTTTCATTGCCTGTGATATTCATCAAATCATCACCAAGCATAACTACAAAAGGTTCGTTGCCAACAAAAGCTTTGGCTTGAAGAACAGCGTGTCCCAAACCTTTTGGATGAGATTGGCGGATAAAATGAAGATTGATATCTGTTGTTTCTTCAACAAGTTTAAGTAATTCTGTTTTTCCTTTTTCAAGTAAATTTTGTTCAAGCTCAATATTTGAGTCAAAATGGTCTTCAATTGGACGTTTTGCTTTACCAGTTACAATCAAAATGTCTTCGATTCCAGATTTCAAAGCTTCTTCAACGATGAATTGGATAGTAGGTTTATCAACAATTGGCAACATTTCTTTGGCAATGGCTTTAGTTGCTGGTAAAAAGCGAGTCCCAAGACCAGCAGCAGGAATAACAGCTTTACGAACTTTTCTGGCTTTGTTAGGTATAGTAGTTTGTTTCATGATAATTAACTCCTTTATTTAATTAGTAAAATCGAATTTTTTTATTTATTATTTTATTTATTAATATTAATGAATTCATTTTCAGCACGAGTTTCGCGGCGCATGATATCAAGAATTCCAGATTTTGCATCAAGATTTTCATAAAGAACTTTGTAAATTGTTTCAGTGATAGGCATGTCAATTTCAAGTCGTTGAGCAAGCTCATAAGCTGCTTTAGTCGTTGAAACTCCTTCAATAACCATTCCCATATTCTTTTCGATATCTGCTATTTTTTCACCGCGACCAAGAGCATCGCCTGCCCGCCAATTTCGTGAATGAATGGACGTCCCTGTTACAATAAGGTCGCCGACTCCGGAAAGACCACTGTAAGTTAAAGGTTCAGCTCCCATGGCAACGCCTAATCGTGTAATCTCGGCAAGACCACGAGTAATAATTGCTGCTTTAGCATTGTCACCAAAACCAAGACCGTGTAATGCCCCTGCTCCAACCGCGATAATGTTTTTAAGAGCACCAGCTGTCTCAACTCCAATCACATCAGTATTAGTATAAAGACGGAAATAGTCATTACTAAAAATAGATTGAGCATATTTTGCTTCATCGTGATCGTTAGAAGCTGCAGAAATCAAAGTGATGTCACGAACAATCGTTTCCTCAGCATGAGAAGGACCAGAAACGACAACGATTTCACCGCGAAGTTGAGCTGGAATTTCTTCTTCAAGAATTGTCGAAATTCGGTCATGTGTCCCTTGTTCAAGCCCTTTTGAAGCGTGTAGGATATGAACTTTATGTTTAAGAACTTGGGCAACTTGTTTTGCAACCAATCGTGTAACTTTCGTTGGCACAACAAATAGGATGGCATCAACATTTTCCAAAGCTAAATCTAAACGACTATATGCCTTTATTTTTTCATCTAAGACAACATCTTTAAAGTAGCGTGTATTCGTATGTTTTTCATTTATCTCGGCCATTTGTTCTAGGTTGTTTCCCCAGATACGAACTTCATGACCATTATCATTAAGAACTTGTGAAAGAGCAGTTCCCCATGAGCCTGGACCTAAAACTGCAATTTTTTGTGGATTCATAGAAATGATCCTTTCTTTCGTTTTGGTTTCCTTTACATTTTAACATAAGCAAGAATAAAAATCAGCCCTAAGTATGATTTAGGGTTTAAATATTATGATAAAATAGAGATATATCCGAAAGGTTATTCTTAAAATTGAAATTTAAAAATTAGAAACTTGTGAAAACAGGACACAAGCGGGAGGAAAAAAATATGCCAGTCAGTTTATTTATGAATCATCATGGGATGATGTTTGGTTATGGTCATCTAGGAATCGTGAATGTGATTTTTGGTTTAGTTCTCTTTTTCTTAATAATAAAAATGATTATAGGTATCAGTTTTATGCGCAAAAATTCGACTGAAAAAGAAGAAAGGTATCAGGACAAAGGAATGAGTAAAAAAGAAAATATTGAACGTTACCACGAAGCAGGACTTTCTGATACAGACATCAAAATATTTCGTGAAAATTTATCTGAAGCCAAAGAAAACATCAAAACTTGGGAAAAATTGTTGAAAAAAGAAGATGATTTACAAGTTGTTGAGTCAGTAACAGGTGGCTTAGACGCTAGTAAGCATACTTTCAAATATATTGTTCAAAATCCACAAGAACTTACTAAACAAAATGAGTTTCTTTATAAAGACTTGCCAAATATGGTCAAATTGTCAGAGAAATTTATTGAGATGAAGAAACAATCAGTAAGAACCGAAGATATTAATCGTGATTTAGATGAGACTCTATTATTGATAAAAACATTGTCTAATTCGATTTCTAAAAATTACCACGAAATACTGATGGATGATGTGAATGTCATTAAACATCAAGTTGATTTTGACAAATAAATTTACTGACAAGATTAAATGATTTTTGTCAGTAAAAACTGACGATTCTGTCAATAAAAGACGAATATTCCTGTCAATTTTGGCAGGAATCATTTATAATATAAAGTAAGTAATCGAAGACTAGTAAAGGAAAATAAAGATATGGACAACCCAATTTTAGATGATTTGATGACGAATGATAAAGTCATCAAAGAAGCAGACCAATTAGATGAGCAACAAAAATCAGAAATTGTAAAAATGCATCAAAATGCCTCATTGGCAGCTGTAGAAGTCCTTTCTACTGACGAATTAGAAAAAGCAAAAGAATTATCTAAACAATTGGATGAATCAAGTGCCCAATCTGTCATTAATTATGGAGCGAGTGCTCAAGATAAAATTTCAGCATTTTCACAAAGTGTCTTAAATAAAGTTCAAGCCCAAGATTTAGGTGAAGTCGGCTCATCACTAACAGACTTGATGTTCAATTTGCAACAAGCTAATCCCAACGAATTGGTTGCTGAAAACAAAGGGATTTTTACCAAAATGTTTGGTAAAGTTAAACGCTCGATTTTTGAAGTGACTCAAAAATATCAAAAAATCGGAGCTGGAATTGACAAAATTTCGGCCAAATTAAATAATGAACAACAAGGGCTTTTGCAAGATAATGAAATGCTTGACAAACTCTATGATGAAAACCTGAATTATTTCAAAGCCTTAAATGTTTATATTGCAGGGGCCGAATTAAAAGTTCAAGAATTGGACACTGAAATATTACCTCAAGCACGCAAGGAAGCGCAAGAATCTACTGACAATGCCTTAATTGTTCAAAAAGTGAATGATTTAGAATCATATAAAAATCGTTTAGAAAAACGAGCCCATGATTTACGGCTTGCTCGTCAGCTGACCATCCAACAAGCCCCACAAATCCGTTTGATTCAAAATACCAACCAAGAATTAGCTGAAAAAATTCAAACTTCCATAAATACTGCGATTCCACTTTGGAAGAACCAAGTGGCGATTGCTTTGACTTTGTTGAAACAAAAAGATGCATTGACTAGCCAACGGATTGTTTCTGAAACAACCAATGATTTGTTGCGTAAGAATTCAGAAATGCTTAAAGCTTCAACAATTGAAGCCGCAACAGAAAATGAACGTGGCTTAGTTGATATTGAAACGTTGAAATTAACTCAACAAAACCTAGTGGATACTATCCAAGAAACCATGCGTATTCAAGCCGAAGGACGTCAAAAACGTCAACAAGGTGAAGTTGAACTTTCTAAGATGGAAGAAGAAATTAAAGAAAAATTGTTACAATTATCAAATAATAAACAATTAAATTAAATTTTAAAATTACTGACAGAAATTGACCAGCATTCTTATCCGCCAACGTGTGATAGATAAGCTCTGACAAAGCTGTCAGTAATTTTTTCATTCTGATAATTGGTATATACTGTTTATTGACAAATAAGATAAAGGGTGCTAAAATTAAAGAAAAAGAAGAGGAGATATTTATGACTTACTATATTAAAGCAAATCAATTTTTCTACGCTTATGAAACAAAAAAAGGTGGTTTCTTAGAAATTACTGATGGAAAATTTGGAGAGTGGACAGAAGAAGCGCCAGCAGGAGCTGAAATCCTAGATTATTCAGGACAATCTATTGCCCCAGGATTAGTTGAAACACATATTCATGGTTTCGGTGGTGCAGATGCCCAAGATGCTGAAGTAGAAGGAATCATGGGGACAATGTCAGAAGGATTATTGTCAGCAGGAGTTACTTCATTTTTGCCAAGTCCTTTAACAGATGACCATGAAGGCTTGAAAGCGGTCTGTACAGTTGTAGGAGAACACTACCAAGAAGCACGCGGAGCTAAAGTACGTGGTATTTTCTTTGAAGGTCCTTTCTTTACAGAAGAAAAGAAAGGGGCTCAAAATCCTAAATACATGCGTGATGCTAAAATGTGGGAGCTTGAAGATTGGCAAGAAGCTGCACATGGAATGCTTAAGAAAATTGGTCTTGCACCAGAACGCGAAGGTTCAGAAGACTTTATTCGTAAGGCGACTGAATCAGGGGTTGTCATTGCCTTAGGCCATTCGAACGCGACATATAAGCAAGCAGTTGCCGGTGTTCAAGCTGGAGCATCTGTATGGGTTCACACATTCAATGGGATGTCAGGAATGACTCACCAAGAACCAGGGATGGTTGGAGCAATTTTAAATACTCCAAATACTTACGCCGAATTAATTTGTGATGGTCACCATGTTCGTCCAGAAGCCGCTGAAATTGTTGTGAAAATGAAAGGCGCTGACCATGTTGTTTTGATTACAGACTCAATGCGTGCCGCAGGACTTCCTGATGGTCCTTATATGCTTGGAGAATACGAAGTAGAAGTGCGCGATGGCGCTGCTTGGCTTCCAACAGGCCGCCCAGCCGCTTCAATTTTAACACTTAAAACAGCCGTTAAAAATGTGATTGACTGGGGGATTGCTACGCCAGCAGAAGCAGTTATGATGGCTTCATTAACGCCAGCAAAATCAGTAAATATTGATGATGTTTGTGGACAAATCAAACCAGGACTTGCAGCCGATTTCATCGTATTAGACAATGAATATGATTTAGTTGCGACTTATCTTGATGGTGAAAAACGTTACGAAGCTTAATCTTGAAAATGAATTTCGAAAGGAATTCATTTTTTTATGAAAATAATTTCAATTTTCAAAATGAATAATTAGAAAAATAAACAAAAAAGTAAAAGATTCTTTACTTTTTTGTTAAAATATAAAAGAATAGAATGGCTAATATTGTGTCATATTATAGAAGAATAAGAAGCAAATGAAGTCTAAAAAAATTATTTGAAAATGCTAGAAAACCCTTGCAAAATAAGGCTTAGAAAAAAAGAAACAATGAAAACGTTTCATACAGTTTGTAAAGAGATTTTTTTATAAATACGTGATATAATGAACTAGACAACAAATGAACATGGTAAAAATATTAATAACGTTTACGTATTTTTGCTGTGTATCTCAATTTCGGAGGACAGATTTAAATGAAACGCATTGCAGTTTTGACTTCTGGTGGTGATGCCCCAGGGATGAATGCGGCTATTCGTGCAGTTGTTCGCAAAGCAATTTCTGAAGGTATCGAAGTTTACGGTATCAATCACGGATATGCGGGCATGGTTGCGGGAGACATTTTCCCGCTTACGTCAGCTTCAGTTGGTGATAAAATCGGTCGTGGTGGTACATTCTTGTACTCAGCACGTTACCCAGAATTTGCTCAAGTAGAAGGACAACTTGCTGGGATTGAGCAACTTAAAAAATTCGGTATCGAAGGTGTCGTTGTAATCGGTGGTGACGGATCTTACCATGGAGCTATGCGTCTTACAGAACATGGTTTCCCAGCTGTTGGACTTCCAGGCACAATCGATAACGATATCGTAGGAACTGATTTTACAATTGGTTTTGATACAGCTGTTTCGACAGTCGTAGATGCCTTGGATAAAATCCGTGATACTTCATCATCACATAACCGTACTTTCGTTGTAGAAGTAATGGGACGTAATGCTGGAGATATCGCTTTGAATGCTGGTATCGCTGCTGGTGCAGATGATATTTGTATTCCAGAAAAAGAATTTAAGTTTGAAAACGTAGTTAACAACATTAACAAAGGCTACGAAAAAGGTAAAAATCACCACATCATCGTTCTTGCTGAAGGCGTTATGACTGGTGAAGAATTTGCTACAAAACTTAAAGAAGCTGGTTATAAAGGAGACCTTCGTGTTTCTGTTCTTGGACACATCCAACGTGGTGGTTCACCAACAGCTCGTGACCGTGTTCTTGCTTCACGTATGGGAGCTCGTGCCGTTGAATTGCTTCGTGATGGAATCGGTGGCGTAGCCGTTGGTATCCGTAATGAAGAACTTGTAGAAAGTCCAATTCTCGGAACTGCTGAAGAAGGAGCACTCTTTAGTTTGACTACTGAAGGTGGCATCAAAGTAAACAACCCGCATAAAGCAGGTCTTGAACTTTACCGTCTTAACTCAGCACTCAACAATCTTAACCTTAACTAAGTTACTGCAAATCTGTTTCTAGTTAAGTGTTAAACGCATAATTAGGGCAGAGATATATAATTAATCATTATAGGAGAAAAACACAAAATGAATAAACGTGTAAAAATCGTCTCAACTCTTGGACCTGCTGTCGAAATTCGTGGTGGCAAAAAATTTGGTGAAAGCGGCTATTGGGGAGAATCTCTTGACGTCGAAGCATCAGCAAAAAACATTGCAGCTTTGATTGAAGAAGGCGCTAATGTCTTCCGTTTCAACTTCTCACACGGTGACCATCCTGAACAAGGTGCTCGTATGGCAACTGTTCACCGCGCTGAAGAAATCGCTGGTCACAAAGTAGGTTTCTTGCTTGATACTAAAGGTCCTGAAATGCGTACAGAACTCTTCGCTGACGGTGCTGATTCAATCAGCGTTGTTACTGGAGATAAATTCCGTGTTGCAACTAAACAAGGTCTTAAATCAACTCCTGAATTGATTGCCTTGAACGTAGCTGGCGGACTTGACATCTTTGATGATGTTGAAATCGGTCAAACTATCTTGATTGATGATGGTAAACTTGGTTTGTCATTGACTGGTAAAGATGCAGCAACTCGTGAATTCGAAGTTGAAGCACAAAATGATGGTGTTATCGGTAAACAAAAAGGTGTTAACATTCCTAACACTAAAATTCCTTTCCCAGCCCTTGCTGAACGTGACGATGCAGATATCCGTTTCGGTCTTTCACAACCTGGTGGAATTAACTTTATCGCTATCTCATTCGTACGTACTGCAAATGACGTTAAAGAAGTACGTCGTATTTGTGAAGAAACTGGTAATCCACACGTACAACTCTTGGCTAAAATTGAAAATCAACAAGGGATTGAAAACCTTGATGAAATCATCGAAGCAGCTGATGGTATCATGATTGCTCGTGGTGACATGGGTATCGAAGTTCCATTTGAAATGGTTCCAGTTTACCAAAAATTGATTATCAGCAAAGTTAACAAAGCAGGTAAAATTGTTGTAACTGCAACAAACATGCTTGAATCAATGACTTACAACCCACGTGCTACACGTTCAGAAATTTCAGACGTATTTAACGCTGTTATTGACGGAACTGATGCTACAATGCTTTCAGGTGAGTCTGCTAATGGTAAATACCCACGCGAATCAGTTCGTACAATGGCTACTGTTAACAAAAATGCTCAAACAATGTTGAAAGAATACGGACGTCTTCACCCAGAACGTTACGACAAATCAACTGTAACAGAAGTTGTTGCTGCATCAGTTAAAAATGCTGCAGAAGCTATGGATGTTAAATTGATTGTTGCTTTGACTGAATCTGGTAACACAGCTCGTTTGATTTCTAAACACCGTCCAGATGCTGATATCTTGGCTATCACATTTGACGAAAAAGTTGAACGTGGTTTGATGATCAACTGGGGTGTTATCCCAATGATGACTGAAAAACCTGCATCTACTGATGACATGTTTGAAGTTGCTGAAAAAGTTGCATTGGCTTCTGGTTTGGTTGAAGCTGGCGACAATATCATTATCGTTGCTGGTGTTCCAGTTGGTACTGGTCGCACTAATACAATGCGTATCCGCACTGTTAAATAATTTGTCAATTAATGATCTTAAAACAATACAGCCTGCCGCTATCGACAGGCCCTATTGTTGAAAAGATTATATTTTATAAAATACTCGTTTATAATTTGAAAGGAATTAAAGAAAATCATGGCTGATAAACAACGTAAGAAAGTTATCCTTGTTGGTGACGGTGCTGTAGGTTCATCATACGCTTTTGCCCTTGTTAACCAAGGAATTGCACAAGAATTAGGTATTGTTGACCTTTTTAAAGAAAAAACTCAAGGGGATGCAGAAGACCTTTCTCATGCCTTGGCATTTACATCACCTAAAAAGATTTACTCTGCAGACTACTCTGATGCAAGCGACGCTGACCTCGTTGTCTTGACTTCTGGTGCTCCACAAAAACCAGGTGAAACTCGTCTTGACCTTGTTGAAAAAAATCTTCGTATTACTAAAGATGTTGTAACTAAAATTGTTGCTTCAGGATTCAAAGGAATCTTCCTCGTTGCTGCTAACCCAGTTGACATCTTGACATACGCAACTTGGAAATTCTCTGGTTTCCCTAAAAACCGTGTTGTAGGTTCAGGTACTTCACTTGATACTGCACGTTTCCGTCAAGCATTGGCTGAAAAAGTTGACGTTGATGCTCGTTCAATCCACGCATATATCATGGGTGAACATGGTGACTCAGAATTTGCTGTTTGGTCACACGCTAACGTTGCTGGTGTTAAATTGGAACAATGGTTCCAAGAAAATGACTACCTTAACGAAGCAGAAATCGTTGAATTGTTTGAATCTGTACGTGATGCAGCTTACTCAATCATCGCTAAAAAAGGTGCAACATTCTACGGTGTGGCTGTAGCCCTTGCTCGTATTACTAAAGCAATTCTTGATGATGAACATGCAGTACTTCCTGTATCAGTATTCCAAGATGGACAATATGGCGTAAGCGACTGCTACCTTGGTCAACCAGCTGTAGTTGGTGCTGAAGGTGTTGTTAACCCAATTCACATTCCATTGAACGATGCTGAAATGCAAAAAATGGAAGCTTCTGGAGCTCAATTGAAAGCTATCATCGATGAAGCTTTTGCTAAAGAAGAATTTGCTTCTGCAGTTAAAAACTAAAAATAAAAAAGAGTTAGTAGAAAATTTCAACTAACTCTTTTTATTATATTTAAAAGTTTGCTTTAAACTATAATAAAAAAGTCTGTTCATCGACAGACTTTTTTATTTTTAGAAATTTATTTCGATTTGATATAGTTTACCCCGTCAGCTTTAGGCGCAATTGCTTTTCCAAGGAAGAGTGCCAAGACGATAATTGTAAAGACGTAAGGTGCCATTTGTAGGAATGAAGAAGGGATTTCTTTGATTCCTGGGATTTGACCACCGACAACGGCCAGTGAAGTAAAGAGTCCAAAGAGAAGTGATGATAGCATTGCTCCAATTGGATTCCATTTACCAAAAATCATGGCTGCAAGCGAAATGAAACCTTGTCCTGCAATAGTTGAAACTGAGAAGTTACCAGAAATTGCTTGAGCATAGATTGCTCCACCAACTCCTCCGAGAACACCAGAGAGAAGTACCCCAGCCCAACGATAGGCATAAACGTTAATCCCAAGGGTGTCAGCTGCTTGAGGATTTTCACCAACAGAACGAAGGCGAAGACCAAAGCGAGTTTTAAATAGGACGTACCAAGCGAGAATTGCAACAACTATTGCAAGGAAACCTGGGAGTGAAGTTTGAGTAAAGAAGATTTTACCAATGACAGGAATATTAGAAAGTAAAGGAACGTTCCAATAACCAATTTGTTCATTGATATTAATTTGACCTTGTTGGTAGAAAACTTGAAGTAGGAATACTCCAAGTGCTGGAGCCATCAAGTTAAGTACGGTCCCAGATACGATATGGTCTGCTCTTAGGTTGACGGTAGCAACCGCGTGAAGAGAAGAGAAGAGCGCACCGATTAAAGCTCCAAAGAGAATTGAGAGCCAAGGAGTCATGCTTCCAAACATCCCGGCAGTAGTTAAGTTGAAGACAACGGAACTAAAGGCCCCGATAGTCATTATTCCTTCGAGACCGACATTGACGATTCCGCCTCGTTCGGAGAAGACACCACCAATACTTGTAAAGATTAGAGGTGTTGAATAGATGAGCATATTAGCGACAATAATCTGTAAAGTGTTTACGACGTTCATGCTTTTTCTCCTTTCTTCTTAGTGGCTTCTGAAGCTTTGATTGCTTTAGCTTTTGGTAGCATGACTTCGATAATGAATTTCACTGCGATGAAGAATATAATTGCAGCAGTGACAACTTTAACGATTTCTGGTGGAATACCATCGTTTGTCATACCAGGTGCACCTGTTTGAAGAACTGAGAAAAGAAGAGCGGCAAAGAGAATACCGATAGGACTATTACCGCCAAGAAGGGCGACAGCCATCCCATTAAATCCGATATCAAGGGATGCCGATTGAGAGACGAAGTTTTGCATATACCCAAATCCATAAACAACACCACCAAGTCCAGCGAGGGCTCCGGCGACAACCATAGATAAGATAAGGGTACGTTTTGCTGAGATACCAGCATATTCTGAAGCGTCAGGATTTAAACCAACAGCTTTAATTTCAAACCCAAGAGTTGTCTTAGTGAAGATAATGGCCATAATCACAAGGGCAATTAATGCAATGATTAGTCCGATATTTAAGGTTGAATTATCAGTTAATGAGGACATCCAATTGGTTCTAAAAGAAGCATTTGCACTAATTAATTTTGTTTGGTCAGTTGTATTGTCCATCAAAATGTTTTTTTGGAACATACTGTGTATCATAAATGTTGAGAAGAACAACATAATATAATTCAACATAATCGTTGTGATAACTTCTGAAGTTCCAAGTAGAGCTCGAAGAATGCCGGGAATGAATCCCATAAATGCTCCAAAGACCATTCCGATAATTACAACTAAAGGAATCATCAGTAAGCGGGGGATATCTGGGAAACTTAAAGCAAACCACATGGAACTAATCCAACCAGCTAGTGCTTGACCTGACATCCCGATATTGAAGAGGCCGACTTTCATGGCAACGGCAAAGGATAAAGCAGTCAAAATCAAAGGTCCCATAGTTTGTAGGGTTTCACCAATGGATCTTGCACTTCCTAAAGCAGAAATGAAAAGGTCTTCGTAACCCCAAATCGGGTTATAGCCAAAGGCTAGCATGATAATCGCACCTAACAGGAAACCAAAAACAATGGCAATGAGAGGAACGAGGACTTTTCTTGTTTTATTATTCATTAATGTTACCTCCAACCATTAAAATACCGAGTTCTTGTTTTGTGGTTGTTTCAGGGCTTACAATTCCCTGAATTTGACCATCGTGAATTACAGCGATTCGGTCAGAGACATTAAGAATTTCATCAAGTTCAAAAGAAATAACAAGGACTGCTTTTCCTTCATCACGAGCTTGGATTAAACGTTTATGAATATATTCAATCGCTCCAACGTCAAGACCACGTGTGGGTTGGGAAACGATAAGTAAGTCAGGGTTACGGTCGATTTCTCGGGCGATAATTGCTTTTTGCTGATTACCACCAGAAAGAGATGAGGCAGAAACCCATTCACCAGCTCCACGGACGTCAAATTCTTCCATAAGTTCACGAGCATGACTATTTATTTTATTGTAATCTAGAAAACCATATTTGCTCATTGGTGGTTTGTAGTAGGTTTGCAAGGCAATATTTTCAGCGACTGTCATTTCCAAAACGAGTCCGTCACGATGTCTGTCCTCTGGAACGTGTCCAACTGATTGCTCAGTTATTTTTCGAGGGCGTTGATTAGTAATATCTTTATTGTGAAGTTTGATAGAACCTGAATCCACTTTTGTTAAACCAGTAATTGCTTTTACTAATTCTGTCTGTCCATTACCATCAATTCCGGCTACTCCTACGATTTCACCGGCACGAACTTCTAAAGAGAGGCCTTTAACTTTAAGGGAGCCACGACTCTCTTTGATATTAAGGTCTTTAATTTCTAAAACGACATCTTTAGGTTGGGCAGCAGCTTTTTCAGTAATAAATGAGACAGAGCGTCCGACCATGAGTTCTGCAAGCTCTTGATTGGTTTTGTCGCCAAGCTCAACGGTATCAATAGATTTTCCGCGTCGAATTACAGTGATACGGTCAGCTACGGCACGAATTTCATCCAACTTATGGGTGATGAGAATGATTGACTTACCTTCTTTAATCAAGTTTTTCATGATTTGCATCAATTCTGTAATTTCAGCAGGAGTCAAAACGGCAGTTGGTTCATCAAAAATTAAGATATCTGCCCCGCGATAAAGTGTTTTTAAAATCTCAACACGTTGCTGTTGACCGACGGAAATATCACGGATAAGTGCATCTGGTTCAACAGAAAGTCCATAACGCTCAGAAAGTTCAAGAATTTTTTTCTTCGCTGTCTTTAAATCGAGATTGATTCCTTTGGTTACTTCATTACCAAGGATGATATTTTCAGTAACTGTGAAGGCGTCAACTAACATGAAGTGTTGGTGAACCATTCCGATACCGAGGTTTGCTGCTTTAGAGGGGGAATCGATGTTTTCGAGCTTTCCCTTGACGTGGACTTCGCCTTCGCTAGGCTCGAGGAGTCCTGAGAGGATGTTCATCAAGGTTGACTTACCGGCTCCATTTTCGCCGAGCAATGCATGAATCTCACCTTTCTTCAACTCAAGATTGACCTTGTCGTTTGCGACAAAATCACCAAAACGTTTGGTGACATCAATCATTTGAATGACAGTTTCATTTGCCATAGTGGCTCCTTCTTATAAAATATTATAATAATAATGTAAATTGTAAAAATTACAAATTTAATTATACCAAATTTGTCTAAGATATGAAAGCCCCGTCATAGCAATAAACGCGTGGCTTTTCCTTAAAAATGCATTTTGAAAATGATTACTTAAAAGTTGATTATTTTTCGATTAAAAAAAGTTATTTTTGTCGCTTTAATACATCAATTTCAATACTGATTGTTACTTCTAAAGCTTCAAACTTTTTGAGATTTTCAATTCCCTCTGGTTTGATTTTCCAATAATGAGGGGTCATCAGTAGTAAGCTTAATAAATCTTCTGTGGATTGGATTGTCACTTGATAAGAATAATTTTCTTGCTCAACTAAAAATCCAGGGAAAGTTTTAATAGAAGAGGCTTTAACTTTTTCATGAATTTCAGGATAGATAATATTTTTTAATTCAATGAGGTGGTCACTAGCGGCTCTGACGATGATAATATTTCCTTCGTCAGTCAGAATTCGGTCAATTTCTGGGACAGAATATTCTGCGAACATGGATAAAACAGTACTGGCGGACTTGTCAGTAAAAGGGAGATTGGCAAAATTGGCTACTAACCATTGAATCGTTGTGTTTTTTTTAGCAGCCATCCGAATCCCGAGCTTAGAAATATCCATTCCATAAAGCTTAGTGGATTCTGGTGCCATTTCTTTTTGGAAACGTGAAAGATAGTAACCTTCCCCACAACCAATGTCAACAATGGTTTGGTTGGTTGAAGACAAATTGTTTAAGCGTTGATTGACTCGGTCGGATAGTTTTTCATAATAACCTTTTGCGAGAAAATCACGTCTGGCTGCCATCATTTCTTTTGAGTCGCCAGAAGTTTTTTTGGCATTTAAAAGAAGGTTAAGATAGCCTTCTTTAGCCAAATCAAAAGTATGATTATTCTCACATTTAAAAGTATTTCCTTCTTTTGTAAGTAAATGATTGCAAACAGAACATTTTATAATTTCAGACATGGATTCTCCAAATTTTTAAAATTAATTTTCGTCAGTAAACTTTACTTACTGATCTTACGTGATTTAATGACAGCTTCATCAGGAGTGACACGAATCGTTTTTTCACGATCATAGGTCACAAATCCTGGAGCTGTTCCGGTCGGCTTGTGTAATTTTTTGACATCCAAAACGTCTACTTGAACAAGATTTGAATAACGGGCCTTGCTGAAATAGGCGGCTAATTCTCCGGCGAAAGTAATTGTTTCATCAGAAGGGTTTGGATTTCCAGTAATCAAAACATGACTTCCTGGAATATCTTTAACGTGAAACCAAAGATCGCCTCGACGAGAAAGTTTGAAACTGACTTGTTCATTTTGTAAATTATTTTTTCCGACCAAAATAATTGTTCCATCTTCAGCTTGATATTTTTCTGGCGGCAGCATTTTTTGTTTCTTATTGCGATATTTTTGTTTGATATAGCCAGTTTGAATTAATTCTTCACGAATATCAGCAATTTCAGGAACATCAGCATTTTCAAGATTGGACTCAACGGACTCTAAATAATGAATTGTTTCTTTAGTTTTGGTGATTTGTTCTCCCAAAAATTTGACAGCTTGTTTCAATTTTTGATAACGGTGGAAATAGCGTTGAGCATTTTGAGCGGGGCTTAGTGCGGGGTTTAAAGCGATGTCTAAGGGTTCGTTTGTATAGTAATTTTCTAAGGTCACACTTGTTTTATCGTTTGGGACTTGATTTAAGAAAGTGTTAAGCAACTCACCTTTTTGACGGAAAATTTCAGCATTGTCAGTAGCCAATAATTCTCGTTCTTGTTTCTTTAATTTATCACGATTTTTCTTTAATTCATTTTGGATTTTTTTAATGACAGAAGCAGCAACTTGTTTGACACGGTCACGTTCAGCTTTGTCAGCATAATAAACATCCAGCATTTCAGATAAGCTATCGAAGCTTACAAAATCATCAGTGTCAGTAAGTTGAATACTAGAAAAATTGTCAGTAGGATAAATTGATGGTTTAATCGTCAGTAATTTTTCTTTGAATTCTTTTACTGACAGACCAGTCAATGCGATTTTAGAATCGCGCCCAATCCCTTGGAATTTTTGTTGTAATTGTTCAGTTTGTAACGTATCAAAAATTTCTTCGTCAGTTGCTTTAAAGGGATCAGTAGCATTAGAGGCAGGTGGTGCGATATAGGTTGAGCCAGGCAAAATCGTCCGATATTGATTTTGCGAAAAGCCAATATGTTTGATTGATTCAATGATTTTTTGTGAGGTTTTTTCAAGCAAAATAATATTGCTGTGTTTCCCCATAATTTCAGCGATTAAAGCAATTTTTAGGCTGTCACCAATCTCATCTTTAGTTGAAATGTGAAAAATAATTTGGCGGTCATTTTCAACTTGTTCGATTTTTTCAAGGAAAGCCCCCGCTAAATATTTCCGTAAAATCATCACAAAGTTATTGGGGTTTTGAGGATTTTGAAAATCAGTTTTCGTCAGTTGGACCCGTCCAAATACAGGGTGAGCTGAAAGTAGAAGTTTATGAGATTTACCAGCTGACCGAATGGTTAAAACAAGTTCTTGGTCAAAAGGTTGATTAATTTTTTGAATACGTCCACCAACAAGCGGTTGCAATTCAGCCGTCATGTGGTGTAAAAAAATACCATCAAAGGACATTATGTGCCTCTTTCGTTTTATAGATTATAAAAACAGCTTTCACTGTTTATTTAGGAGCCTTTTATTTTTCAATTTACTGACAAAGGCCTGTCAGTAAAATATGAGAAAATTAATAACTATTTCTAAGCCAATTTTACCAAAAAAACGTTAATTTTTCTTGTATTTTTCAAGTTATTGTTTATGATTTCATAAAAAGCTAAGAATGCAGCTTAATTAGCATATCGACTTTTATCAATAAAAAATGTTAAAATGAAAAGAGGATTAAACTCAGGAAAGTTATTAAATTAGAAATATAGGATGTTAAATGAATAAAATAGTTAGTATATTTCAGCGAATTTTGCGAATTGTCATGTTTATTGTTGCAGTGGCAATGCTTTTCGGGGCTCTGTTTTTACTTGGTATCCATCAGACAAATAAAAGTTTAGAAAAAACAGCTGTTTCTGGAAAAATTGTTTATGGTACAGATGTGAAAGCAATTCATGAAGTATCCTATAAATACGACGGAAATGAATATCAAAAACGTCCCTTGGATGTTTATTTTAGAAGATTAGGTGATGAAGGCGATAAAATTACAGTTTATGTTGTTCAGGATCATCCGACACGAATTTTCATTTCAAGGACAGGGCGACCACTAATCGATTCTGCAGGATTAATTGGAGGTTGGAGTCTGGTTTTACTCTTGATTTTATTTGGAGAACATCAACTTTTGCGAAGAATGAAAATACTGGAAGAAAATGCAAATAAATAAACTACAAAATCATTTTTAGGTCTGAATAAAAATGCAATCTTAATAAAAATATTGATAAAAAGAGAAATCGCTAACATTGGCGATTTTTTTGTTGTTAAAAACTAGTGGTTGAAAGCTGTGAAAAGCTAAACAAAGGGCGTTTATGAACTTTCTTCTTTTGACACAAGTGCTTGCTAAAGTCAGCAATGGTCAAGCAAAAACTAGAGTATTTTTATGTTTTTTTATTAAGAAATGGTGTATAAAGAATGTATACAATAAATTACTTTATGGAAGCTGTCAAACAATTTCTTGTGTCTGATCATCATAAGATATTGCCAACATGATTTAGGAGGATTGGAAAAAATGGAAATGCAGAAAAAAAAGGCACCACGTAAAAAAGGTAAAGTAATAACCAAACGTAAAGTACTATCAGCGACCATGTCTGGGACGTTATTGATGACTTCGGTAATTATCCCAACAGCTTATAGCTTGCTATCAAATCAAATCACTGCAAAAGCTGCTGCTTTAAATATTGATCTCTTGCAAAATATTACTTCAAGCAATAATAGTGGGACAACTACAAGCAATCGCTGGGCTAGTGGTTCAGGAACTCGAAATGTTGATTTTACAATTGCCGGAGGTGCATTGGCTAATGTTGCCCTTCTTTCAGGGCCTCGTTATGCTGTTTTGACAATTCCGCAAGAGCTTCGTGGCTATGTTGCTGCTAACGGGAATACTTCGGTTACGACGAATATCACGATTGACTTTAATAAAGTTGCACTCATCAATGCAATCGTTAGTGCTGGAGATACTTTTGTTGCGGGAGTAGCCACAATCTTAGGCAATAATCCTTTAGCCAGTATTAATTTAACAGAAGTGACGACTCAGCTTAATCTATTAAAAGGAATTCAAAATATTGGCGGTGGAACATTTACATCAGCCACGACCCTTAATGGAAATTCAATGCTGAGTGCGCCTTTAAATGATGGGATGGGAGCAATTTTAGCTCAAAATGTCAGAACTATTCTAGAAAATTTACGAACGGCAGTTAGTAATCTTTCTGCAACAGGGTTAGCAGCACCTGCCGCTAATACTGCCCTTGCTTTGATCAAGCCTGCACTGATAACAGCCATAGATAATGTTTTAGTTCCATTAGTAAATGGAACAGGTGGAATTTTAGATCTTCTTTTAAATGCTTCGGCACTTGGGGATACAAGAATTACCATTCCTACAAAAATCACTGCCCCACCAAGTATTCAAAGTAACCTCGATGCACGTTTTGTAGGTTCTGCTGTTCAAACCAACTTATTAGATGTTGATATTCTAAGTGGTGCTGATGGAGTTTCTTACGTATATTTAGCTGGAGATGTTAATTTAACGCTGGTTGCTCCAACAGGAAACTTGACTGCGACAACCTCAGCAGTTGGAGCCGCAGATGCAACTGCGACGATTCCAACTACCTTAAAAAATAGTGCAGGTACTGATGTTCCAGTCACCTCAGTCATTACTAATTCCTCGGGGACTCCAGTGACCAACGGTCAATTATCAGCGGGTACTTACACTGTCGCCTATTCAGCCGCAGGCTATGCAAATGTAACGCAAACTTTAGTGGTTACTGACCCAGCTGATACGACCCCTCCGGCAGCTCCTATTGTGAGTGGCGTCACAGGTAATAGCACCAATGGCTATACCGTTACAGGAACTGCCGAACCTAATTCGACTATTACTATTAAAAATGGTTCTGGTACAACAGTCGGAACAGGAACAACAGACGGAAGTGGAAATTACGCAGTGACTCTCCCAGGCTCAGTTGGTCCTAATGCGCCATTAAATGTTACGGCAACAGATAGTTCAGGCAATGTTAGTACGCCAACACCAACGACAACCCCCGCAGACCCAGTTAGTCCAGTACTGGTAGCTCCAACAGGAAATCTAACAGCAACGACCTCAGCAGTTGGTGCAAGTAATGCAACTGCGACGATTCCAACTACATTAAAAAATAGTGCAGGAGCCGATGTAGCGGTCACCTCGGTTATTACCAATTCCTCAGGAAATGCAGTGACCAATGGTAACTTATCAGCGGGGACCTACACCGTCACTTATTCGGCCACAGGATATGAAGACGTAACTCAAACACTAGTGGTTTCTGACCCAACTGATACAACCGCCCCAGATGCTCCAGTAGTTGGAAGTGTTACAGGAAATAGCACCAATGGCTATACGGTTACAGGCACTGCCGAACCTAATTCGACCATTACAATTAAAGATAATAATGGCGATACGGTCGGAACCGGAACGACAGATGGCAGCGGAAATTATACTGTAACTCTTCCAGGCTCAGTTGGTCCTAACGCTCCACTAAATGTCACAGCGACAGATAGTTCAGGTAATGTCAGTGATCCAACCTCAGCGACAACACCGGCAGACCCAGTTAGTCCAGTACTGGTAGCTCCAACAGGAAATCTAACAGCAACGACCTCAGCAGTTGGAGCCGCAGATGCCATGGCTACTCTTCCAGCGAGTCTCAAAGACAGTACAGGAGCTGACATTCCAGTCACTTCAGTGATTACCAATTCCTCAGGGACTCCAGTAACCAATGGTAACTTATCAGCGGGTACTTACACCATCACTTACACAGCCGCAGGATATGAAGATGTGACCCAAACGTTGGTTGTCTCTGACCCAGCCGATACAACTGCCCCAGATGCTCCAGTAGTTGGAAGTGTCACAGGAAATAGCACCAATGGTTACACCGTCACAGGGACTGCCGAACCTAATTCCACTATCACAATTAAAGATAATAATGGAGATACAGTTGGAACCGGAACGACAGACGGAAGTGGTAATTACACTGTGACTCTTCCAAGCTCAGTTGGTCCTAACGCTCCACTAAATGTCACAGCGACAGATAGTTCAGGTAATGTCAGTGATCCAACCTCAGCGACAACACCGGCAGACCCAGTTAGTCCAGTACTGGTAGCTCCAACAGGAAATCTAACAGCAACGACCTCAGCAGTTGGAGCCGCAGATGCCATGGCTACTCTTCCAGCGAGTCTTAAAGACAGCACAGGAGCTGACATTCCAGTCACTTCAGTGATTACCAATTCCTCAGGGACTCCAGTGACCAATGGTCAGTTATCAGCGGGAACCTACACCGTCACTTATACGGCCGCAGGCTATGAAGATGTGACCCAAACACTAGTGGTTTCTGACCCAGCAGATACAACCGCCCCAGATGCTCCAACAGTTGGAAATGTCACAGGTAATAGCACCAATGGCTATACGGTTACAGGGACTGCCGAACCTAATTCAACCATCACAATTAAAGATAATAACGGAGATACAGTTGGAACAGGGACCACAGATGGAAGTGGAAATTACACAGTGACTCTTCCAGGCTCAGTTGGTCCTAACGCTCCACTAAATGTCACAGCGACAGATAGTTCAGGTAATGTCAGTGATCCCGCTACAGCGACAACTCCAGCAGATCCAACTCTAGTAGCTCCAACAGATAACTTGACTGCGACAACCTCAGCAGTTGGAGCCGCAGATGCCATGGCTACTCTTCCAGCGAGTCTCAAAGACAGTACAGGAGCTGACATTCCAGTCACTTCAGTGATCACCAATTCTTCAGGAACTGCAGTGACCAATGGTCAGTTGTCAGCGGGTACCTACACCGTCACTTATACTGCCGCAGGATATGAAGACGTGATCCAAACGCTGATTGTCTCTGACCCAGCAGATACAACTGCCCCAGATGCTCCAACAGTTGGAAGTGTCACAGGCAATAGCACCAATGGCTATAAGGTTACGGGGACTGCCGAACCTAATTCAACCATCACAATTAAAGATAATAATGGCGATACGGTTGGAACCGGAACGACAGATGGCAGCGGAAATTATACTGTAACTCTTCCAGGCTCAGTTGGTCCTAACGCTCCACTAAATGTCACAGCAACAGATAGTTCAGGCAATGTCAGTGATCCAACCTCAGCGACAACACCAGCAGATCCAGTTAGTCCCGTTTTAGTAGCCCCAACAGGTAACTTGACTGCGACAACCTCAGCAGTTGGTGCCGCAGATGCGATGGCTGCTCTTTCAGCGAGTCTCAAAGACAGCACAGGAGCTGACATTCCAGTCGCTTCGGTGATCACCAATTCTTCAGGAACTGCGATGACCAATGGTCAGTTGTCAGCGGGTACCTACACCGTCACTTATACGGCCGCAGGCTATGAAGATGTGACCCAAACACTAGTGGTTTCTGACCCAACAGATACAACTGCCCCAGATGCTCCAGTAGTAGGAAGTGTTACAGGTAATAGCACCAATGGCTATACGGTTACAGGGACTGCCGAACCTAATTCAACCATCACAATTAAAGATAATAACGGAGATACAGTTGGAACCGGGACCACAGATGGAAGTGGAAACTATACTGTGACTCTTCCAGGCTCAGTTGGTCCTAACGCTCCACTAAATGTCACAGCAACAGATAGTTCAGGTAATGTCAGTGATCCAACCTCAGCGACAACACCGGCAGATTCAGATACAACTGCTCCCGATTCTCCAGCAGTCGGAAGTATCACAGGGAATAGCACCAATGGTTACACAGTCACAGGGACTGCCGAACCTAATTCAACCATCACAATTAAAGATAATAATGGAGATACGGTCGGAACCGGGACCACAGATGGAAGTGGAAACTATACTGTGACTCTTCCAGGCTCAGTTGGTCCTAACGCTCCATTGACAATCACTGCAACAGATGGTTCAGGCAATGTCAGTGACCCAACCTCAGCGACAACACCAGCAGACCCAGTTAGTCCCGTTTTAGTGGCCCCAACAGGTAATTTAACTGCGACCACTTCTAAAAAAGGTGCAGCTGACGCAACAGTTAGTCTACCTGCTACACTTAAAGATAGTGAAGGTAAAACTGTATCGGTTACTCATGTAATTACCAACTCAGCAGGAATGGTAGTAACGAATGGCAAACTGTCCGCAGGTACTTACACAGTAACTTATTCAGCAGAGGGATATGCAAATGTAACTCAAACCTTAGTGGTCAGTGATCCAAGCAACCCAACTAGTCCAGTTTTAGTAGCTCCAACAGGTAATTTAACTACGACCACTTCTAAAAAAGGTGCAGCTGACGCAACAGCTAGTCTACCTGCTACACTTAAAGATAGTGATGGTAAAACTGTTTCGGTTACTCATGTAATTACCAACTCAGCAGGAATGGTAGTACCGAATGGCAAACTGTCCGCAGGTACTTACACAGTAACTTATTCAGCAGGGGGATATGCAAATGTAACCCAAACCTTAGTGGTCAGTGAACCATCGTCTAACACTGATACGACGGCTCCAAGCGCTCCAACTGTAGATAGTGTAACTGGGGATTCTGGTAGTGGATATACGGTAAATGGTAAAGGTGAACCTGGTTCCACTATTACTGTTAAAAATCCGGCAACAGGCGAAGTTTTAGGCACTGCTGTAGCGGGAGTGGATGGAAGTTATACAATTAAACTTCCTCTTGGAATTAACCCAGGAACACAGCTTTCTGTTACTGCAACAGATGCATCTGGAAATACCAGCGAACCAACGCTCTTTACTACACCGCCAACAACAATGAATGGAGGGATGATAAATGGAAATATGAGTACAAATATAGGTGGAAAACATTTTTCAACAGCTGATTTACCTGCAACAGGTGAAGCAAATGCAGGTTGGTTGAGTATGGTTGGAACTGTTCTTCTCTCTCTATTTGGAGCAATGTTCTTCTGGCGTAAGAAAAATAAAGAAGATAAACATTAATTAATGAATAAAAATTTTCAAACAAATTAGTGGTTAAAGTCTTTAAAATACGGTAGAATTAGAGAGTCAAAGCCTATCCAACTTTGACATCTCTGAAATTCTTTTCAAATTACAAACATTGAGTCAGCCTTAGGGCTGGCTTTTTTACTTTTATTGAAAAAATTAATTGATAAACAAATTTTTGAAGGATATATAAATTAAATATAACGAAAATCGGAGCTTTTTTCTTCATAAGCTGTTATTTTTTTGGTATAATAGTGTTAAGAGAATGAAATGATTCTCTTAAAACTTTAGATTTTTTAAGCTATAAAGTAGTTGTAGGAAGAAACCAGTTCGGTATGATCGTCTATGATCTCTAACGGGAGGAAATCAATTGTCTAAAAAAATATCAGTAAAAGTGGTCAAAAATAGTAAGCAGCAAACAGAGAGAAACACTCTCCTTGCGGACACCTTTGAAAATCGATGGTTCCAAAATGAATGGAAGCACAAGTTTAAGACATTAACTTCTGGGGAAAGAAAATAATAAAATTAAAATAAAGTCATCATTTATGATGGCTTTTTCTGTTTAATAAAATAAAAATAAATAAATAATAAAAAAATGAAAAAGAAATAATAATATATATTGACAAAAATAATTTGATTTAATATAATATGAGTATAAATGAGAAAAAAATAATAAAATAAAAAAGGAAGTAAAGCCATGATTAAATTGTTTTCTTCAACGAATTGCAGTTCTAGTAAAAAAATGAGACAGTGGTTAATTGCAAACAAATTAGAATTTACAGAAGTAAGTATTTTAGAAAATAGCTTATTTAAAAATGATATTTTAAGAATACTCTCATTAACTGAAAGTGGAGTAGAGGAAATTATTTCCAAAAGAAGTAGTGCCTATAAAAAATTATCAAAAATTCTTGATTTTGATTCTCTTACTTTAAATGAGCTTGTAGACTTAATTGTAAAAAATGAAAAATTACTTCGACGTCCTTTAGTAATTGATGATTATCGTCTACAAGTTGGATATAATGAAGACGATATTCGTAAATTCCTTCCTCGTAAAGTTCGTCAATTAGGACTGATGGAAGCAATCGAGAATGTTCGACTTTGGGATCAAGCAAAATAGTAGATAGTTCAAAAAATGAAAAAATTCTGAATACTCTCTTACAAGATTATTAAAGCGAATCTTTGATTTTTATCTCATAAAAAGCTACAATTTTAACTATAAATAATTTGTTATCTATAAATTACTAAACTGAACTCGTTTTAAAATTACGAATTCAGTTATTTTATGGGGAAAAATATATAGATTGAGAGAATAAAATGAGAATCACAATTGCCGGTGCAGGAGCGATGGGAAGCCGTTTTGGGCTTATGCTTCATAGAGGGGGCAACGAAGTGACCCTTGTAGATGGTTGGCTTGAACATGTGACTGCAATTAAAGAACATGGCCTACAAGCAAATTTTAATGGTGAAGAAATCACTGCTTATCTATCAGTAGAATTACAATCTAATATTTCATCAGAAGAAAAAACAGATTTAATTATTTTATTTACGAAAGCAATGCAGTTAGATAAAATGCTTCAGGACATTAAACCTTTAATTGCTGAGCATACAAAAGTTCTTTGCTTACTTAATGGGATTGGTCATGAAGATATTATTGAAAAATATGTTTCTAAAAATAATATTTTTATTGGGAATACCATGTGGACTGCAGGTTTAGAAGGACCAGGAAAAGCAAAACTATTTGGAAATGGTTCTGTTGAACTTCAAAATTTCATTCCTGGCGAAGAAGAAACGGCTAAAAAACTAGCAAACATTTTATCTGCTTCAGGATTAAATGCTAACTATTCTGATAACATCCATTATTCAATTTACCGAAAAGCGTGCGTTAATGGGACAATGAATGGACTCTGCACTATTTTGGATACTAATATGACTGGATTGGGAGCAACAAAACCTGCTCACGATATGGTTGTTACAATTGTCAAAGAATTTGCGGCAGTTGCAAAACATGAGGATGTGAATCTTGATATAGATGAGGTCGTAGAACATGTTGAGACATGTTTTGACCCTGAAACGATTGGCTTACATTATCCTTCAATGTATCAAGATTTGATAAATAATAATCGCTTGACAGAGATAGATTATATTAATGGTGCAGTTTCACGTAAAGGGAAAAAATATCAGATAGCTACTCCTTACTGTGACTTTTTGACTCAATTAGTTCATAGTAAAGAAGAGTTATTAAAGGCGAAATAAAATAATTTTAGTTTCTGAAAAAGGCTAGTCTATAACTAGCCTTTTTTGTTTTCTTTAGGGATGAGGATAACAATCTGGTAGCAAACAAACTAAAGTTTTTTTGATAATGTTATAATAATAATTAAATTCACTTGGGGAGATAAATATGAAGTTTTTACATACGTCAGATTGGCACATTGGGAGAACGATAAATGGTTTTTCATTATTAGAAGAGCAAAAATATGCCTTTAAACAAATTCTTTCTCTGGCAAAAGAATATGAAGTTGATGGAATAATTATTGCTGGAGATTTGTATGACCGAGCGGTTCCAAGTGCAGATTCTGTTATTACTTTTAATCAAATGTTAAGAGAAATGAACATCATCGAAAAATTTCCTATTTATGCAATTTCAGGAAATCATGATGGGGCCAAGAGATTAAATTATGCCAAAGAATGGTTGGATTTTAATCAATTACATTTACGGACTTCTTTAGAGGAAGCTTTTATTCCAATTGAAACTGAGCAAGTTCAACTATTTTTATTACCTTTTTTTGATCCGATGGATGCAAGGATATACTTTTCAAGTCAGGGTCTGGACGAGGAAAAAGCAAAAGAAATCAAAACTATTGATGAAGCAATGACCTTAGTTATTTCTGAAATGCAAACACATTTTGATAAAAACAAAAAACAAATTTTAGTGACACATTTTGCGGTAAGTCCTCATAAAGAAGAGATTAACTTAACAAGTGAAACTACCTCAAAAGTGGGTGGTTTAGCAACTTTAAATGTTATTCAATTTGAAGCGTTTGATTATGTGGCCTTAGGACACATCCACACTAGATTTGCTTCACCCAGTGAGAAGGTACAGTATTCTGGAAGTCCTGTAAAATTTAACACAAAAGAAGCAAAAACTCAAAAGGGAGTTTTTATTGTAGAAACACAGCAAGATTCCGTCAGCTCTGAGTTTATTCCTTTACAAATCCAAACGGATTTAGTTGTTATTGAAGAAGAGTGGGATACCTTAATCAGTCGAGAATTTTACGAAAATCAGCCAATTCATCAAGCTTGGTTCGCTATCACCATAAAAAACTTTGATAGAGCAAAACTTGCAGGACAAAATTTACGTGCCCAACTTCAAAAAGTATATGGAACCATAGTGGAATTGGATTATAAATTTAAAAATATTTTGTCAGTAAAAAGTAAAACTCAAAATATTGAAAGCCTGGATAATATTGGGATACTTTCAAATTTTTATGAAGTTACAACTGGTGAGACTTTAAGCGGCTTGCAGCAAGAAATTATTGAGAACACGTTCAAACAAATAGAAGGAGAAAAATAATAATGAAACCTATATATTTAGAAATGAATTATTTTGGACCTCATGAAAAATCTATTGTTGATTTCCGTCTATTAGATGAATCGCCTATTTTTCTAATTAGTGGTGATACAGGAGCAGGAAAATCAACTATATTTGATGCGATGACCTATGCATTGTTTGGCACAACAACAGGAGATAGAGATGCTAGGGAAATGAGAAGTCAGTTCGCCACTCCTGATAATTTGACAAGCGTTGTATTCTATTTTGAACAGGGGGGCTTATTATATAAAATTGAACGAAAACCCGAGCAAAATATTGCTAAAAAACGAGGTAGTGGGACAACAATTTTTAAAGCAACTGCCAAATTAGCAGTTGTTGATAGCGTGGCAGGAATTGAAAAAGCAAATATTGCTACAATCCCTAAAAATGTTGGAGAGGAAATAACGCGACTCTTACATTTGAATGCTGAGCAGTTCAAAAAAATTATCCTGCTTCCGCAAAATGATTTTTCAAGATTTTTAAAGTCTTCAACTCCAGAAAAAGAATCAATTTTAAAGAAAATATTCGGAACATCAATATTTACAGCTTTTAGTAATGCCATAAAATTACAAAACTCAGAAATAAATGCAATTTTTGCAGAGTATGAACGTAAATTACAAAGTTATTATGAATCTCAAATTTGGAACTCTTTTGAATTAGAAAGATTAGAAGTAGTCCCTGAACATGAAAAATTTAATGAAATGCTTCTTCTTAAAGAAGAACGGACGAAAGTAAAAGAAGAAACAATATCCAAAAACTTAGAACAAAAAGAAAAAGTAACTTTATTAGAAGATTCATATAAAATTGCACTAAATTTATATAATGACTTTGAAAATTTAAGTAAATTAGAAAGTGATTATCAAGAAAAAATTATTGAACAGTCTCAAAGCTACAATAAAAATCTGAAACATTTTGAGGAATTAACTTGGACCCAACCTCTTAAACAGAGCCTTCATGAACTCGAACAAGATAAAAAAACATCTAAAGATTTAGAGATAAAAATTACTGACCTGGCTACTAAAACATTGACAGAAGAAAAATTGTTGCAAAATTTACTGACAGAAAATGAACATTTAAGTGAACAGCAACAAAGAATCAATGATCAGAAAAGTGAGTCTGAAAGTTTAATTACACAAATTCAACAGGCTTTTGAAGCTGAGAAAAAGCAAGCCAAGATTGTTGATCTAAGAAATAAGCAATCAGAGACTCAACAATCATTGAAAAATTCAAAAGATGTTTTAATTGAATTTAATCAAGAAATATTAAGGCTAAGAGAAAATATCATTTCTGATTCATATTTTTCTGAGAAGAAAGAGGAAATAAATCAATTAAAACTCACTTTCCAGGGAAAATTACTTCCTGATTTTCAAAGGATTTCATGGTTAGAAAAGGAAAATCTTGATTTAAGTAATAAGTTAGAGAGTACAAAGAAGGAACTCTTTGAAAATAAAAAGCATCTAAATGATGTTCAAATGGCACATGAAGAAAAAATAAAGGGAAGACGACGTTTGATGATTGCTCAACTTCAAACGGAATTAGAAGAAAATGAACCTTGTCCTGTTTGTGGTGCCTTAGAGCATCCGTCAGTAGATGAAATTGAAAATATTTCTTATGAAAAATTAGGAATTTTACTAAAAGAAATAGATGAATCTCAAAAGTTACTAGCAACTTTACTAGAAAAAAATAAGCAGCTAAACCAATTAACGACTGAAATCACTAATAACCTTGCCTTGAAATCAGCCGAAAAAGAACAAGTCATTAAGAATTTCTCGCTTCTCTATCGTGAATTTATTTCTAATTACTCAGATATTTTTCCGTCAGCATTTGATGAATCCGCCATTGAAGGGCTTATTCAAAATTTGGAAAGTGCTTTGATTAAAGAGGAAGGAGAAAATAATCAGTTAAAAATAAATTTAACTGATTTGGAGGAAAAATATTTAGGATTACAAGAAGAAGTAAAAAAACTTGAAAATACCTACCTTGAGTTTTCTACTCAAATAGAAAATTTGCTGACAGAAATAAGAGATTCAGCTGTGACTCAAACCAGTGAATATTTACAAGATAAGCGCAATAAACTCAAAGAGGAAATTGCATTATTTGAAAAGCGTTTAGCTGATCTAACATCTAAAATTTCGGAGATAAAAATATCAGTTGCTACTAAAAAAGCCAATCTTAAATCTTTAAATATTCAGTTGATAGATTTAAGTGAACGAATAAAAAATAATCAGGATAAGATTGATAAGACATTGCTTCAACCTGAGGCATTGACTACAGATTTTCAGGTTTTATGGGAATGGGCTAATGACGGTAAGTGGCTTGAACTATCTCAAAAAGTCGAACAATACAAGTCAGAAAAATCAAGATTAGAACAAGAGATTGAGAGCCTGCATAAAAAACTTCAAAATAAAGCTCGTCCAAATCTTGAAGAGATTGAGAATCGCAAAAAACAAGAAACAGACCTCTACCTTTCTTTACAGAAGAAATTAGCAGCTGATGAAACAGCTGAAAAACAAGCGATCGTAATCCTTTCTGAAGTGAGAAAACTAATGAAAGGTCAAGAGAAACAATTTGAAAAAAGAAAAGCCATTGGCCAACTTTATGGTGCGATTTCAGGAAAATTGTCTGAAGATAAATTAAGACTAGAAACTTTTGTGGTGCAAAATTATTTAGAAAAAATTCTTGATTATGCTAATATTCACTTTATCAATCAACTCTCAAATAACCGTTATCGCTTTGAACTTGCCGAAGAAGGAAATAACCGGCGCATGGATCATGGATTAGACATTAACATCTATGATAATGAAACGGGTGCCTCTCGTTCAGCTGATACCTTATCTGGTGGTGAGACATTTATTGCGGCCCTATCTATTGCGCTTGCTTTAAGTGAGGTAGTACAAAATACTGCAAATGGTGTTCAGATTGAAGCCTTATTTATCGATGAGGGCTTTGGTTCCCTTGACCAAGAAACTTTGCAAAAAGCAATGCAAGCTCTTGAACAAATCGGGAAAAATAGATTGGTTGGTGTCATAAGTCATGTAGAAGAGATGAAATCGACAATTGGTCAGCAAATTATCATTAAAAAAGTGGGTGATGGAAGAAGTAAAGTTAAATCTGTCATCAAATAATACTTACAAAAATCTCATAAAAATATTAAAATATAATAAGTAATTAAAATGCTTTTCCTTAATTTTGATTTTTGTGTAAGTTATTTATGTCATTTATAGATTTGTTACTGAGGAAATGATATAATTATTTAAAATGATGAACAATAAAAAGATTGATACCGATACTAAAATTTGAAAAATCTAAATTTGAATAAAGTATTGAAATCACAGGATATTTAGGAAAGAATTAGATAAAGTAGGAAATAATACAAATGAATAAAAATTTAAAAGAATTTTTACCACTTGGTAGTGTTGTTTTGCTTGCTGGCGGAGAAGAAAAGTTAATGATTATTGGCCACAAGCAAATAGAAATAGAAACTAAACGTGAATTTGATTATTCAGCGGTTTTATTTCCAGATGGCTACAAAGATGAACTGGCCCTTTATCATTTCAATCGAGAAGAAATTGTTTATATTTTTCAAATGGGATTTTTCGATAATTAAAAATAACTAACAAAAAACAAGAAGAGAAAACTTCTTGTTTTTTTATATTTTTATTTAGAAATCAAAAGGTTGGATAAACTAATTATTATTCATCTCTGGATTCATCCAAACAGGTTCTAAGCAATTTCCATCTAAATCATGCACTTCTAAACCATACATCATTTCTTCAGGGATACCATCATCCAAATGAATCGATTTTCCACCATTTTCGCTGGCAAGTTTACCAAAATTTTTAACTGCATCAGCATTAGGCAATGTAAATGAAATCAGCGCAGCGCTTGTTGTTCTTGTATCAGCAATTTTCCTTTCCCCAATAAAACTTTGATAGCGTTCGTGAGAAAGAAGCATGATGAAAAAATTTTCATCCCAAACCATACAGCTGACAAGATTATCTGAGAAGTTTGGATTCTTTTTGAAACCAATTTTTTCATAAAAAGTTGTTGAAGCTTGAATATCCGTTACCGGAAAGTTAACAAAAACCATAGTCGTCATAGATAGACCCTCCTTGTTTGGTAATATGCAAAATATTGTGACTGTCATTATAAATGAGAGGGTTTGTCCTCACAAACTCTCCTTAACAATTATATCCTTATATGAAGTATATCAAATACAGGCAAGGGATACTATATTAATGACTTATTATTTTATTTGTTCTAAAAAAATAGCTAAGGCAATATATATTGATTATATTTTTAGCGTATGCTATAATTGTTTATGAAATATTTTGACTTTACTAGACTAAAGATTTAGATCTTAGTCATTTATATAATGAAAGGAATTAAATGATAAAAATTGAACACTTAAATGTATTCTATAGCGAAAATAAAGCACTGACAGATGTTCAACTAAAACTTGAATCTGGTGGAATTATCGGTATGATTGGCCCAAATGGTGCGGGTAAATCAACCTTAATAAAAGCAATTTTAAATATTATTCCTTATTCAGGGAAAGTACTAATTGAAGGAAAGGAAAGTAAAAAATTCTTAAAAAATATCGCTTATGTGGAGCAAAAAAGTAATATTGACCTTACTTTTCCAATCACAGTCAAAGAATGTGTTTCTTTAGGGACTTATACAGGCTTGAAACTCTTTCAAAAAGTTGGAAGTAAAGAGTGGCTGCGAGTTGCCCAAGCGCTTGAAAAAGTAAATTTATCCGAATATGCAGATCGACAAATAGGGGAATTATCAGGCGGACAGTTTCAAAGGGTTTTATTAGCGAGATGTCTGGTTCAAGAAGCTGATTATATATTTTTAGATGAACCCTTTGTGGGAATTGACTCAGTAAGTGAAAAAATCATTATGGATATTCTTCAAGATTTGAAAGAACAAGGGAAATTGATTTTAATTGTACATCATGATTTAAGCAAGGTGAAAGTCTATTTTGATGAACTGATTATTCTTAATAAGGAAATAATTGCTTACGGGAAGGTTAAAGAGAGCTTTACTCACGAAAATTTAAAAAAAGCATATGGGGATAATATTTTTATAGGAGATTAAATTGAGATGATACAAAATTTTATAAATGGCTTATACGAGTTTCATTTTTTGCAAAATGCCTTGATTACAGCGGTTGTGATAGGAATTGTTTCGGGAGCAGTTGGTTGCTTTATTATTTTAAGAGGGATGTCACTGATGGGAGATGCAATCTCTCATGCGGTTCTTCCAGGGGTGGCCATTTCTTATATTTTAGGTATAAATTTCTTTATTGGAGCAATTGCTTTTGGACTTTTGTCATCACTTATAATTACTTATATCAAAAATAATAGTCTAATTAAAGGGGATACCGCAATTGGAATTACGTTTAGCTCATTTTTGGCTTTAGGTATCATTTTGATAGGAGTGGCTAATAGTTCAACAGACCTATTTCATATTCTTTTTGGGAATATCTTAGCAGTACAAGATATAGACAAATGGTTAACAATCGGTGTATCCATTTTTGTATTAATCGTGATTGCTCTTTTCTTTAAGCAACTTTTAATTACCTCATTTGACCCATTAATGGCAAAAGCAATAGGTATGAAAGTTAATTTTTATCATTATCTTTTGATGGTTTTGCTGACTTTAGTTTCGGTTACAGCAATGCAAAGTGTGGGGACCATTTTAATTGTGGCTATGTTGATTACACCAGCAGCAACGGCTTATTTATATACCAATAGTTTGAAAAAAATGCTAATTCTTTCATCTTCAATTGGAGCAATCTCATCTGTTCTAGGCTTATTTATTGGTTATACTTTCAATATTGCGGCCGGTTCAAGCATTGTGATTACCTCAGCCATTATATTTACAGTAAGTTTTTTAATTTCACCAAAACAGAACTTTATAAGAAAGAGGGTTAAAGTTTAATGCTAAATAAACATAAGAAGTTTCTACTTGCTTTTGTGCTAATTATGACAGCTATTTCTTTAGTGGCTTGTTCTAAAAATACAAATCAGTCTATAAAAAAAGCGGATGACAAATTAAATGTAGTGGTCACTAATTCTATCCTGGCAGACATGACTAAAAATATTGCCAAAGATAAAATTAACTTGCACAGTATCGTTCCTGTCGGGAAAGACCCTCATGAATATGAACCTTTGCCAGATGATGTTCAAAAAACTTCTAGAGCTGATTTAATTTTCTATAATGGAATAAACTTGGAGACTGGCGGAAATGCTTGGTTTACAAAATTAGTCAAAAATGCAAATAAAAAAGAAAATGTAGACTACTTTCCAGTCAGTAAAGGGGTTGATGTCATCTATCTTGAAGGAAAGAGCACTGAGGGAAAAGAAGATCCACACGCCTGGCTTAATTTAGAAAATGGGATAATCTATGCCCAAAACATTGAAAAAGAATTATCAGAAAAAGATCCTAGCCAGAAAGATTTTTATCAAAGTAACTTGAATAAGTACATAAAAAAACTAACTAAATTAGACAGAGAAGCTAAAGCAAAATTTGCTTCAATTCCAGAAAATAAAAAAATGATTGTGACAAGCGAAGGCTGCTTCAAATATTTTTCTAAAGCTTATGATATCCCTTCTGCTTATATTTGGGAAATTAATACCGAAGAAGAAGGAAGCCCAGAACAAATAAAAACGTTAGTGAGAAAACTAAGAGCCACAGAGCTTGCATCTTTGTTTGTAGAGAGTAGCGTCGATAGTCGGCCGATGAAAACAGTATCTAAGGATACGAAAATCCCAATTTACTCAACAATCTTTACAGACTCAGTATCAAAAAGTGGAGAGAGTGGGGATAGTTATTATCGTATGATGGAATGGAATATAAACAAAATCTATGATGGACTTTCAAAATAATTATTCGATAGGAAGCCTTATTATAGAGAAAATAATTGAAAAACTAAAAGTCCCCAATTGAAACGTTGGGTACTTTTTTTAATATTTATTTATATTTTTATCTAAATCTATAAATTATCAAATAATATCCTAAAAAAAATAAAAATTTTAAAATAGGCTATTTTGATTAAAAATTAATAAAGAATAGCTATTTATAGGCATACTTTTTCCAGAAATTAACTAAAACAGTTAATTTCTATTAAGCGATATTTAATTTACAAGAAAGAGATATTCTTGTAATATGATATATAAGAGGAGAAAGACCAAATGCGAAAAATAAAAAAGGATAACGTCTATCAAAAAGAGCTTGAAGAAGGCATAAAGAATTTAAAAATTGAACTAGAAGCAAAAAGTGCTATTTTTAAACAAGCTCAGGAAAATGAGGAAGAAATAAAAAATCTCAAAATTGAATTAGACGCTAAAACTGCGATTTATAAAGAGCAGAGAGATTCATTAAATAAAGAACGTATTCTCAATAAAGAGCTTCAAACTAAGCTTAAAGAACTTCAAACCAAATATGATTTATTGTCAGTCCAAAGTTATACAAGTACTGAAAAGTTACAAGAAGCAGAAAAAGTAATTACGCAACTAGAAGCTGAGGCGACTTCAAAAGAAGCAGAAACTAAAAATGAAGAGTCTGAAAAGAAAGCTGACTTGGTTAACTTAGAAAAGACAGAAGCAGCATTGTTAACTGAGAAGCTCGAACAATTTAAAGTTGCCTTGAAAAATGAACAACATAGCAGAAAAAATTTAGAAACTAGATTAGAAGATGCTAAAGAAAAACTGTCAGACGAGCGCCAAAACTTTGAAAAGAAGAATCTTGAAGGGAAGGCACAAATAGCTGATTTATTGGCAAGGCTTCAGGCGGACTATCCCAGCCAGGCGGCCTTAGAAGCAGCTAGAAAAACTATTCGAGAAGCCGAAGAGTTAAGAGGTAAAGCACAAGAAGAAGCAGAAAAAATAATCGCTGAAGCCGAGGATGAAATTCGTAATATGAAAAACAAAGCCAGCGAAGATACCGAAGAACTACTCAAACAAGGACGAGAAAAACTGAAAGATTTAAATGAAAAAATTCAATACTACAACGAGAGTTTGAAGCAGATTACTCGAACGATTGAAAATAATTTATCTTAATTGAGTTAACACAATAAAATTGATAATTGAAATTTGAAAGGACAATACAATTATGAATATCTTTGCTATTGATTTGGGAAATAAACGAATCAAAATGAAATCTGAACGAGGCGAATATAGTTATCCTTCGTCATATTTGAATGCTGAGCAAGTTGTAACCGGAGGGCTTGGTAGTGAAATTATTGAACAAAATTATCATTTCCAAACAATTCAAGACTCAACGAATTCATTCATTTGGGGCCCAAATTTAGAAGTTTATAACTTACCAGAAAGAATGATTGATACCTATGCTAGAAGTGGTCGAATGAAACAAAAGAAAACTATCCGTATTTTTGAATTTGCTCTTGGACGGCTAGCCATGGATTTCCCTGAAGCTTTTGAGTCTCCCCTCGTTGTTCATTTGACGCTAGGTTTATCTATTACAGACATGCATCAGGAGAGCGATACGATTGATGTGCTTAAAAAATTAGCGGTCGGACAACACCAAATTATCATTGGTGGGCGCGTGGTAACAATTATCATTCCGTCAGAGGAATTTCTCTCTATTATCCCTCAATATATGGGAACTGTTCTCAATCTTGCTTTTGACCAAGATTATCAACGTAATCGTCGCTTTTCAGATGGAAGGATTGGAGTGATTGATATAGGAGGTGGAACGATTCTAATCAATCGCTCTGTTGCATTAAATCCTTCTCCAATTGGTGATGAGCGTTTTGAAGGAATTCAAAACTTAATCAAAGAAATAGGACGTAGAATTAATTCGACAAAATCATTTTTAATAGAAGAAATGCTTCGCTCGGTTGATTCGGAAGGAAACTATGTCTATCCGCCAAACTCAAATGTACAAGATTCAAAAAATGTAAGCCCAATCGTTGAAGGAGAAATTGAGCGTTATACTCGTTTCACAGTAGCTCCCTTAGTTACTGAAAATTTTCCAGACATTGAAGAGGTGGATTTTATCATAGTCACTGGAGGAGGAGCTTCTCTATTAGCAAAAGAAGCACTCAAAGATGAGATTGGAGAAGAATATTTTTCTCGTTTGCTTTTCCTTAATGAATCAGAATTTGCAAATGTTCGAGGATTCTACAAAGGTGGTTATCTAAAGTGGCATAGTTCAAATGAAGAACTTGCTGTTGAAGCGCGAAGAGAAAAACCAGCAGAGTTACAAGAATCTCAACCAAGAGATGTGATTGTCCCACCAATAAGAAATACTGAAACTTCAATGGATAGAGAGCTTCTTGAAGCACAGCAAAAACTTCAAGCTTTACAATCAGAAATTGATGGTGTTCAAATCGAATTTGAGGACTAATAGTGTAGAAAGTGAAAATATAATAGTTAAATGAAAAATAAAAAAATTGTTTTTCAATAATTAAGATTGCTACTGATAGAAAATTAGAAAATATCAATTCTGCTTTATCTTACTAATAATTTTATTACTATTCATGATTATTGCATTATTAGTTTATCTATAGTGATTATGAGGATATAAAAAAAAGGACTTAATTTAAGCCCTTTTCTTTAATGGAATTTGTAGTAATTATTAGAGATTTTGTATATATAAAAGTTCAAAAATGGATTTATTATAAAAAAAGACTCGTATTCTCTCTTTTTTTTATAATTATAAAATAATACTTTATACTATTTTATTATACGGATTCACTGGAGTAGGGTCTTTAAACATTTTTAGAAAATTTTATAACAAATAAAAAAGGTGGAACACTAGATGGAACAAGAAAGTAAGTTTTATTTACGATTAAAATCATTAAGTTCTGATTTGGGAAAATCAATAAATCAAGTTGAAAAAGAATTGGGTTACTCTAGGAATGCGCTACACAATTATAATGAAAATCATATGCCATCAGCACTACGTTTAATAGAGCTTTCGGATTATTTTGAAGTATCTCCAAATTATTTAATTGGAAAAAGTGATGTGTTGAATTCCAATAAATTATGTCTGAATGACATGTTTGATAATTTAAGTCTAAATGAAAAGATGGAATTGTTCTCAATCTGTACAAGATGGGTTATTAGTAAGGGAGAAGCATAAAAAAAGATAAAGTTTTAATATAAAGGGCACTCATTATTAGTGTCTTTTTAATTTTAAATAAAATAAAAAAACAGAATAATAACACTTTGATTAGAAAATTAAAATAAAGTGAGAATAATTCAATCTTAAGTTAACTGATAGAAGCCTATGATTGTACTAAAAATAGTACAATGCAGAAATAAACAAACTTTAAATAGTTTTTACGGGGTCAGAAGTGATTTATAAATACAAAACAATATCAGATATGTACTGAAAAGATGTGAGAAGAGCAGTTTCGCTTAATTCTCTAATTAATTAGATGAAATCGAGGTATTTTATTTATACCGCTCAAACTATAGTAATATTAATTTATTCTAAAAGGAACAGTTTGTATTATTGAAATATATTCTATAAAAAAATAGCGTCTGTGAATGAATTATTTACCACCTGTCTAAATGAATAAATAAAAGTTTATTAAAATAAGGAATGAAATTATTATGGAATCAAACATATATGGAGAGACATTTAGAGATTTAAGAATTAAAAAAGGGATTAAACGTGAAAGTTTTGAAAAAATAGGGATTTCAAAGGCAGCAATCACTCGTTTTGAAAATGGGCAATCAATGATGGGGTTTGATCGTGTGCGATTGGCCTTGAATATTCTTGGTATATCTTTAGAAGAATATGAGCATTTTTTTAATGATTGTACCAAAAAGAATCGAGAGACAAAATTAGTAGAAATCGAAAAATATCGAATACAGGGGTCTAGACTAGAATTAAAAAAGCTAGAAGAAGAAGCAAAAGAGTCGGGTGAGCGATTAATTGGTATTTTAGCAAAAAGTATTTACGAATGTCTTCCAGAGGAAGAGGTGGAGTACATAACTTCTTATCTCTATGAGGTTAAAAACTGGGGATATACAGAGTTATACGTTTTATATCTATCTCTAGAACAACTTAATTATAAAGATATTATGTATCTAATAGAGTTGATTATTGAAGATCATAAGCGAGTTTTAAAAATTGAAAAGCACAGAGTACGAATGTACTATATTCTTTATAAAGGGAGTATTGAATTGACAAGAAGAGGGAAAAAATTGGCGGCTTATTATCTAATAAATCGTTTAGATATTCCTAATGATAAGGAACAAATGTTTGCCATGAATTTAAGAAATTTAGCTTATGGATACTATTTGTATCACTTTGAAGATAAAAAAGAAGGAAGTCAGTTAATTAGGAAAGCTTTAAATATCATAGAGGAGCTCTGTAGTGTGGAATTTTATTTATATTTTCAAAAACAATATGAACATTTGTGTGAAACTTAAAACTTTCTACATAAAACACTTAAATTATTAAGTAACAATTAAAAATACAAAAAAAACTTTATGCTATTAACAAGCGGATAGCTTTATTTTTATTATGCTATAGTATATTTGTACTTTCTGAAGGAGTCAGCAATAGTAGCTGGTAAAAATATTGCTCAAATCTGATATAAGTGAAACTTCTAAGCCAAGTCCTGATTCCTGACTCAGTCTTGGACAGAATAAGTGATAATATGCCTTATACAAAAAGAAGATTGATTGATAATATCTGATTTTGACTTTTTGCCAGAAGTTATTTATCGCAGATTTAATTAGAAAAAGAAATATTTTTCCTTTAAGTTTTCAGTAAATAGAAATGTTAATTAAATTTTTTCACGAGAAATAGAAGAACAAAAAAACGAACTTTATTTAAAGTTCGTTTTTTGTTCTTCGTTGAAGTGTATGGAAATTATTAAAGTAAGTGATGTTTTTAATGCTTAAAACGTAAAAACTAAATTCAATAAACGAAGCCTAAGTGACACTCAAAACAAATAATAATGACACCAAACAATTTTGACGTCATTATTATTTGTATTTTTAAAAATAGGAATCCCTTTATAGAGGGATTCCTGGCTGTTTTATGCAGTTTAATGATAATTTATCAAGGGGCTTACGTCAAAAAAATAAAAAAAATCAGCACAGAGGTGTGTGTGATATAATACAACAATCTTAGCGTAATTAACATTACACAAAGTTATAGAGGTGTAAATCACCAAAAGTGTAACCAATATGCTACAAATCGCATGATATCAAAGTAATCTTCCTGATTTAAGCCCAAGCTATAAGGATTGTAATGTAGAATATAATAGGAAAAATAAGAGGATTAGAACAAACGGTTACAAATGTAAAAGATTTACAGATAAAGCCGTTCTTTAAGAAAAACTAATCTTTTTTGTAAAGTTGCATTGATACATTACGGAAACCGAAATATACGTAACACATATATGATACTGTATAGTGTACATTATCTTTACGATTATGTCAAGGATTTTTAATTAAAAGTTTTTGAATGTTTTTTATTTCTTCTTGACTATCCTTGATGTCACAGCATAATTTTGGTTTTCTTTCGGAAAAAGATTAGTTTTTCGGAAAGAGTCTGAAATTGATGCAGAATGAATACCCTAATAGAATAAAGTTTCATAATTAACGATCATTTTAAAATGAATAGAATATTTAGGTTGTGAGGAGAATATGGTAGAAAATAGTAATTTTTACTTGCGCTTAGAAGAACTTGTTCGCCTATCGCAGAAATCAAATAATCAGATTGAACGAGAACTTGGTTATCCACGAAATGCATTAAACAATTATAAAGGCAGAGGAGAACCTTCGGCCGTTAGATTACTAGAATTAGCAAATTATTTTGAAGTATCTCCAGAATTTCTAATCGGTAAGAGCTTAGATAAAGATGTAAAGTCTATTAAAGAGATATTTGAACGGTTGAACTTAACACAAAGAAAAGAAATATTTGAGTTGAGTTTGGACTGGATACTCTCACTAAAAAGAATTGAATTTTAGGTAGACATTCCGAAGAGTGATTATGAATCTTCTAACATTATATGTGAACGCTTATTTATTTTGAAAGATTGGAGGTAAAAAATATATTTTCTGTCATGTGATCTACATGGCTAATTGTCACAATTATTTAGTGTTTCTATATCTAAAAAAGATTGGAAGACTAAATTAATGCTTTCTAACAATTTGTTAGAAGCAAAGTAGTAAAAAATATTAATGGAGAAATAAAAAAATGAAAAAATTCAAAAAAGCTAGTGCAGTTGCACTATTCTCAACAGCTTTGATTGGTGCAAGTGCAGTGGCCGTTCCTTTGATGAATGCAACATCTATTACTGCGCAAGCCTCAGAAGTAGACGTAACACTGGCTTCTAAAACTAAACTTGACTCATCATACCTTACAGCTATTAATACTACCGGTTCACATACTGGTACACTTACTGTTACAAATAATATTGGTGCTCAAGCAAATATTTTACTTCAAACATTAAAATCTGCTGAAATTAAAATTCCTGCTGAATTAGCAAATAACATCAAATTTGATGAAAATGCTGATGTTTCTGTACAAATGGGAATTAACATCACTAAAATTCCTGTACTTGGAGGTCTCTTCAATAGTCTTGCTACTGGTACAGATAATGCAATCAAAAAACAACTTGCAATTTTGGTAAATAATCCTCAATTCTCAGGAAGTAACTTGGATAAAGTATATGATGCTATCAATGCTTTAGAAACATTCCAAAATATGGATATGTCTAATCAAGTGTCATCTATTACTGTTAAAGATGGTGTTGCAACTGCTAAATTTGACGATGCTACTGCTCGTCATATTGCAAATCAAATTATTAACTTGCTTGATAACCTTCAAAATGCCATCAACATGGTTGACTGGGGTAGCAATACTATTTTAGGAAGTATTGCAAATCAAATTACAAAATTTGTAACACCTGCAATTAACCTTGGTATTGATTCTATTAGAAAAGTTATCAACGGTTCTGCAAACATCTCAAGCATGTTTGGTAATACTGGCGTTTTAACATCAGCTACAATTAAATTCCCAGTAGATTTAGACCTTCCAATGAGTTGGTATGAACAATATGCTCCAAATGGTTTGACAACAAACTTCACTGCAGGTATTGAAAATGCTTCAGGAATTAGTTGGGATATCTTTGCAAATACTAAAGACGCTAACAAAAATGTAGTATTTGCCGACATCGTAGCTCCAGCTACTCCAGTTCTCAGCAATGCTAAAAAATCATCTGTAACTGTAAAAGCAGAAGCTGGTTCAACAGTAACTGTTTATAATGCATCCGGTGCTAAAATTGGTAGTGCTAAAGTTCCAGGAACTGCTGATGGTAAAACACAAGCTTCTGTAAATGTTGATTTCACAGCGCAAAAAGCTAATTCAAAAATCTCAGCAAAAGCAACAGATGCTAGCGGAAATACATCAGCAGCAGCTAACGCTACTACTCCAGGGGATACAACTGACCCAACAAATCCTACTAACCCAACAAATCCAGATAAAACTCAAGTAGTTTATCGTTTGTACAACCCAAATACAGGGGAACACTTCTATCCAACATCAACTTATGAACGTGATGAAGATATCAAAGCTGGTTGGAGAAACGAAGGAATCTTAGAAACTGCTCCAACAAGTGGTACAGCAGTATATCGTGTATACAATCCAAACGCTAAAGGTGGAGATCACTACTATACAACAAGCCAATATGAAGCAACAAGTCTTGTTTCTAAAGGTTGGAAATGGGATAATAATGCTAAACCAGTGTTCTACTCTGGTGGAAGCAAAGCGGTATACGTTGCCTATAATCCTAATGCTGCAACAGGAGCCCACAACTACACTATGAGTTCATATGAACAAAATTCATTGCTTAATGCAGGTTGGAAATTTGGTGAAACAGCTTGGTTTGCAGTTAAATAAGCAAATTAATAAATAAACATTTAAATATTCTGTATTCTAAACACAAAAAACAACTATCTTTAATTTATGGTAGTTGTTTTTTTATATAGACTTAAAGCAATGCGTATGCCATACAATATTAATATTGTATCTCGTCAATAGTAGAGATATAATATTAACAGAACAAAATAAATCTTAGTAAGAGAGAGTAGTATGAAACAAGTAAGTTATGATGAAGTCATTGAGCAATTGAGCTTTAAAGAATCAATTCAAGTAATGAAAGATTGTTTTAATGATCATGAAAATGGAACAATCGCTCAAAGAGAGCGAATGGTTGAAATATTACCTGATGGAAAAGATAAAAATGTTTTTGCTTTAATGCCAGCTTACCTTGGTGAAAAACGCTATTTTGGTGCTAAAATTATTACGGCCTTTCCTGATAATCATAGCTTAAATCTTCCTTCTCACGTAGGAGAAGTTATGCTATTTGACTCACAAAATGGTCTTCCAGTTGCGCTTATTAATGCAAATGCGATTACTTGGATTCGGACTGCTGCAGTTTCAGCTCTAGCAACAAATTTTTTGGCAAAAGAAGACTCATCAATCCTTACTCTTCTTGGAACTGGGCAACAGGCCAGCTCACATTTGGAAGCTATTTTATGTGTGCGTCCAATCAAAGTAGTGCGTGTCTATGACCTCAATCAAAAAGCAGCTGCAGCATTTATTGAACGTATGCAGGCGAATCATCCTGAGTTGGAATTTATCAATTCTAACAATCTTAGAGAAGCAGTAGAACATTCAGATATTGTATGTACATTAACACCAAGTAAGGAAGCCTTTTTGGAAGCTGACTTTATTTCGGCAGGGACGCATATTAACGCTATTGGAACTTTCACTCCAACTACACGGGAACTTAAGAGTGAGTTGATGGTCAAAGGGAAGGTTTATGTTGATGATTATGAAGCAGCTTTAAAAGAGAGCGGAGATTTATTAATTCCAATTGCTGAAGGGCTGGTGAAAGAAGAAAATATCGTTGGTTCTTTAGGAGAATTGGTTACAGATAAAGTAGCTGGTCGAGCAAATATTGAAGAAATTACGATATTCGATGCAGTAGGTTTGGCTGTTGAAGATTTATGTTGTGCAGAATATATTTACAAAAAATTAAAATAGGAGATATTTTATGAGTTTGAATTATTATGTCGTTGATGCTTTTGCTGACGAAATTTTTAAAGGGAATCCAGCTGCCGTTTATGTTCTTGATGAGTGGCTGTCAGCAGAAATTATGCAAAAAATCGCGATTGAAAATAATTTATCTGAGACAGCATTTACAGTAAAAAAAGATGATTATTTTGAATTGAGATGGTTTACTCCTGACCGTGAAATTGATCTTTGTGGTCATGCAACCTTAGCAACGGCTTTTGTCCTTTTTAATTATTATGGTGAAGGTGGACCGACCTTGCGTTTTACAAGCCAAAGTGGCGATTTATTTGTTACAAAAAATGAAGATGCCTACTATATGGATTTCCCGTCTATCCTACCTAAAAAGGTTGATATTTTACCAGAATATGAAGAAGCTTTGGGAACAAAAATTAAGGAAGCTTACTTGGCAAGAGATTTATTTTTTGTTTTAGAGGATGAAGCAACGGTTCGTAACTTAGGGCCTAATTTCACAGCGGTAGAAAAATTTGAACTAGGAATTGGGGTTATTGTTACTTCTGAGGGGAAAGAAGAAGATTTTGTTTCTCGTACTTTCTTTCCTAAATTAACAATAAATGAAGACCCTGTTTGTGGGTCGGCACATTCTAATCTTATTCCTTATTGGGCTGAAAAATTGGACAAAAAAGTCTTAACGGCCTATCAAGCCTCAGCACGTGGGGGTTATTTGAAATGTGAACTAAAAGAAAATCGCGTAAGCATTGGTGGAAAAGCAGTTCTTTTTGCCAAAGGAGAAATTTTTCTTTGATTTCTTTGACATTAATAAAAGCCAGACTTAATTTAAGTCTGGCTTTTTGATATCATTATTTTTAAAGAACTATTGATTGTATTTATTATTTTCTTTTTTGATTATTTTTAAACCTTTGTCTAATCGTTCAATAGTATTTGAAGTTAGGGAAATCCGAATGAAAGGGTCAGGTTGAGTTTGAGTGGAAAAGCGGTCCGAATGAAAAACACGAACTCCTTGCTTCAGAAGATGGTTTTCGATTGTATCTTGTTTTTCATGAATAAGTTGATCTTTTAAACGAATAATGCGGTAAAAGGGATAATTATTAGTTGGTCGCTTAGGTTTAAGAGTTTTAAAAATATTATCAAAAAGTTGATTAGCTTCTTTTAATTTATCAAACTTTGTTTCAAGAATCTTTGTTGCTGTTGGTGATTGTATTACTTGAGTAATAATTTCAGCATCTAAACCTGAGGTTTTCACATTAATATTGAATAAGGCTTTTTCAATTGCTGATTTGAAATTTTGTGGGTAAACCAAATAGGCGATTCTTAAACCTGAACTAATATATTTTGTCATACCAGCTAAATAAATGGTTTGATTGGGAAGAAGCTGTTGGAAAGGGGGAAGCACTTTATCTTGAAAATAGGTGGTCATAAAAGAGTGAATATCGTCTTCGATTACGATCAAGCCCATTTCTTTAATGATTTTTGCAAGTTCATGTCGGCGTTCTTCAGAAATCTGAAAACCAATCGGATTATTACAAGATGGCATTATAAAAATACCTTTTATTTTTTTCTTAAGACATTCGCTTTTTAAAGCAGCTGGAGACATTCCGTCATCATCAAAATCAATTGGAACGATTTCTAAATGATAGAGATGTGCTAATTCGATAAAATTAGAGTAGGTGTAGCGGTCCACCGCGATTCGATCTCCCGGAGCAAACATTGCTGACAGCGTAATGGCAAGTCCGTTTTGAACTCCGGAAACAATGGCAACTTGGTTTTTATAAGGAATAACCCCTTGAGTTTCAAGCCATTTTGAGGCAGTTTCAATTTGAAAATTAGAGCCCATTGGGTTCTGATAATCCAATAATTTAATTAAGTCAGGACTGGTAGTGACTGACTGAATAAAAGGGACCACTAAAGAATTACATTCTTCAAATGAACTTACAAGACCAAAATCAATGATATTTTTTTCAACATTATGAGTAGAAATTGTAGCCGAGTGATAAGCATTTGGTGAGACATAGGTTCCACTTCCAACGTTAGTATATAAGAGACCTTTTTTTATTGCATATTGATAAGCTTGACCGACAGTAGTAAAATTTAAATCTAAAAAGTCAGCAAGCTCACGCTGTGAAGGTAATTTCGTATCTTGAATAAGTTGATTAGATAAAATATCTTCTTGAAGTAAATCAACCAAAGACTTATAAATAGGACTTTTTAACAAAGTTTTGTCTGGTTGCCAAGATAGTGGATTATTTTTATAGCTATTTACTGACACGTATTATTTTTCCCTCTGTTATTCTATATTAAATATTATAACATATAATAAGTAAATGAAACCGCCTTTTAAAGGGAATCAGCCATAGATTATTTTAGCTAACTACGCTTTTAACTACGTTCGAATAAATTTTATAATGCATTTAAGATATCTCCGAAATTTCTCGCAGTATCTTTTTCTTTATTTTTTGCAAGGTGGCTATAAGTATTCATAGTAATTCCATGATCCGAATGACCAAGTCTATGTTGAATTTCTTTTGGATTTAAATCTTTCAAGAGAATAATATCGTAATGTTTAAAGCCTGACATAAAAGTCCTTTCATTTTATGTCTTCTTAGACAGATTATAACACACTGATTTGTGTCTACTTTTATAATATAGCTCCATTAGTTATAGAGTCTGAAGATAGAAATGATTTTGAGTGGAGAAGATAATACAACAGCAAATTAATGTAAAGAATAATTTTCAGCAGAAGATAAAATTACAAATATATTAAAAAATAAAAAAGATTTAGGAAAACTAAAACAGTCATTTTCAATTCTGGTTAAACCAATGATAATATGATTTAGATGCTAATATTAAATTGTATGGCATACAATTTAACGTAAAAAAAACGTACTATAAACGTTACAATATAAAGATGAATATGAAATTTAGTAAATATTTTTTATTAGGTACGATTATACTAGGTACGATAAATGTTCCAAACGTCTCATGGTCTATAAAAAAAGTGAATGCTGAAGAGTTATTGGTACGAAATAATGTACAAACTCAAAGCGGAGTAACAATAGATAAAAGTAATTTTGATAAATACTTTACTATCAATGGTTCAGCAAATTATGATAAGCAATCCGGAGAATTAATTTTAACTCCTGATTCAGTTTGGCAAGCCGGCTCAGCAACCTCAAAAACACAAATTGATATCACTAAAAACTTTTCAATAAGTATGTCTGTTAATTTAGGAACAAAACCACAATCTCAAAGTGGAGGAGATGGTTTAGCAATTGGATTGTATAATGATACTCCTGGGAAAGTTGGTTTTGGTGGGAACGGTTTTGGTATTGGAGGATTAAATCAAGCATTTGGCTTTAAACTTGATACAGTATACAATAATGCAGGAAATTCTGATGTTGCAGCAGATCCTATTGAATTTGAGGATTTATTGCATAAGGATGGTGCATTTGCAGGTTTTATAAAAAATGAAAGTAATACGCTTACAACAATAGATGGTTTATCTCAAGAAATAAGTGCTCCTGACGGTAAATACCGTGAGCTGACATTCTCTTACGATGCAAATACTAAAAACATCTCGGTCAATTATGATGGAAAATTCTGGTCGTATAATGTAGGAACAACGTTTTCGAGTGATCATATATCATTAATAATTAGTGCAGGTACAGGGAATTTCAACAATCAACATTCAGTTATCGTTCATAGTTTGGATGCAACGTTGGATAGTGAACCAGTAATGGTAAAGTATATGGATGAAAATCAAACATCCATTGCACCAGATAAGATGTTAATTGATACTCTAAATGCTCCATACGATGTAACAAGTAATGAATATAAAATCCCAATAACTGGATATGTACTGGATGATACTAAGCTTCTAAACAATGCTACCGGAACATTTACAAATAGTGAACAAACAGTTACCTACATCTATAAAGTTGACCAATCGACGATTAATGTAAAAGATTCAACCATTTATACAGGCGATAAATGGAAGCCTCAAGATAATTTTGTTTCTGCTACCGATGTTGATGGGAATAAAGTTGATTTCAGTCAGCTAACAGTTGATGATTCTAAAGTGGATACCAGCAAAGCTGGTGTTTATGACGTGACTTATACTTATGATGGTGTAATCAGTGTAGCTAAGATCACAGTTAAAGATAAACAAACTGCAGTAAATGTGCATGACTCAAGTGTCTATGTTGGAGATACTTGGAAATCCGAAGATAACTTTGATTCTGCCTTTGATAAAGATGGGAATAAGGTTGATTTCAGTCAGCTAACAGTTGATGATTCTAAAGTGGATACCAGCAAAGCTGGTGTTTATGACGTGACTTATACTTATGATGGTGTAAGTAGTGTAGCTAAAATCACAGTTAAAGATAAACAAACTGCAGTAAATGTTCATGACTCAAGTCTTTATGTTGGAGATACTTGGAAATCCGAAGATAACTTTGATTCTGCCTTTGATAAAGATGGGAACAAGGTTGATTTCAGTCAGCTAACAGTTGATGATTCTAAAGTGGATACAAGTAAAGCTGGTGTTTATGATGTGACCTATACTTATGATGGTGTAAGCAGTGTAGCTAAAATCACAGTTAAAGATAAACAAACTGCAGTAAATGTTCATGACTCAAGTGTCTATGTTGGAGATACTTGGAAATCCGAAGATAACTTTGATTCTGCCTTTGATAAAGATGGGAACAAGGTTGATTTCAGTCAGCTAACAGTTGATGATTCTAAAGTGGATACCAGCAAAGCTGGTGTTTATGACGTGACTTATACTTATGATGGTGTAAGTAGTGTAGCTAAAATCACAGTTAAAGATAAACAAACTGCAGTAAATGTTCATGACTCAAGTCTTTATGTTGGAGATACTTGGAAATCCGAAGATAACTTTGATTCTGCCCTTGATAAAGATGGGAATAAGGTTGATTTCAGTCAGCTAACAGTTGATGATTCTAAAGTGGATACAAGTAAAGCTGGTGTTTATGACGTGACTTATACTTATGATGGTGTAACAAGCACAGCTAAAGTAACAATCAAAAATAAAAAGGATAAAGGAAATGAGTTTAGTAATGAGAACGATGACCAAAAATTATCTATAAATAAATCTAACAAAAATGAGTTACCAGAAACGGGAGCAGAAAAAGTTCCAAGCGGAATCACACTGTTTGGAGTATTATCAATAATTTTATCTCTGGGAATATTTTTAGGAAGATATAAAATAAAAAATAAACGTTGATATAACTTAAAATAAATATAACCTCCAAAAGCTAGGTCAAAGACTAACTTTTGGAGGTTATATTTATAGCAAAGATATGAAGTTTAAAAAACATGTGAAGCAGTAAGGAAGAATAAAAAACTGTATATCGTAGATACACAGCCCCTTGCCTGACAAAATATTTAGTTACGTTTTTAACTACGTTTTGAGTATAGCTCATTGACCCTTATTGACAATTTAAAAGGTAAAAATTAAAAAAACACTGTTTATTGAAACTTATAGACCTTCAGTGTCATAGGAGTCAATTAACTATTATAACATAGAGAAACATAATCTATAGATGAAAATTATAAGGAGACAATTTTTTTATCAGATGAAATATTCTTAAAACTAGTTGCTGTCTTGAGATATTATTTTTAGTATAATTATTTGAGGAGGATAAAATGCGATTACTTTTAATTGATAATTATGACTCATTCACTTATTTACTTGTACAGTATTTTGAAGAACTGGCATGTGATTTGACAGTTGTAACTGAAAGTGAAAACTTGAGTCAAGTGATTCGAACTTCTCCTGATTTAATTTGCCAGATTTATGACGCAATAATCATTTCACCAGGACCCAAAACGCCTAAAGAAGCGTTATTTAGTCGTGAAGCCGTTCAAATTTATGCTGGAAAACTTCCACTATTAGGAATTTGTTTAGGACAGCAAGTGATTGCCGAATGTTTTGGAGGTCAGGTTATTCGAGGTGAAAAACCGATGCATGGTAAAATTTCTCAAATTACTCATAGTGGTCAGGGGATTTTTGCCGGACTTTCTCAAAATTTGAGGGTAGCCCGTTATCATTCATTAGTTGTCAGTCAATTACCTGAGGGCTTTATAGTTGATGCTTTGAGCGAAGATGGTGTTATCCAAGCTTTTCATCATCAAAAACTAAATTTATGGGCGTTACAATTTCATCCGGAAAGTTTGATTACTGAACATGGGCATGAAATGTTAAAGAATTTTTTGAAGCAGGTGTAGTCTTTTGAAAGAATTTATTAAAAAAAATGTTGATATCTGGAAAATTTTTCTGAAATATTATCGTTCGGATGAAGAAATTGTTTTTTTACATACTAGTCAAGTGAACGAAAATGAGTATTATAGTATTTTGGCTCATAAGCCTTACAAAAAAGTTTCAAAATACCAAGGGGAGCTTTTCGTTGATGGTTTAAAACAGAATATTAGTTTCCCAGAAGCGGTAGATTTATTGAGAAGTAGTTTGGATGAAAAGCCAAAAGATTGGCCGATAAATCCTGAAATATTAGGATTTGTGAGTTATGAACAAGATCCTGCTTGCTTTGCTGCTTATGATGAACTGTTACTTTTTAATCATAAAACTAATATATTGCATGTTGCACAATTTGGAAAAACTGATGGAGATTATTGGTTGTCGGAGACAATTGATGACGAAACTTTTAATCCTGAAGAATTTAAGGAAAATCAAGGAGCAGCAGCTGTTTTTATTGAACAAAGCCATGATGAATACATAGCTTCTATCAAAAAATTACAAGATTATATGGTTGCTGGAGATATCTATGTTGCTAATTTAACTCAACAATTTGAGATTTGGTCTGATGAAAAACCATTTGATATTTTTAAAAAGACTAAGGAAAAAATTCCGGCTCCTTTTTCCTCTTTTTTACAATATCCTGAATGGAAACTGACTCAAATTTCTAGCTCTGTTGAGCGGTTTGTAACAATTCGTGATGGAGCTTTGGTTTCAAAACCGATAAAAGGAACCATTGCTAGGGGTGAAAATCCGTTAGCTGATGAATTACAAAAGAAAAGACTTTCTGAAAATGAAAAAGAACGGTCTGAATTATTAATGGTGACCGACTTATTACGTAATGATATTGCGCGGATTAGTGAGCCTTTTACTCTGTCAGTTCCTAAATTTGCAGAAATTGAAACTTTTTCACATGTGCATCAACTGGTCACTTCAATTACAAGCAAAGTGAAAAAAGATTTGACCTTTTCAACATTTATGACAGCTCTATTTCCGGGAGGCTCTATCACAGGAACGCCCAAAAAAAGAGCACTTGAAATTATTAAAGAAGTTGAAAAAGGCCCAAGAGGAGCTTATACGGGGATGCAAGGTTGGCTAAATCGTGAGATGAATTTGGATATGAACATTGTAATCCGTACTTTGGTCCATGATGGGGAAACCTATCAACTTGGCGTGGGTGGCGGAATCACTTTTGAAAGTGACCCAGAAGTAGAATTTGAAGAAATTTTACTAAAAGCAAAACCATTTCTTCAACTTTTTGGCATTAAAGAAGTCCCAAGTCCCTTGTTTACAACTGGTCTTGTCAAAGATGGAACATTATTAAATCTGGAAGGCCATGTTGCAAGATTGCAAAAGCAGTATCATCATCAGGACTTAGAAGAAAAGTTAAAACTTTTTGCTCAAAATGTTACTGACGGCGTTTTACGGATTAGTACAGATGGGGATGCATTGGCAAGTGAGATTCGTCCCCTACCAAATTCTAATGAGCTTTACCGAGTTAAATTGTCATCATTTAATGACAAAGCCAGTCTTTTAGCTAATTTCAAACTTTCAGGTCCTGATTTTCAAAAAGTATTTCGTCAGGAAGTACTTGAAGCTAAAAAAGAAGGTTATCAGGATGTTTTATTTCATATTGATGGTTTTGTCAGCGAATTATCAATAGGTAATTTTCTGGCAAAAAGAGGAGATATTTATGAGACACCAGCTAAAAATGCATTGAAAGGTACTTATTTGGATTGGTTCGGGCAAAATTATTCATTGATTTATAAGGATATTGCCATTTCTGATTTGAAATCTTATGATGCTTTTTATATGACTAATGCAGTTAGAGGACTAGTTGAAATTGAAATCGATGGTATTTCTTAATTATAAAGCCTTGGTTTTACTGACCAAGGCTCTTTTTTGTCCATAAATTACTGACAGACTTTGTCAGTAAGTGAATTCTAAAAATTCACTGATAAAAATTATTTAAAATTAATAAATACATCTCAAGTCTGAATTTTTAATCAAAAAATCGAGTTATAATAGAGGATATAAGTGAGAGGAGCGTGAAGATGATTAAAATCTACCAAAAATCAAGTTCAAATCAGTCAGCTGAGCGCGTAACCAGTTGGTTCAAAAAGCGAAATATTCCTTATGTTGTTATCTCTAAATCTTCTTTATGCAAAGAAGATATTGTCAGAGTTTTGGAGCTTTCAAATAAAGGCTTTGATGAAATTATTGTTTCGGAATCAAAAGCACCAAAACTTTATTCAGAATTGAGAAGTTCTTGCGATTTAGACCAAATTTCAACTGAGCAAATGATTCAATTTATTTTGAAAAATCAACAGCTTTTACGTTCACCAATTACATTTGATGACCGACGCTTGCTCATTGGCTATAATAATGAAGATATTCGTACTTTTATTCCTTGGCGCCTTCGTTAATGATTTTGAAGACCTCTTTTGATATAATATTTTTATTGACAAAAGACAGGATATAAAGATGAAAATAGAACTTTTTGAGAGAGAAATTCCCGAATTCAGTAATGAAATGATGACATTAACACAAGTTTTTGCTGCATTTAAAAGTGGTGAAGAAGTGCAAATGGCACGTTATAATTTGAAGAATCAGCCAGAAATGTTTCAGCTTTATCCGCAAGTGTTACAAATGATGGCCAAAGAAGATGCTTTGCCACTGACACTTGTTGATGGAGAAATTACACTTATTGGTGACTATCCAAGTGTGGAAGATTTGACAGAAATCACTGGTTTGAGTTTTCAAAATATTGCTTGTGAAGAAGGTTGTCAGGATTGTTCTTGTCATCAATAGCATTATTTTTGATAAAAGTTACTGACAGAAATTAACTGTATTTTATAAAATACTAAAGAACTATTTTCACTGACAAATAAAAAAATAAAAAAGACATCAGGCAATTGATGTCTTTTTATGTTCTTTTATTTTCTTAAAAGCCCAGTCATAGTGCGAAGAAAGTGAGGATTGGAAATATTGACCTAAGCTTGTTGTTCCTGTCCAATTAAAATATTTTTTCGTGTAAAGCTCCTCATTTGAAAAACTTTTAATAAGTGTCATTAATCGCTGATGAGTCTGAAAAATTTCTTTTTTCAAATCAGTCAGAGAAGTATTTTGATGTTTTATTTGAAACTGGTCATTCATTTCCCCATAATTTTTCCAGTTGTAAGGGTGAGGGAGAAAAGGGATTCTTTCTCCTTTACTATTTTTTTCGACAAAATTTAATAAAAGTAAGTGCCACTCATACAAATGTGCGATAACATCACGAATATTTTTATCTCTTGCCCAATGTTTTTCCTTTTTCTCAGCTAAATTAAATTCAAAGTGCGCATTTTTTGTTCTTTCGTCTAATTCGTCAATTAAATTCCACAGTTTTTCCCAATGATTTTGAGAAGATGCAAGCAGTTCATCTTTAGATTGCGCTCTGACCATCAAAATTCCTCCTGTTGACTTTTTTATTATATTCTATCATGAATTGTATGCCTTTTCAAAAGTTTGGATACGATATTCAATATGATTTTTGTTGTATTTTATAATATGCAATTCCTAAAAAGTAAAATTCTGTACTTTGGTAGAGCTTTTTTACTAATTTTCTATTTGAAACTGAACGAATTAAAAATTGTCCAGAGTTCTGGACAAATAAAAGTCAAAAGCATTCTAAAAGTAGGGTAAAATAAGATTGTAAAGTAAGAGCAAGAAAATAAAGTATAGAAAGGACGAACCATGTTTTTAAATACAAACGAAAGACAGGTGATGAGTCTTCTAAATTTTGAAAATTATGTTGCAGCCACAGGTTTAGCAAAACAATTACTTGTATCTGACAAAACGATTAGAAGAATAATAAATAAAATCAACGAGGGTTACCTAGAACATTATGATAATCCATTAATCATTTCTCAGGCTGGTAAAGGATTTAAACTGTCAGATTATTTTCGGGATAAAGATATTTATACAGAGTTTATAGAGAACGAACACGAAGAGAATGATTTGTATCGAATTATGTTGACGATTTTATTTAGTCACCCTTATAAAAGGAGAGAAGATGTTTTAGAAAGTGATTATCTATCTGCTAGTGCTAAGACTAGCAAATTGAAGAAAATCAAAGAAAGTTTTAAAGAATATTCCCTTATTTTTAAAGCCGAACAACATTATGTTTGGATTGAGGGTGAAGAAAGTCAAATCAGAAAAGCAATCAATCGATTAATTATGTTGATTAATAAAAATAAAACTTTTAATAAAATTGGCCTTCGTTTATTTTCAGGAGATAGTCAATTTATTGACCGTCAAGTTGAATTAATTGAAGAAGAGCTGCAGCAATATCTCAGTTATCCTTATGATTGGACGGTTAAACTTCATCTGTCAGTTCTTGTAAAACGTGTACGAGAAGGAAATATTACGCGTTCTATCAATAAAATTACTGACAGAGAAGCAGAACTAATGTCCAAAAATGAACTCTTAGCAAATTTATCAATAAAAGTTATCAAAAACTTGACAAATTACCTTAATTTTTCTTTAGATGAAGTGGAGCAACTTCTATTATTTCAAACCTTGTACGCGATTAATTTAAGTAGGCAAGAAAGCTTGAAAATCGATGAACAATTGGCAGATGAACTAACGAAGTGCTTGATACTCAAGTTTTTTGAAATAAGGGAAGCTGCGACCTTACAGCAGAGTCATAGACTTCATGAAGATTTATACCATCATATCTTACCCATGCTTTCACGATTGCGACTGGGTATCCATATTGAAAATAATTTATTAGATGAAGTTAAATTAAAATATAGTGGCTCTTTTGGAAAATTATCAAAAATAATAGATTCAATCAATCAAGAACTGGCTTTTGAAACTAAGATTGATGATTCTGAAATTGGCTATATTACTCTTTACTTTGAAAAATATTATTTAGAAATTACAACAAACAAAAGAGTTCTATTGGTCTGTTCAACAGGAATTGGAACAAGTGAACTGTTAAAAGTTAGGATTCAGCAAAAAGTTCCCAATTTAAATATTATCGGGACAATGAGCAATCGACAAGCTCGAAAAAGTCAAGATTATATTGCTGGAAACACTGATTTAATCCTGACAACAATTGACACCCCGATTGAAGAAATTGGCAATATTCCAATCATGATTATTAGTCCATTGTTGACTGAAAATGATGTCCAAAAAATAAAGTATATTTTAGAAAAAGGAGGGGAAAACAATGACAGAAATCGATTTGAAAAAAGTAGTTCATAAAAATTTATTGATTGTTCCGTCAAAATCTAAAAGTAAATCTGAAGTCATTCAAGAACTAGGAAATTTACTTGTCAGTAAGGGTTATGTTAGCAATGCTCAAGAATTTATCAAGGATGTTTATCTAAGAGAAACCGAGGGAGTGACAGGGATTGGGCAAGGTGTTGCAATCCCGCATGGTAAGTCATTGTCTGTCAAAGACACAACGATTACCGTTGCCGTCTTAGAAAATGATATTGAGTGGGAGACTCTAGATGAGCAACCAGTAAAAGTTGTCATTATGTTCGCTGTTAAGGATACAGATGCTACGACTACACACATCTTATTATTACAGCAAGTCGCTCAATTACTCGCCCATGATGACTTTCTTTATGAGCTGGGAAAAGTAAAAACGGTCGATAACTTGTATCAGTTACTGACAAGAAGCAACTAAGTGCACTAGGCAATTTTGCCTTAAAATATATTTTTATAAAGGAGACCCAAATGGTTTTAGTAACAGGAAAAGAACTACTCGCAGTCGCAAAAGAAAAGAATTTCGCAATTCCAGCCTATAATTGTGGCTCAGGTCCGCTGTTAAATGCGACTTTAAAAGCATGTGAGGAAGATCAAAGCCCTTTTATCATTGCAATTCATCCAGATGAGTTAAGTTTTTTGGAAGATAATTTTGTTGCTTCATGTATTGATGCAGCAAATAAGACCAAATTACCAATTGCTATTCATTTGGACCATGGAGGAAGCTATGAGCAAGTGATTCACTCAATTCAACTCGGAATGACATCTGTCATGATTGATAAATCATTGGCCCCATTTGAAGAAAATATTGCAATTACCAAAAAAGTTGTCGAAGCAGCACACTCTGTAGGGGTCTCGGTCGAAGCAGAACTGGGGACAATTGGAAACACGGGTAACAATGTTGAAGGAGGAAATCAAGAAGGAATCTACACCGCTCCTGAGCAGGCCAAGGAATTTGTTGAGCGCACTGGCTGCGATTCACTAGCGGTAGGAATTGGTACCTCTCATGGTCTCTATCCAAAAGGATTACAACCAAAATTGGCTATTGACGTTTTGGAAGAAATCGTTAAAGAAACTGGAATTCCTTTAGTACTTCATGGTGCATCAAATAATTTAGATTCTGAAATTAAAGCGGCGGTGACACATGGAATAAATAAAGTAAATATTTCATCTGATATTAAAATTGTCTTTGCTGAAAAGTTAAGAGAAGAATTAAATGATGGAAATTCTGAAAAACGTGAACCAAATGTTCTTTTTCCAGAACCTATGAGAGAAACTGAAAAAGTTGTCCATCACAAAAACAAGCTCTTCGGAGCAGTTGATAAAGCCAAATATTATTTCCAATAAATTATTATCAATCTGTCAAATCAAAAAAAAGTTCCCTTTGGTAAAATCTATCAAAGGGAAAACTAAAAACGACAAAAGTAAGCGATTACTTATTGAAAGTGAGGATTCTATTATGAAAATCGTTGGAATTGCAGCCTGCACAGCCGGTATTGCCCATACCTATATTGCCAAAGAAAAATTGACTCAATCAGGAATTGACCATGGGCATGAAATTCATATTGAAACACAAGGGTTAGCTGGTGTTCAAAATAAACTTGACCCTAAAGAAATTGCGGAATCGGATGTTGTAATTATCGCAGCTGACATCAAAATAAGTGGTCGTGAACGATTTAAAGGTAAAAAAGTAGTTGAAGTACCAACAAGTTTAGTTGTAAAATCGCCAAATAAGTTAATTGAAAAATTAGAAGAAATAAATCAAGGAGCTTAAAGATGGACGCTTTAAAAACACTAGGTTTTAAAAGGCATTTAATGACAGCCATTTCCTTTTTTCTGCCTGTTATTTGTGCAGCTGGTTTTCTATTGGCCATTGGTAATATCATGGGAGGCGAAAGCATTAATGATTTTTCAAAGGCCTTTACTTTTGCTGATACCATGTCAACGATGGGAGGATATGGTCTTGGCTTTCTACCCATGATTGTCTCAACAGCAATTGCCTATTCAATTGCTGATAAGCCGGGGATTGCTCCTGGTTTGATTGTCGGTTTTGTTGCTCACGGAATCAATACAGGTTTCATTGGAGGGATTGCTTCAGGTTTTGTGGTCGGGATCATTACCTTACTTTTTTACCAAAATGTCAAAGTACCAAAATGGATGGAAGGCTTGATGCCTACACTAATTGTACCTTTTGTTTCCTCTTTTCTTGGCGGAATGGTTATGTTTTATATTCTTGGAACGCCAATCAATTACTTGGTCAAAATTTTAACAAGTTATTTGATGAATCTTGATTCTTCACAACTTTTAATCTACGGTTTAATTATTGGCGTACTATCATCTATTGATTACGGTGGTCCAATCAATAAAACAGTATTTGCCGTCGTCTTTACTATGTTTTCTGAAGGAATTTATGGTCCTCTCACCGTGCTGATAGGTGCTTCAATGATTACGCCATTTGGCTATGGATTTACTTTAATTCTTCAAAAAATATTCAAAAAGAATGTTTTTGACAAACAAGATATTGAAACTTTAAAATCGGCTATACCTATGGGATTTTGTCAAATTACTGAAGGTTGTTTTCCGATTGTATTTAAAAATTGGTTGAAAAATATGATTGCAACAGGGATTGGTGGTGGAGTCTTTGGAGCATTATCCATGTTTTGGGGATGTGATAGCCACATTCCTGCTTCGGGAATGTTTGCGGTCCCAACCATGACGGGAAATCATGGCCTACTTTTTATTCTTGCCCTTGTCATCGGTTCTGTCGTTCAAGCTCTTACTTTTATTATTATCATGAAACCAGTTAATCCGAATGAAATGGTTGAATTTGAAGAGAAAGAAGAAGAGGAAATTGATTTTAAAGACCTCAAAATTTCTTAAGGAGAAAAGATGGAATACGAAGAAAGTGTTAGAAAAGCTTTTCAAGATTCAAATATAGCTTTTACAAGAGAAGAACTAGATAATATAGAATACGCCGATTTTGGTTTAAATAATATTAAAGAAGAAGGCTTAAATCTGATTATCTATATTAATAATGACCGTTATTGCGCCAAGGAAATGGTTCTTTTGGCAGGACAAACTTGTCCTGAACATCAACATCCACGTCGTGGAAGAAATCAAGAGATAGAAGGAAAAGAAGAAACTTTCCGTGTCCGAAAAGGACTGGTTTATCTTTATGTGACAGGAGCACCAAATGTAGATGAAATCAGTGCCAAACTTCCAGAAAAAAATAAAGAATGGTACAGCGCAAGGCATGAAATCATTCTTAAAGAAGGAGAACAATTTACGATTGCTCCAAATACGCTCCACTGGTTTCAAGCTGGTGAGGACGGGGCAATTATCTCTGAGTTTTCTTCGCCAAGTGATGATTCATCAGATATTTTCACTAATCCTCAGATTACCCGCTAAAGAAAATAAACTAGGACAAGGTCCTAGTTTTTATTTCAAACTAATCTCTTTAGGCCAAAATCGGTGCAGTTCAGGCCGATTTTAAAAATAATAGATAATTAAATAGATTTTCTGTGGTGTAATATTTTTCATATTGTATTATTGTATCGTAATTAATTGACGCCATACTGTTTTTGATTTATAATTAAGTTTGGAAGAGGTGATAAAATGAAAATTACATTTAAAACTTTAGATGGTCGCACATTGAACAAAGAATTTATTGATGCCAATGATTTTGTCCGCCAACAAAATCTTGAAATTCCGGCAATTGATGATTCCGCAAAAGTAGTTGAAGTTATTATCGATGAAAAACCTTACGAATTTGTAGGTAATATTGCTGATTTGTATTTCAAATTGAGCAAATAATCTATTTACAAAATTACTGATGAAACAAATAGACCTTCTCAAACCAACCTTGAGAAGGTCTTATGATAGTTGATGAGAAAGAAAATGTAGTCAGGAGGAAAAAATGAAAACTTTTACTTATGGAGAAGATAATTTACAAGCCATTGACCTCTATGAACCAGAAGAATGGAATAGCAAAACGCTGATCTTGATTCATGGTGGGGGCTGGTGGCAAGGAGATAAGGGCAAAGAAAAAGAGGTGGCCTACCGACTAACTGTGGAAGGTTATCAGGTTGCAGCCGTGAATTACCGGCTGGCCTTACAATCTAAAAATCTTTTTCCTACTCAAAATGAAGATGTTGAAACTGCCTACACTTGGCTTATTAAAAATATCCCAGCCTTCCAAGAAGATAATATCGCTTTTATCGGAGGGTCTACCGGTGGACATTTAGCTAGTTTTTTGGGATTGACAAAAGGTCGACCATTTGTCAGCCTATCAGGACTTTTAGACTTAAAAGGATTTTATGAAAATCATGAGAAAACGATTCCTAAGCAATTAATCATTGACCCAAAATTACCAAGTCAGAAGATTGACCAAGAGGGGGCTAATAATGCTTACTATAAGTGGATCATCGAAAATTTATTGGATTCGATAAATGACGATAATTTGGAAAAGGCTTCTATTTTTTCTAAAGTCACCGGAAAAAGTGGTCCTGGACTTCTTTGTAACTCAATGAATGAGATTGTTCCTGCTTATGAACATCAAAGGTTAGCAGAACTACTACGACATCAACAAATTCCAGTGGAAACCTGTCTTCTTAGTGGCTCACGTCATGGTGAAGCATATATTGATGACGTTTGGCCTAATATTTTGAACTTCTTGACACGTTATATCTAATCGTGCAAATGACCATTTTCCTCATAAAAAAACAACCAATGCTGGCATTGGTTGTTTTTTTTATTTATTTGATTTACTTAGTATGAGTTTTCATCTCGTCAATAAGTTCTAAAATCTCATCAGTATGAAAATTATTTGACTTGTAGAGGGCATAAATACTATTTTTTACACCTGTATAGCTGTATTGATAATCTTTTTCAAAATATTTAAGAAACCGTGCAGAAATGAAAGTTGCACTATTTTTATTGATGTCAATATTTGAGATTGCATCTTGTGTAGATTCAACAGCAGTATAAGGCAAATTGGAAAACAAGGGATTATTTTTCTCTAAAATCTTGTAAACATCCATTTTACTTTTACTGACGATAAGTGAAGTGACATTGCTTTCTATCGGCTTTTTACTGACAGAAATAATCTCATCATCAAAAATTTTTTTGACCAAAATATCAGCTGACAGAATTGGCCGACTAGAAGTACTGATAAGTGCTAAATCACAATAACCATTTTTTAATTCTGTCAGAGCATTGAAAGAAGAAGTACTCTTGATAATCAGCTGACCAAAATGAGTTGCATCATTTTCCTGCTCAAAAATTTGCGGAATCACAAAATGTGTCATTAAAAAATTTCCTGAAACTCGAAGGACAGCAGAATTCTTTAAGAGCGATTCCGCTGAAATTATGGAACTCTCAAAGAAAGAACGAATAATCTCATACAGTTGAAGACCTAGAGCTGTTAGCTGAATTCCCTGACCATTTTTTTCAATCAGATGAACTCCATAGGCGGACTCAAGCTTTTTAATTTGACTACTGACAGCTGGTTGACTGATATAAAGAGCTTCCGCCGCTTTGGATACTGATTGAAATTTGGCGACATGATAAAAAATTTCTAATTGATGTGTATTCATTGGATTCCTATTTCTGGCTTTCAGGTGTGATTAATAAATGAATATCTCCTCTTTATAAGTCAATTTCTCATAAACAGGGGAGTGTATTTGCAAAAAAGATTATAATTCAATAATTCTGATAGTCCTATATTTTTGAAAATTATTTTTTTAATTGTGAATATTTCAGAAGTCAAAGATGAGCTACTTGTAAATCTTAAAGTCTATGTCTGCACCTATTTTCTGTCAGTAACTTTTGAATAAGAAGCTGACAGATGATTGAGAATTTATAAACGATTGACGTATTTTTCACCAATTTCATCGGCGTATAATTCCATTACTTTACTCCAGAAAGTGCCAGTTTTATCGCCAGATTCATCAAAATATTGTCTCATTTTTTTTATTTGATTTTCATTCATACGTTTATCTAACATGGCGCCCTGTTCGGTCAGATAAAGCTGCTTGATTCTCTTATCATTTTCATTTGATTTGACATAAACTAATTCTTTTTCTTTAAGTTCATTCATCGGACCATTCAAAGCCTGCTTAGAAATATCAAGAACTTCAAGTAATTCATTAACAGTTAAACCAGGAAGTCTGCCGATAAAAAAGATAATTCGGCGATGTACCTGACGAATTCCGTAAGAAAGTACAAGGTTATCCTCTTGTTTTATAAATGCTCGGTATCCGAAGTAAAATAAAGCTAAATCTCTAGTAAAATTTAAGTCATCATCTATTTCTTGGTTTTCTTTAGTCATGGCTAACTCCTTTTATTAATATATTATACTTTATAATTTAGATAAGTCAATATCGTTGACTTATTTAGAAGAAAGAGTTATTCTTTAAATGTCAAGTTAGTTGACTAAATCAAATATAAAATATGGAGGAATGTGATGTATACAGTAGGAGATTACCTGTTAGACCGATTACACGAGTTGGGAATTGAAGAAATTTTTGGAGTTCCTGGTGACTATAACTTACAATTTTTAGATCAAATTATTTCACGCGAAGATATGAAATGGATTGGAAATGCTAATGAATTAAATGCTTCTTATATGGCTGATGGTTATGCTCGTACTAAAAAAGCTGCCGCATTTCTCACCACATTTGGAGTCGGCGAATTGAGTGCAATCAATGGACTGGCAGGAAGTTATGCCGAAAATTTACCAGTAGTAGAAATTGTTGGTTCACCAACTTCAAAAGTTCAAAATGACGGAAAATTTGTCCATCATACACTAGCAGATGGTGATTTTAAACACTTTATGAAGATGCATGAACCTGTTACAACAGCGCGGACTTTACTGACAGCAGAAAATGCCACATTTGAAATTGACCGAGTACTTTCTCAATTACTAAAAGAAAGAAAACCAGTCTATTTTAACTTACCAGTCGATGTTGCTGCAGCAAAAGCAGAGAAGCCTGCATTACCTTTAGAAAAAGAAAGCTCTACAACGAATACAACTGAACAAGTGATTTTGAGTAAGATTGAAGAAAGTTTGAAAAATGCCCAAAAACCAGTAGTGATTGCAGGACACGAAGTAATTAGTTTTGGCTTAGAAAAAACGGTAACTCAGTTTGTTTCAGAAACAAAACTACCGATTACGACACTAAATTTTGGTAAAAGTGCTGTTGATGAATCTTTGCCCTCATTTTTAGGAATATATAACGGGAAACTTTCAGAAATCAGTCTTAAAAATTTTGTGGAGTCCGCAGACTTTATCCTAATGCTTGGAGTGAAGCTTACGGACTCCTCAACAGGTGCATTCACACATCATTTAGATGAAAATAAAATGATTTCACTAAACATAGATGAAGGAATAATTTTCAATAAAGTGGTAGAAGATTTTGATTTTAGAGCAGTGGTTTCTTCTTTATCAGAATTAAAAGGGATAGAATATGAAGGACAATATATTGATAAGCAATATGAAGAATTTATTCCATCAAGTGCTCCCTTATCACAAGACCGTCTATGGCAGGCAGTTGAAAGTTTGACTCAAAGCAATGAAACAATCGTTGCTGAACAAGGAACGTCATTTTTTGGAGCTTCAACAATTTTCTTAAAATCAAATAGTCGTTTTATTGGACAACCTTTATGGGGTTCTATTGGATATACTTTTCCAGCGGCTTTAGGAAGCCAAATTGCGGATAAAGAGAGCAGACACCTTTTATTTATTGGTGATGGTTCACTTCAACTTACCGTACAAGAATTAGGACTATCAATCAGAGAAAAACTCAATCCAATTTGTTTTATCATAAATAATGATGGTTATACAGTTGAAAGAGAAATCCACGGACCTACTCAAAGTTATAACGATATTCCAATGTGGAATTACTTGAAATTACCAGAAACATTTGGAGCAACAGAAGATCGTGTAGTATCAAAAATTGTTAGAACAGAGAATGAATTTGTGTCTGTCATGAAAGAAGCCCAAGCAGATGTCAGTAGAATGTATTGGATAGAACTAGTTTTGGAAAAAGAAGATGCGCCAAAATTACTGAAACAAATGGGTAAATTATTTGCTGAGCAAAATAAATAGATATCAACGGATGATGAAAAGTAAAATAGACAAAGTCCAATAATTTTATAAAAAGTAAAAACATTAGGAAAATCCTAATGTTTTTTTATATAGCAAATTCAAAATTTCATCATCAATATTTTAATAATTTTTCAAGGACAACTTGATTAAACCAGCAAGATATAAACTAGAGAAGTCAGAGGAAATTTCAATTTGAGGGAGAGTACCCTTAGGGAAAATCTCTTTAAGTTCATTTTTGATTTTTTCTAAATCCAAAATATTCTCCCAAACTTTAGGAATGAATATTATCAATTTATGCGGGGCATACATCGCGATAATCGTTTGAATAGAATCGAATACTTTTAAAGAAATTTCTTGTTGACTCAAAGGATATTTAACATTCTTAAAACTAGGAAGATATTTTATTTCTCCACTGATATTATTACTTCCTTTAAAGATTGTCTGATTTATGATCAAAGAAGAACCTGGTGGGAATTTTTCAGGGAAATAGATACCTGAGAGAACTTCATCATCATTTGAAGAGTAGCCTAATGTAGCAGCATTAATATCATTTTCGATAATTGTTTCGATATGAGTCGAATCTTTGATTTCTTGTGCTAGATTAATATTCCTTAGTGGTAGAAAATCCATAATTCGTAATTCACCATCAATCTCAACACCTGTAATACCACAAGTAATTAAAACAATCTGAGGATAAACTCTTCTAAAATGATTAATATTATCGAGAAGCTCCTCTAAGTTATTTGTACTTAGACTTTTTTCTTCGATAACCTGTCCAAGCAGGTCAACAATGTGATAATTTACGACTAGATTATCACCATTTTCAATAAATTGAATGATTAGTATTAATTCTTTAGTAGCATTAAATTCGTAAGCCGTTGCAAAACGGCCTCCCGTCTTAGCATGTTTTTCAAGTGCCTTAATAGTACTATTTTCAATAAGTTCTAAAATAAGTTTATTAATTGTAACAACACTGAGTTGAGTTCCCTCAGATATTTGACGAATTGTAAGTGGTAATTGAGAGTTTTTAATATAGTCTGAAATCAGTTCTTTATTGTGTTCTTTGATATTTTTAGGTTTATAGGCTTTCATAATTCTCCTTCTACAATATTTTTTTAAAATAAAAACGCTTTACTAATTCTAATAAAAAGGATATAATATAACCAACTTAAGAAAGGTTGTTAATAAAGTATGTTTAAAAAAATTGGCGTGCTCTCATTATCGATAGTAACAGGAGCAATCACCGCCATTACAACTATTATACCACTAATTTTAAAACATTATCCAGGAATTAGTATATCAAGAATTGAAACGCTGGTTACAATTTCTAGTCTTAGTGCCTTGTTAACAATCCTATTTAATAATAAACTTGTAGAGAAATTTGGACTAAAAAAAACAATCCTCTCTGGACTTGTTATAGGGATGATAGCTGGAGTTATCCCATTTTTCAATAATGATTATCCTGTATTTTTTATCTCTCGCATTATACTTGGACTGGGTGTAGGGATGTATTCACCACATGCGATAACCTTAATTTCTATCCTGTATAAAGGTTCGGAAAGAGCAAACTTATTAGGAGTACAAATGGGGGTTGGAGCATTTGGGAACTCTATTCTATTATTCTTTAGTGGATGGCTAGCTAAAATGAATTGGCAATATACTTTCTTTACGTACTTGTGGTTAGGGATTGTTGCCTTATTAGTCTGGCTACTGGTTCCTGAAGTTCACATAGATAAAATAAAAGATAAAAAATCAACAAAAAGTTTAAGTCATTCAACGATTAAATATCTGATACTATCTTTTGTGACTTTTCTTATTATCTGGGGAGTTCAATTAAAGATACCAACATTTCTTTATGAAAGAGGAATAGTATCGTCAGAAAAAGCTGGTTTGATTTTAGGAGTAATGAATATTGCTGGAATGTTAGCAGGCTTATCATTTGGGCTCATGTATAAAAAATTTAAACTATTTTTGCTACCAATTGGATTTTTATTGGCTGCTTTAAGTGTATTTGGGATGATTAATTCATACTCATGGATGATGATATTTATTTTCGCCGTTCTTTTTAATTTTGTTTATTCATTTACTGGCCCAACGATTGTTCTACAAGTCAATCAACAAGTAGAAGAATACCAGTTAACTAAAGTTAACTCATTAATAACAATGACCACAATATTGAGTTCTTATGCGGCACCTATCGTATGGAACAATCTTTCAAAAATAATTGATTTTAAAGAAGGCAGTGTATTAGTTCCTATGTATATTATGATACTGTCATTATTTTTCTGTGGATTATTTTTGATGTGCTATACAACTTATAAATTACGATATAAAGGGGAATGAAATGAATCGCTTAATATATAGAGGATTATTGGTGCTGTTAATATAGAATATCTAAGCACAGTTTAGACTGAAAGTGGAGGAATGCAAATTATTTGTTGAATTGAGTCGAGTTGGTTAAAAATAAGTATTAAATAGAAAATGGAGAATTAAAATGTATATCGAACATGTAGCAATTTATGCCGAGGATATTGAAAAAATAAAAACTTTTTATGAAAAGTATTTTAATGTGACATCAAGTGATTTATATCATAATAAAAAAACAAGTTTCAAGTCATACTTTTTAACATTTGAGTCTGGCAGCCGAATGGAAGTAACAACAAAGAAATTCTTATCAAATAGAATTGCTGAAAGCTTAGGATATGCTCATATTGCGATTGCAGTTGGTGATAAGCAAGCTGTAGATAAATATGCTGAGAGGTTTGTAAAAGATGGATATCCTTTGCTCAATGGACCTCGAACTACCGGAGATGGTTATTATGAAGCCGTAATACAAGATCCTGAAGGAAACTTGATTGAACTGACTACTCCACTAAACGAAAATAGCTAATAAATAATAGAGAGGGGTGATTCTATTTGAAAGAAGATTTTGACTACAAACAAATGCTAGCAGGTGATTTATATATTGCCGGAAATATATTACCAGAAAACAAATCAATACATGGAAAAAAAATAGTCCAAAAAATCAATAATACTCCTATTGAACAAACAGAAACAATAGTTGCATTAGAGCGACAAGTTTTCGGAAAAACGGGAAATAACCTCTATGTGACGCCACCATTCCAAGTCGATTATGGAAGACATGTGGAGATTGGCAATAATTTCTATGCAAATATGGATTGTATTTTCCTAGACGTTAATAAAATAATTATCGGGGATAATGTAATGGTAGGGCCACGTGTCAGTTTTTACACGGCAGGTCATCCAATAGATGCAGAAATTCGGATAGAAGAGCTTGAATTTGGTTTACCAATCACTATTGAAGATAATGTATGGATTGGTGGCAGTGCTACAATACTTCCTGGTGTGACCGTGGGTAGAAATTCAATCATTGCTGCGGGTGCAGTTGTCACCAAAGATGTTCCATCTAATTCGATTGTCGGAGGGAATCCCGCTCGACTCATCCGAGTCATCAATCAAGATGATAAGCAATATTGGAACAAGAAAAAGCAAGAATATCAAATGAAAATAAAAGAAAAATAAGACTAAAGATGTATTTAATAGAAGAAATCATAGGTAAAATATATGATTAAAACAATCGCTGTAGACATGGATGGAACATTCCTTAACTCTAGTAACGACTATAATAGAGAAGAATTTCTCGAACTATTCAATAAATTAAAAAATAAAGGTGTAAATTTTGTTGTAGCAAGTGGAAATCAATATGCCCAAATAAGCTCATTTTTTCCAGAAATTTGGCGAGAAATTACATTTGTCTCAGAGAATGGTGGATTAGTTTTTGAAAATGGAAACTTATTAATTAAAAATACCATTGGAAATTCAATTATTCAGGAGGTATTGAGAGTTTTAGAAAATACATCTTATGGAGTTGATATTATTCTATGTGGAGTAGAATCTGCATACATACTCAAAACAGGAACTGATGAGTTTAAGGATAATGCAGCAAAATATTATTTTAAATTAAAAGAAATTGATTCTTTTCAGCAACTTCCCGACGATGAATGGGTAAAAATTGCACTTCATTTAGATGATAAAAATGCTTTTTCGCTTATTGAGATGATGAACTCAAATAACGATTCTAAATTAAAAGCAGTATATAGTGGCCACGAAAGTGTTGATTTAATTGCAAACAATATAAATAAAGGGAATACACTTAGTCAATTATTGAATCAATGGGAGATTAAACCCGAGCAATTACTTGCTTTTGGTGATAGCAATAATGACTTAGAAATGTTAGAGCTAGCGGGCTATAGTTATTCAATGGGAAATGCGGGAGAACAAGCTACTTTGGTAGCAAAATATCAAGCTCCATCAAATGACGAAAACGGAGTAATCTCTACGATTAATTCTTTAATTGATGAATTGGGTTAAAGAAATCTTTGGAGTGGTAAGTTAGAGAAGTACCACTTCATTCTAAGGCAGTAAAATTAAGAGTAAATGATTTAAATTATAATGAATGACTGTAATTTTGACCTCCTATATAAGCATGATTATAGAGCCCTCACCAAGCTGATATCACATTATAATTATCTAAGTAGAAATAAAAATAGTTTTCTACTTGATTTACTGTCTTAAAATGAAGTGGAGAGATTTTATATAATATCTATCACAGAGTAATTACTTGAACAAAGAAGTGCTAATAATTAAAGCAAGATAAAAAGTCAAAGAAGGATAATAATATGATTAAACTTGTACTCACAGATTTAGACGGAACTTTCTTAAATAAAAATGGCAGTTTTGACCAAACTTACTATGAAAAGATAAAGACGATAATGGACCAAAATAATATTGCTTTTGCTCCCTGTACTGGTAAGCAATGTGAGCGAGTTGAAGAACTATTTGATACCGATATTTCTGATAACATTTGGATATTGGGTGATAGTGCAACTCGTATTAAACACAAAGGAAAGTATATTTATGAGTCATTATTGCCAAACAAATTAGGTATTCAAATTGTAGAAAAATTAGAAGAAATAGCGTCAGATCACATTATTATTGCTTGTACGCCAACAGCTGCTTACATCAAGTCAACAGTGTCAGAAGAGGATACTCAAAAGGTAAAAAAATCATACGCTCTTGTTAAGACCCAAGCAAATTTACAAGATATTGAAGAAGACTTTGTAAAAATTACAGTCTTTGATCAAAAACTGAGAGCTTTTGAAAATGTCAAACAATTATCAAACTTTGAAAGTCAGGCCTATATCGTGGCATCAGAAGCAGCTTGGATTGATATTTCCAACTATAATGTTCACAAAGGAACTACTGTTCAAGAATTACAAAAGATTCTTGGGGTAACTAAAGAAGAAACTATTGCCTTTGGTGATGGACTAAATGATATTGAACTATTAGAGGCTGCTGGATGTAGTTTTGCCGTAAATAATGCTTTTGATATCGTAAAAGAAAAAGCTGATTTTATTACAAAATCAAATGAAGAGAGTGGCGTTCTTCAGACAATTGAAAAGTTGATGATTTTACAAAAATGAAATTATTGTAAGTTTAGATTGTCCAGATAAAAATCATGATAGAGCCTGTCTATTATGCTTTTTTAATGCTTTGTTTTTGAAGGTCTTTTAACAGAATACGTTTGATAGCCTTATTTATAACCTTTACTTATATCTACTTAATTATAATGTATTTTTAAAAAGCTATTTATTTTACTAAAATAATTTTTGAGGTGATAAAAAATGCTAGAAATTTATTTAATACGACATGGACAAACAAAGTGGAATCTTGAAAAGAAGATGCAAGGATCGCTCAATTCTGATTTGACAGTTGAAGGAGTTGAGCAAGCTGTGTCATTAGGCAAAGAGCTGAATAAACACTATTTTGATCATATATACTCAAGTACAAGTCCTAGAGCTCTGGAAACTTCTCAACTAATATTTGGAAATGAAAAGAAAACTTCATCAGATTTGCTAGGTGAAATCGCTATGGGCGCCTGGGAAGGAAAAACCTATCAAGAAATTGAAAAGATTGCTCCTTTAGAATGGAATAATTTCTTTAACCATCCCTTTAATTACTTTCCATCTAAAGATGGTGAATCATTTGCCCAACTAGAAGCTAGACTGAAAGTTTTTATCAAAGAAGAAGGACTCAGGGAGCGTTCAGGCAAAATCGCAATTGTTTCTCATCGAATAACGATTAGAATGCTGATTTCTCTCTTATTAAACAACAAAGAATTTTATGGTGAGATGGATCTTAGCTCGACATCATTGAGCATTTTAGAAGTAGAAAATAAAAAAGCAAAAATAAAGTTGTTAAACTCTACGGCACACTATTAATAAAAAAAATCAAATCAGAAAATGGTTTGATTTTTTTATATTTATTTAAGAAATAAAAGTCCAATCACAATGAAAATCGATAGGTAGAGAACGTTTAGAAGAGTAAATACGCCGAAAAATTTCAATGCAGATTGGTCTTTAACACTCAATTGATATTGCCTTAAGGCTAGCAAGTTAGCCAAAGAAGCTACGAGTGTTCCTAAACCACCGATTGTCACTCCTAAGTATAAAGGAGAAAGTTGTCCGGTAAATTTTGACAATAAGACAACAGCAGGAACATTGCTGATGACCTGACTAGACAAGAGTGAGGCAAAGAAAATAGAAATGTCAGTGCTCATCAACTGACGAAGCCAATCATGAATCAAAGGAATACGCCCAAGTGCACCAACGATAATAAAGAAGTTAATAAAAGTTAAGATGATTCCGTAATCAATTTGCTTATAAACTTTTTTATCAATAAGATAAGCACAGACCAAGCTTGCGATTAAAGAAATCCAAACAGGAATTAAAGCTAAAACCCCAAAAAGTACAATTAGGGTCGTGAATCCTAACAAGTAAAGCTCTTGTTTTTTGATGGAAAAAGCCTTGTTTTCTAGCTGACTGACAGCTCTCTTTGAAAATAAGAAGGCACATAAAAATAAAGTCAATAAGCTGACCAATCCTAAAGGTAAGGACAGTTTGAAAAAGTCTAAAAGTTTTAAGTGGTAATAAGAAACCAAATACAAATTTTGAGGATTTCCAATAGGTGTAATAGCACTGCCTAAGTTGGCATAAATTGTCATCAAACTAATCAAGACAATTTTAGGTAACTTCACCTTTCGGTCAATATTAAAAACAATTGGAACTAAAGTTAAAATTGCCACATCATTCGTAAAAAACATTGAACCAAAGAAAGACAAGAGCAGCACTACTAAAGCCACTTGTCTCAAGTTTTGACATTTTTCAATAATAAAGGCCGCAAAATATTTTAAAATACCAAGAATTTCAAAAATAGAAATGAGAATAATCAAACTCAACAGAGCCAAAATGGTTTTTAAATCAATATCAGAAGCTCTGACCGTCCCAAAAATTAAAGAAAGAAGCGCTAGAGCGAAAGTAAATAAAAAGGTTTTATCAGAAAAAATACGTTTTAAGGCAGTGGTCATAGGAAGCCTCACAAAGGAGTTGTTTTAATTTATTTTAGCATAAAACTAACACTTGATATCCTTTTTGAAACTGTAAAATATAATTGCTTTTAATAAACTATTATATAGCTTAGCTATTTACTATAGGAAATCAGCAATAAAATATTTGATTAAAAAAAGAGCAAAAATTAATTTGCTCTCTTTGGGTTTATTTCTAAGTTATTGTTTACGTTAATCAATAAAAATTCCAAAATAATTAAACTCCAAACACAACATTTCCCACTCCCAATCGCAAGAAAAATCAGAAAATAAATAATGAAAGCGCTATATTATCTATTAGATAAAAACACATATCCAAGTTTTGTATTAAATGAAAGAGATAATCCATGAAATCATCTATCTTTATTCCATATCTTCTCAGGAACGGTTCAATCTTACAAAGAAATCAAGAGAACCATTTCTGGGGTCATGCGATTTCAGGTCAAGAAGTCACATTATTTTATGAAGAGATACTATTAAAAACTAGATCTGATGAGAAAGGTTATTTTGATTTTATTCTTCCAGCACACGAAGCAAGTGAGGGTATTGAAATTAAAATTTCAACCGACGATGCAGAAATTGTTCTTAAAGATATTTGTTTTGGCGATGTTTTCCTGCTTGGGGGTCAATCCAATATGCAACTATGGATGGAACGTCTTAAAACGCGCTATCCTGAGGAAATAGAGCAAGCCAACAATCCTTTGATTCGTTATTTTGAGGTGCCAGAAGAGCCAACTTTTGATAAAATTCAAACGGAATTATCATCGGGAAAATGGAAAAGAGCAATTGGCGAAGATTTAAAGAATTTGTCAGGGATAGGATTATTTTTTGCTAAAGAAAAGTTTTCAAAAGATAATGTACCAATTGGCTTGGTTACAACAGCAGTCGGTGGGACTCCACTTAATGCTTGGTTGAGTGAAGAGTCTTTAACCAAACTTAATTCTCTTCCACTATCTTACAATGCTTTGAAAAATAGGGAATATCTAAAAGAAATTCAAGAGCTTGATAAGCTCTATCAAGATAATTATCAGAAGCTTTGCGAAGAAACGGATAAAGGATTCTATCAATCTTGGCAAAAGCCAAGCTTAGATGATAGTGACTGGGCTGAAATTTCTTTGAGTGAAACTTGGAATGCAGACTATACTTTTCCAGGTGTGCTATGGTTGAGAAAAAAACTTGAACTTCCAGAAGAATTTGTTGGAATGGAGGGGGAATTACGACTTGGAACAATGACTGATGCTGATGTTATCTATGTCAATGGCAAGAAGGTTGGTAGTACGGATTACAAGTATCCACCTAGGAATTACAAAATATCTAAACTAATAAAAAATCTTACGATTGCAATTCGCCTTAAAGTTTATAATGCTCCTGGTGGAATCACTTCTAGCAAACCTCATATTCTCTTAGTTGGAGAGAAGTATCTAGATTTAAATCATGGCTGGAAAATTAGGCGAAGCAGTACATTGCCCGAACGTCATAAGGCATACTTTATTAATTATGAACCAACTGGTTTATATAATGGCATGATTGCACCTTTGCAAAAGTTAAAGTTTGTAGCGATTCTCTGGTATCAAGGTGAAAGTGATGCTGGTCAGCCAAAGACTTATGGGACTCGTTTTCGTGAATTAATCGAAAGTTGGCGAATACTCTTTAAGCAACCAAATTTACCTTTTCTCTATGTTCAATTGCCAAACTGTGAGACTGAAAAAGAGGCAGATTGGGCGGGACTTCGTGAGGAACAAAAAGAAGGGCTCAAGATATCACGAACAGCGATGGTCGTGACAATCGGAGATGGAGAAGATGATGACCTACATCCACTAAATAAAAAAGATATCGCTCATAAGCTATTAGACGCTTATGACAATGTTGAATTATTCCCAAATGGTTATTGTACAGGGCCGCTTGCCAAGGGCGCTGTACAAACTCAGAAGAATGCTATTATCCTTTTATTTGATACTTTTGGAAAAGAATTTAGTATTGAGAAGAATAAGGCTTTTGAACTTTTTCAAGGAGGATATAGTTATAAATTGAAAAACTGTCGTCAGGTTGGGGAACAAATCATTTTAGAAGTCCCTGAAAAACTATCGCTTAATGCTGATGCAAAAATCAGGTATAACTGGAGCAATGCTCCGCAAGCTTTTATTTGGAATGAGGAGGGATATCCAGCCTCCCCCTTTGAATTAAAAATTGAAAAAAATAATAATAGGAGAAAATAAAATGAATCTCGCAAAAAATTGGAAAAGCTTTGCTTTGGTTGCCGCAGGCGCTCTTGCCGTTGTATCATTAGCGGCATGTGGAAAATCTGCAAGTGGAACTAAATCAAGTGATGCAAGTGCTAATTTGAACAAAAAGCAAACAATCACACTTTGGACTTTCACGACTGAACAACCACAGATTGATGAGTTGAAGAAACTTAAACCAAATCTAACAATCAAGCAAGTTGTCATTCCTTATGCCGACTTTCAAACTAAACTTGACCAAGTCATCGGAACAAGTAAAGGACCTGACATGGTTGCACTTGATGCAGGTTTCGTTGAAAAATATGTAGAGTCTGGCAAATTAACTGACCTCGCATCTTATGGGGTATCATCAGCTGCCAAAGACAACTATAAATATACATTAGACATAGGTAAAAATGCTAAGGGTCAACAAGTAGCTATTTCTTATCAAGCAGCTCCAGGAGCTTATTATTACAACACCAATGTTTTCCAAAAATATCTAGGAATTGCACCAAGCGATACAAAAGCAGCTCAAGCGGCACTTTCAAGTTGGTCACAAATCGAAAAAACTGCTCAAACAATCAAGGATAAATCAGGTGGAAAAGCTTATCTCTTTAGCTCACTTGAAGAAATTTACAATCCAGTTATTGGAGCGCGTAAAACGGGTTGGGTCAAAGACAATAAATTGAAAATCGACAGTACAATGACGGATTCACTGGACCTGATGAAAGATTTCGTTTCTAAAGGTTTGACTCAAAATACAACTGCTCAATCTGCCGATTGGTTCGCAGGAATGTCAAATAACACAATCGGAACTTACGCTTTGCCATCTTGGGGACTTTTCTATTGGTTGAAAGACTACTCTAAAGGTACTGCGGGAGATTGGCGCGTGACTGCCGGACCAGTTTCTTACTCTTGGGGTGGAACTTGGTTAGCTGGTGTTAAGGGAGCAAAAAATTCTGATGCAGCCTCTGCCCTTTCAGTTTATTTGAGCACAGATAAAACATTCCAAACATGGGAAGCAAAAACGCAAAATGACTTTGTTTCTGTCAAAACTGTAAATGATACAGTAGGTAAAGACGCTTCTGTTTCACTGCTTGGTGGACAAAATCCCTATCCAATCTTCTCTAACGTTGCTAAAAATATTAACGGTAAAAATCAAACGCAATATGACCAAAACATCCAATCCCTCTGGATTAATGATGTTGTTAACCCTTATGCCAATGGTAAGATTACAAAGGATAAGGCTTTAAAAAACTTCAAAAACGATGTGAAGTCAGCTTATCCAGCTTTGAGCGTTGACTAATTATAAAACATAAGGGAAATAAATAAAGATATTCGCTTTAAGTTGAAGCTATTACCATTTTTTAATGGAATTAAGTTTCTGATGAGTGAATAACATTATTCAATTTCCCTTTTATTTTTTAGAGGAGGGTGATATGGAAAACACCAAAAAAAAGTCATCCAAGAAAAAACTTTTTGAAAGGTACAACCGTTTTGGTTACTACTTTTTAATTCCCTTTTTCGTTGGATTTATCGTCTTTCAACTTTATCCAATTATTTACTCGATTACGATTAGCTTTACGAGTATGAATGGTTTTCAAACTTTTTCCGAGGCCACAAATGTTGGTTTAGGAAACTTTTCTACACTTTTAAAGAATACTCCTTTGTTTATCACGAGTATTCAAAACACTTTACTTTTGTGGGGAATGAATTTTGTACCACAAATATTAATGGCTCTGATTCTTGCTGCTTGGTGGACTAATCGGAAGCTCAATCTAAAAGGTAATAGCTTTTGGAAAACAGTTTTTTATCTGCCAAATATGATTATGGCAGCTTCTATTGCGGCGCTCTTTTTGGGGATTTTTGGTTATCCAAATGGTCCAGCCAATCTTTTGCTCACAAATCTGCATATTATCAGTCATCCATTCAATTTCTTCCAGTCTATTTGGGGGACAAGAAGCATTATCATCTTCTTACAATTTTGGATGTGGTATGGTTCAACGGCGATAGTACTTGTCGCTGGGATTTCCTCGATTGATGATGCTTTGTTTGAAGCGGCACGGATAGATGGAGCTTCTGACGGACAGATTTTTAGAAAGATTACCTTACCTTTATTGCGTCCGATTGTCATGTACACATTTGTAACCAGCTTTGTTGGTGGCTTACAAGTGTTTGATATTCCTTATCTTTTATCTTCTGGTTCAGGTGGTCCACAAAATTCAACTTATACGCTTGCTATGTTTATCTACAATCAGGCCTTTCAATACCGAAATTATGGAATTGCGGCAGCAGCATCAGTGATTCTGTTGATTATCGCGGCGATTGTTTCTATTGCTCTTTTCCGTTTCTTCCGTGAACGGACAAGCAATAAGGATTTGGTAGGAGGTAAAGATTGATGAATAAAAGCTATACAGGTTCACTAAGAGCCAGACGTACTTTGATTTATATCTGTTTTGGTATTTTGACACTTTTGAGTCTCTTGCCTTTTGCAATCATGCTGGCAGATTCAACACGTTCGGTAGTTCAGCTTAATACTGGAGTTTCTCTCTTACCGGGGAGTTCGTTAGGACATAATATCAACGTTTTGTTAAGTTATGATTTTAACTTAGGACATGGAATGTTTAACTCGGCTTTTATCGCTGTGGTTTCAACGGTCTTGTCGGTTTATTGTTCGGCACTGGCGGCTTATGCTTTAGTCGCTTATGATTTTAAAGCAAAACGCTTGGTTTATGCTTTTGTAATTGCTTTGATTATGATTCCTGGTCAAGTTTCAATGGTCGGTTTCTATCAATTTATGATTCAGCTTAATCTTTTGGATAATTATATTCCCTTGATTTTACCGGGAATGTGTGCGCCTGCTTCGATATTTTTCTTAGTAGAGTATATGGGAACAGTCTACAATAAGGATTATGCAGATTCGGCTCGACTTGATGGGGCGAGTGAGCTTAAGATTTTTCATTCTGTAATGTTGCCAATGATGAAACCGGGTCTAGCAACAATGGCAATTTTTGGTTTTGTCTTTAGTTGGAATAACTTTTTAATGCCTTTGATGCTGATTTCTGACAAAAATCTCTATACCTTACCAATGATGGTACAAACAATGACAGCTTTAGGGGCTGGAGGTCATACGGTTGAATGGGGAGCAGTGTACTCTGGTCTTTCGATTACGATTGCGCCCATTATTATTGTTTATCTGATTCTCTCTCGTTTTATTGTCGGTGGAGGAACAGCAGGAGGCGTCAAAGGTTAAGATGAAAAACTTATTATTAAAAGTCGCTTCAAAAGAAGCCATTGACAAGAAAGTAGAGAAAGTCTTTGAAATTCTCTTTGGACAAGATTCTCCTGAACGTCTCTATTTTGAAGAAGAAGACAAGGCTTATATTGTCGATACAGGCAATGATGATGTCAGAACAGAAGGAATGTCTTATGGGATGATGATTGCTTTACAGTTAGATAAACCTGAAATGTTTTCTAGGTTATGGAAGTGGGTGAAAAGCTATATGACGCTTCCCACGGGACATGAAAATGAAGGCTATTTTATCTGGTCTTGTGGACTAGATGGTCATCCCAATAGTGACGGTCCAGCACCAGATGGTGAAGAATATTTTGCAGCAGCACTATTGCTGGCTGAAAAGAGATGGAAAATCAAAGAATACGGGGATGAAGCAAGAGCTTTACTTCATGCCATGGTTCATAAAGGGGAAAATCAGGATGGATATCCCATGTTTGAACCAAAAAACACCTATATTAAGTTTGTTGCTAATCGCCAGATGACTGATCCATCATATCATTTACCGCATTTTTATCAGCTTTATGCCAAATATGGTAATCCAGAAGATTCAGCTTTTTTTCTGAAGGCTGAGGAAGAAGCACGAAAGTATTGGCTCAAATCAGCAAATGCTAAAACTGGACTTACGCCAGAATATGCGGATTATGATGGAAAACCCTATGATATTGATGGTCACTGGACTTTCTTTAGTGATGCTTATCGAACGGCTGCTAATATTGGGTTGGACTGGATTTGGGAGCACAAAGATATTGGACAAAGTCAGATTGCTTTAAATATTCAAAAATTCTTTGAAATATATCTTAATAGTGATAAAGAAATTCCTGTTTTTAAAATAAATGGCCAGCCTTTAAGGAAAGAAGAACAGACCGCGGAAGGATTTCCACCTCTAAAAGTCCATCATCCGATTGGTCTATGGTCAACTTTAGCTCAAGCCTCACTTGTCACCAATGAGTTTGATTCCACTTTAGCTTTGAAATATCTCAAATACTTCTGGAATTTGAATCTTAGAACAGGCAAGTATCGTTATTATGATAATCTCCTCTACTTTTTTGCTCTTCTTGCTTTGTCAGGAAATTATCAAAAAGATTGGTCATAAAAATGGAGAAAATAATGACAAAAGAAATTGCCTTAACTTTTGATGACGGACCTTGGGGAATAAGAACAGTTCGGGTGCTTGATGAACTGACTAATCGAAAAATTCCAGCAACTTTCATGATATGGGGTGAGCATATGGCAGAATATCCTGAAATTCTAAAAGTAGCGGCAGAAAATGAACTTTTCGCTTTCGGGAATCATACTTATCATCATCGTCATTTGACCGACTTATCAGATAAAGAAATCTTGTCAGAACTTAACAAAACAGATGACCTTTTTTATGAACTGACAGGGGAGAAACTTGACTTTGTTCGTCCACCTTTTGGGGATTGTGATGCTCATACCTTAGCCATCATTCAACGTCCGCTTATCTGTTGGTCTTTGGATACGATGAGTTGGGACCATGGAAATCCAGCAAAATGTGTTGAAGCTATCCATAAAGCTAAAGATGGGGATATCGTCTTGATGCATGATTTTCAAGAAGCCGATGTTTTGGCTTTACCAGAAATTTTAGATTATCTTGAGGAAGAAAATTTTACTTTTAAGAGCATTCCCGAATTATTGGGTGCTCAACTTAATGATGAAGCTTATATTTATTATTCACGTGATAAGCGAGCGAAAACAGGTTTTGGTGGAAGTTGAACTTATTGGTCAAATGGAAAGGGATAAGAAATGGCGATAGATGAAATGTGGTTGCAGTCTTCAATACTGAAAAAACGACTGACCAATGAGATTTTCTATGTGAATCTGGAGTATGAGGATAAAATTACGATTCGCTTGCGCTCAGAAATCTGTGAATGGTTAGGTTGTCAGCTGACAGGAGAAAAGTCAGAAGCAACAGTGGTCTTGTCAGTAAATAGTAAGCTAGATGATAACTTGGAAGCTTATGAGGTCAAAGAAAATGAGATTATTGGCGCTTCGTCAGTTGGTTTGCTTTATGGATTTTATGCTTATTTGCGCTTAAAGCTGTCAGGAGCCAACTTATCTGAAAAATCAGCACCTGCTCAATCTTTGCGAATGATTAATCATTGGGATCAAGTGGATGGAACTATTGAGCGTGGCTATGCTGGTGAGTCTATTTTCTTTGGTCGCTTTGGTTCAAATGACAATACAGACACAGGTTCTTTTGCTGTAAAAGATATTGGAACAGACATCTTTCGCAATGATTTCACGCGCTTGAAAATGTATGCTCGCTTTCTTGCTTCAATTGGAATTAATGCGATTTCGCTTAATAATGTAAATGTTCGAGGATTAGGAACAAGTTTGATTGTCTCACCTTACATCGAGAAAGTAGGGGAAATTGCTAAACTTTTTGCTACTTTTGGTCTAAAGACTTTCTTAGCCATTAATTGGGCAGCACCAAAATTGATTGGTGAGCTAAAAACGTCAGACCCCTTGGATGAAAATGTATATACATGGTGGCAACAAACCATTGACCATATCTATGAAGTCATTCCCGATTTTGGTGGTTTTGTCGTTAAGGCAGATTCTGAGGGTGAACCTGGTCCTTATCAATATGGTCGAAATCATGCTGACGGGGCCAATATGCTAGCGAAAGCTTTTGAAAAATATAATGGACTTGTCATTTGGCGAACTTTTGTATATAATTCTCAGACTGATTGGCGGAATCGTAAAAATGACCGAGCTAAGGCAGCTTATGAAAACTTCATGCCTCTTGATGGTGATTTTTCTGACAATGTGATTTTACAGATTAAGTTTGGACCTATTGATTTTGGAGTGAGAGAACCCTTGATGCCCTTGTTTGGGGCACTTAAAAAGACTAATCAACTAATGGAATTTCAAATCACAGCCGAATATCTTGGGCATCAAATTGACCTGAACTATGCTCTTCCTCAATGGTTGGAAATGATTCATTTTGATAACTATGGTCAGCCAAAGGATACGATAAGAGCTAATTCTCCTATAGCGACAAACTCAGGTTTTGTTGCCATTGGCAATGTGGGAATGGACGAAAATTGGTGCGGCAATAAACTAGCCCAAGCCAATTTCTATGGTTTTGGCCGCATGTGTTGGAGCAATGATTTGTCTGCCGCTGAGATTTTGCAAGAATGGCTTGCATTGACTTTTCCAGAGGTAAAAGCAGAGGTCCAAAAAGAGATTTATGAACTCCTGATTGATTCTAATCAAACTTATGAACTCTACAACGCCCCGCTTGCTGTGGGCTCAATGATGGTGCCACATTATCACTACGGGCCTTCAATCAATGGTTATGAGTATGATCGTTGGGGCGCTTATCATTTTGCTGACCGCAACGGTCTGGGTATTGATCGAACGACTGCGACAGGAACTGGCTATGCTAGTCTTTATGCTCCAGAAGTAGCCAAGGTTTTTGAAGATAAAAGCAAAACTCCGGATGAAATTCTACTCTTTTTCCATTATGTTGAATATGGTCATCTTTTGCATAATGGAAAGACATTGATTCAAACTATTTATGATCAACATTTTGAAGGTTTTGAACGCGTTAAATCTTATACCATAAGCTGGAAATCTTTAAAGGGGCAAGTTGATGAAGCAACTTATGATAATGTTGCCGATCGTTTAGAGCGTCAACTGGAAAATGCCAGAAATTGGCGAGACCAAGTTAATACTTATTTTTATCGAATGTCTGGTATCCCAGATGATAAAGGTCGGGAGATTTATCGGTGATTTTAGAAAAATAGCTAATATGATGATATTAGCTATTTTTGCTTAAGTGATTTATTTTAGAAGTATTATTAAAATGTTTATCTGATATAATAGATTTAGAATAAAACAGGATATAATCGTTAATTTAAGTCTATCAAAGCTCTGATGATATCAAAGAGTTAAATTTATTAAGATTATAAAAAATATAGAATGGACTTGATGACTTGAAGGCTAAAAATGAAATTTTTAAAGACATGCTAAATGAGCAAAAAGAAAATTTGGAAACTGCGATTGAAATTAAACAAAATAATTTTGAAATCAGTCAAAATTTATTAGAAAGCCGTTTTGAACTTTATCCAGAAAATCGACGTCGTTCTGTCAATAAAGTTATTTATCATAATCAGTATTTTCAATTGGTTTATAATTTAAACTCCCAATCACTGACGATTGAGAGCAAAGGCGATTTAATTTACTCTGCAATTCCTTATGATACAGGTAGAAATTATATACAAAAAGCACTGATTCAATCAATTTTGCATCCAACAAAGACAAGAAAATATATTGAAAATCATGAAAATAATCTAAAAAAATATCTGGCTTTATCCATTTTTCAAGTAAGCGGAAGAAAAGTTACGCTTGATTCCAATGAAGTTGAGCGGGCTTATCAACAAATTTTTGAGGACGCTTTATTTGAAATGCAAGTCTTAGGAAGATTAATGCAACATGATGAAACGGGACCTCTTTCGGCTAATTTGGCAGGTAAGTTTTTATATAGTGAGAATATAAAAACCGGAATTTCTCCTTATTTAGCAGAGTATTTGAAATTTGTAGTAGAAGTGACTCAGACATTACCGATTTCGACCGATGGAAAAAATGTCCAATTGCTTGATTCTGCTTATGAACAAACTAGCGAAAAAGGTTATCTTGACCAACCCAAGTCTTTAGCACTGACAAGTCAATCAGATTTGAAAGTTGGCTTAGAAAATCTTCCAGCAACTCTTAAAGTAGAAATTGAAAATCTTAAAATTTCTGATCCAATTAGTCAAGTGATGACCAAACCATTACTGAAATCAAATGTGGGTAATCAATTGAAAGCTCTAAGAAAAAATTATGTTGCACACAGTCAAGCTCCGAAAGAACTCGAGCAATATTTTGAAAATGTTCATTCCACTCATAATGACAATAAAATTAATGTCATTTCAGATATTGATAGTCAGAACGGAAAACTCCCGTTTTCTAATCTTAACTTCAATATTTTGGTAGGAAATGTTTCCAATTCTGTAGTTTCAGATACAGAAATGCAAGGCATTTATGTTATTGGAAATCATGAGCTTTCAGACCTTCTTTCAGACAATATAATTTTTAAGAAGAGTAAATGGGATGCTTTTAGAGAAAAAGAGTGGTTTAAAGAACTAGTTGTTGACCCAGATCAGGCATGGGCAAAATTACCAGTGGGGAACAATTCTTTTTATGAGCTCATAAAAGATGAGTTAGCTCAAAATTATCCCAAAATGAAGATATTAAATAATGAATCTGTGATTTATGAGGGAATACGTTATATTGGATTAACCATACCAGTGGCCCTTTCAAAGAGAAAGAAAGAACTACAAAATTTTATTGCTATTGAAATGGAAAGACTACTTGCTCAAGATAGAGACATTCCAACTGTAATTATTTCTCATGCGCCATTATTTAATGAATTAAGTATGCTTTCACCAAAAAGTAAATCCTATAATAAATCTTATAAATGTGCTCATAGAGGAATATTGAATTTATTTGATAAATTTAATATTATTGGAGCAATTCATGGTCATCATCATATCCCTGCATCATCAGGACAATCAAAGATGGTCAGCTTTTCAAATAAAAAGCTCTTTGTGGTTTGTTCTATTTATTCAAAAATTAATACAGGTTTTGAACTTTCAAATTTATTGTCTGATTTAATTCCTTGATAAATTAACTTTAATAATGAAAAAAAGAGCTCTAACAACTAGGTCTCTTTTTTGATAAGGATATAACTTTATTTTACTTTCAAAGCTTTATTTTTTTCTAGTAGAAAGGGCCGTAAGTATCCGACTGTATTTGATAAAGGAAGAACATCAGGACTTAAGTCTATTTTTAATTCATTGATAATGTAGTTTCTTCTGGTTGTAATTCGTTCCCAAAGTTCAGGATATTTTACTTTCAATTCATTTTGAAGAGACTGATCAGCTATGGCTACACATTCTTCAGCGCTTACACCAGTATAGCCAGCAACAGATGGGATAATATCAATCTGAAAGATCATGCCACTAGCTATCTGTCTTTGAGAATTTTTAGATAAAGGTGAGGACATCCATTCTTCATCGGCCACAAAGTGACCAGGATTTAAGTGCCAATGATAAGAAGCTTTTGGTAAGGTTTTATCAATGATTTCATAGAGTTCTCCGCCTAACATTCCTAGCGAAATATTTTCTAACCATGCCACAATAGCTTTATAATAGGGAATAACTACACGCTCAAGATAGTCTTTTTGATTTTCAGGCAATTCTCTTTCTACATTGATTAAAAATCCAGTCCGACTAGATAATCCTCCTTTGAAACCTGTCGTCATAGAGATTGCTTCTCCAAATTTTATTTTTTTATAGGTTGGATAGAAGTTGGCATTTTCAAATCTTTCTCCTGCAGCTGCAATTGTAATCACAGAATGAGCTTGGCCTTCATCAGAGAGGAGTGCTCCAATTTCTGTTTCTCGCATTCCTATTTTTAGCTGATTCATGGCATTTAGAATGCACCGAGAGGCTAGATTTGCTCCATATTCATAATGTGCGAGTTCATTTGCATTGTTTATTGTTCGAATTCCTTTTGGACCGATGAGAAGGTGGGCAGCGTTAGTGACAATTGTATCTGTTGAGAGTGAATTCTTTAGTGCATCTACAATAAAATAGGGAAGATCAAATAATTCTGAAGGTTCTTCATTTTGCGTTGTAAACATCTTCCAACCAATCAATCCGATTTTTTTGTTTTTATAAAGTTTTAACTCTTTAAAAATTTGAGTTAAATTTTTTTCGTTATCCATGGGCTGATTTGGCAAAGAAAATTGAGGGTAATGAATAAGGTTAGCTCCAATTCTTGAGTGTTTAGACATTTTTAAATTCTCATTACCCAAAACAAGCGTGGCCTTACCATTTTTATCAATAATGAGCAATCCTTCTTCAAAGCGCGGAATAAAGCCAGTAAAGTATTCAAAATTACTGCCATGTTCTTTGTCCGCATAGATGATTAGTGCATCATATTGTTCTTTAGCCATTATTGATAAAAGTTTTTCTTTTCGTTCCTCTAATGTTTTGTCCGTTAGTGTAACTGGTGGAACATTATTAAAGAGCTTTGGTTCGTTTATTCTTTCGTAAACAATTTCTTTATTCATTTATAGTCACTACTTTCACATTATTATCATTTAAATTTTTCATCAATTCACCTTCAATTTTTTCATCAGTAATGAGGTAGTCTATTTCTTTTAAATCACAAATTTTAAAGAATCCTTCTTTATTAAGTTTAGTATGATCTGCTAGTGCTATGACTTGCTTACCTTGTTGAATCATTTTTCTTTTGACAATGCCTTCCTCTTGCGTATGAATAAATAAGCCATCATTAGAAAGAGCAAAAACACCTAAGATTGTAAAATCCACTTGGTATTGAGAGAGTTTTTCAACAGTCTCCGCGCCATACAAAAATAGTTGATTCTTGTTTAATTTTCCTGGAAGAAGTTGTACGGTTGCCTTCTCATACTTTGAAAGTAATATTGCATTGGTAAGGGAGTTTGTGATGGTTGAGATAGAGAGGTTATCAAGTTGTTTAATAGCAGCTTCGACGGTTGTTGATGAATCAAAAATAAGAGTGCTATGATCTTTAATGAGATTTTTTATTTTACTTGCTATTTTTTTCTTTAGATTACTGGAAATATTTGAGCGTTCTTCATAATTTAAAATTTCAGCCTCTTTACCGATTGGAATTGCTCCACCATGAACTCGATGCAATTTTTTTCTGGATTCTAATTTCATTAAATCTCTTCTAATTGTATCTTTTGAAACTTCAAGTTTTTGAGCTAAAAAGTCAATTGTGGCACTGCCTTGTTCATCAACGATTTGGCTAATTTGTGATAGTCTTTCTTCTAATAACATTTGCTCTCCTTTCTTACTTATCATCATATCATAGACTATTTGATTGTGCAACATAATGCATTTATTTAATTATAAATAAATTCAACTTGCAAAATAATGCAAATGCCTTGCTTTTATTTTACTAATGATTGAAGGATATAGAAATTAAAAAAGCATAATTATTAATTATGTTTTAATTATAAATTAGAATATTCATAAATTTTTGCAATTTAAGAAAAAAAGGCATATAATATCGACAGTGTTATTGTACACAATAACGTAAAGTGTCCGAAAAATATATGATTATTTATTACAAAAATTGAATCTTATAAAAACTGAACACAAAAAGACATTTTGGGAGAGAGCTATGAATAGCAAAAAAATGAAAAAATGGGTAATTTATGGAGTCATTGCATTGACAATTTTAGGGCCACAAACTCTTATTCACGAGAACATCCATGCTGATGAGAGTACAACTACTATCGAAAATGGAAACGAACAAGCTAAAAAAGGAACAATTGAAATAAGTATTATTGACTCATCTTCAGGTCAAGTGCTTAAAAGTTTTGATATTACAGATTTTTCAAATGTTCAACTGCAAGTGCATGAGTCAGAAATTGAATCCCAGATTGCTTCATTAAAAGGTTACATTCTAGATCCGAGTCAAGGTTCATATGCACCAAATTTCATTGGCGGGGAAACGGCTGAAGCTAAGTTTTATGTCAAGAGGGCAACTAGTGGAACGATTAATGTCAATATAATCGATTCCTCAAGCGGTCAGGTGCTTAAAAGCTTTGATATCACAGATGTTCCGGGTCATTTGTTAGAATCACATGAATCAGAAATTGAAACCCAGATTGCTTCACTCAAAGGTTATGTTTTAGACAAGAGTCAAGGTTCATATGCTCCAACATTTATTGGTGGAGAGACAGGTGAAGCTAAGTTTTATGTCAAGAGGGCAACTAGTGGAACGATTAATGTCAATATAATCGATTCCTCAAGCGGTCAGGTGCTTAAAAATTTTGATATCACAGATGTTCCGGGTCATTTGTTAGAATCACATGAATCAGAAATTGAAACCCAGATTGCTTCACTCAAAGGTTATGTTTTAGACAAGAGTCAAGGTTCATATGCTCCAACATTTATTGGTGGAGAGACAGGTGAAGCCAAATTTTATGTTAAGAAAGATACAGATGGGATAAGCAAGATTAATACAACTGACGCATCAAACGCTCAGGTGCCTAAGAATAGTGATGCAAAAGTTTTGAATCACAGTAGTGAATTAACTGAAAGCCAAGCCCAAAAGAAGTCATCAATAGATAAAGATATCAAGAGTCAAAAAATAATAGCTATTGAAAAAAAATCGAAAAGTTTACCACATACTGGGGAAAGCTCTAGTATTTTATCTTATAGTTTAGGTTCGTTAGCTCTCTTAGGCGCTTCATTTTTCTTCATGATTAAACGCTTTAAGAATTTATGATGGCTTGGGAAGATTTACTTTTTTGACAGGACTTCATTATGACCTCTAAATCTTTTTTGATATAATCAATTTATTACCCTTAAAGTAGAGGAGAAGTGATGAATTTAGAAATAAAAAATGTATCTAAAACTTTACCGGAATATCGTCAAGTCATAGATTTAGTAAAAAATTCCTTTCCTAAAGAAAAACAATATCCAATTTGGCTGTTAAAACTTTGGGCTTTAAAGAAAAATGTGTATTTTTGGGCTTACTATCAAAATGATGAGTTTTGTGGTATTTCTTATCTTGTCAGTCATGAAGAGATGATTTTTGTTTTATATTTAGCAGTTAATAATCAAGTTCAGTCTAAAGGTTATGGTTCAGCGATTTTAGAAACGTTAAAAGAAAAATTTCAAGATAAAAATATTACGTTGAATATTGAAAGACTTGATCCAGAAGCGGATAATTATGAACAGAGAGTAAAACGCCTAAAATTCTATCAAAAGAATGGTTTTTATGATACAGACTACACGATTATTGATCGGGGAGAAACTTTCTTAACTTTGACAACATCACAATCTTTCTCTGTAGAGGCTTTTAAAAAGGTCTTAAGAGAATTAACTTTGGGTCTTGATTTATTAAAAATTGGAAAATCTGAATCTTGAAAATTGAGGATTACAAAAAAAGTTGAAAAATGCTAAAATGGATAAGGTAATCTTTGTCCATTTTTTATATTCTTTTGGCTAGGTTGTTAAAAAGAGGACGAAATTAGAATTCAAACTTGTATTCTTTTAATAGAATGAAAACTCAGCTAAGTCTTGATTCTTATCTGAATGTGAAATTAAAAATATATAAAAGCTGTAGTGATGTACAGATAATTTGAGGAGTATTAATATGGTTATACAATGGTTTCCAGGACATATGTCCAAAGCCCGTCGTCAGGTTCAGGAAAATTTAAAATATGTTGATTTTGTGATTGAATTGGTTGATGCGCGTTTGCCAATGTCTTCACGTAATCCTATGTTGGGGCAAATTATTGGGGATAAGCCAAGAATTATTGCTTTAAATAAGGCTGATCTGGCTGATTCAAGCAAGGTAGCTGAGTGGATTGAATATTTTGACGGGCAAGGATTTGTAACTTTGGCTATCAATTCGAAGGAAGAATATACGGCTAAACGATTGACCGTCGCAGCTAAAAAATTAATGGCTGACAAAGTTGCTCATGATAAGGAGCGTGGAATTGCTCATACTACTTTACGTACTATGATTATTGGAATACCAAATGCTGGTAAATCAACATTGATGAACCGTTTAGCAGGTAAAAAAGTTGCGGTGACAGGAAATCGTCCAGGGGTCACTAAAGGTCAGCAATGGATTCGAACAAATAAAGAATTAGAATTATTGGATACACCGGGGATTTTGTGGCCGAAATTTGAGGACCAACTTGTCGGATTAAAATTGGCCTTGACTGGTGCAATCAAAGATGACTTATTGCCAATGGATGAAGTGACTATTTTTGGTTTAAATCATTTTTTGAAAAATTATCGTTCTATGACAATGAAACGTTATCGAATGACGGAAGAAGATTTGGAACTTGAAATTCCAGATTTGATAATGGAATTGACTGCTAGATTTGGATTCCGTGATGATTATGACCGTTTCTACAATATGTTTGTCAAAGATGTCCGAGATGGTAAACTAGGACTATTTTGCTTGGATGAAGTTGGGACTGACGAACTTTAATTAAAAAAATAGTTAATTGCTGCTGGTTCTGTCAGTAGTAATTGACATAAATTATATTATGTAAAATTACTGACAAGAAAGTTGTTAGTAATTTTGAGAGTTGGTGAATAAAGTGGGACAGACTATTAAAGAAATTAAGGCACGGTTAGCTGAACTGACAGACTTGTCAGCAAAAGAATTTGTAGAATTTGAAACAGACGAACGTGCAGGAGTTCAAGCAGCTCTGAAAAGTAGAAAAAAACAAATTTTAGCAGAATGCGCAGAAGATGAACGTTTGGAACAAATGTTAGAATTTGAGAAAGAACTTTATAGTCAAGAAATTGAACTAATTGCAGGGATTGATGAAGTTGGACGTGGCCCCCTTGCTGGTCCTGTGGTCACAGCTGCAGTAATTTTGCCAAAGAATTGTAAAATTCGTGGTTTGAATGATAGTAAAAAAGTGCCAAAATCAAAGCATCATGCTGTTCTATCTGAAATTCAAGAAAAAGCGCTAGCGATTGGAATTGGTATTGTTGATGCCGAAAAAATTGATGAAGTAAATATTTATGAGGCGACAAAAATTGCAATGATTCAGGCAGTATCAAAATTATCTCTTAAACCTGAACATCTCTTAATAGATGCGATGGTTTTAGATTTGCCCATTGCTCAGACGAAAATCATTCATGGAGATGCTCGTTCAGCTTCAATTGCGGCCGCATCAATTGTAGCTAAAGTGACTCGTGATGAAATGATGAAGGATTTCGCTTTAGAATTTCCAGAGTATGATTTTGAACATAATGCAGGCTATGGAACAGCAAAACATCTTGCAGCTCTGACAAAATATGGTATCACAAGAATTCATCGGAAATCCTATGAACCAATTAAATCGATGGTCAACTTCAACTAGTAGATTATGTAAGTAAAAAAAGGAAAACGTGAACGATATTTGTTCACGTTTTTTTGCTGACAAGTCTGTCAGTAATTATTTTCAAAGGTTTCAAAAATCTAGTCTAATAAGTAATTTGCTAGACTAATCTTCTGTCTTTTAATAATAAACTAATTTATTGTTAATCTAAATGACAAAATTAATAAGCAGAGTTTTTTTATAAAATTAGCTACTTATAAAAAATTTGAAATTGGTATAGTTAAATCTGTTATAATTTCCAATATTTTTTAATAATAATTATTTTAACAAAATACTTATATCAAAACTCTTTCAAAGTATATAATGAGCTTTGTATAAGCTTTTACGTCTTTCTATATCAACTTTTAAGAGAAATATAAAGTAATATAAATGTTTTTATAATAAATTATGTGAGATATATTTTTTTATCTGTACTGGTATAGATTTGACGATTAAGTCTTAAATAAGTTATAATCTCAATTGCGTAATTTCTTAAATACAGAAATAACAACTACATTGGTAGACTGATTAAAAAGTGTACTTGATGAACTGTTATAAACCTTAAAAAAATAAAAATAATAGTTTGGGGGATGTTAAAGATGTATAAAAAATATGGAGATTGTTTTAAAAAATTGCGAAACCAAAAGAATTTAGGCTTATCATATTTTAGTAAACTTGGAATAGACCGTTCAAATATATCTAGATTTGAACATGGAAAATGTATGATGAGTTTTGAGCGTATAGATTTGATGTTAGAAGAAATGCAAGTTCCGTTATCTGAGTACGAATTGATAGTAAATAATTATATGCCGAATTTCCAAGAATTTTTTATATTAGAATTGGAAAAAGCTGAATTTAGCCAAAATCGAGATAAAATAAAAGAGTTGTATTCTGAGGTCAAAGAAACAGGGAATCATTTACTGACGGTTACCGTGAAAACGAAGCTTGGGAATATAAGTCAGACAGAAGTTAAAGAAATTGAAGCTTATCTTTGCAATATTGAAGAGTGGGGATATTTTGAACTTACTTTATTTTATTTTGTATCTGATTATCTCAATGTCAATCAATTAGAATTGCTGCTTTTTAATTTTGATAAAAGATGTGAAAATTACTGTAGAGTCTTAAAATATAGAAGGAGACTATTGCAAATAGCCTATAAAAGTGTTGCGATATACGCGGCCAACGGAGAAAGAAAAAAAGCCGAAAATATTTTAGAAATGACTAAAAAATATCGAACTGTGGGAGTCGATTTATATTCAGAAGTATTAAGACATCTTGCTAGAGCTATCATTATTTTTAATTTTGAAAATGCAGAGGTTGGGGAAGAAAAAATAAATTATGCTCTTGAGATTTTGGAAGAATTTGGAGGAAAGAAGATAAAAGAATTCTATCAGAATAAAATGGAAAAGTATTTGAAAAGGTCAATTTAGTCTCTTTTGAGCTGTTGCTTTAAAGCAACAGCTCAAAAGAGATTTTCTTTATTCTGGAGCATATACTAGAGGTTGAAGATAGGTTGTCTGAAGCATTATAACTTGTCTTTTAAAAAATTCAATCATAAATATAAGGAGGTATGATGAATCAAAAAAAATTATCATTATTCGGTTTTTTCGCATTAACCGCTTCAATGGTTTTGACTGTCTATGAGTATCCGACTTTTGCCACGTCAAAATTACATTTGGTGTTCTTTTTACTTCTCGGAGGACTACTATGGTTTTTGCCTGTAGCGCTCTGCGCAGCAGAAATGGCGACGGTTGAAGGCTGGAAAAATGGTGGAATCTTTAGTTGGGTCAGTCAAACTTTAGGTGAGCGCTTTGGTTTTGCAGCTATATTTTTTCAGTGGTTCCAAATTACAGTAGGTTTTGTCACTATGATCTATTTCATTTTAGGGGCCCTCTCTTATGTGTTAAATTTTCAGGTGCTCAATACAGATCCATTGATAAAATTTATTGGTTTACTAATCATTTTTTGGGGATTGACTTTTTCTCAATTAGGTGGGACGCAACGGACTGCCAAATTAGTAAAAGCTGGCTTTGTAGTTGGAATAGTGATTCCATCGGTTATCTTGTTTGGATTAGCAGCGGCATACTTTATCGGAGGCAACCCTATAGAAATACCAATTAACAGCCATGCTTTTGTACCAGATTTTTCACAAGTATCAACTTTAGTAGTTTTTGTTTCTTTTATTCTGGCTTATATGGGGGTAGAAGCCTCAGCTTCACATATTAATGAACTTGAAAATCCAAAACGAAATTATCCCTTAGCAATGATTTTATTAGTAATTTTGGCTATTTCTTTAGATGCGATAGGTGGATTTTCTGTAGCAGCAGTTATTCCTCAAAAAGAGTTATCATTAAGTGCAGGGGTAATTCAAACTTTTCAAACGTTAATCTTACATTTTAATCATCATTTGGGATGGTTAGTTAAAGTGATTGCACTAATGATTGCCTTTGGGGTTATGGGAGAAGTGAGTTCATGGGTTGTTGGTCCTTCTAGAGGGATGTTTGCAGCAGCACAAAGAGGTTTATTACCAAAATTTTTACGTAAAACGAATACACATGAAGTCCCTGTTCCTTTAGTTATGATTCAAGGAATCATTGTTACACTTTGGGGCGCTGTATTAACTTTTGGAGGAGGAGGAAATAATTTATCTTTCTTAGTTGCCATTTCACTGACTGTAGTGATTTATTTGGTGGGTTACCTCTTGTTCTTTATTGGTTACTTTGTTTTAATCTATAAAAAACAAAATTTAAAGCGTACTTATAATGTTCCAGGTAAAATAATGGGAAAAACAATCATTGCGGGAATTGGATTCTTATTATCAATTTTTGCTCTATTTATTTCCTTTGTTCCTCCAGCATCAATTGCGAAAAATGAAACTTATACCTATCAAATGATACTTCTTATAAGTTTTGTTGTGACCGCTATCTTGCCATTTATTATTTATGAATTGCATGATAAAAAGGGACATGATACTATTGAAGAACCAAGGCACTTTAAAGCAGGAGATGTGAACCCTGCGATTTATCCAGCAGCTCGTGGAGAGCATCATATTATTAAAAAAGAAGAACATATTTTAAAACATTAAAAAATTGGAGGATGTACAAATGTTATACGGAAAAGAAAATCGAGATGAAGCGGAGTTCTTGGAACCAATTTTTGGTTCGGAAAGTGAACAAGTGGATTTGCCTAAATATAAATTAGCTCAACAATCAATTGAGCCTCGAGTGGCTTATCAGTTAGTTCAAGATGAAATGCTAGATGAAGGGAACGCTCGTTTAAATTTGGCCACATTCTGTCAAACTTATATGGAACCTGAAGCAGTCAAGCTGATGAGTCAGACCTTGGAAAAAAATGCGATTGACAAATCAGAATATCCAAGAACAACTGAAATTGAAAACCGTTGCGTCAACATGATCGCTGACCTTTGGAATGCGAGTGAAAAAGAAAAATTTATGGGGACTTCGACAATTGGTTCTTCAGAAGCTTGTATGCTTGGGGGAATGGCTATGAAGTTTTCTTGGCGTAAGCGAGCAGAAAAATTAGGCCTAGATATTAATGCGAAAAAGCCAAACTTAGTCATTTCTTCTGGTTATCAAGTTTGCTGGGAAAAATTCTGTGTTTATTGGGATATTGAAATGAGAGAAGTGCCAATGGATAGAGAACATATGTCAATCAATTTGGAAAAAGTGATGGATTATGTTGATGAATATACGATTGGAGTAGTCGGAATTATGGGGATTACTTATACTGGTCGTTATGATGATATCAAAGCTTTGGATAATTTGATTGAAGAATATAATAAACAGACAGACTACAAAGTTTATATTCACGTAGATGCTGCTTCAGGAGGACTTTATGCTCCTTTTGTTGAGCCAGAACTTGAGTGGGATTTCCGTTTGAAAAATGTCATTTCAATCAATACTTCAGGACATAAATATGGTTTAGTATATCCTGGTGTAGGTTGGGTCTTGTGGCGTGACAAAAAATATTTACCTGAAGAGTTAATTTTTAAAGTAAGTTATCTTGGAGGAGAATTACCAACAATGGCGATTAATTTTTCTCACAGTGCTTCTCAATTAATCGGTCAATACTATAATTTTGTACGTTATGGATTTGATGGATATAAAGCTATTCATGAGAGAACGCATAAAGTAGCCATGTATTTAGCAGAAGAAATTGAAAAAACAGGAATGTTTGAGATTATGAACGATGGGTCACAATTGCCAATTGTCTGCTACAAATTAAAAGAAAATTCAAATCTTGGTTGGAATCTTTATGATTTGGCAGATCGTTTATTAATGAAGGGATGGCAAGTGCCTGCTTATCCACTTCCTAAAAATTTGGAAAATGAAATCATTCAACGTTTAGTAATTCGAGCAGATTTCGGGATGAATATGGCATTTAACTATGTTCAAGATATGCAAGAAGCAATTGATGCACTAAATAAGGCTCATATTCTATTTCATCAGGAACCTGAAAATAAAACATATGGCTTTACTCACTAAAAATAAAAGCGATATATCTTAGATATATCGCTTTTATTTTGTTTTAAGCTATTTAATAATTAGCTTGTCGCTTATTATTTTTCATAGTATTTATCCAAAATTTCCATTTTTAAAGGAGCAATTTTAGATAGGGGGGCAGTTAGACTTGTTCTTAGGAAGAGCTTATCTTCAATGTTGATGATACCCAGATATTTAACTTGAGGGTAGTTAGCATTGACTTCTATAATTTGGGCTTTTTTCTCACTAATATTTTCGTCTGTCACGGGCACATCTAGGTTGACCGTTCTTTCTTTATAAGAGTAATTTTTGAGAGCCGCAATATTTCGGTTTGGAATAAAAGTAGTCGCACCGTCGGCTCCGATAACAGTAATGGAACGAATCCCTACGGTTTTCACCACTCCCTCAATATCAAGACCGGCAAAGGCAACCGTATCCCCAACATTGATTTGATGTTCAACGATAATAAAGAAACCATTAATGATATCAGCGACTAAATCTCGTCCAGCGAAACCAAGAGCGACTCCAAGGATACCCGCGCCAGCTAGGACATTTGCAACAGGAATTCCCATTACACCCAAGACAGTGTAGATATAAAGGAAAACGGTCAAATAATGAATAGCGCTTGTGGTCAGTCTTGAAAGGGTCAGGATTCTTGAAGTATCTGTCCATTTTTGCTCACTATAATTTTTAAATAATCGGTTAACAATCCGAGAACTTGCTTGGTAGAGAATAAAAAAAAGAACACTGACTAATAAAATTGTAATTGCTTTGTTTAGTAAAAATGCGCCCAAGTCTTCCCAGTTTATTTTTAATAAGTTCATTTTTGCTCCTTTGTTCAGTAATTTTCTAATTCATTTATAGAAAAATTGACTATATTTGAAAAAATTGTTTGAAATTTTACTGAATTTCATGAATATTTTCTTGTTTTATGTTACAGAAAATAATATAATCTATTATAACAAAAAAATTTGGAGGATGTTATGGCAATTAATTTAGACTGGGAAAATTTAGGTTTTAGTTATCGAAACTTACCTTTTCGTTATATCGCTCGTTTTAAAGATGGAAAATGGAGCGCTGGAGAGCTGACAGGAGATAATCAGCTTCATATTAGTGAATCTTCACCTGCTTTGCATTATGGTCAACAAGGTTTTGAAGGATTGAAGGCTTATCGGACAAAAGATGGGTCAATCCAACTTTTTCGTCCAGACCAAAATGCTGCTCGTTTGCAAAAAACGGCTCGCCGTCTTTGTATGGCAGAAGTTTCAACTGAAATGTTTATTGACGCAGTTAAACAAGTAGTTAAAGCCAATGAAGATTTTGTTCCTCCTTATGGAACGGGTGCCACGCTCTATCTTCGTCCACTTTTGATAGGGGTTGGTGATATTATTGGGGTTAAGCCTGCGGATGAATATATTTTTACAGTTTTTGCCATGCCTGTTGGCTCTTATTTTAAAGGTGGGTTAGCACCTTCAAAATTTGTTATTTCAAGAGAGTATGATAGAGCGGCTCCCCTTGGTACCGGTGGTGCTAAAGTTGGTGGGAACTATGCGGCTTCTTTGCAAGCAGAAGTTGGAGCCAAAGCCTCAGGTTATGCGGATGCGATTTATCTTGATCCAAGCACACATACTAAAATTGAAGAAGTTGGGGCAGCAAATTTCTTTGGTATCACTGCAGATAATGAATTTATCACCCCATTAAGTCCTTCTATCTTACCTTCAATTACTAAATATTCTTTGTTGTATTTAGCTGAACATCGTTTGGGATTAAAAGCAATTGAAGGTGAAGTTTTTGCTAAAGATTTAGGGAAATTTGTCGAAGCAGGGGCTTGTGGAACGGCAGCAATTATCTCCCCAATTGGACGTATTGACGATGGAGAAGATTCTTATATTTTCCATTCTGAAACAGAAGTGGGACCAACAGTTAAACGTTTATATGACGAGTTGGTCGGCATTCAATTTGGTGATGTTGAAGCACCGGAAGGCTGGATTGTTAAAGTTGATTAATTTAAAAAGCTAAAGAATATTCTTTAGCTTTTTTATTTTGGAATGAATATTTTATCCTTTTTAATCCATTCTTGGTCTTCGATTCGGATTGTCCGAATCACTTGGCAAGGATTTCCGGCGGCAACAACATTTGCTGGAATATCTTTGGTAACGACACTTCCTGCACCAATAATGCAGTTGTCACCAATCGTTACTCCTGGAAGAAGGCTGACATTTGCTCCCAGCCAGACTTGATTTCCAACCGTAATTGGCTTTGAATAGACCCCACCAGCAGTTCTGACTGCTGGGTCTTCTGAATGATTGGCAGCAAATAAACCACAGCGAGGCCCAAAGTAAACATTATCACCTATCGTGACCTGATTGCAATCTAAAATAATCAGATCATGATTAATAAGGACATTATCCCCAATTTTTATATTAAAGCCAAATTCACAGCGAAAATTGGATTCAATATAGGGATTTTCTCCCAAATGTTCAAAGAGCTGTCTTAAAATCTCTGGTTGATAACCCTCATTATTGTTGATTTTTTGATTGTAACGTCGGGTTTCAAAAAGGGCATGATTACGATACTCACTGAGTTCTAGGTCATTGTCATCATAGGTTTTTCCAGAATTGATGAGTGTTTTAATTTGTTCTTTATTCATTCTTTTATCTTATGATTTTAGATGTTTTTTGTCAATTTTAAGGGTTTTTATCTATTAGATAAAGCTATTAAAAATTACATTTATATATAATTATCAGAATATATTGATATTTCATCGAAATTTTAGTAGAATGAAAGAACCAAATTGTAAAATAAAAGAGGTTGTGTTATGAATAAAGAAGCTAAACAAGCCATGAAAACAACACTTTGGCAGCCTGATTTTGAATCAGATGCTTGTGGAATGGGCTTTATTGCTCAAATTGACGGAAAAGCCAGTCATCTCTTAGTTGAAAGAGCGCTGACCATGTTAACAAGAATGAATCATCGTGGAGGAACAGGTGCTGAACCTGAAACTGGAGATGGAGCAGGGATTTTACTTGCTTTACCTGATGAATTCTTTCGTAAAATTGCAGCAGAGCAAGAGATAGAATTGCCAGCAATTGGTAATTATGCTGTTGGCCAATTTTTCTTGTCGCGCAAAGAAAACAAAAAACATCAAGCTCTTGAAGCGATAAAAGCGGCTGTTAAGGCTCAGGGATATGATATTCTATTCACGCGCACAGTTCCTTTTAATTATGAAGCTTGTGGGGTGACAGCCCAAGGGATTATGCCTTCTTTTGTGCAAGTTTTCATTGAAAAAAAAGCTATCAGTGAAGCTAAAGGAACTGACAACAAAAATTCTAACTTTGAAAATGATTTATTTACGATTAGACGAAATTTGGAAAAACGTTTTGACGAAGAAGAGCTATATATTTGTTCTTTATCTAGTCAAACAGTGGTCTATAAAGGAATGCTTCACGCTTATCAAGTGAAACTTTTTTATCCAGATTTGTCTGATGAAGACTTCAAAAGTCATATTGCGCTGACGCACAGCCGTTTTTCAACGAACACCTTTCCCTCATGGAATCGGGCGCAGCCCTTCCGATTTTTGGCGCACAATGGCGAAATCAATACCCTACGTGGCGCTGAAAATTGGATGAAAGTCAACGATATTGAAATGTATAATGAAGAAAACTCTGATTCGGCAAAATTAGAAAATTGCATGGAATATTTCTATCGCAATGGACGTGAATTGCCAGAAAGTTTGCTGGCCATGATTCCAGAAGCTTGGGGCGAGCAGACGGGTCTAAGTCCAGAACTCAAAGCTTTCTATGAATATTCAACGGCTCATATTGCTCCTTGGGATGGACCGGCAGCTTTAGTTTTTACTGACGGAAAAACCGTTGGGGCAAGGTTGGATCGAAACGGTCTACGTCCAAGTCGCTATCTGGTCACAAAAGATAATTTCATTATCTTATCAAGTGAGTCAGGTGTGGTTGATATTCCTGCCAATGAAATCATTGAAAAATCAGTTCTTGGTCCCGGAAATATGCTCTTGGTAAATACTGACGAAGGAAAGATTATTCGTAACGAAGAAGTCAAAAGTTACTATGCTAATAAATACCCCTATCAGGAATTTCTGTCAGCAGGTTTGAAAAAGCTGTCAGCACTGACAGAAAGTGAAAAGACAAGTTCAATTCCGTCAGCAAAAATGAACACGCTGTGGAAATTATTTGGATATACTGACGAAGTGATTCGGACGGTCCTTTTGCCAATGGCAGAAAGCGCCAACGAACCCACAATTTCCATGGGATTTGATGCACCTTTGGCCGTTTTATCTGACCAAGCTCAATCCCTTTATAATTTTTTCAAACAACAATTTGCCCAAGTTACCAATCCGCCAATTGACGCCATTCGCGAGCAAATTGTTATTGGGACAGAAACTTATCTGGGCGAAGATGGTAATCCCGCCAAAATCACTGGCGAAAATGTCCGTAAGTTAAAATTAGATAGTCCGGTGCTTTCGACAGCCGATTTTGAAAAAATTCTTGCTTTGAAAGAAAAACATTATCATACAGAAGTCCTTTCAACCCTCTATGATAAAGATGACTTATTAGAAAATGCTCTAAATAAACTTTTTTATAAAGCAGAGGAATTGATTAACCAAGGGGCAACAATTATTGTTTTATCAGACCGTGATTTTGCCAAAAATAAAGTACCAATGCCAATTTTATTGGCTCTGTCAGGACTTTATCATTATATGCTTGGTCGTCATAATGCTTCCAAGTTTGCGATTATTCTTGACACTGCAGAGGTTTATGAAGTCCATCAATTTGCAGCATTAGTGGGTTATGGCGCGTCAGGGATTCACCCTTACGGCGCTTATGCGACGCTTTCAGACTGGGGAATGGGCACAGCTGAACAAGTCGAAAATTTCCGGCATGCGGCAGAAAAAGGAATTGTTAAGGTCATGAGCCGAATGGGAATTTCAACCATTGTTGGTTACAAAGGGGCGCAACTTTTTGAAGCTATTGGTTTATCTAAAGAAGTTGTCGATAAATACTTCACAGGAACAAGTACTCGAATTGGTGGACTTTCTCTTGCTCAAATCGAGGCAGAGTATCGCCTCCGTTATGAAAAAGCATACGGACACCGAGGACAAGATTTGTTGGAAACAGGTGGTTCCTTCCAGTACCGAGCAGATGAAGGTGAACATCATATTTATGATCCAACAATGATTTATCAAATCCAGAATGCTGTTCGTCAAAATGACTTTGAAAAGTATAAAAAATATAGTCAGTATTTAAATGATATTGCCTTGGAAACCCCCACAAGCTTACGGCACACATGGAAAATTAAATCTAATCGCAAGGCTATTCAGTTGAGTGAGGTCGAACCAGTCAGTGAAATCGTCAAACGTTTCAAGATTGGCGCTATGTCTTTTGGCTCACTGTCACAAGAAGCTCACGAATGTATCGCCCAAGCCATGAATTCAATTGGTGCAAAATCAAATTCTGGCGAAGGGGGTGAAAATGCGAAACGCTATGGCACAATCAATAATTCGAAAATCAAACAAGTCGCCTCTGGTCGATTTGGTGTGTCAGCGGCTTATCTGATGTCGGCTGAAGAAATCCAAATCAAGATTTCACAAGGAGCTAAACCGGGAGAAGGTGGACAATTGCCAGGTAAGAAAGCTTTCCCTTGGGTAGCTGAGGTAAGAAATTCAACTCCTGGGGTGAGCTTAATTTCACCACCCCCTCATCATGATATTTATTCAATCGAAGATTTATCACAGCTCATATTTGATTTGAAACAAATCAATCCTTATGCAAAAATCAATGTCAAATTGGTTTCTTCAACAGGCGTTGGAACAATTGCGACAGGCTGTGTTAAAGCGGGCGCTGACAAGGTTGTCATTTCTGGTTATGATGGTGGAACGGGCGCAAGTCCACGAAATTCAACGAGAGACGCAGGGCTGCCTTGGGAAATGGGCTTAGCAGAAGCGCATCAAACCCTTAGTTTGAATAAATTGCGGGATCGTATGATTTTGGAAACTGATGGGAAAGTCGTGACAGGAAGAGATGTTGCTATTGCTGCAATGCTTGGAGCCGAAGAATATTCATTTGGAAGTTTAGCTTTAGTTGCGATTGGTTGTATCATGACAAGAAATTGTCATTTGAACACTTGCCCAGTTGGTATTGCCACACAAAATCCTAAATTAAGAGCCAATTTTGCTGGGAAACCCGAACACATTGTGCGTTTAATGGAATTTATGGCTGAGGAAGTTCGAGAACTTCTGGCTGAACTTGGTTTTAGAACCATTAATGAACTCGTTGGACATGCGGAGCTTTTGCAAGCTAAAGACGATTTGCCAGATAAAATGCGTGGTTTAGATTTTAGTCGTATCATCGGTCATGCTTTACCAATCGCCACACGACATAGTGATCCATTTGCTAATCCGCGTGCTTGGCAAGAGCTAGACCAATTTACCCAAGCAACTTTGGACAATGGTGCTCAAGCCACTGTTCATGGCAAGATTCAAAATACTAATCGGACAACGACAGCTCGAATGGCTGGTTGGATTGCTGAACGTTATGGCAATTTTGGCTTAAAAGATGCTTCGGTTGCCTATGAATACGAAGGGGTTGCGGGTCAATCTTTTGGCTCTTATGCAACTGCCGGAATGGAAGTCACTTTGATTGGTGAAGCCAACGACTATATTGGTAAATCTTTATCAGGTGGACGCTTGATTGTGAAGCCACCTCTTGATGCGGCTTATGATATTGAAAATACCTCAATTGTGGGTAATGTATCCTTATTTGGAGCGATTGGTGGAGAAGCATACTTCCGCGGTCGTGCTGGGGAGCGTTGTGGTGTCAGAAATTCAGGGGCACATTTTGTCGTTGAGGGTGTTGGCGACCATGGTTGTGAATATATGACTGGTGGTCTTGCAGTTATTCTTGGTACAACTGGGCGTAACTTTGCTGCTGGGATGTCTGGGGGTCTTGCTTATGTTTATGATGCCGATGGCACATTTGCTTCTAAAGTCAATCGAGAAATGGTTGATCTTTATCGTTTAGATGAAACATCAGGCGATGAAGTATTAGAAGAATTACTAAAAAAACATCTGATTTACACCGATTCAGCTAAAGCCGAATACATTTTAGAACATTGGCAAAGTGAACGTGAAAAATTTGTTAAAGTTTACCCGCGTGAGTATCATCACATTAAAAATATTGAAGAAGATTTGGCTAAAACAGGATTGTCAGGCGAAGCACTTACAATGACAACCTTTAAAAAAGTAACGGAGGTGAGCTAATGGCTGATCCAAATGGATTTTTAAATTATCCAAGAAATGATAATCCTTACCGTGAATTAGCGGAGCGGATAAAGGATTTTGCTGAATTGCAAGTTCCCTTATCTACTGAAGAACGACAAAAACAAGCGGCACGTTGTATGCATTGTGATGTTCCTTTTTGTCATCAAGGGATATTTTATGGGGGCAAACGAGCTGTCTCAGGCTGTCCAAATGATAATCATATTCCAGAGTGGAATGATTTGATTTATCGCGGTCTGCAAAGAAAAGCTTATGAACGCTTGATTTTAACCAATCCATTTCCAGAATTCACTGGACGAGTCTGTCCGGCTCCTTGTGAAAAATCTTGTGCCGAGGCCTTAAACGGTGCAGGAGTAACCATTAAAGATAATGAGCGATTCTTAGGTGATTTAGGAAATAATGAAGGTTGGGTAGCTGAAATTGGCAAAGCGGCAAAAGCAACAGGTTATAAAATAGCGATTATTGGGTCTGGACCTGCGGGTCTGTCAGCTGCTTGGCGTCTCAATCAATTGGGACATAGCGTTACCGTTTTTGAGAAGTCAGACCGGTTGGGTGGCTTGTTGATGTATGGTATCCCAAATATGAAATTGGATAAAAAAGTCGTCCAAAAACGGATTGATTTAATGACAGAACTTGGCGTGACTTTTGTCGCAAATAGCGAAATTGGAAAAACAATCAGCTATGAAGAGCTGTCAGTAAATTTTGATCGAATTATTCTGGCGATTGGCGCAGGAGTTCCTCGTGATTTAAAAATTTCAGGTCGTGAATTGTCAGGTATTCGTTTTGCGATGGATTTTTTGACAGAGACAACTAAAAAAGTGTTGGAGCATGGCGAAAAAAATATTGCCCAATCTCTTAAAGGAAAAAAAGTTGTGGTCATTGGAGGTGGAGATACAGGAAATGACTGTATTGGGACGGCAGTACGCTTGGGTGCCGAATCGGTTCAACAACTTGAAATTACACCGAGTCTACCAACTAATCGCTTAGAAAACAATCCCTGGCCTGAATGGCCAATGACCTTGAGAGAGGGTTATGGGCAACAAGAAGCTCAATTTGTAGGAAATTCAGATTTGACGACTTATCAGATGACAGCCACAGCTTTTAAAGCTGATGAAAATGGTCATCTAAAAGGCTTACAAGTGGCAAAAGTCGGTCCAGATTTCAGAGCAATTGAAGGTAGTGAGCAATTGATTGAAGCAGATTTAGTCTTGCTTGCGATGGGATTTGTGGGTACGGACACAGGCTTGCTTGATAAATTTGGTGTTCAAGAAATTTATGATGATTATCGAACAAACAATGATAAAGTACTTGTCACGGGTGATGCTAGACGCGGTCCTTCTTTAGTCATTTGGGCGATTAGAGAAGGCCGTAAAACTGCTGAAATTGTTGACGAAGAGCTACTGAAAGTAGCCACGGCATAATTTATAACTCTGTCAGTAAAAAAGTTTCTGTCAGTAAAATGATGGGAACTTTTTTGTGTTTAAGTTTTTGACGATATGCTATACTTATAAATAATCTAAAAATGAGGTGAAAAAATGAAAACACCATTCGTAACAAAAGAACAACTCGAACAAATTACAGCTGAATACCCCACTCCTTTTCATCTTTATGATGAGAAAGGAATTCGTCAGAAAGCGCGTGATCTTCACAAAGCTTTTGCTTGGAATAAAGGATTTAAAGAATTCTTTGCTGTTAAAGCTACACCAACCCCAGCAATATTAAAGATACTACATGAAGAAGGTTGTGGAGTCGATTGTGCTTCTTATGTCGAACTATTGCTTTCAGAAAAATGTGGTTTTGATGGCACTGAAATGATGTTTTCATCCAATGACACTCCAGCAGAAGAGTTTCAATTTGCTAATCAATTGGGCGCGACAATCAATCTTGATGCCTATGAACACATTGAGTTTTTAAAAAATCTGCCAGATTTTGTTTTTCCAAAGACAATGAGCTTGAGATACAATCCAGGTGGAGTTTTTGCGATGGGTACAAAAATCATGGACAATCCAGAAGAATCAAAATTTGGTATGACCAAAGCACAACTCATTCAAGGAATTAAAGACTTACAAAAACTAGGAGTCAAAGAATTTGGAATGCACAGCTTTCTGGCTTCAAATACTGTGACCAATGATTATTATCCAGAACTCGCCCGCAAACTCTTTGAACTTGCATTAGAAATTCGTCAAGAAACAGGAGTGACGCTTGATTTTATTAATTTATCAGGTGGAATCGGTGTAAACTATCGTCCTGATGAAGAAGCCAATGATATCGCAAAAATTGGACAAGGTGTTCATAAGGCTTATGAAGAAGTATTGACTGCTAATGGCATTGAAAATCTAAAAATTTACACGGAATTAGGTCGTTTTATGCTTGCGCCGCATGGTCACTTGATTACAAAAGTCCTGCATTTAAAAGAAACTTACCGGAAATATGTTGGGGTTGACGCATCAGCAGTTAACTTGATGCGCCCAGCTTTTTATGATGCTTACCATCACATCACAGTCGCTGGAAAGGAAAAGCAAGAGGCGACTGTAACCTATGATATTACGGGTTCTTTGTGTGAAAACAATGATAAGTTTGCTAAAGAACGTGCTTTTCCAGAAATCAAAGTAGGAGATTTGTTGGTCATTCATGATACAGGAGCACATGGATTTTCGATGGGTTATCAGTATAATGCGAAGCTAAGAAGTGCTGAAATTTTACTTCAAGAAGATGGAAAAACACGTTTGATTCGTCGAGCAGAAAAGCCGGCTGATTATTTTGCGACATTAGATGGATTTGATTTCAACAATTGATTTATAAAAGTTACTGATGATTCTGTCAGTAACTTATCTTTTTCTCAGTCCTTTTGTCACTAATATAAAGAGCTGACAAAAAGACTAAAATTTGATATAATAAGATGTCATCAATGGCGAAAGCGTTTCGCCAAATTTAGGAGATTCAAAATGAATTTAATCTTAGCTATTTTGCTTATGGTTGTATGCCTTTTGGCAGGTTTTTTCTTGGGAACATGGTTCTCACAACGCCAAACAAAAAAATTACTTATGGACAACCCACCCCTTAACGAAGATGCCGTTCGTCTTATGATGGGATCAATGGGACGTAAACCAAGTGAAGTTCAAGTGCAACAAGTTCTTCGTCAAATTCGTGCTGCTGCAAAGCAATCAGACACAAACAAAAAATAAGCTATTATAATACGCTGAGCGAAGCAGTAGAACAAAGTTCTAAACTCTCTCAGCGTTTGCTTTTATCATCGTAAAAAAATTATCCAAAAAAGACTTGGCTTGAAAATTAAAAAGTCCAAAATGATTTTGGATATTTCAAAAATTTTGAATTAGATATTTTAAAAGGAGAAGAAAAATGGACAATCGACCAATCGGCCTCTTGGATTCTGGTGTTGGTGGACTGACTGTTGCTCGCGAACTCCTTAGGCAACTCCCAAATGAAGAAATTGTCTATATTGGAGATACAAGAAGGGCTCCTTATGGCCCACGCAGTCGTGAACAAATCATTGCGTTTACTTGGGATATGGTCAATTTTTTACTTTCAAAAAATGTAAAAATGATCGTCATGGCCTGTAATACAGCTACGGCGATGGCTTTGGAAATCGTCAAAGAAGAATTGGATATTCCAGTGATTGGGGTTATTTTACCTGGGGCAAGCTCAGCCATTCAAAAAACGAAAACAAACAAAATTGGAGTGATTGCCACCCAAGCATCCATCCGTTCAGATGAATATCATAAAACAATTGCTCGCAAATCGTCAGCTATTGAAGTCTTAAGTCTTGCCTGCCCTAAGTTTGTTTCAATTGTTGAATCAAATGAAATGGAATCTGAAATTGCTAAAAGAGTGGTCTCAGAAAGTTTGGCTCCACTGGTTGGAAAAATAGATACATTAATTCTAGGCTGCACACACTACCCACTTTTACGTCCCTTGATTCAAGAAACAATGGGGAAAGAAGTTCGTTTGATTGATTCAGGTGCGGAAGCAGTACGAGATATTTCAGTTTTGTTGAACTATTTCGAAATCAATGCTCACGAGCGCAAGGAATTTCAGCACTGTTTTTATACAACAGCAGGGGTCAATTCTTTTCGAGAAATTGCAGAAAAATGGTTAAATATAGGACATCTTCATATTGAACATGCCGAAATAGAGAATTTCAATAAGGAAAAATAAATGGAAAATACACTTATTATTGCGACTAGAAATCCTGGTAAAACAAAAGAATTTAAAAAATTGTTTGCTGACTTTGGTTATGAAATTAAAGACTTATCAGACTACCCAGAACTTCCTGAAATTGAAGAAACAGGAAGTACTTTTGAAGAAAATGCTCGCTTAAAAGCAGAACAAATTGCTGAGTTGACTGGACAAGTAGTTATTGGAGACGATTCAGGACTATGTGTTGATGTACTAGGTGGTTTGCCAGGCATTTGGTCACACCGTTTTTCAGCACCAGACCCTACTGATGAGAAAAATATTGCTAAACTTTTGCATGAACTTGCTCCGACAGCAATTACACCAGAACGTAGAAGCGCTCATTTCCATACTACTTTAGTAGCGGCAAGACCTAATCACGACAGCTTAGTTGTTGAAGCTGATTGGAATGGCTATATCGCCCTTGCTCCTAAAGGGGAAAATGGCTTTGGTTATGATCCTGTTTTTATGGTTGATGCTTTCAGAACCGCTGCAGAATTATCAGAAAAAGAAAAAAATCAACTTTCACATCGAGGTCAAGCACTAAGAAAATTAATGCAAGAACTTCCAGAATGGTTAGAGAAATAAACTTAACATAAAATTAATTATGTAAAAGAGAGGTGCTTATGTTTGTAGTAATGTCTGATTCACACTATGATCGTGAAGTGGTTGAATCTATAAAATCTAAGTATTTGAACGAAGCAACAGCAATATTTCACTGTGGGGATTCAGAACTTCCGAGCTCTGATGAAATTTGGAATGGAATAACTGTTGTTGCGGGGAACTGTGATTATGATGATGGCTATCATGATTTTCTTACTCAAACGGTTGAGGGAAAAAAGGTATTAATTACACATGGTCATCTCTATTATGTTGGTTTGGGCCTAGAACGGTATTCTTATTTTGCTGAAGAACAAGGGGCTGATATTGCCCTATTTGGTCATATTCATCAGCCAGTAGCGCAAAAAATAAAGAATATTCTTTATGTAAATCCCGGTTCGGTTGCACAACCTAGAGGGAAGTATGATGTCAAAATGTATGCTATAATTGAAATTGACGGAGATGAATTTATAGTTTCTTATCGAAATCTCCAACATGAACCTATTCCTGAACTACAATTTAGACTCTGAGTCTACAAAGCTCTTTAAGGAGTAACTTACATGATTGATAAAAAAATTGAGGATTTTATTTTGAATCAAAGTGAAACCTTTATGATTCCAGCCTCAAATGTCGCTGTACTTTACGCAGAGCATAATATCGCACATGCGAAACTTATGCTTAGCCAGTACAAATATTCACGAGTTCCAGTTTTGAATGAAAGAAAAGAATATGTGGGAGTTTTAGGTTTAACAGAAATTGTTGAATTTGAAATGGAACAAAATTTCTTTTTTGAAAAGTTACACAATACATCTATTTCTGAAATTGTTAACAAAGAGGTCCAAACGGTTGGTCCCACAGTAACTTTGGAAGAAATGATGCACAAATTAATTAAGGAGCCCTTTCTACCAGTTGTCAAAAGGCAGGAATTTATGGGAATCGTAGTTCGTCAAGAAATATTGAAGGCTTTTAGTGCCTTCGCTCACGACTTTACAAAATATTATGAAATTACCAAACGAGATTGAGGAGTATTTAGTAAGTAGAAACTTTTCTGAAAATACTCGCTCAAATTATTATTATGACTTAGTCTATTTGCAGGCTTTTTTTGAAGATAAGTCTGTCACAGAAGAAGCACTAGAACTTTACAAACACCAGCTTAGTAAACTCTCTCCCGCGGCACAACGGCGAAAAATTTCGAGTGCCAACCAATATTTTCTATTTTTATATGAAAATAAAAAAATAAACCAGTTTTTCAAAATTAAGCAAGTTGTTCAGAAAAAAACTCAAAGTTCTGAGAGTTATCATCCTATGATAAAAGAATTTCCAGAATTTTATGGACCTCTAAGTTGTCCAGGGCAATTTTTAGCTTTATTGATATTAGAATTTGGTCTTAATTTTGCAGAGATTCAAAAATTAAAATGGGAAAATTTTAATTGGAATTTTAAATATCTCACAATCGAAAAAGCTGGAATAAAACGAGTCTTACCCATTCGAGAAAAATTTGCCATCAGAGTTAAGGCCATAAAAAATGCCGATGAATTATTTGCAAAATCTCGCCAATTCCTATATACAGAATTAAAGAAATTCACTAATTATTCTTCTAAAGAGATTAGGGAACAGTATATTTTGCATCAGGTAAAAGCGGGAAAAACAATATATGAGTTGGCTAATTTACTTGGCTTAAGCACAATTACTACCTTAGAAAAATATTATAGATAGGATTTTTACGCTATTTTAATTATGTAAATTATGATCAAAGAAATCAATATAAAAATTAAAAACTTTGAGGGTCCGCTTGATCTTCTCTTACATTTAGTTAGTCAGTACGAAATGGACATCTTTGAAGTCCCTTTAGTACCGGTGATTGAACAGTACCTTATCTATATCCAAACGATGAAAGAACTTGAGTTGGAGTTGGCAGGTGAATATATGCTGATGGCAAGTCAGTTGATGTTGATAAAATCAAGAAGACTTTTGCCAACGGTGACCGAAACTTTTATAGAAGATACCGAGCAGCTTGAATATGATTTATTAGCTCAAATCGACGAATATCGGAAGTATAAAATGCTTTCAGAGGATTTGGACGAATTACATCAAGAACGTAGTCATTATTATTCTAAATCGAAAACTGAAATCATCACAGATGAGACAGTCTTATTGCAAGATAAAACGGCATTAGATTTGTTCTTAGCCTTTAGTAAAATTTTGGAATTACAAAGGCAACAAATTGAAGATGATAATACAAAGATTGCAGCTGAAAAATTTACGATTGCGGATAAAATTTTTGAATTAAATCGAAAATTTACAGAACAAAAAATATGTAAATTTACAGATTTATTTTCAGATAAAACCAATAAAGATGAACTCGTCACAACATTTATGGCTCTTCTAGAATTGATTAAAAATCAGCAAGTTTCTTTTTCTCAAGGAGAGCTCTTTGGAGAAATTATTTTAGAAAGAAAAGAAATTAGTGAATAAGACAGCGACATGTGAACTTTTACTTTTTGTATCTGGAGAAGCTGGTTTAACATTGACAGAGTTGTCATCACTGACAGAAATGTCTAAACAAGCTTGTCAGCAACAAATTGATTATTTGAAAGAAAAATATCATTCTGATAGAGAATCAGCTTTGACAATTATTGAAACGGCTGGAAAATATCGTATGGCCACAAAAGAAGACTTTTCAGAGATTCTTAAAAATTATGCGAAAACTCCACTTAACCAATCTTTGTCAAAATCTGCTCTTGAAGTTCTTTCAATAATTGCTTACAAACAACCATTAACGCGTATTGAGATTGATCAATTACGTGGAGTTAACTCGTCAGGTGTTCTATCTACGCTTCGTGCTTTTGATTTAGTTGAAAAAGTAGGGCAAGTTGAAGCACCGGGACGTCCTAGCCTTTATGCGACTACTGAATTTTTCCTAGATTATATTGGTATCAATAATTTAGAAGAATTACCTGAAATTGATGAGTCAAGATATGTGGCAGAACAACAAACCCTATTTAACGAAAGTGAAGAAAATGAGAATCAATAAATATTTGGCCCATGCAGGAGTGGCAAGCAGACGTAAAGCAGAAGAACTAATTTTGGCGGGAAAAGTGACAGTTAATAATGTCCCGATGACAAATTTAGGTTATCAAGTTTCAACTGGAGATGTCGTCGAAGTTAATGGAGTGGCAGTTTATAATGAAGAACCTGTTTATTATCTATTGAACAAACCAAGAGGTTATATTTCTTCTGTCAGTGATGATAAAGGACGTCAAACGGTGATGGATTTAATGCCTCAAGTTAAAGAACGTATCTATCCAGTAGGGCGTTTGGACTGGGATACTAGTGGCTTACTTTTACTCACTAACGATGGTGAATTCACAAATATGATGACTCACCCAAGTCACGGTGTTGATAAAGTTTATGTGGCTAAGGTTGAAGGACAAGCGAACAAAGAAAACTTGCGTCCCTTAACACTTGGAATGACGATTGAAGGTAAGAAAGTTAGCCCGGCTCGTTATGAAATTATCAAACAAGAAAAAACAAAAAACCATTCAATTGTTAGCTTGACGATTCATGAAGGTCAAAATCATCAAGTTAAGAAGATGTTTGCTGCTGCTGGACTTCCAGTACAAAAATTAAGTCGTATTCAATATGGAACACTTACATTGGATGGACTGCCTACAGGACAATTCCGTCGTTTGAGTAAAAAAGAAGTTTCTCAATTGATTAATGCTGCGCAAGGAAAATAGTTTAAATAAAATAAAGACAATTCTCTATAAAGAGTTGTTTTTTTATTTCTTAAATAAATCTTATTCTTGATATGCTAAGTATTTTTGTGCTATAATAAAAATATCTTCAGGGCACCGTGTAATTCGGGACCGGCGGTAAATAAGGCTTTGACCTTATGACTCCGCGATTCGCTACGGCGATTGAAGCAGTGAAACTCTGCTAGCGACAGTAAAGTCTGGATGGAAGAAGATGAACAATTTTTGCAGAGTAATCGACCTCGGTCGACTTACTGTTTTTAGCTAAACCAAAAATGTCTATCAACTTCCTCGAAATTTGAAGAATTATTTTCTCATATTTGGAGGTTTTTTTATGTCTAAAACACGTCGGATGGTATTAATTGCCATGCTTGCTGCATTATCAACAATTTTATTGTTGCCAATTTTGCAGTTTCCGTTATTGCCTGGAATTGATTTTATGAAAGTGGAACTTTCAATCATTCCTGTACTTATAGGAGTCTTTACTTTAGGATTGGGTGATGGATTTATTATCCTCTTTATTCGCTCTGTCTTATGGTATCTTCTATTTAATCAAGGCCCATCAACATGGATTGGAGTTCCAATGAACTTTGTTGCTCTAGGAATTTTCATGGCCATCGTTTGGTTCTTTACAAAGAAGAAGTTTTCAATTAAAAATTATACAGTTGGGATTGTCTTGGCGACTATTGCTTCAGTCCTTGTAATGATGGTATTGAATGTTTTCTATGCTCTACCATTATATCGTCTGGCTGCAGGATTTGATGTTGACAAAATTTTTGCTGGAGCAACACATCTCTTTAACATGGGTTCGCTATCAGTTACTTTAAATCCAACTTACCTCTTAACAGTTGTTTTACCTTTCAATGCCTTGCAATATATCATTTTTGCCCTTGTTTTCGGCTTGATTGTTACTGTATTCAAAAAAAATAAAGTAGTAAAATTTTACAATGCTTAATTCAAAAGATTAGGCAAATAATTCTAAATAAAAATACGGTGGGACTTTCCTACCGTATTTTTTTATTTTATAGCTTAATGATTCAATATGTATAATTAAAAATACTTGAAAAATTTCCTAAAGAAACATTTCTATTCTGTTACATTAAATGTATTTAAGGATATTTTTTATCAAAAAAGTAGTTGCTTAATTCAAACTAAAGCGCTATACTATGGGTGAAATATTCTTTTATTGGAAAATAATGAATTAATGGAAAAATTACATATGTATTTCTTTGATTATTTTAATTATTAAAAATGAGGTGTTTTATGAACATATATACTTCGCATCAAAAACTTTTAAAAAACGGGCTCTTATTTGGAGCGCTTTTGCTTGGATTAGCTTTCTCGGTTAAAGAGGCAACACCAGTAAAAGCTGTCACAGCAAACTTTAATGGTCCAGTTTATCGCCTTTACAATCCAAATTCAGGCGAGCATGTCTATACAATGGGACTTACCGAGAAAAATAATCTTGTCCATTTGGGTTGGGGTTATGAAGGAGTATTGGCTGACTCCTACTACAACTATCCTGGGATAAATTATATAAAAATTCCAGTATACCGCCTCTATAATTCTCAAAGTGGACAGCACCTCTATACAAAAAATACTTATGAAGTGTCTTCTTTAAGAACTAAAGGATGGTCAAATGAAGGAATTGTATTTTATGATTCATCAAATTGTCCTCCTGGAAGCATTTTGACAGTTTATAGGAGATATAACCCTAATAATGGACAGCACTTTTTCACAAATAATTTTAGCGAAGCGGCCTACTTAGATAGTATTGGTTGGCAGAACGAAGGAATTGCTTTTGAATTTAATTTGCCTAGTCATTGGGATGGGCCAGTAAGTCCAGCTTAATATAGAAATAATATAAACAATAAGGAGGTGTTTGTTATGAACACACATAGAACGCATCAAAAACTTTTAAAAAACGGGCTCTTATTTGGAGCGCTTTTGCTTGGATTAGCTTTCTCGTTAAAAGAGGCGACACCAGCAAAAGCTGTTACGGCAAACTTCAATGGACCAGTTTATCGCCTTTACAATCCAAATTCAGGCGAGCATGTCTATACAATGGGACTAGCTGAGAAAAATAACCTTGTCCATCTAGGTTGGGGCTATGAAGGAACCATTGGAACTTCCTACTACACAATGCCTGGTCAAACATATGGTAAGGTCCCTGTTTATCGTCTATACAGTAAAAATAGTGGGGAACATCTTTATACTATAAATACCAATGAAGTAAATCAGCTTAAAAATTATGGTTGGGTCAATGAGGGGATTGTTTTCTACGATGCTACTATATTGCCTTGGAATCAAGAAACAACAGTTGAAAGACTTTATAATCCAAATAGCGGTCAGCATTTTTACACCAGTAGTAGAGATGAAGCGACCTTTTTAGTAAAATTAGGTTGGCACGATGAAGGGGAGGCATTTTCATTTACATCGCCTGAACCTCCTCAAACTGGTCCAGCTACAGCAGTTTAAGATGATGGAGGAAACGAATAATGAAAAATAAAAAACTTTATATCACACTTGCTTCAACTTTGCTTTTAATTTCTTCTAGTGCTTTTGCGGATACGGTGCCGTTTATTCCATCTGGTGGGGCTACGGCAGGTAACGTCTACCAACCAGACCAACGCAAACTGATTTCAACTGCTAATCAATTCCCATATAACACAATAGTTTACATCCAAACTGTTGGGGGAGATGGGAGATTATACAGAGGCAGTGGAGTTATCATTGCACCTAATGAGGTATTAACCGCAGGACACATGGTGTACAACGCGTCAGAAGGTGGCCATATTAAATCCGCAACTGTTTATCAAGCTTATGCAAATGGAAATTATAATCCCAATACGGCGATAGCAGTAACAAGTGAAGTTGCTAATCCAGACTGGCTGGCAAAAGATAAGTCTGGAACGACGAATTATCCTCTAGGCGCCGATGATTTAGGAATTCTTAATCTTTCTAAAAACATAGGGTTATCTACGGGTTGGATGGGAATGACTTCAAGCCTTTTAAAAAATCAAGCTATTTCTTTAGTAGGTTTCCCAGGAGATCTCTCTAAGCAAATGTGGGGAATGTCAGGAAATGTTTCTCAAATAAGTAACCCACTGTTTAGTTACTCTAATATTAGTATGTATCCTGGTCAAAGTGGAAGCCCTGTTTTTAATACAAGTAAAAATATTGTTGGTATTAATGTTGCAGAAGCGAGTTATCTGAACCCAAATCCAAATGGAGATAACAACAAAGTTCCTTCCTCCCTCGCTTCGCAATATCCCAACTACGGTGTTCAACTCACTGCAAGTAATATCAATTGGATTCAAAATAATGTACCAGCACTAAAATCAACAGCATTATATCGTGTTTATAACCCAAACAATGGCGAACATCTCTATACAAAAAGTTTGTATGAAACGACGACTTTATCAAAAACAGGCTGGAATTACGAGGGTGTCAATTCGCAACAGCCTGCCACAGGTAATGCAGTTTACCGACTTTATAACCCTAATTCAGGGGAACATTTTTATACGACATCTTCCTTTGAGCGTGATTCACTAGTCAAAGCAGGTTGGCGTTTTGAACAAATCGCTTTTTATTCGGACACAGCAAAACACACGCCAATTTATCGGCTTTTTAATCCTAATGCCAAAGGTAAACAAATCAGTCATTTTTATACATCAAGTAGCGCAGAACGAGATTCACTTGTGAAGATCGGTTGGAGATATGAGAAAATTAGTTGGTATGGACTTTAGATATTAATTATAAAGGATTTTGTGCCTACAAAACCCTTTTTATTTCCCAAAAAAACTAACCAAATAAGCTGTTTTAATCGCTTTCTTTATGGTATACTAATATTTAGAATATTATATAATAAATTGGAATAAACTGTATGAAAATTTTTAAAGATTTGTGGTGGTTTTTTAAGGCAGAGAGAAAAGGTTATGGCGTTGGTCTATTGGCCCTTTTTATTGTCTCTTTGACACACTTGATTCCACCTTTAATTATTGGAAAAATCATTGACCATATTGTTAAGCGAAACTTGACTTTATCTTTAATTCTGAGTTTTTCTGGTATTTTACTGTTGACGGCTTTTGTTGAATATGGCTTTCGTTTTCTTTGGTCAACAAATATTTGGGGAGAAGCTTTTAAACTAGAAAAAATTATCCGTAGTCGTCTTTTTAGACATTTCTTGCGGATGGACACCCTTTTTTATCAAAGAAATCGAACGGGCGATTTGATGGCCCATGCGACGAATGACTTGCAAGCGATACAGAGTGTTGCTGGACTTGGAGTTTTGACTTGGGCGGATTCTTTAATGACGGGTGGGATGACAATCATCGCCATGCTTTTATTTATCGACTGGCGTTTGACGATTATTGCTGTCCTCCCTTTACCTTTGTTAGCGTTAGTATCTAAAATTTTGGGAGACAAAATTCATGTGAGTTTTGAACATGCTCAAGAAACATTTTCGGAAATGAATGATAAAGTCCAAGAATCAATCACAGGAATGAAAGCAATCAAATCTTTTGGCGAAGAAGAACAAGATATGGCTGATTTTCAAGATAAATTGGATAATATTGATAAAGCCTTTGTTCGGGTCAATTGGATTGATTCAATGTATGACCCTCTAATTACTCTGATTGTCGGATTATCTTACACTCTGACAATTCTTTTAGGGGGATATTATGTTGTTCATCATGTCTTAACCCTTGGTCAACTGGTTGCTTTTGTGACTTATATTGGAAATTTAGTTTGGCCGATGTTTGCAATTGGTGTCCTCTTTAATGTTATTGAACGTGGACGAGCTTCCTATAGTCGAGTAGATAAATTATTAGCTCAAAAAGCAGAATCTAAGATTTCTGAGGGAACTTTAAAAATGCCTAAAGAAGGTGATTTATCTTTTGATATTGAAAGTTTTACTTATCCGAATGAAAATGAAGGACGAAATCTGGAGAAAGTTCAATTTAATTTAAAAGAAGGTCAAGTTTTAGGTTTGGTTGGGCGGACTGGTGCAGGTAAATCAACAATCATTAAACTTTTAATGCGGGAGTTTGACCATTACAAAGGACAAATTACCTTTGCTGATCAGGATATAATGAATTATCAGTTAGATGAGTATTTGCCAGCAATTGGTTATGTTCCACAAGAACATTTTCTATTTTCGATGTCTGTCAGGGACAATATTCGATTTGCCAAGATTTCAGCGAGTCAAGAAGAAGTTGAAATTGCAGCCAAAACAGCTGGAATTCATGAAGACATTATTACTTTTCCTGAAGGATATGACACTTTGGTCGGTGAGCGTGGTGTTTCGCTTTCTGGTGGACAAAAACAAAGATTATCTATTGCGAGGGCACTGCTTATTCAGCCTAAATTATTGATTTTAGATGATGCATTATCAGCGGTTGACGCCAAGACCGAACAGTTGATTTTGTCAAACTTGAAGGCTCTGCGTCATGAGAGTTCAACACTGGTTGTCAGCCACAGATTGTCATCAGTAATGGAAGCCAATGAAATTCTCGTTTTAGACGAAGGAAAAATTATTGAGCGTGGTCTGCATGAAGATTTGGTGAAAACAGGGGGCTGGTATGCTCAAATGTGGCAAATGCAACAAATTGAAAGTCATTTAACAGCCACTGATAAAGATGAAAATTTACTGACAGGTTCGCCAGTAAATCGGGAAGGAGAAGAAAATGGAGAAATCTACTGACAAAATGTCTGTCAGAGAAAGTTGGCAAGTTTTTAAATTTATTTTTAAATTCTTACTTCCTTTCAAAAGGTATTTTATTTGGGCTTTTGTTTTTAGTGTGATTACAACAGCTCTGGCTTCACTGATGCCTTTTGTTTTATCAGTTTTTATGGATTCTTATTTGACTCCAATGAAAGCAACTGACCAGATTATTTTCTATTTTGCAGGACTTTATCTGCTTCTAGCAATAATTAATTCAATTGCTTTCTTTTTCAAATGGAATTATCTTCAGAATGGTTCAATTTTTGTCAATCAATACATTCGTAAGAAAGTTTATGGAAAAATTCATCAGCTAGGTATGAGATATTTTGATCAGAAGCCAACAGGCTGGCTGATAACCAGAATTACAAATGATACTGATTTATTTGATTTCTGGCAGACTTTATTTAATGCATTGACAAGTGTTCTTTCGATTGTCATTGCATTTGTTGCTTTGTTTGTTATTGACCACAAAATTGCTCTGGTAATGTTGTTGATTTTGCCATTATTGATTTTGGCAGTTATCATTTATCAAAAAGTGAGTACAAAAGTTTACCAAGCCATGCTTGCTAAACGTTCAGAGTTAAACACGAAATTAAATGAATACATTTCTGGTATGAGAATCATTCAACAGTTTCGTCAAGAAAGTCGTTTGGGAAATGAATTTGAAAAAACAAATGATGAATACTATGGTTATAGAAAAAAAGTCATTCAAATTAATGGTATTTTGCTGAGTCCTCTGGTAAACTTCTTGATGGCAATTTCTATTGTAGTAGTCTTACTGATGTATTCTAATCGGAGTTTACATGCAGTGGTTGAAGCAGGATTAATTTACGCCTTTATCAGTAATGTTCAAATTTACTTTAATCCTATTTCAGGACTAATGGATTCTTTGTCAAACTTTTCAAATGGTTTAGTGGCTTCAAGTCGAATTAAAACAATTATGGAAGAACAGGAATTTTCCCCAAAACAAGGAAGTGAAAGTTCTGTCAGCAAAGCTCCACTGATTGAGCAAGGAAAAATTGAATTTCGAAATGTCAGTTTTTCTTATGACGGAGAACATCAAGTTTTGAAAAATATTTCTTTCATTGTAAATCCTGGAGAGACGCTTGCTTTTGTCGGACACACTGGTTCTGGTAAATCAAGTATTATCAATGTCTTTATGCGTTTTTATGAATTTACAGAGGGTCAAGTTTTGATTGATGACCAAGATATTCGGACCTTTACTAAAGAAGAACTTCGCCATAAAATTGGTTTAGTTTTACAGGATTCCTTTATGTTTGTGGCCTCTGTGACTGACAATATTAAAATGATGAATTCTCAAATTACTGACGAAGATGCGAAAGAAGCTGCGAGATTTGTTCAAGCTGATCATTTCATCAAGGATTTAGAAAATGGTTATGAAACAAAAGTCATTGAAGGTGGGGCTGCTTTTTCAGCTGGCGAGCGTCAGTTAATTAACTTTGCTCGGACAATCGTCCGAAATCCAAAGATACTCTTATTAGATGAAGCAACGGCTAATATTGATACTGAAACAGAAGCCCTTATCCAAGATGGGTTGACAAATATGCGTCAAAATCGAACGACAATGGCGATTGCTCACCGCCTATCAACAATCAAAGATGCTGACCAGATTTTAGTCTTAAATAAGGGAGAAATTATTGAACGAGGAAATCATGATGAACTCTTAGAGCTTAATGGATACTATGCTGACATGTATCGAATTCAAACATTACAAAAAGAACTTTGAAACCACTGTTATCAGTGGTTTTTATTTTTTATCAGTTTATCTGATAAAAAGATTGACAAAAAATGAAATAAGAGATATAATATAAGAAAGTTTGATAAAGTGATGAAAAAGGAGAAGTTATGAATTTTGGTCAGAATTTAAAAAAACTCAGAAAAGAAGCTAAACTTACGCAAAGTCAATTAGCAGATAAACTAGGAATGAAACAAAATGCTTACGTCCTTTGGGAGCAAAAGGCAACTAACCCAACTTTAGAATTATTAGAAAAGCTAGCAGATATATATGATTTACCCATTCAAGAATTAATCAAAAATCCTGATAATGGTGCTGAAAAGCAATTAATTGATAATTATCGTTCGCTGACAGGAGAACAACAGGAATCTGTCATTAATTTCACTGATTTTCTTATAGAACAGAATAAAGCAGATCTCATTGATTTGAAAACTTATAGACGTTCTTCATTACAGTATGCTGTTGTTGAAGACGAAGCACTTTCAGCAGGTTTTGGTCAAACAGCCAATAACACAGGCGGACATTATAGAGCGTATACAACAGAAAATCTTGGACGATATGATGGAGCTGCCAGAGTTAAAGGTGAATCCATGGAACCAGATTTTCCAAATTTTTCTATTGCAACATTCTTACACACAGGTTTTGGACGGAGTGGAGATGTCTATGCCATTGCTGAAGGAGATTTGGGAGAAGAACGCTTATATATTAAACAAGTATTTGAAGAAGAAGACGGAAATTTCCGAATTCATTCACTCAATCCAGACCCACAATACAAGGACTTTTATCTAGGACAGGAAGATAATTTCCGCATTATTGGGCCAGTGGTTGATAATTTTGAAGAGATTGAAGAATCACAAATTATAGATTAAATGAGGGCTTAAAATGAATTGGATAAGAGAAATTATGCCAATACTGGGGATTGGATTAATCTTTGCAGTTGTTTATGAACTTGTCCTATTGCTTTCACAAAAATTGATAGAAAATGACGACAAAGTGAAAGAAAAAAAGGAAAAAAAGATCATTAACGTGAAATTTTTTCACGGTTCAAAAAATCAGAAGAATATTGCATGAACTGAGATAAAAAATAAAATAAAATAAAAGTCGAAATGGTTCGGCTTTTTCTTTTGAAATAAATATTAAAGTGGTATAATTTTTTTAGGCTTTTATGAAAGGTAATAGTGGGTTTTATAAATGACTTGGTATAGTTTTTTAATGTAAAATATTCATTGAAATATGCTAAGATATTTTAAAAATAAATCCGTTAGGAATATTAAATTATGTGATTTAGGAAGAAAACATTTTAAGGATATAATTTCATGATAAAGAGTAAGGATACTATTCTTCTAGGATTATTAGGGCAATGGTTATTTGCTATTTTCTTCCTATTGATAATTACATTTAATTTGCCAAATATACCAGAGACTCATTTTTGGGGAAGGCTTTTGATATCGTTAGCTTTTATCATTTTTTACTGTCCAATGTTTTTATTAATTGATCTTATTTTACTATGGCTTTGTACGGCCCTTAGTATTATAGTAATCGCAAATTTAGACACTCCAAAAGTTAATAAATGGGCGAAAATTCTATTTATTTCTAGTATCTTTTATCCATTTATCTTATTGATAGTTGGAAATTGGATTACACAGGCAGTTCCTTGGTTACTGCTGGACATGATGACCTTATTCTTTTCTATTTTTTGTTTCGGTCTTGCTTATACTAGAATCTCAAAAGGAAAGCAATAAATATAGAAGATATTTTTCAGTAGATATAGATTAATAAAAGATAAATAGATTTCAAAGTAAGTTTATCCTTGCATTTCTAAAAAAACTTTGATATACTTATTTACGGTTCTAAAAGAACTGACCGAAGACAGTAGGGGACGAAAGTCATAAACTTCCTACCGAGGACAAATATCAAAATGATAATTGAACTCTCTATGTCTTTTGTGTGTAGAGATTTTTTGTTTCTACAACCAAAATAAAATGGAGGTAAAAAAATGAGCGATTACAAAGTAAATGAAGCAACAATTGCTAAGAAAGCAGAATTGGTTGATGTTTACGCACAAAAAATGACTGAAGCAGCATCTATCGTTGTTGCAGATTCACGTGGTTTATCAGTTGATGAAGATACTCAACTTCGTAAACAACTTCGTGAAGCAGGCGTTGAATTTAAAGTGGTTAAAAACTCAATCTTGCGTCGTGCAGCTGAAAAAGCTGGTCTTGAAGGTTTATCAGAAGCTTTCTCTGGCCCATCAGCAGTAGCATTTTCTAACGAAGATGTTGTAGCACCTGCAAAAGTTTTGGCTGATTTCGCAAAAGATGCTGAAAATCTTGAAATCAAAGCTGGTGTCATCGAAGGTAAAGTTTCTTCTAAAGAAGAAATCCAAGCTATTGCGTCTCTTCCAAGCCGCGATGGACTTCTTTCTATGCTTCTTTCAGTGCTTCAAGCACCTATCCGCAACGTGGCTCTTGCAGTCAAAGCTGTTGCAGAAAAAGAAGAATCAGCTGCTTAATTATAAGCAACATCACTTATATCGGCGGATTTACGCAACAAACTAAAAAATTAATAGGAGAATATTAAAATGGCATTGAACATTGAAAACATCGTTGCTGAACTTGAAAACGCAACAATCCTTGAACTTTCTGAACTTGTAAAAGCAATCGAAGAAAAATTTGACGTAACAGCAGCAGCTCCAGTTGCAGCAGCAGCAGGTGCTGGTGAAGCAGCAGCAGCTAAAGATTCATTCGACGTTGAATTGACAGCAGCTGGCGACAAAAAAGTTGCAGTTATCAAAGAAGTACGTGGAATCACTGGTCTTGGACTTAAAGAAGCTAAAGAACTCGTTGATGGTGCACCAACAGTTGTTAAAGAAGGTCTTTCTGAATCAGAAGCTAACGAAATCAAAGAAAAACTTGAAGCAGCTGGTGCTTCAATCACTCTTAAATAAGAATTGTTATCAATTTGAAAAAACTGCCAAAGTTATTTGGTGGTTTTTTTGTTTTTTTTAATAAAATAAAATTGATTCTTTATAAAATAACCCTCAGTATTATGAAATACTGGGGGTTATTTTTGTAAGATTTGCTTCTTAATTTATTCTATTCAGTTTGTGTAATATGTTGATGAAATGTTCTTAGAGTCTAAATTCATAAATTTTATCCATTTAACTGATGCTTAGTAAATACCTGTGTTGTTCGTGGCCATTAGGCTTAAAAGATAAATCAGGGTCTTGAAATGCTTTGTTCTAAGTTGGACATTCTCGTTTAGCCGTAGTGAAAAGCTCTTTGGAATTTAGAAAGTTGGGAACCGTTATGATATTCCTAAAAAAACAATTGGCGTTATAAATAATTTATAAATTACACACAAATAAAATATAAGTAAATCAAATAAAATAATTGACAATCTTCAAATAAAAGAATATCCTATAAATGTTAATATCGTTAGCAATGAAGTATAGTTAGCAAAAAAAGATTTTTTTCAGAAAGGAAACGTATGGATTATACAAAAGCAGCAGAAGACTTTTTCTCATGTATGAAGCAAAAAAACGCAAAAAAAGTTTTGCTGAAACTCAATGAGAATGCTCAAGGTGAGCCTCTGGTTTTGGTTTATCTTTATAAAAATGCTGGCACTTTAATTGTCCCGAGTGACATTGCGAGATATATTGGAGCCAGCACCGCACGAGTTGCAAATATTCTTAATAATCTTGAGGAAAAAGGAATGATTTCAAGAGAAATTTCAAGAGAGGATCGTAGAAAAATATTAGTTTTTCTGACGGATAAAGGACGAAAAGAAACAAAAGAACGACGTACGCGTACAATTACTCGCATTTCAAATGTTTTTGAAGCGATGGGAGAAGAGAGGACTCAACACTTCATTGAAGCTTGGGCGCTCTTTATACAAACGAGCATGTCAATCTTAGAACAAGAAAAGGAGGAACAATAAATGCCTGAACTAATGGGAAAAGACTATTCAAAAGATATTCATGGCAATCATTATTTTAGAAATGTCATGTTTGCAATGATTTTGATTGGGACCTTTGCTGGAATGTTAGGACAAACTTTTTTGTCTACAGCTTACCCAACCTTGATGGACAAATTTAACATCAGCCTCTCCACAGCGCAAGGGGCAACGACATGGTACCTGCTTGCTAATGGAATTATGGTTCCAGTATCAGCTTATCTGACAACCAAAATTCCGACTCGTTGGTTATTCATGATTGCCTACGGCTTTACAGCTGCTGGAACGTTGATTGCTATGATTGCACCCACTTCCAACTACAATATTTTCCTTTTAGGTCGTGTAGTGATGGCGATGGGCGCTGGAATTTCATTACCACTGATGATGACTGTTATCACAAACATCTTTCCACCTGAAAAAATCGGAGTTCCAATGGGAATGGGCGGACTTGTGATTGGACTTGCTCCTGCGATTGGTCCTACTTATGGGGGCTGGATTTTATCTGGAAATACAAAGTTTTTAGGAATTTTACAATTGGGTGATTGGCGCACACTTTTTCTTGCTCCCTTTGTTTTACTGATTATTGTGACCGTTTTGACCCCATTTTTAATGGCGGATGTCCTACCTAACCGAAATATGAAACTTGATTTTATTTCATTACTAGAATCGCTACTTGGATTTGGATTATTTTTATACGGTTTTACTAATGTCGGAAATGATGGCTGGGGAGACGCTCAGAGCGTTATTGCTCCAATTATTATTGGATTGGTCATTATTGCTTTCTTTATTCGTCGTCAACTTCACATGGCGGATCCTTTCCTTGATTTGTCCGTCTTTAAAATCAAACAATTTACGGTTACTACAATCGCAGCAGCGATTAATACAATGGCAATGATGGGCGTTGAGATGATGCTACCAACTTACATCCAAAATGTTCACGGATTAACAGCTTTACAATCTGGATTATTACTTTTACCTGGTTCGGTCATGATGGCATTAATGTCGCCTATCGCGGGGGGAATTTATGATAAATTTGGTGCGAAGAAACTAAGTTTTATTGGTTTTATTCTCTTAGCCATCGGAACTTTGCCTTATCTCTTCTTGACGGCAACAACACCAGAGGCTTTTATTACCATTACTTATTGGGTGCGTTTTGTTGCGATTGGTTTAATCATGATGCCTTTAATCACTTCGGGTATGAATGCTTTGCCAGTTGAAAAATCAGCACAGGGTTCTGCTTCAAACAATACGGTACGAATGATCGCGTCCTCTGTTGTTGTTGCGATATTGGCTTCAGTTACAACTAATGTCATCAATAGTACGAAACCCGCACATCATCTGTCAACGACGAATCCGCTTCAATATGCGGATAAGATGATTCAAGCATCACTCAATGGATTTCATGTTTCATTTGGAATCGCATTTGGCTTTGCTGTATTAGGAATCTTCGTAGCACTCTTTTTGCATAAAGGAAAGGTCGCACCAGCGCCTGTACGAGAAGCTAATAAACAAGAAGTTACAGAAGAAGGAGGTCAAAAATCATGATACTTTTCATTATTATATTAGTTGTTATTTTGATGATTGTGGGTTTCTTCTACATCAAGGGCTCCACAGGAAATATCCTTGGAAGTATTGCAACTCTTCTTTTACTTTTGTCCATGTTTGGTTTGATTTATCATGATAATAATCACTGGGGGATGAAAGAAGTGACTAAAACGACGCAAACGACGATTTATTCTGCCGCTGGGAGCACTCAACCTTTTGGAATGTTACTGACACAAGCTTTTGGAACTAATTCTGGAAACTATATCTTAATGTATAAAGCACAAGCGAATGACAGTAAAACAACCGTCAATTTTATTGGAAACGTCAAAATGATGAATACATCAGACAAAGCTGCAACAAGTATGATGAAAACTTGGATTTCTGATGAAATGTCAAAAAATGTTGTAGAATCATCAAAAAAGAAAGCCAATTATCAGTTGGTGGCGAATGCTAAAAATGCAAAATTAGTCACTAAAACGACAACTTATCAATGGGATAACAATTTTGCGAAATTCTTGTTTGGCATTGGTGGGGAATCTGGCGAGTTAATCAAAAAAGAGATTACTGCAAAAGTACCAAAAGAAACATGGCTTGTCCTCACACCAGAACAAGCACAGAAATTGCAAAAATTAGCTCCTGAGTTTGAAGCAAAACAAAAAGCGCAATTAGAAGCTGAAATTGCGGCGGCAAAAACGCCACAAGAAAAACAAGCAATCGAAACGGCAGCGGAAGAAAAGCAAGCTCAAATGGCAGCGATGAAAACTTCTAATCCAGATGCTTATGCAAAACTCATGGTTTCGCAAATGAAGACGTTACTTGGAATCAAGGATTAAACTTATTAAAAATAAGGTTTTAGTAAAAAATTCTGTTTGCTCTATAAAGGTCACTCCTGAAAATGAGTTGAAATTAGACACCAAAAAGTGAACTTCGGTTCGCTTTTTTTTGATTAGTTGAGAATGGATTTGTTTAATCAAGCATGCATTCAAAGTCAAAAATATCTTATTTTTTTGTAGCTTTTGTATGGACAAGATAGGTAATTTATTTGAGAGGGAAATACATAAAAAAGTTGTTGTTTTTAACCAAAAATTGCATTCAAATACTTTGACTAAGTAGCTGGTCTTATGCTAGAATGAAATTAAGAAATGTCCGTAAAAGATTACATTTTATAATTGTGTGGTATCCTGTTGTACCATGCTTTTATAATACCTAAATTTGATATTTGTTTTTAAAAATCACAATAAATGTAGTCTATAGCAGATGTGTAAGTAAGTTTTTGATTTATTAAAGGAGTTGTTTATAGCAAACACAATTATTATTTAAAATATAAGAATGAGGTGAAGATGAAAAAATTACTCTTTATTTTTGGGACAAGACCAGAATTTATCAAAGTTTATCCGGTAATTCAAGAGGCCAAAAAGCAAGGAAATCCAATTGTTTTGGTTAATACGGGTCAACACAAGGAGATGTTAAATGAACTTCTTGATGAATTTTCAGTTGAAGTTGATTATGACTTGAAGATTATGGATTCTTATTCTGGTTTATCAGAAATCGTATCAGGAACACTTAGCGGTCTTGAACCGATTGTCAAACAGGAAAAACCAGATGTTATTCTCGTTCATGGAGATACAGCTGCTACATTGGCTGGAGCTTTGGTCGCCTATTTTAATCAAATAAAGCTTGCGCATATTGAGGCTGGATTAAGAACCTATAATAAGTTTTCACCATTTCCAGAAGAAATGAATCGGCAGATTGTTGGATTACTGGCAGATTATCATTTTACCCCAACTGAGATGACAAGAGACAACCTCCTAAAAGAGGGAAAAAACAGAAAACAAGTGTTTGTTGTTGGAAATAGTGCCATTGATATGTTTCAATACACTTTGAAAGATAATTATGAAAACGAAGCCTTGACTTGGCAAGCGGATAAAAAGATGATTTTGGTCACGGCACATCGTCGAGAAAATTTGAATGATTTAGAAGAAATTTTTGATGGAATTGCCGAAATCGCTGATGAGTTCAAAGAAACTCATAAAATTATTTATCCAATACATATGAATCCGATTATTCGTCAAAAGGCTCAAAAATTATTAAAACATAGTAATATCAAAATTATCGACCCGCTTGATACAATCAACTTTCATAATGTGATGAGGCATGCAGAGCTAATTCTCACGGATTCGGGTGGGATTCAAGAAGAAGCTGCTTTCTTAGGAATTCCAGTTCTTGTTTTACGTGATACAACAGAAAGACCAGAGGGAGTGTTGGCAGGAACATTAAAACTTGTAGGGACTTCAAAAGAAAATATTGTAAATGAGACTCGGGATTTACTAACAGACAAGACTAAATATGAAAGGATGTCAGGAAGTAAAAATCCTTATGGTGATGGGACTACTTCCTTACAGATTATTAATATCCTAAATGAAAAATAGAAAAATTTCACTTAAATCCTTTCAATCCGTCTGTCTCATTTTTATCTTTCTTTTTAACTTTGAGTTTATCTTTCGACTTTCAAATTTCACATCAAGAGAAAAATTTTTCACGATTTTCTTTTTTGTGGCTCCGTTAATGCTCAGCTCATTTTTCATCATTACGGACAGTGAAAAGATATCAAATTCCGTTAGAAATTTGAGTATTATTGGTGTTTTTGGCTTCTTAATTTATGGCTCAAATCGGTTAATCGTATCTTTGACTTATTTAATTGGTGGAGAATTTGCTGTTCCTCAACTTTTTCCTTTTCGCTTTTTAATTGCCTTATTCACTTTGCTTTGTTGTGGATTGGCTTATTATATTTCAACCAAAAAAAGATTAATCTATAATCTAGCCACACTGATTGCTTCCTTGTGGTTTGTCACGCTTCCTATTATCATTTTTCAATTTCTCTTTAAATTATTAATTGAACATCAAGGTTTTGATTTCAGTATCGTCAGTAATATGGATATTCGTTATTTGATTGTTCCATTTATGCCGATTATGTATTTAAGTTTTTGTAAATTTACGGGAATTGATGTCAAACAATTAGGTAAAAATATCAAGTCTACCGTCTATGTTCTCTTAGTAATTTATTTGGTAGCCCTGGTTGTCTATTCGGGAACTCAGATAAATATTACTTTTAATTTTGCTCAAGAAGGTTTCTTTAATAGTATTGAACTTAACTATAGTGCTTTTCTAGCTCATTGGATAGAGGGTTTAACAGTAGTCTCTCAGTTTGTTCTACCGATTATAGCTTTTGCTTTGGTCATCGGCTATAAAGGGGAGAAATCAAAGAGAAAAATATTCTCTTTAAAACCAATCTATGTTTTAATCTTGGTTGCACTTGGAGTTTATGCCTATATCTTTCTACTCAATGCTCCAAGTAATTTTATCCAATTTAATGAAAAAATCTTTAATAGCTATTTTGCATTGCAAGTATTTGAAGTTGGTGTCATTATGCTTTTGACAATCTATACTGGATTGAAAAAGTTTATCAGACCTCGAACAAAAATATTGTTATATATCGGTTCAAGTCTTCCATTTCTTTATTTATATATTGTAAGATATCACTATTGGAAACAGAGCTATTTGGTGATTGATGTATTTGACCGAATCAATTACATTTTCTTTATCTTTTCGGTTTTTGTTTTCCTATACTATACAGTAGAAGTTATCATTCTATGGTATTCTTACAATAAAAGGCAAAGGGTCAATGCTTTGGACTTGCGAACTGATGGGATTCAAAAACAATTTCACATTTATGTCCTGATTCCATGTCTGAATGAAGAGTTGGTCATTCAAACAACTTTAAGAAGTATTTTGAAAAATAATTATAAAAATTTAGTTGTCACAGTTATTGATGATGCAAGTGATGACCGAAGTTTAGAAAAGATATCAGAAATTAATGATTCTCGTTTAAATGTTTTAAGGAGAATTAAACCAAATGCGCAAAAAGGAAAAGGAACCGCGCTTAATTGGGCCTATTATCAAATTAGTAAACAGATTCAAGCGAAAGGAATTGCTCCTGAGGAAGTATTGATAGCAATTATTGATGCTGATACAAAACTTGAAACTGATTATTTTGAAAAAGTCAATCGTGCATTTAATTATGATGATAAGCTCACTGGTCTTCAATCAAAAGTTCGTGTCGCCAATTTATTAAAGGATTCGTCGCAAGACCTTGAATTTTCCGAGATTATTAATGCCACTCAAATGTTTCGGACTTTGACTAATACAGTTGCTTTTGGTGGGAACGGGCAGTTTTGTAAATTGAGCACTCTTCAAGCTTTAAATGAAGAACCGTGGACAGATTCACTTGTGGAAGATTTTGATTTATCAACACGTCTTTTTCTCTCAGATATTGAAGTGAAAAATGCACAATATGATGATATTTATATTGAACAAACTGGAATTATCAATGATAATGAAGCTTTGGTCAAGCAACGAGTCCGTTGGGCTCAGGGTAATATTCAATCATCAAAATATATTTTACCAACGATTCGTTCGAAAAATCTGGTTTGGAAACAAAAATTTGAGATACTGATGACTTTATTTAAACCTTGGTTAATGGGAATTGAGTATATCATTGTAATTTATACTATGATTATGATTATCAATTCTGCGATTTTAACGGGAATTACTCAATCACTTAAAATTGTTGTTATCCTTTTTATTGTGATGTCTATTTACATTATCATTGTCAACTTTGTTTGGGCTCTGCTTTATAATAGAGGGAAAAACAATGAAAAAATGAAGGCTTGGGATGTCCTGAAAGATACGGCTAATTTAACTAAATTTTTATTGATTTTGACTCAAATCTATCCGCAGTCAGCGATTCGATTTTTCAACTCTAAAAATGACTGGGTGAAAACAAATCGTCAAGAGGAAAGTATTGATAAAAATTTGAATGAAGACAAAAAATAATGTAAAAACCCTACCGTTTCGGTGGGTTTTTTTCTTCTTAAATTTATTAAATCAGTTTTTTTGCTATAAATATGCTAAACTGGTTGTAGTTTCAAAAATAAATCTAATACACAATGGGTACTGATAATTTTAAATTATCGGTTGAGAAAGACCATCAAACTTGAACAGGTTAAGACCTGCGTAAGAATGTGTCCGAGTTTTTATCATATTTTCTTTTGAGAAAATTGTAATTCTCACTTTCTTGTCATGCTTGAGCCCTCCTTGTGTAAATAAAGGAGCTTTTTTATGTCTATTTTAGGTAAGATTCAAAGAACACAACCGCTTATTTTGAACTTGGCGAATTTTGTAACTCCTCAACGAGTTGCGGACGTTATCAGTTTTATTGGTGCCTCACCTTTAATGACGTCAGAAATTGCTGAGCTCGAGTCATTAGTTGAAATTTCAGATGCTGTGGTAGTCAATATTGGCACAATATCAGAATCGACTTATCCTCTTTTTTTAGAAGCTTGTCGCTTGGCAAATCAAAAAGCAAAACCATTAATTTTGGACCCAGTTGCGGTCAATGTTCCTTTCAGAGCATCCATAGTTAAAAGGTTGAGTCAAGAAGTAAAGTTTAATATTATTCGCGGAAATTCGGCTGAAATTGCTTGGTTTGCTGACAAAAAAAGTTTAAATAAAGGCATTGATGCACTTGAGTCAAATATAGATAATGAACACGCGCGACTTGCGGCTAAAAAAACAGGCGCAGTGATTATAGAAACAGGTAAGGTGGATATTATTTCTAACGGTTATGAAGAGATGTTTGTTGACACTGACAGCCCGCTCTTTAAAATTAATGTTGGTTGTGGGGACATGCTGACAGCAGTGGTTGGCACCTTTGCAGCTGTTTCTGATGATTTGTTTACAGCTGCTTATGAAGCGACAAAATTTTTCGGGGAAGCTGGAATGATAGCGACCAAACAAGTGAAAAATTTACCGGGTAATTTTGTCAATAGTCTTCTGGACACACTTTATCAAGCGACACAAGAAATAAAATAAAGGAGTATTATAATGATTACTATTCCACAGGTTGTGACAATTGCTGGAATTGATTCTTCTGGCGGTGCCGGAATTAATGCGGACATGAAAACTTTTCATAATCAAAAAGTTTATTCAGCAACGATCGTAACAGGCTTAACGGCACAAAATACTTATGGCGTACAAGAAATTTTACCGACAAATAAAGATTTTATTTTAGCTCAATTTGACTCGGTATTTTCTGATTTGGAAATTTCGGCAGCCAAAACAGGAGCACTTTTTGATACTGCTCAAGTTGAAGGGGTGATTCAAGGATTAAAAAAATACAAACCAAAACATTTGGTGGTTGACCCAGTAATGGTGGCTAAAGGTGGGGCTATTCTTTTAACGAAGGAAGCGATTGACTTGATAAAAGATGAGTTACTTCCCTTAGCAGAGTTAGTTACTCCTAATTTGGAGGAAGCAGAGGTCATGACCGGCTATCAAATTACTGACGAAAATTCGCTTTTAAGCGCGCTTCATGATATTCAAAAATTAGGAGCAAAAAATGTTCTTATTAAGGGTGGACATGGCCAAGGAGAACTTGTCAGAGATTATTTATTACTGACGGATGGTTCTGTCAGTACTTATGACTCTAAAAGATTACTGACAGAAAGAACACATGGAACTGGAGATACACTTTCTTCCTATATTACTGCTCATTTAGCTATGGGAGAAAGTCTGAGAGAAATCATGCCTAATGCGAAAGCTTTTATTAGTGAGGCAATTTCTAAAACGATTATGGTGGGGCATGGTCATGGGCCATTGAATCATTGGGTGAATATTAATGACTAAGAAAACTTTAGATTTAAGTGTTTATTTTATTGCCGGACCACAAAATTTTCCAGAATGTTCACTAGATGAAGCAACGCAAAAGATTGCTTTAATTATAAAAAGTGGTGTCACTGTTTATCAATTTCGAGATAAGGGAACCATTTATAAAGAGCAGAAGCAGCGTCTGTCAATTGCTCAAAAATTACAAAAAGTGTCCGAAGAAGCAGGCGTTTCTTTTATTGTCAATGATGATGTGGAGTTGGCGCGTGAATTAAATGCTGATGGAATTCATATTGGACAAACAGATGAGCCGGTCAGTAAAGTTCGTGAGAAGGTTGGTCAGGAAATGTGGTTGGGTCTTTCTATCACTAAGGCTGACGAATTAAAAACGGCACAAAGCAGTGGGGCTGATTATTTAGGAATTGGGCCAATTTACCCAACAAACAGTAAAAATGATGCGGCAAAGCCAATTGGCATTAAAGACTTAAGACTGATGCTTCTAGAAAATCAATTACCAATTGTAGGAATCGGTGGAATCACGCAAGATTCACTGACAGAATTGTCAGCAATTGGACTTGACGGACTTGCGGTTATTTCTTTACTGACAGAAGCAGAAAATCCCAAAAAAGTTGCTCAAATGATTAGACAAAAAATCACTAAAAACGGATGACGTACACTTAAAATTACTAAAAATAAATTGTTGCCGTTTTCTTTTCTAAACATGATTTAAACTTACAGAAATGTAAGTTTTTTTTCGCTTAATAAATGTTATAATCTAAGTCATAAATGATATGAGATTAACTGAGTATTCTAAAAACCTCTTATTAATTTATATATTAAAAGGAGTTCCAATGGACAAGAAAAAAGAAATTCGTCTATTTTTGGCTAAAACAATATTTTACTTTGTAATTATATTAATTCTACTCTATCTTTATTCCTACAGTCATACTGGGGGAGCACACTTTATTTACAACGAATTTTAGAGAGATTTATTGGAGAAGTTAATTATGAAATTATTAGAACAAATTTTTGAAATTGCAAACAAAAACCCTGACCTTATCGTGCTTGCCGAGCGTGAGCAGAAATTTACTTACCGCCAATTATTCGTCGCTGTATCGGAGATTTCAAAACAAATCAAGGAGCGGACATTAGTGAATCGTCCAATCCTAATTTTTGGTAAAAATGACTTTATTAGTTTAGCAGCAATGCTAGCAGCAAATTTGACTGGACATGCTTATATTCCAGTCGATGCGCACACTCCATTTGAGCGGACAGAAATGATTAATTTAGCAGCAAAACCAGCAGTTGTGATAACGACTGTTAATCTTTCAGAAGATTTTTCTGCTCTTTTTACTGACAGAATCTCAGTTAATCTAAACACTCTATCTCTCGATGAAAAACTTCCAGAACTTGATTTTAGTCAAGCCGTTTCTGGTAATGACAGCAATTATATTATCTATACTTCGGGAACAACTGGAGTACCAAAAGGTGTTGAAGTCAGCCATGATAATCTTGTGACCTTCACAAACTGGATGAACAACGACTTTAACAAAATTGAAAATAATCAAATTTTATCACAAGCCCTTTATAGCTTTGACTTATCAATTTTTAGTTTGTATCCAAGCCTGACAACTGGTGGAACATTAGTCTCACTTTCACGTGACGAAACAACAAACTTTAAATTGCTTTTTGAACGATTGAATTCAACAGTCATCAATACTTGGATTTCGACACCATCATTTGTTGATATTTGCTTATTGGATCCCTCATTCACAGAGAAAGAACATCCTAATTTAGTACAATTCATCTTTTGTGGAGAAGAATTGACGAAAAAAACAGCTGAAAAATTACTGACAGCATTTCCGTCAGCAACTATTTATAATACTTATGGTCCAACAGAAGCAACAGGAGCCATTTCATCAATAAAAGTGACTGAAAAATTACTGACAGAAAATGACCGTCTTCCTATTGGTTTTGCCAAATCTGGTGTAGAACTAAAAATCATGGATGGTGAAATCATTATTATCGGTGATTCCGTTGCTAAAGGTTACTTTGAAAACCCAGAGAAAACAGCTCAAGCCTTTTTCACAGTAGATGGAAAACCTGCCTATCATACAGGCGATGCCGGTTCACTAACTGATGAGGGCATGCTTCGTTATCAAGGACGAATTGATTTTCAAGTCAAATTTAATGGATTTAGGATTGAACTTCAAGATATTGAAGCTAATATTCAAAACCTAAAAGATATCGAAAAAGCAGTGGTTTTACCTAAAACGAATGACCAACATAAAGTTACAGCTTTAATCGCTTATCTTGAAAGTGACAAAACATTTGCGGATCGTGCTGAAGAACGAGCCTTTACAAAGCAACTCAAAGCAGAGCTTTCAAAAACAATTATGGATTATATGATGCCAACCAAATTTATTTATCTCAAAAAGTTCCCTCTGAATCAAAATGGAAAAGTTGACCGTAAGGCACTCGCCCAAAAAGAGCGAGGTGACAACTAGTGCAACCCTATTCAACTCCCTTTTACTTCCTGATTCTAGGCCTGGCTTTAATTCCGATTGTTATTGCTCAGCTCCTTGGCAAAAAGCTTATGTGGTATCAAGTTTTACTGACCATTGCTTTTCTTTGGCTTACATTTTCAGGGACAGTTACTATTTGGGCTCTAATCGGATTTGGGGTCTTTCAGACCATCATTGTTAAGTTTTATGAATGGTATCGGGTAAAACAGAGTAAAAACCAAACCTTTGTTTTTTATCTCATCATTTTACTATCAATCTTGCCATTAGTGATTGTAAAAGTTCATCCTTTGTTCAATCCTGGACCGGGTCCTGGTTCAATTCTTGGATTTTTAGGAATCTCTTACATCAGTTTTAAAACCGTTGCGATGATTATAGAAATAAGAGATGGGCTTATTAAAGCAGTTCCACTCAAAGAATTTCTTTATTTCCTCTATTTCTATCCAACAATTTCATCAGGGCCAATCGATCGCTTCCGCCGTTTCGTTAAAGAATTAAAAGCACCAGTAGTTACTGAAAAATATCTTGATTTATTAAATAAAGGGATATTTAGAATTTTCCAAGGTTTCCTTTATAAATTTATCATCGGTTATTTGATTGACCAATATTGGTTACATGGTATCGCAATTAGTGCAACGCTTCACCCAAGTTTCTTGAATGTTTCATCATCTATGTATGCTTATGGATTGTATTTATTCTTTGACTTTGCTGGTTATTCACTCTTTGCCATTGGTGTCAGTAATTTAATGGGTTATGATTTGCCACATAACTTCAATAAACCATTCTTAGCTAAAAACATCCATGATTTCTGGCAAAGATGGCACATGACTTTAAGTTTTTGGTTCCGAGATTTTGTCTTCATGCGTCTAGTGAAAACATTCATGGTCAAAAAATGGTCAAAAAATATGGTAACCATTTCAAATATTGGTTACCTTGCGAACATGCTACTCATGGGATTCTGGCACGGATTGACTTGGTATTACATTCTATATGGTTTCTACCATGCCATGTTAATGATTGGTTATGATGCTTGGAAACGTTTGAAAAAACGAAAGAACTGGAAGATTCCAGATAATAAATGGACAAGTGCTGTAAGTATTTTTATCACTTTTAACCTAGTATTTATCAGTTTCCTTATCTTCTCAGGAATACCAAACCACATCATTATGCACTGCTTAGATCCACATTACCCACTTCCTAACTTCTAAAAGAGTTAGGCTTATAAAAACATTAGGAGAAAAAAATGAAAGAACAAATTTTTGACATTATCGAAACAATCTCAGGCACAGACGAATTCCGTGAAGACTTAGACATGGATTTGTTTGAAGAAGGAATTCTTGATTCAATGAGAGCTATTATGCTTATCGTTGAATTAGAAGGTGCATTTGATATTAGTCTTCCACCATCAGAAATGGACCGTGAAGATTGGAATACAGCAAATAAAATAGCAGCACGCGTTCAGGAAAAAACGGATGAAAATTAAAATTTTTAGAGCAATTGGCCCACTAATTGCAGCTTTAGTTCTCGTTGCTTTATTAATATTTCTCCCTTTTAACGTTGGAATGAAATATTCTAAAGACCAACTCGTTAAGTTTGCACAGTCACCCTTAAATACACCTACTTTTACAGGATATTCAATTAAGAAACAAGCCTATTCAGATCCTGAATTTTTACCAGTTCTTGGTTCGTCAGAAATGGAACACGTTGATTCATTTCACCCAAGTGCTTATTTCAGCAAGTATAATTCAGGTTTCATACCATTTTTAGTAGGACAACCCGGAACAACGACATTAACTCACTTTTTCTATATGAATTCAGTGGCAGACGAACTAAAAAATCGTAAAATTGTTTTTGTTATTAGTCCACAATGGTTCTCTAAACAAGGAATTGTTGAAAGTGAACTAAAGAACTTTGTATCCAAAGGTGAAATTTATGGTTGGTTGAAAGAAGCAGACCCTAAAGCTGCCACAACAACACAGCTTGCAAAACATCTATTAAAATTCAGATCACTTAAATCTGAGGAAACAATTTATAATTCTCTAGAACGTTTAGCAGCTAAAAAACCATTAACTGCCTTGCAAAAAATGACTGTGGCAACCAACTTACAATTTTGGCGGAAAGAAGATTTACTTTTCTCAAATATGTCTCAATTCACCGCTGATCATTTGGGACTTTCTCCAAAAATCAACAAATTTGCAAAAGAATTACCCAATGATCCAACATCAGAGAATTTAAATCGCTTGGCAGTTGACCAAGGAGAAAAGAGTTCAAATAACAATCCTTTCAAAATTAACAATAATGTTTGGAATCAGAGAATAAAATCCAAATATAAACATCTGGAAAATTATAAAAAGAAAGTTTCTTATCTCGAAAGTCCAGAATATCAAGATTTTCAACAACTTCTAAATGTTTTTGCTGAAAATCATAATGACGTTTTATTTGTTATTCAACCTGTCAATGGCTCTTGGTCATCATATACAGGTGTCTCTGAAGAAACATTACAAAATTTCAGTTCTAAAATTAAAACACAATTGCGAAGTCAAGGATTTAATCAGATTGCTGATTTAACAGACATGTATAATACTCCTTATGCTTCCGGCGATACAGTCCATTTTGGAACAAAAGGCTGGTTAGCGACAGACAAAGCAATTGAAAAATTTATGAAAACACCAAGTAATCTTAAATATCATATTGATAACTCATTATTCTTATCAAAAGATTGGGCGATGAATGGTGCAACAGAGTCTGTCTTAAAATAAAAAAATAAAAAGATTGACAAAAAAAGATAGAACAGCTATAATGGATTTGGTTATGCCATAAGCATAGCCATCGGTAGGTGAGGCTACCGCAGGGATACGGGTTGCTGCCGCAGAGTCGTGGAGACACGATGAGAGGGCCAACAGTTCATGTCGAAAAAGAAGGCGTGAAATAGTGCAACAACATTGCCCTGCGGAGCTAAAGCTTGAACGATAGCTTGTAACTGATTCGCTTTATAGTGTTATCTTTTTTTGGAATTATTCCCTTGCCTACGTTCAAGTTTTGTAGGCAAGGTTTTTTGTATTTAAAGGAGGTGAGAACGGAAATGGAATCCCAGAGTATTAATAGTCCCGAGCCCGAAAGGCCGCAGATAATTAACGTGATAAGAGCAATTTTCCGTTCTTATCACCTTCTTTAAAGTGCCTAAGGTTTAGGACTGTACAGCAAAAATATTAAAAAATATGAGGTACAGACCAATGAAAAAACTTAGAAAAACACTCGAAAACACAAAAAGAGCTACAAATTTTGTAGACAACAACGAAATAAAAAGAAGACTTGAATTTGCCAGAGTATCAAGCAAAGAAGAATTGTTTCAAAAATTTAAGACATCAGATAAAGGCTTAAGTGAAGAACAAGTTGAAATTTCTCATGAACAATACGGCGATAATAGTATTACTAGAGGTAAAAAAACCTCACTAATTAAGCGCCTTTATCAAGCCTTCATCAATCCCTTCACTATTATATTATTTGTTTTGGCACTCGTTTCAGCTTTTACTGATATTATATTAGCTGCTCCAGGAGAAAAAAATCCACAAGGACTGATCATCATTACCACAATGGTTTTAATTTCTGGAATCTTACGATTTGTTCAAGAAACAAGAAGTGGAAATGCTGCCGAAAATCTCCTAAAAATGATTACGACAACCACAAACGTTCATAGACTAGAAACGGGTAGTCAAGAAATTCCAATTGAAGAAGTCCTTGTTGGAGATATTATTCACCTATCAGCAGGAGATATGGTTCCAGCTGATTTGAGAATTATCCAAGCTAAAGATTTATTTATCAGTCAAGCCTCATTGACTGGCGAAAGTGAACCAGTAGAAAAATTAGATTTAGCAACATCAGAGGCTTATGATTCGATTACAGAATCGTCAAATCTTGCTTTCATGGGTTCGAATATTATTAGTGGGAGTGCTTATGGGATAGTGATTGTTACTGGAGATACTACTATTTTTGGTGAAATGGCTAGAAGTGTGACCGAAGATTCTACTAAAACAACTTTTGAAAAAGGGGTGAATTCAGTATCTTGGGTACTCATTCGCTTTATGTTAGTGATGGTTCCTTTTGTCTTATTGATAAACGGTTTTACTAAAGGCGACTGGATGGAAGCCGCACTATTTGCCTTAGCAGTAGCGGTTGGATTAACACCAGAGATGTTGCCAATGATTGTGACAACCTGCTTGGCAAAAGGTGCAGTTACAATGTCGAAAGAAAAAACAATCATTAAAAATCTAAATTCTATTCAAAATTTAGGTTCAATGAATATACTATGTACAGATAAGACTGGAACATTGACTCAAGATAAGGTTGTATTGATGCGCCACCTTGATATTCATGGTCAAGAAAATATTCGGGTATTAAGACATGGATTTTTGAATAGTTACTACCAAACAGGTTTGAAAAATTTAATGGATTTGGCTATTATTGAAGGAGCAGAGGCCAAGCAAGAAAAAAATCCTGAATTATCTGGTTTAAGTAGTAAATATACAAAAGTTGATGAAATCCCCTTTGATTTTGAAAGACGTCGGATGAGCGTTGTGGTTCAAAGTAACGGAAATGGTACAGACTCAAAAACACAAATGATTACTAAAGGTGCAGCTGAAGAAATGTTAGACATTTGTACCTTAGTTGAAGATGAAGGAAAGATTGTTCCCTTAAATTCTGAGTTAAGACAATACATCCTCAAAAAAGTTGATGAATTAAATGAACTAGGAATGCGCGTGATTCTGGTGGCTCAGAAAACCAATCCCTCTCCAATAGATAGCTTTTCTGTTCAAGATGAATCTGAAATGGTACTAATGGGCTATCTTGCTTTCTTAGACCCACCAAAAGAGTCAACAGCAAAGGCAATTAAGGCACTTAATAAATATGGCGTATCAGTAAAAATATTGACTGGTGATAATGACAAAGTAACCCGTTCAGTTTGTGAACAAGTTGGGCTTCCTGCTGATAAAACAATTTTAGGTTCTGACATTGATCAACTTGATGATGAAGAACTGGCACAAGTTGCTAAAGGAGCCTCTGTCTTTGCTAAGTTATCTCCCCAACAAAAGGCAAGAATTGTCACAACTCTTAGAAATTCAGGCAATAGCGTAGGTTATATGGGAGATGGTATTAATGACGCAGCAGCAATGAAAGCCTCTGATGTTGGAATTTCAGTAGATAGTGCCGTAGATATTGCCAAAGAATCTGCGGATGTCATCTTGTTAGAAAAAGATTTAATGGTCCTTGAAAAAGGAATCATTGAAGGAAGAAAAACCTATGCTAATATGATTAAGTATATAAAGATGACTGCAAGTTCTAATTTCGGTAATATGTTTTCGGTTTTAATTGCGAGTGCCTTTTTACCATTTATTCCAATGTTATCTATCCATATTCTCTTACTTAATTTAATTTATGATTTCTCATGTACAGCAATTCCATGGGATAATGTTGATGAAGAATACTTAGTTGTTCCAAGAAAATGGGATGCAAGTTCTGTAAGTAAATTTATGTTATGGATTGGCCCAACAAGTTCAGTTTTTGATATCACGACATATCTCCTAATGTTTTTCGTTATCTGTCCAGCAACATTTGGCCCATTCAGCGCTCTTGTTCCAGGAAGTGCAGCCTATATTGGCTTTATTGCTCTCTTCCATACTGGTTGGTTTGTTGAATCGATGTGGACACAAACATTAGTAATTCATATGATTCGGACTCCAAAAATTCCTTTCTTACAAAGTCGTGCCTCAGCTCCATTGACTCTTCTTACTTTTTTAGGAATTATTGGTCTCACAATCATTCCATTCACAAGTTTTGGGAAATCAATTGGCTTAATGGCTTTGCCACTCACCTTTTTCCCTTGGTTAATTTTAACAGTAGTCATGTACATGTTTCTTGTTACCCTATTTAAGAAAATTTTTGTCTCAAAATATGGTGAGTTACTATAAATTTAAAAATAAAGATGATAGAATATTTTCTCTTTGATTTTACTTTGAAATAGTCTATGTTATAATTAAATGGAGAAAAGTAAGGTAAAAAAATGAAAACATCAAAAAATGAACAAGACTATCTTAAAGCGATTTATAGTCTGAGAAATAAAAATAATGAATCAGTAAGTATCAATGCAATAGCTCAAAAGCTCTCAGTTTCTTCTCCAAGTGCAACTGAAATGATTAAACGTCTAGCCAAAAAAGAACTTGTTATTCACAAACCTTATTATGGTGTATTGTTGACTGATTTAGGGACACATGAAGCCCGATTCATTCTAAAAAGTCACCGGGTCTGGGAAAGTTTTCTCTTTGAAAAAGTTGGTTATACGATGGAAGAAGTTCATGATGAAGCTGAAAATTTAGAGCATGCATCATCTCCGAGATTGATTGAATCATTATATGTTTTAATGGGCTATCCTGAGACTGATCCTCACGGGTCGGAAATTCCTACGGAGTCATTTTGGTTAAAAAATGAAGTAGAGCTAACGCTTGATGAAGCGCAAGTAGCACAAACTTATCATGTTACGGCGATAGAAGAAAAAGGAAAAGCTTTTTTTGAAAAATTAGAGCTCTCTCTCCCACACCTAATTAAAGTTATTGAAAAACTAGAAGATAATTCGATAATCATAAAAGAAGATAGAGAAAGCTCAATTGTCATTCCTTCATTTATCCAATCAAGCATTCACTTGATGCACAGACGATAGATTATTAAACAATAAAAGTTCAAGCAAATTTGCTTGGACTTTTTTGTTTTTACGACTTTAATATAGTTAAAAACTATAGGTCATCATATCAAAAAGGTATTATTAAAGTTTTATTAAATTTGATAAGATAGACCTATTAAAAATTGGAGACAGCTACTATGAAAAAATCAATTATTGCCTTCCCTCGTATCGGTTCAAATCGTGAATTGAAATTTGCTCTGGAAAAATACTTCCGTAAGGAAATTTCTGAGGATGAATTACAAATTGTGGTCAAAGAGCTTCGTTTAGAAAATTGGAAAAGTCAAAAAGAAGCTGGAATTGATTACCCCATTTCCAACGATTTCTCTTTCTATGACCAAACTTTAGACCTATCTATTGCACTTGGGGTAATTCCCGAACGCTATAAAAAATTAAAACTCAATGAATTAGATACTTTATTTGCTTTAGCGCGTGGTTTTCAAGACGAAGAAAATGACGTGAAAGCAAGGCCGATGAAAAAATGGTTTAATACAAATTACCATTATATCGTTCCAGAAATTAGCAAAGAAACAGTAATAAAAGCAAATTTTTCAAAACTATTAAACGAATATCAAGAAGCAAAGACTGCCGGTTTTGAAACTAGACCGACAATTATTGGTCCATATACCTTTTTAATTTTGGCGGATTACCTTTCTGGAGTAACCAAGGACGCGATATTGTCTGACCTCATTGGAGCCTACACAATATTATTTGACCAACTGAATAATTTAGGAGGGGAATGGTTACAAATTGAAGAGCCAGCTCTAGTTTTAGATCAAACAGAAGAAGAACAACAGTTATTCATAAAAATTTATCAAGAGCTACTTAAGAATAAAAATAAGCTTAAGGTTCTCCTTCAAACCTATTTTGGTGACCTACGTGATAGTTATCAAGAAATCATAAAGCTCGATTTTGATGGGATTGGCCTTGATTTTGTTGAAGGAAGAGAGTCTGTAAAACTAGTTCAAAAGTATGGTTTTCCTAAAGATAAATTACTCTTTGCAGGAGTTGTCAATGGGAAAAATATTTGGCGTAATCATTATCAAAAAACACTGAGTTTGCTAAAAGATTTAGGAAACATTGACAATATTGTAATCAATACAAGTTGTTCTTTACAGCATGTTCCAGTAACAACTGAGAATGAAACCAAATTAAGCAAAGAAATTCTCAACCATTTCGCATTTGCCAAAGAAAAATTGGTGGAAGTTAATGAAATTTCCGAAATTTATGTTAAGAAAAATACTTCCCTGTTAGATAAGAATATTGCACTTTTTGATAAAAATAGAGTCCAAGAAAATATTCAACTTAAACAAAAAATTACTCATTTAACTGATAAAGATTTTATTAGAACGCCTAGCTTAGTTGAAAGACGTGCCGATCAAATAAAAGCACTCAAGCTTCCTCTGCTACCAACAACGACTATCGGTTCATTTCCTCAAACGCCAGAAGTAAGAAAATCTCGATTGCAGTATAAGCGTGGTGAACTGAGCAAAAGTGATTATGAAGCATTTTTGGAAGAAAAAATTAAAGAATGTTTGGAACTTCAAGAGAACATTGGGTTAGATGTTTTAGTTCATGGTGAATTTGAAAGAAATGATATGGTAGAATATTTTGGAGAACAATTAGATGGTTATATTTTTACACAAAAAGCATGGGTTCAATCTTATGGAACACGATGTGTTAAACCGCCAATTGTTTGGGGAGATATCACAAGACCGCAAGCTATGACCGTTCGCTGGTCAGCTTATGCTCAATCTCAGACTTCTAAACCGGTAAAGGGGATGCTGACAGGGCCTGTAACTATTCTAAATTGGTCTTTTCCAAGAGAAGATATTTCCTTAAAGGAAAGCACTTTACAGTTAGCCTTAGCTGTCCAAGAAGAAGTACTCGATTTAGAAAAGGCTGGAATTAAAATCATTCAGATCGATGAAGCAGCACTTAGAGAAAAACTACCATTACGTCGAAGTGATTGGTATAGTGAATATTTAGATTGGGCGATTCCAGCCTTTCGATTGGTCCATTCTAAGGTGAAAGCTGAAACTCAAATCCATACACACATGTGTTATTCTGAATTTGAAGATATTATTCCTTCTATTGATGCGATGGATGCCGATGTCATTTCTTTTGAGGCTAGTCGCAGCCAGTTATCAATTATTGATGCACTAAAAGCTCATCATTTTCAAACTTTGGTAGGGCCAGGAGTTTATGATATCCATTCCCCAAGAATTCCTAGTAGTCAAGAAATAAAAATTCAACTAGAAAAGATTTTGAATAAATTACCAATTGAGCAAGTTTGGGTTAATCCTGATTGTGGTCTTAAAACAAGAGGAAATAAGGAAACAATCCCTAGTTTGACTCACCTGGTTGAGGCAACAAAAGAGGTAAGAAAGGAAAAGATAACATATGACAAGTGATTCTAAAATTCTATCTTTTGAAGTTTTTCCTCCAACAACTCAAGTTGGCAGTTCTCATTTAGTGAAAACACTTGATAGTTTAAGAGCACTTTCTCCTGACTTTATCAGCGTTACCTGTAGTAATAATAATTATGAGAATATTGCTGATACAACCATAAAATTTGCAGATTATGTTAATAATACATTAAATATTCCTGCTGTTGCTCATTTACCCGCGGCCTATATCGACAAAACCCAAGTGATAGAGATTTTGGAACGTTTAAGAGAAAAGCAGATTATGAAAGTTTTAGCACTGAGAGGTGATATAAGTGATGAAGCAACTAAAAAAGACTTCAAATATGCTAGTGACTTGGTAAAATTTATAAAGGATTATGATAGTAGTTTCGAAGTTTTGGGCGCTTGTTATCCAGATGTTCACCCTGAATCAATAAATCGTATCAGTGATTTTCATCATTTGAAAGAGAAAGTTGATTCAGGGGCTGATAAGTTAATTACTCAGTTATTTTTTGATAATAATAGCTTCTATGATTTTCAAGAACGTTGTGCCATTGCGGAAATAAATGTCCCCATTCTTGCTGGGATTATGCCCGTCATAAACCGTAATCAGATTCTGCGTTTATTAAAAAATTGCAATACGCCTCTACCAGCAAAATTTATCAGAATACTGGAAAAGTATGAACATAATCCTGTTGCGTTAAGAGATGCAGGAATCGCTTATGCAATAGACCAAATAGTAGATTTAGTAACTGAAGATGTTGCCGGAATTCATCTATATACAATGAATAATTCGGAAACCGCACGTTCCATTCATTCTTCAATCTCATCTTTATTTAAAATAAATACATAATTATTGTTATGTATTTACTGAAATTGGAGAAAAATTTAGAAAAAGTAGATAAATAATTGACAAATCAAAAAATTTTAATTATACTAGCTATTAATATAAAATATTGAGGTTCCAAGATGATTAACAACAGTAAAAAATTTTATTTTTTCTTTATAAATGATCCACATTAGTTTTGGCTAATAAAATGTGGGTCCTCTTTGATGTTCGTTAATCATCTAGGGGATAAAGAAGACGTCCTCTGGGGACGTCTTTTTTTATTATATTTGGAGGTAATGATAAAAAGAAAAAAAGAAATATGTTGCAGGTAAGATCTTAGTTAAATAGATTTTACTTAGAAGATAACTGTAGAAAAGAGTAGAAAATGTCATTCAAAGAAATGAGTAAAAAGATTAACATCAGTGATGTAAAAGAGTTGAGCCACTTAAATAGTGAGCAACAAGAAAAGAAAGATAAACGAGATAAAGAACTAGAAGCCATTATTAAAGGAGAAGATGAACGAATCTTGTTAGTTATTGGTCCTTGTTCATCGGATAATGAAAGTGCTGTTTTGGAATATGCTCATCGATTATCAAAGCTTCAGAAGAAAGTAGAAGATAAAATCTTTATTGTCATGCGTGTTTATACGGCTAAACCAAGAACAAATGGTGATGGATATAAAGGATTGATTCACGAACCAGATGCAGACGGCCATACTGATTTAATTAATGGAATAAAAATGGTTCGGGACTTACATTATAAAGTCATTACTGAAACTGGTTTGACAACTGCTGATGAAATGCTCTACCCAGAAAATTTGCCACTTGTTGATGACTTGGTCAGTTATTACGCAGTTGGCGCTCGCTCCGTTGAGAATCAACAACACCGTTTCGTTGCATCTGGTATTGATGCACCAACTGGAATGAAAAATCCTACATCAGGGAACTTAAAAGTGATGTTCAATGGAATTTATGCGGCTCAACAATCACAAGATTTTCTTTTTGGAAATGCTGAGGTAGAAACATCAGGAAATTCACTTGCTCATGCAATTCTTCGCGGTGGTCAAGATGAAAATGGCAAGAATCATCCAAATTACTACACGGATAACCTTCTGGAAAGTATTGAAATCTATGAAAAAATGGGATTAAAAAATCCATTTATCGTCATTGATACCAACCATGATAATTCTGGAAAAAAATATATGGAGCAAATCAGAATTGTCCGCCAAACTTTGGTAAATCGTAATTGGGATGAACAAATTCATAAATATGTTAGAGGATTTATGATTGAATCATATCTTGAGGACGGGCGACAAGACCATCCAGATGTTTTCGGAAAATCAATTACTGATCCATGTTTAGGTTGGGATAAAACAGAACAACTCATAAATGAAATTTACAATTCATAATAATAAAAGATAGTCAGCACAAACATGATGACTATCTTTTATTACATTAGCTTAGCAAAATAATTAACTACTACCAAAAGTAAAAATACTTTTAAGATTGATAATAGAGCAGAAGTAAATTGATCAAACATTTATATCATGCCCTCTTCCTAAATTAACTTTTACATGATTATTTTTTAAAAATATAATAAAGTTTTTAAAGTCATTTTTGTTAATGATATTTTTGTTTGTGAATTCGGTGATTTTACTTGAGTTATTTGTAAAATAAAAATAGATTCTAATTTTGCCTTTTTTATTGATTCCATATCTTTACCAGCTGAAACAACCTCATTATTACTGATCAAGATATCAATTTTTTTAATTCGTTGAAGTAAATATGTGTCAATTTTTGTTTTATTAAATTTTTGTCTTTTAAATATACTTGACAGTAATTTTCATTATAAGAGAGTGCTGACGATTTGAATAAAGAACTAAGGGAGTCAAATTTGATGACACAAACGATAATTATGCCTGCTGTCAGTCCTACTATCCTTAAGGAAGGCCCAAAATCATTTTTATTAAAGAATAAAGCGAACCATATGAAGAAAATATGTTGCTGAAAATTTTTAGCTTTTTAAAACGAATATTAATCATTAAATATTACCTTTGACTACTAATTGATTTAATTATTATATCGCAATATAATAATTGTGGAGTTTTATTAACTATTTGTATATAATTGTATTATGAATGATAAATTACCTTTGAAAGTGTATAATTCCTTTTTTAAAATGTTGCTCATTTCTTTGATCCTGATAGCTATTTCTGCTTTTTGTTTGGCTACTTTGTTTTCTGAAATAAATGTTACGATAATTATAATTGGTCTCTTATTATTATTTTTTGGACTTTTTATTTTATTCATCGGAGTAAAAAATAGAAAAAATCCAGTAATTACAGCATTGGATGAGGGCTTATCCTCACAATCGCTCAAAAATTTCGGAATAATTCCTTGGTATGAAATAAAAAATTTACGATATGAAATTGTACATGCTGGACGTTCAAAGCAGTATTATCTCTACGTTGATGTTTTTCATCCAGAAAACTATCAAACAGAAAAACAGAAAGCCTTTAGGGATAAACATCCTATAATAGAAGAATGGCGCAAAAATATTAATAGATTTGGAGAAGATACTGCTTTTGCCATCCCACTAATAAACATTAAAAATAGGGAATGGGTAGCAAATCAAATCATTGATGTTTGGCAAGAAAATCGAAAGATAATTCCTGAAGAGGTAGTGTTTGATAATCAAAGTCAAGAATTAAATGACGACAAAAAGATAGAAATAATAGAATCTACGGATGTCAGTAATTTTAAAGCTAGATTATGGACAGGTCTTATTATATTAGCAATTTTGTTGGTAGGGGTTTTTGGATATTTTCAAAAGAAAGCAAAAACTCAAAGTACTTTTATGGTAAATAAAAATTATCTTGTTATTGATGATGACACAAATACTACAGAGTTCGGATTTAAGTTATACCCTAAAATAACACAAGTCCCTCTTGCATTTATCGGTAATTATGCAGATTTTAGTAGTGATGAATCTATGGATAAAGAAATTGATAATTGGAAGTACACTTTTAAAAAAATGAGTAAAGAACATATTTCTGATGAAGAAAATTTTGATAAAGAACTTGTTCGAATGGTAACAATCACAGCAGTAAAAAATTCAAAAGCAAAATTAGTTTTTGAGTTTAAACATAAGGAAAAAGGAAAACAAGTTGGTGGTGGAGATGTAGTTACTGGCTGGGATTATGCTCAACTTGACAATATTAAACTAACGAAGAAGGGTTATACTGCAAGTCTCAATTATAAAGAAGATGGAGATAATCAGACGGAGAAAGTGCTAGTGTTAGAAGAAAAAGCAGCGTTTGATTATATAAAAAACAATTAAACATTTTTAGATTATTGTATTTATTATAGTAAGAAATTAAAAAAAGTAGCATTTTCTCTGATGCTGCTTTTTTGTTGAGTATAAGTAATAAGTATTGAACTCTCTTAAAAAAATTAAAATAACAGCAATGATTCATGATTACTATTTTTAGCAATTAAATAATTAGAGAAACTTATCACTTATAACTATCTTCTAAGATAATATATTTACGATGGTTGAATTGCATTTTCAAATAAGTTATAATTATGGGATTGGATTACTTTTCTTATATATAAAATGATTGACGCTGTAATCTGAATCTAGTAAAACTAATTCACAAAATCAAGAAATAGAAATTGATAAATTTACATCAGGTTATCAATACTTAGGCATTATTGAACTATGAAGAAGCTCTGATTGAAGTAAATTGGAGTTTTCTTATTCACTGATAAAGAACAATTAATTTATAAGCCCGTGGAGGGGAATTTTGAAATATTTTAGAGAATCGATTATTGTAACAATTATTGCATTGATTATTGCCGTAGTTTATGGCGGAGTGGATGCACTTGTTTTGGCAACTATTTTAGGAATTATGGAGGTTTCTTTATCATTTGACAACGCAATCGTAAATGCACGTATCCTTGAACGAATGAGTCATCGTTGGCGTAATATTTTCCTAACTGTAGGAATGCTTATTGCTGTACTTGGAATGCGTTTTATTTTCCCGTTGGCAGTTGTTTCTATTTCTGCTCAGTTGAGTCCTTTGGAAGCATTGCACTTAGCAATGGAAAAAGGTGATCCAGAGACTATAGGTACTTATGGCTATATTCTTCAACATGCCCATCCAATGATTGCGGCATTTGGGGGAGCATTTTTATTGATGCTAGCTTTAAATTTCTTTTTTGATGAGAATGATTATCATTGGATTGTAATTCCTGAGAAACTCCTTTTTAGAATCGGAAAATTTCCAATGGCAACGTCAATGATTGTTTTAATAGTCATGATGGGAATTTCAAAATGGGTAAGTAGTCAATCATATTTGATTTTTTTCGCAGGTGCAGCTGGAATGGTGCTCTATATGGCCGTTGAAGGTTTAGGAAGTTTGATGGAGCATCATGGGACCTTGGCTGAGGTGGCAGAAGAAATAGAAAATGACGAACCACTAATTGCTCAAACTGTTCTTGCGACAGGAAAACAAGCCTTCGTACTATTCCTCTATCTTGAAATGATAGATGCTTCATTTAGTTTTGATGGTGCCATTGGCGCTTTTGCCATTACCTCAGATCCGATTGTCATTATGTTAGGTTTGGGATTGATTGGTGCAATGTTTGTAAGATCACTAACAGTTTATTTAGTAGAAAAAGGAACTTTGAATGACTTTGTTTATTTAGATCATGGTGCACATTGGGCAATTTTAGTTTTATCTGTTTTATTGTTAATATCAATTAATGTCGAGATTCCTGAAATTATTACAGGATTGATTGGAGCAATTCTCATAGGAGCATCATTTTTATCTAGTGTACTTTATAACAGAAAACATAAAGAGCTTAACTAATAAAATCTACAATTATCAGTATGAAAAATAGTCTTAAAAGGCTATTTTTTTATTATTTTGAAAAAAATATTGACATGTAGTTATTAATAATTGACTAATGATAAAAATAATGGTTTAATGGTTTAAAAATATAAACCATTACTGACGAATGAAGGATGTACCATGACAGATTATAAATATTTAAAAAAAGAACTGACAGAAGTTAGCGATTTCTTAATTGCTTTGGGAGATGAAAAAAGACAAGCAATTATCATTAGACTTTTAGAAGAGATGGATTGCAAAGGAATTCAAGTTGGTGAATTAATTGAAGAAACCGGATTGTCTCGCCCCGCAATTTCACATCATTTGAAAATTTTAAAGCAAGCAAAAATAGTAAATTATCGTTCAGAAGGAACTAAGAATTATTATTATCTGGACCATAATAGCTCTGAGATTGTCAAATTACAGAACTTTTTAGCAGAAGTTTCAAAAATCATGAATATGAAAGAAAAATAATGAAAAAAGTATTAATTGTAGAAACAAATGTTAACAGATACAAAGGAACTGACGAAGCAACGGGATTATGGTTAGGTGAAAGCGCCGAGTTTATCGATGAGCTTCAAAAGTGCAATATAGATTATGATGTTATCAGCCCAAAAGGTGGCCTAGTTCCGTTAGATCCTCGAAGTATGAAATATATAGATTCCTCAATTTGGAACATTTATGATTCCTCAGATTTTGCTGACAAAGCAATTAGAAATACGATGAGGCCAGAGGATATTAATCCAAAAGATTATGTGGCTATTTATTTCACTGGCGGTCATGGCGTGATGTGGGATTTTCCAGATAATGAAAAAATTCAGGCCATTGCTAGAGTCATTTACAATGATGGAGGCTATCTAACTTCGGTTTGTCATGGGATTGCTGGGCTCTTAAATATCAAAGATGAAAATGGAAAATATCTTATTTCTGGGAAAAAAATTACAGGGTTCACAACTGCTGAGGAAAGAATTGCTGGCAAGAGAACTGTTGTTCCTTTTTTAAATCAAAAAGTAGCAGAAAAACATGGGGCAATCTGGACTAAAAAACGTTTTTACAAAGATTATGCTCTTAAAGATGGAAATATAATAACTGGTCAAAATCCATTTTCAGTACGAACTGTTGCTAAAATACTTATAAAGGAGCTGATATAATGCAAACAATTTTAGGAAGTAACGGCCAAATTGGCCATGAGCTCGCAAAAGAATTATATGAAAACTATACAAAAGAAATTCGATTAGTTAGTCGAAAACCTCAGAAAATACATGATAGTGATGAATTAGTTTCGGCTGATTTATTAGATTTTAATGAAACGAATAATGCAATTTCTGGAAGTGATATAGTCTATTTTACCGTAGGATTACCTATGGATTCGGAAATGTGGATGAAGCAATTTTCAAAGATTTTAGATAATGTTATTGAGGCTTGTAAAATTCACCGAAGTAAGCTAGTTTTTTTTGATAATACTTATATGTATCCTAAAACTTCAGCTATTCAATATGAAAATACAATTTTTAGTCCAAGTGGTAAAAAATCACTTGTAAGAGCTCAGTTAGCTGATAAGATTATTAAAGAGATGGAAGCTAATGAATTGAAGGCAGTTGTCTGTCGAGCACCTGAATTCTACGGACCAGAAAAAAACCAAAGTATTACCAATACAATGATTTTCAGCAATATCAAAGCTAAGCGAAAATTAAAAATTCCTATTAGTGATAGCACTCTCAGAACCTTAATTTGGACTCCTGATGCAAGCCGTGCAATGGCACTTGTTGGTAATACTGATGATGCATACGGACAAACCTGGCATTTGCCTTGTGATAGGAGCCTTACCTACAAAGAAATGATTAATATTGCTGACAAAATAGAAAACGAAAAATTATCTTACTCCATTATTAAATTATGGAAATTTAAGGTAGGCAGCTTATTCAACAAAAATGCCAAAGAATTGTTGGAGTTACTTCCACGGTATGAATTTGACAATCTTTTTAATTCTGATAAATTTAAAAAGCGATTTCCAAGTTTTCCTGTAACATCTTTTGAATCAGGAATAAAGCAGATATTAGTTAAATAAAAACTAAAACTGTGATTACTATTAAGCATAATGGGAGCAAATTATCATTTCAGAGATGATTTACAAATTTCAAAATTAGTCTTTAAAAAAAATAATAAAATAAAATCCTGTATTTGTGTATTTTTTTGAAATAAGATGTATAATATATTTATCATCTACAGATGTAAACTTTAAGAAAATAGGAGATATAAAATGACTTATCAAACAAGTACTGAAAACAAGGCTATTGAAATTGTAAACATCAAATCACTTGAAGGTAAAGTGAAAGAAAGCATGGAATCTGCTGGGAATAAAGGAGCATTTGGTTATATACGAGGTGGTGCAGAAGATGAATGGACAATGGGTGAAAATACATCAGCATTTAATAAAAAACAAATAATGCCTCGAGTTTTAAGAGGGATTGATTCTGCTGATTTAAGTACATCACTATTTGGAATTGATTTGTCTACACCGATTATCCAAGCACCTGTTGCTGCTCAAGGACTTGCACATGAAGAAGGCGAAGTTGCGACCGCAAAAGCAATGGCAGAAGTTGGTTCAATTTTTTCTATCAGTACTTATGGGAGCACTTCTGTAGAAGATGCAGCCAAAGCTGCACCAGGAGCTCCGCAATTTTTCCAATTGTATATGAGTAAAGATGATAAATTTAATGAATTTTTGTTGAAAAAAGCTGTTGCTGCAGGAGTTAAAGCAATTATTTTGACAGCTGATTCAACTCTAGGTGGTTATAGAGAAGAAGATATTGTTAATCATTTCCAATTTCCTCTACCAATGCCAAATTTAGCTGCTTTTTCCGAAAGTGATGGAACAGGAAAAGGAATAAGTGAGATTTATGCAGCCGCAAAACAAGGGCTTGTTTTGGAAGATATTAAAAAAATTAAAGAGATAACCAAACTCCCTGTAATTGTTAAAGGTATTCAGTCTCCTATTGATGCAGACGATGCTATTAAGGCTGGTGCAGATGGTATATGGGTTTCAAATCATGGCGGACGACAATTAGATGGTGGTCCTGCCTCAATTGATGTTTTGCCACTTGTGGCTAAGAGTGTTAATCATCGTGTTCCTCTTATTTTTGATAGTGGGGTTCGTCGTGGAGAACATGTCTTTAAGGCCTTGGCTCAAGGAGCTGACATCATTGCTATTGGGCGTCCAGTTTTATATGGTCTTAACTTGGGTGGTGCTAAGGGAGTTCAATCAGTTTTTGAACATTTAAATAAAGAATTAAGTATCACAATGCAATTAGCTGGCACTAAAAATATTGATGAAGTAAAACGAACAGCACTAATTGATTAATCAGAGCAAAACTTAAAGCATCTCTTATAAAGGGTGCTTTTTTTATTTTATTAAATCAGATAATTGAATGTTTTGTATTTTTTATAAGACGATATTTTTGAATATTCAGACATTTAATCATACAATAAGTTTATACTAAGTTGAAAGGAGTTACAAAATGAATGATAATTTCTATAGTAATACACTCTTAGTGGCTAAAAATGCACATCTTTATTTTTTTGATAGCTTAAAAGGCATTGATGTAATTTCAGGTCGTCGGTTAGTACACTTAACAAAAAATGAGATTGGAAGAAAAAGATTATTCCATTATCAACTTATCATATTTTTAGATTCAGGATTTAAGGTCAATTATCCAAGTGTTATCAAAGAATTTACTCAAGCTAAAATGATACTTTTTTTCTGGAATCACTTGACTCAAAAATATTTAAACTTATTAGAGGCTTCAAGAAAAATTGGGTTGATCGATTCCTATTATAGTTTTGACCCAATTGAAGCTAAGAAATACGAACTATATCACAATTCCACTTTTTATACCCCTTGTGTACAACTCCCTTCGCAACTGCCAGATTACGATTTATTTTTTGGTGGTAATGATAAAGGAAGAGGTAAGCTTGCAGATGCTATTTTAGATAAATGTGCAAATCTAGATGTTTCAATATTACTTTACATTATAAATGGGGAAAAAGGTTATAAAAATGAAGGATATCTACCATATCCGAAATTTCTTGAGTTTTTAGTAAAAAGTAATGGTATCCTTGAAATCATGCAAGAAAATCAGACTGGACTGACCTTGCGAACAATGGAATCTATCTTTTTTAAGAAAAAATTGGTCACTACCAATAAAGCAATCAAACATTACCTATTCTATCATCCAGACAATATTTTTATATTAGGAGAAGATTCTATCGATGATTTATCACAGTTTTTAAAAAGAGATTATTATCCAATAGAATACGAGAAAATCAAGCTTTTCGAAAGTAAAAATTGGTTTGAAAGATTTTCATCAGTTGAAAATGAACTTTTGAATATTGAATATCATGATAGCCTACTTGATTATTAATTTTTTAAACTTGCATAGAAAAACTAGAATAAACAAAAGCACTATCAAATTGATAGTGCTTTTGTAATTTCAAGCGGTTCTTTAAGTGAAATCCCCTCAGCTTTATTAATTGATTCGATAAAAGGCTTTTTCAGTAACTTCTTCAAAGTAAGCATTTCCGCCATTTGTTTCGATAAATAGACGGTCTCTTGTTTTATCTGTATTATCCTTATAATCACTAGGACTTGTATTTTTAGCCGCAAATAAGAAAATTCTTGCATCAAAATGAGTTTTTGGTTCAGAAATAGCCATTACTGTATTATTATAAAGCTTACCAGCATTAAGCGTTACCTCTTTAACGCCTTCTTGAGTTATATCAACCGAACCAGTTACTTTATTTCCCTTAAAAGTCAAGGTTTCACCTTCAGAGTTTCTCCAAGTACCTTGGACAGATGAGTAGTCACCTTGAAGCATTTGTTTTAAGTTCATTGGGGTAACGCTTTGTCCTTGACCAGCAACTTTCCATGCAATATTTCCGTAAGTCCATCCAGCATTAAGAAGACTATTTTGTTCAAAGAGACTGGTCGTATAGTTGTGGGCACCAGATTTTGCATTTGGGTTATAGGCAACATAGTTATTTACATTACCACCAGAATAGAAAACAGCTTTACCTTGATTGTCCAATTTCCAACCTTGTTTTACCAGACTATTTGATTCGTAAACACTCTCGGTATAGTAATGGTCACCACCAGTAACATTAGGATTATATAAGCGATAAACAGCTTGTCCAGTTGAAGGTGCGGTCCAACCAGTTCCTTCATAAGCCCAACCAGAAACAACCAAGCTATTTTTTTCAAAGCTACTTGTTGTGTAGAAGTGCTCACCAGAATGTATGTTATACAGACGATAAACAGGGAGGTTTGAAGAGGGATTTTGGACATCAGCATGAGCTTTATAACTTGCAGCACTTGCAAGTATTGTTGTCAAAGCCAATGTAGTAATAGCGATTTTCTTTTTCATATTTTTATACTCCTTTGTTTCGCTTTCATTATAAACCTTAAAGTATAAAAGGTCAAGGAGAATCTTATTTAAAATTAATCTAAAATATATTAAATGTTTATTTCATTAAGATAATATAATTTCTTAATGAAATAAGCAAACTACAAATTATCGCTATATTTCATATCTTTTAATATTAGTCTTGGAAACTCAATCTTGAACATGTTATACTAAAAGAGTATAAAAAATAGGAAATGGTGGTTTATGTCAGCTATTAGTTTTGTTGCTGTGATGATGATTGGCGTTATCGGTGCAAATGTAATCAAAGAATTTTTTCCAAAAGTGTCTGAAACCTTTATTTTAATAGGTGTAGGTATTGTGTTAGGCTTTTTACCTGAATTTCAGCACTTTGAATTAGAACCAGAGTTTTTCATGATGTTGATTATTGCTCCATTGATGTTTTATGAAGGAAGTAAAACGTCATTAAAAAAAGTTCGAAAAAATTTTAGAGGAATATTTTTTTTATCTATCACTTTAGCAGTAGTTACTGTACTTTTGGTAGCAATGTTGACAAATAATATAATGGGCAGTTGGGTCTTTGCTTTAGCTATATGTTTTGCGGCAATTGTAACTCCAACAGATGCGGTTGCAGTAAAATCAATTATCTCAGGAAAGAAAATGCCTCAAGGAGTCAATGAAGCAGTTGAATTTGAGTCTTTATTTAATGATGCGACCGGATTGGTATTACTGAGTTTGGGATTATCTGTTTTAGAGAGTGGACATTTTAGTATTTGGGAAGGACTTGGACGTTTTGTCTTTGTCTCAATTGGTGGCATAATTATTGGCTTGGTCGTTGGTGCTCTATTGGTAAGAATTAGGACGGCAATTAATCTTCGGGCGACTCGCCCAGAAGCTACAATAATTCCTATTTCAATCCTGACTCCGTTTTTCATTTATTTGCTAGCAGAACATTTTGGGACTTCTGGTGTTTTAGCAGTGGTTGCTGCAGGATTAATTCATAATTTTGAAGGGGATATGCTAAAGCTGACTTCAACGAATGTTCAACTAACCAATAATACAATCTGGGAAATTTTAAGTGATATTCTTAATAACTTTGTTTTTATTCTCTTGGGAGTGAGTTTATTTGGTATTTGGGATATCTTTAAGTCACTTGGGTGGCAAGAATCAATCGTACTCTTTTTAATAAGCATTCTGGTTTACTTACTCATGTTGTTTATCAGAAAATTTTGGACTAATAAAAAGGGAAATCGTTCAATAGAACATTTTTTCTCTAATGACAAAAGAGAACGTAATAGTGATTCGACAATCTTTGCTTTATCAGGAGCGCATGGAACAATGACATTAGCAATGGCTTTCTCCTTGCCTTTAAATACTAATATCTTGAGTAATGAGAACCGAGAAATTATTATTACAATGGCTGCTATTGTCATTCTTTTGAGTCTCATTGTACCGACACTCATTCTTCCAAAATTATTACCCGCACTTGGTGTAGAAAGTTCTGACGATATCAACCAAGTCCGTAATGAGATGGTTGATTATGCAATTTTACATATGGCACAAGAGATTGAAGATAGTAAAGTGCGTAGTAGCCTCACTAAACAGTTGCAATCACAAAAAGGATTACAAATTCCTGATCATAACAAGAGTAGTAAGCTAATGGATGACATTATAACTTGGCAAGAAACACTTCTTGATACACCGACTATAAAAACACAATTTTCACCCACAATTGTTGATTATTTTAGGATTTATCTGGAAAATATTAGTAAGCACTCAACTAGCAAGAGAATAAGACGATTATTTTCAAAAAGAGGACGGGGTAGAAGAACAGATTCAGTCGAGATGGAAGAATTTACTCTATTAAGAAATGACTTAAGTAGGTTAGAAGATATTCTTTACCAGAAAACAATGCAAAGACTGAGTGAATTAGAAAAAGAACGCTTAGAAAATAAAACTATTGATTTTAGTGATATTGAGGAAGTTAAACACATTTTAGAAAACAGACACTATCGTATCCGTAATGACATTCAAGAAGATACAATTATTCCAAATGAATTACTCATTGAGGCATTTCAACTTGAATACCAATTTGTACTAAATCAAGCAAAATCTGATATGATTTCTAAAGAAACTAGTAATAAACTTTTTAAAGAAATTAATAATGCTCAAGTTTTGCAACTACAGAAACAATAAAAAGCCCATTGGGGGCTTTTTCATTTGTCTAAACTGCTCATTTGGTAAAAATGTGGCACTAAAAGGAGCGGAGAAAGCAATTAAAATAAACATCAATAAGTTGACTCACCATGGTTTAGACCAATGATTAGTGATTATGCTTATCAAAAAGTCGTAGTTTTATTAGCTTCTTATTATAATTTGCTTGATTACTGGTAATTATCATTTCTATTTGCTAGAATATGCTTGTGTTGAACAAGAGCTTAGGATACGGACTGACTTTGTTATCTTTCTATACTTTTTAACGATAGGCTGCAGCAAGACATGCAAACCTAGTGAATTTAAAAAAATTTAAGAGATTGTTATTACAGAAAATGATGCATGGAGGCAATGAGATATGAAACTAATACTATCATCAATTTTGTTAGGATTCGGCGGATTTGATCCAATGGGAGCAATCCTTATAATGGCTGCATTGGCAAAGGGAACAAAGAAAAAACAAATATATTTATTTGCTTTAATGGCCCTACTTTCTACGGTCATTTTTGGATTAATATTTTCATACGGTGCCAGTATTGGCTTGGATTACTTTACAAATATAATGAATCATATTCCAGACATGGCTTACGTATTCACAGGTTTTTTGATATCCATTGTATGTGTGGCTTGGTTTATAAGAACGACTTTTCTGAAAGGAAATAAAGAAAGAGAAGACGACAAGAAAGAATCAAAATTTATGCAATTTGCCAAAAGAAGTATGCCACTTGCAGGTTTTATTTTTGGATTTTGGGCTATGTCAGATCCGACTTTTTGGGCGGTAGTTGCACTAAGCGCAAAAGAAGGGAATATATTATTAACAATATTGTGTTTGACAATTTGGATGTTATTAGGTCAGATTCCTTTATATACTTTAGTAGTATCATTAATATTTAATGTCTATGAAAAATTGATTAAAGTAGTAAGTAGGTATTTAGATAAAAATAACCGAAGAAAAAAATTAAGCAATATCACTAGAATAATAATCTCACTATTCGTATTAGGTATTGGTATTTATTTTTTTATCGATTCATTAGTATATTTACTAAAAGGGATTTGGATATATTAGTTTATAGATTATCATATAATTACTATTGATTAAAATAAAGCAAGAAATTAAGATACATTTTCAGGGAATTCCTCAACATATGGGTGCTTAAATAAGTTTTAAAATTCACAAACTATCTGAAATTTATTTACCAAGCAATTTTTGATATAATCAAATAACGTATTCAAATGACAGAGGGGAATCAGTAAACCATTCAAGTATTCCCATATTAATGGAACTGACAAACATAATCGTTACCGGAAGGAACCCGGATCACCTACAAACCATTAGACTATGTAAAGGTGATGGAAGACGGCCATTGACAGCAAATGGACCCACAAAGGATATAAATCGTTGATGTCGGACCTCATGTGATGAATTTTTATGTTGGGAGATCGGAATCTCTCTTTTTTTAATTAACTGTTTCGTTTATATGTAAAAAACTTTCTTGAAAAATTTTTCCGAAAAGATAATTAAAACAAAAAGCAGGAGAGCAATGTGTCAAAAAAACCTTATAATAGCAAGGTTTAAGAAACCTTTTGAAAAGGTATGACACAGAACTCCTATATGTTTTAAGTAACATCTTTCCGAAAAACTGTAATTTTCTTGACAATTGGATATCTCTTCTGGTATACTTAATCTATGAAACGTGAACAATTAATACAAAATATTGAAAAACTAAAGCATGTTATGCCTCCTTATGTTCTTGAATATTATCAATCTAAACTTACTATTCCTTATAGTTTAAATACACTTTATGAATATTTAAAAGAATATGAACGCTTTTTTAGCTGGTTGGTGGACTCGGGGGTTGCTGATGTTGATAAAATAACTGACGTTTCACTCTCTGTTCTGGAAAACTTAACTAAACGAGATTTGGAGTCGTTTATTCTCTATCTTAGGGAAAGGCCACGCTTAAATACCCATTCTACACGCTATGGGGTTAGCCAAACGACGATTAATCGTACTTTATCAGCTCTTTCTAGTCTTTATAAATACCTTACTGAGGAGGTTGAAAATGAAGATGGTGAGCCTTACTTCTATCGTAATGTTATGAAAAAAGTACAAACGAAGAAAAAATCTGAAACTTTAGCTTCTCGTGCTGAAAATATCAAAGGAAAATTATTTTTAGGAGATGAAACTCAGGGTTTCCTTGATTATATTGATAGTGAATATGAGAAAACATTATCAAATCGAGCCCGCTCTAGTTTTTTCAAAAATAAAGAACGGGATTTAGCAATTATTGCCCTTATTTTAGCTTCTGGTATTCGTTTATCTGAGGCAGTTAATGTTGATTTAAGAGATTTAAATCTTAACACTATGATTGTTGAAGTTACTCGTAAGGGAGGTAAAAGGGATGCTGTTCCTTTTGCTCCTTTTGCCAAAACTTATTTTGAGCGCTATTTAGAGGTGCGCAGTCAACGTTATAAAACAACTGCCAAAGATACTGCATTTTTTGTCACTCTTTATCGTGATATAGCCAGTCGAATCGATCCGTCTAGTGTTGAAAAGTTAGTCGCTAAATATTCACAAGCTTTTAAAGTTAGGGTAACACCTCACAAACTAAGACATACTCTTGCAACTCGGCTTTACGCTCAGACAAATTCTCAGGTGTTGGTGAGTAATCAGCTAGGTCATGCTTCAACTCAGGTAACCGACCTCTATACGCATATCATTAATGAGGAGCAAAAAAATGCCTTAGATAGTCTTTAAAGTAATATATAAAAAAGCGCTTGATAAGCTTCAAGCGTTTTTTTTATATACTATGCTAAATTCTCTTTTGAGATGATATCTGTTAAAGTATTTAACGAACGTTCAGCAACTTTTGTATAGCGTTCTTTCTTATCACGAATCCGTGGACCATCTAACTCCTCAACAATTCCAAAAGTGACATTCATCGGTTGGAAATGTTTGCTATCAGTATGGGTAATATAGTAAGGGAGGCTTCCAATTGCAGTTGTTTTAGGGAAAATCACCACTTCTTCATCATTAAAAAGTTTAGCCGCATTGATCCCAGCAACTAAGCCAGAGGCAGCCGATTCAACATATCCTTCTACTCCTGTCATTTGCCCAGCAAAAAAGAGATTTTCTTGTTTACGTGATTGAAATGTTTGTTTAAGAAGATTAGGGGAATCCATATAAGAATTTCGATGCATTACACCGTAGCGAACGAATTCAGCATTTTCGAGTCCTGGAATCATTTGAAAAACTCGTTTTTGTTCTCCCCACTTTAAGTGAGTTTGAAATCCGACAATATTATATAAAGAGGCGGAGGCATTATCTTGGCGAAGTTGAACAACTGCATAAGGTGTTCTAAATTCGCCATCTCTAGGACCTTTGTATTCATCTGGGTATTCCAGTCCAACAGGTTTCATGGGACCAAACAGCATTGTTTTATAGCCACGTTTAGCCATTTCTTCAATGGGCATACAGCCTTCAAAGACTTTTAAATCCTCAAAAGAATTGAGAGGAGCTTCTTCTGCAGAAATCAAGGCTTCTTGAAAAGCTTGAAATTCTTCTTTAGTCATTGGACAGTTAATATAATCGGCTTCACCCTTGTCATAACGTGATTTTTTATAAACTTTATCAAAGTTTATCGAATTAGCATCAATGATTGGAGCTGCCGCATCATAAAAGTAAAAACCATCAGCGCCATTAAATTCACGGATTTTATTTGCTAAGCTGTCAGAAGTTAAGGGACCGGTTGCAATAATCGTCAATTCATCTTGAGGAATTTCAGTGATTTCTTCACGAATAACCTCAACTAATGGGTGATTAGATACTTCTTTAGTAACAAAATCAGAAAAACCTTCTCTGTCCACGGCTAGAGCTCCACCGGCAGGAACTTGAGTGTATTCAGCAGCTTTAATAATTACTGAGTCGAGTCTTCTCATTTCTTCTTTGAGAAGCCCAACCGCGTTGGTTATTGCGGCTCCACGAAGAGAATTTGAACAAACAAGTTCAGCAAATTTGTCTGTTTTATGTTGAGGGGTCTGTTTAAGACCGCGCATTTCGTAAAGTTTTACTGGGATACCGCGTTTAGCAATTTGATAAGCGGCTTCAGAGCCGGCAAGGCCTGCTCCGATAACATTAATATGTGTTTTTCTCATAGTCCCAATTATATCTAATTTTATTGAATTTTACCATTGATTAATATAATAAAAAAGCGCTATTGCGCCTTTTATTTTTGTTTTTCTTCTTGATAGTCACACTCGTCATTTGAACACACGACTTGTTTACCACCACCACGAACTTTCTTTTCAACGAGAAAATGACCAGATTTAGGACAATCACGTCCAATTGGTTTGTCCCAGCTTGTAAATTCACATTCAGGATAGCGGTCACAACCATAGAAAATTCTATTTTTCTTAGTTTTACGTTCAATGATATTTCCTTCATGACAAAGTGGACATTTTACGCCAATTTCTTTCACGATAGCCTTGGTATTTCGGCAATCTGGGAAGTTACTACAAGCATAAAACTTACCAAAACGTCCTAATTTAATGACCATTGGACTTCCACACACATCACAATCAAAACCAGCGGGTTCATCCTTGATTTGAATCTTCTCCATACCTTCTTCAGCATTTTCAAGTTCTTTAGCAAAAGGTTTGTAGAATTGGTCAACAACCTCAATCCATTGGCGTTTTCCTTCTTCAACCTGATCAAGATCTTTTTCCATTTCGGCAGTGAATTCGGTATTAACAATGTTAGGGAAAAATTCAACAATCAACTTGTTAACGATTTCTCCAAGTTCCGTAGGTTCAAATCGTTTTGCTGATAATCTTACATAATAGCGTTTTTGAATTGTTTCTAAGGTTGGAGCATAGGTTGAGGGACGGCCTACACCGTTTTCTTCTAATGTTTTAATGAGTGTTGCTTCAGAATATCGAGCCGGTGGTTGTGTGAAGTGTTGTTCTGGTTTAACATTTGCTTTTTTCACTGTCTCGTTTTCTTCCATTTCTGGAAGCATATTTGATTTATCGGAGTCGTTGTAGATTCTAAGATAACCATCGAATTTGACCTGTGAACCATTGGCGATAAAAATGACACCATTTTGTGAAAGGTTCACTTTCACAGTATCAAAAATGGCTGCAACCATTTGGCTAGCAACAAAACGATTCCAAATAAGTGTATAGAGTTTTAATTGGTCTTTGTCCAAATATTTAGCAATGGACTCAGGTGTATTAAAGACATCTGAAGGTCGAATGGCTTCGTGGGCGTCTTGAGCACCAGAGGCATTCTTAACTTTTGAACCGTGCTTGCTGTACTTTTCGCCAAATTGTTCCGCAATATAGCTATGAGCTGCACTTTGTGCGACTGGCGAAATACGTGTTGAGTCGGTACGCATATAGGTAATCAGACCTTGATGTCCTTGACTTCCGAGTGTCAGTCCTTCATAAAGCTGTTGGGCAACCATCATTGTTTTACGGGTACGAAAGTTAAGCTTATTTGCCGCATCTTGCTGCATTGAACTTGTTGTATAAGGGAGTGGTGAATTTCTGCGACGTTCTTTCTTTTCAACTTTATCGACATTGAAATCAGGACCGTCTAAACGCTCCATCACTTTAATAACATCTTCATTATTTTTTAATGGATGTTTTTTTCCATCAATTCCCCAAAATGAAGCTTTAAATTTCTTGGTTCCTTTTTTGAATTCCCCATCAATTGACCAGTATTCTTCTGGGATAAAGGCATTAATTTCATTTTCACGGTCAACGATTAATTTTAAAGCAATCGATTGAACTCGACCCGCAGAAAGTCCTTTTTTGACCTTTTTCCAAAGAATTGGACTGATTGAATATCCAACTAGGCGGTCAAGAACGCGACGTGCTTGTTGGGCATCAACCAAATCTACATCAATTTGACGTGGTTCCTTAAAGGCGTTTTTCACGGCGTCTTTAGTAATTTCGTTGAAGACCACACGGTTTTTTTCTTCGAGTGGAAGATTCAAGATATGAGCTAAGTGCCATGAAATTGCTTCTCCTTCACGGTCCGGGTCACTCGCGAGATAGACAGCTTTGGCAGCTTTGGCTTCTTTTTTGAGTGAGTTGATTAGAGGTGCCTTACCTCGAATATTGATATATTGTGGTTCATAATCATTCTCGATATCAACAGACATCGTTGATTTTTTTAAATCACGAATATGACCGACAGAAGCAACAACTTTATAGTTTCGTCCAAGATATTTTTCAATTGTTTTGGCCTTAGCAGGGGATTCGACAATTACGAGATTTTTCCCAGGAGTCACTTTCTTTCGTGTTGTTTTTTTCTTTGTACTAGTTTTAGTTGAAGTTGGCATAATTAATATTCCTATTTATCTATTTTTAAATATCCACTATCTATAAAATGTTATACAGTTCATAGAGGATTTAGTGATTAGAAAGTGGAAATTGAACTAATGTTTGGTCTAAATTACTGACTTCCTACATTAAATTCACTCTCCCATAATAAATGCTTTTCTTCAATATGTCAAGCTATTTAGTTTTCTTATAGTAAAACTTGTTATTAATTGAGATAATAAAACACCGCTAAGAGCATTATATTTAAGGGCTTATAGCTATTTTTTAATTGTACAAATATTCTTCTAAAATATCTTGAGCTTGATAAACAAGTTTTGCTCCTTGTTGAATAAGATGATTACAGCCATCAGATGTTCCATCTGCAATATTTCCAGGGATGGCAAAGATATCTCTTCCTTCTTCCAGTGCCCTTTCACAGGTGATTAAACTGCCACTTCTTAATTTTGCTTCCACGACAACAACTCCTCGTGAAAGACCAGCAATAATTCGATTGCGCTCTGGGAAGTGGTATTTAAGTGGTTTTTCGCCTAATGAATATTCACTTAAAACTAATTGATATTTTGCTAGATATTCCTGTATTTTACGATTTTCTAGTGGATAGAAAATATCCAATCCTGTACCAATAACAGCAATTGTTGGTGTTTTAGTTTTAATTGCTGACAGATGGCTGGCTGTGTCAATCCCTTTAGCAAGCCCGCTTACTATTGTAAAGGATTGATTCAATTCTGTCACAATTTTTTGGACAGATTTTATCCCTGATTGACCTGCTAGGCGGCTTCCAACAAAGGCAAGTTTAGGATTTTTTAATAAATCAATATTTCCCTGATAAAAAATTAAGACAGGTGGATTATAGATTTCTCTTAGGCGCTCGGGATAAAGGTCATCAAGAATAGAAAAGGAGGAGAATTTTTTATAGTCTGCTCTTAGTTTTTTTACATCTTGATTTTTATATTGTTCGATAAAGTTAGGGATTGATTTGACTTGAGCCACTTGTCCCATTTGTCGTAAGCTTATTTTTCTATCATATTTGCGGAAAAATTTTAAGAGCTTATTTACACCAAGATTGGTCATTCCTGCTTTTTTCCAACGAAATAAATCAAAATTTGTAATCATATCTACCTCCAATATTACTGACAGGATGAGTCAGTCACTTTTAAATTTGCTTATATCTTTCTATACGATAAAAATATTTAATTGTAACTAAAAAAAATTACTGACAGCTTTTTTGTCAGTAATTTTTATAGTTAATATGCTATTACGTTAGGACTTAATCTCAGCGATAAATTCGATTTCAATGAGAACTTCTTTGGGCAATCCAGCAACTCCTACAGCGGAGCGAGCTGGAAAGTTTTTATCAAAGAATTTTGAATATATCGCGTTAAACTTGGAAAAATCTTCGATGTTCTTTAAAAAACAAGTTGTTTTAATAACGGAATCAAAATCTGAATGAGCCTCTTTCAAAATTGCGGCAATGTTTTTCATCACTTGTTCAGTTTGAAGTTCGATTGTATCACCGACGATTTCTCCATCAAGAGGATTCAAAGGAATTTGTCCAGAGGCGTAAAGTAAGCCATTTACTATTTTCCCTTGAACGTAAGGGCCAATCGCTGCGGGAGCATTGGGTGTTGCAATAATGTTCATTAAATTTCTCCTTTGTAGCTAAAGAAATTTAAGCAATTATCATTCAGCTACGTCAATATCTTTTTTCAAAGCCTCAATGTCAAGGTCGGCAAATAAAAATTTGCGATCTTGAACAGGGAATGATTGATTCAATTGGTCAATTGCTCCAATTTCAACAGTCCCATTATCAATAATAAAATCAAGAACATGTCCACCAAAAGTGAAATCTTCACTAATAAAATGAAGATGATAACCAGCAACGCTGACACCATGGAACATTTCAGGAGTCCAAATTCCGACAATTGTTCCTTTGACATTTTCTTCGGTATATTCTGGTTGGTTTTGTGAAACTTCTACAAATTTTGTTCCTGATTTAGCACGTGGAATCATTCGTACATGCATTTTTGGAAATTCACCGGTAATTTTGATTGAGCGGAATAAGTTTTGACCATCGAAATAGCCCTCAATTCGGTCTTCTAATTCTTTATCGCTTACAGTAAATTTTTGTTTGAAAACAACTTCTGCCTGATGTGGAACAACTGCAGCATAAGGAACTTTGATATCGTCAGTTAATTCGACGATCGTTTTATCTCCCTTAGCTTGATAAGCTTTACCATCTAAGACAATCAATTCTCCATCAATTGAATCTAAAGTTCCAATTCCTAAGTCACCATGTTTCAAGAGCTCACCAATCGTCATTGTCCCCTCATAAAGTCCGGCCATTAATGCCCCAAGGGTATTATATTGAAAAAGTTGTGTGATTTCTGACATGATATTTCTCTTTTCTATCTCATTAAATTTAAATAATTTATTAATTAAATTATATCAAATTTCTAGTGATTTAAAAGAAACGCAGACTAGAAAATATTAATGGGAAAATAAAAGCAATTTAGTATGAACTATCTCTTAAACTAATAATTCATATAAACTTTCATTTCCATGCAAATTTACATAACGGCTATCAAATTGTTCAATTCGCTCAATCAAAGCGTCGTAGTCTTTGGGATTTTCGAGTAGAATACCAACAAGGCAAGGCCCTTTACCTTTGTCCACCCTTTTTATATATTCAAATCTTGTAATGTCATCATTGGGTCCTAAAATATTACTGACAAAAGTCCGTAGAGCTCCCGGTCTTTGGGGAAAATTAATGACGAAATAATGTTTTAAGCCCTCATAAACCAAAGCTTTTTCCTCAATTTCTTGCATTCGACTGATGTCGTTATTTCCACCACTAATAATACAGACGATATTTTTGCCTTTTATCTCATCTTTGACGAGTTCAAGTGCGGCAACAGAGGTTGCACCAGCGGGCTCTGCGACAATTCCTAACTTAGAATATAAATCCAAAATGGTCTGTGAAATCAATCCTTCGTCAACAGCAATTAATTGCTTGACTTTGTCATTAATGATTTGATAAGTTTTTTGGCCAACAGTTGCCACAGCAATTCCGTCAGCAAATTTATCAATATGTTCTAAAGTGACTGGATGACCCGCCAAGTAAGCTGCTTTCATACTCGGTGCACCTTTTGCTTCAACTCCCACGATTTCAGTGTCAGGATAGTGTTCGTGACTGTAGGCAGTGATTCCGGCAATTAAGCCCCCTCCGCCAATCTGGACGAGTATTTTATCAAAGTTAACCCCAAGTTTTTGACCTTGAGCAAATATTTCCAAAGCTACTGTCCCTTGTCCAGCGATTACCTTTTCATCGTCAAAAGGGTCTATGAATGGTTTTCCTTTATCTTTCGAAAATTCTTTGGCTGCCTTTGCTGACTCATCAAAAGTGTCGCCAATCAGCCGAATCATGACATGATGACCACCAAAAAATTTAACTTGTGAAACTTTTTGATTAGGGGTGGTGACAGGCATGAAAATTGTGGCAGAAATATTCAATTGATTGGCTGCAAAGGCTACTCCTTGTGCATGATTACCCGCAGAGGCACAAACCACACCTTTAGAGCGTTGGTCAGCACTTAATTTACTGATAGAATAATAGGCGCCTCTCAACTTAAAGGAACGAACCTTTTGTAAGTTTTCTTCTTTTAAATAAATATTTGCTTGATATTTGTTGGAAAGATAAGGGTCTAGTTGTAAAGGGGTTTTAGTGACAACTGGCTTTAACAAATCATAGGCTTCTTCGACCTCTTTGGCATTTATCATTTATCTTATTCCTCCATAAAGTAGTTTTATGTTTTCTTTATTATGTTAAAAAGATAAATTATTGATAAATTTTAAAGGCGTCGTCATCACCAGATTGTGTAAATGGCATTGCTTTACGTAGTTCTGCACCGATTTTTTCAATTTCCAGATTTTTAGCTGCTTCACGATAAGCAGTTAATTTTGGACGTCCAGCTTTGAAATCATCAACGAAATCTTGCGCAAATTTTCCTGATTGAATGTCAGACAACACGAGTTTCATATTCTTTTTAACTTCGTCAGTAATAATGCGTGGTCCAGTCACATAATCGCCAAATTCGGCAGTGTTTGAGATTGACTGACGCATTTTAGTGAAACCACCTTCGTACATAAGGTCAACAATCAATTTCATTTCATGCAGCACTTCAAAGTAAGCCAATTCGCCAGCATATCCAGCTTCTGTCAGTGTTTCAAAACCAGCTTCAACAAGTGCTGTCAAACCGCCACAAAGCACGGCCTGTTCGCCAAACAAATCTTCTTCTGTTTCTTCTTTGAAAGTTGTTTCGATAATTCCCACACGGGCACAACCAATGCCTTTCGCCCAGTCCATAGCGATTTCACGCGCATGACCAGTGGCATTTTGATGCGAAACGAACAAAGCTGGCGTTCCGAAACCTTCGGTAAAAGTCCGCCGAACGAGATGTCCAGGTGCTTTTGGTGCCACCATGAAGACATCAACATCGTCTGGGACTTCAATATAGCCAAAATGAATATTGAAACCATGGGCAAAACCAAGTGTTGAACCTGCTTTCAAATTTGGTTTTATGTCCTCTTCATAAATAGATTGTTGAAGTTCATCAGGTGCCAGAACCATAATGACATCAGCTTTAGCTACTGCTTCTCCTACTTCAAATGTTTCAAAACCATCTTCTTTTGCTTTATCAAAAGATTTCCCCTGACGGACACCAATGATAACGTTATGACCAGAATCACGCAAGTTTTGTGCATGAGCATGTCCTTGTGAACCATAACCGATTACTGCAATTTGCTTTCCAGCAAGTGCTGCTACTTCTACGTCGTCTTCATAATACATTGTAACTGACATTTTGTTTCCTCTATTTTTCTATTTTTTTTGTTAACTTAATTAAATTTAGCCCCGCTCAAAACCTGCGCTACCTGTCCGAGCCATGTTGAGAATACCATAAGGACTGACCACATCAATGAGCGCTTCAATCTTTGCTGAGTCACCAGTGAGTTGAATGGTGACATTCTCACGATTGACATCAACGACATTTACCCTAAAAGGTTCAATCATTGTAAAAATTTCTGCACGTATCGTTGGTGGAGCTGATACTTTGATTAAAACCACTTCACGAGCTACATGAGGCAAATCAGTAATGTCAGCAACCTCAATCACATCTATTAAACGATTTAACTGTTTGATAATTTGTTCCACCTCATTAAGATAGTCTACTTCAATGACAAAAGTGGTATGAGTTAAATCCTGACTTTCAGTCACACCAGCGGTAATTGAGATGATATTTACCTGCCTACGGTTGAGTACAGCCGTAAAACGATTCATGATTCCTGTGACATTATGAAGCTTTGCAATAATCATTCTACGCATTGTCCACCTCCCTATCCTCAGTAAAAGTCAGACCAATCATCTCGTCATTATGTAATCCTGCTGGTATCATTGGCAAAACATGTTCAGATTTTGAAATGACAATTTCGATAAGCATTGGTTCATCTTTTGTAATGATTTTCAAATCTTCAGCCAAAGTCTTGGGATTTTCTAGCTTCAAGTGTTTGATTCCGTACGCCTCGGCCAATAATTGAAAATTGGGTTCGGCATCAAAAACGGATTGTGAGCGGCGCTCCTCATAGAAAGATTCTTGCCACTGACGAACCATTCCTAGCGAATGATTATTAATCAACACCACTTTGATTGCAATGCCATAGCCATTAAGTAAAGCCAGTTCTTGATTGGTCATTTGAAAACCACCATCTCCGACAAAAACGATGACATTTTTATCAGGATTGGCAAGCTTGGCACCAATTGCAGCTGGAATTCCAAAGCCCATTGTTCCCATTCCGCCAGACGTAATCAGCTGACGAGCGTTTTTGTAAGGATAATATTGCGCTGCCCACATCTGGTGCTGTCCAACGTCAGTAACGATGATTGAGTTTCCGTCAGTATATTTTCCAATTAATTCGATAGCTTCTTGTGGACGAATTTCATCTTGTGGCGTTTCGTAAGCAAATGGTACTTTTTTCTTGTTTTGTGAGACCAATTGAACCCAGTCAGTAAAATCTGTATCAACTTTAGGAAAATCCAGAAGTTTCGTCAGTGCATCTTTCAAATCTGAATGAATGGGAATATCTGTTTTTACGATTTTTCCAAGTTCGGCAGCGTCAATATCAATATGAGCAACGACTGCATTCTCAGCGAATTTTAATGGATTGGAAACAACTCGATCATCAAAACGGGATCCAAAGTTGATAATATAATCAGCTTTGACCAGAGCCATATTGGCTGCATAAGAACCATGCATTCCTGCCATACCCAATTGTAATTCGTGATCAATCGGCAAAGTTCCTAAACCTAGTAAAGTTGAAACCACGGGGATTTGATATTTTTCAACAAATTCACGAAATTCACTGACAGAATCTGAATAATTAATGCCACCACCCGCAATAAGAACTGGACGTTTACTGACAGAAAGTTTCGTCAGTAATTCGTTCAATTGATGATTGTTTGCAGTTTCAGTAGGACTGTAATGGGGCAGGTTTATTGTTGGGTCATTGATTTCAGTGACTTCAAGTGTTGAAACATCCTTAGGCAAATCAATTTCTACTGGTCCGGGACGCCCTGTTTGGGCCAAGTAATAGGCTTCGGTCACGATTCTTGGGATATCGGCTGTATCTCTGATTTGATAATTATATTTTGTGATGGGTGCGGTAATGCCAACAGTATCTGCTTCTTGAAAGGCGTCCTTACCGATAGACTGACGCCCGACTTGTCCAGTAAAAACGAGCAGTGGAACGGAATCAAGATAAGCATCAGCAATTCCCGTCACCGCATTAGTTGCGCCCGGCCCAGAAGTAACCACAACCACTCCAACTTTTCCAGAAGATTTGGCGTAACCTTCAGCCTCATGAGTCGCCCCTTGCTCATGACGAGCTAAAATGTGCTTAATTCCTTCAAAACTATGAATCGCGTCATATAAAGGGAGCATAGCTCCACCGGGGTAGCCAAATATAATCTCTACTCCAAGATTTTTTAGAGTTTCAAGGACGAGCTGAGAGCCAGAAGTTGGTTTTTCTAACTTTATTTTTTTCATGCAATCCTTTCTATAAATCAGTCACACAGCCTTCACTGGCTGGGCGCGTGAGTTTAGCAAATTTGGCAAGAACCCCACGCGTTGCTTTAGGAGCAGGTTTTTGATAATTGGCACGACGTCTAGCAATCTCATCGTCAGCAACTTTCAAACTAATGCTGTTATTGACCGCATCAATCTCGATAATATCATTATCTTCGACCAAGCCAATCAATCCGCCCTCAACCGCTTCGGGGACAATGTGGCCAACCACAAAGCCATGTGTGCCACCAGAGAAACGTCCGTCAGTAATCAAAGCACAAGATTTTCCAAGACCTGCTCCAATCAAGGCTGAGGTCGGTTTTAACATTTCTGGCATTCCTGGGCCTCCGACTGGGCCGATATTACGAATGACAGCGACATCTCCTGCGTGCAAACGACCTGACTCAATTCCGTCAATAAAATGTTGTTCGCCATCAAAGACACGGGCTGTTCCTTTGAAAAATTCCCCTTCTTTTCCAGAAATTTTTGCCACAGAACCACCTTCAGCAAGATTGCCATAGAGAATTTGCAAATGACCTGTTGCTTTGATAGGATTTTCAAGTGGTCGCATAATGTCTTGGCTGTCAAAGTCCAAATTCAGTGCTGTTTCAACATTTTCAGCTAGAGTTTTACCAGTAACCGTCAAACAGTCGCCGTGAAGCTTGCCCTCTTTGAGCAAATATTTCAAAACAGCAGGCACGCCACCAATTTTGTGCAAATCTTCCATCATGTACTTGCCACTTGGCTTGAAATCGCCAAGCACAGGCGTGACATCGGAAATACGTTGAAAATCATCTTGCGTAATTTCGACACCAATGGCATTAGCCATAGCAATAATGTGCAGAACAGCATTAGTTGAACCACCGAGAACCATGACGATTGTTATCGCATTTTCAAAAGCTTCCTTGGTCATGATATCGCTTGGCTTGATGTCTTTTTCTAGCAAATTTTTGATTGCCAGACCAATTTCATCACATTCGTCTTCTTTTTCTTGACTGACCGCTGGATTTGAAGATGAATAAGGCAAACTCATTCCCAAAGTTTCAATTGCCGAAGCCAGTGTATTTGCTGTATACATGCCCCCACAAGCACCCTGTCCCGGAATGGCATTACAAATGACGCCGTGATAATCTTCTTCGGAAATATTTCCTGTAATTTTTTGTCCAAGCGCTTCAAAAGCCGAAATAATATTTAACTTTTCGCCTTTGTATTCGCCATGTTCAATCGTTCCACCATAAACCATAATTGACGGACGATTGAGCCGAGCCATACCGATAATTGAGCCTGGCATATTTTTGTCACAACCGGGAACAGCGACAATTGCATCGTAATATTCGGCACCAGCGTTGGTTTCAATGCTGTCAGCAATAACTTCACGACTGACCAAGGAATATCTCATGCCAAGTTTTCCGTTGGCAATCCCATCAGAAACCCCAATGGTGTGAAATTGAAGTCCAATCAGTCCGTCAGTTTGATTGACAGAATTTTTGATTTTACTACCGAGTGTGCCCAAGTGCATGTTACAGGGATTTCCGTCCCAATCCATGCTGACGATTCCGACCTGAGCTTTTTTGAAGTCCTCATCTTTAAAACCAATGCCATAGTACATGGCTTGGGTCGCTGGCTGTGTTGGGTCTTGTGTCAATGTTTTTGAATACTTATTGAGCTCTATTGATTCAACTTTTCCGTTATATTTGAATTCCATATGTTATCTTTTTGACCTCCCCGTAAATTTTTATAGAGTTATTTTATCATTAAAAAATTGAAAATACAATAATTTGTCAGAATATTCAATAAAGTCTATAAAATACTTTTGCTTTCTTTTTAAAAATTCATCGGAATAATGAAATACTTATGCTTAATTCGTTGAATTTCAATCTTTTCTTGATAAAAATCTGTCAGTATTTTTTCATTTAATAAGTCATCTTTTTTGCCTGCTTGAACGACTTCTCCTGCTCTTAAAAGTAAAAGGTGCGTAAAAGTATCAGAAATTTCATCAGGATGATGAGTAATATAAATGATTGTTGGCCCATTTTCTAATTTATTAATTTGTTCAAGTTGCTTTAATAAATTTTCTTTTGCAAATAAATCTAAACCATTGGTTGCTTCATCTAAGATCAATAGTTCAGGCTTTAAAATTAGACTTCTAGCAATAAGTAAAACTTGTTTTTCTCCCTGTGAAAGGCTCCCGTAAGTTCGACCAATAAGTGCTTCGGCTCCGATATTTATCAAAAGATTACGGGCTTCGTCGAGTTCTTGGTCTCTATAAGGTTTATAGAGCATACTTGAATTAAATTTACCTGTATAGACTAGATTTTCGGCTTTGATATTTGAATGGAATCGCTCGGCGATAAATGAGCCAACCACACTGATTCGTTTTCTAAGTTTTGGAATTTCTCCTTTACCAAATTCAGTCCCTAATACTCTTAATTGGCCTGAGCTTTTCCATTCTTCGGCCAAAATTAATTTCAACAAACTTGATTTTCCAGAACCATTTAAACCCAGAATCACCCAATTTTCCCCTTGATTAACCTGCCAAGTGATATTTTTGAGAATTTCTGTTTTATTTCGAGTAAGATTCACATTTTTTAAGCTAATAATTGTCATCTTTTTCTCTCTTTTATTGATGTTTTTGCTCATAGGCAGTAATAGCTTGTTCATATTGCAAAGTAATCCCAATATCATCTAAACCGTTAATCAGCTTATCTTTCCAAATGGGATCAATCTCAAAATAAAAGTTTTCTGTGCTCGTTTGAATTAACTGATGAGGCAAATCAATTGTGATTTCTTCTTGGCTTGAAAGTTGGGCTAGACTTTTTAGCGCCTCTTTGGGTTGGACAATGGGTAAAAGTCCATTTTTCAAACTGTTATTATAAAAAATGTCTGAGTAAGAGCCAGCAATAATGGCTCGAAAACCATAATCTGCCAGTGCCCAAGCCGCATGTTCTCTGGAAGATCCTGAACCAAAATTGTCGCCAGAAATTAACAAGCTGGCTTTTCGATATTGCGGCTTATTTAACACAAAATCGGGATTTTCCTCATAATCTTTGCTATAGCGCCATTCATAAAATAAGTTTTTCCCAAAACCTTTTTTATCAATCGCTTTTAAAAATTGTTTAGGAATAATTTGGTCAGTGTCAATATTGTCGTTCATCAATGGAACGCTTGTTCCTTTGTAAATTGTGAATTTTTCCATTTTTATCTTTCTATTATTTTTTATTTTTAAATAACTGTCAGTTGATTTTCATTCTTTTGCTTTTCGATTATTCTCAATTTCTTTTGGAAATTGCTTACGCGCCTTGTTATAGGCGAGATAGCGTTGCACCAATAAAGAAAAGCCAATGTCAAAGAGCAAAAAGAGATTGCCTGGCGCTTTTGTGAAATGATCTAGTCCCAAGTGCAAAGCCATATAAATAATCCAAAAAAGAGCGGTCAAAAGATTTCCTTTGCGCATAACCTGCTGGTCATCATTGACCCAGTAAGTATAGGTCAAGACCCGTAGCCAGCCAAAGAGAGGCGGCAAAACCAGACTGTAAATCAGAAGATTACCCAGAAAACCAATCGTCAATCCTGACTTTTCAACATACTGGAAAATCTCGATAGCCCCAAATGCCATAAGTATGAGATAGATTGTCATGCGCGCAGTCACGACACGCGCACGAAGCTGACGACTAATGACCCAGACGATGATGAGAATCCCCAAAATCGCTGGTGCAAAGTTCTGAATGAAAGCTTGAATGTCAGTGTTGAGCACCTGATTAAATTGGTTCGTATTCATTAGACAATTTCTCTAACATCAACAAATTTACCAGCGATTGCGGCTGCGGCCGCCATTGCTGGAGAGCATAAATGCGTTCTGGCATTATGTCCTTGACGCCCCTCAAAGTTTCGATTACTTGTAGATGCGCAATGGACATAAGCTGGGATTTGGTCAGGATTCATGCCCAGACAAGCCGAACATCCGGGTTCACGCCATTCAAAACCTGCGTCCTTGAAGATTTTATCAAGACCCAGTTCTTCGGCAGCGATTTTGACAGGGCGACTGCCGGGTACAACAATTCCTGTCAGTCCGTCAGCAATATGATTGCCTTTGATAATTTTTGCTGCTTCTTCTAAATCGCCAAGCCGTGCATTGGTACAAGAACCGATGAAAATATAACCCAAGTCAATATCAGAAGCGGTTTGTCCCGGTTTTAAATCCATATACTGATAAGCACGTTCGTAGTTTAAATCGTCATTAATTTTAGGAAATTCTTCACCAAATTCTAGTCCCATGCCCGGATTGGTTCCCCAAGTCACCATGGGTTTTAATTGACTAACATCAAGGGTTAAGACCTTGTCATAAACCGCGTCAGAATCACTGACAAGTTTTTCCCATTTACTGACAGCTTCGTCAAAGTTTTCAGGAGCATATTCGCGTCCTTTGACATAATCATAAGTTTTTTCGTCAGGATTCATCAGGCCCATTTTTGCCCCAAATTCAATGGACATGTTACAAATTGTCATCCGTTCTTCCATGCTTAAATCACTAATGGCATTCCCAGTATACTCAACCGCATAACCTACACCTGCATCAACCCCATATTTGGCAATGAGAGCGAGAATAAAATCTTTACTATAAACTCCTTTTTGAGGATGACCTTGAAATTCGATTTTCATACGTTTAGGTTTGACTTGCCAGATGGTTTGAGTCGCAAGGACATGCTCTACTTCACTGGTTCCTATTCCGAACGCAATAGCGCCAAAAGCCCCATTTGTCGCGGTATGACTATCACCACAGACAATTGTTTTACCGGGTTGCGTACGCCCAGATTCAGGGGCGACCATGTGAACAATTCCTTGTCCTTTGCCGCCATGTGCTTCTGCCGGTATACCAAATTCCTTGACATTTTTAGTAAAGGTATCAATTTGCTTTTTAGAAATCAAATCTTGAATATTAAAAATATCTTTTGTTGGAACATTATGGTCAAGTGTTCCATAAGTTAAATCCCTGCGTCGAACGCTACGCCCTGCATCACGCAGACCTTGAAATGCCTGTGGACTCGTTACTTCATGTATCACATGAAGATCAATATACAAAAGTTGAGGTTCACCCTCCTGTCCAGCAATCACATGCTGGTTCCAAAGTTTATCGAATATAGTTTGACCTGACATTTTATATCTCTTTTCTTTATAAAATTTTACTGACAGAGCTGTCAGTATTTTTTTAACTTTTCGCCAGTAAAATTCACTGACAGAACTCTCATCTATGCTGAAAGTTCTTTTATCTACAATTAAAATGCTCTTTACTCAATCGCTGACGACTGATAAAATGCTCTTTACTCAATCGCATTTTACTGACAATTTTTCAAAATAGCTTCTGTCATCTCAGCAGTCGTTGCATTGCCTCCTAAATCCTGTGTCAAAGTTCCGTCAGCAAAAGTCTGGGTTACTGCTTTTTCAATCAGAGTAGCACCCTCCTCTTGACCAAATGATTCTCGCAACATCATGGCGACTGACAAAATCATGCTGACAGGATTGGCAATGCCTTTTCCTGCAATGTCAGGCGCAGAGCCGTGTATTGGCTCATATAGTGACAGTCCGTTAAATCCATGAGAACTAGAGGGCATAACGCCCAGTGTTCCCGCAAGACTAGAGGCCTCATCAGACAAAATATCGCCAAATAAATTTTCGGTCACAATCACATCAAATTTTTGTGGTTCTGTAATCAATAGCATGGCACATGAATCAACCAATTGATGCTCCAAAGTAACGTCTGGATATTCAACAGCAATTTCGTCAGCAATTTTTCGCCAAAGTTTAGAGGTCGCAAGAACATTTTGCTTATCAACAGAAGTCAGTAACTTTCTTGGACGATTTTGAGCTATTTTGAAAGCAAAGTGTAGAATTCTTCTGATCTCGTCAGCAGTGTAATCGTTGATGTCACGGGCTTTTTCATCTGATAACTCATGCTGACCGAAATAAATCCCACCTGTCAGTTCGCGAATCACGACAAAATCAACATTTTCAACATTTCGGATTGGCGAAAGGTTTTTCAAAGCTGGGTAAATTTTCAAAGGACGCACATTTGCATAGAGCCCCAATTCTTTCCGCAAAGCAAGTAGTCCTTGCTCTGGTCTTACTTTTGCGTCGTTATATTTAGGGTGACCAATGGCAGCGAGCAAGATGGCGTCAGCATTTTTAACTGCTTGCAAAGTTTCTTCTGGTAAAGGATGACCATGCTTATCAATTGCAATTCCTCCAAAATCTTTGGCTTCTAATTCATATTCAAAAGCAATTTTTTTACTGACAGCTTTTAAAACTCTTAAACCAGCTGACATAATTTCAGGTCCAATCCCATCACCTGCAAGTGTCACAATTTTTTTAGTCATTTTCCTTCACCTTAAATTCCATCATGAGCTGAAATTTGTTCAACCTTTCCTTGTGAGTTTTCTTTCTGTACCAGTACATTCGCATTCATATAAGCAATCGCACTACCTTTTAAGACATCATAATCGACCCCTTTAGCATTAAAAATTGTACCGGTAGCGAGATTTTCGACAGAAACAACGGTTGTTGCTTGTGCATCAATCCCATCAGTCACAGCATCAACAGAATAAGAAATTAATTTTAGTTGATGATTAAAGACTTTATCAATGGCTTGGAAAATTGCATCAACTGAACCAGAACCCTCTCCCTGACTGACATAAATTTCAGCATCTTGGTTTTTGAGTTCGACTAGTGCTTTATGCCCATCAATCTGAACATTATTAAGAATGAAACCAGCCAGATTTTTCACCGTTTCGCCCGTGAATAAAGCATGAATATCAGCGTCAGTAATTTCCTTTTTCTTGTCAGCCAGACGTTTAAAACGTTCAAACAGGTTTGGAAGTTCCTTTGCGTCATATGAAATATTAAGTTCGGTCAGTTTTTCAGTAAATGCATGCCGACCTGACAGTTTCCCGAGTGGTAGTGAATTGTGTTTTATTCCAACAAGTTCTGGACTAATGATTTCATAAGTTTCGGCATTTTTAAGAACACCATCCTGATGAATTCCAGATTCATGAGCGAATGCATTTGCCCCAACAACCGCCTTGTTTTTAGGAATAGCAATTCCTGAAAATTGCGAAATTAATTCTGCTGTTGCCATTGTTTCCGCAAGGACTAAGGGACTTTTCGCCTGATAATAATCCTTACGAATATGCAAAGCAACTGCAATTTCTTCAAGCGCAGCATTTCCAGCCCGTTCGCCAATTCCATTGACCGTACCTTCTACTCTACCCGCTCCAGCTTTAATTGCTGCTAATGAATTTGCTACAGCCATCCCTAAATCATCATGACAATGCGGACTAAAAATAATTTCACGGTCAGCTTTAATATTATCAATCAACATTTTAAATATTTTTCCATATTCTTCCGGAGTTGTATAACCAACAGTATCAGGAATATTGATGTAAGTTGCTCCAGCATCTACTGCTGTTTGAACGGCTTTCAAGAGAAATTCTGGTTCAGTACGTGTCGCATCTTCCGGCGAAAATTCAACAACTTCAACCTGCTCATGAGCATATCTTACGCATTTATCAATCGTTTTTAGAACTTCATCAGGACTTATTTTGAGCTTATATTTCATGTGAATGGGTGAAGTGGCAATAAAAACATGAATTTGCGGATGTTGAGCTTCTCTTACTGCCTCTACTGCTTTATCAATGTCAGTTATAACGCAACGAGCTAATGCTGTTACCGCCGTCTCCTTTAAAGCTTTAGAAATTTGTTTTGCAGCTTCAAAACTATCCGGACTCGCTGCAGGAAAGCCAGCTTCAATCACAGATATCCCCCATTTCTCAAGTTGTTTTGCAATAGTTACCTTCTCGGCTATGGAAAAACTCACGCCAGGTGTTTGTTCGCCATCTCTTAGGCTAGTGTCAAAGAATTCAATTTTTCGCATAATATTACCTCTATTTTTTATTAAGAAACAAAAAAGACGCCCTGAGGACGTCTCTTGGTCCTCGAAATGACTGTTGTCAAATAGGACCTACATATTTTAGCCAAAAAGCTAATGTAGGTCCACCTTGATCAACAACAATGAAAATTGTGTGTATGTCATTTCAAGTTCCTCTTTTTTGTTAATTTACATTATAATACTCTTAATATTTTAAATTGTCAATAAAATAATAATATTTAATGCATTTTTTTGTATTAACAAGAATTTAACAACAAAAAGATTACAATTTCTTTTAAATATCTTTTATAAAGTCCATGGATCAGTTGCTTGTTAATAAATAGACAAGCAATTTTGTTGCTTTTGATAGGGCTAAAATGATTAAATTATAATGGATTATGATGTACCAATAGAATAAGGAGAAAAAATGACTCAAGATTATCGAGTTTTATTATATTATCAATATGTCCCAATCGAAGATGGAGAATCTTTCGCTCAAAAACACCTATCAGACTGTAAGGCCCTAGGCTTAAAAGGACGTATCTTAGTTGCTGACGAAGGAATTAACGGAACTGTTTCAGGAACTGTTGAACAAACGAATGCTTACATGTCACTCATGAAAAATGATTCTCGCTTCACGTCAACAATTTTTAAAATTGATGAAGCCAAACAAAATGCCTTTAAGAAAATGCATGTTCGTTATCGCCCAGAATTGGTTAACTTGAGTTTAGAAGACGATGTTAATCCCTTGGAACTCACAGGTGCTTACCTTGATCCCAAAGAGTTTCGTGAAGCTATGCTTGATGAAAATACAGTTGTCATTGACGCACGAAATGATTATGAGTTTGACCTTGGTCATTTCCGAGGAGCAATTCGCCCTGAAATTAGAAGTTTCCGCGAACTTCCTCAATGGATTCGGGATAACAAAGAACAATTCATGGAAAAACGAGTTTTAACTTATTGTACAGGTGGAATTCGCTGTGAAAAGTTCTCAGGTTGGCTTGTTCGTGAAGGATTTAAAGATGTTGGTCAACTTCATGGCGGAATAGCTACTTACGGTAAAGACCCAGAAGTCCAAGGGGACCTTTGGGATGGACAAATGTATGTCTTTGATAGCCGAATTGCAGTTCCGATTAATCAAAAAGAACACGTCATCGTCGGACGTGATTGGTTTGATGGAAGTCCTTGCGAACGTTATATTAATTGTGGAAATCCAGAATGCAACAGACAAATGTTAGCTTCCAAAGAAAATGAAGCTAAATATCTTGGTGCTTGTTCACATGAATGTCGAGTTCATCCAGATAACCGCTATATCAAAGCTCATCAGCTTTCAAATCAAGAAGTTCAAGAACGCCTTGCTCTACTTGAGAAAGATTTGGCATCATAAAATAAAAAAGTCTATTTGCAAATAGACTTTTTTTATTTTACTTTCATCTTGCTGAAAGTCGCTAATTCTTTAAAACCAGCTTTTTTAATTATTTCTCTTGCATTATCAATTGCCGCCCAATCACGCTTTGCGACATGACTATCCGTTCCTAAAGTAACAAATTCTCCACCTAATTTTTTAAAATTAATCAATAAATCACTATAAAATTGCTGAGTTTTTGATTCACTAAACAATCTCGTATTCACTTCTAAGGCTTTACCTTTTGAAGCCAAGTTTCTTAAAATTTCTAGCAATATCACTTCAAAATCCACAAAATTTATTGATTTATCAGCGTATGCGCCATATCTAGCAACATAATCCAAGTGTCCAAAAGAATTATATAACTCAAAATTTTGAACAATACCTAAACAAGCTAAAAGATATTCTTTTTGAGCTTCTTCTTTAGATTTATTTAGATAAAAATCCGTTCCATCATAGACTTCTATATCATCAATTTCATGGACAGAAGCAATCACAAAATCAAATGGAGCCGAATTGATAAATTCACTAATTTCTGATTTAAATCGTAAATCTATTCCCATTTCCAAACCAATTTTTATTGTAATTTTATCTTTAAACTCTACTTGTAATCTATCGATTTCTCGAAAATACTTGGCTACATTCAACGAAAAATCAATCTCAGGAAAATAAAAATCACGATGTTCTGTAAAACAGATTTCCTCCAAACCATGCTCAATCGCTTCTAAGACATGATTTCTGGGATTTTCCTCACTGTCAGCCGAAAAATAAGAATGCAAATGATAATCTAATTTTTTCATTTAATCTGCCGTCCTTGTGTGAAATTCCTTTTTATTTCCTTCAATCTGATGACGCTCACGCGCTTTTTTCCGCACTTCTTCAAGAGAAAGATCAGTTTGATTCATCAGAACAAACAAATGATAAAGCAAATCATCAATTTCACCCAAGAGTTCAGTCTTATCCGAATTTTTACTAGCGATAATTACCTCACTGGCCTCTTCACCAACTTTCTTTAAAACCTTGTCAACGCCTTGGTCAAGCAAATAATTTGTATATGATTTCTCTACTGGATGTGCTTTTCTGTCAGCGATTTGTTTTTCTAAATCAGCAAAAATATCCGAGTCATCAAAAGGAATGACTTCGTCATAAAAACAAGAATAGGCACCAGTATGACAAGCATTACCTGTCTGCTCAACAAAAACAAGTAAAGTATCCTGGTCACAATCTAAGCGCATTCCTTTTACTTTTTGAAAATGACCCGATTCTTCCCCTTTATGCCAAAGTTTTTGTCTTGAACGTGACCAAAACCAAGTTTCGCCACTTTCAAGCATTTTCTGATAGGCCTCCTCGTTTGTATAAGCCATCATCAAAACTTGCTTCGTTTGATAATCTTGCACAATGACAGGAATGAGCGCCTGCTTTTGAAAATCTGGTTTCATATAATCTCCTTCTTAATTATTCTTGCTGGAATACGATTTTTTATGAGTTCTTCTTTAACTTCATCCACTGTTGCTTCTCCATAATGAAATAAAGAAGCAACAAGGGCCGCATCACTTTTTGTCTTTTCAAAAACATCAATAATATCCGAAATAGAACCACAACCACCACTTGCAACAACGGGAATATTAACTGCAGAGCAAACGGCATTTAACATTTTTAAATCATAGCCTGTTTTTGTACCATCTTTATCCATTGAGGTCAATAAAATCTCCCCTGCACCTAATTTTTCACATTTTTTGGCCCATTCAACTAAATCAATTCCTGCATTTTCTCGCCCACCTTTGATATAAACTTCAAAGCTAGACCCCGATTCATTCGCCTTGGCATCAATCGCAACCACAACGCATTGAACGCCAAATTCATTAGCCGCTTGATGGATAAGTTCAGGATTTTCTATTGCCGCCGAATTTATGGACACTTTGTCAGCTCCACTAGCAAGAATTCTTCTAAAATCGTTAATAGAACGAATTCCTCCACCAACGGTTAATGGAATTGAAAGCTCACGTGCTGCACGTCCGATTAACTCACCAATAATTTCACGTTCTTCAAAAGAAGCCGTTATATCAAGAAAAACAATTTCATCTGCACATTGTTCTTCATATATTTTTGCTATCTCCACTGGGTCACCAATTTCTTTTAGACCAACAAAATTGATTCCCTTAACGACCTTACCATTTTTAATATCAAGACAAGGGATAATTCTTTTTGTTAGCATGATTGAACTCCTTTTCAAGATTAATTTTTCCTTCATAGTAAGCTTTTCCAACAATGATTCCATAGAAATCAGAATCTGCTGCTCGTTGAATATCCGAACTATCCTTTACCCCACCAGAAACAATGACATCTAAAGAAGTTTCTTTTGAAATCTCATCATAAAGTTCAAAATTCGGTCCAGTTAACGTACCGTCCTTGGAAATATCAGTGACAATGACGGTTTTAACACCTATTTTCTCTAAATCTTTTAAAAATGATAGATAAGGAAGAGTTGTTTTTTCTAACCAACCACTCGTTGAGACAAAACCCTCCCTAATATCCACTCCAACAACAATTCTGCTCAAACCATATTTAACCAATAGTTCTTTAAGAAAATCAGGTTTTTCTGCTGCTGCCGTCCCTAAAATCACACGTTCTACGCCAATCTGTTCAAGATAAAGGCTAACTGTATCTAAATTTCTAATTCCACCACCAATTTCGATTTTTAAATTAGTTTGGTCTTTTATTTTTCGCACAATCTCTAAATTTCTGGTTTGCCCTAGCTTAGCACCATCTAAGTCGACTAAATGTAAATATTTTGCTCCCATTTGTTCAAATTTTTGAGCAATTTCTAGTGGATTTTTAGAGTAGACCGTTTTCTTATCATAATCCCCCTTGTAGAGACGCACAGCTTCTCCATTTTGTAAATCAATCGCTGGGATAATTTCCATTAAATTTCCTCCAAAAATGCTCTTAGTATTTTTCCGCCAATTTTTCCACTCTTTTCAGGGTGAAATTGGCAACCGATAATGTTATTTTTCCCCACAATGGCAGGAATCATCGCTTCTCCGTATGTTGTATAGGCAATGAGTTCATCATCAGGACAAGTCGCTTGATAGGAGTGAACAAAATAAACTTCATCACTATCAGCCAAATAAGCAGTTATTGGCTTAGTTTTGACTAGTTTTAATTGATTCCAACCCATGTGTGGAATTTTCTCACTTGATTTTATTGGAATGACTTCTCCTTTTAAAAGCCCTAACCCTTGGCATTCTTCTATTTCCATTCCTTTTTCAAACAGCACTTGCATTCCTAGACAAATCCCTAATATAGGTATTCCGGCATCAGCTCGCTCCTTTAAAACATCAATTAAATTAAACTTTTTCAGGTTATTCATTGCGGTAGGAAAAGCCCCCACTCCTGGAAGAATAAGTGCATCTGCCCTGCGAATTTCTTCTAAATCTCTCGAAATTACTGTTTCTTGTCCCAATCGTAAAAATGCTGCTTGGACACTTTGAAGATTTCCAAGGTTGTAGTCGATGATAACAATATTTGCCATACTTCTCCTTTCAATAATAAATGGAAATAAATTCCTATTTATATTTAAAATTATCCAAAAACCTCACAACAGCCAATTAATTTCAATCGGTCAATATTAATATTATCCCGACCATAGGCATCAAAGAAGCGATCACGATATTGGTCAGTCCCAATGTTGAAATTGAGCGTCCATGCTCCCCAAAAGAGGTCAATATGTCGGTCACCAACACCTGCACAATCCAAATCGATAAAGCCTTTAAATTGCCAATTATCTAAAATGATATTAGGTAGACAGTAATCTCCATGTAAAAGCGTATCATCCTTTAATAATAATTGATTGTTTTTTATATAATCATAAGCTTCTTCGGGTGTATGAATATTATAGTTAGTTACAAAATCTAGATTTGATTTCTTTAGTCTTGCATTATTTTCAACTTTTTTCAGATAACGTTCAGAATGGTCTAAAATCGGACAATCTTCAAAATTCTGTTCATGAAGGAATCGTAGATTTTCAGCAAGGCTATCACATAGTTGTTTTGGATTTTTGAGATACTGCTTTGCTAGATAATTGTCTCCTTGTATTTTTTCTTTGAGCAGAAAATCTTGTGACTGGTCTGATAAATAAGAAATATATCCTAAGCCTAAATTTTTCTTTTTAAAATAGTCTGTCATTTCAGCTTCTCGCTCTAATGATTTTTTTGAAGCTATCTTTAAATAATAACCGTCTTTCTTATCAATGAACAACACTTGGGCTTCAGGAGATGAACTGCTATCATAAACTTTTGCATCTTTTAACGTATTCTGAAGTTTTTCAGGGAATTCCTCAATGTTAATGTATAACTCTTTTAACTCGCTCACAAAACTCCTTTACTGCTTGGTATTTTTCCAACTTTAGTCTCATCAATACTTATCGCTTGTTTAAGGGCACGTGCCGTAGATTTAAAGATTCCTTCAATGATATGATGCGTATTTTTCCCATAATGTTCATTAAGATGTAAAGTAATCCCAGCATTAAAAGCAAGGGCTCGGAAAAATTCTTCAGTCATTTCGGTATCATAGCCACCAAGTTTTTGATTTCCTGATAAATCGGCATTAAATACCAAATAAGGGCGTCCACTAATGTCTAAATCACAGGTAACCAGTGCTTCATCCATTGGAATGGTAAAACTGCCATAGCGACGAATTCCAAGTTTATCTCCTAAAGCTTCATTGATACATTTTCCAAGAGAAATTGCCACATCTTCAATTAGATGATGTGGGTCCATGCCTGAATTTTCATGGTCGCCATGAGCAGTGAGTTTAATATCAAAATCGCTATGAAAAGCAAGGAGTGTCAACATGTGGTCTAAGAAACCAATATTGGTATCGATTTCGCTTCTTCCTGAGCCATCTAAATCAAGCGTTAGATAGATTTGTGTTTCTTTTGTCTCACGAGTTATTGTTGCTGTACGCATTTATTTCTCCTTTTTTTCATCATCAAATCTCACAGAAATTGAATTGGCATGAGCACTCAATCCTTCTGATTTAGCAAAAGTTACAACATCTTCTTTGAAATCCGCCAAAATTTCTTTAGGATAATAACTATAAGTTGAATATTTGACAAAATTGTAGACGCCTAAGCCAGAATAAAACTTGGCCGTTCCGCCAGTAGGTAAGACATGATTACTTCCTGACATATAGTCGCCCAATGGTTCTGGCGTGTATTCTCCAAGGAAGATTGAACCAGCATTTTTGATTTTTGGAAGTTGGGCTAAAGGATCACTAGTCAAAACTTCTAAATGTTCCGGAGCCAATTGATTAGAAACTTCAAAGGCTTCGTCAATAGATTTGACAACAATGGCACCGCCATAATTACTGACAGAACTTTCAATAATTTCACGACGTTCTAAACTTTGAACTTGTTTTTCTAATTCTTCATCTACTTTTTGAACAAGACTTTCAGAAGTTGTCACTAAAATTGCTGACGCAAGTTTATCATGTTCGGCTTGCGCCATTAAATCAGCAGCGATATATTTTGGATTTGCCTTTTCGTCAGCAATGACCAAAACTTCTGACGGCCCTGCAATCATATCAATATCAACCACACCGTAACAAATTTTCTTGGCCGTGGCTACAAAAATATTTCCGGGTCCGACAATCTTATCAACTTTAGGAATAGACTCTGTCCCGTAAGCAACGGCAGCCACAGCTTGAGCGCCACCGACTTTATAGATTGTTTCAATTCCACAAACTTCAGCGGCGGCTAAAATATTTGCATTCACTTGCCCGTCAGACTTAACTGGTGTAATCATAATAATTTCTTTAACCCCTGCTAAAAGTGCGGGCACTGCGTTCATAATAACTGTTGAAGGATAGGCTGCTGTGCCACCTGGAACGTAAAGGGCGACACGTTCTAAAGGACGTGCAATTTGACCCATGATAACCCCATTTTCTTTATAAATGCTCCATGAATTTCCTAATTGATGCTTATGGAATTCTTCAATTTGTGATTTGGTACGACGCAGAATTCTAAAGTAATTTTCATCAATTTTTTCTAATCCTTCTTCGCGCTCCTTGCGCGTGACAAGTAAATTATTTTTGTCAGCATTATATCCATCAAACTTTTTTGCATAGCTAAATAAGGCAGAATCACCTTCTTTACGAATAGCATTGACAATTTCTTGAACACTTTTATTTACTTCTTCTGAAACTTCGGCTTTTCGTCCTTGAAATTTATTTGCAACTTCTTCAAGACTTCCTTGATAATCAATTTGTTTGAGCATTTTCTAATCTCTCCACTATTTCTATGATTTTATCTTTTTTGAATTTGAAACTTGCTTTATTAACAATCATTCGGGTTGAAATTTGACTGATTTTTTCAATCACGACTAAGCCATTTGCTGACAGTGTATTTCCAGTTTCGACAATATCAACAATGGCATCTGCTAAACCAACGACTGGACCAAGCTCAACAGACCCTTCTAATTTGATAATCTCAATATCCTCTTGCTTTTGAGCAAAATAATTTTTAGTGATTCTTGGATATTTCGAAGCAATTCGCTTACGCCTGTGAAATTTTTTATTTAAAAAATCTGGATAGGAAGCAAGGGCAAAGATGCACTGACCAACTTTTAAATCTAATAACTCATAATAATCATCAAAATCATTTTCATCAAGCGTATCTTTACCGACAAATCCAATATCAACAATTCCATGCTCCAAAAAAGTTATGACATCATTGGCTTTTCCAAAAATAATTTCCAAATCATCTGGTATGGTTACCACCAACTCACGTCCCATTTCGCGCACCGCCGTCATATCAAATCCTGCCTGTTCTAGCAAAATCGTGACCTGCTTTTGAATGCGCCCTTTGGTCATTGCTATTTTAATCATTATTCAATCCTTTCACAACATTGTCCATATGGACGCAAAAGCCAATTGAGCCCGTGGTTTTACCGAACTGTTTCAGCAGCTTGTCATAGCGCCCGCCCGACACAATCGCCTGCGCCACACCTTCTACATAAACCTGAAACATCAGCCCAGTATAATAGCCCATCGCAGGTACCATGGCAAAATCGTAATGAATTTGGCAGCTTGTTGTCTTGTCAGTCATCTTTAGTGCTTCTAGCCTTTCGAATGCCTGAGACAATTCGCTATCCTTTGTTGCCAAAACTAATTTTTTCATGGTTGGCAAATCGGTCGTGGTCATCAAAGCAAGCAACAAGTCACGTGGGGCGCCTGTCATTTCGTGCTTGTCCACGAAAGCTTTCATACCTGAGAGTGATTTTTTCTCAAGAAGTTCCGAAAAAAGTTGCGCATCTCCACCTGACAGCTCGCACAAACGTTTATAAAAAGCAGCCGAACCAATTTCTACGATCGTGTTTTTCAATGTTAGAGCCTCTAAAATCATAAAAGTCAGTCCTAAAATCTCCTGATCTCCTGTCACTTCTGACAATCCCAACAATTCTGTCCCGACCTGATAGCTCTCCGTCCGACGTCCCTTATGACGCTTTTCTTTACGAAATACCTTACCAAAATAACTATACCGAGCTTCTGTCAGCTCTGATAAGGCAAAATTTCGTGCCAAAGGGACTGTAAAATCATAACGAAGCGCAATCGATTTACCCTCATGATTGATAAATTGAAACATCTTCTCTTGCTCAAATCCTGCGTCAAGTCCTGTATAAAGCTCAACATATTCAAAATTCGGTGGCATGACCTCCTGATAATTTTGACTTTCAAACAAGTTCCGCAACTTCTGTTCTATCTTGCGAAGTGTCGTAATTCCTGACAATGTCATTTCACCCGATTCTTCGGGGAGCAAATAGTTCATTTTTTCCATCAGTAACTTTTCTCCTTGTTTTTTAAATATTCCTTTAAGAATTGAATCACTGTGTTCATTTCTCTATCAGTGCCGATAGTAATCCGTAACCAATCAGAAATTCGTGCTTGATTCCAATGTCTGACAATAATTTTTGCTTCATAGAGTACTTTGAAAAGTGTTGTAGCATCTATTTTTGGATGATGGACAAAAACAAAATTTGTTTTAGAATCAGTCACTTGAAAACCAAGCTTTATCAATTCATTTTTGAAATTCTCACGAGTAGTAATAATTTTACTGACAGACTTTTGAAAATAAGTTTCGTCATTTAAACTCGCTTCGCCAATTTTTTGTGCCAAGCTATCAATCGGATAAGAATTAAAAGAATTTTTCACATCATACAAATGAGCAATTGCTTCGGCTGAGCCAAAGGCGACTCCCAAACGAATTCCAGCCAAACTCCGAGATTTAGAAAAAGTTTGTACAACTACTAAATTATCAAATTTTTCAAGCAAAGGAAGACAAGATTCCCCGCCAAAGTCAATATAGGCTTCGTCAATTAAAACAATAGAATCCTGATTATTTTGTAAAATTTCTTCTATTTCCTGAAGTTCAATTGCTAAAGCTGTTGGCGCATTAGGATTGGCAATGACAATTCCACCATTCTCTTGCAAGTAAGATTTTACTGACAGACTAAAATCATCAGCCAAAGGAATTTTTTGATAAGGAATATCATAAAGTCCACAATAAATTGGATAAAAAGAATAAGTAATATCAGGCATCAAAAGTGGTTTTTCACTATTAAAAAAAGTCAGAAAACTAAGAGATAAAACTTCGTCAGAACCATTTCCAATAAAGACTTGGTCAGTATTTAAATGATGATACGTAGCCAACGCTTTTCTCAAAACTTTTGCGTCAGTACTTGGATAAAGTCGCAAGTTGTCAGATTTGAAATCTTCAATTACTTTTTGGACCTGCAAAGAGGGCGGATAGGGATTTTCATTAGTGTTTAATTTAATCATGTCAGTAAGTTCTGGTTGTTCTCCTGCAATATAGGGGCTTACAGAACGCAGATTATTTTGCCAACTCATATGTTTCTCCTTTCGAGAATAAAAATGATAAATATAATACAAAAAAAGCCTTTAAGCACTTGGCTTAAAGGACGGTAATGTCGTGGTTCCACCTTAATTTACTACTTTTTCACAAAAGTAGACTCAGTGAGTTTATATTAAACTCAGCAGTAACGTAGCCAACGCTCACGATTTTTTGGTGAGTAAGATAGCGATGAGTGTGGTTCATCTTAGCATCAGACCTTTTTCCAGCAACAAGGCTCTCTCTACTGATAAGTAAGACTACTCTTTCATCTCTTGTTTGTAAATTCTTAATTATCTGAATTATAATACTTATATTTTTAAAAGTCAACATTTATTTTTATAAAATATCTCTCTTATTATAAAATAATATTGGATGATCTTATATAAATAGCCTTATTACTTTTTGTCTCTCAAAAAAAACCATATTAGTTATGGCTTTTCTTGTTTTTTTAAATCTTCCTCCAAAATAAATTTTTGGTGTGCAAGCACAAATTTACATTTATAAAATACAGTAAGACTCTGCATTATACTAGATTAACTTTTTTATAATCCCTTTTTTCCAATAAAAGGAACAAACTTTGGTGTGATTTTGGCATATTCTCTAAAATCTTGTCGATTTTTATATTTTTTTTCAAGAATTGGTACACCGGATACGAACAAAAGTAAACTGGTAATCAATAGAGGACTGATAACCAACCAAAAACTTGATAAAGCGGTCAGAGAAATTAGAAATATTCCCCACCAACACATCGACTCGCCAAAATAATTAGGGTGTCTTGTCAGTGACCAAAGTCCACTAGTTAATAGTTTACCTTTATTTTTTGGGAGCTTTTTAAAGGCTTCTAGCTGACGGTCTCCAATAACTTCAAAAATAAAGCCAATTAACCAGATTATTATTCCTAAAATTTGCCACCAATAAAAATGAGAATTAGTATCTGCATTTACCTGAATAATTGGCAGGGCAATAAGAAATAATAAAAGAAATTGCACCATAAACACCGTGAGAAAAGCCTTTAATTTTGGAAAATTATTCCCCCATCTTTTACGCATATTTGTATAGCGATAATCTTCTGCTTTATTCCAATTTCTTCTTCCTAAATGAACTGCTAAGCGTAGTCCCCAAACTATCACTAATACTGAGATTAAACTATTTTGCATCGTGATTCGAGTTGAAGATAAATAAGTGACCACAGCTGTAAGGACAAATCCTCCTCCCCAGGCAATATCTATCAAACCATAATTCTTTTTAGATGTCGCAATAAGAAACCAACAGATAAAATATAGCAATAGTGTGACTAAAACGGTTATATAAATCATTGAACCTCCTTTAAAAGTCCTGCAACTGCTAAACTTCCAAGTCCTGCAGAAATTCCAATTGCTGCTGAACTGTCTAAGATTTCAGAGTTTTTAGTAGTTTTTTCTTTGATTATTTCATTTAACTTTAAAGCCGCTTCTTTTGATAAAACATGTGTCAAAGCTAATTCTTCAATTTGTCCTTTTTTTGACAACAAAACAATTTTTTTCAAAATCTTATCCATACTCCTAGCTTGACTAAATGAACCGCCGATAAGCTTTCCATTTCCTCTTTTATCAAGACTAATAATTGGATGCATTGATATTTTTTGTGCAACTTCTCCCAGAAACTTTGGAATTCTTCCTGAGTTAATCATTGGTGATAAATCTGCAACAGCAACATAAATAAATACCCGGTCAATGATATTCTCTATTTCATTAAGGATTGCTTCAATAGGCTTTTCTTCACTGATAATTTTAACAGCTTGCTTAACTAATAGTCCTTGAGCAACTGAATTTAATTTGGAATCTATAAGATGTACTTGGTTCTCTGTGACTTTCTTCTCTCTAATCCTTTGTTTAATCAGTTGATAGGTTCCGCTTAATTGAGAAGAAACCGAAATAACAATTATGTGGTCATATTTTCCTTCCAAAAAAGAAAAAAGTGAATCAACCGATTGGATACTTGGTTGAGAAGTAGTCATTTTTAGATTCTTATTATACTTTTCTTCAAAAATTTGAGGATTGATTGTAAGTTTATCTAGAAAATTTTGCTCCCCTACTGAAATATTTAGAGGCAAAACAAAAATTTGATTTTCAAGTATAAAATCCGCGGATAAATCGGCAACAGAGTCTGTGACGATAGCTATCGAAGATTTCCTATTTTGAGAAATTTCATATTGTAATTGCATATCATCAACTTTTTGGTAGATGATTGTTCCCCAGTTTTCTAATAATGCTAATATACTTTCCGGATGATTAGTATGAATATGAATCTTTAATTGCTTTTTATTTCCAGCGATAACCAAAGAATCTCCCCACTTTCGTAGCAATTCTTTTAAGTCATTTTCTTGTTTTTGGGATTCTTTGATAATAAATTCTGAACAATAACGATTTTTAGGTGCTTCAGATATAAAGTGTTCTTTTATAAATGGTTTGTCTTCTTCTTTTTTATTAGGAATAATCTCTTCTTGTTGACCACCCAAACTTTCACCACAGTAAGCGTCAGTAAAACCTGAGACAAAGTAGTAAAAGCCTTTTGCGCCAGAATCAACAAGTTTGTTCTTTTTTAGAATTGACATCTGGAATTGTGTTTCCTTTAGAGCCTTCCAAGCTTCTGCTTTTGCTTCTAAGAGGGCATTTTCAAAAGATGAACTTTCTTTAAAGGTTATCAGTAATACATCTGCCCATCTCCTCATGACCGATAAAATTGTTCCCTCTTTAGGTTCAATTAACGAATCATAAGCATTTCTGACTGCCTTATTGAAAGCCACAACTAGTATTTCTAAATTAGTTTCATAGACACCATAATAATCTGAAACAGCATTTAAGTATTGGGCAAAAATAATTCCAGAATTCCCCCGAGCTCCAATTAGAGCTGCCGAAGCTACTTCGTCAAGCAAGAGATTTGTTGAATATTTATTATTAGATAAATTATCAACGATTGTTTGCATTAAAGAGGCTAAATTGCTCCCTGTGTCTCCATCGGCTACTGGAAACACATTTATTTTATTTAATTCATCTTTTCCATTAATAACTCTTTGTGCACCAGCTATAACGCTTTCTAATAGACGATCTTCAGATTTTATCTTTGTCATTATTTATCCTTTCATAAACTTTGTAATCACGAGAAATGAAAGACTAGCACTCAGTGAACTTACAAAAGTTCCCCAAATGATATCAATTATCGTTACAGTTAGTGACCAGTTTTTAAGGGAGGCCAAATTCGTTAAATCGTAAGTAGAATAGCATACTAAACCCAGCAGAGCACCACTAAATAAGACATAACCAACACTATTTTTTTCAAGTCCAGGCATTAATACAAAAAATGTTAAAGCTACAAGATAAATAATATAAAAGATAATAGCTGGAACAATTTTAAAATCTCCCATCAAGTTGCCAATATTTGTTTGATATATTTTCTTATTTGCAAAAAATAGCCAGCAAATATCTAAAACCAAAAAGATTATTCCACTTATAATAAATGGTTTGATAAAATTCATTGTTTCTCTCCAATCTAAAGTATTCGATTTCCCGTAAGTATGCTTAATAATAGCTTATTCTTACTAAAAATATATCTAATTTAAAATGGCAACTGAAATGCTTAAATAAGTTGCAAAAACAATCCAAATAAAATAAGGAATTAAGAAAAAAGAGGATAACCTATTAATTTTTGAAAATTTGATGATACAGAGGTAAACAATGAAATCTAGTAGGAGAATAATAATGACTCCCAACCAAAAATATCCCTTGAAAAAAATAATACTCCAGATGAAGTTTAAAATAAGTTGTATTCCAAAATAAAACAAAGCAATTTGGCTATCACTCTTTTGATTTTTAAGATTATAAAAAATCAAATAAGCGGCAATAGCTATTAAAGCATAGAGTATCGGCCAAACAATTCCAAATAAATAATCTGGCGGAGCCAGCGGCGGAAGTATGAGATTATTATAAATTTCCTTGATATTTCCCGCAAAGAAACCAGATAAGCCACCAATAATTTCGATTCCCACAATAAATAATAGAAGATATGTCAATGATTTTATTTTACTAGTCATACGTTCCCTCCCTAAAACTATGTATGCGTTTTTTTGATTACCATACCTATATTATTACATAAATAGTTTGTTAAGCTAGCATATTCGCTTGATAACTATATAACTTAATTTAAATAGCAACAATCTTTTTATCAAGAAAATTCAAGCAATACTTTGATTTCATTTTTTCTACTGATATCCGTGACTAAATCAATTCGTAATCAAAAATAAGGCTCCCTTATACTCAAAATAACACAACTGACATAATTTATGTTATGTAAAATATACTGTAAAGACGATATTAGCTAATAAAAAACATAAGAAAAAAAACTAGCAAATTGCTAGTTTTTTTCAGGAGCGATTTGTTCAAAATCTACAGTTCCTTTTCGTTTATTGGCAGCAATAACACGAATTTTTATTTCTTTTCCAACTTGATAAATTGTTTCCGATTTTTTCCCTTTAATAATACTCATTTCTTCGTCAAATTCAAGTTCTTCTGTTGTCCCAGTATGTAAATTTGGTACTCGAACTAAACCTTCAACGGTATTATCTAGTGCTACAAAAATACCAAACTTTTGTACTCCTGTGACCGTACCAGTATAAACCTCACCGATACGTTCTAACATGTATTCTGCTTTCTTCATCGCATCAATAATCCGTTCAGTGACAACAGCACGGTGTTCCATATCGGAAGAGTGACTAGCAATTTCAGGCAAACGTTCTTTCCATTCGTCTTTAGTACGGTTGGAATGGTCAGAAGGATATAAATGTAATAAACGATGAATAATTAAGTCAGGATAACGTCTAATTGGACTTGTGAAATGTGTGTAGTTAGTCGCTGCAAGTCCAAAATGTTTTGTATTTTTTTCAGAATAAACCGCTGTTGACATGGTATGACGAAGTTGATAAGTTAAGGCTTTTTCAAAACTTGTACCTTTAATCTCATCAGCAAAGAAATTTATGGCTTGATGAGAGTCAGAACTCAAAGAAAATCCAGCTTCTGCGGCAGCTTCCATCAATTTAGCAAATGCTTTTTCCTTAGGAGTTTCATGGACACGATACAATGAAGGTAATTTTTTCTTTTGGAAATCAAGAGCAACAGTCTCATTTGCCATAAGCATGAAGGATTCAATCATGCGTTCTGCAGTATCACGGTCACGTTTTACAATTTCAATTGGGTGACCCTCATCATCTAAAATTATTTTTGCTTCACTCTCATCAAATTCAATCATCCCTCTGTCTTTTCGCATTGTTTCGAGAATTTCATGAAGTTCAACGGCTACTTCTATCGAATCAGCAATTTTAGAATATTTTTCTAATGCTTCGCGGTGTCCTTCTTGCCCCTGATGAATCATCTTGTTCACATTGCTATAAGTCATGCGGTAAGTTGTTTTTATGACTGATGGAGATATCTTATAAGTGACAATCTTGCCCTTATCATCAATTTCCATTAGGCAAGACATTGTTAGCCGTTCTTGAGCTTCATTAAGTGAGCACAGGTTATTAGACAATCTGACAGGTAACATTGGAACTACTCTATCAGTCACATAAACCGAGGTTGCTCGCGCATAAGCTTCTTCATTCAAAGAAGAACCTTCGGTCACATAATGACTGACATCAGCAATGTGGACCCCTAATTCAAAATGTCCATTCGATAATTTCTTAACATGAATCGCATCATCTAAATCTTTAGAATCCTCTCCATCAATGGTATAAGTGATTTCATTACGATAGTCTTCACGTCCTTGCAAGTCTTCTTGGGTTAATTCTTCAGAAAATGACTCAGCCTCAGCTAATGTTTCAGCTGAGAATTCTTGTGGAATTTTCATAGCATACAAAACTTCTAAGATATCAAGGCCAACTTCACCTTTATGACCAATGATTTTCGTAATTTTTCCTTCAAATGCTTTAGTATCTGTTGGATATTGAGTAACTTTAATACTTACTACATCTTCTTCTTGTACTCCTGTTAAGGGCTGTTTTATGTAAAGAGTATCTGAAATACGGTCATTAAAGAGTTCGATTCGACCTTTATATCCCAAAGCTTTGGCTTGACGATTAGATAAAGAACGGTAAGTTCCAACTGTATCAACGACTGCTCGTTCATTGATTTTAATAATTTGTCCGCTTGCGCCCCGTCTTTCTGTCTTAGGGTATAAAACCTTAACAGTAACCTTATCTCCATCCATTGCAAATTTAGTTTCGTTTTGACCGATGTAGATATCATTAGTTTTGTCTGTCTCACCCTCTGGATGTACAAAACCAAAGCCTTTAGGATGTTTAGAAAATACTCCTTTACTTTCTGTTTGTTTAAGTGCTGATGCTAATTCTGATAGCTGAACCATATATGTTTATTTCTTCCTCCAGTTGTTTCATTCTATCATAACATAATCAGTAAGTAATATTCGACTATCAGTAAACAAAAAGACCTTTTCAGAGGCCTTTTCAGTTTTTAATTATAAATTTTTTAATATAAATAAATTCTAAAAAGAACCCATTGTCTTTTCATTACAATCTATGAGTGGAACCAAATAGCATTAAATTTGAACTTAACTCTCCTTTAATTCGTGCATCATCCAGATTTGTGAAAGTTTACAGATCTCAAGTTTTTGGTTCTTATCCAAATTTTCAAAAAGAAATTCTGTAAAGCTATTTTTTTCTCTACTATTTTCGCACATTTCGTCCATTCCGAGTAGATAACGTGGACTTACATCAAAGTATTCTGCTAACTCTAATAAGCGAATAGCCGAGGGCATTGTCTTTGTTTTATAATTACTCAAGGCATTTCGCGAATAACCCAACTCTTTTTCAATTTGATTAAAAGATTTACCTAAGTCTTCCCCAAGTTTTTTAACACGTTTATAAAATAAGCTCTCTTCCATCATTTTTCCTTTCGAAATATCAAAATTTAATTTGTCCGAAAAATTAAGATTTTTCTGAAAGTACTGTGATTATTCTGTTATAATCATTTGTTTAAATTGGCTAGTACTCACATTTACTAACTTTGAATCAAAATTATCGTATTTAAAATATTATAGATAGGTAAATAAAAGTCATTAAATGAAAACACTAAAGACGTATAAGCTTCTTATTTGGGAATTTGAGCTAAAAAAGACTCCGAAAAATCTTAATTTTTCGGAGTCTTTTTATTCTTTTTTATAAACACAGTGATAGTTAAACAACTTAATGTTTAACTATAAAGACTTATTGGGCTTCTTTTTTGATTATAAAATTGTTACATTGATGTCATGTACTCTATATTATACATTTTTTTCTCCTTTTTGCCAACAATGATTGTATATTGTTCAAAATATGTTCACTATATTTGATTTATACTACGAGAACGCTTAGTCTTTATTAGAAGATTTTTTATTCTTTGATTTATATTTTATTAAGATCAGGACAATAAATAATAAACCAGTTCCTAATAAAATCATCCAAACTTCTGGATATTGACCAACAATTGGAAGACTATTTGTAGTTTCTTTTTCTACATTATCTTTCTTTATTTCTTCGTTATTGGGACTACTCTCTTTCTCTTTATTATTACTATTATTATTCTGCTGCTGCTTATCCTTTTCCTCAGGCTTTACTTCTTTCTTCACAAATTTATTAATTAGAGTAATTTTCTTATCCTCTTGCGATTGTCTTAGCTGATAGTCTTCGGTTACGTTTAACTCTTTAACTGAATATGAAATTTCGTTTCCTTTAGCATCTCGTAGTATTAAATCGTTAAACTCTTTAGTCCAGTTTTCATTTGCACTAATGATAGTTGGTTCTCCTTGTGCAATGTTGTCTGCATACAATTGAACTGTAATTGATTCCGGCCGATTTTTCTCATAACCTGTATCCTCCCAGACTTTATTGACGATTAAGCTAGTTTTTTCTACTTCAATAGGCGTATTAACAATATCATGACCAATCACTTGCGTCTGATATTTATATTTATAATTACCTGGTAGTTCCTCCTTAAAGAAATATTGGATACCTTGCTCTAGTCCTGCCACAGTCTCTGTTCCGCTCAAATAAGAAAAAGAATATTCCCAGTTCTTATTTGAATTGGTTTCTTGTGTCACGAAATCATTGGGATTTACTTGTCCATAAATGCTTTGATAACCAGCAGATAATTCATTAAATTTAACCTGGCGCTCCTGATTATTATCTCTGCGCCACAGTTGAATAGTAATATGATCTGGACGTGAATCAGTATCTCCTTCATCCAACCAGATTTTTTCTCCTGATATGGTTAAAGGATTTTGAGTTTTATTAGAAATTTCAATATGAATATCAGAAACTTCATCACCATTCATTCTTTGGTAAGTTGACTCATATCCAGCAACGGGAAGCTCTGTGACATCATAGAAAATTTCACGCCCTTCATTGTTATATTTAGGAAGATTATCATAAACATAATGCCAATTATCAGTTGAAGTTAGTTTTATTGGAGTCTTATAAGGAAGACGTACCTCTTCTTTATTACTTGTTGCTTTAAGATTGGCCCAAACCTGAACTTCAACAGTATCGGGCCTTATCCCATTTGCATTATTGTTATCGTCCCAAGTTTTATCAATTGTTAATCTCTTTACTGCCGAATATTCAAAAGAATCAAATCTAAATTGTTGTAAGTTCCGAAAAGCTCCAGTCGAAGCAGAGACTGCTAAAGCTAGCGAATCAGATGATTCAATCTGCTTTTGACCAATTAAATCATAGTTAATTCCAGAATCAGTCAATGCGTTTGGACCAATTGGATTAGTCGTCACACCATGAAGAAGATAAATTTTTAGTATACCTTTACCTGCACCATCTGGTTGATAATCATAAATAACATTTTGAAAACCAGTTGTGTTATCTTTTTCAGAGGGACTCAACAGCTCATTCGCATCATATCCATAATCTGGTGTTTCACGTCTATTTGAACCTTGGACAGGGTTACCAGTGTTATCATCTCCAATTTCAATTCGACGATTTTCTCCTGAATTTTGTAAAATTTTACTCGTATCTAACCATGCAATTTGGCTCCAATCTCCTACAGCAAAACCTGCTTCGGTGGGAAAAGTTACTGTTCGCCCAGAATTTAAAAGCGGACTATTAGCTGCGGTTGGTGTTGTTGTTGTCTCAATAAAAGAACCAAAAGGGTTTCCTAGATGTGCTCCTTTATTTTCAGGGTCTATTTCCCAGCCTAATCTATGATTATCATCATCATTACTTTGTTGAGGAGTATTCCAATAGGTATCAAATTTATAACCAATAGCTCCTTTCAGGCCTCCAATACCCATATTTGCTCCCGTGAAGCCAACACTTCCAACTTCTTCTGGATGAAAAGCAAATCCTATTCCATCGGCCCCACCACTTGGAGTTCCGCCATTTTCTCCAACATCGGTATCTCTCCAATCTGCATCAGTTCTATCTCCAAGATAAATAGCACCTTTGAGCTTAAAAGGTTGCTCTGTCGAAATACGATTATTAAGTGTAAAATTTCCTGACCAGTCATTGCGATTTGGTGTTAGTGTAATAATACCAGTTTCAGCATCGTATCTAGCCTTTGTCTGTTCGTCAGTTAATGCTGGGCCTGTCGGATTAAATGCACCACCAACCTGATAACGCATGCCAACTGTACCTGATAAAGTAAAGTTATCATTAAAATCACTCCGATTAAGAGTTGTTGCCCCTGTTTCAACATCAATTGAACGAGTGGAAGAAAGTTCGGCTGCATTAGTTTGGTTATCTTGGATTGATGATATTGTAAAAAAACTTACAAATATCAAAGCAATAAACGTGGCTATTGCAACTCTTTTTTTATTAAATTTCATTCCTCATCCTTTTCAGTTTGTATTAAAATAATACTATTTTAGTGAACTTGTATTCGATTTCATTATAGCACTAATTATTATTGCTCCAAAATGATATTCAGTAAACTAAAAAATAGCCAATTTAACAAAAATAACCCCCTGAATTTATGAATATTCAGGGGGCACTTGTTTTCATTAGCTCATAAATTATGTTGAGTTTTTTATTAAAGTTTTAATAGGTTATCGTATAATATTATCTTGTTCGCAAATAATTCAAAAAATATCGTTGAAAAGTTTCTATATCCTCAAATCTTATATTTCTTCTTAAAATAATTTTTTCACTATAAAGTTTAGCATTTTTGAAAAAATCATTTACTAGAGTATCACCATTGTTGATAAAAGTTGAGCGTGTTTATTGATGAAAACAGTTACTCCGACATTTGTTCAAATATCAATTCCAATAAGAAGAAACTCCAAGTGACTAAAAAATAGGATAGTGTTTGGCTAAATCAATAAATGAATCAAAAGGTACTTTGAGGATGCTTAAACATGAGGTTAGCGTCTTAAAATTAAGTTTCCTTTTTCCATTTTCAAATTCTGAAAGTGTCGCAGGAGATATTCCTAAATCCTGAAATGCTGACAAAGAAAGACCGCTAGCCTTGCGAATTTCTTTTTCGGTTTTGCCGTAGTTATTTTTTAGCATAATTTACTACCTCAATGATTAATTTTGAGTATTTCTTATTTAAGTAGATACTGAGCCCCCATAAAGACTTCTTTAAACCAGTTTTTATTGATTTTAATTATTTTTATTCCCACTTATGGATATTGGAAGAATCATTAATCGGTCCATATAGTTAGAATGGAAAAATAAGGAATTATTCTTACGATATTTTTTCGCTCCACTTTCAAAAACTAAAGCAATCTGATTTTCACTTGAATCTAAACTTATCCCTTCAACCGAAGCTGGAATAGAAATTTCTCTTACTCCCGTTGTTGGGGGAATATAGTCTAATCGTGAACTGTCGGTCCCTTTTTTAGGCAGTTGAACCCATAGTTTACCAGGGGCTTGACCATTTGATTGGGTCAGTAAAGTGACACCAATTTTGGATACGGCAATACCTTGAAGCCTGTCCCAAGCTGGTGCCCATGAATTTAATAACTTCATTTGGACTAATATTTGAACATATTTTTTCATTATCGTATCTGAATCTTTTGTTTTAGAAGATTCTTGAGTCATTTCTGAATCTAATTTTGTTAATTCTTCATTCGATGGAACAGGAACAAATCCCTTACTATCAAGAGGGACTGCCACTATTGAACGGTCATTTTTATTTGAACCATACTTTGCGACTAATAATTGATTATTATAAAGTGTAATAGCGGAAGTTCGTGACCCTATAGGCCATTTGATTTCTTTTGAATGAATCGGTGCTTTCACTTTTTCGGCGTGATATGCGTCCATATCTGTTTTTGAAAGATAGCCAAAACCCGCAGACTTACTGGTATCATTTGAGTAAATCAATTGTTTATATTTTTCATCGTAAACAATCCCTCCAACGTGCGCTTTTGAATTTAGAATAATTGTCTTCACATATTTTTTAGTCTTTTTATCAATTTGAAAAATTAAAGAATCTAAATGATAATCCCCATCATAAACACTAATATAGTAATTATCATCAGATTGAGTCACGCCTTGAGGAATCCAATCATCACCAAAGGCCGCTTTTTTTGTTTTAGGATTAATCGACCACGCGCCTCGAAGTCCTGGAATCACAACAAGTTCCATACTCTTCAAAGAAACATCTTGCCCCTTATTTTTAAGGTTAAGCTTATTTGTTTGCTTGATAACAGCCTTCTCACTCTGTAAGGGCCGCGGATCTGCTTGCCACATCTTCACATCTTGGGGGCGTGAAACCAAATGAGAAAAATCTTCCTCATTTTTTATATACCAAATTGTTCCTACCACAATAACCACTAAAACGACTAGTAAAAATATCCGATAAATCTTTTTATTGATTAATTTTTTCATTATTTTTCCTCACCTTTAAAATATTTTTTTAAATCATTGTTTCATCTTCATTCTTAACTTTCCTGATAAATTGATAGGGAAATTTGAAAGAGTGAATGAACTTTTTATTTGGTGCAATAGTATACTGATTTTTCCTATATTATTACTTCTATATTGTAATATATTATAAAAACATATTTGTTTATTCTGATATCTAATAAATTAACTATTTTGTATAATTTCCACAGATTTAAAGCTGTTTTTAGGGGGTTAATTATAAATAATTAACTGAAATGATTTATTTTTAAATTTCTACTAACTCGATGTTTTGAGTAAGAAATGTCTAAAAAAAAATGACCGGTCTACCGGTCATAATAGTTTGAACTTTTGCTGTATTTAATGAAAAATTCTAAAAAAAATTCTGTTTGTTTTAGATGATTGATTTTTGATACGTTTCTTATTTGAAATACATATATATCATAAAATCTAATTGTTGTTCAGAATTAATTCTTATTTTTTTCCTTCACAAGATGGGTCCACATCGGTAATTCCTGTCACTTCTTTAATATATTGTATTCCCCAGTCGTTCATTGTCCAAACAATCGGTAAAAGTGATTTTCCCAAATTTGTTAATTCATAAGAAATCTGTACAGGTAACAATTCAAAGTTTATATTTTTTCTAATGATTTGTGCCTCAACTAGTTCATGAAGTTGTAAAGCTAGCATTCTTCTCGTACAATCGGGAATCCGTCTTGCAAGTTCATTAAAATGCAATTCCTCTTTCATCAAACGATTTAAAATAATTGTTTTCCAACGACCCGACAAAATTTTGATTGTTGTATCTAAAGGACAAAATTCTCCATGAATTTGACTATGTTTTATAAAAGTATTTTCTGTTTCAAGTTCCATAAGCTCATTTTACCACTTTTCTAAAATCCCACAAGTAGTATCAACTTTGTAACTTAGTTCCCAAAAGTTCACTTGAAAGTTCAATAAACAAAGCGTAATCTGACTTTATGAACATTAAAAATTTTTCTATCGTCACTGGACTTTTCCTTGGTGTCTTTGTCGTCGGGGCTGATAGTTTTATCATCAGCCCATTACTCCCTCAAATTGCTCAAGACTTTCATGCAACAATTAGTCAAACTGCCCTTGGTGTCACAACGTATGCCCTTTGTGAAATGATTGGTGCTCCATTGTTTGGCCCTTTAGGCGACCGTTTTAGTAAACGTAAACTTTTAATCACCGGCATGAGTCTTTTTTTAGGGGCTACTCTTCTTTGCGCAATTGCTACAAATCTTGCAACTTTTTACATCTATCGTGCAGCTGCGGGACTAGGTGCTGCTCTCTTTCTCCCAAATGTCTGGGCATTCATTGGTAGTTATTTTAATGGGCAATTGATGAATAAAATTATGGGAATTTCAATGGCGGGTCTTTCACTTTCTGTGGCAGTCGGTGTCCCACTTGGGTCTTTTCTCTCTCAACTAAGCAATTGGCATAGTGCCTTTTGGGCATCTGCCGTTCTTACAGTATTCTCGCTCATTCTTATAATAGCCATTATCCCAAATACTACTGCTCAAAATCAAAAAATTAGCTATTTGGTCAATTTTAGAAATGTTTTTAAAGCTAAAAATGTGATTCATACACTTCTTCTAGATTTCTTTTGGATGTTTGGATTTTACCTAGTCTATACTTTCCTTGGAAGTTTTTTAGCAGAGCATTTCCATTTTAGTAGTGGGAAAGCTGGTCTAGTTTTTCTAATTTACGGCACCGCAAATTTTATTGCTGCTTCAACTGGTGGGTTGATTATGAACAAATTAGGACGAGTAAAGTCAATTTTATTCAATGCTTGTGCTTCACTTAGCTTTACATTGGCTTTAGGACTGTTTAGCAACAGTATTTTAGGTCTCATTATATTTCTAATTTTGCTCGCCTTTTCTATGGGCTGGGGGGGAACCGCGATTTCTGCCTATCTTGTGACTTTATCTACTCAAAATCGCTCAACTTTGATGAGCTTTAATTCATCTGCTCTTTATCTCGGACTGACTCTCGCGTCTATAGCCGGTGGTCTTATTTATCAAGGACTTGGTTTTTGGATATTGGGAATTATTTCAAGTTTCTCCTATGCCATCGTGATTTTACTCATTAAAGGACTCCATTAAATTAAATTGTTTTTTGATTAATAATAAATGAAAAAAATCCCTGAACGCTTAGAGGTTCAAGGACTTCTTCTTTTATTTTTGTTATTTCACAATTTGCTTGTTTTTTATCAGTAAAATTCTTCTGGCAATAATTTTTCTGCTAACTTAATATTATCAGAATAGTCCAAAGGTACATCAATTACTACAGGACCTGTAGTATTTGGAATTGATTTTAGAATTTCGGCAAGTTCTTCTTTGCTGTGGGCACGGTAGCCTGTTGCTCCCATTGCTTCAGCATATTTTACGTAATCAACATAACCGAAATCAACGGCTGCTGAACGTCCATATTTCATTTCTTCTTGGAATTTTACCATGTCGTAATGACCATCATTCCAGATGATTTGAACGATTGGAAGGTTTAAACGAACGGCGGTTTCGAGTTCTTGACCTGTGAAGAGGAAACCTCCATCACCTGAGTGAGAATAAACTTTCTTACCTGGGCGCAACAATGCGGCTGTGATTGCCCAAGGGAGTGCAACACCAAGTGTTTGCATTCCGTTTGAGAAGAGAAGGTGACGTGGTTCGTATGATTTGAAATGACGTGCCATCCAAATGTATAGTGAACCTACGTCAACGGTTACTGTTTCATCATCTTTGACGATTTCTTGGAAAGTGCTGACCAAATCAAGTGGGTGCATTCTGCCTTCTTCGGTGTTTTCAGTATCGAATTCGTGTTGTTCAGCAACTTCATGAAGGCCATCAAGATATTCTTTTGTTCCTTTTGGAATTTTATAACCACGAACGGCTGGTAAAAGATTATCCAATGTTGCCGCGATGTCCCCAATTAATTCACGTTCTGGTTGGTAGTAAGTATCAATTTCAGCAATGGCATTATCAATAACGATGATGCGGCTATCAATTTCGGCATTCCAGTTGCGAGCTTCGTATTCGATTGGGTCGTAACCAACAGCAATAACAAGGTCAGAGCGTTTCAAAAGCATATCCCCTGGTTGGTTGCGGAAAAGACCGATACGACCGTAAAAAGTATGCTCTAAATCATGTGAAATAACACCAGCACCTTGGAATGTTTCAACGACAGGAATATTAACATGAGTCAATAAATTACGCAATGATGAAGCGACTTTGACATCTGAAGCACCAGCTCCAACCAAAATTACTGGCAATACGGCATTTTTAATTGCTTGCGCTAAGTAATTAATATCATCAATAGAGGCATTCCCCATTTTAGGGTCTGAAAGTGGTTGAATGGCTTTGATTGATACTTCGGCATCCGTTACATCTTGGGGGATTGATAAGAAAGTTGCACCTGGATGTCCTGATTTGGCAATACGATAAGCGTTGGCAATTGATTCAGAAAGTGTATCAGGATCAAGTACTTCTGCTGAATATTTTGTTGCTGATTGCATCATTCCAGCATTATCCATTGATTGGTGTGCACGTTTGAGACGGTCACTGCGTTTAACTTGTCCACCAATAGCCAAAATAGCGTCACCTTCTGATGTTGCAGTCAAAAGTGGAGTTGCAAGGTTTGATACCCCTGGACCACTCGTAACAACTACTACACCAGGTTCGCCAGTCAAACGTCCAACAGCTTGAGCCATGAAAGCAGCTCCTTGCTCATGACGAGTCACGACCATTTGAGGGCCTTCTTCATTTTCTAATAAATCAAAAACCCGGTCAATTTTTGCTCCTGGAATCCCAAATACATACTTCACTTTATGGTTAATCAAACTATCGACAACCAAGTTCGCCCCAAATTGTTTCTCAGACATTTTTTATTTTACCTCTATTTGTTCTAATTCATATTTCATAATCTCTTGGATTACTTCACAATCATTTTATCAGATAATAGACCCTTTTACAATTATTTTGACGCAAGTTTGTGAATTTTCTAGCTTACAATAAAAATAATTACTGACAGCTTTGTCAGTAATTATTTTTTAAGTCTGTCAGCAAATTTCTCATATTTTCATCATCTGGAACAAGTTCCAAATATTGTTCAATAATTGGTTCTGTTTTAGAAATTTGACCAATTTCTTTAAGAAAATCAATATAGTCTTCTAAAAACTCTGGATTCTCTGACAAATTAGTTTGAATGAGTTCTTCATACAAAGCAGCCGCTTCAGAATCATTTTCTAAAGCTTTATGTGCTCCTGCAAAAAGCCATTTAGCTAATAAATGTTCATCTTCTAAAAGTTCTTCAAGATTAATGACCGCTTCAAAATCTTCTTCATTAAAGTATAGGTTAGCAAGTAGAAAGACAGTTTCATCATGTAATTCTGGTAAGTTCAAGGCATCCATGAGGTAACGTTCTGCTGCTGCTTTATCTTTTAATTTGAAACTAATTTTTGAGGCGAAATGAAGTAAAGGAACGGCATTTGGATTTTTATTCAAACCTTTCTGTGCCATTTCTAGTGCAGCTTCAAATTCTTGATTGGCTTCCAATGTTTGAGCATAAGCTAACTCATAGTTCAAGAAATCAACATCCATTTTCTCTAATCGTTTGAAATTAGCAATAGCTCTTGTTTCGTTATGAATTTCTCCATAAAGAAGAGCGATTTTATATAAAGTTTCAGGTTTTTCATCAAATTCAAATGATTTTTCAAGAAATGAAATGGCATTCTCAAAATTACCTAATTGAGCATAAGAATCGCCAATTCTTTGGTAAATAGATATTTTTGTTTCATGCAAAATTTTACGTTCTGAAAGTTTGGCATATTCTGTAATTGCGGCTGAATAATCACCTTGTTCAAAATAAGATTCAGCCAAAGCAAAGGTGATAAGCGGAGAATCTGATAATTCTCGTGCTTCTTCTAATTTTGAAATTGCTGTTTCAAAATCACCTTCATACTGATATAAATCAGCAATTTTAACGAGTGCAGCAATATAGTTTTCATCGTCTACTGGAATTTGATAAAGATAGTTCAGAGCTTCATCTAAATTACCATTATCTTCAGCTATCTCTGCTAAATTAATCAGATAATCGGTTGACTCTGGGTGTTCAGACATGATTTGGTCATAAATTTTTTGACTTTCATCAATAAAACCCATCATTTGCAGATATTCGGCAAGGTCAGCCAACATTTCATTATTATCGTTTTTTAATGCTTTTGCAAGTGAATTTTGCATTCCAATCAGGTCTCCCTGATGTAAAAAGTCAATTGTATCTTCTGAATATGACATTTTTCTCCTTATTTTTTATTCTATTAATTACTCTTTAGCTTCTTCTGTAGCTGTTTCTTCACGATAAAGGACTGAAATTTCACGATACCATTCATAAACGTGAACAATAATCACTTTGAGTGTTGCATAAAATGGAATCGCAAGTAGAACTCCCCAAACTCCTAAGATTTGACCAGCTGTCAGTAAAACAAATAAAATCGTAATCGGATGGATTGACATTTGTTTTCCAAGAACCAAAGGAGAAATAAAGCGCCCTTCAAGAGTTTGCTCAATGATAAGAACAATGATTACTTTTACAAGCATCAAAGGTCCACCAATCGCCAAACCAACGATTACCATTGGAATAGCGGCTAAAAATGAGCCTAAAAATGGAACTAAGTTCAAGAAACCTGCTGTAATTGCCAAGGCTACTGCATAGCGCAATCCAATAATTGGTAACCCGATCATGAACATAATGGCAACAGCAATGGCAACTAAGACTTGACCACGCACATAATTTGAAAGTTGACTATTAATTTCATGCAAGACTTTTGATGTTTCTTTACGCCAATCATTGGGCAATAAATGAGTGACAAAGCCATTTAATCTTTGACCATCTCTTAACAAGTAAAAAAGAACAAATGGGAAGACAATCAAAGAAATCAAAATACTTGTAGTTTTACTGATGAGATGTGAAAGAGTCGTTACGGCATTAACAGAGAAAGTTTTTGACCAATCAATCAATTGATTCCCAATTGATTTGGCAAATTGGTCAACTTGTGGTCGGAATTGCTCAAAGTGTGGATTTTTTGCTAAAGCATTAATCTCTTTTTGGGCAGTGTTAACATAATGAGGGACCGATGACGCGAAATTGTCTACTCCACTGATGACATTTGGAATAGCAACAATTAAGCCCCAAGCAATCAAAGCTGCGATAATTAAGAAAAGGACAATAATTGTCAGCACACGCGGAACTCGTCTTTTTTCCAAAAAATCAACTATCGGATTAAGTAAATAGTAAAATACTGCTGCTAAAATAACTGGCAGAGAAATGACTGTAATAAATTCTCCGACAGGTTTAAAAATGAATCCAACTTTATTGAGTAATAAAATATTCAATAAAAAGAGAAGGACAATCGCTAAACTTGCAACGACTTTATTATTAATGAACCACTTGAAAAACCAAGAGGCTTTAAAACTGCGGTGTTGTTCTTGTTCCATAATTTTTCCTAATTCTTATTTTAGAATTACTGACAGACTTGTCAATAAGTTCCAAGAGGAGCCTGTCAGTAATTTTTTTCAAGTTCATAATATTGAATCTGTAAAAAAATCTTTTTTTTATTAATTTTCCAACCATTTTGATTGAAAAGTTCTGTCAGTTCTTTTGGCTGATAGACTTTCACGTCTCCTTCTGTCGAGAAACGGTTAATCCACCAATTATAAATTTTTGTGATAAATGGAATGTGAATTTCTGCAATCACTAATCTTCCATTGGGTCTGAGCAGGCATTCAGCTTCTATCAAAAAACGCTCAGGTTTTGGGAAATGATGGAAGCTAGCCGAACAAATAATTAAATCAAAGCTCTCGTTATTAAAGGGAATTTCTTGAGCAGAACCTTGTTCAAAAGTAAAATATGGGTACTGATCTTTGGCAACTTTAATCATTTCTGACGAAATATCCAAGCCACTACCGACAATTTTCTTTTTGTCATTTAGCATCGCCAGAAGCTTTCCGTTAGCACAACCGACATCCAAAATCTTAGAATTTTGTTCAAATTTTAGATTTTTAAGGATAAATCTTTTAAAAAAGCTGGCCAAAAATCCATCAAAACTATGGTCAAATTGGCTAGCAATACGGTCATAAAAATTTTCTGATTCTCTTTCGTAATCATGAAATTTAGGAACCATTTTACGCCTCCGTCAGTGGTTTTGCAAACTCAGAAATTAGTGCTTCAGCACATTTTAAACCATCAATTCCAGCCGAAACAATTCCACCGGCAAAGCCTGCTCCTTCTCCTGAAGGATAGATTCCTTTAGTTGAAACTGATTGAAAATTTTCTTCATCACGGTTAATTCTGACGGGTGAAGATGAACGAGATTCAACACCAGTCATCACTGCATCAGAAAGTGCAAAACCGTGCATTTTTTTATCTAAACCAACAATCGCTTCTCGCATAGATTGTGTAACATAGTCTGGGAATAATGATTCAAGATTTGTTGGTTTTACTCCTAGGGCATAACTTGGTTCAACCGAACCCATTGCTTTGGAAGCTTTTCCGTCAAGGAAATCTCCAACAAGTTGTGCAGGAGCCTGATAATTAGAACCGCCTAATTCAAAAGCTTTATGTTCTAATTCTTTTTGAAATTCAACTCCAGCAAGAGGATGATTACTTGGGAAATCTTCAGGGAAGACTTGGACTAAAAGTCCAGAATTTGCATTTTTTTGGTCTCTGGCATGTTCAGACATTCCGTTTGTGACAAGTCCACCTTCTTCTGAGGCAGCCGGAACAACGAGTCCTCCTGGACACATACAGAAAGTATAAACGCCTCGACCTGATGATGACTTGTGAGTTAAACGATATTCTGCCGCACCTAAACGTGGATGATCAGCAAATTCTTTATATTGAGCCTTGTTAATCAATGACTGAGGATGTTCAATTCTAACTCCAACAGCAAAGGGTTTAGCGGTAATTGTTACCCCTTTATCATAAAGTTCTGAAAAAGTATCACGAGCTGAATGACCAATGGCTAAAATTGCATGATTTGTTTTAACGATTTTTCCGTCAGCAAGTTTTACTGCTTGTAATTGTTCATCTTCAATTAAAAATTCTTCAACTTGAGCATCAAAATAGACTTCCCCACCCAACTCGATAATTTGTTTTCGGATATTTTTAACGATATCACGTAATAAATCTGTCCCGACATGAGGATGTGCCTTATAAAGGATATCTTCTGGGGCACCAGCTTCAACAAACTCTTCTAAAATCTTTCGTCCACGTAAATCACGAACACGACTGGTTAATTTTCCATCAGAAAAAGTCCCTGCTCCACCTTCACCAAATTGAACATTTGATTTTGGATTAAGTTTCCCCTCAAGCCAAAACTTGTCAATTGATTTTACACGTTCATCAACTGCTTGGCCTCGTTCTAAAACAATTGGACGATAACCATTTTGAGCCAAAAGTAAAGCAGCAAACATTCCAGCAGGGCCAAATCCAATGACGACTGGGCGGTTTACCATTTTTTTAGTTCCAAGTTGCGGATTAACATAGTCTAGTTCTGGTGCTAAAGAAACATTTTTAATTTTTTTAGACAGTATTTTGGATTCATCTTTAAGTTTAATGTCAACAGTATAGATAAAATCAATTTCGCCTTTGTGTCTTGCATCAATTGATTCTTTATAAATTCGATAATCGAGCAGGTCAGCTTCTTGAAGCCTTAATTTTTTTAAAACAAGACTTTTAACTTTACTGACAGGTTCGTCAATTGAAATTTTGATTTGTGTTATGCGAATCATGATTTTCTTTCTATGGTTAGGATTTTCTAAAATACTATCCTCTTTTATTTTTTATTAAAGCGAGCAACAAGTTCAATATGATGCGTTTGTGGGAATAAATCAACTGGTTGAACTTTATCTAAAATATAGCCTTCGTTTTCAAAACGTACAACATCTCGAGCAAAGGTTGCAGGATTACATGAAATATAAACGATTCTCCGAGGATTAGTTGCTGTTGCTGATTTAATAAAAGTTTCATCGAGCCCTTTTCTTGGTGGGTCAACAAAAATAACATCAGGTTTTATTCCTTCATCAAGCCACTTGGGCATAATTTTTTCTGCTGTTCCTACTTCATAATGTGTGTTCTCAAGTTCATTTAATTGAGCATTACGTTTTGCATTTTCAACAGCAGCCGGAACAACTTCCATCCCATAAACCTCAGCGACTCGATCAGCCATGCTGATTCCGATTGTTCCAATACCAGAATAGGCATCGATAACAATATCTCCTGGTTTTAATTCTGCGAATTCAAATGCTGTTTCATAAAGTTTTTCAGCTTGTGGAGTGTTGACTTGATAAAAAGCTGGTGCAGAAATTTGATAAGTTTTGTCCAACATCAAATCTGTAATAAAATCTTTTCCATACAATAAAACGAACTCTTTACCTAAAATAAATGAGCCAGTTCCATTATTAATATTGAGTTGAACAGATTTAATATTAGTAAAATGCTCCACTAATTTGTCAATTACCAAATCAACATTTTCTGGGAGTTTTTTACTGGTTACAACAAGGCTAACCATCATTTCACTTGTATGAAAACCTCTTCTAACCACAATATTTCGTAGCCAACCTTTGCGCGTTTTTTCATCGTAAGCTTGTAAATTAATTTTCCGAAACTCATCACGCAAAAAAAGGACAACTGCATCAATTTCAGGATGTTGAATATAAAAATCTTCGACTGGAATTAATGAGTGAGAATTTTTTCTATAAAATCCAGTAGTTAAAATCCCATTAACCATTTGAACAGGAATCTGTGCCTTATTTCGATATTTTATCGTTTTAATAGATTCAATAACTGGAGAAACAGGGAAATCTTCCTTCCCAGCCGTTTTTCTTAAAATATCAACGACTTGCTTTTGTTTAAATTTTACTTGTTCATTATAAGTCAGATGACCAAAATCAGCAATCCCAGTTCTTAAATAATCAAGATTTAACTGAGTCGTGCGATGCTCACTTTGGCTTATAAATTCATCCACACGCCCAAAACCAAATGATTTTCCAACTTTAAGAACGCGCATTTTTATCCGTTCACCAGGTAAGGCATTGTCTACAAAAAATGGGTAAGAATCAACTTTAACCACTCCTTGCCCTTCATGTGTCAAATCAAGGACTTCTGCTTCAAATATATCGTTTTTCTTGAAATTTGTCATGTCCATATTATAACATAGTATTTCAATAAGGTTCAACAAACATCACTAAAAGCTGAATAATAAAGAAGTTACTCAACTGTCTTATCCATAACTGCTCTGATAATCGCTTCTCTACTCTGAATTGCTTTATCTTTATAAAGTCGCTCGTGATTTTTAACCAAAATTTCACAAATATATAATTGTGAGATTTTTCCAGTGAGTGAGCCACCATCAAAAAACTCTTCATTCACTGTTTGCAAATTAATATCAGAAAGTTGGGCAAGTGGTGAATAGTCTGAGCTAGTAATTGTAATAATCTGAGCTTTTTGTTCTTTGGCAATCTTAATGGATTCAAATAATTCTAATGTCTTACCGGATAATGAAATGCCAATGATTAAATCTGTCTTTTTTAATAGGGCAGCTGTTTGCAATTGAAAATGAGAGTCACTAATTGCTTTAACTGGAACCCCAATACGAAGAAACATCGCTTCTAAATCTTTCGCAGTATTGCCGCTTAAACCTACCCCAAAAATATAAATAGCCGAAGCTTCAGAAATTAATTTTGAACTTTTTTCAAATTGTTCTAAATCTAATTTTGATTTTGTTTCATGAAGAATCTCAATAATGCTATTTTCATTCTCATCAAAAAATAAGGTCAGATCTGTTCTATTAGAAGACTTTTGAGAATAACTTTCCTTAGCAACTTCTATTTTAAGATCTGAAAATCCTGAATAACCCAATTTTTGACAAAATCTTACTATGGTTGCATCGCCAACCTTGATTGCTTTTTTGATATCATTCATTGTTCCATAAACAATACGCTCCTTTGAAGCTAATACATAATTTGCAATCTTCTTTTCTGATTTAGTAAGTAATTCATATTTTTCTTTAATGACTGTTTCAATTTTCATAATTTTCCTTTGGTAATTAACTCATAATTTCTTGTATCTTAAATTTATTTTATCATAATTGACAAAAATGTAAGCGTATGCTATATTAATTATGGAGTAATTATCCAAAAACAGATTTTATGGAGGGTAAATGGAGAATGAATAAAGAACAATTTTTAGAAAAAATAAAGGGTGGAATAATCGTATCTTGTCAAGCCTTACCCGGTGAACCATTATATTCTGAAAATGGAGGAGTTATGCCTTTGATGGCAAAAGCTGCTGAACAAGCTGGAGCTGTCGCTATCAGAGCAAACTCGGTCAGAGATATAAAAGAAATTCAAAAAGCGGTAAGTTTACCCATCATAGGTATTATTAAAAAAGATTATTTGCCTCAAAAGCCCTTCATTACAGCGACTATGAAAGAGATTGATGAATTAGTTGCTACTTCTTGTGAGGTAATAGCCTTAGATTGTACTCTGAGAGAACGTCATGATGGGCTAACTATTAATCAATTTATCAAAAAAATCAAAGAAAAATATCCAACTCAACTTTTAATGGCTGACTGCTCAAATTTTAAAGAGTGTGAAAATGCTTATTCTGCTGGAGTAGACTTTGTTGGAACTACTCTCAGTGGCTATACAGAAGAAAGTAAAAAACAAGATGGACCTGACTTTGAATTACTTGAAAAGTTAGTTGAGGCAAAAATTCCCGTTATCGCTGAAGGAAGGATTCACAGTCCCGAACAGGCACAGTATGTCCAAAAAATTGGAGTAGACGGAATGGTTATTGGTGGTGCAATTACTAGACCTCTTGAAATCGCGTCTCGTTTTGTTCAAGCAGTTGAATCAGTTGAAAAACTATAATCACTTATCTATAAAATCATTAAAGCAAGAATATAAAATTAGAGTAAATAAAAAAACATTATCTAACTGATAATGTTTTTGCATTTATTTCTCGTTTGTATTTTCTTTATTGAGCTGTGACTTTTCCCAATTATTTACTAATATTTTTTTGTATTGAGGACTATCAGTCATTGCTCTCACGCTATACTGTCTTAACTTTGTAAAAGAGAACCCTGAAACTAAGAGCAAACAAGAAATGAGTAAGATAAGCTTTTTACTTCTCATTTTTACTTCTTTTGAAAAGAATGCTCTAATAATCAAAATCAATAAAATACATATACTTGTCGGAATAAGAAATCTGAAGCTTGTGAAGGGAGCGATTCCTAAGAATTTTGTTACGGGTTCAATGAAGTAAGTACCATAAAACAGTGCCGTCATTCCAGTAATAACTATTGCTCTGAATCGACTTAAGGGTCTACATAAGAGATAAAGAGAGAAAAGTTGAACACTTCCGATAATTAAAGTCACATCACTGATAAACTCTTTGTAATGAGTTACGACGTGTCCATTTGTGAAGCTTGTGTAGATTGGAAATTTATAGGCTAAGGCTAGCATAGCAAAGATAGCTACTCCAATAATTATCCCAGTCGGCAACGCATTATTTCTAATTTTTTGAAGAATATCTTCTTCGTTTCGCTTCTCATCTTTCTCTAGTACAAGTAGGGCACTAGGAATTCCAACAGTGAAAATCCCCATCATCATCAAATTTATTGACTCTAAAGGAAATAAATGATGTGTAATCAATAGAAGAACGGTCAGAGTAAAAGTATAGATTACTCGTAAAAGATTCATACTTGCCACTCGAGTAATATTATTGATTACCTTTCTTCCTTCTTTTAAAATGTCAGGCAAGACAGAGAAATCATTTTTTAAAAGAATAAATTGAGCCACTGATTTTGTTGCTTCATTTCCACTTCCTAAAGCAATCGGACAATCTGATTTTTTAAGAGCCAAAATATCATTGATTCCATCTCCAATCATCCCAACTGTATGTCCATTACTTTGAAGTGAAGCGATAATATCTCTTTTTCTTTCTGGTGTTATCCGACCAAAGATTGTTTTTTCCTCAACAATTTTTTTAAATTCTTTTTCATCATCAGGAAGTTCTGATAAGCCAACATAATCGGCTTCTAAACCTACTTCTTTTGCAATGAGTGAAACAGTTTTAGGGTGGTCTCCTGAAATAATTTTTATTTTAGTCCCTTGTTTTTCAAAATATTCTAGAATTCGTTTTGCTTCTTTTTTAGGTCTATCTTTTAACAAAATCAAGCAAACCAGACTATCTTTCTCGTTTGGTTTACTCTGTGATAAAGCAAGTATCCGGTATCCTTCATCTAGTGCTTTTTCAATATCAGCATTTTGTTTAGTTGTAAGTTCTTTTGCTACTAAATCAAAGGCGCCAAGATTATAAGTACTTCCTCCTTTTAATTCAATCGATTGATACTTAGTTTCTGAGCTGAAAGGATGATAAGTTTCTAATTCAAAGTTACTTTTTTGACTCGTGTCAAAGTATTTTTTGAGCGCCTCCATTGATGCATTCTGTTCTTCATCCAAGGAAATGATAAATGACATGATTTTATCAACTTCTGGTTTTTCTTCTGCATAATAGAGGACTTGCTCAACATTCATCTGCCCTTCGGTAATGGTCCCTGTTTTATCTAAACAAAGAACATCAACTCTTGCTAATGTTTCAATTGCTGACAACTCTTGGGTCAAAACATTCATTCTTGAGAGCTTGATGACACCTAAAGCTAATGCGACTGAAGTTAAAAGAACTAACCCCTCAGGAATCAAACTAGTAATTGTTGCTGCTGTACCAATGATTGCTGTCTTTCTTTGTGGAATCACAGACAAATCTAAAGATGAAAATACAAATTGGTTCAAAAGCACTAAGATAGAAATTGGAATAATACCAATAACGATTATTTTTAGGATTTTATCAATTTGTTGTTGAATTTTTGACTTTGCTTTCTTTAAAACAGAAGCTTCTTTGGCCAATTTACTTATGAAAGTATGGTTCCCAACAGCCTGAACTTGTGCCTTTGCTGTTCCTTGCATAACCAAACTTCCAGAGTAGATAAAGTCACCAGTCTGCTTTTCAATAAAATCAGACTCTCCGGTAATCATGGATTCATCTACATCCATTCCATTTTCTAAACTTATCGCATCAACTGGAACCTGGTCTCCCTTTTTCAAACAAATTATATCATTTAAAACGAGTTCCTCTTTATGAATGCTTGCTTTTTCACCTTCTCTAATTACTTCTACTTTTTCTTGTTTGAGAAAAGAAAGCTTTTCAATAATTCGCTTGGCCTTGATTTCTTGATATATTCCGATAGAGGTATTTGAGATAATTGAAAAAATAAATAACATATTTTTATAAGAACCAATAACAAATAGCACAACTGCCAAGATGAGGTTGAGTAAGTTAAAGATGGTCATTGAATTTTTTATAATAATATCTTTATTTGAATTACCGACTTTAATTGTCGTTACATTTACGTTTCCAAGTTTTTTCTGTTCTTCTACTTCGGTATTTGTTAGTCCTTTGGTCATATTTACTTTATCCATTATCCCTTTTTCCTCCTAGACTAATATATATAATACAACATTTCACTATCTATACTTCTATCATACCTAAAATATTTATGATTATTCTTACATTTTTGAAAGTATTAAGGATTTACTATCTTTTTTAAATGGTTAAAATTTTATAAATCTACAAAGTTTAAGCTTTATTTCAAAAATTCTCAATTTTTCTATTAATCATTTATAGCATAATTGGTCAGGCAGAGTCAACAGCTTTCATTTTTTATAATTCTATAAAATAAAAAAAGCCTGCAAAGGCTGCTGTCTATCATTTGGATTATTTTATTTTCATGAGAAAGACTACTCATTTGTGAGTAGTCTTTCTTATCTATCTAGTTATTAATTCTTTATTCAAATACAATTTATATTATTTATATTTTTCTAGAGAAAATGTTACTCCAAATCTAATTTGAAGCTGTATTTTAACGGATTATTTCGACTTCACGTTGAGATGCTCCATTAACCAGTCTTACTTTATTTTCTCCAAAAAGTTTGATTAATTTATCAAAATCTGCACTCTTTGCAAATTTTTCATTATTTTTTCGATTCTTTTTAGCGTTTTTGGTGGATTTTAACGAAATATAAATTTCTCTTCCTTTTTCATTATTTGGAATAAAATTAGTTTGTTCTAATATAATATTCTCAATTTCCTTTTTTGACTTTGCCATTGAAACAGCACTCCTTCATAAAATAATTACATTAAATATCATATCATAATAGCCTTGATTTTTTAAATATTTTTTTGTTTTACCTCTATTTCCTTAATTTTTTTACTCAAAAAATCTATCATTACTGACAAAGCTTAATAATTATAGCTGACAGCTGATAAAAATTACGCTATTAATAGCTGTAAGTATCCTCTTTAATTTTAATCATAAAAATAGAAGCTGTCAGTAACTGATAGCTCCTATTTTTCACCTATTAATTAAGAAATTAAATATTTAATTCAATAAGTTTTCTCTTATTAAATATCACGCTCTTTAAGCAAATTTTCAAAAAAATCTACTGTTTTGGGATCATCATGATTAAAAAATTGACTTCCAGAAGTTTGTAAAGTGGCAATTTTTACCTTATCTTCTGCTGTTAAACTGAAATCAAAGATATCAATATTTTGTTTCATTCGATTTTTTTTGACGGATTTTGCAAGGCTGACAATGCCTCGTTCATAAAGCCATCTTAAAATGATTTGTGCTGAACTTTTTCCATATTTATTTCCGATTTCCAGTAAAATTTCGTTTTCAAAAATGCCATTTTTTCCTTCTGCAAAAGGTGCCCATGCTTCTAATTGAACATTACCACGGGATAAAGCATTTTGCAAATCATCCTCTCTCTGATGGAAAGGATTAATTTCTATTTGATTAACTTGTGGCACAGTATCTTGGAAAGCGACAATATCAGCTAAACGTAACTCATTGAAATTTGAGACACCAATGGCTCGTATTTTTCCCTCTTTTTGCAAATCAACTAATGCTTTATAGCTCCCAAATACATCTCCAAAAGGTTGATGAAGTAATACTAAATCAAGGTAATCAAGTTTCATTTTTTCTAGTGAAGTTTTAATAGAAGCTTTTGTATTCTCATATCCATAGTTACTGAGCCATACTTTAGTGGTGATAAATAAATCATCTCGAGGAATGATAGTTTCGGCAATTGCTTCACCGACTTCTTCCTCATTAAAATAAGATTGGGCCGTATCAATGTGTCTATATCCCACTTCAATCGCATCTAAAACAGCTTGTTTTGTTTGATCTTTCGGAATTTGGAAAACTCCAAAGCCTAATACTGGAATTTCGACATCATTGTTTAATTTAAATGTTTTCATTTTTATCCTCTTTCATCATTTTTGAAAATATAAAAGCATTCGAACTATTAAAAATAGTAATTTTTAAAATATATTCATCTTGCCTTTAATAATCATTTCTGATACTATTTAAGTATAACACTCGGGTGTAACACCCGGTCAAGAAAAATATATTATTTTAGGAGTTTTTTTATGTACACTATGAAAGAAGTCTGTGATTTATGTGATTTCTCGTACGATACGCTTAAATTTTACTGCAACAAAGGACTAATCCCTAATGTCAAAAGAGACAAAAATAACTACAGAATTTTTAATAAACATGATGTAGATTGGATTAAGAGTCTTACTTGTTTAAAAAAATGTGGTATGACAATCGCAGAAATGCAACAGTACTTAGAGTATTGTCTTGTAGGACAAGAATCAATTAACCAACGAAAAATAATGCTCGATAAGAAAAAAATGGAACTTCTGGAGCAATTGAAAACAGTTGAAGCTTCAATTGATTATATTGATAACAAACAAAATTACTATGATGATGTACTTAGCGGCAATGTAATTTATAGAAGTAATCTCATAACTGAGGAGCCAGTTGAAAATTATTAATGAATCCATCACTCTCAACTATTTTACAGCATTAGTTGATTTATCCCGAATCGGTCTAGAGATATCTATTTCTATCAGCAATATTAGTTTTGGACCTGCTAAAAAATTCCTAGTATAATGCTTCCAATTAGTAATACTAGAAATGATGCTACTTTCATGAAATCTAATAGTTGTTATTTGTTTTCATTTGTACTTAATTTGACTGGGATTTGAAGCAATATAATCAATAATAATTTAGACGTATTAGCAGAGCAAATCACAAGCAAATTTTTATATTTATTATGTAACTCCCGATAAATCAGTTTTAATTTCTTTATTAAATTAAATTATAAAAACATTAGAATATGAAATTTTGAGATGAGATTTATTGTTCTTGTAATTTTTCTAAGTGAATTTCATATAACTTTTTATCTAATAGTCTTTTTTTAACTTTCCTTGCTGGCCGAGGAACAAATTTTCTTACATCATCTTCATTGAATCCAACTTGTATATGGCTCTCATCAACGATGAGAGGGATTCTCAAGAGTGAAATATTTTGCTTTATCATACTAACTGCATCAGTCAAGCTTAGATCTTCAAAAGTGTATGCTATGTCTTGAAAAGATGCTGCTCTTTTAGAAATAATATCATCAGTCCCTGCTTCGGTTAATGACAGAATATGATAAATTTCTTTATGCGATAATGTAGCTTTATTTAAGTTTATTTCCTGAAAGGGTAACTTATTATTTATAAGCCACTCTCTTGCTTTACGACAAGTAGATGAGGATTTCGTAAAGTACAATTTAATCATTTGAATCTCTTTTCTATTTTGGGTTGGAGTACAAAATTTTGTCCTAAAATATAATAACATAAAACCAAGTATAATTAGAGCAATATTATAATTTGATTAGCATTTGATAATATTGTATACACGTTATTTTTTTGTGTATAATAAATATTACGAATCCCCAAAATACAATCATTTTATTTAAGGGAGTACAAGAAATGATTCTATCTCAATCAACAAAAAAAGAGCTGTATATTATATATACAAGCCTTTAGAAAATAATTTATTACGAATCGAGGTAGAAGTTGTTTCCATTCGTAGACAGCATTAATAATAAAAAAAGAAAAACAAAATCAAAAAAGTAGATCTTTTTTCTTTCTAATATATTTTATAATAAGACCTGTAAGAGCACAAATTATGGAACCGCTTATTAATAATACACCAATAAATTCAAATACCTCATCAATAAATCCAACAAAAACAAAATGGCTTAAAATGCCAATAAATAAACCTAGACCACCTATAAAATACCAAGTTTTGCTAATTCTAATCACCATAGACCCCTAAATTCATTTTTTATCTCTAAGATTATACCATGAGATTCTTGATATATAAAATGAAATGTCAATATATCAAGATGAATTTAAATGAAATAAAGGAAATTCCGAACATTAAATTTCAATTCTAATAGCAAGTAAAATAACTTTCTTAATTTAATAAGTACCTCTATCCTTTATTAAAGAATAAGTTTCTTGAGTTCGTGGAATTTTTCATATTTTTGACTCAATCCAACGAAAAATAAGTTCTGCCAATTGTTTCTTTTGTTTTTCACTAAGCCTTTCAAATGCGCTTTCTAAGTTTTTAGGACGACTATCGATATCCTCAATACCTAAAAGGTAAAACGGTGATACCTTAAAAAAGAGCGATATTTCAATAAGTCGTTGCGCTGAAGGTTCTCTATTTTCCTTGTAACTATGTAAGGAGTTTCTGGGATAACCCAGCTCTTTTTCTAGTTGATTTATTGATAAGGATTGTTGCATTGAAAGACATTTAATCCTTTTATAGAATATATTCTGTGTTTTCATATTTTATCTGTCCTCAAAGTATATTTTTTTAAGGATATCGTTATATTTTTTCTCGTTATAATTATCAAATTTAATCCTCCTTCATTGTAAACAAAATTATAGCATAGTATTAAACAATTCAGAAGAAATAATAATATAATCACTGAGCCTTTAAAATTGGATTGAGCAAAAACCAAACAATTAAATTTTAAAATGAATTTTATAAATAATTTAAGGAAGTAATTATCTAACTTATTGAAACAAAATAAAAACAGGTTTTACGCCTGTTTTTTCGTAATCATCCTAATTTTAGGGATGATTTATAATTGGATAAAATATTTAAAAGTATGGACAAACGTTTTCCAGCAAATACTTATTTATTTGCTAAACTATAGTAACAACGTTTGGGTGAGATTATTGAACCCTCTTTTTTAAGCTTAGCAATAATTTTTGTCACTTCTTTTTTATCTAATCCAAGAAGTTCAGAAATCCCTTTTGCATCAAGCATCTCAGAGCTTGTTTCAAATACACGTAAAACCTTATCTTTATTTTCCATAGACTCTTCTCCTTATTTATTTGTGGTTTCGTTTTTAAGCCAGTCAGTGAATTTTATTTTACCAGCTTTATAATTTGTTTTTGGAGTCAAAACATCAGTGAATTCTTTTTTGTCAATAATTTTTCGTAAATAAATTTCATCTTCACTATTCAACTGATTGGTTGCTTCTAAATAGATTAAATTCATTTCGGCAAAACTTATTTTATCTGGTCCTGCAAAATCTGGTAGAATGCCGAAAACTGGATTTTCAACTAAATCGATTAATTCGCTTGCAACCTCTGAAGTATCATCTGGTTGCATCATCATATTGAGCAAAGCTTCTTCTGGTAAGCCATTATTTAAGTTTTGTGGAACAAACTCATTAAATTGAGTTGCCCGAAAAATTGTCCATGGAATAGTATTTGAACTAATTACTTCTTCTTGTGCTTTTTTACCAGCATAATATCCCTTGTAATGTCCGCCTTCCTCCGCATTGGTCAAGGCATTTACTATACTCAATGTGATATGATGTTTAATTGAATTTGCTTTTTCAGCTAAAATTATGTTATTAGATGAGTTTATAAAAAATTTTGTAGCAGTTTCTTTATCAGCTGTTAATATTGACAAAACATCAATGACCGTATCGATATTTTTCAATGATTCTGTCAGTAATTCAAGATTCATTACGTCAACACCCGTGCTAAGACTCAGGCTGTGAACTTCATGCCCTCTTTTTTGAGCTTCAGATACAATCTTACGTCCAATGGTACCATCCCCGCCTAATACAGCAATTTTCATTTTCATACCTCTAAAGCCTCTTGGCTCTTCTTTCTTTTGATATAATGATTATATATTAAAAAGTGGTCAAGTTTTGACCACTTAAAAATTTGAGGAGTGAAAATGAATAAAGCTGAACGCTTAAATAAAGAATTAATTTTTTTAAACAACAAACATACCTTTCAACTCAATGATTTAATGACAGAATTTAAGATTTCTAAACGGACAGCCCAACGTGATTTGGACAACTTACAAGCTATGGGACTTCCATTTTATTCTGAATTAGGAAGAGCTGGCGGCTATAAAATAATCAATCAATACTTTCATGTTCCAATCTATTTCAACTATGAAGAGATTCAAGCAATTTTTTTCGCTTTAAATGCTTTAACCCGCCTTTCTAGTACTCCCTTTGAAGCTTCTTATAAACAAATAAGGGAAAAAATGATGACTATAATTCATGATGGTCAACAAAAACAAATTGAAAAACTGCTCGAAATTGTCGAATATTGGGGAACCGCACCTGTATCTGCTCCCATTTTTTTGTCAAAAATAATGAAAGCTGTCATAGAGAATAAAGGAATCAAAATCCAATCCATGCAATATGGACTTCAGAATTATGAGTTACAAGTTGCCACTTTATACTATCGAAATGGTATTTGGATGATTAGTGCCTACGATATTGTTAGCCAAAATTGGGGTGATTTTCGTTGTGATGAAATTATTTCTTGTCATATTTTTGATTTAGGGAAACATTACAAGAGTCTAGAGCAACTAAAAAGAGAGCGAACCGTTTATTTCAAGAAGTATAGGAAAATTCCTTTTAGTTGTTCTTTAACTTCTTCTGGAAAAGAGCATTTTTTAAAAAATCATTATCCTAATATGTCTCTTCAAAATGATGGGGATGCTTACCATCTTACGGGCTATTATAGTGAGACAGAATTAGAGTTAATGGCTCATTATTTAATCTCCTTTGGAAAAGAATTAACAATCGAATTTCCTACTGAACTTAAGAACGCTTATATTAATCAGTTAAAATATATGATAAATCAAAACTAGAATTGTAGTTGATAATATTTTAGTAAAAAAAGAGCTAACTAAATAGCCCTTTTTTTATTTTTTAACTTGCTTTCTACCCATCAAAATCGAAAACGAAAGAATCAGTAAACCAGTTAGCATTGTAGCAATCACAGATAACTGTGCTTCCCCAGTTTCTGGTAATTGTTTTTCTGACATAGAATCTACGGATTGAATCTTTTCAGTAGTTCCTTTTCCATTGCTTTTTTCAGAAATTATCTCTTTGTCCTTGTCCCCTTCTGATGATTTCGGCGGATTTACTACACTTGCTACCTTATTTTTAGAATAAATGTAAGTTACTGTTTGCGTTTTGTCAGTAAATGTTCCGGTTACATTTCCTTGAACTTCTTTGAAAGTATAACCTGCAATCTCTTTTTTAATTGATGTATAGCCGTCACCTATATTACCACTTAGACAGTCATCACTTGCCAATTTATTACCTTGTTCGTCTTGGTAATGAACATTAATATCTGTACCTTTTACTGGATTTTTTCTATAAACATAAGTCACAATTTGCTCTTTGTCAGTGAAATTTCCTGAAATTTCTCCCTGGGCTTCTTTAAATGTGTAGCCATCTATCTTTAATTGTTCACTGATATATGGGGAACCAAGATTACCATTCAAAATCTTATCTGGGGCAATTTCTGATCCATTTTCATCCTGATAGTGAACTGTAACTTCCGCACCTTTAACGAGGTCTTTTGTATAAATGTATGTTACAGTCTGAGCATTATTGGTGAATTTACCAGAAGCATCACCTTTAACTTCTTTGAATGTATAGCCTGAAATTTTTAATTCATCGCTACTATAAGAGTCACCTGCTTTACCTTTTAAAACTTTATCTGGAGAAATTTGATTGCCTTTTTCATCTTGATAATGTACTGTTATACTGTTGTTTTCAACCACGTTTACGGTTATTGTTTTGCTCACATTATCATTTGTATAAGTAATATCATAGGAACCAGTTTTTGTTGTATCAACTGAACCCGATGTTGTAATCTTTTTAAAATCAACGGAATTTCCCTCTTTATCGCTTGCTGAAGTAAAGTTATCTTTTGCGTTCCATGTGTCCCCGACATAAATGGTGGAATCAATGGCCTCAATACTAGTTTTATTATCTTTTACAATAACGATTGCCGTTGCTGACTTTCCGCCATATCCGTACTGAATGTCAAATGTACCCGTTTCAACAATATCCAAATGGTCGCCACCCATACTCTGATGCTCCATTAAGTCTCCACCAATAACTTTAACTTTTTTGAAGTCAACTGGATTCCCATCTTCATCAACCACACTATCTAGGTTGTCAGTCGCATAGTGTTTATCACCAATATAGAGCGTCGAATCATGCGTCGTAAGTTTCGTTTGATCTATTGAGTAAATAAATGTCACAGATTGAGGTTTATCAGTAAATCTTCCACCAGCATTCGCGGGAGTTGTTTTTAATGCATAGCCCGAGATGTTTTTAGCTTGAGCCAGATAACTATCTCCTATTTTTCCATTCAATTCTTCTGATGGGGCTATTTCATTACCAGTTTTGTCCTCGTATCTTACTGTTACTGGTGCCGCATCTGAATGTTCATAAATGTAAGTGACTGTTTGTGCTTGGTCAGTAAAGTTTCCAGTCGCATTTCCTTGAATTTCTTTAAAGGTATATCCAGAGATATCTATTTTGTATTGTGAGCTGCTGACATCATAAGCCTCGCCCACATTTCCACTGATAGTTTGACTTGTAGAAATCTCATTTCCTTGCTCATCATTATATTTCACTTGAACACTACCAGTTGCTACCGGTGCATCCTCTAATGGTTGAATAACCGTCCCACTAAAATATATTTGATTCGTCATCGAATCTTGCCAATCGTACTGACGGTCAAAATCATATTGTAGGCTAGTTACTGATGAATCTAAATTATTCCATTTAACCTCCCCATAATGTAATTTACTATTTTGAGTATAACTTCCATTGTTACTTATATTATAAACATCACTATCAGTTAATTGATAATTTCCAGCATGCTTAACACTGTCGATTTGAATAGTAGAATTTTTAGGGATAGGGGTATTTGTTATGGTTTGATTTCTTGCGACTATTGAATTACTACTAACTTTATTAGATAAGTTAGAAATATGGTTATAATCAGCATTAACATTATCACAATTTACTGAATCTAACTCCGTAATATCATTATGATCCGCCCAAAATGCTTGTAACTGTAGTTTTCTTAACGGAGTGACATCGCTCACTTTGTTATTATTTATATTTAATTGAACAACGTTAATATCAGATAATGGACTCAGGTCACTAATAGTACCATCTGTAAACCCAACAACTATTCCACTTGCATTAGTAACATATTCAAGTCCCTTAAGGCTAGAAGCCCCTACACCTTGAAATGATATATTATCTGTAATTTCTGCCATTTTTTCTTTTGTTATTTCAGATACAGCTATTCCTAAAGCTTTTGCAACTGCTTCTTGAACAACTTTATCTGGCATCCAAATATCAATCGGTTCATCAGCTTTAGAAGTGGAGGTATTTGATATATTTAATTTAGGAATACTCTCCGGATTGATATCCTTAGAAGGTTGAGAACTAATTAATGATAAATTTTTTTCTTCTGCAAATACTTTTAAAGGTGCTACATTTGATGCAAGAAGCGTCACGGCAACAAGTCCACTAACAATTGTCTGAGTTTTTTTCATTCAAATCCATCTTTTCAGTTATTTATCATATCACTCGACTTCAATAATTTTAAAAATCATAAATTATGATAAGCAATACGTACTTTTTATTGTACATGATTTTAATTTATTTTTTACAAATATTTTGTATGCCATACAATTTAATATATGAAATTATTGATTTTTTACCCTAAACATGCCAACCCTATAACAAAGGGTTTTGTGCGTATTATATCCACTACACCATTCGCCGTTTTTCATTCATTTAACTAAATTTTTAATAATAAATTTCTGTTTGAACTCATCTTAAAATTAAGGATTTTGTATAATTTATTTTTGTGAAAATACAAATTTATTTTTATTAAATAATATACAAAAAAGACCCTTAATAGAGTCTTTTTTTAGTTATGCACCTCTTCTGCGAATCTGATGTGAACCATTCAAAATATAAAATAAAGTGAAGAAAAATATAGATACAACGAGCAAAGTTCCAATAAAGGGTAAAGCAGAGAAGCCAGTTTCTCTTGAATAACCAATAAACGCTTTGATAAAGTCTCTCCATTTCAATTGAACATCAAGAGGAGCTAGCTGCATGGTAATAGATAAGATAATTGGTATACTCATGACTGATAAAAGAATAATGATTTTTTTTACACCAGAGAACATATCATTAAAAGTCCCTAAAAGTAGACCCATAGTAGAAAATACTAGGAGAATCGAAAAATTAAGAATAAAATAGATGATAAGATTTTCATGATCATAGAAGCCATCACTCGTCAAAATTAGAGAAAGATCTAACTTCTTTAATGATATTTGTGAAATAAGGGTCATCAGCAATCCAGTACCCAGTGAAGTGATAACTGTCGTTACTAAATTAACAAGAAAAATATTTTGTCTATTCATTCCAGTTTGTATAAAAAATTTAAAATCTGAATATATCCCAGTAAATGAAGCAATTATAGTAAATATCAAAAGAGGAATAGTAATGTCCGCAGATGTCCCGCCAGGAGCCTTTGTGATTAATAATGCTATCAGTGGCAGAACAAATCCAAAAATTCCCCACCATACAAAAAAGATAGCCAACAAGGTTGCTTGTTTTAACAATCTATATCGAATAGCTGCCATGTTCTTCATCTTATTTTACCGTCTTTCTACTTGTGATTTTCATAAAGTACTCCTGTAAACTCATAGGTTTTATGTTTACCTTATCCAAATTTTCTTGAACTAACTTACCTTTTGTGTAGGCTGTTGTAGAACCTCCAAGCTTTTCTTTTTTTAATACCGTACAAGTACCGAGAAGAGCTTCAACCTCCTTTGTTGGCCCAGATAAAACATGAGTATTTTTTAATAGAGATTCTACTTCTTCATCATTAATAACTTTCCCTTTATCTAAAATAACTACCTTTTCCAATAAATTTGATATTTCATCAATTAAATGTGTAGAGATAACGAATGTTCGAGGTCTCTCTTGATAAGTATCAATTAAAAAGTTATAGAACAATTCTCTGTGGTTTGTATCTAATCCCAAAACTGGCTCGTCCAAAAATATGTAATCACTCGGAACACATAGTGCGACAATAAGTTTGGTAATACTACGATATCCTGTAGAAAGTTTATTTAGCGCCTTTGATTCGTCTAATTCAAATTCTTTAACCATCTCATTTGAGAGGTCCCAATCAAATGAACCATAAAATTTTTCTATTAATTTAAATAATGCTTCTATTTTTATTTTTGAAGGAAATAGATTATCTTCACTCATCAAGTGGACTTTATTTAATAATTTTTCATTTTCAGAAAGTTTATCTCCCGAGAGTCTAACCTCTCCTGTAGTTGTAAATATTCTATTGTTAATAATATTTAACAAAGTACTCTTTCCAGCACCATTATTTCCTAATAATCCATAAATTTTCTGTTCGTCAAAACTAATTGAAACATTATTTAAGACTACTTTTTTACCATAAGTCTTAAATAATTGATTCACATCCAAACTCATTTCATCTCTCCTTTTTCAATTAACTGAATTAATTGTTCTTGAGAAATATTTAACTTTCTGGCTTCTCCAAGAAATCTTGTCAAACCCTGATTAATAAATTTCTCTTTTCTTTTATTTAGTATCTTTTCCTGTGCACCTGCCATAACAAACATTCCCACACCTCTTTTTTTCTCTATAAGGTCCTCATCAACTAATTGATTCATTCCCTTAAGTATCGTGGCTGGATTTATTTTATAAGCTTTGGAAATTTCTGTTGTTGATGGAATCTGAGCCCCTTCGCGATAAGAACCATTAAATATTCCTTCCGAGATTTCCTCTGCTACTTGTAAATATAATGGAGTATCACTTTCAAAATCAAATTGCATAATCCCTCTTTCGTTTGTTGGTTAACTAGTTATGTAACTAAGTATATCTCTTTTAAATATTATTGTCAATTTTTTTCGGACTTTTAGGTCGGGTTCTACTGACAATTTAATATAATGATGGAAATTTTTTATAATTCATGATAAACAAAAAAAGACCTATCATAGAAAGTTCTATGATAGATTCTTTATGTTATTTCTAGACTTAAAACAAAATTTATTGACTGCTTAAAAATTTGAGGAAATGACTAATTCCACTGTCAAGATTAGACAGAGTTTCATAAGTGGCTTCTTTTTTAACAAGTTCTGAGGCATTTCCCATCGCCACCGAATAATGAACTTGCCCAAACATTTCAAGGTCATTCATCCCATCACCAAAGGCTACTGTCTCTTCTTTATTTACTCCATAATAATCTTGCAAGGCTGAGATTGCTGTCGCCTTAGTTACTGATTTTGGGGTCAATTCAAGATTATTTATGGCTGACGAGGAAACAGATAAATTCTCTGATGCTTCTAATTCGGTTTTTATTTCTTCTAAAATTTCAAAATTATCCTCAGAAATTATGATTCCATTTATTATCAGATTTGAAAACTTTTGTAAATCATATAGGTTAGAAATTTTGATAAATTCTCTTTCTCCTTCTGAAACTAATCTTCCTTTATCCTCATTTTTGAAGTAATCCGGCAAGTCTTTACTATAAAAAGTTTCTGACAGACCAAAGAAAAATAAGGAAACGTCTTTTCTTTGACAAATTTCAAAAGCTTCAATTAAGGCTTCAAGATTCAATGGATTTTTTATTAATTTTTGCTCACAATCATAAACACAACCATTTGAAGCAATCACTTTCACTTGTGAATGCAGATTTTTTGCAACAGCTTTTGCTGCTTGATATTTTCTACCTGTCGCAAGATATACATGAGTCCCTTGATCAATAAGTTGACAAATACTGTCTTTATCAAGGGCTGATATTTTCATATTTGCATCCACCAAGGTTCCATCAATATCCATAAAAATCATTTTTGGAATCATATTTCTCCTTTAAAAATCAACTTTTACCGCTTTGTCTTTAGTCTTCTGTGACAACCATTTCTTTTTGTGCAAGTTTATTTGAAAAGATAACAAACGGCATATAAACTAAGACACCAAGAACAATGATGATAAATTGTACAATTGAACCACGGATATCACCTGCTGTTGCTAAATATCCAGATATCAAAGGTGGAGTCACCCATGGAATTGAAATATAAGTTGGGGAAACAAAATGCAGACTTGTTGCAAAATAAGCAATCACTGTTGATAACAAAGGAACAAGACAAAATGGAATGGCATAGACTGGATTAAACACAATTGGTAAACCAAACATCATGGGTTCGCTGATATTAAAGATACTAGCAACTCCCCCAATTTCTGCCATTGTTCGTTCATCTTTACGTTTTGAAAAGATGAAAAGTGCAATCACAAGACAAATCATTGTTCCACCGCCACCCATATAAACATAGGCATCAAGGAAAGGTTGAGTGACAATATTAGGTGCTGTATGTCCAGCCTGAATCGCATCAATATTTTGTTGCAAACTTGTCAATAAAACCGGACCAGAAATTGCTCCAAAAACATAAGCACCATGAATTCCAAGAACAAATACAAAAGTTGATAATAAAACATAGAGTAGGATTCCAGGAAGTGATTGGAAACCACCCACTAAAGGTGCTTGCAAGAATTTCACAATAAGTTCTGGAACAGAGGAACCACTCAAGCTTTTGATAGTTTCTTCGACAATTGCAAAAATAGTTATGACTAAAATTGCCGGAATTAATTTATTAAATGAATTCTCAATTGCTGAAGGAACACTTTCAGGCATTTTAATTTTCAATTTTTGATTTTGTGAAAACTTACAGAGTAAGGTCACACCTACCAAAGCTGCAATAATTCCCAAAAGCATTGTCGTCGCACTTGTATAAGTTTGTGTGAGCGTCCCAGCAGCCTGAAAAGTCTTACCTCCCACACTCAAAACGCTGACAGTATTTGGAATTAAAGTGATATAGCAGGCAATGGCTACAATTCCTTCTAAAGCCCCATCTGTACCATAAGTTTTTGCCAAATGATATCCAATTTGGAAAGTTATCATTAAACCTAATATACCTAAAGTCCCATTGTAACCCTGAATACAGACATTTGAGATGAAATCTCTCCCAGGAATTCCCCTCAATAGACCTGTTGTTTTTTCCAATAATAGATTATTGATTAGGACAAAAATTGCGGCGGTAATCGTAATAGGAATCGTAGAAGCAAATGCATCACGAATCGCTGCAATATAACGATTTGCTGAAATTTTTCCAGCAAGCTGACTTAACTGATCAACCGATAACTTTTTCATATTCTTCCTCTTCAAGTAATTTTGATACTAACGTAAACCATTTCCCAGCTAAACCAACCCAAACTTCCTTATAGGTTGCATTATTAAACTGGGGCCAATAAGGAGCATCTTCATTCTCAAAGGTCTGTACTCCTACAGGCATTTCGCCAACTATTTCTCCTGATGATACGGTATACATCTCAGGAAATTGATGTCCCTCGCCAAACATCATGGATTGTCCAAAAGGATTTTTTCCTATCAGCCACTCCAATTGCTGATAGGCGATTTCTGTCAGTGATTTATCTCCTAAAAGTTTCCCCAAAAGAGCTGCACTTTCACCCATTGATAATAATACTGCACTATTCCCTCTAAAAGAGAACCAAACTGGAAATCGCTTAATATAATAATTTTCGGCAATTTGCTCGCCAGCGACCAATTGTTCTTGAAACTCAATTTTCGCTTCTGGGCCGACTAATAAATGTTGCTTATCAAAAGATTCCTTATCTTCCCACTCATTTTTTTCATAAATTCCACTGGCAATCATTGGATAAGGAGCCGTAAAATTCATTAAATATTTTAGATAAGACCCATAATTACTGACAGAAGTTGATAATTTCACTTTCAATTCTTCGTCAGTAATTATCTTTTGTGCTTCTGTCATGGCATAAGCGTAAAGGTGTTCTCTTGCTTGATGATTAAAATGTTGAAAAACTTTTTTCTTTTCATCCCGGTAAAACATCCCTTTTAGTAAAGTTCCGTCAAAAAGAGAAATTCCGTCAGTTTCCTGACAAGCGAGTAATTCAACAAGCTTTTGCTCAACTAAAAGCTGATAATCAACTTTGTCAGTAATTTGATAAAGTAATGCAGCCGTCCATATCATGGTTGCTAAATAGGTACTTTTAGAGGTTGAATAGGTATGTTCCCAGCTGATGGGTTCATGCACGAAAGGTGCTTTTTTAAATTCTGTCAGTGCATCTTCATAATCAATTTCTAAGATTGAGGCAATTTTTTCTCTCAAGTCAGATTCTGTTGGCAAAGATAAATATATTTTCGATAAAATACCTGTAATCAAAAAATTATCGTAAGGACTATTATGCACGCGCGCTTTCGCATCATCCATTGACCCAATTTGATTATCTGTCCAACGACTGACACCAGCACTTGTCATACGATAGCCATTCCCCAGTCTAGTTTTAAAAATAAAATCTAATCCCCAGTCCCCTTCTTCTAAAAGTCGAGCATATAAGACGGGGTCACTATTTTTTACTTTTTCTGCTAATTCAAAAATTCCCAAGGTCACTTCTGCTGACTGGATCAGTTGTTGTGAAAGGTCACCTGCATCATGCCAACCTCCATTGAAAATTATTTTTCTGTCATTAAATTCAGCATAGACATCTTGATGACAAGTTCCATGAATCCCAGAAACTGGACAACCACAACGTTCACAAAATACAAAATTCAAACTTTTCCACAAAGAACTTTTTAACAAATTTTCGTAATCAGCAATTTTGAATGATTTTGTTTTTAAATCACCAACTTGGAAATAATATTCACCGCTTATCTTATAGTCTGAAAAATCAGCAATTGCGTAAGTTCCAACAGTTTTATCAATTTTTTTGAAGGTTCCTTCATAAACATTTTCAGAATTTTCTTTACTGACAAGCCTAAACTTTTCGTCGATATGTTTATTATGAGCAATAACTGTTTTAGTTGATTCCTTCGGGTAGCCAATATGTGAATAGCTTAAATCATTTTCTAAAAGTTGCCAGCCTTTAACATTTGTTTTTTCTTGATTAGTCTCTAAGAAAATCTGTTCAACAACAATATCCCACTCTGCTGGTAAATTCATGTAGGAACCATTAGCATTAAAAGTAATTTCTAATTTACTTATAGCATCTCTTGAAAGATTGCTTAAGTTTAGACGATATTCTTGGGTCTTTTTATTTTCCAAATTAATGACATGATGACCTTCTCGGTCATATTTATCTGGAACTTTTATTTTGCCATCATTTGTGAAACTGATGGTAATTGCAGGATTGATAATGTTTTTACAATTACTAGTCACCACTAATTTTAATTGATTAAAGGATTCCCAGTTTTCATTGGCAAAAATTCGTTTAGCCCCAATCATTCCAAATGATGTATAATCCCCATCTTGCGGCCAGTCTGCTGGATAAGTTTCAAACCTTGCCGGACTTTTTAGATGAATCAGTGCGTCATCTTTAACAAGCTCTCCCCTTCCGATTTGTTCCCATTCCCCTAAAATTGGAACTTGTTGAATTATTTTTTCTTTTTTCAGACTTTCACTTTCAAAACTTTCTTCTTTATGGACAGTCAATGGTTTATGGAGATTATTAGTCGCTAGTAAGTCTTGATAAAATTCTTTCATATTTACCTCATTATTTTCCTGTTAATGAATTTATTCAGTTTCTTTTCCTGCCAGCTTCTTAAAGGCATGAACCGCACACCCTTTTAAGGCAATAAAACGCGGATCAATTTCTGTTTGATGGACTCCTTCTGTCACAAAACGCATGGTGTTGGCATTTAACTTTTCAAGCATCAGCTTATAAAAGATATCATTGTTTGCTAATCCTCCACCCAAAATTACCGCTTCTGGGTCTGACGTCCTGACTAAGTTCATGATAAGTTCAGCAATTCCCTTAGTAGCTTGCTCAATGACTTCTTTAGCAAGTGGGTCATTTTTTTGAAAAGCTTTGATTATCTCCTCCCCGCTGACACGATGTTTGTCAGTAATTTCTAATTGAGTTGGATATTTATTTTTTAAACGATGAACCTCATTACTCATTCCTAAACCAGAGGCAAAAGTTTCTACACATGCGATTCGGCCGCAGACACATCTTACATGATTATTTATTCCAACAAGACTATGACCGATTTCTCCAGCATTAGAATGACCGCCTTTTAGCAATTGACCCTCAGCAATTATTCGGCCGGCAATTCCTGTTCCGATATTCAAATAAATAAAATCCTTGGTTTTTTTGCCGATGCCTAACTCCATTTCTGCAAGACTAGCACTAGAAACATCATTATTAATAACAACTGGTAAATTGAATCTTTGACTAATTTCTTGGGCTAATGGAATCTCTTTAGCATTCTCAGGGTGAATTTCATGCCAAATTCCTTTTTCAGAGTCAACTCTCCCTACTAAATCAATACTGATAGCTACTAATTGCCCTTGGAGCTTTTCATTTTCTAAATATGAAGCAATCACTTCTTTTATTTGCTCGACTGCTTCAACTTGAGAAGTTACCTTTGAACGAAAAGATTTACTTTCCAAAATATTTCCTGCTTGGTCAAGTTCTCCAATGAGAATCTTAGTCCCACCAAGGTCTACCCCTAAGACCGTTTCTTTTTTCATGATTTCCCCTTTTTAACTAAGCGTAATCGCCAGGCTTAGTTTTACTCTTCATTGCAAGACCAAAATCTGTATAAATCCTCTGACTTAAATGATTTCCTCTGGCTTCCGCAATATGGTGTGCCAAAATTTGAAAAGGAATAATCATAAAAAGTCCTGCTTTGTATTCATCAATCTCCAGTTCCAATCCAAGTTCAGAATCATTCTGACTTTTATTTAAACTTATCGTGTATACTTGACCAACATATCGTTTTTCATAATCTCGTAAGTTAAAGAGTCGTTGATTCATTGGCGAATTACTATCAATATAGAAGTGTTGGTGCTTTGAATTGACTTCAAAATAAGGACCGTGCATGAAAACCTCTATATCCATTCCTTGACTTGGAATCCGAATCGTTTCTGAAAATTTTGTTTGCATTTCCATTGCTGTTCCAATCAAGGCACCAGTGCATAACGAAGTAAAACGCTCTGCTTGGCCTAATTTCTCTGACCATTTTTCATAAAAGTTTTCCGTTTTTTCAATAATATCTGAAATTTTATTGATAGCTTTTTCAAAACTGCTCAGTTCTTTTGCTTCTTCCTGTTCACTAATTAAACCTTTATTTTTGGCCGTTTTTAATCCACTTAACATTAATTTAAAAATAGTTGCCGTGAATCCTTTAGTGACATAACCAACACGTTCAATCCCATTTTCAATTTCGATCACTTCATTGACTACTTGGGCAAGCTCACTTTCCCTTTTACTTGTCAATCCGTACATGGTAAGTTCTGGTTTCAATTTTTTAATGGCTTTAAGAGCGTCAATGGTTGAAGTACTTTCTCCACTTTGAGAAATACCGATAACGTTATCGGTTTCTTCTTTTAATTTTTCATAATAATGAAATTTAAAAGGTTCTTCTATCGTTAAATATACATCAAGGATTTTCTCAATATAATATTTCGCGCTATAAGCTGCATTAATACTTGACCCAGTCGCTAGAATCAACCAGTTATTACCTTTGATAACTGGACAATTATTAGGATAGTTTTTTAAAATATTGGATAATACTTCTTGCTCCTCCTTGATATAGGTCATCATTGTTGGTTTATTCTCCTCCACCATCGCTCTCCTTTTTAAATTTTATATTTTCGGTAACGTTTCCATAAATTCATTATAGTTTATCCTAAAGAAGATGTCAAGGATTTTTTGCAAACGTTTTTATTTTAATGAATTGACTATTCTAAAAAAATAATTGATAATAGAGGATAGATAGTAAAAGTGGTAAAGAGATTGGTAAATAAATGAAAAAAATAACGATTAAAGATATCGCCAAACTTGCTGGTGTTTCTGTCAGTACAGTTTCCAGAGCTATTAATAACGATTCCGAAGTTTCCGAAAAAACAAAGAAAAAGATAGAAAAAATTGTTTCAGAAACTAATTATCATCCAAGTATGTTGGCACGTGGGATGGTTTCTAAAAAAACCAATATGTTAGCCATACTTGTTTCAGATATAACAAATCCATACTTCAATCAACTAGTTGCCGAATTGGATAGTCAACTTATTGACAAAGGCTACACGCTCTCTTTATTTGACACACAAACTGCGAAGGGGATTCAGGACAAAAAAAATAGACTGACCGAAGTCAGTATTTTTAAACAAATTCAAGAAAATAACTTTGATGCAGTTTTAATTTTAGGAGGATTATTAGATGAAACTGATATTAATCCTGACTACCAAGCTGCTCTTAGCAATTTAGCCAAAGAAATTCCCCTTATTCTACTTGGGCGTGATTTAACCCATCTGTCAGCAAATATTTTTTCTCTAAAAAGAGACCAACGCACTCCCACTCAACTGCTTGTTTCTCACATGATTCAAAAAGGCTATCAGAAATTAGCTTTCATTGGTGGTTCGTCCAATACATGGATGACTCAGGAGAGAACAGATAGTTTTCGAGAAATTTTGACTGAAAATCACTTACCGATTGATGAAAAAAGAATCATCAATAATAATTTTTATGCTAAAGATGGTTATGAAGCGGTGACCCGCTTAATTAATTCAAAAGTTGATTTTGATGGAATTGTGGCTATCAACGACCGTGTTGCTCAAGGAGCACTCCGAGCATTAAGAGACTTTTCAAGCAGTCCACAATTAAAGGGTGTAGCCTCTTGCGAATATTTCCCAGATAGTGACTTTCACATCCCCCGAATTACGTCCGTTGACCATAATATTCCAGAACTAGGTGAAAAAGCCATCCACTTACTCTTTGAAGTCTTAGATAAGGAGCCAATTAATACTGAAAATCTGGCCTTTCCCATTCCTAAATTAATTATTGGTGAATCTTGCTAATTTATATATGTTTAATATAAGTTATACGACTATAAATTAACTCTCCCTTATATAAAGAGAAATATGTGGTTTTCTTCCTACATTTTCCTGACCAAAAATATGCCAGTGAATACTGGCATATTTATTTAAGATAAGTTCACCATATACAAATAAAAAGCGTGGTTCTTCTTGAAGGACAAGCTTACTCCATCATATGCACGGCATATAAAAAAACCAAAGCAAGAGCTCTGGTTTTCATCTGTTTTATCAGATTTTTATGCTTTTGTGATATTAACTGCTTGAGGTCCACGTTGACCTTCTTCAACATCAAATTCTACTTTTTGACCTTCGTCAAGTGATTTGAATCCATCAGATTGGATTGCTGAGAAATGTGCGAACAAATCTTGACCATCTTCAGAGGTAATAAAACCAAATCCTTTAGTAGCGTTAAACCATTTTACTGTTCCATTTGCCATAATATTTATTTCCTTTCGACAAAATTGTAAATCTCATTTTGCGAAAAGTGAATCTATAAAACTTTTACTCATGACAAAATCTACTTACTCATAGTAACACTAATTATACTTAATGTCAAACTACCCACATATTAATAAAATCCATATCTTTAAGACATGGATTTTATGAACTGTAGGGAAAGCAACTAATCTTTCCTCTACACAGTATAACATTTTGTTAAACTATTACAAGCTTAAATATTGCGGGAACAGAATTTGAACCAGTGACTTTCGGGTTATGTGCCCAATAAGATATCTAGCTGCTCAATCCCGTCTCACGCGCATAACACTACGAGTTTCTAAAGTCAAATTTTGAGTTATTTCAACTATAACAATTCAAAAAAAGCCACTCACAATTGAGCAGCAAAAGATGACAGGCGGCACTTTCGATGAACCTACCTTACGCCAAGTATAGCACATTATTTATTAATTACAAAAATATCGTAAAAGCCACTCCAAATTTAGAAAGTGGCTCACTTTAGAAAGGAGAGAGTTCAATCAGACCCTCTCAACGCAAGTATACCACTTTCCATTATTATTGCAAGTGCTTTCTTAAGTTAATAATAGTAAAAAGTCATTTCTTTTGACAGCGCTATCTTTTATTGGTATTCTTAAACTATCAATTACGAAGGAAATCCAAAATGGTTGGGAGAATATTATTAATTAGTGGGTTCGATTCCCGCCTCCTTCATTATTTATGCTATATTTCTAATATTTGACCACACTCTACTTAAATATAAAAAACCTACTAGCAACAAACTAGTAGGTTTTTTGTTAAAGAAATAAAGTTTAAATTGGCTCCCCGCATAATAAAATAAATGACATAAAGTATTTGCTTTTGTAAAACCACTCAAATTATTCCATGTCCATCAGAATATTTGATTCTATATAAAATTGGAATCCTCTCGCAAATGTATTAAAAAACATCCTGAAGTATTTTTCCAATTGAAATATCGCAAAACTTTCATTTTCTTCTTTCTTTTATTTCATTAAAAACAACAACATCTTTTCGAAAAATATGTTCACTCAGTACCTTACTTAATAACTGACTGATATTTCTATGAAAAATAGAAGGAACATTTGGGACAACATAATAATAAAGTCCTTTTTCTTTATAAATTGGATGCTCTATATCCGTAAAATGGCTCCCTTGAATGGCATTTCCTGCATCAGCAGCCACGTCAATAATTAATGTTCCTTTTTTTAATTGACTCTGTTCCAAGAGTGATAGGATCGGGTCGTTCTCAGTTCCAACTTCAATGCCATTAATAATGATATCATAATCCCTAAAATTCTTTTTAAAGACTGGCATGGTGTTACGATAAAACATTCGAATATTAGATGAAAATTTTGAGGCACTATTAAACGCTCCCTGAGAAACATTTCCAGAACCAAGAATCGCAATTTTCGTTTCATTATCTGGTAAAAATCCATACGAAGTAAAGGCATGAATTACTCCTGCAAGTCCTGCATAAAAGCTATTTCTATAAAATAACCCCTTGGGAATATTTGCACTAATGACTTCATTTTTATAAAAAATTCCTGGAAAATTATTATCTAAATCAACAACGACCAAATCTTTAGGAAAAGCTTGGTCGTTCATAAAGTTTTTACCTGAACCATAAGGATGAGTCCATCCAATTATAAGTTGATCAACTTTGATTGATGGATAATCAACAGGCTGAAGTAATTTCAACGAAAATATCGCATCGGATTTTGCAAAGACTTCTGCTCTAGAGGCAATAAGACACCCGACTTCTTTATAAGCATTATCTTCAATATCTAACATTTCTCCAAAACCTTCCTCTAATATCAATTCATTTTCAAAATCATTGATATCTTCCGGTAAGAGAGGGACACGTCGCTCTCCTGGAAAATTAGATTTTAGTATCCCTAAGATCATGTAACTTACCTCTTCTTTGTAACTTATTTCTAATTCTAAATCATTAATAAGCTCTTTTATAGGAATTTTTAGTTCCTTTTCCCAAGGTTTTTGCAAACTGTTAAAGTTTCAAAAGATTCGTTATGCGTCTTTACAGCTTGTCTTGTCTCTCTCGATAACAATCTTCCCCAAATCTATCCTTTTTTGAAAGGTGGGACCCTTTAACCAACTGTAACACTTTATTTGATAAATAGATAGGTGGTTAGCCTATAAATATTTCTTTTGACTGCTCCATTTCTCTTGTTCATCAGTCAATAGACTCATTATTCTTATTCACAAAAAACCGATATATCTTATAATTTTTAGCAATCCTATTTCATCAATATATTTAAAGTTTCATAATCCCCCTATACTTAGTGCTCGGACCATGTAACTTCAATAGTTTGTTTAAGAAAGAACTTACTTAAAAAATTCATGCCCTCATATCCAGAATCTATTCTAATAAATTTTTATGAATCATTATAAAGTTATTTTCAGTAGTTTAAAAAAGATAGTAAATTATATCTTTTACATTTTTTCACCTTTTGTGACCCAAAGTTTTTTCACAATGATAGATTCATTATTTTTGGTTTTATTAATCACAAAGGTTAATAAAATAAAACTTAATATTGTTCCCTCCCCAATATATATAGGGAGTTTAAATACTAATGATATGGATAATGAAATCAAAATACTAAGAATATCAACACCATAGCGATAGTAGGAAAATGATTTATTATGCTTTTCCACTAATAGAATACAACATTTTTCAATTGGAAATTTAAGTATCCCATAATATAAAGAACGACCCGTTCCGTAACCAGCAATAATTGTCCCAACAATGAACACGATAATTGAAAGAAAATAACTTCCAAGCTGAACTTTAAACAAAAGATGGTATAAAAATAAATTTATGACACTACCAAAACAAACTAATGAAACTATCATAAAAAGATATTCTGGGATTTTCTTATTTTTTTCTATAAAAAAACATGCAATTAAAAATAATAGGTTTACAAGTGTTGTAATAGTTCCCACTTCAATTTTAGTAAGCTCAGACGCCCCTCAATCAATCCCTAATATGAATTTTTAATTAGAGTCTCGCTTGATCTCTTCTATTTGCTATTCTTTATTAAGTGCTTCTTTATCAATAATTTCATCTGTTATATTCTAATTCAACATCGTTATTTGTGCTTTAAACCAATTAGTTAACCCTTCAACAAATCAAACTCTCATTATCATACTAAATGGATTCACTTGCCAAGCTAGGACATCTTTATCGTGAATGTTAAAGTCAGTTTGTTTTCTTTCAATTTTAAGAACCATTTATAATATTTTTTGCAATATTTCATAGAAATATTGCAAAAAATATGTAGAGAATAGATACCTAAAATACGATTTCATTAAATGATGGCTAAGTTCATATTGGCTAAATTATAGCTTATCTATAAATAAAAACGCTAGGACTGATTCCTAGCATTTTTTAATGTTCATGTTTGGCTTTTGGTCAGTTTTAAGTGTCATTTAATTTCTTTGTTCATCCCATTTTCGGCAAGTGTAAGCCATTTTTTTAATTCTTTAATATCTTCATCATTGGCAAAATCTCTGATATACCTACGAGACTGTCTGCGAGCAGTGTCATGTTTCGTTTTATAAAGGTTTTTAGCTTCCCATTTTCGATTTGCTTTTAATTTTTCTAACATATTATTATATTTTAACACAAATAAATGGGCAATTCACTAATAATATTATTATTATATTTTAGGATATTAATCATACTTTTATCATAATAATCATTTTATTCTTTGATAAATCTCGCGACAATTTTAGAACATTCTTCAAAGTCATTGATACCGAGATTAAGAGCTGTCAATTCGTGTAGGAGTTGAACAACCTGCTCGCGTTCGTACATTTCAAAGTTGTTTGTATTACCTAAACCTTTAGGCATTACATTATAGTTAGTTCCTCCGCGCCCCTTTACTCTAACTACTGATGGCTCAATACCGTGTATGTTTGGCATATCAAATTCTTTTCTGTAAGTCATACTATAATTCTCCCCTAATATAAGCCATTGTTTCAGTATTAATTATTCAAAAGTCTCTTATAACTGAAATACTATTTCGGCGCCACTTCTTCACTAGGGGATTTGTTGCTGACAAATTCATTATTAAGTTGTTTGAGTCTATGTTCTACTAATACTAATCTAGCTGTCATATATCTTTTATTTGTTACTAATTGTCTACTTATGTGTGTTTGCTTTAAGTTACGATAACGTACCTTAAAGCAAACACCATTACATTCTACCGTAACGGTAGTCAAAAATCAAATATAAACTGTACTAGACTTAATTCTTCCAAGTTATAACGTTTGTTAAGTCTTTTTAACAATATTTCTTCTTCCAATTTTTAGGTGCTCATAAAAAAGGACTCCTTACAAAGTCCTTTTTTATTTTTTAACTTGCTTTTTAGCCATCAAGACCGAAATCAAAAGAATCGCTAAACCACCTATCATTGTAGCGACGACGACTAAACGTGCCTCCCCAGTTTCTGGTAATTTATTTTCTGACACAGAACCTTCAGATGTAGTCTTCTTAGTATTGATCTTTTCTATATTTTTTTCCGAAGATTTCTCTTTATTCTTATCATCTTCTGATGGTAATATAGTTGACTCTTTATCTTTAACTGTTATTTTAGCTATACTAGTGACCCCATCATAAGTGTAAGACACATCATAAACACCGGCTTTACTTGTATGTACTTTAGAATCATCAACCGTGAGTTGACTGAAATCAACTTTGTGGCCATCTTTATCAAATGCTGAATCAAAGTTTTCTTCTGCTTTCCAATTGTCACCTACGTAAATGCTTGAATCATGAACATTTATAGCTGTTTGTCTATTTTTAACAGATACTTTAGCTGTACTCGCCACACCATCATAAGTGTAGGTCACATCATAGATACCTGGTGTATTTGGGTCAAGTTTTGAATCATCAACCGTGAGTTGACTGAAATCAACTTTGTGGCCATCTTTATCGAAAGCTGAATCGAAGTTTTCTTCTGCTTTCCAAGTATCTCCTACATAGAGGGTAGAATCATGAACATTTACAGCTGTTTGCCTATCTTTAACAGTTACTTTAGCATTACTTGTCACGCCATCAAAAGTATAAGTGACATCATAAACTCCAGCTGTAGTTATGTCAACTTTTGAATCGTCTACTGTCATTTGACTGAAGCCGACTTTGTTTCCGTCTTTATCAAGTGCTGAATCGAAATTATCTTCTGCTTTCCAAGTATCTCCTACGTAAATACTTGAATCATGAACATTTACAACTGCCTTTAGTTCTCCAACTATAATTTCAGTTGATAGTTTCTGTGATAACTGAGGTGAGCCGGTTGGCAGTGTCGCTGGAATAATAAACCAATCTAACTTATCACCAGAGGCAAAAACTTCTCCATTAGGTAATGTAAAAGTAAAGGTATAATAGTCCTTATTCAACCGTGTTATTGAATAATTGAACATTTGATTTCCACTTACGGTATTTTGATTATAAACCTTATTATTAAGGGAAAACATTGCTGCACTAGAATAACTCAATTCTATTTTTTGACCTGTATTAGTTTCACCATATGCTGGTAAAATTCCAGTAATCACAACATCCTGTGATGTTATTGGATTGATATTTGCTGATTCTACATTTGTTTGATTTATTTTTACTGTAATTTTTGCCTTCTGAGTTAATCCAGCATATGAATAAATGACTTCATAAGTTCCTTCTTTATTTGTATCAATATTAGAGGCATCTACTGTAACTTGACTAAAATCTAAGTCATTCCCATCAACATCGGTAGCAGAAACAAAATTATCTTGAGACTTCCATTTATCGCCTGTATAAATGGTTGAATCTTTTACATTAAGCGTCGATTGATCAACTTTATAGATGTAGGTAACTGTTTGTGCTTGGTCTGTTAAAGTCCCTGTGACGTTTCCTTGAACGTTTTTGAAGACGTAACCAGCAATGGACTTTTGTTCTGTTGTATAGGTGTCTCCAATATCTCCCGATTTTACAACATCTGCAGAAATCTTATTACCATTAGTATCTAAATATTTAACGGTCAAATCAGCTGCTTTATTTGATATTGGCTGCCATACATAAGTGTCATTTTTAGGATTTAAATTAAAATTTTGTGTTAATTCCTTACTTGTCCAGATATCTTTACCATTTGGATTTTCATTAGTACCTGAACCTACATTTTCCCATTTCCCTGAGTATTCATTATTTGGCAAAATTTCTGGAAGTTCTACATTTGTATCATCTGTGCCCCAAATCCTAAATTTATCACTTAATTTCAACGACTTTAAGGAATTTGTGTTTTGGAAAAACAATGTCATTACGTACTTATTATAAGATGAAGATGGCAATTTGGTCATATCAAATCCTGTTAGATCAAGCTCTTCTAAAGAAGAATCTCCCATGAACACACCTTGAGTAGCATTCAGTGGTGTTACCCTCCAACGGGATAAATCTAAATTTTTCAATTTAGACATGGTTGAAAAAGCATAAGTAATATTAGTCATGCTTGAGGTATCCCAATTTGATACATTCAATGATTGCATATTTGTTGCTCCATTAAATAGTGAAAAAATATCTACTACTTTTGAAACATCCCACGAAGTTAGGTCAAGACTTGCCAAGCTTGAACACTCCCCAAAAACTCTTTGCATTTTAGTAGTTTTCGAAGTATCTAATTGCTCAATTCCTTCAATATCAGTTACATTACTTAGATAATCAAATAAATTATTCAAACTATCGCTTGCTATAATTGGTCCATCTAAATGTATACTTTTAATTTGAGATCGCCACTGAAACCAAGGACTACTACTCGTACTTCCATTTGGGTTAAGGGGTGTATCAGAAAACTCACCAGCACCAATATATAATGTACCATTTGAATCAATTCGCCAAGCTGAGGTACCAAAGGTTCCAGAAGCTATATCATCGGATGTGATACTTTCTTCACTCAAAGTATTTGTATCTCTTTGTGCTTGAGCGGTAGTAGTTAAAAGTTCTTTTTGTGTATCTTCTTTACTTTGATGTAACACTTGATTTTCATTAGTAGTAGAATCGCTGATTGTGCTATTATAAGTTGTCAAGAGAGGACTAGATTGGGGTAGTGAATTATTAGTGCTCTCCGAAGATTCTATAGTTGAAGTTTCTTTTGTAATCACAGAACTTGTTTCTGAAATCACTCGGATTGTCGGTGAAAGAGTCCCAAGTAACATTGTACTTAAAACAAAACCACAGGTTATTTTTTTCATTGATTTATCTCCTATTTGTTGATTTATACTAGAGTGGTATCGTTCTAGTGCAAAGTAAGATTATTTTGCTTTGAAAATTTTTAACATATTTTTATAACTACAATCTACATTCGAAAAGCAATTGATTAAGTCTGAATCAGAGAGGTACGGTAATTCTCCAAAACTTACATTTTCATAATAACTAAATTTGTAGATATTATTTAGGTTTAAAAAACTATCACTTCTTAGTTAATCCCCTACTGAATTAGTCTTCATTTCATGTACTAACCACCCTTGAGATAATCTACACATTTCGAATTTTTGTTTCTTATTTAAATTTTCAAAAATAAACTCGGCAAGACTATCTTCACTTTTTTCTTTAAGATATATTTCATCAAATCCCATTAAATATCTCGGTGTAACATCAAAGTACTCAGCCAATTCTAATAATCGAATTGCGGAAGGCATCGTTTTACCTTTGTAGTTACTCAATGCATTTCTAGAATATCCTAGTTCTTTCTCAATTTGATTAAAAGATTTATCCGAAGCTTCTGCAAGATTTTTTATCCTCCCATAAAAGTCCATTTTTTCCATCTCAAATCCTTTCAAAATTCATTTTTTGTTTTACGAAAAATTAAGGTTTTCTCGAAAGCTCTGTGATGTTCTTGATATAAAAATACTTATAAATGCCTATACTTGGCTAAATTTTAAATATTTTGTTTTTTAAAATAATATATTTAAGTAAGTATAAGTTACTATTTAATAATACAAGCGACACAAAAGGACTGCTTTTAATGAAAAAAAGATGCAAAAGACTCCGAAAAACCTTAATTTTTCGGAGTCTTTTGCATTCCAATCTACATAATAACGCTAAAAAGTATCGTTTGATATTTACAAAGTCAATGATACCAACTATATAATCAACTAAATCCATGATTTCTCTTGATTATAATCTAATTACAATATTTCATGTACCTTTTATTATACATTATTTTAGCTATTTTTCAACTTTAAATTATATAGCTTGCACTTCTATATATAATAAAACTTATTTTTATCCGATAAAGTAATTCTTATTGATTGATGTGCACCCAAGACTCAAACTTATTGACCAATTAAATTTACTTGGCTTTTTATTTTAACATTGACTTAATTCGTCAAATAACTTTACTGGACTAAAACGATAAGTATTTCACTCATTCTCCTTTTTATTTTACGAATGTAAACTCTCTAGTTTCAAGTTCACATGTCCAAAGTCACTTAAGGGCAGAGAATTTATTTCAACTCCAAAAAGTTCTTTTCATGTATTTTCTTCTTCTGACATAAATCATATTTCCCTTAGATTTTATTTAGTTTATTCTTTCATAGAAAAAAGTTCTTTTTTAAAAAAAGAACTTAATTTCCACATGATCAGTAGGTAATTAGATAATGAATCTTTTTAAATATTTTTTCATTGACCCTAACTTCCAGATATATTGTCACTATAGATGGGCTTCACCTTACTAATGGCAAGCCAATAAACTATATTTAGTCTTTATTCGAAATTCACCACTTTATAGAATTGAAAATCAGCAAACGAATCATGTTGATGTGCATCTACCGTGCCAATAAAGTTGAACAATCCCGTGAAACCACCAATTTCACCCGATTCTCCATTTACACCTTCATCAGATAAATAGGTCACATCAATCTTTTCCATAACAAGTTGCCATTCCTCTTGGTCCACTAATCGAAAATACATTTCAGCAAAGCCCATATTATAAATTATTTTTAATTCTACAGTTCCACTAGGTACTTCGACGATTGGTTGAAAAATTTCTTTTCTCTCACCTAATTTTGCCTGTAAAACCGATAATACGGGGCCTTTCGTAATTTCTGAATAGGTAATATGGAGATAAACCCAATTATTTGAATCATAGTAGAGCCCGACACCTGCCGTTTCTGAATAATGATTAGGATTAAAAATTACTTTTGTATCAATTTCATACAAAAATGATGTTGCTCTAGTCGCCATTATTGATGGATTTACTTGTGAAAAAAATGAGTCTCCACCATAAATTCGTAAAAAGCCCGGTCGTTCTGTAGTATTAACCCATTCAATAGTTTGTGCTTGATACGGTGTCATAAACTGATTACTGTACTTTGGGGCTTCAAAATATTCTTGTACATCATGATTTAATAACTTCAAATCTTCTATACCAGAAATACCTTCTACTTCAATTTTTGCTAGATTTGAACCATCTTCCATTTCTAGCCAATTATCATCATTCCAACGCATTTTCTGTATTGAAGTTTCTCGTCCCAATGGATTTAAAAGTGTTCCTGGCAACGGTCGTGACATAAGATGAGTAATATACCATTCACCAGTTGGTGTATCTACTAGGGAGCCATGTCCAGCTTTTTGGATTAAAGAATTTGGATTATACATCTCAAAATGTCCTGCATCAGGATCTCCTAAAGAAAAGAGATGCCGAGGTGACGAAGTAATGATTGGTTCTCCCGTCGGATGTGGCTCATAAGGACCCATTATACTTTTTGAACGACCGATTTCGACTCCATGCGCATAACCTGTCCCACCTGAGGCCAGTAATAAATAATAGTAGCCCGCATGTTTATAAATTTGTGGTGCTTCGGCACATCCCCGAGTAGTAAAACCTTGGGTTACTCTTTTCCACTGACCTAAAACTTCTCCATTTTCCAAAGAAATTTCTGCAATGACAATGTGTCCTGGAGCTTGGTAACCTTCTCTGCTCTCCCATTCTAATATTGCAGCATAGTGCTTACCATCTTCATCGTGGAATAAAGAGGGGTCAAAACCAATTGATGTTAAATAAATTGGTTCAGACCAGGGTCCACTAATATTTTCAGACCACATCATATAAGAATTTGAACTAAATTCTCTACCAGCCATATTTACCATGTGAGAATAGGCTAACCAATATTTTTTAGTTTTTATATCATATGATAAATGAGGAGCCCAAATTCCACCAGGTGTATTTGTTCCTCGTAAATTGATTTTGTCTTTTTTTAATACATTATCAATAAGTGTCCAGTTGACTAAGTCTGTAGATTTATACAATTGAATGCCTGGCATCCAATGAAACGTTGAAGTAGCTAGATAATATGTATTCTCAACTCGAATAATAGATGGATCTGGAGCCATTCCAGGAATAATTGGATTTTTTATCTTCACCATTTAAAGAAAACCTTTCTTAATTATTTCGATTTCTAATATTTTATATCATTCATTGGATCAACCCACTGATTAATTAAGCAACGGCTCATATCCCATGAATCCCAACCATACCACGCTGGTTCATTTACAGTATCAATATTTAATTTATAAGTCCAATAAATATGACCTTCACCTTGGTTCCAAGCTTTCACTGAAGCATTCCATAGTTCTAAATAAGTCATTGCTAATTCATTTTTTGACATTGTTTTTTTATCTAAAAATTCTTCTTGAGTCGGATTGATTCCTCCTTTTGTATCAACTCCAGCAGTATATGAATTAAAAAGTGACCATTCCCCTACAAAAACAGGAACATATTTTTGTACCTCGGCAATTTGCTTTCCTAAATCGTCCAGATACACTTTATAAGCTTCTAAACTTTGCGGTGTTCCTTTTAATTCTGCAATCATCACATATTGGTGGGTATCTAACATGACATTTTTAAAGTCATTTTCTTTAAAAAATTCCTTCCAAGAATGTAGTTCAAAACCATCATGAAATGAAATAACCATCTCTTCTGGAAGTATGTTTCTTAAGCGGAAATATGCTTCTTTATAAAATTCTTGTAGAAACTCTAACGATATAGGTGCACTGTCAACAGCCAGTTTTAAATCTCGAGGAATATATCGTTTTTGAGGATTCATCGTTTTCCAAATACGTTCAGTAATTGGCTCATTAATCACTTCGATTCCCCATAAAGCAGCATGATTTTTATAGCGTTCTGCTAATCTTGTTAATACTGTTAATTCAAATTCAACTTCTTTTGGCATTTGTGCCCATCTACAAACTCCGGATAATCCGCCATTATCAAATGCATTTTGACTAAAAGGTGCTGTATGTAAATCTAATAAAATACGTACCCCATAGGCTTCTGCCCAGTTAAACGCTCGATCTAATTCCTCAATACAACCGATAAATGGTAAGCGATCTCCGAAAATAAAATAAGGAACTGGAATTCGTATTAAATTAAATCCGGCTGAGGAAATACGTAAAAAATCGGTTTCTGTTATAAACTCTGAGCGATGAACTTTGATTCGTGCCTTATATTCACTCTCAGATAAGTCATGTGCCAAATAATATTCATCTTCTGCGGCTACATCTTCAAAAAGTTTAGGAGACATCCATTTTTCTAAAACAAGCCATCCACCTAAATTAATTCCTTTAATTTTTTCTGTCATTTTGTTCACCTTTCTCAATGCTATAAGAATACCTAATTTCTATAATTAATTATATATCAAAAATCAGATATTTTTTACCAATAATCGGAAAAAAAGCTAACATAATCACTTATTTTGTTTGGCATTTTCCCTTGTATATTAGTAAATAAGCAGATTAATACTGGTAATTTTTATAAAATGCAACCGTTATCTTTAGAATGAAAAGCGCTTGCATTTTATTTTGAAAAAGTTTAAACTGTCCTGAGTATCACATTACTGCAACAAAACATAATTTTATTATCTAGGAGGTTTCACCCATGTTAAAATCATCAACTTCTTTCCAGAATGTTCGACTAAAAGTTGCTATTTTATGTATATCCTTAACAATCCAAACAGCAGGCGCTGTTGCTGCTGCTGTACCGACGATGATTGATTCCTTTGCCAATCGAAGTACAACCGAAATTCAATCACTGTTAACAATCCCCTCTTTCTCTATTATGTTATTCATAATTCTAAGCTCTGGAATTATTAAATACATCGGAAAACGTAATACAGTTCTTATAGGATTGACCATAGCTCTTTTGGGCGGACTATTACCTGCTTTTACTTCCAATTTTTATTTAATTTTATTAGGTCGTTTCTTATTCGGTGCTGGTACTGGATTATACAATTCATTAACGATTTCTTTAATCGGAGATTGTTTTGAAGGAGATGAGCAACAAAATTTAATTGGATTACAATCAGCTACTGCTGCCTTAGGAAACAGCGTCGCAACTTTTATTGCAGGTCTATTATTATCAGTTAATTGGCATAGTAGTTTCTTAGTTTATTTAGCAATAATTCCTATGATTATTATTTTTTCGCTAGGATACACAAAAAGAATTGAGAAAGAAACGAGTGTTGAAGTTAAAAACGATACCGTCGCACATGTAAATAAAAAATTATCCCCTGCTGTTCTTTTAGGTATTTTCACGTTATTTTTCTTCTTCGTGTCTGTAATCGTCATGCTAACTTCATCAGCACTTGCAATTCAACAATTAGGACTGGCTCACTCTGAACTTCTGTCTCTTGCTTTAGCAGTAGCCGGTATTTTAGGAAGTATCAGCTTCATCTTTTATGGACAAATTCATAAGTTATTTAAAAATTTCACACCTGTTTTAGCATGTGTTTTAGGATTCATAGGGTATTTAATACTACTTGCGGCTACCAATATGCTTGTATTCTTTATTGGTTTAGTTTTTGTCTCCATTTCCATGATAGTTATTCCTTATGTATACGGTCTAATTTTATCTAGTGTGACATCTTCCGCCAAAAATATTGTTATTTCACTAGCTATGATTGCTTGTAACTTAGGATCCTTCTTTTCGCCTTTTATAATCAGTTTTTTAGGAAAAATATTTGGAGCTTCTGACGCTTTATCACAAATAAAATATGCAGCTTTCATTTTTGTCGTAATAGCTTTGATTTTCACATTCTCAGCTCTGACCTCTAAAAATAAAGGTCGTGAACAATAATGAATAAAGAACCCGAATGGCTAAAAAATATTATCAGCTTACCCGAAATAAATATGAATATGAAATTTTTTGGAGGGCACCAACAAAGTGTTCCATTAGGCTGGAAAATTGAACGTGAGGCCCATTTTGCTTTCGAGATTATGATTATACTTGATGGTGTTCAACAGACTAAATTTGATGGATGTTCATTTAATTGTTATCAAGATGATATCATACTCATCCCACCCGGAATGCCACATGAAAACTCTTGTATTTCGCCTACTGGTATGCATTATTTTTGTGTCCATTTTGATATTGATGATCCAGAGATTCAATTAAATATACTTATGCTTTGCTCAGTAAAATTAAATAAAAATAATGATGCTTTTACAAAAATAAAATCAGTTCTCCAAAAGTATATTACTCTCATTGAAACAAATACTTTTTCTCTTAGGGAGAAATTAATGACAGAAAAACTTTTGATTGAATTAATGCTTAGTTTATATGATTACACCTTACTAGAGCAAAATATAGCTACATTATCAGATAATTCATCGCTAATTTTAGCAAAATCAATCGCAGATACAATACAACAAAATTTTCGAACATTTACTAAGCAACCTATCAAAGAAAACCAGCAACTCCTCTCAATGCATGAGATAGCATATGCTTTAAATATAAGTGAAAGTACCATGTTGAAAGTCTTTAGAAAAGTTTACTCAATCAGTCCTAAAAATTATCTAGATCAACTCCGTTACAACGAGTCAAAATTTCTTCTTCATCAACCATATCTTCCAATTAGCGAAATTGCTGAAACTATTGGATATCAGAATCTGTCCCATTTTTCTCGACAATTTAAACAATGGAGTAATTTGTCGCCAAAGGAGTATCGCATTCATTTCCAAAAGAATGGTCGATAGATAGATAAATAATTAAAAAACAAACTAATTAGACCCTCAGAATATAGACTTTTTATGTCTACAATTTTAGGGTCTTTTATTAACATAAAACATTTTTTCTATTATAAAAAGTATGATAGAAAATTTAAAACACGAAATAAACAGTTTTAAAATGAAAAAATTGATTGAAAAAAGAAAAAGTCTACAAATTAACTTTGTAGACTTTTATGTAGGATTTATTTTTAATTTTGAACTTAACTGGACTATAGAGTTGCTAATTTTAGTGGTTTTACTAGTTCTGCAGACACATTCAAATTAGGACAACGCTCTCCAATTATTTATTCATCTTAAATTCTAAATACAAATCATTATAAATTCCAGTCCAATATGGATTGAGGTTTTTGTAAGCTTCATCATCTTTGATAGTTGCTTCATCTGGGTAAAACGATTTATTATCACGAATTTCTTTGGGTAAGAGAGCTTTTGCTTTCAAGTTCGGAGTTGCATAACCAATCCACTCTGCATTTTGAGCTGCATTTTTGGGTTCCTGCATGAAATTAATAAAAGCGTAAGCTGCTTTGACATTTTTTGCTGTTTTCGGAATAGCTAAATTATCATACCAAATATTTGTACGTTCAGGGATGACATATTTCAAATTTTTATTTTCAGAGGTCATCTCTGCTGCTTGTCCGCTATAAACAACGGCTAAAGGTGTCTCATTATTAATCATGTAATTCATGATTTCATCGCCCAAAATTGCTTTTACATTTGGCGTAAGCTTAAGGAGGTCTTGATAGGCTATGTCTAACTCTTTTTGGTTGGTTGTATTTAATGAATAGCCATGTTTACTAAGAACCATTGCCATGACGTCACGCACACTGTCTGTCAGTAAAATCGAGTTTTTGTAAGTTGGTGACCAGATATCATTCCACGTTTTTGGAGGAGTTTTTACTGTTTTTGAGTTATAAACTATACCTAATGTTCCCCAAAAGTATGGAACAGAATATTGATTTCCTTGGTCGAAAGCTGGATTAAGTAGTTTAGGGTCATCGTCTTTTAAACCTTTAATTTTGCTGTGGTCTAGCTTAAGGAGCAGATTTTCTTTGGCCATTTTTTCAATCATGTAATCAGAAGGAACAATCAGGTCGTAAGCTGTTCCTCCTTGTTTAACTTTTGAATACATGGCTTCATTGGAATCAAAAGTCATATAGTTAACTTTATAACCTGTTTCTTTTTGAAATTTACTAATCAAGTCTGGATCGATATATTCACCCCAGTTAAAAATTGTCAAGCTATTATTCTGAGTTTTGACTCCGTCAGCAGCTTTCATTCTATTGGTAATCAGTCCTAGTGAAGCAGTAATGACTAGAATTCCAACAAAAAAGTATAATAATTTTTTCAAGTTTCTCCTTTCTATAAGAACTATTTAGGTCAGATTTGAAGATTTTCCGACGGTTTCTGAATCTTTCATAATATAATAATACCCTACAACCAACAGTATTGAAAAGAGAAATACAAGGGTAGAGAGAGCATTAATTTCTAAAGAAATTCCGGCACGGGCTCTGGAATAAATTTCTACTGACAGTGTTGTAAAATCGTTTCCTGTAACAAAGAAAGTGACGGCAAAATCATCTAAAGAATAGGTAAAAGCCATAAAGAAACCAGCAATTATTCCTGGCGTCAGATAAGGTAAAATGATTTCACGCATGATTTGACTTGAATTTGCTCCTAAGTCATTGGCAGCATCAATTAGTGAGCTGTCCATTTCTTGATAAAGGGGCATGACCATTAGCACAACAATAGGTATGGAGAAGGCAATATGGCTGAGTAAGACGGAGATAAAGCCAAGTTTCATTCCAACAATTGTAAACAAAATCAAGAAGGAAGCACCAATGACAACATCTGGCGAAACCATCAGCACATTATTTAGCCCAAGCAAAACTTCTTTTCTTCTTCTTTTTAATTTTACAAGATTTATGGCACCGATTGTCCCAATGACTGTAGCGACTAATGAGCTTAAAAAGGCGAGAAAGAAAGTTTGAACAACAATCAGAATCAAACGGCTGTCAGCAAATAATGTTTTGAAATTATCTAATGTAAAACCTGTGAATTTACTCATGTCACTTCCAGAGTTGAATGAGTAAAAAATAAGGTAAAAAATAGGAGCATATAAAAGGATGAGGACAAAGGTGAGGTAAACTTTACCAAGTGAATTTTTCTTTTGCAAATCAATCTCTCCTTTCTTTGGTCATTCTCATGACAATCAACATGGCTACAACCAATACAACGGCAATAGTTGAACCCATTCCCCAGTTTTGGGTAGTTAAAAAATGTTCTTCAACAGCAGTCCCAAGCGTGATGACTTTATTTCCACCGATTAAACGGGTCAACATAAAGAGTGACAAGCTTGGGATAAAAACAGCTTGCACTCCTGCTCTCACACCGTTTAGTGAAAGAGGCCAGATGACTTGGGTAAAAGTTTGGAAAGCTGAAGCACCTAAATCTCTACTTGCATTGACCAAATTATCATCTAAATCATTTAAAGCATTAAAAATTGGTAAAACCATAAAGGGGATTGAGATATATGATGCGACCAAAATAAAACTTAGGTCAGTAAATAAAATTTGTGTCCGTCCAATCCCCAAAAACTGTAAGAAGTTATTGACCGAACCATATTTACCAAAAATTCCAATAAAAGCATAGGCTTTGAGCAAAAGGTTTACCCAAGTCGGTAAAATAATAAGCATGAGCCAAAATTGTTTCATTTTTAGTTTGGTCAAAACATAGGCCACAGGGTAGGAAATGACAAGGGTTGCCACAGTAATAATCAGTGCGTAGAGAATAGAATTCCACGTCATCAATAGATAAGTTCCACTAGAGAAATAGAGGATGTAATTGTTAAGGGTAAAATGACCGTTTAAATCAAAAAATGATTGCCACAAAAGCATGGCCAAAGGAACAATAACAAAGAAGACAATCCAGAGAAAATAGGGAACGGAATAAACTCTTTTGGTCACTTATGATCCCCACTTTCACTATTTTCTGTTTCATTTTCTTGCTTTTGCAAAATTTCATTAACAGTTTCAGCAAGTTCTGTCAGCTCCATTGTATTTTCAAGAGCTTCTTTGACTGCTTCTTGAATGGCCGCTTCCTCTTCAGCATTTTCTTCTTCAACAGCTTTAGCTAAACCGACGGTTTCTTCTTCTTCAACATATTCTTCAATCCGAGCATCAAATTCTTCTTCACTTTCATTGAGACGCATGATATGAATGGCTTCTGGGTCAAAATCAAGTCCAACCGTTTCACCAACGATAGCTTTGTGGGTCGAATGGATCAGCCATTCATTGTTAAATTCATCATAAGCTACAATTTCGTAGTGAACACCACGAAAGAGCTGAGTGTCCACTTTGACATTGAATTTTCCCTCGTTAGGAAGAGTAAACCAGATATCTTCTGGACGAATGACCACCTCAATCGGTTCATTTTTACGCATCCCACCATCGACGGCTTCAAATTTTTGACCATTGAATTCTACAAGGTAATCTTCAATCATTTTTCCGTTCAGAATGTTTGATTCGCCAATGAAATCAGCGACAAAATGATTGATTGGTTCATCATATATATCTGTTGGCGTGCCTGATTGAACGATTTCACCTTCATTCATGATGAAAACCCAATCAGACATGGCCAGTGCTTCTTCTTGGTCATGGGTAACAAAGATAAATGTAATTCCAAGACTTTGTTGAAGTTCTCTTAATTCATATTGCATGTCCTTTCTAAGTTTCATATCAAGGGCTGATAGAGATTCATCAAGTAAGAGAACTTTTGGACGGTCGATAATGGCGCGGGCAATAGCAACCCTCTGTTTTTGACCGCCTGATAATTTCGTAATTGAACGCTTTTCAAAGCCATCTAAGCGGACAAGTTTTAGACTTTCTGAGACACGCTTAGCAATTTCCTTTTTATCTACTCCTTTGATTTTAAGAGCAAAAGCGACGTTATCAAAAACGTTCATATTTGGAAAAAGGGCATATGATTGAAAGATAGTGTGTACATTGCGCTTATTAGCTGGTAGGTCGTTAATTCTTTTATCATCAAGAATAACATCACCATCAGTTGCGTCAAGAAGTCCGGCAATAATATTTAAAATTGTTGATTTTCCCGAACCTGAGGCGCCTAAAAGCGTGTAGAATTTTCCTTCTTCAAGTTCAAATGAAATATCTTTAAGGACAGTTGTATCAGTATCCGCATAGGTTTTACTGACATTTTTAAATTCGATAATTGTTTTTGACATTTTAATAATTCCTTTGAATATAAAGATGTGTTAAGCCATAAAATTACTTGAAAATAATATAAAAAACCAAGCCAACGCTTGGTTTCATCATCAATTTAAGTCTTCTGATTCCAAAAGGACAAACAGAAAAATCTTGTGCAGAGTCTATACAGCAGAAGAACTTTTAATACTCTTATTGATGCGCCAAAGCGTGTTTTTCTTGGGTGGGGCTTTTTATATCTCCCCATAACTCATGAACGAGTTAATCAATAAGGCAACGAAAGTCGCCAATTTCGGCTTTTGACCCGGCTGTCCGTCTGGCCTTAGCTCAAATTATTTATTAAAACATAAATTGATTACTGACAAAGTATCCGTAATCTTGAGCGGTCAAATCTTCTGTATATGCACAGAACATCATTAATTATAGCTTAAATTCGATGATTTATCAAGTTGAAATTTGAAAAAGACAGGAAATCCTGTCTTATTTTTCACCAATAATTCTGACCTCAGGCTCTAATGTCACACCTGAATTTTCTTTAACTTTTTCAATGACCAGAGCAATCAGTTTTTCATAATCCGTCGCATTTCCATCAGCAACATTAACCATAAAACCGGCATGTTTTTTACTGACTTCGACACCGCCAATACGCTGACCTTGAAGTTTAGCTTCTTGAATTAATTGTCCTGCAAAGTGACCAACTGGACGTTTAAAAACTGAGCCACAGCTTGGATATTCTAAAGGTTGCTTACTTTCACGTAAGAAATTAAGACGATCCATTTCATTTTGAATTTGTGTTGGATCTCCTGCTTGGAGTTCAAATTTTGCTGACAGAACAATTAAGTTTTTATCACGAATCACGGAATGACGATAACCAAATTGCATTTCACTTGCACTTAAAACCGAAACATTTCCCTCAGCGTCCATCACTTTACAGCTTACCAAAACTTGGGAAATTTCACCACCATAAGCTCCAGCATTCATGAATACCGCTCCACCAATTGAGCCAGGAATCCCACAAGCAAATTCAAAACCTGTCAGTGAATTCGCTTGGGCCACTTGAGTGACTTCTTTTAATTTCGCTCCTGCTTGCGCTTCAATGGTATAACCAGCCACTTTTACTGAATCAAGTTTTTCAAGTAAAATAACGAGTCCACGAATTCCACCATCACGAACAATCAAATTTGAGGCATTTCCAAGAACTGTAACCGGTGTATCAGTTGCTTTCGCTTTTGCTGACAGTTCTGTCAGTGCTTCTATTGTAGCCGGAAAAGCCAGAATATCAGCTGGTCCTCCTACTTTTGTGTAAGTATAATTTGATAGGGGTTCATTAAATTTAATCAGTAAATCTGGGATATTTTCAAGATCAGTTTCTTTTATCATAACCTTATTTTATCATTTTCTATTAAAGATGACAATTTTGTCTTAAATTTCGACTTTAACTTTCTTTTTATTCACAAGATTTTTAGCTTTATCAAAGATGTCAATAGGAAAGGCTTTACTCAAAACATTACCCAAACCAAGCGCTAAGTTGAAGTCAATCATGCTATGGACAAGTCCTCCAAGAGCAATCAATAAGAGGAAGTTCAATAAAGCACCTTGCTCAATATTCGCAAATCCTAGAGAATAAAAAGCATAAACAACTAAAGTTTCCAAACCAGCATGAAAAATACCGAGAATAAAATTAAAGATTTGGATTTTAACTTTTTGATGAACAAATTCTGGATGTTTTTTCAAGACATAGGCACCAACAGTCATTACAGGAAGGTGCATCAGCGCGCGCAACCAAATTGTTGGCACCGGAATACTAATCATGAATCCGAGAGTTGTTCCCAGAGCAACAAAAGCAGTCATAAGTGGGCTGAAAAACATGGCAGCCATTACCGGAACATGTGCAGCAAGCGTGAATGAGGCTGGGCCAATAATGAGTTTAACCGGCATCATCATTGGAATTAAAATTCCAAGTGCAGTAAGCATCGCAGCAATAATCAGATTTCTGACTTTTGCCTTTTTTGTTTGAGTCATTTGAGTTTCCTTTTCTTTATAAACTCTTGCTTTAAAAAAGCGGACAGTAGGGCAATCGTGGTTTCTCATTTAAATCACATTTTTTGTCATTAGAAGAAATTTAATAATTCATTACTTTTAACTTTAAAAAAATGATAAATCAAAAACCTTATTCTGACAAATAAAACGAAAGTTAGTGAACTACTTTACATTCTTTTTTGCTTTAATGATTATATCATTTTATCTATAAAATAATCAACAAAAAGAACCTGTATTAAAATACAGATTCTTCTACTTGTAATCCTTTGTTATCAATTTTCAATGGATAAAGGTGACCAGTGAGGTTTTTTTCCATAATTTTTTCTGTCAGTAAAGTTAACTTATCATCGGGTACAAGCAGCATCACTGTTGGACCTGCACCGCTCAGATAAGTTCCGTAAGCCCCAAAATCATGACCGATTTCTCGCAATAACTGAAGCTCTGGAATCAAGGAAGCACGATAGCTTTCATGGAAACGGTCAGCTTCCATCATTTGCCCTGCTACTTCTAAATTATTTGTCAAAAGACTGGCTGTCAGTACATTCGCAATGGAACTGGCAGCAACTGCTTCTTTATAAGTCAACTCATTGGGTAAGACCTTACGACTTTCGACCGTTTTTAATTCATAATCTGGAACAAAAGCCAAAAGTGCGCATGAAGGAAAATCAGCGACAATATGACTTGTTTTACCAGCCACAGTACTTGCAATAACCAGATTTCCTAAAAGAGCTGGAGCGACATTATCTGGATGTCCTTCAATTTCACAAGCTAACTTAAGTTTTTCATCAGAAGTCAAATTAAGTTTTGCCAACTGATTGGCCAACTCAATTCCAGCAATAATGACTGAACTTGATGAGCCGAGTCCTCTTGCCAAAGGGACTTCTGAGGTCATTTTTAGATGATATTTTGCTGACAGAGCGACATTCTTGTCTTCCAAAACTGCTGACAGTGTGGTCAGTAATAAATTTCTTTCGTCAGTTGGAATATTTTCACCTAAATCATGGTCAATCTTCCAATCCCTACTTTCCCCAAGTACTTCAACTGTCAAATATAAATTGACGGCGATACCAATTGAATCAAAACCGGCGCCCAAATTTGCTGATGTTGCTGGCACAATAATTTTCATTTGATTAGTCCCCCAATACTTTGAAACGATTAAGTAATTTAAAATCTTTTTCTTGATTCAATTTATCTTGAATGGCCGAAAGTTGAACACGATTAATTTTATGACTAATAATCACAACAACTGCCCGCTTGCCATTTCCTTTTTGTTGCAAAACTTGTTCAAAAGAAACATTTTCACTTGTAAATAGCTCAACCAAGCGTAAAAGTTGTCCTGTTGAATCAGGTGTCTCAACTGAAAAATAATATTTATTTTCAATATCATGGGGATTAGCTAGACTTGTAGAACGTGCATATTCATTAAATGATTTTCCAATTGTCCCATCTTTGACGCGTTTAACAATCCGGACAATATCTGCTAAAACACTCGTAGCTGTGGGTTTTTGACCCGCCCCTGCACCATAAAACATTGAATCTCCAATACCCTCTGATTCAATGAATACAGCATTCATGACCCCATTTACACTGGCGAGTGGATGTGATTTAGGCAGAAAAGTTGGACTAACTTCGGCAAAAATTCCTGAATCAACTTCGTTAATTTCACCAGTCAGCTTTAAAACATAACCAAATTGTTGTGCAATCTCGACATCAGTTTTTTGAATGCTTCTCAGACCAGATTTAGCAATTTCATCTGGCGCAAGCGTCATTCCAAATGCAAATTCACTTAAAATAGCTAATTTATAACTGGCGTCAATTCCGTCTACATCATTCGTAGGGTCGGATTCAGCATAACCAAGTTCTTGAGCTTTAGCCAAGGATTCATCATAAGTCCAGCCTTCTTCACTCATTTTCGTCATCATAAAATTACTTGTTCCATTAAGAATTCCCAATAGATGTGTAATTTTATCAGATGAAAATGAATTAGCCAAAGTTCTTAAAATAGGAATTCCCCCAGCGACTGCCGCTTCATAATAAAGGGCTACATGATGTTTTTGAGCTAAACTCCGAAGTTCCACCCCATGAACAGCCAGCAAGTCTTTGTTAGCCGTGACGACGTTTTTACCTGCTTCTATCGCTTGAGTAATGTAGGTCTTAGCAGGTTCAATTCGTCCCATCAGCTCAACGACAATTGAAATTTCTGAATCGGCTAAAATATCGTCCAAATTTAAGACAAAATCATAATTAAAGCCTTGACTTCTGGCCTTTTCAATTGCCTTATTATCTCTCATCAAAACTTTTGAAATGACGATTTCTTCATCCAATATTTTTGCTAATTTCTCTTTATTCTCTGAAAGTAAAGTTGGAAGCCCTGTGCCAACTGTCCCAAACCCCAAAATTGCTATATTTACTGCCATCAGTTCTCCTTTAAAATCTAAAATAAAATGTTAAGATAATTCAAAAAATAACTTTTGAATAATTTCTTAATATTATACCATTTTTATAGAAAAAAATTTACTGACAGAATGGTCAGTAAATCTAAATGCTTCTATTTTACTGACAGATTAATCAGTAAATTACAAAATAGAAATTTATGCTTAAAGTAAATCAAGTTTCTTTAATTCATCATCAATTTGTCCCAAAACTTCATCTAAATGTTCGGGATTATTGACAAAATCAATAGAATCTCCATCAATTCTCAATTTTGGTGAAATATCATAATTTTTATACCAATCAGGATATTCATCATGAACTTGGGCATAGTAGTCTTTTAAACCTTCTTGATTCTCAATTTGTTCAAACGAACGTCCCCGTTGAGCAATTCTTGAAAGCATTGTTTCAAAAGAAACATCAATATAAACCAATAAATCTGGACGTTTTTTTGGCATTCCATCAAGTTCCTCGAGCATGTTTGCTAACAAATCTTGATAAATTTCCAATTCAGTTTTCGTCACATTCCCATTTTTATAATTCAAAGTTAAGAAAAGTTCATCTTCAAAAATTGAACGGTCGAGTACATTGTTATCCTGACGATAAGCCATCTTAATTGATTCAAAACGTTTATTCAAAAAATAGATTTGCAATAAAAAAGCATATTTTTGAGGATCTTGATAATAAAGATCAAGGACAGGATTATTATCCACCGCTTCATAAAAAACATCTGTCTTCAAATGTTCCCCTAAAGCCTTTGCTAGGCTTGATTTCCCTGCACCAATAGTACCTGCTAATACGATCAAAATTGTCTTTTCCTCCTCGTCATTCTCCCAAATAAAGAATGAATTTATTAAATCTATTTTATTATAGCCGAATTTTTAAGATTTACAACTATTTAATGAATTTTAGAAACGAAAACTACTTCTATTTACTACTTTTCTTTTTTCAAAAATTCACGAACTTGTGATGAAAAATAGAGCGAACCAGTGATTAATAAGAGCTCATCTTCATCTAAAGCTTTTTGTGCACGAACAATCGCTAATTCCCAACTTGGTGCTAATTCAACCCCTTCATCCTCTAAATACCGAAAATCTTTCAAGTCTAAAGCTTTAGGATAATCAAAAGTTGTCAAAATTAAGCGAGAATTTTTTACCGTTTGAAGCATTTTTATCATCTGCCTAATATCTTTTGTGGTAATAGCTGAAAAAATAATTGTAATTTTTTTATCAGGGAATTCTTTCCCCAAGTTCTCAAGCAAACGATTCATGGCATGAACATTATGAGCCCCATCAAGTAAAATTAAAGGATTTTCGCCTAATTTTTCCATTCGAGCAGGCCAAAAAGCTTCACGAATTCCCGCACGAATAATCTCTTCATTCAAGTTAATTCCAACTTTATTCGCATAGACGAGCGCCAATTCAATGGCCATTCCAGCATTTTCTACTTGATGCAAGCCAATCAAAGATTTTTCTAAATCCAGAATTGCCTCTTGACCTGCAAAGAAATCAAAATGTTCATGCTCTTTTAACTCGGTGCGGTAATCATAAGGATACTGATAAATACGCGCAGTATTTTTTCTGGCAACTTCCCAAATAACTCGCAAGGCTTTTAATTCAATGTTTCCAACCACAACAGGTATTCCAGCTTTAATAATACCTGCTTTTTGAGCTGCGATTTCTTCAATCGTTGAACCCAAGATATCAATATGGTCTAGCCCGATTGTTGTGATTCCAGAAACAACGGGTCTAATGACATTTGTCGAATCAAGCAGTCCACCCAAGCCAACCTCGATTACCGCCAAATCAACCTTTTCATCAGCAAAATATTTAAAAGCCATCGCGGTAATAATTTCAAATTCAGTAATTCCAGTCAACTCAGCATCATTATCAAGCTGCTCAACTAAAGGTTGAATCATCTTTACATAATAAATTAACTTTTCATCAGGGATTGGTTGAGCATTTATAGACATTCGTTCACCAAAAGTCGTAATAAAAGGACTCGTAAAAGAAGCAACTTTTAAGCCAGCTTGCATAAAAATAGAACGCGTAAAGGCAACAGTTGATCCTTTCCCATTTGTTCCAGCAATGTGAATCATTGATAAAGATTCCTCTGGATTGCCTAATAATTCTAAAAGTGCTGAAACTCGATTTAGCCCTGGGCGAATATTAAATTTTAATCGTGAATGTATCCATTCTAATGCTTGTTCAATAGACATTTTTGACCTTTTCTATTATATGTTCTTATAACGATAATACTTTTTAAACTCTTCTGGTGCTTCTTCTAGTTCAAGGAGAAAAAAAGGTAGCTCAGCAAGCTCAGCTTCTTGTTTTTCCAACTCCAAGAGATAGCGAAAATCAATGTGCTGATGTTTTTTTTCATTTTTTATTTCATTAAATGGAATATCAATCAAATTAACATCTACTAGCTTACCCATTTTTTTTGCAAAAAAGCCTGTTTCTTCATGAAACTCGCGAATCGAAGTGTCCAACGGGCTTTCTTTCAATTCAACATGCCCAGCAGGAAGTAAAAGCTCCTTTTGATAAGGATGCTCAATAAAAAACAATTTATCTTCTTTGAAAACTAGGGCACTGGCTGAAAGTTGCAAATCTGGGTTAATTTTACCACGTAACTCATAATTTGAACTTTCCAATAATTGAATAATTTTTATCAATTTTTCCTGATTTTCAGCAGTTACCACTTCTTTTATTTGAGAAATCAAATCCTCATTCATGATTAAAATTCCTTATAAATTTCAATTGCGTCAAGCAAACGTTTCGTTTCTTTCACATCATGAACTCTAAGGATACGTCCACCATCAGCAACCATTTGTCCCTCTAACATCAAACTTGAAAAAAGTCGCTCTTCTCCTTGAGCATTGAAGAGTCTTCCCATAAATGACTTGCGAGAAATCGCAATCATGACCGGCAGACCAAGTCTGCTCAAAAGTTCCGTTGTTTTAACACGTTGAAGACTATCAGAGCCTGAATCTCCATTGAAAAAACCAACTCCGGGGTCAATAGAAATTTTTTCAGGATTCAGTCCAAGCTGAGTCAGTTCGATTTTTTTATCTTTAAAAAATAAAGGAAGTTCTTCATAGACATTGTCAGCATACTTAAAACCTGCCCGACCATTATTCATGGCAACCACTGCTGGCTGGTACTTTTCAATCACTTTTAGCTTATCCGCTGTGTCAAAACCATCAATATCATTAATAATATCGACACCAGCCTCTAACACCCTTTCCATAACATAAGCTTCATCCGTATCCACGGCTAAGACAGCTTTTGGAAAATACTTTCTAATTTGAGCAATGGGTTCTTTTAATCTGCTCCATTCTTCCTCTGGACTAATGTCCGCATAACCAGGACGAGATGATTTTCCACCTAACTCAAGTACAGATGCTCCATTTTCTAAATCGGACTCTACTCTTTTAAGAATATGGGAAATGTTTAAATTATCTGGATTGCCATCATAAAAGGAATCGGGAGTAACATTAACAATTGAGTAAACGATTGATTTTCTAGTCAAATCAAAATTGAAATTTTTTCCTGACCAAATAATTTGATGCCGTTTATAAATCAGTTCAAGCTCATTTTTTACTTCAATATTTTCCAAATGATTAAGTAGTTTTGCCAACTCATCAATAGTTAAAACAGCTAGAAGACTATTTTCGCTCAGTTTTGCAAGACTTCCAATCCTATAAAGCTTTTTTTGTAAGCCTGTCAATTCATCATTACTTAATTCTTCAAATTTTATCACAATATTTTTTAAAGAAAAAGATTCTTGATTAAGTTCTAAGATTTTCATAAAAGACTTTCTAAAAATTCCATTCTTTTTTCGCTGTTTTCTTTAAATTCACCTAAGAAGTAAGAAGTTTTGGTCAACGAATTTACTTTTTTCACTCCGCGCATTTCCACGCACATGTGACGTCCCTCAACAAGAACAGCCACTCCTTTGGGTTTTAAAATATCCGTCAAAATATCGGCAATATCATGAGTAATATTTTCTTGCACCGAAAGTTTACGAGAAACATAATTAACTAAACGAGGAATTTTCGATAATCCAATGATGCGTCCACCATCAGGAATATAAGCAACATGAGCCTTTCCAAAGAATGGTAGCATGTGATGCTCACACATTGAATAAAATGGAATATCTTTAATCAGCACAATTGAATCATTCTTAGAAGAATCAATTTCAAAAAGTTTGTATTCATTAAAGTTTGTCAAACGTTGTGATGAAAGAATTTCTTCATACATTTTAGCCACTCTGGCAGGAGTTTCAAGCAATCCCTCTCGATTTGGATTCTCACCCACTGCAAAAAGAATTTCTTTGACCGCCTCTTCAATACGACTTTTTGGAGACTTTTCTTCTTCAATCACATGCAGTTCTTGCTCACTTTCTGAAAGTTTAGCAATCGCCTCGCGAATTGGCTCATAATACTTAAAATCATTGCTTAAAAGCTCAAATATAGGCTTTAAAACAAATAAACGATTAAAAGCTTCTTTATGTGGAACAATCAAATTTTCTTCTTGAATTTCTGAATTTCCATAGAAAATAATATCAATATCAATTGTTCTTGGTCCCCAGTGAATTTTTCGCTCACGATTTAAAGAAAGTTCAACTTCATGAATAAAATCTAATAATTCTAAGGGTTCAAGTAGTGTGGCCACCTTTAAAGCTAAATTTGTAAAATCATCTTGTTTGACGCCACCAACTGGAGAACTTTCATAAAAATTTGATACTTTTTCAATCATAATTTTCGGGTGTTTTCCCAATAAACGAATGGCTTCATGTAAATAATACTGACGGTCCCCAATATTACTTCCCATGCTTAAATAAGTTGTTTGCATAAGTCCTCCATTTAGACACAATCTTTTATGATTATGTTCTCCTACTTTGTCTGTAAAATGTTTATCTTAGCAGATAAATCTACCCTCTCATCTCGATTTCAGCAGAATCAAAGATACCTTCAATCGGAACAGCTAATTTTCTAAGATGGACCTCAACTGCTGAAATCCCTTCTGAACTTGCTTTTACAGCCTGAATAATTTCAAAGGCAACATGTTCAATCAAATCGGCTTTCGAAGCCTCTACAACTGCTTTGGTTGCTTCGTAAAAATCTACATAAGACAAAGTTTCATCTAATTCATCTTTCCCTGAGAAATCAAAATTCGTTTCCACAATTATATCAATTTCAAGATTCTGACCCAAAATTTTTTCTTCAGAAAGCACACCAATATGCGCTCTAAATTTCATATTATTAAGTTTTATTTTGTACATAATTCCTCTTTTTAAGTGTAGAAAAGGCTATGAATCTCTTCATAGCACTATTTTCAGAGATATTTCAAAATTGCTGTCCAAGCTTCTTCAATTCCTGTCTTATCGGTTGAAGAAAAGATAATAAAATCATCTGTACTATCAAATTTCATTGCTTTTTTGATAATTGATTCATGTTTATTCCACTTACCGCGTGGAACTTTATCCGCTTTGGTTGCAACTAAAATCACTGGAATATGATAGTATTTTAAAAACTCATACATCATCAAATCATCTTCTGAAGGTTCATGACGAATATCAACTAGACTGACAACCGCTTTTAAATTTTCACGTGTTGTCAAATACTCTTCAATCATCTTGCCCCATTTTTCACGTTCTTTTTTTGACACACGGGCATAACCATAACCAGGAACGTCAACGAAATGAAGTTGATCATCAATATTATAAAAATTGAGCAACTGCGTCTTCCCTGGCTGACCAGAAGTTCTTGCAAAGTTCTTGCGATTCAATAAAGTATTAATAAAACTTGATTTACCAACATTTGAACGACCTGCTAAGGCAATTTCTGGCCAATCGTTTTCAGGATATTGTTTTTTTGATGCTGCTGAAATTGTTATTGTCAGATTATTTGTATTAATGGTCATTTTTTATCGGCCTCTCGAATCATTTCTGGCTCAGCTTTTCCGTCAACAACTGCTTCAGTAATGATAACTTTTGTAATTTCTTCATGACTTGGAACTTCAAACATAATATCCATCATCACTTCTTCAATAATTGAACGAAGACCACGCGCACCTGTTTTACGCTCAATTGCTTTTTTCGCAATTGCCATAAGAGCTCCATCTTTAAATTCAAGTTCAACATTATCAAATAACAAAAGTTGTTTATATTGTTTAATCAAAGCATTTTTAGGCTCTGTCAAAATTTGAATTAAGTCTTCTTCAGTTAAGCGTTCTAAGGCAGCTACAATCGGAAGACGTCCAATAAATTCAGGAATCAACCCAAACTTTTGAATATCCTCAGCGATAATTTCTTGCATATAAGAATCTTCATCACTCAATTTTTTATTATTGGCACCAAAACCAATGATTTTTTCACCCAAACGTTGTTTGACAATTTCTTCAATTCCATCAAAAGCTCCACCAACAATAAACAAAATATTTTTGGTGTCTATTTGAATCATTTCTTGATTAGGGTGTTTACGTCCACCTTGTGGTGGAACACTGGCAACTGTTCCTTCAATAATTTTTAGAAGGGCTTGTTGAACTCCTTCACCCGAAACATCACGAGTGATTGAAACATTTTCAGATTTTTTAGCAATCTTATCGATTTCATCAATGTAAATAATTCCACGTTCTGCACGTTCGATATTAAAGTCACTGGCTTGCAAAAGTTTTAAGAGAATATTTTCAACATCTTCTCCCACATAACCCGCTTCAGTCAAACTTGTCGCATCAGCAATGGCAAAAGGAACATTGAGTGATTTTGCTAAAGTCTGTGCAAGGAAAGTTTTTCCTGAACCTGTTGGGCCAATGAGTAAGATATTTGATTTTTGAAGCTCAATATCTTCAGCAATTTTACTTGCTGTAAAATTAATTCTTTTATAATGATTATAAACCGCAACTGCAAGCGCACGTTTGGCCTTTTCTTGACCAATAACGTATTCATTCAAATGGTCAAACATTTCTTTTGGTGTCTTAACTTCAAGCATCTCTGAATCTTGTTCTTCTTTTAATTCTTCTTCCAAGATACGAGTTGAAAGTTCGATACATTCGTTACAGATATAAACATCTGAACCGGCAATCATCTTTTTTACATCATCTTGACTCTTTCCGCAGAAAGAGCAATGAATATTTGGATTTTGTGTATTTGACATAGTTATTTTTTCCTGATTGTGCTAACCTATAAAACTGATAGTCGTTAGCTTACTTATATAACATACTTTTTCTAAATACTTTTAAAACAAAGTTCCAGAAAAAGCATGAATAGTATTTACGAGATTAGTAAAAGCATTAAGTAAAAATAATACTCCTAAGCCCCAACGTTTTTTTCTAAAGCATTGAATCGCAATGACAATGCTAATCCAACAAAGGAGAGCTGTGAAAAGCCCAAAAATTGATTTTGTCATGGTTGTTTCACTTTTTCATATTTTTTAATCGTAAAAGTATAAGCATTTCGCTCATCTTTATCGTGAAAAATTTCCGAAACCACTTTGAATTTCCCAAAGTCAAAATGAGTTGGGAAATAAGTATCTCCTTGAAATTTTTCATGAACAACTGTTCGATAAAGCAATTCAAGTTCTGATTCAAAAAGGGCTAATATTTCAGCGCCTCCCGTGATAAACAAGTCTTTATCCTGCTTATAATACCAATCCAGAACTTCCTTAGGGCTGTGCATGATGAGAACTTTTTCATTTTCAGATTGATAAGTTTCGTCACGAGTTAAAATAATACTTATTCTCCCCGGCAAAACACGTTTGTTCATTCCTTCAAAGGTTTTTCGTCCCATCAAAATCACTTGATTCATGGTTGTTTCTTTAAAATGTTTTTGTTCAGCAGGTAAAGACCAAGGCATTTTGTCAGCTTCTCCGATAAGTCCTTGCTCATCTTCTGCCCATATTCCAATTATCATAGCAACCCCTCTCATTGATTTTTACTTTTTCTATTATAGCAAAATTTTGCTATTTTCGCTTTGACAAGTTCAGTTCTCCGTACACCTTTTAATCAATTATTTTGTTTTTTATAAAAAAATTTAAGTTTTTCCTTTACAAATGCAAAAAGAAGTGGTATGATATCAATTATATTAATTTGTTTCAATCTTTCCTGTTATGATTAAAGCAAATTAGTCCCCCAACTAGACTTCTTGCTGAGATTGACTCCGAGGGGTCTAGTTTTTTTGTTTTTTACTTTAATTAATTTACTGACGGTTTGATATCTGCAAGTAAAATGTCTCTCGTAATTCTGTTTTATTGACTGACATTCTCGCATACCCAATTGACGAAAGTACAAACGGGTTCTGACATAACCGTCAGTAAAATTTTTGTTATTAAGAAAGTGTATCACATGAATCATATTGCTCTTTTTGAACCTCGTATCCATTTCAATACAGGAAATATTGCTCGTACCTGTGCAGCTACAAATACTGTTTTACATTTGATTGAACCTTTTGGTTTTGAAATTTCAGATAAACACCTCAAACGTGCTGGTCTGGACTATTGGGATAAAGTAAATATTGTCTATCATAAAAATTTACAAGACTTTATGGACTCAATTGCTGACGGAGGCCAACTTTATTTGGTCAGTAAATTTGCAGAACACGTTTATTCTGATGTTGACTATTCTGATGATGAAAAAGACCACTACTTCTTGTTTGGCCGTGAAGATACTGGACTACCTGAAGAATTTATGCATGAACACCGTGACGAATGTATCCGTATCCCAATGAATGACGAACACGTCCGCTCATTAAATCTTTCTAACTGCGCATGCATGATCGTCTACGAAGCACTCAAACAACAAGAATTCCGTGGATTAGAACTTGTCCATACTTATGAAAAAGACAAGTTAAAATAATTTTAACTATATATTTATTTACAAAAAGTTTTGCAAATTTGCAGAGCTTTTTTCTATTGTATGTTAAAGGCCGAAGTGCTATAATGGTGCCAAACGAAGACCCTTAATTTTGAGCTTTATTTTTTATGAACAGAGATAGATGAGGAGCAGGATATGAAAGCAAAATTAGGAAATACAATTATAGATTTTTGGAAAATCAGCACCAGTAAACCCGAAAATGAACCTTGGGTTCTTGAATCCTTTGAAAAAGGGCAGATTTCCTGGTCTGGCCAATTTGCTATGAATAGCGCTAAAAAACAACAACTAATCACTGATGGAATGATCAAAAGAAGTTCAGATGACCAACATAATATAAGCAATGAAATAAAACATTTGGACTGGATAGGGCTTTATATCTCGCCCAATAAGATGGGTAACGTTTATCCGAATGCAATTTTTCTCGTAGTCAATCAAGTCCGTATCCCAGCCTTTGGACGACTTGGAGAGTACCTTGTCCTTGTGCCTGAAGGTTCGCTCGAGGTCTACTCAGAAAAGAAATTTGAACGTGATTTAAAAGAAATTTGAAATAACATAAAAAAACCACCATTTGGTGGTTATTTTTTATTTTGCTTCATCAGCAGCTAATTCATCTTTTTTTCCATGGTTAAATACCAAATTCAAGATAATCGCTGAAACAGTACTCATCACAATCCCATTAGAAACAAAAGGTTGAATGAAACTTGGAAGAGCCGTGAACAGGTTAGTAGAGTTAAAGCCGACACCCATCGCAATCGCAACAGCGGCAATCAAAAGATTTTGATTACCCTCAAATTCAACTTTCGCTAACATTCTAATCCCTTGTGTCGCGACCATCCCAAACATAATCAACATTGCTCCACCAAGAACGGGAGTAGGAATAAGTTGTGCAACAGCGGCAAATTTAGGGATAAGTCCTAAAATAATTAAAAATCCTGCAGTAAAATAAATTGGTTTACGAGTTTTAATTCCTGATAATTGCACTAAACCAACGTTTTGTGAAAATCCTGTGTAAGGGAAGGTATTGAAAATCCCTCCAAGAAAGACAGCAAATCCTTCTGCACGATAACCATTACGTAAACGTTTTTCATCAAGATTTTCACCAGTGATGTCGGCAAGAGCCAAATAAACACCAGTTGATTCAACCAATGAAACGATAGCAATAATTATCATCATTAAGGAATCTGCCAGATAGAATTTCGGTGCTGAGAAATAGAAAGGTTGAGGAAGGTGTGCCCATGGTGCTTGAGAAACAACAGAAAAGTCAACCAAGCCCATACTTGCTGCTATGATTGTCCCTGCAATGAGTCCAATCAATATCGCAATAGAACGAATAAATCCAGTAGTAAAAATATTAATGAGTAAAATTATTAAAATAGTAGAAACAGCTAAAATTAAACTTTGAATAGTTGGCTTCTCAACGTTATTTCCCATATTTCCGATTGCCACAGGAATAAGACTTAAACCGATTGTTGTAATTACTGAACCAGTGACAATTGGTGGAAAGAGTTTGCGAATTTTAGAGAAAATTCCTGAAATCAAAATAACGAAAACTCCGGCAACCATCAATGAACCAAACATAGCTCCTGAACCATGTCTTTGTCCAATAATAATCAAAGGAGCAACAGATTGAAAGGCTACCCCTAGGACTACTGGTAAACCAATCCCAAAATGCTTACGCATTTGTAGTTGCAAGAAAGTGGCCAAACCACACATGAAAATATCTGCTGAAATTAAATAAGTTAATTGCGTAGCCGAGTAATTTAAAGCTCCAGCAATCATAATTGGGACAAGAATTGACCCTGAATACATGGCCAACAGATGTTGGAGTCCCAAGACAGCAGATTTAGAGTTACTTTGCTCCTGGCTTTGTTCATTTTTATGAGGCATTTTGATTTTCCTTAAATTTTTCTTTTTTTATTCTTTTTAATTGCTTATTGCTTAGTTTTAATCGAAAGCGATATCGTCCGCTGGGGCGAAGATTACTTTACCATCTTCAAACTTCTCAATCCGGGCAAGACTGGTAAGTTTCATTCCTTGATCAAGAAGTTTTTGACGTCCATCTTGGAAAGATTTTTCAATCACCATTCCTAGACCAACAACTTCTGCTTTGGCTTGTTCCATCAAATGAACCAAACCAAGTGCTGCTTGTCCATTGGCCAAAAAGTCATCAATAATCAAGACTTTATCGCCTTCTTCAATCAGTTTACTTGAAATTTGAACGGTAGAAGTTAATTTTTTAGTGAAGGAATAAACTTCTGTAATCAATAAATCATCATTCATAGTCACATTTTTAGCTTTTTTAGCAAAAATCATTGGAACATTGAGTGATTCAGCAGCATATAGAGCAGGTGCAATTCCACTTGCTTCAATCGTTACAACCTTTGTAACTCCGGCATCTGCATAAACTTGTGCAAAACGCTTCCCGATTTCTTTCATCAGTTGATAATCAACTTGGTGTGTCAAAAAGCGGTCAACTTTAAGTATATCTTGACCTAATACTTGACCGTCTGAATGAATGCGGTCTTCTAATAACTTCATTATTCTCTCCTTAAAAAAATTTTTTCTCATCTGTGCCCACAGGTGAGAAAAACGTCTCGTTATAAAAATAACAAGACGTTTCAAATACGCAAAAAAGAAATTAAATTTTTGAAAAATCGAATTTCCTTATTGTCTCGCATTTACGGTACGAGGTAGAAACGCCCAGCCATATTCTAGGTATAAATAAGATTGTTTATAGCAGCTCAACGATTCTTATTGAAAATACTATTTATACATTTTAACACTATTCTTTTAAAATTCCTACTATAAAATTTATACTAAAAATTACATTTTTATTATAAATTCATCTATATAACATATATCAAAAAATTCTATATATTTATCAACAATAATTCATTTTTCAAAGAGAATCATCTAAATAAAACCGGTCAAAGTAATCCGAAAGATGTAACATCTCACATAATTCTAAGAATTCATCACAATAAATAGACGGAGGTGCGGGTGAATCTTCTGCGACCCACTGTAATAAAATTTGTATAATAATGCGTACATATAGACGCAGCAAGCTCTCTCTTGCAATCGACACATCAGAAAGGTCTTTCTTTAGAAAAGGCCTTGCCCATTCGACGAACCCATCTCCAATATAACTAAACCAATCACCATATTCCGTATAATGATAAAAAATCCGAATAGCAAAGCGATACTTATACATCACAGGAATCACCTCTCTTGCAATTGCCTCCAAAATCGGAAGATTTTTATCTTTTACAAAAGCTTCATCCATAGCTTTGATAATATCATCTGTTATCTCATCTCGAATCGTATCACTAATTTCTATGACACTTTTAAAGTGTTTTCGATAAATGGCCTGTGGTGTCATCCTCACCTTATTTGCAATTTCATTCATCGTAATTCGTGTTCCAGAATTACTTTCATTTGCTACAACCAAAAAAGCATCCATAATTTTTTTCTGAATTTCTGTAATATACAATTTTTGCTCCTTATTTGCGGAAATCATCTAAAATCATTATAACCGCACCTCCACTTAAATGTCAAAAAGTTTACATTATATAAATAATGAAATTTTTATTTAAGAATCTTTACATTACTTTTAAATAAATTTGTTCTTACAAAACCTAATATAGCACTAATAAAATCAAAAATAACCAGGAATTTAAATATTACTAATATTAAATTGTCAGTTTACTCCATATAAATCAATTCATCTTTGAAACATATTATTATTTTATTGTATTTTTAGTAAAATAATCACAACTACAAAATTTATGTAGCTAGAAAAAGGAAGGTGTTTTAAATATGGAAGATAATTTCTCCAAAGGGAAAAAGATTATTGATTCTAGAAAGAATCATACCCAAAACAAGAATTTCCGAACCTGGAAATCCAAAAAAGCTTGGCTCTATTCATCAAGTGCATTAGCTTTACTCCTTGCCGGTGGAGGAGGACTTGCAACCTCTGTTACAGTAAAAGCTGATGAGGTGGCACAAGTCTCAACGACGTCAACTACATCAGCAACGCCTCCTGCAACAACTGGTGATACCTCTGCTACTGCTGCGGCAACACCCGCGGTAACGACTCCAACTGATGATTCTGCTACAACACAAACCGCAGCGCCTCAAACAGCCGCTACCACAGCAGCGACAACTACATCTGATAGTTCAACTACTACTCCGGCAGCAACTTCGGCTACGGATGCTTCAACAGCTACGACAGCAGCCGCAACTACATCTAATAGTTCAACCACTACGCCGGCGGCGACTTCAGCTACTGACGCGTCAACAGCCACGCCAGCAGCAACTACATCTGATAGTTCAACTACTACTCCGGCGGCGACTTCAGCTACTGACGCGTCAACAGCTACGACAGCAACCACAACTGCATCTGATAGTTCAACCACTTCTCCAGCGGCAACATCAGCTACTGGTGCGTCAACAGCTACCCAAGCGGCTACTTCGGCTACTGGTGCATCAACAGCTACCCAAGCGACTACTTCAGCTACTGGTGCGTCAACTACGACTCCAGCTACGACAAGTGCAACTTCTACAACCTCTACAACTGCGACTGTCACACCAAAAGTAGCTGTTAAAAGTCTTGCTGCAGCAGTTCCTACAGCAGCTCAAACAAGTCTGACAGTAAATGCAATGCCAGACAATACGCAAGACGCCCTCACCTCAGCATCTGAAAACAACACATCTCCAACAACTGTGAAAGTTGCTGACCCTCTCACAAGCGCTGCCTTGTCTTCAGCTTATGCAGCAGCAAATACAGCTGGGACTTTGGCCCCTGTTTCTACAGCAGCACAGTTCCAAGCCGCTTACAACAATTCAGCAATTACCTATATTCAATTGGTTCCAAACACAACCTTAACCTTGGCAGCTGCGCTGAATAGTCGGACTTCTAATCTTATTATTGACGGGAATGGCGGCGTCATCAACCTTGGCAACTATAACTTGCCTCTTGGCTCGACAGTCGGTCATACTCCCCAAACCTTCAGCGTAAATAATATTACTTTGAACACCACTCAAACAGGTTCTGATGATGGACAAGGAAATAACTCTTCTGTTATCAATGCTAACGCTTATGGTGGTTCCGGTGACTGGAACATCAATGTCAAAGATACAACGGCAGGTTCGACAGGAATCGGTCTTGTTATTGCTGCTTCTTATTCTCAAATCACACTGTCTGGTAAAGATACCTTCTCTGCCGATACCCACATGGTTGCCACAGGTACTTTCTATGTGGCAAACGGTGCAACCGTCAATTATACAGAAAATGGTACATGGTCTCCTATTTACTTTACCTCTACAGGAACTGCAGGAAATCCAAACCGCACAACAACCGGAACTGGAGCACAACCAAATGCTTACTTTGGTGATGGTTCAAGTATTTCCATCACAACTAACGCCAATGGTTATGCAGCTTTTGCCGGATTGAATAACTTAACAACAGGGGATAATGTTACCTTTAATGTTCAAGGTTCAACGAACTTCATCTCTGATGCTGCTGGAAATAATGGTTCAAATCCTGGAGCAAATTATTCTGCAACCGAAAAACATACTTATGTTTTTGGTCAGTATAATAAAATTTCTGCAAATACTTCACAAACTGGAATTATCCTCAACAACGCTTCTGATAGCTTAACACTCAATCACGGTGTTACATTAACTCTTGCTCCTACTGGTAATGCTTACTACGCGATCCAGAATAACGGGACCGCTAATATTCTTTCGCCAGCCACAATGACCCTCAGTGGCGGTGACGCCTATGTCGCAATTACAGGTTCCGGTACAACCAATCTGTCTAACGTTAATGTAACAACTACTCCATCAACAAATAAACTTAATGGAACTGTTTCTACACTTTTAACTGACAAAAATGGAACTTGGAATGGTTATCTCGACAGTACTCAAACCGTAACAAACGTTTCAAACACTGGTTTGACTTCTATCGTCATGGTCCCAGGTACTCCTGGTAATATCACCATTAATTATGTTGATGCTACTTCTGCTAGCGGAAAAGTTGTTGGAACATTTACTGTTCCAGTATCATCAACAAGCAGCAATCTCGCAGGTGATAACCTGAACACAGGCACACCACTTCCTGGCGATAGCTTACAAGCAATTATTGCAGCCTATGCCGTTAACCCAATGCCTAAAGGCTATGTTTTAGCAACAGGTACCGAAGTTAATTCAACACTTGCAGCGGCTCTCCAAAGCAACTCAACTTATTCAGGAAATGTTTCATTATACGGTATCAATGCCTATGATACAACAGGTCAACTTGAATATATGGTTGTTCCCGTTACTGGTTCGGCAGCAACCACATATTATATGATGGTTTACCCTGCACCAAACAACAGTGTGACTTATAATTATGTAGATGCTGGAACAGGTGCCGTTGTTGCAACTGGCAGTACTCAAGGTGGACTTGAAGGAACAGGAACTTATAGTTCTCTTCCAACAGCTAACGTTGGCAACAACATCGATTTCACAAATAGCTACTACACCACTACTAATGCACCTGCAGGTTATCACTATGTGACAAGCGCACAAAATGCAACGATTGGTGCTACTCAACCTACAACAGTCCAAGTAACTTCAGCTGCCTCAAACACTACACTTTATGTTTTATCAAACACACAAGCAGATACATTAACAGCACCTAGCGCAGCAACAGTTGTCGCTGGTGGTTCAGTTAATCTTTTGACAGGCGTTTCAGGAACTGATTCTAACTTAAACAGTTTTACTGGCGCATCTGCTTCCGCTGCAAAGACACTCGTGGTCACTGTTGATGGCACAACCGTTATCCCAGATGCAAATGGTAATGTTTCTTATAACCCATCAACGGCAACACCTGCTGGCACTCACAATGTAGTCTATACCTTCACAGACCCATTCAATAGTGCACAACTCACAGCAACACAAGTGATTACCGTGACTCCGCTTGCTACGCCAACATTGAGCGTCACACCATCATCTACAATAAATGCCGGTGATACAATCAACTATATCAATGCTCCAGCAAATCTGACTGGTACAGATGCTTATGGAAAAACAATCAGTTACAGCACTTCTTCTCCATACATCACGATAACATTAAGTACGCAAGTTGGTTCAGCCGCCCCTACAAATCCAACGACTTTACCAGCTGGACAAGTTTCATTGGCAACAAAAGCCTCTGACCCTACAACTGTCTATACTTTCAATTACACTTATACTGACCCAGCAACGAATGTTGCAGCGACAGCCAAATATGTTGTGACTGAAAATACATTAGCAGCTCCTGTCTTGACTGCCAATTCTACAACAAATATTTCAGCCGGTGGTTCGGTAAACCTCTTAACAGGACTTACAGGCACAGATTCAAGCCTTAACAGCCTTGATTTCACTAATGCTCAAACACTTGCTAATCTTCAACTTTCTGTCGTAAATTCTGCTGGTATCACAGGTACAATCAGTGGAACAACTTACAACTCTAAGGTTACAGATGCAAGTGGTACAGCAACCGTTACTTACAAGTACACCGACCCAAATAGTCAAAAAACAGCAACTGCCACTCAAGTCATTAACATTGGTAAATTAGCAAGCCCTGCACTTAACGTTCAAAGTCAAACCGTTTCTGCTGGACAAACCGTTCAACTTGTCGGTTCTCCTGCAAGTTTGGCCGGTACAGACTCAAACGGTAATGCGATTGACTTCACACAAGCCGCTCAAATCGGTAATCTTGCTATCTCAGTGACGAATAATCGTACCTCAGTAACAAGCACACTTCCATCAGGCACAACAAGCTTCGTAACAAGTGTGAAAGACCCGAATACAACTTATACAGTTAACTATGTTTATACAGACCCCACAACTGGCTATACAGGTAAAGCAACATCAACTGTAACTGAAAATGCTCTTGCTGCTCCTGTATTGAACGTCTTGAAATCAAATACAGTAACAGCTGGCACAAATTACGAGTTGGTTGCAAATCCATCAAACCTTGCAGGAACTGATGCTACTGGTACTGCGATTGACTTCATTTTGCCTAGTCAACTTGCTAACCTTGCGATTACAATGGACGGCACAGCCGTAACTGGTACTCAATATCAATTTGCGGCAAATGCTACTTCTGGTCAACACGTTGTTAATTATATCTACACAGATCCTACGACTGGTGTGAAAGCTACGGCTCAACAGTTGATTACTCTTTCTGCACTTGCTCAACCTGAACTTTCAGTAACAGCTTCGCAAACCATTAATGCAGGTCAAAGCGTTCAACTCTTTGGTAGTCCATCAAGCTTAACTGGTACAGACTCTGAAGGAAATACAATTAACTTTGCAGACGCTAAACAATTGGCTAACTTGACGATTACTATTGATGGCAAAGCACTCCCAACTGGTACGACAGTATTAGCAACAAATGTTAAAGACGGCAACGCTACACATACAGTTAACTATACTTATATTGACCCTACGACTGGTTTCTCTACAGGCACAACACAAATCATCAATGAAGTTGCCTTAGCAGCACCAACCTTATCAGTAGCACCTTCTCAAAACGTGACTGCTGGTCAAACCGTTCAACTCGTGAATTCACCAGCTGGCTTGACAGGCACCGATGCCAATGGTCAAACCATCAACTTCTCAAATAGTCAACAATTGGCTAACTTGACAATTTCTGTAGATGGAACACCACTTTCATCAGGCGTAACAACTTGGGCAGTACCACAAAAAACAGCTTCTGGTTCACATACAGTTACTTATACTTATGTCGACCCTACGACTGGTGTATCAACAGCAACTACTGAAACAATTAATGTCTCAGCACTCGCTGCTCCTGCCCTTAGCATCACACCAAATACGCAAACCGCTCAAGCAGGTACAAATGTTAACCTTTTGACAGGTCTTGCTGGAACTAACGCTTTAGGCAACAACATTGACTTTTCAAATACTACCGAAGACGCTCGTTTAACAGTAACGGTTGATGGCGTTTCAACAAATGGTGGTACAAACTGGGCAATTCCAGCAAATGCAGCTGTTGTTGGTCCACATACAATCCGTTATACCTACACAGACCCAACAACAGGCGTGACTGCTTCAACTTCACAAGTCATTACCGTTACAGCATTGACGCCAAACTATACAACAAATTCTTCAAATCTTGTTGGCTCTCCTTATGCTACAACTGGTCAAGCTCTTTCTAACCTTGTGACTCTTAGCGGTGGTGCCGGTGCTGTCAATACAACAGCGCCAGTCACTGGAATACTCTATGCAGGAACAACTCAGGTTGGCACTACAACGACCACTGCAGTCTTCGACTCAAATGGTAATTCAACTGTTTCACTCAACTACTCTGGACTTGATTTAAGTAAGTATGCAGGTAAAACATTGACCAGCGTTGCAACAGTTGGTTCAACACAAATCACTTCAAATGCAGTACCTATTACTGCAATGCCACTTAAGGGTGACACGGGTGCAACTGGAGCAACTGGCGCTACAGGTAATACTGGGGCTACGGGTGCGACCGGTGATACCGGTGCAACTGGAGCTACAGGTGCCACTGGTAGTACTGGTGCGACTGGAGCTACGGGTAATACCGGTGCCACAGGTAAAACTGGTTATACACCAGAAATCGGAACAGATGGTAACTGGTGGACATGGGTTCTTGATAATTCTAACAACACTTACACTCTGACTGATACAGGTATCCCTGCAACAGGTGCCACTGGTGCGACTGGGGCTACAGGTGCAACCGGTACTTCTGGTGCAGACGGACATTCTCCATACGTTGGCTCAAATGGCAACTGGATGGTTTGGAATGATGTTTCTGGACGTTGGGAAGATTCTGGTACACCTGCGACAGGTGCAACTGGAGCGACCGGGGCGACAGGCACGACTGGTACAAGCGGAACTACTCCAACAATCGGATCAAATGGCGATTGGTGGATTGGTTCTGTTGATACTGGTATCAAAGCTCAAGGAACAACTGGGGCGACCGGGGCGACTGGAGCTACCGGCGCTACTGGACAAAGCGGAGCCACTCCAACAATCGGATCAAACGGTGACTGGGTCATCAATGGTCAAGATACTGGAATTCAAGCCCAAGGAGCAACCGGCGCGACGGGCGCAACTGGGGCTACGGGTCTAAACGGCGCACAAGGTGTTAAAGGTGACACTGGAGCGACTGGGGCTACGGGCGCTACGGGTGCTACGGGTCAAACTGGTGCTACTGGTACAAGTGGAACTACTCCAACAATCGGATCAAATGGCGACTGGTGGATTGGTTCTGTCGATACTGGCATCAAAGCTCAAGGAACAACTGGAGCTACAGGGGCAACTGGGGCCACGGGCGCTACCGGCACAAGCGGAGCCACTCCAACAATCGGATCAAACGGTGACTGGGTCATAAATGGTCAAGATACTGGCATTCAAGCCCAAGGAGCAACCGGAGCCACAGGTGCGACAGGTAATACTGGAGCACAAGGTGTTAAAGGCGACACAGGTGCGACTGGGGCGACTGGCGCTACAGGTGCGACTGGTCAAACTGGGGCTACGGGTGCAAGTGGAACTACTCCAACAATCGGCTCAAATGGCGACTGGTGGATTGGTTCTGTCGACACTGGCATCAAAGCTCAAGGAACAACTGGAGCGACTGGCGCTACAGGTGCTACGGGTGCAGCTGGTAAAGATGGCTTAACTCCTTACATCGGTACTAATGGCGATTGGTATGTTAACAATCAAGACTCTGGTATTCACGCACAAGGTAACACAGGAGCAACGGGCGCACAAGGTATTCAAGGAAATACCGGTGCTACTGGTGCGACAGGTAATACCGGTGCTACTGGTGCAGCTGGTAAAGACGGTCTCACTCCGTTTGTTGGCTCAAATGGTGACTGGTGGATTGGTTCTGTTGATACTGGTATCACAGCCAAAGGTGACACTGGTATGACTGGAGCTACTGGAGCTACTGGACAAAATGGGGCAGACGGTCAAACTCCTTATATTGGAGTTAACGGCGATTGGTTTGTAAATGGTACAGATACTGGTATCCATGCACAAGGTGCGACTGGAGCAACTGGTCAAACTGGAGCTCAAGGCGTCAAAGGTGATACTGGTGCAAGCGGGGCGACTGGAGCCACGGGTGCCACAGGAGCAACAGGTGCGACTGGTGCGACTGGAACTACTCCAACCATTGGTTCAAATGGCGATTGGTGGATTGGTTCATGGGATAGCGGTGTGAAAGCACAAGGTGCTACTGGCGCTACTGGGGCGACTGGTCAAAATGGTAAAGATGGTTCAACTCCTTATATTGGTGTAAATGGCGATTGGTTTGTAAATAATCAAGATACCGGTGTCCATGCTCAAGGGGCTACTGGTCAAAATGGCGAAACTGGTCCTACTCCAGAAATTGGCGTTAATGGCAACTGGTGGACATGGAACTGGAATGCAACCACTAACCAATATGAACTCTTCGATACAGGTATTCCTGCCCAAGGCGCTACTGGGGCGACCGGAGCGACGGGTGACACTGGAGCATCTGGTGCCGATGGACATTCTCCATATATCAACACAGCTACTGGTAACTGGATGGTTTGGAATAATGACCTAGGTCAATTCGTTGATACTGGTCATCCTGCTACTGGGGCAACCGGTGCAACGGGTGATACTGGAGCTGCCGGCACAAACGGTACAAATGGTACAGACGGTCTTACTCCACAAATTGGTGTCAATGGTAACTGGTGGATTGGCGGTACTGATACTGGAGTTAAAGCAGAAGGTACTACAGGTGCGACCGGGGCCACTGGTGCAACGGGTGCGACCGGTAAGACTGGTGACACTCCATTTATCGGAGTCAATGGCAACTGGTGGGTGAGCGGTATTGATACTGGCGTTCATGCACAAGGTGCAACGGGCGCAACAGGAGCTACTGGTGATACTGGTGCTCAAGGCATTAAAGGTGATACGGGTGCAACTGGTCAAACTGGACTCGAAGGTGACACTGGGGCAACAGGAGCTACTGGTAAAGATGGTCAATCTCCATTCATCGGTTCAAACGGCGACTGGTGGATTGGCAATGTCGACTTAGGTATTAAAGCCAAAGGCGATACTGGTGCGACCGGAGCTACTGGTGCTACTGGTGCTGCTGGTAAAGACGGGGCAACCCCTTATATTGGCGCTAATGGCGACTGGTATATCAACAATAAAGATAGCGGTATCCATGCTCAAGGCCCAACTGGAGCAACAGGAGCCACTGGTAAAAATGGTATTACTCCAGAAATTGGTGATAATGGCAACTGGTGGATTGGTTCTTATGATACTGGCGAATCAGCATTAGGCGCAACAGGGGCAACGGGTGCCACTGGACCTACGGGTGCCACTGGTAAAGATGGTGATACTCCTTATGTTGGACCTGATGGTAACTGGTGGATTGGTGATACTGATACCGGACACAGCGCTAAAGGAACGACCGGTGCAACAGGAGCGACTGGCGCAACTGGTCCTAAAGGTGATACAGGAGCAACGGGAGCGACTGGGGTTCAAGGTCGTCCAGGGAATGATGGCGCAACTGGAGCGACTGGGGCGACTGGCGCAACTGGTCCTAAAGGACCTCAAGGTATCCAAGGACCTACTGGACCTACCGGTCCTAAAGGTGATACGGGTGCGACTGGTCCTACGGGAGACACTGGTACAACCAATACACCTGGTGATGGACAATGGACAGGAAATGCTTCAGGAATCTTAACTCTCGATGCAACTCATCCTTTGGCAGATAAACCAAATCAACAAGTCAATGAAGTTGTTGCTGTTGCTGATTTACGAGACGGCGATGGCAAAATTGTCACAGGAAATCAAATCGTCAAAGTTTACCTCTATGCAAATGATAAATTGCTTACCCAAACTTCTGGTGTTATTAGCTTAAATAATACTGGTTTTGGCCAAATTGCAATCCCAATCACTTTTGATGCCACTGGACTTTCTCATGCTGTATTAACTGCTGGCTTCTGTATTGGTGACCCAATCGGAACGAATACACCTGATGGTGATGTAACTGGTGGAACGCAAACGGGTAGTTTGGTAATCCCTGGAGATGATACCGTTGCTGCTACAACTGTAGGTTCTACATCAAATGCAACAAATGTAGCAAGTCCTACAACAATCGGCACAAACACGCCTGATGGTAGTGTAACAGGTGGAACGCAAACAGGTAGTTTGGTAATTCCGGGGGATAGTAATTCTAGTCAAACAGCTACAACAGATAATACCGACTCTTCTAAGTCAACTGACTTTGTAATGCCAACAATTACTGCCCCTGCAAATGTGACAGTAACCGTTGGAGATAGCTTTATTCCATCTGCCGGTGATGCAATTGTAACTGATACAGACTATACAGCGGACAGTGGTTATCGTATGATTCTTTCAAATAATGTGAACACTGCGGTTCCTGGTACATATCAAGTTGTCTATACTTACAATTACATCGACCCAACGACACAAGGAGCTGCTAGTACTACTGCCACTCAAGAAGTGACTGTAGTCGCAGCTGCTGCTGGAACAAGTTCTTCTGATACTGATACTAGCGTTGGTTCAACAAGTGCAACAGGTGCAACTTCTGGAATTGGGGCAAATACTCCTAACGGAGATTTGAACAATGGCTCACAAACTGGTGATTTAACTGTTCCTGGTACTGGTGATACAGGTTCAACGGGAGATACTGGATCTACTGGTTCTACAGGAGACACTGGCTCAACTTCTAACCCTTCTGGTTCTGGAATTGGAGCAAATACTCCTGATGGCAACTATAACAATGGTTCACAAACTGGTGAATTAGAAGTTCCCGGAGAACCTACTGGTCCAACTAATCCTACTAGCCCTACTGGGCCTACTGGTTCTACAGGAAATACTGGGGCAACTGGTTCTACAGGAGCGACTGGGGCGACTGGGGCGACTGGGGCGACTGGCTCAACTGGCCCTAGCGGTTCTACAGGTACAAGTGGTCAAAATGGAACAAACGGCACTAATGGGACTAATGGGACTAACGGTCAAAGCGTATTAAATGGTACGCCACAAGCACTTAATTACCAAACAGTACCTATGGCTCCACAATCAACATCATTGCCTGTAACTGGTGGATCATCACTTGATGAAACATTTGTCGAAATTGGCGCAACTATGTTAGCTTTAGGCGCTTCTATTGAAGTTTTACGTCGTAAAATGAAAAAATCATAATTTATTTGACGAATTGAGTAAAACAATTTAAAGAAGTCACTCATTTCATTGAGTGACTTCTTGTTTTGGAGGAAAAGTGAAAACTTTGAGTATTATCATCCCTTTTATGGGACAAACGGAACAGAATTTAGCTGTCGCTCTAGGGTCAATCAATGGTCAAATCGGTATTGATTTTTCGGAAATTACAGTACATTTAGTAAACGATGCTGGTCCTGAAATTGATTGGGATAAATTTTCCATCTTTGGAAATTTGGACTTACAGTATCATCAATTGCCAAACAATGTTGGACCTGGTATGGCAAGACAATTCGGAATTGACCATAGTGAAAGCCGCTATATTATGTTTATGGATTCAGATGATGAGTTGCATTTTGCAGGAGCTCTATTAGAATTTTTCAATGCAATCAAGGATTCTGGGGACCATCAAATCTTAATTGCACGCTACATCGAGCAATTTTTAGATGAAAAAGGTGGTTTTCGCTATTTGGTTCATCCTATTTATGACTGGAAGGCTGCTTATGCCAAGTGGTTTTCACGTGAGTACCTCCAACAAGAAAATTTGAGTTTTCATCCAGAATTAAAACTTTTCGAGGATACTTATTTTGTTGGCTTATCTTGTCAGCTCGCAAAAGATATTCATTATATTGATAGTGTTGTCTATAGCTGGCTTTATAACGAAAACTCACTTGTCCGTCAAAATGGCAAATCATTTGAACATCAAACGGCCCTTTGGGCAAAAGAAAATCGTTTGTTTTTACGAGTGATTCGGGAAAAACAACCAGAAAATCTTAAAAGAGATTTAGAAAATTACGTAATTGATGTTTATATGAGACAACGAAAATTCCCACCTGAAAATTTAGCGGATTTCTATGTGGCTCATCTGGCGCTACTTATTGAATTTTCTGATGTCTGGTCGGGATATTCGGAAGATTTACAAGCGAAAGTCGATAGTCTTCGTGATGTAGCTGGTGGTCAGTGGCAAGGCGTTGATACATCTGGCTTTCAAGACTTTATTAATAATCCTTAAAAATATTAAATTAGGGTAAATTATTATAATTAATGTCTTCATCTCTCGGAAAACAAAAACACTCCATTAACTTTTTAATGGGGTGTTTTTTTGATAGATTCAACCTTTAAAATAAAGGATTATTTGCAAATTTTATTTCCTATATTTTCAGAAACTGGCATCCATATATTTATTAGATAGCATCACCATTCCAAATTGAGTTTTTAACAACAACATAGTCAACTTTAGTAAGTGCAGACAAATCACGGCCACCAGCATAAGAAATTGAGCTTTGGAGGTCTTCTTCCATTTCTTTTAAAGTATCTTTTAGTGAGCCTTTGTGCGGAAGAAGAATTTTCTTGCCTTCCACATTTTTATGTTCACCTTTTTGATATTCGGAAGCTGAACCAAAGTATTCTTTGAAAAGTTGTCCGTCACGTTCAACTGTTTGCCCTGGAGATTCTTCATGGGCAGCAAAAAGAGAACCAACCATGACCATCGTCGCACCCATGCGGATTGATTTAGCAATGTCACCATGTGTACGGATTCCACCATCTGCAATAACTGGTTTACTAGCTGCTTTAGCACACCATTTTACCGCAGCAAGCTGCCAACCACCTGTACCAAATCCAGTTTTAACTTTCGTGATACAAACTTTACCAGGGCCAATCCCAACTTTAGTTGCATCTGCTCCGGCATTTTCAAGCTCACGAACAGCTTCTGGTGTTCCAACATTTCCTGCAATGACAAATGTTTGGGGCATGAGACGTTTAATTAATTGAATGGTTTTGATGACAGAGTCTGCGTGACCATGAGCAATATCAATCGTGATAAATTCAGGAATGAGAGCTTCTGCTGAAATTTCACGAATAAAGGCATGTTCGTCTGCTTTAACTCCGACAGAAATTGAGGCAATCAGACCATCTTTGTGCATCTTCTTGATAAAAGCGGCTCTATTTTCTGCTTCAAAACGGTGCATGATGTAGAAATAACCTTCTTTTGCAAGCATTTCAGCAATTTTATCATCAATAATCGTTTGCATATTCGCTGGTACGACTGGCAATTTAAAAGTATAGTTGCCTAGTTTAACGCTTGTGTCTGCTTCTGAGCGACTGTTAATGACACATTTATTTGGGATAAGTTGAATGTCTTCGTAGTCAAATACTGAGTTTAGGTTATTCATTGTAATTTCTCCTTGGAGTGTGACTAGGCTATTTCTAAGTATTTCTTAGCCTATGAACTCATTAATGATTTGATTTACAGAAAAGACCGACCAAACCCTACGGGTTTCACTAGTTGAGCGATTATAAAATCTCTGTTTGCTCAACCTTCCTTATTCATTTTATCTCAAAAAAACGGATTTTTGAGTAATTTACCTTATTTATAAGAAAAAACGGAGTGTAACGTTCGGAAATGGCAAACAATAAAAAACACTGACAAACTTATCAGCGTTTTTTATTGAAAAGGAAAGTTCCACGACGATAAATTATGAAAAAGCTTAATTCATATACGAGTAGAAAAATCAAAAATGTGTGCATGAAGAATTGTTCAGGTAGGACACTGATGATTGGATCAGTTGCCGGGTCAAAGAGCCAACTATTATCACGAAATAATACTTCATGAAAAGCTACAAAAAACTGGTCAAAGCCAATCAACCAAGCAATAATTCCAATCGCCAAAGGAAAAATCATGACAACTCTAATAGCATTATGGAAAACTAGAGAAAGATTTTCTTTGATAAATCGGATAAATATTGGGATTAATATAATTGTCAGAAAGAAAACAAGCATGAACAAATTTTTTACTTCCGCAAAATGATGGAGTCCACTTGCTGACGAGGGGAAATCAGGCATAGACAACTTATTCTCTAAAGGATTAATTAAATAATTCATCAAAATAAGGAAATTGTGCCAGATTTTTCCAACACTCATTTGTACTAAATCAGTCAAACGATACCAAAAGATTTCGCCAAAAAACAAGGGAATAGCGAGAAAAATAGTTAAAGTTACGGAAAATGCAATAATCCAGATAATACTTAATCCAAAAATGAGTTTATCTCGCATAGTTTCTCCTAAAGTATTCAATAAGTTACTGACGAAAATATAGCAGAAACGCAGTAAACCAAAACCTGCAAGAACTGCTGATAAAATGGTCAATAACTATTTTGTAAGTTATAAAATTACTGACAGAGTTGACGGTAAGTTTAGACTTCCCAATCGTCCAAACTAGACACCACATAAGTTGGTGGAACTGGAAGGTTTGGTACTTCTTCAGCTTTGGTAAATCCTGTCGTCACAAGTAGACTATCAATACCATTATTAATTCCTGTATGAATATCTGTCAGATAATTATCTCCGACCATCAATAAGTCTGACTTAGGAAGTCCGAGTTTTTCAACGGCTTTGTCAGCAATGATTGCTTCAGGTTTCCCAATAATTGTCGCTTCAACTCGTGTTGCCGCTTCAAGCATTTTAATCAATGCTCCAGCACCGGGAGTCAAACCACGTTCATTTGGCAAGTTTAAATCTGGATTTGTTCCAATAAATTTTGCCCCCTTATGAATGGCAAGCGTCGCCAAGACCAACATTTCATAAGTTAAATCAGTATCTAAAGCAACAACAACATAAGCTGGATTTTCACGGTCTTTTTTATAACCAGCTTCATAGATTGCCTCTTTTAGTCCATCTTCACCAATAATATAGACTGTTTTTTCTAAACCCAAATCGTTCATATAATCAACAGTTGCTAGGCTGGCAGTATAAATTGTTTCAAGTGGAGTCTCAATATTAAAGTGCTGACTCAAACGTTTTTGAACCACGCGCGGTGTCTTAGTGGTGTTATTAGTCACTAAAAGATAAGGTATTTTGGCTTCTTGCAGACGGTGAATGAAATTTTCACCGGCAGGAATCCGTTTATTACCTAAGTAAATTGTTCCATCAAGGTCAATCAAGTAACCACCATATTTTTTATTTGTCATTTTTATTCTCTTCTAATTTTTATCATTAAAAATCTACTGACAGAACTGTCATTAAATTTTCCCCCAATGAATTTCAATTTGAGTGCTTCCGTCATTAAAATTATGATGGCTAACGTCATCTTTCCAAGACATCAAAGCTTTTATTTCTTCACCATAAAGAATTTCATGGTTGTATTTGATGAAGACATGTTTTGGTTGATGTTCTTTACGGAAATCAAAGTCAACCATATCAGCTGCCCAATCATAATATTTAGCATTATTAACATGACCATTCATGTCTAAAGCAGAAAATCGAACAGGATAAACAATTTGTCGTGTTTCACCAAATTGCTCTAATTTAAGGAATTTATGAGGACGGGAAATTTTTGACACTTTTTCAGATTCATAAGGGTCAACAATTTCATCCAACACACGGTCAATTTTTCTTGTTTCTTTGTCCATTAAAACCCAAGTTGAACGAATTTCAACTAAAACTTCCCCTTTTTCATTTAAAAATGAGAAATTACGATAACAAAAGAATTTATTATAACTTGTTGCTTCTGTTTCGATGATAATTTTTTCGTTGAACTCTGGTAGACGGTGAATGGTTAGTTCATATTCAATAACTGCCCAAAAAAGGCCATATCTTTCAAAGACCCAAACATCAGAACGCCCAAGAGTTGTCGACTGCTCACCTGAAATCTGTAAGGCCACGGCCAAAAGACTTGAAATTCGCATTTTTTTAAAAGCATCACTTTCATAGAAAGGAACTTGATAATTTTGTTGATATTTTATACCCATTTTATGATAACCTCGCCTTCTATTTTAGCAAAAAAAAGAGCAATTTTCATAAATTGCTCATTTACTCAACAGTGATTTACTAATTCAAACAACTTGTCTAATCAAATCTTATTACAAGAAATTTCTAACGTGTCAATCAGTAATTCTTCATATGGGTCTTTGGCATGATATTCATCAATATATTTGATTTCTTTCACCCCAGCAGCAACGACTAATTTCAGGCAGGCTAGACAAGGAAAAAGAGTAGTATATAGAATTGCGCCCTCAGGCGATACTCCATGTTTGGCAGCTTGAGCAATCGCATTTTGTTCTGCATGAACAGTGGCAACACAATGACCGTACTTGTCTTCTGTACATCCAATATCAGTACAATGAGGCATTCCAGAAACGGCACCATTATAGCCAGTTGAAAGCAGCTGACCATTTGGACTCACCAATAAAGCTCCAACTTGGGCATGGTTACAAGTAGAACGTTTCGCAACCACTTGAACTATTTCTTTGAAGTATTCATCCTTGCTTGGTCTTATAAATTTTTCAGTCATGACAACTCCTTAATTACTATTTGATTCATTATAACAAATTTATTTGCATCAGTCCTGATAAAAAAACTTCCAAGAGAAAGCAAATCACTTGGAAGAAAAATATTATTTTTGATTTTTAAATAATTCATTATAATTTGATTGATTATTAACCATATTTAAATCAACATTTCCTGAATAACCAGGCACCGTTCCTTGGTCAGTAAATTGTTGCATTTTGTAACTTAAACTTGTCTCTGGTGATGCGTCCCATGAGCCTGTATTTCGCCCATAAGCTGCAATCCAAATTGCTTTGAACTTATCAACTTTTATTTGATTATCCCGTAAGAACCAATCTTGTGCATAAATCCCAATGTTTTTAGCCCCTTGCTTTTCTAATTCCGCGCGAAAAGCTTCGATTCCTTCATTCATGTTTTTCATATTGGTAACTTCAACATCAAGCCAATAATAAGTTGGTTTATAGGGACTTGCACGACGATAGAAGTCTTTTGCTTGCTTCTTCATTTCTGTAGTATTTTTACCAGTTACAAAAGCATAGACTGCCGTTGGAATCCCTCGCTCTTGAAAAGCCTTGATATGCTGTTTATAAGCAGTATCTTCTCCATCCTTGCTTGCTGAATTATCAGCATGACCATAAGAACCATTGACCCGTATAACCGCACCAATCACATGCTGACTCAAGGTGTTATAATCAATATCTTCTGGACGTTGCCAACCCGAAAGGTCGACAACTGGTTTATTCAAATCCAGCACCTTCTCATCCAAAATATGATTAACAACAATCTTTTCATTTGCTGCTTTTTTAGGAGGTTCTATCGGTCGAATTCGTACTAAACCAAGTAAGGCGATCATTGCAATCATGGTTGCTGTAAAGATAAAAGCTCCCATTTTTTTAAGTTTACGTCTCATTTTAGGTTTCATTAATTATATTGTAACATTTTTTTCACAAAAATTCATCACTATAGCATTAATAATTAACATCATCGAGTAAAAATTTTTCAAAGACGTTATTTCCTAGTTCAAACCCTTTGTCAGTCATATGAATTCTTTCTCGGTCATCATATAATAACTTTTGTTTGATGAGTTCTGTAATTTGTTCTCCATATAGTTTATCAAAAGAACAATTAAATTTTGCTTCAAATTTTTCAACCAGAACTCCTGATTTTTTGCGCAGACCTAGAAACATCTCTTCTTCAATTTGAGATTTTTTGCTTAAGACTTCTTCATTCACTCTTTTATCATTTGCCGCTGCTTTAAGATAATGATGCACTGGTCCATAATTCTTATATCGAACACCAGATAAATAACCTGATGCTCCAGCACCAATTCCATAATACTCTTCATTATCCCAATAAGTTATATTATGCTTACTTTCAAAACCTGGGCGACCAAAATTTGAAACTTCATAATGCTGATAACCATGTTGAGCTAAGATATCCATGATATATTCATACATATCTGCATTCTTATCTTCGCTTGGCAAGCGTAAAAGGCCACGGCGTTGACGATTCATAAAAACGGTATGGTCTTCTAAAATCAAACTATATAAAGCAACATGCGGAAGATCAAGAGCCAAAAATTTATCAACATCTGATTTGACCATTTCCATCGTCTGTCCAGGGAGTGCATAAATTAAATCGATGGTGATATTTTCAAAACCAGCCATTTTCAAGCGTTCAATTGAATCATAGACTTGAGCTTCATTATGAGTTCGCCCAATTTTTTTTAATAAAGTATTATTAAAAGTTTGAACACCAAGCGATATTCGATTGACAGCAGAATGAGCTAAAACTTTAATCACATCGTCTGATAAATCTCCCGGATTTGCCTCCACAGTAAATTCTTCTAAAAAATCTAAATCCAATTGGTCAGCTATAGCAGTTAACAAACGCTCGAGCTGTTGAGCTGACAAAACACTCGGTGTTCCTCCACCGATATAGACCGTTTTCAATTTTTTTATTTTAAGACTTTGGAATTCTTCAATGATTGCCTCAATATAAGCATCAACAGGTTGCCCTGTCATCAAAACCTTGGCAAAGTCGCAATAATAACAGATATGAGAACAAAAAGGAATATGAAAATATGCTGAGTTCGGTTTTTGAAACATTAATACTTCCCTTCAAAAGTTTTTTCCTACTCAATGAAATATAATGGAAAATAATTTCTCCAATGTAAATCATAAATACTTGCCCTATTATATCATACCTGAGAAAAGCTACTTCTTTTTTAAAACAAAAATATTTTTTTCTATTTTTTCAGAAATAAAAAATAGGGTAGCTTTCGCTCCTCTATTTAATCATTCTTCGCTATCCCATTCCCAAGATCTTGAAAAATCTCCTCCTTTAAACAAAGAGGCCAAACCACTCAATTGCTTTAATCTTAGTAATTCTTCTTTATCCATCCCAATATTTGTGATTATCCAACGGTCACTCAATCCTGCCTCAACCAATTGTTGAACGATTTGCGTCATTAATTCAATAGAATGAGTCCCTCTAGCACGATTGTGGCGAATGGTACTCGCAATTCTGTCTTCTAAGGGACGGTCAATGATTGACACTGGTAAGCAATTTTGTTCTCTTTGAGCAATTTCTGGCGAATTTTTCATGACTAGATATCGATGAAAACCATCCACTATCTCATAGATATCTTTTTCTTTATCATAATAACAAACGATTGGCATCGTATAGCCATCTTCTAAGATAGAGCGCTCTAATAGTTTGAACTCTGATGGTGCAGTCTTGTTTGGATTATATGAGTTGGCTCTGATTTTCTCAATTGGAACACGTTGCACTTGATAAGCTGGGCTTATAAAAAGCTCTCCCATTTTTTCATGGCCTCCTTTTTCTTTTGCAATTCATCTTTGGTTTGACCAAAACCCATGTACTGGCAAGAAGTATCATTTTTTAAAATTGTGATACACATTCTCTTATAAGAAGGAACCAGCCTAAAGTTTTTGATTGGAACATCATCGGGGTATTTTTTGAAACGTATAACCTTATGTTCCTGTTTATAATTTCGATTATTTTTCGGATTTCCCAGGTTTTCAAATTGTAAGTCTGTTTCTTCAAGTTCACGAACTACTTTTTCTGGAAGGGCCCCACCGTTTTTGGTCCAATAAGTCAATGAACTTTGAAATTTTTTAAGATAAACTTGCCGCATTTCTTTCGAAAGAGTTTTAAGAAGGAAATTGACATAGCTTTCCCAAGTGTGTCCTTTAGGCAGGGTAACTCCCCGATAACCAAGAGCGACCGTCCCGCCATAAAGAGCCGCAAAATTTGCTCCATTGACACGCCCCATTAATTTCCCCCAAGTCTCAGGTTCTAAAGCTTGATAAAGTTTTAGAGAGGCGACTCCACACTGATGAAATGGATTAGCAACTCTCATACTTTTAAAGGGAACACCAGCTTGAAAATATAAATCATATAAATGATTATAGTCAAAGCCAAATTTTGCATTTGCTACCCATACATCCTCAAATAGCCAATCATACATTGGATAAAAATTGAAGACATTATGAAAAATACGATGACTATAATTGGTCATGCCAAATCGTGAAAAAGTTTCCTCACGAGTCACAGCATTAAAACGATTCAAACTTTCCTGAGCTCTAATTCCAACAAGAACAGCCGTTCTTTCTGCTTTTGTTTCTTGATGAAGCCACTGGCAAAACTTACTTTGAAAATCATAGTCTGACATTCCAACTTGAAAAAAGGGGAAATTATGATTTTGAAGATGAATTGCTCCTTTGGGAATGGGATTTAACCAGAGCTCTGGATGTTCCGGATCCCAAGGCAACCAAGTTGATTGAGACATTGATATGCCACAAGAAGCTGAAACAGGCATACAGATGTGATAATAGTCAAAACTAGGATATTTTCCCATTGAACGCTCAATATAGTCTTTTGTTTCTTGATAATTTCCTTCGTAATCAAGATAATAAACAGAAACTTTAACTCCTTTTGCCTCTAATTCGTTTTCTTCGTAGTAACGATGAACGAGTTCTAACATCACTCCGGAGTCCTTTCCTCCCGAAAAGGAAACAATTAAATGATCAAAATAATTGCATATGTAGTCTAATCGCTTATTAAAAGCCTCATATACATTTTCCTCTTGATATTTTCTCACTAGTTCATCCCCTTTGAATAGTTTCCATTTAGATAATATTTTCCCGATTTAATATTGAATTCTTATAATTTATCTAAAATTCCTTATCAACTAAGTCTATTTTACTTAAACTATTGATTTTTTTCAAGGATATACCAAAACGAACATATTAATTACATTTTGTTGTGTTCATATTATCTTAGATGAATCCTTTAATCTACTGCTTAGAAAGCTCAAAAAATGTGACTGAATTAATTATAATTATTTATGTCATCTATAACAATCAACCCAATCCATTTTATGCACTTCTTGTTAATTTTACTGGCAAATTAACTAAAAAAAGTACTCATTAGAGTACTTTTTTATGCTTTAAATAATTTCTTCTGCCTTCAATTAGAAACATCATTGTCAAACTAAGGATAATGAGATAAATCGGAAAAGCAACTTCTGTAAGTTTCCACTGATGAACTTCTGTAAAACTTGTACTTGCTGAAAAGAGACTTCCTAAGAACAAGAATCCATTTTCGGTTTCTGGGAAGTTCCAACCTTTAATCAGAGTTGGAAGTGCCGCTAAAGCATCTGAAAGAATCGCTAACAAAATAGCAACATTTGGGCTCTTAGTCATATACCAAGCAACTAAAGCTAAGATTGATACAAAACCACAAATATAATCAAATTTTCCCATTTTCCAATAAGCAGCCTTATTAAAACAAGCAACCGTAAATACTAAGATTGGCCCAAAACCGGCCATAAACACTGGTAAACTCGCCCAAGAAACTCCTGTTGATAATGATGCAGCTGTGCTAATTAGTGGAGCAATACCCCATATTAACCAGGTAATTTTATTGGGTTTAACACGACCACGAATGCTGGCAACAAGATAAGTGCTTGTAAAGGACAACGAAATGAGCGCCCCTAATATAACAATAAAATGCATTAATTTCTCCTATTAATCTTGCTTTATTATAGCAAAATTTTAGGACTAGAGTTCTTCTGGGAAACGATAGACTTGAACGTTTAAATCCTCATAAGTCTGTAAATAAAGTCTTCGACTCGTCACCTCAACTGCACTTCGATAGACAGTATAAGTCCCTGAGCGGCCCTCTGATTTAGGAACAGTCACCCCATTTAAAATATGCCAAGCTTCAATAATATTTTGCTGTTCATTTTTAGGATAAATGGCTCTTTCTTTATAGATAGCGGCCCGGATAAATCGGGAAGTCGGTGTAAATCCACCAGGAAATACTGGCTTACCATTAAAACTCCCAGTCGAAATCTGATTGGGATTATTATTTTTTACTGATGGTTCTGTCAGTATATTAAGATCCATATAAGTGGTTAATTTTTCAATTTCTCTTTCAAATTTGGGAGCATTGGTGACCACACCTATCGAGTTATTTGAAATGATCAGACGTCCACCATGTGGTTCGATATTTATCATTTGACCACTCGAATCCGTTGCCGAAAAATGCAAATCATTTCGACCAAATTTGAAAGTTGAATTTTCATCGGTCATTAATTGGACAGTATCAATCTTCTGACGAACGTCTTCAATTGAACGACAGTTTCCTAATAACCAAAGTAAAAATTCAAAAGCAGCGAGTTGAATTTTCCCAGCTTCTCCTTCGCTAGCATAATCTGACTGATTCGAAAAGGTTAATTTTTGAGCTGCCAAGCCATATTCATTGACCCCATCAGAAATATCAGCATGTTGACGCATTTCACTATTTCCAACACCAAGAATTGCATAAGGATTTGTCATTTTTTTCTCATTGTAAACACTTGTCCATTCATAATTCTTAGGCAGAACCAGTGCTTCTGCCTTAAATGGATGCCAATCCATTGTTCTTGCAAAAACTAGGCCACCATCACTTGATTTTAGTTGAAAACTAGTACACATTTTTTCTCCCCTTAAATAGATGTCATCTATTTATTTTATCAAAAAATTTACTAATAGAGATACTAGCATATCTGTAAAATGCTATCCTATGACAAAGGTTCAAAAAAGTTCGAAAAAAGTACTGACAGAATTATCAGTACTTTCATTCAACCCATAATTTAAAAATTATTTGTACATTTCAAGCAATGCAAGGAAGCTATCAGCTTCAAGTGAAGCTCCACCAACGAGGGCACCGTCGATGTTTTCTTTAGCCATCAATCCTTCGATTGTTTCAGGTTTTACTGATCCACCGTATTGGATACGTACAGCTTCTGAAACTTCTTTTCCGTAAAGTTTTTCAACTGTTGAACGTACAACACCACAAGTTTCGTCAGCAATTTCGTTTGTCGCAGTTTTACCAGTTCCGATTGCCCAGATTGGTTCGTAAGCGATAACTAAGTTTGAAACTTGTTCAGCAGTCAATCCTGCAAGACCAGCTTCGATTTGACCTGAAACCCATTCAGCTGTTTTACCAGCTTCAAAAGTTTCCAAAGTTTCACCACAACAAAGGATTGGAGTTGCTCCAGCAGCGAAGATTGCTTTTGCTTTTTTGTTGATGTCTTCGTCAGTTTCGTGGAAATATTCACGACGTTCGCTGTGACCGATGATGATGTATTCAACACCAAGGTCAACGATTGCAGCTGGGCTGTTTTCACCAGTGAATGCTCCAGCATTTTCGAAGTAGCTATTTTCAGCAGCAAGTTTCAATTCTGAACCTTGACGAAGGTAAGCCATAGGAGCGAGGAAAAGAGCAGGTGCACCGATAACTGATTCAACATTATCAGATGAAGGCAAGTTATTTTTAACAGCTTCAACAAAAGCTTGTGCTTCTGACAAAGTTTTATTCATTTTCCAGTTACCAGCGATAATTGGTTTACGTGACATTCTAATTCTCCTTATAGGGCCTTTTAAGCCTCTTAAATTTTGGACTTTTAATCCATCTTTTACATGGTCTATTTTATCACATTGTGAAAAAAATTGCAGAAATCAACTCATCATCAGTAAATTTCGGCTCTATCATTTTTCTTCCAATAATTTAATTGCATCTCGTGTCTTTTCTAACTTATCATAGCTCTCGGTAAAATGCTCTGATACAAACATATAGAAAAGAATGTCCACAACATAAAGTTGTGCCATCAAACTCATGGTGGCAGCCGTACGCATTTGATAATCTTCTCCAGAAACTGAATGAAGAATATAATCTGACATCTGTCCGAGTGTCGATTCTTCTCTTGAAGTGATCGCAATAATTGGAATTTCCATCCCTCTTACGACTCGTGCCAGTTCAATTACTTCCTTTGTTTCTCCCTTCATCGAAATGCCAATAAAAATTGTTTTTCTATCCGAAATCGAAAGAGATGAAACAAATAAATGAGCATCTTGAATAAAGAAAACTTGCTTTCCAATTCGACTAAACTTTTGAAAAATATCCTGAGCAACCATAGATGATGCTCCAATACCAAATACAAAAATACTTTCTGCTTCATCAATTAAAGCGACAGCCGCCATGATTTCATCATCTGATAAGGCTGCATTGGTCGTTTCCACCATATGATTAACCCGAACTTTTAGTTTATTCTTGATTGAGGACGGTGTTTCAGAGTCATTTACTTCTTTATAATAATTTTCATCATCTTCATGAACAGCATAGGAGGCACTCAATTTTTGTTTAAGTTGTGAGAATCCATCATAACCCAACTTTCTGGAAAATCTTACTAAAGCCGCCGAAGAACTTCCAATTTCACTCGCTACCTCTTGCGCACTTTTTTCTAACATTTTTTCTCCGACTTCAAAAATATAGTCGGCTATTTTTTTCTCAACTGTTGTAAAGTTAGAATAATTTTGCCTGATGATAAGTAAAGTATCCATGTATCCTCTCCATTCTTATTTCATTATAACAAAGAGGTTGGTATAAACCAACCTCTAACTTTTATGCTTTTATTGTGAAAATTTCTTGACCTTTACTTATTGTTGCACCATGTGTAATGATAATTTCTCTGTAAGTATCCGAATTAGTAATAACAACTGGTGTAATTGTAGACAAGCCTGCTGCTTTTATTTTTTCAAAATCAGCTCGAACTAATAAATCACCTTTTCTAACACGGTCATTTTGCTTAATAAAACTTTCAAATCCTTCACCATTTAAAGCAACAGTATCCATGCCGATATGAATTAATATTTCTACCCCTTCATCACTGGTCAAACCTATAGCATGTTTAGTCGGAAAGACAGTTGTGACTACTCCGTTAACTGGAGACACAATTTCTCCATTCGTTGGTTCAATCGCCACTCCTTTACCCAACATTCCGCTTGAGAAAACTTCATCCTCAATTGAAGAAAGTTCTTTTACATTACCATCAAGTGGTGAACTGATTACTGAGCTAGAAAATTCTGGCGCCGTTACGACACGTAATGTAGGTTGGAGAGTTTCCATTTGTACGGATTTTCCATAATTATCCGCTTTTTCCTTAGCATCTTTAGGAATCCCAAAGAGATAAGTTGCGATAAATCCACCCACATAAGCACCCAAGAGACCGAGAAGATATACCCACCATTTTCCATTGGCAATAAGTGGAAGGAGAGCAAGACCTGAAGGCCCAATGGCAATGGCACCTGCTTGACCTAAAGAACCAATAATGGCACCACCAATCCCTCCACCAATACAGGCCGTAATAAAGGGACGACCAAGAGGAAGCGTAATTCCATAAATTAAAGGTTCACCAATACCTAATATTCCAACTGGCAAAGCCCCTTTTACGAGTTCAACAAATTCTTTATCTTTTCTCAAACGAAGCCAAAGTGCAATCGCAGCACCGACTTGACCAGCACCAGCCATGGCTAGAATTGGCAATAATTGAGTTGAACCAGTTTTGGCAATCATTTCTAAATGAATCGGAGTCAAAATTTGGTGCAAACCAAACATAACCATTGGTAAAAAGAGAACGCCAAGTACAAAACCAGAAACGCCACCACCAACTTGAAGAATAAAATTAATCGCTCCTACCAAACTTGAAGAAATGACCCCTGCTATTGGCATAATAGCAAAGATTTCTGCAAACCCAATCACTAATAAACCAATCGTAGGTGTAACAATAATATCAATTGAATCAGGAATAAATTTACGCAATTGTTTTTCTAAAATTGATAATAGCCAAACTGCAAAAATTACACCGATAATCCCACCTTGACCGGCTGAAAGAGCACTTCCGTTAAAAATATTCTTTAGAGGAAGCTCTGGATTCATACCTGTTAGTAGAGAAACAGCACCGATGACCCCACCAAGAGCTGGAGTCGCACCAAATTCTTGAGCTGAGTTTATTCCGACATAAATAGCCAAATAAGAGAAGATTCCAGATTGAATAATCTTAAGAACAGTAATAAATTGTGTCCAAGTTGCTGCATCTAAAGTTCCAGCAGTGACCAAGTTACCTAATACAGAGGCTAAACCTCCAATTAAACCAGCACCAACAAAGGCTGGAATCAAGGGAACGAATATTTTAGAAATTGTATTTAATACTGCCTTAAATTTTGAGGGTTTATTATACTTTTCTTTAGCTTCCGATTTTGTTTTTGCCATTAAATCGTCGATTGACTGACCTTCTGCATTTGGAAAAGCTTCTCCCAATCTCACGCCAACTGTGTCGACCATTGCTTGTGCAACTTTATTTACTGTTCCAGGTCCTATAACAACTTGAAGTGTTTCATCTTCAACAACGCCCATCACGCCATCAATTGCTTTTAGGCCTGCGAGATTAACTTTAGAATCGTCAATAATGGTCATCCGAACACGAGTCATGCAATGAATTAATTTTTTGACATTCTGTGTTCCGCCAACATTTTCATAAATCTCTCTTGCAATACGAGCTATTTTTTCTTCCGCCATTTTTGCTCCTTTTTCTACCTTAAAAGGGTGAATTCTTAATTCAGAGTATTTTTCACAAAACCATTTGCTTTAACTAGTTTTGTCTTTCCTTCTTCTGCAGCACAGTCAGTGAGAAGCATTACAATCGCCAGTTTGACATCTTGATTTGCTTCATTGAATTTTTCTTCTGCTTCTTCATAAGAACAATCTGTTGCTTGCATAATGATTCGTTTGCTACGCTCAACTAATTTTTCGTTAGTTGGCTTAACATCAACCATCAAATTATTATAAACTTTCCCGATTCCAATCATTGAAATTGTTGAAATCATATTCAAAATTAATTTTTGAGCTGTCCCTGATTTCAAGCGAGTAGAACCAGTTAAAAATTCTGGACCACAGTCAACTTCAATCGGAAATTCAGCATGTTTTGAAATTTCAGCATTAAGATTACAAGAAAGGCTGGCTCTTTTAGCACCAATTTCTTTTGCATAGTCTAAAGCACCAATCACATAAGGTGTTCGTCCACTTGCAGCAATTCCCAAAACTAGATCATTTTCTGACAAATTTAAGTCAATTAAATCTTGTCTACCTAGTTCTAAACTATCCTCAGCTCCTTCAACTGCGACTGTCATTGCCTTGTCTCCTCCAGCGATTAAACCAACGACTTGCGTTGCTGGCACACCAAAAGTTGGGACACATTCAGCCGCATCAAGAACCCCCAGACGACCACTTGTTCCAGCTCCCATATAAATCAAACGGCCACCTTTGTTAAAAGCTTCTATTGCTGATGAAATAACTGGTTCAATATTTGGTAATGCTTCTTCTACCGCATAAGCTACTTTCTTATCTTCATTGTTCATTTTGACAAGTGCTTCTTTTACGGTCATTTGATCAAGGTTAAATGTTTCGTCATTTCGTCGTTCTGTTGTTAGTGTTGATAAATCAATCATTATTTTTCTCTTTTTCTATTTTAAATTTTTGTCCTGAACCAATGAAAGTAATGAGTGGTCTGTCTTCAGCGATTATCTTGCCTACGACATTGACTTTCTCATCTGCTGCTAAATCATTTTTGACAATTTGAATTTCACCCATATAACGGCCATAGTCACAATTATCAATAGTGATTGAGCCTCTACTTCGCTCACTTGTGTTTTCTGGGATAATTTCTGGAATTTCCTTGAAGCGCGCTTGAGCGCTCCTAATTACATCTCTGGCATCATCTTGTCTATTTTCATGTTGACCTAAGACATAACTAAAGGAAGTTGTTGTTTGACTAGCTCTCACTGACAATACATTTTCTTGAAAATAACCTTTAATCTGTTTAAGGGTATAGTCTTTCAAACCTCCATCGCCGACGTAAATATGTTCAACATTCATTGATTCCATATCTAGTAAACAAGCCAGAGGGTGTTTGAATCTGTGCTCTTCAAGAGTTGGTAAGCCTTGATACAGAGGATGCCGTAAAGAAGCATCGCCTGGAATAAATGCCATCACTTGAAAAGAATGATTTTTCAGAAACTCATTCTTTTTAAGAAAACCTTCACGGGAAAGTCCTGTTTCAGGTCTTGGATAGTAATTATGCCATGCTTCAAGTTTGCTAAAGTTTGCTTTATATTCTTTTAACTCATCAATGTCTTTTGGTGTAATAGTACTAGCGTTTAGACTTACTGTTAGTTCCTGACTCACTTTAGCAATTGTTTCATTGCTAATATGATAATCCATCCTAAGACCAGTTACACCTAAATCTTTAAGCTCTTTAAGGCGATTAATAGAAAAGCCAGCTTTCTCTAGAGCATTTCCTGAGATATCAACCATGAGTTTTAAATGATTCTCTTTTGCTATCTTCCCTAAATCCATCAGCCTTTTTTTATAAAGGCTCACTTCATCTTCCGGAATGTGCATAGACGTAAAAATCCCTTTAAAACCTTGATTTGCCATTTTGTCAATATATGAATAAGTCTTTTCATCTAAGTCCTTATTCATGAAAATTGAAAAACCGTACATTTTTTATCCTTTCGAAATATCATTTCTTGATAACGTATTCATTATATCGTAAATGAATTATTATTTCAAGCATTAATTTTATTTTTTTATTTAAGAAATATTATTTCGTTGAATTAAATAAAAAAAGGGATAATTATCTATCCCTTATTTTATAATGTGCATTTTTCCTTGATGGATTCAAAGTTCTCTTTTAAGAGTGCTGCAGAATGTTCAAATTTACCTTGCTCTTCTGCTGTTAATTCCAATTCTAAAACGGCTCGAACGCCTGTCCGGTCGATTATTGCTGGACTGCCTGTATATAGTTCAGCTTGTCCGTACTGACCTGTCAAATGAGCTGAAACAGGTAAAATGACGCTCTCATTTCGGAAAATTGCTCTTGTTAAACGCGCTAATGAAGCTGCGATCCCGTATGAGGTATTTCCTTTTTGCATGAAAATATCTAAGCCAACTTCACGAATTTCTTGATCAATTTCATCAAATGTCGGAAAATCTGGATTCGGATATTTTTCAAGCCAAGTTGTTAATGGAATTGCACCAACAGTAACATTGGACCAAGCGGCAAAACTAGATTTCCCATGTTCAGCTAAAACATAACCATGAATACTTTTAGGGTTAATTTGAAGTTTCTCAGCTACAATTTGTCGCATTCGACTTGTTTCAAGCAAGGTTCCTGTTCCAATAATCCGGTGTTTAGGTAAGCCAGAAACTTCAGCAACTACTTGAGCAAGTACGTCTACGGGGTTTGAAGCTACTAAGAAAATGCCGTCAAAACCAGCGTCCATTGTTTTTCGCGTGATATCGCGAATCATTTCAACATTATTTTCTAGTAATTGAAGACGGTCTGGATTTTTACCAAAGGTAGCTGACGGAGCATTAGCGGATAAAACAACGATATCGGCGTCAGCAACATCAGCGTAGTCTGCTGCATAAATATTTTTAGGAGCTGAGTTTAAATAAGGCAGAGCATGAAGTAAGTCCAAACTATTGGCTGAAGCCTTACTTTTATTAGTATTGATAATGGCGATTTCATCTGCTAAATCATCAACGACCAAATTATGAGCATAAGTACTCCCTACTGCTCCAGCTCCCACAATTACAACTTTTTTATTATTAATTTTCATCTCTTTTTTCACAAAAAAACAAGTGAGTTAACTATTGACTCACAACGTTTTTTGGCTCCCTTTCCAAATCTCTTTTCCTAGTTTCTTACGCTTTAAAATCTCGAGCGATTTGTTCATCTTCTTTCATCTGGTCAATCAATTGATCAATACCTTCAAATTTTATCATATCGCGAATTTTATCTAACCATAACACGGTCAAATTTTCACCATAGATTTCTCCATTAAAATCAAAGATATGAACTTCTACCGTTTTTTCAGTGCCATTAAAGGTATCATTATAGCCAATTGAAGCAAAGCCTCGGTGACGTTCACCCGCAAAGAGTACATCACAGGTATAAACTCCCACTGCAGGTAGATGAACATAATCTTTAATGACCAAGTTTGCAGTTGGATAACCTAACTGTCTTCCTCTGGCAAAACCATGTACAACAAGCCCAGTGGTTTCATAAGAATAGCCTAGTAGTTGATTAGCTTGAGCAATATCTCCTGCTTCAACTGCTTTTCTAATCCGAGTTGAAGAAATTTTCCCTTGCTCATCAGCTTTTTCTGGCATAATAACAACCCGATAGTCTTCTGTTGACTCTAGATTCTTCATATCAGAACCCGTTGTATAATCAAAACCAGTAATAACGACTTTAGGATTAAATCTCATGACTACACTTTTAGCAAATTCTGTTGAAGTTTGATGAGCAAACTTAGAGGTAAAGTCTTTAAAAACAAGATAATCAACCCCATTTTCAGCAAACAGTTCTGCTCTTTTTTTATCTGAGGTTAATTTTAAAAGCATATCTGGCTCAAATTTATTAAATGTTAAAGTTGGTTTTTCTGGAAATGTAAAAACAGCAATTTTTAAATTTAATACTGCAGCAATTTTTTTTGCTTCAGCAAAGAGGCTTTGATGTCCTCGGTGTAAGCCGTCAAAATAACCGAGGACAAGAATTAGTTCTTCATCAAATTTTAGTTCATCAGTAAATTTTAATATTTCCATTTTTCTCACTTTTAACTTCATGTGCTTAGAATCAGACCAATACTTTATTGGGTTTCCAGATTCCTTCTTTTTCAGGATGTTTCATATAGACAGCAACTAATTTATCATTATAAAAAGCCGCAAATTTTTCTGTTGTCAGTAACGACAAGTCTGTCAGTAAATATTCTTGCTGCTTTGTCTTGTTGACAGAGCTGTCAGCAGTTTCTACCTCATTTGTCCAATCACTTTGAGCAAATTTCTTGCCAACACGCGCCATATCAAACTGAACAGTAGTTAAATTAACTCTAGGCAAATCACTGACAGCATATTCTGCTGGATACAATATAGTAGAAAGCTTTCCTGATTCTTGTATTTCTTCAATTTTTGACAATTTAATAGCATCTTTAATCAGTAAGCCATTACTTGCCGTCCGTTGTAATTTTGACATATGTCCTGCATAGCCAAGACTGTCCGCCAAATCAACCGCTAAAGTCCGAACATAAGTCCCTTTACTACACTCAACTTTGAAAGAAAAAGTGGCTAAGCCTTCTTCCTTATTCCAATCAATCGGGCTTGTCCTTACAAAAGATTTTATTGTAATCTCTCTTGCTGGGCGTTCAATCGTCTGACCCGCTCTAGCATATTCATATAACTTTTTCCCATTGATTTTTACTGCCGAATACATTGGCGGAATCTGTTTTATTTTCCCGACAAAGTGCGACATAGCAGAATCAATTTCACTCTCAGTTAAATTATTTTTTACTGGCGTTTGATTTACAATTGCACCATCAGCATCCTCAGTTTCAGTTGAAAACCCAATCGTCACTTGACCTTCGTAAATTTTACCTGCTGCTTCCATGTATTCTAATAATCGTGTTGATTTTCCAACAGCAATAGGTAAAACACCGGTTACTGATGGGTCTAAAGTCCCACCATGTCCAATTTTTTTTGTTTTTAAAATACCACGAAGTTTGGCGACGACATCAAAAGATGTCCAACCAGCTTCTTTATAGACATTTAAAATGCCGTTCAAATTTTCATTCATCCTGAAAATTATAGCATTTTTTGTCTAAAAAATCACTTACAGTCTCTATCAGTCATCGTTGCCAATACAAAAATACTGACAGAATAGTCAGTACTTTAATTTCACAAAAAAAGACTGACAAAAGTCAGTCTACTTTTTTCAATTTCCTGTTGGAACTGGTGTGGCATTTATTGATTTAATTTGTGAACTTCCACTATTGAGTGAAGTATCTGAACCATATTTGGCTGCAAGTTGTGCACCTGTCAGTGTTTCTTTAGTCTGCCAATTGACCAACGGCCAAGGATTCTGTGCCATTCTTAAGCCTGTTTGGCTTGGGTCTGGAACTTGCAAATAATATGTTCCATTTGCGTTAATTTGAACACGTGCTGTATTCTGAATCACATCAACTGGGTCATTATAAGATGAGACTCCGTTTGCTCCTACATTGACTAAATAAATCCGATATGCTTCCCCAGTATATACATCGAATTTGCCTTGTGAGTTAGTAACCCATTGGGCATATACTGCATCTTGCTGTGTGCTTGTTAAGTCAGTCCAATTCGCCGGAGTACTTGTACTTTGGCTACTTGATGAACTTGAACTTGCTGAAGTCGTTGAAGTAGTCGATGTCGATGAACTCGATGACGATGCTTGAGTTGAATCACTGGTTGTGCTACTACTTTTTGATTTACTTGCAGTGCTCTTACTTACCTTTGTAGAGCTTGTTTGTGCAAATGATGCTGCTTTATCAGAGGTTTTATGAGGATAAAAAACTTGATAAGCGATGACTCCGAGAGCAACAATTAAAATGACTGCTAAACTGATAATTGCAATTATTTTTTTGTTGTTTTTTAAACTCGCTTTTGAATGTTTTGCCATGAAAAGCCTCCTTAATAAAGCTAAAAAAATCAGTTATTCCCTTTACATTATAACATACCCTATCAATGAGGGTCAATAAATGACGATAAGGCCTAAAATTAGCCAACTTCTCAATACAGACCGTCCTTCACAAATTTCATCTGATTATTTTTAAAGTTTGCTAAATCTATAAATGTAGAAATTCTCCAACTATTTTTTGATGATATTTGGAGTTGTTAATTCCCAAGAAGCATTCAACTTATAACTTCCCGTTCTTTTTACATAACCATCCGCACGATTCGTATGGAACTTTAACTCCACATCTGTTTTATAAAACTGCATACTTGAAGTTGGCTGAACTTCAGTCCAATTGGAATCAACCGAATTATCAGGTTCAGTACTTAGTACTAGCATTGTTTGTTCTCCTGTTGCCTTGAGTGAGCCCAAATTTACAAAAGCGCCCGGTAACCAAGTATCATCTGTATCACTGACAAGATTATATAATTGAGCATTAAAATCCGTTGCGCTATCTAACAACAATGGATTATTTTGAATTTCAGTCGTGGTATTTTTTACAAGTAATTTCCAATCCAAATAATAAGGATTCTCTACATTAATTTGACCTTTCGCAACTCTAAACTCATTATTTGCTAATCCTGAGGTCCCCAATTGATAAGTCCCAAAATCAAATATCTTAGGATAATTGACCAAAAGGTCTCCATGTACTTCGAGTGTATAGACAGCCATTGTATTAGAATACTTCTTATCAATTTCTTCTTGACTCATCGTTGATAAGTCATCTTCTTTTCTTGCAACAATAAATGAAATTTTATTTCTATGTAATAAATGCTGACCAATGAATGCTTTTTGTTGACCATCCACATCATAAGAAGCATCAATTTGACCTCCATCATATAAGGTCTGATCATCATAATTATCTTTTCCATCAGCAGTTTTTAAATCTTCTGTGACGTCAGCAATTGAGAGTTGGGTAGTCTGAGCACTATCTTGGTCATTAGCTGCGATTGCTTCTTTTTCATATTTTTTCCATTGTCCGTCATTCATACGCGACCACAGATTGCTCGAACTATTGGCTGGTTGCTCAATATTAAATGTATTTTTTACTTTTCTGCCATCTAGTCGGTGCATCGTTTGGGATTCTGGGTCTACCTGGATATTATTGTTTAAAGAAAATTCAAATTTGTAATGAGTCGTCGCATTTTCTGGGCTAAAACTAACATTATCAGGTAAATCAATTGATAGAATACGCGGTGGTGTATTTGCATCAGGTTCTAAATCGCTGGTACCGGGAAAATCACCATCGCTGTTAAAATTCGCCGAGAAGGCATTGTCAGCGGTGATATCACTTAATAAGTAAAGACTGCGTCCCGTTACTATATTTCCTGCGAACCCTTGAGTTGTGGTACTGTTTACGGAAATATTAGTGTGAGGGGCTAGTAAGGTTCCTAAAAATGAAAAACCATCGTCTGTTTTATCATTATTGATTTGAATCGTTGAGTCCTCTCCACCGGTAATTGTATTGAAATTATTAATAATATGTGAAGCGGTATTATATCTCTGTGCGTTATCCTTTGTTGAGGATAAATTTAGACGGTCATCTTTTAAATAGAATTGATTTACATCTGGCTTATCACGTTTCACTTGTTCACTTGTATAAGCACTTACTCTGAAAATTGAAGTGTTCTCAAAATTAAATTGATTAAAATTATGGTAATTCAAAATGATATAAGGAATTTTTTGCTTACTAGAATCATAGTTTAACAAATTTATTGATACTTCTTCTGAATTTTGAAAAATACCATTATTTGCCTTACCGTCAATATCGACCGCAACAACCCCAGTATTCGTTTTAGTTTCATCCATATTTATATTTATTTGGATAAGGCTTGGCGAAGTCCAGATAGGGTCTTTGACCATTTGGCTGTTGACTGTTACAGATTTTATTGCATCATTAAAGACCGCCAATTTATAACCAGTTATATTTCCCTCAGAATCATAGGTACTCGCAGTCAAATTATCATAATAATCACTGACAGTCGTTACATTTTGAATTCCCGAACTTTGATTGACTACACCATTATCTTTAAAATAATCAATATCTTCAAGATGAGCCGTTTCTCCATTAGATTTCTTGTAAGCTTTATTCGTAAAAGCTGTCTTATATTCATTATTATTAAAAATACTGTTTAATTGATTGTCAGTAAATTCATCAGCTTTGGTTGCCCCCATCACGTAATGGTAGGTCTCCCCTTGATTTCCTCGCAAACTCTGTGTCTCAGCAAGTGACTTTGTGATAGCTGGAGAAAATGCCGTGGGCGAAATAAACATTGGATCCAGATTATTGGGCAACTTACCTGTATATTTACTTAAATCATTGATACTTCCAGGTCCAAGTTCAGTTTTTCCATCACTTGATAAACTTGTTCCTGAATAAAAGTGACCTGCATAAAACTCCCCATTGGTTGGATAGTTAGTGTTAATAACCATATTCTCCCCTGCATAGAAAGTTGCCATTGTTGCCGCTCCTAAAGGATATTTGTCACTCGGTCTAACAATTCCTTTTGTATCTGCCTGAACTCCTTGCGATAAAAGCACCAATAAAATGGCGAATATGACAATCTCACTTATATAATACAAAAAACATTTACTTCTTTTCAATTAATCCCCTTAATACCACACTTTCAGAAGGTTGTTTTGTAATGTTGTAATTTATATACTACATCAATGCAAAACAATCTCCTTTATGTTTTTAAAAACTATTAAGTATTATATCATTTTAATGTTAGTTTTTTTGGTTACAATGTGTTACAATATTGTAGTTCTAAAAATCCACTAACTTAAGGAGATATAAAAATGAAAAAAATAAACCTTGCTTTATTAACCCTAGCTACTCTAATGGGAGTCTCATCAACAGCCGTTGTATTTGCTGATGACGCTACTTCTACAGGAACTCTAGAAATTACTGATGGTGATGTTACACTTAATAGTATTGATAGCCTTGACTTTGGTTCATTCCAATATAATAATAGTGATATTTCAGTTCTTTTGAAAGATAGTACTAATACAACTGGTAAGGAAGCTGTACACGTCACTGATACAAGAGCCAACCCAACAGGTTGGACAGTTTCAGGTAGCACTCAAGATACTGGAGCTAACTTAACAATAAATGGTGTAACATTGACCAGCTTAAGTGGTGCTGTGTTCACTAAAGCGGCTGATGATGAAATCTTTGGACAACAGTCATTAAATATTGATAAAGATAGTACAAATATTGCCTTAACTAAAGATCAAGCAAAAGCTACTGCTGGTAAATCTATCACATTAAATGTTGATTGGACAATCTCAAAAACAGTCACAAAAGCTAGTGACTTTAACTAATTTATAGGCAACCCTCACGGCGTGAGGGTTGTTATTAATAATCTTCCCAAAAGGAACTCTTATGAAAAAACTCTTCCTCCTTTTATCATTTGTTTTCGGTAGTCTTTTAGTGACACAGCTCCCTGTAAAGGCAGATGCCAATTTTTCAATTAAGAAAAATGAAAATCAGTACCAGACAAAAGACGCATCATTTTATGATTTGCTGATTCCAACTGATTCTACAGCTCAACTCTCCTTAACAATTTCTAATAACGAAAGTCAAACTAATAAATTCAAAGTTTCTTTATATAATGGTTTGACAAATAATTTAGGGCAAATAACTTATGCGGCCCCTTCTAAAGCTACTCTTCCTTTCCCTAGTACTTCAACAACTCTTAGCCAATTAAATGCTGAGACTACAGAAGTTGAAATTGCTGGAAATCAAAGTAAAGAAATTCTTCTTAATTTGACCCAACCTTCCGTTTCATCACCTGGAATCATTTTAGGCGCTATTCATGTCTCAAAAGTTCCAAATAATGTAGAACAAAAAGAAAATAAAAATCAAAAAATCGTTAATCATTATAGTGCAGAAATCCCCGTAGTCATTCGAACACAGCCAAGCTCACCACCTCAGCTAGATTTACAATTGACCGAAGTGACAGCAGGAGTTACCAATAAAAATAAATCAGGCATTCTGGCTAAACTGGCTAATCCAACAAGCTGGGTAATGCCACACCTGTCTATATCCACTAAAGTTTATCAGCAAGATAATAATAAACTTTTATATCAATCTACTGATGAAAATCTTGATATGGCCCCTCATTCTACTTTTGATTATAGTGTTCCCGCAAAGACTAAGCTTAAAGCAGGACATTACTATTTAGATTTGGTAGCCAAATCTGGTAAAAATACTTGGCATTTTACTGAGAAATTTACTGTTAGCAATAAACAAGTCAAAGAAATTGCGAACAATTCTGTTCAAAAGAAAGACTCTTATTGGTGGTTATTATGGTTCTTACTCTTAATTCCTATTTTTGTTATTTTACTTTATCTCTACCGTCGTCGGAAGAAAAAAACTAAAGAAAATAATTAGCATGTCCGAATTTTCTCAATAAAAGAAAAAGACAAATTTAAACATTTTGTCTTTTTTTATTTTTATATTTGATTGTTTATTTCGCGTTTTTTTAATGATAGAACTTAGCCATTTTTTTACGTCAGTCATGAACAATTTTATCAATCAATTTCATCAACTTTTCTTCATTTCCCCTTTTCCAGTCCATCATACTTGGAAACATGTAAATAAAGCAAGGGTATAAACTTGCTGCCTTAAAACGTTCTTCAAAGTCTTTTAATTCCAAAGAAAAGCCTCTTTCTATAAGTGCTTTATGATATAAGATAGCCTCATCAGCAGAAAAATAATCTACAAGGTCAATATAAAAAGGAGCATAGCTTGAAAATCCAAAATCAATAATATAAGGATTTCCTTGAATATTATAGACATGGTTTCCCTCAACATTTTGTAAATCGCCATGTGTCAAGGTTAACCATTCTTCTTCCTTAGAGATTTCTATCATATTCTTCGCAAATAAAGCGGCCTTTTCTTTTACTTTCGGTAAATAGCCTTCAAATTGCTGAGCAAATCTATAATCATCAGAAATTGCTTTTTCAAAATGGTCCACCGATAATTGACCTACTATTTTATTCCAATATTCAGCATCAGCAGGCGTAAGCCACGCCATTTCTTTTCCTCGCTTCATATTATTTCCATGAATTTCAGCAAGAGCAGCCGCAACTTTATTCAACCATTGTAAGCGATTAGGAGGGGCACTAAGTTGTTTACCTAAGTCTTCTTCAACCATCCATTGGGCTTCATCTGATGTTAAATTCTTGCAGTAAGATGCTGGCGTATGATGATGACCTTGTTCTGTCAACGTTCGCATCACCATTCTCTCCTTTAAATCTGCTTTCTTACCAATAAAGCTTCCTTGCTGTCCATCAGCAAAAAGGACTTTGAGTCGAAGTAAACTAGCCCCAGAAAATCCTTGCTCATAAGGCTCCATTTTTTGCACTTGGGCACTGACAATATTTCCTCTATTCAAAATGTGAGATAACTCATTTGCTTCTTCTGTCAATAGTTGAATATCATTATCCATTATCATCTAGCCCTTTTCTATACAAACTTAATATTAGTATACAATAAAAATGAAAATTAGTATTATTTTAGAAAAAAGTACTGACAGACTTGTCAGCACTTCATTCCAGTTTAATTTTAACTTTCTTTATTATTAGTCAATTGTTTTCGCGTAAGCAGATGATTGAAGTCCTGCTTGACGTCCAAATATTACAATATCAGCGACTGCATTCCCACCAATTCGATTTCCACCATGGAGGCCACCAGTAACTTCTCCTGCAGCATATAAGCCTTGGATTGGACTTCCATCTTTTTTCAGAACTTGAGTATTTGTATTAATTTTAACCCCTGCCATTGTATGGTGAATACCCGGCGCTACTTTAATCGCATAAAACTTACCAGAAATATTATTGGTCATTCCTGTTGTACGACCAAATTCTTCATCTTTTTTAGTTGAAACTGCTTTGTTCCAGCCATCAATTGTTGAAGTAAGTGTTTTTTGGTCAATATCAAGCTTGTCAGCAAGATCTTTTACACTATTTCCTTCTACAACCATATCTTTAGACATATATTGTTCAACAGCTTTTACATTAGCTTTTGTTCCTTCACCGAAAATAACATAAGAATATTTCCCAGGTTGTTTGAGTTCGGCAGCAGATACTTTATCACGGGTATCCATCTCATTAAAGAAACGTTTTCCTTTTTGATTTACAAGAATTGCTCCCTCACCACGGATAGACTCTGAAACCAGATAACCTGTTTTTTGGAATACAGTTGGGTGAATTTGGATTTTATCCATATCAACTAATTGACCACCAAGTTCTGAAATCATAGTGATTCCGTCACCAGTTGAGCCAGCAGCATTTGTTGTTACATAATCTTTTAAATCTGGACGATATTTGGCAATCATTTTTTTGTTTGCACCAAAGCCTCCAGTTGTGACTACTACTGCCTTAGAAGAAATATTTTTTGTTTCCCCTTCGATTTTAACCTTTACTCCAGATACTTTTCCATCTTTTTCAGTAATTTTAGTTACATCACTATTTACAAATAATGGAATATTTCGTTTCGAGATGTTTTCTTCGAGTCCTTTTACCAGATAGCCCCCTACTGCTGAACCATCATGTGGACGGTGAGTTCTAGAGACTGACATCCCACCTGTAGTTGTTAAATTATCTAATACAATTCCATTGGTATTTAACCAATCGACAGCTCCAGCTGAATGGTCAACAAAATAGCGAAGAAGGGCTTTATCATTGGTTCCACCACCACCTTTGAGCGTTTCTTCATAAAATTTATCATTTGAATCGGCAACACCCTGTGCTTTTTCGACTGATGTTTCTGATGCGTTCAAACCAGCTGAGGCTTTTGAAGTATTTCCTCCAGCTATCGGCATTTTTTCCAAAATCACTGGATTCATTCCAGCATCTTTCGCTTCAATTGCTGCTGTCATTCCAGCTCCACCCGAACCAACAATAATAACATCATATTTATCACTTAATGTTGAAGGATCTGCATAAGTGTTTGATTTACTTGCACCAGCAGAAGTTTCAACTTTTTGAGACGAACTCGATTGTTCTTTAGCTGTCTTTGTGTTGCTTCCACAAGCTGTTAAAGTGAGGCCTACAAGCGAGAGCAAGCCCAGTTTTGTCCAAATTTTCATAGTTACTCCTTTTGTGTTAAAATTCACATATCGATTATAACAAATTTTTGGCAACTATCCAAATATCTATAAAATTTTTAGGTATCGTTAAATAAAAAATTGATTTTCATATAAAAAAGTACTGACCAGTCTTGGCTGTCAGTACTTTTATTTTTACTAATTATGAATTTTATGGCAATTTTGAATAGGGTTGAGCATGCAACATCCAACGCACACCATATTTGTCAGTAAAATCTCCCATTTTTCCACCCCAAAATTGTGTCTCAAAAGGCAAATTTACTGTAACTGTTCCTGATTCAACGGCCTTGTCCCAAAAAGCATCGGCTTCTGCTAAAGCTTTTTCATCCTCAGAATCCAAATCAATCAGAATAGATACAGCATCATAAACAAGTGGGTCAACTTTCATAAAGTTATCAGCTGCCATAATTGTCGAACCCAAAATATCAAACTGGGAATGCATGGTTAAATCAGCTGCTTTTTCCAGTGGAACTCCGAATTGTTCGGCTTGTTCTGCTGCGACAGGCATTCGTGAAATATGAGTTGCCCCAAGAACAGCTTTATAATAATCTAAAGCTTCTTTAGTGTTATTAAAAGTAAGATAAGGGTGAATTTTTGCCATAATAAGCTCCTTTTCAAAAAAGAAAATTTATGTAACTTAACAACTTTAAAACTCTCTTCATTCTATCATAAGAAACACTTTCAATCCATTAATTCTACTTGTCTAAAACAGTAATCAGCATGATCATTAATTACACCCACCGCTTGTAAAAAAGCATAAATCACAGTTGAACCAGTGAATTTAAAACCGCGTTTTTTCATATCTTTACTCATCGCGTCCGAAAGTTCATTTGTTGCCGGAATTTCCGATTCATCACTAACTTGATGTTGTAAAACTTTTCCATCTGTAAATGACCAGATGTACTTATCAAATGAGCCAAATTCTTTTTGAATTTCTAAAACTTTTTGAGCATTGACAATCGCAGCTTTAACTTTTAACTTATTTCTGATTATCCCTGTATTTTGTAAAAGTTCTTCTTCCTTAACTTCATCATAGAGCGCCACTTTTTCAATTTCAAAATTATCAAAAGCCTCATAAAAATTTTCTTGTTTATTTAAGATTGTTGCCCATGATAAACCTGCTTGATTCAAATCAAGCACTAACTTTGCGAAAAGTTCTTGATCATTATGTAAAGGTGCTCCCCAATAGGTATCATGATAATGAATCATTTTGTCCGTTGATAAGCACCATTTACATCTTGTTTTTTCAGTCATAGCAAGCCTCCCGCCGCATTTTTACATAATTATTGTTATGCAAAAAATCAGTAAAATTTCTTCTTCCAAGTGTCTCCGTCAATCTCATAGATAAATTCTGAATAAGATGAACGAAGCATCATCTCTGCCATTTCAGCAAAACTACTTGCCAATTTTAAATCGGTCAATTGATTTATGTTTTGCCAGAAAACTTTCCCCTCATCAGTTTCATTAATCAATTCTCCTGAAAAAGTTGTTGTTGAATATAGAAAAACCATATATCGTCGGTTCTTTTTGGGCTCGAACCAATCTTTAATGCCACAAAGTTTTAAATTGCTAATGTCCAGACCAGTTTCTTCTTTAATTTCACGAATTGTTGAGGGGATAAGGGCTTCTCCTTTTTCGACATGTCCTCCTGGAAATGCAATCCCTGTCCACGATTTTTTTCGTTCTTGAACTAGAACTTTTTGATTTTTTTCGTCAATAATGGCACACATATTTGTCAATTCGACTTTTTCTAACTCATGATAAGCCATTAGTTTCTCCAATAATTTTGTTACTTATTTTTTCTCAATAGGCGCCATTGCTGCTAAAAGACGCTTCATTCCTACCTCTGGGAAATTAATCTTAAGTTCCATGTTTTTACCAGAACCTGAAATCCCTAAGACCATTCCTTCGCCCCATTTACGATGAATGGCGGTGTCCCCAATTTGCCAATCTTCGGTTTCTGAGTTGTCAATGATTGATTGACCAACAGTTGGATTAATCACTGCCTTACGTTGATGAAGTGCATCTGACATTGAGATTCCACTTGCAAAACCACCTGATTTATAAGAAGCATTATATGTTGAATTTGCTTTACGAGCAATCCCAGCATAATCAAGAAGTTCATCATCAATTTCAGAAATAAAACGACTAGGGCGATTATAGCTAGTTTTCCCATAAAGAACCCGTTGATTGGCATTCATTAGATAAAGCGTTTCTTCTGCTCTTGTAATACCAACATAGGCTAGTCGCCGTTCTTCTTCCAACTCATCAATATCTTCATTCACACGTGACAATGGAAAAATATTTTCTTCCATCCCGATTAAGAAAACAATAGGAAACTCTAAACCTTTTGCGGCATGCAAAGTCATCATTGTGACTTGGTCAGATTCTTCCTCGTAGGCATCTGTTTCAGAAAGCAAGCTGACTTCATTAAGGAAACGGCTCAATTTGTCCAAACCTGTTTCAATGATAGGCTCACCAGTTTCTTCATCCAAAGGAACTTCTGATTTCTCATCAAAACCCTTGGTTACAGATAAGAATTCTTCAATATTTTCAATCCGAGCCTGATTTTCAATACTTGGCATTAGCTGCAAGGCCTTAAGATAACCCGCACGCTCTAACATTTCTTCAACCAATTCTGTGATTGTTGAACTTTCGCTATGTGTTCTCAACAAATCAAAGGCCATTGCTAAATTATAAATCTCGCCAGCCGCTTTTCCTCGAATATCAGAAAGCATAATATCAAAGCTTGAATCTGCTAAAGAAAGATTACGACTTTCTGCAAAGCGACGTAATTTTTCTAAAGCCCCCGGACCAACTCCTCTTTTAGGTTCATTGACAATCCGTTCAAAACTCATATTATCCGCTGGATTGGCTACTACATTTAAATAAGCAATCACATCTCGAATTTCTTTACGAGAATAAAATTTTGTTCCTGCAACCATCGTATAAGGAATATTTGATTTCACAAACGAATCTTCAATCGTCCGAGATTGAGCATTGGTTCGATAGAGAACCGCATAATCAGCATATGAACGACCTGAACGAACTCCTGAACTAATGATTTCAGAAACTTTATTTGCTTCTTCTTGCTCATTTCCTGCTCGGAAATAAACAATCTTATCTCCTTCATCATTCTGAGTCCATAGTTCTTTAGGACGTCTTTTCAAGTTATTTTTGATAACATTATTAGCTGCATCAAGTATGGTCTTAGTCGAACGATAGTTTTCTTCTAATAGGACGACTTTAGCTTTTGGATAATCTTTCTCAAAATCTAAAATATTTTGCATATCAGCTCCACGCCAACCATAAATCGATTGGTCAGCGTCCCCAACAACACAAATATTTTGAAAACGACTAGCCAATAGTTTGACTAATTGATATTGAGCATGGTTGGTATCTTGATATTCATCAACATGGATATATTGAAATTTCCCTTGATAATAGGCTAAAACATCAGGATTTTCATCAAAAAGACGTAAGGTTTGCATGATTAAATCATCAAAATCCATTGATTCTGCTTTGCGCAATTCCTTTTGGTAAATCTTATAAACACGCGCAACAACCATTTCATAAGGGTGTCTAGCAGTAATTTGTGCTTCGTAAGCTGTTTCATCTAGTAAGTCATTTTTAGCATTTGAAATTGCATTTAAAAGACCTTTAGGTTCCCATTTTTTAGGATCCAAATTAGCTTCTTTCAAAATCCGTTTCATCAATGATTTTTGATCACCTGGGTCAATAATTGTAAAATTACGATTATAGCCAATATGGTCAGCATCACGCCTTAAAATTCGGACACACATTGAGTGAAAAGTGGCAATTAATGTATCTTGTGCTCTAGGAGTAAGTGCTAAGGCACGCTCCCGCATTTCTTTTGCTGCTTTATTTGTAAAGGTAATCGCTAGTATATTCCAAGGATTAACCATTTTTTCATCAATTAAATAAGCAATCCGGTGAGTTAAGACACGAGTCTTCCCTGAACCAGCTCCAGCCATAATTAATAAAGGTCCTTCTGTCGTTTGGACCGCTTGTGCTTGTTTTTCGTTCATTCCCTGTAATAATGGATTCATTTTATTCTCCTAGCTGTCACAATCACTATTAATTATAGCATAAGTCAAACACATCATGCAGTTCTTTTGGCACTCCTTTATTTCACAAATAAGCTTGTGACCCACTCTCTAAGCTTTAGTGATATAATAAAAGGAAAAGGAAAAAAATAAATGATATTTTTATCGACTGTACTAATTATCTGCTGCATTTGGTATCTTTTGAAATTTTTTGCTCATTTTTCTCGTAAAATTCACGACATTGTTCGTAAATTATCTCCTTACACGCTTTTTCTTTCAAAATGGCTACAATCAGCTCCAGCAACTTTTACCTACACCGCTATTTTTTGTGCTTTTACTCTTGTACAAGGGACGACACCCCAACATTTGATTAATATTTTAACTAATCATGCTTCTACAAGTATTGCTCGAGTCTCCGACCGTCCAATCTCTGTATTTTTTGACAGTGCCTTTTGGGTGGCTGATAATGGTGCTGGTCTTATCATCTATGTCGCTATTTTTTGGACAATTATTGCTTGGGCAGAGCGTAAGTATGGTTCCCCTCGGATTATTGTTATTACTTTATCCGGTCATATCTTGGCAAGTATCGCGACAATTTTTATTGAACTTTGGGCTATCAATAGTGGACATGCTCCAAGTTCCTTAGCCAAGGCAACTGATGTTGGTGTTTCTTATATAATGGTTGCAGGTTGTGCTGCGGCAATCCTTTTAATGAAAAAGTGGTTTTTCACGATTAGTATTATTGCTTTAGGTTTATTTATCTTATTGCCTGTCCTCTTCGAACATAGCATTTGGGATATGGGACATTTGTTTGCCACTTTAATTGGTTTTATTTCGGCAAACCTTTTACTTAAATTATCTCCCATTAGAAGGGTCAGTTCTCCACATGAGTTGCTTGAGAACTGTCGTTCAGAACTCGCCAACTTATAAAAACAAGCCAAATCCCACCAAGCAGAGCATTGATTTGCTGACCAAGCGGTCCCACCAATTGTGGAATAGCTCCTGCAACGAAAGATAGTAAAGTGGTTACTACAAAAGTAATGACCAGAATTAATAAAAAGAAATTACGATAAACCAAAAGGGAGATTACTACCCCCAAAAGAATGAAAAGCAAGGCTAGGACACTCAAACCATCATGGATAAATAATTTGGGTTCCCTCAATGGGTTAGGAATTCCTTCACTGTGAGTAAGATCTGCGTATGGAAAAAGTGCTGCCAAGGCGGTTGTTATGCCAAAGCCAGCAATCGAAGTAAGAATCATAAGAAGACGCTTGTCTTCTTTTTTATTTGTCATAAAAATTCCCAAAGCAAGTAAAAAACAAAAACTGCCTGAGAGTATATCTGTCAATGTAAAAAGTTGATGATAAGGTTGATTAAGCGCTGAAAGCCCACTTAAGAGGCTTGAATTGACAACACTTGGATTTAACCAAAAAGCAAGAATCCAAGCATTGTATAGTAAGGCTGCACAGGTTGCTAATGCTACTAAATAATTACTTTTTCTCATTTTTATTATTTACTCCTAAGTTACTTGTTTCTTCACTTATAAAGATTTCTGCCATTGTAAATGCAGGTAACCCAAAGGAGAGTGCTCTTTTAAGTTCTGGAGTTCCTTCTTTATTCATTTCTGGATCTGGAAAAATCTCTGATAAGTTTACTGAGGAGTCCTCATCTACCACTTTACTGAGAAATTCTCTGACATCGTCCGCTGACCGGTAAGCCCAAAGAAGATTAATTTTCAAATCATGTATAGAAAAAACTTTATCATAGCCCACTGACACATAGCCCACTGACAGAGCTAAATACTCTTGTTTTGCGACTTCGACGAAACCATTTAATATCAATGATTCTCTTATCTTAGAAAATTTCTCTGTCTGTTCAATAAAGGTAGTTTGACTTACTTTTCTCTCTTCTGTCAGCTCTACTAGAGTTTTAGAAAGCATCTTCCATAAATTTACCCGCAAACTCAATTCTCCAGTCTGTGTCCGCATGAGAACTCCTTTAACTAGTACTCTGTCACCGACAGTCACATCTTTTTTCCAGGTTGCAAAATTTTCCAAACGATTTTCTGATTCAGAACATTCATTGATGACGTCACGTTTTATGACCAATTGAATCTTTGATTGATTATCTGATAAATCAGCAAAGAATATTGCGCCACGTCCACGCGAGCTGACAAGTCTTCCTTGTATCGAATGTTCCTCTTCATCAAACTCGTCAGTGTTTTCATAATTCATTCGGAGATTATTAACTGACTCAAAATCTGTATCTGGAAGGCTGTATGGTGCAATCCCGAGTTGTTTTAAATCATTAAGTTTTTGTAGATAAGTATCATCATGATTATTTTCATTTGACAATTCCAACCGTTTTTTCTCTTCAATCTGATGAACATTTTTGATAAAAGATGTCTTTTCCCACCAATGATTTTCAATGCTATTCTCATAATCATGGAAGAAAAATCCTTTAATTTTTGATGAAATATTTGTCGGAACGAACCCTTCTGCTTGTCCAATCGCAAAAAGAACTGAGGTTAACGAGCCACCATTATCATAACAGATATATCGTGTACGCCATTCTGGCAGATAGATATCATTTGAACGATAAAGAGACTCTAGTTGATACCAGCGTGAGAAAAATTTCATTACTTTTCGAGCAGCTTTATCCAAAGCATTAGCTTGCAAACTTTCTCCATTTATGAAAAATTGGCGAGCAGCTGCAAAGTTCAAACTAATTTCAGTCAGTCCTTCTTCTTTGCCAGCCTCAATCAAGCTTGTAATCATAAAAGTTACTACACCATTCATTGCATTTGGAGAGCGACGCATGGTATCCAGTGAAAGTTTGTCTGAACCAACTGGAGCAAATGAGAGAATTCCTTGATAATTTCCCTCAGCATCACTTGCGGTCACAATCATCATTTGTTGGTCAGTTGGGTCCCCAAAACGACTTGAAGCCATTGAGTAACCCCGCTCATCACCATTTCTCCATTCCTCTGTCAATCTAGTGAGTTCAATTAACTCATCAGAAGGAATGTCAGCTTGACGTCGAATCTTCACTTGATAATTTTCACGCTCTGCCCGACGCATGACTTGCGCAACATCGTGCATCGCTGCATTTTCAATAGAAAACTCTGGCACAAGGACCACAGCCTCATCACCAAAAACTGTTGCATTTAAGCCTAACTGATAATAGATCTTACTTCCTTTTTCAGATGAACCAACAACGCCCGGAGTCCATCCATGCGCCCGTGCAAGACTTAAGAAGGCTTCTCCTGCACTCTTCCAAGATTTTTCATCTCCGATAGGGTCACCGCTCGCAAGCAAGACATCACCAAAAAGATGATAAGTAATGGCTGCCTTTTTATTTTTAGAAAATATCGCTTTTTTATCTCTGCGAGTCGCAAAATAAGCAAGAGAATCTTCATCTCCATAGTCTAAAATTAACTGACGAACTGCTAATTCTTGTTTAGCATTTGCTGAAAGTTCTCTTTGAGTGGAGCGGGTAAACATCAAAAAAGCGCTTATGAAACCAAGTAACATAATGACTGAGATTGTACTACTCACCCAAATATTATTACCTGAGCTGTAATTAAAAATGTTTTGTCCAAAGGGAAGTAGGTAACGAAAATCACTGACCGATTCTTTAAATACATAAAAGAGTCTTTGCCCTAGTGTGACTGAACCATGATAGGTCAAGTATGAAACCACCACTCCACCAATAATTGAGCTGACAAATCCTCCCGTTGCGATAATCAGTGCTTTCCACCATGTTCCATTAACAATCTTTGTTGGAAAAGCATTTCTAGAAAGAATCATTACTACTACTGTTCCTAAAGAAACAAGGACCCCTAAGATGACAAATGAGAGAGACAAGATTGAAAAATTAGCTGCCTCTAAAGTCTCTTTGCTAACAAGTCCTGAAAAGTAAGATGCCAAGAAAATTATTCCTAAAATAACAAAGGCAAACTGAAAATAAATTACCTCTATCCAAAGAGCCAATCTTCTACGATGGCGAATTGAACTGGCAAGAATAAAAAGAACAATGGCATTAAAAATACTGAAATCAGTCGGAAGAGCAAAGAGATATAAAAATCCTGAAATAAATTTTTGAACAGGGGGCATTAGCCAGCCTACTAATCCGACAATTAGAGCATAAATTGAGGCGAATTGTAATAAAATACCCAAAAGCTTGGCGGCAGTTTCTTGCCAAGCTTTAACTGTTTTTATTTTTTTAGCCTTAGAGCTTTTAGTTTTTTTGTTTTTCATAACTTCCTTCTATCTTAGTTATTATTTAACGATAATTGATATATGTCGTTATCATAACATTTTTTTATTAAATTTTCACTCATTCTTTTTTTTGAAACTTATAAGCTACAACGCCCTATTTACAGTACTTCATAGATTTCTTTATTTCTTATTTTTTATCAGTTTGCTCTTCTATATAAAGACAAAAAAATTTCGTGATTTACACGAAATTTTTTTAATTAGAAATTATTGATTTGATTATATTTTTTCTCAAAAGCATTTTTCACAGAATCTGTCACCTTATCATATGCCTTCTCATCAACAAATGTTCCATGAACAATAATCCGATGTGTGGCTTCGGCATCAGCACAAGTTACCAAAGTGATTTCTTTTTTACCCGGAGTATCATTTAAAACTTCAACATGTTCTGGCGTTACCACATCAATTTTATCAATTTTATACTGATAAACATTATTTTTGTCAGTAACATAAATGGACATTCCCGCTTTTGCTTTTTCTAAAGGAGTAAATAAAATTGATAAGTCTGAAGTGAAACCAGTCATATTGTGACCCGCAAGAGTATAATTTCCTTCACCCATCACTTGATCAGCTTTCATGGTTCCGGCCCCATATAAAAGTGAAGTATTTCCAACTCCTTTAAAAATAGGAAGATTAATATTCAATTCGGGGATTGCAATCCCCCCAATTACTGGTAAAGGTTGGCTATCAAACTGATTGGAAAGCACGGATTGGAAATCAACTGATTTTACTGCTGCGAAATCAAAACTCACATCAGCTTTTTTATTTTTTTCAATTTTTTCTTTTGAAACATTTTGAAGTTGATAATGATTACTCTTTGTGGCAATCATCATATTTCGAATAGGTTTATTAAAAATTAATACTAAGCCCACAATAAATAATAGGACAATGAATGTATTTAAAAGCCAGTTGTACTTTCTTTTTTTATTTTTATTTTTTGTGCGCTCTTCCATCTATATATGACCACCTTTTTATTTAATGTACTCTTTCCACTTATTGTATCACGATTTAAGTTCCGAGTCAAAAGTTTTAATTCTTTTACAAAAAAATCTTGCATATAGCAAGATTTAAACAATTATTTTAATTTTGTAATATTTCCTATTTTAAAAGAAGTCTTTTCTGAAAGTTGAAATTTATCTTTTAATCCCGGAGTGATATAGACTTTGTTGTTTTTATCAACAAATACGGCCTCTACATTTTTTAATTTTTCAACATATTCATAGCCTTTTTTAGTCCCCATAGCATAAATCATGGTTGATAAACCGTCACCATTTGTCTTATCTTTGCCAGAAATTAATAAGGTAATGCTTGCAATATCATTTTCAAATGGGTAACCTGTTTTAGGATTTAAAATGTGACTATATTTATGACCATCAACTTCTAAATAACGCTCATAGATTCCTGAGGTATTGACATGTTCATTTGAAGCTTCAATAATCCCCATTTGCGTTCCAGTCGGGTCATTTGGATTCTTGATACCAATCGTCCAAGGACTGTCAGCCCCACGCGGTGAATGACCAATGACATAAATTGAACTAGAGCCAAGATTCACGATTCCTGTGGTCACCCCATCTTTTTTGAGTGAATCCACCATTTTCATAGCAACAAAACCTTTAACAATTGAGCCCAAGTCTAAGCGAACACCTTTTTTAGTCAGATAAATCGTCTGATTTTTATCATTAAATTTTATATCATGATAATTAATCAAGGGCAAAACTTGGTCAATTTCTGATTGAGCAGGTTTTCTAGCATTATCCATCCCAATATTCCACAGACTTGTCAGAGAACCAATGGTAATATCATAACCTAAATCTTTAGCTGAATAATTGTAACCAGCTTTAACCAATTCATAGACACTTGCGTCTACTTTGACAGGTTTGATTCCCGCATTTTGATTAATATCATCAATTTGTGAACCCGATTGATTAACAGTAGTTAATTTATTATATTCGACAGGAAGTTTTAAGGCTTTATCAACTGCTGCTTCTTTATCCTTGTCATAAACAGTGACTTTGATGTAAGTTCCCATGGTTGTCACATCTTTATTGATTGGTGTTTTTAATAAATCACGATTATCTTTTTGACTCGATTTTCCATTGCTACAAGCGCTTAGACTTAGTAAACTCAATGCAGCTGCAACCCAAATTATTATTTTTTTCATGTTCAATTTTTACTGACAGACTAGTCAGCACCATTTATTTAATCAGAAAGTCTGTCAGTAACTGGCAGACTTTCATTTTATTTATTCTTCATTTGTGTCAGTAGAAAGAGCTTCGTCAGTAACTTCTGGCGAGTCAGTTTCTTCCTCTTCGATTACTGGATCTACAAGTGCAAAGGTTACAATTTGTGCTTCATCATCAAGTCGCATTACTTTAACCCCTTGGGCTGCACGACCAGTTTGAGAAATATTAGCCACATTTGTACGGATAATAACCCCTGTATCTGTAATGACCATCAAGTCTTCGTCACCATTGACTGCAGTTAAACCAGCTAATTTACCAGTTCTTTCTGTGACATTCATGACTTTCATCCCTTTACCACCACGGCCTTTTGTTGGATATTCCGAAGCTTGAGTTCGTTTACCAAGACCATTTTCTGAGATAACAAGGACTTCTTGACTGTCATCAATTCTTGAAGTTCCAACAACAAAGTCGCCTTCTCGGAGGTTAACCCCTTTGACCCCAGCTGCGGCACGTCCCATATCGCGAACAATGGCACCTTTGAAACGAACAGAGTAACCTAAGTGAGTCCCGATAATAACCTCATCTTCACCCGAAGTTCTAAGCACATTAATCAATTCATCGCCATCACGAAGTTTCAAAGCCTTCAAACCATTTGTCCGAATATTGCTAAATTGACTCGTTGAAGTCCGCTTAACAATCCCGTTACGTGTTGTGAAGAAGAGATATTTCGCCGCTTGGTCACGGTCAACATTGATGATTGTTGCAATTTTTTCACCATCATCAAGTTTTAAGAGATTGACAATTGGTAAGCCCTTAGCTGTCCGACCATATTCAGGAATTTCATATCCTTTCATTCGGTAGACACGTCCAAGATTTGTAAAGAAGAGTAAATGATCATGTGTTGATGTAGATACCAAATGTTGAACGAAGTCATCATCGGACATACCCATTCCTTGAACACCACGTCCCCCGCGATTTTGAGCACGGAATTCATCGTTAGCCAAACGTTTGATATATCCTTTATTTGATAAAGTAATCAATACATCTTCTTCCTCAATCAAATCTTCATCTTCAAGAGTAAGAACTTCACCAACCAACAATTCTGTTCGACGTTTGTCAGCAAATTTACGTTTAACTTCTTCTAATTCTTCACGAATAATTTTCTTAACCCGTTCAGGTTTTGCTAAAATATCTGTCAAGTCAGCAATCAAAGCAACTAAATCTTGATATTCAGCTTCAATTTTGTCACGTTCCAAACCTGTCAAACGACGCAAACGCATATCAAGAATGGCTTGTGATTGTTTCTCAGACAAGAGGAATTCATCCATCATTGTTTTTTGAGCAATAGCATCAGTTTGTGATTCACGGATAATTGTGATGATACGGTCAATATTATCAAGAGCGATACGTAAACCTTCTAAGATATGTGCCCGTGCTTCTGCACGTGCTTTATCAAAGGCTGTACGACGTTCGACAACTTCTATTTGATGTTCAATATAATCAACTAAAATTTCTTTCAAAGAAAGAATTTTAGGAATTCCTTTTTCGATAGCCAACATGTTGAAACCAAATGAAGTTTGCAAACTTGTCAGTTTGAAAAGATTATTTAGGATAACGTGTGCTGATAAATCACGACGCACTTCAATAACCACTCGAATTCCTTCACGGTTTGATTCATCACGAACCGCAGTCAATCCTTCAATACGTTTTTCATGGTTCAAACGAACAATATGTTCAACCAAGCGCGCCTTGTTAACCATGTATGGTAATTCAGTTACAACAATGCGTTCTTTTCCACCAGCCATTTCTTCAATGTGGGTTTTTGCACGTAATGTAATTGAACCTTTACCAGTTTCGTAAGCACGACGAATCCCAGATTTACCCATAACCAAAGCCCCTGTTGGGAAGTCGGGACCAGGAATGACAGACATCAAATCAGTAACGGAAGCTTCTGGGTTTTCCATAAGCATATCTACTGCATCAATCGTTTCACCAAGGTTATGTGGTGGAATGTTTGTTGCCATCCCAACGGCAATCCCTGTGGTTCCATTAACTAAAAGGTTTGGGAAACGAGCAGGTAAAACGAGTGGTTCACGTTCAGTTCCATCGAAATTGTCCATGAAATCAACGGTATTTTTGTTGATATCACGCAACATTTCCATCGCAATTTTACTTAAACGAGCTTCGGTATAACGCATCGCTGCGGCACCGTCACCGTCCATTGAACCAAAGTTACCGTGTCCGTCAGCAAGCATATGACGATAAGACCACCATTGAGCCATACGTACCATTGCTTCATAGATTGAACTGTCTCCATGTGGGTGATATTTACCCATAACTTCACCGACAATACGAGCCGATTTTTTATGAGGTTTATCTGGAGTATTCCCCAGTTCATTCATTCCGTAGAGAATACGACGGTGAACGGGTTTTAATCCATCACGTACATCAGGAAGTGCCCGTGCAACGATAACTGACATTGCATAGTCACGAAATGACGTCTTCATCTCCTCAACTAAATTGACATTGATAACATTTTTGTCTTGCATGTTTGCCTTGTAAAATCTCATTAAAAATGAAATTTTACTTTCCTTTCTTGCTTTCGGAAGAGTTTGCCCCAATTGACAAACAGATTAACTATATTATACCAAATTTCACACGAAAAGTCAGCTTTTCTCATAGATAGAGTCCAGTTTTTGAAATATATTCTGAGATATTTTTAAGAATACATCTTCTTTATCTCTAATCTGAAATTAATTAAAAAAAACCCTGAAAATCAGGGAATTTTTCAATTAATCTGGTGTAACTATTGTATCCAAATCAAGACTTGTTGCTTTTCTTTGCTCACGACGAGCAATGAAAGGTAAAAGCATACCAAGTAAAATTAAGACAATTGGTGTCAAAATATTCGATGCAAGTTGGAACCACCATGCAGATGGATTAGCAGCATAGTCCAATTTTGGAACCATTCCTAGAACACAAGCAATGAGTGTAAAGAGGAAACACCAAGCGCCAGCAATCATAGCTAGACGTTTTTGTTTGATAAATTTATATTCAGATTGGAAGTGTTTAACTGCCCGATTTAACATAATAAAGGCAAAGAAGACCCAAAGATAGCGCATTGGCATCACGACTGAGTTCAAGTTAGTCAACCATTTAACCAATTCATTCATATCACCGATTCCAAGTAATGGTAAAAGAATAATGATACTTACAAGAATTCCTGTTAATGTATAACCATTTTTAAGGGTTCCTTTGTTTGTCTTTTTACGCAACCATGCTGGAACATATTCTGGGTCAGCATCGGCAAGTAAAATACGTAATGGCGCATCAATAGAGAAAGCCAAGGCAGCTATTTGTCCTACACCATTAGTTAAAGCGTAGACAATCATTAAAAAGTTTCCGACACCAAAGTGTTGACCCAAGATTTGGAATGCAGCGTAAGCCCCATTAGCCATCAAGTCATTTGGTAAATTACCACTTGAGAAAATCATTCCCATAGCAATTGAACCTAAAACGGCACAGATACCAACCATTCCAGCAAGTAAAAACATTCCTCTTGGAAATTCTTTTGCTGGATTTTTAGTTTGGTTAACATAAGGAGAAATTTTTTCAGCACCACCGACAGCAAAGACTAGCATTGAAATAGTTGTGAAATAACTAAAGTCAAATTTAGGAATATAAGTTTTAATATTTCCCATGTCAGGCGTTGCAATATGGAAATCTTTCGCGATAAAAGGTGCTCCAATCGCCATGACAATGAAAAGTAAACTCATAACAAACATTGCTGTTCCCGCAAGTCCACCAATAACTTTCAGAGTATTTAACCCTTTTGTCGATAGCCATAAGAAAGCTAAGAAAATTGCTAACGAAATAAGAGCAACAGCGGTCATCGACATTTGACTGACCAGATTCCCATTTCCTTGACCAACCCAGCCAAAAGCAATCAAAATTGCTTGGGGTTTTTGAGCCAAATAAGGAATATGAACCACCCAATAAGTCCACGCAGCATAGTAAGCTAAGCGTTTTGTACTGGTATTTTCAACCCAAGAACTTACGCCACCCTTACTATCTTTGAAAGTTGAACCAAGTTGCCCAACAATCAATGCATAGGGAATAAAATACAAAGCTAAAATCAAAAGCCATGAAGTAACAACCGTAATTCCTTGTTGAGCAAAGTTGTTGACAACATTGCCCATGCCCCAAACCATGTTGAAGGCAATAAATGCGACGGTAAACCATCTAATTTTTTTTGTGTCCATAAAACTCCTTAAATTTTTTTGAATAAATCGCGGACATTGACAATTTATTGTTTAGCGCTTTCTTTTTAGCGTCATTAAAATTATAAAATATTACAGACCCTTCTGTCAATTTTTTACTGTAATCAAAAAAGATACTTAAATTTTTAAGTATCTTTTGAATATTAGCTCAATTTCAAAGACCATTTAAAGACTATCAAGTGCTTTTCTGATTGGTGTTTTCCCATTGTGCATCGAAATTACTTGTCCAATTGAACGATCGGTCGTTACTAATTCCTTGATAGTATCTGCCACATCTTCGATAGTATTGCTTGCAGAAACACCGTCGTTGATATCAATTAAGCCAGTTCCTTCTTCTTCTGTCAAAGCTCCAGGTTGGATAATAGTATAGTCCAGAGTCGTTTCTTTAGTAAGGTATAAATCAGCAAAATGTTTAGCAATATAGTAATCTTTCAAAGCATCAAAACCAGCACCAATCCATTTTTCTGGTTGAAGAGAGAAGATGGTACTCAATAAGATAAATCGTTTGACTCCTGCTTTTTCAGTTGCCTGCATCAATTTTACAGCCCCATATAAGTCAACCTTCAATAAACTTTTTCCACCTGAACCTGAAACATTAATTACAAGGTCCATTCCTTGTAATTGCTTGGACATTTCCTCTGGTGTCCAGTCAACATCAAAATGAACTGCATTTACATTATCATATTCAGGAACTTGCTCAATTTTTCTTGCCCCAGCATAGATTTGATGGTCCGTTGTTGAGAGGGATTTAATCAAGCTTTTACCTACACGTCCTGTACTTCCAACGATAAATATTTTCATTTTCTACCTCTTTTCTACTTCTTTTATTGTAACAAAAAACCACCTTGATGGTGATTTTAAGATGTTTTATTCTTCGTCCATTGAGAGGACAGAGAGGAAGGCTTCTTGAGGGACTTCTACTGAACCAATGGCTTTCATCCGTTTTTTACCGGCTTTTTGTTTTTCAAGGAGTTTTCGCTTACGGGAAATATCTCCACCATAACATTTGGCCAATACGTTTTTACGAAGAGCTTTAATATCTGAACGAGCAACGATTTTGTTTCCAATGGTTGCTTGGATTGGAACTTCAAATTGTTGACGTGGAATGAGTTTTTTAAGTTTTTCAACAATTACTTTTCCGCGTTCAAAGGCAAAGTCTTTGTGGACAATGAAACTTAAGGCATCGACTTTTTCAGCATTTAAGAGAATATCCATTTTTACAAGATTTGATGGACGATAGTCAGAAATTTCATAATCAAAGCTGGCATAACCTTTAGTTGATGATTTAAGTTTATCAAAGAAATCAAAGACAATTTCACTCAATGGAATATGATAAATGATATTGACACGATTTGCATCTAAATAATCCATTGTTAGAAAAATTCCGCGTTTTCGTTGGGCCAATTCCATCACAGGACCAACAAAATCATTTGGCACCATGATTTGAGCTTTAACAAATGGTTCTTCAATATTTTCAATGCGTGTAGGATCTGGGAATTCCGATGGGTTAGCGACTTCTAATGTTTCACCATCTGTAGTATTAATATGATAAACAACGGATGGAGCAGTCATAATCAAATCAATACCAAATTCACGTTCTAAACGCTCTTGAATGACATCCATGTGCAAGAGACCAAGGAAACCACAACGGAATCCAAAACCAAGAGCTTGTGATGTTTCAGGCTCAAAACGAAGACTAGCGTCGTTTAATTGAAGTTTTTCAAGGGCCTCACGAAGGTCGTTAAATTTATTTGATTCAATTGGGTAAATCCCAGCAAACACCATTGGGTTCATTTCCTTATAACCCTCTAGGGCTTCGGCCGCTGGATTTGAAGCGAGTGTCACTGTATCCCCAACACGTGTGTCAGCAACTGTCTTGATTGCGGCTGCAACATAACCAACATCTCCGGCCATCAAGAAATCACGGGAAACTGCTTTTGGTGTGAAAATCCCAACTTCTGTAACATCAAATTCTTTGCCGTTACTCATCAGTTGAATACGATCTCCAACCTTGACTGAACCGTCAATCACACGAATTTGAAGAATAACTCCTCGATAAGCATCATAAACTGAGTCAAAAATTAGAGCTTTGAGAGGTGCATCAACTTCACCTTGAGGGGCTGGAACTTTCTCGACGATTTGTTCGAGAATTTCTTCAATCCCAATCCCAGCTTTAGCAGAGGCAAGAACCGCTTCGGAGGCATCTAAACCAATCACATCTTCAATTTCTTGGCGAACCATTTCTGGGTCAGCAGCTGGTAAGTCAATTTTATTGATGACTGGTAAAATTTCGAGGTCATTATCCAAAGCAAGATAAACGTTAGCGAGGGTTTGAGCTTCGATTCCTTGGGCGGCATCAACAACTAAAATTGCCCCTTCACAGGCAGCAAGACTTCGTGAAACTTCATAAGTAAAATCGACGTGACCTGGCGTGTCAATGAGATGGAAAATATAAGTTTCGCCATCTTTAGCTTTATAATTTAACTCGATAGCATTTAATTTAATGGTAATCCCACGTTCACGTTCAAGGTCCATTGAGTCTAAAAGTTGGGCTTGCATTTCACGTTTTGAGACAGTTTCAGTTTGCTCGAGAATACGGTCAGCAAGGGTTGATTTCCCGTGGTCAATATGGGCGATAATCGAAAAATTACGAATCTTTTCCTTACGCGCGTTCATTTCTTGTAAATTCATTTTGATTCCTTTATAAGAGTTCTTGTGGGCTTATCATTTGCTTTTCGTCCACGAACTTCCATTTCGCTTTTTTATAACTAAAAATCAGTTAGAATAATTATAGCATATTTTGCAATAAAAAACCGCTCTTTTTATGTAAGGAGCGGTTCCGTGATAGCTATAATAACTTTACTTTAAAGCAAAATATTCTATAAATTACATTTTAATAAAACTAATAGTTTCTCTCTGAATAAGAGTAAAATTAGAGAAACTTGTCTTCTATGTTAGACAAAATTATTGAAATAAGTGCTGGTCAAAATTTTCATCCTCATCAGGAAATTCTTGTTCAATTTGGGTAATTTTGCCAAGTTCAATCGCAAGATTTTCAGTGATGAAATTTTGGACATGAGCCGTAAATGTTTTATCCTCACTGACAAAATGCAAATGAAAACCAATTCCGAAAAGGTCAGTCAAATGTTTGGGTGCCCAAACACCAAGCATCGTACCAGAGATATTTTCTTTTGTAAAATAAGGTTGGTCAGCCATAATTTCATCATAAGGACGAGTGTTATTGGCGGGCTTGCTACTGACGGTCACTTCTTTAAATTGACCGGTCATGACAATCGTATAGGCAGTATTTGCCGTTGGAAAACGCTTAGTCAGCGCTGACAGAAAATCTTCTGAGTTACTGACAGAGTTGTCAGTAAATTTAACGATGGGTTGATGTTCAACCATTGCCACATAAGGCATCGTTTCATTTTCTTCAACTAATCTGACTTGATTTTCTGAGTCACCGTGATAGGCGATGCCATCAATGATTGTCACCTCGCCATTTGCCGTATCAAGCGTACCGATACCGACTTTGCCGTGTGTTAGTGCTTCTTTGAGGGTAATTGTACCTTTGTAAAAGCCGCTAGAGAGTGTCGTAAATGTATTGTGTTGGAATATTCTGCTATTCATAATGATATTATTTTATCACTTTTTTTTGTTAGTAGTATCAAATATGTTTTATAAATTTTATTATAAATTTTATAGAGCAAAAAATCCCTGTATTTGGTATAATATTGCTTATGACAATAAAAACTTCATTTGCAAAGTTTGCTGGTAATTCATCGCGCTTTGTCTTGGAAAAATTTTTCAAGCGCGGTTCAACTTTACCAGGAAAAATTGCTTTAAAATTTGACCCTGAAATTCTTAAATCACTGACCAAAAATTATGAAATCATTGTTGTGACTGGAACCAATGGAAAAACATTGACCACAGCTTTGACCGTGGGAATTTTAGAAAAGGCTTTTGGACCAGTAGTGACAAATCCAACTGGAGCCAATATGATTACGGGGATTGTATCAACTTTTCTCAAAGCTCCCAAAGCGAAAACTGGCGAAAAGAAATTTGCTGTCCTTGAGATTGATGAAGCGAGTTTGCCAAAAATCACTGAATATATCAAACCTTCATTATTTGTTTTCACAAATATTTTCCGTGACCAAATGGACCGCTATGGCGAGATTTACACCACCTACGATTTCATCGTCAAAGGTGCGGCAAATAGCCCTAAAGGTACTGTTTTATTAAATGGTGATAGTCCACTTTTCAACTCAAAAAAATTAGTTAATCCTGTAAAATATTATGGCTTTAATCACGAAAGTCATGAACCCACTCATGCTCATTACAATACCGAGGGGATTGTCTGTCCAGTCTGTCATCATATTTTGGCTTACAAGATGAACACCTATGCTAACTTAGGAAATTATATCTGTGAAAATTGTGGTTTTAGTCGTCCAGAATTAGATTATCAACTGACAGAATTATCCGAGATTACAAATACTTCTTCTAAATTTGTCATTGATGGGACAGATTATAAAATCAATGTCGGCGGACTTTATAACATCTACAATGCCCTTGCTGCTGTCTCTGTCGCTGAATATTTCAATGTGCCAAAAGAAACAATTGCGGCTGGTTTTGAACTTTCCAAAGCAGTTTTTGGTCGTCAAGAAACTCTTGAAATCGATGGAAAAAAAGTAACCATTGTTTTGATTAAAAATCCAGTAGGTGCGAATCAAGCCCTTGAAATGATGAAATTAGCCAATTATCCTTTCACTTTAGTTAGCCTTTTGAATGCCAATTATGCTGACGGAATTGACACAAGTTGGATTTGGGATGCTAATTTTGAATTAATTAATGACATGGAAATTGACCAAATTATCACAGGCGGTGTTCGTTCATCTGAAATGGCTAGACGTATGCGAGTGACTGGATTTGATGCCCAAAAGATTTCCGAGCGTAAAGAACTTTCAGAAGTATTAGAGGCAATCAAAGAAAGTCAAAAAGATCATGTCTATATTTTGGCAACTTATACTGCCATGTTGCAAATGCGTGAACTACTGGCTGACGGTCATTATCTTGGAAAGGAAATGCGTTAAATGGCATATATCTCTTTAAAATCAAACCTTGAACATCCAAAGTATGCCCTTAATGTGGCTCACCTTTATGGTGATTTAATGAATACTTATGGTGATAATGGAAATATTCTCATGCTCAAGTATGTCGGAGAAAAATTAGGGGCAGAAATGACCTTCAATATTGTTTCTTTAGGCGACACTTTTGCTAAAGAAGATTACGACCTTGTCTTTTGGGGAGGTGGTCAAGATTATGAACAAGAAATTATCGCTGACCAATCACTGCTTGACTTGTCAGCACCTTTAAAAGATTACATTGAATCTGAGAAACCACTTCTTGCAATTTGTGGTGGTTATCAAATGCTCGGTCAGTATTATGTTAATTCTGAAGGGACAAAAATTCAGGGGACAGGAATTCTTGGACATTATACTGAAAATTTGCGAACTGACCGTTTTATTGGCGATATTGAAACTCACAATGAAGAATTTGGCGAAACTTACTATGGTTTTGAAAATCATTCAGGAATTACCTATCTCTCTGATGATGAAAAACCCTTAGGAACCGTCGTTTATGGTGGTGGAAATAATCCAGATGACCAAACTGAAGGTTTAATTTACAAAAATACTTTTGGAACTTATTTCCATGGTCCAATTCTTTCAAGAAATGCCCGTCTGGCTTATCGTTTAGTGACTACTGCTCTTTACCAAAAATATGGTGAAGAAATTCAACTTCCTGCTTTTGAAGATATTTTAGCTGACGAAGACAAAGGTCAACAAATTGGAGACCTTAAACGTAAAGTTGAAAAATAATAAAAAAATTACTGACAGAAATTTCTGTCAGTAATTTTTTTATTTTTTAAAAAGCTGTCAGTAAAATTTTTATGATTAATCTACTGATTTCAGAGCTCCAAGCATATCCACGGCTTTTAATTTGAAATGAACAACAAGCGCCAGCAAAAGAGTGGTCGCAAAAGTAATCGCTGCTGATAACAAAAGATTTGTCCATAGTAGCCCCGGTGCAAACATGATTTGATCAGCTGACAATTGGTTCATAATAACCTGATGGAAATAATCCCCTAGACCAAAACCTACCAAAATCCCCAAAAAGCTTAATAAAATCGTTTCCCGATAAATATAAAGTGTGACTTCACGGTCATAAAATCCTAAAACTTTGATTGTCGCTAATTCACGAATTCTCTCGGAAACATTGATATTTGTTAAATTATAGATGACAACAATCGCAAGCAGAATGGCACAAGTAATCAAAACAATCATGACACTATTAATGCCATACATAAAGGATTCAATCACTTTTTTAAGGTCACTATTTTGTGAAATAGCCTGAATTCCGTCTTCTTGCATCAATTGAGCCGACATCTTTTGAATATTATTTACAGAGGCATTTTTTAACTTAATCAATTGACCATTGGTCATAAAATCTTTTTTAAAAACTTTCTGGTAAACCGATTGGTTCATGAAAATATAATGGCCCATATACATTTCAGTAATTGCCGACACTTTTATCCTTACAGGCTTATTTTCATCATCTTTAAGCGTCAGAGAATCTCCAACTTTTAGACCTAAAAGTTCAGCAAATTTCTCCGAAATGACTGCTCCAGAATCATTTAATACAATCTTTTGATTATTTTCACGAGATTCTAAACTAACATATTTTGATAAATCATCAGATTGATTCGTCGCAATTAAGCTGACCTCTTGCTTTTCTAATTTTCCACTGGCTTCTTTTGTCAAATTTTCAAAGGCAATTGGCAAATAATTCTCAATTTCTGACGAGTTCAATTCTTTATTGATTGCTTCTTTTTCTTTGTCACTAACTTTATTTTTTTCAATGGCAATCATATCATAATGCAAAATTTGCCCAAATTGTTTTGATGCAAGTCCAGAAATCGAATCACGAATCCCAAATCCCATGACAAGTAAAGCCGTACATCCAGCGACACCAAAGATGGTCATTAACATCCTTTTTTTATAGCGGAAAAGATTTCGAGCCGTCACTTTATAAGTAAAACTCATTCTTTTCCAAATAAAATTAATTTTCTCTAAAAGAATGCGTGAACCTGCTTTTGGCACTTTTGCTAAAAATAAACTAGCTGGTACTTCCTTTAATTCTTTTCGGACAACCCAGTACGCTGGTAAAAGACTACAAGCAATGGCAATGGCAAAAGCGACTATTGTCCATAGGGGTGAGAAAGTTAAACGCAAATTACTAAAGGTAGATGAAGCTGTGTAAGCATTAAATACTGCAAACGGTAAAAAGGTATGTCCGATAATTGTTCCTACTAAAGCACCTAGACCACTAGAAACTAAACCATAGACCATAAATTTCTTACGAATCTCACGATTTGAATATCCCAAAGCCTTAAGTAAACCGAGGTTCCCTCGTTCTTCTTCAACAAAACGGGTCATTGTTGTCAAACTGACTAATAAAGCAATGGCAAAAAGGACAACCGGAAAAATATTTGAAAGACTGTCAATTCTTGTTGAATCCTCCAAAAAAGTTTTGTAACCTGGATTTCCTTCTTTACGATTATTAATCTGATAAGTTGGTTCTTCAAGTTGATTTAAAGCTGCTTCTTTTTTAGCCAGCTCTGCTTTAGCCGATGCAATCTTTTCTTTTCCAGCATCAATTTGATTTTGAGCCCCATTGATTTGCTCAATCACTTGAGCGGATGCATTTTCCCCAATTTGATTCTTTTGAGCAATTAATTGATTTTCTTGCTGAGTGAGTTGATTTTCTTTGTCAACTATTTGACTTTTCGCTTCATTAATCTGTTTTTCTGGGTCCACTTTAAGTGCTGCCAAGCGTTTTTCTGGTTGATTTTTAAATGTATTTTCTAAAGCTTTTTGTTCTCTTTTTAGTCGATTATCGTACTTGTCATCAAAAATGGAGATATTTTGTAAATTTTTATAAGATAAACGAGCAATCATATAAACTTTAGAATCAAAGGCATCCTTAGTCACAAGCCCATAACCATTGAGCTTCCCAGTCCCTACCGTCGTTGCGCCAAAATTACTCTTATCGACATATTCACTAGATTTAACAAATCCAACGATTTTAAAAGAATGATTTTTTAACAGATCAGAATCCTCAGATTTAGGAGGGGTAAAATCAATGCTTTGGCCTATTTTATACTGACTATCATATAAATAATCCAAGGCAATTTCTGAATTGCTTTGAGGCAACTTGCCAGACATTAACTCATAGGTTGACAATTCATCTGGCTTAGAAAATAAGCGTAGACTGCTTTCTTTTCCCTTGATTACCAAATCCTGAAAGTAGCCGAATTCTGCTTTTTTTAAGCCTTTTGTTTCATTAATCAGCCTTTGGTCAGTCTCATCCAATCCTAAAGTTGAAGTTACCGTTAAATCTGCTAACTGATGCTGCCGATAAAACTCTTCCGAAGTTGCCCTCATATCCGGACCAGAAACTTTTAATCCGACAAAAGCAAAAGTTCCTAAAAGCATCAAAGAAAAAATAGAGATGAAACGACCTAATGAACCCGTAATTGACCTACGAATTTCTTTGTTTAAAGTTTTTTTCCGCATAAGTCACCACTCAATTCTATCAATATCTTCTGGTTGGCTATTATTTTCAATTTTTTTAATTTTTCCATCATGCATCTGAATCACTCGATTGGCAATTGGTGCAATGGCAGCATTATGAGTGACAATAATAACCGTTTTTCCTTCCTTTCTGGCCATATCTTGAAGAATTTTTAAGATTTGTTTTCCTGTGTGATAATCCAAAGCTCCAGTGGGTTCGTCACAAAGTAAGATTTTAGGATTTTTAGCTATAGCACGCGCAATGGCCACTCTTTGTTGCTCACCTCCTGAAAGTTGCGAAGGAAAATTATGAATGCGATGTTCCAATCCGACACTTTTCAAAACCTCTTTAGCATCTAGTGCATTCTCAACAATTTCAGAAGCTAATTCGACATTTTCTAAAGCCGTTAAATTATTGACAAGATTATAAAATTGAAAAACGAAACCAACAGCATATCGTCGATAAGTAATCAATTCTTTATTTGAAAAATTGGAGATTTTTTCCTTATCAATAATGACCTCACCTTCATCATTTGTGTCCATTCCCCCTAAGATATTTAGAACTGTCGATTTACCAGCACCAGAGGAACCTAAAATGACAGCCAACTCTCCTTTTTCAATTTCAAAATTCACTTGGTCATTGGCATAAATTTTTTCTTGTCCTGATTGATAGATTTTAGATTCATTAATCACTTCAATAAAAGTCATTATTTCCCTCCTTTAATTGTAAACGCTTTATTAAATTATAACATAATTGGCCTTTACTTTTTATCTATGTCCTCAGTTTTTTAATATAAAAATTACTGACAGAAATGAAAAGTTACTGACGAAACTCCCGTCAGTAACTTTTTATCCACCGATTCAACACTCACCTTGGTCGTGTTGAACTGTCAGTAATTATATTTATTTTTATTTCCAGAAATCATCAAAGATACTGATTGGTAAGTGACGTTTATGTTGCGTTTTATTCCACCAAGCTTCGATTTTGGCCTTAGCATCCTCAGAAATCACTTTTCCTTCTGTATAGTCATCAATATCATTGTAAGTCACACCAAGTGCAATCTCGTCAGCAAGTCCAGGCTTACCTTCTTCAAGGTCAGCAGTTGGAACTTTTTCATAGATTGCTGGGTCAGCACCAAGTTCTGCTAAAAGTGCTTTACCTTGACGTTTATTCAAACGAAAAAGTGGCAATAAGTCAGCTCCGCCATCACCAAATTTCGTGAAAAATCCAGTAATATTTTCTGCTGCATGGTCTGTTCCAAGAACAGCACCTTGATATTGTCCAGCCACAGCATATTGGGTAATCATACGTTGACGGGCTTTAATATTTCCTTTATTGAAGTCTGAAACCTCAACACCTGCTTCATTTAGAGCCGCTACTTGTCCTTCAACAGCTGCTTTGATATTTACTGCCAAACTGACATCTGGCTTAATAAAGGCAAGCGCACGTTGAGCATCTTCTTCATCGGCTTGCACACCAAAAGGCAAACGTACAGCAACAAATTTATAAGAAGCATCAGCTGTTTCTTGTCGCATTTCTTCGATAGCAATCTGAGCTAAGCGGCCTGCTAAACTTGAATCTTGTCCGCCAGAAATTCCAAGGACAAATGATTTGATGAATGGATACTTTTTAAGATAATCTTTCAAAAAATCAACTGACACTCTAATTTCTTCTTTAGGATCAATAATTGGTTTCACACCAAGTTCTTTAATAATTTCTTCTTGTAATGTCATTTTCTCTTCCTTTCACTGACAGCTATAAAATTTTACTGACAGCTCCACAACAACTTTTAATCTAAAATTTTACTCATGTAAAATTCATCAATAAATTCTCCATCGACACACATAGACTCGCGACGAACACCTTCAATTGTAAAGCCTTGCTTTTGAAAAAGGGCAATAGCCGCATAGTTATTAATCATTACGGTCAGCTCTAAACGTTTTATTTCTTTTTCTTTAGCCCATCTATCAAGTTCTGCAAAAAATTGGGCTCCAATACCTTGATGCTGAAATTCTTCAATGATACCAACAACCACATAGGCTGTATTTCTAATCCGATTGGCATTTCCTCTTTTAGCTGACAGAAATCCAACGAATTTTCCCTCAACATCAGCACCAATTAAAAAATCAAAACGTGAAATATGACCAATTGTACGACTAAAATCAAATCGTCGCTCATCTGGCTCAAGCATCATAAACTTACTTTCAATATCCAATTGCTTTTGGACATCCCAAAAAAGTCGTGCATCACTGAGATCTATTCGTCTTATTCTCATCATTCATCATCCAATCTGGTCATTGATACTGTCGTGCGTACTTGTGAAATCAGACGCATTTTATGATTCCATAATTCTTGAGACAAATCCACTGGGTAAGGCTGTGGATTTAAATCTCGCTTGTATTCATCCCAAAGCTCTTCCAAGTTTTCATGGGCAAATGCTTTAATTTCCTGTAGTTCTGGAAGTTGATAAATAAGTTCACCATCAATAAAAATATCTTTTAAAAGTGGATTAGCATTGAAATCCCGAACATTTTTATTAATGTATGTATAGAGCGGGTGGAACATGTAGATTTCTTCTGCTACATCTGGACGCTCGTCAGAAAAAGTAATGTAATCTCCCTCTGATTTTCCATCTGCTTTTTTGGTGATGCGCCAAACTTGCTTTTTACCCGGTGTCGATACTTTTTCCGCATTACTTGAAAGCTTAATCGTATCTTGCATTTCTCCGTGTTCATCTTCCATAGAAACTAATTTATAAACCGCACCAAGCGCTGGTTGGTCGTAGGCGGTAATTAATTTTGTTCCGACTCCCCAAACATCAATTTTTGCTTTTTGCATTTTCAAACTTAAAATAGTATTTTCATCTAAGTCATTTGAAGCATAAATCTTTGCGTCAGTAAAGCCAGCTTCATCAAGTTGCTGACGAACTTTTTTCGAGATATAAGCCATATCTCCTGAATCAATTCGGACACCTTGAAAATTAATTTTATCACCAAACTCACGTGCCACTTTAATCGCTGAAGGAACTCCTACTCTTAAAGTATCATAAGTGTCAACCAGGAAAACACAATCTTTATGCGTTTGAGCATAAGCCTTAAAAGCTTCATAGTCATTACCATAAGATTGAACTAAAGCATGCGCATGTGTTCCACTTGCTTTCAAGCCAAAGATTTTAGCCGCCCGAACATTTGATGTCGCATCAGCTCCCCCGATAACTGCTGCTCTTGTTCCCCAAATTGCTGCATCCATTTCTTGAGCTCTTCTTGTACCAAATTCCAACAAAGGGTCTTCCCCAATTACAGATTTGATACGAGCGGCTTTTGTTGCTATTAGAGTTTGGAAATTAATAATATTTAAAATAGCTGTTTCTACCAACTGGCATTCCGCAAGTGAACCTTCAACCTGAACCAAAGGTTCATTTGCAAAGGCAAGTTGACCTTCTTGCATGGCTCTGACTGTTCCTGTAAAGCGTAATTCTTTTAAATAATTTAGAAAATCTTCTGGATAGTCTAATTCACGCAAATAGGCGATATCTGTTTCCGAGAATTTGAGATTCTTTAAATATTCAACCATTCGCTCTAAACCAGCAAAAACAGCATAACCATTTTTAAAAGGCATCTCACGGAAAAAAACTTCAAAGACTGCATGGCGCTGGTGTCTTCCAAGCTCAAAGTAAGTTTGCATCATATTAATTTGATATAAGTCCGTATGTAATGTAAGACTGTCGTCTTGATATAGATGTGGCATAATTTTTTCTCCCATATTCACTTTCGCTAATCACACCGATTTTAACGCAATTCTAATCTTTATTTTATCAAATTTTGCCCTAAATTTGTACTGGGAACCCTTTACAAAAGCACAATAAATAAATATTTAGCTATTCTTCATTTCTATTTTTTATTTCCCTTTATAATTTTTAAAAACCAATGCTATTTTTTGCTCCACTTATGTTTTTTATACTACAATAGAAGTAATGGAGAAAGGAGAGGATTATGATTAGTTATCTAAAAAAACTACTTAAACAAAATGATAGTGTGAAAATCCACTTAATAGACGGAACAGTCGTCTCTGCCTTACATTTCAAGAAAGGTTACAGCAATGGAAATTGTCTCGTAATTGATGAGGATAATGTCGAACACTATCTTAGTAGCAGATACATTGTTCAAATAGAATCTTAAATCAAAAACTCCATAAGGAGTTTTTCTTTAATTTCCCTAAATGTATCAAATCATTTCTATAGATTGCGGTAAGCTATGGTACAATATAAAATGACTGATTCAAATCATTGGTACATTAAATATTCATAAAAAATTAAGGAGAAAGCCCCTTATGGGTAAAGGAAACAGAAAAAAAATAGGTTTGTTGGGAGGAAATTTTAATCCCATTCATCACGCTCATTTAATGATGGCTGACCAAGTGGCTCAACAAATGAATTTGGATCAGGTCTTACTCATGCCTGAAAACATTCCACCTCATGTTGATGAAAAGGAAACAATTTCTGCAAAACATCGAGTTAAAATGCTTGAGCTTGCCATCAAAGACAACCCTAGACTTGGTCTCGAATTGATTGAAATTGAGCGCGGTGGAAAATCCTATAGTTATGATACCCTCAAACTCTTGACGAAAGCTAATCCAGATACTGATTATTATTTCATTATCGGCGGCGATATGGTGGAATATCTGCCAAAATGGTATAAGATTGATGAATTAATCGAACTAGTTAAATTTATCGCGATTAGGCGAACTGAAAAAAATATTGAGAGCCCTTATCCTGTTCAATGGTTAGAAGCCCCACTTCTACCAATCTCTAGCACAATGATAAGAGAAATGTTTGTTCAAAATATTAAGCCGACTTACCTCCTCCCTAAAGACGTTATTAGCTATATAGAAACTGAAAAATTATATAAAAAAAATGACCAATAATGGTCATTTTTTATTTAAACTTCCAAATTCAGAACTTCTTGTGCGTAAATTGATGAATTTCCATTCAAAACATAAGCGATAGTCATAATTGGTAAAATATATTGAACTGAACCAAAGCCAAAGACCTCTGCTGCAATAAAGATAGGTCCAAAATATGAATTTGTTGCAGCAGAAAAGATTGAAACATAACCTGCAGCTGCTACAAATTCAACAGGCAAACCAAACAACATTGCCAAAGCCGCACCTAGTGTGGAACCAATCGCAAAAAGCGGTGTCACTTCCCCTCCTTGAAACCCTGCAGAAATAGACAAAACCGTAAAGATCAATTTTAAAATCCAATCATATCCATTGATATGACCACCATTAAAACTCAAACCAATCAAATTCGTCCCAAGACCAGCATAACGATCCATATGAATAAAGAGTAAACCAATCGAGATGACAATTCCCATTAAAATAATTCTTTGATAAGGATTAGCAATTCTTTTTGCAACTGTTGCTTTCATAAAGGCTAAAGATTCTGCAAAAAATCTCCCCACCAAACCAAAACATACTGCGATGATGGCCAATTTTAAAAGAACTAAGGGGTCAAGATGAATGTTCGTATTGATCGCGAAAGAAAATTTTTCTAATCCTAGATAATTTGAAGTCCAACTTGCGACATAGGAACCAACTAAGGCTGGAATCAAAGCTCTGTATTCTATTTTTCCTAACATCAAAATTTCAATGGCAAAAAAAGTTGCCGCGATTGGCGTTTGAAAAAGCCCAGCAAACCCAGCAGCCATACCAGTAATCAAAAGAATCTTTTTAGCTTCTTTTGCTGAAAGTTTTTTACCAATCGCATGACCAATGACGCCACCTATTTGAACGGCAACCCCTTCACGTCCGACACTGGCACCAAATAAATGAGAAAGCCAAGTTGAGAAAACAATTAAAGGAACCAAACGTTTTGGTATATCTTCTCGCCCATGATTTCCCGCTTCAAAAATTAGTCCCATGCCTTTTTGACTATCTTTACCAAAATTTTTATAGAGATAGACAATCAAGAGACCAGCTAAAGTTAAAAATGGAATCAAATAAAGTGCATGTCCATCTCTAAATTCGGTAATATAGATAAGACCTCGACCAAAAATCGCATCAACCACCCCAATTAAGCCACCAATAATTACAGCTAAGAAGACATATAAAATTGCACTTCTGGAAATTCCTACTTTAAAAAAATTCATTTTTGAAACTCCTATAATCTAATATTTAACACGACCTGATAAAAATACAAGCCTATCTGTAAGCGCTGAAGCGCCAACAGCTACGCTTTGACGAAGCGAAAACGATATTTTTTCGCCAAGGAGGTAGTAAAAACTCTAGCATCTCCTCATAGGGAGACGCGTCTGCCCCTTTTCTGCTTATCACTTGATTTTGTCGCTTCAAAATTTAGAATGATAGCAGATTAGGGGCAGCTGAATTTTACAAAACAAAAGGCGCTACAAACAGGACTGCTTAAAAACAGCCTTTTGTTTGTAGGCGCCATTAGTTTTAAGATTTTATTCTTAAAGCGGTTTCGGGTGTGCACCATACCCATCATTATTAATATTTATTTTAACATTTTATGAAATATTTGCAAGAAAAAGCTCAGTCACGCATGCCATTTTTCCGTTGAATTTCTTTGAGTTTGTCAGGAGTCACATCTTCTCCCGTTTTTTCATCAATGACTTTGATTGTTTCAACTTGTGAACGGAAATTTGCTTTAACACTATCAAGATAAGCTCGACGTAAAAGGGCTTGTTCTTCAAGTTCTGCTTCTGATAAACCTTCGGCTTTTTTCTTACGCGCCAATTCATTAATGCGTTCTACTTGTTCATTTGTAATTGTCATTTCTTAATTCCTTTTCGTAAATGTTTTTAAAATTACTGACATAATTAATTTTTACTGACAGCATTTAAAAGGGCTTTGCAACTCTCTGTCAGTAAATAAGTCAGCTTTATTTTGTATTAATCAAAGAAAAATCAGCCATAACACTTGTTAATGCAACAACTTCTGACAATAAGGCAATCCGATTATCACGAACAGCTAAATCTTCGGCCATAACCATCACATTATTAAAGAAAGCTTCAATTGCAGGAGCAAGCGTATGAACAATTGCTCGGAATTTTTCTTCACATGGCTTATAAGTCCATTGATTTTGAAGAGAAATAACGGCATCATAAAGTGCTTGTTCAGTATCTTCTTCAAAAAGTGCTGGATTAATTTCAGCAATATCAGCTGCTTTTTTAACTAAATTAATTGAACGTGAAACATTTTCAATCGCTGGTTTAAATGGTTCGTGAAGTTTATGACCATCAATAACAAATGCTGATTCCATCATATTTGTAATATCAAAGTTTGAGCTATTAATTGCTGCTTCAACAATATCATAACGGTCTAATTTTTCAAGCAAAAGTTTTTGAACACGTGCTTTGACGAATTCCAAAATTTCAGCATGATTTCGACCCTCAAATTGGTCGATAAATAAAGATAGGTCGAAATGCCAATTCATTTTTTCGATAATTCGAATCAATCCTTGTACTGCACGACGTAGCGCATAAGGGTCATTTGAACCAGATGGAATCAAACCAACATTAAAGAAAGAAAGGACTGAATCAATTTTATCTGCTGCTGCAAGCACAGAACCGACTTTTGTTTCAGGTAATTGGCCGTCAGCTGAGGTCGGCATGTAATGTTCACGAATAGCCGCAGCAACATTTGCATTTTCCCCTGCTAAAAGAGCGTATTTTTCACCCATCACGCCTTGCAATTCATCAAATTCTCCAACCATTCCTGTCAAAAGGTCAAATTTATAAATTTCAGCGCTACGAGCCACGTCTACTTTTTCTTCATCTGTTAAACCAGCAATATCAGCTAATTTAGCAGCAATTAATTTTGTTCGTGCCATATGTTCAGTGATTGAACCAATTTTTGCATGGAAAGTTACTTTAGCAAGTTTAGCCACTAAGTCTTCAATCTTAAGTTTTTGGTCTTCTTTCCAGAAGAATTCAGCATCTTCAAGACGAGCAACCAAGACTTTTTCATTTCCAAGCACTACATTTTCAATATGTTCGGCATTCCCATTACGAACCGAAATAAAGTTAGGAGCCAATTGACCTTCTTGGTTATAAACTTCAAAATAACGTTGATTATCACGCATTGATGTCACTAAAACTTCTGCTGGAACAGACAAATATTTTGGATCAAATGAGCCTACAAAGGCTGTTGGATATTCAACAATATTATTTACTTCTTCTAATAAATCTTTATGCAAAGTAACTTGCCAATTATTTTCAGACGCAAGAGCCAAAATTTGTGCAGAGATTTCTGCTTTACGATGTTCAGCATCAACTAAAACAAAATTTTCTGGCATTTTGCTAGCATAATCATTGGCATTTTTGAGTTCAATCTCAACATTTGCCAAGAAACGATGACCACGTGAAAAACGATTGGCGGTCACATCTAATAAATCAAAAGCAACGATTTCATCTTCTAAAAGTGATACAATCCATTGAATAGGACGAACAAATAAGAAATCATTATTTCCCCATTTCATATAAGTTGAGAAGGTCATTTTTGCAATGACTTCATCTCCAACTTTTGAAAGAATTTCTTCTGATTTTACACCATCAACATGTTTTTTAGCATAATAATAATCACCCTTAAGGATTAAATCATCCGGAGTCGCTCCTTGACCACGTGAAAAACCTTGAATCGCTTTTGACCAATTTCCTTCAGCGTCTTTAGCAATTTTTGCAGAAGGACCTTTAACTTCTTCATCAATCGCTTCTGATGAGTTTGACAGCCCTTCAACAATAAGAGCTAGGCGGCGTGGTGTTGAAAATTTAATGATTTTATTAAATTTCAAACGGTTTTCATTAAGAAATGCTTCCATTCGTTCAGCCAATTGATTGATTGAAGGAGTCACCAAATGTGCTGGAATTTCTTCCAAACCAATTTCAAGTAAGTAATTTGTCATTATTTTTCTTCTCCTTCTACAATCTTCGTATATTTTCCTTTTTTACCGAGATATTTTTCACGTAAGGCTTCATCTTTTAAGAGTGGGAAGCCAAGTTTCGCACGTTCTTCAATGAAAGTTTTAGCTACTTTACGTGCCATCGTACGCACACGATGCATATAACCGGCACGCTCTGTTACAGATACCGCTCCACGCGCATCAAGCAAGTTAAAGGTATGTGAAGATTTCAAAATATAATCATAAGCTGGGTGAACCAAACCTTTATCAAGTAAATCAAGGGCTTCTTGTTCATACTCACCAAAAAGTTTAAGTAAAAGTTCTTGATTTGATTCTTCAAAAGCGAATTTAGAATGTTCGTATTCAGGTTCTTTGAAGATATCACCATAAGCCACACCATTTCCCCATTCAAGGTCATAAACAGAATCAACCTCTTGAATAACTGTCGCAATGCGTTCCAAACCATAAGTGATTTCAGATGTTACTGAATCAACTTCAATTCCGCCAACTTGTTGGAAATAGGTAAATTGTGTACATTCTTGTCCATCAATCCAAACTTCCCAGCCAATACCAGCACAACCCATTGATGGATTTTCCCAGTTGTCTTCAACAAAACGAATATCATGTTCCAAAGCATCAATACCAAGTGCTGCTAAACTTTGAAGATAAAGTTCCTGGATATTTTTTGGTGAAGGTTTTAAAACAACTTGAAACTGGTGATGTTGGAACAAACGGTTTGGGTTTTCACCGTATCGACCATCTGCCGGGCGTCGTGAAGGTTGCACGTAGGCTGCTCCCCATGGCTCAGGACCATTTGAACGCAAGAAAGTATAAGGACTCATTGTCCCTGCTCCTACTTCATTATCATAGGCCTGCATCAGGTTCGCTCCTTGTTTAGACCAGAAGCCTTGTAGAGTCAAGATAATATCTTGAAATGCTAGTTTTTTATTTGCCATTATTCTAATTCTCCTCGTAAAAATAATAATTGATATTGTCGATATGCTTGGCTAATATCGAAACTTGAATAGTTAACATAAACATTAATGTCCTTTTCAATAGCTACCGTCATCGTTCGCCCATTGCCAGCTAGTTTAGGAATTGTATAAATTTTTATTTTACCAAAATTTTTATTTCTAGCAGAAACTTTGGAGGAATTCAAACCGATATACTTTCTTAATATGCCTGGATTTTTGTCGTGCTCTTCTTTAATAAATTCTACTAATTGACCACGAGTTATATGTTCATGTTTATCAGTTTCTATAACAGACTTTGAATTTACTTTGAGCCTAGTTAAAGATATATTTTCTTCTATACCAGCTAATTCTCGAATATAAGAAAAGTGTTCTTTTATCTTATCATCTGAAACAATAAAAAATTCCCGACTTTCATTATAACGGTATTCTTTAAATAATGTATGTAATAGTTTTTCTACTGTTTTATAGTTTTTCACTCTTACAGTATCAATAATTTCAAAATCTTTAGGTACGCTTGTATTCAATGAAAATAATCTTTTCTTCATCGTATCAGATGTTATCCCAATTTTTACATACATTCTAAAAAGAGGATTTCGAATTGCATAAACAGTTCCTTCTTCTTTAACCACTTCTTCCTCCTTTCTACAGAAATTCAAAAAACCGTACATTCACACGCTCGTCATTTTTCAGAAAATCTGAAAAGAGACAAAGGGTGCACATGCACGGTTCCACCTTTATTTTTTACTTTATTTGTGTTCATTACGAATTTAAATTAAGCCATTTTCTTTCTCGAACTTTCACTATCTTCGAGTCGCTACCTATAAATTCTAGCGCTATTTTCTCATTTTGTCAAGATAAAATAAACTTATCCATAATTAACACTTTCAAATACTTCATGATATTTTTCCTGAGCTGTCAGTAACTTTCCTTCTTCATCAACTTCTAGCTCTAATTCAAAGATGGAAGGAAAATCAGCCATTGTCTGGACCATAAGTGTTTCTTTCCATTTATTAATTGTTTTATCGGTCTTATAAGTTGCTCTGTCAATGATGACATCAATTTCAGGAAATTTTTGAGCTAAAATTTGATTCTCATCTTGCCCCAGTTGACTGAGTAGAATAATAAGATTTGCTTCTTTCTTTTTTAGCATTTTTACAATAAACTCAGTTCTGTCAGAAGGATTGGTAAAAATCGTGTCCGAACTCGGGCAAGAATCGTAAACCGTACTCATTGGAGTCAGTCCAAAAATCCCAATCTTGCCAAATTTACTTTCTTTCAGTAAATAAGGTAAAAATTTTCCATTTTTTTCAAAAGTATTTAATATTTCATCTTTTTCAATATGGACATTCGCAGCTAAAACTGGAAAATCTAATTGCTTGAGAAATTTAGCAAGACCTTGTGAGCCTTCATCAAATTGATGTTCCCCTATTGCTATCGCATCATATTTAAGCTTTTTTGAAAAAATTTTTTCATCATTTTGATAATTTGACTTACTAAAATTTATATCAGTAGCTCCTAGAAATAATATTTCCTCTGCGGTTTTTTTATTTCTCTCCTTAATTTCATCTATCAAAGAATAATGATTATTAGAGTTCAAAATAACATTATTTGTATGTAAAATGGTAAGTTTCATTATTATAACCAACCCTATATATAGTATTTAATACTTATATTTTACCACAAAAACACCATATATTGTGTTTCTTGAACATTTTCTATAAAAAAAATGACTAAAGTCACTTTTAATGGTTGCGATTGTAGATTACACTGGACACAAACGAAAGAATAATAAGAATAGCTCCAGTAAGTCCTGTTACCACTTCACCAATTTCCCATTTGATACTCACTAAAATCAGAAAAGCAAGTGTCAGAATAGCCCAATGAGCTCCATGCTCAAGATAGACCAAATCATTCAAAGTTCCTTTTTGAACTAGATAGAGCGTAAGACTTCTTACAAACATGGCCCCAATCACGCCAAGTCCTAATAATATAATAATTGGATCTGCCGTTATGGCAAAAGCACCAATAACTCCATCAAAACTAAATGAAGCATCAATAACTTCCAAATATAAGAAAAGGGCCAATCCTGCTTTACCCGTGGCAACAACAAAGTCCGTAGAGGTTGCGGCTTTTGAATGGCTCATCGTTTCGCCAAAGCCATCGACGAGCATAAAAGTCAAAATCCCAAGTATCCCTGCAAACAAAACAGCATGGGGTTCTTTAGCGATAAACTCTGAAGTAATCAGCAAGATAATGATTGAAATAATTGCATTCGCTGCTGGAAAGTGACCTATTTTTTGCAAGAATTTTTCTGGCAATTTCAACCAAGTATGAGCGCGTTCATCAAAGAAAAATCCTAAAGCAAGCATTAGGAGAAACATTCCACCAAAGGCTGCAATTTGAGGGTGGGCATGATGTAAAATATAGCCATAAGTTCCTGCTGTACTTGGATTTCCTTTTTCTAAAGCTAATCTTAGAGCACTAATTGGGTCTATTTGTGCAGATACTCCCACAATCAACAGAGGGAAAACCAAACGCATTCCAACTACTGCAATCAAAACTCCTAAAGTCAGGAATGTCTTTTGCCAGGCCGGACTCATCCGCTCTAAAATCCGTGCATTAACAATGGCATTATCCATAGATAAAGAAATTTCTAGCACGGCAAGAATGAGTGTAATAAAAAGCCCATTCCATCCGCCATAAATAAACGCGATGATTAGGGCAATTAAACTAACAATAATTGAGCCTCTAAATATTTTCATAAATCCTCTTTTCTAAAACGTCCTTAACCACCATTTTATCATACTTCTAAGAGGATACAATGAGTTTAATACTGTGGGAAATAAATCCAAAATAAGGTCTGACCAATAAAGAATAAAACAAATCCTAGCAAGAGACAAAAGAGACTTATCAAAACAATATTAACTTTTGTTTTAGCAAAAATTTTGATTAATAAAGCATAAAAACTCAAGCCAATCAATGCCCCGAGTGTATTTGTGATAATATCTGTAATGTCACTTGCACCAATAGCCAAAAGATATTGAAAACTTTCAAAGGATAAACTTAAGGCGAATGAAAGAATTACTTTTGTCAAAAATGACCATTTGGGAGCATTCATTCCAAATAAAATTCCAAAAGGGATAAAGGCAATGATATTATATAGAATTTCGCGTGACCCACCAGACATAGCAAAAGGGACAAGGTTTAAACTTCTTGTATTTACTAATTCAAGGTAAGTGATGGGATGAAAAGAAATTTTAAATAAAATCAACCAAATAAGCCCGATAATATATAGGATAAATAAAATTTTTCCTAATCTTTTAGTCATTTTTCTACCTCTATCTTTTTTAGATGATTATCTAAAAAATTTTATTCTTCTACTTGATAGTCAATCTCAACTTGCTGATTTTCGCCTTTTTCTACTCTAATTTTTCCATTAAAGCTTTCTGTCAGTAACTCTAAAAAGTTATTGATTTTTTCTTCATCAATAAAACATCTTACAGTAACCTCTGACAAAAATTCACTATCTGAAATTTGTAAATTTTGAGTCAATAAAAAGCGTTGAACACTATCATAGAGGCTATAGTCAAGTTTCAAGATAAGTTCTCGTTGGTTAACAATTTGAACTAAACCAACTTCTTCTATCGCATGATTCACACTTCCAGCATAAGCACGAATCAAACCTCCTGCACCTAACTTGATTCCGCCAAAATAACGAGTGACGACCGCACAAACATTGATAATTTCTTTTTTCTTTAAAATTTCAAGCATTGGTACACCTGCGGTTCCTGATGGCTCACCATCATCACTACTTCGCTGTATTTCTTGACGATTGCCTAAGGTATATGCTGAACAGTTATGATTTGCTTTCCAATGTTCCTTTTTGATTTTCGCAATAAAATCACGAGCTTCTTCTTCTGTAGATATCCTTTTTAAATGACAGATGAAGCGTGATTTTTTGATTTCCTCTTCATTGATAAAATCAGTTTTTATAGTGATAGTCATGCTAATGATTTTAACAAATTTTGTTACATTTGAACAGCATTTCCGTATAGTTAAGTATGAACTTAATTTTAGAAAATCTCCTTGGGCATCTTTTACTAGAAAAAGATATTTCAGCTTTTAATAATTTTACTGACCAAGTTAACAATGAAAACAAATTAATTAAAATTGGTGCAATGACATCTGTCAATGCTAATAAAGTAAGATGTAATCGATGTGGCACGATTCATATAAAAACCAATGTTAAACTTCCGATTGGTGCTTTTTTCTGTCCAACTTGTCTTGAACTTGGTCGTGTCCGCTCAGATGAATATTTCTACCATCTTCCTCAACAAGACTTTCCAGAAAAAACTTATTTACGTTGGACTGGAAAATTAACAGAAAATCAAGAAAAAATTTCTGACGCTCTCTGTCAGCAAATTACTAATAATCAAAAACTACTTGTTCAAGCCGTTACTGGTGCTGGTAAAACAGAAATGATATATCAGCTTATTGAACAAATTCTTAGCCATGGGGGTTCGGTCGGTTTAGCCAGCCCAAGAATTGATGTATGCATTGAGCTTCATCAACGTTTATCACGTGATTTCACTTGTCAAATTCCCCTTTTGTATCATGAGGGAGATTCTTATTTTCGTTCGCCTTTGGTCGTTATGACCAGTCATCAACTTTTACGTTTCAAAGAGGCCTTTGATTTGCTTATCATCGATGAAGTCGATGCCTTTCCTTTTAGAGATAATGACATGCTTTATTTCGCTCTTGAAAATGCTAAAAAAATTAATGGAACCTTGCTCTACTTAACCGCTACATCTACTGACAAATTAGACAAACAGATAAAAAAGCATGAAATTAAACGACTTTTTTTACCACGCCGCTTTCACGGTCATCCTTTGGTCATTCCAATGTTTTTTTGGAAAAAAACATTTTATAAAAAATTCATTGAGCAAAGAAAGACTGGTTTCCCACTTCTAATTTTCGTTGCCGAAATCGACTTTGGTCAAGACTTTGCCAAAAATTTACAAGAAAAATTTCCAAAAGAAAAAATGGCTTTTGTCGCTTCAACAACTAAAAGCAGAAAAACGATTGTCGAAGCTTTTCGCAAGAAACAAGTTTCGATTTTAATTACGACTTCTATTCTTGAACGAGGCGTAACTTTTTCTTCAATTGATGTTTTTGTCATTAATAGCGAACACCCTAATTTCACAAAATCTGCCCTCATTCAAATGGCCGGACGAGTGGGACGCGACTCTAAACGTCCAACAGGTTTAGTTAGTTTTTTTCACTCTGGAAAATCTTTAGCCATGTGTCAAGCTCAGAAAGAAATTAAAAAAATGAACCGACTCGGAGGTTTTTAATGCAAACTTGTCTGCTTTGTTCCAGAATTATCAAACAAACACTCACTTTTAGTGAATTCTTTTTACTAAAGAATAAGAGAAATTTAATATGCAATAAATGCCAATCACTGTTTAAAAAAATTCCTAACGAACGTTGTCCTCGATGCTCTAAATCTAACTCTAAAGGTATCTGTGCTGACTGTATCAAGTGGGAAGAAAAAGGAATCATTGTTAATCATCAGGCAATTTTTATTTATAACCAAGAAATGAAGGATTACTTTAGTCTTTACAAATTTATGGGAGATTATCGATTACACGAAGTCTTCGATTCCTATTTTAAAAATTTGTCCAAAAAAATTCCTCTGGTTCCCATTCCGGTTTCTCCTAAAAGATTACAAGAAAGAGGGTTTAACCAAGTAACAGCTTTTCTAAAAGATAGAACTTATCTTGATTTGCTTGAAAAAGAGGATACTGTCAGACAATCAAGTCTTAATCGCGAGGGACGTTTATCAACTACCAATCCTTTTAAGTTGAAAGAGGGTGAAAAAATACCCCAAAAAATCATTTTGATTGATGATATTTATACAACTGGAACTACTTTTTATCATGCAATAAAAACCTTAAAGAAAGCTAATCCGATTGAAATTACAACTTTCTCACTCTGCCGTTAAGCCTTCACTTAGATCAAATATACCGTCAGTAAATAAAAAAAAGCTTTTAAGCTTTTTATCATTTATTAACTTTTAGTTCCGTCCATTTTATAATATTTAGATCACTAAAACGCTCTTGCCATTTGGCTACCTTATTTTCATAGAGTTCTTGATTATTATCTTTATGATAAATTGGGCGAATCGTTTTTGTAAATATATCATCTAAACCATAAGGAGCAAATATAGTAAACAGATCAGAATTTCCACTTATTCCGATTGCATGAACAGTAGCAATCCAACGCTCAATCGCATTTTCGGTATTTTCGTATGGAATTTTTTTACTATTTTGCCAAAGGTGCATATAGGCTTCATTGTGGACATCAAAACGATAAGGAAATTTTTCCGACAAAGATTTTTCTAGTTGTTTGTCATTACTGATCGAATCTATAAAAGAAATCTGGTCATCAAAATATACCAAATCGATATCATGAACATTCGTCATTAAATCCTTTTTATCAAGATAATTCCAGACGGATTGAAAGACACTCCCTGCAGCCACATACCAATTTGATAACTTCAGTTCTGAAATCTCATCTAAAATCATCATTAAATCTGAGTTTTTTGTCAAGATGTCTAAAAGTTCTTTTTCTCTATTCATAAGTCTCTCCTCAGAGTCAGAAAAACAATGTCCAAATTTTAGGTAAAAATACAAAGAGTCCAACAATAAGAGCAAAGCCAGAAATAACAAGCACTGCCCCTGCAGCCATATCTTTAGCCCGTTTAGCACGCATATAAAATTGATAATCTGAAGCTAAATCAACAACATTTTCAATAGCCGAATTAAAAAGTTCAGCCATGAAAACTAAGAAAATAGAAAGCAAGAGAAATAACCATTCAAATTCTGAAATTTGAAAAATGAAGCCAAAAACAATTGCTAAAACAGCCGCTAGGGCATGTTTGCGCATATTGCGTTCTTCTTTAAAGGCTGTCCAAATTCCTGTAAGTGCAAACTCTAAACTCGAAAGTAAATTTCGATTTTTCCAGCGGGCTCTGTCCTTTTGAACAGGCGTTTTTCCCTTATGAAAATCATTTTTCTTAAAGAGTTTTACATCTTTATCGTGTGAGTCCATAGGCAGTTAAAATCTCCTCTTGCAAAGCAAACATTTCTGACTCTTCTTCTGGCGTGTAATGATCGTAACCATTTATATGCAAAAAACCATGAACTGCTAGCCAACCATACTCACGTTCTATCGAATGACCATAGTCGGCAGCTTGTTCGGCAGCTTTATCAATTGAAATGAACAACTCACCAATAAATGGATCCATTTCTTCTAATAACTCTTCTGGAAGTTCCATATCTTCGTCAAAAAAGAATTCTGACTCATCAGGCTTATATTCTAGTGAGATAACATCTGTTGGACGATCAGTTTCACGATATTGCAAATTCAACTCATGTGATCGCGCATTGTCCACAAAAGTCACAGACATTTCTGTTGATTCTTTTAAATCTAATTTTTTAGCGGCAAACGCTAAAACTTCTTTAGTTTGCTCAATAATCTCACTTGGCACTTGGCCTGTTTCATCAACTAATTCTACGTACATTTTATTCCTTATTTATATTTTATTCCTGACAAATCTGTCAGAAAGTAGCTCATGCGCTTTCCATTTTTGCTTATTTATCCTAGCAGTCAATGATTTAATGATAATATGAAATTTGGTAAATTGAAATGAAAGATTGACTCACTAAATTAACAATTATGAACATTTAGAATTTCCATCAATAAATTTTTACCACTAGAACTTGCTGACCTGGCTGTCAGTAAATTATTTATTAATTGTCAGTAACTCCGCTAAGCTTTTTTTGCAACATTTCTTGACAAAATGATAAAATGGGTGCTTTTGTGGCAAGCAAAATTTCTTCAGGTAAGTTATCAAAAGCAAACCATTGACAATCAAGAACCTCTGTTTCTTCTAAAACTAATTCACCAGAAAAATCATTACAAATAAAAACAGTATCAACAATATGAACTTCATCACCATTGGGATAGAAAAAATGTTGATCAGCTCCAGAAGCAACCGTGTATAATTCCATATACCCAGCTGACAAACCCACCTCTTCAAAAAGTTCACGTTTAGCAGCTTCTGCGACTGTTTCATTTGGCTCTACTGAACCACCATGATAACACCATTTCCCATTATCAGTGCGTTTTTGTAGTAAAACACCTCGTTCTTCGTCATAAATAATTATACTTGCACAAGCTATTACCATTGGCACATGACCAATTTTTTTGCGCAAATCCATGACATAGCCTTCAGCCATATTTACTTCCTCTTCTCTTAGTCAGCAATAATCAGCGACTCTATCTAACTTTATCTTTTTTTACAAAAATCATTCATCGCCATAAGCTTTGATAATTTCGGCAACCACTGGATGACGGACAACATCTTTTGCCAAGAAATAGACAAAATCAATCGCATTAACATGACCCAATTTATCCTTGGCATCAATCAAACCAGATTTAACTTTATTTGGTAAATCAATCTGCGAAATATCACCATTGACAATCATTTTAGAGTTAAAACCAAGACGAGTCAGAAACATTTTCATTTGCATGCTTGTTGTGTTTTGTGCTTCATCTAAAATAACAAAGGCGTCATCAAGCGTTCGACCACGCATATAAGCAAGTGGTGCAATTTCAATAACTCCTCGCTCCATCATTCGCTCAGTCGCTGTTTTACCCAAAATCTGAAAAAGCGCGTCATAAACAGGACGTAAATATGGATCAACTTTTTCTTGCAAATCACCAGGTAAGAAGCCAAGACTTTCCCCAGCTTCCACTGCTGGTCTTGTCAAAATAATTCGTTTGACCTGACCATTTCGTAAAGCCTGAACAGCCATCACGACCGCCAAAAAAGTTTTCCCTGTCCCCGCAGGACCAATCCCAAAAACAATATCATGCTGTTTAACAGAATCCACGTAAGTCTTCTGAATCAAATTTTTCAAACGGATAGGTTTACCAGCTGCGTCTTTTGTCAGTTCAATCTCATAAAGTGCCGTGAAATTTTCAATATCATCATTTAAAACCATTTTTATAGCAATGATAACATCCGACGCATGGACAGGAACCCCACGACTAACTAAAACTTGTAAAGCTTGCAGTGCTTTTCGCGCTCGCTCTCGTGTCAGTTCGTCAGGACCAATGATTTGCACCATTTCCCCACGATAATTAATCTCAACAGACAGTTGAGACTCAACTAATTTCAAATATTTATCTTGTACCCCAAAAAGAAGACTAGCATCTTCAGGATTTTCTAGTTTAAATTCAATTGAATTTTTAGTCAAATACATTATCTCCATTAATCATTTTCTTACATTATAGCACATTTCATATTTTAATTTAAATCACACCCTACCTATATAAAGAAAAACTCTATTTTAAATAGAGTTTTTTATTTCCACGATGAAGTTCAAAAATCGTCCAGATTAATAAAAGGATAACTCCAACAATCAATAAACCGGCAATAAAATGAGACAAGCTTAGATTATTCGGAAGAAAACTATCAATCTGATTTGGTAAGCCAATTAAATTGAGATAAGTCAAGGCAATAACTGAAATCCAACCTAAAAATTTAATGATTAAATTATTTTTAAAATCACCCATTTCTTCCTTGCTATTAGTTAGCATTAACAATGGAATAATCGAAAAAGGAAGGGCAAAAGCTAGAAAAACTTGAGAATTATTCATCAAATTATTTATTGCTTCATGTTGAGCTTTCAAAGTTTGTCCTCTAGTCATAGAGACACAAATCAAGACAGGAACTACCGATAGCAGGCGAGTTACCAATCTTCTTGCCCACATTGGCATTCTCATATGAATAAATCCTTCCATAATAACCTGTCCTGTTAAGGTTCCAGTAATGGTTGAGTTTTGCCCAGAAGCAAGGAGAGCCACGGCAAATAAGGTTGAAAGTGCACCCGTTTTTGCAACGTCTGCAAGAAGGCCATTACTTAAAACCGAAGGGTTAGATAATGCATCGTATAAACCAAAGAATGATGGATCATCAATTACTCCTGTTTTAAAGACCGCTACACCCATAATTAGTAAAAGAGAATTTACAACAAAAGCGACTGTCAGCTGAATATTAGAGTCCCATGTCGAGAATCTTACTGCTCTGGCAACATCACTTTTATCTTGATGATTAATTTTTCTACTTTGTGAAATAGAAGAATGAAGATATAAATTATGAGGCATAACCGTAGCGCCAATAATTCCTAATGCGCCTGTTAAAGGCGACATCCCGGCTACTGTTGGTGAGGAAGCAAAAGTTCGATTATTAGGAATAAATCCCTCAATAATTCCTTTCCAATCTGGATTGGATAGAGCAACTTGATAAGCAAATATTGCTAGAATAACTAAAATCAAACAAATAACCAAGGCTTCAATCTTACGAAAACCAATTCTTGTCAGCAATAAAAGCAAAAAGACATCAAGAACTGTGATAAAAACAGCTAATATTAACGGAATATTAAACAGAAGATATAAGGCAATAGCCGCACCGATGACTTCAGCAATATCAGTAGCCATGATTGCCAGTTCAGTTAAAATCCATAAAACAATTCCCAGAGTCTTGCTGGTGCGCGCCCTGATAGCCTGAGCTAAATCCATCTGGCTGACAATTCCTAATTTTGCTGACATATACTGAAGGAGCATTGCAATCAGACTGGACATCAGAATAACCGAAATCAGTAAGTATTGAAAGTTCTGCCCTCCAGTAATTGACGTTGACCAATTCCCAGGGTCCATGTAACCAACCGCGACCAGCGCACCTGGTCCTGAGTAAGTCAGCAACATTTTGAAAAAACCAACATTTTTAGGCACTTCTACTGTCCCATTTATTTCCTCTAAGGATTTTCCATTCGTATGATAAATCAATCGATGTCGTTGATGTTCTTTATCATTCATTATTTCTCCAAATTCTAAGCTGAATAAAATTCAGCACCCTTTTATAGTTAAGTATATTTTTATAGTAATTTAATGCATCAGTTATCGATTAAAAAATTATCAAAACTTTTTAATCAATAATTGATAATAAAAATATTATAGCACCACCTTATCTTTATTTCAATTATTTTAGCATATATTTATAAATAGACTCAAAATATATAAAAAAAGCCCCAAAAATGAGCTTCCTTTTTTGAAATAAAAAAAATCTGTCCAAAGACAGATTTCAAAATTCTTATTTAGCCACTACTGGATAAACTGATACGTGTTTTTTACCACGTTTCATTTCGAATTTAACAGTTCCTTCGATTTTAGCGAAGAGAGTATCGTCGCCACCACGGCCAACGTTAGTACCTGGATGGATATGTGTACCACGTTGACGGAAAAGGATTGAACCGCCGCTTACAAGTTCACCGTCAGATGCTTTAGCACCGAGACGTTTAGCTTGTGAGTCACGTCCATTGGAAGTAGAACCCCCACCTTTTTTGTGGGCGAAGAGTTGCAGATTAAGTTCAAGCATGTTATTGCCCTCCATTTTCAAATTTAAGTGTAATGTACTGACCATAGCTTTTCTCAACTGCTTTCATCGAATTTGCAAAAGCTTCGAGCAAAGTTTGAGCCAATACGCCTTGTTTTTCAGGTATGCTCAAAGGAATTTCAACATACAAGTAACCATCTTCCGTTTGAGTCACAGGTTTAATGTGAGCCATCTCGTAGATATTATTTGCAGTCGTAATTGATAGAACGCTGACCGCCGCACAGACTACATCGTGTCCGTACTCGCCAGATTCAGCATGTCCTGAGATTTCATAAGAAACAATCTTGTCTCTTTTTGTCCTGATACAAGCTTCAATCATAATTAAGCGTTAACTGATTTGATAACAACTTTAGTGTATGGTTGACGGTGACCTTGTTTACGGTGTGAGTGTTTTTTAGGTTTGTATTGGAAAGTAACAACTTTCTTTTGCTTACCATGTTTTTCGACTTCACCAACAACAGTTGCGCCTTCAACGAGCGGTGCACCAACTTTAGTTGTTTCGCCTCCGACAAAGATAACTTCGTCGAAAGTAACGGTTTGACCAGCTTCAACATTGAGTTTTTCAACGTAGATTACTGAACCTTCTTCAACTTTAACTTGTTTACCACCAGTTTTGATGATTGCATAGTTTGACATTGTGATTCCTCCTTGTTAGATTTCATCGCTTTTAAGTCAAGCGACTGTTAGACTCGCCTTTGTTCGTGGGCTTACGCCACTTATTACGAAACTTCGTGCGGTTGCACTTTATGAGACTTCACAAAGACAACTATATTATTATACTACTTCTTTTGCGACTTTTCAAGTCTTATTTTTCACTTTTTTCTTCTATACCATTAAGTGAGACCTGATATATTTTTTTTGTATTCCAAAGCATATTAATAAGTGTATTAACCAATAAGAGTAACCAAGCAAAAGAAAGGCTAAACGATAATATTTCAAATGCAGTCAATGTCAAATAATGTATTGGATGCCATAATACATAAGAAATTAAAATAAGAGCAACAATAAAATAGGACATTCGATATAAATTAGGGTCGGCATTTGGTAAAAACCAACGAATTCCTAGTATTGAAATAGCCATAAATAAGACAATTAATTGAGCAACAATATCATGAGCAATATGCATCCAACCTGGGTCATTGGGAATCAATCCCACTAAAGCAATAGAAATTGCGCAGAGTGTTAGTAAGACTTGTAAAATATTTTGACGATAATGACTTCCTGCTTTTTGACGAAGAGCAACAAAAATATAATCAATTAATGCCGCAAAGAGAGCCGCAGAAACAATCAAAGTCAGATTAAATTGCCAACTCGAACGAGAGGCCTGAGTTCCAAGTAAACTAAAGTTTCTTTGCCACCAATATTGATTCCCATTAGTAGCCATACTTGAGACAAATCCGCCGACTGATACAACTAAAAGCATCGTCACCATCATATTAATCGAAAAAGTATCCACAACAAAAATCATGACATAATTAATGATTCCAGAAAAAATTGTAAAAAGTAAGGTTGATGTAAATAATCCAAAACTTACACCATAAAAAATTTGTCCTAAAAACCAAAACAGCCCCATTGTCGCTAAGATTACAATCAATAAAACTGATAGGGTAACTGTGGCAAAAGTACGCCAATAACTTCTTTTGGTCATTTGTTTATAAAACTCTTTACGTCTTGAAAAATATGCCGAAATAAAGGTCAGCATTCCTACCGCATTCGCAACGGTAATTACTGCGGTTGCCAGTGATTCATTACCTGAGAGTGCAATAACGTGTGGATGTTTTAAAACAAAGGCAAAGATAATAAATATTAGAGCCGAAATAATGGTAGGGATAATAAACCATTTTGCGGCCTTATCTGATTTTCGAGCATTGACTTTACGAATCGTGAAGCTGTCTGCTGCTAAATCAACGATTTCAATTTCTTCATTTTCCTGAAGGTCTAATCGCTCATATATTTCTTTAGGGAGATGTATCTTATCCATTTTTTCTTCCTTTCGCTTCTTCTGTCCAATCAATTCTAAGGTGATAATCTGCAATTTTTTGGGCACCTTGCGAAAGCTGATAATTAATTTTGATAATTTTTCTTTCTTGATCAATACTCAAAGTATTTGTAAAAAGAGAAAGCTCACCCAACCCCTCGTATTCAGTTAATGTCGTACCTTCCGGTTGAAAATGCATTTTGATTGGTCGCTTGGCAAAACGAGTCATAATAACTTCATCTTCGTCAATTTTGAGAAGTACCTTCTCATTTGCCGCATTCTCGTATTTAAGCAGAGTTTGTAAATTAACTTTTTTAAACTCTCCTTGATATATTTCCTTGACCATTTCTTCTTGCTGGTCAATTTTAATTCTATTCCTAATTATAATTTCCATAATAACATTTTACTATATTTCGATGAATAATAAAAACATAGTAGTAAGCGAAAAAATCCCGATGATAAGGGTCTGCATTTTAATATAAAATAGGGTATAATTAAGATAAAATAAGGAAAAATTTATTTATTTTAATTTAAAATTGACCTTAAAATTTAGAGGGGGTTTTGTTTTGGAAAAAGTCTTTCGCGACCCAGTTCATGATTATATTACAGTGACACATCCAGTAATTTCTGAACTGATTGATACTGCTGAATTTCAGCGTTTAAGACGAATTAAACAGCTTGGAACGTCAAGTTTCACTTTTCACGGAGCTGAACACACGCGCTTCTCTCACTGTCTAGGTGTTTATCATATCGCCAAACGTATCACAGATTATTTCAGCTTAAATTTTCCTTTGGAATGGAATCCTGACGAAAATCTTTTAACACAATGTGCCGCTCTTTTACACGATGTCGGACATGGAGCTTATTCACATACTTTTGAAGGTTTATTTAATACAGACCATGAAGCAGTCACTCGTGAAATCATTACTTCACCAGATACAGAAATTAATGCCATTTTACGCAAGGTATCTGCTGATTTCCCCGAAAAGGTAGCATCTGTCATTTCACATGAGTACCCTAATCCTCAAGTTGTTCAATTGATTTCCAGTCAAATTGATGCTGACAGAATGGACTATCTCCTACGAGATGCTTATTTTACTGGTGCAGTTTATGGACAATTTGATTTGACCTGGATTTTAAGAGTCATCGTTCCAACCGAAAATGGAATTGCCTTTAAATATTCGGGAATGCATGCGGTCGAAGATTATATTGTCAGCCGTTATCAAATGTATATGCAGGTTTATTTTCACGCTGCCTCACGTTCAATGGAAGTTTTACTACAAAAATTACTAGCCCGCGCTAAATTTTTATATAATCTTCATCCTGATTATTTCGCAATGAGTAGTCCTTGCCTCGTCCCATTTTTTGAAAAAAACCATAATTTAAAGGATTATTTACGACTTGATGACGGGGTGATGAATACCTATTTTCAAGTTTGGATGAGCCACGAGGATGAAATTCTTGCTGATTTAGCTTCTGCTTATGTCAATCGTCATTTGCTGAAATCAATTACTTTTGACCCTAAAGCCGTGGAGCTTAAAGATTTAGATTTTTTATCTTCTTTAGTAGAAGAGGCTGGATTTAATCCTGACTATTACACTGGGATTCATAGTAATTATGATTTACCTTATGACTTTTATCGACCAAGTTCTGAAAAACCACGTACTGAAATAAAAATTCTACAAAAAAACGGTTCGCTGACAGAGCTGTCAGTACTTTCTCCACTTATTAAAAGTTTGACAGGAACAATTCACGGAAACAGTCGTTTTTATTTTCCAAAAATAATGCTTGAAAATCCTGAATTTACAAAGTACATCGTCAATGACAGCTTAATTACTGACAGCATTCAGCCTACCGAAATTGCTGACAAGTCTGTCAGTCAACAATTATCACTTGATGATAATCTTTAAGTACTGACCCAAAATTTATTATATTATATAGAAATTAGAAAGAGATACTCTTATGATTAAACTCGTTGCTATTGACCTTGACGGAACTTTACTTGACCCAAATCGCCAAATTACTGCCGAAGTAAAATCTGCTGTTAAAAAAGCCAAAGCGGCTGGTGTTAAAATTGTTATCACAACCGGTCGTCCTTTACCAGGTGTAGTTGATATCCTTAAAGCACTCGAATTAACTGACCAAAGTGATTATGTCATTACTTACAATGGTGGATTGGTCCAACGTGCAACAGGTGAAGAATTTATCAAAGAAACATTAAGTTCCGAAGATTGGTTAGACCTTGATGCGGCCGCCCGCAAGATTGGTCTCCCTATCCATGCGATAACCCGCGAAGGAATCTACACTCCGAATCATGATGTTGGAAGATATACCGTTCAAGAAGCTCAAATGGTAAAAATGCCACTTTATATTCGTCAGCCAGAAGATATCGCTGCTTTAGAAATTGCTAAGGTAATGATGGTTGATGAACAAGAGGCACTTGATGATGGAATTGCTTATCTTCCCTTTGAATTTTTCGAGCGTTATAATGTGGTCAAATCAACACCCTACTATTTAGAATTTATGAATAAAAAAGCTAGTAAAGGGTCTGCGGTTAAACACTTAGCTGAAAAACTTTCTTTTGATTTAGATGAAGTAATGGCCATCGGTGATGAAGAAAATGACCGTTCAATGCTTGAAGTTGCTGGTTGTCCCGTTGTAATGGAGAACGGAAAAACCGAACTGAAAAAAATCGCTAAGCACATCACAAAATCAAATGCCAAATCTGGTGTTGCTCATGCCATAAATGAATGGGTTTTAAAAGATTACCAAGCTTAATTAGCAAATTTATAAGCATTATTGTTTTCTCATCAACCTTGAAAGGTTATAATAAGATTATAGAAAGATATCACAAGATATCAGATAGATAAGTTTATCTTCTATCCTATTCTTTTCATTATCTAGGGAGGTAATAAAATGAAAATTACATTTGATGAAAAAACAGCTGCTAAAATTAAAGCACTTGGCGATGTTGATTTAGTTTTTGATTTTGACCATACTTTGAGTGAAGTGAATACTGAGGTTGATGCTTGTGCTGGTGGAATTTCTCGTTATCGTATTGTAGCGGTAGAGAAAGGGAATGTTCCAGAAGAATTTGATGCAAGTATTGATTCTGAATTTGGCCCAATTTATTATAAAGGTTATGGTTCTTATTTCTTCCAAGATGAAATGTCAACCAAAATCAACACTTCTTATAATTTGATTGAGTTACGCAGTACTGCTGAATTACTCAGTCCCAACTTGTTAATTGTTGACTTCCGTGGAAAACAAAAAGCAAGTTGATAATTAAAAAAAAGACCCTCCAAGAGGGTCTTTTTTATATATCATAAAATGGATTTGTCTTTTCTTTACTTTCATAAATCTTGACATCTGTACCAAAAGACCGAAGTTTATCAGCGACTAAACCGATAAATTTCTGCTCAATATAGTGTCCAGGGTCTATTCCAATCAGACCGGCTGACAGCATATCATGACCGATATGATAATAAATATCTCCTGTCAGATATACATCAGCTCCTTTAGCTAAAGCTTTCGGCCATAATTTCCCACCAGAGCCGCCACAAATTGCCACTCGTTCAATTTTTTGAGTCAAATCATGATTATAAGTGACAAGTCGTAGTCTATCTAATCCAAAAACTTCTTTCACTTTTTCTGTCAGCACTGACAAATCTGTACCTTCAATATTTCCGACACGGCCCAATCCTTCATCATCATCCAGCACCTCAACATCAGTAAGTCCAAGTAATTGAGCAAAATAATCGTTCAATCCCCCCTTGACAACATCAATATTGGTATGACTAGTATAAACGGCAATGCCAGCTTGAGCCAAATCTAAAACTAATTTTTCTTGGTTATCCATTGAAGTTAGAGCAGTCAATGGCCGAAAAATCAAAGGATGTTTAGCAATAATCAAATCTACACCCAGTGATTTTGCTTCTGCCACTGTTTGCTCCCGAATATCCAAGGTCACCAAAACTTTTGTCAGTTCTTGTTCGGGATTACCAACTTGTAATCCAACTGGGTCTCCTTCAACTGCCAGCTCTTTTGGACAAAAGCTTTCATATTTAGACATAAATTCAGAAATCTTCATTGAAGAACCTCCTTTATTTTGGCAATTTCTGTCAAAACTTCTTCGCGTTTTTCAGTTTGTTCATCAGGTAGACGGTCAATGATTTTATTCAAAGTATTCAATTCTTTTTGCCATTTTTGTTGGAAAATAACCGATTTTTCTTTGGATAAAAAAGGACCAAACAGTAAATCATTTGATGATAAGACCGGATTTTCATTTGTAGTAGGTTCTGCAACAATAATTTCGTAGAACTTGCCTGCCTCTAATAAAATTTGTTCCGCCTTTATGACAAATTGATGCTCTGTCAGCCACTGACGCAAGGTATCCTCATGATTATTTGCTTGTAATATCAAACGCTTAACAGAACTTAACTTACTTTTACCCGCTTCCAAGATTTCAGAAATTAAAATACCGCCCATACCAGCAATTACAATCGTATCAATCTTATCAACATTCTCGATGGCCGCTAAACCATTAGCCAACCTCACTTGAATATTCTCTTTTAAATTTGCTTGTGCAACATGGTTTTTAGCAATTTCAAAAGGACCCTTGACTACTTCACCAGCCACCGCAAATTTAACTTCATTTTTTTGTACAAGATATGTCGGTAAATAGGCATGGTCTGAACCGATATCAGCCAATCTCGCCCCTTTATCAACATAGTCAGCAACTGCTTTCAAACGTTTTGAAAGTTTAATTTCATTCATTTTCTAAATATTTCTTTCCAAATTTACAATAATCTAATAAGGGGCAATCTGCACACTTAGGCTTTTTCGCTGTACAATGATAGCGACCAAAGAAAATCAAGTGATGATGAGATTGAACCCATTTATCTTCAGGAATCAACTTCATCAGTTTTTCTTCAACTTCTAAAACAGTCGCTTTTTGCGCAACAATATCCAATCGCTTAGAAACTCGCTCAACATGTGTATCAACCGCAATCCCTGGGATTCCATAAGCTTCCGCTAGAACAACATTAGCCGTTTTTCGCCCGACTCCAGGTAGAGTCTGTAAAAGCTTTTTATCTTTCGGCAAGTCCGGTAAAATCCCTCCGAAGTCCGCCACTAACATTTGTGAAGTTCGCAGAATATTTTTAGCTTTAGTTTTATAAAGACCGATTGTTCGAATCAGCGCTTCAATCTCTTCTACTTTAGCTTGTGACATGGCTTGAGCATCCGGAAAAGCCGCAAAAAGTGCCGGCGTCGCCTTATTGACTCCTTTGTCAGTTGCTTGAGCAGATAAAATTGTCGCAATCAATAGTTGAAAAGGTGTCTCCCAAACCAGTTCTCCATGTGCTTGGGGAAACATTTCTTCAATGATTGCTAAAGCTTCAAGATATCTTTTTTTACTTAACATAATGTCTGTCCATTATCTATTTTATCCATTCCAAGGTCCATCTAAAGGAATGTAAAAATCTTCTTGCGGTTTCTTTCTTTTAGCTTCTTCACGTTCCATTTGACGACTTTCAATCGCTTGAACTGAATTAACCCCATCGTTTTTCCAATTGCGCAAAATAGCTTTTATGTAGTTTAATGATACTTTGCGATTTAAAACCGCTTCTCGTAAGGCTTGTTTTATCAAAGACAAGTCATAACCATCCTCAAAAAGCCAAGCACGCAATTCTTCCATTTGAACAGGAGAAATCATCCCCATTTCCGCCTCAAACATGCTAATCAACTCTTTAAGTTGACCTTCATCTTGAACTTTTTTATCCTCTGCTTTAAGATTTAGCGCCGGAGAACCCACCAGTTCATCTAAATGCTTGAAGGCTGGACTAATATCAAAGAAAGTTTCCATTTCCCCATCAATCTCAATCAAAGTGACTTTCATTGCCCCAAATTTGGACAAACTATCAATCGCCTGATTAACCTCAGACATTTTTTTCCCAGTCTTATCCGCAATCTCGCTGGGCGCAATTTCTCGATTTTCAAAAAAGTATAACCATACTAAAAAATCAAAAGCCGAAGGGAAAAGTTCACTAAAATGTGACAAAATCACCGTTGGTAAAACTAAATGCCCTTTGCTATATTCATCGTAATAATCCATAGAACTATTATAGCATACCGTATCATTATGGTTCAAATGGAGTCATTAATCAATAAAATTGAATCTTATTATTATCCTTTATTAAAGAAAAAACGGCATCTTTATCAGGTAAATTATTAACCAATACAAATGCACTCATTGATATTCCACCTAACTAAAAGTCTCGTTCATCAAAAAACAAGAAAAGAGTTTCTTAACTCTTTTCTTGTTTTTTATATTTAATTTTTTTAAATCATAGTAGATAGATTGAGTAATTACTTATAAATCAATGTTGAGGATTTGAAAAATTTTGGTTTTTCAAAATCAAATGAATAGTATCAATGCTTTCTTGAGTAATCGTTTTTTGAGACCATGAATATCCACTATCTTTATCATATACTAATATAGCGTTCATGACATCTTCATCTGTATTCATTCGATAACCATCTGGCATTCCACTATATTGTGCATTGGAGGTATGATTCAACCCTAAAGAATGTCCCAACTCATGTCGAATAACTAGAAAAAGTGGATTCAAGTCATAATTAGGATTTGTAGTATCAAGTGCCAATTTGATGTCTTTTATTTCAATTCCCGTTTTTCCAATTGATGTCGCACTACCAGTACCTTTTGGGTTAGGTGCAATCAATAAAGTTGTTGGTTCAGTTGTTTCTCCCGACTTAATAATAGTTGGTTCATTGGGATTGATAGCAGCATTCCAACTTTCCGCAGCCCGGTCAATTTCTTTATTAAATGCTGCAAGTGCAGCTTCCGGATCTGCTTCTGCTGCAAAATCTTCTATTTTCGCTCTTGACTCATAGATGATTTTTCCTTGTGAATTATACGCATTGGAAATCATTTGAGAATTTGAAACCGCAGGGTTATTCCCATAAGTTAACGTTGAACCTAAAAACATCCCATCAACCAATTTCTGTCCCAAACCATTTACACTTGGATAAGTCGCAGCCAAGTCCAAATTCAAAGCATGTTCATCTACCCAATACCAATTATCACCTTCTAGGCTAACATTCACAAAGTTTGTAGTTTGACCTTTTTTGTCCCCTGAGGTATAAGTAACAGGCATGGTTTCTTTATTATAAAGTGTCTTTCCTTTTAAGTCGCCCAGCGAAGTGATATTCTCCGTATCCAGTTGTCCATTTTCTAATTTCGAGTAGAATTGATAGTTATTGTTTAGAACAACATTATAACGATAAGGATTCAGAGGTATTGAAGCTGCTGGGAAAATGCTAGAAAGTAGTGTATCATTACTGTAATCAGTCGATTCTCCTAATTCCATTTCACTACCAGATAATTTTTGCCATACATAAGTATCTGCCATTGTTGCTGCATCAAAATTCGCCATAAACTCACTTGAAGTCCAAATATGCTCTCCTGCTGGATTATCAACTGTACCAGAACCAACATTTCGCCACTTCCCTGTGTAGCCATCCGTGACTGGTACATTTGCTAAATTCATATCAGTATTCAATTGACTGGTCAAACCTAATTTTAAATTTTTTAGGTTACTTGCTCCCTCAAACATTCCAGTTGTAATAGAAACATCATTTGTACTAAAATTAGAAAGATTTAATTGTTCTAGTTTTGTCATGCCAGCAAACATACGGGCCATGTCGGTCACTTTATCAGTGTTAAAGTTTGAGATATCTAAGTTATTTAGGTTACTAACTCCCTCAAACATTCCAGGCATCCTAACGGTATTATTTGTGTTAAAGTTCGATACATCTAGTTGTTCTAATTTTGTCATGCCAGCAAACATAAGAGCCATGTCAGTCACCTTATCAGTATTAAAATTTGAGATATCTAAGTTAGTTAGATTACTAACTCCCTCAAACATCCCAGCCATACTAGCGGTATTATTGGTGTTAAAGTTTGATACATCTAGTTGTTCCAGCTTTGTCATACCAGCAAACATAAGGGCCATGTCGGTCACTTTATCAGTATTAAAGTTTGAGATATCTAAGTTAGTTAGATTACTAACTCCCTCAAACATCCCAGCCATACTAGCGACATTATTTGTGTTGAATTTAGATACATTTAGTTGTTCTAGCTTTGTCAAATTTGCAAACATAAGAGCCATGTCGGTCACTTTATCAGTGCTAAATTTTGAAATATCCAAGTTTGTTAGATTAATGGCTCCATCAAACATCCCAGCCATATTCCTAACGTTCCGCGTATCAAATTTTGATACATCTAGTATATCCGCTTTAATTCCAGCAAACATATTAGCCATGTTTGTAATTTCACTCGTGTCAAAACCTTCTAAATCAATTATTTCTAAATTACTGTCACCACTAAACATACCATAGGCACTTCCAGAATAAGATAAATTCCCTAATTTTAACACTTTTTTAAGTTGTGGTAAATTTGCAAATGTGTTGGCAATTTCATTTGCCGTTGTTATCTCTGTAAATTCAATGCTCTTCACATCTGCTGGGTCTACATTTGCCTCACGTAAAACCTCTGTTAAAGATTGGCTTGGATGTCCGATATTTCCTCCCAAAAATATTAATTCTCCATCATTAGCTAAAACCCAATTAGCCTCACCCCATTTACCTGTACTCGCTCTAACATCTGCAGAAATACTGACAGCTTGAGGATTAATTATTGTTGGTCCATAGCTTACAATACCAATCGAAAGGCTCGCTAGCGTTGCTCCAAGAAGTAGCATTTGAGTTTTTGACAAGTTTTTTTTCATAAATTTCTCTCCTTTTTTATAAGATAATTATATCATTTAAATTAGAAATAAATTATAAATATGGTCTTTTGCTAATGTATTTTTAATCAAAAACTTTTGTACACACTTCTCCTAACTGGGACATACTGATAAATAATTCTTTTTTGCTCTTTACAGTATTTATTTGCTCTCAATTACATTTTTGTAAGAATTTAACCAGCAAATCCTTGATGTACTATATCTATAAACAAAAGGATATTTGAAAGGGAATAAACAATGAAAATACAAACAGAAAAAATTACTCAAAAAGCAGAAAATGAAAAATCAATCAAGGATAATTGGGAAATTATCCACTCACTCAATGATTTACTTTATTGCAATTCTTTGTTTTAAAACAAAGAAAAGGAAAAGACCAGAGGAAAAAAATAATTTCCTTTGGTCTTTTCTTTCTAATTTTTAACTATTAATAGAAATATTTTATTTTAAATCACCTCTATAGTTGATTTATATTTGAAATAAATGATGGAAGCTATCTACAAATTCAAGTCATTTAATACTCCATTTTAGTTGTCATTCGATCTTCTTTGTTTTCTCTATAAGTTGCGGATTTATATTTGTTAATATCAGATTCTTTCATTATACTTCGGAAAAGCCAAAATGTTTTAGTTTCTCCTGCTTTTAAATCTCCAGCTGTCCCTAGAGCTTGTGTTTCTATTTCATTTCCTTTTTCATCATATGCTACCACCTCAACATCTGCAATAACGCGATAATTTGCAGTATTCTTTAAGGTAATAGGAACTCCACCTTTTTCATTGTATATTTCACCGTCAAAAGCTTCATTATCTGCTGGGTCAAAACTGAACTTACCTATAGAAACTTTTACGGCATTTTGAGTATCTTTAAAATCGGATATGATTTTTTTAGAACCACTCAAAACTTTCTCTTGTTCCATGGCCATTCCAAATTGTGGTGCTAGAAAACAATATCCAATATAAGAACTTACTAGAATAATACCAGACAGAGCAGCGATAGTTGTAATCAAAAATGTCTTTTTTAATTTTATGCTCTCTTTTAAGAATACAAAAGCTGAAAAAGAAATTAAAAGAATACAAAAAATTGTTAGTATCACCGATAAAATTAGCGTAGTATGAATCATAAATCTTTCCCTGTCCCTTCTTCATTACTTTCAAAATAACTGTAGGTTCCCTCTCTACTTACAGAAAAGCTTAAAGTTGAAAGTAGTTTGGCTGTTTCCCTATCATTAATATCTTCTAGTCCATAGTAAGTTTTCGTTTCACCGGCCTTTAAATTGAAATCAATATAATTACTTATTCCATAATCAAATTCGTGTCCTGCTTTTTCATAAGAGTTATCAAATTTTAGCGTACCTTCAACGGATTTTTCATTCTTGTTCGTTAATGTTATTGGTAATCTGGAATTGGAAACTGAATAATCATCATCATTGTCATCGTAGGTATAGTCTCCAAATTTTACTTTAACATTATCAATTGAATTTATAGACTTATGATAATCTTGTGTTATTTCAGATTTGGCATCTCTATATGTTGTTAATTTCTTATCATAATCAAGCCCTGTTAGTACAAAGAATACTAATGTAATAACTGATAGTACAAATGTTGTAAGTGCAAACCATTTTCTTCTTCTATTTTTAGGTAACAAACTCAATATACAAAAAACTAATGCAATTATTAGCAAAGCAATTGATATATAAATCTTGATAGGTATCATTTATTTCTTTTCCTTTGTGTTTTATTTATTTCGTAATTCAATTATAACATATTATTTATATTCATCTTATACCAACCTTAAATTATTTATAGTTTTTTGCTTTTACTATTAAGCGATATTTTTTCAAGTAGTCTTTTCCCTCTAAGAGTCCCGTTTTCATAGAGTCAATCGAAATAATTAACTCATCATTAATTACATTTTTGTAAGAATTTTTCAAGTAAATTATTGATATACTATATATATAAAGAAACGAAGTCGAAAGGAAAATAGAAAATGAAAGTCCAAACAGAAAAAAACAACCTAAAAAAAGAAAACGAAAAATCAATCAAAGATAGCTTAGAAATCATTCACTCGCTCAATGATTTACTCTATAGTAGTTCTTTGTTTTAAAATAAAAATAAGTAAAAGACCAGAGAAAAAATAATTTTCTCTGGTCTTTTATTTCTGACTTTTAGTTATTTATAAAAATATTTCATCTTAAATCATCTCTATAGTTGATTAATATTTGGCGCAGAGTAATGAAAGGGTAAAAAAGCTACATTTGAACAGTTTTTACTATTTTAATAACCAAAATAACAATATCCCGCATAAATTTTCTTAGCAGAATTATCAAACTTTACTGCAATATAACAATTTACCCCTTTTTGATACGCTCCATTATTCAACAAATCGTCATAAAATCCGACCCGACTTGGGTAAGTTCCGTAAGTTCCTGTTACGCTATAGGTGATACCATTAACAGTTGTTGAAGTATTACCATACAAAAGTGTTTGACCTGTTGCATTTGCTAGAATTTCATAACCCTTTTTTTCTGCCATATATGAATTAAATAGGGACTTCGCAGCTTGCTGCGCATTAGCAGCAGTCATACCACCACTATATGATGTTGTTGTAAAGTATTGCCCTCCAAGACTAGTTGGAAGCCAATCGTTTAGCTGGTTAAAATCTCCCACTAAAGTCGGAGAGCTACTATATTGTTGTACCAAATTATTCAGATCACTTTGTCTGGAATTATCTGTCCCTTTTTGCAATGATGCTGCTGAATTTACTGTAGTTATTTCATTCATTATCAGTGTTTGCAAGTCTTTAGCAACTGCATTTTGAAAGCCAGATAAGCTAAGCGGAGCTAGACTATATGAGACGTTCACTGTAATATTTGCAGAAGATGGTGTGACTGCTTTACTTGCCACGGTTGTGATACTCGAAACATATCCAGATTTTTTAGGGCTTGCGACTGCCGAAAAACTTTGATTAGGATTACTCCATGTTGTGGCTCCGGTCACTTTATTTTTACTTCCTGTAAAAGTTATTTTTTGAGTGACTGGTGCTGCTATTTGAGCAGTTCCGAGTTTGTAATTAATGGTACGTGTAATCGTTTTTGAAACTGCTTGTAAATTTTTATCTACTGTAGCTGGTTTACTACTTGATTTAGGAGGAGTTACTTTGGGAACTGTTGGTTGAGATGGTGTAACTGGTGTAGTAGGTGTACTAGGTTTAGCTGTTTCTGCACCTACACCGTACCAAGCCACTGCCCCATATTTCCAACCAGTATTCAATAAGCTATTTTGCTCAAAGCTACTTTCCGTGTAATTGTGAGCGCCAGATTGTGCATTGGGATTATAAGCAACATATACGGCTTGAGAACCTCCGGAATAGAAGACCGCCTTTCCGTTATTATCCCATTTCCAACCCTTATTTACTAAACTTTGGGCTTCATACTTACTTTTTGTGTAATAATGGTCTCCGCCCATAGCATTTGGATTGTACACACGGTAAACTGGGCTTGAACTTGTTGTTGGTGCGACCCAACCGACACCTTCATAAGTCCAACCCGCACTCACATTTGCATTCTTTTCTGTCCCACTAGTTGTATAGAAGTGCTCACCAGTATTATGATTATACAAACGATAAACATTTGTATCCGCATGAGCAACCCCACCAATCAGTAGACTAGCCCCTATATTGGTTAAGATTTTTAATGAGAAATTTTGATGCTTAAAAAAAGGATTCTTAAGAATCCTTTTTCTTCTTTTTAGGCTTTTTGGGGGGAATTTCTGAAATGACACCTGAATCTCTCAAATCTTGCAGTTCTTTATCTGTTATTTCTTTATCAAGATGTCCAAATTCTTCATGGGCTTTGGACCAGGTGTAACTGAGGTATTCTTCATCTGTGAATCCTACTTCGTCTTGAAGATGATTTATGACTTCTTCTTGATGATTTTCTAACCATTTTTTGGCATAAACGTTTCCTGCTTCTTCGGCTCTGCGATACCAATAGACTGCCTTACGGAGGTCTTTTATTAGATTGCTCCCGTGTTCAAGGCTGGAAGCTAAAATCACCATTCCAGTGGAATTACCTGCATTCGCAGCCTTAATTAAATTAAAAGTTGCTTGATTTGAGTCAGCTTCGCAGCCTAAACCATTATCCAAATAGATACTTAACATATACATAGCTTTTGTATCGCCTAGGCCGGCAGCTTTTTCATAAAGATTATAGGCTTTTCTCCAATCTTGTGGAACTATTTTTCCATTTTGATAAAAATCAGCTAAGGCAGTCATTGCATAAGTATCGCCTAATTGAACCCCTTTTTCATAATACTTGGTCGCTTTATCAAGGTCATCATTGAAATAGGCCTCATCACCAAGACGTGAGTAGCTTCTATCAATAGTAGACGTTTGTCCATCTCTAAAAGCTTTAAGCCATCTTCTGATAGTCGATTCAGCCGGTGCAAGGGTTCCAAATTCTTCTTGGATATCTACAACAATCACTTTGTCGGAATCACCTTGTTGATGTTTTTCTTTGACTTTACTTTTAATGGTCTCTGAAAATCGAGGCTTCTTCTCTTTGTTGCTCTGTGTTGACTCATAAAGTTGTTGAGCATATTCTGCATAATAACGCTCCACAATCTTACCTTTAGAAGTTCTCATTTTTTTCAAACCACGTCTTACTTCATTTGTTATGGCAACACGACTATGTGAGATTTCTTTAGCAATCTCTGTGATTGTGACGTTTGAATTGAATAATTTTTCAATTTTTCGTCTATCCTCATAATTTAAATGCTTATTTTTTTTATCCATAGAATAATCCTTATATCATTTTTTTGATACAATTATAACACATTCGATTTATTTCTGAATTTTTAATTTTAAAACTACATTTCTTTCTATCCTTACCATTACCGCTTTAAAAAGCAATGTGTAAAGTTTACAATGAGAAATTTTAGTTAAAATAAGAAAGCCTTACAACCTCAAAATGTCTTAAAAGCCAAATTTCAATTCTAAAAACTTCAATCATCTTTTTTTCATTAAAATAACAAAAAAAGCGCTTAGCGCTTTTATTTTGCTTGATAAACTATATTTCCGTCACAAATTGTATATTTAACTTGTCCTTGAACTTTTTGATGGATAAACGGTGAGTTGGTCGCTTTGGAATCAAAAGTTTCACCAACTTGATAGGTATTTTCGGCATCAAATATCACAAGGTCAGCCGGACCAGCTTCTGCAAGGTAACCTGCATCAAAATCATATAATTTAGCTGGATTGAGGGTCATTTTTGTCAGTAACTCGAGCAAAGTCAAATGACCTTTGGCAACCAAATTCGTCAAACCAAGTTGCAATGAAGTTTCTAAGCCAATCATTCCTGATGGGGCTTTATCAATGCTGACATTTTTTTCTTCATGAGTATGAGGGGCATGGTCAGTCGCAATCACATCAATTGTCCCATCTTTTAAGCCCGCAATAATTTTACTGATATCTGCATCTCTACGCAATGGAGGATTGAGTTTCGCATTTGTCCCTTGCTCAAAAATCATCTGTTCTGTAATCGAAAAATGTTGTGGTGTCACTTCTGCTGTAATTTTCGCGCCCAAATTTTTAGCAAATCGAACCACTTCGACAGATTCTCCTGCAGACAGATGCTGTAAGTGCAAGCGTGCGCCTGTTTCATAAGCAATCATAGTATCACGCGCCATCATACTGTATTCTGAAACAGTCGGCGCTCCTGTGAAGCCACATTTATGAGCCACTTCTCCATCATTAACTCCAAGTGTCCCGATTAGATTTGGGTCTTCTTCATGAATCGAAAGCAAACTATCTGTTAGTTTGGCTTTCTGTAAGGCTTCCCGCAAGACTCCAGCGTCTGTCAACGGTATACCATCGTCAGAAAAACCAATTGCCCCTGCTTTGATAAGTTCAGCAAAATCTGTCAAGTTTTCCCCATCAAAATCTTGCGTAATTGATGCAACTGCTTTAATCTTAATTGCTTCTTTTTTGGCAATTGCTAAAGTCTCTGTCAGTACTTTTGGCGTAGATAAAATAGGTTTCGTATTGGCCATCATGACAACCGTTGTAAAACCACCTGCCGCTGCTGATTTTGCGCCACTATGAATCGTTTCTTTATGGGTCTGTCCTGGTTCACGAAAATGAACATGAACGTCAATTAATCCAGGTGCAATCACTAGACCTCTTGCGTCAATGATTTCAGCATTTTCTTCTGATAAGTTTGTGCCAATTTTAGCTATTTTATTCTCTTCAATTAAAATATCTAAAATTTCATCACGATTTGATTTAGGGTCAATCAGACGACCATTTTTGATTAATAAAGTCATTTTCACCTTTCAATTTTACTGACAAGTCCTGTTATTTGCCAATTCAATAATTTCTGTGAGTTAAATCAAACTGACAGCTTTGTACCTAAGTAATATTTATCAGCAAACAATCAACTTCCCTGACAAAGTTTTTTTAACTTCTATCAGTAAATTATGCTTGCCAAGTTTCTTGATTTTCTTTGAATTTTTTGAGTAACTCTAGTTCTTCTTTGGTGACATATCCTGTGTCTTTAGCAATTTCAATCAACTCAGAATAATTTGTCAGTGTCGCCAATCTGACATCGGCGTCAGCAAATTTTCTAGTCGCTTTTTCTAATTCATAAGTGAAAATGGCAACCACACCAAGGACATCAGCGCCTTCACGTTCTGCGGCCGCGACCGCTTCTAAGACAGAACCTCCAGTGGAAATCAAATCTTCAACTACAACCATTTTTTGCCCTTTAGCCACACGACCTTCAACTTGATTGCCAGCCCCGTGGTCTTTTGGTTTACTACGGATATAAGCAAATGGTAATTTGAGATAGTCAGCAATAATTGCTCCATGGGGAATACCGGCTGTCGCAGTTCCAGCAATCACTTCAACTTCTGGAAATTCCGTTTTAATCAATTCCGCAAAAGCTCCTTCAATTTGACTACGAACTTCTGGATAGGCTAATGTCACTCGATTATCAGTATAAATTGGTGATTTAATTCCTGAGGCCCAAGTAAAAGGTTGGCTTGGTGAAAGACTGACCGCCTTAATTTCTAATAAATCTGCAGCAATGGCTTTTGATATTGACATGATTTCTCCTTTATAGTTTACTGACAGAACCATCAGCAAAGCTGATTGTTCATTTAGCTACCGATTCAATAACTTCCTTTGGTCGTATTGAACTGACAGAACCATCAGCAAAGCTGATTGTTCATTTAGCTACCGATTCAATAACTTCCTTTGGTCGTATTGAACTGACAGAATACCATTCGAGCATGAATGACAAACGTCACAGTCGTGGTAGTTGTCAGCAATAAAAAACACTTGCCAAGAGACTTAGCAAGTGTAAAAAGTATCAAAACAAGTTCATTTTTACTGACAGAAAATCCTGTCAGTAAAAATAAAATTAGTTTTTCCTGATTTCAACCTTGCTAGCCTCTCTGGACTAGTTTAAAAGTTACATTGTTTATTAGTTTAACAAACTTAAGAGAGATTTGCAAGTCTTAGTTTTTTCAATGTTTATTTATTAGCCTAGAAAAAAAGAATAGAAACACTATTCTTTTCCTCAATACTCTATTATGCTTACAAACTTTCTAATTCTTCCATTGCTTCTAAAAGAGTCATCTCTGTCTCGTCTTTTTCATCATTAAGCAGGTCAATTTCGGCTTGTAATTCACCTAATTTCACAAAATCAGAAGTATTTTCTTGCATTTGAAGCATAAGTGTTTCAATTTTTATTTCTAACTCTGCTAGTTTTTCCTCACAAGAAGTAATTTCTCGCTCCACTTTTCGACGATTTTTTTGGGCTTCTTTCTGAGCCGTAAAATCTTGTTGAGCAAGACTTTCTACAAGTCCCCCATTGTCTGATTCATCACTTTGGGCTAACTGTTCTTCTTTTTTCTCAACATAATAGTCGTAATCGCCCAAAAATTCTGTACTTCCCTCTGGAGCGATTTCTAAAACTTTTGTCGCTACACGATTAATAAAGTAACGGTCATGGGAAACAAACAAGATTGTTCCAGGAAAATCAATTAAAGCATTTTCTAAAACTTCACGTGAGTCAATATCCAAATGGTTCGTAGGTTCATCTAAGACTAAGAAATTATCATGATTCATTGCTAATTTTGCAAGTAAAAGACGTGCTTTTTCCCCACCAGAGAGCATTCCCACTGTTTTCTTGACATCATCACCGCTAAAAAGAAAGGCACCTAACATGTTGCGAATTTCCACTTCATTAAGCAAGCGATGTTCATTCCACAATTCGTCCAAAACGGTATTTGAAGTCGTCAAGCGCCCTTGTTCTTGATCATAATATCCCAAGGTAACATTGGCACCCAATTTTGCTTGGCCAGCCAAAAAAGGGATTTGACCGACAATGGATTTGATTAAGGTCGTTTTACCCACACCGTTTGGCCCAACAATAGCCAAAGATTCCCCTTTGCGTTCATCAATATTGATTGGTCCAGATAGACGATTGTCTGAATAGCCTACCGTAGCCTCTGACACGGTCAGGACAACATTTCCTGAGGTTTTTTCCGGGGTGAAAGTAACATGAGCCGATTTGTCATCGCTCGTTGGCGCATCCAGTCGATCCATTTTTTCTAATTTTTTACGACGCGATTGTGCCATTTTGGTCGTTGAAGCACGCACTAGATTTTTGGCAACATAGTCTTCTAATTTTGCAATTTCTTTTTGTTGCTTTTCAAAGTTTTTAAGTTCTAATAGAAGTTTTTGCTCCCGTTGTTCGACATAACGTGAGTAATTACCAGAAAAACGAGTCAACTCGCCTCTTGATAACTCTAAAACTTCATTGACTACCTTATCCAAAAAGTAACGGTCATGGCTGACAATTAGTAAACTACCATCATAATTTTTAAGATAATTTTCAAGCCAAGCTAAAGTTTCAATATCCAAGTGGTTAGTTGGTTCGTCCAAAATCAACAGCTGTGGTTTTTCTAAAAGCATTTTCGCTAGGGCTAAACGCGTTTTTTGTCCACCTGATAAACTTGAAATTTCACGTTCCCACATTGACTCATCAAAACGAAAACCATTTAAAACTGACTTAATTTCAGACTCATAAGTAAAGCCGTTTTTCATGCGAAATTCTTCTGACAATGAATCATAGCGCTTCATTAAAAGCGTCAATTCATCAGCGCCAAGTTCTCCCATTTGCAGTTCCATTTGACGCAATTGCTTTTCCATTTGACGAAGCTGGTCAAAAACAGACAACATTTCGGCAAAAATTGTCCTTTGCGAATTTAAGCCAGTATCCTGAGCCAAATAATTCATGCTTAAGTCTTTTGTTTTTGAAATGGTTCCACGACTTGCTTCTTCAACCCCAGCAATAATTTTAAGCAAAGTTGATTTACCAGCACCGTTTCGTCCAACTAAAGCTATTCTTGAATGGTCTTGTAGGCTGAAACTAATGTTTTCAAATAAGACATCGCCACCAAAAGTTCGTGCGATTCCATTTCCTTGCAATAAAATCATTATTATTAATCCTCTTCGTTAAATCTTAAACCTTTTTATCCCTGATTTTTTTCTTATATTTCATAGAAAAAGCAGTCCTTCTATTATAGCATTTAAACGATATATTTTGTAGTTTTCTCAAATAGTGTCATAAAAAAACCTATCAAATTTGATAAGTTTTTTAAAAATATTATTAAATTAAGATTAATCTTTCTCTTAATTCTACTCTACGAACTTCAGGTGGTATAAATGCTCTAATCCCGTCCTCATTGAAACCAATCAATAATCTTTGCTCATCAAAAATTAATGGACGTTTTAGAAGACGAGGATTTTCTTGAATCAATCTATAAGCCTCCTCTAAGCCCAATTCATCAAAATTATGGTTTAAACCAGAGTAAGTTTTTCCTCGGGTAGCAATGACATCTTCCAAACCATTTTCTGTGAGGGACAAAATCTTGATTAAATCATCTTTCTCCATGATGTCTTTAGTTAAATTAATTTCTTCAAATTCAATATGCCGTTTTCTCAACCATTTTTTAGCTTTTCTACAAGACGAGCATGAACCACTAAGATAAATTTTAATCATATTTTCTCCCTATCTATTTTTCATAATTCTATTCTACCATGAAAGCGCCACAATTAAAAGAGTAAAATTAATTTTTTTTAAGAATTTTTATTTTTTACTCATTTTAGTCCTCTTCTTCATTCCTTTTGTTTGATAATTTCACAAATTTTTGATAAAATTATCACAAAGAAACTAATCATGATTAGTTTTAATAAATATGAATTACATTTTTGAGGTATAACAATGACTGACCATAAACCAAGCAAAAGCTTACCAAAAGCAACTGCAAAAAGGTTGCCACAATACTATCGACTTTTCAAAAGTCTAGTCGAAGAGAATGTGACACGCACAAATTCACAACTTATTTCTGAAAAAATTGGGGTAGATGCTGCCACAATTCGTCGTGATTTTTCTCTCTTTGGGGAATTAGGACGACGAGGCTACGGATATGAAACAAAAGTTCTTCGTGATTTCTTTGGAGAACTTCTTGGACAAGATCAAGAAACTCATATCGCATTGATTGGGGTCGGAAACCTTGGACGTGCGCTTCTTCATTATCAATTTCAAGACAGAAATAAAATGAGAATTACTCAGGCCTACGATATTTCTGGAAATCCACTAGTTGGGACTCAAACAGATGATGGCATTCCAATTTATAATATTTCTGATTTAGAAAAGAATGTTAAGAAATCAGACATAAAAACAGCCATTCTATCTGTTCGTAAGGAAAACGCTCAGGAAGTGGTTGATACTCTTGTCAAAGCAGGAATCAAAGGCTTTCTTAACTTTGCACCTATTCGCTTGAAAGTCCCTTCAGATGTTGTTGTCCAATCTATTGATTTAACTAAAGAATTGCAAACCTTGTTATTCTTCATGGGAGCTCAAGAAGAATAAAAGACAAGCAAAATTTTATCAAAACTATTAATGATACCTAGGCCTTCGTGTGCTTAGGTATTTTATTTTCAAGCCATCATCATTTTAATTTTTTCACAAATTTTAGTTTATTATTTAGTACTAATTCCAGCATATCTTCAATCGAGTTAATCATTAATTATATTTTGGAAGTTAAGACTAATCAACTAAAATAAGTTGCTATCTCTCTCTCGAAAACTATAATAATTCCCCGCTCCCACAATAATATGATCAATAAAATTAATTCCTATATTATCACAAGCATTTTTTAATTTTTTTGTAAAAATTTTATCTGCTTGACTGGGTTGTAAATTGCCCGAAGGGTGATTATGTGCGACTAATAAACCAACCGAGAGATTTTTTATTGCATGGTAAAGGATCTCTCGAGGACTAGCAGTTGCATGATTAACTGCTCCGATAAAAATAGTTTTCTTCTCAATAATCTGATTTTGTCCATCTAAATAGGTCGCAGTAAGATGTTCTTGCTCAAAATTTTGCATTTCAAAAGCAAGACTCATGCCATATTCTTTTGAACTTAAAACTTGGCCATAACGTTTTCTGGTTGTCGTTTGTATTCTTTTTCCAAGTTCAATCATTGCTCGTAATTCAATAGCTTTTGTTTGCCCAATACCCGAAATCTCCTTGAGTTCACTAATAGATGCTTTGCGAAAATTATCCAATGTCCCAAAATGTTGCAAAAGTTCTAAAGCTAAATTTAATGATGAGTATTTTTTCCGACCCGTCCGCAATAATATTGCAAGTAACTCAACATCAGACAAATACTCTTCACCTAAAAGTTCTAAACGCTCTCTTGGTTGCATTGGATAAGATTTCTCTTTTAATTCGTACATACTTACTTATACGAAAAAACAAATCGTTTGTCACTGACAAATTAAAAAAATATAAAAAAGTTCTGACAGAATCAGAACTTTTTTATATTTTATTACTGACCTTTCTGTCAGTAAATTTTTATTCTACTGTTACTGCTTTAGCCAAATTACGGGGTTTATCAACGTCAAGACCACGTTGCATTGAGGCATAGTAAGCAATCAATTGTGTTGGGATAACCATTGAAATTGCTGACAAATAAGGGTGAACTTGATTGATTACAATTGTATCATCTTCACGTGCCACTCCTTCTTCAACGATTGTAATTGCTGAGGCACCACGCGCCACAGTTTCCATCACATTACCACGAGTATGGGCTGCTACTTCTTCATTATTAGAAATCAAAGCAAGAACTGGAGTCCCTTTTTCAATCAATGAAATCGTTCCATGTTTTAATTCTCCAGCTGCAAATCCTTCACATTGGATATAAGAAATTTCTTTTAATTTAAGCGAAGCTTCCATTGCAACATAATAGTCTTGTTTACGACCAATATAAAAGGCGCTGCGCGTTGTTGGTAATAGTTCTGATACAATAGCCGCAATCTCATCTTTTTCAGATAAAGTAGACTCAATAGATTGAGCCACTAAAGAGAGTTCTTTAACCAAATCAAAGTCTTTAGCTTTTGCTTGACCCTCTGCTTCCCCAACTGCCTTGGCAAGAAAAGCCAAAGTTGCAATCTGACCAGTATAAGCTTTTGTTGAAGCTACCGCAATTTCAGGACCAGCTCCAATTAACATTGTGTAAGTCGCTTCGCGAGACAAGGTAGAGCCCGGAACATTTGTAACAGTTAAGCTAGGAAGTCCTAATTCATTTACTTTTACTAAAACTTGGCGACTATCTGCTGTTTCCCCAGATTGTGAAAGGAAGATAAAGAATGGTTTTTTGCTCAATAATGGCATATCATAGCCCCACTCTGATGCAAGACCAAGTTCAACAGGAGTATCCGTAAGTGCTTCAAGCATCATTTTCGCACCAAAACCAGCATGATAAGAGGTACCAGCAGCAATAATATAGATACGGTCTGCTTCTTGAATACCTTTGATAATGTCTTGATCAACTTTCATCGTGCCATCTCCATTGGTATAAGTCGCAATCAGTTTACGCATGACAGCTGGTTGTTCATCAATCTCTTTAAGCATATAGAATGGATAAGTTCCTTTTCCAATATCTGACAAATCAAGTTCAGCAGTATAAGAATCGCGTGAAATTATTTGACCTTCATAGTCCATCACTTCAACCTTATCTTTTGTCAAAACAACTAGCTCTTTATCATGAATTTCCATAAATTCTGATGTTTCACGAATCATTGCCATTGCGTCTGAACAAACCATATTATAACCATCGCCAAGTCCAATGAGGAGTGGAGATTTATTTTTTGCTACATAGATTAAATCTGCATCTTCTCTGTCCATGAGCGCGAAAGCATATGATCCTTGAATTAATTTCAAAGCTTTTTTGAACGCTTCAAGAGTTGTCAAATTTTCTTCTTCTACAAACTTAGCAATTAAGTGAACAGCAATTTCAGTATCAGTTTGTCCTTTAAAGCTGTCATTCATCAAAAATTCATTTTTAAGTTCTACAAAGTTTTCAATGACCCCATTATGAACCAAAACGAAACGACCAGAACTTGAAGTATGAGGATGAGCGTTGTCTTCTGTTGGTTTTCCATGAGTTGCCCAACGGGTATGTCCAATCCCACTTGTCCCCGAAACATCAATCCCAAGCTTAGCTCTTAAATCTGCAATACGTCCCACTGATTTAACTAATTTTGCAGCCGTTTTTTGACCATTTACAAAAATTCCTGCTGAATCGTATCCACGATATTCGAGTTTTTCAAGTCCTTGCATCAAAATATCAGTTGCATTTTTGCTACCTACAACACCAACAATCCCACACATAATAAAGCTCCACTTAACTCACCAATTAAATTGGTATAGTTAATTATTTTCTAATTTTTTATTTATAAATAGCATTATAATACACTTTTCGGTTCATGTCAAGGAAAAATAATCTAATTTTATCTAAGAAACGAAAATTGGTATAATCTGAATTGCAACAATAATAAAAGCCAATTAATAATTAATTGGCTTTTTTAGCTGCTTCTTGGTATTTAATAAATGTCGGATAAGTGAACAACAATAGACTCATTCCTTCTAGGAAACCACCAATTGTATCACTCGGATAATGGACCCCTACAAAAATTCTTGAAAACATGACTGTTGCAATCAATATCAAGCAGAGAATTCCTAAGGCAATCTTAGAAGATTTATTTTTTAATTTTCTAAGACAAATAAAGAAAATACTTCCAAAAATAATTGTTGCAAATATAGAGTGACCACTCGGAAAACTTTTTCCAGCTTCATTCGCAAAAGCAGCTAGACGATGAATTTCTGGACGGTCACGCCCAATAATCATCTTAATCGCTGTGTTGATAAGCAAACTTGATATGACCATTGTAGCAAACCAAATCGTTGCTTTCTTTTCTTTAAATATCAAATAGAGAACCAAAGCAAGTAAGACGGCTACAATTATACCACCCTTATCCCCAAAAATATTTGTCATGTGAGAAAAAAAGAATGTGAGTCCCGAAGAACTTTGTAAGTGAAAAGCCCAGTTTTGAATCGGAGAATCAAACGGGAGAGGAGCGTGTGTATAATATATTTTCACAAGTACAGTTAAAATTAAAAAGGCGAGGGTCGTCAAAGTACCCAAAATATAGTAATTTTTTTTATTCATAATATAAGTTTAGTTTTCTATAGACTCCATGAGGAGATGAAAAATTGATCCTTTCGGAGTATTGTTTGTGACAAAGACTTCAGCATGGTTTAATTGCGCATATTGTTTAGCAATCGCAAGCCCAAGACCTGTGCCAGGAATTTCACTTGAACGGGATTTATCAATGCGATAAAATCGTTCAAAAATATTAATTTTTTCTTCTTCTGGAATACCCACTCCTTCATCAGCAACTTGCAGCTCAACTTGATGATTTTCAGAACTAATTTTTACTTTAATTTCTGAATCTTGGGGTGAATATTTTCCAGCATTTTCAATAAAAACAATGATGATTTTATAAAGTGACATTTTATCAGCCCTGACAAAAATCTCGCTTTTTCCATTAAATGTAATTTTTTGGCTCAAAGCAGGTTGAATTTCACTGACCACTTTGTCAGTAAATTCAGTCAAGTTAAATTTTTCTTTATTTACTTCCAAATGATTTCCCCGAGAAATTGTCAGTAAATTTTCAATGAGCCCTTTCATTCTCAGGGACTCTTCATCAATATAAGAAAGTGAGTCATCAATAATTTCGGGATGCTCATGCCATCTTCTTTTTAATAAAGTGACATGTCCACGAATTGCAGCAACGGGCGTCCTCAGTTCATGTGAAGCATCCGAAACAAACTGCTGCTCATTCTCAATTTTTTGATTTAATCTGTTTAATAAGCGATTAAAACTTTGACTTAGCTGACGAACCTCAATTGGATTTTTACTGACTGGTAATTGTTTAACTTCTTTTTCATCAGTCGCTAACATCATATCAGTCAAAGGCTGGCTAATTGTATTTGCGGCCTTTCGAATTAAAATTAGAGCGATAAAAAAGAGAATAATCATGACAGCGACAATGACTAATATCGCCCTTATCATTGATTTTACAACAATATTTATGTTTAACCATAATTCTACTTTATTCCCATTTTTGGCCGTTTCTGAGCTATACCAAAAGATAACATCTTTTGACAAACTAAAATTGCCCCAAGAAAGCCGTGACTTTAAAAAATGTGATGTGCCATGACTTTCATCAATATCTCCAGAAGCCCTTGTTAGTCTAACAAAAGTAGATTTTTCATCTTTTTCACTATCCAGTTTAAATTCATCCCAGTTTACATTACCATTTTCTGCCGCTTCTTGTACCGAAGAAATCAGAGACGTCCCCTCACTCTCTCGGATTTGTAAACTTGTAAAAGCAACAATTCCTGAGACAATTATCGTAACAAGGAGTGTAAAAATCAAAAATATACGGACAAAAGTTGCTGTGATGATATTGGCACTTGTTTTAGATTCTGTTTTTTTCATTCGTTAGTTTATTTTAATATTTTTTAGAGATGAATATGATTGCCCCTTTGAAAGTTGTGCCTTCAATTTTCGATATTCTAATAAAGTCAAGGCAATCATTACCAAGTCAACCACACACAAGACAAGCATTGAAATCGACCCATGATTGAAAAATTCGAACATTTGATAAGTGATAAAACCAACCAAAAGCACGATTGATAAAGGGTATGACCATAAAATCTTGCGCCAGAGCAAAGCGAGCGTCACCAATTTTAAGGCACCATGTAGGAGTAGATAAATAACAGCAAATAGAGTCGCATCACTTGTCAATCTCTCTCCTGAATTTGTAATCATGCTTGAAAGTGGAGCAAAAGCAATCGATGCCGCTAAATGTTGAATTGTTGATTTTATCAAATCAAGTGGAATAAAAATCAAAAGTAAACCAGATAAAAATTCAACGAATGCAAAAATACTTTTCCCAAGAAGCATGGCGTTAAAGCTGACATCCAATAATTCTTCTTTGTTTTTTACTTTTTCCATGGTCTACCTCTTTTCATTTTTCAACCTTCGCCATTCAAGCGATAGCCTACTCCACGAACTGTTTCAATCAGAGATTTATGATTTGGAAGATCAATTTTAGCACGCAGATAACGCACATAGGCATCTACTGTATTTTCCTGACCATCAAAATCCATTCCCCAAACATCATCCAAAATATCTGCTCGGCTAACCACTATACCACGATGTTCTAAAAAATAACTTAACAAAGCAAATTCTCTTTGAGTCAAATTCACTGTTTTTCCCGCTACTTCCGTTGTATGAGCCGTTAAATCTACCTTTAGATAATCAAGTTCATATACTTTTGAGCGAGAAGTTGACCACTTTCTAAAGATAAGTCTCAGACGAGCTAAAAGTTCTTCAATTTCAAAGGGTTTAGTGATATAATCGTCCGCCCCAGCATCTAAACCAGCAACTTTATCACCAATATAATCACGCGCCGTTAGAAATATAATCGGTGTATTGGGCTGAATTTTCTTCATGCGTCGTAAGACGGTCAAACCATCTAATTTGGGAATCATCCAATCAAGCAAGACGACATCTACCGCTGGTTTTGCTTGCTCAAACACCTCTAAGGCAGCAAGACCATCAAAAGCTGTTGATACTTGATAATCTTCAAAGACTAATTCTTTTTTAACATAATCAGAAATACTAGGTTCATCTTCAACAATTAATACATGATAAGTCATTTCCTCACCTTTCTCTTTAACAGCTTTCTTTATTTAAGTTTTAACTGCCAGTTTATTATATCAAGCCTAAAACAAAAAAACCATACGGTTTTTCTGAATAATTAATGATATTTTATCATTTTTTAAATTAATCTTCGTTAATGAAGTCTTCAATTAAATAACGCGGACGTTGTTTAACTTCAAGGAAAATTTTCCCGATATATTCACCAATTACACCCAAGGCCAACAAATTCGCTCCACCAAAACCAACAACAACTAGCATGATTGAGGCCCAACCAGCAACATCAGAACCATTGACAAAATGACGGGCAATGATATAAATTGCTCCTACAATGGCCAAAATAAACCAAATTAAGCCAATCCAAAAAATTAGACGCATAGGTGCTGCCGAGGTAGAAGTAATTCCGTCGATAGCAAAACTAATCATTTTCTTCAAAGGATATTTGCTTTCTCCGGCAAAACGCTCGCCGCGTTTATAGTATACAATCTCAGATTTGTAGCCAACTAAAGGAACCATGCCTCGCAAAAAAAGATTTTGCTCAGGAAATTGTGCTAAACCTTCTAAAGCACGACGACTCATTAAACGAAAATCCGCATGGTTAGGAACACTTTGACTCCCCAATCCTTGCATCAATTTATAAAAAGCTCCTGCTGTTCTTCTTTTGAAAATAGTATCCGTTTCACGATTATCTCGTACTCCATAAACAACATCACAGCCGTCATTTTCAAATTTTTCGAGCATTTCATCAATAGCATTAATATCATCTTGTAAATCAGCGTCCATTGAGATAACACAATCTGCGAGATTTCTAACCGTCAATAGGCCAGCAAGCAAAGCATTCTGATGGCCGCGGTTTCTTGTAAGATTAATTCCGCTAAACATTGAATTTTCTGCATGTTTTTCTTTTATTTTTTCCCAAGTTTTATCTTTTGATCCGTCATTAACATAAACGATTCTACTTTTTGGACTAATGATATCATTCGAAATTAATTGTTCGTATTTGGCCTTGAGACGTTCGGAAGTTTCATCAAGTACCAGTTCTTCGTTGTAACATGGCACGACCATATAAAGAATCTTAGTCATATTCACTCCTTAACTCTTTTTTTCTTTTTAAATTGATTATCAATTAAACCTAGACTTGCTAAGGCAATCATTACTGGTGCAAATTGATAAAGATAACGTGAATTTGTTTCCCAAAGAATAAGGAAAAAACTCAATCCAACAAAGGCTAAAGCTGGAACAAACCAAGGATTTGACCAGTTCTTCTTACGACTTAAAATCCGCCAAATTTGTCGCCAAAGCAATACAACTAAGCCAATCCAATACAGCGTTTGAACTGCTTTAAGCATAAACCAACCTGTAATATTCCCCGGTCCATCTAAAGAAAATGAAGTCCCTGAGAGATAATCAAAGTAACGATTAATGAATTTATTTTCATGATGATTAGTATAGAAAGCACTATTCAAGTCGCCATATAGCCAAGTATAGGACAATTTCCGTCCTATTTGTCTAACAATACCAGCAGGTCCCATTTTCTTAATATTATCAATAAAAAGTTGTTTATCTGCCTCTTTTTTCGCCTCATAAGTGGGGAAAGATTCAGAATACTGACGAATCTTTTTATTAAATCCCCCTGTTTTATTGCTAGGCGCCCAAGACATGGCAATCCAATGCATCATCGGGAGATTATGACGTTCATTTGCTTCCTGTGAAAAAGCAGGCTCTGTCTCAATTGTTGCTTTGACCATGAAATGTCCCCCAACAAATAAGAGAGCAAACATAGGGATTAAAAGTAAAAGTTGCTTCCACTTTTTATTAAGGCCTAAGAAAACCAATGCAGCAATAAGTACAATTAAGACAGTCGGTTTAAATTCATAACCTAAAACTGTCAGTAAAGTAGCCAAGAAATACCAGAGAATTTGTCGATTTAACTTGTCTGATTTAATTGCATAAATGAAAAATAACAATCCGAAAGATACAAAAGGCAAAGTAATCGTATCACTATAAAGTTGTGCGCCATATACATAAAAAGGTAAGAAACCAAGTGCACAAACATTATATAAAATGGCATGTCTTTTCCCACTTAAAGCTTTAACACTCAAAGTTCCAGCTAGAACACCAAGACTTGTCAGCAAAGCAGAAACGGCTGTAACAACCCACATTTTCAGCTGAACATTCTCAGCAAAAGGAGAAAAAATCTGATTAAATAAGATTCCTAAAAATTGATTATTAGGATATCTCAGGAAGTAACCTAAACGTGAGGCTGTTTCTGGGAGAAGTCCAAAAGACTGACCATGCAACTCTGTTGTAGAATTAAAAATGACAAAGTAATCCCAAGCATGCTTGCTATCAGGAACATGAATCATAAAAAGAAAGGGCAAAATAAAGGTCACGAGCGCTACTGCCCAAAAACTTATTTGATAATATTTTTTTACTGACAAATCTGTCAGCAAAAAAGATTTACTTTCTATTTTACTGACAGACTCGTCAGTGATTTCAATTTCATTTTTTGGAGCAAAAAGTTTTTTTGATAATCTAAAAATCCCAATAAAATAAAAATAAGCTGCTACTAAAAGAAGATTTCCTAACACAAGTGCAATAATATGATCACTATTCCACGACTTCGTAATTGAGACAGCAATCCCATTAATTAAAATAAAGAGCCCTATCATTAAAGTAAGACAGAATCTTTTTTTATACTTAATAAATACTATATTATTCATATTACTATTTTACCATAGCTTGGCCTTTGTTTCTTATAATAACCTTAATTTTCAAATGATAAATTCTCATTTTTAACTTTGAATCTAAAAAGTACAATAAAAACAAATTTTAAGTTTTTTTTATGATTGTGTCTTTCTTTTTAATTCATTATTAGTGCAACAATTATCCCCAAAATAGTTCCACCAACGACTTGAATTGGTGTGTGTCCTAATAATTCCTTTAGATTCTTGTCCACTTTAATTCCAGCATTTTCAACATTTTGCAACATACGATTGATAATTCTTGCTTGATTCCCTGCCTGCCGTCTAATTCCTTGGGCATCATATAAAACAACAAAAGCTAACACAGTTGCAATCGCAAAAAGAGGAGAATCAAAACCTTGTCTTAATCCCGTTGCGGTTGCCAAAGCTACCACTAATGAACTGTGAGAACTAGGCATTCCTCCGGTCGCAAAAATTAATTGCCAATTGATTCGATGAGTTCGGATGAGCTCAATCCCTATTTTAATGAGTTGTGCTAAGGCCCAACTCACAATTGCTGTCAGTAGAATTTGATTATGCAATATCTGACTAAAAAAATTCATAACCCCTCCTTAATTTCCCCTAAATTAAAATCCCTCACTTACTACTCTTATTATACTATATAAGCCTTTTAAATCTTGACTTATTTGCTGAAAAAACAAAGAAATTTTATCATAAAACTCGCATGAATTTTAAATGAAAAATACAAAAAGAACAAGTTTAACCTTGTTCTCTGAGTTTTTCTAATTGTTCCTTGAAGAGGTCAGGAGCATCAACTTGAAACTCCATAAGCTCTCCACTTGTTGGATGTTCAAATCCTAGCGTTTCTGCGTGAAGAAACTGACCCTTATTGGGTGTTAGAGTTTTATTCGGGCCATAGAGCGGGTCACCTGCAACAGGATGACCAATATAATGCATATGAACTCGAATTTGATGTGTTCGTCCAGTTTCCAAGCGTAAAGCAATTAAAGTATAACCAACAAAACGTTCTAAAACCTCGAAATGAGTCACAGCAGGCTTCCCACCAGATACAACCGCTTGTTTTTTTCTGTCTTTAAGATTACGACCGATTGGGGCCTCAATTGTCCCTTTATCATTGGCAAGCTCTCCATGGACAATTGCTAAATAGCGACGTTTACTAGTCTTGTCTTTTAATTGAGCAGCTAAACTTTCATGTGCTTTATCATTTTTAGCAATCATCAAAAGACCACTAGTATCTTTATCAATCCGATGTACAATTCCCGGGCGAATGACTCCATTGATACTTGAAAGGTCTTTTATATGATACATAATTGCATTCACTAAGGTTCCAGAAGCATGTCCTGCCGCAGGATGAACGACCATTCCTTGTGGCTTATTGACGACTGCAACATCTGAATCTTCATAAATAATTTCCAAGGGTAAATCTTCAGCCACAACATCAAGGACCTCGGCTTGCGGAATCTCAAATTCGATTCTATCTCCCGTTTTCACTTTATATTTTGCTTTTTTTGCTTCATTATTGACAAAAACTTTGTCATTTTTTATAAGCTCTGTCAGTAAACTTCGAGAGTACTCTGTTTGATTTGCAAGTGCTTTATCAAGACGCAAATCTTTATTTTCTTCAGTAATTTTTATTATAGGCAATCGATTTTTCCTTTTTCATAGAGGTTTTAATGCTACTTACTGTCACTCGTTTTTTAAAAAGCTTATTTTGTTTCTTTGTCCGTCAAAATTGCAATAAATAGAACAACAAAACCGACAGATAGTAAGATATCTGCGATATTAAAGATTGGAAAATTCATAAATTCTGTTTGAAACATATCGACAACAAAACCTTGACGAACGCGGTCAATAAAATTCCCTAAAGCTCCCGCAATAATCAAAGTTAAGCCAGCAAAATACCAATTTTGTCCCATTTTTTTCCACAAAAACCATAGTGCAACAATGAGTACAATAGGTGTCAAAACAAGGAAAAACCATTGTTGACCAGAAAATGATGACCAAGCAGCCCCATCATTTTTAATATAAGTCAGGCTCAATACATCTGGCCAAATTTTTTTTGTATCTCCAAGTTGAATATTAGCAACAACCCAATTTTTGAAAACTTGGTCAGCAATAATTCCAACAACGATAATTACAAGTGACAGTAATTTTTTCATATTTTAATTATACCACACCGCGTCAACGAGGGTCAATAAGTATCATAAAATAGACTTTTAGCCCTTTTCAGAAATAGAAAGCCCCCAAAATCAGACAATTCCTTTAAAAATACTTTCTGTCAGTCAATGAATCCTCTAGCACTAAAAAACTTATAACGCCTTGCCTTCTAGCACTATAAGTTCAAGACGTTAATTAAATTAGTCTCTCTAACTGTTTATTGTCATCATTTTTAAAACTTTTTTGAAAGACTTTCCCTTAACTCCTCAATAACATAATCTGATAATTTACTCCCTTATATTCATATAATCATGCCATTCAACTATTTTTTTATTTTCAATAAATATGATTGAGCAAAAACTTTCAGTCTGTGCGCCATTATTGACTAAAACTTTATATTCTAATGTTATGACCTCTCTTTCTTTGCTTTTATCCTTGTACACCCCTAGAAGTCCCCAGAGGTTAAGGGAACACTATAATCTTCAAACCAAGACAGATAATCTTTTTTATTCATTGACTTTGGGAAATCTGCGAAAGAAAAATTAAAATGAAAAATTGCCTTATCATCTACTGCCTCCCAAAAGCTACTTCCATTAACTTCACCCTTCAATCCTTCCATCACTAAATCAAAAAATACTTTTGAGTGTTCATTATAGCCATATTCCATGCTGCACTCCTCCTTTAAATCTATTTTTATTTTACAAAACTAGTATAATATATTATAGACGACAACTGTATGTCATCAATAAATATTTTTAGGAAAAAAAATGAAAATAGAACGATTAATCAATATTATTATGTTGTTATTAGAAAATGATACGATTTCTGCGAATTCACTTGCTCAACGATTTAGCGTAAGTAAAAGAACAATATTGCGGGATATGGATAGTCTGATTTTAACTCACATCCCAATCTATACTACCCGAGGTCCCAAAGGGGGATTTGGAATTATGGATAGTTACAAATTCAACAAACGACTTCTTACCGAATTTGATATTCAAAATATCTTGATTGCACTTTCTGGACTTTCTGAGTTTACGGCTGATAAAGAAACAGCTTTAACCATCGACAAACTGAAAAGTTTACTACCAAATAAAATGAATAATCTTAAGACTCTGATTGATTTTGAAGAGATTCATGAAGCTCTCTCCGCTGCAAAAAAGTTAATATTTTTTGCCATTCAGCATTCTAAGACAATAGAAATCAGCTATATTGACCAGAATGGTCAACAAACTGAGCGAAAAGTAGAGCCCTATCAACTTTATTATAAAAATACTAGTTGGTATCTTTATTCCTATAGTTTAGATAAGGGGGATTTTCGAACCTTTAAACTTTCTCGAATAACTTCAATATCATTGTTAGAAAAAGAGTTTGACCAAAAATCTTTTAAGTCCGCTGATAATACAAATCCAAATCTTAATTTTTCTTTAAGCAAAATAGAGGTCATCGTGCATAAAAAATCTCGTGATAAATTAATTGAAGGAGTTGAAACAGGTGAATTGCTAGAAGTTGATAAAAATCATTATCAAACCACTCTTGTTCTACCAGATCATGAGTTTGGTTATCAATATTTAGCTAATTTTGGCACAACTTTAAAAATAATTGGTCCAGATTTTTATCTCAAAAACTATGTTGAATGGTTAGAAAATATAATAAGTATTAATAAAAAATAAAAGGAGAGCCAATATAGAGCTTTCCTTTTTTTTTATTAATTGATTTTCTTTGCAGAACTCTTGAATTTTGTCTGATTTCAAATTTTAAACAACTTAAGACATTTTAGCCATCAAATCAACCATCTCAATCGCACCAACTGCTACCTCAAATCCTTTATTTCCTGCTTTTGTTCCTGAACGTTCAATCGCTTGTTCAATATTCTCTGTCGTCAGTACTCCAAACATAACAGGGATATTTGAGTTCAGTGAAACATGGGCAATCCCTTTAGAAACCTCGCTACAAACAAAATCATAATGTGAAGTAGAACCTCGAATCACCGTACCTAAGCAGATAATGGCATCATATTTATCTGAACTCGCCATTTTTTGCGCAATAAGTGGAATTTCAAATGCTCCTGGCACCCAAGCAATATCAATTTGTTCTTCTTGAACACCATGTCTTTTGAGAGCATCTAAGGCCCCTGCTAAGAGTTTTGCGTTGATGAATTCGTTAAAACGTGCAACTACAATTCCATATTTGGCATTTCCTGTTGTTAAATTTCCCTCAAATACTGTCATTTTTCTATCCATGCTTTCTTTTTATTTTAATCGAACAAATGTCCCATTTTATTTTGCTTTACTTTTAAATAATCCTGATCAAATTCATTTTCTTTAATTTGAATTGGAACTCTTTCTTTAACTGGTAGTCCATATTTTGAAAAATCATTGATTTTTTGTGGGTTATTAGTCATTAATCTTAAAGACTTCACACCAAGTGTTTTCAAAATTTGAGCACCTATGGAGTATTCACGCGTATCTTCTTCAAAACCTAGGGCTAAATTTGCTTCAATTGTATCAAGCCCCTCATCTTGAAGTGAATATGCACGAAGTTTGTTGATTAAACCGATTCCTCGCCCTTCTTGCCGAAGATATAATAAAATCCCTCGTCCCTCGACATTTATCTGTGTTAGAGCTTGTTCTAATTGTTCACCACAATCACATTTCATTGAGCCAAAAGCATCTCCAGTCAAACATTCCGAATGAACTCGGCAAAGCACTGCTTCTCCCTCTCCAATGTCCCCCTTAACTAGGGCGACATGATGCTCACCATTTATTTTATTGACAAATCCAAAGATTTCAAAATAACCATATTTTGTTGGAAGTTTCGCTCTGGTAACTTGCTCAACCAGTTGTTCATTTTGTTTTCGATATTCTTGTATGGCCTTGATTGTGATAAAATTCAAGTCCCATTCTTTTGCTTTTTCTTGAAGTTCTTCTGTGCGCATCATGCTACCATCTTCGGCCATTATTTCAACACAAACTCCCACTTCCTTTAGACCAGCAAGTCGTAACAAATCAACTGTTGCTTCTGTGTGTCCATTGCGTTCTAAGACTCCATTTTTCTTTGCAATCAGAGGAAAGACATGACCAGGTCTTCGAAAATCTTCGACCGAACTTTCTTCATCAGCAAGTTTTCTAATAGTCAGCGCACGGTCAAAGGCTGATACCCCTGTACTTGTCTCTACATGATCGACAGAAACAGTAAAAGCTGTCCCGTGGTTGTCTGTATTTCTATCCGTCATTGCTGACAAATGCAGACTCTTAGCATATTTTTCACTCATCGGACTACAAATTAATCCCTTTGCCTGACTGGCCATGAAATTTATCTTTTCTGGACTAATCATTTCGGCTGCACAAATCAGATCTCCTTCATTTTCTCTATTCTCATCATCAGTGACAATAATTATTTCACCTGCTTTAAGGGCTGTTAAGGCTTCTTCTACTGTATTATATTGAAACATTTTATCTCCTCTTAAAATCCATAATCAATTATTTTATCCTTTGTCAGCAAGGAAGACCCTGTAAAAGAATCTTTCCCAGTAAGTAATTTTTCGATATATTTACCCAATATATCGTTCTCCAAATTAACTTTATCTCCAACCTTCTTTGCAGACAATATGGTCTCTTTGATAGTATGAGGAATTATTGACACACTAAAAGATTTTGAAGTCACATGAGCCACCGTAAGACTGATGCCATCAATCGTAATAGAGCCTTTTTCAACAACATATTTCATTAAGTCTACAGTTGTTTGAAATTCAAACCAAACCGCATTTTCTTCCTTCTTGATTGATAAAATCTTTCCTGTACCATCAATATGCCCTGAAACAATATGTCCGCCAAATCGACCATTTAGAGCCACTGCTCGCTCTAAATTAACTTTACTTCCTACTGTTAATTCTCCTAAATTTGAACGCTTGAAACTCTCTGGCATAACATCTGCTGTAAATTCTTTATGATTAAATGCGGAAACAGTCAAACAGAGACCATTTGTTGAGATAGAATCCCCAAGTTTTAAATCTTCGAAGATGTTGGAAGCTCGAATACTTAATTTAGACGACTTATCTCTCTTTTGAATTTGAGTTACTTCTCCTATTTCCTCAATAATTCCTGTAAACATTAAATGAGCTCACTTTCTAATAATATATCTTCTCCTAAATAGACCACTTGAGGTCGGTCTAGTAAATAGGCTTGATTGGGATGCTCTACTCCTTGTCCTTCAACAGGACTTCGAGCTTCTTTCCCACCAAATATTTTAGGGGCAATATAGGCTTGAACTTTTTGAACAATTCCTGCTTTTAATGCTGAGGCGTTGAGTCTTGCTCCCCCTTCTAAAATAAGACTATCAATTTCTCTTTCTCCTAACTTAGTGATTAAATCTTTCAAATCCAAATGTTCAGATATGGAAGAAACTAGTAAAATCTCGCAACCGGCTTCAATAAAAGCTTGATGTTTTTGAATGTTTTCATTTGAGGTAGCAATGATTGTTGGAATTTCAAATGCAGTAGAAACAATCTTAGACGTAAGAGGGGTTCGAAGTTGAGTATCACAAATAATTCTAATTGGATTTATCCCATTTTTTATTCTGGCAGTTAATTGTGGGTCATCTTTCAGAAGTGTTTCAACACCAATCATGATTGCCATGAAACGTGAACGGTCTTCATGTACCTTTTGTCTTGCTTTTTCACCTGTAATCCATTTGGATTGACCTTTATAAGTCGCAATTTTTCCATCAAGAGTCATCGCATACTTCATCATGACGTAGGGGGTTCTTTGAGTGACGTAATGAAAAAAAATCTTATTTAAGTCTTTGCACTCTTTTTCTAGAACTTTTAATGAAACATCAATTCCAGCTTTTTTCATTGCTTCAATTCCCTTACCAGCTACTAAAGGATTGGGGTCTAGACTCCCAATGACTACACGCTTCACTTTATTTTTGATGATTGCTTCAAAACAAGGCGGTTGCTTGCCTTGGTGGGCACAAGGTTCTAAGGTCACATAAATGGTTGACCCCTCCGGTGATTCAATACAAGATTTAAATGCATTGATTTCCGCATGTGCTTCTCCATATTTCTCATGATAACCTTGACCAATAATTCGACCATCATTGACAATAATCGCTCCTACTTGAGGATTTGGATTAACGCTTCCCCCTCCTTTTCGAGCCAGTAGGATTGCTAAATTCATAAAATGCTCATCATTTTCCATCCATTTATCCTTTCTAAAAAAAATAAGCCCCAAAATAATATTTCAAGGGCTTAGGATAATTTTCTATTTTATTCAAGCAAAAAAACAGCTCAAAAAAACCAAAAATGGAGTGAATTAGATAGATTCACTCCAGAGTTTAAGGCTAAATAGACATAATACTATCATGAGTATTATGGGTTTTTATCTTCTTTCATCCAGACTATACTGTCGGCCTCGGAGTTTCACCGAATCATGCTGCTAGCAGCTCGCGGGCTATACCGCCGGTAGGGAATTTCACCCTGCCCTGAAGATTTATTAAATTGTAGCTAAAGTATAGCATTTAATTTTAAAGATTGTCAAGATATAAAAACGTATTCTTTAAAATAATTATTTTGAAGGTCCTATCAAAAGTCTAATGATATTTTTATTTATCAAATAATATTATATTTATATATTTGCTCAAAAATTACAATTTTGCTAAAATGGCTCTATTAGAACAATAGGATAATATCATGCAAGAAATAAAAATAAATGATCAGCTCACTTGGCTTTCTTTTAATGTTGAGGACCTTAGAAATACTTCTGAGCTTGCTACTTATGGCATTGACCTAGAAACACTTCAATATGCCGAAGATAAAAACGAACGTCCCCATACAGAATTTATTCCTGACAGTCAAGACTTTGTGCTTATTTTTAATAGTTTAGATTTACTCAAGTCAGAAGCTCATTACAAGACAGTTCCCGTTACCTTTGTAGCTCAAAAAAATCGATTAATTACACTCTATCATCCAGAAAATGAATACTTAATTAATCAAATAAAAAGTTATTGCTTACAAAATAGGCCACAAACGGTCTATCAACTTCTTTTTATCAGTTTATTTTTAATTTCCGAGGCTTTCTTTCCTTATTTGGAAAAAATTGATAAGTCTAAAGAAGAAATTAATCAAAAATTGCGTGAAAAAACAACCAAGAAAAATTTGCTCGCACTTTCTGATATTGAAACAGGAATGCTCTACATTGTGTCTAGTGCCAATCAAAATACTTTACTACTTGAGCAGCTTAAAACTAAAAGTATTTACAGACAGTTCAATGAAACTGAAAAAGAACAGCTTGAAGATGCGATAATCGAAGCCCAACAGCTTGCAAGTATGACTCAGCTCAATGCACAAATTCTTGAACAGTTGGCCGGAACTTATAATAATGTCCTTAATAATAATCTAAATGATAATATGACGACCTTAACTATCGTATCAGTTCTTTTAGCTGGTTTGGCCGTCATTACTGGTTTTTTTGGAATGAATGTTCCGCTTCCGCTCACTCATCAAAAAGATGCTTGGGTCTGGATTATTGGCGCCTGTATCATTCTTTGGCTACTATATGCTGCCCTCTTTCGTTATATTATTGGTCGAAGACAATAAAAAAAATCAGCAAAAGCTGATTTTTTTATTTTATTTTTACGCTTGCAATTTTTTCAAGATCATCAGCAATTGGATGTCCATTGCTTGTTCGATCTGATAATGATAAATCGCACAAATTAATATCATATTTCTTGCCAGTCTCACTGATAACTTCTAATACTTGTTCATCAGTTTCTTTTGTCGCTGGTGCTTTAGCTTGACTGAACAAATCTAATTCTTCGGTCAATGCTGATAAATCAGCAGTTGAATTGATTAAACCAGCCGCAAATACGGTATGGTTATTTGTCTTCAATGTTCTTAAAACTTGAAGACCTCGATTTGCTCGTGATGTGGCTGGAATATCCTCTGTTTTAACTCGTTTGATAAATGCCCGTTGAGTCAACAGATACCAACTATTTGAGTTGACAAAGAAAGCTGCTTTTATCTTATCATCATTTTTAAGATTCATTGCCTTCACACCTGCTGCTCTAGCACCCAAGACTGGGACATCATCAAGATTAAAGCGGAGGGCATAGCCATTTTCAGAAATAAGCATGAGGTCAGTAAATTGAACAGGACTAATGAGCACAACTTCATCATCATTTCCTTTGAGTTTAGCATAAGGAGTTGATTTCGAGCGGTAAGTTCGCCATGGTGAAAAACTTTCACGTTCAATTTGTTTAATTTGTCCATTTCGTGTAACCACGACTAGATTTTCACCTGCAAATGCATCAACAATTTGAACATAAATTACTTTTTCATCAGATGAAAAATTAGAAAGACTTTGTGACAAATGTTCTCCAATATCCTTCCAGCGAACGTCAGAAAGTTCATGAATTGGACGGTAAATCACATTACCAAGATTTGTGAAAATCAAGAGATGCTGTGTTGTTTTAGCATTAGCATAGTAAAGCAACTCGTCATCATCACGTTTCCCGATTTCTTCAAGTGCTGATGAAGCAAATGACCGAGGTGATGTTCGTTTGATATAACCTGAACGAGTTACTGAAACGACAGTATCTTCAGCGACAATCAATTCACTAGCTTCTATCTCAATGGTTTGCACTTCATCTTGAAGTTCACTACGGCGTGGTCTGGCAAATTTTTTCTTCACTTCACGCAGTTCGCGCTTCATTAAATTAAAGAGTGTCCGTTCGTCATTAATAATTGCTTTAAGTTCAAGAATTTTTTGTTCTAACTCTGCTTGTTCATTTTGCAAAGTGACAATGTCGGTATTTGTCAAACGATAAAGTTGTAAAGTAACAATAGCTTCGGCTTGTTCTTCAGTAAATCCAAATGAAACTTTAATATTTTCTTTAGCGTCTGCTTTATTTTCAGAAGCACGAATCGTTGCCACCACTTCATCTAAAATGGAAACCATGCGAATCAATCCTTCAACTAAGTGAAGTCTTTTTTCCGCTTTATTTAGGTCAAATTGCGAGCGTTTGATGATGACATCTTCCCGATGTTTTACGTAAGAACGTAGCATTTGCAAAACGCCGGTTTGGACAGGTGTCATGTTGTCAATAGCAACCATGTTAAAATTATAATTCACTTGTAAATCAGTATTTTTAAACAAGTAATTTAAAACAAGTTGACTATCGGCTTCTTTTTTCAATTCAATTGCAATCCGCAATCCTTCGCGGTCAGATTCATCACGGACTTCAGCAATACCTGGCACTTTTGCATTGACACGGACATCATCAATTTTCTTGACCAAATTTGCTTTATTTAATTCAAATGGAATTTCAGTGACGATAAGTTGCTCACGCCCACCTTTCATTGGTTCAATATCAACTTTTGAACGAACAACAATGCGGCCTTTACCTTTTTCATAAGCTTTTCTAATCTCGCCTTTCCCTTGAATGATTCCGCCAGTAGGAAAATCGGGTCCAGGTAAAAATTCCATGATTTTGTCAACATCGACTTTAGGGTGGTCAATCATGTGAATGGTGGCATCAATCACTTCGCCAAGATTATGAGGAGGAATATCCGTGGCATAACCGGCTGATATCCCGGTTGAACCATTGACTAAAAGATTTGGAAAAGCAGCTGGTAAAACGGTTGGTTCTTTCTCTGTATCATCAAAGTTCCAAGCCTGACTTACGGTATCTTTCTCAATATCTGATAAAAGGTAACCAGAAATTTCTGAGAGACGAGCTTCTGTATAACGCATTGCGGCAGGTGGATCACCATCCATTGAACCGTTATTCCCGTGCATTTCAATTAAAGGTTCGCCCATTTTCCAGTCTTGACTCATCCGAATCATTGCTTCATAAATTGAGCTATCACCGTGTGGGTGAAAATTACCCATGACGTTCCCGACCGATTTGGCTGACTTACGGTAGGACTTATCAAAGGTATTTCCGTCTTTGTTCATCGAATAAAGAATTCGACGCTGTACGGGTTTTAAACCATCACGGATGTCGGGTAGCGCCCGCTCCTGAATGATATATTTTGAATATCGACCAAATCGGTCGCCCATTATATCTTCTAATGGTAAGGTTTGAATGTTTGACATATTTCAACTTTCTTTTTAGAAAATTTCTTTAATTTTTATACTAATTTTTTTATTAACTTATAATAAGAATGATTTTTACTGACAGTTCTTCTAGTCTATCAGACTATAATATAAAATCACTTTTCCTATTCTACCACAAAATTAAAACGAAAAAAACTGACACATTATTTATTGGGCAAAAGAAAGGAAAGTGTTTATCATTTTTAAAGCTACTGACAGATTGATTTTAAGCAAAAAAATTACTGACGAAAACAGTAAAAAACCCGTAAGGTGCAAAAAACACAAACGGCATTTTTAGACAAAGCTGTCAGCAAAAGATTTACGTTAGAAGTTCAATATCATGTTTACATGTTTAATATCGTCTTCATAAAAGGGTTCTGAATTTTCAACAAAGCCAAATGAAGCATAAAAATCTCGTAAATAATATTGGGCCTCGATAGTTACTGCTGCTTCCCCATTTTCTTTGAGAACTTCCAAAGCCTTATCAATAAGACTCCGTCCGAGATTTTGTCCACGAAATTCAGGATTAACAAGGACCCGACCAATCGAGGCTTCATTAAATGAAATCCCTTGTGGAAGAAGACGACAAAGAGCCATCAATTCTCCTTTGTCATTTTCTAGCCAAAGATGTTGCGCCACTTGGTCTTTACCATCAAGTTCTTGGTAAGGACAATTTTGCTCCACAACAAAGACAGCCGTACGCAAACTCAAAAGTTGATACATCTCGTCTGTTGTTAATTGATTAAATTTTTTTAATTTCCAAATTGCTGTCATTTCTCTTCCTCCATAATCGTGACGAAATTGGCTTTTTGCATTTCTTTTAGAAAATCAGAATGAATTTTCACTTTTTCTGAATTATGTAAACGAATTTTTAGACTTGAACCTGTAGAATATTCTCGTTCAACCGAAATTCCTAGAACTTCAAACCGTTCCCATTTTCGTTCTAAATTTTGCTGATAGTAGACCAAAGCCTTGGTAATGGGTAAGTTTAACTTTCGACGAATGCTGTCAGTAATTTCATCAGAACTGTCACCAAATAAATCTAACTGACCAAGTTCGTCAGCAACTTCTGATTCTACTGACCGCTCAACTTCTTCAATTTTTTGTAAATATTGATAGAGTTTAGCTGTAATTAGACAGTCATTAAGGGCATCGTGCGAACGTAAATCATTCATTTCCAGTAAATCTTTGAAATTTTCCAAAGCATAAGAGGACATGGTCAGAAGTTTTTTACTTTCTGCTAAAGTATCATAAACACGAAAAGCTTCAACATCGGTGATGGCGCAATCAATAATCGCTTGATAGAGGAATGAAATATCAAAAGGTGCGTTATGTGCCACTAATAAATGACCTTTGATAAAATCTAAAAAATCGGGTAAGATTTCTTCAATCGTTGGTTGATTCAATAAATCCGCTGGTTTTATACCAGTCAATTGGGTAATTTCTGTCGAAACATAAGAACGTTGGTTTTTTACTAATTGATTGAATCTGGCAAGTTCTTGATTATTTTCATCATATTTTACCGCACCAATTTGAATAATTTCATTTTTTTGTGCAGAAAATCCTGTGGTTTCAAAGTCAAATACGACATATTTCTCAGACATTTTTATTTAGTTCCTCAATAATTTCTTTTGTTCTAATTACTTTCCCAAATTTAGGAATTTCTGTCAGCGTTTTCTGGAAGTTTTTTAACTTTCTGTCAGCGCAAGCATCTTCGATAATAAAAGACTCAAAAGCAGATTCAGCTCCATCCTTGGCTGTTTTAACGACACCATTACTCATCGAAACCCCAGTAACATAGATTTTACTGACAGAAAGTTTTTTTAGCTCATCAGCTAAGCCATAGTCTGATTGTTTAAATGCTGATGGGCCAAATTTTACCAACTTATGCAGTCTTGAATTATTATTTAATTCATCTTGTAGAATCATGCGAGAAAAAGCTTCTTTAGCGGATTTCCAAAGTATTTTTGGCTCAACTGTCACTAAATAAACCGGCTGATTTGCTTGGTCAAAAGCGGCAATCAGCGCTCGATTGTTCTCAATGATTTTATCCCAACCATAAGGTTCAGCTTTTTTTGCTAATTTCTTAATGAATGCTTGTAAATCAATAATAATTAATGCTGAATTTTGCATTGCTTCTCTTTTCGTTATAAGAAAGTCTTTTAGATTTTCTTCCATTTTATCACAAATTAAAACAAAAAACCTCGAAAAATCGAGGTAATTATTTGAATAAAATTGTTTAGAAAGCTGTATCTTCTTCCATCGTAAATTTCACATTATTTTCGATCCATTTACGACGTGGTTCAACTTTATCACCCATCAGCACGGAAACACGCTTTTCTGCTTGCGCTGCATCATCAATTGTTACTTGAATCAGTGTCCGAGTTTCTGGGTCCATCGTTGTTTCCCAAAGTTGGTCAGCGTTCATTTCCCCAAGTCCTTTATAACGTTGAAGATTTGCATTTTTACCAAACTGCTTACGAAGTTCTGCTAGCTCGCCATCTGTCCAAGCGTACTCTATCTTCTCTTTTTTCCCTTTTCCTTCACTCATTTTATAAAGTGGAGGAAGCGCAATATAAACATGTCCAGCTTCTACAAGAGGTTTCATATAGCGATAGAAGAAAGTCAATAAAAGTGTTTGAATGTGTGCCCCATCAGTATCCGCATCGGTCATGATAATCACTTTATCATAATTACGGTCAGCCAAAGTAAAATCTGCACCAACACCAGCACCAATAGTGTAAATCATGGTATTGATTTCCTCATTTTTGAGAATATCTTGCATTTTTGCTTTTTCGGTATTAATTACTTTCCCACGTAAAGGCAAAATAGCTTGAAATTTTCGGTCTCGTCCTTGTTTGGCAGAGCCGCCCGCTGAATCCCCTTCGACCAAATAAAGTTCATTTTTATTTGGATTTTTTGTTTGGGCAGGTGTTAATTTCCCTGACAAAAGACCCTTATCTTTTTTAGATTTTTTACCATTTCGAGAATCTTCACGTGCTTTACGAGCTGCTTCACGTGCTTCACGCGCTTTGATTGCTTTACGAATCAGGTTTTGAGCCAATTCACCATTTTCCATCAAATAAAAACTTAATTTTTCAGAAACGAGGCTGTCCACCACTGGACGAGCCAAAGGTGAACCCAATTTATCTTTGGTTTGTCCTTCAAATTGGAGATGTTCCTCTGGAATTAATACAGATAAAACTGCCGTTAAACCTTCACGATAATCAGACCCTTCCAGATTTTTATCTTTATCTTTAAGCAAATTGACTTTACGAGCATATTCGTTCATTGCCTTAGTGATAGCTGTTTTTAAACCTGCTTCGTGCGTTCCGCCATCTTTAGTTCGAACATTATTGACAAACGAAAGAATATTTTCTGAATAGCCATCATTATATTGGAGGGCAACTTCAACTTCAAAACCATCTTGCTTTCCTTCAAAATAAAGAACTGGAGTTAAGCTATCTTTGTCTTCATTCAGGTAGGCTACAAAATCCTGAACTCCATTTTCATAATGAAATTCTTCTTTTTCATCCGTACGTTTATCTTCAAGACTAATCGTTACTTCTTTCAAAAGAAAGGCCGATTCATTTAAACGCTCGGAAATGATGTTATATTTAAATTCAGTTGTTGAAAAAATAGTAGAATCGGGCATGAAAGTCACTTTTGTCCCCGTTTTTGATTTCGGAGCTTTCCCTATTTTTTCCAAAGTAGTTGCTGGATGTCCTCCATTTTCAAAACGTTGGCAATAAACAGTCCCATCACGAGTGATTTCAACTTCTAACCAAGTAGAAAGAGCATTTACCACCGAAGATCCTACACCATGCAATCCACCAGAAGTTTTATATCCCCCTTGACCAAATTTACCACCAGCATGAAGAATAGTGAAAATAACCTCAACAGTTGGAATTCCCATCGCGTGTTTTCCGACAGGCATTCCGCGCCCTTCATCTTCTACAGATAAAGAACCATCAGCATTAATGGTCACTGTAATTTTATTCCCAAAACCAGATAAGGCCTCATCGACTGCATTATCTACAATTTCCCAAACCAAATGGTGCAAACCTGTTCCATCAGTTGATCCGATATACATCCCTGGGCGCTTTCTGACCGCGTCCAAACCTTCAAGGACCTGAATTGCACTGTCATCGTAATTATTAATATCTATTACCATCTATTTTCCTCTCATCGAAAGCCCATATCTTTTATCAGCAAGATCATCACTCGCTTTGTTCGCAATTTACTGACAAAAAATATTCATCTTGATTATTGTACCTTGTTCAGAACGCTTTGTCAAAGGACTGCTGAGAATTTCAAAAGCTAATCGTAAGATATTTGCTTCAATTAAGCCAATAAGTTTCAATATTGTCAGTAATCTTTAATAAAAATATGGTATAATTGTACAGTTAAAAGAGATTATCGATTTTAAACGAAATAAACTTCGGAGAACTTATGCTTATTATTATTCTTCTTCTCATTGCTAGCTATCTTTTAGGGGCAATTCCTTTTGGACTATGGATTGGCAAGATTTTTTTCAAAAAAAATCTTCATGATTATGGTTCAGGAAATACTGGAACGACCAATACTTTTCGTATTCTTGGTGTAAAGGCTGGGATTGCGGTCTTTATTTTTGACTTGCTTAAAGGAACTTTGGCAACGCTTCTTCCACTAATCTTCCATATTAATGGAGTCTCTCCTTTAATTTTTGGATTGTTGGCTGTCATTGGTCATACCTTATCTATTTTCGACCATTTTAAAGGCGGGAAAGCTGTGGCTACTTCTGCTGGTGTTGTCCTTGGATTTAGTCCATTCTTTCTTCTTTATCTTCTCGTTATTTTTATTCTTGTTCTCTGGCTCTTTAGTATGATTAGCCTCTCAAGCGTTGTAGCTGCAATTTTTGCTCTGCTTGGAATTCTTATTTTCCCTAGCTTTGGATTTATTCTCACTTCCTATGATCTTTTATTCTCAATTATTATTTTTGCTTTGGCAATTATTATCATTTTTCGACATAAAACAAACCTCAAAAGAATCAAAAATCATTGTGAATCCCTTGTCCCCTTTGGTTTAAACTTATCGGGACAAAAAGAAAAATAGCACAATATATTGTGTTGTTTTTCTTTTTTTACATAATTTAACACTATATCTAGTATCTTTAATTTGACTAGATATTTTTTTTACGCTAAAATAAGACTATAAAAACTCGAGAAAAAGTCAAGGACTTTTTACTCCCGTCTAAAAAATATATTGGCCCCAAAAGGAGATTTAAAATGGTTACAGTTTATTCTAAAAACAATTGTATGCAATGCAAAATGGTCAAAAAATGGCTTTCTGAACACGAAATTGCATTTAACGAAATCAATATTGATGAACAGCCTGAATTTGTCGAAAAAGTAATTGAAATGGGTTTTCGAGCTGCTCCTGTAATCACAAAAGATGATTTCGCCTTTTCTGGTTTCCGTCCTTCTGAATTAGCAAAGTTGGCTTAATATGAAACTTGCTTATTTCAGTGTGACTGGACAAACGCGTCGTTTTGTTTCTAAAACAAACTTGCCGAATGTCGAAATTACACCTGACGATGATTTAGAGATGGACGAGCCTTTCCTTTTGATAACTCCCTCTTATGCTGAAGAATCACCAACCGTTTCTAAATCAATAGACGTTATGGACCCGGTTTTTGACTTTATGGCTTATAATGATAATTATAAACATTGTCGTGGAATTATCGGCACTGGAAATCGTAATTTTGCTGGCATCTATATTTTTACAGCTAAAGAAGTTTCAGCAAAATATCAAATTCCACTTTTATATGATTTTGAGTTTAATGGTACGCCAGCTGATGTTGCTGCCGTTGAAAAACTCGCTGCACAGCTTGATCAAGGAGCGAAAGTCACCTTTAAAAATCCGCTGTGATTTTTTATGGCTTCACCCTACTTGAGTGAAGCTTCTTTATTTTAACTTTTATTTTATAATAACAAGTTTGAACTTATCATACATTTCAGATTCACTTATTTTTAAAAGTAAGTGAATACTTTATAAAAGGAGTATTATGTCTCTAAAACAACTTAAAGATGTAACTTATTTCAAGCTCAATAACGAGATTAACATCCCCGTGAATGGTAGCATTCCTCTTGCCAAAGATAAAGAAGCAATTACCGCTTTTTTCAAAGAGAATGTTGAACCTAATCGTTATGAAGCTGACACTTATATCGATAAACTTAATTGGTTAGTTAAAGAAGAATACCTAGAAGCTGAATTTCTAGAAAAATATAAGCCAGAATTTATCACAAATCTTCGTAAAGAATTGAGTAAATTTGAATTTCATTTTGATTCATTTATGGCTGCTTATAAATTTTATAATCAATATGCCATGAAAAACAATGACGGTTCACTCTATCTTGAAGATTTTGAAGACCGTGTGTTAATGAATGCTTTATACATGGCTGACGGCGATGAAAAATTAGCTAATAATCTTGCTTTTGCAATGATTAATCGTCGTTATCAACCGGCTACTCCAACTTTCTTAAATGCTGGTCGTAAACGTCGTGGTGAATTCGTTTCTTGTTTTCTTTTACAATTGACTGATGATATGAATTCAATTGGACGGACGATTAATTCTGCCTTACAACTTTCTAAAAATGGTGGTGGTGTTGGTCTTAATTTGACTAATCTGCGTGCTGCTGGTGCACCAATCAAAGGATATGATGGAGTTGCCGCTGGTGTTGTGCCTGTCATGAAACTTTTTGAGGATGCTTTTTCTTATGCCAATCAATTGGGGCAACGACAAGGTGCTGGTGTAGTTTATTTATCACTTTTCCATCCAGATATCATGGAATTTTTATCAACTAAAAAAGAAAACGCTGACGAAAAAATCCGCGTTAAAACTCTCTCACTTGGTGTTACTGTTCCTGATAAATTCTACGAATTGGTTAAAAAAGGCGAAACAATGTATCTTTTTGAACCTTACTTCGTTGAAAAATATTATGGTAAAACTTTTGCCGAAGTCGATATTACAGCTGAATACGACAAGATGGTGGCTAACCCAGAAATTCGCAAGACACCAATTAATGCCCGTGAGCTTGAACAAGAACTTTCAAAACTTCAACAAGAATCTGGTTATCCTTATATCGTGAATGTCGATACGGTCAATCAAGCTAATCCTGTTGATGGGGTGATTTCAATGTCAAACCTTTGTTCTGAAATCCTTCAAGTTCAAACACCTTCTGTTTTGAATGATGACCAAACTTATAAAGTCGTTGGAACTGACGTTGCTTGTAACTTAGGTTCAACTAATGTCTTAAATATGATGACTTCCAGTGATGAATTTGGAACTTCTGTTGAATCAATGGTTCGTGCTTTAACTTTCATTTCTGAAACTTCAAACCTGGATACTGTTCCAACTGTTCGTAAAGGAAATGATGAAATGCATGCCATTGGGCTTGGAGCAATGGGCTTGCATTCTTTCTTAGCTCAAAATCAAATTCATTATGATAGTAAAGAAGCCGTTGAATTCACAAGTGTCTATTTCATGTTGTTGAATTACTACACTTTGGTGGCTTCAAATAAATTGGCTGTTGAAAAAGGGTCTAGCTTCAAGAATTTTGAAAAATCTGCCTATGCTGATGGTTCTTATTTTGATAAATACTTGACTCATGATTATTTTGCAGCTGTTTCTCCTAAAGTTCAAGAACTTTTCAAAGGAATTGCCGTTCCAACAATCGCTGATTGGACTGAATTACGCGATACTGTAAAAACTTCTGGTCTTTATAATTCTTATCGGATGGCTGTAGCTCCAAATGGTTCTATTTCTTATATCAATGACTGTTCTTCTTCTATCCACCCAATCGTCAATCGGATTGAAGAACGCCAAGAAAAGAAAGTTGGGAAAATTTATTATCCAGCTGCTGGACTTGCCACTGAAACAATTCCTTACTACAAATCAGCTTATGATACTGATATGCGCGCGGTCATTGATGTTTATGCGGCTGCTACAGAACACGTTGACCAAGGATTGTCACTCACTTTATTTATGCGTTCAACTTTACCAGAAGGTTTGTATGAATGGAAAGTTGCAAATAATAAAATGACCACACGTGATTTGTCTATTTTGCGTAACTATGCTTACAAAAAAGGAATTAAAACAATTTATTACATTCGTACATTTACTGATGACCAAGAAGAAGTCGGCGCTAACCAATGTGAAAGTTGTGTCATTTAATAAAACATAACCAATGATGCTAAAGCACCTATTGTTTATACGAAAGCCGCTAGAGCGGACTTTCTATTTTCTTACTTGTTTTCATTCATTGAAGTATTGTCAATGAATGAAAACGACGTAAACAACATAAACAATAATGCTAAAGAATCTAGTGTTTATACGAGAGCCGCTAGAGCGGACTTTCTACTTTCTTATTTGTTTCATTTTTCCAAAAAATCGTCGGTCAAAGTGCGACGTATAACTATCAACCTGACCTAGGGTCTAAAATAATTTACTGACGCCAAACTTTTGATAAATTATCGAAAGTTTTTGGTGTCATGAGCTAGCTATTTTTACTGACGACATTGTCAGTGATAAAAAATTTACTGACAGTAATTGTCGGTAGCTAAAAAGAGAGAAATAATATGTCTGAAACTGAAAATCTTACTGTCCCCACTTATTATAGTGCGATTGACTGGAATTCTATTGAAGATTCAATCGATAAATACACTTGGGAGAAATTAACTAGCCAATTCTGGTTGGATACACGTGTTCCTGTCTCTAATGACTTGGACGATTGGCGTAAATTGCCACAGCTTGAGCGTGATACTTTTGCTAAAGCCTTCGCTGGATTGACTCTCCTTGATACTTTACAATCAGTAGATGGGGCTGAAGTCCTCAAACATGATGCGAGAACTCCTCAAGAAATTGCTTGTTTCAATAATATCCAATTTATGGAGTCAGTCCATGCTAAATCTTATTCTACAATTTTCTCAACTTTAAATACTAAAAAGGAAATTGAAGAACTCTTTAACTGGGTGGATACCAATGTCTATATGCAGACAAAGGCTGAAATCATCAATAAGATTTATGAATCTGGCACCGCTCTTCAAAAGAAAGTGGCTTCTGTATTTCTTGAAACTTGCCTCTTCTATTCAGGATTCTATACACCTTTACTTTATCTTGGAAATAATAAGATGATTAACTCAGCAGAAATTATCAAGTTGATTATTCGTGATGAATCTGTACACGGTACTTATATTGGTTATAAATTCCAGCTTGGTTTTAATGAATTATCTGAAGATGAGCAAAGTGAATTCCGTGATTGGATGTATGAGCTCCTCTACAAACTCTACGAAAATGAAGAAAACTACTCTCATTTACTTTATGATAAAGTGGGTTGGACTGATGAAGTCTTAACTTTCTTACGCTATAATGCCAATAAAGCTTTGATGAATCTCGGACAAGACCCACTTTTCCCTGATACTGCAGCTGATGTCAATCCTGTTGTCATGAACGGAATTTCAACTTCTTCATCAAACCATGACTTCTTCTCACAAGTTGGTAATTCTTACCTCCTTGGTGAAGTGGAAGCAATGTCTGACGAAGATTATGACATTTAATTAAATAAATTTAATAGTCTGTCAGTAAAAAAGTAAAAACTTAATTACTGACAGTTTTTTTTAACACAAAAAAGAGAAGATAAATCTTCTCTTTTAATTTTATTAAATTTTAAGGAAACGACGCATTGATAATAGGGCCCCGAATGAACCAATCAAAATACCAATTATAGCCATCAATCCAACAATGGCTGGAATGAACTCGCTAGTCGCATACATCGAAAGTTTTTGTGATTGAAGACTTGGTGTCAGACTAACAAAAGCAAGACGATAAGCCCAAGCAACGATAAGACTTGGAATAATTGAACCTAAAAGTCCAACCCAAGCTCCCTCTAAGAAGAATGGCCAACGAATATAACCATTTTTAGCCCCAACCAGACGCATGATTTGAATCTCACGTTGTCTTGATAGGATAGTGATTCGAATGGTGTTAGAGATCAAGAAGACCGCGACAAAGATTAATAAAATCGCTGCTGCAGTTCCCCAAGTTTGAACTCCTCGTGCAATTTGGAAAAGTTTTGCGGTATTGGCACCACCATAAGTTGCTTTTTCAATTCCTGAAAGTTTGGAAATTTTAGAAGTAACTGCTTTTACATTAATTGGCTTGTCAGCTTCAACGATATAAGCATCGTAAAGTGGATTTGCATCCCCTTTAAAAAGGTTCCAGTTATTTCCTAAGGCCTTAGTCAATTCTTGTAATTGAGCTTCTTTACTTGAAAAAGTTACTGTTTTTACATTAGGAATTTCTTTGATTGAATCATAAATCTTAAGATGGTCAGGATTATTAATTATTTTTTTATTGTTTTTTGGATCTTGAATCTTCGCTTCCTGGTCATGGACGTCTAATTTCATATAGGCAACAATCCGGACATTGTTTTCAATTCCCTTAGTCAATCTTTGAGTGTTCAGGATAATTGAAAGGAAAAGTCCAACCAAAACCAAAGTAATTGTTACTGATGAAACAGCAGCAACTGTCATCCAACCATTACGTTTTAAGTTTTTGAGCGATTCCAAAATATGTTTGAAGAAATTTCTAATCATCGTAGCCGTAAACTCCTTCCTCTTGGTCGCGGACAATTCGTCCGTTTTCAATAGCGATAACACGGTGCTTTAAGGTGTTAACAATTTGGCTATTATGGGTCGCCATCAAAATGGTTGTCCCTTGAAGATTAATTTTTTCAAGCAAATTCATGATTTCCCAAGAATTTTCAGGGTCTAAGTTCCCTGTCGGTTCATCGGCAATCAATACTTTTGGTGCATTAGCAATCGAGCGGGCGATTGCCACACGTTGCTGTTCCCCACCTGAAAGTTCATTTGGAAATGAACGAATCTTGTGTTTCAATCCAACGAGGTCAAGCACTTCATTGACCCGTTTTTTGATTTCGCGCGGGCTTTTACCAATAACTTCCATGGCATAGGCAATGTTTTCATAAACTGTTTTCTTTGATAAGAGTTTATAGTCTTGGAAAACCACACCTACAGAACGACGTAACAATGGAACGTCTCGACGTCTTAATTTAGATAAATCATATTGCGCAACTGTTCCAGAACCACGGTCAATCTTTAATTCACGATAAAGTAGTTTGATAAAGGTCGATTTCCCAGCTCCTGATGGTCCAACGATATAGGTAAATTCTCCCGCTTCAATTTCGAGCGAAATATTACGCAAAGCCGTTGTTCCATTAGAATATTTCTTGGAAACGTTGCTTAGTTTTATAATACTCATAGTACCTTTCCTGTGTTAGATTTGACTGACAATTACTAACGAATGAGTCAGCAACTTATTAGTAAAATCCATATTTTAATCACTATGGATGCTTTTAAGAGGATTTTATCAAAAAACAAGAAAACGGGCACAGCACTGTACCTTTTTTATTTCTCGATAAGACTTCTCTTCCGTTCTACTGACAGTAATAAATAAATTTCCCTCAGCAGAACTACTAATAATTATATCAAAATAAAAGTGCTTTAGGTAGCACTTTTATTTTATAATCTTTTCATTAATAACTTTAATGTTTCGTAATCATTTCAACAACTCCAAGAACCAGCTTAATTTTAGAGGTTCCAACGAAGGTAAGCATTGATAAATCCGTCTATTTCTCCGTCCATAACGTTTGAAATTTGTCCCGTTTCATAACCAGTCCGTGTGTCTTTGACTAACTGATATGGCATGAAAACATAAGAACGAATTTGACTTCCCCAAGAGATTTCTGATTGGTCTCCTCGAAGTTCATCAACTTCTGCTTGCTTTTTATCCATTTCTAATTGATAGAGTTTTGACTTCAACATAGCCATGGCCTTGTCACGGTTACCATATTGTGTTCTATCCATTGTTGATTGGACAACAATCCCTGTTGGAACGTGAGTCAAGCGAACCCCTGTGGATACTTTATTGACATTTTGTCCACCTGCTCCTCCAGAACGGAAGGTATCCATTTTCACATCAGCATCACGAACTTCAACTTCAATTGAATCATCCAGTTCTGGCATCACGTCTACTGAAGTAAATGAAGTATGACGACGATTAGCAGAATCAAATGGCGATATGCGAACTAAACGATGAACTCCTTTTTCGCCGCGCAAAAAACCATAAGCATTTCGCCCAACAAAACGAATGGCTACTGATTTAAGTCCAGCAACATCTCCATCTTGATAGTCCAAAATTTCTACTTTAAAGCCATGCGCTTCACCCCAGCGGGTATACATCCGCATGAGCATTGAGCCCCAGTCCTGCGACTCTGTTCCACCAGAACCTGGATGGATTTCAAGTACCGCATTCATGTGGTCATAGGGTTGATTAAGCATGATTTCGAGTTCGTAAGATTCAATTTTTTGACCAAGAGCTGTGGTCATCTCTTCTAATTCGACTTGCATGTCTTCATCAGCTTCTTCCTGAAGCATTTCAAGCATGGTTTGAGCTTCTTCAAGCATGTTATTCATGGCTTGATAATTGTCGTATTTTGCTTTTAAAGCATTTGATTCGTCAATGACTTTTTGAGCCGCTGCTTGATCATTCCAAAATTCAGGCTGCGCCATATCATTTTCTAATAAAGCAATTTCTTCTTCCAAACGGTCAAGATCTAAGGAGTCACGAAAGCCATTAATCTTCTCGCTATATCCTTCAAGTAAATTTCTAATTTCTGATAATTCCATAGTTGCATTATACCATATTCACCGCCTATAAGCCTAACCTAAGCTATTCAATAGAAAATGGACTTAAACTTTTTTATAATAGGAATCTCAAAAATTATATATTAGATAGAATTACTGACACATGCTATAATTTGACTATGACTAAAAAAAGACGATTGGCTATAATTTCAGATTTTCATTTGGACAGTAATCACTTTTCTATAGAGGAAATTGAACTTTTTATATCCCTTCTAAATGATTTACAAATTACAGATTTACATTTTGCTGGAGATATTTCTAATGATTTACATAATATCTCTGAACCTTTTTTTCATCAATTAGAATCACTGACAGATTTATCAGTCACTTTTAACCTTGGAAATCATGATATGGTTGAACTTTCTGAGGAAGAAATCTCTGTCAGTAATTTTAAAGTGAAAACTTTTGCATCGACCGCCTTTGTCAGTTTTCATGGTTGGTACGACTATTCCTTTATGAAAGAAAAAGCCGATTTTCAAAAAATTATCGCTTTTAAAAATTCCTTTTATTTTGACCGAAAAATCCATCGCCAATTTGATGATATCAAGACGACAGCTATCGAATTAGAGAAACTAGAAACTTTACTGACAGAATTGTCAGTAAAGCCAGAGATTGAGAGAATTATTGTCAGCACACATTTTGTCCCTCATCAGCAATTTATCATTAATACCCGCTATGAAAAATTTGCTCGCTTTAATGCTTATTTGGGCTCTCAGCATTTCCATGAACTTTTTTGCCACTTTCCAAAAGTTACGGACGTCATTTTTGGACATCTTCATCAAAGACGAACTCCCCTTAAGATTGATAACATTCTTTACCATGCGAGACCTCTTGGATATCCTTACGAATGGCAAATGGTCAATGAATTTTTAGCCAAATATCCACAATATCAGATTGCTGAAAATTGGCATTTGAGAAAACGTTATAATGTGCTTCGTAAAAGTTCCGATTGGCAAGCTTTTCGAAGAGAAAACTTGATGAAGGAATTTCAATCGTCTTTGACAATTTTTGACTTAGACGACTAATATTAGCCATCAGTATAAAAACTCACTTTTACTACATAAAAATTAAAAAAACGAACATTTATTAGCAATTTATTGCCTAAACTAAACATTTTTACTGTAAATTTCATTTAAAAAATGGTATATTAATAGATGAGAACTTTGAATTGAGAAAGAGAGAATAGCCTTGAAAATTCCGAAAGAAGGCGACTTCATCACGATTCAAAGCTATAAACATGATGGGAATCTACATCGCACTTGGCGCGATACCATGGTTCTAAAAACAAATGAAAATTCAATTATTGGAGTAAATGATCACACTTTAGTGACGGAATCTGACGATCGCCGTTGGGTCACGCGCGAACCTGCTATTGTTTACTTCCACAAAAAGTTTTGGTTTAACATCATTGCTATGATTCGTGAGGAAGGCGTTAGCTACTACTGCAATCTAGCGAGCCCCTTCGTCCTCGATAACGAAGCGCTGAAATATATTGATTACGACCTTGACGTGAAAGTCTTCAAAGATGGAGAAAAGAAATTACTCGATGTTGAAGAATATGAGCGCCACCGACGCAAAATGCACTATCCAAAAGAAATTGATCATATTCTAAAAGAAAATGTCAAAATTCTTGTTGACTGGATTAACAATGAAAAAGGGCCTTTTTCTAAAGAATACGTTGAAATTTGGTACAATCGTTATCATCAGTTAAAAAAATAGTTACTGACTTTTTGTCAGTAACTATTTTCTTTATTTTTTAGTTCTTCTTGTTCTCTTGCTTGTCTTCGATAGCCTAAACTATAAAATCCAGCAACAAATATTGACCCTCCAAAGAGATTACCAAGATAAACAAATAGAAAATTATGAGCAAAATCGAGCCAGCTTGCTCCATTTTCAAAAATTGCCGCTGGAATGACAAAGGCATTAGCTATACTATGCTGAAAACCAATCGCAACGAAAGCCATAACCGGAAACCAAACTGCTAATACTTTTCCAGCAGCATCTTTAGCCCCATAACACATCCACATTGCCAGACCAACAAACCAATTACATCCGATTCCTGAGAGAAATTCTTGGGACCAACTAGCATTTATTTTCGATTGTGCTAAACTAAGAAGCTCCGTTTTGTAAGCTCCAATACCTGTCAATCCGACAAGATGTCCAAAAACAAAAGCGACAAAAATAGCACCAAGGACATTAAATACAGTAATGATTAACCAATTTTTTAGTAATTCACTCAAAGTCACTTTTTTAGCAAAAAATGAAGTAGAAACAGCGGTCATGTTTGAAGTAATCAGCTCGCCACCACCCAACAAGATAACGATTAGCCCAATTGGAAAGACACTCGCTCCAATCAAACTTGCAAGACTTCCTAGTTCGTCAGCTACCGAAGCTATCGCCCGAATATAAAGCAAGTAGCCAAAAGAAATCATTGCCCCACCAATAAAACCAAGAACGGCTTTTTCTAAAAAAGGACGTTTTATTTTTTCCTGACCGTGGTGAATGGTCGCAGTTAAAATTTCTGCCGGATTCATCATGTAATTTTTCTCCTGAAAGCGTATTTATAAAATAACTCATTCATTCTATCATAAATTATATTAGAATGCTAAAAAATACTGTATTTCTGGGTTTAGACAACATTTTGTTGCTCATTTTACAAAAAAAGCTATCTTGTTTAGATAGCTTTTAAATTTATCCTGTAATTAAGTCACGTCTTTCATAAGCTTTATAGCCAATCAGAATTAATACAAGAGCTAAGATTAATATCAAGCTGACTGTTGGAAGATTCATTTTCTCCACTGGTAATTTGGGAATCTGACTGTAAATGCTCAAATTTTCTAACCATTTTGGCAGATTCAATAATTTTCCAAGATAAGTCATAAAGAGTAAGAAGCCTAGATAAACCCAAATCACATCAGCGAACCGAGGAACAAGACCCATTAGTAAACTAAGGATAGCAAGGACAAAGATGACTGCAACAAGCCAAATCATCCCAGATTTCATAATTTCTGTAAAAGAAAGAACATTCTCATTTCCCAATTGTTCAATAAATATCCCTAAAAGAGCCAAAAATTGTGCAACTATAACTGAAAAAATAGCTGTCAGCACATATGTGAAATAGACCTTTGCTCTTGAAAGTGGCAATGCATAGAGTGCCTCTAAGCGATTTCTTCTTTCCTCACCCATCATTTTTATCAGTAATATCACTCCAAAGGCCGCAACTAATATCGATAAAATAGAGAATAAAGTAACCATGAAGTTTCCTCTAATCGCCGAGGCCGCGGTTTCATTTCCCACAAAAATTTCTTTAACTGTTTTATTACTAGAAATAAATTGGTCCATTTGACCAAACATCGAACCATAAACCAGACCTAGCACAAAACTTCCAATAAGCCAGCCAAGAATCATCTTTTTTTCAAGACTTAAAATAAGACCAGGAAAACCAAATAATGCTTTTTTTCCTTGCGCTCTTCCTTGTCCCTCAGGCAAATAACCAGCTCCCACATCCCTTTTAAGCTCTAAAAAGTAAGAAATGACCAATAAAATCAAGGATAAACTAAATGTCAAAATGACACTGGTCCAATTTTCATGTCCTTTGACATAGGGAAAAGCCAGATAAACCCATGATAGTGGATTAAACCACCCCAAAGAAAGATTGGTTGCATCTGTCCCCATTCGAATGATATAAAGCAATCCAAACAAACCGAAGGTCACCCCTTTAGTTGTACTCGCATCAGAGAAAACTTGCCCTAAAAGTAAGGCAAACATTCCCCAAAGTAGTCCTTGGGCACTTGTGGTAAAAGCAAAGAGTAAATTACTTTCCAAATCATTTAAGCCTGTTACATTTTGCGCTTGAATGGAAAAGGCGAGCAGAATAGCCATTAGTAGATGTAAGAAAATAAGTTCAATTACTAGGGCCGTCGTGTTTGCTAACTTTCCGATAGAATAAGAACGAAAAAGCTCAGTAATTCCATCATCTTCTTCTTTTCTACTTCGATTGACAACATAAATAATCGAAATAATAGCAAAGGTGATACCTGTAATCAAAGTCATCGTTTGACCAAAAATAGGGCCTAAACTATAATTTGCTGGACTATTTACAGGTGTGGGGCCAAATAAGCCAATCATTGCTGGATTTTTGACAAACATTGTATAAAGACTATTTGCCGTGGCTGGATTTGAGGCTACTTCCATTTTTCCAGCCCCTGAAGCGGCAAATGCAAGCATTCCCAAAATCCAAAAAAGTAATTTTAGCCAATCTCTTTTGAGTAAGGCCCTAAACAAAACCTCTGTTTTATAAAATGGTTGTTTCATAAGCTTCCCCCTTACTGGTAATGACGCATAAAGAGGTCTTCAAGCGTTGGAGGAGTTGATTCAAGTTTATGTACTCGGTATTGTAAAAGTGTTTTTAATATTTCATCAATTGAATCTGAATCAGCCTGAAAACTTGCTTCTCTGTCAATAATCTGCAAATCATGAACAGAAGCTAATTTTTCTAAATCATGAGGAACTTCTTCCGTTATAACCTTATACTGATACCTTGTCAAATGTCGTAAATCTTCAAGAGAACCCGTCTCAACGATTTCACCCTTTCGAATAACCGCAACTCTATCAGCTAACTTTTCAACCTCTGATAAGATGTGACTGGACAAAATGATTGCTTTTCCCGCTATTTTTAATTTTTCCACTTCTTTTTGAAAAATGGCCTCCATCAATGGGTCTAACCCACTGGTTGGCTCATCAAAAATATAAAGTTCAGCCTCCGTTGCTAAAGCTGCAATAAGCGCAATCTTTTGGCGATTTCCTTTGGAATAAGAGCGAACTTTTTTCTTTGGATTCAAATCAAATTTTTTTATCAGTTCATCCCGCTTCTCTTTGTTAATTTGTCCATGAAGTTTCAAAAACAAATCAATTGTCTCTCCACCCGATAAATTGGGCCAAAGATAAACATCTCCAGGCACATAAGCAATTTTTTTATGGATTTCAATTGAATCTTGCCAGACTTCTTTACCAAAAATTTGAGCCTTCCCTTTTGTTGCTTTAATAATTCCAAGTAAAATCCGAATAGTTGTTGATTTACCTGCACCATTTGGTCCAATATAACCCAAAACTTCACCAGAATTAACCTCAAAAGATACATTTTTTAAGGCCTGAAACTTTCCAAAATTCTTTTGAAGTCCACTGACTTCGACAATTTTCGCCATTTTGTTCCTCCTTGATTAGCTTGACAAATTTGTACTCTGAACTATTCTTATACTTATAGTTCATATTGTACCCTTAACTTTTATAGAGTTCAAGAAAAGTTATCTAAAAATACAACCAAAAAACTTTTAACAATCCTCTTTTTAAAAAAATGAACTATTTTATTTTTATAGTTCATATTGTACTCTTTTATTTGAAATGGTTCAAGAAAAAAGTTATAATTTTGTTATATCTAATTTCTATAAAAAATTTACTGACAGATTGCTCTGTCAGCTAGAAAGTGTGTTTGTAGTGAACCAAACTGAACAAAAGAAAAAAGCAATTTTAGAAATCACTTTTCAATTACTAAACGAAAAAAGAATAAAAGATATAAAAATCGAAGAAATTGCTAAAAAAGCGGTTGTTTCTAAGGTAACTCTTTTCAAATACTATCAAAATAAAAGTCATTTGATGAACTATGTTCTTCTAAAATCTTTTGAGCACATGGTTGATGAAATCGAGGAAATCATTAATGGTGACCTTGATTTTACAGATACTTTTCAGGCTATCATTGATCTTGAATTGAAACAACTTAAAGTGTTCAGTCCTGTTTTTTCAGAAAATCTAATGACTCAATACTCCGAAAGTCCTGATTTTTTTGATACTGATGCTCTTTTGCCTCAAGCAAAAATTTACGAAAATCTTTTTGAAAAAGGACAAAAAGAAGAAAAAATTTCTAAAGAATACACTAAAGAAGACTTTCTTTTCATCATAAATATTTTTAATTCTGGAATGAAGGGCTTGTCAATAGAAAGGCTTTTAGAAAAAACCGAACTTCTTTCTCGCTTCTTTCTTAATGGTTGGAAATAATAAAAACTGGCTCATTATCAAGCCAGTTTTTATTAACTTTCAACTTTTTTTAAATCATTCGAGCGTTCAACCAGTTTTCTTAGTCGATGGTTGACTCCAGATTTTCCCAATGGTGGGTCCAGTAATTCGCCCAATTCTTTAATCGTTGCTTCTGGATTTTCTAAACGTAAACGAGCGATTTCTTTTAAAGAGGGTGGAAGCTGTTCCAATTCTTTTTTTTCATTAAGAAATTGAATAGCATCAATTGCTTCTTGAGCAGCCATTACGGATTTAGCAATATTAGCATTTTCAAAATTGGACTGACGATTAGCTAACCCACGCATTTCACGCATAATTTTAGCTTCTTCAAATTTCAATCTCGCCTTCATTGCGCCAATCAAAGTCAAAAAATCCATTATCTCTTCTGCTTTTGATAAATAAAGAATCCACCGATTTTTTCGTTCAATCACTCGAGCATTTAAGCCAAAATCTCGAAATATTTCTTGTAAATCCTCAGCATGTTCCTGATAAACATTTGCGATGGATAATTGATACTCCCCTTTTTCAGGGTTATGCAAAGCTCCAGCCGACAAAAATGCGCCACGCAAATAGTCTTTTTTAATGAATTCATCATTTTTAACAAATTCAGGGACACCATTATCCAGCATCAGTGAATCAGCCAAACTCAATTCATCTAATAATTCGCCAGCACCCTCTGTGATAAAAACAGTATAAACCCGATTTTTAGAAAGTGTTGTTTTTTGATGAACACGAATCTCAGCATGAATTTCATAGAGTTCTTGAAGCATTTGATAAATGTATTTAGCCGTACCAGCATTTTCTGTCGTAATAGATAAAGTTAAACCATTAAAAATTCCAACAGAGCCATTCATTCTTACAAGGGCAAGAAGGGCACCAGTTGTGGCTAAATTACGGGTTAATTCTTTTTTTACATCACTTGTGAAACTCATAATTTTTTCTATTCAGGTTAAAAAACCCTGTCTTGTTCCTTCCTCTTAAACTCTTTATCCGTTTAAAATTACTGACAAATCCTGTCAGTAATTTTTTAATGTCTAAATTCTTGACGTTGAGAAATGGCAACAATTTCTTTGGCAACAGCTTCTCCATTATGGAAGGCCCCACCATCACGCAGTTCCAGAAAATTATTAGAAATCACATTGACTTCTTCAGCCTTCAATGCTGCAAAATCATGATCAACTTGGACCAAATACTCATCAAATTTATTTGTATTCATATATTCTTCTGGCACTTCTTGAATATTCACAAGAACTGTATCAATCACTTTTGTTCCAATATGTTCATTCAAAACACGAACGTGGTCAGCATCCGTGAAATGCTCTGTTTCACCACGTTGAGTCATAATATTACAAACATAGATAATTTTAGCCGACGTTTTCCATAAAGCTTCACAGATTTCGGGAATAACAATATTGGGTAAAATTGAAGTGAAAAGTGAACCCGGCCCCAAAACAATCGTATCTGCTTCCATAATTGATTTAACAACATTTCGTGAAGCAATTGGGCTTTCGCCATTGACAGTTTGAGTCAGGTAAACATGGTCAATCAAGCCTTTATAGCCTGCAATTTGGCTCTCACCGCTTACCTCATGACTATCTTTAAAAACGGCATGTAATGTCAATGCTGCATCAGATGAAGGGTAAATTTTCCCTTCAACATGAAAGAATTGAGCCAAGGTTTGAATCGCACGATAGGTTGACCCTTGCATTTCAGAAATTGCAGCAATAATTAAATTCCCAAGAGGGTGTCCTGCCAATTCTCCATCAGATTTATCAAATCGATACTGTAAAATATCGGCATAAAATTTAGGCATGTCTGACATTGCAATCAATACATTTCTCAAATCACCAGGAGGAGCGATACTGACTGCTGAACGAATCCGTCCAGAAGAACCTCCATCATCCGCAACGGTTACAATCGCTGTTAAATCAACTTTTTCTTTACGTAATGCTTTTAGAACGACAGGAATTCCGGTCCCACCACCGATAACGACAACTTTAGGATTGCTCATGAACGATTTACCGTTTCCTTTCTACGGTCTTTATCTCTATGACTAACATTTAGATGCCACTTTTCTCTTAAAGCAGCAGAAACTCGTTCAGCAAAGGCCACTGAGCGGTGTTGACCTCCGGTACAGCCAAAAGCAATTGTCAAAACTGATTTCCCTTCTTTTTTATAAGCAGGGAGAATCGGAACCAACATCTTCATCAAATTTTGATAGAATTCTTCAGATTGCGGATGTTCCATCACATAATCATAAACTTCTTGATCTGTTCCATTTTTATCACGTAATTCAGAAATATAATGTGGATTCGGTAAAAAACGGACATCAAAAACCAAATCAGCATCCAATGGCAAACCGTACTTAAAACCAAAAGACATCACTTCAATTCGGAAAGTTGATTCTGTACTTGTCGCAAATTTTTGCAAAATTCTTGCTCGAAGATTTCTTGGTGTTAATTCACTGGTATCAATCACTACTTCTGATAAATTTTTTAAATCAGCTAAAATCTCACGCTCTTTAGTAATTCCATCCAGTGTTCGACCATCAATTGCCAGTGGGTGGCTTCGTCTAGTCTCTTTATAACGTGAAACCAATTCAGTATCATTGGCATCTAAAAACAACAATTTAAAGTTCACACTCGTGTTATCTGTCAATTCGGTCACAATACTTTGAATATCTTCAAAGAAAGCACGCGAACGCATATCAACGACTAAGGCCACTTTATCAATTTTATTATCAGGTGTATTCAATAGCCCAACAAATTTTTCAATTAAATTTGGTGGCATATTGTCCACTGTAAAATAGCCCATATCTTCAAAGGATTGAATCGCAACTGTTTTGCCTGCGCCAGACATTCCTGTAATGATTACAATATTGAGTTTATTGTCCATCTCTTTCCTCCATTTTCATCTTATCATTCCAAATGATAATTTTTGCTCTATCTTAGTTTCTAAATCAAAGCATTGGTGCAATTAAGCGAGCCAGTCCTTCCTTAAAACGGATCAGTTTTGATCTTTCTTCATAACGCTCTAAAGTCAATGGACGGCTTAACTTCAAGTCTTTCATAAAATCATTTCGCAATTTTTGTGAAATATCATAATCATAAATAACAACATTTGCTTCAAAACATAATTGTAAGCTTCGATAATCCAAATTTGCCGAACCAACTGAGGCATACTCTCCATCAATAATTAACGTTTTAGAATGAACAAATCCATTTTCATAAGTATAAACCTTGGCACCATATTTAACTAAATCAGCGGCATGGAAATATGTCGCCCAGTAAACCAGCGGATGGTCTGGCTTGTTAGGAATTAACATTTTAACTTGTACACCTGATAAAAGGGCCAATTTTATTGACTCATGCAAGGCATCAGAAGGAATATAATAGGGCGTTTGAATGATAATTTCTCGTTCAGCACCAGAAATCATCTTCATGTAAGTCAATTTGATTTGCTCTTTATCCTCATCTGGACCAGAAGTCACAAGTTGAGTCGCTACATGTCCTTCAACAATAGAATCTGGAAAATAAGGTTCTCCCTCAGTCACTTCAAAATGATGTTGTGAATTCCAGTCTAAAATAAAACGATGCTGTAAGCTATAAACAATATCACCAGTCAATCTCAAATGATTGTCACGCCAATATCCAAATTTTTTCGTAATTGAAGCATATTCATCACCGACATTGAATCCACCTGTATAGCCAACCACACCATCAATCACAACGATTTTACGGTGCAAACGGTAATTTGTTCGGGGATTAACTAAGGGCATAATCAAGGGGAAAAATTGAGCCACATGTCCACCAGCTTCTTGAAGCTCTTTAAAGCTGGACATTTTAGTCTTATTTGAACCCCAAGCGTCAATTAAAAGTTTGACTTCTACTCCACGCTTTGCGGCTGCCAGTAAGGCATCGTAGATTTCATGTCCCATTCGATCCATTCTAAAAATATAATATTCCATATGGACATGATGCTTGGCTTGATTTATATCTTCTATCAAAGCGTTAAATTTCTGGCGCCCATCATTAAAAATTTTGACACCAGTATTTGTTGAAATAATCGATTTTTCTTCAACATAAAGCATGTGAATTAGTTGACCAATCACATGATTTTTTCTCATTTTTTCAATAAACAATCCATCTGTATATGATTTCTCCGCATGTTCAAGTTGTTTTTCAAAGCCAAGTTGAAACCTTTTACGGTCTTTAAAAATACGATAATGTGAAATTCCACGACCAATGAGTAAATATAAAATAAAGCCTATAATCGGCAATAAATTAACTACAAAGAGCCATGACCAAGTTGCTGCTGTTGATTTTCTTTCCCTAAAAATAATGACAAAGGATAAAATAACATTAAGAAAAAAAAGTGCCAGCTCAAAAAGTGCAATAAAACTCATAATAATTTCTCCCAATCCCCCAGTTTACTCCTTCCATTATATCAAAAAACAAGCCCTTTTGTTGATAATCCTCATTGTTTACTTAGGTTTCATTTTTTCATTAAAAATAAAATACTGACAGAATCAATTCGTCAGTATTTTTTTGATTATATTTTTTCCGTCAGTAAATAAATTTACTGACAGAAATTTGTCTAAGCATATTCATCTTCAAGTCTTTCATAATCTAAAATTTTGAAAGATTTTCCGTAATGCTCGACCAATCCCTTCTCTTCTAAGAGACGGAGTTTCCGGCTGATTGTTTCAGGAGTCGTGCCAATAAATGCTGACAAATCCTTCAAAGTCATTGGAATTTGTACATAAGATCCGTCAGTAATTTTAGCCAAATCCAATAAATAGTTAGCAAGACGCATTTCTACAGATTCCATCATCAAAAACTTGGCTTGTTGCTCCGTTTCATTTTGTTTCACAGCGTTCATTTCAAGAAGACGGAGGGAAAGTTGAGGTTTAGCGAGTAAGAGTTCCGTAAAATCGGATTTTCTGACAAAACAAATCATACTATCCGATAGAGCTTCGCCAAATAAGTTTTTATTGACAAGGCCGAAAATAGATTTTTCTCCTTCATATCCACCAGGTTCAATCACTCTTAATAGCTGTTCTTTTCCAGTGGATGAGATTTGATATATTTTTAAACTTCCTTTGGCAACTATTGTCAGAAGTGGCTCTGCCGATGGTTGAATAACCGTTTCACCTTTTTTGACTTTTTTATGTTGAACAATTTCTTCAACTTGAGCAAGCTCATCTGGACTCAAGTCAGAAAAAAGTGGGACTAGCTGGATACAATGGTGGTCACTTAAATGCTCATCAAAATCTTTAATCGTCATCTTCCTCCTCGATAAATTCGCCTATCGTTTTTCCAAGTTCTCCTGCAAAATAGCGAATAATAGACAAATTATAGCCGTAAATCTTGCGAATTACAAGTTCTAAGCTAAATTTTTCTTCCTTTTGTGCTAGTTTAATCGCTCGTCCGATAAATAAATTTTGGTTCTGAAAATCATTGATAAAGTTTTCTATCAATGCTTCATCTGTCCAATACTTGGCTTTGGGGTCATTTTCAATGAATTTATGATTGCTGACAAATTCGTCAAGCGTCGTTGGGACCAATTCATTTTCATCAAGTAACTGGTCAGAAATAAGATAAAACCATTCGTCTTCTTTTAGGGCAATTTCACGAAATTTTATGCGATAATTTGCACTTTTGGCATAAAGTCCTGCCTGCATCAAACTTATTTTTTCATAAAAAATATTAGACAAAACATGACTCAACATCGCACCAGCAGTTGGTTTATGGTGGTCAATCTCAGATTTTTTGACTTCTGCTTCATATTTTTCATCGATACTTACTTCAATCATTCTTCCCTCCTTGCTCAAACTAGCGTAACTTTTGAGCTTTGCACGAGATATCCAAGCTTTTCAACTTTAGTGACCAATTCGTCAGATTTGACGATATTTTCGTCAAACTCAGCTTTGACTTTTGAGGCATTAAACAAAACTTTGGCAGAAATCACTCCCTTTGTCCCAGTCAGGGCCCCTTCGATTTTTGCGAGGCAAGATGGGCAGCTTAGCTCATCAAGTTTCATAATTATTTTAGACATCTTTTTTCCTTCTTTCTTTAACTTTTCTCTTATTTTACCGCTATTCTAATCATAAAAAATTGATTTGTATCAATTAATTTTTTTATTTTTATAAGAAATCAAGCGCATCCCATTTAAAATAACCACCAAAATTGAGGCTTCATGAATAAACATTCCCGTACCCATATTGACAAAATTTGGAACAAATCCTGTCCCACCTAAAATCAAGCTGACAAGTAGAAAAATAACGACAGCAATCGCAAGCCCAATATTTTGACGCATATTTCTCACAGTATTTTTTGCCAATCCGTAAGCCTGAACTAACTCGAAAAAACTAGATTTCATCAACACAACGTCAGACGTTTCAATCGCAATATCTGTACCAGAACCCATGGCAATCCCAATATCGGCAAGGGCAAGCGACGGACTATCATTAATTCCATCACCAATAAAAGCAAGCTTATGTCCTGACGATTTAAATTCACTGACAATTCTTGCTTTATCTTCTGGCAACAGATTCGCATGAACTTCATCAATTCCCAATTCCTTTGCAACATTTCTGGCAGTCACTTCATTATCGCCGGTCAACATCACCATTTTCTTCATTCCATTACGCCTTAGGGCTGTCAGCGCTTTTTTAACATCTGGACGGATTTCGTCAGCAATTCCGTAGATTAATTTGAGCTGACCAGCTTTTGCAACAAGCACGATCGACATCCCTTTTTCTTCTACTTCTCTCAAACTTTGTTTTTGAGAATCTGTCAGTAAAATTTTATGGGCTGTCAGTAATTTTTCATTTCCAATCAATAGGTCATCAGCAATAATTCCCTGACCTTTAATCACATCAAGCTCTTCAATTTTTCCCTTTGTAGCACCACTCCCAATAAACCTGACAATCGCAGTCGCAAGCGGGTGACTAGACTGACTTTCAATCGTAGATATTTTCGTCAGTAAATTTTCGGAAATTTCGCCAAACTCTTTAACTAATACAACCTCTGTTTCGCCTTTTGTCAGTGTTCCTGTTTTATCAAAAAGTAAGGTATCGGTCCGACTAAAAGTGTCCATCACCTCTCCTCCTTTGATCAATAGACCATTTTTCGCTCCATTACCAATCGCAGCAACATTAGATACCGGCGCACCAATCACTAAAGCTCCTGGGCACCCCAATACCAAAATCGTAATGGCAAGCTCCAAATTTTGACTCACGATCCAAGTTAAAATGGCAATCAAAAGCACGACTGGTGTGTAATATTTTGCAAAACGGTCAATAAATTTTTCAGCCGGTGATTTGGTATCTTGCGCTTCTTCAACCAATTCGATGATTTTTCCAAAAGTTGTATCTTCGCCCACTTTTTCAGCAGTCACATAGAGACTTCCATTTACTAAAATACTCCCCGAAAATACTTGCTCGCCACTGTTTTTCTCAATTTCTCGAGACTCTCCTGTGATGGCGGCTTCATTGACAAAAGCAGAACCGCTGTAAACTCGACCATCTACAGGTACTTGACTTCCTGTTTTTATCAGAAGCTTATCGCCTACTTTGACTTTGTCAATATCAATCTCTCTTCCATCCGCAAAAAGCGCTCTTGTCGGCGCCATTTGCGACAGTTCTTTAATTGATGACCGCGTTTTTTCAAGCGTTCTTTTTTCCAGATAAGTTCCGAAAGTAAATAAGAAAGTTACGATGGCAGATTCTTCAAATTCTCTAATGAAAATCGCACCCACTACCGCAATCGTAACCAACAAGTCAATTGAAATTTGTTTGAATTTTAAAGCCTGATAAGCGTGGATTCCAATCGGTAACCCACCCAAAATTGAAGCGATGAGCATTGTTAAATTCCAAGCTAATTCATTAGCAAAAACATATTTCCCCAAGAAACCAAACCCAATCAATATTGCTGATGCCAGCATCAAGCGATTTGCATTTTTTTGTAACCATTTTTGAAAAGCCATTTCCCAATCATCCTTTTATTTTTATAATTACAGTATAGTTCAAAAACAAAAGAATAAAATTGATTTCTGTCAATAAAAAAACTAGCAAAAAATTGCTAGTATTCAAAAATAGAATGCCGTAAATAATCGAATTTTAAGGACTATTCCAAAAACCTATTATTTCTATAAGGATAATAACAATACTTAATCCCAAAGTTAAAACAGATAGCCAGTAATTGCTATTGTGCCAACTTTTTCTATAATGTACGACAAGATAAAAAGAAATCGCAATTAGCAGATAAGGAATCACTAAATAAAAAATTAAAAGAAGGATGATTAAATTTGTCAGTAAATACTGTGAAAAATATATGCCGAGCATACTAAGGATATAGAGAAGACCAGCAATTCGGAAGTAAATTTTAAAACGCCCTCGATAAACGGTAAAGTCAAAATTATTTAGAAGACAAGACAAAAGCAACAAGAGTAAAATTAAAAGATAAAGAAAAATTTCAAGCACAATCATTTTCTTACTACCTTTCTATCAGAAATATTTGATGGTAGCGCAGATATTTTTTGAAGTGCACTACATACTCCATTTCCGCTTTTAAAATTTCGTTTCATTATTTGATTATTTCTCATTTCGTGTACAAAAAATCACAATGAACCAACAAACCAAAAGAAACCATCCATAATTAATAACAAATTGACAAATCCATTGATAGCAACCAAAATATAACCCAGACGCTTGCGCTCGTGAAAATATCTTTTCAAAATAGCAATCGCATTCCAAAGAAATAAAAAGGGGGCACACAGATAAAATAAAATTAGAATTGCCATCAAATAATCCGTCAAGGTCATAGAATTAGACGCATTTCCAGTTAAAGAAACATAATTTGCTAGAAAAGTCACTGCATATACAGCCCCACCTATCTTGAAAAGTCTTTGATAAAATTTTGCCTGTTCTCCTGTAAAATTATAATTTGTGAAAAAATATAAAAGAATAAGGATAATTGGTAAAACAAAAGCGGCACAGTAAACAATATCATCAACTATCATGGATTAACCTCCAATCCGCGCTTCATCGCATGATATGTTTTGGGCATATGTTGAAAAGTGCTACAAGCAGCATTTAGATTTTTACAAAATTTTTGTTCGTTGCCAAATCTAATATCATCTCTGCGACAATGCGTTAAATATGTCCCAGCATTCCCATTTACAATGTAATAACAATCACTTTGATAAAAGTCAATCATAAACTGTCTGTTTGTAAAATGATTTATCAAATTTCCATTATGGTGGATACCATCCGACTTTGGCCCATTAAAGTCATTGCAATTAACTCTCCGATTAGTTACCTTTCCCACATAGTTTCTGGGCAACATAAGATTAGTAAGTGGTTCAAAATTCGAGGTTTCCGACATATTACTCGTCGGCATTGTTTGTTCCTGACTAGTATCCATTTGAGAAATAGCTTCATTTACATTCATTGTTTGCTTGACAGTCACATTTTGTGTTTTTTCTTTATCAACTTTTACCGTACCGGCTCCGGCCGTTGGTGCAATTATCTTTTCACCACCAGAGTCAACGACAGGTGTGGTCACCGCCGCGTGTGTCCCCGCAGGCAAAGTCGTCTCAACCTGTCCTTGTGCATTCGCTTGATAATTTTTTCCATTAACCGTGATGTCAGAGCCCTCAGGCGCTGTTTTTCTCGTTAAAGACAAACCGTCTGATGACACAACCCAGCCGTCTTGCCCATAAAGACTGATAATTTCCTGTCTATCTTGCGCAGACATGGTAGAAATATCCAGTTTTTGTGTAATCTCTGTACTTACAACTAGATTTGCTTGTGGCAACCCTTGCACGATATGCTCCGCCTTAGCCGGTAAGTTGACCACACTAAATCCCACAAGGGCAATCAGTCCAATAGCGATAATCAATAAGCCCTGACTTTGAGAAAGAGAACTTATACGCCCCTTTTTTGACGGCATGAGAGCTAGTCCAAGAAAAGCCAAAAACAAAATATCTGAAACTATCTCGGCAGGAAAATTATTAAATCCTCCCAAAATACTACTAACTGGAGAAAGGAGCCAAATCCATGGATTTAGCCCTGCATCTCGAAAGCGCCTAATCCCAAGATTTGATGTTGGAATGAGCGTCGCGAGCGACCACAAAATAAGCAAACTTCCGAAAATATAAGTTGCAACATTGAAGCCCTCAAAGTCAAACGACAATACGACTGCGGCCCCTGTTGTAACTATACATAACAAGATGAGTGTGAGCGCAATGGCTAGATTCATAATAAAAACCCACCAAAAACTCTTACGTGTCGTACGCCCCGACCAATTAAAATATTGTTTCCAATATTCGATGTAGACTTGAATCATAATGATTACCTTTGTTTGTAGCAATAAGTATCTTACACTTTTGTTGAGCAAACGCTCTCTTTAGTTTGATAAGCTTATTATAACTCTATTAATTTCCATTGTAAACTTATTTTACAAAATAATTTCATTTTGATGTACTTTATAACATCACAGATATATTATATAGAATAAATAAAAAAGAAGCGGGATTATCCGCTTCTTTCATTTTCTTAAATTTTATTTAGCTTTTTTCAAAGCTCCAAATAATAGGCCTGAAACAATTGCTCCAATCAAGATGAACAAGAGATAAAGTAACGGGTTATTAGTCAAAGCAAGTACGAAGACTCCACCATGTGGTGCCATCAATTTAATATTGGCCATACCAGTCAAACCACCGGCTACTGCTGCTCCAATCATAAATGATGGAATTGCGCGTGCTGGGTCGGCTGCGCCAAATGGAATTGACCCTTCAGTGATGAATGAAAGCCCCATCACAATGTTTGTCAAACCAGCATTACGTTCTTCTTTGGTAAATTTATTTTTAAACAAGATAACAGCTACTGTAGTTGCGAGTGGTGGAACCATCCCACCAGCCATAACTGCTGCCATTGTTACTGAACCACCAGTTGAAACCGTTGCTGCTAAAGTACCAGTTGCAAAGATATAAGCAGCTTTGTTGATTGGACCACCAAGGTCAATAGCCATCATTCCACCAACAACTAGACCAAGAACAAGGGCAGATGCTCCTGATAAGCTTGCTAAGAAGTTAGAAAGTCCAGTATTAATTGCAGCCATTGGAATATTGACAAAAAGCATTAGGAAACCTGTGATAAATGTTCCAACTAATGGATAAATCAAGATAGCTTTAATCCCATCAAGTGAACGTGGAAGTTTTGCGAAGACTTTACGAAGAAGGATAATCACTCCACCAGCAAGGAAACCACCAACCAAGGCGCCTAAGAAACCTGACGGAATCATTTTAGCAGGGTCTAAATGACCAAAAGCCAAACCAGATGATGCCATCGAACCAGCGACAAAACCAGCAACTAAACCAGGCTTATCAGCGATTGAGTTTGCAATGAAACCGGCTAAAACAGGTAACATAAAGGCAAAAGCCGCGCCCCCAACATTTTTAAAGTAAGCAGCTAAAGGATGATAAACTCCAAGGTTGGCCAATTGACTTTGAGGAACTCCCATCGCTTGGTCAATCAAGAAAGCAAGAGCGATAAGAATCCCACCTCCGACAACGAATGGAAGCATTGCAGAAACACCACCCATTAAGTGTTTATAGAAAGCTTTACCTAAGCCACCAGATGATTCTTCTTTTACTTCATCCGTTCCATCTGCTTCATAGATTGGTGCATTTCCTGAAAGCGCACGATTAATTAACTCTTCCGTATCTCGAATGGCGTGTGCAACTGGAACTTGAACCATTTCTTTACCAGCAAAACGATTCATTTCGACTTTTTTATCCGCAGCTACGATAACAGCATCAGCTTTTTGAATATCAGCTGAAGTTAATTTATTATCAATTCCACGCGCACCATTGGTTTCAACCTTAATTCCAACACCCATTTCCAAGGCTTGTTTTTTAAGTGCTTCTTCAGCCATGTAAGTATGGGCAATTCCTGTTGTACATGCTGTTACAGCTACAATATAATGTTCAGCATTTTCAAGAGTTGCAACTTCTTCTTGTTTTTCAGAAAAGAGTTGAATGACTTCGCGTGGGTATTCAACTTTTCTCAAACGGTCTTGGAAACCGTCTTTAAGAAGATAAGTGGAAAGTTGTGCCAAAGCTTCTAAGTGAGTATCATTAGCACCATCTGGGGCTGCAATCATAAAGAAAAGATTGACAGGTTGACCATCTAATGCCGCGTAATCAACACCAGTTTTTGATTTTGCAAATAGAACAACCGGTTCATTAACAGCGGTATTTTTACTGTGAGGCATGGCAATCCCGTCACCAAGTCCAGTTGAAGTTTGCGCTTCACGTGCCATAATTCCTGCTTTAAAAGTTGCAAAATCACTGACATAACCTTCAGAAACTAATTTATTGACCATTTCATCAATAACAGCTTCTTTGCTAGTTGCTTGGAGGTCAAGAATCATAACCTCTGTTTTTAATAAATCTTTAATTTCCATCATTTCACCTCTGAAATATTAACTTTTTTATAAATATCTTCCAAAAATGCTCGGCTTGGCATATCATCTGAGAATGCCTTTGAAGTTCCGCAAGCAATCGCTTGTCTGAATGCTAAGAGTGGATCTTTAGATTGACTATATTCGGCCAAAAATCCTGCAACAGTCGAATCACCAGCTCCAATAGAATTTCTTAATTCTCCCTTAATCCCTTGAGCAAAATAAACTTTCTCATTTGTAAAGAGGAGTGCTCCATCTCCAGCCATTGAAACAATAACATTTTGAGCACCCATGTCTAATAGTTTTTTACCATAAGGTATAATTTGCTCATTATTTTCAAAGCTTGTCCCAAAAATCGCTTCTAATTCTTCACGATTTGGTTTGATAAGCAAGGGATGTGCTGGGAGCGAATCAAGTAGTTTTTGACCATCAACATCCATAACGAATGTTGCCCCGCAATCTTGTACTTTTTCAATCAAACGCTCATAGAAATCTTCACCTAAAGTTTTAGGAATTGTTCCCGCAAAAACGACAATATCATTTGGGGTCAAATGATTAAATTTTTCAAGAAAATCCTTGATTTCTTTTTCTTCAAGTTTCGGTCCACTAGCATCTAGGCTGGTTTCATTTTCTTGACTCTTAAGTTTCACATTAATTCTAGTCAAATCTGCTATTTCTGTAAAATCTGAATCAATTTGATTCTCATTTAAAAAATCTTTAATATATTGACCAGAAAAACCACCTAGAAATCCCAAAGCCTTGCTCTCGGCTCCTAGAAGACTGAGCATGCGGCTTTCCATAATTCCTTTACCACCTGCTGAAATCTGTGTTTTTCCTGTTCTGTTAACCTCACCCAGTGATAAAGACTCATAGTTCATGAAGTAGTCAAGCGCTGGATTGAGTGTTACTGTATAAATCATAGTTCTCCTTTTATTTAAGACGTAAGTTTGAAATATTAACATTTAGTGAAATCTTTTCACTTTTATTCATAAAAAACATACTCTAATTATTCTCGGTAATTAATTCAACCTCTTCAGAATTAGCAAATTTTACGAAACTCATTTGGCCTAATTTGGAAGAGTCAGCCAAAACATAAGCATTCTGACTTTGTTTAACCGCTAATCCTTTAATTGCTGCTTCTTCATGGTCTGGCGTCATTGCGCCATGCTTGGTATCAAAACCGTTCGCACCCACAAAGGCCACATTAAATTGATAGGCAGATAGTTGTTCCAAGGCCTGACTTCCAATGATTGCATCTGTTACCTTTTTCACTCGACCACCGAGTAAATAAACAATCAATCGGTCATCTGTCAATTTTGCTAAATGCGTGACAGAGTTAGTTACAATCGTTAGATAAAGATGTGATTGATTGATAAGTTCTGCTAAAAGACCAGTTGTTGTTCCAGCATCTAGAAAGACAATATCTCCGTCTTTAATTTTTGATAAGGCAATTTGCGCGATTTCTTCTTTTTCTTGAATGTTTTTGGACGTTTTTTCAGAAATACTTAACTCTTCTGATAAATCCTGTGTAAGTTCGGCTCCACCATGGACCCGCCTTAAACTCTTTTCTTTCTCCAATTCATTCAAATCACGCCTAAGTGTTGAAATAGAGCAATCCATCAGGGTGAGAAGTTCTTCTATTGTTGCTCTCCTATTTATTTTTAGATAGTCAACAATCCTTTTTTTTCTTTCATTTGCTAACATTTCCATCTCCTGAATTCGTTTACAAAAATTATTATAACACCTTTATCTTTCAAAATCAATCATTAACTATCATTTTCTTTCAAAAAAGTTCAAAAATAAAAAACCGTTCAAAAATACGGCTTTATTTAAGATATTCGAGTAAGTGCTGAGCAGATTGTATGTAGTATTCAACAGCAACTTTTAATGCCTCATCTTGGACAAGCATATCAGGAAAGTGAAGTCCAGAAGCCTCTGGTCCATTTGAACCAATAAATGCAAAGAAACTTGGTGCTTGTTTTTGATAATTAGCAAAATCTTCCCCAGCACTCGAAGGTTCAGGATAAATCACTTTATCGTACCATTGTTCTGTTCTCTGCCTGATTTGTTCTGTCAGGTCAAAATCGTTAAAGGTCGGTTCTGCTTCCATAAGCCACTTAATTTCTACTTGAACATCATACGCTTTTGCGGTTGCTTCAATAATTTCGCTAAACCTTCTTTTAGTCAAAGTCCGCACTTCATTCTCAAACGTTCTTATTGTCCCTTCTAATCTGGCATTATTTGGTAAGACATTCCAAGTATTGCCCGATTCAATATGGGTTATTGAGACTACCGCCGTTTTTTGAGGTGAAATATTTCTGGATACAATTTGTTGGAGATTTTGGACAATTGCAGAGCTGGCTAAAATAGGGTCTCTTCCTTCTTGAGGATACGCTGCATGACTTCCTTGTCCTTTAACAATAATTTCGAATCGTTCGACTGCAGCCATGACCCCTCCTTCGCGCAATCCAATGAGTCCGGTTGGTAAAGTTGGCATATTATGATAACCCAAAAAAGCTTGTACATCTGATAGTAGACCGGTTTGTAAAACTTGCTTAGCCCCTTCACCGATTTCTTCAGCAGGTTGAAATATAAGTTTTATTGTCCCTTTTAACTCCTGCTCCTGTTTTTTTAATAATTGAGCTGCACCAAGGAGGCTTGTCATATGCAAATCATGACCACAAGCATGCATTGCTCCTTTATTTTTAGATTCAAACTCTAGACCTGTTTCTTCTAAAATTGGTAGGGCATCAATATCTGCTCTCAATGCAATCACTGGTTTTCCAGAACCTATTTTGGCAACAAGTCCTGTTTTTAAGTTACTTTCTAGTATCTCGATTTGCCAGTCTAATAATTTTTCACGAATGAACTTTGTAGTTTCGAATTCTTCTTCTGATACTTCAGGGTGAGCATGAAGGTAATGACGAATCTCAACAAGTTCCTTATATAATTTTTCTTTAATCATAAAAATAATTGTAGCAAAAATAGCGAAGCATTAGACTTCGCTATTTCTATTGACCCCATTTAAATTTTAAATCAATCCAGCCTCTTCTAAAATTTCTTCAAGATAGGTTCCTTTGAGTTTTTTGAGACCAACTTTCAAAGCTTGTTTCTTGATGAATGACAAATCCAAATCTTCTAATTTTTGTTTATCTGATAGATAGTAGACTGAACTAGCCAAAGTTCGTAAATCATAAGCTGAAGCATACACTTCAGGAATTCCTCGATCAACATTCAATAATTGATATACAGCTTCCATGGCTGTTCTTACTGAATATTCTGTAGTAAAAACGGTATCGCGGGCTGTTTCAGCAAAATTACCTAGAAAAGCTAAATTTACTGATTGTTCAGGTACAACAAGTGGGCGGTCACCGGGTTCACGAAGCATGAAATATGAAGTAATGAAAGGCATATAAACTGGAATTGTATTGGTATTTTCTTTCACAAATGCTTCAATCTCGTCTTCTGGCAACCCTAAATGATAGAGTAATTCTTGAGTAATTTCTTCACCTGTACAATCTTCAATAGGTTTTTTGATATAATTCCCGGGTGTATTTGAAAGAAGACCATAGACCCAAGTGACTGATTCTTCGTCATTTTGTTCCTTAAAGTGAGGTTGGCGGTGTGTTGTAAATGAAAGTAACCAATTTGAATCTTTTACAGTAATGATACCACCTGTCACTACTTTTCCTGAACGTAATTGACGATGTGTTAATTTTTCAAAATAAGGTTGGATTTTCAAATTTTTCCAAGTAACAGTTGCTGACACAACCCAAGCTTCTTTAGGAATATCCTTACAAAAAACATCTGGATGTCCGAATTCTTCTGATTGTTTAGCCAAATTTTGCCAAAGTTTCCAAGAGCCACCTAATTCATTTGTTTTTGGTGCAGCTTGTGTTGGCGAACCTTGTGTTGAACTTTCAGTAATTGAACCATTTGTAACAAAAACCAAGTCATTTTCTGTCAGTTCTATTGTTTTTTTGTCAGCAAAAATAATGGACTTAGCGACTTTTTTACCATTTGAAAAATCAACTTCAACATTTTCGACTTGAGCACCATATTTAAAATCGACGCCATGTTCTTTCAGATATGAAAGTAATGGTTTAACAAGGGATTCATATTGATTATATTTCGTGAATTTTAGAGCTGAAAAATCAGGCAATCCTTTAATATGATGAATAAATCTCATGATATAACGACGCATTTCAATGGCTGAATGCCATTTTTCAAAAGCAAACATTGAGCACCAGTAAAGCCAGAAATTTGATTCGAAAAATTCGTCAGTAAAACAATCTTCAATGGTTTTGCCCACAAGTAATTCTTCTTTTGTCATAAATAATTTGACAATTTCTTCTTGGGCCTTCGGACTTAATGTAAATTTCCCGTCATCATCCGCTCGTTCACCACGATTATGAATAATCCGACAATTAGATGAATTAGGGTCATCACGGTCAATACGATAAAATTCGTCTAAAACAGACGCATTGTCTACTTCTAGAGATGGAACTGAGCGGAATAAATCCCAAAGACATTCAAAATGATTTTCCATTTCACGACCACCACGTACAACAAAGCCATCATGTGGAATAAATGAACCGTCTAAGGAGCCACCTGACAAAGGTAATTCTTCTAAAATATGAATACGGTCACCAGACATCTGACCATCACGAATTAAAAATACTGCTGTTGCAAGGCCAGCAAGACCTGCCCCAATGATATAAGCTGATTTTCCATCAACATTTTCTGGTTTTCTTGGGTGAACGAAAGCTTCATAATTTCCATTTGTATAACGCATAATAATTAACCTCCTCGAATTCTAAACAACATATTTCGGCTAAAATTTTAGCCTTTCTTTTTTAATTCTCCTCCAATCTCTTACTAATTTCATCATAGTACAAGAGTAAAACGATTGCAAGAATCTGAAACGTTTCTTGGACACCTTGTCCATTTTGTCCATTTTCTTATTATTTATCTTTGGATAATTTCCTTTTTATGAAAGTTTTAGTGATAAGAATTATCAGCAGGCTAACAAATGTCAAAAGTGATAAAAGTCCGCCATATTTTGTTGCTGAACTCATTGCGAAGTAGGAATAAATTTTCCCCGAAAACTTTGCGGGGACTTTTATTTCTAGAAATCCATTTTTAGAAATTTGGCTTGTGAGCTTTATTTTTTTATTTCCCTCTTTCGTAAAGGCGATAAATCCTTTGTAATAAATTTCTGGTATTTCAACACTAGCACTTTTTGAACCAGTTGTCGCTGTAAAAGTGACATGTGAGCCTTTTTTACTATAGTCTGATATCTGAATGCTTTTTGCAAGCCCCTCTGGGAGTTTTCCTCTTTGACTCAAATATGTCATCGCTTGATTGCGCATTCCATAGACATTCTTATCTTTATAAAATTGTTGAATAGTCTTTTCATAAGGTTGATTATGGCTTCCAATAACTTGGGGTAAATATTCACCAATAGCAATAGAATCCGGGTTTTCCATATAATTAAAGGGAGTTTTATTTAATAAACTTTGAGCAGAAGCAAATAATGGTTGAGAACCTTTTTGGATTCGATTTCTAAATTCAGTAAACCCTAGGATTGAAAAAATGACTAATAAACCGATTGTCAGATAATAAGAAGTTTTTCCTGAAATTTTGTCCAATAAGATGGGCAATATTAATACGAGGCTGAGAGCAGAAAATAGTCCAAAAAGAGTTGAAAACCTTGCTGGATCTTGAACAATCGTAAAAACAGAAAATAGTTTCCAAGGAAATATCGGAAGTTGCATCAAAACCAAGACTAATGAAAAACAGGAGAAAATCAAGCTATACTTGGCATTAGTTTTCTTGAAATTTATCAGAGAAAAAATAAAAATAAATAGTATAATAAAAACAAATAGAAGAGAAGGAAATTTATAATATGAAAATTCAATTTTATAAATTGGCTCCCATTTCCCTTGAAAATAAGCAATATTATTCCAACCAAAACTACGAGAAAAATCTGAATTAGAAACGTTATAGATTCCAGATTTCAAATTCTCCAATAAAGGAAATAAGAAAAATGCTGACAGCCCAATTGCCGAAATCACTGACAGAAATCCCAGACCAATGATTTTTATATTTTCTTTCAAATTCCGTTTTTTTATTAGCAAAAAGAGAAGATATAATAATACAAAGGGAAGAGTACAAATCGTGGTCACTGTATGTGAAAGAGGTAAGCCTGCTGCCCCAAAAGCTACCATTAAAAAGGCAACAAAGCTCCGTTTATTAAACATTTTGGTCATTCCCCAAAACAAGAGGATTACAAATAAAAGAGCAAGAGGTTGGCTAGGGTTGGCATAATAATAAAGATTGATATATGTTGAATTCGAAAATGTAAAAAGGGCAACTGCCAATAAGCCAAATAATTTACTATTAGTATGGTCTTTTAATAGAAAACTCGAAAAATTAAAAATTAAAACACCTGATATAAAAAGGCATAAACTATAAAAAAGGGCAAAGGATAGTGACCATGACCTGACAATAAATTTAATGACAGAAATAAAATAAGTTGGAAGTGGACCATAAAATTCATTCCAGGCATATCCAAAACCACTTAAAGCATCTGGATCAAATTGCGGAATTACTTGTCCATCTTTTAATGCACTAATTGTTGACATCGCCCTTGCATAATTAAATGCAAAATCATTTCCAGCATGAAAATTTCCTCTATAAAAAGGGAAGGTTGCTAATATAGTAATAAAAAGAATAATGATATAAAATACAAAATTGTATTTTTTGAAATTCTCTAATTCTTGCCCTCTTTTTTCTAATCTTTCCATCTATTATTTCTCCTAAAATTTAATCCTAATCTTGTCCAATTATATCATATTACTCAATTCGTCCCTATGTCAAAATAAACAAAAAATCCACTGACAGCTTGTCAGTGAATCCTTTTAAACATAAAAAAAGTACTGACGAAACGATCAGTACTTTTTTAAAATATTATTTGCTTTCTTCAAAGTCGCCATCAAATGTATTAGCATCTTTTGGTCCTTCTTGAGCATCTGTTGCTTCACCCGCTTCTCCTTGAGCTGCGTTTGCTTGTTCATAAAGTTTTACAGCAAGATTTTGAGCGATTTCAGAAAGTGCTTCTGATTTAGCTTTGATATCATCAATATCTTCACCTTCAAGCGCTTTTTTGAGTTCTTCTTTAGCGTCTTCGGCTTTTTTAACTTCAGCTTCTTCAACTTTTCCTTCAAGGTCTTTCAAAGTTTTTTCAGTTTGGAAAACTAAAGCGTCAGCTTCGTTACGTGTATCAACTTCTTCTTTACGTTTTGCGTCAGCGTCAGCATTTGCTTCGGCGTCTTTCATCATTTTATCAATTTCTTCATCAGAAAGACCTGAGTTTGATTTGATAACAATTGTTTGTTCTTTTTGTGTGCCAAGGTCTTTAGCTTTAACAGAAACAATACCATTTTTATCAATATCAAAAGTTACTTCGATTTGTGGAATTCCACGTGGTGCTGCAGGGATATCTGTCAATTGGAAACGACCCAAAGTTTTGTTATCAGCGGCCATTGGACGTTCACCTTGGAGGACGTGAATATCAACAGCTGGTTGATTATCAGCGGCAGTTGAGAAGACTTGTGATTTAGAAGTTGGGATAGTTGTGTTACGGTCAATCAATTTTGTGAAGACTCCACCCATTGTTTCAATACCAAGTGACAATGGAGTAACATCAAGAAGGACAACGTCTTTAACGTCACCAGTGATGACACCACCTTGAATTGCGGCACCCATAGCAACAACTTCATCAGGGTTTACTGATTTATTTGGTTCTTTGTTTGTTTCATGACGAACAAGTTCAACAACAGCAGGAATACGAGTTGAACCACCAACTAAGAGGACTTCATCAATATCAGAAGTTGACAAACCAGCATCAGAAAGGGCTTGACGAACTGGTTGACGTGTCGCTTCAACAAGATCATGTGTCAATTCATCAAATTTAGCACGAGTTAAAGCCATTTCCAAGTGAAGAGGTCCGGCAGCTCCTGCTGTGATAAATGGTAAGCTGATTTGAGTTGTTGTTACACCTGAAAGGTCTTTTTTCGCTTTTTCAGCAGCATCTTTCAAACGTTGCAAAGCCATTTTGTCTTGACCAAGGTCGATTCCGTTTTCTTTCTTGAATTCGGCAACCATCCAGTCAATGATTTTTTGGTCAAAGTCATCACCACCAAGTTTGTTGTTACCAGCAGTTGCAAGAACATCAAAGACACCATCGCCAAGTTCAAGGATTGAAACGTCGAATGTCCCACCACCAAGGTCAAAGACAAGGATTTTTTCATCTTTATCTGTTTTATCAAGACCATATGCAAGAGCTGCGGCAGTTGGTTCGTTAACGATACGTTCTACTTCAAGACCAGCAATTTTACCAGCATCTTTAGTTGCTTGACGTTGAGCGTCATTGAAGTAAGCAGGAACAGTGATAACTGCTTTTTCAACTTTTTCGCCAAGGTAGCTTTCAGCTGTTGCTTTCAAGTTTTGAAGAATCATTGCTGAAATTTCTTGTGGTGTATATTCTTTACCATTTGCAGAAACTTTTTCAGATGTTCCCATTTTTGATTTGATAGAAATGATTGTTTCTGGATTTGTTACTGCTTGACGTTTTGCAGCATCACCAACAATGATTTCACCATTTTTAAATGCAACTACTGATGGAGTTGTGCGATTTCCTTCTGGATTTGGAATAATTTTTGATTCAGTTCCTTCAAGAACTGCGACTGCTGAGTTAGTTGTACCAAGGTCAATACCGATAATTTTAGACATATTTTAAATCTCCTTTATTTCTTTTACTTATGAATAGTTTAAAGACTTTGCGGTCAATATTTTTTATTAAATTATTGTGCTACAACAACCATTGCAGGACGTAGTAAACGTTCGTGAAGTTGGTAGCCTTTTTGGAAGACTTGCACAATGCTGTCAGCTGGATGTTCGTCATCAGCTGGAACAGTTTGAACAGCCATGTGAAGGTTATGGTCGAAACTTTCATAAGAAACTTCTTCAACCCCTTCTTCTTTAAGGGCTGAAATTAAACTTTCTTGTACCATTTCAAGCCCTTTTTTAACATCATCTGTCAAACCTTCAACAGCAAGTGCACGTTCAAGGTTATCTAATGAAGACAAGATTTTTTTTGCTAAATCTTGCGAGCGATACTTGACAAGTTGTAAACGTTCTTCATTTCCGCGACGTTGCACATTTTGCATTTCAGCAGAAACACGAAGGAATTTATTTTCCCACTCAGTTGCTAACTTTTGCGCTTCATCAAGTTCATTGATTTCTTCTTCAACGATATCTTCAAGCGCTTCTTCTGTTAACTCCTCAGTCACTTCTTCATCAACTTTTTCGTTTTTGATTTCTTCTTTAGTTTCTTCGGACATAGGCCCTCCTTTTTTAAATAACTTTTTAATCATTTACTAATTTCATAATGGTTACCATCAAGGTAACGATAATAATCACTTAATTTCATTGTTAGAACTTTAGCAACTAAATCAAGAACTGATAATGTTCTTTGATAATCCATTTCTACAGGTCCTACAACTGTCAATGTACCAAATCCACGATAAGGAATGACAAATTTTTGCGAGATAATTGTTAAATTTTTCATAAATTTTTCATCATTATCAAATTTAACAGCTCTCATTTCATCATTATTTGTAATCTCGCGAATTTCATGAAGCATTCGCTCATCATCACTAAAGAGTTTATAGAGCTCTGCAAGATTATCCGTCGCATAGTCAAAAATATTTTTACGACCAGCGACTGTCAGATGTTCTTTGAATAAATCATCAAAGATTGATTCAAAGAGTTGTAAAACTTCACTCGTAACCTTAAAATAGCGTTGAACAATTTGTGGAATTTCAGTGCGTAACGTATAGTGAATATCAATCACTTTTTTACCGACTAATCGTTCCTTAACCAAGTTGCTAAAAACAGCTAAATCTGCTTCTGTCATTGATTTTGGTAAAACAAATTGATTTGTTCTTACCTCACCAGTTCCCAAAGTAATGACCGAGAGCACCGAGTGATTATCAAGCATAACCATTTCAAATGAGACTAATTGTTGGTCACGTTGCGGAGCATTAAGAACAAAACTCGTCAATCCTGTTAGTTCTGATAAGCTTTTAGCCGCAGTTTTAAACAAATCGGACAAGCGATAAAAATCGCCATCAAAAGCTTTCATCACTTTGAACAAGTCATTTTGACTGAACTCTTCTAACTGGATGACATTTTCCACAAAATACTTATAGCCCGAAACGCTCGGAATGCGTCCACTTGAAGTATGTTCCTTTTGAATCAAACCCAGCCTTTCCAAAGCTTTCATATCATTTCGAATGGTTGCGCTAGAGGCTTGGATACTATCAAGGAGCGATTTTGAACCGATTGGTGTATGGTCCTTAGCATAAAGTGAAACAATCAAATTTAAAATTTGTCTTTGACGTTCTGTAATCATAGCTGCTCCTTTCTTTATCTCTAAGTTTTTTCTTTTAGCACTCTTTACCTCTAAGTGCTAACAAGTTTATTATAACCCTTTGTTTATACCTTGTCAAGAAAAAAGACATAAAAATTAGCACTCTTTTTATTAGAGTGCTAATTTCTGTTATAAAAGATTAGAATCTTTGGATGTCTGCCAGATATTCATTAGTGTAACTACCATTACAGCAATGATAAAAAGATTTTCAAATCCAACTTGATGTTGAACAAAAAGCAAAACATAGTCAATAATTAAAAGTGCCAAAATAATCTCTAAAAGAATAAAAGTCACACGCCAAAATTTTAATAACAAAAAGATTAATAAGACAAAAATCAATAAATAGATAATACTTTGCCAACTTGTAATTGCTGACGAAATCTTATCCGTTAAAGATTTGAGGTTACTAGAGAGATTATTAAAAAATTGAGTAAAGAAATTATTATGAACAAGAAGGATTTTAATCATTTCTGACAGGCTGTAAATAAAGAGAGCAACGTTCACATAAAGTAAAAGTCTAGTTCGATTTAACATGTTCCTAATTTCCTTTAAGCTGGTAATAATTTAAGATACTCTTCCAACGTCAATTGGTGCTCAGTCATGTATTTGGCATTTTCTAAACCAACATAGCGGAAATGCCAATCTTCATAACCAATTCCAGTGACTGCTTTTTTACCATCTGGAAAGCGAAGCACAAAACCATATTTGGGAGCAATCGCCGCAACTTGTTTGGCATATTGGCTTTCATTCAGGCTATCAATATTACTCATATCAATTGCAAGACCAGTTTGATGCTCTGAACTTCCTGGTGGTTGAGAATAAGTTTGTACATCTTTTATTGCTTCTTCCTCAGAAATAGGATTCCCTGTACTATTGACCGTTCCTTGACCATTCATTTCTGCTTGAACATAAGATTGATAGAGTCCTTCTTGGTATGAAACTGACCGATAACCTGAAATAAGATGCTCGGCTGGTGAAATTTCTTGGGCCGCAGCCAAAAATTGTTGAACTGCTGGTGCAATCCGTTGGTCAACTTGAATCCCATTAACAGTTGCTAATGTTGGGTTCATTTCAGGTTTAGGAGATGCTCGGCTGACTAAAACTAAATCCCAGTCAGACCTTTTTGAATCTGGTAAGTCTTTTTTCTTTGCCACTTCTTTAGATGATGAAATACTTGTTTTTTTTGTTGATTCATTGGTTGAATTCGACTTATTGTTTGTGATTAATATAAATCCCAAAGCTCCGACGATTAAAAGAACAAGCACAATTAAACTAAAAGTAATTCTTTTTTTCATTTTTTAGCTAACTTTTCACTTCCTATTTCTCGATAAGACATGTCCCCAACTTTTCCGATAGTGAATTTTCCGTCTTCAAAAGTCAAATGAGTAACAGAACCATTATCAAGACCATGCGGACGAGGAAGTTCGGGTTGAGCCAATTTTACAAAAGTTCCAATGGTCATACCATGGCTGACAACAACAATATTTTTGGCTCCTTTTGATTCAGATTCTTTAGCAATGTCTGTAAAACCATCCATGATACGACCTGAAAGTTTTTCCCATGGTTCAGCCCAGCCTGCCGTATCAACTTCAAAAATTGCATTAGCAATCACTTCATCAGGCGGAAATTCATCAGTATGATTATTCCCAGTTTCGGTAAATATTCTTGGTAAAACTCCATCAAACAATTCGCCATCATAGCCTCCGTCAAACGAGCCAAAACACCATTCTCGGATTCTTTTATCGTAAGTATAAGGAATTCCTTCGTTATCAGAATTAGCTAAGATAAAGCCCATTGTTTGGATTGTTCGGCCAGAATCAGACGAATATGCCCGATCAAATTTAATTCCTTTTTCTTTAAAACCTAAGCCAAGTTCAATAATTCCTTGTTCTCCAGCTTCAGTCAAAGGTGTATCAGACCAACCTTGCGCTCGTCCAATTGTATTGAACATTGTCTTCCCATGTCGAACTAAATAAATATTTACCATCACTACTCCCCTTTTTAATGATTTGATTTTAATAAAAAAGCTTTACGATATCTTTTTTCTATTTGTACATTTAAAGCCATTCTTGCTTAACTGTGAAAAATGAGCCACGCACTTCACCTGCTAATTTTGAGCGTTGGCGCGCAAATTTAAACTTTCCTTCAAGCTCTTTAGGGATTTCCATCCCAACGGAAAGTTTAATGCCGACCGCACGTTTCGGTTTCTTGCCTTCCTGACCGACCTTTTCATAAAGCAGATTTAAAACCATTCCATCTTCATAATAAAATTCTGGCCAGTAGAGTTCATCACTTTCATAAATAGCCACTTCAAGCAGTTTTGCTGAAAATTTCAAATCGCGTTCTTCAAGTAAAATCTGCTCAAACAAAGCAACTTCTTCCTGCTTTTCACTAGCTGGATAAGTCAGATATTCAAATTTATATTTATTCCAAAAATATCGTGCTTCATTAGCCCGTAAACCTGCTAAAGCCTCTGCTACGGGCGAACTTTCTAGTCCGACCGTTTCTACTTCTTTAAAATTTACTTTGTAAGCCATATAATAACCTCCGTTTTTCCACTTCTATCATTATATCATTTTTGGAAGCGCTCTTCATTTTTTTAAAATATTAAAAATTGACCTTGAAGTCAATTTTAGTTTTTAAATGAGTGAATTGGCGCTGGAATTTGTCCACCACGAGCAATAAAATCTGCTGACGATGCCTTGTTGACACGCATGACGGGGGCCACACCAAAGAGACCTCCGAATTCAATTTGCTCTCCTTCTTTACCCATTGGGATAATCCGAACAGCAGTTGTTTTTTGATTAATGACACCAATCGCCGCTTCATCAGCAATCATAGCTGCAATGGTAGAGGCTGGTGTTTCTTCAGGAATCGCAATCATGTCCAGCCCAACTGAGCAAACGCAAGTCATCGCTTCTAATTTTTCGATATTTAACGCTCCAGAGTTCACGGCTGCTATCATTCCTTCATCTTCCGAAACTGGAATAAAGGCTCCTGAAAGTCCTCCAACACGTTCAGCTGCCATGACTCCGCCTTTTTTCACGGCATCATTAAGCATGGCAAGTGCGGCTGTTGTTCCATGAGTTCCAACAGTTTCTAAACCCATTTCTTCCAAGACACGCGCAACTGAATCCCCAATTGCCGGTGTAGGTGCGAGTGATAAATCAACAATTCCAAATTCAACATTCAGTCTTTCAGAAGCCATTTGTCCAACCAGTTGACCAATTCTCGTAATTTTAAATGCTGTTTTCTTGATAGTTTCAGCTAAAATATCAAAAGATTCGCCACGAACTTTTTCGAGGGCACGTTTAACAACGCCTGGCCCTGAAACCCCAACGTTGATAATCGTATCCGCTTCGCCTACACCATGAAAAGCCCCTGCCATAAAGGGATTGTCTTCTACAGCATTAGCAAAAACGACAAGTTTAGCATTGAGCCATTTGTCCCCTTTGGACATAATTTTGATGGTTTCACCCATATCACGAACTGCTGTCATATTAATTCCGCTCTTAGTTGAACCAACATTTACTGATGCACATACGCGCTCAGTTGCTGCTAGGGCTTTAGGCATAGATTTAATCAAAATCTCATCCCCTTTTTGATAGCCTTTTTGCACCAGTGCCGAATAGCCACCGATAAAATCAATACCTATTTCTTTTGCTGCGCGATCCATAGCCAGGGCAAGCGGAGTATAATCATCAGCAGCTGTTGCTGCACCAATAATTGCGATTGGCGTTACCGAAACTCGTTTGTTCACAATCTTAATCCCAAGTTCGTGCCCAATCTCATTGCCGACTTCGACAAGTTTACCTGCTTTATTGACAATTTTTTGATAGATTTTTTCAGCGGCTTTGTCAATATCAGCATCAATACAATCAAGAAGACTGATCCCCATTGTTATTGTGCGAATATCGAAATTTTGTTCTTCAATCATCGCAATTGTTTCTTTGATATTTTGGATGTCCATTATTTGATTTCCTTAGTTTTGGTTAAAATATTACTGACAGAAATATTTTTAATCTCTGTCAGTAAAAATGCTTAATAATAAAAGTAATTCGTCGACTAATTTTTTCTGTCAGTCAATTACAATTTGTGCATCGCGTTAAAAATAGCTTCATTTTGAACATGAATATTAACGCCAAGTGCTTCACCTTTTCTTGAAAGTTCAGCTTGAAAAGCTGAAAAATCACTGTTTCTAGTTTCAACAACCATCATCATGGTAAAAGCTCCACTCATCAAAGTTTGTGAAATCTCAATGATATTTGCTTCTAATTCTGATAATGTTGCTGTGACTCCAGCGACAATCCCGATTTTATCTGCTCCGACTACTGTTACAACTGCGCGCATTTTGTTTCTCCATTCAAATTTTTATACTATTATAACATTTTTATTTAAATTTTCAGTCAATTTTCTTGTCAAGTAAATAAAGTTTTTTAGGCAGCTTTGTCAGTACATTTGAATTATGTTTTATCTCCCTTATTTTGCTATAATCAGCTTATCATGACTTTAAAAACTTTCTTTAATTTTACACGTATTCAAACTTTACCAGCGGCTTTGCTCTCACCAATTGCTGGCTGTCTTTTTGCTCTTTGGTATTTTAAAAGCTTCCACTTTTGGCCCACCCTTTTCTTTTTTATCGGTTTAGCTAGTATTAATCTTTTTGTCTCTGCTTGGAATAATTTAATGGATTATCAAAAAGCTCTTGACCCTGAATATAAAAAATGGAATATTATCGTTGCCAAATCAATTAATCCTAAACTTGCTTTAAAAATATGCTTGTCTTTCTTAGTTGTTGATGTAATTGTTGGACTAGTTGTTCTTTTCATGACTAATCTTGCTGTTCTTCCCATTGGTGGCCTTTGTTTTTTGATTGCTATTTTCTATACCTACGGTCCTTTTGCTTTCTCTCGCTTTCCTCTAGGTGAACTTTTAGCCGGTCTTTGTGAGGGATTTTTTGGATTTTTCCTTGCGGTCTATCTTAATTCTTATGACAAAGGATATTTTTTCATTAGCTTTGACAAAAACTGGCTCATGACTTGGACTTGGGATTTTAAAATTCTTCTCCCAATACTTTTAGTCGGCTTGATGTGTTTTGTTCAAAATTTTAATATCATGTTTTCTGACAATATTTGCGATTTAGACCAAGACATTCGTAACGAACGTTATACCCTTCCTTATTATTTAAAAATTCCACTGAGTTTAAAAATATTTACTGGACTTTATCTTTTTGCCGGGCTTTGTATTCTACTTGCTATTTGTCTCAAAATTTTACCCATTTGGTCACTACTCATGATAATCATTTCAGTTAGAGTCATTCCTAATATTCAAAAATTCAGGGCAAAGCAAAGTAAATCAGAAACTTTCCATTTACAGATTAACAATCTTATGCTATTTAATGCCTCACTTGCTATCACTCTTTTACTAGGTATCATTTTTAGATGAACAAAAAAAGCGCTAAGCGCTTTTTATTTTTCTAAAGAAAAGTCCATGAGAACTGGTTGATGGTCTGACGATTTAAATTGATTATCAATGGTTTGTATTTTTAAGTCTTTTATATTATTTGAAACTAGAAATCCATCAATAATTCCAAAAGTATTTTTGGGATTTTTTTGATGATAAGCAAAATCAAGTGAGCGCACGGTTGGTGCATTAGTTGGTGCAACTACTCGCATTCCTTTAGTCAAATTCTCCGTTGGAAACTCCTTCATCCAAGTCAATTCTGGATGAGCTTTACCAGCTAGGGCATGATTATAGTCTGCTCCACAAATCACATAATCCCCTTTATTGACATACTTTTTCATCGCATCAAAGAGTGTCAATAATTGTTGCTTTTGAATTTTTTGGTCTGTGATAAATGCTGATAAGTGAGTATTAAAAATTACAAACTTTTTATCTGAATTTTTGATAGGCAAAAGGCTGACAGAAAATGCTCGGTCTAAATCAAAAAATTTATTAAAGTTGGTTTCGATTGGTAACTTATATCTGGTTGAATTTTCAATTTCATATTTAGAATAAGTCATAATGCCAGATTTAGCTTTTCCAATTGGTTTTGTCACGGGATAAAATAGATAAGCAGAGTCATAGTTTTGCGTTAATACACTACTATAATCAGGAAGACCTGCGCGTACCAACTGAGGTTCATTCACCTGCTGACTTCGGTCTCCTTGCCAATCAATTTCTTGAATATTTCCGAAATCAGGATTTTCTTTTTTAATAAGTCTAATATCTTCTTGAATCGCAGACTTGACAGCAGATTTGCTGTAAGCACGCACATCACCACCACCATCCATGAAAAAATTAAAAGAAGGTGGGTAGGAACCATAACCAATATTAAATGTCATCATTTTATAGGTTTTTCCCAATTCAACTTGTTGAGTTTGCGGATTTTTGATACTTTGCTTGATATCATTTGGCAGACGATGATATTGAGCATAGACATAAATAACGTATGAGCCGATGATGACAGCAAAAACTAAAATAATGCTGACAATAATTTTTCCAATTAATTTCAAACGATTTTTCATATTATTCACTAAATATTTTAGGAAATTTACTGACGAAGACTCCGAAAATCTCTGTCAGTAAAATGGGTGGCCTAAACTTATTTACTTTCTTCAATCATTTTTACTACTTCTTGTGTTGAACGCACCCGTCCAAGTCTAGTGAAAATTCCGTCCACAATTCCCTTGTGCAAACTTCCATTAAAATCAGTCATTGCATCTTCTACGGCAATCACTTGATAGCCATGTTGGAAAGCTTCACGAGCCGTTGTATCACAACCAATCGTTGTAGCAATTCCGCTCAGAACAATTTCTTCAATTCCACGGCGGCGCAATTGGACATCTAAATCTGTTCCATAAAAGGCCCCCCAGTTGTGTTTAGCAACATGGATAACATTGTCATAGTCTTTATCGTAAGCCTCTGGCATGACAAAATCAGAGAAGTCCGCTGGTATTTGCCCATGTGCAAGAGGGGGATTATCCGTTTTTGGTTTTAGAGCTTCTCCACCATAATTTTTAACATGAACAAAAACAATCAAAGCTTCTGTATTTTTTAAACTTGTTACGAGCTCTTTATTTTTGGCCAACACATCTTGTGCAGAATAAGGAGCAAAACCTTCACGACCAGCGATTCCTTTTTGCAAATCGATGATGACTAATGCTGTTTTATTTAAATTCAAAGTTTTCATTTCTTCTTCTTTCAAAATTTAAGGTCTTTTGTGTGCTTTTTTTCTTCCATCAGTAAATTTTTTGCCATTCTCTTTTTTGTCAGTAAATTTACCTTTGGCTGCTTTGCTATAAAAGGGTTTTTTGCCCGATTTTTTCTTTTTCTTATCAAATTCAGGTTTTCCATCAGTACTTCTACCCTCTTTTGATTTACTGCCAGCTTTACTAGTAGCTTTTGGTGCGACAGATTTAACTTTAAGGGATTGATTTGATTTTTTGCGACCTTTAGATTCAGGCTTTTTCTTAGCTTTAGCCGATTTATCAATCAAATCTAATTCTGATGGAAGGTACTCAAAGTCAATTTCGCCAGTCATCTTATCCGCTTTGACGACTTTGATTTTAATTGGTTGACCAATTTTAAAAGTCAATCCTGTTCTTTCACCAATCAAAGCTAACATTCGCTCATGATAAGTGAAATAATCACCCTTCAACGTTGAAATATGAACTAATCCTTCGATTGTATTTTCAAGTTCAATAAACATACCAAAACGAGTGACTGAAGCAATAATTCCTTCAAACTCTTCGTCCACATGTTCTTCCATGAACTCGGCTTTTTTCATTTTTTCAACTTCACGTTCAGCATCAACCGCTCGACGTTCACGATGACTAGAGTGCTCCGCAATTTCTGGGATTTTTTCTTCCCATTTTTGTAAAAGATTTGCTGGAATTTTACCCGCACCAATTTCACGAATCAAACGATGAACCAACAAATCAGGATAACGACGAATAGGTGAGGTAAAGTGAGTATAATTTTCGGCAGCTAAACCAAAGTGCCCCTCATTATTTTCTGAATAACGAGCTTGTTGCATACTACGCAATAGCATTGTTGACAAGACCATTTCACCCGGTTGCCCCTTGATTTTTTTCATGAAGGCTTGTAAAACTTTTTGATCAATTCCGTTTGAGGTTCCTTCAATTTGCATTCCAAATGTTGCTGCAAAATCAATAAATCTTTGTAATCTATCTGCTTTTGGTTGCTCGTGAATCCGATAAATAAATGGCAAGCCATGTGCTTCAAAATGAGTGGCCACCGTTTCATTGGCTTCAAGCATGAATGATTCAATCATTCGTTCAGCAATGCCACGACTGCGTTTTCTAATTTCAATAGGTAAGCCTTTTTCATTTACAATGATTTTTGCCTCTACCGTGTCAAAATCAATGGCTCCACGTTGTTTACGCATCGCTTCTAAAATATGATGGATTTCAACCATGATTTTTACAGAATCAGCAATTTTAGCATACTTTTCAAGCGTGTCTTTATCTCCTGCAATCATTTGATTGACCGCATCATAAGTCATTCTTTCAGTTGTCTTAATAATTGATTGTGAAATTTGATAATTAACCACTCGACCTTCTGGGCTAATTTCCATCACACAGGATTGAGTCAAGCGATTCAAACGTGGGTTCAATGAACAAATCCCATTTGATAAACGCTCTGGCAACATTGGTACCACTCTGTCAGTAACATAGACTGATGTTCCACGTTCGTAAGCTTCTTTATCTAAAGGTGAATTTTCCGTTACGTAGTGGGAAACATCCGCAATATGAACACCTAATTCATAATTCCCATTTCCTAAACATTTGGCATGGACAGCATCATCAAGGTCTTTGGCATCAGCTCCGTCAATTGTGAAAGTAATTTCATTACGATAATCAACTCGACCCGCAATTTCACTTTCTGGCACTTCTTCTGGCACTGAATCAGCCTGCTCCAAAACCTCTTTTGGAAATTCTGATACAATATCCATTGAAGCCAAAACTTCTAACACATCTATCCCTTGGTCATTTGCCTGTCCAATAATTTCCGTTACCAGTCCTTGCATGGTTTGAGGAAATTCTTTATCAGGATAATGTGTGATTTCTACACGAACAATTGCCTTATTTTCTGGTTTGAGTCCTTCATCACCCAGATATACCCGATAAGGAATTTTTTTATTTCTAGATTTAACGAAACCAATCAGTCCAGTTTGCTCTTTTTCTTCATCATTTAAAGCAACAAAAGTTCCAACGACTTGATGAAGCTCATGACGGATAATTTCAACAACATGCCCCTCGGCAGCCGTTCCTTTTAGGGAGTTGGCATTCTTATCAATCTCAATGAAAACCTCATCTCCATCAAGTGCAAAACCTGTTTGCCCGCGTCCAATAAAGACGTCTGGTTCGTCAGCATCAATACTTACAAAACCAAATCCAGCCGCATTTGCTCGGAAAATCCCGCTGATAACTACTTTTGCTTCCTCTTGTTCTGCTAATTCTACTTTCCCTTTAGCAGTAAAATGAAGCAAGTGTTCAGCTTCTAGTGAAGCCAAAGTTTTAACAAAAACTTTGTAATCTTTGGCCTTATTCATATGTAAAGCAACTGACAATTCTTCCACTGACAGAGCTTTTTTTGAACTATTCTCAAGATAGTCCATAATTACTTCTCTAATACTCATTTTTATTCTCTCAAGTGAGCTTTCTTGACCACAAAAATCGGACAAGAAGCCCCTTTCTTATTATAATATTTTTAAATATTGGCTCGATTTTTAGCTAATATTCTAATGATTATCAGTGGTATTAATCATTTTATCAGACCCAGTTGGCTGATAGAATCAATTCTACCACTGACAATTGCGACATTGAAACATTTAACACAATTTTAAAAAATAAAATACGGACTGTTTTCAGCCCGCAATTTTAACGTGTTGATAAAACAACAAGAGCAAATCCAATGACTAGCCATAAACCAATCATGATTGCTGTAAAACGCTGCATCACAGCTTCAAAACCGCGCGCTTTACGACGTTCGAACAATTCACCCGTTCCACCAGAAAAAGCATCTGCCGCTCCATCTTGTTTTGAAGGTTGCATGAAAATCGCTATAATAATAAATGCTGAAACAACAAGCATTGCAACAAGCAAAATGTCATAAATTACTTTTTCCATAGTCTTATAAATTATTTAGGCGATGAGCCTAATCTCCTTTTTCAAAATTGCGTTACTTACAGTTTACCATATTTTCTATTAAATGTCATTCCGAATCCTTTAACAAAAAATTACTGACTTCTTTGTCAGTAATTTTTATTTTATCCAAGTTCAACAACAAACTTATAAGCTTCTTGAGCTGCTTGAGCACCATCACCAACCGCTGTTGTGATTTGACGGAAATCCTTTTGACGAACATCTCCCACGGCAAAGATACCAGGGATATTTGTTCTCATGTGGTCGTCAGTAATAATCCAACCTGCTTCGTCAGTAATTCCAAGATTGCTCACAAATTCAGCTACTGGATCAAGTCCTACATAAATGAATATTCCACCAAAAGCTTTTTCAGTTACCTCACCTGTTTTAACGTTTTTATAAACAACAGATTGAATTTTTTTATCATCTCCTTTGATTTCCATCGGAACAGAATCCCAAATAAAGTTGATTTTTTCTTCTTTAAAAGCTCTTTGTTGAATAATTTCTTGTGCACGTAATTTATCACGACGATGCATAATTGTCACTGATTGACCAAAACGAGTCAAATAGAGTGCTTCTTCAACAGCCGAATCCCCACCACCAATGACTAAGATTTCTTGGTTTCTAAAGAATGCACCATCACAAACGGCACAATAAGAAACTCCACGAGCTCCATATTCTTCTTCTCCAGGAATTTCTAACTTACGGTGATTAGCTCCAGTCGCGATAATGATTGATTTTGTGATGAACTCATCATCTTCGGTGATAATTTTTTTATAATCACCATGATCTTCAATGCCAGTCACAAAACCATAAGCATTTTCAACTCCCAAACCTTCCAAAGGTTCAGCCATTTTCATTGAAAGTTCAGGTCCCATGATTGTTTCATAACCAGGATAGTTTTCAATCTCCGCTGTATTATTCATTTGACCGCCAGGAACACCACGCTCTAAAAGCAAAGTTTTCATTTCAGAACGAGCAGTATACATCGCTGCCGTCATTCCCGCAGGGCCTGAACCAATGATGACAACATCATATTTCTTTTCTGTCATTTTTTAATCCCTTTTCTAAGAGCTTAAGAACTCCCCTTAAATTTATAAACTCAAGCTAGCTTTTAAGCAAACTTGAGCTCTTCATTTATCAGATCTAAAAACTCTTTTTTCTAATATCTAAAATCTTATAGCCTTATTTTACATTGTCAAACGATTTTTTTCCATTAATTAGATTTATTTAAAAAAATAAATTAAATTCATAGGCCCCGAATTTTTAAAATTACAAGAACGCCTAAAACGGCAAAACTCAAAATTGGTGTTGTTAATATCCCAACCAAAATCAAATCAAAAATTCTATTTCTTCTTTCAGCCCATGGTTTTTTTGTATTTCTCACTAGGTAAGTAAAAGCATAAAACCCACCCACCAATAAAACAAAGATGGCTGAAATTAGTAAACCTTTTAGATAAAACTGTAAAATCATCATTTTAGTTATTGACCTCTAAATTCTTGACATGCCGTGATAAAAACTCTCGTGTACGAGGATTCTTCGGTGAGTAAAATACTTCTTTAGGACTTCCTGCTTCTATAATTTTTCCCTGCTCTAGGAAAAGTACTTTTGTCGCCACATTATAAACAAAGTCCATTTCATGGCTGACAAGAACCATTGTTTGTTTATTTTTGGCGGCATTAAGAATTACTTCTTGAACCTCGCCAACTAATTCAGGATCAAGTGCCGATGTTGGTTCATCCAAAAGCAAGAGCTTTGGTTCCATCGCTAAAGCTCGAGCAATTCCAACCCTTTGTTTTTGACCCCCGGATAAGAATTTAGGATAGTAATCTTTACGGTCTGTCAAACCTACCTTAGCCAATTCGGCGTCAGCAATTACTGTCGCCTCTGCTTTAGATAATTTTTTAACCTGAATCAAACCTTCCATCACATTTTCAAGAGCCGTCCGACGCTCAAAAAGATTGAATTGTTGAAAGACCATTCCGGTTTTACGGCGCAATTCAAGCACTTCTTGTTTGGTGATTGTAGAGTAATCAATCTTTAAATCATCAATTTCAATCTGACCACTATCGGGTCTTTCTAAATCATTTAATGCTCTTAAAAAAGTTGATTTACCTGCACCAGAAGCACCGATGAGTGCAACGACATCTCCTTCTTCAATGTCCAAACTTATATTTTCAAGAACTTGATTGCCAGAAAATGTTTTACTTATATTTGTAATTTTAATCATCAGAGCCCTCCTTATGCTTGGTCAAACGGATTTTTACTCAAAGAAATTTGAGCACGATTTTTACGTTTATCATTTGGCATTCTGACGTCCAACTTGCGCTCTAATGCTCTAATCAAAATTTCAAAAATGATACAGATTGGCCAATAAACCAAGGCTAAGGCCAAATAAGTTTCAAACAGTCGGAAAGTTGAGCCACCAATAATTTGAGCCCGAGCCGTCATTTCTACCACACCCGCTACGAAAGCGAGTGAAGTAGATTTCAAAAGACCAATCAGAGCATTTCCTAACGGAGCTGTCGCAACTGTTGCCGCCTCTGGCAAAGTGACACGCATAAAGACTTGGAAATTCGTCATTCCAAGTGATTTAGCCGCTTCAATTTGTCCTTTATCTACCGATTGGATCGCTGCTCGAATGGTTTCTGAATTATAAGCCCCTTCATTAAGGGCAAAGGCCACAATTACAAAAAGCATTGCCGGAATCGTGTTCACATTATAATTCGTTCCATAGTTCATATTGATTGCTTTTAAAATCAGTGGAATCCCTGTATAAGAAAGATATAATTGCACCAAAATTGGCGTTCCACGAATAAAGCTGACAAATAAAGCACGAAGTTGATTTAAAATAGGAATTTTATTGATACGAACTAAGGCAAGAATAAGTCCCAAAAGCAAACCAAAAATCATGGCAATGATTGTCATTTCAAGTGAAGATGGAATCATTTTAATAATTGGTACAAAGGCGTCCACAAAGGCTGACCAACTGAAAATCTTTGTGAAAAACATTGTCCAAAAGTCATGAAAGTTGTACTGACCTTTAATTAAGAGAAATGGAAGAGCTGGCAAAATGATAAGTGCCAAAAGTAAGGCAATTCCAAGAATTATTTTTTTGTTTTTTTTCATATTATTTTAATTTTCTAATAGGCAAAACTCTGTCAGTAAAAAAGTGACAGAGTTTATTAGGAATTTTTGAGCTTATCAGTTTAGCATCATGCTTTTTACTAATTGGCTCGATTTTTTACCTGACCATCACTTCTACTATTATACAAAATTTTGGCCTTTTTTTCTCCTATTTTTTACGAACAGAGCTGTCAGTAAATTGATGAATTATAAAACATTTATTTTACTGACAGAATGAGCTAATTAAAATAGGATTGTTCGTCAGAACTATCTATTTAAACATCTCAGCTTTTGGGACGAAATCTCCACCAAGATATTTCTTAGAAATCTTAGCCAAGCTACCATCAGCTTGCATTTTAGCTAATACTCCATTCACATCTTTTTGAAGCTTTTGCCCTTCTTTATCTTTACCAAAAAGGAAATATTCATAACCGTCATGTTCAGCATCGCCAGTATCCATACTGATATCTTCAATTTTTAGATTATCAAATCCTTGTTCTTTAACAGCTGACTGTAAAGAAATTTTATCATAAAGCATGAAATCAATCTTACCTGATTCTACTTGTGTGAAACGAGTATTAATAGAAGTGGAATCTGCTGAGTAACTAATTTTAATTTGTTTATCTGGATTGGCTTTGTTCCAATCTTGAATTGATTTTGTATAATTTGAAGCTGGATTACCAATTGTTGATTTTCCAGCCAAATCTGCCAAGGTTTTATAAGTTCCAGATTTCACAAGAACAGCGTTATTAGATTTGGAAAGTGGTGATGAGAAATAGTATTTTTCAGCTCTGCTTTTTTCCCAACCAAAATCATTAGCACCCATTTGGTAACGACCGGAATCAATCCCTGGCGCAATTCCAGAAAAGTCTGTGGCTTGAAATTTCACAGTGTATTGCGGCAATTTTTTGAAGACAGCACGAGCGACTTCAATATCATAACCAGTTAAATTTCCTTGACTATCTGAATAGGTAAATGGTTTTGTTGCACCATCTGTTGCAATTACAATTAATGTTGTTTTATTATCTGACGTCTTTTTTGAACCTGAGGAGCATGCAACCAAAGTTCCAGCAGCGATAAGTGAAAGAGCAGCAAATGTGACCTTTAGTGATGTTCTCATAAAAGTTCCCCTTTAAAAATTTGATAGACCTATCTTAACATGAACTTAACCAATTTGCCATAAAAAAAACTTATAGCCACTTTTGGCTATAAGAATAACAAATAAAAAAAGTAACGATATATCATTACTTTCTTCTATTATATTTAGTATTCTAAGGCAAAATCAGCTGGCATATCGGTAACTGAACTGATCTTAACTGATTCTCCTGGTTGTGGGGCATGTATAACCTGACCATTTCCAAGATAAATTCCTACATGGTCCCCACCGTAAAAGATAATCAAATCTCCAACTTTGGCTTGGTCGAGTGCTACTTGTTTGCCACTTGCGATTTGGTCCCAAGTGGTACGACCAATTTCTTTACCTAAAACTTCTCTATAGACATAGCTTGTGAATCCTGAGCAATCAAAGCCGGCTGGTGTAGTTCCACCCCAAACATAGGGAACACCCATATATTTTTTAGCTGTACTTACAAGCTTATCAGCTCGTGATTGAACTTCTTTGGCAATACTTTGTGTTTTTTCTACTTTGGATACGGCACTGACTGTTTCATTCATTGTTTTTGTTAAAACATCAAGTGAACTAGTCGCTGCTGACAGATCTGTCAGTGAACTTTGCGCGTCATTGTCTTCAAATACTGAATCTGCTTTTGCAGGATTAGCAATCATGGCAGCACTAAAACTTGCCATAAGTGCTGCGGAAATAATTATTTTTTTCAACATTGTTAGCAAGTATAACACAAAAAAACCGCCTGACAAGCGGTTTTACAAGCTTTTAATTTTTTGTAAATTTGTTACCAAAAAAATTTACACTTAATTTTACAGTAACAAATCCCTTGAAATCCATTTCTAAAATAATCCTGAGATTTTACCATCATCAGTCACGTCCATTTTTAAAGCAGCAGGATTTTTGGGCAGACCTGGCATCGTCATCACATCTCCTAAAAGAGCAACAATAAATCCAGCACCGATTTTCGGAATCAGCTCACGCACTGTAACCTCAAAGCCTTCGGGAGCTGCTAAAAGATTCGCTTGGTCTGAAAATGAATACTGCGTTTTAGCCATACAAACCGGCAAGTTATTCCAACCATTTTCTTCAATTTCTCTCATCTGACGCTTAGCTTTCGGAGATAAATTAACTTTGGAACCGCCATAAATTTCTGTCACAACTTTGTCAAGTTTTACTGACAAGGGTTGATTTAGCTCATAAAGATAGCGGAAATCAGATTTTTCTTGTAACATTACTGACAGTTTTTCAGCCAAATCTAAACCGCCTTCACCACCTTTAGCAAAAACTTGAGTTAGTGAAACTGAAACTCCCAAAGCTTCTGTCAGTTCTTTTAAAGTTGAAATTTCTGACTCTGTATCCGATGCAAATTGATTAATCGCTACAATCACTGGCAGGCCATAACTTTGCATGTTTTTGATATGCCGTTCCAAATTAGCAAAACCTTTTTTAACAGCCTCGACATTTTCACTTGTCAATTCTTTCTTATCAACGCCACCGTGCATCTTAAGCGCACGAAGTGTAGCCACAATTACCACAGCATCAGGTTGTTTCCCTAACTGACGTGTCTTGATATCCAAAAATTTTTCACCACCAAGGTCAGCTCCAAATCCTGCCTCTGTAATGACAATATCAGCCAATTTAAGTGCTGTTTTTGTTGCTAAAACAGAATTACATCCATGGGCAATATTAGCAAAAGGTCCACCGTGAATTAAAGCTGGCGTTCCTTCAATTGTTTGAACAAGGTTTGGTTTAAGGGCATCTTTTAAGAGCATTGCAATTGCCCCCTGAACCCCTAAATCTCCGACACTGACAGGTTTACGGTCATAATTTTGAGCGATGACAATTCTTGCTAAGCGCTCTTTCAAATCACTGATAGAAGTCGCCAAACAAAGAACAGCCATAATTTCGCTAGCCACCGTAATATCAAAACCATCCTCACGAGGAACCCCATTAAGCGGTCCACCCAGTCCAATCGTTACATGACGTAAAGCACGGTCGTTCAAATCAAGCACACGTTTCCAGATAATTCTTCGTGGGTCAATATTTAAAGGATTCCCTTGATGAAGCGAATTGTCCAGAAAAGCCGAAATTGCATTATTAGCCGTTGTAATGGCATGAATATCTCCTGTAAAATGAAGATTAATGTCTTCCATTGGAAGAACTTGAGCAAATCCACCACCAGCTGCTCCACCTTTAATTCCCATGACCGGACCAAGAGAAGGCTCCCGTAGAGCAACCATTACATTTTTATCTTGTCTGGCAAAGGCATCAGCAAGGCCCACTGTCACCGTCGATTTACCCTCACCCGCTGGTGTAGGGTTAATAGATGTCACTAAAACCAATTTCCCATCGGTTTGTTCATCAAACTTTTCTAACACTTCTAAGGGAATTTTAGCCTTATATTTCCCGTAAAGTTCAATATCATCAAAAGATAATCCTATTTTTTCGGCAATTTTAGTAATTGGTTGAATTTCAGCAGCTTGGGCAATTTCAATATCTGTTTTCATAATTCTCCTCTGAAAATATAAGCTTCAATTTTCTTTAAATCATACTAATTTTAATATTATTCTAACAAATTTTTCTATAATTTACTCTCAAAAATATTTAATATAGTTCCTTTGGTCAAAAATTGTTCGGAAATAAAAAAAGACTAGCCTCAGCTAATCTTTAGATTTTCTCAATTTTAACTGCTGTTCCGTAAGCAGCGACAGAGTCAATATTTTGGAAAGTTGATGAGTCAAAGCGCATTGCAACAATCGCATTGGCTCCCTTTGCTTTCGCTTCTTCTTTCATTCGACCAATCGAAGTTTCACGAGTATCATGTTGAAGCTTTGTATAACCATTTATTTCACCACCCACAACAGTCTTCATTTGTTGACCTGCACTTGAAAATAAATTCCGAGAACGAGTCGTTAAGCCAAAAACTTCACCATAAACTTCTACAATTCGATAACCCGCAACCTCATTGGTGGTCACAATAAGCATATCATCCATCCTGTTCCTCTTTTCGTAAAGCATAAATTTAAGATAATTATAGCACGACTTTAAAAATAATCAACGATTTTTATTTACTATTTCTATTTTTGGTAGAGCACTTCAAATTCTTCACAAAGAACGTCCATATCCGGTTGATAGATGCCTAATCCATTCCAAAAATCCTGATGAACTTCTCGCCAATATTCTAAACTTTGGTCTCCCTCGCCTTCCTTGTAAGCATGTTCCGCACTCACTTCAGAAAATTTTCGAACATATACTTTTGAAGTCCTAATTGCGGCTCTTGGTTGACCCTTCCCATCTAATAAAATATCAAACTTCCCATCAACACTTGGCAATGGTTCATCTTCACCATAATCAGCAAGAGCACTTGCAGTTGCACTCTTTTTTCCCACTAAAACTAAGTTTAATAATTCATCTGCTAGCTCTGGCTCAGTTATTGGACCATCAATCTCATTACAAAAAGCCCAAGCCCACCTAAAATTTTCGACTGCCAAGCCCGATTCTTTAATAAATTTTTCGTAAGTCATCTTTTCTCCTTTTGAGGCTTTCTAAATTGCCTTCATTTATTCCATCATATCAAAAATTTACAGCTTTTGACTAAGAAATGTTCCATCCAAAAATGAATATTTTCACTAATAAATTGCCAGATGGTCATAGCTATTAAATGTAGTCAAAAAATCCTTGCGAGATGCTTAAATTTTTAAGATTTCTATCTACTTTTTCAAAAGCCAGATGAAATTGATAGATTCCTTTTGTATTGACCCGCCTGACTAAAAAATGAATATAAAAAAATTCTTTAAGTGAAGTTTTTATTTTACAAAAATCCTTCTCACCTCTCCTACTTTTTTGATAAGTTTCTACTTACACTATATTTAATATTTCTTGTAACCGTATTTATAAATACTTTTTAAAAACATTTTTTCACTTTGATTGTTTATATGGGTAAATTACATTACTATTAAAGGATATTTCAAAGAATTAATAAACTACAAAAACTTGATTTTTCCCCCAAATGTTTTTGATTTATAAGCTTTAATTCGGTATAATAAATTTTTAGAGAGTACTAAATTAACGGAACTAAAAATTACGAGCAACACTTTGATACTCGTTAAAAGCTGGGTTAGGAATATTAAACTTTATGAGAAATGGAAAAACTCCAAAACCAAAAAAACCAATCTATAAAAGAATTTGGTTTTGGATTGTCGTAGTCATCCTTGTTGTTATCATTGGTAGCGCGCTTGGAGGCGGAGGAAAAGATAAGAATAAAGATTCTTCTTCAAAATCTACGGCGGCCTCTAAATCTTCTAGCAATTCTAAGGCTTCATCTAGCTCTTCTGAAAAACCAAAATCTGGATGGACACAAGAAATTTATGATTCTATCGTTTCAGCAACTGCAAACTTTAACAATGATGGAACAATGGCTTACAGTGGCGGTACACCTTATGCTGATATTGAAGCAAAAGTTGGTAAACCAACTACAACCTCTGAATCTAGCATTGGAGATCAAACTTTAGTTACAGTAAACTGGACTTCAGTTTCTTGGACAAAAGGTTCAACAGAAAGTGTTACCGTTCAATACGACAAAGCTTCTGGCCAAATTACAAGTAAATCTAAATTTAATGCATAAGAAACTTTACCTCATCTCTGAAAAGATGGAAGGAAAGTTTATCTAAAATAAAAAAAAAGCTTTTGAATAAGCTTTTTTATTTTCAGAAATAACAGAAGATGGAAAACTCCTCTAATAAAATAGAACTTGAGTGATAAAAAATAGACCTTCTAAAGGTCTATTTTTTTTTTTAAGAAACAGAAATTTACTTAGCTTGAGAATTAACTCAACTTGTCAGTAAAACAAAGCTCTAAATTAATTATTCAGCAATCAAAGTTTCCAAACCAACTTTCATCATATCTGTAAATGTCAATTGACGTTCTTCAGACGTTGTTGATTCTCCTGTCAAAATATGGTCAGAAATCGTCATAATTCCCAAAGTTTGCACTTTATATTTTGCCCCAAGATAATAAAGACCAGCTGCTTCCATTTCGACAGCCTTCACACCGAGTTTCCCAACTTTAACTGCATCTGGTCCACCATAGAACAAATCAGAGCTGAGAATATTTCCAACGTGAGTTGTAATTCCGAGGTCTTTTGCAATATGATAAGCTTTATCAAGCAAATCAAAATCAGCAATTTGCGGGAAATCAAAATCAGGAAAATCATGACGGACAATGGCTGAAGTTGTTGCTGCTGCCTGACCAATGACAAGGTCGCGAATATGAACATCTTCATTGACAGAGCCTGCAGTTCCAACACGAATCAATCTTTTAACGCCATATTCTGTAATCAATTCATTAGCATAGATTGAGATTGAAGGAATTCCCATTCCTGTTCCCATGACAGAAACACGGTGGCCTTTGTAAGTTCCAGTAAAGCCAAGCATTCCGCGAACTTGGTTAAATTGCACAGCATCTTCAAGGAAGTTTTCTGCGATAAATTTTGCGCGAAGTGGATCTCCTGGTAAGAGAATTTTATCTGCGATTTCGCCTTTTTGAGCTTCGATATGTGGTGTTGGCATTTTTAATTTCCTTTTCTTTTAATATAATTATCAAATTTACTGACAGAATTTTCGTCAGTAAGTTAAGAACTTAATTTTTCCAGCGTTTCAAACCTTTGAGTTGCATTGGATAAAGTTTTTTGAAAAGCCATTTTTGCATTTTAGGCATTGGATTATTATCCAAACCTTTTCGTCCAATTTCAACCATTTCATCAAAAGTAAGATCTGGTTTAACAAAACGACCTTGCATATAGCAATAGATACAGTAGTCTGCTGAAAATTCGCCGTTTGCTTCTGTTCCTTTGTAAGAATCATCAGCAATTGGCATTCCGCAAGATTGGCAAAATGCTTTTTTAGCCATAAATAGATTTTTCTTTCTAATTCTGTCAGTAAAATTGACTGACAGAAGCACTTTATTTTAAACTAATGCGTCCAAGAATGATTCACCCGTTTGAGCTTTTTTAACAGAGAAGTTTTCGGCAATAGTTGCTGAAATGTCAGCAAAATGTCCCACAGGTAAAACTTTAGGTTCTTTAAATGATTTAGAGAAAATTACGAGTGGAATATATTCACGAGTATGGTCAGTTCCTACGTATGAAGGGTCATTCCCGTGGTCAGCAGTAATCATCAACAAATCATCTTCTTTCATTGCATCAATGATTTCTGGCAAGCGACCATCAAAGTCTTCAATTGCTTTTCCGTAACCTTCAACATCGCGACGATGTCCATATTTCGCATCGAAATCAACTAAGTTTGTAAAAGAAAATCCTTCAGTAAATTCAGTTTTCGTCATTGCTTTAAGTAGACGATCAACCCCATCCATATCATTATGGTTATGACCCATATCATATTTAACACCTACTGTGTTGAAAATATCTGAAATTTTTCCGACTGAGTAAGTATCAATCCCTGCCTTGTAAAGTTTTTCTAATACAGTTTCAGCAAATGGTGAGAGCGCATAGTCACGACGTCCATCAGTCCGTTCAAAGTTTCCGGCTTCTCCAACATAAGGGCGAGCGATGATTCGGCCAATCATGATACCAGAACCTTCTAGGGTAATTGAACGAACATATTCACAAATTTTATAAAGTTCTTCACGAGAAATAACATCTTCATGTGCAGCAATTTGTAAAACAGGGTCAGCTGAAGTATAAATAATCAACTCTCCAGTTTCCAATTGACGAGGGCCGAAATCTTCAATGACCGCTGTCCCAGAATAAGGTTTATTTGCTTCACGAATGATTTTACGACCAGAAAATTCTTCAATTTTTTCAAGTAAATCTTCTGGATATCCTTCTGGATAAGTTGGGAATGGCGTTTGAATATTCAAGCCCATAATTTCCCAGTGCCCAGTCATTGTATCTTTACCTTTTGAAATTTCTTCAAGTTTTGTGACATAAGCTGCTGGTTTTTGTGCAGCAGGAATCGTTTTGAGTGGACTTTCACGCGGGATATTTCCCCAACCTAAGTTTTGAAGGTTAGGCACATCAAGTCCACGAATTTCTGAAATATGACCAATCGTGTCTGATTTCACATCATTAATTGCTTCATGCGTTTCAACGTCATGATTAAAGAATTTGTCAGCGTCTGGTGCAGCACCAATTCCGACAGAGTCCATTACAACAAGATGAATACGACCAAATTTTTTAGGCATTATATCTCTCCATTTCTGATGCTATATCAATAGCAAAACTAACTAATTCTATTATACATAAACTATCCAAAAAAGGGCAGTCAAAGCTGTTAAGAAAAAGACATTCTTTTTGCCAAAAATTGCTTTTTTTAATAAATAGATGTCACAAAAAAATCATTGGATACTTGACCAATGATTTTTATCTTTTTATTTTAAACTTTCTTGAAATTGTTCTTTAGCCAAATCGAGATTTGCTTGTGAAATCGCAGTGACTTCTGACTGACCTGCTACTTTGCTACTGTGGATATTAATTTTTTTAATACTTATTGCTCCATGATAATTTAAAGCTAAAGCCTTAACATTTCCAAAATTAAAAGTAGTTTTAAAAACCTTAGGAAAGACTGTCAAAATTTGACCATAATGTCTGATTAAAAGCAGCGGACTTTTGAGTTTGCCGATAACTGCCATTACAACTTCTTGCTGACGTGCAAAAGCTTTTTTTGTATCTCCGGTATTTAAACGAGTGAAATAAGCTGCCACTTCCTTGGTGTTGTTTAAGGCAACAGTTCCTTGAGGAAACTTGAAACCTTGGGCAGTAAATTCATTAGCGTTCTGAATAGATACACCACCAATGGCCTGAACTAATTCTCCCATTTGGTCTAAATCAATTCTTACAAATTTATTGGTCTTAACTTGAAGAAGATTTTCCATCTCTTTAATAACCGCTGCTTCTCCCCCAGAATTATAGAGAGTCAGTAAACTTTGATTGTCTGGCAGCAGAGCACTTGTCGAAAGATTGATAATCGTCGTTTGTTGCAAACGCGGATTCATCGCTGCCATATCTGCCGAAACTAAGACGTCTTTCCCATCAATTTTACTTATTCCAAGAATGGCCGTCGTAAACGCCTCCTTCTTTTTTAAGGAAACAGAAGTCATTTGCGTTGGCGGATTCACATATGCCTTCGTTACAGCTGTTTTCACATCAAAATAAACTTTTCCACCAACAGCACCTATAAGAAGGACCAAAAACAAAAGCACAGCCAAAATTATTTTTAAAGTAGTCCTTTTCTTTTTTTTAGCTCCACGTTTTAAGTGACTGTCATTTTCTGCAATTCTGGATTTACTCATTTTATTCTCCTTAACCCGCCATTATTGATTCAATCAAATCTAAGACTCGATCCGTTGATTTTCCATCTCTAAATTTATACATTTTGTCAGTAAATCGTTGCCGTTTCAAATTATCATTTTCTGTTTCACCATTAACAGCCGCGATTGCTTTAATTAACTCATCTTCATTTTTAGTAACTTGACCTGGAAATTCATTTTCATAATCAATCGTAAATCCCGGCTTATGCGAATAGGTCATTAAATCAGGACTATAAGCAATAATTGGTTTATTAAAGACCATCCAATCAATTGCAATCGCCGAATAATCTGTCACTAAAATATCTGTCACACAAAAAAGTGAAGAAATCAATTCATCTTGAATATACAAAACATGTTCATTTTTGGCATAATTTGAATGCTGAATAAGCGGGTGACTTTTGTAAATAATAAGATAATCATTTCCAACTGCCTGATGAACCTTCTCTAAATCAATTAGTGCTTCTTTAAAATGCGTACTAATTCGTCCTCTAAATGTTGGCGCATAAGTAATAATTTTCTTTCCCTTTAAAAGAGGATATTTTTCTAGTAATCTCTGAGAAGTCTGGTCAACAAATTTTTGGTCAAAAATCTTATCATTATTTGGAATTCCAGTCACAAAGACTTGAGCCTCTGTCACATTAAATGCACGTGCAAAAATTGGTTTTAAAAAATCAGAGTTAGCGATTGTATAATCATAATGATTAACGATATAATCTCGTTCCACATCATTTCCAAATTTTTTCAAAGCGCCTGTCGCATGCCATAACTGCAAGACTTTAACATTCTTACGGTGTGGAAACTTGGAAACAACAAAATTATTATAATCAATAATGACTAAACGTGAACTCTCAATTAAAAACAACTGACGAATACAAGCATAGCCATATTTTATGTTTCCCCAAAGAGAAGATTCAAACTTGAACAAAACCGTCCGCAGTTCATATTTATCTTTTTGCTTCAAACGGTCATAAATTAACTTAAAATCTTTTGACAAATTATCATGCTCCAAAGAAATAAAAGTAATCCGATTCTTCTTCACCCTCATAATGAAGGCAAAAGGATAAAAAATTCCAAGAATTATTGTCAAAATAATTGATTTAGTTTTCATTAAAAATCCTCTTAACAACTTTAGAACAAGCTTTCCCATCATTCCATAAGTTAAATTTTTGATTAAAATCCTTCAATCGTTCAAAATCAAAATTTCCGTCATTAATTTTCATTAATAATTCTTCTTCTGTTTTGATGATGTCATTAGGTAAATCCTCAGGGACATTCAAATAAAAGCCCCTTAAGTCCTGCTCATATTGTTCAAAATCATACATATAAAAGTATATTGGCCGCTTTAACACCGCATAATCAAAAAATACACTTGAATAATCAGTAATCAAAATATCACTCAGTAAATAAGCATCATTAATATCTGAACTTGCTGACATGACAAAGACAAAATCACGCAATTCTTCTGGTACTTGATAAGCATTCGCTATCAAATAATGAGGTTTGAATAAAATGATAGTTTTATCATCCAATCGCTCCTTCCATTTATAAAAATCAACAGCCAAATCAAACTTATAACCCTTAATATCAAAAGAATCATCTCGCCAAGTTGGAGCATACAAAATAATTTTTTTGCCAGTTGGCAGACCATAACGAGTTTTTAAGTCCACTAGCTTATCTGCTGAACTATTTACCAAATAGTCTACTCGAGGATAGCCAACCTCTAACAGTTTTTCTTTCTCTATTTCAAAAGCACTGACAAAAACTTGACTAGAAAAAGTATTCGATGAAATCAAATAATCCCACTGACAGCTATCTTGGTCATAACTTTTGAGCATCTGCTCATAAGATAAACGACTCCGATAATAAGTATTTCCATTATCAAAAAGATCATGACCTAAACGTTTCAAAGGCGTTCCATGCCAAGTTTGTAAGTAAATCTGACCTTTCTTTTTTTGATAATAAGTTGGCATCTTCGCATTAAAAACCCAGTACTTCGCTTTGGTCAGTAAATAATAGTAGGTCAAAGAATTTAATTTAACAACTCTCGCCCCCAAAATCGACTCTTGCTTTTTAAAAGCCCAAACAAAACGATAATCAGCAAATTCTTCACTCTCTCTCATGTATTCAAAAAGATAACGTGGATTATCTGAATAAGATTTACCATTAAAAGAAACAAAAAGAATCAATCGGTCATCTATTCTTACAAATTTTCCTAAAATCCTAAGAAAAAGAGAAAGAATCGTTCTTAAGACCATTAACCTTGTTTTAACTAATAAACTTAACATTTTTTCTCCTTTCCATACGACTTTAAAATATCTGTTTGCGAACAATGTTAATCAGTTTTTTCATTGGTACATTCGTCAGAAATGATTCCGATATTGCATCAATAATTTCTTGGGACTTTGCAAGACTTTTTTCCTTACGTAATCCTTTGAGAAGTTGATTGATATCTCCATCTACTGGTTTTCCCACTATTTTCAATGATTGCTCGAAAGCTTTTTGAGAAATAATGATTAAGTTTGCTTCATTAGGCAGAAACTCTACTTTGATAAATTTCTTCTTTTGTAGCAGAGAAATCCCCTCACCAATTTTCACATAAAGTTCTTCAGTCTCTAATGAGTTAGGATAAGTAGAATTCTGCTTTTTCGTCAAACTTTCAATTTGCCACACAAGTTTGATTAGTTTTGCTGGATTTCCTAAAAATGATAATTTAGAAAAAATAAGCTTTAGATCATTCATAAAATCTTCTTCTCTTTTTCTTTTGCTATGTCTTTATCATTATTTGAGTAAAGTTTCCCAATTTCTTTTTTTATATTTGATGAAGAAACTTTGCCACGCGGAAAATACATAATTTTTAGATTAGGAAACTCTTCTTTAAGAAAATCAAATTTCCCTTTCCAATCATCTCCCATCGCAAAAATATCTACATCAAACATATCAATATAAAGACTCTTATCATTCCAAGATTGCTCTGGAACAACTAAATCGACATAACGAATGGATTCCAAAACATACTTTCTCGTATCATAATCTTGAAAGCACTTCTTACCCTTTTCATCATTAAATTCATCCGTCGAAAGCATTACAATCAACTTACTGCCCAAATTTTTAGCATTTCGCAACATATTCACATGACTCTCGTGTAAAATATCAAAAGTTCCCGCAACTAAGACTGTTTTTTCTTTATCCATGTTTAGCTCTCTTTTTATTTAATCTTTATCTATGATAATTATTGAAAACAGTTAATCCTTCAATGATAGTGATAAATTCCGATAACGGAAATGTCCTGCTCCAACCATATGAGGTCCTAATTCCAAATATTTTCCCTTGCATTTTAGCTCAATATTAATATGCTTCCATTTACCAGAACTCAGATTTTCAAGTTTGGAAGAATAAATTTTGGTCTCTTTAATTTCCCTAGTCACTTTGTCATCATAAGTCCAAATATAGAAAAATGCATCGTTTAGGTGAAGGGCAAAGAGATTTTCAACCCAAACTTCCATTGATAGCTCAAATTTATGTACTGAATTCCCATCATTTGAAATCTGAATCGGTGCACTATGCAAAATAGTAAAGCCCTCCATAGTTTGCCGATTAATCTCTAAAATTCCATTCTTGACAAAGTATTCTCCAGAATCATCTTGCCAATATTTTTTTCCTTCACTGAAATCAGCATTATTGATTAAATTATAACTAAGAGATGTTTCTGAAATTTTCTTTGTTTTTTCAATTTTATTTTTTGCTTGAGAAAAAAGTTCCAATTGGTTAATCTTAAAATTTCCAAAGATATGCTGATAAAGTTCTAAAAGGCTATCATTAATGACTGGAATACCTTTTTTTTGAGCATATTCATTAAATCTTAGCCAAACTTGACTGACATTATTTTTTCTTTTTGTTTCTTCTAGAAAATTAATTGTGTTAACTAAAACGAGTGTTTCTGGTAAAAAGCGTTGAATAAATTCAACGAAGCTATCGAACGCTTGGCACCAAATAGATGAATAGTCTAAAAATTCTTGAACTGATTGGTTTGAACTCATTTGCCTTTTAATTTTGACATCAGATAAAAGGTAAGCTCCTGTTACATCTTTAAAACTATTTGTTAAAAAGCTTCCTTCTTGAGTTTCAATCACACCGTTAAAAACGTCACCATAGAAATCTAATATTAAAATATCCGGTTGCACTGCAATTAAAGCACTCAAAGTATCTTTGTCTAACTCATCTAACATTTGTTGAACATCATCAACTTTTAATTTTGTATCTAACTTTTTATAATCATACTCAATTGCCTTTGACATTAAGGAAATAAAAGATAAATTTTTTCGATAAAGTACAATTTCAAATTCCTCTTCACTTTTTTGTTTATTCTTATCGAACAGCTCTCGCGATAAATCTGAACCAATAATAGCAACCCGATTTTTCATCATTAATTTCCTCCTTTTTCCATATCACTCATCATCTCTTTACATATCCATAACTATTCAATACGAGAACATTAAGGTCTCTCAGTGCTTATTAACTCTTTATTTCGTTACCTCGGGGACATGTCCTTCTTCCCACAAAAATGATAATTCATAGAGTTGACGACTGCTTTCTGCCGTATTAACGCCCTTAATCCAACCATGCAAAAGCAACGTTTCCTTAGAACCCTTTCCTTGTACAAGCTCAGCACCCCCAGGTCCAACAATTTGATTTCTCAACGATGCCGTTGTGAGCAAAGCCCCTTGGTACTGGTAAGGACCTGACAACTTTTTACTTATTGCATATCCTGTAAAATAATCAGAAGTGACATACGAATTCCCTGAAAATAGCAAAACATATGTTCCATCAGGTGCTTTGGTCAAATAAGGTCCTTCAATCGTTGATACAACTCCTGCTTTCCCATTATCATTCGGATTTGCAACCTCTGTATTTGTCAAAAGTCTTTCTGCTTTCCCTGTAACCTCCAAACCATTTTTACTTAGTTTTTGAAGCCACAAAGAACTCGTTTTACCTATTGCATTCCCATCATTTTTATAAAGGAGATAGTTCTGCCCATCCTTATCTTGAAAAGTATCTGGATCAATCAGACCGCCCGCAGAATTATCTGTCGCCACGCGCTCTTCTTCCGCTTTAAAAGGACCTTGCGGCTTATTTGCCCATGCGACCCCAATAGAGCGTTTTTTCGACTTTTTATCAATAGCCGAAAAATAAAGTAAATAACGTTTGCCCACTTGACTGATGTGAGGTGCCCAAATACTCCTCTGCGCCCAGTCTGGTAAGTCTGGCAAAGCATCTCCGATGATCTGATAATTTTTCCCTGACTTTGATGTTGCCAATGGAATATTCAAACCGTCTGTCGATGTCGCATAAGCATAGTAAGTTCCCTGTTCATAAATCCCTGTTGGGTCTGGGAAATTATCTGTCGCAAGATTGACTTGTTCTTCTTGTTCATGTGGAAAAAAGAAACCAACCAAAAACAACACTCCCAGAAGCACAACAATACGTAAGATAACTTTGAAAGCTTTCATTTTATTTGAAATCATAATCACTTAAACAAACTCAGATTAACTGCATTCCCCATCACCTTATAGCCCGCATTATTAGGATGCAGGTGATCGCCACTGTCATAAATCGGATTAAGTTCTTCCAAATTACCTGAAGCCACTAATACTTTGGAAAAATCAACCGTCCCATCAAAAGCACCACTCGTCAAAATCCAATGATTTACTTTCTGCCGAACTTTTTCTTTTTTCACTGACCAAGTAGGATAACCTTTAAAAGGAGGAATTGTCCCAGCAATAACTCGAACACCCGATGTATGTGCCTGATTGATTATTTTCTTATAACCTTCAATAATCTTATTAGCAGAAGCCCCAGTATTGATATCGTTGACACCTTCTAACAAGAGAATATCCTTGAGTGCAGGCCGATTGAGAACATCTCTATCAAGACGTGATAAGGCAGATTGACCAAAATAAGCATTTTTTGCCACATTCGTCGGTGAATCTGTTAAAACTTGATTTCCTGTAATCCCCTCATTGACAAGACTCCATTCATTACCTTTTTGCGAATTCAGTCTATTCATTAGAGTATCCGTGTATCTTCCCTCATTCGTCGAGTGAAAACCATCTGTAAGTGAATCTCCTAATGCAACGATGGTCTTTGATGCTCCCGTATCAGAAGCTTGCACATCAAGACTATCAATAAACCACCAATTTGGTGTTTCAAGCCAACCTGCTGTATTCTTAGCTGTCGTTTGGTTTGTCCCGATGGTGATATAAGACGTTTCATTTGCCAACCAATGTCCTGTTTGCTCGATTGCCTTTGGTGTATAGAAAGTCACTGCTAACCTTGTTCTGGCTGGCACAGTTAGTTTAATCGTATCACTGAGCAATTCTTTTCCTTGGGCAATCGTTGTTGCCGACTTTCCTTGAAAAGTAATTGGTACATTTTGCCCAATGATATTTCCTTTTGCGTCCGCAATCCCGATATAAGCATCTTCTATCTGCAAACCAGCATTACCAAAAGTATTCGTAAAGTTAAGGCGAAAGGCTGTACCACTCACATCAGTCACCAATAGATTGCGGATTGTTCCTGTGTAGTTATGATTTCCCATATCAACAGGCGAAGCCGCCCAAGTAGAAACCCAAGAACTAGCCTTGTTATGTTTTGATGCATTGAGTGAAGTAACTTTGCCAGAAGGTGCTGCCGAGCGAATTTTTTCATAACCTAGCAGACCAATGAGCGCCACGATGAGGATAAGAAGCAAACTAAGCCCAATTTTTAAAATTCTTGGTTGTCGCCTTTTTCTTCTTCTTGCTTTATTACTCATTGAACTCTTTCTCCACAGTCTTTAACGCTGCTCCAAAAACTTGATCCATATCATAATATTGATAATTTCCAAGCCGGCCACCAAAGATAACATTTTTTAGCTCATTTGCTTCTTTGCGATATTTCTTGAAAAGTTCCGAGTTCTTTTCATCATTCACAGGATAGTAGGCTTCTTTACTTCTATCCCAATCTTGTGGAAATTCCTTACTGATAATTGATTTTCCAGTATCTGCATGATTGTCAAAATGGCGCCATTCCATGACGCGTGTATAAGGAGTTTCAGCGTCAGTGTAGTTAATGACCGCATTGCCTTGAACATTGTCAGCCTCATGCAATTCACTCTCAAAACGGACAGAGCGATATTCCAATTCGCCATGTTTGTAGTCAAAGAAGGCGTCAATCATGCCTGTATAAACAATCTTTGGAAATTCTGACAGATAGGTTTTTTTATCCGTCAAAAAGTCGGTATTGACTTTGACATCTATCAAATCTGACGCAAGCAATTTGTCAAAAATCGCACTATAACCGTCAACTGGGACGCCTTGATAACGATGATTGAAGTAGTTGTTATCAAAAGTGTAACGCACAGGCAGGCGACGAATGATGAAAGCAGGGAGTTCTGTTGCCTTACGTCCCCATTGTTTCTCTGTGTAACCTTTGATGAGTTTGCTGTAAATATCCGTCCCAATCAGCGAAATCGCTTGTTCTTCCAGATTTTTCGGTGTGCCTGAAATCCCCGCGGCTGCCTTTTCTTCGGCAATTTTTGCGGTTGCTTCTGCTGGTGTTTTCACGCCCCACATCTGATAAAAAGTATTCATATTGAAAGGCAGATTATAGAGTTCTCCTTTGTAATTGGCAACGACTTGATTGATATAACCATTGAACTCAGTAAATTGATTGACATAGTCCCAGACTTCTTTGTTATCCGTGTGGAAGATATGTGCGCCGAAATCATGGACATTAATGCCATTTTCTTTGTGCGTGTACATATTCCCACCAATATGCGTGCGTTTTTCAATAATGAGCGAACGTTTACCACGCTTGGCAGCTTCATAAGCGAAAATTGCGCCATAAGGACCGCTGCCAACGATAAGATAATCGTAATTTTTTGTGTTATATTTCATTATTTTTCTCCATGATTCCTTATTTACGCGTAAAGATCACAATTTTTCCTTTATATTTTGTTGTATCAAGTCGTGTAAGTGAGTAGTTAGTACCTTTTTTTACAACAGTATAACTTGCTACTATTTTCCCGTTTTGCAGAAATTGGATTTTATTATTGCTTGCTGACTTCAATATGTAAGTACGCTTGGGATTATTATCAGCCACCGCTGCGTTACCGTCAATTTTTACCGTTTTCCACTCCCATGGCGCATTAACTGTGTACTCACCTGAAGCTATTAATGTCTGAACTACTTGACTCGTTTGAGTTGTCTGTACTTTATCCCTGACAGTGCTAGGATGTAGCTTTCTTATAAAATAGATACCTCCTCCAATAACTAAAACTAAAACAACGATAATAATCGGGATAAATATTTTTTTACTATTTTTATTTTTTCTTTGCATAGTATCTGTTTATTTCCCTCACTTTTTAACTTTTTATTTTAAATTTTCAAGCTGCTCTTGTAACTGCAAAACAGCTTTTTTATATTTTCCTAGCAATACCTGATTTTTAAAAGCTCTTTTACTAAACACTTGCATTTCAATCAAGTTTAGAACTTCTGAAACTGTAAACTCCCCAAATTCAAACGGTCGAATTGCTTTGACGATTTTTGGTAAAACATTTGAAATAGAAAAATTTTCAACCATTTCCTTGCGCTTGCTCGTATGAAAATCAACGGCGAACTGATAGCCTGTGAATAATTCTTCTACAATCTCCTTACCACTTTTTTTCTTTCTTGGGATAAATGCCCAATTGTTCCCTCTTTTTCTCCCTGAAAAATTATTTTGACGATTTTCATCGAAATTTTGCACTGTCAGATAACCATCTCCAGAGAAATGATCATAAACATAAACAGGAATTCCTTCACATAAACAATATTGAACAGTTTTTCCTATTGTAATAACCACATCAAACTGTGCCAAAAATTCTGGTTCAATCAACTTATAATCATTTTTCAACCATCCTAATTGAGTGATAAGAACTCCACTTTCTTCTAGTCTTTCTTTGGCTTCATCAAGTTCTTTTGGGAGATGGTTACTTACCATTAAAATTCTTTTTAAGTTCTTTCGGCGTTCATGGATATAGGTTCCGAATTTTACTGGGGCAGGATTTTCAAAAAGTTCTGGATTAAGTTTTTCATTGAAAAATGGTTTTTGAACACCTAAAGCCTCTTTAGAAACAAATAGATTCATACTTGCTAACCTTTCTTCCAAAAAAGGGATATAGGGAAATTCATCGGGCGCTATAAACTTCAAAGACGAAAGATGCGCAAACAGAAAAACTGGTTTTGTTTTCCCTTTGAGTCCTCTTAAATTATCCACAATAAATCGAGGTAAACACTGTGAATTACTCCAAATATAATCAAAATCTTCTGCTTTGAAATTTGAATGCTCAATAAATTTTATTCCTCTACTCTGGGCAATCTTTTCCATAGGATTACCAATGTGGTAAGAATAAAGCCAAACTTCTGCTCCTTCATCTTGTAAATATTCAGCAAGTTCAAGAGAAAGAATTGTTGAGCCAATTATTTCTGAAAATATCGGCTGGCAAATCAACCATTTTTGATCTTTAAAGTCACTGGTAGTATTTTCCATAATAACCTCAACTTCCGTTTATACTTTTTTTAATTGCATTTCTTTAATGAAAAAGCTAATTTGAATTGTAAAATCTGTAGCCGTCAAAGAAAAATCTGTAAAGTTGTCTCTGACAGCTTTAAAATAAATTTCAAGTTGATTTAGTCCAATTCTTAAATGCTGCTTTCCTAAGAGCTGGACACCTACTCCCCAGTGATGTAGGAAAGGCGTGAACTCTGTTTCTATCTCTGACTCAATGATTAGAGCTAAGCAATAATTTTCACCTTCCTTTGTATTGGCGCTGTTATCAATTTCAAAGTTCAACCAACGATTATCCATTACAGGACCATTACTAAGTTTTTCTGTTCGAAAAATTTTCACCCCTTCGATACTCTGTTGAACTTTCCAGTAGTCGTTGATAACACAAAGACGAAAGGCTCCAATTTTTACCTTCTCCTTGAACAAACTGTTTTTTCTTATACTATCAAATTGTATTCGAGTCGTTTGAGGAATATATTTCAAGTCAGTCAAACTATGAGTTAAGGCATCAAATTTAGCTTGATGATAGGCGGCAATATTGCTTATTTGATAAGATGATGTATCTGATTCTCGCCAAACTTCGCTCAATCCTTTTTCCAACGTATGAAAGGTATTTTTGCTTAAACCTGTCACTCCCAAAATTTTGTGATTAGAAAAGTTTCTATTTCTAAATCTATCCACTATGCGTCCATCATCGATATCAATACTTTTCAGATATTCTTCATCTTTGACAAGGAGAACCTGCAAACCAAAAACTCGATAAAAAATATCAATCGATTCTCCCCACGTTATTGCTTCAGTTGAAGTGTGAAAATCTTCCCCAAGGGCTTTCTTGTTACCAATCAAGGCTTCTAACATGAGAGCTACATCTTTTCCATACGTAAAACTTGTATAAGAATTATATGCCGACGATGGAAGAGCTGTTAAAACTCCTCTAACTGCTCGCATGACATCAAAATTATCTCCAGCAAACCATTGAATTCTATTTTTCCCATAGGTCATCGTTGGGCGTATGATTGTCCAATTTTTTTTGCCAGAATTCCATAGAAGCTGTTCTTGATGACCTTTTCTTAAACCATAGTTGTCTATTTTGTAATTACTATTTATATCAACTAAATCAATTTTTAAATCCGTGTTTTGTTCAGTCAATTCACCTGAGTTGTCTCCATAGGCTCTGTAACTAGAAAAATAAAAATATTGTTTAGTCATACATAGAAGTTTAGAAACTGCTGCTTCAAATTCTAAATTACTATACATCATAAAATCAAATACAGCATCAAATTTTCTACCCCCAATCACTTTTAACAACCATTCAGAATCTTTAGCATTGCCAATTAAATAAACGAGATTACTATCTGTAGAACTATACTCTCTTCTGGTTGTGACCCATACCTTATACTCTTTTTGCAACAACAGGGGGACGAGATACATTCCCATTGCACCCGTTCCTCCCATTACTAAGATTTCCTTCATAGAAATACCTCAAAGAAAAGTGGAGCTGTTTCAGAAGATACAAAACGCTCTAATCCTGTTTCAAATTCTTCCTTATTTCTTGCGGACAGATAAGTAAAACCTAAACTCTTAACCCAACCTTCTGCTACTGCAGTATGTGTTGCCCTAGAGCCTTTAGAACCATAGTGTTCCAAAAGTCCTGACCCACCATTATTGATGAGTAGGATTCTAATATTTCCTTTTAATTCCTTATTCCAAATGGAATTCATGTCGTAAAAGAAACTCACATCTCCGATAATTAAAAATTTTAAACGTGGATCTTCATCAACAGCAACTTGACCCATGAAGGATGAGGCTGAACCGTCAATACCATTTGTTCCCATGTTCAGGAAAACCTCTAAGTTTTTGTTTGGAACAGTATTGTCTGAATGCACTTGAATAAAAGCAGTCCCTACACCAATATGAAAGAGAGAATTTTCAGGTATTGCCTCTAATAATTTTTGAGTTACAAAATGACTATTATAGTTTTGATAGTGATGTGCTGGATATTTTTGTTCATAGTCTTGCCAGACTTTCAAATATTCGTTGTCATTAGTTTTTCCTTGGGCAAAATCACCAAATTTTTTAAAGAACCAATCATCCGTAACATTAAATACTGTTGATAAATGGAAGTACATATCACGCAATTCACCACGTCTATCAACATCCCAATGTCTAAAGGCTGGTGCGCCTCTTAGCTTGAAATTTATTGGATGGTTCATCGTGTTCTTCGTTCCAACTGTTAAGACTACCTCAGGAAGTAGTTTTTCATTAAATTCTGCTTGTGATATTGAACTCAAAGCAATGTATGGATGAACGACTTGAGGCCCATGAATATTAGAAAGCCAATCTGCTAAAATCGTTACATTATAACGCTCAGCGAATGCATTAATGTGCTCTTGTTCTTCTGCTGTCGGCTTATAATTCTGACGGTAAATGAGTAAAATCCGTTTTGATTTCAACAAAATATCTGCATATTCTTGCCATGCTTGCTCAGTGTCCATTGCACTAATTCTTTTGATGTGCTTGACGGGTAAAAGTTTATACGCCAAGTGTATAGGTGCCATATCTGGAAGATTATGAATAGGAACATTAATATGGGTAGGCCCATATTGAGTATCTAAAATCGCATGAGAAATCAGACGATTACTTTGCCAAGTTGTTAATGGACTCACTCTATTGGAGAGATCAACAGAACGACGAATCATTGGTTCAAACATTTTGGCTTGCTCAACGGTTTGATCTTCACCAATGCCATGGTACTCTACATAACGATCTGCTGTAATTGCAATCAATGGAAGATTCATATAATAGGCTTCCGTCATCGCTGGAGCTAGGTTAGAGGCTGCAGTACCACTAGTCACTACAACAGCCGTTGGACGTTTCGTTTTATTTGCAACCCCCAGAGCAAAATATCCTGCACTTCTTTCATCAATAACATAATGAATATTAAATACATTTTGGTTATTTTCAAACGCTCGGTTCAGAACCACATCGCGACCACCAGCCGCTAAGATAATATCCTTGACCCCATAATCACGTAACTTCGTAACCAAAAGTTTCACACGCGCAAAATCTGGATCATCATTACTTCTTTTAATGGACATTGTTTGAGTTTCTAGCACGTGTTTCACTTGGGGATTCGGAACAAACTCACCGACAATGCGCATATTTAATCCACTGTACTCTGCCTCTAAATTTTCAAACCTTGTTGTGACTTGCTTATCTTTACTTAGGATTAAAAGCTTGTTTCCTTCCAGTTTCCAAAAAGCCTCATTGACATTTGAAACGTTGCCCAAGAAACCATCTGGTAAAAACTGCACATCTTGACGAATAACCTCCCCATGCATTGCTTCACGGTAGAAAACGAATTTATTTGATAGTAATGCATCTAAAAGAGGAACTTTTTTATCTTTTGGAATATTCATCCAACCAGCTTCACGATTGGCTAGCATCGTTGCTCCAGATAAGATTTTATCTTCAGCTTTAGGAGCTTGTAATGCTTGCTGTAACCACATATCAGATATTGTCACTTGTTCTGCTAAATTTTGATTTCCTTGCGAAAAATCAATATTCATGGATACATTTGGATTGTTTTGAATGTCTTCAGTTGTATTTTCTTCATAAATACGTCGTGAATCTTCCAGTTTAAACAGCCGCATCAGGCTTGAAAAACGATTAGTGCCTCGGATTTTATTATAGAAAACGGAAAAAGGTTTTTGGAAAATAAAGGCAAATGCTGAACCGTGAAAACTATCAGTTACCACATATCCTGCATTTTGATAAGCATTCAACCAATTTTCAGAACGAATATCATCATCAAAAATATATTGTGAACCATCAAATATTTCTCTCGCCTTTTTGAGCTGAGCAGGATTAGCATCTGTATAAATGACAATTCGGTCATAACCTAATTTATCGGCTACTGCTTGGACACCACGACGTTTATCTTCATTTGGATCTAAAATAAAAGCTAACATATAACGTCCTTCGGTTTTATAAGTCGCCATATCCGCTAAATTCCGATAGTTTTGGGGGTCAATCAAAAAGACAGGGTCAACTACTTGAGGCACATCAAAGGAAAAAGTTTTTTTAAAATATTCGATCCCATCATCTTCTCGCATTGAAATCCAATCAAAGCGTTCCAAATTTTGTTTTTGAACAGCTTCAAAATCCATTCCAAAATGTTCCGATTGAAAATGTTCACGATTAAAATTTCCAATGGACGTTCCGTAAGCAATACGTTTTTTTTCAGGTTTTGTGAAACTTAAAAATAAATCATCATTAATTCTTGGAATAAAAGGATTCCATAATTGATCAGAACCAACAATGAACGTGTCTGCTTGTTCGTTGAGTTTATCATTTTCTAAAAAATGTGTTTGTTCTGTATAATCAAAGCCTTGTCTTTTAGTAAACTTAATGGCCGGTGCATTTTCTGCTAACTTGTTTCGTGCAGGATATCCTAAAGCCTCATTAACAAGTAATGTCGAGTAACCTTTTTCTAAAATCGCTTTGTTCAATGCGTAGTAGGTCATGATTGAACCATAATTGCTATTATGCCACCAACCTAAGATTGCTACGTCGTATTTTTTTGTCATGTCAAATCTCCTTAATATTGATATTATATATCCTGCTTTGTTCATAAATCTGTGGCACAAAAGTTGCTGTTACAAACAAACCCTTCCAATCGCGAGAGGCTATAAAGTTATAGTAATTTTTTCCATCGGCCAGTCTTTCCCATGTGTTGTCTTCATGGAATAGAATGAACTCTAGTGTATCATCTGCGTCGATTTTAAGTTGGTAGTTCTTACCTGCTTCTAATTTTTCTTTGAAGTCAAAGCGTATCCATCGATCGATTTCTTTATCGTTAAGAGCCTTATTTGTTCGTTCAAGAATCAAACAACCTTTTTCTATTGACCAACGCACAGTAAAGTAATACTTTGGAACATATTGAGGAGGAAAAACAGACCATTGCTCCAAAAAATTATTGGCTTCACTTGTTTCTTCTAATGATTTTTTTAAATAATATTTACTAAGAGCGAGTGCGCTCCCAATAAAAGAGGCGTGATACTGACTGGAACCATTTATCGCAATTCCTTGCGAAATATTTACAAAATCAAGTTTATTTATTAATAGTTTTTGATAATAAGGGTAGGTGTTCAATGACTGATCAGAAGTTATAATTGTAATCAGCTTTTTATAATCAACCGTTTCTTGCATGAGATAATCATTCATTTTCTTGAGAAGAACTGATAATCCTCCATATAAAAAATAGTCATCTTTCTCTGTATAGCCCAATGAAAGCACAGGATCTATTGCTATTGTTTTATATCTTCCAATCAAACCATGTAAGACCGCTCCTCCCCCCCCACGTGAACTTCCATATAATACAGTATCATTAGTGAGGATATCAAATTGCTTTCTTATTTTATTGATAAGTTGCTGAATTTTTTCTTCAAATCTTTTATTAAATACCGTTGATTGATACCAAGAGCCACTTATTCCAGAAGTATCTGCAATACGTAATATATAAAGATTATCTTTATCAAGTATTTTCGATATGCTTCTAAATCGTTCAACTCCAAAATATCTTGTAATAGCTTGATCGCTAAATTTTCCGTCTGCTGGACTAAACAATACAATGAGCTTAGGTCGAGTTTTACCTTCTTTTTTAGGGGTTTCAAGTAAATAATAAAGTTCTTCAAATCTTTCAAACTCATAGGCATCAATCTTAGTTATTGATTTAATGAAATATCCGTGATTTTCTTGAGAATAGCCATCAAGTGTTTTTCCTTGCGACGAAAGCTCTTTAAGTGCTAGATAATGTTCCTGATTAGAGGATAGTATTTCAAATCTGTTTTCAGCTTTATAAATCTGCCTGTTGTCGACCATTATATCCTCCTTATTTTTTACATTTTTTCTAAATGTTCCATCCAAAAGTCTTTACTATGGAACTTATCTGCGGCCGCACGATATTCAGCTGCCACTTTATCTCCTTGCTTTTCAAATTGGGTCATTAAGGAGTTAAAACGTGCTTGAGCCTCTTCGTATTTTTCTTGATTTCTTTCACGCATGACGTAAGTTTTGTTATAAGTATCATAGACTGCAATCCGTTTTTTCATAAATTGTTTGCCCGGATTATCAAGCATATCTTGATTGACGATTGCTACTTTGTCTAATTGATCGTCCTCACTATTCAAGACAATCTCTGGTAATCCATGCCCATTGTCTGTATCAAGAAACAACTTCATGTCTTGTGGATTAAGTAAAAAGTATTCATTTGCAGTATGAACGTTTTTCTGAATTTCTTCGGGAATTTCCGCTGAGAACACTTCGTTTTTCTTTCCTTCTTTTTTGAGCGTTTCAATGCCATTTAAAGAAGCAACATAGCTTGGACCTTTGAGATAGTCATCAAGAGCATCAAGAACTTGACTTGCTGCTCCGTAGTTGAACATTCTTAGCTCTTTTTTATAAAGTTCAATGTATTTTTCAAGGTAATTGACATCTTGGACAAAACCATTGATAGATTGATCAATAAAGCTGTTTCTAGGGACAAGATAATTTTCTAAAGCCTTGGATTTTTTTGTATAAAATGGTAAATGCCAAACTGCCAATCCATTTAAAGTGATAAATTTTGCATTATTTCTTATTGAAAACTCAATATCGTCCCCACGATAGAAGATAGGAAGCGACATTGCTTGTTCATGGATATACTTGATTGGGACGGTACAATACCACCATGCTCCGTATTCATTGTCAACAGGATATTCAATATCATTACGCAATACATCTTTTAGGTTTGTTTGATTGTATCGGTCTTTTGTTGGGAAATAGACAATATCTACATTTTTAGAGATAAATCCCGTGTCTTCGTACTGAGTAATTCCATCAATATTATCTAACATTGCACCTTCAATGAAATAATCTTTGTATTCTGGTTTTATCAGACTTAGAATAGAATAAACACGCTTGAAACTTTCAGGGAGGACTTCAATGTCGTCGTCCATGAAAATAACATGAGTAGGTTGAAATTCCTTGTTTTTAATCAGGTTGAGGGTTTCAATCATACCGCGAGAAAAACCACCCGCACCTCCAACATTTGGATTCCCATATACTCTCGAAAAATCGGAATTAATAACTTTTTCATCCAACGTTCTACCATTATCTACAACATTGACGAAAAGATGTTTTTCTCCAATCTGATTGAGCCCTCGATCTTTATTTTCAAAATCAATAATTTGTTCTTTGATATTTCTAAGATTTCCAAGAATATATTTTTCTTTTTGAAAGGTTGTTGTGTTAATGACGATATCTACAGGATTGATGGCATCATCATTAACTGTTGTGTACCAACCCGCATCAGATATCTCTGCGTTTCCTTTAATTGTGAAACCAAGTACAGCAGATTCGTTCTCTTGCTCTACTGGAATGATAACTTCAGTTGCTTTATCAAGAGTAAATTCATATTTAAGGGTTGTTTTTTTGATATCTGAGTTTGTAGATTGATAATTCATTGAATTTCTTTTGAAAATATCATCTGTTTGTGAATCGTGAAGTTCTTGAAAAGTTTTTTCCAATCCTTTTTTTTGCAGTTCTTTGGATTTAAAGTTCAACCAGTGGTTGATTATCTCAAGTTCAAATTTCCCTTTAATGGTTAACTTTAAGTAAAAATTTTTAGCAGCTGTATATTTTTTCCATTTTTTTGCAGATAGGATATTAATGTAGGTATTGAAATCATTGTACCCATCGATTATGTTGAGTTGACCGAAACTGCCAATCTCATCCCCTCTATAAAATAATTCACGTCGAGTTGTTCTATCAACTAGTGTCGTTGGAAAAATAATGTTTTGTATACGAAACGCATCATTTTCAGTGAAGCTCTCATCCAATTTTGCTACTTTTTCTGACGAAAGCCACTTGAGTTCAAAGTCAACATCACGATAGATGAGGCTTTTTCCTGTCAGGAGGGATATGTCGTCTTTGACTATAAATTCAGATGACACTTTTCCTTCACGGTTAAAAATTTGAAGTTTGTTCCCATAAATATCCCATGCGTACTCATTATCGTCCTGATAATTTTCAATTTTTAAACTTTCTCCCAACTTAAATTTGGTCGTAAACGGGATTTCATCTACTTTACCAAATGAGAAAATAGAACCGGTCAATTTATTTCTCAGCGCTACATTAGGTATCTGTTGTTTTGAGTTTTTAGGGACGACTTTTCGGACCGCACGCTTAATTTTTGCTGCTTGTTTCATTTTTTAATTTTCTTCCTTTTTTGTTATTTTGATTAAATAAATATTAATTGAATTTCCTAAAGTCCATGTTGTGGCATTTAAACCAAAATAGTATAACTCTCTTTTAGGCCTAATTTCATATTTCCAGATATATTTTTGGGGGAGACTTTCGCTTACTTCTTTATCCTGCAATGTGGCTTCTTCAAAATAATTGTCCGTGTGAAAAAACAGATTGTTTTTTTCAAATATATCTGTTGCATCTGTTATAAGGGTAATTACGTAGTTTCTACCTTTTTCTAAACTTTGAGTAAGCATGAAATTGAGCCATGGATTATCATTTTTCGTAACATTTTGATTTCTATCAATTTGTAGGCTTGAAGATTTTAAATGTAAATCAAAATAAGAGGAACTCCATGGTAAGAGAACGTCCCAACCCTCCTCAGGAAAACTAATACTTTTTGTTTGTACTTGCAGGTCGACATTATATAGTAATTGATTTATCAGAGCAAGCTGTAATGGCACTGTCTTTCCTATCACAATGGCATGGCTGAGAAACATATCCGTCATATAGGGGTTTCTCAAGTTGAGATTAAGTAAAGTCAGTTTATCAAGAGTGAGCTGATTGATATAGGGATAGGTAATAAAAGCCGCGTCTGACGAAAGAATTTTTATATCCTCAGATTTCAAAGTTGTTTGCGCCAGTAATTGGTTGATTTTCATGGACATGTTATAGTCGATAAAATCAAACATGTGTTGCATATCTTTGCGTTCGACCCAAGCTTTTCGGTCTATCACTGGGTCAGCAGCGACAACTTTATAATTACCAAGTAAGCCGTGATAGAGTGCACCTGTCGCTCCTCGGGAATTTCCATAAGTGATGATATTTCGAGGGGAAATATTGTTTTCCAAAGCTATCTTTTTGATAAGGTTTTGAATGATTTCTTCATAGTTAGGGAAATTTGAAGTATTTTGATAATAAGAGCCTGAGATGAGATTAGTATCCGCAATCCGCAAAATATAGGTATTTTTAGCGATAGATGCTGCAAGTGAATCCCAATGAGCATTGCCAAAATAGCGTTTTTCGGCGCTTGGCGAAGTCATCGCGTCAGCTGGCATGAAAAAGACAATGAGTTTATTTGTGAGATAGTTTTCTTTTTCATGCGGAGCTTCTAGGTCATAATAAACCTCTTCGTAAGAGTCTAGCTTTGTCGCAATTTCTGTGCGATTTTTGACGATATAGCGGCCATTTTTGTAACCATCAATCGTTTTGTTTTCTAGGGCATACTGTCTGAGTGTCGCATAATAATCCCAGTCTTCTAAGAAAGTGTCCATAGACTTATGGTCTTTTTCTGGCGAAACTTCAAAGTTTTTCATTATCCGCCTCACTTTCTTTTAAGAAGTTGTGATAGGCTGCATTTGCTATCCAAGTATTTTCTAATTCTTTATAGCTTTCTTTGAGCTGTATTTTTTCGCTAGCTGTCAAAAATTGCTTTCTTACAAAGAAATTTTCCAATGTTGGGACTTCTTCTTTACTTTCTAGGAGTCGTTTATGTTGAAGCGTGACAGCAGCATTCATTGTGAAAGTAAAGTCAATGAAGTTGCTTGGGACAATATTAATCCCTTTGTAGAAGGGATTAAACTTTTGGAAAAGTTTGAAACTCGTACGTGTTGCAAGGAGTTGATAACTTTCTTTTTCACTCGTCACTTCAAGTCCAAAAGCGTAATCTGTGTTGATTTTTAATCCTGCCAACTCGTCAAATTTGGCTGTAATTTCTGCTTCATTTCCGTCAAATTTGACGGAAAAATCTGTTGCTTCAATTTTTTCGTCCGTCAGACTGTTTAGTCGAATTAAAATTGGTTTGATATTTTCTAAGAGCATTAAACGGTCTGGATTCCAGTCGAGCGAGAGCTTTGCAACGATGGCTGACATCTGTGTTGCCAAATCAGCTAGTTCAACATTAATCGGCAAGTGTCTGTCATAAGTATCTAAAATAACCTGTGGGACAAATTTCATACCGATATTTCCATAATCGTTAAGATAGACAATCTTGTGCAAACTGGTATTTGTTTGCGTTTTTCCTAAGTCATAATAGCGTTGCAGGCGCGGTTGCTCACTGTGTCTGGCATCATAAAGTCTTAAAGGTAATCCGTTTTGACTTGCGACAAGATAATAACGAATATAAGGAATCAGCTTGTCATCTTTGAGGTCAATCATCAGGTTTTTACCGTCCAGTTGATAATGCTTAGACTGGATTTTGATGCTTGGCGTCAAGGCATTTTCTGACCAATAGAGGGCATCAAATTTGACCTCTTTTTCAAGCTTGATATGGAGCGTTTGATTGTCAATATTGAATTTTTCTATGAGAAGATTATCAAATATTTTTTTCATTTTAACCTCCTATTTGGGACGAGGACTTGCCAGAGCGGTGGTTTAGTTGCGGTATTTCCATTTGCTGTGAAAGCAACAAAATTTGGATTTTCCGTGATGTAGTTGCCGTCTTCTGTTACAAATCTGGGACGATAGGATTTTGAAAAATCAAGTTTGCTTACTTTTAAGGTCGTTCCTTGTAGATAATGCTTTTTCTTCGCTTCTTTACTAAAGTCGGATTCAGAGTATGAATAGATATTTTTCAGGGCTACCACTTCTACTAGCTCAGTAATGGCTTCGAGCGCACTTGCGTCAAATTTGACCTGACCGAGTGACGTAACAAGGAGCATTTCATCATTTGCGTCAAATCTGACGTGAGTGACTGTGAGGACAGTACCCACTTTTAAGGTCAGCTCCGTCGTTTCATTTTCCTGATGAAGGGTCATTTCTTTGACCAATCGATAAATACCTGCCTGACAGCTGTATTTTTGACTAAGTTCACTTTCCAAAAGACTAGTGTAAGTCTGAGGAAATGCTATCAGTGAATTGTTGTATTCTTCACGAGAGATTTTTTCGCCATGAGGCAATTTAAATACAAAGTTGCCATCGTCATCAAGTGTTGAAACAACTTGAATAAATTGTCCTAAATAGGTAGGGTCAAGTGCCTTGAAAGCAAGGTAGAGTCTTGTATCCACAATCTTATGGAGCGCAAGGACACCCTCTCTGTCTGACAGAAGCGTGTCAGCGCCACAATAGGTTTGGAGTTGGTCAATGGCTATCAGATATTCTGTCTGATTTTCAAGGACAACGTGGAGTTTGTAGTCGCCGGCTTTTAACTGCTCATATTCGGCACGCGTCATTTGCGTTTCATAGCTTACTTCTGAAAGTTTATGTGCTTTCTTTCGTAAGCTAGTATCAAGGGCGCTGTCATTACGAAACTCAATATAATCAGGTTCTTCGGCAATGTAATATTCAAAGTAAATTTTGATTTCCTTATCATCAATCAGTAATTTTTTAGCTTTAATCAGTGGCAAATTTACTGACGGTAAGTTTTTGTCTTCTGGTACAAAATAATAGAGGTTGTCAATTTTTTTAAGTTGTTTATCAATACTTGGTAAGCTATGCCAAGCGACAAATTTCAGTAGTTTTTCATCTTTTTTTGCTTGTAAAAATTGCCAAATATAAGAATAAATATCCAGACTAAAGTATTTTTCTGGGTTAAATGTCAAATCGGGCAAATAGTCTGCCAAAAGTTCCCTAAAATGACGTAAAGAGGTCAAACTTAAACCATACTTTGTATCCCAACGCAGAGTAAAATCTACCAGCAACCATTCCAAACGGCGCGTGATAAATTTTTGTAAACTCTCGGTATTTGGATAATTTGTCAGCATATAACTCAATGAGCGCAACCAACCGAGCAAAAAAGTTTCATTGATATTTTTACTCAAAGAAATATTGTCATCATCACGATTGACATAGGTTGTTATCTTTTGTGTTTGAGAGATTGTCTGTGAAAGTTGCAGAGCTTGGTAGAAAAAAGTCACGTCATCTGCTACTCTTTGGTCAATAAAATGCAGATTATTTTCTTTGACTAGACTGTGACGGACCATATTCCCTTGAGGACCAAGCCAGTTATAAAAATCATAAGGTAAGTCAGAAATTGGACGGTTGCTGATCTCGTTCTCAATGTCAATATAAGCGCGTGATAGCAAATCAAGCTGACCATTTTTACTGCGAGCGACTCCACCAAAAGCCATATCATCGCCAGATTTTTCGAGTAGCTGATATAAGTTTTCAAGTCCGTCAGTCGCATACCAATCATCAGCGTCCAAAATCACAAGATAGTTCCCCCGCGCGTGAAGTAGTCCGACATTACGCGGTCCATGCGCACCACCAGTATTTTTATCTAAAAGATAAATCTCGATATTCGGATAAGACTGACAATAGGGTTTTATCAGCTCCAAAGAGTTGTCAGTTGAGCGGTCGTCCACAAATAAAACTTGGATATTTTCTATTCCCAAAGTCTGATGAACGAGTGAGTTCATCATTCGCTCCAAATAAGGCGCGTTATTATAATTAGCGATAATGACGGAAACTTTCGGATTTTCTGTGATTTTTTCAGAAGAAGTTTTCGTAACCGTGGGTAAAGCCGTCTTCCATGACATCTCGTCCAGAGGATAATGAAACTGTTCATATTCCAATTTTTTATCATTTTTCATGAAGCTTTATCCTCCTTTGTCATGATTTTGTCGAGTTTTTCAATGCGGTGTTCTTGATAGTGACTGGAAATAATCAATATCTCCCAGTTTTTGACTGCAAAATCCTCAGGAATTTCAAGGCTATAATTGCATTCTGATTGCTTTTGATAATTGAGTTGCCGTCTTTCAAAAGGATTTTTCCGATTTCTCATTTCAAAATTTTTGATTTTTTCATGAGTGTAAATTTCTAAAAATAATTCATTTTTGACGTAGTCTTTTGCAATGGCACGCATATTGATTGCAACTTTTGGAACACTAGGATTTATCGTTGGAAAATAATAACGATTATCCTTTTTTTGTGTCAGTCCTAAATAACGTTTTGCCAGATGTCTGACAGAATGCCAGTGATTAAATTTCACTATCGCATCATAGTCGTCAGCAATCAAGTACTGCCAAACAACAATTCTGGCACCTGTTCTGAAATGCTTAGAAGGGTCAAAAGCTAACTCGCCAATATATTTATCAAAACTTTCTTTGAAGTCAATAATTCGCTTTTTACTAAAGCGATAACCGATATCCCGACGTAACAAGAAATCATAAATCAACCATTCTATCCGCCTTGAAAGAAATTTTTCTTTTGAAGAATCATCAGGAAATTTTTGATTGATAAATCCTAAGGACCGAAACCATGAAATCATAAATGTCCGATTGATACTTTTACTCAAAGAAATATTATCCGCATCACGGTTGAGATAAGTTGTTAATTCTGTACCCTGACTGATTGTTTTTGCGGCACGGAGTGCCTGATAAAAGAAAGTCACATCATCAGCAACTCGTTGATTGACAAAATGAAGCTTGTTTTCCTCAACCAACTCTTTGCGTAGCATAATTCCTTGCGGACCTAACCACTCATAAAAAGCAGTAGGAAGCCCTTGGATATCACGTCCTGACTGATTTCCATCAAAGAAATAAGCTTTACTTTTCAGACTGAGTTTACCGTTTATGCTTTGAGCAATACCAAAAAATCCCATGTCATCACCCGATTTATCAAGCGTTTCCGACATATACTTAAGGGCATTCCCATCGTACCAATCATCTGCGTCTAAGAAAACAAGATATTCTCCACGCGCATTTAAAATTCCAACATTGCGTGGCCCATGTGCGCCACCAGTATTTTCTTTGAGTTGATAAAATTCAATACTCGAGTATTTTTTCAGATATTTTTCTACTATCTCTGCTGAATTATCGGTGGATTTGTCATCGATAAATAGAAGTTGAAGTTTGTCCAGACCAATCGTTTGATGAACTAGCGAATCCAACATTTTTTCCAGATAAGGTGCGTTGTTGTAGTTAGCAATAATCACGGAAACTTTGGGTCTGTCAGCAACTCTGGTAGAGGTAGTTTTATTGTGAGCCGGAAGTTCCAACTGCCATTTTGTATCCTCCAGATAATTGTACTGAGCAAATTCTTCTTCTAATTTGTTTGAATTCATTCTTCCTGACCTTTAATTAAACATAATCCATAAATTGATTACGAAGTTTCATGTGGAGATGAGCCCCAACAGCTAAAAGGCCAATAGTAAAACACCAAAAAACAAGAGTTAAACCCGGCTTTTGCCAAAACCATTCACGACCAAAGACCGCATCTCGTATCCCCTCCATACAATAAATAAAAGGATCTAGCAATAATGCTTGACGAATAGGTAAAGGTAGAGCTCCCATGATAGTTAAATCTATAGCCCCACCAGAAAGATATAAAGCAAACCGAAAAATATAATCTATAACGTGAGAAAAGTCACGAAATACAACTACAACTGTTGAAAATAATAAGGAAAATGCTAACGTCACTAAAAAAAGGGCCAGAACATAATACGGAATTTGTAAATAATAGATACTAGGGTAGTATCCAAATTTAAATATAGCAATCAATGTCCCCACAATACCCATTCCAAAAAGCGTACTAAACCCCTTGAACATTTCAATTGTCGGCAATACACTAACAGGAAATTTTACTTGCGTGAAAAGTGAAATTTGTAACTGAATGCTTCTGGCACCGGACAATATTGCTGTACTATAAAAGAACCATACTCCTAGACCGATAACAAGCCACGGAGCCGGAGGAATGCCATCTGCCACTGTCCTCTTAAACATAACTATAAATACAAAATAATAAATACCGGAACGTACTACTGGGTCAATATATTCCCATAACGTTCCAAATGTATTGCCAAGTGCTGTTGCTTTGGTATGATATTTAGAGACATTATGTATAAGCCCCAAATTATCAATTTGTTCTTTTAAATATTGTATTAAATCTTTCATTCTTCTCTTTCTATTGTCCTTCTGTTGAGCTAGTAGTCGTTTGTGGTATCTTAATGATTTGTCCGGGGCTTAGCATTTCGGGATTTAAGTCAGGATTGAGCGTTTCAAGTTCACTTATCGTAGTATTAAATGTTTCAGCAATTGTACTAAGTGAGTCACCAGTTTGAATAGTATAGGTCGATACACTTGTACTCTGAGAACTTGAAGGGCTACTGGTTGAGCTACTACTTTTTTTTGATACAGAGGAGGCTTGAGATGTAGTTGTGGTCTTCACGGTTTCTTCAGAAGATATCTCAGCAGTTGAGAGGGCACTTGCTGCTTTTTTAGCGGCTTTTCTTGATTCGCTTTCACTCATACTAATGAGTTCGCTACTAATCTTTTCAGAGAAAGTGGGATTTGCTCTAAAGGCGTGATTTTTGAAAAAGCTAACAGGACTCGCTAGGGCTTTGATGTTTGTCGTACTACTGGTATAGAGCAAAACACCAAAAATACATACAAGTGCCATAATAACAAGAAGTCCCTTTGAACCAATAGAAAGTTTATTATTTTTCACAAAATCAAGTTGTTCTTTAATGCTTTCGTGGTTTGAGCGGGAATTTTTTAAGCCATATTCTTCTTCGAGTTCATCTTTAAGCGTTTCAACAGAATAGGTCAGTTGTTCCCTTCTTACCTTTTCTTTATACTCATCTTGTTCTTCTGGTGTAAGTCGAATAAACCATTGAACGAAGTTAATATATTGGGGTAATATTTCTTCGGTTGGTCCATATCCTTTGACTTCGCCATAATGAAGCCAGAGGACCTTGTCACACCATTTTTCGATGGCCATCATATCATGAGAAATAAGAAGGATTGTTTTTCCTTGCTCCCGAAATTCAAACATTTTATTGGCAGATTTTTGTCCAAAAGTGCCATCTCCAACGGAAAGAACTTCGTCAATAATCAAGATATCAGGATTTTGATGCGCGGCGATTGAAAAGCTAAGTTTGGCGCGCATTCCTGTTGAATAGGACTTTAGGGGTTGATCAATGAAAGGACCGAGTTCGGAAAATTCGATGATGTCTTCTAACTTTTCATCAATTTCACTGTTGGTCATCCCCATCATCAAGCCAACAACACGAATATTTTCTCGTCCTGTGAGGGTAGGCATTAGTCCTGTTCCTAAGGCAATAATACTTACATCCCCATTAACCTCCAGTGCTCCTGTTGTCGGAGTCATTGTGCCACTGATGAGCGTTGATATCGTAGATTTTCCAGAACCATTTAGCCCTATGATTCCAATTGTTTCACCATCATGAACTTCAAAACTTACATTTCTCAGTGCCCAAAATTCCTGTCCTTTGTCTCGATTTAGACCAAATAAAGTCTTCATCTTATTGCTTGTTGTCTCAAGCATTTCAAATCTTTTTGTTAAATTGGTCGCTTTTACCTTAAGTTTTTTATTGTTATTATTTGTCATTTGAACTAATTTTCCGTTCTAATATATCTATCATTTAGCAACTCAGCTGCTAATGAGGTTTCTCATTTCAAAACAATATAGTCATTTACTGACCGATTATCTTGACTAGCATAAATTACTTGCCCGTTTAATGACATTTGACTGGAGCCGCCCCCATCCATTACGAGAGCATTTTCTAAATGAAGACTTTCAAGTTCTGACATAATTGCCGGATAACCTGTATTGGTATCTGAGATAATAAGATAGATGTTATTGTCTTTATCATTTCCTAAAAAAGAATGAATTTCCCAATTAACAGTTCCATCGCTTGGTAAACTTTTCCCATTTTTTATTAGAATGGAGCCAAAACTAAAACTCATATCAGCGCCTTTTTTTAATATTTCACTTGCTGGTGTAGTTGAATCATAAACCTCTGATGAACCATCCTTATTAAATACAAAAGCATATTTGGCTCTTTGGTCAGAGTTCCAATCTTTGAACAGCTTTCCATTGTTAATTTGAAAACCCGTGATTTTCCCAGTTGTCATGTTAAAGCCAGAAGCATTCATAATTAAGCTATCTGGATACTTACTGACCACTTCTGTCATGCTCAATACAGGACTATCAGTCGAAGTTGCAGTTTTTAGAACTTGCGGACTATGGACTTTATAAATTTTAAAATTTCCTGTTGAAAGATCTGTAAATTTTTCTCCACTTCCTTGAGATTTTACTTGAAGCCAATCTGATACGCCAGTATTTTCTACTGGAACAATCGCTTGAGCCTTTTCTGTAGAACTTTGGTTTTTTGATACCTGAGAACTTGAAGAAAGATAACCATTTGATTCAGAAGTTTTTGTAACCTGTTGGCTGGTCGCTGGAGGAATATATGTTGCTTTATCAAAAATGTATTTTCCTACCATTATTAACAAAATAAAAAAGATTAGGATGAGTGATGAAACCAATATTTTTTTCGGAAAATTATTCTTTAACATTTGCCCCTCTTTCTTTATAATGATTTTCTAGTCTAATTTGGATTAAATCTTTCATATTATATCACTCTAAATTTGAGATATCTAAGAAAATTTTAAATATTTATCAAAAACGGCTTACCTTACAACGCTTAAATTTATTATTCGATATTTTTTAAAGGATATTTTGTGATGTATGAAAATTAAATTTCTTTTATTTGTCAATTGTATTATTTACTTTAATTATTGTCAAGAAAAATAACGCAAAGTAATTCACTTTACGTTATTTATATTTACTTAATTTATATGTAATAAAAAGACTCCAAATAATTTTGAAGTCTTTTTATTATTATTCTGTAATTCCAAGAAGTTGCTTAATTTGTTTGACTTGCATTTTAGCATATTCTGTTGGATTTGATTTTTGGAGGGCAGCAAGTTGTGCTGCTTTTTGTGGGTCAGCTTTAAGCTGTGCTTCCATTTGTTTTTGCATAGCTGGAGCTTCTTGACTTAGTTTTTTAACTTGGTCTTGAGTTAAAACGAGCCAAGTATCTTTCGGAACTGATACAACAGATTGTTGTTTAACCAATTCATTTTGTTCTCCACCAACGCTAAACAGTAATTTATAAAAATCAGATGACCAAACACGTCTAGTTGTTTTAGTCGTAACTGTTGCTTTAGTATCGTCTACTAATTTATAAGTTGCAGATTTTTTAACAGCTTCAACGATATTTTTTTGATTTGGTTTAAAATTAGTATCAGCTTTTTCAGCTTTTTCACTATTTCGATATACCAAAACATAGTTGTCAGTATTTTTTCCGATTTCTGCTTTAATCATCATGCCATAAGGAGCTGTTTTATCTCCAGCAGTATAGATTTGGTGAGTACTTGAAGTTGTTACTTCTTTCATTCCCCAGTTATCTTTGATGTGCATGGTCAACATAGCAACAGAACCCGCTAATAATAGAAAGGAAATTCCACCAACTAACCAATGAGCAATTGTATTCTTTATGAACATGAAACCAAAGAAGGTTCCAATCATAAACACTACCAATAATAATATAATCAGCATTATTTATTTTCTCCTTTCACTTCTTGTTCTTCAACTGGTAGGCCAGCAATCATTCGGCCACTCTTCAAAGAAAGAGCTACAAAAATACCGATGATTGCAAAGACAAGTCCAATTGCAAATGAGGCATGGTAACCTTGCAACATTGCTTCAATAGCTTTATTTGCAAATTGCAATGGATTGGCTGCTTTCAATGATGAAGCAGGCATATTATTCGTAATTACGTTTTGGGCTACTGAAGAAAGGAGGGCAACGACAACTGATGATGCAACTTGACGAGCTGTATTATTTGAAGCTGTAGCTTGAGCAACTTCATTTACTGGCACTGCATTCATTGCGCTTGTTGTCAATGGCATCATAACCATACCTACACCAACCATACGTAAGCCGTAAAGAAGAGTAACAAAATGATCAGGAGTTGTAGCTGTGAAGAACATAAATGGTACAGTACCCAATGCTAAAACAAGGAAACCAATAACGGCGAGACGTTTTGAACCAATACGGTCATAAACACCACCAGCAAGTGGGGCTACAACAGCCATCATCAATGAACCAGGTAAGAGGACAAGTCCTGAGTTGAAGGCAGAAAGTCCGTGAACATCTTGAAGATAGAGAGGAAGCATCATTTCAACACCCATCATTGCCATTGTGCTTAAAGCAAGAGCGAGAGTGACTAAAGTAAATTGTCGAATCTTAAAGACACGGATATCAAGGAAGGGATCGTCCATCTTAAGTTGACGCAATCCAAAGAGAAGGATGATAATTAAACCACCAACAATTGGGGCAATTACAGTATTAAATTTACCCCATCCATCCGTTGCAACGTTAGTGAATCCCCAAAGGAATGCACCAAAACCGGCAACTGAAAGGATAACTGAAAGGAAATCTAATTTCATTGGACGGTTTGGAATAACATCTCGCATGGCAAAAATTGAAACGAGGAAGACAATTCCGACGACAATCATTGGAATAAGGAAAATAGTTCTCCAACCTGCATCAAAAGTCCAGAAGATAAGATTAAAATCATGAGTGATTAACCAACCTGCAAATGTTGGTCCTAAAGCTGGAGCAAGAACGAGTACAACCCCAGCAACCCCCATGATAGCTCCCATTTGTTTCGCTGGGAACATGTTAACCAAGGCCACTTGCATCAATGGCATCGTAATCCCAACCGCAATGGCTTGAAGAATACGACCAGCAAGGAAAATCCACCAACTTGATGTTGGTGCAGAGTAAGCAACAAACATTCCTAAAAATAAAATTGCGTATGCTGTCACGTAAAGCCAGCGAGTAGGGAATTTTGTTGCTAAATAAGCTGAAATAGGAACCATAATCCCATTTGCTAATAAGAACCAAGTTGTTGCTTGTTGTGCTGTTGACATTGTGATGTTGAAGTCATTCATCAATGTTGGAATCGCTGTTCCAAGTGATGTTTGCATCAACATGGCACCAAATGTACCAACCAGAATCAAAATAAGCATTCCGATTCGGCTATAGTGTTTACCATGTATATCTAAATGGTAATCTTTTTCGTAAGTATCAGGCATTTTTTTCCTCCTCTTTACCTTTATCTTCTTGTGCGAGTTTCATGCCAATTTCTAAAAACATTTTGAAATTTTCAATGAAACTTTCTGTTCGTTCTTCACCCATTTCTTCAAAAACTCGCGCCAAATTTGAGCAAGCTTCTACTCTAATTTCTTCTGCGACACGTCGACCTTTGTCAGTAATTGCAACCAAAATTTTCCGACGATCTGTTCTTGAAATCTCACGAGTAATCAAGTTTTTACTTTCAAGATTATTTAAGATTGTTGCTATTCTCGCCGTACTTGTATGCGTGAATTTTGCAATCTTACTTGGAACAATTTGCTTACCAGCTTCCTTATAAAGATAGCCTAACACCAAATGCTCCCCCTGGGAGTAGGTATTAAAGCGGTGCATCATCTCTGCTTTTCCTCTTTTTATAACAGTTGTGAGGAAAACCTCCGCTGCCTTGTTGTAGTCCATTTTCACTCCTCCCTAACGGTAATATTTATTAACGACGTTAACTATTATAATCCGTTCGCTATCTTTTGTCAAGAATAAAAATTCTTTAAGGAAAAAATTTTTGAGTTCTAAAAAAGCCTGCAATAGCTTGCAGACTTACTTTTAATTTTATAAATTTATCCAACAATTCGAGCAAAGGCATTCTTTAATTCATTATTCTCTGTTTCTTTTAAGTGTAAATAATGATTGGTATTTCCTTGATTTTGGCCAGTGTAGAGCACAAGAGGACGTCCAGCTTTAAGCACAAAGAAATAGACATGATTTTCAAATGTATTCTTTGTCCCAAAATCCGAGTAAACATCAACTAATAAATAACCTCCTTCTCCTTCTCCTGTCTCTGACCACATTAAATCAATCGGTTGATTATTAATAGCCGCTTTCCAAGCTGTATTATCATTTAATACTGAAAATGGAAGAGATAGTCCATAAAAGTCAACGTTATGCGTAGGATCATATTGACTATAGTTTTGATTCATTTCTTTCCCCCATGCACTCATAAACTCTGCAAGTCGGAACTTCTTTTCTGAATTCCATTTTATTTCTGTTTGAATCGTTGAACTTGATTCGTCAGTTGTTGTTGTTTTTGAACTACTAGTTTGACTTTTTGTACTTGAATTATTTTGAGAGGTAGAACTTTGCTGAGAGATGGAGCTACTTTCAGAAGTCGTTTTTGAAACTTCTTTAGTTTGTTTTGAACTGCAAGCTGACATTCCAAATGCCGTTACTAAAAGAATCGTAACCATATATATACTTTTCATTTATTTTCTCCTAATTTTATTCTACCTCAAAAGTAATAAAAAAACTATTTATATCCTAAAAAAGTATTAAATTTTAAAGATTACTAAAGCCAAGTATCGTCAAATATTAATAATACTGTATATAGTAAATAAAAGCCCCTAGATTCAGTTAGGAGCTTTTAACATCAAGAAATTAGCGACTAATTTTTTTAGCCGAAATGATAAGCATCATCGGACGCCTCATTTCATTTTTCATTTCCTCAAGTTCTCTCATTTCAATCGGAGGTTTAGGTTCAATAACATTAGTAAGTTCAAATCCTGCATTTAATAAAGTCATCAAATAGGTTGTCACTGTTCTATGATATTTAATCACTGACTCTCCTAGAAAATTGACTTCCCTCGCACCTTCATAATAATAATTATCAACTGGAAAATGACGGATATTACCGTTCTCATCATAAGACCAATCTTGTTCTCCAGAAGAAGTAAACAGGGGGTGTTCGACCGAAAAAATTAATTCACCATTCTTTTTAAGACATTTTGAAATTTTCTTCACTAGCTCCTCAAAATTTGAAATATAATGAAGGGCTAAAGAACTAAAAACAATATCAAAAGAATCAGTTGAAAAATCTATCTCTTCTATTGCAGACTGTTGATATTTAATTCGGGCATCATGATTCATTTTTTTTGCCACTTCGAGCATCTTATGAGAAAGGTCTACTCCTACTACTTCTAGCGCTCCATGGTTAGCCGCATATTTACAATGCCAACCATAGCCACATCCTAAATCTAAAACTTTCTTTCCTTGAAAGTTTGGTAGTATTTTTTCTAATTCATACCACTCTCCTGCAGCTATCAAACCTTCTTTAGACCTTGGCATTGCTGCATAATTTTTAAAAAACTGGTCATCGTCATATTTATTTTGTTGCATTTTTTCTTCTCCATGTAAATATAGTTAGTGATTTTATAGATATTTACATGGAAAATACAATTTTTTGAGCAATAATTCCTTGATTCATTTGTCTCCTTTTATAATTGTTTAAGTAAGATTTTGTAATTTATAAACACATTCTATCACATGCCTTATAAAAAGTCACTCAAAATTCAAAATAAAGTTTAATAAAAAAAGTAGGGTTTCCTACTTTTAAGAATAACTATTCCTTTTCTTCAACTTCTTTGAGCGCTTTTGAAGCTTCGCCAAATAGTTCTTCTGCTTTACTTGTTGTCTTCTCAAATGTATCTTGAATTCCTGTTTGAGTTCCAACAGTTGCATTTCGAAGGGCTTCTTCTTCGAGTTCCTTCATTTGCTCATCACTCAATTTTGGATTCATTTCAGGCATAGACATTCCTCCTTCTTAAAATCATTATATTACAAACCAATTTAAAGCGCTAACATTATGCTTAATAAAAAAAATCCAGATACAACTGGATTTTTTTATTAAGCATCAATCGTTGAGTATCCATTTAATAGTAGAAAGTTGTAGATGACCCCTCAAATTACTTTAAAATAAAGGAATTAATTTAACGATATTTCGTATGGAAATAGATAAAAAAATATACTTTTTTACAGTTTTTGCCCCTTTTTTGCCCCCTGATAAAAAATGCCAGCAAATTGCTGACACCCATGTTTTTGTAATTTGATAGCAAACTGATTAAACTATTTTGTTGTACCGCCCTAAGCGCGTAAGCTATTAAATGCAACCCCTTCGTATTTCCATCCATGGTTTACCAAGTTATCTCGTTCAAAGCTACTTGTAGTATAGAAATGAGCACCAACTGTTGCATTTGGATTATAAAGGCGGTAAACCGGAACTCCTACTTTGGCTGTTGGAAAAATAATTTGGTCTCGTTTCCAACCTTTTTTAACCAATTCAGAAATCTCGTATTGATTAGAAGTGTAGAAGTGATCTCCAGCATTTGGATTATAAAGGCGAGACACTAAAGGACCTTGATTTGAGTTATCTTTACCAACTTCAAACTCAGGTACAAAAAATGCATTTCCTTCATCAGACCAACCAAGATCTGTCAAACGGCTCTCTTCAAATATACTGTTTGTATAGACATGTTCTCCTGTATTTGGATTATAAACTCGATTAATAATCCCTACTGATATGTTTTCATTCGATGAACTATCGGCAGAAACATTTGTAGGGATGATTGAACCTAGTAATACTGCGGCTCCCATGAGACAGATTGAGGTTAAAATGGTTGTTTTTTTCATAATACTCCTTTATTACGTAGTGCAAATAGTCTACGTTACGTTTCATATTTTACCAAAAACATAAGGGGCTATCAATTTATTATAAGCAAAGTAAAGACAAAATTGGAATAAGTGTCTAATTAGTATCTTACTAAACAATCAAAAAAAGCACCCGGAGTAATGGGCGCTTAGGAGTTTTATGAAAAAGTTATTTTTTGGAATAACTTAATTATAGTACTTCTTTCTTAAATGAATAATAAAAGAACTAGACATTTTTAATTTTCAGTATAACTCAACTTCAAACGGGTCAGAGAATGACTCATCAGCAAGGTACCACTTCTTACCGTCATTAAACATTCTTAAGCTATCATCTGAATCAAGTCCTAAGCTTCTGGCAGATACTGTTGCAAATATTTCATTATTCTCATCGATTTCAATATCTGATTTTTTTATTTTTATCGGTTGAATATCCATTATTTGCCACCTCCAATCTAGTTAATTGTATCTTTCTTAATTATAAACTGTTGAACACTGGCTGTAAAGAAAAATATTTACGGCACAGATTTAATTCTGTTATTTAAGCAAAAGAAAAACGCCCCGGAGGGCGAGAAACTTATTATGGTTTCAAATTTAGATATTTTTTTAATCCTTGGTGAACTCTAAATTTTGTTTTATTATCAACACTTGGGCTGTGGCCTAATCTATAAGTAAAATCAACATTTCCATTTTGGAGTTGTATGCCCAGTATACTATAATCTCTCATTTTTTTTAAGTCCTCAAGTAGATTCGGCATTTCTCCATCTTCTGTTTTTTCAATAGCAAATTTTGTCAATTTTTTTATTGTAAAAGTAGTTAATCCTCTTTTCGAAATTACTTCCAGCACTTTTTTTATCGAAGATTTAGTTTCAGATATTTTTAATTCATTTAACAGTTCATCGTTAAACCATCTTGAATAAGTTTGTTCAATTTTCACCAAATTGTTTATTGTTATTTTTTCTGAAGTAGGAAAATGTTCTTTATAAAAATTTAAATAAGATATTAGATCTCTTGGACGTCCAAAACTTCTTTTCATAAGGAATTCAAAAACATCTTTTTCAAAAAATATATTATGAATTTCTGATAATGACAAACTCCCAAGCTCTTCATTATAGCTCTTTTTTATTTTGTGTAATATCATTTTCATTAACGGATGTTCAGCTGGTTCCTTATATCCTGTATTGAACCATCTTATTTCAATACCTGAATCAGTTATTTGTTTATTAAGGTTATTAGTTATATGTTGCAAGTAATCTATAATATCTCTTCTTAGTACCAAACAAATTTTGGAAGAGTTATATTCTGCTAAAATATTATTCAAAGCATCAGCTGAATATATCATGTTTTTCATTAAAGACATAAAATAATTATACTCAATATCTTCTTCAAATTGATCCATGTCGTCATAAAAAATAGTGACTCGTTTTTTAGATTTTTTAAGAAGAGATAGAACTAATTTTTTTAATTCAGGAAGTTCTTCATAGTATTTGATAGTTCTTTTGGTTACGCTTTCTGTTTCGGAAGCTTTCAGAGATGAATTAGCATTCACTTTTGCTAATTTGCCTACTGAAGTCCCTACGTTATTACCTTCTTCATACGTATTACTCGTAACTATGTTTTCTATTCTTGAATGTTCAGAATCAAGCATTCGTTTTAGTTTTTTAACATTATTTTTTTGGAAAATTTTAAGAGGTGAGAAAAATTTTTTAGAATTATAGTATTCACTTAATTCCTCTCCTATTTCTAATAGAAATACATATTCCCAAAATAAAGAATTTTCTTCTCTATTTATTTCATTATCAGCAAAATTTAAAAGCTTCTTTTTCGTGAAGTCATTTGCAAAACATTGCCTTGATAAATTGTTAGAACTATCTAAAAACTTCTTATGGGCATAAGAAGATAATGTTGTTTTACCAGTCCCTTTTCTCCCAATAATAAGGAACTTATCGGTATTATTCAAAACATCATAATGCCCACCTTCTTCATAAAACATTTCAGAAAAATTGGGAAGCATAGCTTCTTTAGCACCATCAGCTTTTCCAAAATCAATATTTTTTAATTGCATAATCTAAAAAATCCCCCCCCCCCAAAAAAAAAACTATTAGTATACGTTGGCCTTATTTCAACTAAATATTATATAGTTTACTGCCAACCCAGACTAATAGCTACAATCACATGATTTTTATTTTATTAGTCTATCATTTGAATGATGTTTTGTCAAGTGATAACTTCTTATAATAAAAAAACACCCACCGAAGCGGATTTTAATTCCCATAATAAATTAACTTATGCTATACTTAAACTAATTAAATTAACTCTATAGGTGGAATTATATATGTTCATTTTTTTAGCTCTTATTTTGGGAGCGACAATCTATGGTTCTGTAAAACACTGGATACATAAAGAAAAACCAATAAGAAATATCCAAGAATTATTGCAGATAGATGTTATCATTTATAGTATATTTGCAATTATAATGTCAGTACTCATTATTGTATTTTGTACTTATTTAATGATTTTAAATAAATCATTAGATAACCTACCATGGATTGCCATTTGTGTGCTTGTTATAATTGTATCTGCACTATTCTTCAAAGAAAATAAAATTTAAAAAAGCCCTGACCGGAGTCAGGGTTAATTTTATAATTTATTCACATTCAATCGACGTTGTATTTCTCTGACAGAATCAGATACTGGGCTAATAGTACCGTCTAATAAGCAACTAATAATCATAAATCAGTTCTCATTAACCTCATGATTTTTTTCTCTTTCTTTCTCATATTTTCTATTACTTGTTGATATACCTCTGCTTTAAAAAACATTTGAGTTTCCTCAACAAGTAGTCCTCTTAGCCAAGTATCCAGTATATTAACAAAATGTTTTATTTCATCTGATACTCCATCAGATCCAAGCAAGCTAACAAGTAGAGATTCTTGATTTAATTTTTCTATTTTCAAAAATAAAGCTCCCACTTTTTCTGCGCTTTCCTTATCCTTTTCCTCTGTGAGGGGTTCTATAATTCCCAAGCCGCTGACAGAACCCGCAAAATCTTCTGTTTTTTTTATTACAAGATGAATTTCATTTAAGACCGAAATATAACTTTCTTTACGCTCACTTCTTCTTTTCTCTTTCGCTCCCATCAAAGAAATAATATATTGAGAAATAGAACTAATAAGTCCCCCAATAACCACCCCTATCAAACTATAAATTGCAGACGACATTTACCCCTCCATACTTAAGCTTATTATCCTAATTTTGAGGACATTATATCATAAATTTCTAAACAAAAAAAGCACCCGTCGAAGCGGGTTATTTCTTTATTTAAAACTAATATACTCTACTTTATACATTTGCCCCCATAAATCAAACTGTTTTTGAGTTTTAAACTGAGTTGGAATATCTTTTCCTGTGATTTGCTTGTAAGTACCTGAATAATGGTCTAGTGCCAATTTTCCAGCATTACCAGCGAATTCAACACAGCGAATACCCTCAAATAGCATTGTACCGCCAGTTGCTTGTCCTTTGTCATCTACTACGTTGAAAATATAAATCATTTTTGAGTTCTCCTTTGTTGGTTGGTTAATATTATAGTTGCTATTATATTGAGTGCTTAATGCACGCCACTGTTCTGCTGTAACGTAGAACAATGATTTATCTAGTGGAGTGGAGCTGAATTGCCACCCTGTTAATGTTTTAAAGTTTCCTAAAGAATATGGAAATTCACAAGGACTCCAACTTACATCTTGGGAGGTTGGATATCCCGCAAACCAGAGCCAAGCTGTAGAATATACAGACACAGGCATTTGAGCCATATCATTTGAGTTTCCATAAACTCCAGCCTGTAAGCCAGTTAATTCTTTTACACGATTTAAGAATGTATTAGCCCACTCTCCATTTTGATATGCGGAATTTTGATATTCTTCCCAATCCAGAATCAAGTTAGGAGGATTAATTCCATACTTTTATCATTACTGTATCTTTTTTGACTCCAAATTTATCGGCCAACTTTTCGTCATTGAACCAATAATCAGAATCAATCTTTTTATAATCAACCATGAACTCTTCTCTCTTAATCTAAGTCAAAATATTTAATGAGAAATGTGATAAACCACTTGATTGATTTCGTGTATTTTACATCTCTTCCGTTCAAAATCTTGCTGATATCCGTATTTGCGAATTTATATGGTGGCTCTTTTATGTTTTCGTAAGCCCAAATGACATCTTTATTACCTTTACCTTCTTGTTCCAAATACTCAACAATTTTCTTTCGTTGAGAATCAAAACTTTGTTCTACTTCTGACATTTTCGTCCTCCTATCTTTAAAAAGTTAGATAAAAAGTTAGATTTTTTGTAGTTTGCTCTTGACAACAAACTACATTTCGTATAGAATATAGGCATAGAGAAAAGCCATAATAAAAACATTTAAAACCGCCGGGAAGCTCTTTTACATGTTTGTAATTAGGTTGTTTTTCTAACGTTTTATCTAACATTTTATCTTACAAGAATCATTATATATGTTTTTGTAGTTCTTGTTAAGAGTTAAAATTACGTTTTTGTAAATATTTTTATAGGAGACTTATATAATGGCTAATACTACTACATTTGATAGGATAAAAAAGCTTGCAGAAAAAAGAGGAAAGTCTTTACCTACTGTATCTGCGGATTTGAATTTTAGTGATAATTTATTTTATCGTTGGAAAACTTCTAATCCTAAAGCAACTGACCTTGCTAAAGTTGCCGACTACTTTCATGTTTCGGTTGATTATCTGCTAGGACGTGACGAGAATGAACCTGAAAATCAAACAGTTGATTTAGCTGAATTGGCTAATAAACCTAAAGATTTTGACTGGGGGAGTGTTCTGTCAGTAGGTGGTAAACCTATCCCGGAAGAGGATAAAGAAATTATTCGCCGTTTATTCGGCCATAAACTACCTGATTGATTATAAATTAAAGAGAGGATGGTAGTTTATGACAGGTAAAGAACTACTAGAAAACATAATTGTTAAAATCGAAAATTTAGGTATTGAAATTAAATTTGAAAAATTGAATGGTGCAAGTGCTTATATCTCATACAGATATGGTTGGGGGATCATAGATATAGAAAGAGCAACTACATTTGAAATATGCCACGAATATATACATGCTAAAAATAAAGATATAATCCGTCACTCAGATAATGACTGGGATAATCCTTGCGAAAAAATTGCAGACAAAGAAGCCATTCTTCTTCTATGGGATATGTTTGAAGAAAATAATGGAACAACCGAAGATATTTCTCGTTTTATTGAAACTACCGGTTGTCCAGAAAAGCTAACCAAAATCGTAGTATTGAAATCTAAAATAAAAGCCTGGGACAAAGAAGAGGTTCAAGAACAAGTTAATGAGTATATCAGTCATTCAGATGAAGATCCAGCATCTTGGAATCTTTATAGAATAATGGATGCGTGCCACATTGATTACAAATGGGAACAGCTTGTTAAAGAAATACTTTTCGATATCAGTTCAAATTCAATGCGACTCGCTTAAAATTAATGAGCAATATCTTGAATCTCAATAAAAGCTAGATAGGAGAAAATTTATGGAAAAATTAAAAAACTTATGGGATGACAAATTGTGGTTCAAAATACTAATAATTGTTGTCGTACTAGCTTTAAGTTATTGGTTTGGAATCATTGCAATACTTTTAGGAATGGTCCTATTCATTTATGCCATAGTAACAGTTATTAGAAAATATATTTTTAAAAAAAATACTAGATTTAAAGCACGTTACATACTTCTTAGTTTCCTTGCCTTGACAATCATTGGTGGATACGGTTATGCACAGACACATCCAGAAGAAATGGAGCAAAGTAGAATTAGACATCAAGCCGCTGATGCCAAAAAGGCTCAGGAGGCTGAGAAGACTGCCGAAGCTAAAAAAGCCGCTAAGGCTAAAAAAGCTCAGAAGGCTGCCGAAGCTAAAAAAGCTGCTGAGACCAAAAAGTCTGAGGACGCTAAGAAGGCTGCCGAAGCTAAAAAAGCTGCTGAGACCAAAAAGTCTGAGGACGCTAAGAAGGCTGCCGAAGCTAAAAAAGCTGCTAAGACCAAAAAGTCTGAGGACGCTAAGAAAGCTGCCGAAGCTAAAAAAGCTGCTAAGACCAAAAAGTCTGAGGACGCTAAGAAGGCTGCCGAAGCTAAAAAAGCTGCTGAGACCAAAAAGTCTGAGGACGCTAAGAAGGCTGCCGAAGCTAAAAAAGCTGCTGAGACCAAAAAGTCTGAGGACGCTAAGAAGGCTGCCGAAGCTAAAAAAGCCACTGAAGAGAGTAATTTTTATTCAGCAATGACTTCTGCTGCACAAACTGTTAATAATAACTTAGGAAGCACTGCCATTGATAGTATTGACAAAGGATCCATATATCCAGTTGTTTATGTTCAATTAAACATTATTTTTGCTTCTTACACTAATATGGAAATAAAAAGTTTAGTTCAAACTTTGAATGAAAGTTTAGTTCAAATCTCAATTAACAATGGGCAAAAAAACCCTCAAATTAAATATTATATCTCAGGAGTTTCTATTGGAGAAAATCGTTCAATTTTGAACCCAAACGAAGTCAAATTTAATTCAAATTTAAAATAAAAAAATCCACCCTATCTTTGGTCGGACCAGGGTGGATTAAATTTCAAATACAGTATAAGCACTTCAAACGAAGGTCTTTTACTGTACTCATTTTATCATAGAAATGGAGTAAAAATCAAATGTGGATAGAAACATTAAAAAACGGTAAATTTAAATATTGCGAGCGCTATATTGACCCATATACAGAAAAAGCAAAAAAAGTATCTGTTACTCTTGAAAAAGATACTGCTCAGGCTAAAAAACAAGCCTTAGAGATTCTTAATGATAAGATTAATAACCTTACTAACGAAGATACAATAACTGTCAAAATAACTCTTTCTGAGCTTTATGAAGAGTGGTTTGCGAGATATAAAACGACAGTCAAGCCTCGAAGCGCTCTAGTAACTAAAAAAGTTATGAAAAAAGTCTTCCTGTCAATTCCAGAGGAAAACTTAGTAAAAAAATTAGACAGAAAGATATTCATAGATTTCCTAGAAGATATATATACTTTTGGGGATATGTCTTATTCCTATTCCACTCAAATAAAAAATACTTTAAATAATATGTTTAATTATGCTGTAGAAAGAAAATATATTTCTAATAACCCTGTAAGTCTCATAAAAATTAGACGAAAAAAGGATGAAGAAGAAAATTATAAGCAGAAAATGGACAGTAAGTTTTTGGAGAAAGATGAAGTTGCAAAAATTATTGACTTTCTTAATCAAAAACAAACCACTAAGCTTCACGCAAGAATAATTGAGTTCTTGTGGCTCACTGGTTTAAGATATGGTGAGCTTCAAGCTCTACAATGGAGAGACTTTGACGGAATGAGTATTGATGTTAATGGTACGCTTGGAGTATATGATAGAAAAGCAAAATCTGTTACAAAAACAAGCACAAAAACTATCGCAAGCAATAGAGTAGTTGATTTGCCAAAGAGGGCCGTTGAAATACTTGAAGAAACAAAATCATATAATGCAATTATTTTCGGACACGTTCTACCAAATGATTATATCTTTCTCTCTCGAAGAGGGGGGCCACTCAGTATAGCAGCATTTAATAGGATGCTAAAGGTATTACAGGAAGAATGTAATATAAACAAAACTCTTTCTAGCCATATTTTTAGGCATTCTCACGTTTCATTATTAGCAGAACTCAATCTACCTTTGAAATCAATAATGGAACGTGTTGGACATTCTAATGCCAATACCACATTAAAAATATATAACCACGTTACCAAGAAAACCAGAGCTGAAGTAATTGATGCTTTGGATAATTTAAAATAAATTGCCCCTTTCTCGCCCCTTTTTCAAAAAATAAATAAAAACAAAAAGAAAAACCCTTGATACACAAGGGTTTTTAATTTATTAAGCATCAATCGTTGAGTATTGAGCATTATTTTCAATAAATTCACGGCGAGGTTCAACACGGTCTCCCATGAGCATATCAAATATTTTATCTGCTTCTGCTGCATCTTCGACAGAAACGCGTGCCATCAAACGATGTTCAGGATCCATTGTTGTTTCCCATAGCTGATGGTCGTCCATTTCACCAAGACCTTTATAACGTTGGACCGTAGGTTTTGTTCTCCCTTGCGCCCAGCGTGCTAAAGCTTCTTGTAAATCCTTTTCTTGATTTTCACCTGGTTGAATGTATTCTTTAGTTTCAGAACCTACTTTTATACCATAAATTGGTGGTTGAGCAATATAAACGTAGCCTGCTTCTACAACTGGACGCATATAACGATAGAATAGCGTGAGCAGTAGTGTTCGGATATGAGCCCCATCAACGTCGGCATCGGTCATGATAACGAGTTTATGATAACGTGCTTTGGACAAATCATAATCTCCCCCAAAACCTGTTCCCATGGCAGTAAATAATGAACGGATTTCTTCATTGGCTAAAATTTTATCCATTGTTGCTTTTTCAACGTTCAAAATCTTACCACGAATTGGGAGAATGGCTTGGAATTCACGATTACGTCCCGATTTAGCAGATCCTCCGGCTGAATCTCCTTCGACAATAAATAATTCTGTTTGTTCAGGATTATTCGATGAACAGTCTGCTAATTTACCAGGAAGATTTGAAATTTCAAGACCTGATTTTTTACGTGTCACTTCACGCGCACGTTTAGCTGCAATTCTGGCTTTACTTGCTAAAATCCCTTTTTCTACAATTTTACGAGCAACTTGTGGATTTTCCAACATAAATGTTGTCAGTGCTTCGGCAAAAAGTTTGTTGACAATTCCTGTTACTTCTGAGTTTCCAAGTTTTGTTTTAGTTTGTCCTTCAAACTGTGGATTAGGGTGTTTAACTGAGATAACGGCAGTCAATCCTTCACGCACATCGTCACCAGTCAAATTGTCTTCATTTTCTTTAAGAATTTTATTTTGTTTGGCGTAGTTGTTAATGACACGAGTTAGGGCAGTTCTAAAGCCTTGTTCATGTGTTCCACCTTCATGAGTATTAATATTATTCGCAAAAGACATCACTACTGAATGATAAGTATCTGTATATTGCATGGCAACTTCAACAGCAATTCCATCCATTTCACCTTCGGTAAAAATAGCTGGTTCAAAAATAACTGTCTTATTTTCATTCAAATATTCAACATAAGACTGAATCCCACCTTCATAATGGAAGTGAACTTCATTTTTTTCATTTCCTTCACGTTTATCTGTTAAGGAAATACGAAGACCACGATTCAAGAAGGCAAGTTCACGAACACGCGTTGCGAGTTTGTCAAAGTCAAATTCAACAGTTTCTGTAAAAATTTCTGGGTCTGGTACAAAGTGAACAGTTGTTCCTCTAAGATCAGTTTCACCAATAATTTTCAAATCATCTCTAACGAGACCGCGGTGATACTCTTGAAAATATTTTTGACCATCTTTATGGACGGTAACATCTAAAGTCGTTGACAAGGCGTTAACAACAGAAGAACCTACACCGTGTAATCCACCAGAAACCTTATAACCGCCTCCGCCAAATTTACCTCCGGCATGTAGAACGGTAAAGACGGTTTCTACCGCTGGACGACCTGTTTTTTCCTGAATATCAACAGGAATTCCCCGTCCATCATCAACAACTGTAATTGAATTATCAGGTTCAATAAAAACCTCAATATGGCTTGCAAATCCAGCAAGTGCTTCGTCAATTGAATTGTCAACAATCTCCCAGACCAAATGGTGCAAACCTTCTTTTGATGTTGAACCGATATACATCCCAGGGCGCATACGTACAGCTTCAAGACCTTCAAGGACCTGAATCTGGCTGGCATCATATTCGTCTGCAAGCATTTCTAAATTTTTATTTTCTTCGTTCAAAGTTAACTCTCATTTCTATGAAAAACTTATTACCATTATACCATAAATCGGCGATTTTAGCACTTTTCTAAGGTATTTTCATCTCTAACTCTTCAGATATAAATAAGCAAATTTCCACTGAAATTTGCTTATAATCAATTGATTTTTAAAAGATTACAAAAGAATATCTGTCAGTTCATGAATAATATGGGTCGGTTCATTAGTAAGTCGGACATTCTTTGTAGTGTCAGATGTTTTTACTGACTGAATTGAATCATTAGAGCTATCAAAATAAATGGTTTCTACTCCAGCAGCATTTCCAGCTTCAATATCTAATGAGCGGTCACCGATCATCACTGTCTTCTTTGGATTAAGCTTATACTTGCTCAACAAATAGTTAATTGATTCTGGCGCCGGTTTTCGTTTAAAACCATTATCAGCTGTAACAACTTCTGTAAAATATGAGCCAATCTCTGCTGCTGACAGAATTGTCAGTACTTGATGATTACGATGTGAAATCATAAAATTTTTCTTACCATTTACTGACAGACTTTTCAGTACTTTTTTTGCACCAGAAAAGAGAATTGGCTTTTCTAATTCTTCGGCCTCTAATTTTTTATATTCCTCTAAAAATCCCGGTAAATCACTCGCAAATTTTTCAACAGCATAAGCCGTTGAAACTTTCAGTGCATCATATACGTCAGTACGCAAAACAACACGCTCTGCCATCGACCATAGTGTGGCAGCAAAGGCATGGCTAGAACTTTCATAATTGTCTAGCAAAGTTCCGCCTAAATCCCAGATATAATTTTCGTAGTCCATGTAAAATATTATACCACACCTATCGAACTGATGTATCTGTTAAATAAATGTATTTATTATTGAATTCATTCTAATTTAACAATTATTTCATTGCCACTCAAATCTTCGATAATAAGTTTATTTTCGTCAGCAGATTGTAAACGCGCCATCTGCTTAGCATGTTCTTTTATCTGATTAAAGAATGCTTCATCATCAACATATATGATGAATTCTAGCAATCCAGGTAAATCTGTCGTGCGGTTATTCAAATTGCCCCCAGCCCAATTATTGAAGGCAAAATGATGATGATAGTTCCCCGAAGAAATCCAACTTGCCGAATGAACCGCAAACTTCTCTGTCATTTCAAAAAGCTGCTGATAAAAATTTGTCGCCTCTACGACATTTTCAACAGTCAAATGAAGATGACCCATTCTAGTTTGAGCTGGAAGCTTATATTTGTTTTCACTTTCTGTAGCTATCGTCAAAAGACTTTCTGCATCAAGGTTTTCCGTTATACCGATAATTTTATCTGCCTGTTTATCCCAAAGCTTCTCATCATTATCCTGATAAACTTCGATTCCATTTCCCTCTAGGTCTTCTAAATAAATTGCCTCGCTGTAACCGTGATTTGCAGCACCAACAATTGGAAATTCATTCTCTAGCAGGTGCTTTAAAAAATTTCCCAAATCAGAGCGGCTCGGTAAAACTAAAGCCAAATGATATAAACCATAAGCTTTTGTATCATCACTCTTGACTTTTTCTAAACGAATAAGTTTAGTCTGGGATTTTTCACTCCCTAAATCAACACCTGTTTCATCTTGATTTAAAATATCCATTCCCAAAACTTCTTGATAATATTGTGTTTCTAATTCTAAATTAACAACATTTAATGTGACTGAACCTAATCTTACTTTTGATTGATATTGGTACATAGAGCCTCTTTTCTATTGTTATTTCACGTTCAAATATACGTTTACATTCGTAAACCCTAATTACATTATAACTTTATTTATTAATCTGAACAAGAAAACACACTTATTTCCTTTCTTAATTTTTTTTATAAAAAAATTACTCCTAAAGCAGAGTAATTTTATTGTTAATTTTTATCAGAGATTATTCCAAAAATTTTTCTGATAAAAATGAAGTATCACTCCTACCGAAAATCCTAAAAGGAGGACTAGGGCAAGGTTAACAACTAAAGGATATGGAATAAAGATAATCAGGGCAATAATTGCTCCAATGAGTGCTCCTGCTCCCAAAAGCGTAGCAAAGAAAATGATAAAAACCCGAAATCCCCCAGAACCTCTTGTAAAAAGTTGAGTCAACGCAGTCCAATTTAAATTTAAGAGATGCCAATCTCTGACAAAATAATGAAGTGAAATCAGATATACCCCAATAACATTCCCAATTAACAGCCCAAAGAGCAAGGTAACAGGAACTTTCAGTAAAATACCAATCACTAAAGATAAGATTAAATCAAGAACTAGTTGAATAAAAAAGGCAAAATGAAATTTCACTCTGAGATAGAAATTCAACTTCATGGGTAAGCTTTTAAAATAATTAAAATTTTCCCGATCAAGTGAGATAATCATTGAAGGAAGAGAGCTATTGTTAATGGTCAGAAAAGCTAAACTAATTCCGATGATAGGAAAAATAGCAAAAAATTTCAAATCCAATTTTGACAAATTTAGACCACTAGATAAAAGACCGGGCAGCATAGCAAGCGGAAAAATAAAGGATCCTGTCAGCATTTGAATCCATAAGGTAGGATTTTTAATTAGTCCTAGATTATAAATTCTTAATTGTGAGGTAAAATTTCTCGTTCTTCTTATTTTTCTTTTTTGAACAATTCTCGTTTCTTTTGACTCTTCCAAGAGAATTTTAAACATTTTTGGAACCACTAGAAGTGTAAAAACATAGTAAAGAGCAATCAATAAGATTATAAAAAAGAGAAAACTAAATAAACTATAGAAAGAGAACGGATTTACTAACCATTTCCAAAAAGGTAAAAATGGCAGAAAAGTTCCTCTATCCAACAACTTACCTGTCGCACTAATCGTCGTTTGAGCATTATTTAGATACATAATCCCAGCAAAAATTCCAACCATTGAAATCAATAATAGTATGGTCTGGGAAACTTTTTTATAGCGTTGAAATATTTTAGATTGAACCAAAAAAGTAATCAACCATGTACTAAGCAGTAAGAATAATAGAGCAAACAGAAAAAATCCAACTAATCCGAGAAAGAGGCCAATCACTCCGTTTGCCCTAAAACCTGTTATTCCAAAAAGCACCAAAAGAGGCATTAAATAAGGTAAGATAACAAAAATTACAACTAAAAATTTAGCAGCAAAAATATTAACATTTTCAAAAGGGAGAGGCAGATAATCTCGAAAGTCTTTGCTCTCATAAAAAATATTTAAAATTGCTGACAAGGCTTGAGAAAAAGTCATCAGGGCAAACAGAGCACAATAAAAAGTAAAAAATCCCGGATATTTTGGGAAGTCAATTGCTAACATCATCAGTCCGAAAAATGGCAACATGATGAGCGAGACAAGCCCATATTGAATCAAAAGTGATTTGGTTAAATTTTTTGTTTTACCTTTTTCTCTTTGACGTTGGGTGGCTTGAGGATTGGCATAAAGGAGGTTGACACTAAAAAGACTTTTAATTTGTTGAAGATTCATCATCGTCTCCTCTATTTAGCTCTTCTTGCTGACGACCTACCATTTTGAGATAAACCGACTCCAAAGATTGATCTTCTGCTGAATCTAATAAAGCATCAACTGTTCCCGAATAAATTAGTTCGCCAGCTTTTAAAATGGCTAGTTGATCACATAGCTGTTGCGCTACTTCTAAAGCATGTGTAGAAAAAATAACCGTTTTTCCTTGGGCAGCGTGTGCTTTCATCAGATTTTTTAAATCAAAAGCTGCTTGAGGGTCCAATCCTTGCAAGGGTTCGTCAAGTATCCAAATATCAGGAGTCGATAAGAGAGCCCCAATGACAATTACTTTTTGACGCATTCCATGAGAAAAACTTTCAATTGTTTGATATTCTTTCCCTTCAATATCGAAAAGTCGTGTAAGAGTTTCTAGTTGTCTTTCCTTTTCAGAGGTTTCAAGTGCAAAAGCTGAGGCAATTAAATTCCAATATTCTTTAGGAGATAATTGTAAAAAGATATCCGGAGTATCAGGAACATAGCCAATTCTTTTTTTGATTTCTGAATGATGTTCAGCAAGATTTAAACCATCAACTAAAACTTGTCCACTTGTCGGTTCAATAATACTCGTCAGACATTTTATTGTTGTGGATTTCCCTGCCCCATTATGTCCTAAAAAACCGAATATTTGACCTTCTGGAATTGTTAAACTTAGATGATTTAGAGCATACTGCTTGCCATACATCTTTGTTAATTCTCTAATCTCAATCATAAATTTTCCTCAATTCATTTTATTTTTGATGTTAAATGCTATCTTTGCATTTATTATATCATAGAATATTCTGAAAAAAGTCAAAATCTTGTATATAAGAAAAAGAAACCTACTGGTTTCTTTTAAGCTTGTTCTGATTTTGATAAAAGAATAACTGAAACAATAACCATAACAATCCCCACCATTTCTAGTAGTGTTAATTTTAATCCAAATAAGGGAATACTTAAAAAGACAGAGGTTAGTGGTTCAGTGGCCGTTGCAACCGAAACAACAAGAGGTGATATTAGCTGGAATGCTCTTAAAAGCAACAAAAAAGCCAATGCTGTTCCCACTATAGAAATCGTCAAAACATAAAAAATTGAAAGAGGTTCAATTCGGAAATTAATCCGCCAAACCGGATAAAAGATATTACAAGCAATTCCCGCAAGCATCATTCCCCATCCAGTCATATTGAGCGCCCCATACTTATCCAATAAAGGACGTGGAATGATAGAATAGATTACGACCGCAACACCCGCAAGAAGGCCTGTTACAAGGGCAAGTGGACTAATTGAAAGATGTTTGATATTTCCATTTGTAATCAATAAAAAAACACCTATCATTGCTAAAATGACAAATAAGACCGATTTAGGTTTTGGCACTTGTCTTTGGAAAATGAATAAATAAAGCATAATAAAAACGGGTGCTGTATATTGTAAAATTGTCGCCGTGGCACTGTTAGACAATTGAATGGCAACATAATAAAAATACTGAACAGAGAAAACTCCACCAAAAACATACAAAAAGAGCGTTGGCATGTTCTTTTTTGATTTCCAGACATCAAAAAAACGCTTATGGTCTCGCGAATAAGACATGGCCAGTAAAATAATACCAGCAATCGTTAAACGTGTTGATGTAATCCAAAGTGGGCTACCATGATAGTCACGGAAAAAAAGCTGACCAAAAATGCCAGAAATTCCCCACATACAACCGGCAACAACTGCATAGAGCGTGCCTTTAAAAATTTGTTTTTTTACATTCATTTTTATATTATAGCATATATCAAGAGGGTTTCACGGGGTTCAATCATCATTATATTTTTATATATTACATTGTTAACTCTAAAGGAGTTTCAAGAAAAACTAAGTTAAATACAAACTAAATATTATGGTGAAAATATATAAAAAACATTTTAAATAAAATGTTTTTTTAGGTTATGGTTATTTTAATAAAAGAATCGGATAAGAATTCCACCGAATATGAGGACAATTGCACCACAGAGTCTATTAGCCATCTGAGCAAAAGCAATCATTTCCATTCGATCTGATGCAGACAAGACAGCAATGTTACCTGTTCCACCCATAGAATTATTGATCATCCCTGCACCAATGGCAGTTTCGACCGGATAAAGTCCAAAGAGACGAGCCAAGAACCAACTAGCAAGTCCCATTACAACAACACTTGTCAAGCAAAGTACAACAAATTGCCATGTAAATGCTGAAGCAAGAGTATTCAAGTCAATCAAAGCAAGACCAATACCTGCCAAAACAGCGTGAGTAAGGTTTGTCATAATCACTTGGTTAAACATTACAACAGATTCTTCTAAATCTTTAGGAACAGTATTCGTAGCTTTTAAGATAAATACAATAATAATCATAAATGCATATTGATGAATATTAGGGAAGAATTTGTTCAAGATGTCACCAGCCATCAGAAGGGCAAAGGCAAAGAGCATTCCTGTTCCGATTTGTTGAGCATCTAATTTTATTTTAGGTTTAGCTAATTCTTCTTTAGTTGCTGCAACAAGGGTACCATGTCCATTATATTTAGATTTGTTGAATACTTTAGCGATAGATAAGGCACCAATAATCGCAAGAATATTACCAAAAGTAACTGCTGGAGCAAGTTGAGAGAAGATAGCTGCTTGGTTTCCATGAGCCAATCCGGCTGCATAGATTTGAGAAAGCGGAGTAATTCCGGCTCCCATACCACCTGACATCATTGGCATAGAAACATACATTACAGAATCAGCAAATCCATTACCAATAAGCATTCCTACAAGACCTACTGAGAAGAAACCAATAACCATAGTGATTAAAGCAATCGGAATAAATTTCTTGGAAGCTTTAACCAAAAGATTTCTGTTCATTCCTAAAATAGATCCACAGATAAGTGCAGCTATATAAAAATCAAGAAATCCAAATTTTCCTCCCATAAAATTGGAAACTGCTCCAATAACATTAGATGGAACAATATGGAAGAAAGATAATAAAGTGGCACCAATTAATGTGAAAACAGAGCCCCCACCTAAGTATGAATTCATAATAGGTAGTTTTTCTCCTATGAAGTATAATAGGTGACCTAATGTTACAAGTAGGAGAGTCAATCCTACCATATCAAGTGGAAGTTTTCCCAATAGTGTTACGACTATGATGACAGCTACGAAAAAGGCATACAAGGGAAGACTAATTCCCGATATTTTCGTTTCTTTAAGTTTTTTCATTTAAGATATTCCCCTTAGTACTCTGGATACCATTTAAGATCACGAACCGCTTTAGCCATATCAGTTTCTTTAGATTCAGTAAGACCTTGTTCTTGTGCTTTCTTAGCAACTGCTTCTGCAACTTTAATTGATACATCGGCAACAAATTCAAAAGGAGGAAGAACAGGAGCACCTGGTTTACCTGGGTCTACTAAACCGCTCAATGAGTGTGCAGCAGCTCCGATCATTTCATCTGTCAAAAGTTTTGCTTCAGATGCCAACATTCCTAAGCCCAAACCTGGGTAGATAAGTGAGTTATTTGCTTGACCGATTTGATAATCAACACCTTTGTAGTTGATTGTTCCTGAAGGAACACCAGTAGCGACAAAAGCTTTTCCATCAGACCACTCAATAACTTGTTCAGCAGTAGCTTCCATTTTTTTAGTTGGATTTGAGATAGGGAAGATTACTGGACGCTCTGTATTAGCACACATAGCTTCAACAACTTCTTTTGTAAAGGCACCTGGATTAGTTGAAGTTCCTACTAAAATAGTTGGTTTTACTGTCTTAACAATATTAAGAAGATTAGTCATATCTCCAGCATCTTTATAATCAGCACGTTTTTTAGCAAATGGTTTTTGAGCTGGTGTAAGGTCATCCATATCATCAAAAAGTAGACCTTGTTGATCAATCATGAAGAAATGTTTGTAAGCTTCTTCTTCAGAAAGACCTTCACTAACCATTTCCGCATGAACACGACCAGCAATACCTGCACCAGCTGAACCACCACCATAGCAAAGGTATACTTGGTCAGTTAATTTTTCACCTGTAATGTCAAGTGATCCAAAAATACCACCTAAAACAACAATACCAGTTCCTTGAATGTCATCATTAAATGTAGGGATTTTTGTTTTGTAGTTATTTAAAATTGTGGCAGCATTTGAACGACCGAAATCTTCCCAGTGAAGGTACAATTTAGGGAAAATTGATTCTGCAGTTTCTACAAATTGATCAACGAAACTGTAGTATTGGTCACCATAAATACGTTCTTGGTGATTTCCAAGATACAAATGATCTTCCAAAAGTTCTTTTCTATTTGTTCCTGCATCAATAACAACTGGAAGTACAGACGCTGGATCAATACCTGCTGCAGCTGTATAAATCATTAATTTACCAACTGAGATATCAACACCTTGAGTTCCCCAGTCTCCGATACCAAGAATTCCTTCCGCATCAGTTACAACAATAAGGCGAATATCTCTATCACCTGCTGCATTTTTCAATGTTTCAGTAATGTTTTCAGGGTGGTTAATATCAAGATAAGCAGCATATTGCGGATCTACAAATAAATGACTGTAGTTTTCAATTGTATCAGCAATTGTTGGATCATAAACAACTGGATTAAATTCTACAATATGTTTATTAAATAAGTAGTAAAACAAAGTACGGTTTGTATTGAAAATTTCCATCAAAAAATGACGTTTTTCTAAATCAGATGGTTTTGTCAAATATTGTTCGTAAGTTTGTTCAGCTTGTTCCTCAATTGTTTGAACAGTTGGTGGAAGAAGACCAATCAACCCCAATTCTTGACGTTCTTTCATAGTAAAAGCTGTTCCTTTATTTAAAAAAGGATTGTTTAAAATTTCATGTGCACGCATCGTACAACCTCCATAAAAATTATAATTAATGTTATTACTTTATTACTATAAACTTCTTTTATCGTTATAGTCAAATACCCAAGTGTTGATAAATTTCATTTATAACAAACCAATAATGTAACTGACTACATAAAAAGTTCTATGAAAAAATATTTGATTCCTAGTCAAAGTTTTTAGTAATACTCAGCTTATAATCGTTAAACTATGATTTTCCCTAACCGCTTTATCATCAGGTTTTATGGGCATCAAACGGAAGTTAACTAACAATTTCTGTCAAGCAAATGTTTGTCTATCTGAAGTACCTATTTTTTAAATTAAAGAAAAATCATCCTATTTTATGAATTACCATTTCCTATTATATGATAGTATTCTAAAAAAGTAGAGTAAAATCACTCTACTTTTGTTTTTTAAAATTAGGTATCTTTTAGATTAATAATTTGATTACAAACTTTTTCAACAAAGGCTTGGTCATGTTCAACTAAAAGCATTGTCGGCTGACTATTTTCCAGAAGTTGGACAATCTGTTCATGATTAAAAACATCAAGATAATTAAGAGGTTCATCCCAAAGATAAAGCTCTGCTTCTTGCGACAAACTGCGAGCTAATTCAACTTTTTTCTGTTGTCCTTGACTCATTGTTTCTATTTTTTGCGTAAACTGCTTACGCTCCATGCCTAGCTTTCTGAGGTTGGAAAGAAATAATTCATAATCCAATTGATTTTCGGTAGCAAAATCTTTTAGATAGCCACAATTATCATAAATCTGACGAACAAATGATATTTTTATTCCTTGCGGAAGTTGAACAAATCCGTTGTACTCTCCAGAAAAATTTCCAGATAAATATTTGATAATACTTGATTTCCCTTGACCGTTTGGTCCGACAATTGCTGCAATTTCTCCTACTTTCAAGGAAAAATCAATTGGTTGAAATAGTATTTTTTTATCAAACGCCAAGGAAAACTTTTCAAACTGTATCAGCCTTCTATGGTGTGAGGGTTGAAAATTCATGACTAGGGGGTCAGTTTTTTCGATATTTTTGAGTAATTTCTCTTTATTCTCAACTTCCTGCCCCATTCGTTTTTCAATTGCTTTTGCTCGTTGATTTTGTTTCTTGGCAACTTTTTTATCCACAAAAGTTGCACCAGCAACATTTTCACGTTGATTGGACCAATCTCGTTTTTCCAACGAAGTCCTTTTCAACCTTGAAATATCTTTACGTAATCTTTCATCTTCAGCAAGTTCAAAATCATCACGCAGTTTTTTTTCTTGCTCATAAGTTGAATAATTTCCTTGATAGAGAATAACTTGTTGACGTTCAATCGCCAAAGTATGGTCACAAACCTCATCAAGAAAATTTCGGTCGTGTGAAACAACAATGAATCCTGATTTTTTCTTGAGATACTGAGCAACGACTTTTCGACTAGCCATATCCAAATGATTGGTTGGCTCATCAATCAAAGGAAAATTCGTTTCGTCCAAAAATAAGATTGCCAATAGACATTTTGTTTGCTCCCCACCAGATAAACTTTCAAAAGGGCGCCATAATACCTCTAAATCAACTTTTAAAAGAGATAATTCACGTTCTAATTCCCATTGTTCAAATTCGGCCAATTCATTTAAGAGATAAAAGGTCAATTGTGACTTTCTGTCAGTAATATTTACTGACAGACTTTCTACAAAATCCCCCTTAAGTGTCTCTTGATTCCTTGATTCAGATGATATTTTTTCATCATTTAAATCTTCTTCTGTCAGTAGTTGTGGAAAGTAAACAAAATTTTTATCAGTAATAATCGAGCTATCAGTAATTATTTTCCCCTCTAATAGCTTTAAAAGTGTTGATTTCCCGCGGCCATTTCGTCCAACTAATCCTAATTTCCAGCGGTCATCAATATTTATTTGGGCATGGTCAAAAATTAGGTTTTCTCCATAACCAAAAGTTAAATCTTTAAATTCAATATTTGACATTTAATTCTCCTCTCATCTGTGAGAATTAAGAAATTGAATTTGAGGAGAAATGTCTCAGTAAGACAGATATTTATTTGTATTGCTGAGAATTTCTCTTATTTCTCTGAATCTCAAATTCCCGCTTTTCGTGGAGCATTAATTTTTGCTCCATGCTGATTTTGCTTGGTTGCTTTTACGGCTGTCAGTCCATTTGTATTTTTTTCAGCAAATTGCGGTTTATTTTTCTTAATTTGTTCTAGTCTAGCTTGCATTTCTTTTTGTTTTTGATTCATTTTTTCTCCTTTTATATAAAAAGCTCTTCTCACAACTTAGGTGAAAAGAGCTTTAAAAGACACAAATTCTGGCAAAACGCCCAAATTTGAAGCATAATAAAAGCCTATTTTCTCTAAGTTGTGAACGCAACAAAAACACTCGATTTGACGAATATTTTTTAAAGTTCCAAACTTAGATTTTCAATAGACCTTACCTCATTCATTTATTTAAAATAATTATAGCATAAAATAAAAAGAACTGTCAAGATAAAAACTTGACAGTTCTTTTTTGATTAATGAAATTGCATTCCACCATCAACAATAATTGTTTGACCCGTAATATAATTAGAATCAGGACCAGCAAGGAAAGAAACCACATTGGCCACGTCCTCAGGCTCTGACAAACGTTTCATCGCAATATCTTTGGCAAAAGTCTGCATGCCCCATTCGTCATCTTTACCTGCATTTTTACCCACTTGATGTGCAATATCAAACATCATTGGTGTTTTAACAATCCCTGGTGCATAGGCATTAACTGTAATTCCTTCTTCTGCTAGATCGCGAGCGGCAATTTGTGTCATTCCACGAACAGCGAATTTTGAAGAAGAATAAAGCATTAGGTTAGGATTCCCAACGACACCTGCTTGCGAAGTTGCATTAATAATCTTACCACCATGACCTAGTTTACGGAAAAGTGCTGTGGCTGCCTGTGTTCCCCACAAAACTCCACCAACATTAATATTATAAACTTGATGAAATTGTTCAGGAGTAATTGTTTCAATCGGAGTGGTTGGGGCGATTCCTGCATTATTTACTACTACATTCAAATCACCAAATTTTTCAACAACAGCTTCTAAAGCGGCAACTACTTGGTCACGGTCAGAAACATCTGCTTTAAGAGCAAATGATTCGCCACCAAGTTCCTTAGCTGCTTGTTGAGCTGTTTCTTCATTGTAATCAATGATTGCGACTTTAAACCCATCATTATATAAACGTTTTGCGATAGCAAAGCCAATTCCTTGACCTGCCCCAGTAACTGCTGCAACTTTAGACATCTTTATTTCTCCTTTAAATGAGTGAAATTTATATTTATAGACCTTTTTCAGTTGGTGAAACTAAAATCTTAACTGCTGTTTCATTGTGATGAATCAAAGTATCAAAACCTTTATCAATCAGGTCATCTAAGCCAATTTTACCTGTAATAAATTGATTCAATTTAATCTTACCAGTTGCAAGTTTTAGGATGAGTATTATTATAAGCAATAGTCCCTAAAAGATTAGCTTCTTTAATGACTAATTTTGCCATGTCAACACTAGCTGGTTTACCCCAAATTGCAACGATAACAACTGTTCCACCCATGCGAATAGAATCTAAACAAGCATCAAATCCTGGTTGAACAGAAGTACATTCAAAAGCGGCATCGACTCCTTTTTCATTAATTTCATGAACTTTTGCTTGAATATCATCTTCAATTGGATTAAAGAAATAATCAGCAACTTCTGCTTCTTGAGCTTTTTTACGACGCAAACCACTAGGCTCACTAATAATTACTGTATGCCCTTGAGCTTTGGCAACTGCAGCTGTCAAAAGTCCGATTGGACCAGCTCCAACAACGAGTACCGTACTCTTTTCACTCAAATTAGCACGTTCAACAGCATGATATCCCACAGAAAGTGGTTCAATTAGTGCTGCTTCATCTAATGGTAAATCGTCAGGAATTTTATGTACCCAACGTTCATCAACTGAAATTTTTTCAGCCAGACCGCCGCCATTTCCGCCCAAACCAATAAAGTTTGATCCTTCTGAGAGATTGTAATGTCCAGTTTCACTTGTATCAGTACCTTCGGGAACGATATAAGGTTCAACAACGACATGGTCACCTACTTTGAGCCCACTTACCCCTTGACCTACAAAGTTTACAATACCAGACATTTCATGTCCGAGAGTAACTGGTGGAACTTCACCTGTAATAGGATTTGGATGTTCTGCTGATGGACAAAAAATTGGTCCATCTAAAAATTCGTGCAGATCTGTACCACAGATTCCACACCAAGCCACATCTATACCTACTTGACCAGCTTTTACTACTGGTTCATTAATTTCTTCAACGCGAATATCTCCGCGATCATAAAAACGTGCTGCGCGCATAAAAACGCCTCCTCTGAATAGGATGGTTGTCGTTTCAGGCAATCAATAGTATTTAATTTTGAGATTTCTCTCACAAATTTATTTTATCATTTATTTTAAAAATTTACAAAAAATTAAAGCGTTTTCCACCTTGCTATATAAGACTTATAGACAGATTTAAGGTAATAAAAAAACTACTAACATTTCTGCTAGTAATCTTCATTTTTTATAAGAAGCTAAGAATTTTTTAAGTTCTATTTCTACGACGATTTTTACGACTATCTCCCTTGACTGGAATCTGTCTTTGTTCTCTGACGAATTCTGGGAGCTGATTATATTTCATCGATAGGACAAGTCCTAATCCAATGATATTGGACATCAAAGCCGAACCCCCTTGGGAAATAAATGGTAGAGGGATACCCGTTAATGGAACAACCCCAATAGCAGCTCCAATATTTTCAAAGACGTGGAAAAGAATCATCATGATAATACCGGTTGAAATATAAGTATAGAACTGATTATTTGAGTTAAAAGTCACTCGAATCATTCGATAAATCAACATGAAGTAAAGAAAAATCAAGAATGCTGAACCAACAAATCCGAAATCCTCAGCAATAACTGTAAAAATCATATCTGATTCACGGACAGGAACATTAACATTGGCAACGCCAATTCCTTTACCCCAAAGTCCTCCCACTCCGACAGAAATCAAAGAACGTGCTTGTTGAAGACTGAAGGTTTGCGAATACTCAAAGGGATGTAACCAAGCAATAAAACGATTGACTTGATATTTTGCAAAACTTGTACTTTCAAGAAACTTCTGTCCTTCTGGAGAAGCAACTAAAGCCACAATCCCACCTGCGACTGCTGCTACAAAAAGAAAAGCTGGCGCCAGTATTTTCCAAGAAACTCCAGATACTAAGACAATCCCAGCAAAGATTGCCGCAAATACCAAGAAAGTCCCAAAGTCCTTTTGAAATACTGACAAGATTGCGACAGGAATTGTTTCAAGAATCAAAAGTCCAATTAAGCGAAAATCGTCTTTGAGGACTCTCTTTTTCAAATTGTTTTGGAAAGTTACTACAATTCGGGCTGAAAATAGAATGTAGGAAAGCTTCATAAACTCTGAGGGCTGAAATAAATTCCGTCCACCAAAAGCAAGCCAGTTTTTTGCACCTGTTGAGGCATAAGTCGCTCTATCATAGAAGAATATCGGCAAAATCATCAAAATCAGACCTAAAAGATAGAAAAATGGGGTTAAATTCCATAAAAATCTTGAATCCATGTGCATGACTATTAAGGCAACGAAGAGCCCAACGATTACCCAGGTTCCTTGTTGAACTACCAGAGTTGTGGCTTGTGCCGGATGATCGTGACTTACTGCCACATAAAGTGCGTAAAGACCAATTAAAATTAACATAAAGGCTGGTAATATAAGCCCATAATCAATTCTTGAATCAAATGTAAATCTATTTACTTTCTTTTTGTTCAAAACTAGCTCCAGTCAGTTTAATATTGTTTTAGCCTTATAAAATTTATTTCAAAAAATCATAAATCCCTTTTAATCTGCTAAAACAACTTTATTATTGAGGTGACTTCTCTTTTAAAATCATAAATCCATTCTATTATACAATTTTTTCGAATGATTTGGGCGTTCTTTATCAAAATTTCGACAAAAAAACGCTGAAAACACTTTCAGCATTTTATAAAAAGTGCCCAAGAACATCTCCTCCAAAAATAAGAAGATATGAATAGAGAAGAATTGGTAATGGTTTACATAATAAGATACTCCAAGTGAAGAATTTCCAACTCATTTTTGTTTGACTAGCAATCAAAACTAGAGCGTCGTCTGGGGCAATCGGTGATAAAATAAGGAGCGCAAATACGATATTAAAGCGCTTTTGTCCTTTATCTAACCAAGCCATGTATTTATTATATGTTTTTTCTTTGACGAAAGTCTTAGCTAGCGAGGAGCCATATTTTTTCCCAAAGTGGAAAAGCAAAAACGAACCCGCAACAATTCCAAAGTAATTATAAATAAATCCCCAAACGGGCCCAAAAATCATGACACCGGCGGCCATTGTGATTCCGCCAGGTATGATTGGGACGATTACTTGTAAAACTTGCATACAAAGGAAAATCAGCGGCCCCAAAAAACGGTGGGCGACAATCAATTGTTGCAAGACGGCTTGATTTTGAAAAGCACCCAGTCGCCACAGATAAACTCCGCCGACAATTGTAGCCACAAAACCTAAGATGGTAATTACATTAAAAACTCGTTTGACATATCTTAATACGTTATCATTCAAAGAAAATCCTCACTTTGGACATTTTTTTGCTTTAAGATAGGCCTCATTTTCTTCAATCCAACTAGGTAGAGAGTGAGCAAGGGTTTTAAAGCCAATCTTGTCTCGTGAATCAGTAAAATGTTTTTTTCGGTAGATATGATGAACTTGTGGATTTTTTTCAAGACTTCGGATTGACAAGCTAATTTTGCCATTGTATTCATCAATATCGATGATTTGGGCCATTATTTTTTGCCCAATTTTAGCAATATCATGGATGCTCTTGACATATCCGGATTGAATTTCAGAAATATGAATCAAACCTTTTTGTTCAATTTTCTCATTGGTTTCTGGATTTTGCAGGAAAAACTTTACAAATGCACCATAATCCTGCATTCCAATGATTTCAACTTCAACAATATCTCCGATTTTAGGACTTTTTTTATCCATTTTATGGCTCGATAATCTCAACTGATTCAATGACAACATCGTCAACTGGTTTATCTTGTGCACCCACACGTACAGCTGCGATTTTATCAAGGACTTTGTAGCTTTCTTCATCAACTAATTGACCAAAAACAGTATGTCGACCGTCAAGATGCGGAGTTCCACCATCAGTATATGTTTCTGCTACTTCTTCAGGCCAACCCCCTTGAATAAGAGAGTCCTTTGGATAAGGCAAGTTTTTATTTTGAACGATGAAAAATTGACTACCGTTCGTATTAGGACCGGCATTTGCCATTGACAAAGCCCCACGAAGGTTAAAGAGATCCATTGAGAACTCATCCTCAAATTTTTCACCGTAAATTGAAGAACCACCCATCCCAGTTCCTGTTGGATCTCCTCCTTGAATCATAAAATCTTTGATGATTCGGTGGAAAATCACACCATCATAATAGCCTTCTTTACTGAGTTCAATAAAGTTTTTTACTGTTTTAGGAGCAAGACTATCAAATAATTTGACAGTCATTTTTCCATGATTGGTATTAATAATTGCTGTGGTACCTTTGTAGTTTTCAAGATCAAGTTGTGGGTAAGTCATAATTTTTTAGTCGGCATTTCTATTTAAAAAATGCCTTCCTTTCTTCATAGTTTAAGTTACTGACGAATCTGTCAGTTTTATTTTTTCCTGACAGATTTGTCAATCAATAATTTTTAAGGCTTGTAGGGCTTTTAAGATTCCATCATTTTCGACCGAATCCGTAATATAATCAGCTTTTTCCAAAATTTCTGGATGAGAAACTTTCATCGCAACTGACAAGCCAGCAAAATCAAAAAGTTCACGGTCATTGAGTCCATCGCCAAAATTCAACATATTTTCAGATTTCAACCCAAGTTCTTGCAAGACTTGTTGACAGCCAATTGCTTTTGAGCCTTCAAGCGGTACAATATCTGAACTATTTGGATGCCAACGTACAAGCCGAATTTTGTCAGCCAAGTTTTCTGGTAACTTCAACTGATCATCATGATCCGAAATTGTCAACATTTGATAAATTTCTTCTGTTTGATAATAATCAGGATTTTCTTTCAGTTCAGCATAAACTGGACCAATTGCCTCACTTGCGATTTTATCCCATTTTGAAACGCGTAAGCTGTCAGCTGCCACAAATGAATACTCACTTTGTTCGGTTCTCAACCAAGCAATGATTTCCTCTACTAAATCCTTGGAAAAAGTGTTTTTATATAAAACTTTTTGATTGCGCGCATTTTCAACATAAGCGCCATTAATGGCCACGTAATAATCAGGTTTCAAGGCACGAACTTCTGGAACAACACCAAAAAGATTTCTTCCCGTTGCAATTCCGGTCATGATTCCTTTTTCATGAAGTTTTTTAAACACTTCATTGATTGATTCAGGCATAAATCCTGAATCTTTAACCCTTAAAGTATCATCAATATCAAAAAAGATAATTTTAATCTTTTGGGCTTTTTCTAATATTTTTTCCATTTATTTTTCACTCTAAATTTATTTGCACATTCTCAATTATATCATATTTCCAACTTGTTTTTCCTCAAGTTTATACTAAATGATGTTGAATGGCATAAATAGTAGCCTGAGTGCGGTCCGAAACTTCAAGTTTATTGAATATATTTGAAACATGTGTTTTTACTGTTTTTAAACTGATAAAAAGTTCGTCAGCAATTTCTTGATTGGAAAGTCCTGTAGCAAGAACTTTTAGTACTTCTAATTCTCTTTTAGATAAGTCATCATAGAGTTCATGCTTGCGATGCTTTTGTTGGGCAATTTTTTCTTTGACCGCGTCAGACAAAACGTCTTTGCCATTAGCAACTTTTCTGATTGCCATTGCAATTTCTGCGGCTTGTGAAGTTTTAAGAATATATCCTTTTGCTCCTGCAGCCAGAGCTGGAAAAACTTTTTCATCATCAATAAAACTTGTCAAAATCAAAATTTTTCTTTCAGGATTATTGGCCAAAATTTTCTGAGTTGCCCCAATACCGTCAAGTCTATCCATTACCAAATCCATCAATATAACGTCTGGATCAAGCATTTCTGTTTTTAAAAAACCTGACTCCCCATCGGCAGCTTCACCAACCACTTCAATATCGGGTTGGATATTCATAAAACTTGATAAACCAAGGCGCACCATCTGGTGGTCATCTACAATTAAAAGTTTGATTTTTTCCATTTTATTCTTTCTAAATATCTTTCATTTTTAAAGACTCGGCTTAGCTTTGGGGATAATAATCTCAACAGTGGTTCCCGAACCAGGCGCTGAAATCACTTTAGCATCTCCACCAATTAAAAGCGCTCGTTCTTTAATATTTGCTAAACCATAGCTCGCTGTTTTATCACTCGTTGAAACATCAAATCCAACTCCATCATCAGCAATTTTCAAGAAAATATTTTCTTGGGTTTCTCTTAAAGATACTTCAATGTGTTCGGCTTGCGAATGACGCAAAGTATTCGATAAAATCTCCTGAGCCATTCGAAAAAGGTTGTCCTCAATATTACTTGTTGCTTCAATATCAGCTAATTTAACAATAATATTTGCTGATATTTTTGCTTGCAATTCGTCTGTCAGTGCTGACAAGCCTTCTGCTAAACTCTTACCATCTAATTCTACAGGTCTAAGATGCAATAAGAGCGCCCGCATTTCGTTTTGAGCCGAATGGAGGACTTTCAAAACCAATTGAGTCTGTGTTTCGATTTGCTCTTTACTCAAGCTTTGGGTGGAACCAGCCACCGAAGATAAAATCATCGTTGCTGCAAATAGTTCCTGACTGACAGAATCATGGAGTTCTCGTGAAATCCTTTTTCGCTCTAATTCAATAATTTCAGCCTTGTCAGCAGATTTTTGCTTCGAGAGTTCTTGGAGTTCTGCCGACATATTCATAATTTTATCATGAACAGCTTGTAATTCAGGAGATTCGGGCTGCTGATTTTCTTCTAATAGCTTTATGTCATCTTGAAACTTTTGTTGAATACTCATGTTTTCAACATGATTAAACAAGGTAAAAATCAGCGCAAGTAATCCTGCAACTGATATAAATATCCATAAACCATAGAAATTATCACGAAGTTCTCTAATAATATTAGCGGTATTTAGACCACCCAAAGGTTGTCCACTATTCATCATTATGAATAGAAGAAGATACATAATAAGGATGATACTAAAAACTGCTAAAAAGGTTGTGAAAAGCGATTTTTTCATCCTCTAATCACCTCAATATTTCCTGAGTCAACACGAATATTTATTTTTATCCGTTTTTCTGCCTGATCTAAATTGTCACTAAAATAATGGATGTTACCCGCATTAATTTGTGCTGCCTCATTAAAAATCTTTACAAGTCCAGCATTTGTTGTTAAATCGAGCGCCACTCCCACATCGTCAGGAACAATAATTTTTGTATTACCTGTCATCTTTTTAATAGAAAGACTATTGCCAGAAGGTTTAAAAGTAACATCATCAAGATCAATGATATCATTTTGATTTTCATTCATGACTGACTCAGATTCATCTTGAGAAATATCTTCATAAGAAAAACTTCTTCCTTCTCCTTCTCGTGGATTATTTTTCCAAAAAACGATACAAACAATTGCTGGAAAAACGATGGCTAACCAAAACCAGCCAACCGTGAAGAGAATCATAACTGATATCGCCCAAAAAATGAAACTTATAATGCGTAGTACACGCGCACGCGAGCGCGTCGCCAATATCGTAAAGAGGATAGCTAAGGCAAGCACTACCCACATACGCGGTGTACTAATCACATGAAAAATCAATCCTAATACAATAAAAATTTCTATAATAAAGATTGCTTTCAATTTTTTATTCATAAGTCTATTGTATCAAAAAATATAGTAATTTTTATCGGACTTAAGACTTAATTTTTACTTAATTATTAGTGACGGAATATCTGTCAGTCATTTTATCAGAAAAAAAACTTTCCTTAGTAAAATTACTAAAGAAAGCTTTATTTATGTTTATCGAATCCCCAAAGCAATACGGGCGTAGCGGCTCATTTTATCTACTGTCCAAGCTGGATACCAAACCAAATTTACTTTGATTTCACCAACTTCTGGTACTTCTTTCAAAGCATCATGGATTTGCTCCGTCAACAAATCTGCCAATGGACACCCCATTGTGGTCAGTGTCATTTTAATTTCAGTAAATCCGTTATCTTCAAAGCTAATTTCATAAACTAATCCGAGGTTGATAATATCAATCCCAAGCTCTGGGTCAATGACGTTTTCAAGGGCAGAGAGAATTTTGTCCTTGATTTCATTCACTTGCTCTTCTGTGTATTTATCTGCCATTTTATCTCCTTAGGCTATCATAAAAAGCAAACCTTTGTAAGGTGAACGAGCTTGCTTTCTAGGACGATTCCAAATTGTCAAATTCTTTTTACAGCTTTATTTTACCAAATTTATTTTAAAATTTCTAGACAAAAAATTACTGACAGGTAAAAATTCAGTCTAGAAAGTTTCTGTCAGTAATTTTTATATTAAGCAAAGCGTGAGAATTTTTTGAAGAAACTCAACATGAATGTAAAGACGGCGATAATAACCACAAAGAGAATTGCTTCAGGTAAAATCGCGCCATTCAAACCAATTGTTTCACGTAGCATCTTTAATCCATAGGTCATTGGCAACCATGGACTGATGACTTGATAGATCTTAGGAGCTAATTGTAATGGATAGGTCCCAGCGCTTGTCGCTAATTGCAACACAAGAACGACAATCATGACAAACTCACCTACTTTTCCTAAAGCCGTTAAGAAGAAAGTATTTATAGCCATGTAAGCAAAACTTATCAAAAGAACGACTAATAGCATTTCCCACCAATGATTAGGACTCAAACCAAGAAGTGCCACTGCTCCCCAGACAATGATTCCTTGCAAAAGTGCAACTAAACCATTTGTGCCAATCTTAGCAAACATAAATTCGCGTCCTGATTTCCATTTTTCTCCTGAGAAACCAACTCCAATTACGACATTAGTGGCAAGCGCCCCAATAAAGAGTGCAACATTAATCATATAAGGAGTCATCCCAGCACCATTTACTGGCACATTATCATGGTCAGTATGTTTAAGTTTCAGTGGAGCGGCTACTTTTTTAGCATTTTCGTCAGTAGAATTTGTTGCTGACAGACTATCATCAGCCTTAGTTAAAGCTGTTGATAAATCAGTAGCACCTGTATTTAAAGTTCCCAAACCATTAGTTAAGCTTGAGCCACCATTTGCCAACTGTTGTGAACCCGTTGAAATTTGCTTTGCACCACTTGCCAATTGGTTTGAGCCAGAAGTTAATGATGGACCATTCGCTTGTAGTTGAGTCAATCCTGAAACTAATTGCATGGTTCCACTTTGCAAGTCTTTTGATTTACTTGCCAATTGTTGAGCACCAGCGTTTGCCTTAGCTACTCCGTCAGCATATTGGGTAAAGCCAGAACTCAATTTTTGTCCACCAGAGGTGAGTTGACTATTGAATGTTGTCAAACCAGTGTCTAGTTTATTCATTCCTGGTAAAATTTGACTATTTAAGCTACTATTCACACTATTTAAACCTGTAGAAAGGTCAGTAATTGTTTGACTTGCCCCTGGAACTAATGTTTTAAGATCAGCAATTTTTCCAAGCATTGGTAGTAGACTTGTAAGACTGTTTTTGACCCCTGTAATATTCTCATTTAATGAAACTAAATCAGCTTGAACCGCTCCGGCACCAACAGAATTATCTAATGCATTTCTTATATCTGTTTTCTGACTTTCGGTTAAAGTTTTAAAAGTCTCAGTACTTTCAACTGCTGCCTTAGAGGCTGCCACTTGATCATTAGCTAAATTTGTAACCGTAGCTCCAAGACCTTCCAAGTTTTTTTGGACATTAGCAGCCAAATTTGGGTCAATCGTATTTTTTTGTAACTCTTGATTTAATTCAGTAAGACCATTTTGCACAGCACTAATATTTTGCTGTTGAGTTTCTGATAAAGTTGTTTTTTGAGCCATTTGACTTAAGCCTTCAGATAGTTGTTGCACACCCGATTGCAATTGACTCACCGCTTCTGTACTTTGAGAAATCTGTGAAATTCCTGCTGACAGATCTTTAGATTTATCAGCCAAAGTTTGGGTTCCCTCAGCTAATTGTTGAGTTCCACTGACAAATTGGTCAGCACCTGAAGAAACTTGTTGTCCTCCATTTGCAGCTTGATCCACTCCTGAAACAAACTTATTTAGGCCAAAATTTAAACTATCAGCGCCATCATTAAAAGTTACACTAGAAGAGGACAAAGTGTTCAAATTATTAGTCAATTCTTTGGAACCTGACAGCGCTGACGAAGTCCCATCAGCTAATTTATTTGAGCCGTCAGAAGCTTCTTTCATTCCCGACTTCATATCACCAAGTTTAGCAAATATTTCTTTTGTATAAGTTTGGGTAATGTTTTTAGAAACCTCTGATTTCAGTTGATTCATCGCACTTTCACTCATTTTTGATGAAATATAATTGTGACCGCGTGTTGTTTGATAATCTAACTGGACTGTTTTTGGCTCCTTATTCATCAGTGTCGTCGCATTTTCTGAAAAGTTTTCTGGGAAAGTAATGACCATATAATAGTCACCTTTTTTTATTCCCTCAGAAGCTTTGTCTTTGGAAACGAAATGATAGTCTAAATCCTTTGATTTTTTCATCTCAGTAATGACATCATCACCAAGTTTGAATTTTTTACCGTTCAATTCAGACGTCTTGTCCAAATTTACAACTGCTACCGGTAAGTCATTTAGCTTACCATAGGGGTCCCACATCGACCCCAAGAAAATATAGTTGTAAATTGCTGGTACAAGCGCCAATGCAATAATAACAATAATAAAAAATTTGTGTTTTAAAATGGCCTGCCATTCCTTTTTTAACATCATTTCCCCTTTCTTTATGGACACAACGTCCAAAAACTGTTACAATATGTATTATAAACTTTTTAGAAAAATTGACAATTATTATCCATTCGCTTTTGGACACATTTAAATTTTTGTCTAATTGAAGCACTTTCATTCTAAAAAGAACGGAGGCCCCTATTATGTCTAATGACACCAGAAAAGATCGAACAAAACTTCAATTACGAGATGCCATGATTCAACTTTTAGGAGAAAAATCTTTTGATCAAATTTCAACCACAGAACTTGTAAAACTAGCTAAAGTCAGCCGAAGTAGTTTTTATACTCATTATCAAGATAAATACGATATGATTGAAGCTTATCAACGTCGACTCTTTGAAACTATCCAATATGTTTTTGAAAAAAACAATGGTGACCTTCATGCAACCATGCTAGAAACCTTTGAATTTTTAAAAGGGAATCAAATCTATGCTGCCCTACTTTCAGAAAATAGTAGTAAAGAAATCCATCAATTTATGCTCCAAAAGCTCAAAGAACTTATCCAAAGCTCTTTTTTCCCACAATCTAAACATCTAAAATTAGGGAAATTAGGAGAAATTTATGCAACAACTTACTATGCCAATGCCATTTTTGGCACAACTCAATCTTGGATTCGTCGCAAGCAAAAAGAAACCCCAACTCAAATAGCTGATTTACTTATAGAACTCATTAATTAACAAAACGCCTCTCTTTAAGAGAAGCGTTTTTTAATATTAATAATCAAAAATAAATAGCACACTAACAGTTGTCAATTTTATCTTGGTGTTGAACTCCCAAAATAATATTATTTAATTGTTCAACAAGCTTATCCTCATCAGATATTTCTTGCTTGGTAGCTAATTTTAAAGCCTTACCTGCTCTAAAAACGGGGATATTTTGTTCACCTACTAAAATTTTTTCGCGCGAATGTACATCATGACTAATTCTGGCTGCACGTTTGCGAACTTCAAAAGTACCAAAATTTGAAATATGTACGGTTGCCCCTTCCGAAATATAGTAAGTAATCGCCTCAACAAAAGCATTAATTGCTTTAGCTGCATTCACCTTTGAAAGTTCCGTACGATCTGCTACATAATCAATTAACTCCTGTTTTGACGCCATTTATTAATTCCTCCTTATTATTTTTGTCCTTTATATTCTTTTACTAATGATAAGGAAGATTAAGCCTTAAAAATAATCTACCTCCTAAAGTAAGGGTATGTTTTTCATTTTGCTATTAATCCTGTAAAGTTTCATAAAAAATCCCAGCTTACGCTAAGATTTTCTGGTTATTTTACAACCATCACATTGCATGGAGCGTGATTTACAACATAAGTTGTTGTTGAACCCACTAACATCCGGTCTAAAAGTCCTTTACCGTTCGAGCCAACCACAATCAAATCTAGTTCAAATTCTTTAGCAAAATTAACGATTTCTTTTTTAGGATTACCTGTAAAAGCATGAACTTCAAACTCAACTTCTTCATTAATTAATTGCTCTACCTCAGCAATGATTTCTTTAGACTCTGTTTCTAAATCATCTAAATTAATTGCCAGAGCGTAGGGAGTTCCCCGAAGTCTTGTCTCATCTTTTACATGTAAAACAAATAATGAAGTTTTATTTCTTTTAGCAATGGCAACTGCTTCATGAATGGCCTCTTTAGACTGGTCAGAACCATCAACTGCGACTAAAATCTTTTTATATTCATCTCTCATTGTAAACGCCTCCTTTACTATATTCTATGATAAAAGAATAAAGAAGTCCAACTAAACACTCAATATATTTTTAGATGTCATTCTGCCTCTTAAAGTCTCATTTTTTATTAATAATTAAGGCTAAAATTATTTATTTTGAAAATCTAAATCACTTTTTTTGATATTTTGATTTCTTTATGCTACAATTTGATTGGAATTTCGTTATGAACCTAATGGTTCCCTTTCGTCAACATATAAAGAAAGGAGAATGTACTATGACATTCACTAACAAAAATAAATTTTTCCAATATACAGTCACTCTAGATACTTCTCATAATATCTTTAGAGCATCGCTTGCAAATGATTCAAGCATCTATGGTGCCGGAGATACAATTGAAGAAGCTGTACAAAACTTAGAACAATTAGTTTAAGGAGAAAAAAATGGGCGAGTATCCCAAGCACTAGAGCATCTACTTGATTTCGAGGGTAGGTGCTTTTGTTATGCCCTCAAAACTATAAATAAAAAAGCTGCCCTTAAGCAACTTTTAATATTTCTATCTATAAAGATAATGATTAATCCACTTCTACTTCTTGAGCCTCTTTTTTGTCGTTTTTCCAAATAGAGAAAAATTTTCCATATAAAGAGGTCACTAAATAAAAGGTGATGGTCAATAACATTGGCAAAGAACTAGCAGAATATCCAGCCACTAATGCTGTTGCCCATAAGACAATCATGACCGCATCAGATAAAAGCCATAATGAATAGCTATCACCATAACCTTTTACTACTAAAATAGAGGCAGCAGCTCCAATGATGAGAGTTAGTGCATCCCATAAAGGATTCGTATCTCCTAATTTTGTATAAATAAGTGTAATTGGCCACCAAAGGATTAGCATACTGATTATTGTCAGCACCCAGCCTCTAAGTTTCATAAACTTGACGCCATTTTCAATCCGGTGCCCCCAAGTCTTCCAAGTAAAAATTAATGGAAGGTCAATCAGTAATACAAAAACAATCTGGTCTAAAACTGAGGCATAGTGTCCTGCGGTCCAGTTGATGTAAATGTACCCAAAAGCACTTATCAATCCTAATAAACCATTAATCGGCTTCCCAATCATCATGTAGACCGTACATGCTGAACCCATTAATGTAGCAATCAGCGTGATAACTGACAGTGTGGTAATCGTTGACGTTAAAAAGAAGGCCAACTGTACTCCTATAATAAACGCAAGCATAATGCTTCCGGCTGTATTAATTGATTTTAGCTCATCTTTGAGCCATATGAGATAATTTTTCATTCTCATCCCCAATCTAAGAACGTAAAAAAACGTCCACTAAAAATTATATCACGAATGAAAAATTGTACGACGCTTCCAAATATCTTTTTTAAATTTTATTCTTCTATCAGTAAATTTTACTTTTCAGAAATTTCGTCAGTAAAAAAATATTTATTTTTTAATGTATTAAATAGCACAACTGCAAAAGATTTTGTTTCTTTTTAATTACAAAACATTTCTTGTTTTACTTTTGATTAACATTTGTGCTATTATAGTCCTGAAAGGAAGATTTTATGAATCAATCAAGCACTCTATTTTCATTTGGTATTGTCGGAACACTGATACTTTTAGCATGGTATGTACTAATCGTTGTCCAAGCTTTCTTAGGCTATGGAACGGCTTACCGGAAAGCAAAAACTAATGGAGACAACGGTCTCTCACTTTTTGGCTGGCTAATTGTTTATTGCAGTCTTGCCTCCCTCGTCCCTTATTTAGGGATACATCTTTGGAAAAAGAATAAAAACATTGACAAAGAATAGGAGATTTATTTTTTACTTTAAAAATTTTTAAGTAGAAAAATAAAATCAAAAAAAAGAGTTGATTATCCATCAACTCTTTTTTATTATTTATCCCATCTATAATAATGAATCATCTTGATGAGTCCAACAACAACAAATTCAATTCCAAGCAATAACCACAATGTTACGGCGCCCCAAAGTGGAGAGAAAACTAGGGTAAAACCAGCAATAATACTGATAATACTCAAAATAATTCCCCAGAATTTACTATTAAAATCTCTCAAAACAGTAAGAGTGACGATTCCATCAATAATCCAACTCACTCCCACAAATATTCCGATAAGAACAAATAGGGATTCTGCTGCTGCATTTAAATCAGAAAAGACGAAAATTCCTGCAAAAAGATAAATGAAGCCTAGTAATAAATGAGAAATTCTCCAAAAACTGCCTTTATTATCGCTTTTTCTAATAAGATTCGCTCCAATATAAATGACCCCCATTATCACAAGGGCAACACCCACCAGTGCAGCCACAATTGCTGCTGTCTTTGTAGGTAGAAAAAGAATTAATAAGCCAATAATAATTGAAACGATTCCACTAAAACCAACTCCACGACGAAGTTTTTCAAAATCAGTTAACATAAGTTTACCTCCTAAAGTATTCTATTGATTCTCATTTAATTATAACATAATGAATAGATTTCCTTTGCTATGTTGATTAAAAAATTACAATCAATTTCTTGAATCCACTCCTTCTGTCAATACTGTTACTTTTTATAAAATAAAATATGATTTATATCTAATCAAATATTTAGAAATTTAAAAAGAGGAGTAGTTAAACTCCTCTGCTTCTTTTAATTTATCAACTAAAATTACTTATCTTTTTTATTAGTCACTTTTATTCCTTTGCGTTCAGGACTTTTCCAAGTTCCAGAGCCTAAACCAAGTATCGTTTTTACTGCTGGAATAAAAGTTGTCACAATTGTTAAAGCATTCATCATCCAATAGAAAAGCATATATAACGGAGCAAAAAGTAAATATTTAACCTTTCGGCCACGATCATCAACGATTAAAGAAGCAATTAATTGAAAAGTTCCAGAAATCATTTCAAAACAAACAAAGAGAAAAGCCATTGTCAGCATGTGATAAATTCGCTCTAGATTTCCACCCAAAGCAAAATAAACCATAGAGTAGATAAATAGTGCTGATGAAATCCAGAAAAAGAAGGACCAAATAATACTTAAAGTTTGGTCAATAAACATAATAGTCCTTCCGATATTGTCAAAAGGATGCAAGAAAACTTTTCTAAAATTTGTCAACCATACCTCTGTCCCACCCTTAGCCCAACGTTTTCTTTGGCGATATAGCATTTTTAAGGATTCAGGAACTTCCATGAAAAACATAATTTGAGGAGCAAAAAGTGATAACCAACCATCCATTTGATGATCCCAAGCAATACTAATATCTTCGGTTGCTCGGTCTTGTCTAAATAAACCAACATCAACCAGAGCATCTTTACGATACATTGTATTTGCCCCACTATAGGCATAAATACTTCCCAAGACACCAAGTTGAGTCCGCTTAATAATTCCTACAATACTGGAGAACTCAACTGTCTGTGATTTCGCTATTAACTTGGCCCGATTTTGAACATCCATATTAGCCGTTACAGCTGAAATATTGGTAGAGTCTGGGCGAATAAAATAATTGATATAACGATTGAGAGAATCAGGTTCTGGAACCGTATCAGCGTCATTACTCAGAATCAATTTTCCTTTTGCAAAGGCCAATCCAATATTAAAAGCATGTGCTTTTCCTTTATTTTTTTCAATACGAACCACTCGTAATTTTGCATATTTTTCCTGTAAGTTTTTTAAAATTTCTGGCGTACGATCTGTTGAGCCGTCGTCAGTAACCAAAACTTCATAGTTTTCATAATTAATTTTCGTCATTAAATAATTGATTGTATCTTCAATGACAACTTCTTCATTATGGGCTGGGACCATAATCGTGACAAAAGGCTCAACTTCTACTGGAATTTCATCCCATGATTTTTGCTTATATTTAAACAAAAAACTATAACACAAAACACCAATGAACCAAGCAAAACCACCCAAGATAGGATAGGTGACCAATATTAAAAACATTATTGTCAAAATAAGATCAACAATACCATTACCTGTTTGAAAAAAGCTAATCATTCTTTTCTCCTTCCTGATAAAGTTTTTTGACAAAATCTGTTTCTAAATTCTGCTCCTCTTTGACTGAATAAAAACAAACCTTATGCCGAAATTCTTCCGAACCAAAGCGCTCATCATAAGCTTTATTTAATAATTCACGCCGTTTATTTAATCGTTCATCATCATATTGTTTTTCCTTTTGCAAAAAGTGTTTAAAACGATAGTTATTCCAAAAGGTCAAAAGAATATATAAAATTGTCAGAAAAACAAAAGATACGGAAAGAAAAATAAGCAGAAAAAGCAATGTCGTTTTTTCTTCCAAATAAACGACAATATGATTGTACTGCGCTCGATTAGGAAAAACAAATGGAAAAAGAATCCACAAAAATGGAATAAGCACTCCAAACCAACTCAGAATAGCCACCAATGTTTGAAATATTTTACTCCCATAATTCCCTTTTTCAAAATACGGGTCATAAACTAAAGATTTTTTCGCCTCTTCACGGCTCAAGTTTTGTTTCATTTCCGACCTTTCTGGACTTTTCAATCTATTGTAGTCAATACAATACATTTTCTTTAATTATCGCATTTTTTGTCCCCAAAAGCCATTTTATGAGTCTATTTTTTATTACAAAAAAACAGTCAGACACTCTATCAAACTGCTTTATATTTATTATTTATAATGATAACTGTCAATTCTACTTTTTTATCAACTTTTCCTTTATGCTATAATTTACAGATAAGAACGATCTACCTAAAAAGGTTAAAGGAGTATTATGATAAAAATTTTAAAAATGACTCAAGACGGCTTTGACCATTATATGTTGTCCGCTATTAAAAACTATGCTAATGAGAAAGTAAATAATGGAACATGGGAGCCTAAAGATGCCCTGTCAAATTCAAAGAAACAGTATGCACTTCTGCTTCCCGACGGGCTTCAAACTGCTAATCATTATTTTTACTCAATTTTTAATAAAGAAGAAAAAATCGGATATATCTGGCTGGCCAAAGATGATGAAAGTAAGCAGAGCGCATTTATCTATGATTTTGAAATTTATGAAGAATTTCAAAACCTAGGATTTGGCTCAAAAACCCTTGATTTAGTTGCCGATAAAGCAAAAGAACTTGGATTCTCTTTTTTGGGACTCCACGTTTTTGGAAGTAATTCTAGGGCTTTGCATGTCTATAAAAAGATGGGATTCCAAATTACCGATATCAATATGCGAAAAGAACTATGAATATCCACTCCATTTTTGGTTGCCATTTGTTAACGCTGACTCCTCTCCCTAGTGCTATAATAAAAATGGCCAAAAAAAAACCATTTTATTGACTATATTTGCAATTTATTTACACATTATCTTTTCAGAACCAAAATCTGGCCCATTTTGGAACAGACTTCTACTATTTTGTTGTCTAGTAGGAGCTTTTTTGTTTTGGGCATCTTGTTTTCTTCGTAATTTCTGTCAGTGGCTGATGATTAAATGTTTTACTTTTCATTGCTCTAATCAGCTTCTCATAGGCAAATCAAATAAAGTCTGATATAATACTCAATAGCAAACATCGGAGGTAGATAGAATGCAAAACTTAGATTTAATCGAAAATGAAATCAAAACAGTAATTGATACTTGTGACAAGTTAATCCATCAAGAAAAATTTGATGAATTGGTTAACTTTTATACTGAAGATGCCGTTTTAGTTATTAAACCTGGCATGCTCGCGAATGGACGAGAACAAATTAAATCAGCTTTTATAAAAATTGCGTCTTACTTTGATAATTCTATTAAACCTCTTGAAGGAAAAATGGTTTATCTTCTTGCTGGTGATACCGTTCTTGTTTTGGCTCAAACTTTTATTGAAGCAAACCAATCAGCAACTGCTCAGTCTGAATTTTCAATGGAGAGAAGAGCAACTTATGTTTTTCGCAACATAGATGGAAAATGGTTATGTGCAATTGATAATTCTTATGGGACAAGTCTTATTGACGAAAAATAAAATAGAAAGCTATACTTACAACTTCATTGAGGTTGTTTTTTACTTTAATTATTATTTATTTTATCTGTTTATTCTTCCTTTTTCATCCCTAGGCATTTTTCTACATCCTCCTTCAAATTTAAATATAATCAGAAAACAAAAAAACCGCTCAATAGAGCGGTTTTCATGGTATATCTTAACGACGACGTTCAGCGATACGAGCTTTTTTACCTGTGAGTGCACGGAGGTAGTAAAGTTTCGCACGACGTACTTTACCGTGACGGATAACTTCAATTTTTTCAACACGTGGAGTGTGAACTGGGAAGATCCGTTCTACACCAACACCGTTTGAGATTTTACGGACAGTGTAAGTTTCGTTAATTCCTGAGTTTTTACGAGCGATAACAACGCCTTCAAAAATCTGGATACGTTCGCGAGTTCCTTCGACAACTTTTGCGTGAACACGTACAGTGTCACCAGGACGGAAGTCAGGGATATCAGTGCGAAGTTGCGCAGCGTTGATAGATTCGATAAGGTTCATTTTTTTCTCCTCTTGCCCATCATAAGCAGCTTTTAGCAAATTAAGCTCAGCGGATGAACAGTTTTATTAGTATGTAAAAACATACTAAATAAGTATAACAGATTATCAGAAGTTTGACAAGTTCTTATTTTTAGCTCATAACTCTTTATCTTAATGCTGTCAGTAACCAATCTTTTCAATATCAACTTCTGACTGATTAATCATGTCCACAACTTTATGGATAAGGTACATTCTCTCATCAAGAGCATGAATTTGTTCTGCACAATTCTGAAGTTCCCCACTGAGTTGTTCAGGAATTTGTCCGTCATATTTATAACGGACTTTATGTTCTAGAGTGGCCCAAAAATCCATTGCGGAAGTTCTTAACTGGATTTCAACTCGGCAAGTTTCTTCACCAAAAAGGTGGCCCAAAGGGACTTCAACAATCATATGATAAGACCGATATCCTGTCTTTTTTACATTTCTTAAATAATCTTTTTCACTGACAACCGTATAGGCCTCTTGGCTTTTAATAATCTCGACAATCTCATAGATATTTTTGGCATAAGAACAGATAATCCTAATCCCTGCAATATCTGATAGGTGCTCATCAGCAGCTTCTGCTGTGACTGGCAAGCCTTTCTTTTTAAGTTTTCCTGCAATACTCTCTGGAGATTTCAAACGATGTTTAATATGCTCAATAGGATTGATTGCTTCAAAGTTATTATAATAGGTGTTTAAATTGGAAAGCTGAGTTCTGACAACATCCAATGCACATTCATATCTGACAAGTTTCTTTTTTAATTTTTCAAACTCTTCTGGCTCGAATCTTGTTTTTAAATAATCTTTTTCCATTTTACTTTAATTCCTATCTAGTCTTATCATATTTTTTATAAATCTTTTTGATATTTATAAATTATAATATAGTTTCCTTATATTTTTCTTTGACTGGACAAAATCATTTGCTTCATAAAAGAGACAAATAATACTCTAATTATAACATTTCCTGATATTTTTTGGTATCGCTTGCCTATTTTTATTAATTCAAAAAAGCATCATATTAATGATGCTTTTTTCTACAATTTATTTTAAAGTTTTCAATATTTCTAAAAAGTTTTTTTCACTTTCAGAAAGAATAGCTATTTTTTGATAAGCATAATTAATATGGAAGTATTGTTTGTCCGCTTCAATAAGTGGAATTTTGACCAGATGTTTGAAATCTTCTGATAGTCCAATATCTGCCATAAGACTAATTCCTAAATTTTTTCTCACCAGTTCTTTTATCGTATGAGCATCATCAAGTTTCAAGACAGCATTCGCCGAATGGTTATATTTCTCGTTTAATAAATTAAAAGCAGTAAAATGAATATTATGTTCGCCCAACAAGATAAAATCTTCATTAAGTAAATCTTTAAAGGCAAGTTCTTTCTTGCTCGCTAATGGATGGTGGTCAGACATGATAATGAAAAATTCTTTTTGAAAAAGTTCTTCAATTTCTAGTTCTGGATGTTTAATTTTCTCTAAACTTCCTAGTAAGCTTGAATCTATTTCACCATTTAAAAGCTGACTCAGTAATTCGTTTGAACCGCCATAAATCATATGTAAGGCATTTAAAAAGTTTAAACTTTCTTCTTCTTTTAATATCTTTGATAATAGATAAGAACTTATTATTGGAGGAAAACCAACTTTAAAGTCCTTCATACTAGAACGATGGATTGCTTTTTTAGTATGATTTAGTTCTGAGAGAATTTCATTTGTCCTCATCGCCAAAAGGTCACCTTCTGGCGTCAAGTCAACCACCTGATGTGAGGAATCTTTATAAAACAAGTCACAATCGTAATAACTTTCCAGCCTTTTAATGGCATAAGAAATGGTGGGTTGACTTACTCTAAAATATTTGGCGACATTAGTGAAAGATCGTAATTTGGACAATTGGTAAAAATACTCAAGATCTCTTAAATTTAAATTCATAGTTATGCTCCTAAAAAATATTTTAACATAAATTTATCATTATTCTTGGCTTCATAAGTAATATTTATCAACTCTTTTGGATTTGAATATAAGAAAAGCCATCTTAAAGAAGCGTTGCCTAAGTGATGATTCTTATCAACAAACTCTTTGGTATAATCGCTTTTGGTGGTGAAACAGCGAATCTTGCGTTTTTCTTCATTTCTAACCTAGTGGAAATAATTGCTTTGCTACAAATGTCTTACCGAATTTTGAGCATTTATTTTCATCCTCGGTAGAGTCCTCATTCGCTTCTTTGCTTAATAGATAAATCTAATAAGTACAATAAAAAAACCCGTTACTCTAATTGTAACGGGTTTTTTCTAAGCTGTTTTTTTAAATTTACGATGTTTTAATGTATAAACTATATCTGAGGCTTTGGCCACCTCATTTTCGTGAGTTACAAGGATCACAATTTTATTATCTGTATGAGCAATTTCTTTAAAAAGTTCAACGATTTGTGCCGTTGTTTCTTCATCGAGATTCCCTGTTGGTTCATCAGCAATAATGATATCATGGTTTAAAACCAAAGATCTAGCAATGGCTACCCTTTGTTGTTGTCCTCCTGATAATTTACTGACAGGTTTATAAATCAAATCTGGGGTCAACCCCACTTTATTAAGGGCTTCTTCAATAGCCGCTTTCTCGTTCTCAAATTTTACTGACGAGATTTTTACGGCTGTTTTAACATTGTCATAAGCACTCATGTAAGTCAATAAATTATAAGCTTGAAAAACAGTACTTACTGTTTTCTTCCGATAATTTGTTAAATTACTTGATTTGATTGGCTTATCATTGTAAGACATTGTCCCAGATTTAGGAGTATCAAGACCGGCAAGCAAGGAAAGAAAAGTTGTCTTTCCCGAACCTGATTGACCGAGAATGGCATACATTGTTCCTTTTTCAAAACTTTCGGTTACATCTTTAAATAAATAATCATCGGGATTGCTATAATAATAAGTTAAATTCTCAACTTTTAGAGTCATATTTGCTCCTCTCATCTTTTAAAATTTACTGACAAAATGTAACAACTATTTTTTTGCTAAAAATGATAGCTGTCAGTAAATAATTTGACTGTTTCTTCTTTTAAATATCAATTCGTTAACACTTGTTTTGGATTCAATCTTAAAATTCCAATACTTGCCAAACCAACAGCTATCAGTGTAATTAGAATTGCAATTGCAACAAGCAATAGAATTTCAGTAGCCGATGTCTTAATATTCAATTTTTCAAGCGCTTTTGCTTCAGAACTTGATTGTCCAAATCCGAAGGCTCCACCTGCACGTCCTACAAATCCACCTGCATTTCCTGATGGTCTTTGACCTTGAGTTCTCGTACCATTTTCACCTGGTGCCCCTGCGTTGGTTGTCGTTGTTGTTTGAGTTGTTTCTTGTTTCAAAAGTTGTTGTCCAACGACATTGCCGACAACATTTCCGGCTGCTGAAGCAATTCCGACAGAAACTATCATGACCATAAAGAGTTCAAAGAAAAATTGTCCAATAATCTTAATTTTAGATTCTCCAAGGCTCATCAACACACCAATTTCAAAGCGACGTTCACGAACCATGAGCATGACGATGAGCGCCAAGATTATAGCACCAGCAATAGCCACAATAAGAACAATATTTCTAGCAAAGCTTGCCACATTATTCAATGATGATTTTACATTTTGGTAAGTTTGATCGTTTTTAGAAACTTGGAAATTACTGTCATTAACTAATTTATTAGCAGCTTTTACAAAAGTATCTGCTTGTGCGGGATTTTCCATGCTGTAAGTTGCATTAGATACTTTACCTGTTGTACCTTTGATTGCATTTGCCACAGAAAGTGCTGTGTACATGGTATTCATGTATTGGATAGAATTTTCAGTCGAACTACTTGTTGTCGTATAAATCCCAACAACAGTCATCGTATAAGTTTTACTATTGCTATCTTTAATAACGAAAGTAGAGCCAACTTTTAAAGAATTTTGACTGGCCAAAGTTGATTCAATGACAACATTATTTGTTCCTTCATCTGAAGCTTTGATTGCTCGTCCCGAACTCATTTTATAAGAACTTGTAAATGTTGTGTTTGCGGCTAAATCATTTGTCCCACTGATTGTGAAGTCTTCTTGTGAAGCACCACCCATGCCTCCTTCACGACCACCAAAACCACCAGCTGCTTGTGTCCCCGTTGAACTACTTGAGGAACTACTACTCGTGGAAACTTTTTCAATGCCAGAACTTGCGGAAGCTGAAGCTTGATAAGTAAAACTTGCTGACTTAACACCGTCAAGTTTGGCAATCTTTTGAGCAGTTGATTCATCAATAGTTGGCAAATCAATATTAAATCGTTTCCCCTCAGTAGCGGTAGCACTTGAACTAGAACTGCTGCTTGAACTTGATGTCGCACTACTTTGTGCTTCTTTGATAACATTTTGCATATTAACAGAGAGTGACACGGTTGCTCCAGCAGATTTTTTAGCATTATCAATAGAAACATTGGCAGCACTATTAATAATTAATCCTGAAAGAACAAAAATTAAAATTGCCGAAAAAGCAACAATTAACAATATTGTCCGTCCAATTTTGGCTTTAGTGAAAAGCCAAGCACGTCTTATAAAATCCATATTTTCCTCATTTCTAAGTCTAGATTAAAAATATATATTTTGATTTAGACTTTATTATTGTAAGTTGATTTTAAGCACATCAGCCAATTGATTAAAAATAAAGACTAGTGTAAATGATTGGCTCAAGGTCCTTAAAAACTACTTAATTCTTTAAACAGATGCTGTCCCACTCTCATCACTATTTTGGGTAGTTCCTGAATTATTAGTATTACCTGACTGACCATTTGAGCCACCTGTCGTTGCTCCACTATTAGTGTCCGGATTTTCTCTATTTTGTCCAAAGCGATTTTGCATTTGCTTTTGAAAATTGGTTTGCTGTGACTGATTAGTTTGACTTCTACCAATGAAAAAACCACCGACTCCACCAATAATCAATGTTAACAATGAAACAAAAATAATTTCTCTTCCCTTTAACAGCCTAAAAACCTTTTTCATTTTCTTATCCTTTCTTTTATTGATAAATTGATTATAATTGTTAAAACTTAATTTCAACCCAAGTCAAGCTTAAGCTTTTCTAAAAGGTAAATAATATTTTCTTGAGTATTCTGTCAGCAAACTATTAGATTTTTTAAATAAAAAAAAGCCGCTCACAAGAGCGACTTTTCACTGACCATTCTGTCAGTAAATTTATTAATTAAAAAGCGAAGTAAATACAAAGCGCGATTACTGACAGAACAGCCGTGAAGAGCCAGAAAACAATGTCAATTTTCCATTCTGACCAACCAGCAGCTTTCCCAGAAAAACCTCCAAGTTCAAAATGATGATGAATAGGTGTCATTCTAAAAATACGTTTACCACCAGTTTTCTTGAAGTAGGCCACTTGTAACATCACTGAAAGTGTTTCAATCACATAGACAGCACCAATTAAAAGTAAGGTCCATTCTGCATGAAGCAAGATTGAAACAATAGCAAGAAATCCACCTAAGGCTAATGAACCCACATCACCCATGAAAATTTTTGCCGGTTTGTGATTGAAAACGAAGAATCCAAGTAGACCACCAATTACTGACAGAATAATCAGTAAAACATCATACTGCTGATGAACAACAGCAATAACTGCATAAGCTGTCAGTGAAATCGCGACAGTAATTGAAGCCAATCCATCAATTCCATCAGTAAGATTGACCGCATTTGACCAGCCCACTAGCCAAATAATAATGAAAATAGAGAAGAAAATCCCAATATTAACTTGCCAACTCAAAATATGAATGATATGTGATTTTTCACCATGACTGTAAATAAAATATGAAACAATCCCAATTAAAATTTGAGCGAGCATTTTTTGTTTAGCTGTCAAACCTTCATTAATTTGTTTGAAGACTTTCAAGAAGTCATCCAAGAAACCAATGACAGCATACATGGCAAAAACCCACCAAGCGGTAATAAAAGCTGGACTAAATTTTCCAAAAACCAAAGCCGCAACCAATGAAACAACCAAGCTGACAACCACAAAGACAAATCCACCCATCGTGGGAGTTCCGGCTTTACTAGCATGTTGCTTCACATCTTCAAGTGTTGGCTGTCCACCCAATTTTTTCTTGTGGAAGAACATAATGAAGCGAGGAATACCAATGATTGTTATAATCATTGTAATTACCGCCGCCACTATTCCATTCAATAACATTTTCTTCTCCTAATTTTTGAAGCTCCACAAAGACCAACTTTGTGGAGCCCCAAATTGATAAATTTAAATTCTACTTAATTACCCATTTTTACAGTGAGCGTTTGACCTTTTTTGACATTAGTTGAAGTTTCAATACTTTGGGTCAAGACTTTATTTCCTGAACCTTCATAAGTCACTTTAATCCCAAACCAATTTGCTAACTGTTCAACTTCTTTTTTAGACCAATCATACATATCAGGCATCACCTGATCTTTATCGTTAGTTAAAAGTAAAATTCGTGTATTCGCCGCAACCTTTTCACCCTCAGCAATTGATTGAGCTGTTACTTTAGCACCTGTTCCAATGATAACTGGACTGATGACCGTACGACGCAAGTTATCCGCCGTATCACCTGAATCCTTACCTTTGTAATTCTCAATTGTCACTTTTCCTGCTTTAATGTCAGAATCAGTACTAGAAGAAGCCGTTAAATCACCCTTCATTGCTTCTGCACTTGTTAACAAAGGATTTGCTACCCGAGCAATATATTTAAGCGTCCAAGGTTCTGAAGGAATTTTGACATTCATATAAAAGATAAAATCAGGATTCTTAGCAGGATACATCACTACAGCTGAATAAAGATAATCCTGAGAACCAGTCATATATCCACCAGTAGTCGCTGCGATTTGGGCAGTCCCTGTTTTCACTGCAGCTGGTTCTCCATTTACCATAAACAATGGTCCCGCCGCAAGATCTTGCTCAGGATCTCCTGCTGTTGAATAAGAAGTTCCGTAAACTGGGTCAGTATTTACAGTAAGCATCAAGTCTCGTACCCCACTTGCAGCTTCATTGGAAACAGGATGTCCAACTACTTCTGCTTTAGAAGTTAAGCTTGTTTTGGTGTTCGTATCGACTACTTTGCTGACAATATGCGGTTCAAGCATTGTTCCGTTTCCAGCAATGGCAGTCCAGCCTCTTATCAATTGAAGCGGCGTGACTGCAACCCCTTGACCAAATGAAGATTGAATTTGTGAAACCGCATTTGATGAAGGAAGCGCCCCTGGATTTTCACCATCTAATCCAGCCCGTACTTTTAGACCGAATTTAAATTTATTAAGGTAACTTCCCCATAAAGCATCACCCATATTCATTTCAATCTTACTCATCCCAATATTTGAAGATAAAGCAAAACCTTGAGCATAGGTTACGGTTTCTGGCAAAGTATAACTTTTATTTTCCGTGACGTCCCAGTCATTAATCGTTGTATCATAAACTTGAAGTTTCCGTTGATAAGTTTCGTTAAGATTAACTTTACCACTATCTAATGCGCCGGCCATTAAGAAAGTCTTAAATGTTGAACCCGGTTCAAAAGCTGATTGTGAAAGCAAACTATTCCATGTAAAATATTTTTGTTTTTCTGCACTATTGATTGTGGTTGCCGTATAAGTTGGACGTTGACTTGTGGCTAAAATCTCACCGGTATGGGCATCAACCAAGGTTCCTGAAAGCTGTTGAGCTCCAGTATCCGTAGCGGCTTTGTCCATATAACCTTCAAGGTTTCTTTGAAGTTGAGCATCAAGAGTTGTATAAACATCTTGACCATTTTTAACAGCTTTATCTACTTTCGTTGTTCCCGGAATCGGACGACCGTAAATATCTTTTTGGTATGTTTCTTGACCATTTTCACCACTCAAAACGTTATCAAAGGCTTTTTCTAAGCCCATGTCCCCTTTTAAGGTTTGAAAACCATTTTCATCTTTAGGACGAGCAATTCCAATAAATTGAGAAGCAAAATTTCCAAATGGATAAGAACGAGACACATTAGACGTAAAACCAAGCCCAACTATTTTTTCATTCTCTGCTGCCTTTTGAATCTCTTGCATCTGTTGCAAGGAAATATTACTTCCTTCTGCACCAAATTGAACTTGTTTTAACTTAGAATTAAGTTGTTTTTCAATTAAGCTACGGTCAATCTTAAGTTTACTACTTAAAAATGTAGCGACTTTATCAAAATCCTCTTTCTTAACATAGAGAGGGTTTCCATTTGAATCAACCTGCGTTTTATCAATGACGGCATAAATTGTATAAGTACTAGAGTCGACCGCAATGGGCGTTCCTGTCCGATCATAAATCGTTCCACGCTTTGCTTGAACGGGTACCGTACTCTGATAATTACTCTTAGCCATCTCTTTAAGATTGGTATCACCGACATGGTTGACGGTAATTAACCAGACAAAACGAAATATAAAAACCGTAAACAGCGCAATAGCTAGGAAAAACAGGCTCTTACCTACTCGTTTACGATTTCTTTCTGGACTCCAATTCGTTTTTCTGGCATTTCGTGATACTTTTCTAAAAGGAAAAAAATTAGTTTTCTTAAAAATTTTATCATTTCGTTGCTTTCAATACATTAGATGGATTTGCTTTTAAACTTGCTTTGTTTGCTGCATCTAACACTCTATTACCAGATGTTAGATCTAAAATTTGTTGATCATATTCGGATTTACGTGTGGTTTCTTGAGAAATTTTTGTTCTCAAATCCATTGTATTCCCTTGGACTTCAAGCGTTTTGGTTTTTACATAAAGTAGCCCAACAGCCAACACTAAAGCAGCAACTACCATCGTCAAGTAGAATACTTTTTCCACACCACTAAATTTTTTAAACTTACTTGCTAGAACTTCTGGCGCTAAAGTCTCAGTATCAATAAGATAGCTATCTTTTTTTGCCGCAGTTTCTATATCGAAGTATTCTTTTGGCTGTGCTGCCATTTGTTGCCTCCACTCGTTTATCTTACTAAAGGAATTCAGCATTCTCTCAACCTTTAAAATTGGAGAAACTGAACAATATTATTCACTTATATAAGACATCCAAAATCAATCCTCAAGTGGGAAAAACCCGTTTATTAGACCAACATATTTCTTAATTAATCTCTTTGCTTTTGTGCGACTCGTAATTTTGCACTATGAGCTCGATTATTAAATTCCAGTTCTTCTTCACTAGCGAGCACTGGCTTTCGATTAATCAATTTTAGTTTTGCTTCCATTTCTTTAGGAAGCATCGGTAATCCTTTAGGAACATTGACTGTACTATATTCTTTGAATATAGATTTCGTCAGACGATCTTCTAAAGAATGAAAAGTGATTACCGAAATTCGTCCATCAACTTTTAATAGGTCAATGGCCTGTTCAATTGATTCTTCTGCCGCCCCAAGCTCGTCATTTACTTCTATACGAATAGCTTGGAATATACGTTTGGCTGGATGCCCTTTTTTCTTGAGTTCTTTTTGAGGTAATGCCGATTTAATCAAATCTGCAAGCTCAATTGTTGTCTCAATTGGTTTAATTTTTCTACTTTGTTCAATCTTACGAGCAATCTGTTTAGAAAATTTATCTTCGCCATAGCGGAAAAAAATTCGAACCAATGCTTCATAAGGATAATCATTTACAACTTCATAGGCAGAAAGTGTTTGACTTTGATCCATTCGCATATCTAATCGAGCTTCTTTTTTATATGAAAAACCACGCTGACTATCATCGAATTGGGGGCTAGAAACACCTAAATCATAAAGAATTCCGTCGATTTTCGTTATGTCTAATTCAGCTAACGCCGATTTTAGATTACGAAAATTACTTTTTATCAATGTTACTTTATCTTCTGCAAGTTGCTCACTCAAACGTACTTTTGCGTTTGCATGAGCGGTCTCATCTTGGTCAAATGAATAAAGATGACCAGTAGTTAGTTTACTAAGAAGATACTCACTATGTCCTGCGCCACCTAGTGTCGCATCAACATAAATTCCATTTGGCTTGACTTCAAGCATGTCCACAGTCTCATGTAATAGGACTGTATCGTGCTTAAATGCTATTGTTTTTGGCAAGAGCGCCGTCCTCCTTGTATACTTACAATTTATTATATCACTTTTTTTCCATTTTTGTAGTAGTTTACATGATTATGTAAAGATTTTTTGTAAGAAGTCGCTTACATTGAGATCGATTAGGTCTATCTCTACCTTTTTCAATGTCAATTTAATTTACAAGTGGTGTAAACGAAGCCTTTTTATAGTTTAGCAATGAATACTAAAAATAGACTGAAATGAATCAGTCTATTTTTATAAATAATGAATTTTTTTCACTTTTTTTTAATTCGCCACTAGCCATTAGCTCAATAATAATGAGGCTAATCCAACAAATCATTACTAATAGAAACATCAGATATTGAAATAATTGATAGTGACTTGTGCTATAAGTCATTTTAATCATATTTGCAAAGATACGATAAAGTATAGTCATTCCTGCCGTAACTCCCAAAAGAATAGAAAGACCTAAATCACTTAAACCTACATCCCTTAAGCGACGTACGTGTATGGTCAGTTCAGGCATAAAGCTACCGATAAGGAAAAGGATAAATACTAGTTTTAATAAAACTGTTCCGATAAAATCACGGCCAAACATTACTTGGTCAAATTGTCCACTGGCACAAATCAGAATAATAAAAATTAAAGTAAGGGCTCCCCAGCCAATTTGAACCCACCAAAAATTTCTTCTGCTAGCATTTCCTCGAAATTCAAAATAATTTTTAAAATAATCTTTAAACATTTCTGAAAAATTTTCAGGGTCTTTTAAAGCAATAAAATTAGAACTATTTTTTAATTCAAACTCTTTAAACTTGTCTCTTTTAGGAGAACTTGGAAATAAATTGAGAACCAATAGTACAAGAGTTCCTAAGCCAAAAACAAGATTTAGAAATACTAATCCCCAAGGCAAATCAGCATCATTTAATCGTCGAACTGTTATGGCCAAGAAGGCTAGTAAACTTCCTAAAAAATATACCCACAAAAGCCAAAGTAAAAATGAAGCGATTGATTGCCATAAAACTGGCAGTTGGAAATAACCCAATCCGTTAAAAAAATTATAGCCCTTTAGTAAAACCACAAAAATAATCAGATGGGTGAATAAAGCCATCCAAAAATCCTTACGACTTGTTCTTTTATTGAAAACAAAAGTCCCTTGCCAAAATTTTTTATAAGCTTGTATCATATTTTACCTTTCTTTTTTGTACTATTCATAAGATCTTGAGTCATCTTCTTCCTCAACTCCATATTTTGTTGGGAAAAGACAGAGGATATAGACAATGAAAGTGATTAAGTTAAAAATGAATCCTAACTGTTGAAGCATTTCTTGATGAATAAACATTGTAAGTAAACCATAAATGGCTGATAAACCAAAGATGAGAGAAATCCACCAAGGAAGACGTGCATCTCGCAAACGACGGGCTGTCAGACTAACGCTTGGAATAAGAATAGCCAAACCAGCAATAGCTGTAATGATAATAATCACTAATGCTCCACCTGTAGGATTTGTGTATAAATCCGTGACTTGTCGAATGATTTCTGCTTGAGATGAGTCACCTGCTTGATTCATGATTTTGGCAGCTCTTGGTATCATAATCATAAAATTAAAAAAGCTTAGAATAGCAAAGATAATGAAATTCGCCAAGAAAACCCACCAGTAATCTGAACGACTTGAATATGTTTTGAAATCGCCTGCTTTTTTCCAATATTTAATGTATGCTTTAATCATTATTTTCTCCTCAATTTATATTTAATTTACTGACAGACAATTTAGTCAGTTTTTCCAAATTTTTCTTGATACAAATTCTATTTTTATAAAATACTTATTTAAACATTTTTTCAATGTTCTTATCTGGAATGACCCACATTGAAAAAATCAACGCCGAAGCAATGAGCATAATCACCGGTGCAATAAAATATCCAAGAATAATGCTAATGACATTAAGTCCAACACTGATGATATTTTTTCTTACAGTTGATTCAGAAGTTTTACGGTGACCATTAATTTTTAATAATTCCCTTGTTAATAGAAGGTAGATGAAGTTTCCAAAGAAAAAGATAATGACATAACCTAGTTCTGGAATAAATGAATTGGGATATATTGATACCCAATTTGAAAAAATAGGAATTAGTGATAAAACGAAAAGAAAACTGATATTAATCCATAAAACTTTTCCATTGATTTTTTTTATACTTTGAAATAAATGATGATGATTGACCCAGTAAATTGCTAAAATAAAAAAACTTACAAGATAAACTCCAAGATGCGGAAGTAAATCAATAAAACTTTGTAAACTATCCGAATCAGGACGTACTAACTCCAAGACCAAAACAGTCATGATGATAGCAATAATGGCATCTGTAAATGCCTCTAAACGCGTTTTACTCATTTCTGACTCCTAAATTATAAAATAAAGATACTCAAATTGTCTATGAAATTGTTATAAAGATCCTCTCCTCCTTTTCGATATTGTTGATATCTTATTATAACATATTGATTTTGATTCATAAAAAAACTTTAACAGGAATTCTTACTGGTAAAAAATCTGATTTTACTCCAAAATAACTACTTTTTAAAGGAAAAATTTTCATTATCATCATTTTCATAAAAAAAAACGCCATTAACTTATATAGGAGAAGGCGTTTTAACTATGGCTTTTGACTTGGAAGTTGGCGCATAGAATAGAGTTATTATAGGCCAATTAGCCAAATTTGTCAGTAACATTTGTTAACGAAATACTTTTTGTTATCATTTTTTTATTCTTTGATTTCTTAATATTTGGATAATGACCTCGCATAATATGCAAAGCAGTCCCGCCGAAACTCCTACAAAACCAACAAAAAGTGAAAAATAAGTTTTATAGTATTCACCATGAATGAGAAAAGCCAAACAAATCAATATTATATAAATCCACGCTTTATTTACTTTCACATTTCCTCCGATAACCTTTTATTAATAATGTAACCATAATTTAATTTTATCATTTTTTTGTTTTGGTATATACACATTTGTGGTTGCAATATTTCTTTTTTTATGCATATCATTAAAATTGTAAAAATAAAAAAACCTTGACCAAGGCCAAGATTATCTTTAATTAGTTAACAAACGTTTTGCTTGAGCAAGTGCTTCTTCAGTTAAATCTTCACCAGCAAGCATTTTTGCAATCTCTTTTACTCGTTCGTCAAAATTCAATTTTCGCACAGTCGAGGTTGTAATATCATCAGTCGAAGCTTTTTCAATATAAAATTGTCTGTCAGCAATTGCCACTACTTGGGGGAGATGAGAAATCGCAAGAACTTGTCCATGACTGGCAATTTTATGTATTTTATTGGCAATTGCTTGAGCCACACGCCCAGAAACTCCTGTATCAACTTCATCAAAAACAATGGCTGTTTTATTTTCACGTCTTGAAAAGCTTGATTTTATTGCAAGCATTAAACGTGAAAGTTCACCACCAGAAGCGGTTTTTGCCAATGGTTTGAACCCCTCGCCTGGATTAGTTTGAATGAAAAATTCGACATGCTCATTACCATTTGCTGAAAATTTCGCACTATCAAAACTGACTTTAAAATCAGCCTTTTCCATATAAAGTTCTGAAAGTTCATGCTTGATATCTTTTTCAATTTCTTTGGCGATTTGATGACGGGCTTTATTGAGTTCTTGGCTCGCTTCAAGGAGTTCAACTTGGGCATTTTTAACTGATTTTTCCAGACTGACGGAATCATTTTCTGAGCCTGTGAGTTCTGAAAGTTCAAGTTGAACTTTTTCCAAATAATTGATGACATCAGAAAGTGTTGGGCCATATTTTTTTCTCAAAGTTGTCAGTGTCATAATACGGTCTTCAATCTGCAAGAGTTCTGCTGGGTTGAATTCCAAATCACTCATAATGCTTTGAATTTGATTGGCAACTTCTTCTAATATATAATAACTTTCAGCAGTTTTGTCAGCAAGTTCTTGATAATCCTTATCAAAATTGCCAATTCTATCCAATTCTGTCATTGTCGTCCGAATATTATTCAGACTTGAATAGTCGTTGCCTTCATCATCTAGTGCTAAATATGCCGTACTTAGAGAATCTGCAATATTTTTTATATTATTTAATTTTTCACGGCGATTAACTAAAAGCTCATCTTCTTCAAGATTAATTTCTGCTGCTTCAATTTCTTCAGCCTGAAATTGGAGAATTTCAATTCTTTGGGCAAATTCTTGTTCATTTTTTTGACGAAGATTCAATTGTTGGCGAAGATTTTTGAAGTTTTCAAATTTATTTTTGTAATTATTTTTAATCACTTCAAAATTTTCATCTCCAAACTCATCCAATAAACGAAGATGACTTTTAGGATTCATCAGTTCTTGACTGTCATGTTGACCATGAATGTCTACTAAAAATTCTCCAATTTGACGAAGTCTTGCCAAATTGACCATTTGTCCATTAATTCGACAGACAGAGCGACCATTTGCAAAAATTTCACGTCGCAAAATAATTTCAGAATCTAATTCTTCAAAGCCCAATTCTAATAAAGCAGAATTTAATTCTGGTGTTTTTTCAAAGAAAAAGAGACCCTCAATTTCGGCTTTACTAGCGCCATGACGCACGAAATCACTTGATGCACGTCCACCTAATAATAAGGACATGGCATCAATAATAATTGATTTTCCAGCCCCTGTTTCCCCAGTTAAAATAGTCATTCCACTTTCAAATGAAAGATGAATTTCTTCAATAATTGCAAAATTTTTGATTGAAATCTCTTGTAACATCAAATTTCCTTTCTCAAAAATAATTAACAAGGCTGTCAGTACTCCAACAGCCTTGACTTGTCCTTTTGGGCATCTCTATCATTATATTTTTTACTGACAGCTATAAACAATTGGCCCACAATGAATAAGCTGCCTCAACTCTTTTTTCTGGCGACTTATCAAATATTTAATCAGTAAATTTAAAACTCTGTCAGTAAATTATAAAGTGTTTTAGCTTCTTCTTCGATTTCAAAAATAACCAAGGCACTATCGTCATCAATGATAATTGAAAAAATATCGTCTCCATATTCTTCCAGAAGATAATTTTTCACAAGACTGGTTGTTCCAGGATTTGCAAGGATCCAAAGCATGTTATCTTTCATCTTTACACCTGTAATTGCATCAAAAGCTAAAGCTTTGTGAAGACTTGATTGTAAAACTTCCTTATTTTTAGGTAAGTCATATCGATAACCACCCGACTCAGCCGGAACTTTAATTAAAGCCAGTGATTTTATATCACGCGAAACGGTTGCTTGAGTGACATCAATTCCATGAGTTAAAAGGGTATTCACAAGTTCTTCTTGAGTTTTAATTTCATTTTCTCGGATAAATTGAGCAATAAAGTTTAATCGTTCTTCTCTTTTCATAGTTCTTCGCTTTCTTCTTGTAAAACTGATTCAATATTAATCTGCTGAGATATTTCGGCTTTTCCATCTTTAAGTAAATGGACAAGAAATTCGACGTTTCCAGCTCCTCCCTTGATTGGTGAAAAGGTCAAGCCTTTTATTGAGAATCCAAGGCGAGTCGCTGCTGCTAAAACTTTTTCAATGGTCATTTTGTGAACTTTTGGGTCGCGGATAATTCCGTTTTTTCCGACTTGCTCACGTCCTGCTTCAAATTGCGGCTTAATAAGTGCAGCTACTTCTCCACCTTCTTCTAAAATTTCATAAAGGGGTGGGAGAATTAACTCCAGTGAGATAAAACTGACATCAATGCTTGTAAAGGCCGGTCTTCCTTGCTCAAAATCGCTTAGAAGGGCATTACGAAAATTAAATTGTTCCATCACAACGACTCGTTCATCAGAGCGAATTTTCCAAGCCAACTGATTGGTTCCAACATCTAAAGCATACACTAATTTTGCTCCATTTTGGAGCATCACATCAGTAAATCCTCCCGTCGATGATCCAATATCAAGACAGGTTTTTCCTTCAATTTTTATATTAAATTCTTTGAGCGCTTTTTCTAATTTTAACCCTCCTCGACTAACATATCGTAATTTTTCACCTTTAAGTCGGAGTTCCGTTCCATCATCAATTTTTTGACCAGGTTTATCATAACGTTCCCCAGACTTACTATCAACAACTAAACCCGCCATTACTCCTCTTTTGGCTTGTTCCCGTGTTTCAAAAAGTCCTTGATTTGTGGCAAGTACGTCAATTCTTTCTTTCATTTGTATCTTTCTTTATTATACGTATTTTTTCTAAAAATGTATCAATCAAATCTCTTTTTCCATAATAAACAAGAGTCCTAGTTTTCCCTCAGAAGTCTGCAAAGTTTTTTTAAAACCAGATTTTTCGTAAGTTTTCTGAGCTGCAATATTTTCTTCATTGACAGCCAAAACAATACGGCTTAGGTTATTAGAAATATATTGATGTACGAAATTTGAGAGTTTATCCAATGCTGTTGACGCATAACCTTGTCTTCGAAAGCGATCATCAATTGAAAAAGCCCGAAGCAAAGCGACATCTCCATCAAGAAAACCATACTGTCGTGGTCCTAAACCAATGTCCAATATAAAGCAACCAACCAGTTTATTTTCATCATTCAAAATAACTATTGGAAACTTTTCAGAATCCATTTTACAGCGTTCAACCATACTTTGTGCTGAACCCGTATGGCTAGTATCGGAAAGTAGATAGTTTTTTACCGCAAGTTCATATTTTTTATCTGAGTAAATATCAAGTTTTGTCATAGATTTAATCTCATCACATCTATTTTTTGCTTTTTACTTCCAAATTCTAGTTCTGTTTCTTTAAATTTTATGTATCCTAATGATTTCCAAAATTTCAAAGCAGCAATATTGACTTCTAATACACCTATTCTCAAACTATTAGCACCTAAATGACGAACTTTTTCGACCAAAATTTCATGAACCGCTTTACCTAAACCTTGATGCCGAACTTCTGGAACAAACTCAAGCAACCCTAGCATAAATTCACCTTTTGTTGGAAAATCTTTCAATAAATCCACAAGACCAATCAAAATACTCTTATCGTTAAAAATTCCATAGACAAACTTGTCGGATTTAGTTTTTTCAGGCGGTAAATCATTCAAAAGGCTCTCACATTCAAGCTGAGGATTTGACTCTCCGCTCTCAAGAATAGCATAATCACTGGCTTCTTCAAAAAAATGCTCAATGATATTTTTATCATTCTCTGTGAGAATTCTAAGTTCAAAATACATTTATTCCACTTCCAGTTGTTCAATTATTTTGAAAATCTCGGAGCTGTCAGTAACATTCAACTCTGTCAGTAATTTTTTTACTTCTGACAACTTATCTGTCAGTGATTTTTTAGCTCCTTCAAGCCCTAAATGCGCAACATAAGTCGACTTTTCTTCTAAAACATCCTTTCCAGGTGTCTTACCCAGTTCAGCAAAAGTGGCCGTCACATCTAAAATATCATCACGAATTTGAAAAGCTAATCCTAAAATTTGTCCGACTACACGAAGTTTTTCGATTTCTTGGTTTGTTTTTTGGGCCACGATTCCAGCAGCCACAAAAGGAAAAGTTAAAAGTCGACCCGTTTTTAATCGATGAATTTGCTCAATCTGAGTCAAAGTTAAATCTTTACCTTCACCAGCCATATCCAAAATTTGACCAGCAACCATTCCATACGAGCCCGAGGCATAAGCCAATTCGCGGGTCAATGATACAATTGTTTGCGCCGACAATTCGCTACTTGAAAGAACATAAAAAGGGTCGAAAAATAAAGTATCCCCAGCCAGAATTGCTGTCGCTTCATCAAATTTTTTATGATTCGTCAACTTTCCACGACGATAATCATCATTGTCCATCGCAGGCAAGTCATCATGAATTAACGAGCCCGTATGAATCATTTCAAGCGCTGCGGCTACTTGATAATGGGCCGTTGTAACTTCCAAATCAAAAGCTTCCAAAAGATTCAAAAAAAGGAGAGGACGAATTCGTTTACCGCCCGCCATTAAGGAATATTTTGCTGGCTCAGCTAATCCTTTTGGAAATTCAGCGCTTTCATAAAATTCAGTTAAAAAATGTTCTAGCTTTAATATCTTCGTATCCATTACCCTAATTATACCAAAAATCACGGTTAAAAACCGTGATTATTTAAGTAAAATTTATTTTATATCTAAAACCCTGTAAGGAAGAAGGTTACGTAGAACTAGTGGTAAATACTCTATATTTTATAATTTTTGAATGATTTCTAGACTAATTAAGAGATTATCTCTAAAATTTTGTTCAAATTCTGTCAGACAATTGATGTAATGATACAAACAATACCTCCCAAGCTCCTCATCCTTTTCAGCCAAATACTCTAATGACAATAACTGATAGAGGAGACTTTTAATCAAAATACGTTCTTTCATAATTTTGATTTCCTGTCCTTCTATTAAAGGAAAATGTTCAGAAAGGTATCTGTCTACTGCAACCACAGGGTCATTTCCCTCTTTGACATTTATAACAATTGCTAGTAGTTTTGAGATCATATTAAAAGGAGCATCCTGGCAATATTCTCACTTGTTCTCTCAACGTTTTTAGGACCCTCAAGGATGGCTTCAGATAAGACTTGGGCTTTTGCTTGTATCCCAAATATAGCGGTCATTCCTTCATCATAAAGAACTTCTACATCTTTACCAATATACCCTGCCAAAGCAAAACATGGTTTGTGATATTTCTTTGCAATTCGAGAAACGCCAAACGGCGCCTTTCCGAATTTAGTTTGAAAATCCATTCCCCCCTCACCTGTAAAAACATTATCAGCTTCTTTTATTTTTTCATCAAGACCTGTTGTTTCAGCTACAATATCAATTCCAAGCTGCATTTTTGCATTGGTAAAAGCAATCAAACCTGCACCCAAACCACCAGCTGCTCCTGCACCAGGTAAATCTTTGATGTCTTTACCAAGGGTATTGAAAATAACATCTGCGTAATGTTCCAGATTATGATCCAACTTACTTATCATTTCTGCGGTGGCCCCTTTTTGAGGGCCAAATACAACGGATGCTCCCGTTTCCCCCACTAAAGGGTTGGTCACATCACTTGCAATGATAATTTCAATGTCTTTAACACGTACATCAAAATCTGTCATATCAACTTTAGCAAGTTGGTCAAGAAATCCTCCGCCAAGTGGAATAGAACGATTATACTCATCAAGAAATTTTGCGCCTAAGGCTCTTGCCATTCCTGAACCCCCATCATTCGTTGCACTACCTCCAATACCAATAATAATTTTTTTGACTCCAGCATCAATAGCTGCTTTAATCAACTCACCCGTTCCATAAGTAGATGTGATTAAGGGATTTCTATCATTTTTTTCTACTAATTCTAACCCACTAGCCTTAGCCATTTCAATTACAGCCGTATTTGAATTACCTAGTATTCCAAAATAGGCATCGACACGAGTTCCATCTAATGGTCCTGAGACCGTCTTATAAACTCGAAGTCCAGCGGTCGCATCAACTAATGAGTCTGTTGTTCCTTCTCCACCATCTGCCATCGGAATTGATATAATATCAGCATCTGGGAATACTTTTTTTATTCCGCGTTCCATTGCTTGACACACTTCTTTTGCTGACATACTCTCCTTAAAAGAATCTGGTGCCAGTACAAATTTTTTCACCATTTTTCTTCAATCCTTTCTAACTCTTTAAATTATTCCATACATAATTGTTGCCACTACTGTCGTCGTAAAACCAACCAAACTTTCAAAAGGATAGACTTTCATTCTATCTTTAATAGACAAATGCATCGCATCCCGTGTGATATGGAAATAATTTCCTTGTGGTACGGCGTCAAGAACTGTTCCGCCTGCATTGACCATTACTGCTGCACCAAGCGCAGAGGTTCCAGTTCCTAAAATGGCTTTCCCAAAAGAACCTGTCGTTAATATAACTGCTGTAGAAGTAGAACCAACAGCAAGACTCATTAGCATTGCTGCAAGTGGAGCTAAGAATGTTCCAGAAATTCCTGAGTGTTGAATAAGTAAAACAACCTCTTTAGCCAAGTTTGATGCTGATATCAGACCAGCAAGCGCACCTGCACCAATCAAAATCAGTACTGTATCTTGAATTTTTTTCAAACCAGCAGTCGAATATTCAATAATTTTATTAGCTCTTCCCATGGCAATTGTCCCAATAATTGAAGCAAAAGGCAAAATATAAAGTGAATCAATTTTTAAATTAGTTAAAAATTTCAAACCAAGCATGGTTCCTATTGGATTAACCATTAATAATATAATCGCTAAAACAGGAGCAATCAATGCCTTTCTTAGAGGCATTAAATTTTTTTCTTCGGCAAGTCCATCTAAATCATGCTCAGCAACTCGATTCCCTTTATTTTTTAAAAGTGTTGCTAGCAAGACTGCCATTGCTAAACCAAATACTGCTGGAATAAAACTTGCAATCATCACATCGGCCAAGTTAACATGAAAACCACCAGCTGCTGCAATAGTGTTTGGGTTTGGTGAAATCGCATTACCCGCTTTTCCACCTCCCGATAGAGCAACTAAAAGTGCTAATTTCCCAATATTTGACCTTTTCCCAACGGCCAAAGCTATCGGTGCAACAATAAGCACAGCCACTGGAATAAAAACTCCAACAGCGGTTAAAATCATTGCTGATAGAGCGAGTGAAAAAATTGCTAAACGATCACCCAATTTAACAACAATTGCATTAGCAATAGATTCAGCAGCTCCTGACTCCATCATTACTCCAGCCAGAAAACCCGCCGCTAGAACTCGAATAGCTGTTCCCATGATACTTGAGGTTCCTGCTGTAAGAATTGTTACTGTATCAACCAATGATTCTCCGCCTAAAAGGCAACCGGCAATTGCACCAATAAACAAACTATAGGTTGGATTAAATTTGATTAGAATAAGACCTATGGCAACTAACAAACCAATAATTGCAGCCCACCAAGGAACTATTGTAGCGATATTCATTTTAATTTACCTCAAAATACAAACTTTCTACTTTATGTTAATGTCGACATCGAATTATAATAACGCACTAAACAAGTTTTATAATTCGTTTTATATTATATTCCTTTCGCCTCATTCATGAAAGGGCTTACGAACTATTTTTGTGAATTATTTATCAGGTTAAAAATGTTACCTGTAACACTTTAATTTTTTCTTTTCTTGTCTCTATCCCGCCTGTATTTTAATAACTTAAAAGCAAAATCTAGCTGTGAGAATTGTTTCAAATCTCGTGGATTATAACCTGTTTTCTCATAAATTTTATTTAATTTATTTTGAAAAGTATTTTTATGAATAAATAATTCTGCTGCTCCATGAATGATTGAACCATTATGATTTGCGTAGGCCTCGAAAATTTCTTGGAATTCATTGATTTCTTCATCGCTAAGTGATTGAAAAATTTTATTTAGATAGTCTTTTCTTGTCTGTCTATCAACAGCAGATAAAATCAACTCCAAATCTAAATCATCATAAAATACTAAAAAGGATTGTTTGTCATTTCTTAAACTGGAAAAAATAGTATCACATTCTTTTTTGCTTTTCCATAGCTCATTATCTATTGCGATTGAACAACTCACAGCAAAAACTATCTTATTATTCGTCTTTTGACTAATTTCTTTAGAAATTTTTTCAAGAAGTGAAGCGAAATCTTTTTTTTGTTGGGTCTCCATAATAATAACCACTTCAAGATGAGAAACATTGTAAACTGCATTTTTATAAACTTTAAGATACTTATGTAATATGGATAAAACTTGTTCGGCTTCCTCAAAAGGAAGTTCATCACGAAAATTTCCAACAATTACATTTCTTGATATGTTCCTTTTAAAATTCAACATCTTAAATAAGTATTCTGCCATTTCTTCATCCCTATTTTTTGAAATAAGGATATTTATTAAGGAATTATAGTTTTTTTGTTGATTGGCTTTTAATAGTTGGTTAAGATTTTCTCTAATAAGAATTTCTGTCATTTTTTTAATTGTATTCCCTAATGAGATAACTTTTCTAGGTTCTCCCGTAATACCAATCACAGCAACAATTTCATCACCAACCACTACTGGTAGATTAACCCCTTTAATTGCTCCAGAATATTCATCATCATGATGGACAATCACATCTACTCTATTTTGAACAACTTTTATGGCCGCCATATGCAGAGTTCCAATTCTCTTCTCATCAGTACTTGCAATAATTTTCCCCGTGTTGTCAATAAAATTAATATTGTAGTGGATAATTTCTTTTAAGTCTTTGACAATTTGTTTTGCAATCTTTGCATTTAATTCCATCCTAAAACCCCTCTTGAAAGTCTTTTCTTATTACCAAGTATACAACAAATGTAGCTCAAATCTCAGTAGTATACGTAACTTTATTAACTAATAAAATCTTCTCGAAAATAGTTCGTATAACATTTTGTTTTTAATATTAAAAAGCACCTGATTCTTCAGGTACTTTTTGTGCAATGGGTCACCAATAACATGAACACTTATTAATATTCTTTTTGTTCAGCTGAAAATTCACTTTCATTATCATCTTTACCGACGATTTTGACTAAAGTTTGTTCGGCTTCATTAAGTGTTTTTTTCAATGTCTCAGAAATTTTCATTCCTTTTTGAAATTCAGCAATTGCATCTTCCAACGCAACATCACCAGATTCTAACTTACGTACGATATTTTCTAATTCTGCTAAATTATCTTCAAATTTTACTTCTTCTTTTTTTGTTGCCATTTTTATTTTACCTCCACTTTTACTTGTCCGTCAGTTAATTCCACATCAAGTGCCTGACCTTTTTTTACATCGTTTACGGATTTAATGATTTTTCCATTTTCGTCAGTAATTAGGGAAAAACCACGCGCTTTTATTTTTGAAATATCTAATAAAAGCAAAGACTGATAGAGTTGCTCGGTCTTATTTTTTTTACTTTCAACAATTTTACTATAGGTTGGAATCAATCTATTTGCTGACAGCTCATAACGGTGCTTCATATTTGCAACTTTATTTTCTGTCAGTACTGTCAATCGTTCGCACAATCGGTCAAGTTTTTGTACATGTCCATCGTAAAGGCGTTCAGGTTGTCTAAACACCACTGACTGACTTAATTTTTCAAGTCGCTCTCTACGAATTTTAATCAAATGAGTTAAACGATTGAAAAGACGACTTTCTTGCTCATTTGCCCAATTGATTAAGTCAATTTTTGTATTTGGTGTGGCTAATTCAGCGGCGGCGGTTGGTGTAGCAGCACGACTATCAGCTACAAAATCGGCCAAGGTCACATCAGTTTCGTGTCCAACTGATGAAATAATTGGAATACGTGATTCAAAAATTGCTCGAACAACAATCTCTTCATTAAATCCCCATAAATCCTCGATAGAGCCGCCACCCCGACCAATAATCATCACATCAAAATCGCCACGTTCATTGGCGCGTCGGATATTTTCAGAAATTTCTTCGGCCGCGCCAGCCCCTTGAACTTTAGTCGGATATAAGACAATTTGACTCATTGGAAAACGGCGTTGAACGGTTGTAATAATATCTCTGATCACCGCTCCTGATGGACTCGTGACCACTGCAATTTTTTTGGAAAATTGTGGTAGATTTTGTTTCCAACGTTGGTCAAAAAGTCCTTCTGCCGCCAATTTTTTCTTCAATTGTTCAAACTTAAGGGCAAGCGCTCCAACTCCATCAGGAACTAAACTCTCAATATTTATAGAATATGACCCAGAAGGGGGATAAATACTAATACGTCCAATCGCAAGTACTTTCATCCCTTCTTCCAATTCAAAATCCAACTTACGAAATTGCCCTGCCCACATCGTCGCTTGAATCACAGCCCCTTCATCTTTAAGGGCAAAATACTGATGATTAGGTCTTCTTCTAAAATTTGAAATTTCCCCTGTCAAATACACGCGCTCAAGATAAGGGTCACGTTCAAATTTTGCTTTCAAATATTTTGTTAAGGTTGATACTGATAAATATTCTGTCATTCCCTCACTCTTCATATTTCTCTAATTAATTTTACTGACAACTTGTCAATTTTTACTCTACTTTGTAAAATCGAAAAAAAGTAAAAAGTTTATGTCCTGACCAATTATTTATTATCAATAATTGAGGAGAACTTTGCTTATAAACTTAATTACTCTTTCATCTATTCTTATCAGTTACTATTTTCATTCATTTTTCTTGTTGCCGCACGCACCGTTTGTTCCATCAACATTGTAATGGTCATTGGACCAACTCCACCAGGAACAGGAGTAATCAAACTTGCAACTTCTTTGACTTCATCAAAATCAACATCGCCATGCAATTTTCCGTCTTCATCACGATTCATTCCGACATCAATGACAACTGCTCCATCTTTAACATCATCCGCTTTAATCATCCGGTCACGACCAATGGCTACCACTAATATATCCGCTTCTTTAGTTAATTCTCGTAAGTTTTTTGTTCTTGAATGAGCAATTGTCACCGTCGCATCTGCCATCATCAGTAACTGTGCCATTGGTTTTCCAACAATGTTTGAACGCCCAATCACCACCGCACGTTTTCCCGAAAGTTCGACATTATATTCACGGAACATCTCCATAATTCCAGCTGGTGTTGAAGGAATCATCAACGGATTTCCAGCCCACAAACGCCCCATATTCATTGGGTGAAAACCATCTACATCCTTTTCAGGGTCAATTGCTAATAAAACTTTTTCTTCAGAAATATGTTTTGGTAAAGGTAATTGAACCAAAATACCATGCCACTGTTCTGATTGATTATATTGTTCAATCAGCTCCAAAAGCTCTTTTTCTGAAACTGTTTCTGGTAGACGGACTACGCTAGAATTCAAACCAATTGCCGTTGCTTGACGGGCTTTATTTCGGACATAGATTTGACTTGCTGGGTCTTCACCCACAAGGATAACAGCAAGTCCAGGAACACTGCCTGCTTCTTTTAATTTATCGACTTTAACTTTCAACTCAGCTTGCATTTTAGCTGCAAGTGCTTTTCCATCTATCAAGTTCATAAAACTATTATACCATAAGCTGACTTTCAACTCTCAACTCCTCAAATTGGATTTGTCAGCTTTAGTTTTAATTGTTCGTAATTTTTCATCAGCTTTCTCAAAAAGATAATTCCTTGACATTTTAGGTTTACAATTGTAAACTTAATATAGAAAGACTAATCTCATACTAAATCATTTGGGAGGAAAATATGAAAAATGAAACTCATTCAGACGCTCATGAAAAAATGATGAACGAGCCTCATCATGATCACGAAATGATGCAGATGGAAACTGATGGCCACGACATGGACATGATGAATCATGGTGGACACATGATGCACATGGGCGATATGAGTAAAAAGCTCAAAGTTGCTATCGTTCTAATGATTCCGCTTCTACTCATTTCACCAATTGCTGGATTTACAATCCTTAAATTCCCCGGTAGTGAAATTCTCCAACTCATTCTCGGAACAATCATCTTCTTCTATTCTGGAACTCCTTTTTTCAGCGGGGCTAAAGGCGAACTAAAAAGTCATAAGCCAGCCATGATGATGCTGATTACAATGGGAATTACCGTTGCCTATGCTTACTCAGTCTATGCCACAATCATGAGTCTTAATGGACAGATGGGAATGAACTTCTGGTTTGAACTTGCAACCTTAATTGTCATTATGCTGATTGGTCACCTCATTGAAATGAAAGCAATCATGGGTGCCGGTGATGCTCTAAAAGACTTAGCAAGTCTTGTTCCTAAAAAAGCTCACTTAAAAAATGGTGAAGATGTGGAACTTTCCGAATTAAAAGTTGGCAATTTACTTTTAGTAAAAGAAAATGAGAAAATACCTGCTGACGGAATAATTTTAGGTGAAGCCCTTATTGATGAATCTATGATTACTGGCGAAAGTCGGGCGATTAGCAAAAAAATGAATGATTCTGTTTATGGTGGTTCACTGAACCAAAATCAACCTTTTGAAATGAAAGTCACAACACTTGGAAAAGATTCATTCCTTAATCAGGTTGCCGAACTAGTCAAAAAGGCTCAATCCCAAAAATCTAATCTTGAAAATATGGCAGATAAGGTAGCTGGATACCTCTTCTACGCTGCACTTATTGTCGGTATCTTTTCATTAATTTTTTGGACGATTAGTTCTAACTTTAGTTTTGCCTTACTTCTTGCGGTTTCTGTTTTTGTGATTGCATGTCCACATGCTTTAGGCCTTGCGGTTCCACTTGTCGTTTCACGCTTAACCAGTATTTCGGCTAAAAATGGCTTGCTTATTCAAAATAGAACTTCTTTAGAAAAAATCAATACGATTAAATATGCATTGATGGATAAAACAGGCACATTAACTGATGGTAAATTTGTCGTCCGTAATGTTATTGATTTTACTGATGATACGGACATTCTACAAATCATGGCAGCTCTTGAAGGAAGTTCTACTCATCCGATTGCTCAATCAATCGTTAATGCAGCTCAACCTCTGAAAAGTCTAAAAGTTGAAGCAATTGAAAATATCCCTGGGGTTGGGATTAAAGGTCAAGTCAATCAACACTTTTATCAAATCGTTAATTATAAATATCTTCGCGAACATCAACTTTCTTATGATGAATCAAAAATTGCCCAATACTTAGAACTTGGATTAACTGTATCCTTCTTAATCAATGACCAACAAAAGGTTTTAGGGTTCATCGCTTTAGGAGATACTCCAAAAGCTGATGCCAAAGATTTTATAAACGGCCTGTTAGCTCAAGGAATCACACCCGTCATGTTAACAGGAGATAACAAGGAAACTGCTCAAAAAATTGCTACCGCACTAAATATTCCTGAATTTAGAGCGGAATTAAAGCCTGAAGATAAAGCAGAGATTGTGAAAGAATATCAGAAGAAAGCAGGTGTTCTCTTCATTGGTGATGGTGTCAATGATTCACCAGCACTTGCAACAGCTACGATTGGTTTTGCAATTGGCGCGGGTACTTCCGTTGCCATTAACACTGCTGATGTTGTTCTAGTTAACTCCAATCCAAGTGACGTCTTAGATATGATAAATATCTCAAAAAGAATGCTCAAGAAAATGAAGCAAAACCTCTGGTTTGGGGCAGGTTATAATATTATTGCTATCCCTGTCGCAGCAGGTATCCTTTATCCATTTACGGGGATTTATATTGACCCTCTTATTGCAGCAGTTCTTATGTCAATCTCAACTGTGATTGTTTCAATCAATGCGATGGGATTGAGGTATGATAAAAAATAGAAGAGCATATGCTCTTCTATTTTTTTATTTTTCAAGCCATAATTAAAAGAAAATTTGATAGAAGCCTTTTATTATTTAAATATACTTAAACATTAAATATATTATCACACAGATGCTTATGATTGTGATGATATTTTTTATATATGATTTATTTTTAAATGATTTAAGAATCTTTCGTTCATAATCATTTAATTGACTCCCTTGATGAACTAGAAAATTAATATTACCTCTAAGATAACGATTAGCGTCAAAAATATCAAAGATTCCTTGAAGTAAATAATCTTTAGTATCTTGAAGCAGTTTTTTTATTTCTAATCTAATCTCATTAGAATCAAGATAGCTATCGATATTTTCCATAAATACTTGATACTTTCTTCCTCTCTTAATTTTTCTTGGTTTTTGCTTAGTAAGACTATCAAAACTAACGAGTCCATTTCTTTCATAATGAACCTCATTCTTAGGTTCTTCGTTCCACTTCTTACTACGCTCTTGCATCTCTTTAAGATTATCTACAATTTGCTCGGCTTCCCTTGCTTTTTCCTCACTAGTTTTTTCTTTATTCACTTTAGGTTTATTTCTATCTTTAGTTAAAAAAATGTCATCTAAATTTTCGGTTTTGTCTTTATTCTGGGTCATTTGGTGTTTCTCCTTCTATTTTTTTTAAATTGAAGAATAATACTGAAAGTGATTAATAAGTTATTTCATTCTCAAATTTATTTCCTTTTATAATAATTTTTTTATTACCTGTCTGCTTTTTTGAAAAACTCCCAAACTGTAAATTTACCATTTGAGCATAGTTTCCTTTTAGAGAAACCAGCTCATCGTGTGTCCCTTGTTCGATAATTTTACCCGCATTCAAAAACACAATCCGGTCTGCATTTCTAATTGTTGATAAGCGATGTGCAATGATAATAGTGGTTGCTCCATTTGTTTTTTTTAACATCGCTTTTTGTACCGAAAGCTCACTAAAAGAATCCAAGTTACTCGTAGATTCGTCAAAAATGTAAAGGTCTCGTTCTTTCAAAAAAGCACGAGCAATCGCAATTCTTTGACGCTCGCCTCCAGAAAAATTCATACCGTTTTCCTCGACGATTGTTTGAAAACGATTAGGGAGTTTATTAATAAAATCTAAACAGTCAGCAATTTTAGCCGCCGCAAGCACTTGCTCATAACTCACACTGTCATCGCCAAAACAAATATTATCATAGATTGAACCTGTGAACAGCTCAATATTTTGAGGAACATAACCAATTCGATTTCTCAAATAATGATTGCCAACATCCCTGAGATCGTAGCCATTCATCATCACTTTTCCGCTTTCAATCTCGTAAAATTTCATCAATATTTTAGAAATTGTAGATTTCCCAGCACCACTCTCTCCCACTATCGCAAGTCGTTCTCCTTTTTTGACTGTTAAATCAAGTCCAGAAATAACTGGCGCTCTGGAGCCATAGCGGAAAGCAACGTTTTCAAATTGAATCTCTCCTTTAAGCTCAATTTCTTCAAGTTTATGCGTTTCTTTCATCTCCTCAGTATCTAAATCCATCAGCTCGCTCAAACGAGTCATTGCAATTTGAGCCTCTTGATAAGTGAGTTGCAAAGAAACAAGATTTTGAATAGGACTGGTAAAATAGCCACTCAGCGTTTGAAAAACCATCAAATCCCCAATCGTCATTTTCCCATTGATAATTGCAAGTGCGCCTAAGCCAATCATAACAATATTACTGATATTTCCAACTCCTGATGAAATCACATTTTGCACATTGCCAAGAATTCCTTGGTTGTAGTCCAGTTGCAGTAGAGATACGAATCGGTTTTCCAATTTATCAATCTGTTTGGCTTCATTCGCAAATGCCTTGACTGTTTCAATGTTCTTGATTGAATCAATCATTTGTGAGTTCATTAATGCTTCTGCCGCCATTTGATCGTAATTGAGTGTTTTATACCGCCCCTTGAAAGCATAAATTAAAATGGCATCAATCACAACTACAATGACTGTAATTGAAAATAATGGGGCATTGATATTAAACAAAGCAATTCCTGTAAAGATAGCGAGTGTGGTATCCAAAACAAGAGAAACAGAGACATTAGAAAAAATATCCTTGATTGTCATCGCGTCTCTAAAACGAGTCAAAATATCACCCACATGACGTGTCTGAAAAAAATTATAAGGCAAACGCAAAATATGATTATAATAACCTAACAGAATTGGAATATCCACCTTACGTGAGAAGTAAAGGAGTACATAACTTCTAAAGAAGCTCAAAAAGATTTGAATAAATCCAATCACAAGAAAAACACCTAAATAAACAAAAAGTGTATTTTTGAGCTGATAAGGAATGACCTCATCAAAAATGGCTTTAGAAAAAAGGCTCGAAACAATTCCCAACAATGTCAGTATTGCAGAACAAATAATAACCGTTATTAACATTTTCTTTTGTGGCAACATGATTTGTTTGAAAAGTGCCCACATTGACATCTTTTTTTCGCGCCTAATTTCAAAATCATTTTTAGGAACTAATACAATTAAAACACCTGAAAAAATTTCTTCAAATTCTAACTGGGATAATTTCCTCCTCCCTTGTGCTGGGTCAGAAATGAAATAAGTTTGATTTTTAATTTTGTTAATCACGACAAAGTGATTATAACCTTCTTTAGTTGTCACATGAGCAATCGCAGGCAGTGTAAAAGTAACATCTAAGGCCTTTATTTCAACTCGAACTGCCTTGACACTAAAACCTAGCTTTTCTGCCCCTGCAACCAAACCTTGAACCGTTGTTCCATATGCATCTGTTCCGATAATATCACGCAACTGCATAATGCTTCGCTCTTGATTATAATTTTTACAAATTGTGGCTAGCACAGCTGCAGCACAGTCGGATTGATCGTGCTGTAATACGACTGGATATTTTCTAAATATCATCTTCATCCTCTATTTTTTAGTAAAATCAAGTTGTTGCAAAATCCAATCCAGATAACTTTCTTTATCATAGACAATACTCGTTGTAACAGGCATTGAAGCCGAGGCTGTAATCATATCATTCCCTGATTTCAGCACATCTCCTGAAAGCTTAACATTCAGCTCATAAAGGGTTTGACTGCTTGTCCCAGTGGTTTGCGTAATCGTGCCATCTCCAATACTTTCGACAGTTCCTTTTAATAGCCCATATTTAACCTCATTTACACAGGATTCCCAACTTTTATTTTCACACGGTCTTGTGCCGAAATATAAGTTTCAACCATTAGACTTGAATTTTTTCCATTATCAATTTGTGCTACTGGCTGAAACGCCTGCAAGCCAAGACCGTTCTTGATATAAGAAAGATAGTGAATACTCCCTGATTTATCAGCTGTTACGTTCACTAAACCATCACTCACTTGACTCACAGAAAGCTGAGCCTGTAAATCTTCTATTTTTTGTTGGTTATTATCTCGTTCACTTTTCAACGCATTCAAGAGTTGTTGTAAAACACTTTGATTTTGGTCAAAATTTTGTGTTTCCAAACTATCAATGCTCTGATTGAGTGAATCTATCTGACTTTGTAGAGGAATAATGACATTTTGTGTATTATTGTCAATGGACTCTTTTAAGTCTTCCATATTTCGCTGAACCGTTTGAACGTTATTTTGGTCGCTTTGAAGCTGACTTTGCAAACTTTGTTTAGTAGCATCATCTGTTGTATTTTTAATTTCTTTTTGGTCTTTTTCAACCTGTGACTGCGCAGCAGTTAAATCTTGTTGATATCTATTCGACTGTTTAGTATAGTCATCTTCTCCTTGCTTTTGCGCCACATTAATCTGCTTTTGTAAATCAGAAAGTTCTTGCTTTTGGACTGCAATATTTTTATCTTTGGCATCAGTGCTTGAACTGTCTGAACTCATCTGTTCCAGATAATAGGAAACGTTATCATAATAAACTTGTTCGTTTCCTGAGTCTTTCATATAGTTTGTTTTTTCGTGTAAAGACTTTTGATACTTATCATAAATTGGAATGTTGGATTTCAATACTTGTATTTCAGTATCAAGAGCATTACTCTGTGCCTTATTTGTACCCGTCGAAACCTTAAGAAGAACATCACCCGACTTGACCTTGTCTCCCTCATTTTTTACAATTTGCTCAATACTGCCATTGACAAGAGGTGTAACATACATCCTGTCGCTTGCTTCTACCGTTCCGACACCTTGCACAACATAGTTTTTCTTGATAAATTTTGTCGCAATCAGAGCAACCAAAACCAAGACTACTAAAAAATAGCCTAAATACCGCAAATAATTAGCTGGCTGTCGATCAAAAAAAATACGACTAGTTTTCAATTCTTCTTTTGTATAAAATTTCATAATATTATCTCAGTGGAACAAACACATCAGCAACAAACCGTTCGACCGTTTCTTCTAAATGCACAGTATATTGCTCTCCCGTTGCAATCAAATCATTCTCCCAAATATACAAATCAAGTTTGGACTGAGCATATTGAAAATCCTCTTGTAAACCATCGAAATGGACATACAAGCAATTTGTAACTTTTAATTCAGGATAAAACTCAAAGTTAGGCGCAGTAACTTTATTGATTGTTTGTACCATTACCTCGTAATCCAATGTTATTTCGCCTGCTTCGCTAATTTTTGTGCCACTATCTTTGGTTATCAATGGTCCACGAATTTGAAATTTTGAAACATCCACAAAATTAATAAACTTTTGTATTTCATTATCAATTTTTTCTACTGCAATATTTTCTAATTTTTTTGAAAAGACGTTCAATAATTTCAACGTTTTATTTTCAACAATCTCCAAGTTTTTCACACTCATTTCACTGCAACCTTTCTTTATGATTTCTTAACTGTTTTTCGATTAATCCTGCTAAAACTCCAAAACCCAAACCAGAAAAATGGGCTATCCACGATACATCAGAACTTGCTAGTGTAAAAATTATCATCCCTACAAAATCTGATATTCTTGTCGCTCGCTCTTTCTCATTAGCTACTGGACACATCAATATCAGACCAAACAGTGCCAAAACTACTCCACTTATTCCCAAGTAACTCTCAGAGCTTTGTGCAAATAAACATAACATCAGGGCGATTATTAAAAGAGAGAGAAAACAAAAAATGATTATTTTTAACCTAGAAAAATATTTTTGAAGCTGATTAATCGCAATAGCAAAAAAAATTAAATTTACAATAAGGTGAATCATATTCAAATGGATGAACTGCGTTGTTATTGCTCTAAAAAAATCATTTTTCCCCGATTTTTGTGTAAATAATAATGGATTATTCGCTCTAACAGGGAATAAAACGTAAATTATTATTAGAAAGATAGTAATTGTGAGGGCTAATACATGCCTTTTAATATATTTCATCTAGCTATCCGTTTTCCTTAATAATATGAAAATAAAATAGGCATAAGAGAGTAAAATCGTAATTCCCAAAATAATAAAAATCCAGAGTTTAGGGTTAGTTATTACGCAAATAATTAATATCATGACACTTGATTCAATAATTGATAAAAAATAACTTCTTTTTACGTTTTTCAATCGACACAATGTATATAAATACCAATAAATCGCGAAAGGAAGCACGACGACAAATCCAAGTAAACTTAATCCTATTGTCATTAAATTTCTGTAAAATATCAAATTTACAAGTAATTGAATAAGTAAGTCTGTCGTAAACAAACTTCCAATAATTTTTATTCTGGAAATTCCTTCAATTTTGTAAGTCGAAAAGAGAAAACGCCCATATAAAAGAGCAAAATTTACGATTTGAACACCATAAATAACCATTAAAACAAACAGTAACACCCAAATTGGATTTGGATCTTCAGAAAAAGAAGCTGAAAGAAATTGCTTTGCTACTGCCCCCACAATGATAAGTAACGTGAAGTAAATAAAAGTACCTCGTGAGTAATTAATTAAAGGTTTTATCATTTTCTTCTCCTACAATTAATAAGGATACGAATGTATCCTTATTAATCTTATCTAATCAAAAAATATGCCATGTTCCTAACGCAAAAACTGCTCCTCCTCCTGCAGCTGCAATTGCAGCACCAACTACCCAGCATGCTGCTGAAATACTCCCAATTGCTAGACCAATCCGAGCAAGAAGATAAGAAGCACGTCCCAATGCAAATGCTCCAAGTAACCCCCAACTAATTCCATTGGCTTTAAAAATTCCTCCAAAAACTGGATGTTTATTCCAAATGTCTTTTAGATTAGTAACTAGAGTTTTTTTGCTCCAGCCACCGTCAAGATACATCATCTCATCTTCTGTCAGTTCCACATAGTTCTGTGGTAATACCAATTCTTGTGTTTTCATTTTGAAACCTCCAATATATTTATTATTTATTATTATTTTTGTTGCCGATAGCAATTTTTGGAAAAAGAATTTTTCTACCTTTACTTTACGAAGAAGATTAATACAGCTAAAGTCAATATCACTCAGATTTTCTTAAGCAACCATTCTTGTCTAGTTATTTCTTTTTTGAATGATCATTTTTCATATATAATAGTGACGCAAAAGATATCACAAAACCGAGTACAAGAATAATTCCCGTGACTTGCTTACTAAATATCCACTCAAAAACAGCTGTTGCAAGAAATATCAATAGGATTCCTATTCCTGCAAAAGTAATCGCCAAAAGTTCTTTTACTTTACTTGTCATATATCCCACCAACCATTATTACGATGTCTATCATGCCCATCAAGCAATCTAGCACCTACAGCACCAACGCTATATCCTCCTGTTTGTAAAACAACGCCTAGTACGGTTCCCACCACTTTGTTAGCAAGTTGATTACCTAAAAATCGTGCCAATCCTCTGCTTAGTGCTCGTGTAATCGTTCCACGCAAGGCAGCTTTACCAGCAGCTTTAGCTAGAAAAACAAAGCCCCCACCACCGATTGCCGACATGGCCAAACCAACTCCCATATTAATTCCCTCCGCTACTGCCCAATTAGGGATACTTCCCCCCCCCCATCAAGATACATCATCTCATCTTCTGTCAGCTCCACATAGTTCTGTGGTAATACCAATTCTTGTGTTTTCATTTTAGAACCTCCAATATATATTTATTTTTTGTTACCAATAGTTTTTTACAAAAGTTTTATTCTTTTGTAATTTTTGTATTTAGAAAATAAATTCAGGATTCCCAGAGCAATAAAGCGCTATCATATGATTAACTAAATTTAGTCTACTTCCTTATTTTTATTTTGTCAAGTTTAAAATACTTTTATTACAAAAAAATATTTGTTGAAACTCTTAAAGTTACATTTACGATTTTTTACTATTTTTAGATGTTAATTATAAACATAGAAAAAGACCATTATACAATGGTCTTTTTCTTTTAAATTAATCCTTTAGCTTTTAAATATCTTTCTGCTACTTTTGAAGCGTCTTCCTGCTTAACATTAACATCATAGTTCATCTCAATCATCTCTTGGTCAGTAATTTTTCCTGACAGTTTATTGAGAATCTTCTTGAGTTCAGGATATTTTTTTAATAAACTTTCTTTCATCAGTGGTGCTGCTTGATAAGGTGGAAAAAGGTTCTTATCATCTTTTAAAACAGTAAGATTATATTGTTTAATTTGGCTGTCAGTAGAATATACTTCAGCGACATTCACAGCCCCAGAGTTTAAGGCATTATAAATCAAACTACTTTGCATGGTTTTGACATTTAAATCAAGTCCATATAGTTTTTTCAAGCCAATATTTCCATCTGAACGATTAGCAAATTCAACATCAAAACCTGCAGTTAATCCTGAAACGTTAACCAAATCAGAAATTTTCGTGAGCTGATGTTCTTTAGCAAAATCAGATTTGACAGCAAGAGCATAAGTATCTTGAAATTTCATTGGTGATAGGTAGGTAAATTGATTGAGTTTTTTAATGCCTTCTTCTGCTTTTTGCCAAACTACAGCCGGGTCAGTAGAATTAACTGGGTCTTTTAAAAATGTAGAAGTAATCGTCCCTGTGTATTCAGGATAGATGTCAATTTTTCCTGCTTTTAAGGCATTATAGAGGAAAGTCGTATCACCAAAATTTGATTTTAAATTGACACGAATATTACTATCCTTCTCAATAAGTAACTTGTACATGTTAATCAATACATCAGGTTCAGCTCCTAATTTACCTGCAATTGTAATTTGTGGATGGTCAGAAGTTTGAGGGCGATAATAAGAGCCTCCAAGAACGAGTAAGCCAATGAAAAAACTGATGAGAATTGTTTTTATCTTGGCTTTTTCTAAAAATTTTAAAAGACTACTGAAAATAATCGCTAAAAGTGCTGACGAAATGGCTCCAATCAAAATCAATGAAACATCATTCATATTTATTCCAAGAAGAATAAAGTTTCCTAAACCTCCAGCGCCAATCAGGGCAGCGAGTGTCGCGGTACCAATGACCATAACTGTACTCGTCCGAATTCCTGCCATGATAAAGGGCATTGCCAATGAGAGTTCAAATTTCATCAGTCGTTCCCTGCGATTCATCCCAAATGCCGTTGCGGCCTCAATCAAGGAAGGTTCAATTTGCTCTAAACCCGTATATGTATTTTGAACAATTGGAAAAATCGCATAAACAACAAGTGCAACAATGGCTGGTAAACTTCCAATTCCGATAAATGGAATTAATAATCCCAAAAGAGCTAAACTAGGAATGGTTTGAAAAATTCCTGTGACTTGCAAAATCGGTTCGGCAATTTTCGGAAAACGTCGAAGTAAGAGGGCTAAGGGAATCGAAATCAAAATCGCAATAAAAATTGAAATGAGTGAGATTTGAATATGTTCCAAAAGTGCCTGCCAAAATTGTCCTTGCTGATTTTGAAAAGTTGAAATTAATTGGCTCATTTTTCACCTCCTGCAATATAACAAATAATATCATCTGAGGTGATGCTTTTGCCCCTGTATTTCAAAACTTCTTTTTCAGATAGACGATTGATTATTTCAGATATCGTTGTATTTTCAGCAACTTCTTGTGCTTCTGGATTTACTGACAGCTCTGTCAGTAATAAATTTTCAACAGAAACCGTTGATAAGTTCTGATGATATTCTTTGAAAAATGTTTTAACGAAATCATTTGCTGGATGTTGATAAATATCAGCCGGCTCAGCAATTTGCTGGATTAAGCCATCATTCATAACGGCCACACGGTCAGCCAAATATAAGGCTTCATCTAAATCATGAGTAACAAAGACAATCGTCAAATTCATTTTCTTTTGTAAATCTTTAATAAATATTTGCAACTGACGACGTGAAATTGGGTCAAGTGCTGAAAAAGGCTCATCCATCAAAACAATTTTAGGATTGGCAGCAATTGCCCGCAAAATTCCGACCCTTTGTTGCTCCCCGCCTGATAATTCACTGGGTTGGCGGTGAGCATAATCTTTAGCATCCAGACCAACTAAATCTAGGAGTTCATTGGTTCTGTCAGTAATTTTTGTTTTATCCCAACCTTTCATTTCAGGAATCAAAGCAATGTTCTCTGAAACGGTTAGATTGGGAAATAAAGCGATTTGTTGTAAGACATAACCCACAGATAATCTTAATTTCCTCAGATTTGTTGTACTTACTTCTTCATTGTTGATTAAAATTTTCCCCTCACTGTGAGTGACTAATTGATTAATCATCTTTAAAGTGGTCGTTTTTCCACTTCCACTCGGCCCTACTAGCACAAAAAACTCTTGGTCTTTAATAGTAAAATTAGCATGATCAAGAATTTTTTTACTAGCGAAAGCCTTGGACACATTCTGGAATTCAATCATGAATGTCCTCATTTCTATCATTAAAATTTACTGACCACTTGAAAATATATTCTGTCAGTAAAAAATTTTCTTCAGCTTTGACTTATGGTTTCTTCTATTATAATGTTACACATCAGCCAAGCAAACTGTCAGTAAAAATATTCTAAGTCACTGGCTACTGTTGGATAAGTAAAAATCATTTTTTCAACATCAGCCAATGTCATTTTTTGTTGAATTAAAATACTGATTAAATTAATCACTTCATCAGCCACTGAACTTACTGTTGAAGCACCGACGATTTCTTGATTTTCATTGATGGCAACTTTTAGTTTTGCTAAGGGGTCATTAATTCTCTTATAAGTATACCAAGATTTTAAATTCAAACTTTTTGTGCGAATTCCAGTCCCTGTCAAAATACCAACCTCAGCTAATTTTGCCGTTCCAAAAATAATTGTCGGAATCTGTGGATAATGGATTGGTACTTTATTAGCATTTGGCAAATTTTGGCCCAAATAATTTCCTTCAAATGAAGAAACAGGAGTTAAATGAGGCTCCGCTTTAGAGAGTACATCTCCCATGGCATAAATTTTAGGATTGCTTGTTTGTAGATAGTCGTTTACTTTAATCCCTTTGTGGTCTGTTTCAACGCCAACTTTATCTAGATTAAGCTGATCGCTATTTGGCTGACGACCAACTCCAGCAATCACTAAATCCGTTTTATGTTCAAAACCAGCTCCATCAGTCAACAAAAAACCGTCAGTAAATTTTTCAACTTTGCTTACAGAAATATTTTCAATAAAATTAATCCCCTGATTTTTGAGATAATTGATAAATTCTTGTCCCATTTCTTCATCAAAATGAGCAACATTACTTTTCTTACGAGAAATAATCGTTACATCACTTCCAGCAGCTTTAGCAATTTGAGCTAATTCTAATGATATTGGCCCACTCCCCATGAAACTAATCTTAGCAGGTAATTCTTCAAGAGCTAAAAAATCATTACTTGTTTTTAGAAATTCGCCACCATCAAGTTCTAGACGACGTGGACGACTTCCTGTCGCAATAATATAAGTTTTGGCCTGATAAAGCTCTCCTGCAACTTGCAGTTCTCCTTGCTCAGTAAAACTTGCGCTACCATATATCGTTTCAATATCAGCATTTTTTAACCCTTCAAAAGTCGATTTTTCATAAGGGTCGGTAATATTTAACTTACGACTTCGTAAACCTTTCCAATCAATCTTTAAATCACCCGAAATTCCTTGACCTTTTAAATGTTCAACATGACTTTTAGCCTCAATCACTGCCATCATCATTTTAGTTGGGTCACAACCATAATTTGGACAAGTTCCACCCCACTTATCATTTTCAATGATTGCAATTTTATTATCTTTCGTTTTAAGGCGATAAGCTAAGCCAAGTCCCCCAGGTCCTGCTCCAATAATAATATAATCAAACATTCTTTCTCCTTCTAATTTTCAAATTAAACTTTTAATGTAATAACTTACAAGGCTTTAGATTAATTCTACTTTTTTTCTCCAAAATATCAAACTATTTAGCCTTTAATATAAAAAAATTCAGTAGTAATTACTACTGAATTATCCTTCTTGAAATTGTTCTTCCAAATCAAATTGATATAAGCGCTCTGTAGCTGCTTCAATTTGGATTTTTCTCATTTTTCTAGGCAAAAATTTTCTGATTTCATCGTCATTATAGCCGACTTGCAGCCGTTTATTATCAATAATCAATGGACGACGTAAGATTGTTGGATTCATTTCAATCAGCTCAACTAAATCATTTAATTTAATTGATTCAAAATCAATATTTAAACGTTCGTAAGCTTGACTCCTCTTAGAAATAATATCTACTGTCCCCCCTTCTGTTAAGGATAATATTTCTAATAAATCCTCTCTTCCAATATGATTTGTAACTAAATTTATTTCCTGATAGGCAAGTTGATGTTTTTCCAACCATTCTTTCGCTTTTTTACAAGAGCTGCAAGATGCTACCGTGTAGATTTTTATCATAATGTTCACCTCATCTATTTCTTATCACATTCTCATTTATCTCTTAATTACATTCTACCATAAAAAGATAATTTGTAAAGGCTTTTATGAGATAAAAATGAGGTTATCATCTATTTTTAACAGAGAACAAAAAAACTGTAAAAATACAGTTTTTTTAATTTTATTTATAGATTCTTTTGATTCTATCAGAAAGTAAGCAAAGCACTTCATAATTAATCGTTCCACGCCAATCAGCAACGTCTGTTGTCGTGATTTCATTAGCCTTATCTCGACCAATCAAAGTGACCTTCGTTCCCAAAGGGTAAGACTTATCAAGTTTTATCATCATTTGATCCATACAAACTCGACCAACAATCTCACAAAACTTTCCATCAACAAGCACTTTGAAACCTTGCATTTGACGGGTCCATCCGTCAGCATAACCAATTGGAACAGTTCCAATCCAAGTTTCTTCACTCGTCTCATAAGTTGCACCATAACCAACCGTTTCACCTGCAGCTATTTTTTTTATATGAGTCAATTCAGAAACTAAAGAGAGAGCGGGTTCAATTTCAAAAGGAAGTTCCAAAGTTTTACCACTTGGATTCAAGCCATACATTGAAATCCCTAAACGTTCAATAGCTTGAACTTGTTCCTTATGCCATAAAGCGGCGGCCGTATTAGTTGAGTGAACAAATTTTGGTTGACGTGATAATCCGGCCATAATTTTGTTAAATCTTGCCTGTTGATCTTTAAATTTTGTTTCATCAGCCATATCCGCAGTCGCAAAATGAGTGAAAATTCCTTCAAAATTAATCGCATATTTATCAGCAAGTTCAATCATCTGGTTCGCTTCTTCAACATCACGAATACCAATCCGACCCATACCAGAATCTACACCAATATGAATTTTTAAATCTGAAAGTTCTGCTTCTTCTTGAACAACCAATTTCAACCATTCTAAACTTGGGGCAGTAAGACTAATATTAAGGGCAGCTGCAATATCAACATCTTCTGGAACAATTCCGGATAAAACTAAAATCGGTTTAGTCACCAGATGATTTCGTAATTCAATTGCCTCATCTAGGTTTGATACACAAAAACCACCTACCAAATCGCTCACCGCTTTAGAAACCTCAACCGAGCCATGACCATAAGCATCTGCTTTCACTGCTGGCCAAATCTCTGCATTAGGGTTAATATGCTTTTTAAATTTTTCAATATTATTTCTAATCGCTTTTAAATCAACAATAGCTGAAGTATTACGATGTGGTGAAGTTTTCATCTTTTAAACCTTTCTCTAGTTTAAGCAAAATTTTTATTACTTCTTAATTTTTTCTAAAACAACAAAAGCAACTGCTTCTAAATTACTATGCGAAATAGATAAATGAACTTGACCATCAAAAGGATGTTTTGAAAAATAAGGTTTTCCCAATTCATCATTTTTTATTTCAAGATCATGCATTCCTAAAGCTTTACCAAATCCGGTACCATAAGCCTTAGAAAAAGCCTCCTTTGCCGCCCAGCGTCCAGCGAGAAATTCTGTTTTACGAGCAGTGGATTGAAAATTATTGTACTTTTCTAGCTCCATTGTTGTAAGAACTTGTTCCACAAAATGCTCTGAGCGTGTTAATGCTTTTTGAATTCGAGAAAGTTCAACATTATCAACACCTGTCCCAAAAACCATCCTTTCACCTCTATTTCTAGAATAAAGGCTAAAATCTGGCAAAGACTGCCAGATTTTTCACCTTTTGAAAACAAATTTTTATTAGTTATAAATTTTCTTAAAAGAGAGAATCTCTAAATTTTTATAACTTATTTTGCAAGTTCATAAATTGCTTCAGCATAAATCACTGCCGCTTTGTAGATATTTTCAACAGGTTTCATTTCATTCGCTTGGTGCATTGAATCTGGTTCACCTTCAAACATTGCTCCATAAGCAACACCACGTTCCAACAAACGACCGAAAGTTCCACCACCAATGATTGTTTCATAGCCTTTAAGACCAGTGTGTTTTTCATAAACATCAATCAATGTTGAGACAAGTGGGTCTGACATTGGAACATAGTGAGGTGTGTGGAGGTGTTTTGAAAGTTCAACTTCAACAACCCCATCAAGTTTAGCAAGAATTTCTTGCATACGCTCTGGGCTGTTCCCTTGTGGGAAACGGAAATTGAGGGCGATTTTCCCTTCACCATTTTCATCAAATGACCAAACACCGGCATTCATTGAGGTATTTCCCATCAATTCATCAACAAAAGCTGTCCCTAATTTTTCACCTTCATGATCTTCAAGAAGTTTTTCAGCCCCAACTTTAATGAAGGCAGCAGCACCGTCAGCAAAGTCAAATTGATTCAAGAACAAAGTAAGATAAGTTGCTCCATTAATCCCTTTTTCTGGCATCGCACCATGCGCTGATTTACCATAAAGCGTAATTGTTGCTTTTCCATCAGCCTCTTCAAGGTCAAAACGAAGATTTTTGCTTGCATGTTCAGCTACAAATTTTTCAAGTGCAGCTTCTAAATCTTTAGCGCCTGAAATCACTGCAGTTGCTGATTCTGGAACCATATTTTCTGCAAGACCTGCTTTAAAGCTGTGAAGAACAACTTGACCAGCATTTTTACCTGAGAAATGGAGATATTCTGTGATATTTCCTTTTTCACCATTGATAATTGGGAACTCAGCATCAGGTGAGAAACCAAAATCAGGCAATGGCAATTCACAGTGCTCAAAGTAGTAATCCATATCTGCCCAACCTGTTTCTTCGTTTGTACCAACGATGAAACGGATTTTTTTAGATAATGGAAGATTAAGTTCTTTCAAAATTTTGAGTGCATAGTAACATGCAACTGTTGGTCCTTTATCATCAGAAGCACCACGGGCATAGAGATTTCCATTACGGATTTCTGGCTCAAATGGATTTGAATCCCAACCAGAACCAGCAGGAACAACATCTAAGTGACCAATAATTCCGAGAACTTCGGCATCAGCATTTGCTCCGTTTTCATATTCAAAATGTCCAACATAGTTATCATAATTTTTAGTTGTATAACCATCACGTTCAGCAATTTTCAAGAAAGCATCCAAAGCTTTTCTTGGACCAGGACCAAATGGATTTTCAGCATCTGCATGCTCCATATCCATTGCAGAATCAATGCGCAAAAGGCTAAACAAATCTTCCATCAAAGCGTCTTTACGCTTTTCAACTTCAGCTTTAAAATCAATAGTTGTCATAATCTTCTCCTTGAAGTAGTATATTTATCTATTGTATCATAGTTACTCAACATGGTGCAATAAGTACTAATAAATATGAATTAAAGTAACTTTTCTTAACCACTTTCATCAGTAAATTTTCCTTCAAAATATTTTACTCAAATAAGTATCACAGCTATTAGGTAGTCATTTTATATTGTTTCAAAAACTGCACTAATAACGAGCTTTTATTGGCATCTTTATTACCTACCTTGTTACAGGTTATTATGTTATTCTAAAAATACTATTTAAAAAGATTATATATAAGGAGGATAAAGATAATATCATTGAACATAGTGGAAAATAATATACCTGATATCAAGATTAGATCAATCATAGAAACTGCTGATTTCATCAAAAAAAATAAATCATCTTTAGTTCGTTTTGGAGATGGGGAAATAGACATAATTAACCATAGCAGTATCCCTTATCAACCTTACAGCCCAGAGCTTGCTAAACAACTCAAAAATATCTTAGAAACACAAAGTGACGAAAAGTGCCTGGTAGCTTTACCCGATGTTTTTCAAAATTTGGAGAGATACAATAATTCTGCTCAGAATTTTTGGAAGGGCCATTTTGAAAGATACCACAATTTTTATCAAGAACTTCACAAATCTGATTGGTATGCTAATACTTTTATTTCTCGCCCATATATTGATCTTGAAGATAAAAGTAGCGCTGCTGAATCTTTTGAGGCTGTTAGAAGCTTATGGGAAGCAAAAGATATACTAATCGTTGAAGGGACCTCTTCTCGTTCTGGAGTTGGAAATACATTATTTCAAAACGCTAAGTCTATTTCTCGAATTATCTGCCCATCCCACAATGCCTATCAAAAATACAATGATATTTTAGAAAGTATTAAAACTTTTGGAAAGGAAAAGCTTATATTACTTATGCTAGGACCTACCGCAAAAGTATTAGGATTCCAATTATCCCGAGAAGGTTATCAAGCAATCGATATTGGACATATTGATTCTGAATATGAGTGGTATCAAATGGGGGCCTCATACAAAGTAAAATTACAACATAAACATACCGCTGAACATAATTATGACACAGATATCATTTTTCTTCAGGACAATGACTATGAAAATAGTATCATTGGACGTATCGAATAAAAAGATAAATCTATATGATGTATACCAAAAAGCTAGACTTTTGAAATCAAGTATAAGATACTTCATTTTTTTATTGTGAATAAGATAAACGATATTGAATTGGACTCATCCAGTTCAATTTTTTTAATTCGTTTTTCTATTATAGCAATGAATCCAAGAGAGGGCAGGATTATTTGGTCTCAAGTCATTAGAGAATCTTTGCTATGATTTCTTGCCTATTGGTTATAAGTCTACCGCTTTGAGTTTGAATTGTGTTTAATAAGTTATATTTTAACGTTTAAATTCTTTAATACTCCGAGCATAATAGGCATGAACCGAACTTTCAATGATTTGATACCTATTTAGACGATTATTTCTGTGCAATAAAGTGTTAACCTCCACTCCAAACCCTATCAAGATGATCTTGAACAACCTTGAATTTGAATTCAAAGGAATATTTTGTTTTAAGAAAAGACCTTTCATTTTTTGAAAGGTCTATATTCTTGGCTTCACATCAAAATTTTCCAATTTTTTGCTTTTTCAATCAATGAAAAAAATCTTTTATGACAATTGTCCACTAGTAATAAATTACTTTTTCTTGAAGCATATACATTTTTTAACCTAAGTTTTTTCTGCTAAATCCATTTTCCTTCACTAAAATTAATGGCTTCCCTTTCAAAAAAGTTTAAGTTATCACTAACAGCTTGAGAGTAGAAAAAGTATATTTTTAGAAATTATTGATTTTGCTCAATATATTCAAATATTTCAAGCAATGTATCACCAAACCAACCTTTTTCTAAATCTCCTCTTGCATCTGTTGTAGTGAAATTCGTTTTAAATCTCTCAAGTTGAAAATCTCTCTTTGCCAAATAATCAAATATAATCACTCCATTTTGTTGTCCCCCGTTCCCATCGTATCCACTTTTGAAATATATCCTATATTTTCCTAATAACACTCCTTCTGCAATATCAGTATCTAAAAAATTGATTTGCTTAAAGTTGGTACAAATCCTTTCGAGCAAGTTTATAATTTGTTCATTTTTCTTCGGATCTAAGAACATTTTCAAAGACTTTATTGGTCTATGTTTTTTCACTCTATATTCTTTTAAAACATTCCATACGTTCCAGAAGTACTCCTCAAATTGATCTCTTACTTCAATATGCTGCCAAGGCATTGAATGACTACCAAATTCGATAAAATGTCTTATTTTTATGTTTGCACGTTCTTTAATAAATAGTTGTGAACTCTCTGGTGCCTCTAGAATTGCCCAATTATTTAGCCAATTATCATCTTTTTGATAATTAAATCTCAATGGAAGATAAAATAATTCCCCACGAAAAGTATTATTTAAAAAAGTTTGATCAACATATAATATTTCAGAAAAATTTTCCATTAAATTTTTTAGTAATTCTTCTTTGGAGTTTTTTTGAATATATTTTTCAACATTAATCATGTAAACTCCAGAATTAAAATAGCCTCGCTTTGAAGAGTTTTTTTCATTGATAGCAAAAAAATAAAAATCAGGAATAACTCCGAGTATCTTATCTTGAGGTAAAAGACCAAAAATCTCTTCAAAACCTTCATAAATCAGTGTATCAGAATCTAAATATAAGAGTTGTGAATATTCTTCTAAAGAATATGGCATGAAGATTCTCCAACAGACAACATTATCAAAGATATTTGAAACATCACCTAATACAAGTTCTAAACTATCTGGTGGCATCCTGAAAAGCAAATTTACTTGCGTCTTTCTCATATCTAGAATCTCATAGAGTGTTTGCTTATTTTCGTCAGTAATATCATTACTCACAATAATGATATCCACCGGAAATTTTTCATCAATATTCATAATGATAGAGGTTAATGATGTAGCAACCAATTGAATGTAGTTTCCGTTTACTGTATAAAATATTCCTTTTCGTTTCATATAAATTCCTTCTTTTTCGCTATAATATTTATTCTTTAATTTTCAACATCAAACTTAAATGTAATTTTTGCAATTAGGATTTCAAAACGATTCCCTATTATTTAGCATTTTCTGACTATTGCAAAAAATAAAATTATGATAATCTAATTCCCCATTTTCATTCTTATTATATTTAAGATAAGACACTTATAAATTTATATAAGTCATAGTATTTTTATAATTTTAGCTGGATTTCCCCCTACGAGAACATTTTCTGGCACGGACTTTGTCACCACACTACCAGATGCAATGACTGAATTATTTCCAACAGTTATTCCTGGATTAATAACAGAACTCCCTCCAATCCAAACGTTATCACCAATAGTGACAGTCCCAGCCTCTAAAGAAAATCTCTTAGCCGGCTCTAATGAATGGTTGACTGTATAAATTGAAACTCCTGGTCCCAAAATTACATTTTTACCAAAAAAAATATCTCCATAATCTAAAAACGTACAATTCATATTTGCATGAAAAAAACCAGAAAAATGAATATTTGTTCCACAATCAAAATAGAAAGGAGACTCTATCGTGACATATAAATTTTCATTTACATTTAAAAGTTCCTTTATCTTTTGATTTTTTTCTGATTGTTCTATATTTGAAGAATTGATCTCATTTAAAAGTTGACGATTTTTATAGTTACTCATAATTTTTTTCCTTTTACTTATTACATGGGCCGATTTCAATCACCATATTTCAGATAGTTTTACTCCTTGCTAAGATAAGTATCAAAAACTAACCTACGCATTCATCTGTTACTTGTTATTTTATGAACTACATTTTCCATTCTTCCAAAATTAATTTTGTTTCCTAATATTTAAATTAATAATTTATTTTACATTATTAATAAGTTTTAATTTTTCACAAACTCGTCTATATTCAACCATTCTTCCTTTTTTTAAATGTTCTTTTTTATGAAGAGTTAATCGCCATTGATAGGCTGATACCTCTCTTGATATATCCCTACCAAGTGCTGCTAATAAAGTCAGACGTTCTTCTATGCTTTGAAGTGGAAAAACATGAGTTAAATCAACTGTCTGAGTGATGCTATCTCCAGATTTACGATGAATATATGTTTGACGATGAGAATATGTAATTTTTTTTGCATTTAAATATATCATATATGTCGTGTAATCATCTTCAACAGCTTTATCTTCTGGAAAAGCTATACCACTAAGTAATTCTCTTTTATAAAGTTTTCCCCAAGGTACTGTAAAGCACTGACTCATATTATTTTTAGAATTGTACTGTTCTTCGAACCATTCCTCCACCGTATATTCTTTTTCAAAGTAATTACTATAGTCCCCATAGAATGTAAATACTCCCTTATCCTCAGTATAAGTATAAAAATTAGCGGCTGCAATTTCTGCTTCATGCATTATCAATTGCTCATAAAGATTTTCTATATGCTCCTTTTCTAACCAGTCATCGTTATCTACAAAAGTTACATAGTCCCCCTTCAGTAGGGATAATAAAGTATTACGACTTGCCCCAACTCCACCGTTCTTCTTATGAAAAACGCGTATTCTAGAATCTTTTGCTTTGTAAGTTTCACAGATTTCTGTCGATAGGTCAGTAGAACCATCATTCACGACAAGAATGTCCAAATTAGGATAGGTTTGTTCGGCTATGCTTTTCAAACATTCTTCCAAATGCTTTTCTGAATTATACACAGGTATTGCAACAGTAATTAGAGGAAGAGGCCCCTTTAGTTTAGCCATGCTTTTATTCCTATTTGTTTGTTTTTCTTTTGATGATTCATTCATTTTCTATTTCTCCTAGTACTTTCTAATAATTTATATTCTGTAGCTATTCTTTGTTTCTACTCTTCATCCTTTCTAATACAATTTGTTCACATGCGGAATAAACAGCAAAAATATCTCGACTTAATATTTCGGGACTAATCATAATTTCTGGAATTGTTATTTCTTGAGTTGAAGTTTGATTTGTATTTAATATCAAATCAAACTGATCTTTTGCATCAAAGATTTGACCAAAACTTATATTAAATTTAGATTGTAAAATTGTCTTCAATGTCTGCTCAATATAACCTTCAGTGAAAATAGGCATGTCCGTTTCCAAACCAATTTTTATCTCTTCTTCAAAATCATGGGGAGAAAAGACTGAAATGTATGTATGAACATAAGCAAAAGGCAGTGAATCAAGTACTTTTCTCTCCAATTCTAAATTATTTTCATACACAATTTTTTCTATTTTTTCAAAAAGTTGTGGATATTCTTTCTTCATTTGTTTATCTAAATAATCACTGGATAATTTAAAAATAGTATTATTAAACAGTTTTATATTGATTAATTCCGAAAATAAAACCGATAAAAATTTTTCCCATTTATGACTTTCAACAGTCAACTCTGGATGTTTCAATTTGACAAAATCAATATATTGCTCGATATTTTCAGATAGGGGAGCTGAAATACTAGTCACCTTTTTTAATAAAGTTAAGGCTGGTGCATTAAAGTTATACTCTGGAAATAACATTATAAAATATATAAGAAATTTAACTTCACTATCTGATAGCAGAAAATTATTTTTGATACTATCAAAAATTGAATTTTCTAGAATCAAATCTTCAAAATCAATTAGAGAATCTGTTTTAGAAATTGAATAACCTGACTCACTTCGTAAAATGTTAATTCCAAAAATAAGTAATAATTTCTCCCGCCTACTATTGCACATTTTTCCAAAAATCTCAGGTAATGTATCCTCTAGTTTTTTTGATAATTTTTTTTTAGATAAATTTGGGAATGGCCATTTCACTCCTCGATAAGTTGACCACAAAAAAGAAATGAGAGCTAACCTAATATCCTTCTCCTCACCTATTAGATTAATTCTATTTTTTTGAATACAAACTTGGACTCCTGATGTAGAAATCACTTTATTCACTTCAGTTATTTTACGTCTTGCAGTAGATTCGGCCAAATAATTCTCAGTACAATATTTATCAAATACAATTTGAGAGTTCGAAAGAAATTTAATCGCCAAACTTAAAATAGGGGAATCTTCAATTATTGCTACTCGTAAGATATATCCTTCTTGTTTATTGCCAGAAAAGACATATCTTTTTTTCTTAGTGAAAATAATGGCCTTTCGGCCAATTAATTTAATTGCCTCACTATTTATTTGGTCAATATATTTTGCAATTGTCCTACGATTACGCCTCAAAACTTCTATCAATTCCCCCATTTCATATCCATCTACTTGTTCATAAAGATATTCTAATAATAAAAATTCATAATAAATTTCCTTACCATAAAATTGCTCAATATACTTCTTATTTACTTTCATTTCTCTTTTCCACGTTTAAAATTCTTATATACTTAGAATAAAAATTATATTTTTTAATTCTAAAAATCATGTTATTTAAGAAGGTAATCTAATATTACCTTCTTAAATAACACAGTTTTCACTGTGTTATTGTTCCTATAATTTAAGAACAGATAACTTAATTTATTTTTGTAAATAATTTAAGTTTCTCATTATATGGTCATTTAATTCATTTTGTGAATTAAGCTTTCTTATCATCTTTTGATTTTCTTCTTCCAACCAATGCTCCAAGAGCTCCAAATAAACCTAGGCCAAGTCCCGTAAGATTTGAACCACTAGTTTCACCTGTTTTAGGTAAACTTGTACCTGTCGTACCACTACCACCAGCTGTGGAACTGCTAGAATTTCCGTTTCCAATTGACTCACTACCATTTGAGTTTAAATTAGGATCAGTTGTTGAGTCTGAAAGAGACGTTGATTCGGTCAACGATTCTGAAAGTGAGGTCGACTCTGATTTAGAATCTTGTGCAGAATCTGACAATGAATCTGAAAGCGAGCTTGACTCTGATTTAGAATCTTGTGTTGAATCTGACAATGAATCTGAAAGCGAGCTTGACTCTGATTTAGAATCTTGTGTTGAATCTGACAATGAATCCGACAATGAATCTGAAAGCGATGCTGACTCTGACTTAGAATCTTGTGCAGAATCTGACAATGAGTCTGAAAGCGAGCTTGACTCTGACTTAGAATCTTGTGTTGAATCTGACAATGAGTCTGAAAGCGAGCTTGACTCTGATTTAGAATCTTGTACAGATTCTGACAACGAATCTGAAAGTGAGGTCGACTCTGACTTAGAATCTTGTGTTGATTCTGACAACGAATCTGAAAGTGAGGCTGACTCTGACTTAGAATCTTGTGCAGAATCTGACAATGAGTCTGAAAGTGAGGTCGACTCTGACTTAGAATCTTGTGTTGAATCTTGTACAGATTCTGACAATGAATCTGAAAGCGAGCTTGACTCTGATTTAGAATCTTGTGTTGAATCTTGTACAGAATCCGACAACGAATCTGAAAGTGAGCTTGACTCTGACTTAGAATCTTGTGCAGAATCTGACAATGAATCTGAAAGTGAGGTCGACTCTGATTTAGAATCTTGTACAGATTCTGACAACGAATCTGAAAGCGAGGCTGACTCTGACTTAGAATCTTGTGTTGAATCTTGTACAGAATCCGACAATGAGTCTGAAAGTGAGGCTGATTCTGACTTAGAATCTTGTGCAGAATCTGACAATGAGTCTGAAAGCGAGCTTGACTCTGATTTAGAATCTTGTACAGATTCTGACAACGAATCTGAAAGTGAGGTCGACTCTGACTTAGAATCTTGTGTTGAATCTTGTACAGATTCTGACAATGAATCTGAAAGCGAGCTTGACTCTGATTTAGAATCTTGTGTTGATTCTTGTGTTGATTCTGACAACGAATCTGAAAGTGAGGCTGACTCTGACTTAGAATCTTGTGTTGATTCTGACAATGAGTCTGATAGTGAGGTCGACTCTGATTTAGAATCTTGTGTTGATTCAGTCAACGATTCTGTCAAGGACTCGCTTAAGGATGTTGATTCGGTCAACGATTCAGTTAGGGATTCACTTAATGAGGTTGATTCAGTCAACGATTCTGTAAGAGATTCACTTAATGAGGTTGATTCAGTCAACGATTCTGTCAAGGACTCGCTCAATGATGCTGATTCAGTCAACGATTCGGTAAGAGACTCGCTCAACGATGTTGATTCGGTCAACGATTCGGTAAGAGATTCGCTTAAGGATGTTGATTCGGTCAACGATTCGGTAAGAGATTCGCTTAAGGATGTTGACTCAGACTTAGAATCTTGTGCAGAATCTGACAATGAGTCTGAAAGCGAGGCTGACTCTGATTTAGAATCTTGTACAGAATCTGATAATGAATCTGAAAGTGAACTTGACTCTGATTTAGAATCTTGTGCAGAATCTGACAATGAGTCTGAAAGTGATGTCGACTCTGACTTAGAATCTTGTGTTGATTCTGACAATGAGTCTGAAAGTGATGTCGACTCTGACTTAGAATCTTGTGTTGATTCTGACAACGAATCTGAAAGTGAGGCTGACTCTGACTTAGAATCTTGTGCAGAATCTGACAATGAATCTGATAGTGATGCCGACTCTGATTTAGAATCTTGTGTTGATTCAGTCAACGATTCTGTAAGAGATTCGCTCAACGATGTTGATTCGGTCAACGATTCGGTAAGAGATTCACTTAAGGATGTTGATTCGGTCAACGATTCAGTTAGGGATTCGCTCAATGAGGTTGATTCGGTCAACGATTCTGTCAAGGACTCACTCAATGATGCTGATTCAGTCAACGATTCTGTAAGAGATTCGCTTAACGATGTTGATTCAGTTAATGATTCTGTAAGAGATTCACTTAAGGATGTTGATTCAGTTAATGATTCTGTAAGAGATTCACTTAATGAGGTTGATTCAGTCAACGATTCAGTTAGGGATTCGCTTAATGAGGTTGACTCTGATTTAGAATCTTGTGCAGAATCTGACAATGAATCTGAAAGTGAGCTTGACTCTGACTTAGAATCTTGTGCAGAATCTGACAACGAATCTGATAGTGAGGCTGACTCTGACTTAGAATCTTGTGCAGAATCTGACAATGAATCTGATAGTGATGCCGACTCTGATTTAGAATCTTGTGTTGATTCAGTCAACGATTCTGTAAGAGATTCGCTCAACGATGTTGATTCGGTCAACGATTCTGTAAGAGATTCGCTCAACGATGTTGATTCGGTCAACGATTCTGTAAGAGATTCGCTTAACGATGTTGATTCAGTCAACGATTCTGTAAGAGATTCGCTTAACGATGTTGATTCAGTTAATGATTCTGTAAGAGATTCGCTTAACGATGTTGATTCAGTTAATGATTCTGTAAGAGATTCACTTAAGGATGTTGATTCAGTTAATGATTCTGTAAGAGATTCACTTAATGAGGTTGATTCAGTCAACGATTCAGTTAGGGATTCGCTTAATGAGGTTGACTCTGATTTAGAATCTTGTGCAGAATCTGACAATGAATCTGAAAGTGAGCTTGACTCTGATTTAGAATCTTGTGCAGAATCTGACAATGAGTCTGAAAGTGATGTCGACTCTGACTTAGAATCTTGTGTTGATTCTGACAACGAATCTGAAAGTGAGGCTGACTCTGACTTAGAATCTTGTGTTGATTCAGTCAACGATTCGGTCAAGGACTCGCTTAAGGATGTTGATTCGGTCAACGATTCAGTTAGGGATTCGCTCAATGAGGTTGATTCGCTCAACGATTCGGTCAAGGACTCGCTCAATGAGGTTGATTCGGTCAACGATTCAGTTAGGGATTCGCTCAACGAGGTTGATTCAGTCAACGATTCTGTAAGGGATTCGCTTAAGGATGTTGATTCAGTCAACGATTCTGTAAGGGATTCGCTTAAGGATGTTGATTCGGTCAACGATTCTGTAAGAGATTCGCTTAAGGATGTTGATTCAGTTAATGATTCTGTAAGAGATTCACTTAATGAGGTTGATTCAGTCAACGATTCAGTTAGGGATTCGCTTAATGAGGTTGACTCTGATTTAGAATCTTGTGCAGAATCTGACAATGAATCTGAAAGTGAGCTTGACTCTGATTTAGAATCTTGTGCAGAATCTGACAATGAATCTGAAAGTGAGCTTGACTCTGATTTAGAATCTTGTGCAGAATCTGACAATGAGTCTGAAAGTGATGTCGACTCTGACTTAGAATCTTGTGTTGATTCTGACAACGAATCTGAAAGTGAGGCTGACTCTGACTTAGAATCTTGTGCAGAATCTGACAATGAATCTGAAAGTGAGACTGACTCAGACTTAGAATCTTGTGCAGAATCCGACAATGAATCTGAAAGTGAGGCTGACTCTGATTTAGAATCTTGTACAGAATCCGACAATGAATCTGAAAGCGATGCTGACTCTGACTTAGAATCTTGTACAGAATCCGACAATGAATCTGAAAGTGAGGTCGACTCTGATTTAGAATCTTGTGTTGATTCGGTCAACGATTCTGTAAGAGATTCACTTAATGAGGTTGATTCAGTCAACGATTCTGTAAGAGATTCACTTAATGAGGTTGATTCGGTCAACGATTCAGTTAGGGATTCGCTCAATGAGGTTGATTCAGTTAATGATTCTGTAAGAGATTCACTTAATGAGGTTGACTCAGTCAACGATTCTGTAAGAGATTCACTTAATGAGGTTGACTCAGTCAACGATTCTGTAAGAGATTCGCTCAACGATGTTGACTCAGTCAACGATTCTGTAAGAGATTCACTTAATGAGGTTGATTCGGTCAACGATTCAGTTAGGGATTCGCTCAATGAGGTTGATTCAGTTAATGATTCTGTAAGAGATTCGCTCAACGATGTTGATTCGGTCAACGATTCAGTTAGGGATTCGCTCAATGAGGTTGATTCAGTCAACGATTCAGTAAGAGATTCACTTAATGAGGTTGATTCGGTCAACGATTCGGTAAGAGATTCACTTAATGAGGTTGATTCGGTCAACGATTCGGTAAGTGATTCGCTTAATGAGGTTGATTCGGTCAACGATTCTGTAAGAGATTCGCTCAACGATGCTGATTCAGTCAACGATTCTGTAAGAGATTCGCTCAACGATGTTGACTCAGTCAACGATTCTGTAAGTGATTCACTTAAGGATGTTGATTCGGTCAACGATTCTGTAAGAGATTCGCTCAACGATGTTGATTCAGTTAATGATTCTGTAAGAGATTCACTTAATGAGGTTGACTCAGTCAACGATTCTGTAAGAGATTCACTTAATGAGGTTGACTCAGTCAACGATTCTGTAAGAGATTCGCTCAACGATGTTGACTCAGTCAACGATTCTGTAAGAGATTCACTTAATGAGGTTGATTCGGTCAACGATTCAGTTAGGGATTCGCTCAATGAGGTTGATTCAGTCAACGATTCAGTAAGAGATTCACTTAATGAGGTTGATTCGGTCAACGATTCGGTCAACGATTCGGTAAGTGATTCGCTTAATGAGGTTGATTCGGTCAACGATTCGGTAAGAGATTCGCTCAACGATGCTGATTCAGTCAACGATTCTGTAAGAGATTCGCTCAACGATGTTGACTCAGTCAACGATTCTGTAAGTGATTCACTTAAGGATGTTGATTCGGTCAACGATTCTGTAAGAGATTCGCTCAACGATTCTGTAAGTGATTCACTTAAGGATGTTGATTCGGTCAACGATTCGGTAAGTGATTCGCTCAACGATGTTGACTCAGTCAACGATTCTGTAAGTGATTCACTTAAGGATGTTGATTCAGTCAACGATTCTGTAAGAGATTCACTTAATGAGGTTGATTCGGTCAACGATTCGGTAAGTGATTCGCTTAATGAGGTTGATTCGGTCAACGATTCTGTAAGTGATTCGCTTAATGAGGTTGATTCGGTCAACGATTCTGTAAGAGATTCACTTAATGAGGTTGATTCGGTCAACGATTCAGTTAGGGATTCGCTCAATGAGGTTGATTCAGTCAACGATTCGGTAAGAGATTCACTTAATGAGGTTGATTCGGTCAACGATTCTGTAAGAGATTCGGTTAGTGAATCACTCAATGATTCGGTTTCAGTGGCTGACTCTTTTGCTGATTCAGAGGCTGACTCTTTTGCTGATTCTGATTCAGAGGCTGATAACACGCTGTCTGATTTCGAAGTAGATTCACTTAGCGATTCTTCAATTGATTCAGAGTCAGATACTCGTTCTGACTCTGAAACTGATTCAGTCAACGATTCTGTCAGCGACTCGCTCAAAGATGTTGATTCGGTTAACGATTCTGTAAGAGATTCGCTTAAGGATGTTGATTCGGTTAACGATTCGGTAAGAGATTCGCTCAACGAGGTTGATTCGGTTAACGATTCTATAAGAGATTCGCTTAAGGATGTTGATTCGGTTAACGATTCGGTAAGAGATTCGCTCAACGAGGTTGATTCGGTCAACGATTCGGTTAGAGATTCACTTAAGGATGTTGATTCAGTCAACGATTCTGTAAGTGATTCGCTCAATGATGTTGATTCGGTCAATGATTCGGTTAGAGATTCACTCAACGATGTTGATTCGGTCAATGATTCTGTCAGCGACTCACTCAAGGATGTTGATTCAGTCAATGATTCTGTCAGCGACTCACTCAAGGATGTTGATTCAGTCAACGATTCTTTTTCTGATTCAGATTGTGATCCAGGATCAGTATCTGATTCTTTTGCTGACTCAGATTGCGAGTCTGTCAAAGATTCAGTTGTGGAGTCAGATTGTGATTCCTCTGTTGACTCAGACTCACTAACAACTGGAATGTAAGGAGTCAAATCTGCATCTACATGTTCACTGTGAATGGTATATTCTGGGTTTGTGTAGATCAACTGAGGATGTACTTCTTGCCCCTTGGCTTCAGGATGTGCTAGAATAAATTCTTCCCATACTTTATCCCAATCAATATTCATCGTAATTGGAACTCCTGAGCGAATATTCCCAGTATACTCAGCCATAGGTCCATAATACGTATTACTATCACCAATTTGGAAATAAAGCTGTACGGAACTTGCAATACCGTTTGATCCACCAGGAGTAAGGACTACGTCATTTGTACTAAAATCAAGTCCTGTTGTTCCATCAAAATCAGAGTGGCTCTCTCCAGCATCTCCAAGTCCTACGTAGCTCCATTGAAATAAACTACGAGGAGTAATAGATGTAAGTTGACTTTCTGTTGCAGTTTCAGATGTAGGATTAGCTGTTTCAGATGTCACACTTGTAGTACTGAGTGAGATTGTTACACTCTCTTGTTGTGCGAGTACGCTTTGAGAAGTTTCCTTAATTGTTGCTGGAGTTTGTTCTTGTGCGGCAGCATGAGTATCAGTCAGAGTCCCCCCTAAAGCCCCTAAACCAATACCGGCAGCTAAACCTCCAGCAATTTTCAGAGTCCTGCCCCATGAACTACTATCCTCATCATCATAAACTCGTTGATAAGAATCACGTTGTTCTAATTTAACTTGAACTTGTTGCTTAGATTTTTTTGATAACTTTAGCCAACTAAAATGTGTAGTACTAGAGAAAACCCAAAATTTACCGGATTTATGCATCTTAAAGCGCGTAACTTGTTTAAGTAGGCCTTTGTTTTTTTTATGTTTCTGCATTCGTAACTTTTATTTCCTTTTTTGTAAAAATTTTTCTTAAAACGCTTTTAATTAGTCAAGGGACAATTTCACCCCAATTTTTTAAAACATTCTAACTCTATGGAGACATTTACCTCTCACTTTCTCTCATTCAAGATTTTTCCTTGTATATAAGAGGAGAACCTTGTAAACCTAAGAAATCAAAAAATATTATTCTTCCGTAAGTATCATCTCTCTAAATGAAAGTCTTTTTAAACCTGTACTCAATATTGAAATTTTGTAGTGATAAGCTTCCATTGGATATTCAAAGGTTTCTTGATCTAAATCTAAAAAACAATAACCTACACTTTCCGATACACGATTAAAAAATTCTATTTTAAGTAATGTAGAACCCTCTGGAAAAATTTCGCCATTTAATTTTAATCGATATTTGTTTCCGCGCCTTAACAACGGCAACTGAAGAACTGAGCGTTCATCAAAATATCCTATATCGCTATCCCAAGAGACTAACTCAGCCCCAGGAGAAAGTAACGAATTTTCAAAGATTACTTCTCCATCCTCTTGATAAGAAATCATCGTACCATTTCTAAAAAATGATAATAAGCTTTGATTCCAAATAATTTTAAAGAACACTCTTTACTCCCTTTCAAAATCTTCTCTCAAAATACGTTGATGTTGTCCAAAAAACCAATCATTAATAGCCCTATTGTTATCGCCGTGGCGACCAACAATTCCTTTACTGATAAGCCGACTATTTTTACTTATTAAATGTTCCCTAATATCTCGATAGGCATTTATGTCATAATCTTCATTAAGCATATGGGCTATGACAAACGTCGTTTGTTCATAACTACCACGATCAAAAACTGTCCAAAATCGTTCATTTAATTGTTGACTTTCTTTTTCAGATAAACCACCTGTTAAACTATATTGAATATCTAATCCCGCAGCAAAACCTCCTGGTCTAATTAAGCGGTCATTTTGAATAACATCGCCAAGATTTGCAATGGCTTTCCCTGCTAACACAGCATGTGGCGTAAGTGTTTGGGCATAATACAAGGCTCCGTAGGACCCCATAGATAAACCAGATAAAATCAATTCTTTATGTGTAAACCCTAGATAACTTAGACTATTTTCAACTACTTGTACCATTTTCCCTTCAAGTTCTGGACTCCCAATATAAAAAGCTCCTCCTGCAAGTCTTGAATCTGTGATTAAAAGAAAAGGCGCGCCGGACTTCTTCATCCTATAGAATGCTTCAAAACTTTTTCCTGAGTGAAATCCCGAAAAATATACAGTCAAAGGTGGCTTCAAATCGCCTGGGTTAAAATAATAATAAAGGTCTTGATTATGTTTATCCTTGATTCTTTTACCGCCCAAAAGATAATCCCCTAAGCCATTTCTTGAATCTTGAATGTGTAAGATTCCTACTTCAATTCGGCCTTCACCTTCGGCAATTAAACTAAAGCCTAGACTTCCAAAACCATTCTCATATTGGATATCTATTCCTTCACTAATCGCCTTTTCATCATAGACTCGTCTATCAATGCGGTCACTATTCCCTCGTTGAAGAATATCAACCACAAAATGAATTCTTACACCTTCTTCATGTTCAATTTGTAAATATATTTTCCGACCAATTTGATTCATGAATCCCATGTTCATTTGCCATGTAAGCAATGCTGCATTTTTTAAACTCTGATAATCACCGTCTAGTCTCAAAAAACTTTCACCAAATAGTGTTTTTTCTCCTTTAAATTGCGGATGAACCATTATTGTATTTGTATGTAGTGTAGAGCCACCTTGCCATTCAAAAAAAGAAGAAGTAAATATTTCAATGATTTTTTGCTTATTAGATAAATTCATAAACAAAGGTAATTTTTTCTTTTTCATTTCTGCTGTCATTACTTTTTCAAGACGTTCATCCAAGATCAAGCTATAAGCTTCAATTTTTAATTCTAAAAGCTCTAAAATTTGATTATTTAGCGCATCTGTACATAAAACTCCGCTAAAAGCTCCCCGCTTTCTCAAAGTCATTATACGTTTCACGCTATCTGTCGTAGCAGATTCTAAATCTAAATAAATCCATTCCAGCTTTTCCTTTTGCAAGTCTGTTAAGAATGGGGTCCAATCTTCTAGTCCAATTTGTAGTATTTGAATCTTGTTTTCCACAATATTATTCCCCCACAATTCGAGATAATTTTCTTTGCAATTGAATCCCCGAATGTTCTTTAATTTGTTGAACTGAAAATACTCGCGCCTCTTGCCAATGTTTTAAACTGTCGAGGTAATACACGAGCGCTTCTTGAAAATTTTGAGACGAATTTAATATCCAGCCATTTTTTTTGTGTTCAACATACCGTGTTTCTTCTTTGATAATTTGAGGAACCCCTGAACTTAAGCCGGCAATTTGAGTAAATAAATCAGGAATAGACGCTAAATCAATAATTAAACGAGTTATATTCATAATTTTAAAGAATTCATCGTCATTATCTAGCACAAGTATTTCTAAATCCTCCTGAAACTCTTTTAACCACAATGCTTCCTCAGACATTTCTCCGTAAAGTACATTTTCTATTTTATTTTCACCCTGCTCATTTATTGCATCAAAAAGTTCAATTTCCAAAAGGCTATCTTTATATTTTTCTTCTAAATATAAATTAAGTTTTTGACTAACTCTCTGCTGTTCCGTAAGGTTGTTCGTTCGAAAAATGAGTTGAACTTTACGGTCTTTCTCAATAAAAACGTTGGCACAATAAGGAATAAGTGACTCTATTAAAAATTGAGTTTGATTTGAAGAAATTTTACGTAAATCAATAAAAATGACTTCACTGGAGTACTCTTGACTTTTACTTAAAGAAAATCGAGTATCATATGGACTTAAGAGATGTAATTTGGGAGTTTTATCAAAGTGGGATTCAATTTTTTTAAATGCATCCTCAGTATCTACAATAAATGAATGAACTTTCATATTTAAATCTACAAGTTTATTTATATTTTCTTTAGAGTAAGGGTACCGTTCCTTAAAAAAGGATAAAATCATTCGATCCTTTAATGGACTTTGCTCTATCCATGAAATATTTCGCTCATCTACAGAAATTAAGAGCGGATGAGTGGATTCAGAATCAACTAGCAGCTCAACACAAGCCCATTTCAACTCATTAATTGTTTGATATTCTAAGGATTCCAAACCATTTTTATTTTGAGGATTGACTTGGCATTTTTCGCTTTTAGAATCAATGTAGAAAATCCACTCTTCTTTTGTGTCTAGATAAACTTCTGCAACAACTTGTTTGTTTTCAAATTTCTGATATCGAGATACAAAACCTCTGTCATCATAATAGTCAATATAATCATATTGATTTGACTTCATATATCGAACTTCTTTGATTTGATTTCCTTCACCAAAATATATTTGCCCAATTCGTTCATTACCTATCTCCACATTTATGCAAAATGGTGTGAAATGAAAATCTGCTTCTTTGGGGAATTTCAACTCCTCTAAAGTAACTTGTCGTTGTTCAAAATTTTGACTTCCCTGCAAATAGTCGAAAACACTTTTATAGTTACTTTCCAATAAATTATAGTGATGCAAAAAGTAACGTAATGAAGGAATATAATCTCTAATAATTATTTGATAAGGCTCTCCAGATTCTTGATAAGCTTGAATTTGCCCCATTAAATCATCATTTGAAAGTCCACCATAGGAAATATTTTCCCAAGAAGGAATAAAAGTAAGCATAGATTCTCCTTATCATCTAAAATAATGTTTGATAGTTATTACGGTTATAAATAGATAAAAATTCTTCTCGAATTTTATCCATTAGAGTAAGCAAGATCATCCAAGTAGGAATAATGTATGCCCACGTACTCAAACCAGGCCAAAATATCGAACATAGCATCGGTGCTCCGACCATCAAGATACTGATTATTCCTGAAACAGTTGCCATCCTAGTGATAATATCAAATAAAAACTTTTCAGTATTTTTCCCAGGATAAACATTTAAAAAATAATCTCCATTTTTTTGTAAATTATCGGCGATATTTTTATAATCGACATTAACATAAGCAAAACCGTAATTTAGCAAAATGACACAGAGAATCAGTAAAAGCACCCCAGGAAGCTCAGTCAATTTAATATTTTGATAGATTCCCATTAATATTTTGTTATTTGGCTGAAAATATAATAAAGCACTAATCAGATATTGTGGAAACAATACTACGGAGAAACTATACATAAACGGTAAACCTCCTGCTGGATTTACAGGAAGCGGATAATATGATTCAGCTATCATACGATTGTCCAGCATAACATGCATAAAGGGCAGTCTACGTTCTCCTTGAAAAAATCTAAAAGATAGAAAAGATGCCCACAACATCAATGCTACGAATGCTAAAATAATGATAGGAGTTAAAGCTGAATAAGTTTGTAATAAAACACCTTGTCCCACTCGACTTATCATGGTTTTTATTATTGCCACAAGAATAATAACCATGGGTCCCCCAACTCCAAATTGTTTATTCATATCCCCTAGCCATACTAAGACTATCGCTCCAGTCAGAAGAAGCATTCCTAAAACCAAGGGTGAAATCGTTCCATCTAAAGTTTTAACTTGCGATATTATCATATAGCTTTGAATTCCTCCAACAAGAGCACTAATTGAAATCCTGATAATATGAGTTTGTTGCTTCGTTAAGCTCTCAACATTCAGAAACTTAATAAGACCAACTACTCTCCATAAAATTATGGTTGACATCCAAGGACCCATACCCAAAGAAAAAAGAGAAAGCTTATCGATACTCATTCCTGTCATACTCATCGCGAATGTGAGACTTGAAGATAAATTCAAACTATTCATATTAATTCCAGGTAAAAGTATCTTACTACCCAAAATGTATATGAATGCTATCAAGAAAGAAAAACTCAATCGTTTTAAAGCAATTCTTTTATATATTTGTCTATCCATTTTTTTCTTTCTTTTCACCCTGTTACATCATCATCATTAAAATTCGCCCCAGCCCAATAAGTGTACCGATAATTAAAATCATCGTGGTGATAATTACTAAAGGGTTAGATTTCTCTTTTTTATGAATCAACTTACTTTCTTCATTAATTTCATTTTGTTTTTTTTCAATTTCTTCAAAAACAGGATTATTACGCATGACCGATTACCTTCTTATAATTTTTTATACTTTCTTGACCTGCGTGAAGCTTTTGTAAATTTATAAGTTGTTCAATATTACTTTGATTAAGTTGTTTCAGCTTTTCAACCATTTTTTCAAATTGTTCAGCTTTCCAAATATAATCCGTTACCGTGAAACGTTTATTGTGTGCTGTTTCTTGGAAAGCGAAAATAAGTTGTTGATGCTCAAAAGCTTGACGAACAATATTTTCTACTTCATTTCCATGATTAATATCTAAATAAACACTATTTGCTTCAAATAAATTTTCTATCTCATCTGAAGAGACTCCTGGATATAAAGAAACATTTTTTAGATTTCCAAAATCCATCAATTTTCCTGACATCTCTGTTCGAGCTGCAATATTAAAATGATAATCTGGTAAGCTTTCAGTCAATTCTTTTAGATGTTCTATATTGTCTGAATTTGTAAGAATAAATATTGTTGGAAGAAATGCTCTAGATTCCTTATAGGGATAAATCCAACCCAAATATGTCATTGACACTTTTGTCTCAAAATTAATTTGTTTTTGTAATCGACCATATTCTTCTTTGTTTTGTACAATAATATGTTTTGTGCTTCCATTCGTTTCCAAAAGGCCCTTCATATTCCCTGGCATTGTTGATGAAGTCTCCTGCCAAAATAAAGTATGTGAATAAGCTGTTTCTGGGTTTTCTCTTTCCAAGGCTAAGGTAATAAAATAAGGGATACCTAAAGAATTATAAAAGATATTTTGACTATCAATCCCCGCTACTTTAAAGTAAAAAAGAACGAAAGACTCATAGTTACTAAAAATATAAGTTTGATTTTGATAATAAAGTTGCAGAGTACCTGTTATATGATTTTGAACAATAACTTCTTTACCATTACTATCAAAGTAGGTAGTTAGGCTTAAGCCACCATCACTAAATGTTTTGTGCCCAAATCTTTGTCCATGCTGATTATAGAGATCAATTGCACGTTGTTTTTCTTGTTCATTCCACCATTCGACTGATTGAATAAATCGAAAATCATCTTTTCGATTACTATAGTGAATTTTTCCTTTTTGTTTGTAACCTTCAAAAATATCCGCACCACCATTATTTCCTTGAACCTCCCAATGAGCCGGTAACTTAAGATCATTAAAAAATAAAGGAATATTCTCATTAGGAGTTGTTTCGTTTTGAGTGAAAAAACGAATAGGAGAATCAATATCTTCTGGTAAATAACCATCATCTTGTAAAACAATAGTTTTATGCTTAAAGCCAGAAATTTTTAAAGAAGTTTCTAAATCAATTTCTTCCGATCTATAATTTTCAAATAAATTAATCATGACATACTTCCTTTTCTAGTGCTAACCATTTTTTTCTTATTTGTGTAGTTAAGAAGGGTTCAGCAATTTCATAAGACGCTTTTTGAACTTGAGCTAATCCCCCATTTCCCATTTCTTTTTCTTGTATCTTTACGATAGCATTTGATAACTCTTTAATATTTATTTCGTCCTCATTTTTAATATAAGGAATTAAATATCCATTCTTATCATCCTCAATAAATGTTTGATTGCCATAAGGAACGTCAAAACCAACCATTCCCAATCCTGAACCAACAGCTTCCATTAGAGTTAAACCAAACCCCTCGCTTGTTGATGCAGAGATATATGTAGCATATTGTTTGTATACATCATCTAATTTATGTTGACCTTTTAATGTAATATATGAATCTGCCTCAAGTTCTGAAATCAATTGACGCAGCTTACTTTCCTCAGTACCACGCCCATAAATATCTAAAGTTAAATCTTGAACAGTTTTTTTAGCTTCAACCACTGCTTTTATTAACCAATCAATATGCTTTTCCCCTGCTAAACGAGAAGCCGTAATCAGGCCATTCTTCTTTCTGCCAGCTTTCTTTCTTAATCTGTCTAAACTTCCTACTGGAATGGCTTCAACGAGTGGATCTGCTTTTTTATAATCATTAAATTGTTGAGCTAAAATATTTTTTTGTTTTTCAGTTGCAGTCACATAAAAGTCAAAACTTTCAACATTCGTAAATGAATACTCGTAAAAATTATTCCATAATATTTTCTCTGGTGTAGTCAGTGTTGCATTATAATGTTCTGCGTGAACAATACTTCCCACCTTGGCTGGACCTTTACACTTAATAATTTCTGGGCCTTGATCAGTTGATCTATCAATAATTAAAATATCTTGTGCAGTTAATTGTAAGTTTTTTATAAATTCTTCTAAAAGAACTCTTTTAGAAGAAATTATTCTATTTTCAAAAAGGAAGAGGCTATCTTTTCCGTTTAATAATTCTTCATATGCCACAGAACCATTAACGTTGAAAAATCGACGTTGAAAAAGTCGAGCACTATTATCTACAGGTTTAAAGTATTCTGAAAAAGTTTTGACATAAGTATAATAGTCTCGTTGAATTAGCTTTCCATTAACAAGTAATTCTGTTTTATAAACCTTATCAGTCGCAACTTTATCTAAATATGCCGTCAAACGTATACCATTCTCTTCAGAAATATAAGTAACCGAATTAGTAGATGTTTTTTTCTCTTTAATTGTAAATGTAATTTCTTTTTCTAAATCTTTTACACTAAAGGTTGTTGGGCTAATTCTTACATCCGTAAAAGATTGATATAGCCAAATAATTTCATCATCTTCAAAGCCAATATTCTGAGCCATAGGTTGGAGATTTTCCTGAAACATATCAGTAAAAATGAATTTTGCTATTTGCTTATTTTTTTTGAAAATATTTGAACGATAAGCTTGCGCATATTCTACACCACTACTAGCCCATCCAATTCCCTTGTTGAAATTATATATTGTCATTTTTATTATTTCTCATCTTTCTACAAATATAGAGCGTTTTGAATCTCAATTAATAATTTTTTAGCAAAGAAGCCCTCTTTTATAAGTTCACCAATATCCTGAGAAGCCTTTTGTTTTTCTCTATATGTTTCTTCTGTCATATCTTTTAGCAGTTCAAGCACTTCATCCATATTTTCACAAACAAAGCCTAAGTTATATTTTTCAACAAAGTCTTGCTTAGCCATCCCTTTATTCACAATTAACGGAATTCCAGCAGCTAAATAAGTAGAAAATTTATAAGAAGCATTCATTTCTGAGTATTCTCTCTCGTGTTGAGTCTCAATATCTTCACTCCAAACCAAGCCGTATCCACCTTGACGAAGAGAACGTAGAAGCTCATCATCATGCTTCCAGCCTTGAATAATAACATTACCTTGGGGCTCAAATTGTCCTCTACTAAAAACTTCAAGGCGCGTCTCACTCTTCCAGTTTTTAACAAATGGAAAGCGCTCCATATTTCCTGCAAATTTAAGGACAGGTTCAAAACGGGGCGTCTCAGGAAAATCCATTGGGGTTACATGATCCCAGACTTCTTGATATAAAACTGGAGGTGTAAGCCCTTTAGCTCTTAAGGTTACTTCCATTTTGCTTGATGGTAAGACAACCAAGTCCGCCTGATTGTAGGCTTCTAAATATGCATCAGCCAAATAAGCATTTCCTATAAACATCAATGGGACAAAATCATGAACGAACACAACTAGTTTTTTTGCCCGTTCTCGCAATTTTTTTAAAAGTACTTTATCAAAAGCAATACCATTCCATGTTGGCATTTGAGCAATTACTAATCCCCCATATTCAACCGAAGTAAGCATCCCATCAATACGCTTTTCTTTTTCTTCTTCACTATCGTCACTCACTCGATAAGCAGCAATATTAATTTCCTTATAACCTATTTCTTGTGCTAAATTCGTTATTGCATGCTGTCCATGCATTGCTGTGCTTTGTAAGGAATGACCATAAATATTAGTAATATATTTATTCAATTTTTTTATTACTCCATCTTCTTTAAGGGAAAATTACGACTAACTCTCCTTTTTTTATTTCAAATAAACTCAAAGCAACATTTCGAATAATCATCTTCGAAAGCTGCTCTTTATGGTAGTCATAACTTCTTTGAGCTTCTTTTTCATACTCAATCAATGGCGTTTTTTGTGCAGTGGCTCTTGAAGGAACTACAAACTTTAATTGATTTAAAATTTCAATTTGACTACTCCAAATCGTATCAATCGCTTTTAATATGCTTATTTGTAGATACTGGAAAAATGCTTTATCATCATGAAGTTGAGCTTGTTTGTTCTGTAAGTTCTTCTCAAATACAGACTGAATGAAATTCTCTTTTCCTGCTTGATTTTTTAAATATTGAAATGCTTGAATTTCTTTGAAATTATAGTCAATGTTATCTAATACAAATCTTTGTAATTCCACTTCTGTTTCAGAACCTTTTTGTTCAAAATATTCTTTTAGTGTTAAAGAGAGTTGCTGACTTAAAAAATTCAAAACTTCGTCAATATCAGAAAATTGCAGAACTCTTTGACGACTTTCATTGAACATATCTTTTTGTAGTTTAAGAATATTATCAAATTGCAAAGATTGGCTTCTTTGACCTTCTCCTTGCTCCTCTGATTTTTGCTGGGCTTTTTTAAATGTTCGTCGTAAAGATCCTCTTCTTATTTTTGGGGGAACTTGATGATATGGAAGGTTTTGTGATTTTTCTACGCGTTTATCATAATATTTTTGAACTCTTCCTTGCATAAATTTTTTAATTACATCATCTTCTAAAGATTCATAACTATAAGTTACCCCCGGTTCTCCTTGGCGTCCTGCTCTGCCCTTTGCTTGCAGCTCTCCGCGTCGATTAGGTAAACGTTCCGTAATAATAACCGCAAGCCCACCTTTTTTTATCGACTCTTCCGTTATTTTTATGTCTGTCCCACGACCTGCCATAGTTGTAGAAACAGTCACAGCACCAACACGTCCTGCTTCCTTAATCATTTGGGCTTCTTTCAAACTACTTTTTGCATTCAAGACGTTATGAGCAATTCCAAGGTCCAAAAGATAAAGAGACATTAACTCTGAAGCATCAACAGAACCAGTGATGATTAATAAAGGTTGTTCTTTCTTATGCAATTCTTGTATCTTCTTCAACGCTGCTTTTAATTTTGCTTCATTGGTTACGTAAGATAGAGAGGAATAGTCTTTTCTTTTATTTTTCTTATGAGTTTTTATTTTTTTTACTGGCAGATTATATGTCTCAATAAATTCAGGTTCTGCTACTTTTGCCGTTCCTGACATCCCTGAAAGTTGACGAAATTGGCGAAATAGATTTTGATAAGTTACTGACGAAATCGTTTGAGACTCGGGAGTCCCTTTTGCCCCCTCTTTCGTTTGAACTGCCTGATGTAGGCCACTCTGTAAGCTAGAACCTTCAAGTATTCGACCATCTTTACGGCTCAAGAGTTTTACTTCTCCGTCTTCAACTAGATAATCTTTATCTTTTCTTATTGTATGCTCAGCCTTTAAGGCTAAAATCACATGTTGGTAGAGGCTAAAGTAAGGTAAACCCAATAAATTATCCACAGAAAAATAATGTTTTGCTTTTTCGATTCCTTTTTCTGTTAACCAAACATTTTCTCCTTCATCGTCCATCTCATAGTCTTGTTTTATTCTCAAAGTTTGAACAAATCGATGCGAAACATCAAAATAATTAGACTGAACCTTTGGATTTCCTGAAATAATAAGAGGAGTTTGTGCGGTATCAATCAAAATTTCATCTACTTCATCCAGCAAGGCAAAAGTGAGTTCTGGCATAAAACGATTTTCAGGACTATCTGCTAACCCATCTATTAAAAAATCAAAACCAAATTCTCCATTTGAGGTATAAATAATATCTCCCCCATAAACTATCTTTCGCTGTTCTGCAAGACTTTTAGTCTCATTTTCTACCGCACTGCTGTCTGAAACACTTAGACCTAGCCATTCATAGACAGGTCCAATTCGTTCTTTATCCCTTTTAGCTAAATAGCCATTTGTTGTAATAAGAAAAGACCGCCCCATGGTTAGAGCTTTTAAATACAAAGGAAGAGTTGCAACTAAACTCTTTCCTTCCCCTGTCTTCATTTCTGCGATATAGCCCTCATACAGTACCAAACCACCTAAAACTTGTTCATCGGTATGAAACATTTTCAGGACTCGATATGAGGCTTCACGTACCACCGCGAATGCTTCAACAATAATTGCTTCTTCATCTTCGCTGTTAGCAATTTTTTCCCTTAATATTTCGGTTTGCGCCTGTAATTTTTCATCAGACATTGCGCGATAATAAGTTTTCTGTTCATTAATTTTTTTTAATAATTTTTTTGCTTTTGAATTTCGCATTTTTTTCTCTTATCCATACTTTAGACATCATTCTAAATAGCTGTTCTAGTATTTCTTAATTCCCTTTTGTCTTCACTTATGGTTTTTTGCTTGTGTTTAAATCTTTATTTTCAAATGACATTTTTTTCATGAATCAGCCAATTATTCGTTATTTTACACATATTAAGTTTTTGTTTTTCATCTAATCTTCGAAAAATAATTTCAGCAGAATTTTTATCATCATGGCCTTTCAACTCGTAAAGTTCACTTTTCCCAAACAAATATTCTGGAGAAACGTTAAAGTATTCTGATAGTTCTAACAATCGAAGCGCCGACGGCATGTGATTCGTTTTATAATTATTTAAACCATTTCTAGAATAGCCGAGTTCTTTTTCGACTTGGTTTAATGACTTTCCTAAATTTTTACTCAATAGTTTTAGTCGTTTATAAAATATGCTTTCGTCCATTTTTTTGATTCCTTATCAATTATGATTTATATGTTTCCGAAAAATTTAGATTTTTCGGAAAGAAGCGTAATCTATCTGTTATAGAATGTCCTTCAAAACACTGAACCTTATAAGTTCAGTAAAGATTAATAAAAAAAACACGTATTTTAAAAGATACGTGTTCGCAAATAAACGTCATCATTTTTCAGTAAATTAGACTGATAAAGCCTTAATACCGGGAAATAATGCAAAAAAGACTCCGAAAAATCTAAATTTTTCGGAGTCTTTAAAAACGTACGATATATCGATAGAATGGACAATCTAAACTTGATCAAATATGACAACAGTAGTCTTTTATATTTAACTTCTGTAATAACTATTATACATGCTTTCTGGAGTATTTCTACTATAAAATTGTATGCCATATAATTTATTGAAATTATTCTTTAGTTATTTTAAGTGTTAATATGGTGGTTTTTTTGTCTTTTATATCTCATTTAATAGGTATATAAGAAATTTGTCATAGTTAAAAGCCTACCATTATCACATTTTTGTTTCTTTTGATTGGTTTTATTTTGTTTGTTTAACATAATATGACTACTCTATTATACAATTAATAAGTGATTATGTCTATTATTAATTATAAAATCGTAAGCTATAAAATACTCTCTTTATCCTATTTTATGAGAATGCACTTATTACTTCAAATCAAACTAAGTACCCTTTTTTAGTTTTCTGTCTTTAAAGATATTGTCATCATACAGAGCTATTACAGTATCAAACCGTAACTTAACTAATCTTATACATTTTTATAAAATACTAATAATAAGAAACTTATTTTTTATAGCACCATGATTTATTGGCTTTTTTAAGACCTTATCAATCCAAAACCTCATAATTTTTTTATAAATACTCAATATAATAAATTACTTATAATCATTATTTTTTACTTTTGTTTTCTTGATTGTTACAATTACGTCGTTGCTCTTCGGAGGAATAACTTAAGTGGTTTAAGAGATAGATTTAATAAATTCTTTATTTATAAATTTGAATGTCTTAGACCTATTTGTATTGGATCTACTAACTTTTTCTTAACATATTATTTTACCCCAACACAAAAAAACATTGGTTCGCGTTGCCAATGTTTTTTTTATTATTTAATTTACAGTGTGAACCAATAGAGTTTTACAATAGTTTTCATATTTTTTTATCTAAGAGTTCAAACATTTTCACTTGCGGACCAGAAAGTGGAAGCTGTGAACGGCTTATCTTTGATAAATCCTGATTTAGATTGACAACATTTTCGCCTAATTTTTTTGAATCATAATAAACCCATTTTTTATCAGCTGTCAGTAATTCATCAGCAATTTCAAACTTCTCTTCTGCCTTTACTTTGATAAGTACAATGTGCCATTTTTGATGAGAAAAGATATGAGTGAAATTACCGAAGTATTCCATCTTAGATATACTTTCAGGAAGTTCTGGCATGATAATATTTTTACTGATTGCTCCGTCAGTAATTATTTTTTCAAAGTCTACTGATGATAATTCTGTCAGTGGAAAGGTCCACATATCAGCTAACAAGCCTTTCGATGGTCGTTTCTCCAAATAGTATTCACCTAGAGAATTCTCTAATGCGAAGGCAGTATAATACAACTCTTTTTGTTTGAGCTTTTTTGTTTTTACTGGATAGTTCAATTGTTTCCCATCAGCTGCTGCCGCACAGTATTTATTCAGCGGACAGGTTTCACATTTTGGCTTCTTTGGGCTACACACAAGTGAACCTAAATCCATCAGTCCTTGATTAAAATCACCAGGTCTTTTTTTACTGACGAGTGTCCGTAAATGCTCATCAAATATTTTTCGTGAACTACTTTTTGAAATATCACACTCTAATTCAAAAATTCTACTTGTCACGCGCATCAAATTTCCATCGATAGCTGGTTCAGCCAATTCAAAGGAAATAGATGCAATAGCCGCTGCTGTATAAGGACCAATTCCTTTGAGGGATAGAATCTCTTTCAAATTATCTGGAAATTTTCCATTATATTCATTCACAATTTCTTGTGCTGCAATTTTTAAGTTTCGAGCTCGTGAATAATAACCCAAACCTTCCCAAAGTTTTAATAACTCTGTATCATCAGCTTGAGCTAATGATTCAACTGTAGGGTACTTTTTCATGAAGCGTTCAAAATAAGGTATGACCGTTTCCACTTGCGTTTGCTGCGACATAATTTCTGAAATCCAGATTTTATAAGGTTCGGTCGTTTGTCGCCAAGGTAATGGTTTTTTATTAGCATCATACCAAGAAAGTAAATCTTTTTGAAATTCTTTTATTTTATTTTTAGACCAGTCCATCAATTCTCCATTTACATTTTCGATATGCTTCAAGCACTCTTCTTTGTTTTACTGACAAGATAAAAGAACTGACAGTTTTTACTGACAATCCTTTTGCTTATGACTTTTCACTTTTTAAAAGAGGAACATTATCTTTGATGGATTCCCAATTTTCATCGCTTTTATGAGGAGCAGACAAAGTGTTTTTGACACGCTCGGCAACTTCATAAGGAACTCCTGCCTCAGCAACTTCTTGAACCGTCGCTTCTTCAATCGCTTTTAAATTTTTAAAAGTTGTCAGCAATTTTTGCTTCCGTTTTGGTCCTAATCCAACAATTCCATCCAACTTACTTGAAAATGTATTTTTCCCACGTAGTTGTCTATGAAAGGTAATCGCAAAGCGGTGAACTTCATCTTGAATTCTGGTCAGTAAAAAGAATTCTTGAGATTGTCTTGATAGGGGGACAACCTCTAGTGGATCACCAAAAAGTAACTCTGATGTTTGGTGCTTATCATTTTTTTGCATCCCCGCTACAGGAATAGCTAAACCAAGTTCTCGCAAAACTTCTTTGGCAATATTAACTTGACCTGCCCCCCCATCCATTGCAATCAAATCAGGAAGAGCAGTTTCTTCTTTGAGCGCTCGCGAATAACGTCTGGTCATCACTTCGCGCATTGAGGCGTAATCGTCAGCTCCAACTACTGTTTTAATTTTATACTTCCGATAATCTTTTTTTGACGGTTTCCCATCAATAAATACGACCATCGCAGACACTGGTGAAGTTCCCATGATATTTGAATTATCAAAAGACTCAATTCTAACCGGTTTTGGTATTCCTAAAATTTTCCCTAAATTTTCAACTGCTTTAGTAGTTTTTAAAATGTCACGTTCAGCCACATCGAATTTCAGCTGTAATTGAGTCTGAGCATTCTTAGTCGCCATATTAACCAATTGTTTTTTCTCCCCACGACTTGGTTGGATAATCTGTGTTTTAGCTAAAAGTGAAGATAAACGTTTCTCCGATGATAATTCTTTATCTAGTTTGACAATTGATTGCTCAACATCTTTTTGGTCAGAAAATTTAAGCGTTTTTGCCGTAAAGACTTTAGCATCTACTGCTTTAGCTTGCGCTTTTGTCAGCAAATTTCCTTCTTGACTGGCGGCAACTACTGCTTCTACAGAATCCTTATCCATGTCTTGAGGAATAAAAATCTCTCTTGGCATCATATGATTATTATCTTGATAAAACTGACCAATATAAGTCAAGAAATCTTCTTCGGCATCATTGTAATATGGAAACATATTAACATCTCGTTGAATCAGTTTCCCTTGACGCACGAAAAAGACTTGAACACACATCCATCCTTTATCAACGTAATAGCCAAATACATCTCGGTCTTTCAAATCCTGATTCATCACCCGCTGTTTCGTTCTTAAGGTTCCAATCGCCTTAATCACATCACGATATTCGGCAGCTTGCTCAAATTCCATATTATCTGAAGCACTTATCATTTTTCCTTCAAGTTCTTTAACAATTTTTTTATCTGAACCTGTTAGAAACTCTTTGACTTCTTGAGTCATGTCCTTATATACTTGTGGGTCAACGTGATTAACAACCGGACATAAACACTGATGGATATGAAAATAGAAGCAGACTTTTTTCTCGTGCAATCCGCATTTTCTAAAAGGAAAAATTCGGTCTAAAAGTCGTTTAACCTCATTAGCAGCCTTAACATCTGGATAAGGTCCAAAATAAGTCGCCCCGTCTTTTTGAACTTTACGTACAACTAACAGGCGAGGATATTTTTCATTTGTTATTTTCAAAAAAGGATAATATTTATCATCCTTAAGCATGATATTATATTTTGGCTTGTAACGTTGAATAAGATTTATTTCTAAGACCAGAGATTCAATATTAGAACCTACAACAATCCATTCCAAATCTTCAATTTCGGAAACCAATAATTCTGTCTTTGTATTATGAGAACCATGAAAATAAGAGCGCACTCGGTTTTTCAGATTCTTTGCCTTTCCGACATAAATAACAGTCCCATTTTTATCTTTATGTAAATAACAGCCAGGGCTATCAGGTAATAGCTCCAACTTCGCTTTTATCGTTTGATTCATAATGTTTATTATAGCAAAAAAATGTAGGAGCTGCTCTCCTTTTGGATGTTAATAAGAACAAAAAAACACCCTAAATCCTTAGGGTATTTTGACTAATCATTTCGTACCACCTTCATTATCCGCTTCGCCGCTTGCCCAAACCCGATTTGCATAGATGGCATTGAAGAGTAAGGCTCCTTGCAGAGCAACTTGTGATAAATACATTCCCAATTGGCCTTGAGTATTTACGTCCATTATAAATTGTATTGTCAATATTGACCAATAGACCACGGCAGCAGTATTAACCACAATCCAGAGTGACCAATTTTCTTTATATTTCAAAATGTATAATACTTGCGCGATAAGTGGGATAATCAGATTTAAGGAGTCAAAATAAGGAAGTTGGCCATTTAAAAAAGCATCAATAACCCAAACGATTAGCCAAGCAATGAAAGCTCCTAAAAATATCAGTCGACGAGTTTTTGGTTTAAATTCATGAATAGCATCATCTTGTCCCCAAAAAAACCAACCAACAGGTTGAGATAAAATATAAAAAATTCCCATTACAAAACTCATCCATGAATGGGTCTGATAAGCTATTAAAGTCATCGCTATAGTCTGTATCAATCCAAACGCAAAATTAATTTTACGCCCTTTCATCCCATAAATGAGACAAAGCACTCCAAAGACACCCGAAATCATCCCAATGAAGGAATCCGGAGCAATAATATAAACAATGATTTGTAATAACAATAAAATAGCGATATATGTGATTTCAAACTTTTTCCAATTTGCAAAAAGTTGTTTAAAAAGCCATGATTCTTTTGTCATTTCTTCTCCTTTTTAAATTACTTATTTAAAACTTCTAAAGCAATTTCAATTGTTCGTTTTTCACCTTCAATGACCCTATCAGCCCCTGAAACTAAATTATTTACCCCGGCTTGTAAATCTTCTTTATAAGCTACAACGTTGTTTAAAATAGATAAAGTTTCTATTCCTCGCAGGCGTCCAACAGTAAATAAGGCTCCAGACTCCATATCCTCACCAATAAGTCCAAAATTTGACCAATATTCCTGTGTCTGTTCATTATTATCCATATAAAAACCGTCATGCGAACGAATAATTCCATAAATGGCCTCAGGTGCAATTTCTTTTGCTTTTGCTAGTAAAGTACTAGAGGGAACTGCCGGATATTGTTCTGGAACATACATCTTTGTCAGACCATCGTCACGCACTGCTCCTTCTCCAATAATTGGACTTCCTAAACCAATCCCTAACTTCAAAGCTCCAGCAGAGCCTACTCTGATAATTCTCTTAACTCCAATATTATGAAGTTCTTCAATGGCAATAGCAGCTGACGGCGCCCCTACTCCTGTTGACAGAACTAAGACTTCTTTGTTTTTATAGGTACCACGAAGTGAACGAAATTCACGGTTATATTTTAATTCTCTGAATTCCGTCAAAAATTTTGCCACTTGGTCTACCCGCGCTGGATCACCTACAATAATTGCATCTTCTACTGCATCAGTTTTCTTCAATTGGATGTGTGCTTGTAACTCTTCCATTAGTCACTCCTTCATTTCATAAAGGTTTATTTGATTTGTTTGAAACAATTAAATTATAGCAAATATTTTAAACAATTAAAAGAACTTAATTATTAAATTGTAGAAAAAAAGACCTCATTAGGTCTTTTTGAATTATCTTTATTTCTCACTCATCTTCTTAAAAGAAAGATGGAATATCGTTCCACTCGGGAGATTATCGCTTATATAAATTTCAGCATTTATTATTTGTGCGTATTGTTGTGCGATTGCTAACCCAATCCCATTTCCAGTATGATTCGTTCTTGATTTATCTACTTGATAAAAGCGATTAAAAACTTTTGCTTTTTCATTATCAGAAATTCCTATTCCTCGATCAATGACTTGAATTTCCTTTTTATCATATTTAATCAGAACCATGCTATCCTTAGGCGAATATTTTATTGCATTTTCCACTAAAATATTTAAAATCTCTCGCAAAGCAAATCTATTTGTCTTGATGTGTAAGTTGTCGTCGCCCTCAATTTCTATTTTATTAGATGAATCAATTTCAAAGCTAGACTTAATTTCTAACAGTAAACTTTTAGTTGTGAAAATTTCTTCCTGATAGTCAATCTGCCCTTTTCTTGATAAAGTTAGAAAATCTTCAATTAATTTTTTTAGTCTTTCAGATTCTTGTTCCAAATAATTTAGCGATTTTTCAACAATTTCTGGGTGTTCTTCTCTTCTTCTTTTGAGTAAAGAAATATAACCCGAAATTGCCATAACTGGCGTTCTTAATTCATGGGATAGATTTGAGGCAAATTCTTTTTCAGACTCTATTTTTTCTTGCAAGCATTTAACCAACTCGTTAAAATTAATTGCGAGCTCTCTTACTTCTACTGGAGCTTCTGGTACTTCCAATAAACCACTGTCTTGACTGGCCTCAAAGGCCAATTTCTGAATTGGTCCATTTATCTTCTTTGAGTAATGTCTGATTAGAAGTAATCCAATTAAATAATTAAGAAGCAAGATAGCAAAGACACTAGCTAAAACAGCTCCAACTTCTTCAAATATATCCTGAAGAGAAAGCCAGATTTCATAAGTAATTCCCTTATCCTTCTTATAGACTGTATCATAAAGTTTTCCATTTGATATTGTAATCTTCCAGAAACTAAATGTTCGATTTTCTAAAAAATTTTCGGTTCCTTTACTCATTATTGTTTGATTTTCTTGTGAGCGGATACGAATAAAATCTTTTTGTTCTTGAAAACCATTTAAATCTTGAAAATTCATCGTAGATAAATTTGAAACATTTTTCATTCCTGTCATAATCGCACTTGTTTCTCGATCACTGATTTGCACCAAACTATAAGTAATAAAAGTTAAACCACTAAATGTTAATAGTAAAAGAAAAATTCGTTGAAAAATCCTACGAATCAGCTGTTCATTCGTATAAATTTTCTTCTTTTTATTTTCTCTATTTATCTTTATTAAGCCGATATCCTAGACCTCTTATTGTTTCTATCATATTTTTATCTAATTTTTTTCGCAAATATCTGACATAGGTGTCAACAGTGTTTAGCTGACCTCCAAAATTCATTCCCCAAACTTCCTCTAATATGTCATCTCTCGAGATGATTTCTCCTTGATGTTCAAATAAGAAAAGGAGTAAAGCAAACTCTCTTTGAGTTAAACTTGTTGCTTTTCCCTGATATTCAACTGTATGTTCACCAGGATTAAGAGAAACCGTTCCGTAGGAATAAATAGCCGGTTGAGTATTTTTTCTAAAAATTACACGTAAACGGGCCATGAGTTCCTCAATATTGAAAGGTTTTGTTAAATAATCATCTGCTCCAGCATCTAGACCAGCAACCTTATCCCCTACATAGTCACGGGCAGTTACGAAAATGACTGGAACTTTATTAGTCATTTTTTTCATTCGCCGTAAGACTTCTAAGCCGTCAAGTTTAGGAATCATCCAGTCAAGCAAAACTACATCTAAGTATTCTTGTTTTTCTTCAAAAATTTTTAGCCCAGACATTCCATCTGCTGCCGAGAAAACATTATATCCTTCAAACGAAAGCTCAGTTTCCAATAAATTTGAAATACTTTCTTCATCTTCAATAATTAGTATTTGTCGTTTCATACTCATAGTATAGCAAAAAACATTAAAAAGGTTCAATCTTCTGAAATTCTAAAGGATTTTCATAATCTAAAAGACTTAAAAAGTAATTTTTAAGTCTTTCATCAATAGCTTGAGTTTATTATTTTATCGCATAAAAAGCAATTCCTTCTGATTTCCAACCAGCTTTGACCAGGCTATCTCGTTCATATGAACTCATTGTCAAGAAGTGAGCACCGAGTTTTGAATTAGGATTGTAGAGACGATAAACCGGTGTTCCGCTGTTTGAATCCGAATGAAAGGCCACTCCTTCTGATTTCCAACCATTCTGTTTTACTAAACTATTTACTTCAAATGATGATTCTGTATAAAGATGTTCTCCAGAATTTGGATTATAAACTTGATAAACATTATTACCAGTTTTTGGTGCTTTCCATGCTACTTTTTCGCCTGACCAACTACTATTTGTCATTGTAAGAGTATTGTATTCATAGGCACTTGTTGTATAAAGATGTTCTCCGCTCATTTTATTGTATAAACGATAGACCTCTTGACTAGCAACCGTATTTTGTTCCTTAGTCAAGTTAACCTGAATCATCTTAGTAGCAACTACTTTGCTAGTATCTGCCTTTCCCGAAGAGTCTGCAGCATAAATTTTTACAGTCGCTTCATAATTTTTGCTGCCATTAGCTCGCAATAAATCAAGTAGATTTTGACCTGTCGCTCCGTTTGTACCTCCTAAGTCCACTTCGTAAAAGTATTTTCCTGATTCAAGACCTGAAATTGGAGGAAGTGCTGGATTTTTAGCTGTCCCATTGTCTGACCAAGCTGCATTATTTGAAGAGTTAAGTAACAGACGCGTTAACATTCCATCTCCTCCAAAAGCTTCAAAAGGAATCACTTGATTAACTCCCGCGGTGAACGGACCAGGTGCTTGCGCGTTTGCTAATTTTGCTGCTGATACCGTTGTGGTGTTCTTAATGTTATCCGTCAATCCAGTCAAATCCACCTGAATCATTTTAGTAGCAACTACTTTGCTAGTATCTGCCTTTCCCGAAGAGTCTGCAGCATAAACTTTTACGGTCGCTTCATAATTTTTGCTTCCATTAGCTCGTAATAAATCAAGAAGATTTTGACCTGTCGCTCCATTTGTACCTGCTAAGTCAACTTCGTAAAAGTATTTTCCTGATTCAAGACCTGAAATTGGAGGAAGTGCTGGATTTTTAGCTGTTCCATTGTCAGACCAAGCCGCATTATTTGAAGAATTAAGTAACAGACGTGTTAGCATCCCGTCTCCCCCAAAAGCTTCAAAAGGAATCACTTGATTAACTCCTGCTGTGAACGGACCAGGTGCTTGAGCGTTTGCCACTTGTGCTGCTGATATGGTTGTTGTCGCTTTGAGGTTTGCTTGCAGTCCCATTGTAATATCAGTTGCCGAGGTCATTTGACTACTTTTGGTTCCCATTGTTTCAGCTGATACTTTTGCTGGGTTAATAGATAAGCCTGAACTTAGCAGTAAACCACCCAAGATTAAAGATGAATACAACCAAGTTTTGCCAGATTTCCATGTTCGAAATGAATTTTTTATTTTCATATTGTAGTTCTCCTTTATTTTTTACATCCTTATTATAAAAAAAATTTAACAGGAGAACTACTAGTTTTTATGTTAGGTTTCTGTGAATTTCCCATAAAATTTATAAATTATCAAACTTTGCAATTTAATTGTTTCTTAGTTTTCTATACAAAAAAAGACCCAACGGGTCTTTTAGAGGATATTTTTGAATTTTTCTTACAAATCGTTAATATCGAAGTCTTCACCAAGGAAATCAGCAAGTGAGAAGCCTTCTTGTGTTTCAGGCAAATCGTATGAAGGTTTAGCTGCTTTACGTGGTGCGCGTGGTTTGCGGTCACGTTTTTCACCGTCGTTGTCGTTGTTACGAGCTGGACGAGCAGGAGCTTCTTCAAGCGCTTTGATTGAAAGTGAGATACGTTCTTCAGCAGGTTTCACGTCAAGAACTTTTACGTTCACAACTTGACCAACTTTAAGAACATCTTTTGGATTTTCAACACGTTCCCATGAAATTTGTGAAACGTGAACAAGTCCTTCAACACCTGGATAAAGTTCAACAAAGGCACCGAAGTCTGTCAAACGTTTAACAGTTCCTTCAACAGTTGAGCCAACTGGTGCTTTTTCTTCAACTTGTTCCCATGGTCCAGGTTGTGTAGCTTTAAGTGAAAGTGAAAGACGTCCAGCTTCTGGATCGAGTTTCAAAATCTTAACGTTAACAACGTCACCAGGTTTAACTGCATCTGATGGACGTTTGATACGGCTGTGTGAAAGTTCAGAAACGTGAACCAAGCCATCGATACCACCAAGGTCAACAAAAGCACCGAAGTTAGTTACGCGTGAAACTGTACCTTCAACGATGTCGCCTTCTTGAAGTTGCGCAAAAGCTTCTTTACGCATTTCGATTGCTTCAGCTTCAACAACTGCACGACGGCTAAGGATAAAGCGATTTTCAGAAGCGTTAACTTCGATAATTTTAGCTTCAATTTCTTCGCCGACAAATTTCTTAGTGTCTTTCACAAAGTAAGTATCAATCATAGATGCTGGGATAAATCCACGAACACCGTTATAGTCTACTGAAAGTCCGCCTTTAACGTCCTTAGTAACTTTAACTGTTACGATTTCGCCTTCTTTGCCTTCCAATTGAGTCCAAGCTTTGCGAGCTTCAAGACGTTTCAATGAAAGGAGATATACGTTAGCACCTTCAGCTTCTTTACCGACGATTTGTTTGATTACAAGCAAATCAAGAACATCACCAGGTTTAACGAATGTATTGATATCAGCATCTTTATCGTTAGTAATTTCGCGAAGTGTAAGGACACCTTCGACACCAGTTCCTACGATGGCAACAGTTGCTTGCCCGTTTTCAACTGAAAGGATTTCGCCCTTAACGACGTCACGTACTTTAACGTCTTCAACGCTGTTTAATAGTGTTTCAAATTCGTTCATTTGTAAAAAAAATTCCTCCAACAATTTGGCTGGTACACAGCCTTACAAAACATTATACCATAAAAAATCGCTTAGGGAAAGCATTTTTCTTGATTTATATTAAAAAAATTATAAGTATTTTATTATGTACAAAAATATTATAAATAATTATAAATTTTCTTTTGAAAACATTTTCTTTTTTATTAATCTTAAAGTAATAAATAGCAACTTTATATGATAAAAAAACCTGCCATTTTATTGGCAGGTTCGTATTTTATTGATATTGCATCACTTTTTGTTCTTTGTAAGCTACGTCAATCATTGCTCCACCAAGGCATTCTTCTCCATCATAGAAAACAACGGCTTGTCCAGGGGTGATTGCGCGAACAGGTTCATCAAAGTCAACAGTCACTTTATCAGCCTTGACATGAATCGTAACGCCTGTGTCTTCTTGACGATAACGGAATTTCGCTGTGCAGTGAAGGTCAAAAGTTTCTGGCATTTCTCTGGTAAAGCTCAAATCGCTTGCATCAAGACTTGTTGAATAAAGATGTTCATGGTGGAAACCTTGTCCAACATAAAGAGTATTGGTAGTCAAGTCTTTACCAACAACAAACCATGGGTCACTTGTTAATTGACCATGTTGTCCACCGATACCAAGACCTCCACGTTGACCGATAGTATAGTACATCAAACCGGCGTGGTTTCCCATTTCGACACCGTCAAGTGTCATCATTTTTCCGGGTTGTGCTGGTAAGTATTCTCCAAGGAACTTTTTGAAATTCTTTTCACCAATGAAGCAAATTCCTGTTGAATCTTTTTTCTTAGCAGTCGCAAGTCCTGCTTTTTCAGCAATTCGACGAACTTCTGGTTTTTCCAAATGACCTAAAGGAAACATTGTTTTTTTGAGTTGTTCTTGGGTCAATTGACTTAAGAAATAGGTTTGGTCTTTATTATTGTCTGCTCCACGTAGCATATGAACAGTTCCATCTTCATCAGTACGAACTTGTGCATAGTGACCTGTTGCGACATAGTCTGCCCCAAGTTCCATAGCATAATCTAAGAAAGCTTTAAATTTAATTTCCTTATTACACATGACATCAGGATTAGGGGTACGTCCAGCACGATATTCGGCAAGGAAGTATTCAAAAACACGGTCCCAGTATTCTTTTTCAAAGTTTACTGAATAATAGGGAACACCGATTTGGTCTGCGACTGCTGCGACATCTTTGTAGTCTTCAGTGGCCGTACAGACCCCATTCTCGTCAGTATCATCCCAGTTTTTCATGAAGACGCCAATGACATCATAGCCTTGTTCTTTAAGAAGCAATGCTGTGACCGAGCTATCTACACCACCGGACATTCCGACGACGACACGTGTTTGAGCTGGACTTTTACCAGACATAAGTTGAGTATTTGTGTTATCCATTAATTTTTCACCATCTCTTTCTATTTTGATTTTGAAATGACAAAAATCTTACTGACAGCTTTATCTTAGAATAGGCCTTGACGCTTCAGCGTTTATAGATATCCTAGTCGTTTCGTCAGTAAATTTTTTCTTTTCAAGTTAGACAAAATATCAGTTGAAGGCTGACTTTTGTAAATGTTACAGTTGAAGGCTGAACATTAATAGGTAACTGGAATATTATAACACATTGCCTAAGTAAAAACTAGACTTTTGACAAAAAAAGTAGTCAAAAAAAGTGGTATAATATTTTAATGATTAAACATAGTGAAAATCCTTTAGTTTTCAATACAGCTATTGGAACAAAAAAACGTAATGAAACTGTTGTACCCAAAGAAAAAATTTGTCCTTTTTGTGATGTCGAACACCTGACCGGTATATTAAAAACTTCCGACCATAAAATTTGGTTAAAAAATAAATTTCCAACTCTAAAAAATTCAATGATGACCGTAATTATTGAATCTGATGAACATCTGGGTGATATTTCTACTTACAGTCTGGAAGAAAATCGCGAAGTTTTTTCCTTTGCTTTTGACTGTTGGGATGAGATGATTCAGTCTGGAGATTATCAATCAGTTTTGATGTTTAAAAATTTCGGACCTCATTCTGGTGGAACTTTGCGCCATCCTCATTTACAGGTTGTTGGCTTGGAAGAAACTGACGGTTATGCGCAAATTGCAAAAGAAAATTTTGAAGGCGTTGAAATCAAGAAAAATGGCCTGACAGTTACTTTATCTACTCGGCCAATTATGGGTTTTGTAGAATTTAATGTCATTATTTCTGATCTTAAAAATGTTGAAAAACTTGCTGACAACGTTCATGAAATGACTTCTTATTTAATGACAGACTACATGAATGGTCGCTGTGATTCTTATAATCTCTTCTTCCATCATTTTGACGATAAATATATTTGTAAAATTGTTCCACGCTTTATTACTTCGCCTTATTTTATTGGTTATAAAATCCCACAAGTTAATGGAATTGAACAATTAGAAGAAATTGCTGCTGAGCTTAGAATTCGATTAAATAAAAAATACTGATTATTTTATCAGTATTTTTTTAATACACTTAATATAAGGTTGAATTTTGTATCTTTGGTATAATAGAATTATGAAATTTATCAAGAAAAATAAATGGGCACTTCTTGCAAGTTTTTTTATTCCATTAATCTTAATGGTTATCGTTCTTGCAATGACTGGGATTTATTGGGGAAGTTCACGGTCAATTTTGGCTGGAGATGCTTATCATCAGTATGTCGCCATACATTCTCTCTATCGTAATATTTTACATTCTGGTGGTTCTCAAGGTTTCTTATATACTTTTACAAGTGGACTTGGTCTTAATCTTTATGCATTTTCGGCTTATTATATGGGAAGTTTTCTCATGCCGTTCACTTTTTTCTTTGATGTGAAATCAATGCCAGATGCTTTATATTTATTTACCATCATAAAATTTGGCCTAATTGGTCTGTCATCATTTGTCAGTTTCAAAAATATATATCAAAAGCTTTCTAATCTGACTGTTTTATCAATAAGCACTGCTTTTGCACTGATGAGCTTTTTAACTTCGCAACTTGAAATTACCATGTGGCTTGATGTATTCATTCTCCTTCCCTTGATTATTTGGGGACTTCACCGCTTAATGGATGAGCGAAAGCGTTGGCTCTATTTTGTAAGTTTACTGATTTTATTTATCCAGAATTACTACTTTGGCTTTATGGTCGCCATTTTCTTAGTGCTTTATTTCTTGGCGCGGATGACCTATGAAAAATGGTCTTGGACAAAAGTGCTTGATTTTGTAGTTTCTTCTGCTTTGGCTGGAATCGCTAGTTTAATCATGCTATTGCCAATGTATCTTGATTTGAAGTCTAATAATTCCGATGCCTTATCCACTTTATCAGGAATTTTTACTGAAAACTCGCATCTATTCGATCTTTTCGCCAAAAATTTTGTTGGAACTTATGATACCACTCAATTCAATGCCATTCCAATGATTTATGTCGGCTTGATGCCACTAGGACTGGCTATCATCTTCTTTTTTACTAAAAGTATTCGACTCCGAAGTAAATTCGCTTTTCTAGGAATCATTGGTTTTTTAATTGCTTCCTTTTATCTTCAAGCCTTAGATTTATTATGGCAAGGAATGCATTCACCTAACATGTTTTTACATCGTTATGCCTTTTTATTCAGCTTGCTCATCGTAATTATGGCTCTTGAAACTTTATCTCGCTGGAATGAAATCAAAACTTGGCATATTTTGACTATCAGCCTATTTTTAATTCTTGGCTTTCTGTCAACTTTAGTCTTTGGCCATTACAAATACGTGATGACTTCCCAAGTTATGCTAACCTTTTTGTTTGGTCTTGCCTATCTGATTTTATCTATTAATTCTATCAGAAACTGGATTTCAAATCATCTTTTTGTCATTCTTCTCTTTATCTTTATGACCGTTGAGGCTGGTGTCAATGCCCTTTATCAAGTTCAAGGCGTGCAAAAAGAATGGAATTTTGCAAGTCGTGACTACTATAATACTCAAGTAAATTCTTTAGAACCCATCGCCAATAAAGTAAATGAACTTTCTGGTTCAACTTTCGCCAGAACAGACAATACTGTTCCTGATACCGCTAATGATGGAATGAAGTATAATTTCAATGCACTTTCCCAATTTTCATCTGTCCGTAATAGCAACGCCAGTTCAATCATGCGTCAGTTAGGATTCCATACTGACAGCACCTATTTGAACTTACGTTATCCTGGAAATACAATACTTATGGATTCAATTTTTGCTATCAAGTATAATATCAGTCAGGCCCAACCTCCAAAATTTGGTTTTTCACCTGCTTCCAACGGCCTTAGTACATTGACCCAGAACTCAAATGCAATTGGCCTAGGTGTCTTTGTTCCTGGTGGGTTTAAAGATGCCAAATTCACTGATAAAGCGAAAGCTAGTAACTTTATCAATAACCAAACAGCGTTAGTTAATGCATTAACTCAATCAAAGACTACCTTCTTTACTCCCTTTTACACTACAAGTGAAGAAACATCAGACAAAATTACTGGTGTGGGAAGTTCAGTGACGCTAACACGTCCAAAAACCTCTACTGCTACCGATGTATCTGTCACTTACGGCATTACAGCTGACGCCAATAGCCAACTGTATCTGTCAGTACCAAATATTACTTATCTAAATAGTAATGCTGAAAATACTTTGATTACAATCTCTGATGTATCTAATCCAAAAATGACTCGTTCCCTTAATAGTTGTTATATTGGCACAAATGACACTGGTTCTTTCTTCAATTTGGGAAGTTTTGCTAAAGAAACGAAACTCAAAGTGACCTTATCTTTTCCTGAAAATTCACAAGTTACCTTTGATACCACTTCGTTTTGGCGTCTAGATACTCAGACTTATCAAAAAGAAATGGCGCTTTTGAAATCTCGTAGCCCTAAAACGGAAACCATAAAAAATGGTGTTCGCATGACTTATAATGAGAAAGAAAAAGGAGATATTTTCCTTACTATCCCTTATGACAAAGGCTGGTCAGCTAAAATTGACGGTAAAAAAGTCCCTGTCAGTAAAGCTCAAGATGGTTTTACAAAAGTGGCAGTTCCCGCTGGAAAACATCAACTAGAGCTCAAATTCTTCCCTAATGGCTTAAAAGAAGGAATCATTTGCTTTATCTTAGGAATTTTGTTATTTATAGGTTACAACTACTTCACTAACAAACATAGAAAAGCTGGAGGTCAGCAAAATGAAAGCTAAATCAATTTTAACCTTTACTCTTGGAATCCTAGTAGCGGTAAGCATTCCTGTCTCTTATTCTCTAAAAACAAAACATTTTGAAGTCAATTTCAAAAAAGGAGGCCTACTTGACCCAGACCTCTATAAAAATAAATAGAATCTCACAGGTTTGTCAGTAAAATTTTCACTTCTGTCAGTAATTCTAAAAATAAAAAGCGTTGATTAATCAACTCTTTTTATTTTTGCTTTAGTTAAAAGTAATGAATTCAAGATAACTGAAACTGATGATAAACTCATTGCTGCGGCGGCAAGCATTGGATTAAGTAATCCAAAGGCAGCAAGCGGAATTCCTATAATATTATAAACAAATGCCCAAAAGTAATTTTGTTTAATTTTTGAAATCGTCTTTTTGGCGACTTCAAAGAAAGTTGAAATTTTATGGAGTTGCCCACTAATCACCGTTACATCTCCAGCTTCCATAGCAATGTCAGAACCGGTTGCCATTGCCAGACCCACGGTTGCTGAAGCTAGGGCAATGGCATCATTAATTCCATCACCCACCATCATTGAATTTGGTGTTGATTGTACAATTTCAGCTTTTTCTTCAGGTCGCAAACCACTTTTGATTTCATCTAAATGAATCAGCTCTTGTATTTTTGCGGCTGAATTGGCATTATCTCCTGTCAACATCACCGTTTTTATTCCACGTTTTTGCAAGACACGAATTGTATCCACACTATCTTCTTTTAGACTTGAACTAAAGATAGCCATTGCCAGTAATTTTTCTTTATCCGCTAGATAAATGACCGTATCTTCAGTTTCAGGAACTGATAAATTTAACTCCGTCATCAATTTATCATTTCCTGCAAAATATTCTTGACCATTAATTTTTGCTGACAAACCACGACCAGCAAGTTCAGATAAATCTGTTAAGTCATACAAATCACCAGAAAATTTGAGCGACTTGGCCAAAGGATGATTAGAATGTGCCTCAAGACTCGACAAAATTTTAAATTCATCAGTTAACATTTTTGATTTGATAGGCTCAGTTCTGTCAGTAGTTTTTTCAGTTTCTGTCAGCAATTTAAAGTCTGTCAATTCAAATTCACCTGTTGTAATCGTCCCTGTTTTGTCAAAAAAGATTGTGTCAACTAAACCAGCAAGTTCCAAAGCATTAGCATTTTTAATCAATAGACCATTTTTTGCCGCCAAGCCAGTCCCTGAAATGATTGCTGTTGGCGTTGCTAAACCAAGGGCACAAGGGCAGGCAATGACCAATACAGCCACGGCGTGCATGATTGCTGTCAATAAAATTCCACTGACAGCCCAAGTTGCAACAAAAGTAACCAAGGCAATTACGAGGACAATTGGGACAAAAATTCCCGAAATCTTGTCAGCCAATTTTTGAATATTTGGCTTAGAACCCTGAGCCTCGCTCATCATTTCCACCATGCGAGAGATGGTTGAATCATTTAAATCATGGACAACAACGGCTTTGACTTCGCCATCTAGATTTATCGTTCCTTCAAAAACAATCTCATCATCCATTTTGACCACTGGGAGGGACTCACCAGTCAAAATGGATTCATCGAACGAAGCTTTCCCAGAAAGAATCATGGCGTCCAAAGGAACCTTTTCCCCTGGCAAAATCCGAATGACTTGTCCCATTTGCACTTCTTCAATTGCTAAATCAGCAGATTCTGTATGAACAAAAGTCGCTCGACTAGACATTAACCCAGTAATTGCCTGTGTTGTTTTCTCTTTTGCATTATGTTCTAAAAGTTTACCCATGACCACTAAAGTAATAATCACCATTGATGATTCAAAATTTAAAGCATTTTTTTGACCCATAAAAACAGCCAAAATCAAACTTGAAAAATAAGCTACAGATGTTCCTAAAGCAACAAGAACATCCATATTTGCCGATTTATTACGTAAAGCATGATAAGCTCCGACATAAAAGCGCCAACCAACAATAAATTGTACCGGACTTGCTAAAATCAACTGTAAGAGCGGTTCATGTAAAAACATCACCCAATTTGCATGTACTCCAAAAATATCAGCAAACATTGCAACTACTAAGGGCAAAGTCAAAATTAAAGAAATCCAAAAAGATAAAGACAAGTTTCTCGCTTTTCTTGCCGCCTGTCTTGCGATTTTCTCTTGGTGAGCCTTGTCATTAACAATGGCACCATAACCCGCTTTTTCCACTAAATTGATAATTTCCTGATCAGTTAAGCTATCATCAGCTACAATTTTAGCTTTTTCCGTGGCTAAATTAACTGTCGCTTCAACAATTTTATCTGACTGATTCAAAGTTTTTGATACTGTATTTACACAATTTGCACAGGTCATTCCTGTAATTACAAATGATTGACTTCTCATTAGTTCCTCTTCTCATATTTTATCTATATGTATAGTTTACAATTGTAAACTTAAAAAGTCAAGAAAAAATCATCTCCATTTGGGGAATGAAGATGACCTGTTATTATTTAGTAAAACAATATTTGGGGTTTGCTTTACCAATTTCATTCTAGCAAATTTAATTTCAATTCACAAACGAAGTGTTTTTTAAATTACTTTGTAACCAGCTTCCGCAACAGCAAGTGCCATTTGATCCAAATCGGCAGGAGCATCAAATTTTACAAGTGCTTCTTTTTTCTTCAAAGATACTTTGGCTTTTTCAACCCCTTCAACTGATTCTAAAGCATTTGTTACGTGCATCACGCAGTGATCACAAGTCATTCCATCAATTTTTAAAGTTTCTTTCATTTTTCAATTCTCTCTTTTCTAAGCAGAAATTTGCTCATGTTCATGTTTGCAGGCGCAAAGACCACTGGTTTCTAGACAATTACAATGCTTTTGCTCAACCGCTTCTTTAGCTTTAAGCGATTCTTGCAAAAACTCCAAATCTTGTGCAGTTAAAGTAGATTTTTCAATCATTTCTTGTAAAACATTTACATGTTTTGTTTGGCAGACTTTTTGAATCAGTCCATCTGCCATCAAATTAATTGCTGTACATTCTTCCATCAAAGGTCGATAAACAAATTTTCTTCCTTCTTTTTCGGTACTCAGCATTTCTTTTTTTACTAAACGGCCAAGCAATGTTTTTACCGTGGCTAAAGACCATTCTAATTCTTGAGGAATCTGGGCATAAATCTCATCAACTCGTGCTTCTCCTAAAGACCAAATTACACGCATAACGATTAATTCGGCATTTGAAACATTAAACTCTATTTCGTTCATTTTTTCTCCTTTCCATATTCGTTTTCATAAAATAAGTTTACACGTGTAAACACTAAAAGTCAAGTATTCAACTCAAAAAAATAAAGTTCGAATCTCATATTCGAATCTTTAAGTTTAATCTTAACCAAATAATTCTTCCATAATCTTACGTCCGGTGGTTGTCTGAGCCAATCCGCCTTCGGCTGTTTCTCTAAAAGCTGCTGGTAAAGAGCGCCCGACATTATACATTGTATTCACAACTTCATCGACTGGAATTACTGTTTTGACTCCGGCCAAAGCCATATCAGCTGATATCATCGCTTGTGAAGCGCCCATTGCATTACGGTGAACACAGGGAATTTCGACCAGACCAGCAACAGGATCACAAATCAATCCTAACATATTTTGTAAGACAATGGCAATTGCATAACCTGCTTGCTCCGCAGAACCTCCTGCAGCAAGAACAAGAGCAGCCGAAGCCATTGCTGAGGCTGAACCAACTTCCGCTTGACATCCCCCCTCGGCACCCGAGATTGTGGCGTTATTAGCAATTGCTAGACCAAAAGCTCCAGCAACAAATAGAAATTCGACTTGTTGCTCATGTGTCAAACCTAATGTTTTAATTGCCGAAGTTAAGACCCCCGGTAAACATCCAGCGGAACCAGCAGTTGGAGTAGCGCAAATCAGACCCATTTGGGCATTGACCTCATTTACCGCAACTGCATCACGCGCAGCTCCTAAAATAATATCTCCTGACAAAGCTTTCCCTGATTGAATGTAGTCATCCATTAATTTTGCATCACCACCAGTCAAACCTGTCAGTGATTTTTTCCCAACCAATCCTTTTTTAACAGAATCAAGCATCGTGTCTAGATTATGTTCCATCATTTCCCAGATTTGTTCACGATTTCGCCCAGTTTGCTCAATTTCAATCGCAATCATTAATTCTGTTATTGAAGAATAGTTTTTAGAATCCTCAATTAATTCTTCTATATTTTTAAACATATTTATTCCTCTACTGTTTTTAATTAAAGAAATTGACAGCATGCAAGCGAGGAATAAGTTTCATTTCCCCAATTACTTCCTTAACATTTGGTGTATCAACTTCTAAAATCATAATGGCTTTTTCGCCTTTGGCTTCTCTGGTTACATTCATTTGAGCAATATTAATTTGATGCTCGGAAAGAAGGCTAGAAACTCTAGCTATCATTCCGGGGACGTCTTCATGGATGACAACAAATGTTGGTACGCCAGCCGAAATTGCAATATCAAATCCATTGAGTTCTGTCACTTGAATCATTCCACCACCAATAGAAATACCTGTCACCGTCATCGTCCGGTCACCTTTTTTGGCAATTAAACGTGCGGTATTTGGATGGTCTGCTCTTTCTTCTGGATGTGGTACATAAGAAATTTCCATTCCTTGCTCATAAGCCAGTTGCGGAGCCATTGGCAATCGTTCATCATCCGTATCCATTCCCAAAACTCCAGCGACAAGAGCAACATCCGTTCCATGACCCTTATATGTTTTTGCAAAAGATTCATAAAGATGAATCTCTAATTTTTCTGGAAGTTCACCAAAGATAGAACGTACTATTTTACCAATGCGAGCCGCACCAGCCGTGTGTGAACTTGATGGTCCAATCATCACTGGACCAATGATGTCAAAGACACTTTTATATCTTAAATTATCCATTTAAACCTCAGTTCTTACAGAGATAGTTTATAAACTATCTTTTATCTTCAAATATCATAACATAATTTTCAAGCTTTTTCAGGCAAAAAAAAAATAGCTCCGAAGAGCTACTTTCTATTGACGTCCTTTATAAATTGAACGTGATTGACCATACCATATCTTGGTTAGCCATCTTTGAATCCAAGGTTGAACCCATTTATCTAAACCAAATGAACGACCTGAACCATTCATGAGAGCAATTGCCACTGGAATAAACCAAATGTTAACCCAGTAGAACATTCCTGAAAGTGAGAACATAACAGTCAAAGCGGCTGTTGCTGCTGCTGCAATCCAAGTGAAAAGTCCAAAAATGAGTGCAAGTGCGAGGAAGATTTCAACGATAGACATGAATTTTTGCATGAACAAGGCAACTTCACGGTTTGGAATCATGAACTTAAAGATTGGTTCCATCCAATGTGGCACTTTATCAAATACAGTCATTGGGTCAGAGCCATAAGCATATGAAAGTCCCCATTCAGTTGCTTTGTGTGCGGCTTCTCCACCACCACTTGAAGCGGCTGTTGTTGCTGCACCTGAGGCACCTGCTGCGGCATCTGCAACACTAGAGCTTGATGAAGCGGCTGTTGAAGCTCCAGCTGCAGCATCTGCTGCTTTTGGTGCTTCTTGTAACCATGAGAATGGGAATTTGAGGTCATTTGTAAACCATGAACCTTTACCAAACCAAGTCGTTGGATTGAAGTATTGACCGTCACCCACAATTTTCTTGATTGCTTCGGTAAACCAAACGACACCGTAGAAAATACGAAGCGGAACAGCCCAAAGTACATTTCCTTGACGTGAAGTATGACCACGCATAAAGTTACGATTATCTTTTACGCGGAAGACTTCATCCAAGGCATAACGCCAGAAATAATGTGCTGAGCGAATTTGTAATGTATAGATAAAGTAAACAATATTCTTCATCAACATTGCCCAGAAACCAGTTAGACGCATGCTACCGATTTTAGCAACTCCCCAAGTTGAACCGATTGAAACCATTGTTCCTTGGTATTTACTTTCGTGTTTATGTTTGCTTCCACCGTTGATGTCTGCAAGAATATTTGCTGCTGCTGTGTGTGCAGTTTGTTCTGCGGCTTCAACGATTTGTGGTGTTGGACGACCAGTATCTGGTTCGATATAGCCTGAAACGTCACCAGCTACATAGATTCCTTTTCCTTCAAAACCAACAGCTTCCATGTATTCATTTGCTTGAAGACGATGGCCGCGTTCTGTTTCGTTGAGATCTGTTTTTGCAGCTGTATTTCCTTGAACACCTGTTGTCCAAATCAATGTATGTGTTGGAAGTTCTTTGGCAACTTTTTCTTCGTCACGTCCACCAACATTTACTTTGATATGGTCTTTGGCCACTTCAACAATTCCATGATTAGTCAAAACGTGAACATTTTTCTTTTCAAGATAAGCATGAGCTTTATCTGCTTGTTTACGGTCTAATGTATTAAGAATTGTTGGCATCATTTCAACAACATTGATTGTGATTTCTTCTTCAGGAATCTTCCAATCTGTTGAAACTTTTTTACGCCAGTCAATCAATTCACCGGCCATTTCAATACCAGTAAATCCTGAACCAGCAACTGAAATCGTCAATAAAGCACGGCGTTTTTCATCGTCAACTTCTGTGGAAGCATATTGAACAATTGTTTCCAAGTGACGTTTGATTTTCATTGCGTCTTCAAGTGACCAAAGAGTAAATCCATGTTCTTTTACACCTGGAACGCCAAAATCATTTGGTTCTCCACCAAGCGCAACAATAACATAGTCATAGTTGTAACTACCATGTTTTGTAATTACTTTTTTATTTTCTTTGTCAAGGCTGACTACTGAATCGGTCACAAGACTAACATTTTTACGTTTTCCTAAAAGCTTTTGGAAATCATATTGTACAGTTGTGAATGGAACACGACCAGCTGCAACTTCGTGGAGTTGAGTCATGGTTGTGTGGTAACTATGTTTGTCAATCAATGTGATGTCAGCATCTGCTTTAAGCTTTTTAGAAAGCTCACGCGTCGCATGTACTCCTGCAACACCACCACCGATGACTACGATTTGTTTCTTAGTCATTTAGAACGGTTCTCCTATTAGTAATATAATAATAACGTCAGGCACTATTATATCCTTTTTAGAGCAATTTGTAAACTGTTACACAAGAAAAACTTTTCCAAAATTATTTTAGAAAAGTTTTGTTTTTTTTAGTGATTTTAATTAAATCGCTCCTTTGTGGAAAAGTTGGTCATTAATATATTTAAAGAAGTAATGTCCTGAACGAATTTCAAAGGTATAAACAAGATAAACCATATGTTTCATAAAGGTTGCTGAGAAACCACTCAATTTTGTTTTTCCAACTGTTCCAACGGCATAGTCAGAACCAATTGAAACAAGAGTTCCACGGTAGTTTCCTGAGAATTTAGTTTTTGTTCCACCTTTAATATCCGCAATAATATTCTTCGCAGCAGTACTTCCAGTTTGTTCTGCTGCTTCAACAATTTGTGGAGTTGGGCGACCATTTTCTGGAACGATATAGCCTGAGACATCACCTGCGACATAGATTCCTTGGTTTTCATTACCAATTGCTTCCATGTATTCATTCGCTTGGAGACGATGTCCGCGTTCTGTTTCTGAAAGTTGACAGGCTTCTGCTTCTGTATTTCCTTGAACACCTGTTGTCCAAATTAAGGTGTTTCCTGGAATTTCCTTAACAACTTTTTCTTCATCACGCCCGCCAACATTTACAGTAATATGATCTTCTGCCACAGCAGTAATCCCGTGATTGACCAGCACATTAATATTTTTATTTTGAAGATAAGTAAGAGCTTTGTCAGCTAGGCTACGATCCAAAATATTCATAATGGTTGGCATCATTTCCACAATATTAATTGTAAATTCAGATTCAGGAATACCGTATTTTTTAGAAACTTTTTTACGCCAGTCAATCAACTCACCAGCCATTTCAATTCCGGTAAAACCTGAACCAGCAACACTAAATGTGAGCAGTTTTTTGCGTTTTTCTGAATCCGACTCTTTGGCTGCGGCTTGCACCATTTCCTTTAGATGTGCTTTAATTTTCAAAGCATCTTCAAGTGACCAAAGGGTAAATCCATATTCTTTAACACCTGGAACTCCGAAATCATTAGGCTCGCCTCCCATTGATACAACAAGGTAATCATAATCATAGCTCCCTTTTTCTGTGATAACCTTTTTGCCAGACTTATCAAGTTCAACCAGTGAATCTTTCACAACATTTACATTGTGAAACTTACCAATTGTCCGTTCTAACTGATATTGAACCGCATCTGGTTCAACACGACTTGCCGCAACCTCATGAAGTTGGGTCATGGAAGTTTGAAAATCATGTTTATCAATGACAGTAATTTCTGCATCATTTTTCAAATTTTTGGCAAGTAAGCGTGTCGCTGACACTCCAGCAAATCCAGCACCTACAACAACTATTTTTTTCTTAGCCATTTCTCTTGGCCTCCTACTAATAATAAATCCAAAAATATTATACCTTTTATCGAAATAAATATACACTTTTCTGTTTATAAATTGACCTTTTGAACTTTAAAATAGGAAAAAGCCGTTTATTACGGCTCTTTTTTAGATGATTGGATAATTTTTCATCACTTGACCTTCCGAAACTCCCAAACATTTCATAAAGGGGAGAATATAATCAATGTCTTCAATATTTTTCTTTTTCATCAGTGAAATTCGACTAATGCCTTGACTCACTTCAACGGTTACTTTATGGTCGTCATTGATGAAAAGATGAATACTATCGCAGGCTCCCTGATGGATACTTACGCCAAGGATTTTTCCGTCATGTACTTCACAAGTTTGAGCTCCTTGTAAGTAACTGTCCACAACTAATTTCATGACCTTAGTTTCAATTTTATGATTTTTCGCGATTTGCTGATTGTCAGTTTGTTCTCGTTGGGCAATTTCCATGTTCATGTTTTTCATGGTTTGGCTCCTTTCCATTTCTTAGTTCTATTTTACCAAGTTTTTTTATTAGAAAAAAATGATATGAAAATAAAATTTATTTAATACTTTGGTAAGAAGCTAACTTTTACTGACGGTCAGCAAAAAAACTGACAGAATCAGTCTTTTTGTATTTTATAAAGAAAATCAATGACCGCTTGGTTAAAATTTTCAATTTCTTCCAAATGTAAAATATGACCGCAGCCTTCAAAAATTTGAAATTCAGAATCTGGATTTTTTTGTAGTTCACGCGCTGCTTGGGCATGAATAGCCGGAAAAATAGGGGATTGACCTCCTGAAAAAAATAAATGTGGCTTTTGTTCCTGAGTCAGTTGAGCTCGCCAGTCCTGTAAAATTACATTTTGCAATAAGGGACGAAACCGTTTAAAATCAAATGGTTTCATACCATGTCCTAAAGTGCGTTTAACTGTATCTGAAAGTTTTTTTTGAGTCAAGCGAGTTTTGGGAAAATCATCAATAAAAGATGATAATTCTGTTAGTGTTTTCCCATATTGACCATTTAACCAGTCAGCTGATTTAAAAAAAGTTGGCGCTTGGTCTTCTGTGATTACTGCTGTTACATTTTCGTCAGTAAATAATTCTTCATAAGCCATAATTGTTGCCGCACCCATTGAATGTCCGATTAAGATGACGTTTTTTAGTTGCAAGTGGTCAATCAATTCTTTTAAATCCATGGCCAATCGATGTAAAGTCAAGCCATAATCAACTTTCTGTGAATCCCCATGTGAGCGATGATCATAAGTAATCACCCGATATCCGGCATTTACGAAAGCCTCAATTTGTGCAAACCAAGTCACCTCACTTGATGAGTAACCCCCAATCAAAATAATAGGAGGATTCATTGAGCTTCCGTAATCATGAAAATTTATGTTTACTAAATCATTTGTGGTAAAAAAAGACATTTTTTCCCTCTCAAGTTTTTTCAATGCTTTCATTGTATCAAAAAATCTGCCAGGACTGGCAGATTCTGAACTCTTGAATTGCTGACAGACTCGTCAGTAATTCTCATTTTTTAATAATGGACTTATTTAAATTGAATTAACTCACATTATTCTTCCAACTGATTCCCATTTGAAGCAAAAACTTTTTTGAACCAATAAAATGATTTTTTTGGAATACGTTTAAGACTTTTAGGGTCAACATAAACAGCTCCATAGCGTTTATCAATATTTCCTGATGAAGCGGGAATATCAATTAAGCCCCAGCCAAGATAGCCCAGTACTTTGACTCCGTCAGTAAATATCGCTTTTTCCATAGCTTCCAGATGTCTTCGATGATAAGAAATTCTCAGGTCATCAGCAATTTCAGTTTTCCCATTCCAACTTTCTGACTGACCAATTCCATTTTCAATAGGAAAAACAGGCAACCCAAATTCATTATATAATCTACTTAGAATTCTTCTAAAGCCTTCTGGGTCAATGGACCAATCCCATTGATTATGTTCAAGCAAGGGATTTAATTTCATCCCTTTAGTCAAGTAAGAATTTGGCGCATCATTTTCAGACAATTGACTTGCATCTAATAAAACGGAACGGTAATATGAAAAAGAAATAAAATCAGAAATACCATTTCTTAAAATTTCATCATCTCCTTCTTGGAAATCCATATCAATTTCCTGATTTTTAACAAAAGTCATAACTTCATGTGAATAATGTCCAAAAGCGTAAACATCACAGAGATTTCGATTGTAAAATTCATCAAATTTTCTGAGATATAAATTATCTTTAGGAGACGGACTGGCTGGATATATCTCTGTTGTCGCTAACATTCCACCAATTTTTCCTTCAAAATTCTGATGCAAAAATTGAACCAATTCACAATGAGCAAGCATCGTATGATGAAAAACAGTGTACATATCAGAGAGCGTTAGGTCTTTTTTCAAAACTCCTGAGTAATGCTCAAAGCCGTCAGCAAAATAAAGATTATGTTCATTGAAAACAATCCAATATTTTACTCTGTCAGCAAATCTTCTCATCATTTCTTGCCCAAACCGAACAAAAGCCTCTTTGACCTTTCGACTCAAAAAACCATCATACTTTTCAGCCAGATTTAATGGCATATCGAAATGATAGAGACAAATCATAGGTTCAATTCCGTGAGCAAGTAAATCATCAATTAATCGATTATAAAAAGCAATTCCTTCTTCATTAAATGCGCCGTCACCATCAGGTACAACGCGTGACCAAGAAATCTGAAAGCGATACATATTCATATTCATTTCATTCATCAACTCAAGGTCTCGTGAATAGTCATGGTAATTATCATTAGTTACTTGCCAATCTTTAGCCCGACGCCCCGCAGTATCCACATCATAAACGGAAGGTCCTTTCCCCCCTTCATTCCAGGCTCCTTCGGTTTGCATTGATGAAGTTGAATTTCCCCAGAAAAAGCCTTTAGGCATTTTATCTTTCATTTATTTCTCCTTTTTATTTTATTAACTATAAATTTCTAAGTCTATTTCTAATAAAAAGAAATTCCGAAGAAAAAAACTTCTTCGGAGTTTCTAAACTCCTTATTAGTTTGACTAAGCAAGAGCTTCATCAGCGTCAGTTTTTGCTTCTTCTTCTAACAGCATTTTGTCATACTTTCTAGCAAATGGAAGATAAATCAAAATTGATTCTAAAAGTGCAATAACTTGTAGCACCGCATATTGCCAACCTCCGATTAAGAATCCAGAGATAATGGGTGGCGTAGTCCAAGGAGCAGCAACACCATTCATTGGCGGAACAATATGGAAATAAATGGCACCATAAACCGTTGCTGAAACCACAACTGGAACAAGGAAGAATGGTAGAGCAAGAACAGGATTCAATACAAGGGGCAAGCCAAATAAGAAAGGTTCATTGATATTAAATAAACCTGGGACTAACTCTACTTTACCAATTGATTTCATCTGTTCAGAACGAGCAAAGAAAATCGTAAAGATAATTAATCCAAAAGTAATTCCTGAACCTGAAAGATTAATAAAGTTATTATAAAATTCATTGGTCACAATATGAGCGCCATTAGCTAAACTTAGCTTGTGTGACTGATAAAGTGAAGCGTTGGCAAAAGTATTTGGAATCAAGAAGGCAGAGGTAATAGCCCCCATAATAATCCCACCATGAACCCCAAAGAACCAGAAGAATGGAACTAAGAGTGAAATAATAATGATTCCGCCAAATGAGCCACCTAAGCCTTGTAGAGGAACTGATAACCAGTGGTAAATAATGGTTACTGCATCAGTATGTCCAATTTTATCGAACAAAGCATAAATAACCGTAGCGGCAACGACAATTACTCCTGTTGGAATCATTGATGTAAATTGATTGGCAACATTTGAAGGAACTTGCTCAGGAAGGGTAATTTTCCAACCAGCTTTCATCATTGCCGAATAAGCCCAACCTGATAAAATACCGATAACGATAGCGGCTATCATTCCTTGACCACCATTCCAAGTTAAATTGAGCACTCCTGTCACTGGGTTATTCAAGAAAACTTGCATGGCATGAGGAAGCTTTTCAAAAGCAGCCGTTGCTTGGGCTCCCGTGAGATTTCCAATACCTGAAGCCTCTTTTCCAGTGGATAGAGCCGCCGTAATTGGATTTGCAATACTTAGAGATTGAACAATGAAAAATGCAGAAAGAGAAGTTAAGCCACCTTGCAAAGCCACATCACCAAAACCTGCCTCTTTGACATAAGAATAACCAATCCCAACTGCTGCCCAGATGGCTAGAATACCAAACGAAACACTGAAAGCTTGTGTAAAAATAGCGGACCAGCCATTGTCTGATAACCATTTGGCAACAGGTGGAATTGGAATGTTCGCCAAAATTAAGAAAATTGACCCAACAATGATAAATGGCATCGCAAATAGCATCCCATTTTTCAAAGCCGTCATTGCTCGTGTATTCACGAATTTCATAATTGGCGGCAATACTTTATTATTTATGAAGCCGTTCATAAATAAACCTCCTTTAAGATGTGAGCCCGACTGTTCTGAAATGAGGAAAATTAGGAAAATTTTTGGTTCTGCACTTGTGCAGGTTCAAAATTTTATCTATCTACGCAGCAAGCTGCTACGCTGTCCATTCGCTCTAAGCGACTAAAGTCGCAAGGCGAATCGCATTTTCACTCATTTCAAGGAGGGCGAACTCAATTGATTAAGATGTGAGGGGTGCTCGCTTAGAGACTATGGAAAATTTTATCTTTTTTCATAAGTTTCTAGCACACCGAACTCAGTTAAATAAGATGAAGCAAAATGTCCTTTCAGACTTCTCTTTCACCAATTAAAACGTTTACAATACAATAATACCCCTTACAAAAATATTTGCAAGAGGTATTTTTATCTTTGTCACATGTTACAAGATTAGTTACGATTATCACTTTTTTCTATTGCTTGATGGGCCAAAATTTCAATAAAAGCAATGACAGGCAGTTGTGATGTCAAATTTTCAAGAGGATCATAGGCAGAATATTCCGTTTGAAAGCCATAAGTCAGATTGATATTTGAAAGTTTGGATAATGTTGTTTCTGGATGATTCGTAATTGAAACAATCTTTGCGGAGGCTTCCTCTCTTAGTTTAACGACTCGTTCAATAATTTTATCAGTTTCACCAGAAGCTGATAAGACGATGCTTAAAACGTCTGGCGCCCCTTTTCCTTTGATGGCTTGATAAGGGTCAGAAATAGCATAAGATTCTAGGCCAATGTTTGTAAAATAACGAGCTCCATACTCAGCTAAAGCGCCAGATGAACCCACTCCAATAAAGATAATATAGCGAGCTTCACGAATTAGTTTAACAGCTTCTTCAAGTTTTATCCCCGCTTCCTTAGAGGTTATTTTTCGTAAAAACAGATCGAGTTGCAATAAATTTTCATAATAATTAACTGGAATTTCTGCTAATTGATTTTGATTTTTGAGATAATACTTTAATTCTACCCAACCTTCAAAGCCAAGTTTTCTAGTCATTCGCATGACTGTTGCAGTCGAAACATGAACTGCTTGTGCAAGTTGTCTGACTGACATTTTATCGATAGTTGATAAATTAGATAGGATGAAGTTGAAAGCCGCAGTTTCTAGTTCATTGAGCGTACGTACTTGCTCAGGTAAGAAATCAATCATTTTTACTGACCAAACCTTTCTATAAGTACTTCTGAGTTATTTTTGTAAGCCTGTCTTTTTAAAACGACTATGATTTACTGACAGAATTCTCTGATTCATTGATAAGTATTTTTTCAAAATAAAATAAGCTAGCTGACAAATTCGTCAACCAGCTTAGTTCACTTTTATACTTTAGCCATCAAAATATATTTACTGACAGCCAATCTTGTGGGTTTTATCTGATGAATATTCTAATTGTCATTTTTATTTTACAACAATATTAACCAATTTATTTGGAACAGCAATTACTTTGACAACATTTTCACCTTCAAGTGCCTCAGCAACGGCTTCGCGACCAATTTTCTCAAGTTCATCACGCCCTAAGTCTTTGGCAATTTTGATTTTTGCTTTCAATTTTCCATTGATTTGAACAACAATCTCAACTTCTGATTCAACTAATTTACTTTCGTCAAAAGTTGGCCAAGCGACATAAGAAATTCCAGCTTCATTCCCTAATTTTACCCAAAGTTCTTCGGCAATATGTGGTGCGAATGGTGCCAAAAGTTGAACAAATCCATTGGCATATTCCAAAGGTAAAACTTTCGCTTTATTTGTCGCATTGACAAAAATCATCAATTGGGAAATGGCTGTATTAAAATACATCAAGTCCAAACGCTCAGTGACATTTTTCACTGTTTCGTTATAAACTTTATCCAATTCTCCATTATTTTTGTCACTAATCTCTGAATTATCAATCATCCGAACGACACGATCAAGGAATTTACGAGCTCCTTCAAGTCCTTCTTCTGACCAAGGAATACTTGCATCAAGTGGTCCCATGAACATTTCATATACACGTAATGTATCAGCACCATAATGTTCCACAACATCATCAGGATTCACGACATTTTTAAGAGACTTAGACATTTTAGCTGGTGCTTGTTCAAGCTCTTCGCCCGTTTCCATGTGGTAAAATCCACCATCTCGTTTTTCAACTTTGTCAGTTGCAACGAGTGCTCCACGATGGTCGCGGTAAGAAGTTCCCAAAATCATTCCTTGGTTAAAGAGTTTTTGGAAAGGTTCTTTAGTTGGCACCACTCCTAAGTCATAAAGTACTTTATGCCAGAAACGAGCGTAAAGCAAATGAAGAACCGCATGTTCAGCTCCTCCAACATAGATATCAACTGGCAACCATTCTTTGAGGAGATCTGAATCAGCCAAGGCTTCAGTATTGTGTGGGTCGATATAACGGAGGTAATACCAACTTGAACCTGCCCATTGAGGCATTGTGTTCGTTTCACGACGACCTTTTACACCGTCTTCACGTGTAACTTCCAACCAATCTGTCAAATTAGCCAATGGTGACTCACCAGTTCCCGAAGGTTTGATGTCAGAAGTCACTGGTAAAACAAGTGGCAATTCATTTTCGGGTAGAGCAGTTGATGTTCCATCTTCCCAATGAATAATTGGAATTGGCTCACCCCAATAACGTTGACGGCTAAAGAGCCAGTCACGCAAACGATAAGTGATTTTTTTCTTCCCGATTTTCTTTTCTTCCAAAAATTCAATGGCTTTTTCAATCGCTTGTGCTTTATCAAGACCATTCAAAAATTCTGAATTAATATGCGGACCATCTTCAGTATAAACGGCTTCTTCTACATTTCCACCCTCAACAACAGGCAAAATTTCAAGTCCATAAACTTTAGCAAATTCCCAGTCACGTTCATCATGAGCAGGTACAGCCATGACCGCACCATGTCCATAAGAGGCCAGAACATAATCTGCAACCCAAATTGGCATCTTCCGTCCATTAATTGGATTAATCGCATAAGCACCTGTAAAGGCGCCAGTTTTTTCCTTAGCGAGGTCTGTACGAGCCAAATCAGATTTGAGACTTGCTTGACGACGATAATCAGCGACTGCTTGAACTTGCTCCGGCGTTGTAATTGCATCAACTAAATCATGTTCAGGGGCCAAAACAGCATAAGTCGCGCCAAAAAGAGTATCAGGACGAGTTGTAAAGACTTCAAATGATTTGTCCGTTCCCTCAACTTTGAAGGTAACGTCTGCCCCAACTGATTTACCAATCCAGTTTCGTTGCATTTCTTTGATTGACTCTGGCCAATCCACTTCTTCAAGGTCTTCAAGTAAACGTTCGGCGTAAGCTGTAATTTTAAGCATCCATTGACGCATTGGTTTACGAACAACTGGATAACCTCCGCGTTCAGATGTACCATCTGGTAGCACTTCTTCGTTGGCAATAGCAGTTCCGAGCTCTTCAACCCAGTTTACTGCTACTTCTGCTTCATAAGCTAGTCCTTTTTCATAAAGTTTAGTGAAAATCCACTGTGTCCATTTGTAGAAGTTAGGGTCAGTCGTATTTACTTCACGTTCCCAATCATAACTGAAACCTAAGCTATTGATTTGACGTTTAAAGTTAGCAATATTTTCAGCTGTAAATTCCGCAGGGTCATTCCCTGTGTCCATAGCATATTGCTCAGCTGGTAAACCAAAAGCATCCCAGCCCATTGGATGAAGGACATTAAAGCCTTGAGCACGTTTGTAACGGCTCAAAATATCAGTTGCTGTATACCCTTCTGGGTGTCCCACGTGAAGTCCAGCTCCAGATGGATAAGGGAACATGTCTAGCGCGTAAAATTTTGGTTTTGTTTTATCTGTCCCAGTGCGGAAAGTTTGATTATCCGCCCAGAATTTTTGCCATTTGGCTTCAATTTCTTGATGATTGTATTCCATATTAAAGATTTGAGTTCAACAGTATCAAACTCAGTTCCTTTCTCATATATTCAATGTTTCAAACTGATGATTATAATAAATTGTAAGCAAGAGTTAGGTCACTTCCTGAAAGTTGCAAGCCATATTTTTGCTCATATTTTTTTATTTTATTAATCAGGGTATTTCGATGGACATAAAGTAATTTAGCAGCTTGTGTTTGATTAGCGCTTGCCTTATACATTGCCTTGACTAGTTTTTGATCCTCAGGATTTTCTAATAATTCTTTACAAATCTCATGTAAAATATTATTTTCCAAAAGATTTAAGCTTTCTGATAAAATATACTCACTAAAAGTAGACTGATTTTCAAAAATTTTACTTTCTTCAGCATAAACTTCCGAGAGCCTATTTTTATCAACAAAGCGACCGACATAAGCGGTCACTTCTTCCCCCATATCTTGGGAAAGTGTTTGAAAAATATCAAAAAGTTCTGATGTGGTGGGACTGTCACTTGAAAAAAATTCAATGACAATCTTTTGTTCTCTAAGACTCTTCACAAAATCAGGCAAAAGTAACTTTAAGGTGTTTTCCAATTCCTCAAAGTTATTTCCGGAAAATTGTAAAATGCGATAGCGGCCATTAGGAAGGTTGTCGATACTCAATTTTCTGTCAGTAAAAATTAATTCTGTCAGTAATTTTTCTCGTTCTGTCAGCTGACTTGGGTCAACCTTCTCATAAATTTTTCTAATTTTTTCTAGTTCCATTTTTTAAAAAAGCGACCCCTGGTCGCTTGAAGTCTTATCGTAAATCCACTTTGAATTCTAATAAATACTAGTTAGGCTTAGCAGAACAATCGCTCATTTAGCTAAATTAATTTAAAACTAGTTTTAAATTTGTTCTGAAGGAAGATGTAATTCAAAGAGTGGAGACAATGGACGACGTTCATGAATGCGAATAATCGCATCAGCAAGTAAGTGAGCAATTGAAAGTTGCACAATTTTTTCACTTTGACGTTCTTCTGGCATTTCAATAGTATCCAAAACAACCAATTTTGTAATTGCTGAATTATTAATCCGATCAATCGCAGGTCCTGAAAGTACGGCATGAGTACATGAAGCATAAACTTCGGTTGCCCCAAGTTCTTTCAATGCGTTTGCTGCAAGGGTAATTGTTCCAGCTGTATCAATCATATCATCAATTAAGATACATTTTTTACCTTGAACGTCACCAATAATATTCATGATTTCAGCAACATTGGCCCGAGGACGGCGTTTATCAATAATAGCAAGCGGCGCTTTTAGGAAGTTTGCCAACTTACGTGCACGTCCGACACCACCATGGTCAGGTGAAACAACAACGATATCATCACCAGCAGAAACTAATTGACGACGGAAGTATTCAGCAATCAGTGGTGACCCCATAAGATGGTCAACTGGAATGTTGAAGAAACCTTGAATTTGTGGTGCGTGAAGGTCGAAAGTAATTAAACGGTCGGCACCAGCAATTTGAAGCATGTTTGCTACGAGTTTTGATGTGATTGGTTCACGGGCACGAGCTTTACGGTCTTGACGAGCATAACCGTAGTATGGCAAGACAATGTTAATTGATGCGGCAGAGGCACGACGAAGTGCATCCATCATAATCAAGAGTTCCATCAAGTTATCATTGACAGGGTCACTTGTTGATTGGAGGATAAACACATGATCACCGCGAACTGATTCGTCGATATGAACGACAGTTTCGCCATCTGAGTGGGCACCAACACTTACTTTTCCAAGCTCAATTCCAATTTCTTTAGCCACTTTTTGGGCTAATTCGTGGTTAGAAGAGAGCGAAAACAACTTCAAATTTGAATACGACATGAAGAGCCTTTCTTTAATTCCTAAAGAACACAGGAGTTCTATTTTATGTAGTTCTATTTTACATTAAATTCTCAATTTTTTCAAACGCTCATGGGCTTTATTTTCATGGAAACGTTGACAAGTAAAAAAGAATCTACTAAAGTCTGCAGATTCTTTTTAATTTCTCATCTTATTAAACCTTTATAATAATTCTTTGAAGAGTCCTCTAACGAAAAATTCTTCATCAAAATCTTGTAAATCATCAATTTTTTCACCCAAACCAATGAGTTTAACAGGAATTTTTAGACTTTGAACGATAGAGAGCACAATCCCACCTTTGGCTGAACCATCAAGTTTGGTCAAAGCAATCCCTGTAATCGGAGTAACAGCTGAAAATTCCTTAGCCTGTTGAATCGCATTTTGCCCCGTCGTTGCATCAAGTGCCAAAATTGTTTCGTGCGGTGCATCTGGAACTTCACGTTTAATGACTTTTCCGATTTTTTCCAATTCTTTCATCAGATTATCTTTATTTTGCAAACGACCAGCCGTATCTACAAGCAGAATATCATAATTTTCTGATTTAGCTTTTGCTAGCGCGTCAAAAACAACTGCTGCTGGGTCAGAACCAGCTGGTTTTGTAACTACTTCAACTTGTGAACGATTTCCCCATTCAACCAATTGGTCAATGGCTCCAGCACGGAATGTGTCTGCGGCGGCGAGAAGTACTTTTTTGCCCTCATTTTTATAGCGGGCAGCCAATTTACCAATGGTTGTTGTTTTACCAACGCCATTAACCCCAACAAAAAGCAAAATGCTCAATCCTTCTGGTTGAATATCCAATTGTGTTGGTAATTTTTCACCATCAAACTTATCAACAATTTTTTCAATAATCAGCTGACGCAAGTCATCTGTCGATTTAGCATTGATTAACTTGGCTTCTTTACGCAATTCTTCGGTCACTTCCATCGCCAAATCAACGCCGACATCTGACATAATTAACGTTTCTTCAAGCTCTTCGAAAAATTCTTCATCTACTGTGCGGAAATTGGCAAAGAGTTCATTGAAACCATCAGAAAATGTCTTACGAGTTAAAGTTAATGATTGCTCGTATTTTTTCTCAGTTTCCTCACGCGATTGAGTGAAAATATTAGCCAAAGCATCAATGTCAATGACAATCTCTTCCTCATCTTCGTCAGTAACATTTTCCTTTGCAATTGTTGAAACTTCTGAATTTACTTCTTTGTCAGTTATTTCTGCTGCTTTTTCATCAGTTACAGATAAAACAGTTTTTTCATCAGTAACGACTACATTTTCGCGCTCAGGACTAATCGTTTTCTCTTTAGAAACAGGTCCATCAGCAATTTCTTTTGAAACTTCTTCTCTTTCAATGTCAATTACTTTACTGACAGATTCGTCAGTCACATTTTCTAGGTCAACTGGCTTTGGACTTACTTCAGTAAGTTCTGTAGTTTCTCTTGTTTCTTCTTCATTCTTAGGCTCTTGAGTGTTCTCAACAACTACTTTTTCAATGACAGGCTCGTCATGCTTAGTTTCTTCTTGTTTCTTCTTTCCGAAGAGACGGTCAAAAAGTCCCATATTTTCTCCTTAATATAAATATCATGCATAGATGATAAAGTTCATTTGTAAAATATAAATTTTAAATTAATTTTTTTCTTAAAAATCCGAGTCCTAAAAGTAGGATAGCAACTGCAGAAAAATCAATGATTTTTGAAATTAAAACAAAAGCTGTTGTCTTTACCCAGAAAGCTAACAAAATAACTGACAAAGCATGACAAACAAAAACTAGACCCATGAAAAGTGTTAAAATCATCATTTTTTTATGACTCTGTCCTTCATTCGCAAATTCTAATAGTGGTCGATTAAAAACAAGTGATAGTAAAAAAATTGTCCCAATTGCCGCTGTTAAAATGGGATGCCAAAGCTTGAAGGCAAGATTATTGCCATGAGTCAAATAAACGGTTAAAAGTGAAATTAAAAAACCAATTATTGCCACCAAAGAAACCGGATTAACTTCTTTTCTAACAATCAAAGACCAGACCATATGAATAACCGGAAAAGCAGTCGCGATTCCGAGTGCTAATGTGTCTGTGCTGCCCCAAGTTTTCAATAATAAGTAGGCAACAACAGGTAAAATTATTGCGAAAATTAAACTTGGCAAATATTTCTTTATTTGAACTTCATCTTTCATTTCAATTCCTTAAAGTACATATTTTTCAATCATATGGGCCACGGCATGTTGGTCATTTGTTAAATCAGAAATAATTCTGGCTTCTTCTTTAACAGCGGGCACAGCATTTGCCATTGCGACTCCATAACCCGCCCATGATATCATCGATAAATCATTGGCTTCATCGCCCATAGCCATTACATTTTCTGCCCCTAAATTCAACTGATTTGTCAATTGTGTCAAACCATAAGCTTTATTAATCCCTTTAGGCATAAATTCTAAAAGTTTAGCCTGTGTTTTAAAAATCTCAAATTCTTCAAAATAAGATTCTGGAATTTTGCTTAATTGAGCATCTAGCAACTCTTTATCCGTACAAGAAACGATTTTATTGTAAACAACATCTAGTGGAACTTGGTCAAAATCAACTTTAATGAAAGTCAGGAGTTTATTCAACGTATCATATTGAGAAACAACGTCACTTTTGGTCATATAAACCTTTTCTTCACTCAAAACATCACATGGAATTCCTAGTTTTGTAGTTAATTCTTTAATTTCAAGTATTTCATCATGAGTAAAACTTTTTTTAGATAAGATTTGTCCCGTATTTCTTTGAACCAGACCACCATTAAATGTAATAGAAAAATCTTCAAAATCGAGCATTTCTAAGGTCTTAAGAAAAGGCTGAATCGCAATCAGAGGGCGGCCAGTTGTCAACACAACGTGGACCCCTTTTTGACGTGCCGCATCAATGGCCAGTCTATTTTCTTTTGAGATTTCTTTTGAAGAGTTAAGTAAAGTCCCGTCCAAATCGAGGGCAATCAGTTTAATTTCTTTATTCATTGCTTTATTATACCACACCGAGTCACTGAGGTTCAATAATGGTCACCAATTGTGAGGCAGGCTTTCTTTCTTATTTTTAGATAATTCACAAAAATATTTGACAAATCAAAATCTTTTGATTACACTTAAAATAAGAAAACGAGGTCCAAAAATGACTAATACACAAGCTTCTCTTAACTTGTTGTTGAAGGAGGGCTCACACTAGCTAATTTAGCTAAATGTGTGAGTCCTCTTTGGCGTTAGTCATTGACGAGGACGAAGAGACGTCCTCAGGACGTCTTTTTTTAATATTTTATTATCATTTTATTAGTCAATATAAAGAGAGACGTCTCTACTTATTGATTTAGAAAGCTAGGAATTATCGTTGGAAACTAATCAATCCTTAAAGAAAAAAATGGCGGCACGCCATATTACAATGATTGCCCTTGGTGGTGCAATTGGTGCCGGTCTTTTTAAAGGAAGCTCATCAGCCATTGCTGCCGCTGGTCCCTCTGTTTTAATCGCTTATTTTATCGGTGGTATCGTTCTTTATTTTGTGATGAAGAGTTTAGAAAAACTCGTGCTCAGTTCAAAAAATCCCCATGGTCTATCTGGACTTGTTCAGCCTTATTTGGGTAATCATACAGCTGATTTTACAGACTGGGTTTATTGGTCAATGTGGATGATAAATATCATTGCCGAAGCCGTTGCTGCTGCTAGCTTTTTGCAGCTTTGGTTTGCTAATATTCCTACTTGGGTCTTTGTTTTAATCATTGCTCTCTTAACTTCTCTTATTAATTTATTTTCAGTTGCCCTTTTTGCCGAAACAGAGTATTGGTTGGCTTTTATCAAAATAAGTGTTGTTATTTTATTGATTATCTTTGGGGTTTATCTTGTGGCTAAGCAAGTATTCAATAATGATTTAATTACTACATTCTCCAGAATGACTAATCATGGTGGCTTTGCCCCACATGGTCTAAAAGGAGTCATTAATTCCTTACTGATTGTTATTTACTCTTATGGTGGTTCTGAGCTAATTGCTATTACTGTCAGTGAAACTCAAGATCCGAAAAGAGCAATTCCTAAAGCCATTCGCGGTGTAATTGGTCGAATTATCTCTTTTTATATTATTCCTATGTTTTTACTTCTTGTCATTTATAATTGGCAAACTTTGGCTGCTTCTTCAATAAGTCCTTTTGTCATGGTCTTTAATAAAATGCATATTCCTTTTGCCGGAGATATTGTCAATCTGATTATCATTCTAGCTCTTTTCTCCTCAATTAATTCCGGAATTTATGCTTCGTCTCGCCTTCTTTTTTTCCGTTTGAAAAATCGTCAAGGAAAAATGGCCCAAACAATGTCTCATTTAAATAAACACCATGTTCCTCAAAGAGCTGTTCTTTTTTGTTCGGGTACACTATATATCGGTGTTGTTCTTTCTTATTTTGTTGGTGACCGTTTATTTAATTACTTAGCTGGTTCACTTTCCTACACTGTTTTGGCCGTTTGGTTCTTAATTAGTCTCGCTGGATTTGGTCTCTCCCTTAAAACAAAATCACTTTCTGGGAAAACGATGAGCCTCCTTGCCCTAATTGCTCTCTTCTTCATTCTCATTGGTATTCTATTTACTAACCCAATCGGAGTGACTGTTTTCACTGCAATTCTTTATATCATCATCTTCATCAGTTATCGAAAAAAGAATGACGCCGTCAGTGAATTAAACTAATCAAAAAAAGCTTGATTTTTCATCAAGCTTTTTATTTTTGCTGACAATACTATTTGCTCTTATTATTTTGCTCAAAAGATTTTTGAACAAAATAACCCGAAAGCCAAATAGCAAATAAAATCCCTAACATTCCCAAAAGCATCGCTGCAACTTCTGCCATCAGTAATTTTGAGTTAAAAATATCAGCCAAACGATAATTTAAACGTACAAACCAGAGAATTAAACCAACTGTCGCTCCCAAAACTCCAAAAAATAGCGTATTGACTGCTGTTCCCAAAATTTGTTGAGAAATGATTTCCCTTTGACTTTTAAATTGCTCAAGACTCATGGACTCATCTTGCTCAACAACTTCTGAAAGGCTGGCAGCTAAAGCCATGGCTGATTCAGCAACCGCACCAAGCATGGAAATAACCATGACAACAATTGCGACATTTGAAAAATTAAGACCCACATTTAATGACAGATTTTCTAATTCATCAACATCTTCTGTTGCAAATCCTTGAAATTGACCAAAATGTTGAATGATTAAAGCCAGAATAAGCAATGATAAGACAACAATGATACTCGTTTTAAAGGTAATTAATGTGACTTCACTTTCGTCAGCAGACATAAATATGGCGATTGCCAAAATAATTACTGACAGGATAACCAGAACGACTATCGCATTAAAGCCCCATGAAATTAAGGTAATCAGAACAAAAATCGCAATAAAATTGAAAGCTAAACCGATAAGATTACGTAAGCCATCTTTTTTGGCAACTAAAATCATCAAGACAATTAATAAAATCAAGAGGATAAGGAGTGCATTCATAGTGAAATCCCCTTTCCTTGATGACTTCTAGCCAAAGCAAAACTTGTGAAAACAGCGGTAATTGGAACAGCCAGTACAATCCCAATGGCCGAAATGATTGTTTGCAATAATCCAAGATTAAGGCCAACCGTCGCAATATAAGACCAAGAATTGCCATTTCTCAATAATAAGAGGGTCATTGGTAAAGTTTCCGCCATAAAAATCATGAACAAAACATTTGTCAAAGTTCCAATAAGCTCTTGACCAATTGAAATTCCTGATTTAATGTAATCTTTGCTAGTCATATTTATTTTGTTTAATTTATTTTGTCTATCCAAACCAAAAAGACCTGCAACAATATCACCTGTTCCGTCCATGATTGCTCCCAAAACCGAAATCATTGTGCCAACAAAGAAAAATTCTGATGGATTTTGGGTCACATAATCTAAATATTCAAAGTGAATGCCAGAATTTCCTGTCATCTTTAAAACGAATAAAACAATCGAAAATGTTAGAGCCGTTGTTAAGACTGTGGTAATAAATGTATAAAGCATCTGCCTTGTTGGCCCTAAGACAAACAAGAGCGATGAAGCCGCAAAAATTACTGACAGAAGTCCAAAAAGTAAAATAACCGGTGGATTAAATTCAACATTGAAGGCGATAACGATGACAAAGTATAATAGATTTAAAATCAAGGATAAAAGCAGAAAAAGCGAAGCCTTAAAGCGTTCAAAACTGATTAGAAAACCAATAAATAAAACGACAAGAGCAATAATTAATGCATCTCTTTTTAAGGTTACAATCTGATAATTTCCCGAAATTTTCTTTAAAATCACTTGCTGACCGACTCGATATATCTGTCCAGTTGTCTGCGATAAGGTTGTCGTATTCTCTAATTTAAGGCTTATAGGTTCTGAATCCTTTGCATTGAGGACTTTTATCGATAATTCTTGTGTTATTTGGCGGTCTTTATTTTGGAAATCATCACTAACTTCATGATTGCTTAGCGTTTTAGCAACACTTATTTTCCCAACTGGTGCCTTATACAAGAATTGGTCATGACTAACGAGAAAAAATGCGACAAGAGCAAATATAATGGGCAGTAGCATTTTTTTGAATATCCATTTTATATTCATAAGTTTCCTTTTACAAAACCAAAAATAATTATTTTTAGTTATTATTTTTTAAAATGACAAATCAAAAGACGACAAAGCTGCCGTCTTTTTTATTAGGCTTTTAAATCACTGACCTTATCAGAATGTTCTATCGTATCATGCAAAGTTGCTAAAGCTTCTTTAGACTTTCCAAAAGTGAAGAATTGATAACGTTTGCCAGCATAAGAAAATCCAAAACCAAATTTAGTTGTTTTTACGGCTGTAATGTATTTTAAATCAATTGTTTTCATTCGCACACGCGGAAAAGTTGTAAAATGAAGCTCATCATCAGCAATGAAGAAACGATGTGGCCAAATCAAAGTGATAAAGATAATATATGAAGCAATTGCCAAAATAGTCAAAAACCAGTTGCCCTCTTTATTAAATTCATAAAAAAGTGTCCGCTCGAAGCTTAAAATAATGATGCCCCAAAGCAAAACCAATCGATGATTAAGTGACACTGGAAGAAAATATCCTGTTTTCATTGGTTCCTCTCTTAATATAAAATGCTGATAACTTTGGAAAGTTGAATAGGTCATTCTAAAGATTTCCGTCAGCAATTTATTTATTTAATTTTTATTAATCTTTCACTTTTGGTGAATCTTGCCCTTTTTGGACTTCTGGAATATCAACTGAATAATCTGGTAAAGTTGATTTTCCTTGATTTTGGCTCAGCAAGCTATTTGATCTAGCTGCTAAGTCTTCGTTTTCCTTCTTCAGTTTCTTCTCAGTTGCTTTGACCGTGTAGTTGTAATCTTTAGGGTCAACAGCTTTGAAGCCTTCCGGCGTGTAGAATCTGAGGAGATTTTGATTATTTAATTTATCAGATGCTTTCAAGAGATCAGAAACTTTTTGCTTGGTTTCTTTGACATATTGTTCTTGTTGAGCATTAAGTTTCTCAATCTGCAAGCCTGTTTGGGTGTCATAAAAACTTCCATTCAAACTTGGCTGCGTAATTGTTGGCGTAACAAATCCACCATTTCGCAGAGCCACAAAGTCTTGTCGGCCAGAAGCAAACATATCTTGACCAAATTGAACATATTTCTTCGTATCAATTCCAAGTAAATGTTCTAGCGTTGGCATGACATCAAGTTGACCAACATAGGTATTGATGATATGGCCACTGGTTTGTCCAGGAATATCTACCATAAATGGTGTTCGTTGTAACATCGTAGTGTCATAACTATTAAGCGTATCTCCGTTATAACCAACATAAGGAGCAAAAGCCTTATTATCACTACCAGAAATTCCGTAGTGGTCACCATATAATACAATGATTGATTTATCGTAAAGACCTGATTTTTTCAAATAATCATAGAACTGTTGAACCGCTTGGTCCAAATAATGAGCTGTTTCAAAGTAACCGTCAACTAACTTGTTTCCTGAATCAACAGTTGCGAAGTTTGGATCTTTATCTTCATCGTCCATTGTATAAGTTAAATGGTTGGTAACTGTTAAATATTTAACATAAAATGGCTGTTGCATTTGTTCAAGCAGTGGTACTGAATCACGGAAGAGTAATTTATCTTTGATTCCCCAAGGACTCATGTTTGATGCGGAATTATCAAAGAAACTTTGGTCAAAGAAATTTTGATAGCCCATTTGTTTATATGTATTCAATCGATTATAGAAAGCACCAACATTTCCGTGAACTACGGCCGAGCTATAGCCATCGGTTTGATTCAAAATTGCTGGCATTGCTTGGAATGTTTGTGTTGAACCATATTTTGCAAAAAGTGAGCCAGCAGGCAAACCAAATGTTGAAGTTTCCAATAAGTTTTCGGCATCAGATGTTTTTCCTTGTCCAACCTGATTAAAGAAATTACTAAATGAATAAGTAGAATTTGAATGATAGATTGAATTTAAGAATGGAGTCACAACATGCTCTTTACCGTCTGTCCCTTTGATTTTCAAATCAATCAAAGCTTGTTGGAAAGATTCTAAGTGAATTTCAATGACATTACGGTTTTTAGCAATCCCATACATTTTCATATTTGGCGCCAAATAACGATTTGAAGCAATATATTTTTGAATTTCTTGCAAACTTTCTTTGCTAGCATCTTTACGTTGCGTATTTGCCAAATGAGTATAGTAACTGTCAGTTAGCATCCATGGGCCTAAGCCAAGATAACGTACAATATATGTTTTATCTGATTGAGCTTTGCGCAAAATTAACTGATGCTTATTAAAATCGCCGAACCAAAAGTTCAAACCAAATAAAGCCAAGCCCATTGAAAGATAGGTAAATGCTCTTTTGGCACCAACTGGACGTTGGTCAAATTTGATTTTTTTAGCAATCAATAACACGATAATCACGACAAGGTCAATCCAATAAACCCAGTCCATCAAATGAACAGGAACTGAACCAAAGTCAAAACCATGCTGGAACATTCCAGCTCCACCCGTCATCGTATCAATCGTGATAAAATCGGTAAATTCTCGATAATAGAGAATATTGAGGTAGAGCAAGAAATTTGCTGCAATGGTCAAGACTAACGTTGCTAGATAAAATAGCGACGTCCTTCTAATAAAGAGTAATACAGCAAAGCAAATCGCTGTAAAGCCAATCGGATTAATAATCATCAGCACTAATTCTGCTGGACCAACTCCCCGAAGATTAAAAACTCCGAAGTAGGCAATCATCGATTTAACCCATACAAAAAATACAATAAAACTAAGCAAACCAACACGTGTGTTGAAAGCAGATAGTAATTTTTTCAATTTATTATCCCCAGAAAATATACTCATTCTTCCTTAATATAAAGAAAAACTGCAGTCAATTCATTAATAATTAACTTATTAATAAATACGAAAAACGCCAGATTTCATCAACTTTGAAATTAATGAAATTTTTTAAATTCATGTTTTTATTGCTTAAATTATACGACTTTCCTTGTTTTTAGGCAAATCATATACCAAACCATAAATTAGGCAGTCCTTCAAAAATCAATCTATAGTGTAGCATTTATAAATTAAAACTATCTTAAATTTCAATTTACTGCTGAATCAAGCTTAACTGAAATCATCTTAGAAACCCCAGCGTCAGCCATTGTAACCCCATACATCGAACCAGCTGCTGCCATTGTTCCTCGACGATGTGTTACAACGATAAATTGATTACTATTGTCAAAGTGATTCATATAATCACCAAAACGTTTAACATTAGCTTCGTCAAGCGCAGCTTCAACTTCATCAAGAACCACAAAAGGTACTGTACGTACTCTTAATATCGCAAAAATCAAGGCTAAAGCTGTCAGTGCTTTTTCGCCACCACTCATCAAATTCAAACTAGATAATTTTTTACCAGGAGGCTGAACCTTGATTTCAACGCCAGCTTCAAGAAGATTATCACTTGTTAATTCCAAATCTGCCATTCCCCCTGCAAACATTTGGGCGAAGGTCGTTTTGAAACTCTCACGAATGGCATCAAAGCTTGTTTTGAAACGAATTTTAACTTCATCATTCATATCATCAATTGTATTCAATAGCAGATTTTTAGCTTCTAACAAATCATCTTTTTGACTTGAGAGGAAACTAAAGCGTTCATTCACTTCATCATATTGAACGATAGCATCTAAATTAATCGGACCTAATGCCTTAATTTGACGCTCTAACTCTTTAAGTTTTTGCTCTGCTGCTGCTAAATCTTCCAATTTTTCAACTGTAGCTTGCGCTTCTTCAAAACTCATTTGGTGTTCACTATTTAAAGTTTCTTGAAGAGTCATTAATTGACCTTCAATTTGCTCCAATTGCATTTCGTAACGCGTTTTTTTCGTATTAAGTTCCTGCGTTTGTTGAATAAAGTCTTGATTATGCTGTTCTAAATCTTCCATTTGAGCAGCTAAGTCCTCACGCTCGAATTTTAGACTGACCATTCGGACATTAATCTGACTCAATCGTTCTTCGACTTCTGTCAGTTGTTTTGAGAAATTATTTCTCTCTGTTTCGTCGAATTGGACAGGATTTAAAAGTGCTGTCAGCTGATTTTTTTCTTCTGATAATGCTGACAAGTCAGCCAATAAACGTTTTTCATCAGCTTTGATGAACTTCAATTCACTGGCAACTTCTGATTGTCGAAGTTGGGCATGATTCAAAGCCTTTGTTTTTTCTGACAGTAAGTTTTTGTGAGTCTGACTATTTGTTTTAACTTCTTCAAGTTGCTTTTCAATTTCCCCTTTTCGTTGGGTAATTTTTGTAAGAAGCTCTGATTTATTTTCATTTTGTCGAGTCAGCTCAAGCAGATTACTTGTTGATTCTTGAGTGGCTGACAGATCTGTCAGCTGTTCTAAAGCACTCTTTTGTTCTACTAATTGTTCGATTTTTAGATTTAAAGATTGCTCAACAAAACGTTTTTCTTCGCCTTGACTTTTCAAAATTTCAACTTCTTTTAATAAGTCTTGACGTGTTTTTTGGGCCTTCTGAACTGCTTGTTCTGCTTTTTTTAATTTTTGTTCCGATGAAACGATTTGTTTTTCTAAATTAGCAATTTCAACAGAAGTAAAGGTCGTAGAATTGCGTTTTCCAGCTCCTCCCGCATAAGAACCGCCGGGATTTATTTGTGTACCATCAAGCGTGACAATCCGCACCGTATAATTCATCATACGCGCAATAGCAGTGGCATTTTCTGCCGTATCCACAATCACTGTTGTTCCCAAAAGTGAGCTCATTGCCTTGTGCAACCGCTCTTCAAAATGGACAAGATTGATAGCCAAATCAACAAATCCTGTCATATTCTGAATACGGTTTAGTCCATTAAATTCTCGACCTTTAATAGTCGTCAGAGGAAGAAATGTTGCTCGTCCTAAACGTTTTTCACGTAAGAAGGCAATCGCCCGCTTTGCCGCATTTTCATCTTCTGTGACGACATTTTGACTCCCACCACCTAAAGCAATATCAATGGCCGTTGTATATTTAGGGTCAAAGGTCAATAAATCAGAGACCACCCCAATCAATCCGCCAATTTCAGATGCATTTTGCATGACCGCGCGAACTCCAGCAAAAAGATTACTATGGCTGTCACGAATATTTTGTAAAGAGGCCAAACGAGCTTTATGTTGATTGAGTTCTTGCAGATAATCATACATTTCATTTTGTGCTAAACGCTCTAATTCTGCTTGTTTTTTCTCTGCTTGATTTTGCTTTTCAAATTCTGCTAACAACTGGCTGATTTCGGCTTGTACAGTTGTCAATTTTTCTTGTGTTTCAGATAAATCTTTACTTATTTTTTCAAATTTAGTCAAGTTTTCTCTGACAGATTCATCCTGCTCGGATTGGCGACGACTCAAATCAGCTATTTCTGCCTTATTTCTTACAATTTCATTAGAGATTTGAGCTTCTTTTTCAACCAATTGGACAAATTCATCACGCAAACGCTCCATGATTACTTCTGGTGATTCAGAAAGGGTCGCTAAATCCGCTGACAAATCCGTCAGTAATTTATCTAATTCATTTTTTTCTATCAGTAAAATTTCTGATTTTTCCTGAACCTCTGACAAATCTTGTTCTACTGTCAACAAACGGCTTTTTAAATTTTCAAGTCGTTCTTCACGTTCAGCAGCTGATTTCTCTGATGAATCTTTTTGAACATCAAAGAGTTCGATTTTTCTTGTTAGATCTGATTTTAAATTTGAAAAATTAAGCTGGTCCGTTTGCAATTTTTCTTGTTCAGCTTCGACCTTTTGACGCTCTCTGCGCAACTGACCGACTTGTTCATCATATTCTTTTTTACGAGCTGACAATTGCTTTAATTCAGTGACCACTTCTGTCAAATCAAGTTCAGTTTGGTCATATCGAGCTTTTTTAGTTTCCAATTGTCCAACTAAAACCGCTAGGGATAAGTCAGAACGCACGGCTTCTAACTCTTGAAAACGAAGTGCCACATCACGTTGCGATTGTAAGGGAACCAGCTGACTATTCAACTCAAAAATAATATCTTCTAAACGATCAAGATTGTCCTGTGTTGAATTTAATTTAGATTCCGTTTCATTTCGGCGATTTTTGTATTTTAAAACACCTGCCGCTTCTTCAAAAATAGCCCGTCTTTCTTCTGGTTTTGAATTAAAAACCGATTCAATTCGACCTTGAGAAATAATTGATAAAGAATCACGTCCTAAACCAGTATCTGTAAATAAGTCATGAATATCGCGTAAGCGACATTTTCGACCATTCATCAAGAACTCCGAGTCTCCATTGCGATATAAACGTCTTGTTATCACAACCTCTTCTTGCTCATCTTGCCCTTGTAAATAATGGTCAGAATTATCAAAATGGGCAATGACCTCAGCATAATTTAGTGCTTTTCTTTTCTCTGTTCCAGCAAAAATAACATCAGGCATTTTCCCGCCACGAAGCGCCTTAGCAGACTGTTCGCCTAAAACCCAACGTAAAGCTTCAACAATATTTGATTTTCCAGAACCATTGGGACCAACAACCGCGGTTATCCCTTTATCGAATTCAACTTTAGTCTTATCGGCAAAGGATTTAAAGCCGACAATTTCCATTTTTTTAAGATACATGGTTTTGCCCTTTTATTGCATTTTCTGCAGCTTTTTGTTCTGCCACTTTTTTGGATTTTCCTAGACCACGACCCAATTCTTTGCCATTGTTATAAACCGCCGCAACAAATGAGCGGTCATGGGCAGGTCCTTCTTCTTTCAAGATGTTATAGGTAATTGTGGTTTCACCACCGACTTGTAGAACTTCTTGTAATTCTGTTTTATAGTCAATCACTTTAACATAATCATCATTTTTAACATGGGGAATCACGACATGTTGAATAAACTTACGAACTTCATCCATCCCTTGATCAATAAAAAGGGCACCCAAAAACGCTTCAAAAAGGTTTTCTAGTGTTGTCTCTCGGTCACGGCCACCCATTTTTTCTTCCCCATGACCTAATCGTAAGAACTCCCCAAATCCACAAGAACGTGAAAAGTTAGCCAACGACTCTGTCCGAACAATACTTGAACGCATTTTCGAAAGCTCCCCCTCAAGTTTTTCCGGATAAGTTCGGTAAAGGTAATCTGAAATCACCAAAGATAAGGCGACGTCTCCCAAAAATTCCAAACGTTCATTGTTTGCAATCTTTGGGAGCCGTTCTTCATTCGTAAATGAAGAATGTGTAAAAGCTGTTTTTAACAAGTCTTCATCATTGAAGACTAATCCATAATCATTTTTTAATTTTTCTTGAAGCTTGAGCATAAAAATCTCCTTCACTTAAAACTTCTATTCATTTATAGTTTTATCCCTTATTATACCAAAAAAAACTTTTTTTGTATGACTTTCCTTGTGGAATGGCACTTTTTAATGGCTTAAGAATAAAAAACATTAGATAAAGTAAATTTTATCTAATGTTTAAATTTGCAAATTTTATTTTTCTGGCTTAGATTGAATGACCTTATCCAGATACCAATCCACATCATCTTTAGAATAGCCTCCAATTTGACTATGGAAATTTTTCCCCAATATTTCTTTTCTATCTAAACTTGTCATTAATTGTAAAAATTCATCTACTTCTGCTTTCTTATAACCGTAGATTAATGAGCGAAAATTTGGATTATTCAAATCAATTGATGCCAGTTTTTCTTTTTGTTTAATCCTATTCTCCTCTTGATGTGTTTCTGCATAACGATAGGTAGCAACTTCTTTCAAAAAGAACTTTACATCCATTTTTATATATCCATGAAACTCTGATTTAAACTTCTTTTTTGTGAGTTCATCTGATAAAGAGGGTTTTTGCGAGATGAATAATAAGTATTCATCTACTTCTGCTCGATTATATCCAATTCCAAGCTCACGCGAATTCCAAAATAAACTCGCAGTTTTAAATTTTTTCAATGATGGATTTTTTAACTCCGCCAGCTCCTTGTCAAATCTATCATCTTTATCATTCATAAAATTTCTTCCTCCATAAAATCTACTCTTTCAGACTCTATTATCCAAAATTATATCATTTTTCTTATAATAAATTGATTTCATGAAAAATAAAATTAATTCTGATTTACACTTTAGGAATAAATAAATCCCCTAAAGTAGCTGCCATCACTGCTTTTATCGTGTGCATCCGATTTTCGGCTTGCTCAAAAACGACTGAATTTTTAGAATTAAAAACTTCATCGGTGACTTCTAATTCATTAAGATTATAATTTTCTTTGATTTCTTTCATGACTTCCGTATTCAAATCATGGAAACTTGGCAAACAATGCATGAAAATAAAGTTTTTATTTATAATCTTATCCACCACTTTTTGATTGATTTGGTAGGATTTTAGTAACTTGATTCGCTCGGCTGTTTGGCTTTCTTCACCCATGCTGACCCAGACATCTGTATAAACGATATCGGCATTTTCAAGACCATTTAAATCCGAACGAATGCCGATTTTGCTGTGTGTTCTTAGCGCATAATTACGAGCAAGTTTTCGAATTTCATGAGCAGGTTGCAAACTTTCTGGCGAGATAATTGTTACATTGACCCCCAAAATTACCCCTGTCACCAGCAACGAATGGGCCACATTGTTGCGACCATCGCCAACATAAGCAAGAGTCAAACCTTTTAAATAACCAAAATGCTCTTTAATTGTCATAAAATCAGCTAACATTTGCGTGGGGTGCCAATCATCAGTCAGACCATTCCAGACTGGCACTTGCGAGTCTTTCGCCAAGATTTCTACATCACTTTGTTTAAAGCCGCGAAATTCAATGCCGTCAAACATGGTTCCCAAAACCTTTGCCGTATCCGAAATGGATTCTTTTTTCCCAAGCTGAATATCATTTGGTCCTAAAAATTCAGGGTGCGCCCCCAAATCAATGGCAGCTGTCGTGAATGCGGCTCTTGTTCTTGTCGAGGTTTTCTCAAAAATAAGAGCAATATTTTTATCTAATAAATATTTATGTTGAATATGTTCTTTTTTTAATTTTTTTAGATGAATGGCAAAGTCAATCAAATAAAGCAACTCATCTTTACTAAAATCTATTTCTTTTAAAAAACTTCTTCCTTGAAACATTCTCTCTCCTTTGTTTGCTTATATCGTCAGTAAATCTGTCAGTGATTAATCAAAGTCCCTTGACCTCTGTCAGTAAATAATTCTAGCAATAAAGCATGTGGCACTCGTCCGTCGAGTAATACGGCCTGTCCCAAACCTTCTTGCATGGCGTATTTAATGGCTTCTATCTTTGGAATCATGCCGTCAGTAATTTTTTTCTCTTTAACTAACTTTTCCAGATTGGTCAGGTTAATTTCATCAATAAATGAACCTTCGTCAGGAAAATTACCATATAAACCGCGTACATCACTTAATAAAATAAATTGCTCGGCACAAAGCGCTCCAGCGATTCGACTGGCTGCGGTATCAGCGTTGACATTATAAATTTCGCCATCAAGACCAATAGCGGCTGACGCAATGACCGGAACAGCATCTGTTTGATTGATGCGCTCAATGATTTCCGGATGAATCGCCGTAATTTCTCCAACATAGCCTAAATCTTCAGAAATAGGTTTGGCTTCTATTAATTTACCATCAATTCCTGAAACACCAATCGCATTACCTCCCAAGCGAATGATATCTTGAACCAAACTTTTATTTACTTTTCCAGCTAAAGCTGTCAACGCTAATTGAGCCGTTTTTTTATCTGTCACGCGCAATCCTTGAACAAATTGACTTTTTTGTTCATATTTTTCAAGTAATTCTCCAATAGCAGGTCCTCCGCCATGAACCAAAACAACTTTAATTCCAACTGTTTTAAGTAATAAAATATCTTTTAGAATACTTTCTTTCACTTTTTCATCAATCATGGCATTGCCGCCGTATTTGATGACGACAGTTTGGTCACGATATTTCAGAAAATATTTGAGGCTTTCAGTTAAAGTCTGTGCAGTGATTTGTGAATCTGTCATAAAAGTTTCTCCAATAATTCTGCTCCTTTTTGCAATTCTTCTTTGGTCATGACAAGCGGCGGCAATAAACGAATGACATCGTGTCCAGCTGACAAGGCAAGCAAGCCATTTTCGCGTACTAAAGCAAGAACTTCGGGCACTTTTTTCTCGTCAGCAAGTTGAATGCCAATCATCAGGCCTAATCCACGAATGCTTTTTACTGTTGATTTTACTGACAACTTTTCTGTCAGTAAATTTAGGAAAAAATTTCCTTTGTCAGTAATATTTTCTAAAAAATCATTGTCCATTGCTGTCAAAACTTGATTGGCGCAGGCCATAGCCAAGGGATTTCCACCAAAAGTTGAGCCATGTTTTCCAGCTGAAAAATAATGAGCATAGTTATTTTTAGCCAACATTGCTCCAGTTGGAAGACCATTTGCCAAGGCTTTTGCAACTGTAAAAATATCCGGTTCAAAGCCAAAATGTTCAAAAGAAAAAAGTTTTCCTGTTCGCCCGATTCCTGTTTGAACCTCGTCAACAATCAATAAAATTCCTTTTTGCTGACAACTTTTCAATGCTTGAACAAAATCTGCTCGAATTGGCAAAACACCCCCTTCTCCTTGAATAATTTCAAAGATAATAGCGCCGATTTTCTCATTTTCAACCACCTGTTGAAGGGCAGCCACATCATTATAAGGAGTTGCTACAAAATCTGGGAGCAATGGTGCAAATCCAGCTTGAATTTTCTCTTGCATGGTGGCACTCATGGCTCCAAAAGTTCGACCGTGAAAACCATCAGTAAATGCTAAGATTTTGTGACCTGCTTTAATCAATCGTGTTAATTTTAAGGCAGCCTCATTGGCCTCTGTTCCAGAGTTGCAAAAGAAAGCTTTGTACTTGTGATTTTGACTTAACTTTGCTGCCACTTCTTCTTGCAGAGGATTTTGATAAAGATTTGAAAGATGAGGCAGACTGTCAAGTTGGACTTTAACAGCATTCTTGCCCTTTTCAAAAGTGTAACCTAGATTCATCACTCCAATGCCGCTAGTAAAATCCAGATATTTATTGCCTTTGTCATCATAAAGATAAACGCCCTGACCTTTGGTCAAGCTAAATGGTAAGCGTCCGTAATTTTCAAATAAATCCGTCATTATTTTTCCTCATTTTTTCAACTGGTATATAAAGCATTAATTTCGACATACTTGTAAGTCAAGTCACAGCCCCAAGCCTGGCCATTGCCATTTCCACTATTTAAATCTGCCACAATCTTAATCTTGTCTTCTTTTAATTTTTCAGAAAGAAAAGCATTGTCAAAAGTGACTGGCGTCGAATGATAAAGGACAAGTTCATTTTGAATTTTCAACTCAATATCATTAACTTCAAAAGTTGCCACTTGCCCGATAGATGAGATAATTCTGCCCCAATTGGGGTCAGCTCCAAAGATAGCCGTTTTGACCAGGCTTGATCCGACAATTTTTTTGGCAATCATTCTAGCTGATAAATCATCTGGTGCTCCTTTGACTGTCACTTCAATCAACTTTGTTGCACCTTCTCCGTCAGCTGCAATTTCCTTAGCCAAATGCTGACAAACCTCTGTCAGCATTTCTTTAAAAAGTTGATAGTCTTGACTGTCAGCCAGAATTTCTTGATTTTTGGCTTGACCATTTGCCATGACCAAAACCGTATCATTGGTCGATGTATCTCCATCTACCGTGATTTGATTGAAGGTTTTTTCAATGATTTCTGACAGCATTTTTTGAAGTAAGCTTTGCGAAATTTTGACGTCAGTTGTGATAAAGGCAAGCATGGTTGCCATGTTTGGATGAATCATGCCAGACCCTTTGCAAACGCCAGCCATATTGACCATTTTTCCACCAATTTCACTTTCAAAATTAATGGTTTTACATTTAGTATCAGTCGTTAAGATGGCTTTGGCAAAATATTCGGGCTTGCCATTTTGTGATAATTTAGAAATTCCATTGACCATTTTTTCCATCGGAAGTTGAAGGCCAATCACACCTGTTGAACAAACTGCCACTTCATCGGCTTTGATTTTAAATTTTTGAGCAAATACTTTTTGCGTTTTTAAAGCGTTTTGAAACCCTTGCTCTCCCGTTACCGCATTAGCCACTGCTGAATTACAAATAATTGCTTGTGCTTGACCATTTTTGACAATGGCACGGTCGATTAAAACAGGTGCCGCAGCAACTTTGTTTGTAGTAAAAACGCCCGCAATCGCAGCCGGAACGTCACTCAAAATCATCCCTAAATCCAAATTTTTATATTTTAATTGTGCATGAACTGCGTCCGCAACAAAACCTTTCGGACTGGCAATTGTTCCCATTATTTTCTTCATTTTTTCCTCTTCTATCGTCTTGGCATAAAGTTTAAACCTAAACTTTCATCATAGCCAAATAACTGATTAAAATTTTGTACCGCCTGTCCCGCAGCGCCTTTCATGAGATTATCAATCACTGATACAATGCTTAAAACATTGGTCACTGGATTGTAGGCCAAACCAATATCACAAAAGTTTGTCCCAATCACATCTGAGAGCTGCGGCATTTGTCGTCGTATTCTAACAAAAGGTTTGTCAAGAAAAGCCTGAACATAAGCTCTTCTTATCTGCTCAATGTCGAAATTACTGACTACTTTTGCATAAGTACTGACAAAAATTCCTCTGCTGACAGGAATTAAAGAAGTTGAAAATTGCAGGGCTTGAAAATTCGGATTCCAAATTTTTAATTGTTGAGCAATTTCCGGAATATGCTGATGAGCATTGACTTTATACATGGACATATTATCCGCTACATTGACAAAATGACTTGACTCAGAAAGTGTCTTTCCAGCTCCTGACAAACCCGATTTAGCATCAACAATAATCGAATTTAAATCAATCATTTCATTTTTCACTGATGGATAGAGCGCAAGTAGAGTTGCAGTCGCATAACAGCCGGGATTAGCGATATAGTTCCCACTTGCTTTTCCAATATCCGCCAGATGATATTCTGATTTTAATAAATATTCATTTTTTATATTTGTATTTTTATACCATTTTTCGTATGTTTCAACTTTTTTTAAGCGAAAATCTCCTGATAAATCAATGACAGGAAAATCTGCATCTATAAAAGCTAAAGCCAAGTTTTGACTCACTCCAGATGAGGTTGCAAAAAAGACGGCATCACATTCTGCCATAATTTCTTCGTCATTAAATTCACTGACAGTCAAGTCAGTCAAGTTTTCTAACTGTGGAAAAAGCTCTGACAATTTTTCTCCATAATGGCTTGTTGCACAGACTTTTACCACTTCTACTTCTGGATGACCATAAAAAATTCTAAGAAGTTCTAGTCCACTATAGCCTGTAATCCCAACAATTGCGATTTTTTTCATATCTATACCCTTTTTATGTATTTTTATACACTATACTACTCTGATTTTTATTTGTCAAGAATTTATTGTATTTTTATACACTTTTTCAAAAAATAAAAAAAGTAGAACATTGCTATTCTACTTTTTTAGATTAAATTCATCATTATTTATGTATTTTAATCCATTTTAATTTTCGTAAATTCCAATATGTTCATGTTGATATTTTCCGTCTTCAATCATTTTTACGACCGCTTCGGCATAGTCAGCATATGAAATTCGGCTTTTTCCGGCTTTATTGTGTCCCAAAACATCTCCGGTGATTGTATAATCATTTGTTTCTAAACCTTCTGGGTCAAAAAATTCTGCTGGGGAAAAGAATGTGAAATTGAGTTTTGAACTTTCATAAATCAAGCTTGCTTTAGCCATCTCCAAAAGTGTTGGATAATATGGTAAATCCGTTGGTGTCACATCTAGTAGGCGTTGATCGCGGTTCTCATCAAGATAAAGTGAACTTGCTCCTCCCACGATGATTAAACGACTTTCTGAACCGTCAAGAATTTTTATCATTTTCTCTGCTACTTTTGAGTAATCTTCTTCTTGACCTGCTGGTGCACGATGAGCCAAAACGATGGCATCAAATCCAGATAAATCTTCTGCAGTCAATGCAAAGATATCTTTTTCAAGAACAGCAGTCACTTGATTTTTTAATCGCTCTTTATTTCTGACAATGGCAGTCACTTCATGACCATGACTAAGAGCTTTTTGGGCAATTAAACTTCCAGCTTTACCAGTAGCAGCAATCACAGCTATTTTTTTCATTACAAACTCTCCAATCCTTTATTTATTTTTATTATAACAAATTAAGTAATTTTGGCTTCTAAAAATGGTTCAAAAAAAGCAGCAAGTGCTGCTTTACTATATTTATCGGCTTAAATCCACTCTTTTCCCAAGTTTATCCATCACAAACGCCCCAACCAATAGACTGGCAAATTCACCCAGACCAAGTGTCAACCATGTCACAAAAAATGGGGCTCCAGCGACAAATTTTAGCTCCAGAGCAATGGTAAACATACTAATTGAAAAGAAAATTGCAAAAAACAGAAAGGCTTTATTTAACTGACCATTCCAAAAATACTGTCCTTTAAAGCGTTCAAATAAGAAAAGACCAAGACTTAAGAAAATTAAAGTTGATAAACCACCAACAATCACATCGACCCAAGTGAAAGACAAAAAGTTTGAAATCATACAGCCAATCGTAACTGCAATAATATATTTTTTATTGAAGAATGCTGTGAAATTTAACATTTCCGACACCCGAAATTGGATTGGCCCATAAGAAATCGCGCTCAGACCCGGCGTCATCGTTAGAATAACATAAAGAGCGGCAACAATCGCAATCGTAACAATATCATAAGTTCTAGACTTTTTCAAAATACTCTCCTTTGGCGACAAAATGTCGCGTTTAATATGCTTGAGCAAAGGGAAGAAGGCTCAAGGGTTGACTCGCAATTGAGCAACGTTTTTATTTTAACAGATTTTTGAACAAATGAAAAGGAGTGACAAAGATTTTCTTTCATCAGTAAATAGAGAGAGAGGTTAGTTTCGCTGACAGCTGTTAATTTTTTGTAATCAATAAAAACTCTCTCAAGACAGACCATCAAGTAGATGTGCCAAAAAGAATCTCAAAAATTACTGACAGAATTTTTTTCACAGAAAACAACCAATTGAGCAACTCGTCAGTAAAATCAATGAGTCTGTCAGTACTTTTGTAATTAATACAGACTTTCCTACAATAAATAAAAGACTTACCAACATGCTGATAAGTCTTTCAATATCTTTTATTTAATTGTCCAACCTCCATCAATTGGAACAATTGCTCCCGACATATAAGAAGCCTGTGGACTGGCTAAAAAGAGAGTCAGATTAGCCACTTCATCAGGGCTGGCCCATCTTTTAGCTGGTGTCTCATCTGCTACCCACTGAGCCATCTGACCGTTATTTTCAGTAAAATCAGCCGCATTCATCGGAGTATTGATTGCCCCCGGAGCGATGGCTGCTATTTGAATCCCATGTTGCGCCTCATCTAAAGCCAATTGTTTTGTCAGTCCAACAATAGCATGCTTACTGGCCGTATAAGCGACACCGCCTCCACCTGCCACTAATCCGGCAACCGAAGCCATATTGATAATGACTCCTGATTTTTGCCTTTTCATTTTAGGTAAGAAAGCCGAAATCATCAAATACATCGAATTGAGATTCGTTGACAAAATACGTTGCCATTCTGCAAAATCGGTTTCTTCCAAGGTTTTATAAGCATCCAAAACGCCCGCTGTATTGAGTAAAACATCAATCGTTTCCACTTCGTTAGACAATTTTTCAACTGCTTGAGCATTGGAAACATCAATCATTTTTACTGACAGGTTATTTGATTTACTGACAGATTCGTCAGTAAATTCTTGTAAGTCAACAGCAACAACTTGTGCGCCTTCGGCCAAAAATGCTTTTGTTTGAGCCAAGCCAATACCACTGGCAGCACCTGTAATTAGCACTTTTTTTCCAGAAAATTTCATTTTGTAGCCTATCTATTCTATCTATTCAACCAAGGCCCAATCATCAGCCAAAACGTCGCAAGGCGTTGGTGCCCACATTGAAAAACCTTCACCCTCTCCTGAGACATTAATCAAGAAATAAGGGGTCACTTCTAACTTTTCACCAGATTCTAAAACAATCGAATCATAAAGTTTGACATAATTTTCACTACCCGCCCAACCTTTAGTTCTAACTACTTTTTTTCCAGCTTTAAGTAAAGCTAATGCTTCTTCAAAAGTCATTTTTTTCCTCCATATTGTTTAAAAATAAACTAAATTCATTATAGCAAAGTTCGAGAGATTTTAAATAAATGAAAACCAGTTTTAATTATCCGATGGATAGAACTAATAAACAGCCCTCAAAAATTATAGTCTATTTGTCTCCCTTAAAATTTTTTGTTATAGTAATTTCAACAAAGTGGAACACGCAAAAAAAAACGGTCTGCGCTAACAGACCTCGTGTTAAAACTTGGTTATGGTGGGACTAATCGCTAATTGCGATTAGTTTTTTTATTTCAAGCCAAAGTCTGACTAGGTTAATTGCGAAGTTCAAAACTTCGACAATCATCTCAAGTACCATCAGCATAAAATCCTCTCCATAACCAAGAAACACCTTGACTTCATAGGCACCTCCTGCATCTAGAGTTTGTCAGGATACATGAAACCAAGTGAACACTAAGAGATTTCCCTCCTAATCTACTATACGTAAAAAGCCGTGAAAAATAACAAATTTTCACGGCTTTTTTCTATACGCTTCATTCCAACAATTTCTTGTAGCAAAGATTATATAATACTGGCAGAACTGTCAGCAATTATATTTATTATCCAATCAATGAACCAGCAGGAACATCAGCATCAACGGTCAAGACACGCAATTGATCCCCAAATTCAGCCGATAAAATCATCCCTTGTGAAACGTATTTTTTCATCATTTTACGTGGTTTCAAGTTGGCTACAATTTGTAATTTTTTACCTACTAATTCTTGTTCATTTGGATAGAATTGTGCAATTCCTGACAAGATTTGACGTGGTTCAGAATCACCGGCATCAAGCTTAAATTTCAATAATTTATCAGAGCCTTCCACACGTTCCACTTCAAGCACTTCGGCAACTTTTAGTTCAATTTTTTCAAAATCATCAAATTTAATTTGTGGTAAAGTTAAATTCAATTCAACTTCTTCAGGCACCCATTCATCTGCCACCTCAGCGGAGTCCGCTGAGCCACCAGACATTTGTAATTTAATATAAGCAACCTCTTCTTCCACATCAAGACGTGGGAAAATAGGTTCGCCTTTTGCTACTACAGGATGAGTAAATGAATAACCAAAAGCTAGATTTTCAAGTGAAAATGATTCTTCATCCATTCCCAATTGCTCGAAGATTTTACCTGAAGTTGCACGCATAAATGGTTGTAAAAGACTACCTGCAATCCGTAAATTTTCTGCCAAATGATACAAAACATTATTCAATTTTGCTTTGTCGTCTTCTGATTTCGCAAGGACCCAAGGCGCTGTTTCATCAATATATTTATTTGTTCTTGATATCAATGTCCAAATATCAGCCAAAGCCACGTTGAATTCAAATTTATCCATTGCTTTATGGAAATGACCGATTGTTTCATCAACCACTTCTTCTAAACTTACATCAAATTCAGTCGAAACTCCAGTTGCTTCGATTTTTCCGTCATTATATTTGTTAATCATTGAAACAGTACGATTCAACAAATTTCCCAAATCATTAGCCAAATCAAAATTAATACGTCCAACAAAATCTTCTGGAGTGAAAATTCCATCTTGTCCAAAAGAAATCGCACGCATCAAATAATAACGAACCGCATCAAGGCCATAACGTTCAATCAACATCTCAGGATAAACAACATTTCCTTTTGATTTAGACATTTTTCCGTCTTTCATCAAGAGCCAACCATGACCGAAAACCTTTTTAGGGGCAGGTAAACCAAGAGCATGAAGCATAATTGGCCAATAAATCGTATGGAAACGAACAATTTCTTTACCAACCATATTAATTCCAGGCCAGTATTTTTTAAAATTACTATCATCGTCAGAATTATAACCAAGCGCCGTGATATAGTTCAACAAAGCATCAAACCATACATAAACCACATGTTTGGGATTAGAAGGGACAGGAATTCCCCAAGTAAAACTTGTCCGTGTCAGAGCCAAATCTTCCAAACCTGGTTTGATGAAATTGTTAATCATTTCATTTTTACGAACCTCAGGTTGAATAAAATCTGGATGTTCATCATAATATTGTAAAAGCCAATCGGCATATTTTCCCATGCGGAAGAAATAAGTTTCTTCTTCGACCCATTCCACTTCATGACCAGAAGGTGCAATCCCACCAGTAATATTCCCAGCTTCATCTCGGAAAATTTCTTCAAGTTGTGTTTCAGTGAAAAATTCTTCATCAGAAACAGAATACCAACCCGCATATTTACCCAAATAAATATCATCTTGGGCCAATAACTGCTCAAAAGCCTTTGCTACCGCTTCTTCATGGTAATCGTCCGTTGTACGGATGAATTTATCATAAGAAATATCTAATTTTTCCCAAAGGGATTGTACATCAGCCGCCATTGGGTCTAAGTATTCTTTAGGAGTCATTCCCAACTCTTCGGCTTTACGTTGAATTTTCATTCCATGTTCATCAAGCCCTGTTAAATAAAAAGTATCAAAACCGCTCAACCGTTTGTAACGGGCAAGCACGTCACAAGCAATCGTCGTATAAGTGTTACCCAGGTGCAACTTACCCGAGGGATAATAAATTGGGGTTGTAATGTAAAAAGTTTTGTTTTCTGTCATATTTTCCTCTTTCCGAGCAAATGAGGCTCGATATTTGAGAAGATTCTCATCTAAATATTATACCAAAAAACCTCTAAAATCGCATTGTCTGATTAAGTTTGTTATAATACTCACAGCCCATAACCCGCTAAAGCAGGAATGGGCGGACGTCAATCCCTATGGGGATTGACTAGAGTCTTACTACTACCTCTGATGAAACTACTAGGATATTCGTAAGTCATCATCTACGCGCTTAGGCGCTACGCTGTTGGCGCTTCAGCGCTTACAGATAAGCTTGTATTTTTATCAGGTCGTAATTAGACGAAAAGCCGGTAACATAAAACGTGTTTCATGTTACCGGCTATGTTATAATTATCATAGAAAAGTTAAGAATTCCTTTAAGTCACAGCTCTTTGGAAATTCTTTTAAAAAATAAAGGAACGATTATGAACTATAAATTTATCTCATGGAATATTGACTCACTCAATGCTGCATTGACTGGAACCTCAGAACGTGCTGCACTTTCTCTTGCCGTTGTTAAAAATCTTGCCCAAGCACAACCAGACGTTTTAGCCATTCAAGAAACCAAACTTCCTTCTACTGGACCTAAAAAAGCTCATCTAGAAGTTTTGGAAGATCTGTTTAAAGGTTATAAAATCGTCTGGCGTTCATCAGTAGAACCCGCTCGTAAAGGATATTCTGGAACAATGATTCTTTATAAAGAAACTCTACCAGAACCAGTCATCACTTTTCCTGAAATTGATGCTCCTGAACCTATGGATGCCGAAGGTCGAATCATCACCCTTGAATTTCCTGACTTCTTTGTCACTACGGTTTATACACCAAATGCTCAAGAAGGTCTGACGCGACTTGATTTACGTGGAATTTGGGATGATAACTACCGTAACTATCTCACAAGCCTTGATGCTCAAAAACCTGTCTTTGTTTGTGGAGATTTCAATGCAGCCTATACAGAAATCGACTTAGCCAATCCCCGTGGCAATCACAACTCAGCTGGATTTACCGACCAAGAACGTGAAAAATTTGGTCAACTTTTAGAGGCTGGATTTACTGATACATTCCGTAAACTTCATGGTCCTGTTGAGAAGTTTTATGAAGAAGGACGCAGTATTTATACTTGGTTTGCCCAACGTGCAAAAACCTCAAAACTAAATAATTCAGGTTGGAGAATTGATTACTGGTTAGTTTCCAATCGTCTTGCAGATGCAATTAAAGTTTCTGAACCCCTTGATTCTGGCGAACGTCTAGATCACGTCCCAATTCTCTTAGAATTTGAACTCTAAAATAAAAGAACCTTAAAGGTTCTTTTTTATTGTCAATAAAACAAATAGAGGCTATAATTGAGTGAAAATAGTCAAGGAGAAAAATTATTATGGTTGATATAAATTTAATATTAGCAGAGCATCAGACCTTAGAAACTGAGCGCTTGATTCTTAGAAAATTACAACTTGAGGATGCCACAGAAATGTTTAACTATGCTTCTAATCCAGAAGTTGTTCGTTATACTAGCTTTGAACCGCATGACTCGGTAGAGACAACCAAATCCACAATTGCCAATTTTTTTCTGCCTGATGGTCTCAATCATTGGGGAATTGTTGAAAAAACTTCAGGACAACTCATTGGGGAAATTTTTCTTAATATTATCAAAGAAAAAATTGTTGAATTTGGTTGGATTTTAAATCAAAATAGCTGGGGCAAGGGATATATGCCAGAAGCAGCCAGATGTCTTTTCGAGCTCTGTTTCAATGAGTTGGGGATTGAGGTCATTCAGGCCGAACACCTAACAGAAAATTCAAAATCAGGCCGTGTCATGGAAAAACTAGGAATGAAACACTTAGGAAAGGTTTATTCCTATTTTCCTAAGTTTAAGCAGCCTATTCTTACAGACTATTGGGCAATTACCAAAAACGAATATACTTTACTTCATTAACTTACGAATGAAAGAAATACTAATAAAAAATTTTATTTTTTTAGATTTTTGTGGTAGTCTTAAAATATAAAAAAGATGACGAAAGGCTACTAAATGTCCCGTTCTGACGAAATTATCCGGATTGTGAGTGATTATAAAAAAATCGAAGTCACTCAACTTTCACAATTACTTGAAGTTTCAAACGTAACAATCCGAAAAGATCTTGATAAACTTGAAGAAAAAGGAATTATTAATCGCCAACACGGTTTTGCTTTGATTAATAATACAGATGATATCAACTTCCGTTTAGCAAAAAACTATGACTTAAAGCGTAAAATTGCCATTAAAGCTGCTGAAAATATTCTTGATGGGGATACAGTGATGATTGAATCTGGCTCTACTTGTGCTCTACTCGCTGAAGAGTTAGCCTTTAATCGGAAAAATGTTACCATCATTACTAACTCTGTTTTTATTGCCAATTATATCCGGAAATCCGATTCCGTTAAAGTCATCTTACTTGGTGGAGAATATCAAAACAACTCCCAAGTCAATGTAGGTCCACTGATAAAAAAGGTAGTTGATGAATTTTATGTTGACAAATTATTTATCGGCATTGATGGTTTTGACCCCATACGTGGTTTTAGAAGTAATGACCTTGCCCGTAGTGAAGCCATTCATGTCATGGCCGCTGCCGCTAAGGAAGTCATTATTTTAACTGATGCTTCTAAATTTAAGCAAAACGGCACCGTCACTTGTTTTTCATTCCCTGAAATTTCGCAAGTCTTTACTGATAAAGCGATCAGTAAAGAAACCGAAGCAATTCTTGAAAATCAAAATATCAAAGTCACGACTATTCAATAAAAAATGGACAATGTCCATTTTTTTATTGACAGATTTTCTAAAATATGATATATTTTCTTCATAAGAAAGATTTTCGCTTTCGTTTGAAAGTTTAGCTTTTTTAGAATCTCCTAAGATTTAAATATTATTACATAAAAAAATGAGTCTAACCAACTCATTTTTTTATATTTTTTCATAAGATGATTCTTTAAAACCAATCTGCTGAACTTGATCATTTTTTACGAGTAATGGGCGTTTGATAAGCATTCCATTTGATGAAAGAAGTTCTGCCATTTCTTTTTCCGATAATGTTGCTAGCTTATCTTTAAGATTCAAGTCACGATAAACTAAGCCACTTGTATTGAAAAATTTTTTAATGGGAAAGTCAGCTTCTTTAAACCACTTTTCAAATTTTTGCTGACTAGGTGGTATTTCCTTCAAATCAATCGCTTGATAGTCTATACCAAGTTCATCTAATTTTGCTTTTGCTTTTCTACAAGTAGAACATTTTGGATACCAATAAAAATCGTACATTTTTCCCTCCTTAAATCCAGTCTTATTATAGCATAATAAAAAGTCAATTTTTATAAAAATTTCTTGATAAAAAAACCATATTATTAAAATAATATGGTTTTTTATTGCTGACTAAGTTTCAGCCATCGTTATTTTTTCACAATCAATTTGATGGCTTGTTCAAGTTTTTCTTCCTTGTCAGTCACTTCATTATCCAGTAAAAGCTCTTTAAGATTTTCTGCCACGATTAGACCAATCAGACTATCTAAACTAGAACGAACTGCAGTCAGTTGCCTGACGACATCAATACACTCCTCACCTGAATCCATCATGTTTAAAACACCTGACAGCTGACCATTAGCCCTTTTCAATCGATTTTCCATTTTTTTATCATATTTTTTCATCAGCATCTTCCCTTTGTTTATTCAATTAAATCATGCGTGACTTTACTATATAAACCAAAGGCTCCATCTAAATTTCTAACTTGATAACCTTCTTGTTTTAAAATCCGTTCAGCATTGTAAGAACGAAGTCCTGACTGACAACTGACGATATATTGAATCTTCTTATCCAGTTCATTAAGACGTTCACGGAGCTCATCAAGTGGAATATTTTGAGAATTTTTAAATTTACCTTTAATTAGTTCAGCAGGATTTCTTACATCAAGCAAAACTTTTCCTTTTGCCAATTCATCTGCAAGCTCATGCCACTGAATATTTTCTGACTGTCCCAATATAATATTCATTGCAGCATAACCAGCCATATTCACAGGGTCTTTAGCCGATCCAAAAGGTGGAGCATAAGTAAATTCTAATTCTGGTAAGTCAAACACAGTGAGTTTAGCTTTAATTGCTGTCGATAAAATATCAATTCTTTTATCAACTCCTTCTTTACCAAGCGCCTGCGCTCCAAAAATTTCCCCACTCTCTGGCTCAAAAATTAGTTTCAGAACAATAGATGTCGCTCCTGGATAATATCCAGCATGATTGTTTGCCGTCACATGAACAATTTTATGCTTCAGATTTAAGGACTGAAGTTGCGACTCTGAAAGCCCTGTACTTGCCACTTGTAAATCAAATACACGAACAATCGCTGTCCCGAGCGAACCTCGATTTTCAACTGGCAAGCCACTAATGATATCAGCAACCTGACGTCCTTGACGATTGGCTGGAGAGGCCAGTGAAATTAAAGCATCATGTCCCAATTGATTTTTGACAACAATAGCATCACCTACCGCATAAATGTCTTTAACCGATGTTTCGTAATGTTCATCAACTAGAATAGCATTCCTAAGTCCTAATTTAATATCAGCCATTTTAGCTAAACTCGTTTCTGGTTGAATACCGACCGAGAGAATTGTTAAATCTGATAAAAGACTTTCACCATTATCAAGTAAAATTTGCTTGTCCTTAAATTCCACAGCTCCTGTATTTGTCATTACTGATACATTATTTTTGATTAATTCTTCATTGACATAAGCAGCCATTTCACGATCAATCGTTGGCAAAACATGTGGCGCTTTTTCAACGATTGTGACCGCTATTCCACGTTTTGAAAGATTTTCGGCCATTTCTATTCCAATGAAACCAGCACCAATGATCGTCGCCTTTTTAGGAGCTTTCTCTTTCAGCTGAGCCATTATTTTATCCACGTCAGGAATATTTCGTAAAGTAAAGACATTGTTTGCCAGATCTAATCCTTTAATTTGTGGAACAAATGGTTTGGCACCTGATGAAAGAATGAGTTTATCATAGCTTTCAAAATAACTTTTCCCATTTGAAAGGACTGTAATTTTCTTTTCTTTACTGTCAATTGCAGTGACCTCAGAATTTTCACGCACATCTAAGTTAAAACGTTTTTGCAATGCTTTAGACGATTGGACAATTAAATTTTCTCGTTCTTCAATTTCTCCGCCCACATAATAAGGCAAACCACAATTTGCAAATGAAACATAAGGTCCTTTTTCAAAAACAATAATTTCTGCCTTTTCCTGAAGACGACGCAAACGGGTGGCCGCAGACATTCCGCCAGCAACACCACCAACAATTAATATTTTCTCTGTCATTTTTTGATTTTTCCTCTCCAAGCTAACATTCCACCAGATATATTGGTCACATCATAATCAGCTTTGCTCAATATTTTGTAAGCTTTTTTTGACCTCATTCCTGACTGACAAATGAGTAAGTATTTTTTGTTCTTATTTAATGATTGAGCGGTCAGTTGACTCAATGGAAGATTTCGGGCGCCACTAATATGTCCTCTTTTAAATTCCTCTACTTCCCGAACATCAATTAATTGTTTTCCTTTTTTTATTTCCTCTGTTAATTCAGAGATACTTATTGTTTTTATTATATTAAATAACTTGAACACATTTTCTCCTCAACTTTGTCACTTCTTGCTTTTAATCAAAATCTAGCTGTCCATCCCAAGCTGAAGTGCCTCCAGAAATATTGATTGTTTCAATGCCTTTTGCCAAAAGATATTGACAAGCCCTAGCAGAACGAGCGCCTGACTGACAGATAATATAACTTCCGTCAGTAATTTCTTGATATTTTTCTTCTAGCTGACTTAATGGAATATTTTTAGCTTCTGGAACATGCCCATTTCGATATTCAAAATCTTCTCGAACATCAATGATTATTGCTTTTTTATTTTCTGTCAGTAATTTTAACTGACCAGCATCAATTGTTTGCACTTCATTGCCTCTTCTTTAGTTAATTTAAAACCATTATATACCCCCGTGGGTATATAAGTCAAGTTTTATCACTTCCTAATTTATAAAATAAAAAAACCTAAGTTTTCAATCACTTAGGTTTTTGTTGATAAAAAATAGGAAATTAATTAGTTATCTTTTTTATGTTTGACAGAGTCAACCGTATCATTAAATTTTTCTGCAACATCTTCAGCAAGGTCAGAAGCCTTATCTTTGATATTTTCCAAGCCTTCTTTAGCTTTTCCCATAAGTCCTTCTGTTTTACCTTTAGCTTCTAGTTTTTCATCACCAGTTACTTTACCTGTGGTTTCTTTAACTTTTCCACTTACTTTATCTTTTGTTGCATCAAGTTTGTCATTTAAAGCCATTTTAAATCCTCCTCGTAATTTGCGATTTCATCTCAAATTATCATGAAAGTTTCATAATAATTTTTAGAAAAACTAAATCAGTTAAATTTATCAATCATTGATTGATAAAATAGAATGTACGATTTCCCTCCTTTATTCTCTTCTTAATCTATTCTCATTCTAACATCCGTAGCAAAAAAAGTACAGAAAACTGCTCATAATGATAAAAAAACTTGGAACATGCCAAGTTTTAATAATCATAAAGTTCTGTTGAAAGATATCGCTCCCCATTATCAGCACAAAGTGCTAGTATTTTTTTCCCTTTTCCGAGTTTTTTAGCCAAATCATAAGCTGCCCAAATGGCCGCCCCTGAAGAAATTCCGACTAGAAAACCTTCTGTTTTACCGATCTTTCGTGCGGTATCTAAAGCATCATCACTTGTCACATCCACCACGCCGTCATAAGACTTTGTATCCAAATTGGGCGACATAAAAGGAATGCCGATTCCTTGAATTCGATGAGGCCCACTCTCTCCTCCTGTTAAAATCGGAGATTCCGCTGGTTCAACGACAAAAGTTTTTATCTTGGAATTTTTACTTTTTAGATAATGAGAAACTCCAGAAATTGTCCCACCAGTTCCTGCGCAAGCCACAAAAACATCCAGTCCTTCTTTACCAAAGGCTTCAATAATTTCAGGACCTGTGCTCAATTCATGGGCTTTCAAATTGGCTGGATTTTCAAATTGCATTGGCATGTACCAGCCATTTTCTTTGACTAGCTGTTCACCTAAATCAATGGCAGCCTTAATTCCGTCAGCTGCTGGAGTTAATATTAACTTTGCCCCATAAGCTTGAATGAGCTGACGACGTTCTTTTGAGTAACTATCAGGCATGATAATTACGACATTATAACCCAAAGCTGCTCCAACCATGGCAAGTCCAATCCCTGTATTTCCAGAAGTAGGCTCTACAATCGTTCCACCTTTTTTCAAGAGCCCCTCTTGTTCTGCTTGTCGAATCATTTGTAGGGCAATCCGGTCTTTAACTGAGCCTCCAGGATTGAAATATTCCAGTTTGAGATAAATTTCAGCACTGTTTTCTGGGCTGTTTTTTAATTTTATTATTGGACTATTGCCAACTAATTCAGTGATGTTTTCAACAATTTTTGCCATATTAATTCCTAAATTACTGACAGTCTTGTCAGCTCTGCTTAAGAATGACAGACTTTGAAGTTTACCATTCTGTCAGTAAATCATTCTCAATTTTTACTATCTAATTTTTCTGTCAGTTCAACAGGACCAGCGGGAGCTGTTGAAGCGGGGGAGAAATGAGTTGTAAGCTTTGCTTACAACTCTGTCAATATATTATTATTTTTCGAGTGCTTCTTTGAGGTCCGTCAGTAAATCTTCAAGAGCTTCAACACCGACTGATAAGCGAATCAATCCATCTTTTATCCCAATTTCTTCCCGAAGTTCTTTAGGAATTGAGGCATGAGTCATTACTGCTGGCACTTCAATCAAAGATTCGACTCCTCCGAGTGATTCGGCTAGTGTAAAATAGCGCAAGTTTTCAACAAAATTTTTAACCGCATTTTCGTCAGTCAATTCAAATGAAATCATTCCACCAAAAGCAGTCATTTGTTTTTTAGCAATCTCATGTCCTTCATGATTGACGAGACCTGGATAATAGACTTTTGAAACAGCTTGTGATGCTTCTAAAAACTCAGCAATTTTTTGAGCATTTGCTGAATGGGCCTCCATCCGGAGTGCAAGTGTTTTGATTCCTCTTTGGACTAACCAGCTATCTTGTGGACCAAGAACCGCTCCAATAGAATTTTGTAAAAAGCCAATTTCACTAGCGAGTTCATTTGAATTTGTCGTTACCAAACCAGCCACTACATCTGAGTGTCCTCCTAAATATTTCGTTGCAGAATGCAAGACAATATCCGCTCCTAGAGTGATTGGTTGTTGTAAATAAGGCGTCGCAAAGGTATTATCAACTAATGTTAGAGCATTATGAGCTTTAGCAATCCTTGAAATTTCTTTGATATCCAAGACTTTTAGGAGGGGATTTGAGGGCGTTTCAAAGTAGACTGCTTTGGTTTCTGCTTTAAAAGCTGCCTTTAAATCGTCAAGATTGCTCAAATCTACTAAATCATAGATTATTCCTGTCTTTGTCAGCACCTTGTCCATCAATCGAAAAGTTCCGCCGTAAACATCATCAGCTAAGATGATATGATCGCCCGCAGAAAATAAAGATAGTACCGCGTGAATTCCAGCCAAGCCTGAACTAAAAGCAAAACCTTGAACCCCACCCTCTAAATCTGCAATTAATTCTTCCAAAGCATGTCGTGTCGGATTACCTGAACGTGAATATTCATATTCTTTAGGTTGTCCAAGTCCATTTTGTTTATAAGTTGATGTTTGATAAATTGGAACAGAAACAGCTCCTGTTGTTCTATCTGTTGAGATTCCACCGTGAATTACTTTTGTTTTTAAACTTGTCATTAGTCCTTTACTTTCTAATTTTTTCTATAATATAAAAATATCATGAAAGTTAAAAAGTCGCCATAAGAAAATGCTATGGCAGACTTAATATTTTTTATGGCAAGCTTAATTCGCATACAAATTGCTCACTCCTTTACTGATTGAAAAATAAAAAAACGAGGCAAAGGGCTTCGTTCTTAATATTTTCTAAATCGATTATAGCGTTGTTCTGCTAATTCAGTTTCTGTCAGTAAAGTTAACTCGCCAAGCGTTTCTGTCAGCTGTCTTTTGAGATTATCAATCAGATTTTCTTCAGAAATAATCCCATCAACAATTCCCATTTCTAAAAGATGTGGTGCAGTAATTTTCATCAGCTCAGCCGCTTCATCACGACGCGAACCATCTTTCCACAGAATAGTGGCAAAACCTTCTGGCGAAAGAACAGAATAAACGGCATTTTCTAAAATATAAACCTTATTAGCAAGCGCAAGAGCAAGTGCTCCACCAGAGCCTCCTTCTCCTGTTATAAAGGCAATCAGTGGGACTTTAAGGTCAGACATCTCTAAAAGATTTCTAGCAATCGCCTCACCTTGACCACGTTCTTCTGCTTCAATCCCCGGATAAGCACCCGCAGTATTGACAAAAGTAATGACTGGACGGCCAAATTTTTCGGCCTGTTTCATCAATCTCAAAGCTTTCCGATAACCATTCGGACTGGGTTGTCCAAAATTAGTCGCCAAATTTTCCTCAAGATTGCGCCCTTTTTGAATTCCGATAACGGTCACAGCTTGGTCATTAAATCGTGCAATTCCACCGACGATTGCTTCATCATCCGTTAATTGACGATCTCCGTGTAATTCAAAGAAATCAGTGAAAACCTGAGCAATAATATCTCTTGCCGAAATTCTATCAGCAGCTCTTGCTTCATTAATAATATCAGCAATATTTTTTTGCGAAACTTCACCTGTCATTGAATCAATAGTTTCAGACATTTTCCACCTCCGTATGAAGTTCTAAAAGAAGGGCCAATTTTTGACGTAATTCATTGCGCTTAACAATTGCATCGACAAAACCGTGATTCAAAAGAAATTCAGCTTTTTGAAAATCATCAGGTAAGGTTTGACGCACCGTTTGCTCAATAACTCGACGGCCAGCAAAACCAATCAAAGATTGTGGTTCGGCAAGAATAATATCGCCTAAGCTAGCAAAAGATGCCGTCACTCCACCCGTGGTTGGGTCAGTCAAAACAGTAATATAAAAAAGATCAGCATTTGAATGACGTTTGACAGCAGCTGAGGTTTTAGCCATTTGCATCAAGGACATGATTCCCTCTTGCATACGTGCTCCACCTGATGCTGTAAAAACAATAATTGGTAATTTTTCAGTCGTCGCATGTTCAAAGAGACGTGTCAGTTTTTCACCAACAACCGTCCCCATAGAAGCCATAATAAAAGTCGAGTCCATGATTGCCAAAGCCGTTTTTTGACCTTTAATCGTAGCCACTCCAGTCATAATTGCTTCGTCAAGACCTGTTCTTGCTTTTGTGGCCGCCAATTTCTCAGGATATCCTGGAAAATCTAAGGGATTTTTACTATCAATTCCAGTAAACATTTCAACAAAAGAATCTTTGTCAGCAACAATGGCTAGACGTTCCTTTGCCGTAATTCGGAAATTATAGTCACAATTAGGACAGACTTTATTCTTTCCTAAATCTTTTTGATAAATCGTGTGTTTACAAGCAGGACATTTAGCAAAAAGTTCGTCTGGAACTTCCGGATGCTCTGCTTGTTTCTCAATAATTGAACGATTTGGATTAATTTTAATGTATTTTTTCTTTTGGAAAAGAGCCATCTTTGCATCCTTTTCTCATTTTTTATTAAATTTAGTGACAGACATTCGCTTTCTGCTTTTGCAGAATTTTCTTGTCAGTCTTCTTTTTGATATTCTGGTAAGAAAACATTTCCTAAGAAACTTGTATCGTAATCTCCCGCAACAACATGTGGATCAGAAATAAGCTCCAATTGAAAATCAACATTCGTTGTCACACCTTCAACATCGAATTCAAGGAGGGCACGTTGCATTTTCATCAAAGCTTCAAAACGATTTTCGCCATGAACAATGACTTTAGCAATCATACTGTCATAGTAAGGGGGAATAGTGTAGCCACTGTACATGGCACTATCAACCCGTAAGCCAACCCCACCACCTGGTAAGAAAAGATTAGTAATCTTTCCTGGCGATGGTGCAAAATTAAACTTAGGATTTTCAGCATTAATTCGACATTCAATCGCATGTCCGCTAAAAGTCACGTCTTCTTGCTTAACAGATAACTCATTGCCATTGGCTACACGGATTTGCTCTTTGACAATATCTACACCAGAGACAAATTCAGTAACTGGATGTTCAACTTGAACACGAGTATTCATTTCCATGAAATAAAACTTACCAGAAGATTCATCAAGTAAAAATTCAATGGTTCCTGCATTTTCATAAGAAACATGTTGAGCCGCTTTTACAGCAGCCGACGTGATTTCATTACGTAAAGTATGTCCAATTGCTACTGACGGAGATTCTTCGAGAACTTTCTGGTTATTACGTTGAAGAGAACAATCACGTTCGCCAAGATGAATCACATTGCCATGGCTGTCACCTAAGATTTGAACTTCAATATGACGTGCTGGGAAAATCATACGTTCGATGAACATGGCACCATTTCCAAAAGCCGCTTGGGCTTCAGCTTGGGCTGCCTCAAAGGCTGGGACAAGTTCTTCGACAGTATTAACTTTACGAATTCCTTTACCACCACCACCAGCTGACGCTTTAAGCATGATTGGATAGCCAATTTCTTCAGCAATTTTCACGGCCTCGTCAGTGGTATGAACTTCGCCTTCAGAACCCGGTGTTACTGGAACACCAGCTTTAATCATTTCTGCACGAGCATTGATTTTATCACCCATCATATCCATGACTTTTGCTGAGGGGCCGATAAATTTAATATTCATTTCTTCACAAAGACGAGCAAACTTTGAATTTTCCGAAAGAAATCCAAAACCTGGGTGAATCGCTTGTGCACCAGTTGCTACAGCAGCTGACAGAATATTATTCATATTAAGATATGATTCTGTACTTCTAGCTGGACCAACACAAATGGCTTCATCAGCCAAATGAACATGTAAAGCGTCACGGTCTGCAGTTGAATAAATGGCAACTGTACCCACTCCTAATTCACGAGCTGCACGAATAATTCTTACAGCAATTTCGCCACGATTGGCAATCAAAATTTTATTAAACATAGATGTTCTCCATATGGGAAAATACCCCGAGCTTTTGCTCAATGGGAGTTTTGAAAGGCATGATAAAAAGAAAGTCATAGCCAACAAAACAATTTTTTGATAAATAAAAATAAGTCCGAAATTTACCATAAGTAAAAAATCTTATGGTTAAAATAAATTTTTTGCTTCTTAATCATAATAAATATGATTATTTTTAAATGGGAATAACCTATTTACCTAAGGCAGGATACAACCTGACATCTTCAATATCAGGTCACCTTGACCTAGAAGCCTATCTCCACTTCGTTTTGCTGTCCATTCGCTCTAAGCGACTAAAGTCGCTAGGCGAAATGGCAAGTGCTAAAGCACTAACGCCCTAAGGCAAAGGTCAAAGTTCCTTTCGCTGCCAATTTTCCATCAACAGTTGCTTCTGCTTCAACAACCGCAATTGGTCCACGGCGTTTGATAAATTTAGCATGTAAGACCAACTGGTCTCCAGGAGTGACTTGTTTTTTATATTTAACGTTATCCATTCCCGCATAAAAGACAAGCTTCCCTTTATTTTCAGGTTTAGATAATTCCAAGACACCAGCCGCTTGGGCGAGAGCTTCCATAATCAAAACACCTGGCATTACTGGATATTGTGGAAAATGTCCTTGGAAAAATTCTTCATTAATCGTCACATTTTTAATTGCTGTAATTTCATCATCAGCAATATCAATCACACGGTCCACTAATAAAAATGGATAACGATGAGGCAAAGCCTCCATAATTTCTGTTACATTAATATTTACTTCAGTCATTTATTCTCACTTTTCTTTTAGATGATTTACTGACAGAACTTGCTTGTAAATCATCTAGCCTCTAGAACTTGTCAGCAATTTTTATTTGATTCTCATCAAATCTTGACCAAATTCAACAACATCTTCTCCTGAAACCATCACCTCAGTGATAATTCCATCTTTTGGTGCTGGAATTTCGTTCATTACCTTCATTGCTTCAATAATAAGCAAGGTTTGACCTTTTTTAACCGTATCTCCAACTTTGGCAAATTCAGCTTTATCTGGAGAAGGTTTAAGATAAGCCACACCTACCAATGGAGAAGTAACTGCTTCGCCTTCAGCTTCTACGGCTGTTTCATTTGCCACGGGAACTTCTGTGCTTTCTGCAACTGGCGCAGCTTGTTGAGCTGTAAAAGCAGCTGCAATAGGAGCGGAACTTTGAGTACCAACAAGGGCTTGCCCTTCATTTTTTGAAAATGATAATTCACCATCAGCATTTTTCCAAGAAAATTCACGTAAAGTAGAACCATTGAATTGGTTCATCAAATCTTTTACTTCTGAAATGTTCATTTTTATTTACTCTCCAGTCCATTTCTTGAATGCCAATACAGCATTGTGTCCACCAAAACCAAAGTCTTGTGACAAGGCAAGGTTAATTTCAGCAGGTTTCCCTTCACCAAGAACAACATTAATTGTCATTCCTTCATCAAGTTCAGTTGTTCCAGCATTTACTGGTGCATATTGATTCAAAAGTGCTTGAACAGTTGCTACTGCTTCAATTGCACCCGTTGCACCAAGTGCATGACCGTGCAATGCTTTTGTAGATGAAACATAAGCTTTATCGCCAATTACATTGTGAATTGCTTTGCTTTCAGTTTCTTCATTAGCATGTGTTGAAGTTCCGTGAGCATTGACATAATCTACATCAGCAGGACTTGCCCCAGCTTCTTCCAATGCCAATTTAATGGCATTTTTAGCACCAACTCCTGAAGGAGTTGTCATATGGAAAGCATCATTTGTATTTCCGTAACCAACAATCTCAGCCAAGATATTAGCACCGCGAGCTTGTGCATGTTCAAGACTTTCCAAAATCAAAACACCAGAGCCTTCACCCATTACGAAACCAGAACGGTTTTTATCGAATGGAATACATGCTTTTTCAGGGTCAGTTTCTTTAGTCAAAGCTGTCAAATTAGCAAATCCAGCAATTCCAAGTTCACAAATTGCCGCTTCAGCACCACCAGCAATCATTGCATCAGCGTAACCATGTTTGATTTCACGGAAAGCTGAACCAATTGAATTGGCACCAGCCGCACAAGCAGTAACTTCGGCACGTGAAACACCACGAGCACCTGTACGTAAAGCAACATTACCAGTTGCCATATTAGCAATAGCAAGTGGAACATAGAGTGGTGCTACACCTTTACGAGGTCCTTTAGCAACAATCGCTTGTGAATTTTTTTGTGATTGTTCAAGTCCACCAATCCCAGAAGCCATGATACAACCCAAACGGTCAAAATTAGTATTTTCTTCTGTAATTCCAGACATTTCCATCGCATCAAGCGCTGCATAAACCGCATAAAGTGAGAAAGTATCCATGCGTCGTGCATCTTTTTTCTGGAAATATTTGTCAAATGGAAATTCTTTTACTTCTGCTGCAACAGAAATTCCTGTTGCTTCGGCATCAAAATGAGTGATTGGACCAATTCCAGTTTTACCAGCTTTAAGATTGTTCCAAAATTCTTCTGGGCTATTCCCAATTGCACTAACTACGCCATAACCAGTGATTACAACTCTATTTGTCATATTTTTATCCTTCTTAATTTCAAAATTTATAAATGAGCAATTTACATCGCAACCCCACCATCAATGGTGAGTACTTGTCCAGTCATATATTCTTGTTCGGCCAAGAATTGAACCGCGGTCGCAATTTCTTCTGGCATACCAAAACGTTTCATTGGAATTTGCCCTTTCATTGCATCTTTAACCTTATCAGAAAGAACTTCAGTCATATCTGATTCAATAAATCCTGGAGCCACAGCATTTACACGAACGTTACGTCCTGCTACCTCTCTGGCAATTGATTTTGTTAAACCAATGAGTCCAGCTTTTGAAGCCGCATAATTTGCTTGTCCAGCATTTCCCATCAAACCAACAACTGATGAGATATTAATGATTGCTCCAGAACGCGCTCTAGTCATTGGTTTTAAAACTGCTTGTGTCATATTAAAGGCACCTGTCAAGTTGATTTTAAGAACAGTCTCAAAATCTTCTTCTGACATTTTTAATGATAAGCCATCACGCGTGATTCCTGCATTGTTTACCAAAATATCCACTGAACCAAGAGCTTCAATTGCTTCTTTAACCATTCGTTTAGCATCTTCTGATTTTGAAATATCACCTGATATCCCAACCGCTTGAACACCAAAAGCTTTAAATTCAGCTAAAAGTTCTTCTGAAACAGCTGAACGTCCATTAATGATCACATTAGAACCCGCTTTAGCAAATTGAAGAGCAATTGCTTTACCAATTCCACGAGTTGAACCAGTTACAAAGACGTTTTTATTTTTAATTTCCATTATTTATAAGATGTGAGCCCGCCCTAGGGTCTTAGCACTTTAGTGCTTAGACTTCAGGGACAGCAATAATCTGATGTCAGATTATCGTTGACTGTTTAGAAGGACGAACTCAATTCCTTTCTCCAATTTTACTGACTAATCAAGGCTTCAAATGTAGCAATATCACAAACATTTGTAAATTCTGCATTTTTATCAATTTTCTTTATGAAACCAGAAAGTACTTTTCCAGGACCAACTTCAATAAAGCGAGTCACTCCTAGTTTTTGCATTGTTTCAACAGATTCATAGAAACGGACAGGTTCCATTACTTGACGAGTTAACAAGGCTTTGACCTCATCCTCTTGCATTACTTTAGCGCTAGTATTTGAAATTAAAGGTAATTCAAAAGATTTAAAATTAATTTTATCAAGTTCCAAAGCTAATTTTTCAGAAGCTGGCTTAAGAATAGCTGTATGGAAAGGTCCTGATACTTTTAATTCAATCAGTTTACGAACCCCTGCCTCTTTTAATAATTCAACGGCGTAATCAACGGCTAAAACTTCACCACCAATAACAATTTGTGCGGGCGTATTGTAATTTGCCGGGCTCACAATGCCACGCTCAGATGCTTTTTGACAAATCTCTTCAATCAAAGCAGGCTCTGTATTCATTACTGCAACCATTTTACCTGAACCAGTCGGAGCAGCTTCTGTCATGTATTGACCACGTTTAGCTACAAGCTTAACTGCTTCTTTAAAATCAATAATTCCTGAAGCAACTAATGCTGAGTACTCACCAAGACTAAGCCCAGCAACTACGTCGGGTTTTATTCCATTTTCATTCAACAATCGCATAATGGCAACAGAAGTTGTCAAAATAGCGGGTTGTGTATATTTTGTTTCATTTAATTTTTTTTCATCATGATCAATCAAAGCACGTAAGTCATATCCTAAAGCTTTGCTTGCTTCATCAAAAGTCGTTTTTACCGATTCGTGTTGGTCATATAAATCACGAGCCATTCCTAGCTGTTGTGCGCCCTGACCCGAGAATAAAAATGCTGTTTTAGTCATAATATATAGTAATCAACTATTTCGAATTCAAATAAGCTATTCAAACTAGAAGATTAGAATTCCTCGTATTTTCTTTTATAAAGTTAATTATTAGTATTGTAAAATGTTTTTATCTTAAAAAAAATGACATTCCTCAATATGAAAATTATAGGACAAGCCCAGTATAACACTACTGAGCTCCCTATACTAGAATTCTATTTTTTAAAATAGAGCTAGTCCAACGAAAAGAAGGGGCGAAAGTCGCAAAAGAATCAACTCCCTTGCTCGCTTCACCCCCATCCCGAATTATTTGTTGTTTTCTACGTATTTAACGAGGTCAGCAACTGTTTTCATATCTGCTTCTGTATCAACTTCAACGTCGAATTCGTCTTCGATGTCATTGATGATTTGGAAAAGGTCAAGTGAATCAGCGTCGAGCTCTTCAAATGAAGTTTCGAGTGTTACTTCTTCTTTTTCTTTACCGAGTTCGTCAACGATAATATCTTGTACTTTTTCAAATACTGCCATAATTTTTTCTCCTTTAATTGAGTGAAAATATTTATATTATATCCGCAAAGCGGTTTATAACCATTAGTTAAATGTAGATTTTAAAAATCTACTTAAGAGTTAAGTCAGCTTCAACTTTTTCGTCACTTCTTTAAAATTTAAAGTAGACAACTTACCAAAAGCAGGCTAAACTTTTTGACTCTTATAAATTAATAATTGCTGTGCCCCAAGTGAGGCCACCACCAAATCCTGTCAAGACGACTTTTGTTTGACCGTCCAAACTAAATATACCATTTTTTACAGATTCTGACAACAATATAGGGATACTTGCTGCCGATGTATTGCCATATTCTTGCATATTTTGGAGGAACTTATCCCTTGTCACGCCTAACTTTTTAGCCATTTTATCAAGAATTCTTGAATTTGCTTGATGAAGGAGATAATAATCTATTTCTTCAGCAGCAAGGTCAGATTTTTCTAATGTTGCTTGAATGTTCTTTGGAACATCGCGTACAGCAAAATCAAAAATTGCTCGCCCTTCCATACTCAAGTTTGAACCCTCGTATGAAACAGAGGCAAAAGGCGTTTGAATATCAGCGTAGCTAGAAAGTAAACTTCCACCTCGCTTGCCATCTGTCTGCATTTTTTCAGCAATAATAAGAGGTTGACTTCCACTATTGTCCAAGAGTACACCAGCAGCACCATCTCCAAAGAGAACAGCTGTTGACCGGTCTGACCAGTCAATTACTTTTGAGAATACTTCTGCTCCAATGACAATCCCACGTTGATAAGCATCTGAGGAAATTAATTTTTCTGCGGTTGATAGTGCAAAAACAAATCCTGAGCATGCCGCGGTCAAGTCGTAAGCAAATGCATTAGTTGCACCTACTTGCGCTTGAACGCGTGCGGCTGTTGAGGGCATCATTGAATCAGGGGTCACAGTAGCAACAATAATAAAATCTATCAATTCTGGGTCTACCCCAGAATTTTCAATCAACTGTTTAGCAACTTTTGTTGCTAAATCTGAAGTATTTTCCCCAGTTGAAATATGACGATTTTTAATTCCCGTTCGACTGTAAATCCATTCATCATTAGTATCCATAATTTTTGATAAGTCATCATTAGATACTACGTTTTCTGGCACATAATGTGCCGCTTGCGTGATTTTCGCAAAAGTCATTATTTCATATTCTCCAAAGAATTATGCAGAGCTGCAAGTTCACCAGCTAGCTTGTTTTCAGTTGTTCCATAAACACTATCAAATAGATTGTCAGTAATCATATGGAAAAACTCACGATGAGTGGCGCAAAGCTCGTCACCTTTTGATGTCAGTATAATATGAGTCACTCGTCGGTCCGCTGTTGAACGTTTACGTTCAATGTAACCTTTATCTTCTAAACGATTGAGGGTAATTGTGATAGTTGATAAGGCCAATTTTTGATTTTTGGCAATATCTGTTGCTCGACAAGTTCCCAACGTATGGACGAGTGTCAAAATTTGTAATTCTTTTACTGTTACATCTGAATAAGCTGAATCTTTTAAGAATTGCTCCTCTAATATCATAAAATCATGAAAGAGTTGAATCAGCCATTCATTTACCTTATCAAAATCTGTTTTCATCTGTCATCCTCTTCATTTTTTAGATGTGAGTCCGACTTTAGACATTAGTAAAAATAGGAAACCGAAATAAATAAAAGTCCCTATGGGCTTTTATTATTACATTTAGACAGGGGATAAACTGATAGCAAAATATCATCAATTTATCCCCTGATTAATAATCTATTTTATCTTTCGCGCAAGATGAACTCAATTTGTTTTTATATTGCAAATGATTTTCTGTATCAAATTATATTATTTTTTAGAATGATTTGCAAGTAATAATTTTTAGAAAACGTCAACATTTTTTAATTTTTTAAAAAATCCACAGTTTTTATCTGTAAAAATGGTATTTTTACTGACAGAAATTTTGTCAAAAAAAAAATACTGACAAGATTTTTTGAACTTTTGTCAGTAATTTTTCATTTGATTAGGCTGGATTGCTGGCAATAATTTCTAATTGACCAGATAAAGTCCAGTTTTCAACATTGCTTGGTAAGATAAAATGAGCACCTTTTTTCAAGGGATATTCATTTCCATCAACAGTCAGTTTCCCTTCGCCATCAAGGACAGAAACCAAGGTGTAATCAGCAACTTTGGTAAATTCATGTTCACCATGAACTTGCCATTTATAAACATCAAAGAAATCTGATTTCACAAGAGTTGTAATTTCTGCATCAGCAAATTTTTCAGTTTTAACTTGATTTTCAGGAACTTTGTCGCCCGGAATATTCAAGACATCAATCGATTGTTGAATATGTAATTCACGAAGATTTCCTTGGTCATCTTTACGGTCGAAATCATAAACACGGTAAGTCGTATCAGAAGATTGTTGTGTTTCAAGAATGACAATTCCAGCACCAATTGCGTGCATTGTTCCTGATGGAACATGGAAGAAATCACCCGTTTTCACTTTCACTTTACGCAACAAATGATCCCAATCACCAGATTTAATCATTTCAGCGAGTTCTTCACGTGATTTGGCATTATGACCATAGATAATTTCAGCTCCTGGTTCAGCTGAAATTATGTACCAACATTCAGTTTTCCCAAGTTCACCCTCATGTTTTTGTCCATATTCATCATCTGGATGAACTTGTACAGAAAGCCAATCATTGGCATCTAAAATTTTAGTTAATAAAGGAAAGACTTCCTTTTTACTGTCACCAAACAATTCGCGGTGACTTGCGTATAATTGGTCAAGCTTTTGACCTTTAAATTCGCCATTAGCAATTGTTGACACACCATGTGGATGAGCAGAAATGGCCCAATATTCGCCAACTTTATCGGATGGCAAATCATAGCCAAATTCTTTCAAATGGTCGCCGCCCCAGATTTTTTCTTGCAAAACTGAGTTCAAAAACAATGGTTCTTTCATATTTTCCTCCAAATGAGCAGATTTTATTCGCTTTCATTTCACAATGTCTATTATATCACAAAATTTATCTAGAACAATTTGTCAGTAATTTTAAGACAAAAAAATACTGACAGAAGGTACAGAATCTATCTCTATAGAGAACACCATTCAACTTTTTCTGTCAGTAACTTTTAATTAATATTCTGATTTATCGTTAAGCCCACGTAAGAGCTCGTCAATTTTTGAACCATATTCAACAGATTCATCTTTTGCAAAAGTTAAATCTGGAATTTTAAAAATAGTCATTCGTTTTGCCAATTCACTTTTGAAAAGTCCAGTTGCTTTTTTCAAAGCAGTAGCAGCTTTTTCATTGTCAGAAGCTAAGTTTGACAAGAGACTATAATAAACAGTCGCTTGACTCAAATCGCCTGTCAATTGAACATCAGTAATATTAACATCTTGTACACGTGGATCGCGAACTTTATTGCGCAAAATATCATTGATTTCGCGTTGAATCTCTACTGCGACACGGTCGCTACGAAAAGAATTTCCCATTTTTTTCCTCCTAATTTATTTCAAAATGTAAGAAATAAATATGAAACTATTTTTACATTTTTTTAAGTGAGTCAATAGTCCTAGAAATCATTGAAAATAGGTGAAATACAGAAACACAACTTGTGTGAATCCTAAATTTTCCTATCTCCGCACTTTTGCTACTGCGTTGTCCATTCTCGCTATACGACTATAGTCGCAAGTCGAATGGCATTTCTCTTAACTTCTAAGCGAATCTTCCTCACATCTTATTTTTTACGTTCGATTTCAACCATTTTGTAAACTTCAAATGTATCATCAATTTCAACATCATTGAAGTCTTCAACCATCAAACCACCTTCTTGAGCATTTCCGACTTCTTTGACGTCATCTTTAAAATGTTTAAGGCTGGCAATGGCACCATCATGAATCACGACACCTTCACGGATAACACGAACTGAAGCATCACGAGTCACTTTACCACGAATAACCATGAATCCGGCAATTGTACCCACTTTAGAAACGTTGAATGTTTCGCGAACAATTGCTTCACCGATGATTTCTTCTTTGAATTCTGGGTCAAGCATTCCACGCATCGCTGTTTCAACTTCTTCAATTACTTTATAAATGATACTGTGCAAGCGGATGTCAACTTCTTCTTGCGCTGCTTGTTCACGAGCAAGACCAGTTGGACGAACATTGAAACCAATGATAATCGCATTTGATGCTGCAGCAAGAGAAATATCAGATTCTGAAATTGCTCCAACAGCTGAATGGACGATATCAACTTTTACACCTTCAACTTCAATTTTTTGAAGTGAAGCGGCAAGTGCTTCTGCTGAACCTTGTACATCCGCTTTGATGATAATGTTAACAGATTTAGTTTGACCTTCTTTAAGTGTGTCAAAGAGATTATCCAAGTTAACACGACGTGTATTTTGACGTTTAATCAATTGAGCGCGTTTAGCACGTTCTTCACCAGCAGCGCGGGCTGCTTTTTCATCTTCAAATACCGCAAAGTGGTCACCCGCTTGAGGAACATCTGAAAGACCTGTTAACTCAATTGGTGTTGATGGACCAGCTTCTTTAATTCGGCGTCCAAGGTCGTTTGTCATTGTACGTACACGACCGTAAGTATTTCCGACAACGATTGGGTCTTGGATATGAAGTGTCCCTTGTTGAACCAAGAGAGTTGCAATCGCCCCTTTACCTTGGTCAAGACGTGCTTCAACAACAGTACCAATTGCTCGAACAGATGGGTCAGCTTTGAGCTCTTGCACTTCTGCCACAAGAAGAACTGTATCTAACAATTCCTCAAGATTTTGGTTGAATTTAGCTGAAATTTCAACAAATTCTGAACCATTTTCTGGATCCCAAGCAACTGGGAAAACACCATGTTCAGTCAATTCTTGTGTCACACGTTGTGGATTAGCCCCTGGTTTATCAATCTTGTTAATGGCTACAATAATTGGCACGCCAGCAGCTTTAGAGTGATTAATTGCTTCAATTGTTTGAGGCATTACACCGTCATCAGCAGCAACAACGAGGATTGTAATATCAGTGACTGAAGCACCACGAGCACGCATAGAAGTGAAGGCTTCGTGACCTGGTGTGTCAAGGAAAGTAATTTTCTTGCCATTGGTTTTAATTTGGTAAGCCCCAATATGTTGAGTGATACCACCAGCTTCACCTTCAGTTACGCGAGATTCACGGAAACGGTCAAGCAAAGTCGTTTTACCATGGTCAACGTGTCCCATAATTGTTACAACTGCTGGACGTTCAACCATTTTATCTTCATTAAGATAACCATCTTCAACAAACAAACGTTCAATATCTGATTTATCTTCTTCAACCTTTTTAAGTGGTGTCACACCATAATCCATAAGGATTAATTCGATTGTATCTTCATCAAGCGATTGGTTTTGATTGACCATTGTTCCCATCATGAAGAGTTTTTTGATAATTTCAGCCGGTTCACGTTTGATTGATTTAGCAATATCTTGAACGTTCATTCCTACTTCATATTCAAGACTTTCTGGCAATTCATGGAATTTACGTTGAGTTGCTGGAACACTTGAAGATTGGTTATTTTGGTAACGACCACGACCACCTTTTTGATTCCAATTTGAGTTACGAGCATTACGGACTTGATTACGATTATCGTTTACGCGAAGTGGTCCACCTTTGCGGTTACCATCTTTTGTATTATCGCGGTTGCTATCCGTTTTTTTGCGGTCACGATCACGACGATTATTTTTCCCTGAAGCAGCTGGAGTAAAGGTATCACTTGTAGAGCTGCTACCTGATGAAGCAAATTTATCACGTTTTTGCCCTTGATTTTGTCCTTGACCAGCTGGACGGTTTTTATCATAATGATTTCCACCTTGTGAATGGCCTTGACCATTTCCATTTTGGTTTGGACGGCGGTTATCATTACGGTTGTTTCTATCGTTGCGATTTTTGTCGAATTTTTTCTTTTCAGGACGAGCAGCAGCTTGTTCTTTTTTGATATCTTCGGCACGTTTGATAACTTTAATTTGAATTCTTGGTTTTTGAGTCAATGATTTTTTCTTCTCTTCAGTAACAACTGGTTCTTTTTTGTCAGCAACATTTTCTGTTTTTACTTCAGCTTTTGGAGTTACTGTTTTGGCTTTGGCTTCTACTTTTTCAACCTTTGTTTCTTCAGCTTTTGCTGCGGCTTTAGGTTCAGATTTTTTAACTGGCTCAGCCACTTTTGGTTTTTCCGTAGTAATAACCTCTTCAATCGGTTCGGCTTCTGTTTTAGCAGCCTTTTTAGCTTCTTCTTTTTCTTTGATTCTTGCTAAAATGGCTGGGTCTTCAACGACTGCTTTCCCAGCAAAAGTACGTGGGTGGTCCTCTTGTTTACTTTTTGCTGTTTCTGGAACAGTCTTAGTTTTAGCTTTAACAGTTTTTTCAGCAGGTTTAACAATAGTATCAGTGCCTGTTTTTACACCTTGAATGATTTTTTCCGCTTGTTCTGCTGTTACAGAGCTTGAATGTGATTTCACTTCAAAACCGAGTGATTGTGCAGTTGCGACAAGCTCAGTATTTGATAATCCAGTTTCTTTAGCAATTTGGTTAATACGTTTTTTATCAGACAATCTTTGTCCTCCTTATATGATCAATTGTTCATGAGGCTCTCCATTTTCTTTGCAAATCCATCGTCCACAAGCGCAATAACCTTACGATTTTGGCCTATAGCGTGCGATAATTCTATTTCTGTAAAGAGTGTTGAGACAGGAATCTCATAATAATTTGATTTATCAGTAATTCTTTTACTCAAATTTGCTGCGGCATCATTAGCAAGAAGAATAAGTCTTGCCTTATTCGATTGAATTGACTTAATCACCAATTCTTCTCCACTAATAATTTTACCCGCACGTTTTGCAATACCTAGCAAATTTGAAATCTGTTGTTTTTTATCCATCTTTAGTCATAATCCGGCGCTAAATCAGCAGAATAAGTTGTCGATTCAAGTTCACGTCGAGCAACAAGGTGTTCAACATAAGTGATTAATTCATCATAAAACTCATCAGCGATTTTAGTTTGAAAAGCTCGGTCAAATACGCGTTTTTTCTTAGCTTCTTTTGCTTCTTTATTAAGAATTGCAATATAAGCTCCGCGCCCATGTGCCTTGCCAGAAGGGTCAATTGAAATTTCTCCCTCTTTGTTGTAGGCAATACGCAATAAATCCCGTTTGGGAAATTGCTCATTTGAAACTAAAGATTTTCTCATTGGAATTTTTTTCTGCTTCATCGAAAATCCTCAAAATTTCTGTTGAAAAAGTGACTGACAGCCATTTTTTGATTCCTAAACTCTCAGTCATTTTACTGACAGACTTATTAAAAAGAAATTCCTAGAAGCTTTATGCTTCTACTAATCTTTTATGTTCTGTCAGTAAATTTTTCAACTTTTAAAATTTATTCTTCACTTTCGCTAACTACTGGTTCTTCAACAACTTCATCAACTGAGATTGTTTCCTCAACTTCAAGAGTTGGAGTTTCTTCGTCAGCTTCACCAACAAATTCATAATCGTCCATGTTAAACTCGTCAGCAGCTTTAATATCAATCTTGCTATTTGTGACGTGAGCAGCAAGACGAACATTTTGTCCGCGTTTACCAATGGCAAGTGACAATTGGTCACGAGCAACAACAGCCAGACTTGAACCATCAGCAGTAATCAAAACTTGTTCAATACGAGCAGGTTTCAAAGCATTGGCTACAAGAGTTGCTTTGTCTTCTGACCATTCAATGATATCCATTTTTTCGCCAGCAAGTTCGCGAATAATTCCTTGAATACGTGAACCTTTAGCCCCAACCATTGTACCAATCGCATCAACATTTTCATCATGACTTTGAACGATGACCTTCGCACGGTCACCAGCATCACGAGCAATAGATTTGATTTCAACAGTTCCATCAAAAACTTCAGGAATTTCTTTTTCAAACATGCGTTTGAGCATATCAGGCGCAGTACGAGAAATAAAGACACGAGTTCCTTTTGGAGTCAAGACAACATCAGTCACATAAACCTTCACACGGTCACCCACATGGAAGTTTTCTTGTGGAATTTGGTCTTTCTTAGTCAAAAGTGCATCAACACGTCCAAGATTTACATAAACGGCACGTGCATCAACTTTTTCAACAGTCCCTTGGATAATTTCGTCCTTGTAACGGCTATATTCGTTATAAATGATTGTGCGTTCTTCTTCACGCATTTTTTGCATGATAACTTGTTTAGCAGCCCCTGCAGCAGTACGAGCAAAATCTTTTGGTTTTTCTTCAAACATGATTTTGTCCCCAATTTCATAATGAGGATTTAATTCATGAGCATCTTCAAGAGAAATTTCGAGACGACTATCAAAAACTTCATCTACTACTTCACGAGTAGAATAAACATTAAAGTTTCCTTTCTTTTCATCAAAGATAACTTTAACATTTTGTGCTTGACCATATTGACGCTTGTAAGCTGCTGTGATAGCTTGCTCAATCGCTTCAATAACAATCTCAGATTTAATTCCTTTTTGCTCTTCTAACATTGCAAAGGCGTTCAGCATTTCTTTGCTCATTTTTTTCTCTCTTTCTTTTATAAGAAAATTTCATTTTTAATATCTGCTAAGTTCGACTACCTTGAATCAAGGAAATTTTTCCGATTTCACCTAACTCAAGGAAATCGAACTCAGCTAAGGAAAATTAATTTCCAAGTAGAAAATTAATTAAATCCATCCAGAATTCTTTAAAATTTCACCATCGTTTGTGCTTTTGCAACAGCAGATAAAGGAATTTCAATATTTTTATGACGCGTCTTATCTAAAACATCTACTACTAAATTTTCCCCGTCAAAACTAACCAAATCACCAGTAAATTCTTTTTCATTATTGATTTTTTGATAAAGCTTAACAAAGATATACTCACCAACTGCACCAGCAAAATGTTCAGCCTTACGCAAAGGACGTTCAGCTCCCGGACTTGCAACTTCTAATAGATAACCTTCTGTTGGAAATGGATCTGGGCTGATGGTATCAAGCAAAGGTGAAATAAGTTCACTTAGTTCTGCTGTTTCATCAATTTCGATTCCGCCTTCTTTATCCACTAGAATTGAAAGCATCATATCTCCGCCAAATTTTTCCCATTCAACAGCAAAGAGTTCAAAGGGTTTTGGAATATGAGGTTTAATGAAATCTTCTACAATTTTTACAACATCATTCATAGGCAATTCTCCTTTCATAAAATCCAAAGTTGAAATCAACTTCAATTTTAAAACACAAGAGAAGGAGCGCCCTTGCGAACGCTCCTTTCTAATAGTTTATTTATATTAATTATAACATGTTTTAAGCAAATGTCAAGTGGACTTTATAAAAAAATTTTTCAAGATTATTTTCATAAAAACAATACCAGCTTATCCTTGAAAAACCCTATTTCAAAGAGTACAATAAAAATTGTTGTAAAAATTATCCGTAATTAACTTAGGGAGTTAACAAATATGAAAATTTACCTGCAATTATTAATCATTTTTGGCTTTTCTTTTATTGGAAATGTCATCTCAAACGTTTTTCGTTTACCGGTTCCTGGCTCTATTTTAGGAATGATACTACTTTTTCTCGCCCTGCAATTTAAACTTTTAGAATTTCGTCATGTTGATGAAGCAGGAAGTTTTCTTATTAATAATATGACCATTTTATTTTTACCCGCTGGTGTCGGAATCATGGCCAAGTGGAATTTAATCAGTCATTTTTGGGCACAAATTCTCTTGATTGTTGTTGGAGCACTTGTTATCAATATGCTTATCTTAGGAAAATTAGTCGAGTGGATTAAAGTGAAATTTGAAGGCGATTATGTCGCTTTAAAACCAGATACTAACGTCACATCGTCTACTGAAGACCAATAATTTGGAGTATTTAAAATCATGAACATTATCACTACTGACCCACTCTTTGGCTTTGTCCTTACCGTTCTTGTCTTTATGATTGGTGTACGAATTAATGAAAACTTTCGTAAGCCTTGGACAAATCCTCTCCTCTTTGCTACTGTCGTCATTATTCTCATTCTCTCACTAGCTCATATTCCCTATAAAAATTATTATATTGGGGGTTCAATCATCAATGACCTCATCGGTCCTAGTACCGTTGCTCTTGGAATTCCTCTTTATAAAACTTTCCATTTAATGAAACACCACGCGCGTTCAATCGTTAGCTCAATTGCTATTGCGGCATTAGTCAATTGTGTCTTTACTGCTCTCTGTGCTAAATTTTTCAGCCTCAGTAAACTCGCCTCTCTTTCAATCTTCCCAAAATCAGTAACTACTGCAATGGCTATGGGAATTTCTGATAAAATGCATGGCGTGGAACAAATTACCGTTGTTGTCGTGGTTGCTACAGGAATTCTCACCAGTGTGCTTGGCGGCCCATTATTAAAACTCTTTAGAATTACAGACCCTGTTGCTCAAGGAATTGCCCTTGGAGGAACTGGACATGCTGTCGGAACTGGAACAGCGATCGAACTTGGTAAGACGCAAGGAGCAATGGCAGCACTCAGTATTGGTGTCACTGGTATCATGTATGTTATTTTTGCACCAATCATCGCTAAAATTATTCTCGGTTATTAACTGTCTATTTTAAAAATAAAAAAACGTTGAACTTTACTTGTCCAGCGTTTTTTTATCTGCCTAAGAAAAATTTATTTCACTTAACTTCTTCTTCGTTTTTACTGTGCTTCTTTAAAAGAATGATAATCAAGAATAAAGCAAAGCCATAAGAAGTCAATAGTAAGGAGCTCACTACGCCCGTTTTTGGTAATAATCCAAAAACTTTCTTAGAAGAATCATCAACCGTTTTAGGCGCATTGGGAACTTCAATCGGCTTAGGTTGAGGCTTTGCTTGTGGAGGACTAATCGTTTCTTCTTTATCTACACTAGACTTAGGATAGATATAAACATTATCCAGTCCAGTCACTGGCAACTTTACAACTAATGGTAGAGCAGGCTTTAGCAGACCCTTTTGTGGGTTACTTTGCTCTTCAATCAGATAATAACCCTCGCTCACAGAAAGACTGGCCACACCATTTGAATCAGTCACTAAGTCAGCAATTTCTTTTGAAATTGTATAACTTGTTTGTGACGGATTTGTTGCCGTAAGCTCTGAACCCACCCCAGTAGGTGAGATTTCATAGACTAAATAATGAATTCCAGAAACTACTGAAAGTTCATTGCCCAAATTATCCAAGGGGAGGTTATTAATTTTTAGTCCATCATTTGTCGTCTGATTCTCGCTAAAACCAGATGCCCCTGGGCTTAATCCATATTTTACAATTGTTAAACGGCTATCAGCAAAAGCGTTTTGACTGACAAATCCAAAAATCAAAACCAAAGCAAATGCTAAAATGCTCATTAATTTGATCCTTTTAGTCAATTCTTCCTCCCCCTTTCTTTGATTTATTTTTATTCAAGCATTTAATATACTTTAGATGCTCAAATGCTTCTTCTGTTTTCAAAGCATATTGCATGACTTTCTTATCACTGGTAAATACAGGACCCACAACAAGCGCATGTTTCTCATCCCCATATCCTTGTTTTTCAAGAATATAATTTTGCCAGTTTTCTGTCTTATCTTTAAATATCCAACGAGATAAATTTTTTATTTTTTCCAGGCGATAAACATTTATAAGGAGATCATCAGGATTTTGATTTTCTTTATGAGCTTCTTCATCTAACCATTGATTAGCTAGTTTCTTGGAGTCAGTCAAATAAAATCCTTCTCCAAAATCTCCCCTTAACTGTCCATCTGAAAGCTTTGGTGCTTCGATTTTTCTGTCAGCAACATGATACAACTTGTGCCTCAAGCCCAAGAGTAACCACAAAAGATAGAGAAGCCCCAAAAGCATTAACAGACCCGAACCAAGCATCACCCAAAAATTATAACCAAACTGATTTCGTTGGACTTTTTCTTGGGGTAATACCTTAGCTATCGGAACACGCTCGCCAGTGACCAATAACCTTTTATTATTAATCCCTGTCGGATAACAAGTAACTAAAGTCACTAAATCTCGCCCTTTTTCGATGCTCAATGACGAAACTTGATTTGGGGCAACAATCCGAATATCATCAATCTTATATTTTAGAGTTAAATCTAAGACGTGTAAATAAAAGACGTCCCCATTCTTAAGTTTGTCCAGATTGGTAAATAAAGTATCATTCACTCGACCAGAATGTGCAGGCAAAACAGCGTGTGTATTGATTCCACCGATTGGTAAAGAAGATTGTGGCACATGACCAACGCCAAGCCCTAAAATCGTTTCAGAATCTCCATGATAGATTGGAATATCATTGACCTTAATCTGCGGAATCGTGATAAAGCCCATCATTCCTGTAGAATCAACTTTTAAAACATTGTTATAGTTGGGAATAGGTTTATTCCATGCAATATGTTGACTTGCATAATAGATATATTCGTTGTAAAGCTGGGCATTGTATAATTGAGCCTGAGCAAGTAGTTGCTTAACTTTCGAGTTTCCAATTGTGGACAGTTGATTATCATATTTTTGGACTGATTTGACGTTTTGTTGTCCTGCTAGGTAATTAACCACAATCGGATAAAAAAGTAATCCGATTGCGATAATTGCCAAAATCACACTTAGTATATTTCGTAAACTAAAGCCCTTTTTACGGGAGGTTTTTGGTTTTTTTCTTGCCATTATTCCCCTCCTTACTAATTAGATTTTCATTTTATCAAAGGTAATCTAGCTTATTTTACGACTTCTTCTTCATTATCTTTACGACGTTTGATGGCAAAGGCTACAACTCCTGAGACTGTGGCAATAGCGATAATCCCTGCCAATCCTTGTCCACCAGTAAATGGCAAAGCAAATGGTTTGCTATTAGTAATGGTTGTGTCAGTCGCAGTAGGTGCGGTACTAGCTGTCACAGCGCCTGTCAAGTTTGCTGCTGTATTTGGTGCTGGAAGTTGATAACCTTTTGGTGCGGCAACTTCGACAAGGTAGTAGTTGCTTGTATTAGTAGTATCTGTATTGTCATCTACCAAGTTCAAACCGCTAAATGTTGCAATACCATCTTCTCCAGTCGTGAACGTCACTGGTGTGGTTGCTGTCGTACTTGCGTTACCATTGGAATCCCCTGTGACAAAGGCTGCCTTAGCCAAAGTTGGATTTGCCACTGAACCGCCAGCTGCCGAGTTATTAAAGTAGGCTGCATTGGCAATGACAAAAGCTTGGGCATCAGCTTTATTGTCCGCACGGACTACCGTAAATGTTGCACCTTTCAAGGCAGCGCTCGTTGAGGCGTCTGTCTTCGTCATGTCAACTCCACCAACATTCAATGTAGACTGAACAGCGGCAGTCGTTGAAAGGTCAGCCCCATAAGCATTCGTGATGGCTGTTGTTGCCGAGTCTTTTGCTGAGCCAACAACAGCCGTCTTAACCGTAGAAGGAATGATGATATTCAATGCACCATCGGCATTTCCAAGCAAGCTCGCCGCATGTTGTTGACCTACAGGAGTCAAAGTTACAACGATTTTACCGTTACCGTCATTTGTGACTGTATAGTCTGTTGTAGCTGTCAATGTCCCGACTTTTGCTCCGCTACCGTATGTGACATTAACGATAACAGTACCATCTGCAGCTGTTGAGCTATCCACAAGGTTATTTGGTAATTGGTCGGTCACAACATAAGTTCCTGTTACACCAGTTGTACCATTTCCATTATTTGTTTGTGAAGAGTCAAAGACTGTGTTCACATTCCAGCTCACTGTATTTCCGGCTGCTGCAGTCGTTGTATTTTGGTTATCACCATTGTTTACCCATGTTCCATTAGCAAGATTTTCATTACCAGCATTATTATCTGAGTTTGTAAGTGTTTGGTCAGAATCGCCTGTTGCATTTGAATTAGCAATTTGGTTTGGTGTTGAACCATTAAAGTTATCATCGGCGTTTGTTGTGGCACTTGTCCCTAAACCTGCCGAACTTGACATATCCAATTTTGGATAGACGTTGACGATGCCGGCTTGACTATCATTATGATTGACTTGGACGATAAAGTCGCCAACTGTTGTAATCCCGTTGACTGTTGTTACTTGATGGAAAAGGTAATAACCATCTGCCAAGCCAGTAAAGTCAGCAAGTCCTGACGCATCTGAAGTCGCTGTGACTTTTGCACCATTGAATGCTGAATCGGCAACACCCGTAGGAACGCCTGTTCCTGTGTATTTTGTAGCTGAGAATGTCACATTAGCCATAACACTTGGAGTTGAACCTTCAAGGCTTGATTGTTGGCTCCCGTCATTTTTGGTTGTACCAGTATTTCCTGCTTGTCCACCTGTTTGGTTGTTGGCAACACCTGTATCCGTATTTGGACTGTCGTTGTTAGTTGTTGTGCTTGCATTCCCCGCTGCTGATTGGGCATAGATAGCAACTTCACCATTTGAGACTTGGTCAGTTACAACCGTAGTTTTAGCATTAACGTTTACTAGCCCACCAAATCCTGCTAATGTGCTAATTGTTAGAAGACTAACGCTAGCAAGGGCAAATTTTTTGTTAAGTGAATTGAGTTTCATGTTTTTTCTCCTATTTTTGTTTGATTGAGTCTGAGACTGTGCGCTCATCTCTGCTTATCGCACTTTTGTAGCTAAATGAAGTTCATAAGGTTAAGTAGAGTTTCCTCTTATTTTCTTAATCATTTTTCCCCTCCTTTCGCTGCATTTGCGCCAGATGGATACGGTTTTTGCTATGGAAGACCTTACGATAGGGTCTGGTTTTTCTTAGTGTTTGGAAAAACCTTGCTTTGTTGCCATTAGTATTTGTTGAAGCTCCATAACCCACTTGCTCAGGGACGAACTCGAATTCTTCTTCTTTACGTCGCTTACTAAAGTAGAGTCCGAGCGCTCCGATTGCAGCTAGACTTATCATGAGATAGAGAAATTGATTTCCACTCCCACCTGCAAAGGGTAAGATAAAGTTTGTAACCGTAAGTTGCGTCGTGGCTGTCACATAATCACCACTTGTTGTTTGACCAGAGTTGATAAAGTCGCCCACTGTGTTGGCACTTGGACTTGCTGTTGCTTTCCAAGTCGTATAGTCCGCAGCTCCTTGAGCAGTTAAAGCATAATACTTTTCACTATAAGTCCCCACGACCAATTTGTTTTTGGGTAAGTTAACGGTCATGTTGTTTACCCAGACGGTATTACCTGTGCTGTCTGTGATAATCACCCCAACCGGAACATTATTGACAGCTGCAAAAGCATTAGTCCCATCAGCATTTGTCGCGCTAAGAACATCCGAGCTTGGGTTATAAGAGCCGGCTTTAGGAATGATATGCTGATTATTTGCCGAAATAGTCGTTGCATCAGCGACGGTTAGTGTGGTTGTTGAACTTACCGTATATTTTGCCAGATTGATGCTAGACAGGCTTTGAAGAAAGCTTGCGACTGCCGTGTATGTTGACTGTGCTTGGTAAGCCTGAAGACCTAAGTAATTAAGCGCATAGTAAGTTTCTGTGTATGAGCCAATCGGAAGTTTCAAGGAATTTGTCGCATCTCCCCAATAGTTGGTCGTGCCACCTGTGATATTCGTCACGGCATTATAGCCATTGATGGCATAAGGCAGACCATCATCATCTGCACCATCAATATCTGTACTTGCCGTGATGTCATTGATAGGCAGATAGTTCGTTGCTGGGGTTAACGGTGTTGTGCTACTTGTCGAATTAGATGTGATGCTCGTCTGGTCAGAAATCATGTTGACCGTGACAAACTGTGTTGGTTGATTATAAGTCCCAGCAAGTACATAAGGATTTGCGGCAAGAAGAGCCGCAAATGTCGGGTAAGTCGTTCCAGTCCCACCAGCAGTCGTCGCATAGGTATAACCTGTGATGATATAGCGAATTCCTGCAGGATCAGTATAGACGATATTATCTGTCGTCGTCATAGCTATACCGTTATTACTAGCAATATAACTAAACATATTGTCTTGATTATTAGGGGTTACTTGACCTACCACAACACCATTAATCTGGTTCCCAAGCCCATCAAGATAATCGGGGTCAGTTCCTAATACAGAAACTTTCCAAGAAGTTCTGACTGAATATGGCGAGAGTTGAACATAGTATTGATTGTCAGTTGCGACGTAGGTCTGACCTGTTGCAGGGAATACAGCATTGGCACCAGTTCCTGTTGTTCCCGTCCCTGTGGCTATCGGTGGTGGTGTCGCAGAGTTTCCAGCATAGATGGCAGAGATATAATAGCCATAAGGGATTTTATTCGCTGCTGTCGCTGTGGAAACCTTGTTCCAGTCAGTTGGTGGTGTGACGTTTGCTCCTGTCGTTCCACTCGCTGATAGGCTAGTCGGTACCGCTGGTGTATGCTGTGCCGTGCTGACATAACCATAGTTGAAGGTTGCGGTTTGAGCCACAGCGCTAAGCGTGACCGTATAGTTATTGCTTGCTTGACTAGCACTGACTGTCGGGTTAGCCGCTGTGAAAGCTGCCAGTGTTGCTGCAGTTGTCGTACCTGTGTAGGTACTCGTGCCATTAGTGATAGACGTGATGTTATAACCGGCAGGGACAGCTGATGTCAAATCACTGGCATAGTTTTTAAGGAGGGTCGTAGAGGCGAAAGGATTGTCAGTGACGACTGAGCTATCGGTCGTCACAGCAGTTCCTGCTGCGCCATAGCTTTTAGATGCAGGAAGTGTCGCAAGATTGGTGCCAGAGGCCAATGCCCAACTAAAAGTAACGGTCTGTTGGCTCGGAGTATAAGTCACGTTCACTATATTAGGATTTGTTGAACCTTGAGCGACAGCTTGAACCTTTGTTGCAGCGGTATTGGTTGAACTTGCAGGATTCGTTGCAGAAATGACCGTATTCGTAGAAGAATTGGCATTATAGCCTGCCGGCGCTGCTGGTGCTAGAAAAGTATAACTATTGCTATCGGGACTACTTGTCGTCGGAGCAACAAGCGATAGTCCAACGGTATCCCCGACATTCGCCGTGATTGTGCTCGGACCCATACTAGGAATCGCTTGACCTGTCACTTTGTTCAAATAATTGACAGGAACCGGAGCTGTGACTCGGCTTGCAGTGAGCGTCGTATTCGTATAGGTCATCGTAGATGTCCAACCGCCTGCCGAAGCGGCAAGTCCTACCTGCATTGAAGCGGGCAAGGTAAGATTTGGCCAAGTGACGGTGTAGGTGCTACCGCCTGTTGTCAGTGCATAACTTAGCGAACCTGTAGTAGTCCCAGTAGTTGGCGTCCATGTCAAGACATAGCTTTCACCAGATGTACCGTTATAGGTGCCTGTCCCAACAACTGGATTGGCTGTATTATTTGTAGAAGCAGACGCTTGTTTAAGACCATTCGCCCCTGTCTGAGAAATACGAATCTGCCAGTAAGAGCCTCCTGTCCAGTCATTATTGGCAACAGTTTGTCCATTAATTGTCTCTGTACTAGCTAGAGGATAAATATCACGGCCTGCAAAGATTGCATTGGCCGTCCCTTCTGTCGGAAGGATACCCGTTCCCGTTCCTCCTGCATTGAGACTAAGGGGAGTTCCTGGTGGGAGGAGCATTACCCCAAGTGCTGAGGCAACAGAACTATTAGTACTTGTCGTTATCTTGCCTGACAGTGTTAGGCTTTGAGTCATATCAAGCGGTTGATTAAAAAGACTGACCGCATTGGTTTGTGTTGTGGCTGCAATCGCAGTCCAAGTCCCACCTGACCATCCGCCACCTGCGGTGGATGTCCCCGAACCATAGCCCGCTCCTGTTAGCTTTGAGGTCGTCCAGTTTGTTGCAGTAGATACGTCTCCTGCGAGTACATTATTATTGTTCGTACTAGCCGGACTATTGGGAACTAAAGTTCCTGAGCTGGAAGTCGCCGCATGTACTATTTGTTCTTGTCCATGCTGAAGTAGGGGAATTGAACCAATATCTCCTGCAAGAAGACTAAAGGCCATAAAAGCATAAACCCATTTTTTCCCCGATTTCCAAGTACGGAAGTGAGTCACTTGTACTTTATGACTGGTTTTATAACCTTTTTGGTGCTTAGAATAGTACATGTCCGATACCTCACTTTCTTAAATCTTTATTCCTTAGTCGTCTCAAGTTGTTTAATGATGAAATCCTGAAAATTCCTTCCTGTCTTAAGGTCATTTTATCATTGCAATAATGTTTCATCAAGTAAAGCAGAAGCAAGCATTTTAACAAAATAAAAATCTTTCTAGCATTGTAATATTATTTTTTTGACTAAAAAATTGATTTATTATTTAAGGCTTTGAAAACAAAAGAGCTTTGTATAGCTGTATTCCATAGACTTTAAGCAAAAAACAAAAACCGTTCATTTTAAAGAACGGTTTTTATATGTCTTTTTCACTTGTAATATAACGTAATAATTTCGCGTAGGATTTTGGACCTTAATCTAAAAAATATGAAGTTTTTAGTGCAAGTTTAGTTTTTATTCTGCAGCCCAAACTTTTGACGTGACGACCTTCATCTTTCATTGGGCTTTTCTCTAATTATTCTTTTATCATATTGCATTTTTAGTGTTTTGCGAAAATCTTCGGCTCCTATTTTTTTTAAAAATTTTAATGTGTCTTGAAGTTGCCTCTTACCTTTTTGTTTATCAACATAATAATAAGCAAAAAAAGATTCGGCATAATTAATAATGACACGACTCATCACATCACCGGGCATAAAGAACTGTTTGGAAATATCGAGCACTTCCTGAGCTTTTTCTTTCCTTCCAGAATCAATACAGTTAAGGATTACTTTATAGAGGAAGCGATAAATGAGCACTCGATAATATAAATCATTCTCATAATAAGATTTATTATAGAAAAAATCTTCTAGAATGTTATCAATTAAATTTTCATTGACTTTATCTCCAATATTAGCAAGAATTGAAAGATCAAATAAGCCCCAAAATTGGATTCCTTTGAGATAATCTTCTATTTCATCAATTTCATCAGGAAGTAAGTGTTGATAAAGTCCTTTAGCTGAATAAGCTACTAATTTTTGTTCATTAGTCCCCATTTGATTTTCTTGATAAATTTCTTTAAGACGTTTAATTTCTCTTTGGTAATAGGCGTGTTCAATCTCATCGAAAATCGAGATATAACTTTCTTGTTCACCATTATTTATCATGATACTGTAGTCAAGAGGGGAGACATTCATTTTTTGAAGCGCAGAGTCTAGTCGGTCAAAAGAAAGCATACTTTTACCATTCTCAAAATTAGAAAGGGTGGATTTCGCAATCCCTAATTCTTCAAAGGCAGATAGTGAAAATCCGTGTTGAATTCTAAGGTCATGGAAGGCTTTCCCATATTTAAAATATACCATTTGTTCTTCTTTCGCTTAAACTAATTTTTTAATAGTATATTTCAAATTCAGGATTTTTGCAATTCTTTTGCTTAAAAAAAGCACTGAATAATCAGTGCTTTTAATTATTTACGTTTACGAGCAATCAAATGAATCGGAGTTCCTTCAAAAACAAAGGCTTTACGAATTTGATTTTCCAAGAAACGAAGATATGAGAAGTGCATCAGTTCTTCTTCATTGACAAAAACAACAAAAGTTGGTGGTTTAATGGCAACTTGTGTTGCATAGAAAATCTTCAGGCGTTTTCCTTTATCTGTCGGAGTTGGATTAATCGCAACGGCATCCATAATCACATCATTCAAAACAGAACTTGAAATACGTAGGTTTTGAGCATGGTGAATTTCTTTAATCATGTCTGGAAGTTTATTCAATCGTTGGCCAGTTTTAGCAGACACGTAAACGATTGGTGCATAATCAAGGAATTTGAACTTTGTACGAATTTCTAATTCAAATTTTTTCATTGTATCATTGTCTTTTTCAAGGGTATCCCATTTATTGACAACCATCAGAATCCCTTTACCTGCTTCATGAGCAAATCCAGCGATACGCATATCATATTCGCGAATTCCTTCTTCAGCATTAATGACCATCAAAACGATATCTGAACGGTCAATGGCACGCATGGCACGCATGACTGAATATTTTTCAGTGTTTTCGTAAATTTTTCCTGATTTACGCATTCCAGCGGTATCAATCATGACAAATTCTTGATCTTCAGAATCAACGAAGTGTGTATCAATGGCATCACGAGTTGTTCCCGCGATTGGGCTTGCAATCACTCGGTCTTCACCAAGAATGGCATTGATAAGGGATGATTTACCAACGTTTGGACGACCAATCAAGCTAAACTTGATGACATCTTCATTCTCTTCTTCAATTTCATTAGGAAGATTTTGAACAATAGCATCAAGTACATCCCCTGTCCCAATCCCGTGAACAGCCGATACAGGATATGGATCGCCGAGCCCAAGTGAATAGAAGTCAAAAATTTCCATTCGACGTTCTGGGTTGTCGACTTTATTGACGATAAGAATGACAGGTTTATCTGTACGATAAAGAATATTAGCAACTGCTTCATCGGCATCAGTAATTCCTGTTTCTCCATCAACGACAGCGATAATAACATCTGCTTCGGTCATGGCGATTTCGGCCTGTGCCCGAATTTCAGTCATGAAAGGTTCATCTGAAAGTTCAATCCCACCGGTATCGATGATGTTGAATTTACGGGTTAACCATTCTCCTGTGGCATAGATACGGTCACGAGTTACACCTGGAATGTCTTCGACAATTGAGATGCGTTCTCCTGCAATACGGTTGAATATCGTTGATTTTCCAACATTTGGACGCCCAACGATGGCGACTGTAGGTAAGCTCATATTTTTATTTCTTTCTTTGTTTACTTATTGTTTGAAAAATTATGATAGTTAAGCTAAAGATGTTGTAATCTAAAGACCATATAATTTTATAGTTCAGTTCTGTGATTAATTTTAGATAATTTCAATCCCAAACAGGCTTGTAAAAAATGGGGCTTGACTAAGACTTATCTTCATGTTTTTAGCCAGTTGAGGCGTAACTTCCATGCGTTCAAATTGATTCGTAGAAAAATCAATTCCTGAAAGTACTGTTTCCCAAAAATTAGCCGCTTCTAGTTGATTTTTTAGAAGTTCAACATTTTTAAAATTACAGGCAGTGAAGAAAGTTTCCTTAGCTTCATTTTCTAAAAAGCGAACGGCTTTTAATGTACTTCCTGAAAAATTGGCATAAGTCAATAAATTCTCTGTAAATTGAACATCTTGCAAATGACTTTCCGTAAAATCAGTGCCTAATAATTTACAGGATTTAAATACTGAACGATAAATGCCAATTTTATTGAAGTTCAGATTGGATAAATCACATTTCTCGAAAACGCAATCTGTAAATTCACTGATCGTGTTGTCAGTAAATTCAAAGGTTGTGTTTTTGAAAGAACAACCAGAAAAAATGGTCCGTTGGCTAATCGTCAAAGTCTGATCAGTAAATTCTGCTTGATAGACTTCTCCATCAGTAAAATCTTGGCTGCTCGCTGCTTGAAAAGTTGTAGGAAGTTTTGGTTCTAAGATTTTTTTTAATTTCACAGTAATTTTTTCGCCTTTAAATTTTCTGTTGAGGCTGAAATTTCTGGTTGTCCCCATTGGTCAACAATCCGTTCAGACCATTTATTTAAGCGTCTATTTCCAGCATAGTCTTCTTGAACCTGATCATATTTTTCAATGGTTTCACTCGTTTGCTCAACATACTTTTCCTTAAAAACGGTCGCTTCCAAGGGAAGACGCGGTTTTACTTTGTTCAAACGTGCGGCTTTTCCAAGAGCAATCCCAAAAATAGGATAAGTATAATCAGGCAAGCCTAAAACTTTAGAAATTTCTGAGGATTGGTCCCGAATTAAACCAACCATGACCCCGTTGTATCCTAAAGACTCCGCAGCCAACAGTGCATTTTGCCCAGCAGTTGCCGCATCAACTGAAGTAATCAATAAACTTTCAATTCCTTGAGGTTGAAAATTCCCCTGATGTAATTCGACTGCTTTTTGGGCACGATTTAAATCTCCAACGAAAACTAAATAAGCCGCACAATTTTTAATTGATTTTTGTGGTTGAAATTCATAAATCGCATCTTTTTGATCTTGTGACTCTACAACAATCACAGAATATGATTGAAAATTTTTCCATGTTGAAGCCATTTGAGCCGCTTTCAAGATTTTTTCTAAATCTTTAGACTCAATTGCTTCTTCTGTAAAATTTCTGACCGAAGTGTGATTCATCATTAAATCAATCGTTTCATTTGTCTCAGTCATGTCGTCTGTTTGTTCCCTCCAGTCGCATTTCTTCTGCTAAATACTTGACGCGTTCCATGACACGTTTAGCTGGCCAAACCTCATCAGCACGTTTAGTTTCAGCCAAATGTTGTTCAAGTTCTTCCATTTTTAAATTTGAAGTGAAGAAAGTTGGAAGATTTTCTTGCATTCGGTGTTGTAAGATGACTTGTAAAATACTATCACGCACCCAAGCATTATTTTGTTCTGCTCCAATATCATCTAAAACTAGAACTTGACTAGCTTTTATTTCATTGACCCAGACTTTAGCATTGTCAAAGTCTAAATCCGAAATAAAAGTTGGATAATGAAGTAGAGTCGTCGAAATACCTTTTTTAGCTAATTCATTTGCCATAGCTGCAAGCATGAAGGATTTTCCAACACCGAAATCGCCATAGAGGTAAAGTCCCTTTTTCTTAGGAAAATTGGTAATGAAATCAACTAAAGCTTGATAAGGTTTGATTCTTTGAACATCATCAAGGGCAATATCAGCTAAACTAACTTGCTTTAAATCTTTTGGAAGACCAATAATACTTACACGACGCATCAAGCTCTGAGCAGCTTGTTGTTCAGCTAACTCATTCGTTGCTTGATAAGAAACGTCCGCATAACCATGATTCATAATTAAAACTGGTTCATATCCATCAGCAGCACGTTTTTCCCCTTTTTTAAACTTATCATGTTCACGTACATATTCATAAAATTTCGAGTAAGAGCGTTGGATTTCATCAGAAGTCATTTGATGCTCAGCAATAAAAGCTTGAACATCTGTATTTTTTAGAACTTCTGTGACTAATTTTTCAAAATTTTCTCGAATATCTTGTCGCTTTCCTAAAATATCTCCGATAGATTCCATTAATTTTGCTCCCCTTCCAATTTTTTGAGAGAGTCAAGCCTTATTTTTTCAAGTTTAGCAAGTTCCTCTTGGCTTGTTTTATTTTCATAGTCAGGATTTGACCATTTTGGTGCTTCTTTTTTGATTTTCGTTGAGTGCTTGGTAACTTCAGCCTTAGCCTTAGCAGTTGCTTGTTCTTCTCGCTCCAAAATGCGCTTTACAGCCGCCTCCGCTGTGAATACTTTATTTCTCATCCAATCATTCGCCAAAGCATTGACAAAGTTTGGGCTGAGTGAAGCATTTTTTTGTTGAACCAAAACATAATGAATCAAAATATTTTGAACTTCTGCTGGTAATTTTTGGCGAGTCAAATTAGCTAAAATTTTATGCTCATCAGAGCTGACAAAACCTCCAGCTTGGGTTTTTATCTGACGAATAAATTCATCAGGCTCATGGGCTTTACTGACGACAATCAAATCTGCAAAAACTTTTGGAAATTCTGAAAGTGCGGGTTGTGGTTGACTTGTTGCTGAAAGACTACGAATTAAATGATTCATATTCAAACTCTTATCGGCATTAGCTGTGCGTTCAGCCTGTTTGAATAATTCGTACCAATTGAGTTCAAATTTTTCTGCAAGAGAATAAAGTGTTAATGAATCTTGGTTCTCATTTGATAAACGATAACCTTGGCGTTCCATCAGACTTTTAAATGCCCCCATATCAAATTGGTTCTCTTTTAGTGATTGGTTTGGTGTGGCTTCCCTATCAAAATTAACTTTATAAACTTCATGGAACTTCTTAGAAATTTCTTTCCCTTTGGGTTCCATTGTTTTAGATAAAGCTGTGACACGATTTTCACCAATTCTTGATATTAAAAGTTGTCTATAAAAGTCATCAGCAAGGAAATTTTCAAAATTGAGAGGACTTTTCACTTCAAAATAAAGGCTACTATGGTCATCATAAACTCGAACTAATGATAGAGCTGAAAGTCTGTCAAGTGCCTCAATGAACGGATTAAGTCCGAGATTTAGATACTCCAAAAAATGAGAAATTCGACCCGTTGAGAAACTCAACATCATTTGGTAGAGGGCAAAAGCATCCGTCCCAATAATTGGTAAATAGAGTAGGCGAAAAGTCTCAGCGTCAAAGCTGGTCTTTCCTCGATTAAGCATTGTAAATGAATCTCCTGCTCTCATTTTTCCCTCACTCTAGTTTTACTGACTGTTTTTAATGACAGTTCTTTATCCACCGATTTAATGCTCATTAAGAAATCAGTCTTTATTTTTTAGTAATATTTTTTAGAAGCTCTTCTAATTCACTGACATCTTTAAATGAGCGATAAACACTCGCAAATCGGATATAAGTAATATCATCTAATTCAGCTAATTCTTGCATGACAAATTCGCCAATCACATCTGATTCAACTTCATTACTGTCAAGCTGCCGAATTTTTCGTTCAACATTGGCAACTGTTGTTTCAATATCTTCACTTGAAACAGGACGTTTATAGGCTGAACGAACTAAACCACGAACAATTTTTTCACGGTTAAAAGGTTCGCGTTTGTCATCTTTTTTAATGACTAAAAGGGGCATTTCTTCAATACGTTCAAAGGTTGTGAAGCGAAAACCACATGATTCGCAGACCCGGCGGCGACGAATCGCATCTTCGGCTTGTCTTGAATCAACAACTTTTGATTCTTCAGAAGAACACTTTGGACATCTCATATTATTCTCCTTAGTTTAGATAATAAACTGTTATTAGTCTTACTGACAGAAATTTTCTATTATTAAAAATTCTGTCAGTAACTTTTTTAATTATTGTTAATGATGGAATCGTCAGCTGCGCTGACAATCCCTTTATCTTCCAATAAAACACTTTCTGGTCATGTTCTATTGCCGCAAATATTTTAATTTATTTTTTTGGTAAAAATTTTGCTTCTAGACGATAAATCACTTGCCCTTTTTGTGAAAACTTTTGTTCATATTCAGTCATCACATTTTGAGGAGCAAATTCTTCATCTTGGTGTAAATCTAACCAAACTTTTTTTAGCTCCATGCCATAGTTTGCTAAAGAAACTAATGAGTATTCAAACAAGCCTCGGTTGTCCGTTTTGAAATGTATTTCACCTTCTGGACGTAAAATCTTTTCGTAAGTTGCAAGAAAAGATTTATAAGTCAAACGACGTTTTTCATGTCGTCCTTTTGGCCAAGGGTCAGAAAAGTTCAAATAAACTTGATCAATTTCACCGTCAGCAAAATATTCGCTCAAAGCTGCCCCATCAACGAGCATCATTTGGACATTTGGTAAATCGGCTTCAATCGCCTTATCTAATGCATAAGATAAAACTGATAACTGCATATCAATTGCAATGTAATTAATTTCAGGATGCAAAGCAGCCATTCCTGTAATAAAAGCACCTTTCCCACAACCAACTTCAATGTGAATTGGATGGTCATTGCCAAAACGTTCTGACCAACGTCCTTTAAAGTCTGCTGGATTTTCAACTACGATATGTGCGTTTTCAGCAAGCATTTCGCCTGCTCCTTTACGATTTCTGACGCGCATTTTTACCTCAATTTGTTTTATTTTTATTGGAAAATCAGTGAATCTGACTCTCCTTTTGTTTGTTGATTTTGATTATTCAATTATAAGCCAAAAAATAGGAAGGTCCAAACCCTAGCCTATTTTTACTAAAATAATTCACAAAATTTACGAAGTCCCAAGATTTCTTGGTTTACTTCTTTCATTTTTCCTCTAGAAAGATATTCAGAAATTTGCCGAAGAAAAGAAAGTTTCCCATACCAAGCCACTTTTTCCATAATGTCAGAACGTGGTCTCACACCAGAAGTCATCAGCCATAACGACCAGTTAGTTGGTTTGATATAGTGTGATAAAACATGTGCCATATCAACCATGGAATCTGATAAAAAGACCGTATCCCAATCTACAAGATAAATTTTTCCTGAATTATCATCCACTAGCCAGTTTTTGTGATTGACATCTCCATGAACAACCACGACCTCTTCATTTTTGATTTCAGGAATTTCCTTGCGCATTTCTTCAATAATTCCTGAGAGAAAATGGTTTGTTTGTAAGGCTTCAGTATTTCTGACACAATCCTCTAATAATTGTTCAGGCAAAACAATTTGACTTCCCAATTTTTTATAAGATTCAACTAGTTTTTTTGAGTCATGCAAATGTGCTAAAATATGATTAATCTGACGGTCTTCCATATCCTCAGGACTTAGCGTATGACCATCAATCCAAGGTTGAGCAGATAAGGTGTCTCCTTCAGCCGTCCGTTTTGTCCATAAGACTTTCGGTGTGATTCCTTCCAGATAAATGCTTGGCAAAAAAGGACTACCATTTTTTTTAATAAAAACGCGTTCTTCATCACTTTTCCCAAAAAATGCATTGCCTGAGCCGCCTTTTACAGGCGTCATATCCCAATCAGCTTTCATCATCCTTATCTCCTCCTTTCCTTTAAAATTCTATTAATCATTTTTTGATACATCTACTTTATATCCAAAAATTAAGCGTTTGGATAGTGAATTAGAATAGTTTGAGTCAAAATATCAGCATATTGATATGACTCTGTTGTTTTAGGACCACGAGCTGGGATATTTTCAATAATGAAATGTGTTGCGTAGGCTTCAATCAAGTTCACTTTATGACGATTTTCACGTTTACGACCAAATTGTGAAGTAATTTCAATCGTTTCACCCAAATGTGCTTGAACTTTTTCACGAATATCAACGATTTTTCCTATTTCTTGATTTTGGTTATCCATTTTTTCCTCCAAATAAGATGTAAAAATCGGATTACTCCGAACTTTACCTTATTAATCTAATTTTATCCTTGATTATTTACTTCTTTTTCTAATCTAAGGAACTGTATATCTGCTAAGTTTTCATAATATAAGAGAACATAAAGCTTGTATTTTTTATACTTCGCTTATATTTATAAACAGAATTAGACAATTAATCATATTATAACACGAAACACTAAAAAAAATCTAGTCGCCATATCGGTTATCAATACTTGCAAATTTATTATGCTCTTTAATAAAGAGTAATTCAACTGTTCCACGGCTTCCTGAACGGTTTTTTTCAATAATTACTTCAACTTTATTATCTTCTAAAATTTCTTCACCGTCTTCATCTTCCCCATTGCCACGTTCATAATAATCATCGCGATAAAGGAAGGCTACAATATCAGCATCTTGCTCGATTGATCCAGATTCACGAATATCGGACAAAACAGGTCGTTTATCCTGACGCTGCTCAACACCACGTGAGAGCTGTGATAGAGCGATTACGGGGACTTTTAGTTCTTTAGCTAAAATTTTCAACTGACGAGAAATTTCAGAGACTTCTTGTTGCCGATTTTCTCGTCCTGTTCCAGAAATCAATTGTAAGTAGTCAATAACAATCAAACCAAGATTTCCTGTTTCTTGAGCTAATTTTCTCGAACGCGCTCGAATTTCTGAAATCTTTATCCCTGGTGTATCATCAATATAAATACTGGCCCGAGACAATGTTCCGGTTGCCATAAAGTAGTCATTCCACTCTTGATCATTGAGTTGCCCAGTACGTAAGCTGTGTGAATCAATTGAACCTTCGGCAGCAATCATCCGACTCACAAGACTTTCTGCACCCATTTCCAGTGAGAAAATAGCAACGGTCCGGTCTTGTTTTGTCCCAATATTTTGCGCAATATTTAAGGCAAAGGCTGTTTTACCAACAGCAGGACGGGCTGCTAGAATGATTAATTCTTCTTCATGGAGCCCCGTAGTCATATTATCTAAAGCAGGATATCCAGTAGCAATCCCTGTAATATTTGATTTCTGCTGTGCTTTTTGCTCAAGGTCATCCATGTGAATGGCTAAGACATCAGATATTTTTTTGAAACCATTTGTATTGCGTCCTTGTTGGACATCAATCAAACTTTTTTCTGCTTGAGCTAAAATATCATCCGCTGGCGAATCTTGCTCATAGGCTTTTTCGACTGATTCGGTCAAACGATTAATTAATTGGCGGAGAAGTGATTTTTCGGCAACAATTTTAGCATAGTAGGCCGCATTTGCTGCTGTCGGTGTCGCCGTTGCTAGTTCAGCAATATAGGCTATTCCACCAATCGCTTCTAATTCTCCTTGATTTTCAAGATGTGAACGAATGGTTAGAACGTCAATTGCTTCACGAGCATCAGACAATTTTTCCATTGTTCGAAAAATAATTTTATGAGCATTCTTATAAAAATCATCCGAACTTAGAAATTCTTTAATTTCGACTAATCGTTCACTATCTAAAAAAACAGCCCCAAGAACGGCCTGCTCAGCAGCTAGGTCTTGAGGCGGGGCTTTTATTAAATCAATTTCGGGCATCTATTTTAGGCCTCGCTTATTTTGACTTTAACCACGGCTGTCACATCACGGTGAAGTTTTACTGGTACGTCTTTTGTTCCCAATGCTTGAATTTTGTTAATCAATTGAATTTTGCGTTTGTCCAATTTTAGACCAAATTGACTTTTCAATGCTTTAGCAATATCTGCTTTATCAACCGCACCAAAAGTATGACCGGTTTGTCCAACTTTCATCTTGATTTCAACAACAGTTTCATCTTTTTCAAGCACTTCTTTAAGAGCTTTAGCTTCCGCTAAAAGTTCAGCTTCTTCTTTTTCTTTAGCTTTCGCTTGTCCTTTGACTTCAGAAAGAGCTGCTGCTGTTGCTACTTTTGCCAAATTTTTCTTAATCAAGAAATTTTGAGCGTAGCCAGTCGGTACTTCTTTAATTTGACCTTTTTTTCCTTGTCCTTTAACGTCTTCTAAGAATACAACTTTCATTTTTCATTTTCTCTTTCTTTTAATATTTCAATTAAATCATCTTGTACTTCCTGAATATTCTTTTCATAAATCTGTGTCGCGGCATTGTTAAAATGTCCACCACCACCCATTTGTTCCATTATTGTTTGGACATTAAATCCATTACGAGAACGGGCTGAGATTGAAATATATCCATTTGTATGTTGAGTAATTGTAAATGCTGCGGTGATTCCCGCCATGTCTAGCAATGTGTCAGCGGCTTTAGCTGTTGCTATATTATCATATTTTTCCTCTTTAAGTCCAATGCCTAGAGCAATGCCAGGTAAAATTATTTGTGAATTAAGCACGATTTCATTTGTCTTTTTGTATTTTTCAAAATCAGTTGCCATAATCATCTTAATCAGATCATTGTCTGAACCTCTTGAACGTAAATAAGCCGCTGCTTCAAAGGTTCTTTCAGTTGTTGCTTTTGTAAAGTTTTTTGTGTCCAGTTCAATCCCAGCAAGAACAATACTTGCTTCAATTGTTGACATTTTTCTTTGATTATTATCATGAAATTGCAGAATTTCAACTGTCAATTCACTGGCAGAACTTGCTGATGATTCAATATATGAAAGTAGGGCATGTTCTGGAAAATCATCATCACGTCTATGGTGGTCAATCACCACTAATTTTTCAAAAGATTTATAAAAATCTAGATTTAAGGTTTGACTGGTTTTAGAGTGGTCAACCATAATAAGTAACGAATCTTTTTTCTTGAGCTTTTGAGCGGTTTCTAATCGAACGATATGTGTAAATCCATCAGAAGATTCATTCATTTTATTAATTGCACGTTCAACATCTGGCAATAATTGCTCAGGGTCATAAACCACAAAGGCTTCTTTCCCTGACATATTAGCAAAAGCCTTCATTGCCACTGCTGCCCCTAAAGCGTCCATATCTGTAAATCGATGACCCACGATAAAAACGTCTTCTGACTCAGCAATGATTGTCCGAAGGGCAGTTGAGATAGCCCGTGCTCTTGTTCTACTTTTTTGAGTTCTACTTTCTGAATTTCCCCCAAAATAAACTGGACGAGCCTGCGGTGTATTTTCACGCAAAACAACCTGGTCACCACCGCGTACTTGAGCCAACTCAAGGTTATTGAGGGCAACTTTTCCGATGGTAGGAAAATCATTCCAACCATAAGCCACACCGATAGAAAGTGTCAACGGAATTTCTTTTTGAGCTGAAAGTTCTCTAAATTCTTTGAGAACAGCGAATTTATCATTAATCATTTTTTCAAGAATACGATAATCACAGAAAAAATAATGGCGACTGCTGTTTATTCGACGGAGATAAATTCCATACTTGTCAGCAAATTCTTCTAAAAATGATGCGATAAAACTATTAATCGCTGTTCGACCACTATCAGTAATCAAATCAGTTGCATCATCATAATTATCAACTGAAATCGCACCAATAACTGCACGACTGTCATTAAATTCTGATTTAAAAGCAACTTCTTTTGTGGCATCAATTAAATAAATAAGGTTTTTATCAGAATCAAGTTCTGCAACATATTTTTGCTTACCAATAGTGATATATTGGTCATCACTTGCATTTTTTAATATTTTTTTAATATCATCACGATTAATTACTTTGTCATTCCCTTTAAAAATCATATCAATAAAGGGATTAAACCATTCAGGCTCGAAGGTTTCATTATTGAAACGAATGACTCCAATTGGCATATTATCCAAAGTAGCATTAAGTGAATTTTCTGCTTCATCATTGATTTTACGAATAAAATCTTGACGGCGCAACTGATAATTTCGGGTTTGAGATAGTAAGATGAGCGTAATCACAATATTCAAAATCAACAAATAAACCAAGATTGACCAACGAGTTGCTGAAGCATGGACAACTATGGTTTCAATGATTTGAACAATAACCATTATGACAATAATAGCAAGCGGTGAAAACCGACGGACAAAATTCATAATATTACTCCTATATTCCTCTATTTTAACATAGGACAGAAAAAACTTAAAGAATCACCGATTGTCAGTGATTTTTCTCTTATAATTTTTTATTAAACATTCATCATTTTTACTGACGAAGCTGTCAGTAATTTTTGAATGGCTGTCAGTGATTCAACTTTCATGTCAGCTTTATCTTGGTTCATTCCAAAACGTTTATCTTCAATGGCCCAAACAGTTGCATCAGCTGATTTACCTGCCTGAATTCCTTTTTCAGAGTCTTCAATAATCAAGCTTTCTGTAGCTTCTACTCCTAATTCTGACATTGCGGTCAGATAAATTTCTGGATTTGGCTTAGTTTCTTTAAAGTCATTTCCTGAAAGGATGACATCAAAATAAGAACGAAGCTGATGAGTATCCAACATTTGATTAATATCAAGCATTGACGAGCTTGAAGCAAGGGCAATTTTCACTTCTTTTTGACGCAAAAAAGTTAGAATTTCTTGGACATCAGGAAATAAAAGTTCTGCATAGGGCATCGGGTGATTGATTTTAAAATCCTCATAATCGGCTTGCAACTTACCAGCCGCTTGTTCATCAAAGTCGTCACGCAAAATCCGAGGCCAAATATCTTTCATATTTCCCCCAATAAAATCACTCGGGCTTAAATGATTGATTGAAATCCCGTGTCCGCCAAAAAATTCTTCTCGGCGTTGTAAATAATAGCGTTCAGTGTCCACAAGGACACCATCCATATCAAAAATCACTGCTTTAAATTTCATAAAACCATTATAACACAGTCCATAAGCATGGTTCAATAGACTCCGTCAAAAGACATTTTAAGAGTTGAATAAAACAGTTGACAAGACAACTAATTTTAGCTATATTATATTGAGATGGAGGTTATAAATGAAAGATAATCAATATGAATATCAAGGAGTACAGTTTATCGGAAAGCTTTCTTCTGAGATTTATCGCAGAGGTTATATTTATTTTACAAAACGTCTTCTCCCTTTTGGAATCAATTACATTCAATTACTTTGTTTGATTTCTTTATATATCAAGGACAATCAAAGTCAAGAACAAATCACTGATGATTTGAGCATTGATAAATCAAGCGTACATCGGGCAATTAGAAGCTTGATTGAAAAAGAATATGTAGTGAGAGTTCGGGACGAACATGATAAACGAGCTTACCGTGTTTCACTGACCAAAAAAGCCAGAGCCATTCAAAGTCAGATTGAAGAAATGACAAAAGAAAGAGAAAACTTACTCTCAGAAGGAATTGATCCTAAAGAGAAAGAAATTGCTTTTAAAGTTTTGAATCAAATGACACAAAAAGCAAATCAAATTTATGAAAAGGAAAAAAGAAAAAATGATGAAAAAAAATAAAAAAGCCATTGTATTAGGTGGTGGAGGACATTTTGGTATCGCTTGGGAACTAGGTTATTTGAGAGGTTTGGAAGAGGGAGGACTACCAATCAGAGAAGCTGATATTTTTGTTGGGACTTCTGCTGGCTCACAAGCCAGCGTTATCGTTACTTCTGATAAAGATTGGGACTTAATCTGGAAAGAGCAAATTGAAAAAGAGATTACTGAAATCACTCCAATTTCTGATGAAAAAATGGGAGAGCTTTTCAAAACCTTTGAAAATATTGCACAAACTGCTCATTCAGCCGAAGAATGGATCACTGCTGAGGCCGAAATTTCTAAACAAACAAAAGCTTTTATCACTAATCAAGAACGTTTAGACATGCTAAAAGAACGTTATGGTTCAGGTCAAGCTTCTTGGAATAATAAATTGCGAATTGTAGCAACCAGCATTGAAGACATCAATCGAAAAGTTTTTGATGAAACTTCAAATGTGGATATCTATACAGCCTTACAAGCAAGTGCTGCTTTACAAGGTGTCTGGCCTTCAGTCGAAATCAATGGAAAACACTTTTTTGATGGCGGTTCTTTCTCAATGGAAAATCCTGACCTTGTCAACGATGCTGATAAAATGATAGTGCTTTCTACTGGTTTACCTGTGGCGGTTCCTTACAAACTGGATGAGTTACTCACTCAACTGGAAGAAAAAGGAACGCAAACCACTTTAGTTCTCCCATCAGAAAAAGTTATGAATATTTTAAAAGCTTTTCATTATAATACCGTAGAAGCAAAAATGCGTCCTACTGTTGCTGAAGCTGCCCGTGAACAAGGACGTGCTGATGCTCCTTTTATTAAAAAGAATTGGTGATAATTTTTATGAATTCATAGTCAGCATTTTCATGCTATCTTCTAAGGGAAACTTACTTTGGAATTTTTCTAAATGTAAGTTTTTTATTTAATCGTGCAACATCGCTTATTTATTGAATACTCTCCAAAATAAAATGAGTTATTTATTGAAAATTATCTGAAAATTAGCTATAATAAATCAATTTATAATTTAATTTAATCTTGAAGGGAAGGTAATTTTAAGTGAAAGTTGCAAAATTTGGGGGTTCATCACTCGCATCAGCTACTCAGATCAAAAGAGTTTTTGATATTGTCCAAGCGGATAAATTAAGAAAATTTATTGTTGTTTCTGCACCAGGAAAACGTTCGGGGGCTGATACTAAAGTTACTGATGCTTTAATTTCTTATTATAAAGCTTACAAAACAGCCGATGATAAAGGAATTCAATATTATCAAAATTGGATTATTGCAAGATTTCGTGAAATCTATGATGAACTTGAGCTAAAAAGTTCTGTCATTGATGAAATTGCGGACAATATCCACAACTTAGCTCATTTAGATTTGGAGAACGTCTTTACTTATGACACTTTTTTAGCTGCTGGAGAAAATAATAACGCTAAATTAATTGCTGACTTCTTTACTCATTCTGGCTTACCAAGTCGATATGTTCATCCATCAGATGCTGGAATCACTGTATCTTCTGACCCAGGAAATGCTCGCTTACTTGGAGGGGCTTATGAACATATCAAGTATCTTAATGACCTTGAAGAAACCCTAATTATTCCCGGATTTTTTGGCGTTACCAAGGAAGGCGAAGTCTGTACTTTTTCTCGTGGGGGTTCTGACATTACTGGCTCAATTATTGCAGCTGGTGTGAGAGCTGAACTTTATGAAAATTTCACAGATGTCAATGGAATTTTTGCCGCGCATCCCGGAATCGTAAAAAATCCAGCTTATATCGCTGAATTAACTTATCGTGAAATGCGGGAGTTGGCTTATTCTGGTTTTTCTGTCTTGCATGATGAGGCCCTTGTCCCTGCTTATCGTGCCCGTGTCCCTCTGGTTATTAAAAATACGAATAATCCTGAGCATCCAGGTACAAAAATTGTCGTGCAAAGGGAAACAAAAGGTTCTCCCGTAGTCGGAATTGCTTCATCTAGCGCCTTCTCTTCTCTTTATGTCAGTAAATATCTGATGAACCGCGAAGTAGGATTTGGACGAAAGGTGCTTTCCGTTTTGGAAAATTTAGGTGTTCGTTTTGAACATATGCCCACAGGAATTGATGACATGTCTATCATTATTAGAAGTCGTTATTTGACTCAACCTATTTCCAAAGCCTTAATTTCAAATCTCACCGAGTCCCTTCATCCTGATGAAGTTTATATTGACCGTGATTTCTCAATTATTACCATTGTAGGTGAAGACATGAAAGAACATGTCGGTGTCACAGCCAGGGCTACTGCTGCACTTTCTAAGCAAGGTATCTCTATTGCAATGCTTTCCCAAGGTTCAAGTGAAGTTTCTGTGATGTTTATTGTCAAAGAAAAATATGAGCAAGAGGCATTGAAAGCCATTTATTCAGCCTTTTTTGATTAATTATTTAAATAAAAAAAATAGCTCTAAGAGCTATTTTTTTATTCGTTTATTTTTTCCACAGTTTCCAATTTCTCATTGGAAGTTACACGATTAGAAAAATTATTTAGTAAATCAGGCACATCAATTCCCATCGTTCCTAAGACATCAAGTCCTTGTTTTAAACTTTCTTGTGACATTCCGAGAATTTTTGAAGAACCTTCGCCACCATAGATATTGATTGAATCAACAGCTTGAAGATTGCTTGAGACGCTAGCAACAACATCTGGGAGAATTTCGAGTGCCATGTTCAATTTGGCTGCATCATTCATTTTTAGCATTGCTTCCGCTTTTTTATCAATCGCTTCCGCTTCGGCAAGACCTTTAAGACGAATAGCCTCAGCCTCAGCTTTCCCGGTAGCTTCAATGGCTGTGGCTTCAGCTAAGGCAGTCACTTCACGTTGTTTCGCGGTTGCTTTAGCAGTCGCTTCAATGGCTGCCGCTTCGGCTTGAGCTCTGACTTCACGCTCACGAGCGTCAGCTTCAGCTTTAGCAATTTGAGCAGCCTTAGCTGCTTCCGCTGCTTTAACGACATTAGCTTCATTTTCTTGAGCTTTACGGAGTACTTCTTGTGTTTCTAAGTCCGTTTCTCTTTGTTTCTTAATTAATTCAACCTGCATTTCTGCTTCGGTTGTTTCTTTTTTAGAAATCGCTTCTTGAATGGCATAAGCTTGGTCAGCAGAGGCTTGAGCTTGGTCAGCTTGTGCTTTGGCTTCGGCTGCAGCAATCGATTGTTCTTGCTCATAGTGGGCAAGACTGATTGCTTTTTCCTTTTGCGCATTGGCAACTTGTGTAGCAGCAAGAGCTTCGGCTTTTTGAGCATCTTGGTCAGCTGCTGCTTTTTGAATCCGCGTTTCCTTATCCGCATTAGCTACGGCAATCGCTGCTTCTTGTTGAACACGGGCTACTTCTTTAGCACCCAATGCTTTGATGTAGTTTTGGTCATCACGAATGTCATTGATAACGAACGAAACAATTGAAAGTCCCATTTTTGATAAGTCAGTACCAGCTTGGCCCTGAACCTCTCCTGAAAACTTATTACGGTCTTCAATTAATTCAGAAACTGTCATTGTTCCGACAATTGCCCGAAGATGTCCGCGAAGTACTTGGTCGGCCATAGCGTCACGTTGTTCATCTCTTTTACCTAAAAATTGCTCGGCAGCCGTCGCAATATCCTGCAAAGTCGAACCTACTTTAATCATTGCTGTGGCTTCAACCGTTACTGGAATTTTATCTTTTGATAGCACTTTTTCGGTTTTAATGTCAATCGCAGCAGATTGCAGACTGAGGTATCGGGCATTTTGGAAAATGGGTAAAACAAATGTTCCAGAACCCCGAACGACTTTCAAGCGATTGCCTTGTGAGTCTTTATTGACTCCTTTTGAACCTAGGCCAGAACCATAAACGATAAGAGCTGCTTGAGGTCCAGATTTTTTGTAATTGGCAGCGATAATTCCTAACAATATCAGGATAATAACAATCACTGCAATTGCCAAAATGTAAAGTAGTGGCATAATTTCTCCTTTAGATAATAAATTTTTATTTATTCCAGCAATTTTTAAAGTTATTGATTGCTAAAAAATCGTTTGTTTATAAGGAATAACATAAGCAATTCCAGACTTACTTTCAATAATTAAAACTTCTGCACCTTGTTCTATCTGATCAATCTTATCTTTTGACGATAAATAAATTTTTGCTGGCATCGTCTTACGGGATTCATTGACAAAGGTTGTCATGACTTCACCTGTTGCTTCTTTTGAACTGATTGCCGTTGTCAAAATTCCTGTCAGTAAATCTTTTTCATCAGCATTATATTTCTGATCGGATACTTTATTGAAGAAGGCCATTCCTGGAAGTAATAAGACCGTCAATAGGATAATGAGTACAATTATAACCAAAGTAATAATAATAAAAATCATAGTCTTATTCTCCTTGAAAGCGTTTTGTTACACTTTATTAATATTATAACATTTTATAATGCCTATTGTTAGTGTAAATTACCTATTTATTTAGTTTTATGTTTTTTCGCAGCGACTCTTTTTTGCCGTTCAAGCTCTTTTTTTATTTTTCCTTCTGGAGCAAATTTTTCTTCCCAATCTTCCGGCTTCAAGACCTTATGGGTCACTGGGTCAAAATGTGGACGGCCATCTGGGAAAATTTTACCCATATTTGCTTGATGGACAGCATTAAAAATTTCATAAGGGTCAATTCCAGAAAGGACGAGCGAGCCATAAGTGAAATAAAGTAAATCAATCATCGCATCTACTTGTCCAGTTAAGCTGTCTTCTTTGTGTTCTTTCGACTTGACCTTATCTGCCGCTTTGTCCACTGCTTGGTGTAAATTTTCGACTAATTCTGTGAATTTTTCTTGATTTCCATCAGCGGAAGCATAGAGAAACTCAACAATCTCTTCAACTTTAAAATCAGCACGGAATCCTGCTTCTGTTGGCGGAAAAGCTCTTGGAACTTCTTGTGTTTTGCCATCCATTAGACGATGGAAATCTTTAACTTTATTAAAATTTTGATCTTTTGATACAAAATCTTTTTCAACTGAATAATGAATTAAACCATGGTAGGCAAGAGCTTTAGCAATTCCATCTTGGTTATTGGTATCCGTAACATAAGTCGCAACTTTTTTTACCTCGGCTACAGCATTCCCCATAGCAATCCCATAACCCACACCAGAAATCATTGTCAAATCATTTTCAGAATCACCAAAACACATCACTTGTTCTAAGTTAAAACCAAAGCGTTCGCCTAAGCGCTGAATCCCTGGCAATTTTCCTCCTGATTCCGAAATTAAATCAACAGAATAGGGATTACTTCTGGTAACCAAAAGTTCTGGAAAGGCTTCTTGCAAACGAGCTGTTTCATTTCTTGTAGCTACCATCATAGCCTGATATATAAATTCTTCTTCGTTATCCGCCAGTTTTGAATTTTGTGGTAAAACGCGGCGAATGACATGTTTGAAACTGTTTCTAGCGACTCCGGATGTTCCAGAGGGCAAGACTCCTGATAGAAAGCTTGCTAGCCGCGTTTCTCCAAACTTTAACAAGCCTGAACCGTTCACACCATGTGCCGTCCCTAAAGAGATATCCGAATGATTTTCTGTCGCATAATCCATTAATTTCTTTAAGGTTTTTTGTTCTAAAGGATTTTGGAAAATGACTTCTTTGGGGGTGAATATATACTGACCATTATAAGTGACTGCAAAGTCTAAGTCTAAATCCTCTAGCAAAGGCATCACAAAAGCAGGCCCACGTCCTGTGGCAATTCCAACAAAAATATCTTTTTGGCGAAGCTCTTGTATGGCTTTGCGGGTACTCGTTGCTACTCCACGGGTTGAAGTAAATAGGGTTCCATCTAAATCAAAAAATACTGCTTTTATATCCATCTCTCAAATCTTTTCTAGCTTTGATACAGCTTTCATTTATTATCTAAATTATACAGTAATTTTAAATCTATTTCATTTATTAGTTATTTTTTTCTGGAGTAAATTTTGATATAATGCTAGTGCTGGCTTTTATATGAAGTCTATAAATTTTTATATTTAAATTTTGTTTATTATAGATAGATAAGGGAATAATGATGAAAAAAATCTTAATTCTCCACACTGGTGGAACAATTTCGATGGCGGAAGATGAAAATGGTCATGTTTCCCCAAATGCAACAAATCCAATGAATGCTGTGAATATGCAATTTGATGAAATCGACTTGGTAACAGAAGATATTTTTAATCTTCCAAGCCCTCATGTTACTTTAACAGATATGTTGGTTTTAAAAAATAGAATTAAAAAGGCATTTATTTCTGAGAATTTTGATGGTGTGGTGATTACTCATGGAACTGACACCCTTGAAGAAACAGCCTTTTTCCTTGATACGACTCTTTCTCGTGGCAAACCGATTGTCCTAACAGGTGCTATGCGCTCAAGTAATGAATTGGGGACTGACGGAATTTATAATTTACTGACAGCCATTCGTGTTGCTGCTGACAGTAATTCAAGTGACCGTGGGGTACTTGTGGTAATGAATGACGAAATTCATTCCGCTCGTTATGTCACTAAAACGCACACGACTAACGTGTCAACTTTCCAAACTCCGACGCATGGTCCTGTCGGTTTACTGACCAAAAATAAAATTATCTATTTCCACAAAGATAGTGAAAATCAACATTTGGATGTGGCAACAGTTCATGGAAATGTACCGATCGTCAAGGCTTTTGCCGGAATGACTGGTGAAATTTTAGATTTATTAGATTTAGAGAAGTTAGACGGAATTGTCATTGAAGCATTAGGTGCTGGAAATCTCCCACCTATTGCTAGCCAATCACTGCAAAGACTCTTGGACGCTAAGGTTCCTGTTGTTCTTGTTTCTCGTTGTTTCAATGGGATTGCCGAACCAGTCTATTCTTATCAGGGTGGCGGTTCACAACTTTACGAAGCTGGCGTGATGTTTGCTGACGAAGTGAATTCTCAAAAGGCACGAATTAAATTGATTATTGCCTTAAATGCTGGTTTGAAAAATTTATCAGAATTACGTCCTTTTTTGGAAAATTAAATAAAAATTACTGACAAAAGAAAGAATCATCAGCTGACTGATGATTCTTTTATTTGCCGATTTAAAGCTCTTTATTCAATCGCTACTGACAGAATCGTCAGCTCTGTTGACAATTCCTTTATTTGCCGATTTAAAGCTCATTATTCAATCGCTACTGACAGAATCGTCAGCTCTGCTGACAATTCCTTTATTTGCCGATTTAAAGCTCATTATTCAATCGCTACTGACAGAATCGTCAGCTCTGCTGACAATTCCTTTATTTGCCGATTTAAAGCTCATTATTCAATCGCTTTAAACTGTCAGTAGATTTATTTCAAGTTATCTTGTAACTCTTGCCAAATTTGTTGGTTTTCTTCTAAAGAATATGAATTGGCACCTGAGGCTAAAGCATGTCCTCCACCGTCATGTCTTTTAGCAATTTCATTAATCGGTGTCACTTTTGAACGCATTCTCACTCGGAAATGTCCGTCGGCTTGCTCGACAAAGATTGCCCATGATTCAATTCCTCGAATATTTCCTGGTGTCGAAACAATACTTGAAGTTTCAGCGTCGCGTAAATCAAATTTTTTCAAAATTTCTTGAGTTAATAAAACTCGAGCAGCTCCATTTTCTGAAACTTCCATATTTTCATAAACAAAACCTTGCAAACGGGCAACTTTCATATCAAATGACGACATTTCACGTCCTAAAGCTGGGCGGTCAAAGGGATATTCAGCAAGTTTTGAAGCTACTTTTAAAGTATTGGGCGAAGTTGCTGGATATAAGAAACGTCCAGTATCTCCAATAATTCCGGCATAAAGGAGACGCGCAGCTTCCTTATTCAAATTTAGACCATTTTCAAATGCAAAATCAGCAACAATTTCTGATGCTGAGCTTCGTTCCGGCTCAACTAATAATAAATCGCCATAGGCATCGTCATTCGGATGATGGTCAATTTTAATCAAAAAATCAGATTTTTGATAGCGTTCATCATCAATTCTTGGTGTATTTGCTGTGTCACAAACGATAGATAAGTATTTTTCATCTTCTCTAAGTTCAATCGTATCCATTTCGGCCAAATAGGTTAAGGTTGGTTCATCATAACCGACCGCATAAATTCTTTTTTCTGGAAAATTTTCTCTTAAAATAGCCCGCAATCCTGCCTGGGAACCAATAGCATCTGGATCTGGATTTTTATGTCTGTGAATGAGAATTATCTCATAGGCTTTAATTTTTTCTAAAATTTCGTTCATTTTTTCCCCTTTTTTAATCTATCAAATGAAAAATAAGTTTTAAGTCTATAACTAATGGAATGGACAGCAAAACTGACAATTCTGTCAGTAATTTTTAGGTTAATTGGACATTAACTAAAACTTTGGCAACGATATTATTGACGTGGTAGATTTCACAGTCGACCATTGCTCCAATTCGTGTTTCTCCAATTACCTTAGGATAAATTTCCAAGACATTGTCAATCGCCGCAGCCCCCATCATGTGCATGTTTAAGGATTCAATGATAATATTACGACGGCGTCTTTTGGTAAAGACCCGTTGAACCACTTGGCTGATGAGTTCTGCAAAAACACCATTCGCAATCGTTCCCACACTATTAATCATAAATGGTTCAACAGTCAAAGTATAAGCCGAACCTTTTTCTACCAGACAGTTGGCAATATTATCACTGAAAGTATGGGCCACTTGACTCTCTTCTTGAGCTTTTTGAAGACTTTGCAGAAGGTCTGATTTTGTAATAATCCCCGCATAAGAATAATTTTCATAGACGACAGGCATCATATCATAGCCTTCATATATCATTTTTTGCGAAACGCTAGCCACAGTCATGCTTGCTCTAGCAACATTTGCTCGAGTCATTACTTTATTTAAGGGTGTATCATTTTTTTTATTAGTGACATCACGCATGGCAATGACCCCAACTACTACATTATAGGGATTAACCACGGCAAAACGACTATCATTCGTTTTTTTCACTAAATCCAAAAAATCTTTTACGGTATCTTCTTCTCGTAAAGTTGCTCTTTTTTGATGAAACACATCTCCAACAGTAATGACATCTTTTTTGATGAGTTCATTGGCTAAAGCATGACTAATCCGATTGGCCACTGTAAAAGTATCATAAGAAGTTCGTAAAAGGGGTATTCCTAACTGATTAGCATAATCCACAACCTCTTGGTCGACATCAAAGCCCCCTGTCACTAAAACGGCATTTTGTTCTCTTAAAGCTAAATTTTGAATTTCTTTTCGGTCCCCGACAATCACTAAGCCATTGGGCGATAGATAGCGTTTAAAGGATTCTCTTTGCATTGCCGAAATGACAAATTTACTGAATTCAACTTCTAAACCGGCAAGTCCTCCCAAAACGTCCGCATTCGCTACTTCTGCCAACTTACCAAAGGTCAAACGATTGGCAACTTTTTGGCCTTTAACTGCTACTCTAACAGTTCCCGAACGGTCATTAACAGCAACTAAGCCAAGTGTTTCTGCCTCTTTTATCGCACGATATGCCGTTCCATCAGCGACTTTCATACGATTGGCAATCCCACGAACACTGACTTGTTTGCCAATTTCTAACCCTTCAATATAACTTAATATCTCTTCATGCTTTGACATAAAATCTCAAATTTCCCCAATCTCTGATTTTTTTCGATAAATTTCATAGTCATTTTTTCTTTGCTCATACTGTTCAAAATTTCTTATTTTTGCACTATATTGGTTGCTTCCTTTAAATTTTTTGACCATTTGATAGCCTGATTTAAGGGCAACTTTTTTTGAAGCTGGATTTTCTTTATCAATCAATAATTCTAACTTTTTCAGTGCAAATTGTTCAAAAGAAAATTCTGTCAGTACTTTTAAGGCTTCTGTCAGTAATCCTTGATTCCAATAATTTTGATTCAAAACATAACCAATCTCTGCTGACTGATTTTTTTCAGAAATTTTCACAAAATGAATATCACCAATCAGTTTATGTTCTGCTTTCAATTCAATTGCCCATTTTCCTAAGGGATTTTTCATATAATTGTTGGCAATCGCAAAGCGAGTTTCTTCAAGAGAAAGATGTGGCGCAAAAACAAATTTGAGATTCTCAGGATTTCCAGAATAAGCAAACATCTCCTCGGCATCGCTCAGCACAAAAGGACGCAAGATGAGTCGCCTTGTTTCAATAAGCCTGAACTCGGCCAATTTGACATAAATATTCATGATGCTCCCTTTTTTGATGATATTCTTTCATTAATTATACCACACTCGGCAAGCCCATATTTGAAAATTATGACCTTTTGGGTGACTTCATTTTTTCATGTCCCCAAATGCTTGGCAAAAACAAGTTCAATTCATCCTGAAGTCAAAAAATAGTTAGAAAAACTATGAAAGAAAAAGCTCTTTAATTTAAGGAACTTTTGTAATTTTGGGGCTCAATGCTCCCCTCATTTAGTGAGCTATGTTATAATTTCTATGGTAGAAAAAATGAAATATATAAAAAACGATTTAATATTAAAAAACCCATTGTCCTTTTGGGCAAATTTTCCAGAAAGTGAACGTTTCTTTTGGTTTGACCCACAAAAAGAAGAGTTTGTTATTGGTGCGGAACGTCTAAGAGCTGTTGACCCTGATAAGGATAATTTATCTGACATTCCTTATCTTTTCCACAGTCAGACTTTTTTTGATGATGTCAAAGGAGAACTATGGAAAAATTTTGGGAGCGAAACGATTGCTTTCAAGCATTATTTTGTTGCCAACAAAAAAACTTCTTATTATCTCACTTGTGATCCTCCAAAAAATATTAGCGAAATCCCTCTTACTAAGATTAAGCACCAAATCAGCGAAAAGCCTTCTGACTTTTCAGACTGGGAAGAACTTTTTCAGGCCATTTCGCAAAATTTTACTGACGGAAAAAGTAAGAAAATTGTAGCTTCCAGAGAACTTGAATTCCTAAGTCAAAGCCCTTTTGAGCTCGAAAGTATCCTCCAAAATCTTCTTGAAAATAATCCTAATACTTTTATTTTTGCTTATCAAAAAGAACAAAGAATTTTTCTTGGTGCCTCACCAGAAATCTTAGTTCAAAAAAATGGCAATCAGTTGTTGAGCTATGCTTTAGCAGGCACCTTTCCTAAAACAATGGAAAATGCGGGCGAAAAATTACTGACAGACCCTAAAAATCTTTTAGAACATGAGATTGTTGTCCAAAAAATCAAGAAAAATTTGCTTGAAAAAGCCGAATCGGTCAAAGTTGGTCAGACGGGTTTAATGGAGCTAAAAAATGTCTATCATCTTCGGACCTTATTGACCGCAAAAAGTTCTAAAAGCTCGCTCATTGATTGGGGAAAACATCTTCACCCAACGCCGGCATTAGGAGGTGAACCGCGACATGAAGCACTCACTTTTCTTAGAAAACATGAAAAGCATGAACGTGGACTTTACGCGGCTCCTCTTGGTTTGATTGATAATGAAGGCAACGGAACATTAATTGTTGGCATTCGTTCAGCTTTAATAAATGAGCAAAAACTTTATGCTTATGCTGGCTGTGGAATCATTCCATCTTCTGATGCTTTAGAAGAATTTAATGAAACCAAGGTAAAATTAAAAACGATTTTAGAAGCCTTATGACTTCTATTTAGAATATCAATCCATTAGAAAAGGACACAATCATGACCAATGAATATTTAGCTCCCTTTGTTGATGAACTTTTCAATCTCGGAGTACGTGAAGCTGTCTTTAGCCCTGGCTCACGTTCAACGGCTTTAGCCATGCTTTTTGAAGAATATAAAAAATATGACACTTATGTCAATATTGATGAACGTTCGGCCGCTTTTTTTGCACTCGGAATTGCTAAGGCAAATCGTCGACCAGTTGTGCTGGTTTGTACTTCTGGCTCTGCTGCTGCTCATCATTTTCCAGCTATTACTGAAGCAAAGATGAGTCGTATCCCACTCATTATTTTGACAGCTGACCGACCAGCCGAGCTTCAATTTGTTGGAGCGCCTCAAACGCTTGACCAAACCAGATTTTTTGGAAATTTCGTCAATCATTTTGAAAATCTTGAAGCCCCCCAGCCTCAAGCAAAAAACTTTTGGACTTATCCGCGAAAAGTGGCTCAACGCGCCTTTTTATCTGCCCTTGACCAGATGGCTGGACCTGTTCAAATCAACGTTCCATTGCGCGACCCTTTAGTTCCCGAATTAAAGAGTGAAAACTATGAAAAAGGACGTTCTAAACTGCCTTTTAAATTCTTTAAAGGACAACAAAGCGCCTTTTTTGATGAAGCATTACTTTCTTCAAAAACACTGATTTTGGCAGGAGCCAATTCTGCTGAAAATTATTCAGAGTCACTTTTAAAACTTGCCGAACACTTAAAAGCTCCCATCTTGGCAGACCCTCTTTCCAATCTTAGAAATCACAATTCTCCTTTTGTCATGGATAGCTATGATGCTTTTTTGGCAAATGATGACTTGAAAACTGACTTAAAAGCGGAGTCTATTCTCCTTTTTGGTCAGATGCCTGTTTCTAAAAGATTACAACAATTTATTGCCCTCAATGACGATGCAGAATTTATTCAAGTAGACCCTGCTTTAGCTTATCGCAATCCAAGTTTAACAACGACAATCATGGTCCAATCCAATGTCGCAACTTTTGCAAATTCTATCCAAAAAGTGAATCAAGACTTTTCATATTTGGAGAAATGGCAAAAGGCCCAAGAAAAAATGCGTCATCAACTTGAAAAAGTGACTCAGGAAGAAAATCCATTTGAAGGACGTTTCGTCCAAGAATTACAAAAACATTTGAAAGCACTTGACGCTCAACTTCTTGTTTCAAATAGTATGGAAATCCGCGATATAGATTATTGGTGGAAAAAGGAAGATTCCAAGGTCAGAATCTTAGGAAATCGTGGTGTCAATGGCATTGACGGAACCGAATCTACAGCGCTTGGTATTGCTACAACCGGAAAACCAACGGTTTTACTGACAGGCGATTTGTCCATGCTCCATGACTTAAATGGGCTAATTATTGGTAAAACGCATGAACTTAATCTGACAATCGTTCTTTTCAATAATGATGGTGGCGGAATTTTTCATCATTTAGCGCAAAAAGGCGTGCCAAATTTTGATTATCTCTTTTCAACCCCGCATGGCTTGAATTTTGAGGGCTTGGCTGAATTGACAGGTTTAGATTATCATTTGGTCAGTAATTATGCTGATTTTGGTCAACAATTTGAAACTTCTATCCGTCAACCTGGCATTCATCTTTTGGAAATTAAAACGGACAAAGATTTAAGTTTGGCTTTGCATAAAAAATATACTGCTTATGAAAATTGATAAAAAAATAATGACGATTGCGGGTCTTGATTATGCTGTCAGTATTTGGGGAAGTGGGAAAATTATTTTTGCATTGCATGGTTTTTCCGAAAGTTCAAGCACTTGGCAGAAACTTAGTTTGACAGGTTACAAGATTGTTGCCATTGATTTATTAGGTCATGGTTCATCAGCAAAACCCGATACCCTTGCTCCTTACAAGCTTGATCAAGTACTGTCAGACCTTCATTTACTTTTCACACAATTTGCTGACGGAAAACCTTTTTCACTTTTGGGTTATTCAATGGGTGGGCGGCTTGCGCTCCGCTATTGTCTGACCTATCCGTCGGCTCCCGTTGAAAAATTAATTTTAGAGTCAACAGGACCTGGAATTTTTAGCATTAGTGACCGTGAAAAAAGACAATTTACTGACGAAGAGTTGGCTCAGAAAATTCTTCTGAATGGCTCTGAATGGTTCGCCAATTTTTGGGGAAATCTTTCACTTTTTAACTCACAAAAAAAACTGTCAATAAAAATTCAAAAAGAAATTTGGCAGCGACGCGCTAATAATTCACCACTAGCTCTTGCCCAAACTTTGCGGGGAACAGGTCAAGGTCAGCTGGATTATATCGGGGACAAGATTTCTTTAGTAAATCCTGAAATTCTCTATCTCTCTGGTGATTTAGATGAAAAATATTCAAAAATTGCTAAAGAAATTTTCGCTCCAAATTCTAATGTCACTTGGATTCCCGTCGCTGGCTCGGGTCATAATATCCACTTAGAAAATCCTGCCCTTTATCAAAAAATATTAGAGGAATTTTTGGCTTAGTCAAAAAGCTTTATGATATAATGGAAAAGTGATGCCTGTGCCATCCGTGCACTTGTCAGCAACATTCACTAGTCAAATAAATGAGTTTTTACAGGCAATTTGTCAGTAAAATCGAAATCTAATTAACTAGAATAAAAATAATTTATGTAAGTGAGTTTGTTCTAATCAGAATTATGAAACAAACCATATCTTATTTAACTGAGTTTGGTGCGTTAGAAAACTACGAAAAAAGATAAAATGGAACCTAGGCTATGCCCAGAACCTCATTTTTCTATCTGTGCAACAAGTTGCTACGCTGTCCATTCTCGCTAAACTGCTAAAGCAGTTAGTCGAAATGGCAATTTTCATAACTTCTAAACGCTCGCCCTCACATCTTAATTTTAACTGAGTTCACCCTCTCTGAAGTGAATGAAAAAAGATAAAATTTTGAACCTTCACTTTGTGAAGAACCTAAAATTTTCCTATTTTTCCTCACTTCAAAACGGTCGGGCTCACATCTTAAAGGAGAAATTATGTCAAAATTTAACTGGGTTGCCCTCAATCGTAACTACGAAGATATTATTTATGAAACTTATAATGGAATTGCTAAGATTACCATTAATCGTCCTGAAGTTCGCAATGCTTTTCGTCCAAAAACAGTCGTTGAAATGATTGACGCTTTTAGTATTGCACGTGATGACACAAATGTCGGTGTCATTATTTTAACCGGTGCTAATCATGGCAAAGGTGAAGATAAAGAAGCCTTTTGTTCTGGTGGCGACCAAAAAGTTCGTGGAAATGGTGGTTATGTTGGTGAAGACCAAATTCCTCGTTTGAATGTTTTAGATTTACAACATTTGATTCGGATTACGCCAAAACCTGTTATTGCCATGGTCAATGGTTTTGCCATCGGCGGAGGTCATGTTTTACATATCGTTTGTGACTTGACCATCGCTTCTGAAAATGCTAAATTCGGACAAACTGGTCCACGTGTTGGTTCATTTGATGCTGGTTATGGTGCTGGTTTGCTGGCGGCCATGGTTGGTCAAAAGAAAGCGCGTGAAATCTGGTTCCTCTGCCGTCAATATACTGCCAAAGAAGCAATGGACATGGGCATGGTCAATACAGTTGTACCTTTTGACCGTCTTGAAGAAGAAACTGTTCAATGGGCCGAAGAAATGCTCGCCCTCTCACCAATGGCCCTCCGTATGCTCAAAGGTTCAATGAATGCAGCGACTGACGGACTTGCTGGACTGCAACAATTTGCGGGAGACGCAACACTCATGTTCTATACCACTGATGAAGCCAAAGAAGGGCGCGACGCTTTCAAAGAAAAACGCAAACCTGATTTTGACCAATTTCCAAAATTCCCATAAACTTTTGAAAAATTGCTGATAAAGCGTCATTGTGGCGCTTTTTGTGATTTAAAGTTACTGACAGCTTTTTAAAATTATGAAAAATTACTGACAAGATTTCTGTCAGTAAAAAAATACAAATGAAGGGAAAAATTGAGTTCACTCACATCTTAAATAATGAAATGGTTAAAAAAACAGGCGGAACTTTATCCCCAAAAAGAATTTTTAAATGACTTTACTTTTGAACAAATCAATCAACGAGTGGATAAGATAGCAAGACATTTAGCTCCACTCGTCGCTAAAAAGACTAGAGTTGCACTCCTTTCAGAGAATTCGGTTGAAATGGCGGTCCTGTTGTTTGCCTTACTTGGTTTGTCAAAAGAAGTTCTTCTTTTGAATACACATCTAACCACATACGAACTGACTGAGCAAGTCAATGAACTCGAAATTGATAGAGTCTTCAGCTCTGATTTATTGAAAGAAAAAATGACTGACAGCATTTCTTTTTCAGATATTTTGGCAACAAAAGCTGAACCTGTAAGTCTGTCAGTCAATTTTCCTGACGAAAAAATCGCTGTCATCATGAATACTTCGGCGACTACCGGAAAATTTAAATCCGTGCCCATCACATGGGGCATGATTTCTAACCACGTCAAAGCTTCGCAAAAGACGCTCGGTGTTTACGAAGATGATAATTGGCTCATCATCTTACCTATGTTTCACGTCAGTGGATTATCAATCATCATGCGTAGTCTATACAACGCAACATCAGCCACAATTGTTGATAAATTTGATGAAAATCAGCTTCTAGAAGTGGTCAATTCTGGAAAAATAAACATGATTTCACTCGTTCCGACCATTCTGACCAGAATTGCCGACAAATTGAATGGAAATAATTTACGATTAATTCTACTTGGTGGTGAATTTATTCCTCAACCTTTAATCCAAAAATGCCAAGAATTAGCTTTGCCAGTCTATAAAACATATGGAATGACCGAAAGTTTTTCACAATCTGTTACTTTTAATATTTTAGATTTTCCAGATAAAACAAGCTCTGTCGGTCGACCTTTACCAGGAGTTAAAATTGAAATTCGCAATCCTGATCTTTCGGGCGTTGGCGAAATTTGGCTAAAATCTCCCATGCTGATGACCGCTTATTTAGGGCAAAAGCCTTATGGTACTGCTTTTGAAACAGGCGATATTGGCTATCTTGATAGGGATGGCTTTCTCTATCTGCTCAACCGCAGAAAAGATATCATCATTTCTGGTGGCGAAAATATTTATCCCAAAGAAATCGAAGATTTAGTATATTCTCTTCCTGAAATTAAGGAATGTGCCGTCGTTGCAAAAACTGATGCCAAATGGGGTCAAGTGCCGATTCTTTTTGTTTCAGGCAATATTTCCCAAGAAAAATTAGAAAACTTTCTCACTGAAAAGCTTGCAAAATATAAGCGTCCGCAGACCATCATTTTCATGGATGAATTGCCCAAAAACGCTTCTGGAAAAATCTTAAGAAAAGAGCTCAAAGCATGAAAATTGAAAAAATCACAATGTTTCATGTTCAACTCCCTATGAAATTTAATTTTAAGACCGCCAAAGGTTCCTTAAATCTCCGCGATACAATTATTATAAAAGTTGAAAGTCCTAAGGGCCTTTCCGGATTTGGTGAAGTTGTTGCTTTCACGACTCCTTTTTATACCTCAGAAACTTTTGCTGATTCTTGGAAAATTTTGGAAGAAACTTACCTGCCAGAAATTTTGCAAAAGGAATTCTCACACCCTTTTGGAATACATGAATTTTTTAGAAGTCCCTTACCAATGGCACTGGCTGGACTTGAAAATGCGCTTCTAGATTTGTATTTTAAAGAAAAAAATGAAAATTTGATTGCTGGACTTTTCAAAGAAAAATTAGCTGATAAAATCCCACGTGGTGCGGTTATTGGACAAATGTCTGACGAGCAAACCATTAAGCAAATTGACCAACTTATTAATAGTGGCGTCAAAAGAATTAAATTAAAAATTAGTCCACAAATTGGGACCGACTTGATTAAAAAACTGGTAAAAAGATATCCACAAATTACATTTGCTCTTGATGCCAATCGAAGTTTTCAGCTGACAGATTGGCCGGTCATCAAAGAACTGGACAAACTTGGTCTGGCTTGTATCGAAGAACCTTTCGATATCAAGGATTTATCCGAATTAAAATTACTGACAGAAAACTTCTTAACACCAATTTGCTTTGACGAATCCGTTCAAGATTTGGAAAGTCTAAAAATGCTGACAGAACTTCCTTTCAAAACCATGCTCAATGTGAAAATTGGTCGTTTAGGCGGACTTTACCAAAGTCAAAAAGCTATTGAATTTTGCAGACAGCATCAGATTGGTTTTTGGATTGGCAGTATGGTTGAGTCTGGCATCTCAAAAATACTCCATGTCCAACTCGCCGCGCTTTCTGGAAATGCTATGGCCGGTGATTTATCTGATTCTAAGCATTATTTTGACCAAGACCTAATCAAACCAGACATTTCTTTCCCAGAGGGATTTATGACTGTCCCTACTGGAGCTGGCATTGGCGTTACAATCAATGAAGAAATTCTAAATCGTTATACTGTAAATAAATGGAGCTTGCCCTCCTTGAAATGAACGAAAAAAGAAAAAACTGGAACCTGGACTTACAAGTGAATTTTACTTCGCAAATCCCTTCCACAATCTTGAAGCTCTGCTTCAAGCAGAACAACTTTTTTCCTACCTCCGCTCCGCTACGTTGTCTCTTTTGACAATGTCGCTAGCTACGCCGTCCATTCCAGCTAAGTACTGTTCTTCGCTACGCTCGAATGCCCATACCAAGTTGTCCGTTTTGTCAATATTGCTAAAGCAATGGACAAAAAGGCTCACTGTAAGGCGCTGAAGTGCCAACGAGAATCGCAAGTACTTGCTGGCAGGGCAAGCGTCAGCCAAAAAGGGATTTTTTATCCTTTCAAGACAGTCAGCCATAAACTGCCATCAGAGATATCAGCTTGTTGCTGTTCCTGAAGTCTATTCACTAAATGCCAAGGCCCTAGGGCGCCCTCATATCTTATTAAGGAGATTTTTCAATGAACATGATTGACCAACTCAATATCACAGATTTTCAAGTTTTTACTGACGAAAATTCTGACAAGTCTGTCAGTAAAATTTATAAATTCACAAGTAAAATGATCCTCAGCGATTTTCATGCTCAACCGCACGGCTTTTTAAATGGAGGTGCAAGTCTTGCCCTCGCTGAAATCACAGCTGGTATGGCAAGTAATGCAATCGGCTCCGGTCAATATTTTGCCCTTGGTCAAAGCATTAACGCCAACCATCTCAATCCAAAAAAATGCGAAGGTTTCGTAAATGTCCGCGGTCTTCTCCTCAAAAACGGCAAACGCAACCACGTTTGGGAAATCAAAATCACTGACGAAAATGAAATTCTCATTTCACAAATCACAGTGGTCAACGCCTTGGTTCCACAAAAAAATTCTGACAAATAGTCAGAGTTTTTTTACGCTATCCCGAATGATTAGGAGGCTTTCCGAAGAGTAATTTTCAGAAATTTCTTTCTCAATTGATTTAATCAAACTTCCCATTGCCACATTTCCCTTTTCAACTTGGTTAATGGCTACTGTTGTCAATTTAGGCGAGATAAATTCATCAAATTCTGCATCATCAACTCCTACTATCGAAATCTCTTTAAAAATTTGATTTAACTTTGCTGCCAAAATATCAGCAGTAGCATAAATTGCCGTAAAAGGCTGCTCCATCAAATAAACTGACACACTCTTCAAAATTTCCTGGTAGTCTGCACTTTTTGTCGTTGCAAACAAAATTTCGCCCTTAAAAAATTTATGAAAAGCATGATAACGTTTTTCAATAACACTTGGTTCTTCTTGATTAAAGTCAAAACTATAAAATAGAACTTCTTCATGCCCCATTTCTGTAAGATGATTAGCAATACTTTCTGAAATTTTTTCCTCATTGGTGCCAATAAAATTTCTTAACTTATCATCTAATTTTTTTGTATCTTCAAAATAGGTATCTATATAACTGACTGGAGTTAATATCGCTTGATCAATTTGCAAAAAGTCTTTATTTGATACCCCGACCACAATAAAACCAGCGAAAGCCCAGTTTCTTTGAAGCTGCTCAATTCCCTTTGCATTTTGGACGGTATGAACCATTGTAAAATAACCCTCCTCCTTCGCTCTTCGCTCAATCCCAGTTAAAACTGAAGAAATAAAAGGGTCGGTAAAATCTATGTTTTGAGATTTATTATAAAATAAGACACCGATTAATTTCGATTTTCCTGAACGTAAATTGGCTGCATTTTGGTTGGGAACATAATTATATTTTTTCACTAAAGCTTGAATTTTAGCTTTTGTCTCAGCCGAAACGCGTGAATCTTTCCCACGGATAACATTAGAGACCGTCATCACTGATACATCAGCCATTGTCGCAATTTCTTTTAAAGTGATTTTTGTCATAGTCTTCGTTTCTAACAAGAGGAAGCATTCACCTATATGTTTAAGTTTTCAGAACCTCTGTCATCCTATTATACAAAGCTTCCTCTTTATTTTCCACTGTAAAGTAATTCAAATAGACTATTTTGTAATTCTTGATTTTCAATTGTTTTGATAAAGGCCACTTGTTTTTCATGTTCTTCAATCAAAGAGAGCTGCTGTAAAATTTCATCTTTTTGCTCATAAGAAATTTCTGCAATATCTAATCTTCTAAACAAAGCAGTAGAAAAATTCCAATCGAAATTTTCTTCTTTTCCATTTAAATCAATAGAAAAATCTCCTCTTTTAGCAGATACAATTTCATGTTCCCCGTAAATAATCGTATGTTTGCGAGAACTTTCTTTTTTACTTGTAACTGTAAAAATTCCATTGACAAATTCTGCTTTAGTTTCGTTGTCATCTTCTAATAAAAGATACTCACCATCGGCTCCAGGAAATATTTTCCAGATTATTTCACTAGGAATTTCTTCTTTTTTTAGAGGATTTTTATCTAGTGGAATAATAGCTCCTGCTTTAGCGAAAACAGGCATTTCTGTTATTTCTCGATAAACTTTCAGGCTGACCTTCCCATCATAAGGTTGACCGCTAAAAAAATCATACCAAGTTCCTTCTGGAAACCAAACCTCCACACTTCCCATCTGTAAAAGAGAATTCATTTTTTCGGTAATTGGTGCTACCATAAGTTGTTCACCAAAAAGATATTGATTTCGATGCTGATAAGCTTCTTCTTCCATCGGATATTCATAGTAGAGTGGTTCAACAAGTGCTCTACCTTCAGAAGCTGTTATTAAATTGGCGCTATAAAGATATGGAATTAATTGATGACGAAGTTGTAAAAAGTCAATCATTGATTGTTCAATCACCGCATCAAAATGCCAGGGCTCTTTACTAGTGAATTCTGATTTTGAGGAATGAAGTCGATTGATTGGTGAAAATACCCCAAATTGCAACCACCTTAAACTGAGCTCCGCATCTTTGTAACCTTGCATGTGCCCCCCAATATCATGGCTCCACCAAGTATAGCCAATATTTGAAGCTGTACTCGTAAAATAAGGCTGAAAATCCAAACTTGCCCATGAAATGACTGAATCTCCCGAAAATCCTAAAGGATATCGATGACTCCCTGGTCCAGCATAACGGCTCAAGATGATATTATTTTTATGCTTCTTTTGAGCATTTTGATATTGATAATGATTGAGTAACCAAAGTGGGTCAACTCCTGATTTAGAGATTTCCCCTTGTTGCCAATCAATCCACCAAAAATCAACGCCTTCTTTTTCTAAAGGTCCATGAACCTCTTCAAAATAAGCTTTTCGAAATTTTGGATTGTCAAAATCAAATTTTGCTGCCTCTTCTAATTCTGTATTTAAATCAAGCGTTTGAGCAACCTGTGGATAAAGGTCTTCAAAAGCACGAATTCCATCAGCCGGATGGTCATTCAAAGTTACTTTCAGTTTTCTTTGATGTAATTCATCAATAAAATTTTCTGGATTAGGAAATAACTTTTTATTCCATGAATAGCCTGTCCATCCAGAACCAAAACGACTTGGAACCTCTGATACTTTATGCCAATCCATATCAATCACACTGACAGATAAGGGAACTTTCTTATCAGTAAATTTATCCATCAAAGCCAAATATGATTTATCACTGTAATCGTAATACCGACTCCACCAATTTCCCAGAGCAAACCGAGGAAGTTGTGGTGTATTTCCTGTCAGCTGATAAAAATCTTTCAGAGCTTGTCTATAATCCCGTCCATAAGCAAATAAATATAAATCAATTGTACTGACAGAATTACCAGCAATATCTCCTACTTCTGTCAGAACTTTTCCTTTATCCGCAAGGACTGCAAAACCATTTTTAGACATAATCCCATCCTCTAAAGGACATTCACCATCAATCATATCCAAGGTTCTAGTTGTTCCTTTTAAATTCCCATCAGATTTTTCACCAAAATACCAGCGATTTGAATAAACAGAAAAGTTAAATTTTACATCAGCAAATAAACTCGCATTTGTAAATTCTCCACCATTGTAATAAAGATGAACCGTTGAGGTGATAATTTCAATCGTCTCTTCTTTTTCAATGATATCAAAATTGACCTCAGAAAACTCTCGATTTTGTACCATTTGTGTCGTTCCATCTTCAAATTCACCTGTATGACTATACTCAATACGAATCAATTGCTCAGTCAAAACCGTGAATCTAGCTTTATCAAATTTTATAATATTATTATTCATATATTTACTTTCTAATTCACTGACCATCCTGTCAGTAGATATCTCACTATAATCTAATGAGTCACTCTTTCAATTCTGTCAAAAACTTGTTTAATCATGATTGAATTGACAAGATTAATCACAGAAAAACCACCAAAAGTTAAGAAATAAATCATTGTCAGTAAAGCGTACGGACTTGTAAAGCTGAAATAGATAATGAAACCATTAAAAATCAGTAAAAATAAACTTTGAAACCAATTTTGAATGCTTATCAACAGAAGATTATAAACTGTTTTTTTCAAAGAATTTTTATATCTTCCAATATAAGAAAATCCATAAACGATTAGTAAAGCAAGAATTAAAGTGCCTATAAAAGCTGCCGTTCTCATTAAAAACGACAACAATAGTGGCAAATGTCCCACTAAACGAAAATCACAGAATAAAATAAAAGTCAGCAAACTTAAAGTGGTAAAAAAAATTGTCGCTTGTTTAAAATTTATTTTGAAGCTTTTAAAATAATTCTTGACCACACTTCCTCTTTTTTGATGCAATATTTTTTGTAAACTCGTTTGCAAGGCGCAAAAACTCGCTCCAATAGTAATCACTGGAAGTGACGTTAAAATAAATAAAGTATTCAGGATTATCAAATCTGCAAAAAGCGCCATTATTCTCATCACTGAACTGTCAATATTTAATAGTTTTCCCATCTTATTCATCCTTTTTTACTGATAAAACTGTCCGCCACTTTTAATAATAAACCAGAGTTTTTTAGATCTCTGGTCTTTTATAACAAGCTATTTTTTCAAAGCTTTTTGGTAACGTTCATAAGCGTCCGTTTGTATTTTCAAATAGTCTTTTAGGCCCATTTGGTTTAATTTTGCAATATAAGCATTCCAATCTTTATCAATCCCACCTTTAGTGACCCATTTTGCAGTTTCTTGTGTTGTATAAGAACTCAAATCTGGATAAACTTGAGCAATTTTTTGTAATTCATCATTTGTATAAGTAACCGAAGGAAAGGCAGGCCGAGCATATTGTTTCAACTCTGCATCCATTTTTAATTTTTGAGCATCACCATTTGTAGGGTCTTCAAAAGTAACCTTATCATTCAAACTGTTATCCCATGATTTAGGCCCAAAATCTCGCAAGGAATTTATCCAAGCTTGAGTGTCTGCTGAGTTATCCCCAGTTGGTTTTAAAACTTTGTAAGCCTCACCTGATTTTTCAGTCCCAACTCCAAAAGCTCCATAATAATTTTGAATGGCTGCATCGTTAGTATAAAATTTATCAGCCCACTTTATCAGTGCTTTTACATTTTTAGCATGAGTCGTTACCATAAATTCATCTCGCCCTTGGTTAAAATGGTCAGGGTCAGACATCACATATTGATTTCCATCAGGGCCTTTTAATGCAGGAAGTGCAACATAATCTTTAGCATTTTTCCCAAAAGTTGCATCAGCTGTCCAACCAACTGACACACCAACTGTTTCAGTATCGGCCATTAATTTTGCTTGTGCTTGCGTAGGGTCTAGCGTGTACAATTCTGGGTCAATCAACCCTTTCGTATAGGCATCATGCATGGCCTCAATCCCTTTTTTGAAATTATCAGTCGAGCGGATATAAGCTGGTTTTCCATTCAACATCATCATTTCATTTGAATTATCAGCTCCTCGTAGAACACCAAAGGGTAAAGTGTAAGACATAGTGGGGTCAAAATTTCCTGTTCCATAAGGAATTTCATCTGCCTTCCCATTGCCATTAGGGTCTTTAGTTTTAAAAGCTTCCAAAACTTTCACAAATTCGTCATAAGTTGTTGGCATTTGTAAGCCCAGCTTATCCAGCCAAGCTTTGTTGATAAATAATTGATTCGCAATGATTGGACGCATTGGGGCTTCTTTAGGTAAAGACCAAATATGACCATCCGGACTTGTAATCATGGCTTTTAAAGCCGGATTCTTCTTCATTGCCTTTTGCAAATTAGGCATATCCTTGACATATTTTTCCAAGGGAATGAAATTAGACTGATTTTGAGCAATTTCTTGGTCTGTAAAGGTGATTGAACCCATAAAAGCATCTGGTAAATTCCCTCCTGCCATCAATGTTGACTTCTTATCTCCCCAATCCGCATTGAGATAAGTATCCCACTTCACATTAATTCCAGCTTCTTTTGCTAACTGATTTGGAAATTTAGTATAATCATTCCCCCAATCAGCCCAACGAACTGTTGCAACTGTAAAATCTTTATTGCTTGAATTCCCCTCTTTACTAGAGCTTGAGTTTCCACAAGCAGAAAGTAAAGCAAGTGCTGCGAGCATTGAAGCCGCTCCAGCTGCAACAACCATTTTTTGATTTTTCATTTGAAAATCTCCTATAATTTAATTTTAAAATTACTAATTAATTCCTAATTCAATCTAATAACTTACTCTTTAATCGCTCCAACCATGACACCTTGATTAAAATATTTTTGTAAGAAAGGATAAACCATCATAATTGGGAGTGTAGAAACAACAATAGCTGCATATTTCATCATATCAGCAGTTTGACGAAGTTGTGAGGCTACGTCACCAGTAGCTTGACTTTGGAGTGTTTGGTTTGTAATCAATAATTGTCTTAATATTAATTGCAAGGGTTGCAGATTTTGGTCAGTAAGATAAATCAAAGCATTGAACCATGAGTTCCAAATTCCGACTGCTGTCCAAAGACCGATAACTGCCAAAATCGCTTTTGACAAAGGAAGAACAATTTGGAAAAAATATCTAAAGGTACTCGAGCCATCAACTTGAGCAGCTTCCCAAAGACCATTTGGAATAGACTCCTGAAAAAAGGTCCGAGCAACGATAATATTATAAGGGGAAACCGCAAAGGGAACAATCATGACCCAAACCGTATTCAAGAGTCCAAAATTTTTGGTCACCAAATAAATTGGAATCAATCCTCCTGTCACAAACATAGGAACAACATAGAGTAGCGAAATCCATTTTCTTCCAAATAAATCTCTTCGTGATAAGGCATAACCGACAGGGATATTAACCAATAACCCAAATGCTGTCCCTGCAACTGTATATAAAATAGTATTAAAATAGGAACGCCAAATTAAGGGCTGAGCAAATAGGGTTTTATAGCCCTCTAAACTCCAAGATTTCGGCCAAAACCAAACTGCGCCTGTTGCCACATCCTGTGGGTTAGAAAAAGAGGCGATAATAACGAACCAAAGAGGATAAATAATGAGTAAAATAAGCAAAACAGCCATGCCATATACCAGAACATCAAATATTTTTTCCTGTAAACTTTTTGGCCTTCTCGATTTATGTGCGATTTTCATCAATTCTCCTCTCAGAATAATCCAGTTTTAGTTAGCCGACGTGAAATAAAATTAACCGTAACTAAGATAACCAGATTAATGACCGTTTGAAATAAATTAATAGCTGTTGAATAAGAATATTGGAAAGATAAAAGCCCAACCTTATAGACATAGGTTGAAATGATTTCTGAGCCCGATAAATTCAATGGGTTTTGTAAGAGGAGGACCTTTTCAAAACCAATATTTAAAAGTTGTCCAACAGCTAAAATAAGCATAATCATCATCGTTGGGACTAATAATGGTAAATCAATTTTTATCATTTGCTGCAAACGAGATGCTCCATCCATAGTTGCAGCTTCATAGTAAGTAGGGTCAATAGCAGAAAGGGCTGCCAGATAAATAATCGAATTCCAACCGACATGTTGCCAAACATCTGACCAAACATATAGACTCGCAAAAGCATTGGGATTTCCAATAACATCTGGCATTTTCAAATTAAAGATTCCTAAAAAATTAGCTACCAATCCATTAGATGGAGAAAGAAATAGTAGAATCATTCCACACATTACCATCGTTGAAATAAAGTGAGGTAAATATGTTGTCACCTGAAAAAACTTTTTAAAAGCCTGTACTCTGATTTGATTACAAATTAAGGCCAAAGCAATTGGCAGTGTAAAACCAAAGACAATACTATAAACAGCAATTTTTAATGTGTTTAAAATTGTTGGCCAAAACTGATAAGAATTGAAATATTGAATAAACCATTTAAAACCCACCCAAGGACTTCCACTTACTCCTAGAGCAGGTGAATAATCTTTAAAAGCCATCAATAAACCATACATTGGTACATAAGCAAAAAGGATAAGTAAAATAGTTGCTGGAGCAAGTAAAAGATATAAAGAAGTATTATTTTTTAACTTCTCTTTTATTCTGCCATTCCTACCCTTTTTGGGTAGAATTTTCACTTGAGATGTCGGTGTCATTTAGAACCTCTCTTTTTAGTTTAACGTTAAACTCTTTTTGATAAACTAATCATAAACTTATCAAATAAAAAAGTCAATATTAAATACCTTGTATATTCATTTTGAAAGCGTTTTATAATTTTGCAGTAAATTTTCTAAAATTTTTATTTTTGATGTAAAAAAGTGATTAGTAAAATTTCACTAATCACTTTTGCCATATTATTTTTTAAAAAAATCAGGCCCCTATAAAGGCTTTTCTCCGATCTTATCAACCATTTTCCCTTAAAAAATAAACCTCAAATTCATCAGCAACCTTAACACTTCCAGAAGGAAGAATTCTCATTTTTACTTTATTTTTGTTAATAACTTTATAACGGAAAAAAGCCTCTTCTCCTCTTTCATTAATATTTATTTTAACTGGCCGAAAACCATCTTTGTCTACTTCATTCAAAGGATGATAGACAGAATTTTCTCTCACAAAATCTCCATCAATATTCCCCCACCCATTTTCCAACTCTCTAAATATTAGTTCGACTTGTTCTTTACCGTATTTAAAATAGGGCTCGTTACCCATATTGGCCCGATAAAACTGTCCTTTGAGTTTTTTAGACATTGGTAACTTCACATCTGAAATCCAAGCCCCCTCTAAAAAGCAAACTGAATCTTTTTCATTTTTCATACTTCGGTTTTTAGCTGAAATTTGACATGATTTAAATATCCCTAACGAAATCAGGAGCGCTACTAAAACTAAAATCAACCATTTCATATTTTTCCAATTTCCATTTTTCATAAAACTCCTCCTCAATCAAGGTTATGATTATACTTTAACATAAATTAGAATACAAAAAAAAGAGCACATAAGTTCCATACTTAGTGCTGCTACCGTCAGGTCCTGACACGCTTCGTAAGAAACTTATTGCTCCGAAAACTATTATAACACAATTTATTTTTTTCGTCTATTTTTAAAGAAGTCTTGCATAATTTTTGCACACTCGTATTCTAAAATCCCCGATTCTACTTGGACTCGATGGTTCAGCCGCTTGTCTTCTAAAATCTGATAGAGACTGACTGTTCCTCCAAATTTAGGATTTGTCGCCCCAAAGTAAACTTGTGGAATCCTTGCTAAACCAATCGCTCCGGCGCACATGACGCAAGGTTCAATAGTAACAAAGAGCGCACAATCAAGAAGTCGCCAATTTCCCACTGCCTGATTTGCTGCTTCAATTGCACAAACTTCAGCATGGTGCGTTGCCCGACCATCAAGCTCTCGCCTATTGAAATCACGCGCAATAATTTCGCCGTCTTTGACAATGACAACCCCAATCGGAACTTCCTCATTTTCAGCTGCTTTTTGCGCCTCTTTGAGTGCTTCCGTCATAAAAAATTCTTTTTCTTCTTCTGTAAAATTCATTTATCCTAAAAATTTCTCTTGTTCAAGACAATATATTTTCACTGGAACTGCTTCAAACTGTTCTAATGTTCCATTGACAATCGTATTATCTAAACAAATATAGTTTGGATGCTTACCAAACAAGATTCCACTGACATGACCAACGAAGACCTGAACGTCTGTGTTTGGTACCCCTACCGCCTTAGCAACACTATTTCGCCGCTCAAAAGAATCTCCCGGCAAATGTTCCCAAAACAAATCAGTTTTTTTCTCTTTTTCATAAGAGAGGTTCATTTTTGCACTATGAGAGAGTACCACCCACTTATTTCCAATTTTTTCAATCAACTGCTCCGGCTGACCAAAGTTATTTTTCATTTCTGTCAGTAAAAATTGTCTGTCAGCAACTGACAACTTTTTCCAATTTTCGATTGAATATTGCCAACCATTTGGCGGAGCCCCCTCATAGATATCAATCGTTCCAATTGCATTAGAAAGTTGCTCCGCATCCGTTTTACCGTCACTTGCAAGCTCTGACCACATTTGTTCATGATTTCCCATCATGACTGTCACATGATAGCCCGCATCTGGCAAAGTTTTCAACAAATAAAGCAAAACATCAAAACCAAATCGGCCGTGGTCAATACTATCTCCAAGCACGAAGAGTCTGTCACTTTTACTAAAGTGAATCTCTGTCAGTGTTTTTTTCAATCCTGGCAAGCGACCATGAATGTCTGAAACAAATAAATTTCGCTGATAATGCTGACCGTCAGTAACAAATCTCGTTTTAGGACTGTCAGCACTTGCTTTAACTAATTGTTCAATCTGCCTTTTAGTCTTTGGAGGATTATAATTAAGGAAATGATTTCTGATACTGACAGAAAGAATGATAATAACTGTCAATAAAAGGACAGACAAAATAATAATTATTGGCTTTTTAAAGCGCCTCGTTAAAGTTGCCATTTTTTATGGGGCACCGCTAAATCAGTAGTGACAGTATTTCCCGCCGCTTCTTTGGCTTCTGTCAGTAAAATATCTAAATCACCAAATTGAGGCAAATGAGTCAAAATTAATTTTTTAACTTTCGCTTCTTTAGCAATTTGACCAGCTTCAATTGATGATAAGTGATTAGGCATTTTAGCTTTGTCCTTAAAGAAATAAACATCGGCAAGGAGAATGTCAGCCTCTTTGGCAAATTCTGTCAATTCATCAAAATAACCAGTATCCCCAGTATAAACTAAAACTTGACCCGTTCTACGTTCAACAATGCGCATAGCATAATTAACCACAGGGTGTACTGTTTTTAAAAATGTAATGTCAAAAGGACCAACTTTTGTCCCATTTTCCACATCATAAAGATGACCTTCAGAAACCTTATCCAAATTCAATTTAGAAAATTCATATTCATTTTCCCCATGACCATAAATCGGTAACATCATACCGTCCCAACCGTCCTGTCCTAATGGATAAAGTTGACGATATTGACGAAGTGCTCCCAAATCAGCAATATGGTCTTCATGATAATGGCTCAAAATAACCGCATCCAACTGAGTCGGTTGTAATTCATGTTCAAGCTCAGTCACCGCACGAGACCCGCAGTCTAAAAGCATGTTGAAGCCAGACTCCGATTGTAAAAGATAAGAAGTTGTTCCTGCATCACGAGTGGGGTAACCTCCCCAAACACCTAGCGCTGTTAATTTCATTTTTTTCTCTCTTTCTATTTTTTTTCTTAATTCTATTATAGTTTAAAGCATCTTAATCTTAATGCTAGACGTCCTATATTATTCTAAATGGCACTTATCCACTTCAATTATAAACTTCTCTCAAAAAGTAGCATTTACCAGTATCAACACTTTAATTATAACACATTAAAAACAATTAAAAACCACTCCTTAAAAGAGTGGCCCTAATTTATATCAAGGGAAGTGTGAGTTTCCTCTTGCTGCGCTAAGTATATCATAAGATTTTATAATTACAAGTTTTAATAAAAAAAACGAAGCAAATTGCTCCGTTTTTCATTAATTACTTTTATGCTTTTTCGATATTAACAGCTTGAGGGCCACGTTGACCAGCTTCAACATCAAAAGTTACTTTTTGGCCTTCATCAAGTGTTTTAAAACCTGAAGTTTGAATTTGTGAAAAGTGTGCGAACACATCTTGACCATCTTCTGAAGTGATAAAGCCAAATCCTTTATCTGGATTAAACCATTTTACAGTTCCTTTTGTCATATTAATTATTTCCTTTCAACAAAAATTGTAAACCTTATTTTGTGAAAAGTGAATATAATATACATTTAACTCATGACAAAATCTACTCGTCTATAATATCATTATATAGGTTACATGTCAACCTATAAAAAAACCACCTCAGTAATGAAGGTAGTCTTGATAAACTGTTAGGAAAGCAACTATTCTTCCCAAGACTAGTATAACATTTTAAAATCTAATTACAACAGCAATAAATAAAAAAAGAGAGACAATCTCTCATTTTCAAAATTTATACTTTATGTATATTTGAAGCATAACGCCCTCGAGCTGTCATTGTTACATCAAAAGTTACCTTTTGACCTTCATTATACTTTTTAAAACCATTTCCTTGTATAGACAGTAGATAAGCAAATACATCTTGCATATCCTCTGTAATAATAAAGCCATAGCCTTTGTCCATATTGAACCATTTTACTGTTCCATTTATCATCTTAATACATCCTTTCGCATTAATTGTAAATCCTATTTTGCGAAAAAGTGCATTCCTGAAACATTTAAACTCACGACAAAACCTACCTCTTGATAGTACCACCTCTCTGATAGAAAGTCAAATTATGCTTTCCGTATCTTCTTATGGTTACCTATATTATCATGCGGATTTGCTTTTGCAAGAGTCAATGTTTCTCTATCAACTACCCTCACATCATGATTCTCTAATTCTACAATGAGAGCATGCTTATAGGTGTTAATATCTGCCGAAACAATCGTTGCTTTTTCGCCGTTTGAGAGGGTGATAATATCTCCTGTTTTCATGTTATTACTTCCTTTTCTAGGCTTTGCCTATTTAACGAAGAACTTTTCACTACATAAGAGGCTCATTTTACTTTTTAATGATAAGAAAAATAAGGGCCCCCTACAGCCCTTAATAATATTGCGGGAATAGGATTTGAACCTATGACCTTCGGGTTATGAGCCCGACGAGCTACCTAACTGCTCCATCCCGCTTCGCAAGTATAACACTATGTTCAACTAAAGTCAAATCCATTAAGAAATCATTTGACTTGGACGGTCATATTTTTCGTTCAACGGAAAAAAACTTGAAGAGAAAAACTTCATCTTTTCACTATCAAATGCTAAGTTTTGGAGCTATCTCTTACTCCCAAATTTTATCCACAATATTTTTTATATGTGCCAATTTTGCCCATTGCTCCGCTTGTGTTAACGAGTTTCCTTCTTCTGTTGAGGCAAATCCGCATTGTGTTGAGAGGGCTAAGTTTTTGAGAGGCACAGATTCAAGAGCTTCATCTAAACGTGCTTTAATTTCCTCATATTTTTCAAGCTCTGGATATTTTGAGGTGAATAGTCCAAGAACAATTAATACATCATTTCTTTGATTCCAGATTTCGGCTAAAGGAGCAAAAGAGCCTGAGCGAGCATCATCATATTCTAAAAAGAAAGTATCATAGTTAAGTTGTCCCAAGTATTTTGCGACAGGCTCATAGGAACCTTCAAAAAGATAAGTTGATTTGAAGTTTCCACGGCAAATATGAGTCGAAACTCTCAAATCTTCCGGTAAGTCTTGTAAAAGTTTGTTGACAACATAAACGATATCTTCACACATTTTGACATATTTTTCATGATTTTCAGGATCATCTAACAAACGTGCAATAAGATAAGCCCAAGTTGTATCATCTAATTGAATATAACGAGCCCCCAGATCATAAAAATGAAGCAAAGTTTCATGATAAGCTTGAGCCAAATCATCTAAAAACTCTTCCCAACTTCCATAAAACTCAGGCCAGCGGTCTGAACGACCATCACGATTCGGAATTAATGATGGCGATGGAATCGTAACTTTAGGTTCAACTCCTTCTGGTAAAATACTTTTCAAATATTCAAAATCAGCAAAAAAAGGATGCTCTGGATTAAAGGCTACTTTTCCTGTCAGTTCAATATTAGTCGTTCTTGTTTTTGCTCCATGAAATTTATAAGAAGCTTCTTGTTCATAAGCTCCAATTCCATTTAGTCCCCAGAGAAAATCTAAATGCCACCACGAACGATTAAATTCCCCATCAGTTACAGCTTTAATACCAACCTTTACTTCTTCTTTTACCAGTCTCTCAATTTCCACTTCTTGAACTTTTTTTAAATCTGTCAGTGAAAGTTGACCTTCGGAATAAGCCGAACGTGCATCTTTTAGGGCTTTTGGGCGAAGAAAGCTTCCAACGTGGTCAAAATGATAATGATTATAAGTTTTTGTCATGAGTTTACCTAGATTCTATTAGTTTAACTCTCTCCATTGTAACAAAGCCTTTTTTCTTTGGTCTTAGAAATTTTTAATGTTGTGATGAAAATATATAATATTAAATTCAAGTGATTGACTTAGGAGTCACACTGATATACACTTTTACTTATAAGTGAGGTAGAAAAATGAAAGCAATCGGAACAGTTGACTCTGGTCGAAATTTTATTGACTTTGAAATAGAAAAGCCAATCTTAAGACCACATGATTTACTAATTAAAGTTGAAGCCATTTCAATCAATCCTGTCGATACAAAAGTTCGAAAATCAATCAAAGGGACACTAACTCAGCCAAAAATTCTTGGTTGGGATGGATTGGGAACCGTGGTCGAAGTTGGCAGTCAAAGCAAATTTTTTAAAGTTGGAGATTCTGTTTTTTGGGCTGGAGATGTCACACGAGCGGGTTCAAACGCTGAATTTCAAGCAGTTGATGAACGAATTGTTGGCTTTGCTCCCAAAAATCTTTCCAAAGAAAAAGCCGTCGCCATGCCTCTAACAAGTTTAACAGCTTATGAACTTCTTTTTGAAAAACTTCAAGTTACCAGTGAGTCAAAAGGGAAGTCAATTCTTATCATTAATGGCGCAGGTGGCGTCGGTTCAGTAGCAACTCAAATGGCCAAAAATGCAGGATTGACAGTAATTGCTACAGCATCAAATCCCCAAGCCATTGAATGGGTCAAGAATTTTGGCGCCGATTATACCGTCAATCATCATGAAAATCTGGTACCTCAAGTTCATGAGCTTGGCTTTAAGTTTGTTGATTATATTTTAATTTTAAATGCTGTTGTTGAACATATGCCTGCAGTAAATGAGTTAATTGCTCCTCAAGGTTCGATTGCAAATATTGTTGAACCAGGGCAAGCTATTAATTTAGATAAACTGGCTCATAAATCTGCTCGTTTTAACTTTGAGTGGATGTTTACTAAAGTGGTTTCAGATACTGATGATTTACAAAGTCAGCATGACATATTAAATCAAGTTTCTGAATGGCTAGATAATGGTACTCTTACAAGCACAATGACTCAAAATTTAGGTGCTCTTACTGCTGACAATGTCAGAAAAGCTCATGAGCTTATTGAAGAAAATCATACCATCGGAAAAATTGTCCTCACTTGAACAAAAAAATCCTCATTTTTGAGGATTTTTAAATTTCATCAAAACGAACAATTAAATAAACTGCCCCTATCATGAAAGTGGAGCCCATCATTGTCCAACTTCCAAACCAATTTCCGGCAAGGGTTGCTATCGCTGCTCCAGCAAAGAAAATACTGATGAGCGCTGCATAGATACCGACTGAACGAAGTTTTTGTTTATCTTTGGTAATAATATACTGTGCAAGATTTGCTGACATAGACTTCATATTACCTGTCATAAAGATACTTCCGTAAGCTCGTCCGTGAACCTTGGTGAAGGTATCATATTGAATTGCCATAAAATAAGAAAAAATTCCAACATAAAACGAAACAGGAATCTTCAAGCCTAAGCCATAAGCTAAGGCAAAAATAGTCACACCTAACCATTGAACCAAAAGCAAATAAGAAGCATCAAAACGACGTCGCTTCATCAAATAATGAGAGTAAAAACCGCGAGTCATTACCCCTAATATAAAGAAAATAATCGGAATCGCAAAATCCCAAAATCGAGCAAAATCTCCTTTGGCAATATTAATCCCTGCTTGAATTACATTCCCTGATTGTGCCCCAATAAAACGGTCATTAAAATGAAAGAATGAGAAACCATCCATAAATCCTGCGTTCAAAGCAAAAATTAATGCTATCCGCAGTTTTTCCTTAACTTGTCTATCCATAATTAGAATTATATCACAAAGCTTATTCTCTTTGCTTTTCAATTATGAAGCAAATTTAACTTTTTTATTTTGATTTTGATGATTTTAAGGAATATATAAAATAATAGAGCGGATTCAAAAGATTAAGAGAATAATGTTTTTTGAGTTATAATGGATTTAAACGATTAGCTTTCCAAAAGCATTTCCAGTTCAAAATGAGGAGGAATTAAAATGAACGGTTATCAACAACAATATACTTGTATCAAATGTGGCAATCATAATTTTGAAGAAGATCAGCTTCAAGCAACTGGTGGAAATTTTTCAAAGCTTTTTGATGTGCAAAACAAAAAATTTATTACGATTTCTTGTTCTCAATGCGGGTACACTGAACTTTATAAATCACAGACAAGCAACGGAATGAATATTTTAGATTTTCTATTGAATGGTTGATGATGAAGTCAATAAAATTAAAAATAAGACCTAAGTCTTATTTTTATTTAAGAAAATTAAGTTATAATGTAAAGTACATACTTTAAGAAAAGGAAGAGAGTCTTTATGGCCGTTTTGGAATTAAAAAATATTAGGAAATCTTATTTTCTTGGAAAAGAAGAATTTCCTGTCCTCAAAGGAATCGACCTCGAGTTTGAACGTGGTGATTTCGTCAGTCTCCTAGGGGAATCTGGGGGAGGAAAGTCAACTCTGATGAATATCATTGGGGGGCTTGACCGTAAATATGAGGGGGACGTTATCGTTGATGGCCTTGCTCAAAAACAAAAAAGAAAAGATATGGATGCTTATCGCCGAGATACTATCGGTTTTATCTTCCAATCTTTCAACCTTGTCAGCTATTTGAGCGTTTTAGATAACATTTTAATTAGTCTTAAAATGACTAGTTTATCTGACAAAGAACGTCATGAAAGAGCGATTGAGCTGACCAAGCAAGTTGGACTCTATGAACATCGTAAGAAAAATCCATCACAACTTTCTGGTGGACAAAAACAAAGGGTAGCCATTGCGCGTGCCTTGGCTTCTGACCCTGAAATTATTCTTGCTGATGAACCAACGGGAGCACTTGACTCACAAAATACAAAAGAAGTCTTAGCACTTCTACGTCAAATTGCCCAATCTGGTAAAACAGTCATTGTCGTAACCCACTCACAAGAAGTTGCTGACTATGGAACTCGAATTATCCGTTTGGCCGATGGACAAATCATAGGTGACGAACGTCTAAAACCGCCTTACCCTGTTGAATCACATCAACGAATGCAATCAAAAGCACTCTCATATCGTGATACTTTCAGAACCGCCTTTAAACACTTTACCCACTCTTGGAAAATCAATTTATTAATTGCAATCGGAACCGCAATCGGTCTTTTCTCAGTTATCTTCTTCTTAGGACTGGGAAATGGGGCGACCAAATATATGAATGACACCATCACTTCGAGTGTCAATCCAAATGTGGTCACCATCTTCAAGCGAACAACAACAGATAATAAGTTAGGAAATGAGCAAGCCCTGCAACAAACTCAACAGGAGCTTGGAAATGCTTCTACCAATCTTGACAGTGATCATCTTTCAAAATTGAAAAAAGTAGATAATGTCAAAAAAGTTGAACCAACCTATTCTATTTCTGGTTTAGGCACACTTACTAACAATGACAAATCTAAATCTGGTTTAATTACTCTTGATACTTGGACACAATCAAATATTAATGATGATTATGTTTCTGGTTCAAAACCAGCTGATGGCGAAATTGCAATCTATGCGAAGGACGCTAAAGAGTTAAATAAAGATTATAAATCATTAGTCGGTAAGAAAATTACTTTGAAAATTCCAGCTAAAACAGCTGCTGGCGCAAGTGTTGAAGTGACAAAAGAATTCACTGTTTCAGGTATTTTGAAAGACCCTCAAGGTCCTGCAGGTTCTTCTAGCAGCGTTATTGCTACTTATAATACTGTAAAATCTGCTCTTGAAGCTGCTAATGCTGACACTGACGCAACTTATGCTGTAGTAACAGTTAATAAAGTAGATAATGTCAAATCAACTACTTCTGATATTCAAGACTTGAAAATTAATGGAACAAAAGCTTTTGTTACTTACAGTGTTACTTCATTCCTTGATGTAATCACTAATATTACTAACATTGTCAGCTATGTCCTTGCAGCTATTGCTGGTATCAGTTTGATTGTTTCAATCTTTATGATTGTCGTTACAACTTATATGAGTGTTGCTGAACGTACAAAAGAAATTGGTGTTATCCGAGCACTTGGTGGACGTAAGAAAGATATTTCTCGTCTATTCACCGCAGAAAGCTTGATTCTTGGTCTTTCATCAGCTGCTATTGCCATCGGATTTGCTTATCTGGGACAATTCCTCATTAACAAAGTTTTGAGTAGCTTCCTTGAAGGTGCAAGCATTGTTCAAATCTCTGGTGGTCACATCATCTTTGCAATCATCATTGCCGTTTTGATTGCCCTCTTGGCAAGCTTAGCTCCAAGTGGTCGTGCAGCACGTTTGAATACAATTGAAGCACTTGCTTCTGAATAATCACTCAACTTACAAAGGCTTCTGTCAGTCAGTCACATTTACTGACAGAACCACAACAATATTCTAGCGACTGACAATCCAGTCAATTGCTATGAACTTTCTATCAGTAAATAAAAGAATAACCGGCTCTGCTGGTGATTCTGTCAGTGAAAACAATCATTTCAAAAAATAGACCTTGCCTAAAGACAAAGCCTATTTTTTGTACTTTATATTGTTTGGACCCCTTCCAGCCTTATGTTAGAATTAAACTAATAGACAAATAAAGGAGTACTAATGCAAGAAATAATTATCCAAGTCATGAATCAATTTGGCTACTTTGGTGTTGCTTTTCTCATTATGATTGAGAACATTTTCCCACCAATTCCTTCCGAAGTCATATTAACTTTCGGTGGTTTCATGACTACTTATAGCGAACTGGGGATTATCGGCATGATTATCGCAGCCACTATTGGTTCTGTGCTTGGTGCATTGATACTCTACTTCGTAGGTCGTCTTTTGAGCGTAGAACGCCTTGAGAGATTAGTTTCAGGTCGTTTAGGAAAAGTTCTTCGCCTTAAGCCAGAAGACATCACAAAAGCTGAAAAATGGTTTTTAAAGAGAGGATATGCAACGATTTTCTTCTGCCGTTTCATTCCTTTGATTAGAAGTTTAATTTCAGTCCCAGCAGGTTCTGCAAAAATGAAACTTCCTAGTTTTCTTATTTTAACTACTCTGGGAACTCTCATTTGGAACATTGTTCTAGTTTCACTTGGGGCCGCACTAGGTGATAACTGGGAGATGATTGCTGGAATTCTCGATTCTTACTCTTCGGTTGTCGTTGCAATTCTAGGGGTCATCTTTATCCTTGGACTTCTTCTCTTTGTCAAAAAACGCTTCTTTCCTAAAAATAAAAATTATTCACCTGACTCAGAAAAATAAGCCTTCGTGCTTATTTTTTTATATGAAAATTTCTTATCTTTTGTTATAATTGGGCAATATAAAGGAGAATTTTATGGTATCTAAGGGGCGTTTAGCCGGATTTATTGATGCAATTATTGCGGTAGTAATGACAATCATGTTGTTAGAGTTTGAATTGCCAAAAACAGGTGGGATTATTGAGTTTTTAAGAGATAATCTTGTCTATTTAATTGCTTACCTCTTAAGTTTTATCTATGTCACCACCTCATGGTTTAATCAACAATACATGCTCCAACAAGCTGAAAACATTAGCCGTCGGATTTACCACAGTTGCATGCTCTGGGTTTTGTCATTATCCATGCTTCCTGTTTTATCTGCTTGGGCTGGACGGACAATCGACTTCTTTCATGATTTCGGACTTCATTCTCCAAAAGCTCCTGCTTTACTTTTTATCATGATGATTTACCTCTGGGGCTTTGCTTATACTTATATGACAAAATGTTTTATTGAGGACAACCCAAAGGAAAAAGCCGAACTGATTGCCCAAATGGAAGTCTATCATTATTTACGTCATCCCTTTTGGAAAATCGGAATGATTGTCAGTTTCATACTGACATTTATTTATCCACCCTTTGTCTTCATTTATACTGCCGGAGAAATGATTTTTGCAACAGTACGCAGCCAAAATAAAAAAAGCTCAACGATTTAAGTTGAGCTTTTTTATTTTATTGACCAACAGTCAATTGTTCTGAAACATATTTAGCATAGAGTGGGTGAGTTGCCACAAGTTCATTGTGTTTCCCACTACCTGTGATTTCCCCTTTTTCAATGAAGTAAATCTTGTCAGCATCAACAATTGTTGAAAGTCTATGAGCAATGACGAGAGTTGTCCGTCCCTTCATCAAACTATCTAAAGCCCGTTGAACCATTGATTCTGATTCACTATCTAAACTGGCTGTTGCTTCATCAAGCATTAGAATTTTTGGATTACGTAAGAAAGCCCGTGCAATGGCCAAACGTTGTCTTTGTCCACCAGAAATTTTGACTCCTCTTTCACCAACTTCGGTATTGAGTTGGTCAGGCATATTTTCAACAAAGCTACGTGCAAAAGCAAGGTCAAGAACTTGCCAGAGATCTTCGTCAGTAAAGTTTCCTTCGAGTCCGTAAGTTAGATTTTCACGAATAGTTCCAGCCATAATCGCTGAATCTTGACTAACAAAACCAATTTGACTTCGCCAATTTTCAAGAGAAACACTATCAATTGGTTGACCACCGATAGTAATCTCTCCCGCAGTTGGTTGATAAAAACGTTCTAAAAGGGAGAAGATGGTTGATTTACCACCACCAGAAGGACCAGCAAAGGCAATTATTGAATTAGGTTGAGCTTCAAAAGAGATATCATGCAATATTTGTTCAGAATCATCGTAAGCAAAATCAACATGGTGAGCAGAGAGGGTCTTTCCTTCCAAATCAAGGCTTTCACCTTGATGAAGGACTTCTTGTTCTTCATCAAGTAATTCAGTCAAACGACCAGTTGATCCTGACGCTTTGGCAAGTTCTGTAAAGAAAGTTGCCACTGTTGGGACCGCTCCGATTAAATTCATCAAATACATCATCATTCCAAGCAAAGTTCCAAGACTCATAACCCCCGTTGAGATGAGATAGATTCCGTAAGCCAACAATCCAAAAATCATCAACATCATTGATAACATCATGACTGGCGACATCAAACCATCGAAAACGGCTTCTTTTACACCGATTTTGTAAAGGGCATTGACATCATTTTCTGCTTTTTTAGAAGCTTGTTTTTCAGCATTTGAAGATTTGACTAAACGAATTTCTGATAAAGATTCACTGGCAATCCCTTGGAAATTTGCTAAAGAATCTTGTCTAGTTCGTCCAATTTTTTGACCAAAAGTCATAATTGGAAACATGATCAGCATGACAATCGGAACCGCAATAATCATGGCAAGGGTTAAACGCCATTGCATTTGCAGCATGAATATGATTGAACCTATCAGGAGTAAAATAGAGGTAAAAGCTTGAGGAATACTATTTGCGATTAAGTTTTTAACTTGCGTCGTATCGTTAGCTAAGCGAGAACTCATTTCACCTGTTTTAACTTCATCAAAATATTTTACTGGCAAATGAATCATTTTATCCCAGACACGAGTTCGCAAATTTTTGACGACCGACTCACCAAATATCCCCAGAACGATGGCCGCAATAGCTGAAACGGCTGCTGAACCAATATAAAGAGCAATGACTAAAGCAACTTTCCCGCCATTTACACCCTGACCAAAACTATTAACCAGTGGCTGAACCATTTTAGGAACTTGCAATTGAATGAGTGTGCCAATGATACCAGCCACAATCCCAATCACAAAAAATAGATAACGTGGTTTTGCTGCACGAATTAATTTGACGAAATGTTTAATGGATGTTTTGTCAACCGCTTTTCCTTCAACGCGATTGGCCATTTGTGGACCTCTTTCCATTGTTTGCTTACTTCCTTTTTTCTAATTATTGAAATTCAAGACTAAAAGAACTTAATTCAATCACTTTTATCCTTAAATCAGTTTTTATTTTTCATTCTTCCAAATAAACTTTGAGGTTTTCTAACACAATGCTATAACCAGCTGGGTTAAGATGAGCGCCATCGAAAGTGAGTTCTTTCTTTAAATTGCCATCTTTATCGGATAAGCCATCATTGACATCAATAAAGTGAAAATGATGTTTTTGAGCAAGTTTTTCAATTTTGTCTGATGCTTTTTGAAATTTTTCATTACTTCTCGTTTCAAACAAAGTTTTTTCATCTGAATCTTGTCCAAAATCAAGGGTATTGATTGGGTAATAGCGCATGACATAAACTTGTGCTTGCGGTAATTTTTCCCCAATTTGTGTCAAAATTTCATTGTAGTTGCTCATAAATTCAGCTTCTGGGACTTCAAATCCGATATCATTCGTTCCAATATTGATAAAAATTTTTGACGGCTCAAGGTTAATAATCTGACTCTCCAGATGTTTTAATAAAAATGCGGTCGTGGTAGCGCGAACTGCACGATTATAAATGTATTTTGAAAATCTGACCTTTCCCTCTTCTTCCCACTTTTCAATAGGAAATATTTCCATCAGTGAAGAACCAACAAATAAAGTCTGACCTTTTTTTGCTGACAGATTTTCTTTGTCATATTGGGCAAGGAGTTTTTCTTGAAATGCTTCAAGTTGAGGGTTTAACGTAAGTGCTTTAGTTTCTTCTGACATTTTCCTTTTCTCCTTTTAGTCCCAATTTACTTTTTTTAATTCTTCAATAAATTTTTGAGGAGCTTCTGGTAAAAATTCAATGGGGTGTTTTTTAGATTCTAACTTAATCATTGATTTTGCAACGATTTTATCATGCCAACCAAATGGAGTTAAATTATTAACTTCTCCACCAAAATTTGCAATCGCTACTGCATTTTTACGTAAAGGTCCAGCAATTTCTTTTGCAATGACTTTATTAAAAGTACCATACTCTACCATCGTTACAAAAACAGCGAAAAGTTTATTTTCTAAGATATTTTGATAAGTTCTTAGAAAAATTTGAACTGAGCGCTCGAATTTATGGCTATATACTGGACTAGCAACAATGACTGCATCAAAATCCTTGGGACTAACTTCTTCAACATTCAAGTCAACAAGGGTCACATTTTTTAAACGAATTGCTAACCTTCTTGCACATTTTGCTGTATTTCCCGTTTTTCCAGCGTAGGCGATGAGTGTATTCATCTTTCACTTCCTAATCTATTTACTGTTTAGAAATCATCCCAGTTTTCTGGTTTTTTAGGTTCTGCATGTTTATCAGAGTGTCCTGCTCTAGGGTCAAATTCATCAAATTCTGGACGATGATGTCCATCAAAATCACCAAAACGATTTTTCATTTCATCTGAGAAATGTTCCCAATGTTCATTAAACTCTGCTTCATCTCGTTTACCAAAGCTATTGCGGAAATTTTCTTTTATTTGTTTTCCAAAAATTTTCCAGTCTTCACCAAATGGTGCTTGTGAACGATCATCACGACGCATCCGATTTTGACCACGTTTCATTTCTTGAGAGGAACGACGCATTTCACGTTGCCAATTTTGCATTTCACGGCGCATATGATTTCCAAAAGCATGACGATCATGAGCATTCATCATATTTTCCATAAATGGGTTTCCGAAAAATTGTGTCATTTTTTGGAAATCTCGATCTTCATGTGCATCATTCGTTTCTACTAATTTTTCCATTAGATTTGCCAGTTGTTCTTGTTCTTCATCTGTCAAATTACCAAAAATTGTTTCGGAAATATCATTGTGCATTGTATCTCGTGTTTCTTGGGCTTCCCGTCCTTTTTCTGTTAAAAAGATACGATTGACGCGTTTATCATTTTCATCTTGTTTACGAATAACCATTTCTGCTTCTTCCAATTGTTTAACTTGAGCCGTCACACTCGAAGGCTTAATATCAAGCAGTTCAGCAATCTCAGCATTTGTTAAGCCATCTTTGTTCCATAATTCGACAAGTAATCCTTGGGCACCATTACGATTCCCTCGATTTTTCATCTGTTTTGAAATTCCATCTGCTCGCAAAGCAAATAGAACGCTTGGATTGTGCAATAGTTTTGAAAATAAATTTAATAAGTTATTTGTTTGTTCTGACATAATTTGTTCTCCTTAGTTTAGATTGGTTGTAGTTGTTCATCAAAAGCGTAGACGAGTAACGCATCTGGTTGTTCAATCAGCCTGATGAACCAATTGAATTTCTGAATTATTTTTTTTATCATCTTAAGCATTGGTTCTCCTTTAAGATTTTTATTCTCTTTAAAAGTTCCCTTATTATTGTTTAGTGAACTTTTATTTTAGAGAGAGATTTTTAAAATTAGTTAGTTTATTTATTTATTAACTAACAAAAATGATTATAAATCATTTAATTAGTTTTGTCAACAATAAAACTAACTAAATTAAAAAAATCAGCCCAAAGACTGATTTTTTATTTTATTCATTTCCTAAATCAAGCTGATAAAGTTGCTTAAATGTCGGGTTACTTTCCAGCAATACTGCTGGTTTTCCATCAAATTTAATCGAACCATTTTCTAAAAATAGAACACGGTCCATTTGGTGAACTCCTAATAAATGGTGAGTGATAAAGATAATTGATTTATCTCTTAACCTTTCAAAAAAGAGTGTTAATAATTGATTTTCAGTAATGGGATCAAGCGAGACGGTAGGTTCATCAAGAATAACCACATCCACATCTGACAGTAAAACTCTTGCGAGTGCTAAACGTTGTCGCTCTCCTCCAGAAAAACGTTCTCCTGCTTCGTCAACTGGCGTTAACAATTTTTGTGGCAACGATTCAACCATTTTACGGAGTCCGACTAATTCAAGCGCCTCCCAGATTTCTTCATCAGTAGCATCTAGTTTTGCCAAAGTTAAATTAGAACGAACCGTTGTTGCAAAGAGATATGGAGATTGGTTAATCACACCTATCTTTTCTTCAACATTTTTTGCTTTTGATGGTTCTACACCTGAAAATGTGATTTCTCCCTTTTGCGGAATTAAATCTCCTCGAATCAAAGAGGCAAGGGTTGATTTTCCAACTCCTGAACGACCTAGAATCGCAATATGTTCACCCTTTTTAACCTCTAAATCAAAATCATTGAATATTTTTTTATTTTCTTCAAAATAAAATTGTAGATTATTGATGACCAAATCAGTCCTAGTGATTTCCTCACTCCTAATTTCTTCATCTTGGTCTGGTAGTGCATTTAAGCGATTAATTGAATCACCATAGCGATTTGTTTCAACCACTGCATCAGACAAAGGAGAAAAGGCATCAAATAGTGGAAAGGCAGCTAAACTAACCGCTGCAATATAATTGGGAGCATCCCCTAATTTTAAAATTCCAGAAGACCAAATCATCAAATATATTACTAAAGCCCCATAAACAACCTGTAAAAAGAGATTTCGTCTTCGGCCAAAAGCTAATAATTTAGCTTGAATCTTTCTGGCAGATAATTCTGATCCCCGATAGGCCGTTAAAAAATCTTCTTTTCGACCAGAAAGGACCCAGTCTTGTAATCCTAAAATATCATCAGTCAAATGAGAAAAAAGTTGATTCCGATAAATTTTAAGTTCTTCATCTAGTTTTACAGTAAATTTTAGAGAAATTAAAGGAAGAATTACAATCAAGAAACCTAGAAAAATTGCTAAACCAAAGGCAAACCACAGAGATAAAAATCCGCCGGCAATAATTAAAGCAACTGATAGACTCCCCGCAATCAAAACTGGGAACAAGGTTCTTAAGAAAAGGTCTTGTAAGTTTCCAATGTCTTCATTAAGAACCCCCAATAAATCTCCCAAGCGATAACGGTCTGCTAAGGTCACTGCTGTTTTTTCCAATCGTAAATAAAGTTTTTTACGCAGCAGACTTGTGATTTTTAAAATCCAATTATGTGAAGTTAATCTTTCCACATAATGCATTACAGGGCGTCCAATCCCAAAAATCCGAACAAAGAGAACTGGAACGTAAATCATCAAGATATTTTCTGGTTTTGTCGCTGATTTTGAAATAACATAACCAGAACTAAACATTAAAAGTCCCGCCATTGAAATTGTAATCGTTCCTAAGAAAATAGACAAAATAAAACCGGAACGATTTTTTTTCAAGAATGGAGAAATCCAATCATTTCCAAATAAAATATTTTTTAATTTCATTATTCATGGCCTCCATTTTCTGTCAGTAATTTTTTATCATCATCAACACCTCGCATTTGACTGAGCAATTTTTGATAGTAGCCATTCTCAGCCAATAGCTGTTCATGGGTGCCAATTCCTTCAACTTGGCCTTCATTGAGTACGATGACCAAATCCATTGATGAAAGCCAATGGAGTCGATGTGTAGCAATAAAAACGAGTTTATTCTCAAGCAAAGGTAAAATATTTGCTTTGATTTCTAATTCAGTTTCAATATCTAAATGAGCCGTTGGCTCATCAAGAAATAAAATATTACGAGTACGACTCAAAAAAGCTCTAGCCAAAGCCACACGCTGTGCCTGACCTCCAGAAATTGTCCGACCACTAGCACCAATTTGCCCATCAAGCCCAATTTCATTCAGTAAACTTCCTAGACCTGCAAGTTCTGCAGCTTGATTGATTTGTTCGTCAGTTGATTCGGGCTCATAAAAGGCCAAGTTTTGACGAAAAGTTCCTGCAAAAATGTAAGTTTTTTGAGGAATAAATTGAACAGATTGTCGATACATTTCATCAGTCAAACTTGTCAGTATTTGGTTATTAAGCTTAAACTCTCCAGCTGTAGGTTCTAAAAATCCTGCTAACATAGAAAGAAGGGTTGACTTACCAGAGCCAGAACTTCCAACTAAGGCAACTTTTTTAAATCCTTTTACTGTCAAGTTCACTTCTGAAATTCCGCGTCCAGTATCGTAAATTTTTGCTAAATCTGTCAGTTTGAGGCTAGAATCCTCAGTCCAAGTCACTCTATCTTTTAGCACTGACAGGGTATTTTCGTCAGTTGAAAGAACTTCATTTACTGCAGCCAAAGCATTTTTCCCGTTAAGTGTTGCATGATAATCACTAGCAAAATCACGTAAAGGTAAGAAATACTCAGGTGCTAAGATTAAAGCCGCGAGAGCTGGAAATAATAAAATATCTCCACTCATCAATCTTAATCCTAAAAAAAGTGCAACTATTGCAACAGAAAGACTGGCAAAGAAATCAAGAGCAAAAGTTGAAAGCATAGCAACTCTTAATGCTCCCATTGTTTCTTTCCGAAAATCCTCAGACGTTTTATAAATTGAATTGGAATAATCTTTAGACAGACCAAAATATTTCAAAGTAGAAATTCCGCGTAATGAGTCTAAGAAATGATTTGATAGATATTGGAATGTTTTGTACTGACGCTCGGCTCTTCCTTGCGCAGCATAACCCAATAAAATCATAAAAATGATTGCAAAAGGAAAAGTTAAAGTTAGCACGATTCCACTTTGCCAATCTAGAAAATAAACTGGAATCAGAATTAACATTGGGACAATCATCATATTTAAAACCTTAGATAAAACCAGTTTAATATAATTTTCAACTTGGTCAATTCCTGTGATAACTGTCGTCGCAGCAGAACCAGAACCAAGATTTGCAATAGCTACAGGTCCCAAACGAAAAAATTTATCCAACATATCTCCGCGCAATTTTGTTGCTAAATTGTAAGCAAGCTTATCCAAAGATTTTGCACGTATAAAATTAATAATTTCTCGGCTCAAAAAGCAGACTAAAAAGCCCATGACCCAAGGAATAACATGAGAAAATAATTGCCCTTGCCAAAGTTTAGTAATTGCAGCAGCCAAAAACAAGGCCTGCCCAGCGATAGCAACAAACTGCAGAACTGCCAACATTCCAAGAATTGGAAACATCTTTCTTACTCCTGGCAGTTCAAAAAGTGATTTATCAATCATATTAAAGTTACTGATAAGCCCATTTTTTATTGTTCAAACAGAAAAAATCTAAAAATAATTGAAGAAAATTTCTGTCAGTAAAAAACAGAGCATCAGTTCCTTTCTAAAAAATTTAGGTCAGAAAAATTTTCTGACCAGAATAAATGGTTACCTCTAATTAATTATATCAATTAAAAAACTAATCTGAAAATAACTGGCTTAACCAGTTATTCTCATAATTTATTTTTGAATTCTTTTTCTGAAAATATAATAGGTCCAGCCCATGTAAACAAGAACAAAAGGCAAGATTGCTAAGGTAATGATTGTCATTGTTTTCAAAGTATAACCTGTTGAACTAGCATTTTTTATCAAAATACTATGAGCAGGATTGGTTGCAATCATCACTCGTGGGAATATTCCTTGGAAGATTAGAGCAACTAAAGCGATGAAAGTCAATCCTGACGCCAAGAAAGCTGACATTTCTTTACCTGAACGAACAGATAAATGAGCGACAAGAGTCAAAATCACAATCAAAGCAAGTAAAAGCAAAGTTCCAATGAAATGTTTTTCAAAGAAATCAGTGAAGACGGCCAATAAGATTGCAAAAACTACTTCTCCAGCATAGAGGACAAAGTAGAGGAAGTTTGCTACTTTTGCAGCTCTTTTACGCAAATCTCCTTCTGTTTTCAAAGCTAAATAGTTTAAACCATGAAGCCAGGCCAAGAGCATTACGGCAACACCACCCACAACTGACAAGAAGTTTACATAAGTGGTAAAAGTCGCAGTTACATTCCCTTTAGCATCCATTGGAACGCCTTGAATCATTCCCGTAAACATCAAACCAAAGAGAAATGGGATTGCAAAGCTAGCTACTCCTAAGACCTTGGTCCAAATCATTTTCCCTTTTTCTGTGTGTGAGTGATGACGAAACTCGAAGGTTACTCCCCGGAAAATCAAGCCTACCAAAATCAAGAATAGAATCAGATAGAAACCTGAGAATAAAGAGGCATACCAATAAGGAAATGAAGCAAACATTGCTCCACCGGCTGTCAAAAGCCAAACTTCATTCAAGTCCCAAACTGGACCAATTGATCCTATAGCTTGCTCGACTTCACGTTTATCCTTTGCAACCGTAATTGCACTCATTCCTACTCCGTAGTCAAAACCTTCAAGGAAGAAAAAGCCACTAAATAATACTCCAACAATAATAAACCAAAAAAGTTGTAATCCAGTCATTATTCATCCACTCCTTTCTCTTTAGTTTCTTTTTGAATTTCATTTTCTTCTTTAGATGAAGAATCAAAATTTTCTTGACTAAATGAATCTAAAGAAACATAAGCTGTTTCCGCACCTTCTACTCCTTCTCTCATTCGTTGAAGAGTAAAGTAGACCATCACAGCCCCAAGGAAGCAGAAAAGGAAGAAATAGACGATGTTTGAGAACAAGAGTGAACCTACAGAAACATTTGGTGAAACTGAATCCTTCATCGTGAACAATCCATACACCGTCCAAGGATAGCGTCCAAGTTCGGTCACTAACCAACCTGAGGTAATCGCAAGAAATGGTGCAAATAACATCCAACGATACACTTGCAAACCAAATTTATTTTTATATAGACTTGGTTTTTTCTTCCTTGTCCAAAAGAGACCCAGTGCCGAAAGTAGAATCATTAACATTGACAGACCGGCCATAATCCGGAAAGTCCAGAAAAGTACAGTCACTGGTGGGAAGAAATTCCCTCCAATTTCTTTAGCTACATCAGGATATTTCTTCTGAAGTTGAGCATTAATTTCATTCATCCCTTCAACAGAACCACTAGGACGGTGATAAGTTAGAATTGAAAGCATATAAGGAATTTGAATTCCAAACACTTCTTTATGGTCAGCTTCATTAAAGAAAGCAACCATATCCCAAGCCGCAGGGTCAGGAGTCGTTTCATAGACACCTTCAGTTGCAGCAAATTTCATAGGTTGAGAATTTTTAACTTCAATCATTTGTTGGTCACCAGCTACAAAGTTACCTACGGCACCAATTAAAGCAACCAAAAGTCCTAAACGCAAAACTGGTTTAAACATATCAATTTCTCGATTTTTAAGAATTTGATAAGCTGCAATCCCAGCAACAACAAAACCACCAGTTACAAGGAAGCCTGTTGCCACGTGACTAAATTCTAAAATTGTTTGAGGATTTGTCAAAAGAGCCGAGAAGCTTGTTAAGGTTGCTCGTCCACCTTTTACTTCATAACCCACTGGATTTTGCATCCATGAGTTTGCTGCCAAAATCCAAAGTGAAGACAAGAAAGTCCCAACAAATACAATCCATAGCGTTGCATTATGCAGTTTCTTTCCTAACTTATCCCAACCGAACATCCAGACTCCAAGGAAGGTAGATTCCAAAAAGAAGGCCAGAAGGGCTTCAACAGCCAAAGGCGCGCCAAAAATATCCCCTACGTAACGAGAATATTCCGACCAGTTCATTCCAAATTGAAATTCTTGAATAATACCGGTTACTACCCCTACTGCAAAGGATAAGAGCATAATAGATCCAAAAAATTTCGTGCGTTTTTTCCATTTTTCATCACCAGTTTTTACATAGATTGTCTCCATGATTGCCGTCATGAGAACCATTCCGACAGAAAGCGGTACAAAGAAAAAGTGGAAGATTGTAGTCATCGCAAACTGAAAGCGTGCGAGATTTTCAATGGTTAGCATTGTTTATCTCCTTATTTTTTATTTACTATATATATCAAATAGATATAAACTTACTTAAAAAAATATTTTATGCTATTAGACGAGTTTCATTTCAAGCCTAATTAAAAATATTTACATTTTAATAAATAAAATAAGGGTATTTTTTTAAATTCATAAGACTTTCAAAAATAATTAAGAATTAAAAAGATCAGTTTTAATTAAAAGACTATTAAATTTTTTATTTCCCATCAAATTATTTATTAATTTTTTCAAGAAAACAATAAGTGCTTTCTTGAGGCCTCCGATTAGTTCACTTTTCAAACACAAAATGTTCAAAGTTTTTGAAACTCATACTTTCTAGTTACCCAGTTTAATTCGTAACTATAATGAGTATTTCTACTTTGAATTTTTTCATTTTTCAGTAACAGAGCACTAACTTTAAGCCTTAGATAAAAATATGTTCCCTTGCCACCTCTATTCTCTTTAAATAGCACTATAAGTGAGTGATTTTTTAAAATTTATATTGGCATTTGTGAATGTCTTTGAACGTTTGAACAAAGGCACTAACATCTGCAAATAATTTAAAATCACGTTACACTTTATTCTATCACAATGTAAGCGCGAATAAAAACGATTGAATTGTAAAAATTATTTAACAAGAGTAACCTCATGAGCAACAATGTCATTTTAAAGATACAAAAAAACCTATCTCTCAAGATAGGTTTTTTCATTCCTTTACTAATTAACGAACATCTCCCATTAATTTCAAAATAGGTTTTTTGATAATAAGGAGGATGATTCCAACGATAATACCGATAATCCCTGTAATTGCAAAGAAGTGAACTTCTGTTGCTGCTTTAAAGATAGGTGTAATTTGGGCATTAATCGCTTGTGAAGTTGAGTCTGCCAAGAACCACATTGCCATCATTTGAGATTGGAATGCTACTGGCGCTAATTTTGTTGAAACTGATAAACCAACTGGTGAAACAAGTAATTCACCTGCCATTTGAACAGCAAACATCAATACTAGCCAAAGAGCACTCGCACGTCCAGAAGTCCCATTCAAGAGTCCAGGAAGTGTCATAATCAAATAAGAAGCTCCGGTCAACATCAATCCAAGACCAAATTTAACGATGGTTGATGGTTGACGATCTCCTAATTTGTTCCAAATTCGTACAAAGATAGGTGACAAGAGAACGATGAAGAGTGGGTTCAACAATTGGTACCAAGATGGGTCAATATGGAAAGTAAATCCAAACCAAGTAGGATTTAAGTTAGAACGTGATTCTCCCCAAACCGCAATAATCGTAGAACTTTGTTCTTCAATTGCCCAAAAGACAATCGCAGAAAGGAACAAAGGAATATAAGCTGTTAATTTACGACGTTCGTCTGATTCTACCTTTTTAGAGGTAAACATCATTACGAAATAAATAATTGGAACAACAATACCGATAATTGATAAAACGTTAATGAAATTATTGATGAAATTCGCAGGACTTGCTTGATAAATTAAGAAAAATCCGATTAAAGCAACGATAAGAACAATCGTTAATGTAATAATAAAATTACGTTTTGCTTTTGCATCCATTGGATTAGATGGTTCACGTCCAATTTCTGGGAAATGACGAAGACGTCCATACCAATAAGCAAATAATGCAAAAATCATTCCGATTGCGGCAAGTGAGAAACCTAAGTGGTAGTTCACACCTTGTCCAACTGTCCCAACAATCAATGGAGCAATCAGAGAACCCATATTAATTCCGACTACAAAGATATTAAATCCAGTATCACGACGTGAGTCATCTTTTGAATATAGATGTCCAACCATGTTAGAAATATTGGGTTTAAGCATCCCTGTTCCTAAGATAATCAAGAATAATGCCACGAAGAGTGAAGATAAACCAAATGGTGTTGCTAAAGCGACGTGTCCTAAAGTGATTAAAATACCACCCAAGAAGATTGTGCGCGAAGCACCCAACAAACGGTCAGCAACCCATCCCCCAACAATCGTTGAAAGATAGACAAGTGCACCATAAATACTTACAATCGCCATTGCCTGAGCTTTAGGAAGTCCTAAACCTGCGTTATCTGCAGTTGTCAATGCATAGAGGTAATAAACCAGAATGGCACGCATCCCATAGTAAGAAAAACGCTCCCAGAACTCAGTCTGAAAAAGCGTCAATAGGCCGCGAGGTTGACCGAAAAATGTTTTTTCTGTTTTGTTTAAGTTTTGCATAGATTATATTATAAAGTTTTCTATACAACTTGTCAAGTTGTCAAACAATTTTGCCTATACAGATTCTTTGAAAAACGCGGGAAAAAGAGGGACAATAACAAACTTTTCAAGGTATTTCTTTTAAAAACATTCCTAAGATAAGTCTTTAATTTTCTCATAAATAATAAATTCCCGTGAGAAACTGTAGAAATGAAAACATAATCGGTAAAAATGTATTGAACAAGACGTGAAGCAAAATACTTTCAGAAAGCACTTTTCGTCTATGATAAATCGTAGTTAGTATAACGGACATGGGGAGATACACTAACAAAACTGGACTAAATCCCGTATGTATCCAAGCAAAAGTAATACTTGCTAGGATAAATGCTAACTTATCATTCTTGAAAAAACGGTAAATTGTTCCCCGAAAGGCCATTTCTTCAAATAGGGGAGAACTTATACCAAAACTTATTGCATTAATCCAAGGAAATACAATTTGATTACTATACTCCATCTGTGTTTGGGCAATTCCGGCCAGAGGAAAATGGGAAGAATAGTAAGTCAATGTAACAAAATATAGGATGCTAGCAAAGAAAAAAGTCATCAAAATAATCAATAAGTTTTTGATTTTAAACATGGATAAAGTATTTTTGAAATAGCCAAATTTAACGCCAAGAAAAATGCCTAGTCCAATACTTATTAATAGATTAGCAAAAAGTAACCAAGTTGAAGCTAATTGCCGTTCATATCCTATCAGTGATTTGAAGAAGATTTCAGGATAAGCGAAAATCACATCTGGAAACCAATAAATTGTCCAAATTAAAATGAATAAACCAAAATATTTTAGTTTATTCATCCAGTATTTTTTTGTCAAATTTGACTCCTGACTTTATTTAAGCGACGCGAGCATACGGTTGTCCAAACATGTAAATCCATTCGAATCCACCATCTGTCATGGACATATTTTGACCACCATGGATATTTTCAAGTTCTTCATCAGTCAATTCTGTGAAAAGTTCTAAAGAGTTTTTAACATTTTCCATCTGAATCTCCATTCTTTAAAAGATAATATTTTGGTTTGTTATAATCGATTACTAATATAGTTTACAATTATCTGATTTTTCTGTCAATAACTTTTTTGTTTACCTGATAAGTTTATCCACTGAGATATTGAAAAGTGTTGCTAAAGCTTTTAAGGTTTCAATGTTTGGTTCACATTTTCCTTTTTCCCAATTGTAAACGGCTTGTTTTGAAAATTGAAGTTGCTCAGCTAATTGATTTTGAGTTAAGCCAATCGCTAAGCGCTCATTTCTAATATTGGTAGAAAGGTCTCCTCCTTTAATTTCCATCAGTTCATTATCACCTAAAGTTTGAAAATCCTTAAGACTATCTTCAGCCATTCATTTGTATCCCTTTTTAAATTATTTTTCACTGACAGACTTTTCGGTAAATCAAAAATCTGCTAAAGCAGATTTTTATCTTTCTATTTTCAAATCTAAGTTTGATTTTCCACTAATCACTTGCTCTGTCAGTAAATCTTTTAGTTTTGGCATAAAATCAAACTTCTGTAAAAAAGTAATTTCTGAATAATCTATCTTGATTTCATCTTCACTGGGATTAATCACCTCGACAAAAACTTCTGAATCTGTATAGCGCAAAATTCCTAGTAGTCTGTCACTATAAAAGCTAGAAAATTCTCCTTCTTTCAAACTATTTTCTAACAGACGCTTTTTCGTCCAACTCTTATAATAATCATATATTTCTGGTGAAATATCATCCCAAGGAAAATATTTACGATTTTCTGGATCCTTTCCTCCAGAAAGTCCCGCTTCGTCACCGTAATAAATACAAGGGATTCCTGGTAAAACAAATAAGAGTGAAACAGCTAATGGCAGATTTTCTTTTCCGACCATTGTTAAAATACGTTCCGTATCATGGGTTCCCAAATTATTTAAGTTGTTATAAAAAATATCTTTGGGATAGTTTTCCTGCAAAGTCATCAATTGATGGGCTACATCCTGACATGAGCGATTTCCGTTTAATAAATTGATGATTAACTCACGAAACGGATAGTTCATACAAGCTTGTAAGCTCCTGCCAAGAATATACTTGCGTCTTGTTCCATAAGAAATCTTATTAGAAGCATCCTCCCAAATTTCTCCTATTAGAATTTTTTCTGAATAACGCTCAAGATTCTCACGAATCCCTTTAATAAATGAATCAGGCAATTCATCAGCAACATCTAATCGCCAACCATCTATTCCCAAGTCATTCCACTTTGATAAAACAGAGTTTTTCCTACCATAAATAAAATCACGAAAGGACTCATTATCTTTATCAATTTCAGGTAAATCTTTAATTCCCCACCAAGATTTATAATCAAAAGGATAATTTTCAAACTTGAACCAGTCAAAATAAGGGGAGTCAGGATTTTTCGCCGCTCCTTCATCATCTCCATAATCTCCACTGATATTGAAGTAAAGTGAATTTTTACCTACATGTGAAAAGACACCGTCCAAAACTAAATGCATTTGTTCTTGATGAAGTAAATTGATTAATTCTTGAAAATCTTCTTGAGTTCCTAACATGGAATCTATTTTTAGATAATCGTTGGTGTCATAACGATGGTTACTTGTCCCAGAAAAAATTGGATTAAGATAAATGGCATTGATTCCAAGTTCTTTTAAATATGGAATTTTGTTAATGATTCCTCTTAGATTTCCACCAAAGAAATCCCAACGTGCAATATCACCATTTTCCTCTTTCACATAAAAAGGCGTATCAGATTTAGTTCCATAAATAAAAGAATTCGGTTTTGGATGGCTGACTTGTCCATTCTCATTTCCATTATGGAAACGATCAGGAAAAATCTGGTAAAAAACAGCGTCACGATACCAAGCTGGTGCCTTGTCCTCTTTTTCAAAAACTGTCAGCTGATAGGGTTTAATATCATTTTCGTTAGTATAAAGCAGCCCTTCCCCACCTATTCCAGAACTCCCATAAAAACGCTTGTTTTGTTCCCAATCTGAGCCCTCCAAAATTTCAAAATAGTAAAAATAAAGACCAGCATTTTCATCAAATGGGATAGTGACTGTAAAAAAACCTGACTCATCTCTGCTCATAAGGAATTCATATCTTTTTCCAAAATCACGTCGAATAATGCACTTCACTTCTACTTGAGTTTGATTTGCGTCAAATTTCAATAAAATGGCTTGCCCTACTTTTACTGCACCAAAAGGTTGCTTATAATCTAAATTCCATGGATTATAGTAATACATCTGATTCTCATTTCATTTTTTAGTAGTTTAAGATAGAAAATTAGAGAGTTCTTTCTATTAAAACAAGAACTCCTGTCACAAACGGTCAGGAGTTTTTTGACCAACGACAAGTTTGTCAGTAAATCATTAAAACTACTCTATCTAAAAAGGCTTACTCAATCCTATAAAGCGAACTTTTTATTCACTATAAGATTTCTTAATTTACTGACAGCTCTGTCAGCAAATCTGGTCATTCTTTTTTAGCTTTAATATACCAAATATCGTCGGCGTATTCTTTTACCGTCCGGTCAGAACTAAAACGCCCCACATTTGCAATGTTCATCAAACTTGCTTGAGCCCATGCTTTAGGATCTCGATAAAGTTTTTCAAGATCAGCTTGCGCTCGAACATAATCATTAAAATCACGTAGTACAAAATATTCGTCATTATAAACGGTCAGTGAATCAAAGATTTCGCGTCCTTCACTTTTTATATTGGGAATCGTCCCATCAATTAGAGCATTCAAAATACGATTAACTACTGGATTTTGCTCAAAAATATCACGCGCATTATAATTACCATTGCGATAGTATTCATAGACTTCATCTTTAGTTAGACCAAAAACAAAGTTATTCCCATCTCCGGCAGCTTCAAAAATTTCAATATTAGCCCCATCTAGTGTTCCAATTGTTAGAGCACCATTTAGCATAAATTTCATATTTGAAGTCCCCGAGGCTTCCTTAGAAGCCAATGAAATTTGTTCCCCTACATTGGCTGCTGGTATAATCATTTCTGCTAGACTTACATTATAGTTTTCCATAAAGACAACTTTGAGTTTATCTTTAACCGTTTGATCATTATTAATCATATTCGCGATTTCATTAATACATTTGATAATAGACTTCGCGTAATGATAAGAAGGTGCCGCTTTTGCTCCAAAAATAAATACTCTTGGAACCCTATCTAATTCTGGATTCTCTTTTAAATCAAAATATAATTTAAGAATATGTAGAGCATTTAGCAACTGACGCTTATAGGCATGCAATCTTTTTACCTGAACATCAAAAATAGCATCAGGATTAACAATAATCCCATTTTTTTCTTTGATTAAGGCTGCTAATCTAAGCTTATCATCATATTTAGCTTTTTGCAGTTTTTCAAGCGTTTTTTCATCATCCTTGAAATTTTTTAACAATTTTAATTCATCCAAATCATGACGCCATGATTTACCAATTGTTTCGTCAATAATACCTGATAAGCGTTCATTTGCAATCTGAATCCAACGACGGTCAGCAATTCCATTCGTTTTGTTATTAAAACGTTCAGGGTAAATTTCATAAAAATCATGAAGTTCAACATCTTTTAACAAATCAGAATGTAACTTGGCTACACCATTTGTTGAGTGTGAACCGATGATTGATAAATTTGCCATATGGATTTGTCCATCTTTAATAATTCTCGTGTTATGAACAAGGCTTGCTCCAATTTTAGGGAGTAACTCTGCCGTACGCCTACGGTCAATCTCGACAATAATTTGATAAATACGAGGCAATAATTGTTTCACCATTTCCTCAGGCCATTTTTCTAAAGCTTCAGATAAAATCGTATGATTGGTATATGACATCACCTTAACCGTTGTATCCCAAGCACGATTCCAACCTACCCCATAATCATCAACCAAAAGGCGCATGAACTCTGGCACACAAAGAGCAGGGTGAGTATCATTTATATGGACTGCAATATAATCACTAATTCTTCGAATATCTTTTTTTTGTGTTCCTTTGTAATGGTGTAAAATCCTTTGTAGACCAGCGGAAACAAAGAAATATTCCTGCTTCAAACGTAAGAGACGTCCATCATAATTTGAATCATCTGGATAAAGTTCAGCTGATAACATTGAGGTTTGCCGCATATATTCTAAGTTTTGAAATTTGGGATCTAACTCTTCTGGAACTTCTGAGCGCCACAGACACATATTGTTGACCGTAGTATTTTCATAACCTATCATTGGTGTGTCATAAGGTACGGCTAAAACACGTTCCTGATCTTTATAATGAGGAATGAGATTTCCCTTACCATCATCTTCTAACCAAACTTCACCACCAAAAGTTACCTCAACTGCTTTGTCAGCTCTGCGAACTTCCCAAGGATTTCCATTATTCAGCCAAGAATCAGGTAATTCTACTTGATAGCCATCAATAATTTTTTGTTTGAATAGTCCATAGCGATAACGAATTCCATTTCCGTTACCTGGTAGGCCCGTAGACGCTAAGGAATCCATAAAACAACTTGCCAAGCGCCCTAAACCACCATTACCAATCGCCATGTCTGGTTCAACTTTAGCTACTTCATCAAGTTCAATGCCAAAATCTTCCAGACCTTCGCGAACGGTTTTTAAAATACCTAAATTAAGTAAATTGGATTTAAGCATTTTCCCCGGTAAAAACTCAATTGAAAAATAATAAGCTTGTTTTTTCCCAGTTTCATCCTTATATTGATTATCAGAAACCCAGATATTAGCATAGTAGTGTTTCACAACAGATGCTAATGCATCATAAATTTCCTGATAACCTGCTTTAGTCAGGTCAGTCGCAAATTTTGAAGTTAGACGCTCTTCGAAATCTTGCTTAAATTGTTTTTTAGAAAGTTTCACTCATCGCTCCTTTTTTAAAATCAAACATCATTTATTTTAAAAAGAATTTTATCACACTTTAGCACTTAACGCAAACGCTTGCGTTACTTTAATATTGTTTGATAAAGTTCAATGTATTGCTGTGCTTTCGTTTCCCACGAAAAATCTTGTTCCATTGCGGATACAATTATCCGGTTTAAAGTCTTTGGCTCCTTTTTATAAACTTCTAGTGCACGTTTAATCGTTTCTAATAAAATATCTCTGTCAAAATCTATAAAACCGAAACCAGTCCCCTCTTTCGTAACAGGATTGAATGGAATTACGGTATCTCTTAGTCCGCCAATCTCGTGGACAATCGGTAAAGTTCCATATCTCATAGCAATCATTTGAGATAAACCACAGGGTTCAAAAGCCGATGGCATCAAAAATAGATCTGAACCAGCATATATTTCTTGAGCAAATTGCAAATCAAAAGCAATATTCGCCGACAGTTTATCAGGATACTTTTGTGCGAAATATTTAAATCCTTCTTCTAGTTCTGGAAAACCTGTTCCTAGTAAGACAATTTGAACCTCTTCTTTCAAAAGCTCTTCCAATTGGCTTAACACTAAATCAAATCCTTTTTGATTGGTTAATCGTGAAACCATACCAATTACTGGAATATCAGGATTTATCGGTAAAAATGCTCTTTTTTGTAATTCTGCCTTCATCTTTGCTTTGCCTGTAAGGTCCAGTGAATTGAAATGATATGAGATTTGTTTATCTTTTTCTGGGTCATAAATCTCATAATCAATCCCATTTAAAATCCCAGAAATCTTTCCTTTCACATACTGCAAAACGCCTTCCAATCCACCACCAAATTCTGATGTTTGAATTTCCTTTGCATACGTAGGCGAGACAGTGTTAACCCGGTCTGCATACAAAATACCTGTTTTCAACATATTTAGCATTCCATTATGGCGAACAACTCCTTCAAAATACCGTTCCATTCCCATTCCGAATAGTTCTGTCAGGGCATCTCCTTGCATCACACCTTGAAATTCTATATTATGAATAGTCAAAACTGACTGTATATCGGAATAAGCGTTAATCCACTTATATTTTTCTTTAAGTAAAAATGGAATCATGGCTGTTTGCCAGTCATTTACATGCAAAATGTCAGGAATAAAATCTAATTTTTCTAAGAGCTGACAAACTGCTAAATCGAAAAAGGCAAAACGTTCTCCATCATCACCATAACCGTAAAGCTGCCCTCGACCAAAATAATGCTCATTATCTAAAAAATAATATTTAACATTATCTTTTACTAAGGTTTTAACTCCAACATATTCATGCCGCCAACCTACATCAACAAAATCATAAAATTCATCGACGAGTAGTGAACGATATTCTTCTTTCATTTCATTTTTGAAATAAGGTAAAATCACACCAACTGAAGAAATCTCACTTTTCTTAGCCAACTCTTTTGGAAGTGCTCCCGCTACATCACCAAGTCCTCCCGTTTTGAAAAAGGGAGCACACTCACTTGACGCAAATAAAACTTTCATTTTTTCTCTTTTCATTTCTCTAATTGCCATTTTTTACGTTTACTCAAGAGCGCCGATAAAGAATATCAGCGCTATTTTTATATTTATAAAATATCTGCAGTCACAACGGTGCCTTTAGGAATAACTATTGGTTTTTCTGAGCTACCAATAATTTTAACATTGTTTTCTACAACTACCCCTTTATCGATGATAGCAAACTTTACTTGAGCTCCACTTTTTATCTCAGAATTTGTAAAAATTAATGATTCTTCAATTAATGCATCATCTTGAATCTTGACTCCCCGAGAAATAAGAGAATTTTTTACTCGTCCATTAATGATACAACCAGAACCTAATTGACAGTTTTCGACCTTACTATTTTCCGAAAAATAAGTTGGAACTTCATTTTTTATCTTTGTATAGACTGGCTGACTACTGTATAAAAGAGAAGTGAAATTTTGGGGGTCAAGCATAACCATATTAGCATCATAAAAAGATTTAATATTTGTGATATTGCTCATATAACCAGTATATTCATAAGTGTTCACATCATAATTTTTCATATAAACTCGAATCAAACGAGCGATTGATGCCAACTCTCCTAAATCTTGCATTTCTTTTATAAAATTAATCAACCAATCAGTATTAACAATAAATAAATTTAAACAAAGTGCTTCTCTTTCTTGTGGGTCCTCTAATTGATTAACATAGCAATTACTCATTTTACCTGTTTCATCAAAACGAAGAATTGTATCATATTCACTTGCTAAATCTGGAGAAACCTTTTTATAAACTGTGGTGATCTCTTTGCCGGCCAATTTGTGAATTTTGAGTACAGCGGTCAAATCTACATTGCAAATAAATTTACTTCCCAACAGAACTGTATAAGGAGCTTTTGATTTTCGCAAAAAATTTAGTTGTTGAGCAAAATAATCTTTTCCTAGCTCCTTTAAACGATCAAAATCCTGTTGGATATAAACAAAATAACGACTATTAAATCCATCTAAGCCCCATTCTCCTCCTGAACCCAGATGATCAAAAACGGACTGTGTTTCTCCTTCATTAAAAGTCATAAAAATATTATCCACATGAGCATTCGAGAGCGAAGAAAGTGGAAAATCAATCAAACGATATTTACAATCAAAAGGAAGAGTAGCGATTGGGCGGACATCTGTTAAAGGTTTTAAATTTTTACTAGAAGAAACATTAGAAAGGATGGCTGCCATTTTATTACTATTGTTCATTTTTATTTTCTCCTTTTATTTCTCCGTGACCAATCACTGCGACTTCATCTTCACCGATAATTTCAACATTATCACCAATCTTCGCATTCTCACCAATGATTGCATTTTTTATCGTGACATTTTCACCGATAAAAGTTCCCGACATGATAAAACTGTCTTCGATAGTTGTTCCTTCCTGAACATGAACATTTTGTGACAAAATAGAGTGAATGACTGTTCCATCAACATAACAACCATCACCAACAAGAGCATTTTTCACCTTTGATTTTTCGGTAATAAATTGAGGAGCTGAAATATCATTATGTGAATAAATTCGCCATGACTTATCAGTAATATTTAATTCATTATTTAAGTCAAGAAATTCCATACTAGATTGATGGAGGGAATCAATGGTTCCAACATCTTTCCAATAACCTTTGAAACGATAAGCAAAAACATTTTCACCAGCTTCAATATAAGCTGGAATAACATCACCGCCAAAATCTTCCATTGGATTTCCTTTAGAATAACCATTCACAAGAACTTCACGAAGTCTCTTCCAATTGAAAATATAGATTCCCATTGAGGCGAGATTTGATTTTGGTTCTTTAGGTTTTTCTTCAAATTCAATGATTCGGTCATTGTCATCAGTATTCATGATTCCGAAACGACTTGCTTCTTCAAGCGGAACTTCCATTACAGAAACAGTTAAACTGGCTTCACGTTCCTTATGGCTTTCTAACATTGCCTCATAATCCATTTTATAAATGTGATCTCCTGAAAGAATTAAAACATACTCTGGATTTTGCTGATCAATGTATGAAATGTTTTGATAAACAGCATGAGAAGTCCCTTCAAACCACTTTGAACCTTCTTGCGAAGAATAAGGTTGAAGAATCGTCACGCCACTATTTATCCCATTTAATCCCCACGGCGCTCCGTTTCCAATATGAGCATTCAGCGTCAAGGGTTGATATTGTGTAATGACCCCAACATTTTTTACATTTGAATTTGCACAGTTAGAGAGTGCAAAATCAATGATGCGATAGCGACCGCCAAAAGGAACAGCAGGTTTAGCGACATCTTTTGTCAGTTTTCCTAAACGTGTACCTTGACCACCAGCAAGGATAAGACCAAGCATTTCAATTGCCATAATGGAACCTCCATTTTTTTACAAAATTTTTGTTTTTTTATTTATTTATTATTATTTTATAATTTATGCTTTCTAATTCAAAATGATTTACTTTGAAACTTAATAGGCTCGCTTGCTTTCTTTAATAAAGTTCTTTAGAAAATCGGTCCATTCTTGATTTTCAATCAATGCTTCAAGATTACAATGAAGCCGATAATTCCAGTAATGATACGGATTTGCAGGAATATTAATTTGTTCAGATTTTGCATTTTCTTTTCTAAAATGGTCACTCATTGCTAACCAATCTTGAATAGGTAAGATAACCATCATGGCATTAGAATTTAAATTTCTCTTAATTATTTCTTGGATAATTTCCACACTCGCATAGTTTGGCGCTTCTCCATACCAACCCATGACTTCGTTGTAATAACGTTGAGTTAAATCATGGTTTTCTTCCCACCAAGCTCTTAAAGGGCTGGTATCATGGCTAGATGTGGTTACTACTGATAAATATGGAACTTCACTTAATGAGCTGACAAACCGTTCATCAGCAGGCATTCGTTCAATAATCAGTCGTAAGATATCAAGATGATACATCACATCTGGAACATTATTTGGCACCATCCCTAAGTCCTCGCCACATGCCAACATCTTGGTCGCATTTTTTAAGGCTGGCAATTTTTCATAGGCTTTTTCTTTCCAAAAATCATAATTTCGACCATAAAAATAGTCATTGTAAAGCCGATCCAATCGTACTTTGTAGTCATCACCAAATTCTCGAAAACTTATTGTGGATAACAGACCAATTCGTGGATGATACTTTTCACTATTTTCATCATCCTTTAAAAAAATTACATTTTCTTGTAATTTATAAAGTCCTTCGCGAACCCAGTTCTCCATTTGAGTATTCTCTATCGCTTTTTGGTTGTTGAATTCTGCTTTAAAACGATAGTTACCAGTACCAATATAGTCTAAAAATGTTTGAATAATCCAATCACGATTATCTCGACCAAAAACTTCGTCTATCACCCAATCTTTGATGAAAGGTATGATGAAGCGCTCAATCCCCCATTGTCGGAATGGAATTCCATAATTATTTTCAATTTCTTCTGCTGACAAAGCCAGTGCGGGTGAAAATTGACCTAGCAATCCTCTTACCGAATTTTCTGGCATTTGCCATATTCTAAAGAATCCAAGAATATGGTCGAGGCGATAAGCATCAAAGTAATTTGACATGGCGGTTAGACGTTTTTTCCACCAATCATAGCCATCTTCAGCCATCTTTTCCCAATTATAAGTTGGGAATCCCCAGTTTTGTCCATTTACGGCAAAAACATCAGGAGGCGCACCAGCTTGTTTATCAAGATGGAAAAGTTCGGGATGGGTCCACGCATCTACAGAATCGTGAGCAATTCCAATCGCTATGTCTCCTTTTAAACCAATTCCTAATTTATGACAATAATCTACTGCTTCAGTAAGTTGAGAATGGAGAAGATATTGCACAAAAATATATAAATCTAACTGGCTAGTCTCTTTTTTTAATTTATCAAATAAATTTTTATCATAATTCGCATTTTTTCCCCAAGCTAAAAAATTAGCACTCTTATTAATGTCTCTTAAATAGGAAAAACAGGCATAGGCCTTCAACCATTCTTCATTTTGTTTATAAAATTGTTGATAAGCCTTGGTTTTTTGATATTTTACGGCTGAATTTTGATAAATAATTTGCGCATATTCCCACTTTAGTGCCAGACATCTTTCATAATCTATCTTCTCTAAAGAATTTAATTCTGATTCTAAAATCAAAAGTTTTTCTTGTTGCTCTTTTGTATAAGATTTCCAAAATTCATGAATATCTAAATAGAGTGGATGCAAAGCAAAAACGGAAATTGCCCGATAAGGATAGGAATCTCGCCAATCCATAAAAGTCGTCGTATCATTAATTGGTAGTAATTGGATGACATCCATGCCAGAGCGATAGGTAAAATCGGCCAATTTCTTAAGGTCTGAGAACTGACCTACTCCGCTAGAGTTTTCCGTTCTAAGAGAAAAAACTGGGACTGCTATTCCGGTATGGTAAGCTTTTTCTCCATAGGGTTCAATTGAAAATGTGTTAGTTACCATCTTTTCTTACTCCTTAGAATTTTTGAAATTGATTTAGAATAATTAAAGAAAACGTTTTCTTTTATTATATATCTTTTAAAATAAATATACCAATATTTAGTGTGATTTTTCAGAAAATTAATAATAAAAAACGAACTTGATAACTTTTGTTTCTATTAAACTACATTTAAGAGTAAAAAGTAATAAAAAAAAGTTACTGGTAGACTTTACCAATAACTTTATTTATTAATCTTCTTTCAAGAAGTTAGTCAAAACACCATTAATAAATCGACTAGATTTTTCATCGCTAAAGTCTTTTGAAAGCTCGATAGCTTCATTGACTGCCACGACATTTGGTGTATCTGTAAATAATATTTCATATGTAGAAACTTGAAGAATGGCTTGTTCAACAAGTGTTAACCGTGAAAACGACCAATTTTTTGCTAGATATTTAGAAATATTGATTTCTAAATCTTCTTTTTTCTCTAAGACTCCATCAACAAGTTGAGTAAAATATTCTGGAGCTTCCAGATCTTCTGCTCTATCATTGTCGTAGTTAAGTACGAAATGTTTTGTTTCTTTTAAAAGGTCTGACAAGTGAGATTCGGCAGTCGTTTCAGCCTGCTGTAACTGCTCATCAAGCTCTTCTTTTAAGGTATTTGGAACAAATAAATCGCTTGTGTACTTTTCAAGAATATTTTCATGAAGGAAAGAGAAGGTTTTTTGGAAAGTTTCAAAAGTCTGCTCGGTTGTTGCATTTTCTGGCAGATTTTTGAAAAATTCTAATACTTTTGGTGCAACTGGCTCTTCATCAAGCTCAATTTGGAACAAACGAATAAGTTTGAGGTTAGCCATAATTCCTGAAAATAAATTTGTTGCTTCGTATTCATTCATTTTCTTAGCGTAGCCACCGAAATCACGCATGAAAGCAAGTGCTTTAGCGACATTCGTTTTTTCGATATCTTTAACACCGAGAATCTCGTAAATTTCGTAGATTGCCTCTAAAGGTTGAGATAGTCCCTTAGGAAACTTACGAACAGTAATTCGTTCATCACGAAAATCAACGTCAAAACGAATCGTTTGAGAAAGTTCTGTTTCTATCTTCTCAACATTTTCACGAAAAGAACTTACGACACTGGTTGCCATTTCCTTTTGTACAGCGTAAGAAAACAATACTTGGACCGCTCGTTGACGAATTTGGTGTTGCGTGAGCGTTTTAGGCATCAAAAAATCCCTCATCAAACAAGTCTTCAAGCGCTGGTTTTGGTTGTTTTTCAGTCATAATTCCTACAACATGGATATTGACTTCATCAACAACAATTTCAGTAGCTTGAGCAACTGCTTCTTTCACTTCTTTTTGGATTTTTGTAGCAACCGCTGGTAGGCTCACACCATAAGTGAGATAAACGTAGATATCAACTGCTACTTTATCATCTTTTGAGTCAATATAAACGCCACGTCCTTCATTTTTCTTCCCTAAACGGTCTGAAAAACGTTTATTACGAAGAGCATGTACGCCTTCAATTTTGGCTGTTGTGATACCGATAATCACTTCAAGAACTTCAGGGGCAATGACAATATCCCCAAGTTCTTCAGAATGTACAGTTTTTTCTGCCATTTTGCTTTCTCCTTTTGTCTTTGCAAATTTTTCTAATTAGAAAAATTTCACTTACAAAATGAATTTTCTCTACTGACGAAGTCTTAAAACTTCATAAAGTTACTGACAAAACTCTGTCAGTAACTTTTTTCAGTAATCGTGCTGACTTAAGCACGTTTTAAGTATTCACCTGTTTGTGTGTTGATTTCAAGTTTTGTTCCAACTTCAACGAAGTCAGGAACGTTAACAACAAGACCTGTTTCCATAGTAGCTGGTTTACCTGAACCTGTTACTGTTGCACCTTTAATTGATGGTTGTGTTTCAGTAACTTCAAGAACAACTGTTGTTGGAAGTTGAATACCAATTACTTCTGTACCGTAAAATTGGATTTTAACATCTGTATTTTCAAGAACGTAAAGAAGTTCATCTTTAACTTGTTCTACTGGAATTTCATATTGTTCGTAAGTTTCATTGTTCATGAAGTTAGCAATATCATCCATTGAATAAAGGTATTGAGCTGTCACTGTTTCAATCACAGCTTGTTCAAACTTATCTTCAGGACGGTAAGTGTCATCAAATGTTGAACCTGAGCGTACGTCTTTAAGCTTCATACGCATGATTGTATTTCCTTTACCTGGTTTGTGATGACTTGCTTCCATAACGCGGAGAAGTTTTTCCCCATTCAAAAATGTCATGCCTGATTTAAGGTCTTTTGCTAAAACCATGTTTATGTTTCTCCTAGTATTTATAAATTTAGATATTCTGCCTTTTTTCTTTTTGTCAGTAATTTTCTGTACACAAAAGAAGTGAAATGACAGGATTTAACATCTTATTTTATCACAAGTTATTGCTTTTTTCAAATAACGATAAGCTCTTTTGGCGCTTTTGTCAGGACTTCACAGCCATTTTCTGTCACTAATAAGTCATCTTCAATTCTAACTCCCCCAAATTCAGGAAGATAAATTCCCGGCTCATCAGTAATTACCATTCCGGATTTTAGTTGGTTTTCGGTCATCGACTGATTAAAATAAGGAATTTCATGAACATCTAAACCAAGACCATGACCAATTCCATGCGTAAAATATTGCCCAAAATCAGCTTTTTCAATAACTTCTCGTGGGATATTATCGTATTGTGCATAAGTCATTCCTGCTTTAACTTGGTTGATGAGTGCTTCATTAGCTTTACGCACGGTCTCATAGATCATTCGCATTTTTTCATCAACAGAGCCAACAAAGATTGTTCTGGTCATATCGCTAGCATAATGCTCATAATAACAACCAAAATCAATGGTTACTGGATCGCCAAATTGAATCATTTTACTCGTCGCAACGCCATGCGGTAAACTGCTTCGTTTGCCAGAGGCAACAATCGTTTCAAAAGAAATTCCGCTCGCCTCTAAATCACGCATTTTAAAATCAAGAAAATTAGCAACTTCGATTTCAGTTCGGCCTGGTTCAATAAATCTTAGAGCTGACATAAAGGCTTCGTCAGCAATTTCACAGGCTTTTTTTATCAAACTTATTTCTGATTCGTCTTTGATTTGGCGAAGTTCCAAAACAAAATTACTGGTAGAAAAAAGGTCTAATTTTGTAGCCGCTTTGGATAACCTTTTAAAGAAATAATAATCGACTGTTTCCTCAAAAGCCATATTTTTAACTGATTCACTTGCTGATAATTCTGTCAGTAAACTGATAGGGTCTCTCGTCTCAATAATTTCAAAATTTTTGATTAAGCCACGCGCCATCTCACTGTAACGACTGTCTGTCATAAAAATATTGCGCTTTTGGGTCAAAAAAACTGTACCCGCGGTTCCAGAAAATCCTGTCAAATAAAAAATATTTTTCATATCAGTAATCAATAAACTATCAATGTTTTCTGTCAGCATTTTTGCTTTTAATTTTTCAATTCTCATTTTGCTCTCCTTTAAATATAAAATTAAATGATCGAATGACCTCATCATTTTCTTCCATGATAACACAAAAACGCTAACATGAGTTAACGTTTTCTTTTAATTTTTATTTACTTTTTAAGAGGTAAAAGCGCATCAGCCAATTTAGCGAATTCCTCAATGGACAAAGCTTCTCCACGTATTGTTGGCGAGATTTCTGCTTGTGCCAATAATTTTTCTATTTCTGGTTTACTTTCTTTTCCAAATGCTGCTTGCATGTTATTCATCAAGGTTTTACGACGGTGAACAAAGCTGCTGTGCATCGTTTTAAAGAACCATTCTTCATCTTCTACTTCAACTAAAGGTTCTTCACGTCGAACCATTTTCAAAATAGCCGAATCGACATTTGGGGCAGGAATAAAGACTGTTCGTGGGACGATAAAGGCGACACTTGCTTCCATATAATATTGAACGGCGATTGATAATGAGCCGTAAGCCTTGGTTTTAGGTCTTGCAGCAATTCGGTCTGCCACTTCTTTTTGCATCATCACAACGAATTCAGAAAAAGGAATTTTGCTTTCAATCAAATGCATCAAAATCGGAGTAGTGATGTAGTAGGGCAAATTCGCAACCACTTTAATTGGTAAATTTGGATTTTTAAATTTTTGAATTTCAGAAAGCAAATCAACTTTCAAAATATCTGCCGATACCAAAGTAAAATTATCGTAAGGCGCCATCGTTTCTTCTAAAATTGGAATCAAAGATTTGTCAATTTCAAAAGCCATAACCTCAGCGGCTTCTTCTAAAAGATACTGTGTTAATGAACCAATTCCGGGTCCAATTTCGATGACATTCACTTCTTTGGACAAGTCAGCCGTCTCCGTAATTTTGGTCAAAATATTATGGTCGGTCAGGAAATTTTGACCAAATTTTTTCTTAAAATTAAAATCATGGCGACGTAGAATGTCTTGAGTACGAATGATATTGGAGATGCGGTCTATATTATTTTCTGTCATTTTTTCTTTCTTTTATTTATATCTAATTTTTTACTGACAAATCTGTCTAGAAATGAAAGTAATCTATAATTGACTAATTTAAGGTTCAGCCTTAATAATCGTATTTTGTTTCTTTAAATAGTTATTTTCATCAGTAATTTTTCATTACTTTTTCAATCTGTTCTATTGTAATTTTAAACATATTAAGTCGTTTCTTAATTTGTTTGCCATTAGCATAGCCAATCCTTAATTGTTCACATAGAAATTCTCGACGCTTTCTACTGTCAGCAGCCATAATTAAACCAAATCTCATTAAATCAGTTTGGGTCAAATCTGCTGACGAATCTGTCAGTGATGATTTTTCACCAAAAACCTCTGACAAAGCTTGATTGAGTGCCGCAAAATTTGCATGTTCAACACCAAGTGACCCTTTTCCTTTGGGTTTTGCTTCATCACGATTTAGAAATGCATGACCTGCTTGCGGGATTGCTTGCATGATAATTTTTCGAATCCGTTCTCCTTGAAAATCTGGGTCAGTAAATACAATAATCCCCCGTTTTTCTTCAAGTACTTTCAAACGTTCTAAATCTCTGTCATCAATAGAAGATCCCCCTGTTTCATAGGTATCGCAGTCAAAATAACGTTTAAGATTTGCCGTATCATCTCGCCCTTCCACCACAATCACTTCATTAATTTTTGGTTTTACTATCATATTTTATTAAATACTTCTCTTTATCTTTCCGATTTTTAAGGATAATAACTTTGTCCCAAACAGCAAATTCACTTATTTTTTGCTCAATTTGAGGAAATTCTTTTTCTGGAAAAGTCCAAACAAAGTTTAAAAACTCCAGATAGTCTTTATCCCATTTTTCTCTGAACTCTTCAGCCATATCTGATCGATTTTTATGAAATAATCGCACAAGAATTGAACGTTTTATGACTCGAAAGACAGTCTTAAATCTTGAAGTTTTTAACCAAACAATCTCGTCTATATAAGGGAGTCGTTCAGATAAACTTGAACCATAATTACCGTCAATAATTCCATTTTCATTTTGAGAAATGAAATCTCTTGTGGCTTCACGCAGTTTTATTCTACCAAGATCACTTGGATATTTATGGAATACTTTATCCAAGTGTAAGACAGGATAATCCGTCTTTTTTGCTATTTCTCTTGCTAAAGTCGATTTTCCGCTACCTGAACTACCGATAATAATAATTTTCATAAAAATAGCTCCTAGCAAAACTAAGTAATTACTCTACTTTTTCAGGTCAAAAATTTTCAAAGCATTTTCGTTTGTTGCCTCAGCAACTTCTTCCATTGAAATACCGCGTAAATCAGCTATTTTTTCAACAACATACTTCGTATATCCTGGTGTGTTTTCTTTGCCCCGATAAGGAGTTGGTGTCAAATAAGGAGCATCGGTTTCAACTAAAATCTTATCCAACGGAAGTAAACGAGCCGCTTCTTGAACATCCAACGCTTTTTTGAAAGTTACCACACCTGAGAATGAAATATTCATGCCAAGTTCAACAAACTTGAGTGCTTCTTCAGCTGTTCCTGAGAATGAATGCATAATCGCACCAGCAGTCCCGACACCTTCTGATTTAATAATTTCATAAGTATCAGAAAGAGCATCCCGCGTATGAACTTGAAAAGGAATTCCTAATTCTTTTGAGATTTGAATTTGTCTTCTAAAAACTCGTTCCTGAACCTCTTTAGGAGAGACCATCCAATGATAGTCCAAACCAATTTCACCAACAGCAATTACTTTTTTGCTTCTTCCTTTTGTCAGTAAATATTCCTCAGCAGCAGTATCAAATTCAGCAGCATCATCAGGATGCCAACCAATTGTTGCATAAGCTGATTCAAATTTATCAGCCAATAAAAGCGCAGCATCGTTTAACTGATAATTACTTCCAACATTGTTTATTTTTGTGACGCCAAAGGATTGAGCTTTACTTATTTCTTCTTTAACACGTCCTTCAAATTCAATAGTATTAAGATGCGTATGTGTATCAAAAATCTCTATCATTTTATTATCTATCCTTGTATGTACTATTTAAAAATCAATAATTAATTCGTTAAAATTACAAAATCTTCTATTTTCTCAATTTCACTTTTCTTATTTTTAAATTGCACTCGTTCTGACCTATTCCTTTTCACAAGAAAATATCTTCTGTCAGTAAATTTTTAAATCAAATCATTCTTCTTCTCATTTTTAAAATAAAAGAAGCCATAGGCATTTATATTATATCATATCTGTAAGGCTCTTTCATTACTTTTTCAAATTGCTTTCTTATTTCATTCTCTAAAAAACTTGTCAGCAACCTTTAACTTTATCAAATTAAATTATAAACCACTGTCAGTAAAATTTTATTGCTTATATCCTTAAAATCTCTTTCTTAATTTCCATAAATTACACTCCCTAGCAGCTGCTTGACAAATGTCATCTAAAGATTTACAATTGTAAACAGGAGGAGTAAAATGGACAATTCAAAGTTATTTGACGACGTTGCAACTGAAGAAGAGCTACTTAAAAATGATTATCGTAAATATCATGGTGAAAACATGGATATTTATTATAATGCAACAATTTGTGAACATGCAGGTGAGTGTGTCCGAGGTAATCCGCTAGTATTTGAGGTTGGACGTAAGCCTTGGATTATTCCAGATAATGGCGATACCCCTTCTAATCAAACAGTAATCAATAGATGCCCTTCTGGTGCCCTAAAATATCTAATCAAGGAGAAATAATAAATGGAAATTATCGAAAAGCAAAATTTATTCGAACTACTTTCAGATAATGGGGAAGTCATCGGAGAAATGAATTATATGAATATGAAAAATTCAATAATTATCACTCATACAGGCGTAGCACTTGATTATCGAGGCCAAGGCTTGGCAAAAAAATTAGTTCTTGCCGGAATTGAAAAAGCTCGACATGAAAATATTAAATTGGGTGCAACTTGCCCCTATGCAGCCGAGTATTTTAGAAAACATAAAGAAGAACTTGCTGATATTTTAAAATAAAAGTATTGATGAAATATGAATCTTAAGGCCTCTAACAAGGTCTTTTTTTTACTACTTCTATGTAAAAGTTCTATCCATTTTTCTAAATTTTTTGTTATTTTTAGACTAATTTTTGATTAAAAATCCTTAAATTGTGTTGTAAGTTCACAATTATTTTGCTATAATGACTTATTATTTTATTCACAAAATAAAAATGAAATTATTAGGGAGAGCTTATGAAGGAGAAACTAGCTGGTAAAGACTATCTTTTTATTGGATCAATGTTATTTGGACTTTTTTTCGGTGCTGGAAATTTAATTTTCCCTATCCATATGGGTCAAGAAGCAGGTGCTGCTATCTCTCAAGCCAATTTTGGTTTTTTAGTTACAGCAGTTGGATTTCCATTTTTAGGAATTATTGCATTAGGAATATCACAAAGTAATGGCGTCTTTGAGTTAGCTACCCGAGTCAATCGTATTTATGCCTATATCTTTACGATTTTACTTTATTTGGTCATTGGTCCCTTTTTTGCACTGCCACGTCTAGCAACAACTTCGTTCGAAATTGGAATTTCTCCATTTTTATCTAACAAACTTCAAACCCCACTTTTAGCACTCTTTAGTATCCTATTCTTTGGCACTGCTTGGTTTTTATCTAGAAAACCCACAAAACTATTGGATTATATTGGCAAATTTTTAAATCCACTCTTTCTAGTCTTGTTAGGATTAATCTTAATCATCGCTTTTAGTCACCCTCTTGGATCCGTTCACCAAGCAGAGGTTGGTAAACTTTATCAAAGTTCTGCTTTTATGAATGGTTTTACTCAGGGCTACAATACACTTGACGCATTAGCAGCCTTAGCTTTCGGAATTATTATTATCACAACGATTCGTCAGCGGGGAGTTAAAAATCCCAAAATTATTGCTAAGGAAACCATTAAAGCCGGTTTGATTAGCGTAGGACTTATGGCTATAATTTATACTTGCCTCTCTTACTTAGGAGCCATGAGCGTAGGAAAATTTGCGATAAGTGAAAATGGTGGAATTGCCCTTGCCCAAATTTCCAATTACTATCTTGGAACTTTTGGAATGATTATCTTGGCTTTGATTGTTATCATTGCCTGTTTAAAAACTGCTGTTGGGTTGATGTCTGCCTTCTCTGAAACCTTCGTAGAATTATTTCCAAAAAGAGAATATCGCTTTTACTTAATGATCGTTAGTATCCTCCCTTGTATTTTTGCAAATATCGGTTTAACAAAAATCATAGAACTTTCTGTTCCAGTGCTTATGTTTTTATATCCATTAGCAATCACACTTATCCTTTTAGCCTTATTAGGTCCAGTTTTTCAACATTCTAAACTTGTCTATCAAATAACCACCGCCTTCACACTTTTGGCTGCTATCGCCGACGGACTCAATGCACTTCCAACTCCTCTAAAATCACTTAAGCCTATCGCGGCCATTCTCAATTTTACCAAAGACTCTCTCCCCTTCTTCTCTCTTGGAATGGGCTGGATTCTCCCAGCAGTCCTTGGATTTATAATCGGTTGTTTAGTCCACTTTTTAAAAAGAATCACAAATAAATAAAAGAGCTTCTAATCTTTAGGAGCTCTTTTATTTATTTTTAAAGACCGCACTTCTAAGAAGTTATTTTATATTTAGTGATGTATCTTTCATTTCTTTACAAGCCAATGCTCAATCGTTTTCCAATTTTCCTTCGTAACAATCAGTCTAGGGATATTACTATACTTAGTTTCATTAGTAACCACTCCTGGGGAAAGCGTAAATATTCCACTGATTCCGTCTTTGAGCATATAATTTTCTAAATCTTTATTTTGAGCCCCATAAGGATAAGCAAAAACATTCCCCTTTTTATTTAATTCTTCTTGAAAAGTTTTTTGACTTTTTAAATAATCTTTTTGGACTACTTTTTTCGAAATATTTGTCGATAAAACTGGTTCAAGATTTTCCTGATAATGTAAGTCGTTTGTGTGCAAACCAGATATCACCAAAGGATTTTCATCCATCTCCTTTATTTCTTTCCACGAAGACATTTGTGAACCATCAATCGTTTGACCAACTTTTCCGGTAATAATAAATTGGGTAAAAGATAAGTCAAACTCTTTCATTACTGGATAAGCATTTTCTGGCAGAGATTTATCGATATCATCAAAAGTAATGACAACCGCTTTGCCTATTACCTCTTTTTTATTAATTTTAGAGATGAGTTGTTCAGACGTTAAAACCGATATGTGATTTTCTTTCAAAAATTCCATTTGTTTTTCAAAATCCTCTAAAAAAACATTGTATTCATGTAACTGCGAATTTTGAGAAATTGTTGAAGCAAAGCTTGTGATAGGTGTATCTTTGAGAACACGATGATAACAAAGGACAATAATTCCATCATTATCCTGAAGTAAACTCTCATAAGCGAAATCAGGTTGTTCTTTTTTGCTCTCTTTCACATATTCTTCTGTTTCACGAGTAGACATGATTACTAAAAACCCTATGATTAAAAACATGACTAGCAAAATAATATTTTTTTTCTTATATTTCATCTGCTTCTAGTCCTCCTTTGTTAGGATATACAGAGATGGAATCGTAAGTATTGAAAGCATACAAAATAATGAATAAATCACATCTTCCCAATTTGTTATTGGAAAACCAATGATTACGAAAATAGAGATAATTCCATCACTATAGATTCCTAATATAGAAAGTGCTAAGAATATAAAAATACTTAAAATAAAGACCCAACACATGAAGACAGCCATAAATTCAAAAAAATGTCTTTTTTTCTTTTTCTTACGTATAACTAATTCCATTTTATATTCCCCTATCTGGACTTTCCCATTTTCCTTTGTTAGTCCGATTACTTAAGACAACAATTTCAGCCGAGATTGCGCTGACAAGATTCAAAATCCAATAAGCAACAAGATAGACTGGTAAAATCATTTTGTCAGATAAAGACAATTTACTCTCACCTCTATCGTTGTTCAAACCCAAAAAGAAAACAGCAAACGAAATCAAAACAAAAATTACTATAATCTGTCCTGATACTTTAAATTCTTGATTTAATAGCATCTGTAAAAAGTATTGGTAAGACTCTATAAGAAAGAACCAACTCCAAATATGACTACAAATCATTTCAAATAAAAGAAATCGATGTTTAAAATCCCCTCTTTTAAAGACCCAAGAAAAATTTGAAATCAAAACTTCTACTCCTCCAACTGCCCATCTTCGGCGTTGTTTCACAAGTGATTTTAAATTTTCTGGCACAAGGATATAGCTCAAGGCTTTGGGAACATATTTTACCTTCCAATTTTGCTTGTGTAATCGCCAAGTTACATCAATGTCCTCTGTCATTACCTCAGTATCAAAACCACCTATTTCTTTCAAAGCTTCAACACGATACATGACAATAACGCCAGATACAGTCATAATAGCACCTAAAAATAGACTTTGCGCTCGCTTAATTGCATCAATTACACTCAAATATTCTACGGTCTGTAGTTTACCAAGTAAAGTGGTTCTATTTCGCACAATTGGACGACCTGTAACCGCACCATTACGCGAATCAGAAACTAATTCTGCTAATAAATAATCTAAAGCATCCGCAGAAAGATAAGAATCTGCATCAATAACAAGCATATATTTACTCGTAACCTGATTCAAAGCAACATTTAGGGCCGTCGCTTTCCCTTTATTTTCTTTTTGCTCTAAAATTGTTAAAGCTTCCCAATTATTGAAACGCCTTTTGAACGCATGAAGTTTTTGTAATGTTCGGTCACTGCTCTTATCATCAATAACGAAAATTTCAAGTGCAGGATAATTTAAATTTCTCAAAGATAATAATACTTCTTCTATCGTTTCTTCTTCATTATATGCAGAAATGACAATACTAATTTTCTCTCTATCACTTAATCCCATAGCTCTACTTTTATCTTTCCAGCGAGATAAGAAAGCACCACTTGCCCAAATAAATGATAAAACAATTGGATAATAAACAGCATAAATATCTACCATTTTTGAAATAATCATAATTTTAACTTCCTCTATTTTCCTTCTTTTTAAAAGGAAGGCCTAATATTTTCCCGACTAATATTCCTACCAAAGCTGCGCTGCTAAAAGCGACTGGTATAATCATTGGCCCAGCCATCACCCGTTGACTTAAATTAGGAATTTCAAGTTTAAAAAAGCCATATACAAACTGATCAGTTAAATCAGAAATTAAATATATACTTAAAGTAGCCGTTGAGAGACTTTTCAATAGTCTCTGACTCCACTTAGGAACAGGAATTTTCCATATAATAATTATTATTAATACAGTCATTATTGCCGTCTGATATCCGAAATAATCATTATGATCTAACCATTGGAATTCTCGATTCCAACTTGACAATGTATCTGTCAGAGTGAAAGTTGCAAGTGCTAATGTAAAAAGCGAGATAATTTTAATGTTAGAAATTTTCTTTATTTCTTCTTGATAAGTATAGAGATAAGCACCAATAAAATAATAACTAACAGGATAGCAAATTTGCCAATAATCAGGAATAACTTTCCCGAAACTATTCAATAATGAGGGAAGAAAAGTCAGTAAGCTAGAAATAAAGACAATATATAAATGATAATTTTTAATCTCTTTTTTATAATTCCAAATAATATTCAACAAGGGAATAAAGAGATACAGTCCTAAATACATTTCAACATACCAAGAATAAGAATCGGTTGAGTAATCAAAAATACCATTAATTGCAGTAGAAAAATCACTCCCCTTTCCAACTGCCGATAAAGTCCCCCATACCAACAAAGAAATTCCTAAATATGAAACAATCACAGGCACTATCCCCAGTACATATTGAGCACTGAGTTGTTTACGGTTCATTAAAAATCCAGTTGCCACTAAGAACAAAGGAACACAAGTGATTAAGATTGTTCTCATTCCAATCCAGATTATTCCTAAAGTTGAATGAATTGTCATATCATAAAATCCTGAATTTAATAAGAAATGAACAGAGACAACAAAAAATATTGCGCTGCTTTTCATTAAATCTATTGACGAATTACGTTTCATTTTTTCATATCCATAATGGAAAATATATTATCCACCATAAATCCTTTCTTTTGTTTGAAAAATTGGCTTATCATAATAATACAAAATAATTTCTTTAGGAACTTTAAAGTTTCAAAAACATCACTTTAACCTTATTCTGATGTTTGAAAACTCTTAATAAAGCAAATTATGTTAAAGTTTTATTTCTTAACCCTGATTTTATACAGTATAACATAACAAAAAGAAATAATGTAATATATAGCTTACAAAAATTCATTTATTTTATAAAAAACAGTAATTTTAGTTCTTTTTTTAATATGACGAAAAAATATAAAAAGCGATAAAACATAGTCTTTATCGCTTTCGTTGGTTATTCATCTATAAATAAGAAAGTAGGTAACACTCTTTTTTGAAATTATAGATATTTTTTGTACACATTAAATTGTAATGTGTAACATACGTTTTCTTGCTGTTTTTAGATATTCTAGAAAGTCCCTCCTTTTATTTTTGAAGAACTTTCTTTAGACAGTACTTTATTTACCATATTTTAACTTTAAATATCTCTTTAACTCCTGATAAGATTAACGTAGGTAGAGCCGGAATAAATATAACCATCAAATAAATAGGAAGTGTAAGTTGAGCAGTTCCCATGACACTATTAAAGAAAGGAATTAGTGTCACCAAAAATGAAGAAACTCCTGCAAAAACGACTGCTCCAACAAGTCTCAAATTCCCAAATGGATTTCTTCTAAACAAGGTCCGTGAACTTCTTGCATCAAATACGTGCCATAATTGTCCATAGACTAACGTTAGAAAAGCAACCGTTTGAGATTCACTAGCACTTAAACCATTTTGAGCTGCTAGTAAAAAGCTTAAATATACCATTCCTCCCATTATTGTTCCTCTAATTAAAACTCTTGACCAAGTATAATTAGCAAGAATGGATTGATTCGAATCCCGTGGTTTCTCTTTCATAAGATCTGTTTCGGCAACATCATATCCTAACGAGAAAGAAGGAATAGCATCACTTACCATATTCACCCACAATACCATCAAAGCAGTCAACGTTGGAGTCATTGCGGCTACATCACCCACTGCTTTTCTGAATAAAACTAAACCTAAAATCAGTGCTAAAACCTCTGCAACATTTGTGGTCAACTCATGGCGCATGAAATTTTTTATATTAGCATAAATCGTCCGACCACTATAAACAGACTTCTCAATAGTTGTAAATTTATCATCTAATAAAATGAGGTCTGCCGAATCTTTGGTTACTTCCGTACCCGTAATTCCCATTGCTACCCCAATATCAGCAGCTCTTAACGCTGGAGCATCATTTACCCCATCTCCCGTCATCGCTACTACTTGCTTATGACTTTGAAGTTGTTTTACGATGCGTTGTTTATGTTCTGGTGAAACTCTTGCGTAAACATTTATATTTCTAACTTCTTCATAAAGTTCTTGGTCTGACATTTCTTCAAGGTCTATTCCTTTTAGTACCTTAGCATCCTTGGATTTAACAATCCCTAAATCATAAGCAATTGCTCGGGCCGTTTTTTCATGATCTCCCGTTATCATAACAACATTAATATTCGCTTCATGAAGTTGTCTAATGGACTCTTTTACTTCTTCCCGAGGAGGGTCAATAATCCCAGCTACTCCAGTCAAAATAAAATCTTTTTCTAACTCTTCTGTATTTCCATTAAGAGCTTCATTTTCATCAATCTTCTTGTATGCTACTGCCAAAGTTCTGAGTGCTTCTTCAGCATAAGTATCAACTATCTTGACAAAATTATCTTTTTCTTTTTCGGATTTATCTATCTGATTATTAATTAGAAAACCCGAACATCTTTCTATCAACACATCAGGAGCCCCTTTAGTGTAGAGAAAATATCCTCTGTCATTCTCGATAATAACACTCATCATTTTCCTGCTACTGCTAAAGGGAAGCGTGCGTACCACTCTCACCTTCTCTAACAAATCATCTTTCTTGTAACCCGTTTTGGCTCCAAGAACTGTGAGAGCAATTTCTGTTGGATTACCAAAAGTCTTAATTTGACCATCAACTTCCTTTAGGCTTGAGTCATTACATAATACAATGCTTTCCATGAATTGCTCAAAGTTCTTCTCTTTATTTTCTTGAGAGATTAAAGAGACTTCTCCTTTAACATCATAACCCAACCCTTCCACGGTGTATAATTGACCATTAGCATAAAATTTTGTAACAGTCATCTCATTTTGAGTCAATGTTCCAGTTTTATCTGAACAAATATAAGAAGTACTCCCCAAGGTTTCTACACTACTTAGCGTTTTAATCAGTCCTTTATTTTTTGACATTTTAACCGCCCCAATTGTTAAAACGATAGATAAAACAACTGGCAATGCATCCGGAATAGAAGCTACCGCTAATGCAATAGAGGTAGAGAAAACTGAGGTAATCGAATTGATTGAAAACTCTCCAGAACTTATGAGACCAAACACAAAGGTCAGGACCACAATTCCTGCTGATATTTTCATCAATGTTTTAGTCAATTTTTGAACTGTTTTTTGTAAAGGAGACTGTCTTACGCCTTCTTCTTTCATCAGTTGAGAGATTTTCCCTAGCTCGGTATTTTCTCCTGTTGCAACAACGATTCCAGTACCTTGTCCACTTGAAACAACTGAACCAGAAAAGCCCATATTCCTTTGATCACCTATTTCAACTTTCTCAGAAATTATCTCTGATGTTTTAATTACTGCATCAGCTTCCCCGGTCAAATGTGATTCAATTAATTGGAGTTCATCGAGTTGAAGCCATCTTACATCTGCCTCTACAAAGTCACCAACTGTTACTTTTACTATATCACCAACTACTAACTCATTTGAGGCGATTTTTTCTAAGTTCCCATTTCTAAGTACAGAAACAAAACGATTATTCATTTCTTTTAATGAATTTAAATTTTTACGGGCGCTAATTTCCTGCCAAAATCCTAAAAATGCATTTATAATAATCAAAATCGCAATGGCACTTGCTTCATATAATGATTCCAAACCATGTTTTCTATCACCAACGATTTGAAATGAATAAAATGAACTAAAAAATGATAAAGCGACTGCTCCCATCAAAACAATAATTATTGGTTCCTTAAAACTTTTCAAAAAGACTTTTAGATAGCTATCTTCTTTTTCTTCTGGAAGTTTATTTTCACCATATCTTTCACGATTGGCAATAACTTGAGTTTCCGATAAACCTTGGCTTATCTTGACATTATAGTTATTCAATATGTTTTCTTTGGATTGCTGATAAAATTTCATAACATCCCTTTCTATTAAAAACGACAAAAAAAGACGCAAACTTCAAAACAATCTCCTCACCCTTGGAGATAATGTCTTGAAGCTTGCGCCCAACCTAGTCGTTTATTTTATTAACTTAATTCTAACATGATTTTCACAATAAGTCAATCTATTTTATAATTTTTTGATTCTTAAATAATTTCTTTTACCCACTCTTTATGGCTAAGAACTACGTTCTAGTATACAGTCGAAGGACTTAAATGGTAAAATATAATCAGAGTAAATAGATTAAAGTATCTATTGTATAAATTTAATTTATTCACTATATTAAAACTAGGAAGAATATCATGACTAAAAATTACTTGGAAATTCCCGATGAACTTTTTAATAAATTAAGTGATTATGCACAAAATGACCAATTATCAATACGCTTGGAAAATCAGCGAATATTATTAGAAAATCCAGATGCCTCCCATCCTAATAAACAGACGCTAGCATTACATTATTTTATCGTCCCTAGTCTTTTATCCGGCATAGTTGCCATGGTTATTTTTTTATTTGCTAAACATTCTCAAATTGCATTTACTGGAAGTCGGCACCTGTCAGTAGCAAGTTTAAGTATAATCCTCTCGACATTATTAGGTTTTTTTGGTTTCTTATGGATTTACTTAAAGAAAAGCTGTGATTTATCAAAATCTAAATTTAAAATCTTTAGAGAAAGCTTAACATTATCAGTAGCCTACACCAGTATTGCATTTGCCGTTCAGATTATTTTCTGGTATATTATCGGTAAAACTTTTAGCGGAGTGACTTTTGACCCTTTCACAGCTGGATTTCTTGTTTTAGTATTTGTCGGGATAGTCCTTTATTTTCTTATTTCAGCAGCTGTTTCTGTCACTTTATCAAATCTTATTTTGCTACTTTTTACTACCTTTATCGGAGGTATTCTTGTTTCAATGGCCACTAATAATCAAAAAGATTGGTGGCAACATAATTTTAGCTTTTTAGGGACTGGAGAAGCCACACAACGTTGGCAGTTCAATATTACTTTAATTTTCTCTGCTCTTATTCTTCTTACTATCACAGATTTTCTCTTTGCGGAATTTTCTAAAAGCAAGCTCTACAATTATAAATTTAAAATAATTCGTATTTTTTATATTATTATCTCAATCTTGATTGCTTTCGTAGGGATATTTCCTGCACAGTCTTGGACAATGCCTATTCATAACAATTCCGCATTTGGTTTAGTAGGAGTTGTACTTCTCATGATTATCTTTTTAAAATGGTTAGTTCCTTCTATTTCCAAAGAGTTTCTTACCTTATCATGGACCGCGTTGATCGCTCTAATTGTGTCTGCCTTCGCTTTTATGAGCATTCATTATCTCTCATTAACAGTCTTTGAAATCATTGCTTTTGCAATATCGTTCACCTGGCTCGTTATGTTTATCAACTCGCTCAGAGGAGTTGTTCAAGAAGAAAGTGAATGGAAAGTAAGACTTTTTCAAAAATGATAAGCTCTGAGTTTTTAGGGGACAAATCAAAAGGTTGAATTTTCTGAATATTGTGTTATAATCTTTTTACAAATATAATTTTGCTGGAGGTTCATCATGGAATTTAAAAGCTTACTGCTCCTTTCACTTGCTGCGGTTTCCGCAGTTGATCCATACTTGCCCACAATTTTTATTTCAGCAACGACTCTTGATGATTTTGAACTTGATGAGTCTGCGGTTGCTTCTAACTAGACTCTCCAATATTCATTTTTATTATTGACATACTTCTAACTTTGGCTACTCAAAACTACTGGTAATCTCTACCAGTAGTTTTTTATTTATCATTATTTAACAAAAAAAGACGCAAACGCGTCTATAAAAATTCCAAAAATGAATATTTTATTAAATTGCTGAACGCAATCGAGCTCCACCATTTTCTAAAACACGAACGGTACGAGGTAAAAATGCACGAATTTCTTCTTCGTTATAACCTACATGAAGACGTTTTTCGTCCATGATTATTGGACGACGCATAATTTGTGGATTTTCAGAAATGATTTTAATTGCTTGTGAAAGTGAAATGTCTTCAAAATCAACACCTAAAGTTTTCACAAAACGGTTTCTGCTTGAAATCAATCCTTCAACACCATCATCGCATTTTTGTAAAATTTGGCTAATCTCTGTGGTTGATAAAGGATCCGCGATGAGATTTCTTTCGTTAAATGGGATATGGTGATATGAAAGCCATGTCTTAGCTTTCTTACAGCTTGTACAAGAGGGTGCTGTATAGATTGTGATCATCGTCTCTCCTTCGTGTATATTTATTTATCTAATAGTATTAAACATCAATGATTGTACAATTATACCATATTTATAGACTTAAAAAAAGACCTTTTCAAAGTTTTTTCACAAATTTTTTCAAACAGCAAAAGTAAAAAAAGTCACCTAAAATAGTGGCTTTTTTTATCATCTTAAATATTATAATGTTGCTTTTTCAACATTGAAGGATAAACATTTTTTGCCTTCTGTAACTCTCGTTTTTTGGCTTCAATATCATCTGTAATTTCAACAGAAAAGTTTTCAAAAATTGTTCGTGATTCTTTGAAAATATATCCGCCATTTTTCAAATCTTGTTCATCGTCAAATACTGCTAAATGATGTGACAATTTTTTGAAAAAAGTATTCAAAAAATAAGTTGGAATGTATAAATTATACATTGAGGTATAGTTCTTCAAAAAATTATAATCATAAAAAGGGACTTTTACATCACTCTGAGGATTAATCAATTCCTTATCATTACCAGTAATTGGACGATTAAGAATCTCAATCACTTTTTGATTAAGTGTGTTTCGGACTTCAATTTCACGCAGTAATTTTTCAATAGTTAATCGCTTCTTATAACGATTTTCGTCATAAATTTTATAAATGTAGATGCCTGCAATCATCAACCATGCGCCGATAATCAGGCCAAAAATCATCGCAATAATAAGTTCTGTATTCATGCCATAATTATAACAAATTTGAAAGCGTTAAGAAAGTTTAAACTCTTTTTTTAATAATTTTAGTAAAAGTTGCTAAAAAAAACAATTTTCTTTGACCTTTTTTGACCAATGAGTTATAATATAGAAAAATAAACAATTGAACTTAATTTATTCCTAAATTAAGTCCATATCTTATTTATAAAGGAGATTCATTCTATGGGTTATTTAGTACCTACCGTTATTGAACAATCAAGCCGTGGTGAACGTGCTTATGATATTTATTCACGACTTTTAAAAGACCGTATTATCATGCTGACAGGACCTGTTGAAGATGGTATGGCAAATTCTATCATTGCCCAACTTCTTTTCTTGGATGCACAAGATAATACTAAAGACATTTATCTCTATGTAAACACACCTGGTGGTTCTGTATCAGCTGGGCTCGCTATCGTGGATACAATGAACTTTATCAAATCGGATGTCCAAACTATCGTTATGGGAATGGCTGCTTCTATGGGAACAATCATCGCCTCAAGCGGTACTAAGGGTAAACGATTTATGTTACCAAATGCTGAATACCTCATTCACCAACCAATGGGTGGTGCAGGTCAAGGTACTCAACAAACTGATATGGCAATCGTCGCCGAACAACTTTTGAAAACACGTAAACGTTTGGAACAAATCCTTGCTGATAATTCTAATCGCTCACTTGAACAAATTCACAAAGATGCTGAGCGTGACCATTGGATGGATGCCAAAGAAACTTTAGAATATGGTTTCATTGATGAAATTATGGAAAATAATTCATTAAAATAATAAGCAATAAAGTCCTAGTAAAGCTAGGGCTTTTTTTATTTAATCATTCTCAATATAAGCTATAAGAAGATCTCCAAAAGAAGATGTTGAAAGATTCCCACCTAAATCAGAAGTGTATTTTTTTAGTTTAAAAGTAGAAACTAAAGCTCTTCTAATAATATTTGCCACATCTTGCCATCCAATATATTCAAACATCATGACTCCTGATAATAAAAGGCTAGAGGGATTGGCAAGATTCAAACCAGCGATATCCGGAGCTGTTCCATGAGTTGCTTCAAAAATAGCATGGCCACTTTCATAGTTAATATTTGCTCCAGGTGCGATTCCAATACCTCCAACTTGGGCAGCAAGGGCATCAGAAATATAATCCCCATTTAAATTAAGAGTGGCAACAACCTCAAAATTATCAGGATTAAGGATAATCTGTTGAAGAAAATTATCAGCAATCACATCATCAACATAAATTTTACCTGATTTTAGTGCAATATTTTTCTCTTTTTCAGCCTGTTCAGTGCCTTTTTCTTCTTTTATCTTATCGTATTCTAGTTTTGTAAAAGTTGGATAATTTTTAGCTACCTCATAGCCCCATTTTCTAAATCCTCCTTCTGTAAATTTCATGATATTTCCCTTATGAACAAATGTCACGCGCTTCTTATTCATCTTTATAGCATAATCAAAGGCTGCGCTAACCAGACGTTTGCTTCCATCAGGGCTAACGGGTTTGATTCCAATCGCAGAAGTTTCTGCAAAGCGAATTGAATGGACAGACAGCTCTCTTTCCAAAAAATTTATTAACTTTTTAGATTCTTTTGACGAAGAAGAAAATTCAATTCCTGCATAAATATCCTCTGTATTTTCCCTAAAAATTGTCATATTGACTTTCTTTGGTGCTCTTACAGGAGAGTTTATCCCTGAAAAATATTCTACAGGTCTTACGCAAGCATATAAATCTAGCTTTTGTCTCAAAGTGACATTAATAGAACGAAAACTCTCACCAACTGGAGTCATTAACGGTCCCTTAATTGCGATCAAATTTTCTTTAATCTGCTCAAGTGTTTCATCAGGAAGATATTCACCTCTACTTGCGAAAGCTTCTCCGCCTGCCAATAATTTTTGCCAATCTATTTTCTTTTTTTCGCCAAAGATTTTTAGAACAGCAGCATCAAAAACACGCTTAGCTTGTGGAAAAATATCCTCACCAACACCATCTCCTCTTATGTAACCAATTGTTGGATAATCTGGTACAATTAATTTCCCGTTCTTCATTTCAATTTTCATAATAATTTTCACCTAATTTTTATTTTTTACGAATCACATAAGGCATGATTCCATCATTAGTGTAGTAATCCAAATCTACCTGTGAATCAAAGCGTAAGAGAACTTGAAACTTCTTCTCATCAGCCTGAACTGTGATTTTCTCATGAATTTTAGGATGGCCTGGTAAATCGATAGAAAAAACTTCATCTCCAGTCAATCCAAGACTTTTCGCATTTTGATCATCTAAAAACTGTAAAGGAAGAATCCCCATCATGACAAGATTACTCCGGTGAATACGTTCAAAACTTTCAGCAATTACGGCCTTAACTCCAAGTAATTTTGTTCCCTTAGCTGCCCAGTCCCGACTTGAACCCATTCCATAATCTTTTCCAGCAAGAACAATCAATCCTGCTCCTTTTTCTTTATATTTTTGTGCTACCTCATATATGGGTAAAATTTCATCAGCAAATTTAGAATATCCACCTTCAAGTGGTGCAACAAGTTGATTTTTGATACGAATATTTGCAAAAGTTCCTCGAGTCATCACTTTGTCGTTCCCTCGTCTTGAACCAAAACTATTAAAGTCTTTATAAGTTATTCCTGAATTTCTTAAATAATCGCCAGCAGGTGACTTCAAAGGAATATTACCGGCAGGACTAATATGATCAGTTGTGATAGAATCTCCAAATTTTGCTAAAACCTGCAAATTTGAAAGGATATTTTTATTAGTAGCTACTAATGTCATATCATCAAAATAAGGGGGATTAGAAATATAAGTAGAGTCAGTTTCCCAATTGTAGACTTGACTTTTTTTCGTTTGAATATCGTTCCAAATTGTATTTTCATCAAAAATTTTTGCATAAGTTTTGGCATACAAATCTTTAGTCACATACTTTTGAACTAAATCGTCCACCTCATAAGAAGGAGGTAAAATGTCTTTCAGATATACTTTTTCACCTTTAAGATTCGTACCTAATGGATTTTTAGTTAGATTTTTTCTAACGGAACCAGCTAGTGCATAAGCAACTACTAAAGGGGGGCTTGCAAGATAATTTGCTTTTACCAATGGATGAATTCTTCCTTCAAAATTTCTATTTCCACTTAAAACACTGGTTGCAACTAGTTCCTTGTCAGTAATTTCTTTTTCCATTTCTCTTAAAAGTGGTCCTGAATTACCAATACATGTTGTACAACCATATCCAACTACATTAAATCCTAAAGTTTCAAGATAAGGAAGAAGACCTGCCTTGTCTAGGTAAGAGCTAACGACCTTTGAACCTGGAGCTAATGATGTTTTGACCCAGCTAGGAACTTCAAGACCTTGTTCTACTGCATTTTTTGCGAGTAATCCTGCCATCATCATTACATGGGGATTACTCGTATTGGTACAGCTCGTAATAGCTGCAATAGCAATTTTCCCATCTTCTTCTTTCAATTTTTTTTGTTGTTCAACGAACTTTTCAAAATTATGAGATAAATCTCCTAATTCCAGCATATCTTGCGGACGTGAAGGTCCTGACAGTCGTGTTTCTACTTTTTCTAAATTAATATCAATGACTTTGCTATAGTGTGGTTGGTAACTATCATTATAAAATAGTTTATTTGCCTTTGCATATGCTTCTACTCGCGCAACTATTTCCTCAGAACGATTTGTCGCCCGAAGATACTTCAATGTTTCATTATCAATAGGAAAATATCCACAGGTGGCACCATACTCAGGAGCCATATTTGCAATTGTTGCTCGATCGGCTAAACTTAAATTTTTTAATCCTTCCCCAAAAAATTCAACGAATTTCCCTACCACTTTTTCATCTCGTAAAATTTTCGTGACTGTTAAAGCTAAATCTGTCGCGGTAGCAAATACTCCAAGTTTTCCTGTTAATTTTACCCCTACTACTTCTGGAACAGTTAATGAGCTAGGTTCCCCTAACATTACAGCCTCAGCTTCAATCCCTCCGACTCCCCAACCCAGAACGCCTAAAGCATTAATCATTGTTGTATGACTATCTGTACCAAAAACACTATCTGGATATAAAAGTCCATCATTTTCGCTAATTACTTCGCTTAAATATTCAATATTAACTTGATGAATGATACCTGTTGCTGGAGGAACCACTCTAAAATTATCAAAAGATTGCTCTGCCCATTTTAAAAATTCGTAGCGTTCACGATTACGTTCAAACTCTTTTTTTGAATTTAATAAGAAGGCTTGTTCATTTCCTTGAAAATCTACTTGAACAGAATGGTCAATAACTAAATCTACTGGAATTTCTGGGTTAATTAACTCAGGATTTTTTCCTAATTTGAGCATCGCATCACGCATTGCTGCCAAATCAACAATGGCTGGAACTCCTGTAAAATCTTGAAGAACCACACGACTTGGTAAAAAAACGGTTTCTTGACCGACTTCTCTTTTTAAATAATCTTTAATGGCTTGAATATAAGCTTGATCAATATTTTTATCATTTTTCTGCCTAATCAAACTCTCCAAAAGAACTCTTAAACTATATGGAAAGTCTTCAATTCTCTCAGTCTCACTAATATCAAAATAGTGATACTCTTTATCATTAATTTTTAAAGTTTTCATCTTTCCTCCAATCTTGTATAAGCTTTAGACTCTAAAATACTCTCATAAGCAGGTCTTATGATTTTATTCATATTAATTAATTCTTCCATTCTATGAGCCAACCAACCTACAATTCTAGCGATGGCAAATAAGGGGGTAAATAATTCTTGTGGGATTTCCAGTATTTTATAGACAAAGCCTGAATAAAAGTCAACATTTGGACAAATTGTTTTATAAATTTTTCTATTTTCGGATATCACTTTAGGAGCAAGGAAAGCAACTTTTTCATAAAGTTTAAATTCTTCTTCCAATCCTTTTTCTTTTGCCAGACTTTCAACATAGGATTTAAAAACCTCAAAACGTGGATCACTCACACTATAGATCGCATGGCCAATGCCATAAATCAATCCTTGCTTATCAAAAACTTCTTTATTTAATATTTGATGAAGATATTTTTTTATTTCTTCATCATTATTGTAATCAGAGATATTTTCTTTAATATTTTCTAGCATTTTTGCCGCTTTGATGTTTGCTCCACCATGTTTTGGCCCTTTTAAACTCGAAAGAGCAGCAGCTATCGTAGCATAAGTATCTGTTCCACTGGAAGTAACCACATGAGTCGTAAATGTCGAATTATTCCCTCCGCCATGTTCCATGTGTAGAATTAGAGCAATGTCTAATACTTTTGCTTCCATATCTGAATAATGACAATCTGGTCGTAGCATACGCAAAATATTTTCGGCCGTTGTCAATTCAGGGTCTGGGAAATGAATATAAAGACTTTCTTTCTTAAAATAATGAATATAAGCTTGATAACTATAAATCGCAAGAAGAGGAAAATCTGCAATGAGTGCTAACGACTGCTCTAAGACATTCTCAATTGAAATATCCGAAGCTTTTTTATCATAACTAGCAAGTGCAAGTAGGCAGCGACTCATAGAATTCATTACATCACTTGAAGGATTGGTCAGTATTGTTTCGCGAACAAAAAACTCGGGTAAAGTTCTTTTGCTAGCTAACAGAATTTGAAATTCTTGAAGTTCCTTTGCCGAAGGTAACTCTCCAAATAATAAAAGGTAGGTCATCTCTTCAAAGCCAAAACGATTTTTACTTCTCAAGTCACTAACGATATCTTTAATATTATAGGCTCGATATTCTAAGACACCAGGAATTTGTTTCCCTTCCTTATCAAAAGAATGGATCGCAGATATATTAGTTAATCCTGCTAAAACACCTTTTCCATTAATATCTCTTAAACCTTTTTTAACGTTGTACTTTTTGTAAAATTCACTAGGAATTTGTGAATTTTTAATCATTTTTTCTTCTTTATTCATTAAATTCATAAATACCTCCATCTATTTCATTATTATACACTTTTTATTCCGAAAATTATATATTTTCTGAAAATTAAAATTACTTTTTTTAGAAAATAAAAAATCCTACCATAATGGTAGGGTTAATTTAAAGTTAGTCAATTTCAATCAATAAGTCTTGTGTTTGAATTGCTTCACCTTTGACAACATGAAGGGCAACAATTTCACCATCAAATGGTGCTTCAATGGTCGTTTCCATCTTCATGGCTTCGGTAACCATCAAAGCTTGTCCTTTTTTAACTTTCTCTCCGGCTTTAACTAAAATTTCAAGAACAGAGCCTGGCATAGTTGCTCCAATTTGATTTGGATTACCTGTTTCTGCCTTACGTTTAGCTACAATTTGAGTTTGAACGGATTGGTCATTAATCACAACTTCACGACGCTGACCGTTCAAGTTAAAGAAGAGCACACGATTTCCAGCGAGGTCAGGTTCTCCTATTTCATCTAAACGAATGCTGAGCGTTTTACCTTTTTCAATTTGGACTTCAATTTTTTCGTTGAGACGCATTCCGTGTAAGAAAGTTGGCGTATCAAGTAGTGTGACAGCTCCAAATTCTCTTTGCATTTTTTGATAATCAAGGAAAACTTGTGGATACATAATGTAAGAGATAACTTCATGATCACCTGGTTCATAACCAATTTTTTGTTCCAAGTCAGCTTTTACAGTTGCAAAATCAACTTTTTCGGCATGTAATCCTGGACGATCCGTAATGACTGATTTGTCTTTTACAATAATTTTTTGTAATTCTTCTGGAAAGCCGCCAACAGGCTGACCTAAATCACCACGGAAGAATGAAACTACTGATTCAGGGAAGTTGAGCTCATTTCCTCGCGCATAGACATCTTCTTCAGTCAATTCGTTTTGAATCATAAAGAGTGCCATATCACCAACTACTTTTGATGAAGGAGTTACTTTAATGATATCGCCAAACATCATGTTTACTTTACGATACATTTGTTTGATTTCATCAAAACGATGTCCAAGTCCAACAGCTGCTGCTTGAGATTTCAAGTTAGTATATTGTCCGCCAGGCATTTCATGCATGTAAACTTCAGTTTGTGGGCTCGTAATTCCTGCCTCAAAAGGTGCATAATATTTACGCACATCTTCCCAATAATGGTCAATTTGCTCTGCATTTTTCACATTAATTGAAGCATGACGGGGACCATGTTCAAGGGCATAATAAATTGATTGCATTGAAGGTTGAGAAGTTCCACCAGCAAGACTGGCAGTTGCCACATCAATAATATCTACTCCTGCTTGAGTTGCACCAGAATAGGTAATAATACCATTTCCTGAAGTATCATGTGTATGCAAGTGAATTGGTAAGTCAACCGTATCTTTTAATTCTGAAATCAAGCGATATGCCGCTTGAGGTTTCAACAAGCCCGCCATATCTTTAACGGCAAGTATATGAGCCCCAGTAGCTTCTAACTCTTTTGCCAAATCTTTGTAATATTGGATATTATATTTTGGTCGACTTGGGTCAAGGATATCTCCTGTATAACAAATGGTTGCTTCGGCAATTTTTCCATTGTCACGCACTGCTTGGATTGATTTTTCCATTTGTGGTAACCAGTTGAGGCTATCAAAGATACGGAAGACATCGATTCCTTCATGTGCTGCTACACGGATAAATTCTTCAATAACATTATCAGGATAGTTTTGATATCCAACTGCATTTGAACCACGGAAAAGCATTTGGAACATGGTATTTGGCATGAGTTTACGTAATTTACGTAGACGATACCATGGCGACTCATTCAAGAAACGATAAGCGACATCAAAGGTTGCCCCACCCCACATTTCAGCTGAGAAAAGTTCTGGAAGTCCTTGATCAATGGCTTGAGCAATTCCTTTCATATCTTGCAAACGCAAACGAGTGGCAAGAAGAGACTGGTGAGCATCACGTAAAGTTGTATCTGTCAATAATACTTCTTTTGTATTTTTCACATATTCAACTACCGCATCAGCCCCTTGTTCATCTAAGATATTTTTAGCTGTCTTTTTCTTTTCAATGTTAAGTAGAGGTTGACGAGGTTCTTCAAAATGGCGTTTTTCTGTATTTTCAATCCCTGGGAAACCATTGACTGTAATCATTGATAAGTAGTGCAAGGTCTTTGTTCCACGGTCACGTAAGCGTGGGAAATTGAAAAGACTTGGAGTATTGTCAATAAAGGTTGTTGTTGCTTGTCCGCTCGTAAAGTTTTCATTGGCAATAACATTAATCAAAAATGGAATATTAGTTTTCACCCCACGAATACGGAATTCATGAAGCACACGATCCATTTTACGTACACTATCGCTAAATTCATTAGCAAAGGTACAAACTTTTACTAAAAGCGAGTCAAAATAGGGAGTCACTTCATAACCAGCATAGGCATTTCCAACGTCCAAACGAATGCCGAAACCACCTGGTGAACGGTAGGTATCGATTTTACCTGTATCTGGTAAAAAGCCATTTTGCGGGTCTTCTGTAGTAATTCGACATTGAATGGCTGAGCCCAAAAGTGGTATTTCAGCTTGCGCTAGGAGACCAATTTCTGTATGTAAATCTTTGCCTTGAGCAATCAAAATTTGTGCTTGAACAATATCTACACCTGTAATGAGCTCTGTAATTGTGTGTTCAACTTGAACACGTGGGTTGACTTCGATAAAGTAGAACTTATCATCTTTGACTAAAAATTCAACCGTCCCAGCATTAACATAACCAACATTTTTACAAAGTTTAACTGCTGCTTCACAAATTTCATTACGGAACTCTGGTGAGAGTCCTACGGCTGGGGCAATTTCAATGACTTTTTGATTTCGGCGTTGGACAGAGCAATCACGTTCGTGCAAATGGACAATATTTCCATGACTATCCCCAAGAATTTGAACTTCAATATGCTTAGGATTTTCAATGTATTTTTCAACATAGATTTCTCCAGAACCAAAGGCACCGATAGCTTCTGATTTCGCACGAGCATATCCGTCGTGCATTTCAGCGTCATTACGCGCAACACGCATTCCACGACCGCCGCCGCCCAATGCTGCCTTAATCATGACTGGATATCCGTAAGTTTGAGCAAATTCAAGAGCTCCGTCAATATCTACTGCACCATTTGTTCCAGGAATTCCTGGAACTTGAGCTTCATCAGCCGCGGCTTTTGCTTTGATTTTATCACCAAATATATCCAAGTGATGAAGTTCGGGACCAACAAAAACTAAGCCTGCTGCCCGAACTTTTGTGGCAAATTCAAGATTTTCAGATAAGAGACCATAACCTGGGTGAATGGCATCTGCTCCTGATTCAAGAGCAACACGAATAATATCATCAATATCCAAATAAGCATCAATTGGTTTTTTACCTTGACCGATAAGGTAAGATTCATCTGCTTTAAAGCGATGAACAGAATATTCATCTTCTCTTGCATAGACGGCTACTGTAGAAAGTCCGAGTTCATTACAGGCACGAAAGACACGAACGGCGATTTCTCCACGATTGGCGACGAGTAGTTTTTTCATTTTGACTCCTTAATGAGGCTTGTTTGGAAAGGTAATTATTAATTCCTTTCACTCTTCCATATATTATAAAAATCTTTTATACACTTTTAAACGACTGACATTTGTCAATCGTTTTCATAATTTGGGACACTGCTACTATAGTGATTAGAAAGCTCAGAAACTTCTCGACGTTTCTCATCAGCTGAGATATTCAAGGCAAAAGCAATCCCAAGCGAGAGGACCAAGAAGGAGGAGCCTCCCTGTGATAAGAAGGGGAAAGTTACCCCTGTTTCTGGAATAATCCCAATCGCACCACCAACATTGACAAAAACTTGAATTAGCAATAATCCAGAAACGCCAATCATAATCAGTGAATTAAAGGCACTTTTGGCTTTGATTCCAACGATTAACATTCGGCTTATCAAGAAAAATAGAATTGCTAATATAATTATTCCACCAATAATTCCCAATTCTTCTACTACAATTGGAAAAATAAAGTCGGTTTGAGCTTCTGGTAAAAATCCATTTTTTTGAATCGAATTTCCTAGGCCACGTCCTGTCCAACCGCCATTTACAACAGCGTAGTAGGAATTAGCTAACTGGTGACCTGAATTGGCCAAATCAGTAAAGGGATTAACAAAGGCTTCAAATCGTTTATTGATATAGGCAATTGGTAAAAAACTAGGAATAATATCCCCACCTACAATAAAAAGAAAACCTAGGAAAATGACCATCAGAGATAAAATTAATCTGGAATAGCCAGAATACCAACGCCAAGAAATCCCACTTGCACCGATCATTATCAATGCAACCGCACCAATAATCATAGTATTCCCGAGGTCAGGCATAATAAGGTCGACTAGCAATATTGCAACAACTGGTAATCTCCAACCCCCAAAAAGCTTTTGAGTTAGAGTTTTTCCTTTAAAAATTTCATTAATATCATTTTTTTCAATTTCTTCTTGCTTTGTTGAAAAAACTGACGCTAAATACCAAATAATGAAAACCTTGGCAAATTCTGCCGGCTGTACCGTCCCAATTCCTGGAATATGAATCCAGCCTCTGGCTCCATTAACGGGAGCTGTCAGTGCAAAACTCGAGGGCATTATTCTACAGAAAACTAATGACAGAATTAAAATAACCATAATTATTCCTATCATTTTTCTATTTTTGAGCGCTCTAAGTTTCAGACGGTAAATCACTGCAATCATAATAATACTCAACAGTACAAATGCCGTTTGGTTAATTACCAATTTATAAGGATTTAAGCCTTTTTGCAATTGGTCAGGAACCGTAGTTGAAAATACCATTACTATCCCAATTCCTGCAAGAATTAGGTATGGAATTAATATAGAGTAGTTTAAAAAATTATTCTTATTCAAATTCATTATCTTTTTTTCCTCATTCATATTATTATAGCATGAGTTGAATAATTTATAAAGATATTCAAAGCGACCATAAGTTAATGACCAGCAAGAGAAATTTTTATTATCATTTACTCTATTTTTTTGTATGAGGAAATTTATTAATTTACAGCTCTGTCAGTGACTCTGTTGGATAGTGTCACAAAATTATAATAAATATATTTACTGGTAATCTTTTTAGCTACTATTAAAAGGAATAAAAAGGAGAGATGTCTTTTTTTGCATAAAATACCTCTAATGAAATATTGTTTAGTTTATTATATAATATTATCACAATTCTTAATGACTGTATATACTTAAAACTTATTTTAAACAAAAAAAGCAAGAAATATCTTGCTTTTTAGCCTTCTCGATGAAGTGTAACAATTCGTTCTTTCGGACAAAATTTCATAGTTTCCACTTTTTCTGGATGTGTGGCCTTATTTTTGCTGCTAATATAGTTTTTATTTCCACAAGAACTACAAATTAATGTAATTTTAACTCTCATTCCATAATACTCCGTTTCCGTAAATATTTTCGGAAGTTAATAAATGACCAGATGATATTGACAATGACAAATAGGCTTGTCCCGACAATGGCTGCTCGATAACTAATGTACCCAGCAATGGCTGAACCAACCAAGGGACCGGTGACCATTCCGAGATTTGAGCACATTTGTGCATAAGCAAAAATTCGACTAACTCCTTCTTTTGGCGTAATTTTTGAAAGTAGAGAATTTACTGACGGCATCAAAGCCCCCGTACCAAAACCAAGAAGGAATCTTAAAATTCCAAGTTGTAATGGACTTTGCACAAAAGCCATTGGCAAGTAAATAACAAATGTGAAAACCAAACCAATCAAGATCAATCGATGTGATCCATATTTATCACCTAAACGACCCAAAAAACTTGAGGACATCATTGCTGATAAGCCAACTGCAGAGACAATTAGACCTGAAATAAACATCAGATTATTAGTGCTTGTTGTCAGCGTTTTAATATATAAAGTGACAAATGGTTCAATAGATTGTGAGGTGATTTGAATAATAAATGTTGTAACCAATAAACCAAAAAGAATTTGTTTATTACTTACTTTATTAATAATTTCCCTGCTAGACAACATTTCACCTTTTGCAATCGGCTCAAAGTTTTCATGAACAAAAAAGATAGTCAGTAAAGTTGCTAGTGCTAATAAAGCCCCTACAATCAAAAAGACATTTGCCATTCCAAACCACTCGGCTAATAATCCACCAAGTGATGGCCCAATCAATGTTCCAGAAACCATTGCAGTAGCTAAGGTTCCAAGTGCATAGCCTGATTTATCTTTTGGAGCTTGTGAGGCAATCATGGCAGTCGAGTTAGGAATATAGCCTGAGAAAAATCCCATCAGTAGGCGAAGGCCAAGTAACCACCAAACATTGGGAACAAATGCGATTCCTCCCATGGTCAAAGTCATGACGATACTAGCTCTTACCATCATCACTTTACGACCATGTTCATCAGCTAAACGTCCCCAAATCGGGGCAACAAGACCAGAAGCTAATGCTGGCAAAGAAAAAGCTAACCCTGAGTAAAGTTCAACATTCCCACCACTTACGCCCAATCCTTGTATGTACAAAGGCAAAAAGGGCATCACTAATGAAAATGAAGAGCCTACAAAAAAGCAGCCAATCCATGTTATAAATAAATTCCTTTTCCAATTAACTGTTTTCGTGTGATTCACCCCTATTTCTCTTTGATTATCCTAGCCAATTCTTGCTGGATTTGTTTCTTTAGTGCATCAATGGTTCCAGAATTATCTAAAATTATATCTGCATATTTTTTCTTTTCTGACAATGACATTTGTGAAGAAATTCGTTTTTTAGCTTCTTCTTCTGTAAAGCTATTTCTTGCCATTAATCTTTCAATTTGTAAATTTTCAGGTATCGCAACTAACCAAATTTCATCAAAACCTTCATAATGATATTCTAATAATAATGGAATATCCATAAATATGATTTGATTTACTGACGAATTTTTTGGTTGCGCTTCTGTATCAAAGCTGTTACTGACAGACTTTTCACTGAGCTCTTTTATCAGCTGGTCACGTCTAGCATATAATTCTTTACGAATAATCTCGTCTTGTAAATTCGACAATTTTTGACGTTGATTTGGGTCAGAAAAAACTAAAGCACTCAATTTTGCTCGGTTTAATTTCCCATTTTTGTCAGTAAAATCTGAACCGAAAGTTTCCATTATTGCATTAAAAAGTTTCCCATCAGGTTCTTGCAGCTGACGGACAACTTTGTCAGCATCAATCACTTGATAACCTTCAGAAATCAAAAAATCAACCACCGTTGATTTCCCACTCGCAATTCCGCCTGTTAATCCGATTACCTTTATCATTCATCTATTTTAGCACAAATTTTATTTTTCTTAAACTAAAAATAATAGTTTTTAACTATTATAATTAATTTATAGAAAAAAAGTCTGTCAGTAGAACTGACAGACTTTATATTTTTTAATACTAAGAATTAAATATTTGAAGTGTGCATTACTTCTTCATCATCATTTGAAAGTACTTCATGGAAGACACGTTCAGTTAATTCTTGTTTTTGTTCAGGTGTGAGGTATTTAGTGTTAACACAGTATCCAGAGATACGAACGATAACATCTTCACCACGCATGATTTTATCGTAAACATCTTTAAGGTCCATAACGTTCAAGTTAACGTGTTGACCTGCAAATTCAGTACCGTTAATCAAAGCTCCTGGTGTGAAGTATCCATCAAGAATTTGAACCAAGTTATCTACTTGTTCATCACGAGTTTTACCAAGTGCACGAGGAGAAACTTGAGTAGTTAATGAAATACCGTCATTTGCATCTTTGAATTCCAATTTAGCTAATGAACGAAGATTTTGCAACCATCCACCTTTAGCTTTGTTAGATGGGTTAGCACCTGGTGAGAAGAATTCAAGTTTAGATTTGTTTACTGTACCATCTTCATTGAGGAATACTCCTTTATGAACTGGAGAGTTACCAGTTTGTTTAGAGTAAGCAACGTTAGATGTGATTGTCAAAAGTGAAACAGTAGCTTCAGCATTTTTGTAAAGTTTGTGTGAAGCTAATTTTTCATGATACATTTTCATGACAAGTTTAGCGATATCATCAGCACGGTCATCATCTTCACCATAACGTGGGAAGTCACCTTCTACTTCATAATCGTAGATGTAGCCATTTTCATCACGTAAAGTTTTAACTTTAGCATATTTAATTGCTGAAAGTGAATCAACTGTATTTGCAAAACCACAGATACCAAATCCCATGTTAGCACGAACTTTAGTAGGCAAGAAGGCCATTTGAACTGCTTCATAGTTATATTTGTCAGTCATGTAGTGAATGATATTCATTGCATCAACATAAGTATCAGTTAACCAGTTGAGTGATTTGTCGAAGTTTTCCATAACTGTATCATAGTCAAGAATTTCATCACGAACAGGTTCAATATCGAATACTTTATAATCTTTATGAACGTCATCGTAACCACCGTTCAAACCAGTCAACATTGCTTTCAAGACGTTTACACGCGCACCAAAGTATTGGAGATTATGACGTCCTTCTTCATTTTCTGGGTCAAGTGGTGAGACACAACAAGAGATACATGACATTTCGCCATATCCATCTTTAGCCATTGTTTCAACACCTTCATATTGGATAGATGAGTGTTTGTGACTCATAGACATTGAATAACGTTTGAATGAATATGGAAGTTTAGAGTCCCAAAGAACTGTCAAGTTTGGTTCTGGAGCATTTCCGATTGTATCAAGTGTGTTCAAGAAACGGTAGTCCATTTTAGTGACACGGTGGCGTCCGTCATTACCCATACCAGCCATAGATGTTGTGATGAATGTTGGGTCACCAGAATAAAGTTCATCATATGCAGCAGCACGAGCAAATTTCATTGTACGAAGTTTCAAAACGAAATCATCAACAAATTCTTGGATTTCTTGTTCAGTAAATGTTCCACGAGCAAGGTCACGTTCTGCAAAGATGTCAAGAACGATTGGCACACGTCCAAGTGAAGTTGCAGCACCATTGATAACACGACAAACTGCCATGTATGCAATATTAACCCATTGGATTGCTTCTTTTACGTTCATCGCTGGACGAGAAACGTCAAGACCATACAAAGCACCAAAGTTTACAACTTCTTGCAAAGCTTGGTATTGCATGTTAATTTCTTCTTTAAGACGAATGTTATCATCATTAATTTCAGTGATTGCATCCCATTCTTTTGCTTTTTCCTTCATAAGGTAGTCAGCTCCATAAAGAGCAAGACGTGCATATACCCCGATGATACGACCACGAGAGTATGCATCAGGCAAACCTGTTACAGTGTGAGCGTGACGTGCTTTACGAATTGCTGAAGTATAAGCACGGAAGATTCCATCATTTACAGAAGTCATTGTTTGTGACAAAACATCATGCAAACCTGGGTCAACTGAAAGACCGTGTTCTGTCAAAATCTTTTCAGCAACACGAAGTCCACCTCTTGGCATGAAGTTTAAGCGGAAAAGTTCGCTATTTTGCATCCCATAGATGAGTTCAAGTTCTTTATCATTAGCATCAATATATCCAGCAGGAATTTTATCAATAGAGGTTACGCGGTCAGTATCAAAGGGAAATCCTACTTCTTCGTAGTGATTTTTTGTATCTTCAATAATTTTCTTTACTTTAAGTGTACGTTCTGTTGGCCCAGCAAGAAAGCTTTCGTCACCATCATATGGTTTGTAGTTTTCTTGTACAAAGCGAGTAACGCTTGCTTTATCGCGCCAGTTGGTTCCTTTAAAACCATCCCAAGCTTGTTCAAAGATATTTTCCGTAACTTCGGTTTTCATTTTGAAATCTCCTTTGTTCTTTCTGTTTCAAATTACAACTTCATTATATCATACAGTTTGATAATAGCAAACAGAATTCAAGAGAAATTACAGATTCTTTACTAATACAGTTTCAATTATTTTAATATCTGTTATACTTTTTTAAAACGTTTTCATAATTAATTCACAAAATAACTTTGACAAACATTGCTAGCTTCATGATTTATTATCACTAATTAATTTTTTCACAAAGATGAAAAAAATGGAGAAATTTTCTCCATTCATAACATATCTTTTTTGTGTAGCCACCAAGTAACCCAAACACATAATAAAATTCCAAGCACCAAAATGAGCCAGACCATCCAATTAAAATTTTGACCAGGAATCGGAACATTCATTCCATAAAAGCCGACAATAACCGCCGGAATACCTAGAACAAATGTTGCTGAGGTCATAATTTTCATGACGATATTCAAATTATTAGAGACAATGTTTGAGAACAAATCTCGGAGATTTTCTAGTAACTTGAGCTGAATCTTGGTTTCTGTATAAGCTTGGTCTGTTTCGACAAAAATATCATAGATTTTTTCGGCAAAACCATCTTCATCATCTTCTCGTAAGTAATCAATAAAATTTTGAAGAACTTGCATATTATTGTGCAGCGCATCTTCAAAATAAATCAAACTTGCTTGAATGGCAATTAAGTCAACAATTTGGTCATTTTTTGTTGAATTTTTGATACCAACTTCAAGCCGGCGGCGCCTTGTTCTAAAGTCTCTCAAATAATCATGAAAAGTATGAGTCATTTGGTACATCACTTGAAAAATCAGTTGGTGTTTATAGCGTTTATAATCATATTCTCGTTCAAAAATGAGACCATTATCAATTTCATGGTTAAGGGCCAAAATAACCGATTCATTCTTAGTCCAAACCAAAGAATATGGAAAAGTAGCCACTTCTCCATAGTTGGACAAGGCGGGATATTGCAAAAGAATCAGATTGTTGTCATTATCATCTGTTTCAAAACGGGCATTTTCATAGTCATCTAAAATTCCAGATAGATAGTCAAAAGGAAAATCATAGTGTTCTGAGATATTCCCAATTTCTTCACGTGTTGGATTGAGGACATAAGTGAAATTCTTCATCTCAGAAGTTGAGATCAATTTTTTTTCATTGGATAGTTCATAATTTTTTATCATATCAGCCTATCTATCCCTTCTTTTCCTAATAAAAAAGGATTTAAATCCTCTTCTTCTCCTTCTAATTGTAGCAGATTTTCCTATTTTTTTCTCATTATTTTATTTCAAAGCCTTAACGAAAAGTTTTTTGAAGGAAGTTGGTCTAAATAATACTTTGTGATATAATAAACTTATTAACTTGAGGAGACTATTTTTGAAATTCAAACATGAACCCCTAAACCTGTATCTAAACTTTAAAAAATCAGCGGAACAATTTCCTGATAGCCCAATTATTTTTGACCAAACTGTTGGTGCCTTCCCTGAATTAGCTCTGGAAACAACTTACCAAAAGACCCATCAAGCAATTGTTGATAAGGCAAGTCTTTTATCGGAACTAGGAATCAAAAAATCTGACAAAGTCATTATTTTTAAATCAAGTGCTTTTGATACCTATCTTCTTGCCGTAGCTGTTTCTTATCTTGGTGCAGTTCCAGCGATGATTTCTTACCACCTCCCTGCTGAAACAATGGATATTTTGGCTGGTCGTTTAGATGACCCTTGGCTCATTTATGACCAAGTGACTGACCAGACTGTGACAGAGATGAAAAATCTTAAGAATTCTAAAAAACTTTCTGTCAGCAAATTTGCTTCGCAAAAACCAAGTCATCTTGTTGATAGTCAGCAACTGGATAATGACGAGATTGCTTATCTCACTCATACTTCTGGAACAACTGGTGTTCCGAAATTGATTGCCCACTCTGCCAATTCTATGGGCTGGCGTTGGGTGCTTCAAAGAACGGTCATGGATTGGATGCCTGATAAAGAAGAAATTTTGGCTTTCCACATTTCGCCCGTTCATTCTCGTTTCAATATTGGCGTTTCATCTGCCATGACCTTTGGTTTTGGCCTAATGCCACTTAATGATTTATCAAGAATTAATCTTGTCAATCTATTTTCTAAACATCAGCCTTATGCTTTTGAAACTCACCCTAATGACTTTGTTCGCTTGGCGAATCTTGCGAAGCAGGAACCTGAAATTTTTTCTTCGATTCGCTATCTTCATTCAACTTTTGATGCGATTAATAAAGAAACAATGCATACTTTCTTATCAGCCTCTAAACACGACAATCCAGTGTTTTTACAAATCTATGGTCAGTCAGAATGCGGTCCAATGATTTGGAAAAAGCACCGTTTATCAACCCTAGCAGATACTGATGCTCGTGAAATGGGAATTGGTATGCCTGGTCTTTCTAAGGCACGTATTGCTGACGAAAATGGAAATGAATGCCCTGTAGGCATTCCTGGAAGAATTCATTTCCTTTCTAAAGGACGTGCTTTGACTTACTACAAAGAAGAGGATCGTTTCAACAAAGAAGTCTATGGCGACTGGTGGGATACTGGCGATTGGGGCCTAATGAATGAAGAAGGAAATCTTTTTCTCCATGACCGTCAAGTCGATTTAATTGATAAAATTGAATCAAATTTAGCAATTGAAGACATCCTTTTAGATCAACATGATTTTTTAGATGAAGTTGTGATTATTCGCGATAAATCTGGAAAACCACAACCTATCTTGGCCTTGGCTGACAATGCTGAAATGGATTGGTCAGCTTGGTGGGCTTCAATTGTTGACTTACCATTTTTAAATGAACCTATTCTCATGGCTTATGATGAAATTCCACGTACTGCAACAATGAAAGTTCAAAGATTAGCTCTTGAAAGAGACTTAGCCAAATAAATTATCCTAAATATTTTGCTGATTAATATCTGTCAGTAAATTAATTTATCAAAAAACTTAAAAGTAAAACTACTGACAGGTCTGTCAGTAGTTTTTTTCAATATAAATTCAAATTATTGAAGTTAAGAATTTTATTTGTTAGAATTAAATAAATGACACAGTGTCATAAATTGAATGATTGGAGAAAAAATGCCAAAATCAACCTATTTTAGTCTTTCTGACGAAAAACGAAAACGTGTTTATGATGCCTGTTTACTAGAATTTCAAACGCACTCTTTCCATGAAGCTAAAATCATGCACATCGTAAAAGCACTTGATATCCCAAGAGGAAGTTTTTATCAATACTTTGAAGATTTGAAGGATTCATATTATTATATCTTGTCACAGGAAACTGTCGAGATTCATGATTTATTTTTTAATTTACTAAAAGAATATCCTCTAGAAGTTTCTCTTAATAAATACAAGTATCTTCTTCTTGAAAATTTAGTAAATTCGCCCCAATATAATCTTTATAAATATCGATTTTTAGATTGGACTTATGAATTAGAAAGAGATTGGAAGCCTAAAGGCGAGGTAACTGTTCCCACTCGTGAACTTGATAATCCTATTTCCCAAGTATTAAAATCAGTCATTCACAATCTAGTTTATCGCATGTTTAGTGAAAATTGGGATGAACAAAAGTTTATTGAAACTTACGATAAAGAAATCAAATTGCTCACAGAGGGCTTGCTTAATTATGTTACTGAAAGCAAAAAATAGAAAGGAATTTTATGTTTTTAGCACTTAGAGAAATTCGTTATAATAAGGCTCGCTACACTTTAATCGGAGCCATTATTTTTTTAATCGCTTATGTAGTTTTTATACTGTCTGGCCTTTCCGTTGGACTTGCCAATCAATTTAAACAGTCGGTTATTGATTGGAATGCCGAGAAAATAATTCTATCAACCAGTTCAAACAATATTATTTCTGCTTCGCAAATTTCTTCTAGTGATTTAGAAAAAATTAAGGTGGAAAATGGCTCAGAATTATCATTGTTTTCCACTTCAATGCGTAAGACAAATAGTGAACGAAGCAATATCACAGTGATGGCTTTACCAAGCGATTCAAATATCATGCCAAAAGTCCTTGATGGGAAAAAATTTGCTGACAATAGTTTAGATATTATTATCTCGAAAAAATTGGCTAATCAAGGATATAAGATTGGTCAAGAAGTTTCCATTGGTAATAACAATATTAAGCTAAAAATTGTCGGTATTTCTAAAGCATCTTCTTATTCTGCAAGCCCAACCGTTTACACCTCTTTCTCTGCTCTCAATCAAATAAAATATGGCAAGAATAGTAAGACTCCTTTTTCTGTGAACGCTCTAGTTGTCAAATCAGGAAAAATTGATATCAATTCAGCAATTTCAAATCAATATAAAGTAATTTCTATTCCTGAATTAATAAACGACATTCCTGGATACTCTGCGCAAAATATGACGCTAAGCGCTATGATTTATTTCTTATTCCTCATCGTTCTACTAATCATCGGAGTATTTATGTATGTGATTACCTTACAAAAAGTACCAATTTTTGGAATCATGAAAGCACAAGGGATTTCAAATACTACAATCATGAACTCCTTACTTGGTCAAACTTTCATTCTTAGCTTATTGGGTGTTTTAGTTGCCTTTGTTGCGAGCTATGGTACCAGCTTTATCCTACCCGAAGCGATGCCTTTTGAAGTTAGCATAACAAACTGGTTACTTTACTCTCTCATTCTCATCATCGTATCAATTATTGGGTCACTTTTTTCAATCATTACAATTCGCAAGATTGACCCAACAAAAGCAATTGGAGGTTAAAATGAAAGCAATACTTAAAATGGATAATATTACAAAATCCTTTGGGAGTGGTCATAATAAGATTCAAGCTCTAAAAGGAATCAACTTAGAAGTGAACCAAGGAGAATTTGTTTCAATTATTGGTCCTTCTGGTTCTGGGAAAAGCACTTTCCTTACAATAGCAGGAGGATTACAGAGTCCTACTTCTGGGAATATAACGATTAATGGGTTAGATTTTACACCACTTTCAGAGAAAAAACGTTCTAAACTCAGATTTAAAGAAATAGGATTTATCTTACAAAGTTCAAACTTAATTCCATATTTGACGCTTGAGGAACAATTTCTTTTAATTGATAAAATTAATCATGAAAAGTTAGCTTCTAAAAAAGGGCTTGAACTTCTCGACTCACTTGATATTTTGGATTTAAAAAATAAGTATCCTAGTGACCTTTCTGGCGGTGAACGACAAAGAGCGGCCATTGCCCGTGCATTATTTAATGAACCAAATCTAATATTAGCTGATGAACCGACAGCAAGTTTGGATACTGAACACGCTTATCAAGTTGTTGAATTATTAAGACAAGAAGCTCATCTAAAGAATAAAGCGACAATTATGGTAACCCATGACCAAAGAATGATTAAAAATAGTGACAGCGTCTATCAGATTGAAGATGGACTCTTATCAAAAATATAAAAAACTACTAGTAAACTAGTAGTTTTTTTATTAATTATTTTCATAAAAATAGCTCCTCTCTAACTAAAGAGAAGAGCTATTGTTAAATCATTCATTGATAAACCTTATTTTTTAAGGTTGTAGAATGCTTTAAGACCTTTGTATTGAGCAACTTCAGCCAATTGGTCTTCGATACGAAGCAATTGGTTGTATTTAGCCATACGGTCAGTACGTGAAAGTGAACCAGTTTTGATTTGACCAGCGTTAGTTGCAACAGCGATGTCTGAGATTGTTGAATCTTCAGTTTCACCTGAACGGTGAGATACGATTGCTGTGAAACCAGCTTCTTTAGCCATTTCAATAGCTTCGAAAGTTTCTGTCAAAGTACCGATTTGGTTAACTTTGATCAAGATAGCGTTTGAAGCATTTTCACGGATACCACGTTCAAGGTATTTAGTGTTTGTAACGAAGAAGTCGTCACCAACGAGTTGAACTTTTTTACCAAGACGTTCAGTAAGGATTTTCCATCCATCCCAGTCGTTTTCGTCCATACCATCTTCAATAGTGATGATTGGGTATTTAGAAACGAGTTCTTCAAGGTAGTCAACTTGTTCAGAAGCTGAAAGTTTTTTACCGCCTTCACCTTCGAATTTAGTGTAGTCGTAAACACCGTTTTCGTAGAATTCTGATGATGCACAGTCGAAACCGATCATAACGCCATCTTCACCAGCTTTATAACCAGCTGCTTCGATTGCTTTAAGGATAGTTTCTACACCGTCTTCAGTTCCGTCGAATTTAGGAGCGAATCCACCTTCGTCACCGACAGCTGTTTCAAGTCCACGAGCTTTAAGAATTTTCTTAAGAGCGTGGAAGATTTCAGCACCCCAACGAAGCGCTTCTTTGAATGTAGGTGCACCAACTGGTACGATCATGAATTCTTGGAAAGCGATTGGAGCGTCTGAGTGAGAACCACCATTGATGATGTTCATCATTGGAGTTGGCAATACTTTAGCGTTGAATCCGCCAAGGTAGTTGTAAAGTGGAACACCAAGTTCATCAGCAGCAGCACGAGCAGCAGCGATAGAAACACCAAGAATAGCGTTAGCTCCCAATTTACCTTTGTTTTCAGTACCGTCAAGAGCAATCATTGCACGGTCAATAGCTTGTTGGTCAGTAACTTCATAACCGATGATAGCTTCAGCGATGATGTTGTTTACGTTGTCAACAGCTTTTTGAGTACCAAGTCCGTTGTAGCGAGATTTGTCGCCATCACGAAGTTCAACCGCTTCGTGTTCACCAGTAGAAGCACCTGAAGGTACCATACCGCGACCGAATGCACCGTCTTCAGTGTAAACTTCAACTTCAAGTGTTGGGTTACCGCGTGAGTCAAGGACTTCGCGAGCATAAATATCAGTAATAATTGACATTTTAGTCTCCTTATTATTTTTAAGTGCGTCTGCACTCTTAATACATCTTTGATTTTACTATTTTTTGAAAGATTTTTCAAGTGAAAATCTTCGCAAACCTAAACTTCAAAAGGTTTTGCGCTTACATTTTGAAATTTTATCATTTGAGTAATAATGAAAAAGGATAGAAAAAATCTATCCTTAATTTTTATTCTGTTTCAATTAAGCCATAACGACCATCTGTACGACGGTAAACGACATGTGTTCCATTACTGTCAGCATCTGTAAAGACGTAGAAATCATGACCTAACATGTCCATTTGAAGTACTGCTTCTTCAGCATCCATCGGTTTTAAAGCAACATGTTTAGTCCGTACAATATCTACGTGATCCTCAGCAACTTCATCAGTTGTATCTAATGGAGCAAATTCATCACCAAAAACTTGTCCAGTTGGGACAGCATTACGTGGTTTACGGTTCATACGTGTCTTGTATTTACGAATTTGACGTTCGAGTTTTTCTTCAACAAAATCAATTGATGAGTACATATCTTGTGAAGTGTCTTCTGCACGGAGAGTTACATTTTTGGCTGGAAGAGTTACTTCAACTTTAGCTCGTTTTTCAGTGTAAACTTTAAGATTAACATAGGCTGTTACTTCATGACCATCGTTGAAATATTTATCGAGTTTTCCGATTTTGTCTTCAACATAAGCGCGGATTGCATCGGTCACTTCGACGTTTTCGCCACGGATATTAAATTTGATCATAAGAGTACCTCTTCAACAGTTCTTTTTGTTTCAATGAAGCCCTTAAACTTTTGGAATTTTCAGGACTTCTGAATCTTTTCGAACTGTCCTTTCCTTTATTTCTAATTTAATTATAACATGAAACAGCTTTCATCTCAAACAATTTGAGCGATTTTAATTTTTTTATTAGAAGCACCAATGGAAATATGATTTCCTGCTTTAATCTCACCCGAGAGCAATTGTTCACTTAAAAGATCTTCAACTTCTTTTTGGAGTGCTTTACGCAATGGACGTGCCCCATATTCTGGGTCAAATCCTACTTCAGCGATTAGTTTTATTGCTGATGGCGTAAGTTTCACATGAATATCTTGTTCCGCCAAACGTTTAATCAAAGATTTGCTCATAATCTTAACAATTTGTTCAATTTCTTGACTTTCCAATGAATGGAAAACAATGTTTTCATCAATACGATTGAGAAACTCTGGACGATAATGACGTTTAAGTTCTTCCAAAATTCTTGATTGCATAGCTGAGTAGTCAGCCGTGATATTTTTTGCACCAAAACCAACTGTTTTATCATCACGAAGAGCCGTTGCACCCAAGTTTGAAGTCATGATAATAATTGTGTTTCTAAAATCAACTTTGCGGCCCTTTGTATCTGTCACAAATCCATCGTCTAAAATTTGGAGCATGATATTGAAAACGTCAGGATGAGCTTTCTCAACTTCATCTAAAAGAACCACAGAATAGGGTTTATTACGAACGCGTTCAGTCAATTGACCACCTTCATCATAACCAACATATCCTGGAGGGGCCCCAATCAAGCGTGAAGTTGAATGTTTTTCCATGAATTCACTCATGTCCACTCGAATCATGTTGTCTTCGCTACCAAAAACACTATCGGCCAAGGCCTTAGCTAACTCAGTTTTCCCAACACCAGTTGGTCCAAGAAACATAAATGAACCCATTGGACGGCGACTATCAGCCACACCAGAACGTGCCCGACGAATGGCTCTTGAAACCGCAGAAATTGCTTCTTCTTGACCAACGACCCGTTTGTGCAATTCTTTTTCAAGATTAATCAAACGGTCGCTTTCAGATTTAGTCATTTGAGTAATTGGAACACCTGTCAGCGTTGAGGCAACAGCAATAACAGCTTGGTCAGTAACTTCTTGACGTTTTTCCTCTTTTATTGAGAATTTATAAATCTTGTCAGAAATTTTTTCAACAGCTTTTTCTTTGATGCGAGAGGCTTTAACATCAAGTTTAATGACAGCTTCCGCTAGTTCTTCTTGAGCTTTAACTAAGTCTTTCTCTAATTCAAGACGTTTTGTTTCTTGGTTTTTAACAGAAATTTTAACTGCTGCCGCTGCTTCATCAAGCAAGTCGATGGCTTTATCAGGCAATTTGCGACTGGTCATGTACCGAACACTAAGTGTCACAGCGCTTTTAATCGCTTGGTCAGTAAATTTTACTTGATGATAATCTTCAAATTTCTCACGTAACCCTTGTAGGATAGCAATGGCTTCATCTGAACTTGGCTCATCAACATTGATTCTTGCCAAACGACGTTCTAACGCTTCATCTTTTTCAATGTATTTTTGGTATTCATGATAAGTCGTTGCCCCAACCATTTGAAAATCACCACGTGCAAGGGCTGGTTTTAAAATATTTGCTGCATCATTGACCGAGTCCATGCCCCCGCCAGCACCAATAATTGTATGCAATTCATCAATGAAAATGATGACATCTGGGTCAGCACTTACTTCTTCAACAATTGCTGTCAAGCGGTCTTCAAATTCACCTCTAAATTTTGTACCAGCAACAACAGTTGCCATATTTAGGGCCATAATCCGGCTATTCATCAAACCGATAGGTACTTGGCCGTTGACAATTCTTTGAGCCAATCCCTCGATTATTGCTGATTTACCAACACCAGGTTCGCCAACTAAAACAGGGTTATTTTTTGTTCTACGACTAAGAATATGAATCAAACGGTCAACTTCTGCTTCCCGACCAATCATTGGGTCAAGCTTTCCTGAACGAGCAGCTTCAGTTAAATCTGAAGAAACTGAATCCAAAGTTGGTGTACTTGAATTCTCTGCTACCCCTTTTGCCATCTTACGTTTGGACATTGGTGTTACAGCTTTTTTGTTTTCTGGAACTTTAAGTCCTGTTCTTTTTTCAATTTCTTTTCGCAAAGAAACAATGTTGATTTTTTGTAACTTCAAAAGTTGAAGACCAAAACCATCTTCGACTTGAAGTAATGCATAAAGCAAATGCTCTGTTCCTACTGCTTCTGCATTATTATGAACAGCTAAAAAGCTAGCTACAGTAACCACTTCTTCTGCGCGAGGAGAGAAACGCAATTCAGAACGTTTCACTTTGACATGGCTAGATAAATCTTCCAAATCAATCAGTAAGTCTGAAGAATCAACATTCATTCCAGCAAGAATACTGTAAGCAATTGAGCCTGAAGTAGTAGCCATTGCTGCCAATAAATGAGCACTTTCAATCGTACCGTATTGATATTGGTGGGCATATTCTGCTGCTTTCTCGAAAATTCGGTCCAGCGTTGGTGTATATTTTACATTTTCAAATTTCATCGTCACGATCCAATCTGTTTATTATACTTTTCATCATTATACCACGAGTAAAGGGACTGATGGCTCCGTCAGTGATTACGAGCAATAGTAAATTCCCTTCACGTTCTGTCAGTACTTTTTCATCAAAAAGAAGTTGAACGATGTCATGAGCAGCCTTACTTGAGAGATTTGCTGGAACCTTTTGATAAAGGGCCGTTAAAAATTCATGACGAGCGGAATATTGATATTTTACAATTTTGATGTAACCACCGCCACCACGTTTTGATTCTACATCAAAACCTTTAGAGGCTGTAAAACGAGTTTTAATAACATAATTAATCTGACTTGGAACTACGTCAAATTGATTAGCTAAATCAGCCCGTTTTATTTCAATAACCTGTGCTTCTTCTAGGAGTTGTCTCAGATAAGCTTCAATAATATCTGATGTGTTTTTTTGACCTGCCATCGATCCATCCTTTCTTTTATCCATTTTCTAAATAATCTTTGACTATTACTGACTATTATACCTAAAAAATACTTTTTTTACCAAAAATAGCGTTTTTCAGCAACTTAGCATTTGGTTAGAGAGAAGTTTTTTTGATAGAAAAAAATAAAAAAACCGTTACTCACGGCTTTCTTATTATTAAGTTCTCATTCAATTAATCAACTTTAACAATTTTTACTGTCATTTCGCCAACTGGCAATGGGACATCAACGATATCTCCAACTTTTTTACCAATCAAAACACGAGCAATTGGTGATTCATTTGAAATTTTACCTGTAAACGGGTCTGCTTCAGCAGTACCAACGATTTGATATGATTCTTCGTCAGTTTCTCCGACTTCCACAAAAGTAACGTTTTTACCAAGTGCCACTTCATCTTTAGCAATTTTAGCATTGTCAACAATTTCAGCGTAACGAATCATTGTTTCAACAGTTGAAATACGTCCTTCAATAAAGGCTTGTTCATCTTTAGCTGCTTCATATTCTGAGTTTTCTGAAAGGTCACCATAGCTACGCGCAACTTTGATACGGTCAATAACTTCTGGACGTTTAACGAGTTTTAAATTTTCAAGTTCTGCTTTTAATTTATCAAGACCTTCTTTGGTCATTGGGAATGTTTTTTCCATTTTATTTCTTTCCTTTTATTATAAACTTTTCTTTTTAGTTAAATCAAAATCAATCATACTCTATTTACTTAATTTATCATTCACATATTTTTGAACATTTGCATTTTGTTCTTCTAAGGTTTTCGCAAAATAAACTTTACCAGTTGTTACATCAGCAACAAAGTAAAGATAATCATTTTGCGCAGGATTAAGCACCGCCTTAATTGATGACAGACTAGGACTATCCACAGGACCAGGGCCAAATCCAGTATTGGCATACAAGTTATAAGGCGAATCTAGGTTAGTATCAATATTAGCATCTTCTGCTAAGCTTGTTTTTTCACCTAACTTACCTTCAGCATAAAGAATTGATAAATTAGAACCCAAAGTCATTCCTTGATTCATACGGTTATAGAAAGTAGCCGCTACATTTCGACGATCATCGTCATTATTGGCTTCTTTTTCAACCAGCGCAGCTAAACTCAAAACATCATTAACAGTCAGATTTTTTTGCGTCATCGTGTCGTAGTAAGGCGTGAGTTGAGCATTCATCGCTTCAATCATATTTTCAATCACAGACTCAACAGTTGATGATTTTGTATAATCATAGGTTGCAGGGAATAAATAGCCTTCTAACTGATATTTGATCCCTGAATCTTTTGTAGGTAAACTTGCAAAAAGTTTAGGATAAGCTTTTACCATTTTTGCAATAAAAGTAGGATCTTGAACAGTCTTCATAAAGTCAGCTTCTGAGAATGGCGTTTTAGCATTTTTTTCTTGACTGTTACTATTGACTGTAACTGCCTTCGCTATTTGTGTCAATGTATAGCCTTCAGGAATTAAAATTTTACCCAAGGTAGGGGCAACAGGTTTTTCGGTTCCCCCTTCTTCCAGTTTGGAAGCAATAGTAGATAAACTCATGTTTGGCGAAAGGTTATAATAACCACTCTTAAACTCTGAGTAATTTTTAAATTTTGTGTAATACTGAAATATCATTCCATTTTTAATAATGGACTGTCTTTGCAAAATTTCACCAATTTGTTTACTACTTGACCCCGCTGGAATACTGATTGATTTAACTGTTGTATTTTTAGAATCAAGAGGTTGAATTCCTGATTTTACAAAATTATAACCATACCAGCCTGTTCCACCAACTACCAAAATTAAAAGAACAACAATTACAGTGATAATTTTTCCTGCCGTAACTTTTTTCTTTTTCTTATTTTTGTTTTTCTTTCCAGAAGAATTTTTCTTAGATGGCGCAGTCGTTCTTCTTGAAGGTTGGTGTTTCACCATTTTTTCTGATTCTCTTTTTTCTGAAATATTTTCCTGTTCAATCGGTTCTTCTTGAACTGCTGATTCACTTCTTGAAAAAGGAGGTGGGAAAGTTTGTTCTTGGTTTTCATCAGAAACTATTTCTTCTAATTTTTGACGCAGTGAACCCGTTTCTTGAGAAGTGTTTTCATCTACTTGCGCTTGAAAATCTTCTTCTTCATCTGCTTCTGGAAATTTGAAAACTGGAAGCTTGAACGGTTCAAGTTCAACTTTCCGTGGTTCAATTTTTCGCTCAGAAGTTACTGGCTCACTCCCTTTGGGACGTTCGAAATCTTCAGGGTCTGGGAACTTAGTTTCTGCTTGTTTCGCTGCATTTTCTTCAAGTTGACGAAGTATTTTTTCTTTAAAACTTCCTCGAGAAAATTCAGTTGTTTCTTTGTCCACCAAATTTGTTCTCCTTATGATTAGCTCTCGCTCAATAATTAAATTTTTCTTTTTATAATTGTAACCGTTCTTTTAAACTTTTACAAATAAAAAGAAAATATTCATAAAAGTGAGGCTGATGCCTCACTTTTATGTGTTTTAGTCTTCATCAGTATCGTCTGAATCGTCTTCATCGTCTTCCACTTCGATGTCAACTTCTTCATCTACATTATCAAGTTCTACCTCAGCAAGTTCAGCATCATAAGCAGCTACGTCATCTTTATCCTCATCTTCTGCTTGAGTATCATAAGACATATCTTCTTCTGTTGTTTCTTTTGTGCCTTCTTCATCTTCTGGGTCGATTTCGTCTTCGATACCAAAAGCGTTAACTTTTTTGCGTTTTTTAGCTGGTTTTTCTTCTTCTTCGTCTTCAATTTCGTCAAGAGCGATGACTTCTTCATCAATTTCATCAATGGCGTACCATGAACGAAGCGCCCAAACGTTATTTCCTAATGGAATGAAACTTCCGTCTGTATTGATTTCTGTATAAAAACGAGAAATACTAGCTTTAATTTCATCATCTGATTTTTCCAAATAATCTTGAATCGCTCTGATGATTTCAGAAAATTGCATTTCTTTGCCATTTTGCTCTAGTAAAGCATGGGCAACTTCAATCATTGAAAGTTCTGAGATTTTTTGTCCTTCTAAGGCTGTAATTTTCAAGTTTTTACTCTCTCTTTTCCTAATATAATATGGGCTCGTTTCCTAGAAAGCGAACGCCTCTGTAGATTTTCTTTTTATAGTGTATATCAAAATTGGCTTGCTGTCAATATTTTACACCAAAAAACCTCTGTCCTCTTGCCATTAGCTCGAATGTATCCTTTTAGCTTTTACTAAAAGAATACTGACAGAAATTATTGGGTGACTGGCTGACAGAAATTAATAATGCATTAAAACTTTATAGTCGTAATTTCCGATTTTTTCGCGACCTTTAAGCTCGTCAAGTTCGATAAGGAAGGCACAACCGACAACAACTCCACCCATTTTTTCAACAAGTTCAATTGTTGCAGCAATGGTTCCACCTGTTGCAAGCAAATCATCAACAATCAAGACGCGTTGTCCTGGTTTGATACTATCTGAGTGCATTGTAAGTGTATCTGTACCATACTCTTTTTCGTAAGTTGCTTCAATAACTTCACGAGGTAATTTTCCAGGTTTACGAACTGGCGCAAAACCTACACCAAGTGCAAATGCGACTGGGCAACCAATGATGAAGCCACGTGCTTCAGGTCCTACAACCATATCAATTTCTTTATCTCTGGCATACTGAACAATTTCGGTAGCAGCATAGTTATAGGCATTCCCATCTGCCATCAAAGGGCTGATGTCGCGAAAAACTACGCCTTCTTTAGGATAGTTTTCGATGGTTGCAATATAGTCTTTTAATTCCATGTTTTTGTTACTGACAGAATTGTCAGTGCTCCTTTTTCTAACATAAGTTCGTTGTTTTTACTGACAGAATTAACATTAACAGTCTAACCATTTTCTGTCAGTAAATTTTATATAAAAACGAAATTATTTTTCTAATAATTTTTGATAAATTTCTTTAACTGGCGCTAAGGCAAAGAGTTCTTGCATTTTTACAATTTTTTCTAATTCTTGGTAAATTGTACTTTCAGAAATTTCACGTTTTTGAGCCGCTTTATTAACGGTCATTAGGCCATTGTCAATGTTGACAAATTCAAGTTCTTCAAAGATTTTTATCATCTTGACAAGCAAGAGATGAGGAATATTCAAATAATCTGCAAGAGACTCAAGCTTATAACGAACATCAAATTCTGGAAATTGATAAATCGCCTTATAGAGCTTTGCAAATTGTTCACGTGTTCCACTTCCTGTTAAATAATAGCTATCAGTGATTTTATTTTTAAAATAGATTATTTTAAAATCATCCGATGCTGCTTTACTGACAGCTTCTTCTAATACTGACAAACCTGCTAAATCTACAGGTGTCTCTTCGATGACAAGCACATCTTCCATTATACCATGTTTTAGCTGATTTTGAGAAAAAATATTAGCCTCTTTGGGGATAGAAATTTGTCTGCTCCGTATATCAAGGAGTTCCACACCTATTGAATCGGCATCTTCAATCATCAGTTGAAGACTGGTGTTCCCATTCCAACTATTACTTGAAAGTGTCACCACAAGTTTAGTTTCGGCTTGTTCAAATTCTAGCTCTTCTGAGCCATGTTGAAAATAAACGGCATCAATTTGTTGCTTTTCTTCTTGAATTTTTAATTTAAGATGTGCATTATCTTTGCCCATGCTACGACTTTGAATGACTTTATAATCTTCTACTAAGAATCGCGGTTTGGGATTATCCATACCAAAAGGGGCTAATTTTGCTAAATTATTAATAGTAGCAAGTGAAATTTCATCCAAATGACAGCGATCCGCAACTTCAAGTGGACTCTTTTTAGAAAGATCTAAATGATTATCCACAACAAAATCACTCATTGCTTTTTTAACCGCTTCAACATTTTCCAGAGCTAGAGTCATACCCGCCGCCTGTTTATGCCCTCCAAAGGCAATAAAAAGTTCGCGGTGGGCATTTAGTGCTTTAAAAATATCAAAACTATCAATTGAGCGAGCAGATCCGCGCAAAATCCCCTCTTCTTCGGCGAGCATAATTACTGGTTTATGGATTTGTTCCAATAAACGCCCAGCCACAATTCCTAAAACCCCCTTATGCCAATCTTTGTGATATAAAATTTGGACAGGCTCATCTGTCAACATTGCTAGAGCTTCATTGTGGATTTTTTCCACGATATCTTTTCGCTCAGAATTTTTTTGGTCAATCATTTTAGCAATTTCATGAGCTTCATCTTCGTCCCAACCTGTTAATAACTCAATTGCTGGATTAGGGTCATCAAGCCGTCCTAAAGCATTTAACCGTGGCGCGATTTGAAAACCGACAGTTTCCTCGGTGACCTTGTCAAAGTCGACGCCGGCGTATTTCATTAATTCTTGCAAACCCGCACGTTCTGTTTGGGCAAGAACTTTAAGACCATGAGCGACTAAAATTCGATTTTCGTCAGTTAAACTAACCATATCAGCAATCGTCCCAATGGCCACCAAATCTAGCATTTCGCGGGGTGCATATTCTAAGAGGGCACAGGCGACTTTAAAAGCAACTCCAACACCGGCCAAATATTTAAAAGGATATTGACTTTCTGGATGCTCTGGATGAATAATAGCATAGGCATTAGGCAGTTGGTCAGGCATTGAATGGTGGTCAGTAATAATGACATCCACTCCATTTTCTTGAGCCCAAGCGATTGCCTCCACCCCTGCTACCCCATTATCCACAGTGATAATAAGATTGATATTTTCATTGTTAATATAATATTGATAAACATCAAGGTTTGGACCATAACCGTCAGTAAATCGATTTGGTAAGTAAACCTGAGCTTCGGCGCCTAATTCGTCAAGAGCAGATTTCATGACAGAAGCAGCTGTCATCCCATCAGCATCATAATCCCCATAAATCAGAATATTTTCGCCTTGTTCAATAGCTGATAAAATTCTTTGTGTTGCTTTTTCCATGTCGTGAAGCAAAAATGGGTCATGCAAATCTTCCAAATTCGGCTTTAAAAATTTTTCAATTTCAGATTCATCATGAATCCCTCTTTGATAAAGCACTCGACTTGTTAATTCGTCTAATTTATGTTTTTTGCTTATTTTTAGAAAATCTTCCGAAAGGACTGTCTCGTCCAATTTCCAATCATATTTCGCTTTTATCATTTTCGTTCTCTTTATCTTTTTCTGTCTTCAACTCAATTATTTTAGCACAAATTCCTTAAAAGAAAAATGGCTGCAAAGCAAGATAAGTTTTAGTCTTCTTTATCGCAAATGACTGCTATTTTTTTACTGACAGAAGAATGAACCGCTTCTATAAAAAACTGTCAGTAGAATACTATTTAAAATTAAAAAATCTTGTTGATAAAAAATCAACCAGTGAGGGAAAAAGACTGCGAAGTTTGGCAGCTGTGGATAAAGTCCACGGTAAATTTAGTTCTCTTTTTCTTTTCCCGAGGTTATTCACAATTTTGTCAGCAACTTTAGCGGCAGAAATAGCACTTTTCCCCACTTTATTAAGATAATCTCCATTATCCTTATGAAATTTTGTCCGAACTGGACCAGTATTCACAGTAGTCACAATCAATTGTGGATTTTCCATGCGTAGGGCATCCGAAAAAGTAATTAATGCTGCTTTACTGGCAGCATAAATACTTGATTTTCTTGTCGGTAATTTCCCAGCAATAGAAGCAATGTTAATCAGCTGAAGTCTTGGTTTTAACTGTCTTGTCAGCTGAATGGGCATCAATGTATTAATAACAAATTGCTCAGTAATCTCAGAGTCTGTCAGTTCAGTAAAATCTTTAAAAATACCAAAGCCAGCATTATTAATTAAAATATCCACATCATAAGATTGCTCAGCAGTTAAAAGTTCATCATTGGTCAGTAAAGTGACATTTGCTAACTGCCCATACAATTTCTCTAAAGCCGTACGACTTCGTGATACCAAAATCAAATGGTCATTTGTCTTAGATAATAAGCTGACAATTTCTTTTGCAATATCACCAGTTGCACCTGTAATTACAATATTTTTAACCAATTTTTTCCTCGTATAAATCTTTGGCCACAAAGGTATTCGCGTGAACATCTTGCGCTTCACGAACCAATTGCCCTACCAAAGGACCAACATAACGTGCACTAATATGGGTCAATAACAAACGATTGACGCCTGCTTCCTTAGCAACATCAGCCGCTTGCTTAGTCGTTGAATGCCCATGAGCTCTGGCCATTTTACTCTCAGCGGCCTCATAAGTTGCCTCATGCACCAGTAAATCTGCTTGCCAAGCCAAACGCACCGCTGTGTTTGTTTTTCGCGTGTCTCCTAAAATCGTCACGATTTTCCCTACTTTATCAGCTCCGATATAGTCCTTAGGGTCAAAGGTTTTTCCGTCATAGTCGACGACTTCTCCTTTTTTAATTTTACCAAAAAGAGGTCCAAAAGGAAGTCCAGCTTCTTTTAAAGCATTGGCATCAAGTTCACCTACCCGATTTTTCTCTACTACGCGATAACCCAAGCAGAAAATGGTATGGTCAAGCAAATCCGTATAAACTTCAAAAGAATCATCTTCAAAGATTTTTCCTGCTGAATCAATCTCATGAAAATTAATCCGATAACCTAAATGTGAACCTGAAATTCTAAGCCCCGCTAAAACAAACTCTTTAATCCCTACAGGACCATAGAGGTCCAAATCAGTCTGCTCATCTGAGCTTTGAAAACTTCGGCTAGACAAAAAACCAGGGAGACCAAAAATATGGTCGCCATGCAAATGAGTAATAAAAATCTTTGTAATTTTTCGAGGTTTAATTGCTGTATTTAAAATTTGATGTTGACTAGCTTCACCACAATCAAAAAGCCAAATTTCATTACGTTCATCAAGCATTTTTAAAGCAATCGCTTGAGTATTTCTTGATTTCGAGGGCTGACCTGCCCCAGTTCCTAAAAATTGGATTTCCATTGACCCTCCATAACATAAGCTTTAGAATCATTAGCTTTTACCATTATTTTCTCTAAACTTTGAGAAATATTTTTCAAAAATAAGAAAAAATTGTGAGCCATCCCCACAATCTTTTCTTCAATAAATTTAGTGACCCGTGCTGGGCTCGAACCAGCGACCCTTTGATTAAAAGTCAAATGCTCTACCAACTGAGCTAACGAGTCATACTTAAGGCGTCATTTTCACAACGAAATATATTATAACACAGACTTCCGCAAATTTCTAGTCTCAACTGTAATTTTTCTATTTTTTTATTCAAATTCTTGTCTACTAGGCCTTTTCCCCTGATTTCTAACTAATAAAATTATTATTTTCAAACAAAAAATAAAGCCTGACCACATGTAAATTTGAATTCTTTGGTTGACTCACGAATATTCAAACTACTTAAAAAGCTTGTTTAGCCTTATCTCTCCCCTTCTTTCTATAGAAATAATAGACTTAAATACTTCAGATTTCTCTATTTATATTCTCAATCGTGTTTTTTTCCATAATCCTATAACTTTTTCTTCAAGAGCATTGACAAAAAATATTAGATTTCGTACAATTAAAGTAATCTAATTAGTACAGAATAAACCTTTTAATAAAAGGATACTATTTTCAAATCATTTACATTAACTCTTTTTGACTTAACATAAAAAGTAACATTTCACAAGAATTCATACTTTTTATTGCGGGTTAAGTATTCAACATAATACTTAAGTTGAAATTATTTTTAGAAAGCTCACCATGACTCTATTCGATAGAATAAAAGGCCTTGCTGATAAGCAAGGAAAAAATATAAAAACAGTTGCTCTTGATATTGGATTAAGTGAAAACGCAATTTATGGATGGAAGAAAACAAAACCTAAAGCTGATGACTTGGCAAAAGTAGCCGATTATTTTCATGTTACTGTTGATTTTTTATTAGGACGTGAAGGATTAGAAATTATAAACGAACCAATTGATCTAGCACAATTAGTTGATGACAGCAAAGTGGATTGGGATAAATGGGTGTCATTCGAAGGAAAACCTCTAAGTGACGATGTAAAGATAGCTATGAAGCTTATTCTCGGAAAACGTTTGGAAGATAAGTAAGGAAATAAACTATATCAGGAAGGGTTTTAAACTACTTTCAGCACCCCCTTTTGGACTTTCTCATGAATTAAATCATCTTCAAAGCAGTCATTTCTCTCTTCGGAAAATATTTGAAAGAATAAAGGAAACTACAAATATTTGAAGCTCTTCATGAATGCAACGTAAGCTCCTTTTGAATTAGCTTATACCATTTATAAACAAGATGAAATAAACTCTAACCTCAGTAAACTATGATGCATGACTCTATTCTTAATTATATTAGTGTAATTGATAGTGTAAATATTTATCAATTTTATCTTCTCACCATTTAGGCCTTTATTTTTATGATACGAAAGTAAAAGAATTTATGAAATTATTAGAAGCAACATAAAAGAACCCCTACGAGCAAACCTTGATACTCGTTAAAAGCTAGGTAGGAGAAAATTTATGAAAAAAATTTCAATTGCCCTCGGAGTGCTTTTGTCATTAGGCGTAAGCGGAATAATTTCCGAAACTAGCGCTTCTGCAGCATCTACTGTACCTGTTTATCGACTCTATAATAAAAATACTGGAGAGCATTTTTATACTAAAAGTGCTTTTGAAAAAAATAGCCTGAAAAATTCTGGCTGGAACGATGAAGGAACTGGTTGGATAGCTGCAACATCAGGAACTCCAGTTTATCGAGTTTACAATCCAAATTCAGTGGGCGGAGATCACTACTATACTATGAGTAAATATGAAGCTCAAAGTTTAGTCAAGAGCGGATGGCGTTGGGATAATGGCGGAAATGCCGCATTCTACTCTGGTGGAAATGTCAATCTCTATGTTGCCTATAATCCAAATGCAGGTTCTGGTTCACACAACTATACAACTAATTCATTTGAACAAAACAGTTTACTTAATGGAGGATGGAAATTTGGAGCAGTAGCTTGGAAAGTTCAAGCTGGTGGAAGTACTGTAACTCCTCCTGTAGGAAGAACTGTTTATGTAGCTGGTAAAGATTCGAAAGTCTATTGGTATAGTCTTACTGCCCTAATTGATTATGGTAATAAACACGGTCATCCAGTTAATCAATCTGAGATTTTTACCATGACTGAAAGTCAAGCTATTTCTTCTGGTCGTCGTCACTCATTAACAGAAAAATAATCCAAACTTATACTATTTCAAGTCATTTGGCACAAAAACAAGAAAACCGCTCAACAGAGCGGTTTATTTGTATGATTAAATGCGTCCGGAGGGAATCGAACCCCCATTGCAAGAATCGGAATCTCGCGTGATATCCATTACACTACGGACGCTATAACCCCTTTATTCTACCTAATTTCAAAAAAAATTGCAAGAAGAAACTCAGCAAAATAAAAAAAGCTATCTCTTGATAACTTTCTTTTTTCTTTTTATTTTCCTGCTTTTATTGCTGATAAAATCTGGGTTCGCAAGCTTTCTGCTCCTTCAGCTCCACTAGGAAGGAAGATGGTTGAGTTTCCACCCGCAGCAAATTGGTTCAAAGTATCCAAATATTGGTTGGTCAGCAAAATCGCCATAATTTGTTCTTCATCAAGTGCCACACCAAGTTTTTTGATTTCAGTAATTTGTTGAGCCAAACCATCAACAATTGCTTTACGTTGTTCAGCAATCCCAACACCATGCAAGCGATCTTTCTCAGCTTCAGCTTCGGCTGCCGTCACAACTTGTATTTTATTAGCATTAGCCAACATTTGACTAGCATCTTGCTTACGTTGAGCCGCATTGATTTCGTTCATAGATTGCTTAACTTCAGCATCTGGTTCAACTTTAGTAATCAAAGTTTTAACAATAATGTATCCGTAAGTTTGCATTTCTTCAGCAACCGTTTTTTGAACTTCAAGAGCGATTTCATCTTTTTTCTCAAAGACATCATCCAAAGTCAACTTTGGCACAGCTGACCGAAGGGCATCTTCGATATAGGCTTTGATTTGTTCACCTGGGTTCATCAATTTGTAGTAAGCATCTTTAATTGATTGTTCGTTTACTCGATACTGTGTAGCAATGTTCATCGTAACAAAGACGTTATCTGCAGTTTTTGTTTCAACAGTCATCTCTGTTTGCAAAAGGCGTAATTGAATTCGCGCAGCAATTCGGTCAATTCCCCATGGTAGTTTTAAATGAAAACCTGGGCTTGCAGTAAATTGATATTTACCAAAACGCTCAACAATAGCAACCGTTTGTTGCTTCACGACGAAGACAATTGTACTTAAACTAAAGATAAGAATTAGTAAAACAATTGCCAAAATAACGAGTGGAAAAATAATAATATCCATGAAAAGTTCCTCCTTGTAGCCTCTCATCAGTCGCTGATCAATCTGTCAGTAAAATTAAATAATTAGTTTTTTTAATGATAATGCCTTTATCAGTAACCGTTTTCAAATAGTCTATCACTTATTGGAGAGAATTGCAATTTTTTAGGCAGCTAATTCATCAATGATTAAAAGCCTTTTGTAATATAAACCAAATGTTTTCGTCCATCTCGTCCATAGCACAAAGGACTTAAAAAGCCAATTTCCTGTGCTTGTTCCAATAAATCCTCAATATTATAACCTGATAAACGGATATATTCTTCATTTTCCGCTTGCTCGGTCAAGGCTGTCACGTCCTTAACTTTCTCAAATTCACTTTGGAATTGAGCAGGTTTCATCTGCAATTTTCCATCTTCTTCAATCAATAGATAGTGTGGAAAAATTTGCGCAATTTCAAACATCAATTCAGCTGTAATTTTTACTGGAAACTCACTAAAGATAAGCGCTTCTTCCTCTTCATTTTTATAAGAAAAACCAAATGATTTGCCTGAAAGGTTGAGTCGAATAAAACGGAAATGTTCAGAACCCACTTTTCCTTCAAGTTGAAAATCTGGGTTTTCTTCAAAAATATCAAAGGCCTTAGAAAGCTCAAAGAAATAGTCTGTCGCATCCTTGGGCGAGCGTTTTTGATAAAGTTCAGCAAAATAAGCATTCAATACCGATGCTGGCGGAGTAACCAAAAGTCGTTTATCGGCGACATCAGTTAAAGTGGCTAATCTATTTTCTAAAAAAATTTGATCTTGAGCCATGAATCCACCATATTTCATTCCCAAATCTATCCATTTTTTATCATTCATCTTCTCTCTCCTTTTTTGCTAAAAATATTACTGACAAGCTTCTAATCTTTTTGTCAGCAAAATAAGTTGACTGATTTAAAGTCTGTCAGTCAGATATAATGTCCTTTTTCAATCATTTTCATTATAACATTTTTACGAAAATGAGTCAGTTCAAAAATTGAGTCACTTTCTCAAAAACTGAATCAGGGTATGTTTCTGAAAAGACATCCTCAAATTCGACTTCCATTCGATTTCTGAACCAAGTCAATTGCCTTTTAGCATAACGTCTGGAATTACGCTTGACTAATTCAACTGCTTCTTCTAAACTAATCTCGCCAGAAAAGTAAGGGAAAAATTCTTTATAACCAATTCCTTTTGCTGCTTGAGCATCGGGTGCCTTTTCAAATAGACTTCTTGCCTCAGCCAAAAGCCCTTCGCTCATCATTTGCTCTACCCGCTGATTGATTCTTTCATAGAGCACTTTTCGCTCTGCATTCAAGCCAATTAATAAAAAATTATAATCAGAACCACTATTTTCGTCAGTTGAACCAAAAGTTTGCAACTCCAAAAAGCGAATCGCTCGTCTGCGATTCAATTCAGGAAAATTTGGATTTAATTTAAGAACTTTTTCAAAGAGCTCTTCGTCAGTTAAAGCCGATAATGTTTCTCGAAGTTCCATCATTGCTTGATGATTTTCTTGACCTCCCAGATGGTAACCTTCTATCAGTGACTGAATATAGAGTCCTGTCCCACCAACAATAATCGGGACATTCCCACGTTCAATAATCTCCTCAATCAATCGATTGGCTTCCATCACAAAATCATGAACCGAAAAATTCTCTGTCCATTTTCGAACATCAATCAAATGATGAACTGCTAAGGCTTGTTCAGCTTTTGTTACTTTCGCTGTCCCAATATCTAATCCCTGATACACTTGTTGTGAATCACCAGAAATAATTTCACCATTCATTTTTATAGCTAAATCAATGCCTAGTGCCGTTTTACCCACCGCAGTTGGTCCAACAACAACCAAAACTTTATTATTTTTCATTTATATCTTTAACTCACTCTCACGATTTCCAATCTCTATTATTTCAGAAATAATCGGCAAATTCAAGCTTTGACCAGAAAAAAAGTTACTGACCATTCTGTCAGTAACTTTATATTATATTTTGCAGTTTCTTAAGCTGCAAACACTTTTTGGTAAATTTTCTTTCCACGTGACATCAAAGATTTTCGATAATCTTCCCGCCCAACAATCAGTGTCATTTTACTAAAAATGTAGCATGATAGGAGAGTAACAGCAAAGTTAGGAAGAGACAAGAAAGTCAATAAGGAAACGCTCAGAACAACTACGTCAACTAAGAATAATACTTTATCGATTTTAAAATCCCATTGTTCTTCTAAAATTCGACTAAGTAGGATAGAGCCGCCAAAAGTCCCTTCAGAAATGATGACTAGACCGGCACCGATGCCTGATAAAATTCCATCAAAAATCCCGGCAAAAATAACATGTGAGAATTGAAAACCAGTAACACCCAATGCTTCATAAATCATTAACCAAAGACTCATCGCAAGAGCTCCGGGAATACTTAAAAGTAAAATTCTACGTGGAAGCAGACGTCCCCCGAAAATAAAGAGGGGTACATTTACCAAAAAGAAAGTCAAGGCTGGGTTGATGCCGAAAACAAAATCCATAAGTACAGAGAAACCAGCGACACCATTACTTGCTAAACGGTTGGGGATGACGAATAATTGAACAGATAATACATAAAGGCCGACACCTATAATCAGGATGAGTAAGTCCCTCATAAACTTCTGATCAATTTTTACACCTATAATTGTCATATTTCTTACCTTCTTTCTTTTTCATTTATTTATTACAACTGATACTAATATATCACATGTGCCTAATCTTAACCTTAACCGGTTAATATTAAAAAATCTTTCATTTTTAGAAGTGATTCGATAGCGTTTTCACATTTTTTGATTTATAATGATAATATAATGATTTTTAAATAAAAATTAAAGGAGACCCGCAAATGAAAAATAAATTTATCCAAGGTTATCTCATTGGAAAATCAGTCGAAATTCTTGTCGCTGGAACTGCCCTCTTGATTGCCAAGAAAAAAGGATATCTTCCCTCAGCTGACAAGGCTGAATTCATCGCTCAAAAACGAAAAGAAGCCGCTCGAAAACGACTTGCACGCTAAAATTTTTACTGACAAAAATAAAAACTTACTGACAGAATCGTCAGTAAGTTTTTTAATTTGTTGCAGGAGCTTCTGTTTCATCTACTTGCTCTAAACGCTCATGAATTTCCAAATTACGTACATCTGAAAGAACCAAGGGAACCGTTTCAACTGTTACTTCCGAGAATTGAAGTCCAAACCAACGAATTGGTGAGGCAGTAATTCTCTTAATTTGTGCTTTCGTTTGAAGAACAAAACGTTCAAAACCTGGCATTTGTCGTGCATTCATTAATTTTTCTTCAACAACGACAAAGCGGAAATCACCAACTTTACGTCCTGGAGTGATACTGTAGTGTTGATGTTGTCGAGGCAAGCGACCTGATTCCATCAAATCCGTCACAATAGTTCGTAGATAGCGCGGAACTTCTTGACGCATACGGAATCCAAGATAAAGATTCACTCGAACAATAAAATCAGTATCCATCATATCAACTTTGTACTCAGAAGTATAAGGTTCGTCAGTAACTTTCACATTAACAAACCAATAGCATTCCGCACGTTTTGGCCGTTTGTCTAAGATGGAATACAAGATAGAACGGTCAATCCATTCATGATCCATTTTACTCGTCAGATAAACCACATTCGTTTGATATAAGTCATAAGATTCATCATGACGCAAAGCATTCAATTGATTCTTATATTCATTAATATTCAATGATTTAATGTATTTCATAACAATCTTATGTGACTTATTCCAGATAAACATCACAAAGATAATTGCCAAAGCAATCAGTACAACAATATATGCTCCATTGATAAATTGTACCAAGGAAGCCGCAAAGAACGAGCCTTCAATACAAAAGAGACCAATGGAAATAAAAGCAATCGCAATTTTTGGCGTCCCTTTTTGAATTAAGAAATAAGTCAAAAGGGTCGTTGTCATCAACATAGTGATGGTAATCGCCAAACTATAAGCGGCTTCCATATGTTCTGAAGTTTTAAAATACAAAACAAAGAAGGAAGTCGTTACCCAAAGTGCAAAGTTAACTGCTGGGATATAAAGTTGTCCCAAAGTTTGCCCTGGATAATAAATTTTAAACAAAGGTAAAAGTTTCAAACGAATCGCTTCAGAGACCAAAGTAAAGGAACCTGAAATCAGTGCTTGAGAGGCGATAATCGCGGCTAGCGTTGACAAGATAACAACATAAATGACCATATTATCAGGTAAAACGGCAAAGAAAGGATTAAGTTTTTCAATATGTTCACCACGGTGAGCTAAAAGCCAAGCCCCTTGTCCACAATAAGATAGGATAATACAAATCTTAACAAATGGCCAGCTGACATAAATATTTCCGCGACCTACATGTCCTAAGTCAGAATAGAGTGCTTCTGCCCCAGTTGTTACCAAGAAAATTGAACCCAAGATAAAGAAACCAGCCTTATTTTCCGGACTAAATAATAAATGAATCGCATAATAAGGATTAATCGCCTTAAGAATTGATAAGTCAAGAAATGAGTTGATTAGCCCACTCACGCCCAAAAAACCAAACCAGATAAACATAATTGGTCCAAATAAGCGACCGACCAAACTTGCCCCAAATCTCTGAATTAAAAAGAGAAAAGCAAGAATAATTAAGGTCGTTACCATGACCGTTGTTTGATTAGAGTAAACATGAGTTACCCCTCTTAAACCTTCAATCGCAGAGGTGACAGTTACAGCAGGGGTCAATGCCCCATCTGCTAGTAATGTCGCTCCACCAATCATTGCTGGCACAATCAGCCATTTTCTCATTCGTCTAACAAGCGTAAACAGTGAAAAAATACCGCCTTCATGATGATTATCAGCCTTCAATGCAATCAAAACATACTTAACTGTTGTGATTAGCGTTAAAGTCCAAATGACAAGAGAAACAGCCCCTAAAATAAAACTTTCAGAAAGATTTGCTAATCCTCCCTGTCCTCGAACAATAGCCTGCATGGCATAAAGAGGACTTGTTCCAATATCACCATAAACAATTCCTAATGCAATCAGGAATCCCGCAGAGGTCGCTTTGTTAAACGACCGATTATGTAAGTGTACTTGACCCACTTTTATAACTCCTCAACTTTCTTCAGCGAAAATAGTCAAATAAATAAAACGAAGCTTAGCTCGTTTTTTAATAGCTATATTATAGCAGATTATCCCCAGTTTATTCAAAAAAAACTGTGAGAAATTACATTTATTTATTTCTCGCAGCTTTATATAAAATACGTTATTCTTCTAAAACACTACTATATCAATCAAATCCAAGCTTTTTGCATATTTATTTTGACAGATTTTCCACTTCATTTTCCTTAGAAATTCGCTCGTGAATTTCCAAATTTCTGACGTCTGAAAGAACTAAAGGAACCGTTTCAACTGTAACTTCTGAGAAATGGAGTCCAAACCAACGCGCCGGCGAAGCCGTAATTTTCTTTATTTGCTCCTTTGTTTGAAGGACGAACCTTTCAAAAGCGGGCATTTGTCTCGCATTAATCAACTTTTCTTCTAAGAGAATGAACCGGAAATCGCCAACCTTCCGTCCGGGAATGATACTGTAAGGTTGATGCTGTTGTGGTAAACGCCCTGATTCCATCAAATTAGTCACGATTGTGCGCAAATAACGTGGAATTTCTTGACGCATGTGAAAACCGAGATAGAGATTGACACAAACGATAAAATCAGTCCCTAACATATCCACTTCATACTCAGAAGTATAAGGCTCATCTGTGACATTAACCTTCACAAACCAGTATACTTCGGCTTTCTTAGGTCGTTTATCTAAAATTGAATACAAGATTGAACGGTCAATCCATTCTTTATCCATTTTGGCTGTCAAATAAACAACATTTGTATGATAAAGATCATAGGATTCGTCTTTTCGCAGCTTATTCATTTGTTCTTTGTAATCATTAAGATTAGAAGATTTGAGGTATTTATAGAAAAGTTGGTCAGATTTGTGCCAAATTGCCATAACGAATAATATGAGGGCAGCTAAAATCACAACCACATAACCACCGTGCAGGAACTTTACAGCAGAGGCTGCAAAAAATAATCCTTCTATGAAGATAAAAGCACCGAAAAAGAGAACAACGAATACCTTTTTGACTTTTTGATGTTGTGCTAAATAAACCGTTAATAAAATTGTTGTCATTAACATGGTGACCGTAATCGCTAAGCCATAAGCGGCCTCCATGTGGGCAGAACTTTGGAAGTAGACAACAATAAAACTTGCCGCGAGCCATAAGCCCAGATTTACCGCTGGAATATACAATTGGCCAAAGGTTTCCCCCGGATAATTAATTCTCAATCTTGGGAGTAGTTTAAGGCGAATGGCTTCAGAAACCAATGTAAATGAACCAGAGATTAAAGCTTGGGAAGCAATAATTGCTGCCAAAGTCGCTAGAACCACAGAAAAAATAATCAGGCTTTGAGGTAAAACTGCAAAAAATGGATTAATATCACCTAATGATTTTCCGCGATTTTGTAAAAGCCAGGCCGCCTGTCCACAATATGATAATATAATACAAACTTTAACAAATGGCCAGCTAACATGAATATTTCCTCGGCCCACGTGACCCAAGTCAGAATATAGAGCCTCTGCCCCTGTCGTCGCTAGAAAGACTGAACCAAGGACAAAAATTCCTGCTTTATTTTCTGGACTTAAGAGTAAATGAATGGCCCAGTAAGGATTGATTGCTTGAAGGACTGAAAAATCGCCAAAGAGATTAATCAAGCCTGTAATCCCAAGAAAACTAAACCAAATAAACATCACTGGTCCGAAAACTTTACCAACGATCGAAGTTCCAAAACGTTGAATCAAAAACAGAATTGCCAAAATCGCCAAAGTTATAATGACAATTGGCAATTGTTGCTGACCAAAAGCTTCATGAAAAGCTGGGATAGACCTCAATCCCTCAATTGCCGAAGTAACTGTAACAGCTGGTGTTAAAGCACCATCAGAAAGCAAGGCAGCTCCACCAATCATCGCTGGGATAATTAACCATTTTGCATATTTACGAACAAGAGTAAATAGGGAAAAAATCCCACCTTCATGATTGTTATCCGCTTTTAAAGCAATCCAAACATATTTGACCGTTGTAATCAAAGTCAAGGTCCAAATAATCAATGACAAAGCCCCGATAATTGAGGTCTCCGAAATTCGTTCAAGCCCTCCTTGACCTTGGACAATGGATTCCATTGTGTAAAGAGGACTTGTCCCAATGTCACCATAGACAATTCCCATTGCGATAATGAAACCTGCGCCTGTCGCCTTATTAAATGAGCGATTATGTTGATAACCCATTTTAGCTCCCTCAACTTTCTCTAGTTGCAATCATTTTTTTCAAAATAAGCTAAGCACATTTTGATTATCTAATAATATAACATTTTATCCATTTTTTGTTAAAAAATGGTCCAAAAAATACCACTAATCTTTAAAAGAAAAAAAGCTAGAAAACTCTAGCTTTTTTTGATTTTAAACTAAGGTTATCATTATAAAAAAGTATCAGTAATTTTCTATTATATAAAATAACATTTATTTTTATGTCATATCATTCATTGCCATAATTTTATCTTATAAGTTTTATTCATCAATCTTGGAATATATTAATGCCAAATCAGCTATTGAGTCAAATAATATCGGATTATTTTTATATTGCTCAATTACTTCTTTAATCATTTCCCCCAATTCAAAAATTAAATCTGGAATTTTTGGTAAGAAAATAACAATACCTTCTTTGACACAAAATTCCTTCAACTTTTCGAGTTGGTCATTATTAATCTCTCTTGAATAAAATTTTTTTATATCAGCCTCGCAAAAATAGAAATATATTATTTCCCCTGATTTTAATTTATAACGAGTTGTATTAGCATCTTCTTGACCTTCTTTTAAATTGTTTGGAATAACAATGAAAGTATCCACATCAGATTCAGTGGGTTCCAAGTATTTTCCAACTAAATCAGGTCTGTCTTGAAAATCTTGCTGGTTGTAAAGTTGACCGTCACACTTAGCAAATATCATTCTTTCTAATAAACTTTTAGAATTTATTTTAATAATATCCTCTTGACTAAAATGTTCAAAAAGTTTGTTAGAGCTATTCTGCCAAGTCTTTAGATTCGATTTACTATCAATAAAAACATACTGTGGATGTTGAAAAAAACCTCTAACTTTTGGATGTTTAAGAAAATTCATCAGACGCCGTATTCTTAATATGAATGGATATCTTTGAGAAATAAACCCAAAATTCAATCCTGAAGTTTTTAAAATTGTATCAATTTCCTCTACAATTAAATAAATCTGAGGTAAAAATAGACGGTAAATCTGATATTCACCTTCAAACTTTTCATCAGGTAACTCTGCTAACATATTCAAAGAGCTAATACTATCAGCTAGATTACAAGCAAAGCAATTATGCACACTCTCCCCGTTAATTTCCATATCAGCAAGCTCACACGTAATCGCTTGACATCCATCCTCTGAATCATAATATAAAGACTGAATTGCTTCAATAATTTCTTCTTTTAAGTTCTCCATCAGTCCATTGCCTTAACTTTCTCCTCAATAAACAAAATTTCTTTTTCATCAAGTTTATATTTTGCATAAAGTTGTTGGTCAATTTCGGGGAGGGATTTTGTCCAGTCGATGTCGGAATCGGGGGCAAAATTTTGTAGGGGAACATATTTCCATTTATCTCGTGGATTATCTTGGGTAACTTTAAGCACACCTAACATTGCTCGTGCAAATTTTGATTTGACATATTTCAAAACATTTTCTGACTCAGCTTCTGTATCAAAAGTACCAATAGAAATAAATGTTTCAGTAAAAGCAACAAGCGGAGGAATTGCAAGAGGTTTACCTATCATCGCTGATGCTCTATCTTCCAATAACCCTGTCCCATTAGCCTTAGGTAAAATAACTTTAAATTTACCATAATCAGGTGTATGTGTAATATATCTTGTATCCACCCAAAAATTTTCTCGATTTCTATTCATTAACCCAATCACTTTACTATATTCTTTACCATCATTAGGTTTGTCTTTGAAGAAAATTATATTTTGTAGTTTGCTGAAAACTCCTGTTCCAACATCATTTTTATGCCCTTTTGATTGTAGGATTTCAATTTCAGGATGTTCAATATGCGCTATATTCGTCAATTTATAAACTCCACGCCCTGAAATAATACTGTCTAGTGTGTTAATAGTTTTTCTTTCTACTTTCTTGATAATTGAATTAAGTTCATAAAAGTTTGTCATAATTCCTATTGGTTCAAATTTTTTATTTTTATCCCAATACGTAACTGCGACTGACCCAAAATTTGTATTTGGAAAAATATTGTAGCTTGCATTTTCAAAATGAACTATTTTAAAATGTTCATCATTAAGCATTTTATTATTCCAAGACTCTGGAGTTGCACCTGCATTAAACAAGAATCTACCTGGTGTAATTAAAACTGCTTTGTTAGCAATTTCATAGGCTGTATCCATAAATTTATGGTAAATAGGTGGTGCTTGTGTACTGTCACCGATTGATTCTTCCTGATAAGGCGGATTTCCAATCACTACATCAAATTTCACGTTTTTAAATACCTCCTCTACTTTTTCTTTACCTTTTTGTGGGCTTTCTTTTATAGTATCCACGAATCCATCAATATATTGCACATTCATCTCAAAATCTTTATAACCAGAGAGCGTGCGTTCGGTAATAGTTTTTGCCATCGGAGTTTTAGCTATAGCAAAAATATTTTCTTTCAAGATTTTCTTGTAGACTTCATCAGCTTCAAATTTACTGTCATTATTTTCTTCTAGTTTTTTATAGTACAAACTCATTGCTGCATGGAGTGGATAAAGTCCCGTCTTTGTATTAATTTCAAGAATTTTTGTAGCTTCAGTATAAATTTGCTGACTATCTGCTTGTTCTACCCAATGTAAACTGCTAACAGCACCATCAGTCGTACTGACAAAGTTATCATCATAAAAATTCAAACCTCCAATGGTTTTTGTCAGCTGTAAATTGACCACGCGCCACGGTGTCAATACCGTTTCTTTATCGGGGTTCTTGAAAGTTCCAAACAACTCTGCAATTTTTTCCGCACGTTCGACAAAATCTAATTGGTCATAAGATTTTGCACGTTGACGAATAATCCGCCCTGCCTCAATAAAAACTTCCGCATCATAATATTGTACGATTTGTTTAAACATTAGCTTGGTAAACCCTTTAGGCATGAATTCTTTCCATGATTCATTATCAACTTGTTTTACAAAATCTTGGATTGAAATATCCTGTGCTAAATCCAACTTCATCCCATAAATCATCATCGGAATACGAATTGACACCCCGCGTAAGATAGAAATCATGGTTTTACGTTGGTCTTTGGCTTTTTTGATTTTCTCTAAAATTTCTTTTTCTTCTGGAGTTTGTTGTTTCTTCTTTCTCTTGCCTGCTTTTTGTCCTCTATCGTATTCTTCATCGGTCAAACCATTGTTGGAAATCACAATTTGACTTTCTTTAACTTTAGTCGTTTTCCCAACAATCTTATTCAAATCTTTGAATAATTCTGTATCTCCTTCGGTTAAAGTCAAAAGATTATCATTATATAAGCTATCATCTTCAAACCCTGAACGCACCGCTTTTTCCGCATATACTTTTTTAAGCTGGGTAAGCATTTTATCCACATTGAAGGATTTCATACCGTTTTCAGTTTGTCCCAAAATTGGCATGAAGTTCAATAAACGAGTCAGCATATCTTTTTGTTCTTGTGTATTTTTCTTGCCCACCCCAGAATTAACTTGTGCGGATTCTGCCATCACAGATAGTGCACGGTCTGGAGCAAAGTCAAAGATATAACAATTTTTCTTCATACCTAGCTTTTCATGAGAAAATGGTGTTTGTGCACGAAAGGCCGCTTGAAGATAGTTCATTGCACTATTTGTATTGGACAGGAATAAAACGGCAGTCCATTCAGGAATATTGACCCCAGTCGTGAGTTTACGAACCGTTAATGTGATAGTTTTAGTTTCGCTTGGCTCTCCAATGGCCTGGCGGACTTTGTTCAAATCTCCTGCTGTTGCAACTTCGTTATTGTCGAACTTATCATCTTTAACAACATTGATGATTTTATATTCTTGGCCAAAAATTTGGTGTGCACTAAGTAATTTTTCAAAAGCATTTGCTTCTTTTACACCGGGCATAAGCCACAAAGTATGACGGAGTTCATTGCGATATTGTTCAGTTGAAAATGGATAATCAGTATTACTATCTTGATTCGTAATATTATCTAAAAAAGCATTGACATCTGTTTTATGAACGAGCTCACCATTCTCATCCACACGGAAAAATTCACGAAAATTAAAGGCTTTTGATTCATCTGTAAAGCGCTCTTTATGTTTCATCTCAAATGTGAACATATTGACTTTGGGCAAGGTCTCATAAGGATTTCGTTCCGTTGGATGTTCATACTCCCAAGCAGTTTTAGCACGTTGCTCCATCGTATAATCCCATGTATAGACCGAGCTTTCATCATACTGGTCTTGAATATTGAATGGTGTACCACTAAGTGCTAAGATTTTTGTTTCTGGCTTTTCAAGAGATTTCAAAACATTATCTGCAAGTTCGGTCTGTGTGCCTTCATGTGCCTCATCAATGACAATCAAATCCCAGTCTACATCAGAAAACTCAGTCAGATTTGCTTTCCCTCCATCATACCGAAGTTTTTGAATTGAAACAAAGTAAATAAAAGGTGTATCACCTAATTTCAGATTTTCAAGACGTTCACCTCTGGTTTCAGAGCCGAAACGATAATTTTCTTCTGACATTTTCATTTTGCCAAAATCTTCAAACCATGAATCGGATACGACTGGTCGGTGAGTCATAATCAAGACTTTGGAATATTTTTCTTCTTTGATAAGTTGCAAAGAAGTCAAAGTTTTACCAAAACGCATTTTGGCATTCCAGAGCATTTTTTTATTTTTCTTGAAATTTCGTTTTGTCTGCTCTACTGCTGATTTTTGTTCAGGTCGAAGTATGATTTCATACGATGGAGCTTTTTCTGAAATAGTTTGGAGAGCTGAATGCCCTTCTTTTACAGCTTTTATTGCATTCTTAGCTGTTTCTAAGTCCGTTTTAAACCACTCTGACCCATCCAAATGCTTCGGTTTTTTAACACCCGAACGTTTCAAAACTTCATGAACATCATGGTCATGAAACCAGGATTTTGTAGATTTCTTCCAAGCAAGTTCAACCCATTCCAAAACAAACTTTAATCCTGCTGTTTTCATATATTGGTTGATTCGTTTTGCTCCTACCGTACGTAAAAATTCACTATTAGGAGACCAATCAACTTCAAAATCATCATCTGGAGCAGTAGCCTCTCCAATTTTTTGTGTTCCCTCATAGGCTTGGAACATTCCACTTTCATTATTCACAGTTTGGACGTAAATTAGTTTGCGTTCGGCTGTTTGATAAAGTTTTTCAGCCTCTGGCTCAAGAAATTCTAGATAAGCTGTTTTGATATCAGGATCAACATATTTATGGATAAACCATACCAAGATGGTGAAAACTTGATGAAGTGCCTTAATCGCGTTTTCCTTCGTTGCATCTGCTGAATTTATTTCATGAGCAGCGCTATTACCAATTCCTTTTATGGCGTAAAAAGCATCAATAACATCATTTTCTTTGACAATTTTTTTAAGTTCACGCAAAGCATCATTAAAAGTTGTGCGATTTGGTAAATTTATGTATTCTTTTTCTAAAATTAATTTAGTAATACTTTCGGCAATTTTACGTGTCTTAGTTAAAGTCCCTTCAAAGTCACCTTGAACATAGTTTTTTTCAGCAAAATTTGCTGTTTCAAATAAAAAAGCCGTATCCCTTTCAATCATCAAAAAATCAAAATTCTTTGACATTTATCATTCTCCTAACTTATATACTTCTCTAATATTAATTTTGGCAGGTTCATTTGCACCTTTGAATTCAATATCTTCAATGCCATCACCATCAAAATCAAATAAACTCACCTGACCTTCAGCAATTCCTAGCTCTAAAAGTTCTCCCTCATTAAAAAGCTCTGCAAATTGAAACTCTATAACTTCAACATCACTTTTACTTCCTTCAACACGATTCCATTCTGTAAAAACTATAGGAGTTTCAAGGTCTGGATGTCTTTTAGTCAGCGTATTACCACGAACAATATTTTTCTTTATGATATAATTCGCAGATTTATATATTTCATTTTTAACACTAAGCCGTTCATCAAAAGTTTGCTCAAACCATTCCAAATAATAAATAATCATTCGAGACCGGGCGAGTTCTAGATTATCTTCTAAAAACTCTATACCATAAATTGAAGCCAAAGCAAACAATGATTTAGTTTTCCAACTTGATTTTGAGAATTGATTTATCACAGCTTTTAATTTTCGTTCCAATATTGCTGTGAGAAAATTTCCATCACCAGCTGAGGGTTCTAAAAAAGTTGCATAAATATCTTCACAAGCTTCTCTTACCCCTTCAACATCTAACATTTTTTGAACCATCCAATTTGGAGTGAATACTTCACCATGTTTTTGAACACGTTCTTTCGATTTTATTAATTTTTCTGGCAAAAAAACTCCTTCCCTTCCTAAAATAAAACTTTTAATATTCGATTTTATATAAATCAAAATCATTACTGTTTCAGGGCCTACAATATTATCTTCATTTCCAATTATACCAAATTTTACAAGTGTTTTCTTTGCTAGAAACAAAAAACACAACAAATCCTGTTGTGCTTTTTGTAAAAATACTAAAACTGTCAACTTAATCTTCTGTATACCAGTCGTAATGGAAAATTCCCGCTTTATCAGTCCGTTCATAAGTGTGAGCACCGAAATAGTCACGTTGAGCTTGAATCAAGTTTGCAGGAAGATTTTCAGAGCGATAGCTATCGTAGTAGCTAATTGCTGAGGTGAATGTTGGAATTGGAATTCCTGCTTGAACAGCAAGGGAAACTACATCACGAACAGCTTCTTGATAACGTTTTGTGATGTCTACAAAGTAGTCATCAAGCAAGAGATTTTCAAGTTCGCTATCTTTATCGAAAGCATCAGTAATGTTTTGGAGGAATTCTGCACGGATGATACATCCAGCACGCCAAATTTGAGCAATTGTACCATATGGCAAGTCCCAATCAAATTCTTCAGAAGCTTTGCGAAGTTGAGCAAATCCTTGAGCATAACTCATAATTTTTGAGAAATAAAGTGCTTTGCGGATTTTTTCGATTACTTCTTTTTTATCGCCTGAGAAATCAAGAGCTGGGCCAGACAAAACTTTGCTTGCTTTAACACGTTCATCTTTATAAGTTGAAATATAACGAGCAAATACTGATTCTGTAATCAATGGAAGTGGTACACCAAGGTCAAGGGCAGATTCTGAAGTCCATTTACCAGTTCCTTTATTTCCTGCTTTATCAAGAATTTTATCAACGATATAGCCTTCGCCTTCATCATCTTTACGTTTCAATACTTCTTTTGTGATTTCGATGAGGTAGCTATCAAGTTCGCCTTCATTCCATTCTTCAAAAATGGCTTGAATTTCTGCGTTGCTAAGTCCAAGAACACGTTTCAAAAGGTCATAAGATTCAGCAATCAATTGCATGTCACCATACTCAATTCCGTTATGAACCATTTTAACGTAATGTCCCGCACCATTGGCTCCCATATAAGCAACACATGGTTTACCGTCTTGAGGAGCTTTAGCTGCGATTTGTTCAAAAATTGGAGCTACTAAATCATAAGCTTCTTTTTGTCCACCAGGCATCATAGAAGGGCCCAAGAGCGCTCCTTTTTCTCCACCTGAAACACCAGTACCAATGAAGTTGATTCCTGAGTCAGCAAGTTCAGCATTACGACGCATTGTATCTGGGAAATGAGTATTCCCACCATCAATCAAGATGTCGCCTTTGTCCAAAAGTGGCAAGAGTGATTTGATGGTTGCATCAGTAGCAGCTCCCGCTTGAACCATGAGCATGATACGACGTGGTTTTTCAAGACTTCCGACAAATTCTTCAAGTGTTTTTGTGAAAACAAGATTTTTATCTTGATGTTCTTTATAAACTTCTTCAGTTTTTGAAGTCGTACGGTTGTAGATAGCAACGGTATAACCACGTGACTCAACATTGAGTGCAAGGTTTTTACCCATTACAGCCATTCCGACAACACCAAAGTTTGCTTGTGCCATTTGAAATCCTCCAGAGTATTTCTTTTATTTTATATATTATATAGTATAACGCAATTTATTTCCAATTACCATAGTTAGGTGTGTAAATGTTTTACATAGCAAAAAATCTGCCTAAAAGACAGATTGAATTTTATTATTTTTCATCAGGAAAATTTGTTAATTCTTTGGCTTCATCAGCAATTTTCTTTGCTTCTTCTGCAAGAGATTGAGTGTCAATATCTTCTTTTACTTCATCTTTTGCATCACTGAATTTAGCCACTACTTCAGCAGCTTCATCAGACAGGTCAGATCCATCCTCATCAAAGAGTTCTTCACCACTTTCTTTCATTGAATTAATCTTTTCAACGACAGCATCTTTTGTATCATTGAAAAAATCAATAACAGTTTCTTTAGAAAGTTCTCCTGAATCCACTTTTTCCATAATTAAATCACGTTTTGAAAGCAAGAAATCTTTAGCTTTATCTGCTGAAATCTCTCCTGAATCAAACTTTTCTTTAATTTCATTAAATTTTTCAGCTGAAAAATCAAGAGCAGTATCTCTCATCCCTGTCAATGTTTCTTGGGGATTTTCTTTTAAATCATCATAAATTTTCCCAGCTTCCTCACGGAGTTCGCTTCCTTTTTTAGGAGCTAAAAATAAAGCGGCTGCGGCTCCAACTAAAGCACCAACTAGAAATCCTGTTTTTTTTGACATCGGTTAAGTCCTTTCTTTATGTAAGTAATTTAATTTACTTTTACACCAGCTTCAGATTTATCTTTTTTGACAAAGAATTTTTTCGCTGTTTTGGCAAGTACAACAGCCGAAGCTGAAGTTGTTTTTCGTTTTGTTGAACCTCGATTAAGGCGTGTTACAAGCTTACGGCTTGAGGCATTAATATCTGAAACACTTTCAGATAAATCAGCAACTGCTGTAAACAAGGGGTCAATCGTGGCGACTTTCCCATTAACATCATCAAGCAAAGTGTTAGCCTTAGTCATGATTCCATCGGCTTGATGAAGCAGCACGTCCACATCACTCGATACTAATTTAACAGTACGGTTCGCTTCTTCTACAACTTTCGAAACCTTATGTAATACAATAACCAAGAAGACTACCAATACAGCAAATGCTATCGCGATAATCAATAATGCAATATTTCCCACGTTTCCTCCTCTTATTCGGACTTAAAACTCTATGTCCATTTTTTAATCTTCTTTCATTTGGATGAAAGCGATTCTATTTCACCTCATTATAACAAATTGTTGCACCATTTTCTAATATTACTTACATTTTTTTATGACAAAAAGGCAATCCCTTAGGATAGCCTTCTTAATTTTTTTTTATTCTACGATAAACAAATAGGATAATTCCTAATATCACTAATAAAACTGACAACCATTGCGACACCCGTGCTGGGCCCAACATTAGGCTATCAGTACGCATCCCTTCAACAATAAAGCGCACTGCCCCATACCAAACGAGATAAAAACTAAAAATATCTCCTCGTTTCAAACCTTTGATACGATGTCTAAAGACCATAACCAGAATAAATCCACTTAAGGTTCCAATACTTTCAAATAAGAAAGTGGGCATTCGATAATGGCCCTCGATAAACATTTGATTTCTAATAAATGGTGGAAGCCAATCTAAATTTGAAACAATTTTACCGTAAGCCTCTTGGTTTACGAAATTTCCCCAGCGGCCCATTGCTTGAGCAAGGAAAACACCAGGTATAGTAATATCTAGCAAATCTAAAGGATGGATCATGCGGTAGTAGCTAAAGACAAAAAGAACAATCGCTCCAGCAATTAAACTCCCATAAATGGCTCCCCCACCATCCCACATTGCAATAATTTGCGACGGATGCTGACTATAATAAGACCATTGGAAGATTACATAATATAATCTTGCTCCAACAATTCCTAAGGGAAAAGCAAAAAGTACAAAATCAATAATATCGTCGACCTTTATGTTTCGTTTTGGTGCTTCTTTACACGCTAACCAAACCGCTAATGCCGCACCACCCACGATAAAAATGGCATACCAATGAATAGCAAGAGGGCCTAATTGGAGAGCAATTTTATCCAGAGCTAAAAAAGGAAATAAATTATTCATAGTTTTTATCAGTTTTCTATTTTAACTGACAGTATTTTTGTCTATCAGTTACCTCTAAGTTTTATTGTGATTCTTTGTTGTGACTGATCAAGTCTGTTAGACGGTCTTCAAAAGTTTTGGTTGCATCAAAGCCCATTTGTTTAGCTCTGAAATTCATGACTGCCGCTTCAACAATCACTGACACATTACGCCCTGTTTTTACAGGAATACGCGTTTGAGGCACTTCAACATCAGAAAATTCGACGATTGTCGGCGCATTTCCCAAACGATCAAAAGCTTTTTCTTTATCGTAATATTCTAAATAGATAGCCATATCAATATCCGTTGAATCCTTGACAGCACCTGCACCAAAAAGACTCATCACGTCAATAATCCCAACGCCACGAATTTCTATCATATTGCGCAAAATTTCTGCAGGTTCTCCAGAAAGCGTAAAAGCATCCCGTTGAAAAACGTCTACACGGTCATCAGCAACTAATCGGTGACCTCGTTTAACTAATTCAAGACCTGTTTCAGATTTACCAATCCCACTCGCACCTTGAATCAGCACACCAACGCCAAAAATATCCATCAAAACACCATGAACTGTGGTTCTTTCTGCTAAACGTTCATCAAGGAATGAAGTCAAAACCGAGTTTAAACGACTGGTTGCTTCCCGTGATTGAAGCAAGACAATATCTGCTTTTTTAGCTGCTGCAACCATTTCACTTGGAATTTCTAAATTACGCGCAACGATTACAACTGGTGTTTCTTTGGCCATGACCTTTTTTAAGAGATCATAACGATTATCTCCAACTACAGTCATCATGTAAGACCACTCTTTCATCCCAAAAAGCTGAATTCGCTCAGGGGTGAAGTAATCAAAATAACCAGCCATTTCTAAACCTGGCCGCATAATTTCGGAAGTTGTAATTTCTTTTTGTAATGCTGTTTCTGTTGAGTAAATCACATGAAAGTGAATTTTATCAAGTAAGTCTTGAACTGAAACCGCCATTTTAATTCTCCCTTATTTTTTCATAAATTAAGAATAACTGACAGAATTGCTAGAGAATAATATCATGTTTTTTTACTTACAAGTCTCCACAAATTTTGTCAGTACTTTTATAATAAAAATTGTGATAAAAAATCACATTTTCATCTCACGTATAAATTTATCCAAGCGATAAGCAAGGAAGATTCGGCGCACCAAAAGGAAGCCGAAAAATGTGGCTAAAAACCACGAAGCAGAAAGGAAGGCCCAGCTGAAAATCCAAGCTTCAATAACCGTTCCAATCATAAATGAGTAAAATCGTTGTTTAGGCATGCCTCTATTATGCCATTTTTAAGTCAGAAATGTCAATGGATTGTCTTAATTAATGACTGACAAAAATCACATTTTATTTTCTAAAAAAATGAAATTTCATTGTTAATTAACAAAGAATTTGATGATTAAAAAGAGGAGGACAGCATCTACAAGTAGGCCCAGATACCATGAAAGATTAAAGTACCATTTTCTTGTTTTGTGATGACAAAGATGCCCAGCTAGAAGTGCTCCAATCCCTCCACCTAAAAGTGCTTGAGCAAGTAAAACTTTCTCTGGAATTCTCCATAAGTGATGCTGTGCCTTGTACTTATCGACCGCATAAAAAACAAAAACAATAAGATTCCAAACTGCTAATAAATCTAATAGATAAACAATCATTTTCTTCTTTCTCTTCTAATTTAAATAATCGTTAGATTTTAATTTCTCTCATTTTTTCAACTCGAAGGGCTCCTTTTTGACCACTAAAAGTCCAGCGTTGTTTAAATTCTCTTCGATATTGATTATTTCCCGAAATAATTTGACCAGAATCAATAGAAACAAGATAGTCAATAGCTACAAAATACAGGTCAACTTCAAATTGATTATCTTTTATTTCCTTATAACGCGTGATACCATCTAAAATAGCACTGCGCGTATGATTAATCTGACCTTTACTTCTCATTTTTTCAAGAACTTTTTGATGCTTTTCATACAGTTTATCGCCATAAAATGGTGATAAACTTTGTAAATCTTGTTTATCCCAAGCTTCTTGAACATTAAGAAAAATTTCTTCTATTTCTTGTGCTAAAGCCGGATCATTTATTGTCTTTTCTTGATGATAATCTCTTTTTTTAAAAGGAAGTTTAACTTTATTTCTTACAAAATAAAGTATGAAACCAACAAGCACAATCAGCCACTCCCAAATCCTTCCCCTACTATATCTTCTTCCCATTCTAGATGTTCCAGTATTAGAGCTATAATTATTGGAACCAGTATTATGATAATGGCTGTTAGTGTTTCCAACTCCAAAATTACCACCAGTTCTTGTGCTCCTATTTCCTCCCCCTCGGTATCCTCCTGCTGTTGCAAAAGCATGAGGCGTGACCAAAAATAAGCCACTGATGAGCAATAAAACAATTATTTTTTTCATCATTTGATTCAAAAACCATTCTCATTTCTTTGTATTTATATTACTTTATTTATTTTGTTATTATACCCTATTCCCTACATTATTTGAAATATCTACTCATGCTATGAAAATTCTATTTTTAGTGGAGTCTAAGAAAAGAGTATGATATAATTACGACATGAAAAAACTCATGAATGTTTTAAAATCCGAAACGGTAAGATATCTTATTTTTGGTGTTTTGGCAACTGCTGTCTATGCTCTTGTCAAATGGCTAACTTGGCAAGCTTGGCATTCTGGCTGGGGCTCAGAAACTGCTGCCCAAGCTTCAAGTATTATTTTCGCTTTTTTCACGAATAAACTTTTTGTATTTAAACATCAATCAACCAATTTATTACGTGATTTCATCAATTTTACTTCTGGCCGGATTGTTCTCTTGCTCGTTTCTATTTTTATTAACTGGTGGTTTATTGACCAACATCCAGATATTTTGATGAACCTTTTTGGACTTTCTAAAAACAATATGGTGGCTAGCCTCAATCTAGTCGTTCAAGTTCTAATTATTGTCATTAACTATCTCTATTCAAAATTCTTTGTCTTTAAAGAAGATAAAAAGATTAATGATTAAGAAAATTATTTTTAAAAAAACTACTGACAGTTCAATGCGATCAGAGTGAGCATTGAATCGGCGAACAAAAAAACACTGACAGATTTTCTGTCAGTATTTTTTTATTTTCTAATTTCCTTGATGAATTCAACGATTTCACCGCGACGTGTTTCAATCTTACCAACTTTTGTTTTTTGGTAGACAGCATTTAGTATGGCACCAATGATTAGAACTCGGGCAATGAAAATAAACCAAATCATCAGAGCAAAAACAACCAATGACCCAATTAACTTCAAGTCATCCAATCGTTGCAAAGCAAAACTAACATACTTAGCAATCCAGTTTGTCAGAAAAACTAAAACAAAGGTTGAAAAAATTGTTCCAGGCATCGTATATCTTAATTTTCTTATTTTGACATTCGGTAGAATAAAATAAAGCATCATCAAAGACAAAAAAGTCGCTACAGCAATCGCTGGCAGGGTCATATTATGCAAAGTGCGATACAAATGATCATCAAAAGCGAAAATACGATGTACTTGCTCTAAAATTAATTGTCCAAAAGTTGAAAGGACAATTGAGAAATAGAGAAAGAGTAAAATCGCAAATCCTGCAGCTAAACCAATTACTCGACTGACAATAAAATCACGATGATTAAAAACTTCATAAGCTTTATTCATCGACATCTGTAAAGCAGATAACGCCCTTGAAAAGGTCCAAAAACCTGCCAAAACAGAAAGTGAAAGTAATCCGGTATTTCTTTGATTTAAGAGATTATTAATGACTGGTTCAATTCCTCGATAAACATCACTAGGAAGCTGCTCAGATAAAAAGCTCAATAAACCTGAAGTATCAATATGTAAGAATGGTAAAATATTTCCAATAATCAAGCCCAAAGGAAAGATTGCGAGCAGGAGATAATAAGCAACGGCAATTGAGGATAGACTCATTTCTGAACTTTTGAAAAAAGTCATGAAAGTTGTCGTTAATTCACCAATTTTTTGTAGACCTTTTTTCATCTTTCCTCTCATCTGCTTTTTCCTTTTTTACTTCTTAATAAGTCCGCTCTTCCCCTTGAGAAGTTAAAATTACTGGACCATCTTTGGTAATGACAAATTGATGTTCATATTGACAAGATAAGCTTCCATCAAAAGTCACATAACCTCGTTCACCATCATGATCGATTTCCCAATCACCTGTATTAATCATTGGTTCAATGGTTAAAACCATTCCTTCACGAAGACGAAGACCACGACCCGCACGTCCATAATGTGGAACCATTGGTTCTTCATGCATTGTTGGGCCAACACCATGTCCTACAAGGTCACGAACGACACCATAGCCACGACTTTCAGCATATTCTTGAATCGCTGCCCCAATATCTCCAATGCGATTTCCAACTTTAGCCTGTTCAATACCAAGATAGAGGCATTCACGAGTAACGTCCATCAAGTTTTTTACTTCCTCAGAAACTTCACCTACAGCATAAGCCCAACAAGAATCGGCCACTCCACCACGAAATTCTTCTTGATATTTAACCATTGACTCAGCATCATCAAAGTCAAGTTTTGAAACATCAACAGAGCCGTCTTCAACTAAGCCAAGTACCATGTCGACTTTAATCAAATCACCCTCTTTAAGAATTTGATGACGTGGAAAAGCATGAGCAACTTCATCATTCAAGCAGCAACAAGTGGCATAAGGGAAGGGATTATAATTTCCTTCATCTACACCAATTTGTAAAGGTAAAACATTTTTTTCTTTACAAACTTTGCGGACATATTCTTCAATTTCCCACATGTCGATACCTGGTTTAATCAAATCACGAAGACCAATATGGATATCTGCCAAAATTTTACTACTGCGTTCCATTTGTTCGATTTCACGTTGAGATTTTAATGTAATCAATTTATTCTTTCCTTCTAAAGTCCTGAGAATAGACTCAGTTCTTTTTATTTAAATTAATATTTTGAAGTGACTCATACTTCATCGAAAAATAAATAGCTATTTACTGGGGTTACTGAATTCTTATGAGATAGTATTTATGCCTGTATCTATAAGAATTTTCTTCGACAATCATGAGCCTTTTCAAAATGATTTGAAATGCTGAGCAATTCAATTAATTATTTCTAATCAATCCGAGTTTGCTTAGTATAAATACACTCTATTTTACCATAAAATTCACCATTACTTGGTGTTTTTTATATAAATCGGAAGTAAAACTTCATCGACCAATTCTTTGATTTGTTCATCATTCATTGATTGGCCCTCAAGCAACATATGATATCGAGTCATTTGAAAGGGAAGAACTTTGGCTGATTGTCCAATTTTTTCACGCGCTTCTCCTCTTTCCTGAGCTCTGGCTAGTAAACGTTCCATGATAATCAGATTGCTTGGAAGGACATTGCCAACGGTCGATTCAAGAACATTTTTTCCTTGAGATTGCATAAATGAGACGAAAGCTAGAAAACCTTTAGGATAGAGTAAAAAATTTTCTCTCATAAAAGTTAAAAGTTCAATCAAATCTTGCCGTAAGCTTCCTTTATTGATTTCTTGGTCAATGACATTCCCACGCCATTTAGGATTTTGTGAAATATTAAAACGTACGGCTTCAAAAATCAAGTCAAAAACATCATTCCAATACCGATAAAGCACACTTCGGGTCGTTTTTGCTTCTTTTGCAACATTTTGAAAGGTTACTTTTTCATAACCTTCATTTTCTAAAATATTAATTGCCGCTTTATAAATTGCTTCTTTAAGTTCGCTTCCTCTTCTTCGAGATTGGGTTGGCGTTTTTTTTACTTTTTCTTCAAGCATAAGAGACCTCTTGTTTCTTATTTCTATTATATCATCATTCTTATCTAATACCACAAATCATAATTAGATACAAAAAGAATCTTATTGTTGACAAATAAAACTTTAAGTTTTATAATATCTTTTGTAAATAAGATACAAAATGTATCTGAATTGAAATTTTTAGATTTTCCTAAGTTTATCAAGACTTAGTTTTCGCTTAGGCGAAAAGAAAGGAAGCCATTATGGCAAAATCAAAAAAAGAAAAATTACCAAAAGAGTTGACTCGAAATGCTTGGATACTAGTTGTTGGTGCAATTGCTCCCATGCTTGATTCCACCATGGTCAATATTGCAATTAACAAATTACAAAGTGATTTACATACCTCTCTTGACATGATTCAATGGGCAATCACAGGTTATGTACTTGCCCTTGCTGTAGCCGTACCTGTTTGTGGTTATGTGGTCAATCATATTGACGGAAAAAAAGTCATGCAATGGTCCCTCCTTAGTTTTGGACTTTTTAGTTTTTTATCGGGAATTGCTTGGAATATTGATAGTTTTATCATTTTCCGAGCCGTTCAAGGATTTTCTGCAGGTTTCATTACTTTACTGATGACCACCTTGCTGATGCAAATTACACCTCCTGATAAACTTGGTCAGTTAATGGCCGTTGTCTCTACACCGATTATTCTTGGCCCAATCATCGGTCCTGTTCTTGGTGGTGCTATTGTTTCTGGAGCCAATTGGCATTGGATATTCTATGTCAATATTCCAGTTGTTATTATTGCTGTTTTACTTAATCATTTTTATCTAAGTTCTTTCAAACCTTTTAATCCAAAAGCAAAATTGGACTGGTTTGGTACCCTTCTTCTTGCTGGCGGCTCTGTTGGATTAATATATGGCATGATGAAAGGTTCAACGAATGCTAAAAATTTTTTCAATAGTCAAATGATTACTTTTGTCCTCATTGGTTTAGCTTTATTTATTATTTATGGAATTTATAATCAAATTCGGAAAAATAATACCGTTCTTCCTTTAAGATTTTTCAAATCTAAACATTTTACTGCAGCAAATATAGGAATTTTTCTAGCTGGAATTGCTTCTAATGGTCCTATGCTTCTTCTTCCTCTCTTTTTCCAAAATACCAAAGGATTTACAGCCATTGAAGCAGGTTTGATGTTAATTCCCCAAGGTCTTGGAATGATGGCAACTCGCCCCTTGATTGGAAAAATGATTGACCGACTTGGAGCAAGACCAGTTGTTCTGGTTTCAATCGCCATTTCCCTTCTAGGAACGATTCCTTTCATTTTCGTTCAAGAAAATACTAATTTAATTTGGTTAGGACTGGTTTTATTTATTCGCGGAATGGGAATTGGTGGCCTGCAAATGCCAATGATGACTGATATCTTCATTGGTTTAGATAAACAAGATATTCCTGGGGCATCAGTAGGACAACGAATCATTCAAAATGTTGGTTCATCTTTTGGCTCAGCCGTTATCTCGGCAGTTGTTACGGCGGTTGTGACATCTGAAATTGCTGGACAGATGACGACTAAACTGCATCAATTAGCGGCTCTACATACCACTTTAACTCCCACGGTTATTGCGACTGCAAAAACTTCTGTTGAAAAAGCAGTGACACTTAATGGTTATCAACTTGGTTTTCTTGTCTCTTCAATTGTTTTGATTATCATTGCTCTTCCAGCAATATTCCTCTCACAAAAGAAGAGCGTGAAATAATATTCATAGTTTTTAGCTTTGATTTCACTTGAATTTTGTTATAATTGAATTGAATTATCTCAATGATAGATAGACAAATATTAATCAATTAACTGAGCTTGGTACGTAAAATCTATACGTTCCTTGTATCTTATAGGAGAGTGAAAAATGCCTTTAGCAAAAATTGTATATGCAAGTATGACAGGAAATACTGAAGCTTGTGCCGATATTGTCGCTGATAAACTTGAAGAATTAGGTTTTGAAGTAGAACTTGATGAATGTACTTCTGTTGATGCCGATGATATGGCTGATGCTGATCTTTGTATCGTTGGAACATACACTTACGGTGACGGTGAGTTACCTGACGAAATTGTTGACTTTTACGAAGAATTAGCTGATGTTGATTTATCTGGTAAAATTTACGGTTGTTTCGGTTCAGGCGATACTTTCTATGATGATTTCTGTATCTGCGTCGATATGTTTGAAGCGCAATTTGAAAAAACAGGTGCAACTAAAGGAGCAGAGCTCGTTCGTGTCGATTTGTCACCTGAAGATGAAGACGAAGCCCATCTTGAAGCTTTTGCAGAAACTTTAGCGGCTCACTTTAACTAATGTTGAAACATAAAAATTACTGACAAGTATGAAAAAAAAGCTGACAGAAATTTTGTCAGTTTTTTTATCTACCGATTCAATGCTCACTCTGCCATAGAGAGGTTGCTTTAGCGACCTGACTTCTTGGACAAGCCAAACTCATATCTATGATGTGAGTTTGTGGCTTGGTCGCATTGACCTGTCAGTAATTTTTTATTCTACCATTTCAATTTCACTATCAAAATATTGCTCTTGAAAATGGACTGCCTTTTCGATTTCTGATTTTGTGAAATTTTCAGCTGGACTGGTCAATACCCATTTATCTTCAACATCATCTTTTCTGTGAACAATAGCAATGCGTTTTCCAGTGAATGTTTTGAGAGCTTTTTGATTCTCAGGTAAATTGGACAAAATATAGACATCTTGTTCTTCGCCGTCTCCTGCGATAAGTCCCTCGATGTATCCATAGTTTATTGGATAAACTGTCCCATGATGAATTGTTCCAATTGGTCGGTCAATTTTTGCGGTATACTTTTTCATAACCACCTCCATTTTTACTGATAGAATCGAAAAAATTTTCATCAGTAATTTACAATGAAAACATCAAAATCCCAGCAGCCACAGCCACATTTAAAGATTCCGCTTGTCCTGGCATGTCAATATGAACAAGCTTATCAGCAGATTCCACGGCAAAGTCTGATACTCCAGCTCCTTCATTGCCCATGACCAAAGCAAAAGATGATTCCTCAACAGTTTTATAAGATACAGAATTTGCTGATAGCGTTGTTGTCAAAATTGAAATTTTTGCTTGTTTGAGCGCAGCAAAACATTCTTCTTCATTCATGCGGGCAATCGCTAAATGAAAATTTGATCCTTGCATTGAACGCATAACCTTCGGACTATAGAGGTCTGCCGTTTCACCAAGTAAAATAACAGCTGAAAAGCCGGCTGCATCAGCCGTTCTAATCATGGTTCCGACATTTCCTGGATCTTGCACATTTTCTAAAAGTAAAAATTTTGCTGCTGAAAAATCAATAACTTCTTCAATTTTTGCCACTTCAGCAATCAGTCCTTGTGGACTTTCGCTGTCAGCTAAAGATTTTAGTACATCTTTACTGACCAGATTTACAGATAAGTCTGTCAGTGATTTTTCAGACCCAATCATTGCTGTCAGTTTAGCCAGTTTATTTTCTTCAACAAAAATTTGCTTTATTGAATGACCAGCTTTCAGTGCTTCCTCCAACAAATGAAAGCCTTCGATGAGATATGAATTTTTGCGGTATTTTTTTGTCAGCAATTTTCTTGCTTCTTTAACTTTTTTATTATCTTTTGAACTGATGATTTCCATTCTCTTATTTTATCAGATTTTTGCCAATCTTGCTTGTGCTTATGCTATAATAAAAGAAAACGTTTTAAATAAACAAGTCACTTAATAATTTAACGAATGAAAGGAGCTAAAATGTTCAAAGTAAAAATGATTGTTTCTGGACGAGTTCAAGGAGTCGGCTTTCGCTATTTTGTTATTATAAGTGCCCGTGAATTAGGAATTTTAGGTCGTGTTTGGAATAATGATGATGGTACCGTTGGTATCCTTGCCCAAACTGATGACTCCCAAAAATTAGAAGAATTTACGGCCCTTATTCGTGGCGAAAAATCTTCCAAAGGTCGTCTTTCTCCCTTTGCGAAAGTAACTTATGTCGAGTCAACTCCTACAAGTTTCCCTGATTTTACCGATTTTAATATCAAATACTAAAAAAATACTGACAGATTTTCCGTCAGTATTTTATTTATCAATTTATAAGCGATTGCTTGTCAGTATATTTTTCCAGAAGTTCTAAAACCATCAATAAATTTCTTTTATCAATATGATAAGCCACAGCAGCTTTAACCGCTGGTTTTGCACAAAAAGCAATTCCAAGACCAGCAGCATTTAACATCGGAATATCATTTGCCCCATCCCCAACAGCGACTACCTCAGACAAATTCAACTTATTTTCCTTGGCCCACTGCTTCAATCTTTCCAATTTGAAACTTTTATCGACAATTGTTCCATAAGTTTCGCCAGTCAAATAACCCTCTTGCACAGCCAACCGATTGGCAAAAACATAATCTAGTTTTAAATCTACAGCCAATTTATCCACAATTTCATGAAAACCACCCGAAACGACACCAACCTTCCAACCTCTGCCATGTAAAGTTTCAATCAGCCCAGTCGCTCCATTTGTCAAATGAATTTCTTTATAAATTTCATCAAAAATCGTCGTTGGTAGCCCTGATAGTAAGGCTACTCTTTCTTTCAAAGCTTCTTTAAAGTCCAACTCGCCTGACATAGCAGCCGCCGTAATTTCAGAGATTTTTTCACCTAAGCCTGCTTTTTCTCCCAAGAGGTCAATGACTTCCTCCTCAATCAAGGTGCTATCGACATCCATCACAAGTAATCCTTTTACTGTCATTTTTCCTCTATCCTACTTGTCTTTCAAAAATATTTATGATCAAATTTAAAATAAATTTGGATTCTCAATTAAACGTACACGCACAATATTTTCAGAAGCTTCAAAACGCGAAACCAAAGCCGCCAATTTTCTTTCGTCTTTTTCATCTAAATCAAGTAATGTATAAGCAAAATCCCCTTGACCACGATTGACAATGTTAGCGATATTAATATTTTCTTCGGCAACTGCTATAGAAATTTGCGCCACAACGTTTGGCACATTTTTATTGATTAAGGTCACACGATAAGGCGTATTTAACTCTTGCAAAACACGCGGAAAGTTGACTGAATTAATAATCTCACCCGTTTTCAAATAGGTTTGAACAGAATCAAGCGCCATCCGAGTACAATTTAAGCTGGCTTCTGCTGTTGAGCCCCCTAAATGAGGAGTCAAAAAAACTTGAGGGTGATGATAAAATTTTTCAGAACCAAAATCGGTGCCAAAGAAACGAACAATCCCTTCATCAATCGCCTTAAGAATGGCTTCTTTATCTGAAATCTCATCTCGAGCATAATTCAGCAAAATCACTCCTTTTTTACATTTTGATAAATTTTTCCAATTAAGCATTCCCTTTGTTTCATCAGTCGCTGGCGTGTGAACCGTAATATAATCTGCTTTCTCAAAAATTTCTGACAAATCATTGACCCGTTTGACATGATGTGACAAATTCCAAGCATGCTCAATTGAGAGATAGGGGTCATAACCAATCACTTTCATCCCTAAACGCTGTGCATCATTAGCAACTTTTGAGCCAATATTTCCAAGACCAATCACACCTAAAGTTTTTCCAGAAATTTCTGAACCAGAAAATGCTTTTTTCCCATTTTCAACTGCAACGTCAATAGCCTTATCATTTCCTTTTTGTCCTGTCAGCCATTTATTGGCAGGTTTCAAATTACGGGTCCCAAAAATCATCATTGACAAGACCAACTCTTTGACCGCATTAGCATTCCCACCAGGGGCATTAAATACAACAATTCCTTTGCTTGCGCATTTTTCAATCGGGATATTATTAAATCCAGCCCCCGCACGTCCAATGGCCAACAGTTCTTTTGAAAATTCATAATCATGAAAAGGTTGAGCCCGACAAATAAAAGCGTCCGCTTTGTTTTCTGGTACTTGATTGACAGCAAATTGTTCGCCAACTTCATCTAGAGCAACTTGGTCAATATTATTTCCTATTGTTTTAATCTGATAAGTCATTTATTTTCCTCTTCAAATTCCTTCATAAATTTAACCAATTCAAGCACACCTTCTATTGGAAAAGCGTTGTAGATACTTGCTCGCATTCCCCCAACCGACCGATGACCTTTGATTGATTTAAAACCTTTTTCTTCGGCTTTTTGCACAAATAAAGCATCCAATTCCTTACTTGGACTGGTAAAGACAACATTACATATCGACCGCTCTGCTTCATTTAGAACTGGGCTCTGATAAAAATCCGACTGGTCAATTAAATCATAAAGCATCCGAGCTTTTTGGTGATTTATTGCTTCAAGTTTTTTAACTCCGCCCTGTTCTTTGACCCATTTGAATACCAAACCAGCCAAATAAATAGCAAAAGTCGGCGGTGTATTATACATAGAGCCATTCTGAGCCAAAATACGGTAGTCCATCATTGATGAAAGACTTTCTTTTTGATTCAATAAATCTTCACGAATAATGACAATTGTCAAACCGGCAATCCCTAGATTTTTTTGAGCTCCAGCATAAATTAAACCAAATTTACTCACATCATAATCAACTGCCAAAATATTTGAACTCATATCAGCAATTAAAGGAACAGAATTAACTTCTGGTAGATTTTTTGGAAAAATAGTCGTTCCTTCAATAGTATTATTTGTTGTTATATGCAAATAAGCTGCCATTTTCTCATCAACTTTGGACTTATCAATTTTCAAAAGATGATTATAATGTTCTGACTGAGTTGAACCCAAACTGATTGCTTCAAAATCTAAGGTTTGACTCAATTTTACTGCCTCATCATAAGCCTTTTTTCCAAAGGCCCCTGAGATTGCATAATAAGCTTTTTTCCCAAGAGCCAAATTCATTGGAATCATTGAGAATTGAGTGGAAGCCCCGCCTTGTAAAAATAATATTTTATAGTTTTGAGGAATGGACATCAAGTCGCGCAAATTATTTTGCGCCTCATCAATGACCTCTTGAAAAGATTTGGAGCGATGTGAAATTTCCATCACTGACATACCGCTTTTTTCAAAGTCTAACAGTTCTTCTTGAACTTTTTTCAAAACTTCCTTTGGAAGTACACTAGGTCCTGCACCAAAATTATAAATCATCGATTTCACTTCCTCAAATTATTTATTAAACACTATTATAATATAATTTTCTGATAATTCAAATATAAAAAAATACTGTTCGACAAAAATCACATCAATGATGTGAACTTCTGTCTAAACAGCATTTTACCAATTTAACAAATCAAGTAATAACATGTTCCATTCAACTTCTTTGGCGTAAAAAATATTTCCACCATTAGAATAGAGTTTTCCTTGGTTGTAAAATAAAGAATCAAACGTCAAATGATAATAAGTCTCACCAGTCGTATTTCCTAAACTTGGGGCAACGACATCTTTGGAATATGCTTTTGAAAGAGCAATTGTATTCTTGCCTCCATGGGCCGCAATATAATCAACATAAGCTCTTCCATAGTTATAGGCCTGAACTCCCGTCCAAGCATCAACTTTCTTTTCTGATGCGTATTCTAATACCTTTGAAAGATTAGCAATCCCCTGTTTGATACTTTCTTCCTCTGTGGAAAAGGTATTTGTTTTTCCATTCAAGCTTTCGCTGGACTGCATGATATCAACTTGTTTTCCTTTAGTTTCAGTATAAATAATCGCAAGCGCTAACTTTGTATCCCCGCTTAAACCTTGTGCTTTCAGGGTTTTCTCAACCTCTGCTTCATAAGACATTACATGTTTCACATTTTCGTGCATACGGTAAACGTAAAAACCACCGAATACAAGAAGTATCAGCATTATTAATCCAATTAATTTTTTAAACATATCACTTACCTAAATTTTTCTGACCGACTTTTAATTAATTCTCTTCAATTAATTTTTTCACTAGTACATATCAATATTTTTATGCGGTCATTTTTATATAAGTTCTATTATAACACTTCTCGTTTAAATTTAACTTAATATAAAAAAATTAGACAAAAATTATTGTCTAATTTTTATAAATTATAATGGAAATTGATGTGTTAACTCTAAGGCAGATTTTCTAACTTCTTCAAGTTTTTCTTGGTTGTCATGATTAACCAAGGCTTTAGAAACTAATTGAGCAACTTTTCGAGCTTCAGCTTCCTTAAATCCTCTTGATGTGATTGCTGCCGCACCAATTCGCACTCCTGAGGTTTTAAATGGAGATAAAGTTTCGTCTGGTATGGCCTCTTTATTAAGCGTGATATGAACGCTATCTAATAAGTCCTGTGCTTCTTTCCCATTAATTCCAAGATCTAAGACCTTCAAATTAAGTAAGTGATTATCTGAGCCTCCTGCAATCAAACGTAGTCCATCAACCTTAGCAAACTCATCAGCCATTGCTTGAGTATTTTTAATGACTTGTTCAATATATGTAGCAAATTCTGGGTCAAGTGCTTCTTTAAAAGCGACTGCTTTAGCAGCAATCACGTGTTCTAAAGGTCCACCTTGCGTTCCAGGGAAAATTGCGGAATTGATTTTTTTAGCCAAGACTTCATCATTGGTTAAAATCATTCCACCGCGTGGGCCTCTTAAAGTTTTATGAGTTGTTGTTGTGACAACATCAGCATAAGGAAGTGGATTGGGGTGAGCACCAGTAGCCACTAAACCAGCAATATGAGCCATATCAACCATTAATTTCGCACCAACGCTATCAGCAATCTGACGGAATTTAGCAAAATCAATCAAACGTGAATAGGCAGAAGCCCCTGCCACAATCAGTTTAGGTTGAACTTCTTTAGCAATTTTAAGAATTTCTTCATAATCTAAAAGCTCTGTTTGAGGATTTACCCCATAAGGGACAAAATGATAAGTTTTTCCTGAAAAATTGACTGAAGATCCGTGCGTCAAATGACCACCAGCGTTTAAATCCATTCCTAGAACTGTATCTCCTGGTTGAATTAATGCCATATAGGCTGCAGCATTGGCTTGAGAACCTGAGTGAGGTTGAACATTGACAAATTTTGCACCGAAAAGTTCTTTTGCACGGTCAATTGCCAAATTTTCCACAACATCAACCGCTTCTGTACCACCATAGTAACGTTTCCCTGGGTATCCTTCGGCATATTTATTCGTCAAAACAGAACCTTGTGCTGCCATCACTGCCTTTGAAACAATATTTTCAGAAGCAATTAATTCAATATTTTGTTGCTGACGAATTTCCTCAGCATGAATGGCCGCCCACAATTCTGGGTCAAAGCTTTCAAAATCTTCTTTATCAAAAATCATTCGTTCTCCTTGTATGTCTATTGGGGATATTTTTAAAAATATAAGTAGAATTTTATAGTCTTAAACGCTATAAACTTAATCAGTTAAATTATGTTTTACTTTCGCAAGCAAACTTTTAACTCTAAAACTATTATATCGGCTAAAGCACATTTTTTGAAATATGTTGGCTTAGAAATCTTCAGCTTGCCAAAGATTGTTCGGAAATTTTTAGATTACTTTTTCTCAGCGTATTTTATTCAATTTGTCCAAGTTCAGGAACTTTTTTAAGTAGTTCTGCCTTAGTTACTGCCCCTTGACGTAATAATTTTGGTTTTTCTTGCGTCAAATCAATGATGGTCGTATCTAATCCATAGATGCTATCATCTTGAACAGCGACTGCAGCATTTTCCAAAATTTCTTGACTTAAATCGGCAAAGAAACTTGGACTTTTAGAACCGGTTAAATTAGCGGAAGGTCCAACCAAAACACCGACTTCTTTAATTACTTTTTGGGTCACTGCTATGTTGGGCATTCTAAAACCAACAGTGCTTTTGCCAATATGAATCCATTCAGGAACTTCGCTAGAAGCTTCTAAAATGATAGTTAGAGGGCCAGGAAGAAATGCATCAACAATTTTACCTAAATAATCTGGTGGGTTGATGGAATATTTTAGAATATCTTCAAAACTTGAAACATTCATATTTAAAGCTTTTTCGGTTGGACGTCCTTTAACCGAATAAAGTTTTTGGACCGCTTGCTCATTCATGGCATTTGCAAATAAACCATAAACTGTTTCAGTTGGTAAAACCACTAATTGTCCATTTTTTAGCGCTTTTACTGCTCTCGCTGTCATTCGATTTTTACTATTATTTTCTTTTTCTGATTGCTTATCTAAATCTTTTTGCAGTTTATTTGCTTCAATAAAAAGATTTTCTCTGATATCTTTCAAATCATCTGGTACTTTATAAGGACGGCGAAAAAGAAAGCCAATAATACCATAAAATCCACCTTCAACTTTTTCAAGTTCATTAGCAAAATTATTGAGTCCGCCTTGAACAAAGTTCAAAGTTTCTTTAGCTTGGTCTATCTTGTTGGATTCAACCAAAGTTTTGACATCTTTTAATTGCACTTGCAAAAAAGAGGACATCGTACGCAAATCATTTTCAACTTTCATTTTAACTTCTTTCTTAAATATATTTTATCTTTTAATTGCTGTTTCCCTTCAAAAATGGGTTGGTCATAATTTTCAACAAAATAATTGCTTATTATATGAGTAATTTCAAAACCACATTTTTCATAAAATTCAACATTCCCTGAAACATCATCTGTTCCAAGTATGAACTCATCAGCTGCTAAATTTTCTTTCAAATAAGTGATAAGTTGCTTCATCATTTGCTGACCAAATCCCTGTCCTTGAAAACTAGTTTCTACAGCGAAATTCTCAATTTCAAAAGTATTTTTTTGTTTTTTTATGACTACAGCACAAGCAACGGTCTTTCCATTTTTTAATGACAGAGTAAATAAATCACCATTTTCCAGATAATTTTCTAAATGCGGACCATCATCAGCTAATAATAATATTGGTAAAAAATCTTTTTTTTGCTGAAATACTTGTTCAAAAATTAAAGAATTCATTTTTCTCCTTAAATATACCAACAGTAGCTTTTATCATTTGACACTAATCATTCTATCTTTTCCAAATATATCTTGGTGAATGCTAACAAGCCTGTCAGTAAATTTTTCTTGAAAAATAGCTTGAACAGCTTTTCCTTGCTTATAGCCAATTTCCAAATAAATTTTTCCATCATCTGTCAGATGGTTGACCGCTTGGTCAGCAATTTTTTGGTAAATTGCTAAACCTTGATTTTGGGCAAAAAGGGCCAAATCAGGCTCATATTTAATGACAGAATCATCCATTTCATAAGTTTCATCAAAAGCAATATAGGGGGGATTGGAAACTATGATATCAAACCTGTCAGTAAGTTCATCCATCACATCTGATTGAATAAATTCCAAATTGACATGATTCATTTTCGCATTTTCAGCCGCCAATTCTAGCGCATTTTGTGAAATGTCAGAAGCTTTTACTGACCAATTTTGCCGAGCTTTAGCTAAAGAAATTGCAATTGCTCCGGAGCCCGTTCCAATATCTAAAATTTTCAGCGAATCATTGTTATTTTCAGTTAAAATCATTTCAACTAATTCTTCAGTTTCTGGACGTGGAATGAGCACTCGCTCATCAACCTTAAATTTTAATTCATAAAATTCTGCCCAGCCCACAATATATTGTGGGGGTTCATTTTTAATCAAACGTTCTGATAGCTCTGTCAGTAAATTTAACTCTTGGTCAGTAATTTTTTCACGCATTAAATTCAACCAAGATAACTTATTAAGTTCATGTAAATTTCGCCAGACAAACTCTAACTCAAAAGGTTCTTCTAAATCTGCTGACAAAGTTCGCACAGCTTCAATCCAAAGCATTATACTTTTCCACTTTCTAAAACTTTTTATTTTTTCTAATCTCTTTTAAATTACTCTTTCAAGTATAGCAAAAAAGCCCAATAAAATCAGGCTTTATCAACTTATCAGTCCAATGTAAATCCTTGTTTTTTCAAAAAATCTGCCAGGTCCTCACGACGAGGATTCGTAAGAAAATCACTCATCTCCTGTGACCAATTTGTCGACTTTTGATGATGACTGCGATTGGCATAATATTCTGCCGTTTGCTCGTTATAAGTACTTAAATCAGTCAATGATTCATGATTATAACCATTGACTGACAAAATATTTGCTTTTGGCAAACGTGGTTTTACTTCGTTTCGGCTATTTGGTAGACCAATTGTCAGTCCAAAAAGTGGAAGTGTCAATTCTGGTAAATTTAACAACTCTGCCACTTTAGACGTGTCATTACGAATTCCACCAATATAACAAATGCCAAGCCCCATAGATTCAGCTGCTACTGTCATATTCTGGGCAGCAATTGTAGTATCAACAATGGCAACTGTCAAAGCTTCCATATTACGAAGAGCTTTCACATCTTTATTCTCCGCCCTTAAAATCTGAGCTTGCCGATACCAATCAGCCACAAAAACATAAAATACACCCGTTTGATTCACATAAGCGTCCGAACCAGAAATTTTAGCAATTTCACGTCGTAAATTAACATCCGCTACCTCAATAATTGAATAGGCCTGTATAAAATTTGACGAAGCACCAGATTGTGCTGCTTTTAGCAGTAAATCTTTTGTTTGAGCTGGCAAAGGTTCAGCTTTAAAATCACGAACTGACGCGTGAACTAGCATTTTTTCAATTGTTTGATTCATAATTTTCTTCTCATTCATCAAAATTAAATTCCTCCCTACTGACAGGTTTCATTTTAGAACTAACTTCTATTTTGACTACTTTTATTTCTAAATCAATGGTGAAATTCTCGTCAGAAGATAAGCACATAGGGGAACCTTTATTTCCTGAGGTGAAAAAAGCAAGGCATACTGTTTTCGATTTTGATTTGTTTCATCGACCAGCTCCGCCAAAGTTCCAATCTTTGCTCCAAGTTCTGAAAAAGTCTTACGTATTGGGTTTTTACTGTATTTACCAAACTCTGATAAAGGTAAACTTTTCTTAGTTTGGCTCCAATCTTTACCTTTTTTAACTTCTTGCCAAAGGCGGCAGTAATTATTTCCCTTAAATTTTTCAATGGACATCCGTGTCCTTTGTGCTCGGTGCAAATGATGCGAAAGAGACTCTATCTTTTCTGCAACTACCCAGCTATCCCCATTTTTTCCCACACAATAAAGCAAATCAAAAGACTCATTTAGCCCTTTGACCTGAAAAATCGTCACATCTGTTAAGACATTATTCACTTTTTTTGAGGTTTGCATCGTCCGTTGTTCATGACCAACTTCTCGAATGACAAAATCTTCAAATTCAAAATTCATTATTTATTTAATTCTTCTAATTTCTTCGTTTGGTCATAAACAATCAGAGCATCAATCACTTCATCCATTTTGCCAGATAAAATACTATCCAATTTTTGTAAAGTCAAACCAATTCGGTGGTCAGTTACACGATTTTGTGGAAAATTATAAGTTCTAATACGCTCAGAACGGTCACCTGTTCCGACAGTTGATTTACGCTCTGCATTTTGTTTGTCCAATTCAATTTGTTGATAGTAATCAAAAACTTTCGTATTCAACAACTTAATCGCTTTATCGCGATTTTTTTGCTGAGTCCGTTCTTCTTGCATCTCAACTTTAATCCCTGTTGGCAAGTGAACCATCCGCACGGCTGTGGCAACCTTATTGACATTCTGACCACCGGCACCAGACGCATGATAAATATCCACGCGCAAATCTTTTTGCTCAATTGTCATTTCGAATTCTTCAACTTCAGGCATCACAAGCACTGTCGCTGTCGAAGTATGCACGCGCCCTTGTGTTTCGGTTACAGGGACACGTTGTACTCGGTGAGCACCAGATTCATATTTCAATTTTGAATAAACAGATGGACCCGAAATCAAAGCTGAAACCTCTTTATAACCGCCAATACCAGTGATATTCGCTTCCATAATTTCAAACTTCCAACCTTGAGATTCAGAAAAATGTTGGTACATATTCAACAAATCACCAGCAAAAAGTGCAGCTTCATCACCACCAGCAGCTCCACGAATTTCTAAAATAATATTTTTTCCATCATTTGGGTCTTTTGGCAAAAGCAAAATTTTGATTTCTTCTTCCAAAAGCTCTTTTTGTGATTTTGCTGATGAAAGTTCTTCTTTGAGCATTTCTTTCATATCATCATCAAGTCCACCCTCACCAAGCATTTCTTCACTATCAGAAATTGTTTCAAGAACTTTTTTGTATTCATTATAAGTCGCTACTTTATCACGTAAATCTGCTTCTTCACGCGATAATTCCATAAAACGCTTCGTATCTGAAACCACCTCAGGGTCAGACAATAACTCACCCAATTCTTCATATCTTCCAACTATTGATTCTAACTGATCAAACATTTCTCTATTTCCTTTAATTATTTTTTAGTTTTTAATGGTAAATTTTTGGCCATATTGACAAATGAATCCCATTGTGTCACATCTTGTAGCATATCTTTTTTAAAAATCATTACCTGATTTCTCCCTTGAAAAAAGTGCACACGATCTGAAAAAATTTCAACGTTACGTACATTCATTTGAGCTTTAATTTGTTCCTCTGTCACATACATATCAAGTTCTTGTGGTTTAAAATTTTTCAAAAAACGGCTTTTCAGTTGCCAATGTAAAAAAAGATTCCCTAAAACAAGCACAAGCAGTGCAGAAACGACTGGCCAAATCCATTGTCCTTTACTCATCAACAAATTAACAACTAAAAAAACAAGCATGATTCCTGAAAAAACCAGCATCATTCGCTTAGTCATTTGTCCGAGAATTCTTTGATAATCTTCCCCTGTGATTGTTCCTTTAAAATGATAAAACATCTATTTCCTCCTAGATTTCTGGTTTAAAATAATGCTTCCGGCAAACCGGAATATAAGTTTCATTTCCACCAATCTGTAACTGTTCACCTTCATAGACTGGTTTACCGTCAATTGTTCGAATAACCATCGTCGCTTTTTTACTACAATACCAGCAAATCGTTTTAATTTCTTCAATTTTATCAGCAAGTAAAAGCAGGTATTTAGACCCCTCAAAAAGTTCATTACGAAAATCATTTTTCAAACCAAAGGCCATAACTGGAACATTCAATTCGTCGACTACTCGCGCAAAATCATAGACATGTTTTTTATTTAAAAATTGTGCCTCATCAATTAAGACACAAAAAGGTTTAGCAGACAGGCTGTTCACATAATCAAAAACAGACATTTTATCATCAATTGCGATAGCTTCTGCTTTCATACCAATCCGACTCGCAACTGTTCCAACACCAGCACGGGTATCTAGGCTTGATGTCATCAAGAGAACTGGCTTGCCCTGTTCCTCATAATTATGAGCCACTTTCAAAATCTCAATTGACTTTCCTGAATTCATCGTACCATATTTGAAATATAATTGCGCCATTACTTTTCCTTTTTATTAATTTTTGCTTCTAAACTTTTGATGCCAACTGTTTTTATTTAAAAATTCTTAAATATATTCTTTCAAATTCACAAAATCTTATCCATAAAAATTATTTGGAGTAAGCTAGTTTTACTTAAAAACTTCCTCATCCTGATTCTACCGAATCTTAAGAGATTTTATCCTTACTTCAAAAAAAGACATCTATTTTTCATCTTATATTCTTTCTGAATAAACTAGTTATGAATCTAAAAACTACAAGCTTTCTTCTTACTCAATTCAATTTTCATCATCTTTTCTTCCTTAAAGATAAAGGATAAATAAAAATACAATATAAATTATATCATATTTCATTTATATTTTTACTCCTCTTTCAGTTTATTAGATTTATCAAAAATTCTCCCATTCACAAAGAATATCTGGCTTGCTATTCTGGAGGATTTTTCATTTCACTTTTTTTGCTTTCTTGTCCATAAAATATAAAACTAGAGCAAGATTTCTCCTACTCTAGTTTTCATTTTCTAAACTATTTATATTGATTAGATATCAACTATCCTATTTTATTTCCGCAATTTGCAAAATTGGTTTTTTTAAACTGTAGCTAGTCAAGTTCTTAGCAAACTCTTTTAAAAGTGGATTGGTATTATGTTTCTCAATAGCTTCTTGTGATTCCCAATTTTCTATCATCACAAATTCTAACTGAGTATTTACAGACTCATACAAAGAGTATTCGAGGCATCCTATTTCTTGTTTTGAGGCTGAAATCAAATTCTGAATTTCTTCTAAAAATTGAATTTTTTTATCAGCTTTTATATAAAACTTGGCATTAACAATAATCATAATTTATTCTTCCTTTTTATCTATAAGTATCTATTTACTTCAAAAGCAAACACTTGACTAGTCAATGATTGACAAGTCATATAATAAAATATTTTAACTCTTTTTGCAACTATTTTAGATTAATCGCTAATTGGAGACCTTTTCTTCTTAATCTTTAAATAAAAAACTGCCATAATGGCAGTTTTGTTTTCACTAATACGTATTTTTAAAATCAGATACAGCTAGATGGTCATAAAGGCGTAATAGTTCCCAGATGGACTTTGAAAATTAAAAGCTTTCTTTCCATTTGCATCCATCAAATCGCCTGTTGTATCAGTTATTTTCTTTAATTTTTCATGCATTTCTTCAATATTATTTACTGTGAAAAGGATTGAGGGTTTATCCTCCGCAACTTCGGGTGATACTTTTTTTATAAATTCTATATCCCAAATTTGTAGTAGAGCATTACCACCAGCTAATGGAGCAATGACTACTGTATCTGAGTCTTCCATTTTATGTCGTTCAATTTCTAAAAAACCAATTGAAGTAAAAAAATTTACTTCTTTTTCTACGTCTCTGACGTAAAGATTTACACACATATTAAACTCCATGTTCATCTCCCTTTTCACTTTTATATTGGTATTATATCATGGAACTTATTTAAATTATAATTATACTTCTTATCTGCCTAGCAGTTTTTTGTAGTTTTTGGAATGCATTCTTTCTAAGTAAGAATCTAACTACTTTTTATTCTCCATAATGAAAAATGTGTGAAGGGATAGATCCATTTGTCTTATAGCTCAAAAGTGCTTTGTCAGCGTCGCGTTTTTCTTTTATTACACTTACATACTCTGTTTTAGCATCAAAATTTTGATAATCTTCATTATCAAGGATTAGTATTTTAGAAGTCGCGCTATATTCTCCTAAAACGATGTAATCTTTACTCTTAGAATCAATTGTTTTACCACTATCATCGGTCACAGAAGTATCCGATTTAGAAGTCCACAAGGCAGGTTCTGCTGATAGTTTTTTCACTTTCTTAAAACTAGCCTTTTCCCCTTTTTTCGTAACATGATTAAATGCCCCTTGATTCATTAATTTATTGGCTGCTTGTGTGTTCAAGACTAATGTATCTGATTTTGAACTGTATTTTCCCTCTACAGTTAGGCTTTTCTCTATATTCTTTTTATTAGTTTCTAACTTAGAGTCCATTTCTTCTTTATTATCACTGTACATGATAATCCCGTGTACGTGAGCTATATTTTTTTGAAAATAGTTATATCCGAAAAATCCGGTGATGGCAATTGGTACCAAAATTACTAGCGCTATTAATATTTTTTTCATTTATATCTTTCCTTTAGTGATATTTTTTTTATAGATTTTCTCTACTTTTTAATTCTAACATCAGTTCTTTTGATTACTACTTACATTTTTGTAATATAAAGCAGATATAATATTTTCTGGTTGTTTGCTCTCACTTTTCTACCTTTCTTGGACTCAAAGCGCAGCAATGGAAGAATCATTGAACCAATAAAAAAATACTCACTAATAACTTAAGTGAGTATTTTTTTTCAAACCAAATTCATGTAAAGAATTGGATAGGGCTGCCCTTGTTCATCAATAGCTTCTCTTTTGTAAATTTTAAATCCCATATGCTCATAAAAAGCTCTTGCCTGGGGATTTTGTTCATTTACTGTAAGTTCTCTTACTAAATAATGGCTAATCGCTTCTTCAAGTAATTTTCTGCCTAATCCTTTATTCATATCGTCTGGATTCACAAATAGCATCTCAAGTTTTTGCTCATAAATTCCCATAAAGGCGATTGGTTTTCCTTTTTTGTCTGATTCAATGATAAGATGTTTAATCTCTTTTAGAGCTTGTGGAACATATTTTTTTATTTCACTTATTTCTTCAGTTGATAAAAACAAATGACTGACTTCAACGGATTTTTCCCAAAGTACTACTAATTCTTCAATTAAGGCGGCCGTTCTTCTTGATTGACTGATTTCTTCCATTTTTTCTTTCTATTTTTTTGAGCTTTTATTTTTACTTAAAATATTTTTTTAGAAGTGAATCAAAGTTTCTAAATAATGATTCAGAAAAGAGAGAGAGAAGGGCAACAAGAACGAAACTATCTAACGAAATTTTACTGATAGAGAAGAGAGAATTAAAAATAAAACCTGAGAGAATTATCCCAACAATATTAAAAATAATTATCCCCATTTTAAATCGATTCAGTGGAGCACTAATTTTTGTTAAAATCATGAAACCTACAACGGCTAATAGAATGACAGCCGATGTCGATATTTCTGATGCGGTCAATTTAAATGCGGCTCCAGCAATAACAACCCCTAAGACGGCCGTAATTTCTGTTAAACTGGCTGGCAGTGCTTTTAGGATTACATTTTTAATAAAGTCTTTTTCAATCCGTTTATCATTTTCTTCTAAAGAGAGTAAGAATCCTGGAATCCCAATGGTGAATAAACTAATGAGTGAAAGTTGTGAGGCTTGTAAGGGATAAGTGAAGACAAAGATTGCTGAGATAATCGCTAAAATGATTGAAAAAAGATTTTTTACAAGGAAAAGGATGGCTGAGCGCTGAACATTATTGACCACGCGACGCCCTTCAGTGACAACTTGGGTCATGTGACCAAAATCTGAATCGAGTAAAACCACTTGTGCAACTTGGGTCGCAGCATCGCTTCCTGAAGCCATAGCGATACTACAATCAGCACTCTTCATTGCTAAAATGTCGTTAACGCCATCTCCCGTCATCGCGACTGTATGCCCCTTACGTTTGAGAGCTTGTACAAGACGGCGCTTTTGGTCAGGAGTCACTCGTCCAAAAACAGTATAGCTTTCTATCGCTTGGTCTAAATCTTCCTCGGTCTTCAAAAGATTAGCATCAATAAAGTGTTCTGCTCCCATAATTCCTGCTCTTTTAGCAACAGCGGACACGGTTTGTGGGTTATCACCTGAAATCACTTTGATATTCACACCTTGTTGGGCAAAATAATTGAAGGTTTCTCTAGCATTTTCTCTTATAGGATTTGCTAGAACAACATAACCTAAAGCTTGAGTTCCTAAATTAAGTTGTTCATAGTTTTTTTCTTCTGTTCTTGCTAAGACTAGAACACGAAATCCTTCTTTTAAGAGATGATTAATTTCAGAACTAATTTTTTCATAATTTTTTCCTAAAACAATCTCTGGCGCCCCTAAAAGATAACTTTCATTTTCAAAACAAACCGCACTATATTTTACCTTTGATGAAAATGGAATAATCTTTTTGACACCTGTCATTTGATTTTGAAGATCACCTTTTGCAAGCATAAATTCTCGAATGGCTTTCATTGTGTCATTATCATCGGTATTTGCGGAAATATAGTTAGATAAAACGCCCATAAATTTTTGTTCATTCATCTCACTACTAGGACTGACAAATACTTGCTCAACTGACATTCTGGGTTCTGTGATTGTTCCCGTTTTATCGACACATAAAACATCAACACGCGCCAAGGATTCAATGCTTTTCATATTGTGCAATAGCACTTGATTACGGGCTAACTTTACACTACTGAGGGTTAAAGCGATGGTAGTTAAAAGATAAAGTCCTTCTGGAATCATTCCGATGACGGCTGCTACCATTGCCACGACACTAGTTTGTAAGGTATTGTGATTGACAAAATAATTTTGAGTAAATAAGATGACCGCAATTGGCAGAATAATAAAACTGACCCATTTTAATAATTTATTGAGTGCTCGAAGCATTTCGGAATCTTCGCCATGGCTGACCAGCTTTGCTTGCTCTGTTAATTTGGAAATGTAGGAATCTTTCCCAACTTTTTCTAAAATTACTTTTGCTTCTCCTGACACAACAAAACTTCCTGACAAAAGCTTATCGTCAACATTTTTTTCAATTTCGTCAGCTTCACCTGTTAAAAGGGATTCATTGACAAAGATACTTCCCTCAACAATACGAGCATCAGCAACAATTTGATTTCCTGTTTTAAGAATAATAATATCTTCTTCAACCAAATCATCTGAGGCAATCTTTTCTTGTTTACCATTTCTTATCACTGTGGACTGCGGCGCGTGTAGAAGTGTCATTTCGTCAAGATATCTCTTTGCCCTAATCTCTTGATAAATTCCGACCACTGTATTGATGACAATAATTGGCAAGAAAATCAGTTGATTCCATGCCTGAACTAAACTGATTAAGACAGCTATTACTGCAAAAATCAAATTAAAAAATGTAAAGGTATTGCGTTTTACAATTTCCCAGACCGGACGGTCTGTTTCAGCTAAATTTTTATTTATTTTTCCTTGGCGAATTCGTTCTTCGACCTCAAGACTTGTTAATCCTTTTAAAGACATATTTTTACTCTCTATTTCGTGAATGATTTTTTTAATGATTAAGTACTGTAAAAATACTTTGTTCTATCTTAACATAGTTCTGAGAAGTCCTGCAAACGGTAAAAATATTATTTTTGATTGTTTAGGTTTTTTTCTATTTAATTATGGTAAAATATGGTCATAATCTATAGAAAAGAGAATTTATTATGCCATATGTCCATGTTGAATTATTTGAAGGCCGTACAGTAGAGCAAAAAGCTGCGATTGCCAAAGAGATTACTGAAACAATCTCAAAACATGCTGGAGCACCTACTTCTGGAATTCATGTCATTTTTAATGACCTTCCAGAAGGAATGCTTTATCAAGGTGGAGAAATGAAAAAAAAGAAATAAGCTTTCTTTTAAGTCAATAAAAGCTGTCAGTAAATGATGGCTTTTTTATATCAGCTGTCAGTAATTTTTTTAGTAAATAAACTTCTCTTGAAAAAACATTTTTAATAGGATAAAATGAAAGCAACTCTAAAAGAAACTGGTGAAAAATGAAAGTTTTGATTACTTCTGGTGGAACAACAGAACCAATTGATGAGGTTCGAGGCATCAGTAATTTTGCGACAGGAAGTCTTGGTAAATTAGCCGCCGAAAAATTTTTACAGGCCGGTCATGAAGTCTTTTTATTGGCTGGATTACAGGCAGTTCTCCCAGAAAATGATGCTCATCTTACTCATATTCCAATTGAAGGAACCAAAGACCTTTATCAGCAAATGGAAAAATTGGTTCCTAAAATGGATGTGGTTATCCACAGTATGGCTGTCAGTGACTATCGACCAGTATACATGACTGGACTTGAAAATTTTTCTGGAAGCCTCTCTGTAGATGAACTTCTTGATTACCGTCCTGAGCAGGTCGGGAAAATTTCTTCTAAATCTGATCATCAAATCATGCTCTTAGAAAAAACGCCAAAGATTATTTCTTATATCAAAAAATGGAATCCTAAAGTTTTACTTTTCGGCTTTAAATTGTTGGTGGGCGTGAAAAATTCTGAACTTCTTCATGTTGCTAGAGAAAAATTACTGACAACAGGGGCTGATTTTATTCTTGCTAATGACTTGAAAAATATTGAAGGTCAAAAGCACAAAGCACTTTTGGTCAGTAAAAATGAAGTAACTGCTTTAGATACAAAATCAGAAATTGCTGACAGTCTTTTAAAAATATCGGAGGAATTAAAAAATGACTAAAATTACACTTGCGGTAACAGGTTCAATTGCAGCTTATAAAGCGGCTGATTTGACTTCATTACTGACAAAAGAGGGACATAATGTGACTGTCTTAATGACAAGAAGTGCTACCCAGTTTATCACCCCCTTAACTTTGCAAGTTCTGTCAAAAAATAAAGTTCATTTAGATATTATGGACGAGGAACGTCCTGAATTGGTTAATCATATTGATTTAGCTAAAAACACTGAACTTTTTCTTGTTGCGCCAGCAACGGCTGATACAATTAGTCGTTTGGCTCAAGGGCGTGCTGATGACATTGTGACTTCTGTTGCCCTTGCACTTGAACCCTCTGTTCCAAAATATTTTGCGCCAGCCATGAATACTAAAATGTATCAACATCCTCTAACTCAAAAAAACATTGAGATTCTTAAAAAAATAGATTATAATATGATTCAACCGAAAAAATCTTTACTCGCTTGTGGAGATTTTGGTGAGGGAGCTCTCGCCGACTTACCTGACATTATCTCGGATTTAAAAAATTCTTTATAAAATAAATGAGGTATTTATGAAAAAATCAAAAGCGTCTGATGTGGCAATTTTAGCCATTTTTATTGCGATTATGGTTGTTGTCCAGCTTTTTACTCAGTTTGTGATTAACGTCTGGCCCTTTCCGGTAAAACCAACGCTTCTACATCTTCCCGTAATCATTGGCTCAATCATTTTAGGTTGGCGTAAAGGCGCCTTTCTTGGTTTGGTCTGGGGTTTAATCTCTTTTGTTACGGCAACGATTGTGACCACTCCAACAAGTTTCTTATTTAGCCCATTTCAGCCTGTGATTGGAACACATCATGGCTCGCCCTGGGGCTTATTCATCGCTTTTATTCCTCGAATTTTAGTAGGTATCCTCCCTTATTTTGTTTATAAAATAGCAAATAATCGTTTGGGTGCTGGCTTGGCTGCTTTTGCCGGAACTGCTACTAATACCATTCTTGTTTTGACATCGATTTTCTTATTCTTTGGCTCAACTCTAAAATGGTCTTTGAGTTACCTCTTAGGTGCCATTGTTGCGACAAATTCACTGACAGAAGTGATTATTGCTGTGATTTTAACCACTGCTATTGTCCCTGCTCTCACTAAGGCTCGCAATAATTCATGATTTCAAAAAGCAATCTATTTTGATTAGATTGTTTTTTTTATTAAAAAAATGTTATAATGTAAGCGTTGATAAGAAAATAAATAGGAGAAAACTTATGAAAAAAATATTAAGTTTCGACATTGATAACACACTCAATGAACCAAAAATGCCGATTTTCCCTGAAATGGCTGAATTGTTGGCGACTTTGTCTCAAAAATATATTATCGCTCCAATTTCAGGGCAAAAATATGATCAATTTTTGATTCAAATTATTAATAACTTGCCTGAATCTGCAAATTTGGATAATTTCCATTTGTTTGTTGCTCAAGGAACTCAATATTATGCTCACAAAGCTGGTGAATGGAAACAAGTCTTCAATTATGCTTTAACTGACGAACAAGCCAATGCCATTATGGGAGCACTTGAAAAAGCAGCTAAAGAACTTGGCCATTGGGACGAATCTGTTCTTCTTCCTGGTGATGAAATTAATGAAAATCGTGAATCAATGATTGCTTACTCAGCAATTGGTCAAAAAGCTGGGGTTGAAGCTAAACAAGCTTGGGACCCAGACATGACAAAACGTAATGAAATCGCTAAATTGGCTAGCCAATATGCTCCAGAGTTTGAATTTGAAGTTGCCGGAACAACAACAATTAACGGTTTTGTTCCTGGTCAAAATAAAGAATTTGGAATGAATCATTTGATGGAAGAACTCAACGTAACTAAAGAAGAAATCCTCTACTTTGGTGACATGACTCAACCTGGTGGAAATGATTATCCAGTTGTCCAAATGGGAATTGAAACAATCACTGTTCGTGATTGGAAAGAAACTGCTGCTATCCTCAAAGCAATTATTGCAATGGAAGAAGCTTAATTTTCGATTGATAAAAAGTTGTCATTAATGACAGCTTTTTTCTTTTCTATCAGAAAGTACTTTCAGAAATTTAAAAAAGACAGAATAGGTTTTCATTCTTTAGTCCTATTGAAATTAACAAAGAATTTAGGTAAAATAGGTAAGTATGTTTAATTTATAGAAGGTGAACTTATATTGAAAAATTTGAAAAAGAAATTAACATTGACTGGTTTAATGACAGCCGGATTGTTACTCCTTTCTGGTTGTGTGCAAACACACGTTGTTGATGGAGTCCGTGTTCCAACGGAAGCGGCTACTCATGGGATTACTTACAATCTTTTGGTTCGTCCCATGTCTGCTTTTGTTGACCTATTCGCCAATAATTTACATCTTGGTTATGGTTGGGGAATCATTTTCGTCACTTTGATTATCCGTTTCCTCATTTTGCCATTAGGTTTGAATCAAGCTTACAAATCAACTTATATGCAAGAAAAAATGGCTTACCTCGCTCCCGTGTTTGCTCCTTTACAAGAACGATTGAAAAAAGCCCAAACGCCTGAAGAAAAAATGGCAGCGCAACAAGCCTTGATGGCTGCCCAAAAGGATAATGGCATTAATATGCTTTCATCTATCGGTTGCTTACCAATGCTTATTCAGTGGCCTTTCTTCATTGCTCTCTACAATGCAGCAGCTTACACAACAGGAATCTCAAGTTCAACATTTTACGGTATTCCTTTAGGACATCCTAGTATTGTCTTGGTAATTATTTCTGGTGTACTCTACTTCATTCAAACATGGATTTCAACCTTGTCAATGACTCCTGAACAAAAGAAATCAGGAATGGCCATGTTGATTATGAGTCCAGCAATGATTGTTGTCTTCTCATTCATGTCCCCTGCAGGTGTTGCACTTTACTGGGCAGTTGGTGGTTTTGTAATTGTGATTCAACAAGTCATCATTACCTTTATCATGAAACCAAGAATGCGCCGTCGTATTGATGAAGAATTTACTAAAAATCCTCCAAAAATTAATGACGAAGGCATCAAAGATGTTACCCCTACTTCTGTTCAAGAAAATTTCAAAGCTATCACAAGTGAACGCAATGAAAAAGAACGTAAATCTGGTGGACGAAATGCTGGTAAACAAAATCGTAAGTAAGTTTTACTGACAGATATAAAAAAATTACTGATAGAATTTCTGTCAGTGATTTTTTATTTCTCTATTCAATATTTTTTTGTTCGTATGAACTGACTGACTTGTCAATAAAGTGCTTTTGTACCAGACTGAACTCATGAAAACTTCTGAAATTTTTTTGTTTGTCAAAATGATGAAAATAACTTGAACAATGGCTCTTAATTCTTGGCTAGTAAAAGATATAAAAAAACACTGACAGAAATTCTGTCAGTATTTTTTATATTTGTCTTATGTTAAATGAACCCCTTTATCAACATAAACAATATCACCAATTACACCTGAAGCAAGTGGGCTAACAAGGAAGGCAGCTGTTTGACCAACTTCTTCGATTGTCACACCAACACCGTCAGCTGTACGGCTGTCAGATTCTTTAATCAAATCTTTGTAACCTGAAACTCCTGAAACAGCAAGTGTTTTAATTGCTCCTGCAGAGATTCCGTTAACATGAACACCCACATGTGCCATTTCAGCAGCAAGATAGCGAACAGTAGATTCAAGGGCAGCTTTAGCAATTCCCATAACATTGTAGTTAGGAATGGCGCGAACTGAACCCATGTAAGTCAAGGTTACGATACCAGAACCTTTTTTAAGCAAAGGTTTCGCTGCTTTAGCAACTGCAAGTAAGCTATAAGCTGAAATATCTTGAGCAAGTGCATAACCATCACGAGAGATATCTGTGACATTTCCACCAAGCTCTTCTTTTTTAGAGTAAGCAACTGCATGAACAAGCCCGTCAATTTTACCAACACGCGCTTCGATTGTCCCAAAAGCACGACGAATAGATTCATCAGAAGTAACATCACATTCGATGAGCAAATCTTCTGGTTCAGCCAATTTGGCCAATTGTTTTTCCATTCGTTCGTTTTGGTAAGTATAAATCAATGTTGCGCCTTGATCTTTCATTGCTTTGGCACAGCCCCAAGCAATAGATTTATTGTTAGCAACGCCCATGATAACAATTTTTTTACCTTCTAAAAACATAAATAAAATAAGTCCTTTTCTTTAAAATAATAAGGTTTCAGCGACTAATAAATAAAAAAAGAAAAATTTAATCTCTTTACCTTTGCAACTCATATAAAAAAGTTGACACTCTCACAAGAAATTGATAATATTAATTGTAAAAGGTTTTGTATATCAAAATACTTGATACATAAAATTTTAACTTAAAAATCTTGAACTGTCAAGTTAGAGTGACGCCTCTTTTCGCCTGATTACTCGGGCTTTTCATTAATTTTTAAGAAGAAAAGGAATAAAAAATGACTAAAAAATACGCTATGACTGCTACAGAAGTGATGGAAGTTATTCCGAACCGCTATCCTATTATGTTCATTGACTACGTTGATGAAATTTCTGAAAATAAAATTGTTGCCACTAAAAATGTAACAATCAATGAAGAAGTTTTCAATGGACATTTCCCAGGAAATCCAACCTTCCCTGGCGTTTTGATTCTTGAATCACTCGCTCAAGCAGGTTCAATTTTGATTCTTAAAAAAGAAGAATTCCAAGGGAAAATGGCTTACATTGGAGCAATTGATAAGGCGAAATTCCGCCAAAAAGTGACTCCTGGTGATGTCATGAAACTTGAATTTGAAATTACAAAGTTCCGTGGAAAAGTAGGAACTGCTGATGCCGCAGCTTATGTTGATGGTAAAAAAGTAACCACTTGTCAGTTCACCTTTATCGTTGATGAAGCCGCTGAACAAACTAACTAAAAAAATTACTGACAGAACTTGTCAGTAATTTTTTAGTTAAAACGGCTCTGTCAGTAAATTTCTTGTATTTTTTTGATGAATGATTGTAAAATTTCAATATGCTTCTCTAGCTTTTCCAATAGAATATACTCATTAGCAATATGACATTGGTCATGCTGACCAGGCCCAAAAACAACTGTTCTGATTCCAACATTTTCAAAAAATCCTTGGTCATTAGAGCCTGATGCCCCTGTCGTTTGCGCTCCTGATAAGTCAGTCAGCAATTGGATAAAGGGGGCTTGATTATCCGTCAAAGTTGATAAAACAGGTGTAACAATATCCTCGTAAGTAAAATGATATTTGTCCGCTAAATCAGTCATTACTTGTTCAAAAACTAACTCCAGTTCAGGTGTCAATCGGCAGTCAACAACCAGATCTGCAAAATCAGCTGTTTTATTGGGAGACTTCTCGTCACCGGCATAAATAGATGTCACAACAAAAGTCGGCACATGTAGCTGACTATTTTTATAAGTCTTCAACTCTTCAAAAATCTGTTCAATATTTGCCAAAAAATAAGTAACATCACCTAAAGCACTTTCTTGAAAATGCTCTTGTACCGAAGCATGACCAGCCTTTCCAGAAAAATGCAGCTTCATAAAATGATTCCCACGTTGTCCAATATAAATCTTCTCTAAATCAGTAGGTTCTGCAATAATACAAAGAGCAGACTCATAAGAGCAATTTTGACTGAAATATCGAGCAAAATCTTCCGAACCCTTCCCGTCGAGCTCTTCGTTGGCCGTCCCAACGACCCAGATATCTTGACTTAAATCTTGACCGATAAAACTTGCAGCAGCAAGTAAATTCCCAACATCGCCGCCCTTCATGTCACTAGCACCAAGTCCAAAGAGTTTCCCCTCTTTCACTTGAGCATCAGTAGGGGGAAATTTCCAATCGCACAAATTCCCGGCAACTACAGTATCAACATGACCAGCTAGGATAATGGCTTCTTTTTTTTGTCCATTATTAACATTTGCCTTAATCTGTCCAGCAACAAACGTTTCCTCACGAACAACAAAATCAAAGCCTTCTTTAATCAACCACTTTTCAAGATAGATTAAGATTTCTGATTCATTTCCTGAACTTGATGGAATATCAACCAAACTTTTTAATAATTCTACCGCTTTTTCCATAAATTTCCACCAAACTATTTGTTATTTTCAGAAAGAGTATAGTTCTTTTGAATATCTTTATTAATTTGTCCATTCTTTAATTCTTCTTTAATCACAGAATTGACAACCTTTGTTAATTCATCTGATCCTTTAGGGAGTGCAACTGCTGAACCATAACTATCTTTTGGTGTTTTAACTTCAACATTCGCAATCGCCAAATCTGAATTGGCCGCAACATAACTTTTGGCAATCAAATTTTCAATGACTGCTCCTTGAACCTGTCCACCTTTAACTTCATTGATTTCATCACCGATTTGAGGCAAAGCAATCTCTGTTGTTCCTTTAAATTGACTGGTTACAATTCCTTCTTGAATGGAACCTTTTTGAGCAGCTACTTTTTTTCCTTTAAAGTCATCTACTGAACTATATTTACTTAAATCAGATTTTTTTACTACTAAATAATTGCTTGCTGTATAATAGACATCAGAAAAATTAACAGATTTTTCACGACTAGGTTCTTTTGAAATACCTGAAATAGCAATATCTGCTTTTCCTGTATTTAAACTAGCTAAAACATTATTAAAGTCCATACTTTCAATCTTAACTTTAACACCTAACTTTTTACCAATTGCATTGGCTAAATCCACATCAGAACCCACGACAGTATTCTTACCATCTTTAATAATTTGGAATTCAAAGGGTGGATAATCTGGGGATAAAGCGACTTTTAATACACCAGCTTTTTTTACTTTATCCACTTGATTAGTAGCCGATTTTCCATTTCCACAAGCTGCTAATGTTGCTACCGCGGCCAAACCAACTAATCCCAATGTCATTTTCTTCACGTTCTTGTTCATCCTTAAACCTCTTTTATAAATAGAATAAGTATAATTATACAATTTATTTTTGTTTTGTCAAGAATTATTGCATATTTATTTTATAATTATTTAAAAAAGACGATTAAACAGGAAAAAAACTGTACTATTATACTTTATATAAAATAAAAATTCACTTTTAAAGTGAATTTTTATTAGTTTTTTTAATCCATTGCTCTTAATTCTAAAACCATATCACGTAATTGAGCTGCTCCTTCAAAATCAAGCGCAGCTGCTGCTTGTTGCATTTCTTTTTCAAGTTTTTTGACTAAAGCTTTGCGTTCTTTCTTATTCATCGCACTTGCATCAACTTCTTCCAGCTCACCAGAATCTGTTTTCTTAGTAATAGCAATCAAATCACGAATTTCTTTTTTGATGGTTTGAGGTGTAATTCCATGTTCTTCATTATACGCCATTTGAATGTCACGACGTCTTGCCGTTTCATCCATTGCATGTTTCATCGAACGTGTAATTTTATATTTTTGCCCCTCGTATTCTGTATAATAACCACTATCTAAGATTTCTTTATCTGCCGGATCATTTTCGTCAAGGGCTTTAGCCATGTCAGAATAAAGAATAACATGACCTTCACTATTACGCGCCGCACGGCCAATTGTTTGAATCAAACCACGTTCATTTCGCAAAAATCCTTCTTTGTCCGCGTCCAAAATCGCTACTAAAGAAACTTCGGGAACGTCAATCCCTTCACGAAGCAAATTAATTCCCACCAGAACATCAAACACTCCTAAACGTAAATCGCGAATAATTTCGGTTCGTTCTAAGGTTTTGATATCTGAGTGCATATATTTGACTTTAATCCCCATTTCTTTGAAGTAGGCAGTCAAATCTTCAGACATTTTTTTCGTCAAAGTCGTGACAAAAACTCGCTCATTTTTCTCAGCTCGTTTATGAATTTCACCCACTAAATCGTCAATTTGTCCCATCATTGGTCGAACTTCTACGACAGGGTCTAACAAGCCTGTCGGACGAATAATTTGTTCCACAATAGTGTCGGTCTGTTCCATTTCATAATCGCCAGGAGTCGCTGATACATAAACAATTTGGTGAACATGGCTTTCAAATTCTTCACGTTTTAAAGGACGGTTATCAAGGGCTGAAGGCAGACGGAATCCATAGTTACAGAGCATTTCTTTACGAGCTCTGTCACCATTATACATTCCTTTAACTTGTCCCATTGTCATGTGTGATTCATCAATCATAATCATGAAATCATCAGGGAAGAAATCAAGCAAGGTATAAGGCGGTTCGCCTTCCTCACGTCCGTCCATATGACGTGAATAGTTTTCGACCCCATTACAATAACCCATTTCACGAAGCATTTCAATATCATAGTTAGTTCTTTGTTCTAAACGTTGAGCTTCAAGAAGCTTTCCTTCTGAACGGAAAACTTTTAATTGTGCTTCTAATTCCGCTTCTATCTTGGCAATGGACTCCTCCATACGGTCATCATTTGTCATAAAGTGAGTGGCTGGGAAAATTGCCAAATGGTCCACTTCACCTAAAACTTGTCCAGTCAATACTTCAATTTCACGAATGCGGTCAATTTCATCACCGAAAAATTCAACACGGAAGGCATGCTCATCACGAGAGGCTGGAAAAACTTCCACAACATCCCCACGAACCCGGAAACAGCCCCGTTGAAAGTCAATATCATTACGCTCAAATTGAATCCCTACCAAATCGTTTAAAAGTTGGTCTCGAGAAATTTCTTGTCCTGGTCGCAATGAAACGACTGAATCTTGATACTCTTTGGGTGAACCTAAACCATAAATACAAGAAACAGAGGCCACAACAATGACGTCATTACGTTCCAATAAACTTGAAGTTGCGCTATGACGCAATTTGTCAATTTCATCATTGACCGAACTGTCTTTTTCAATATATGTGTCAGAACTTGGTACATAAGCTTCTGGTTGATAATAATCATAATAGGATACAAAATATTCAACCGCATTATTTGGGAAAAATTCTTTAAATTCGCTGTATAATTGACCAGCCAGTGTTTTATTATGAGCCATGACCAGAGTCGGTTTTCCCGTTTGAGCAATGACCTGACTCATCGTATAGGTTTTTCCTGTCCCAGTTGCCCCACGCAAAATTTGCGCTTTTTCTCCATTTTCAATATTTTCTACGAGTTCACTAATCGCTTGACCTTGGTCACCAGCTGGGTCATATTTTGACACCAGTTCAAATTTATTATCTGTTATTCTTTCTATTGCCATTCTTTTTCCTTTAATTCTTTTCTATGATGTTTGAAAAATAAGCTAATGCTTGATGATAAACCTCATTTTTAAAGCCAAAATCTATTTTTAAAATCTCAGTTAAAGATAAAAATTGATAGCTTGAAAACTCAATTTCTTCAGGATGGCTTTCAAGGTCAATTTTTGCTTGCTCATCTAATCTAACAAGAAAATAGTGCTGTTCTTGACCAGCATAAGTCCATGTTGGAAATTTCATGTCTTTAGGAAAATCATATTTTAATGTTCCTGGATATTGTCCAATAATTTCAAAGTTTTTCGTGCCAATTTCTTCTGAAAGTTCTCGGATAATGGCACTTTCAGGATTTTCTCCTGCTTCAATTCCGCCTTGAGGAAAGCCCCAATTCATTCCGTCTGCTCGTTTACCTAGCCAAATTTTGTTTTCTTTATTGAGAATAATGGCTGCGACGTTTTGTCTGTATTCTTTCATTTTTATCCTCTTTTTAGTATTAGGTTTACTGAATTCTATAGATGTAAAATTTGTCTTATTATTAATCTTCTAATACAATTTTACCATTTTCACAGCTAAAAATATGCTATAATTAATCTATATTCAAAAAAAGATAAGGAAGTTTTATTAATAATGAATCGCGATGAAATTCAAGCAAATTTAATTAAAGCAAGTCACATGATTAGCATGGACGATATTATTCGTGAAGGATACCCAACCTTACGTGAAGTCGCAAATGATGTGACCTTGCCATTATCAGATGAAGACATCATCTTAGGGGAAAAAATGTTGCAATTCTTGCACAATTCTCAAGACCCCGTCATGGCTGAAAAAATGGGACTTCGTGGCGGAGTTGGCCTTGCTGCTAACCAACTTGGTTTGCTCAAAAAAGTCATTGCCGTTTTGATTCCTAATGAACCTGAAGTCGATGAAGAAGGAAATGAAATTCCACCTAAAGAAGCTTACAAAATGCGTGAAATCATGTATAATGCAAAAGTGGTTAGCCATTCTGTACAAGATGCGGCCGTTGAAGGTGGCGAAGGTTGTCTTTCTGTTGACCGTGAAGTTCCAGGTTACGTCGTTCGTCATGCTCGTGTAACTGTGGAATACTACAACAAAGAAGGCGAAAAGAAAAAAATTCGCTTAAAAGATTTTCCAGCCATTTGTGTTCAACACGAAATTGACCACACTAATGGTGTCATGTTCTATGACCACATCAATATGAATGACCCTTGGGAAATTAAAGATGGCATGATTATTGTTAAATAATCAGCAAATTCACTGATGAATTTGTCATCAAAAATACAAAATAAAGTAAAAATTACTGACAAGCTTCTGTCAGTAATTTTTTTATCCACAGCTTTAACGTTTACTGCGTTCACATTAAATAATCTTAGATTATCCTTACTTGCCTTAGCAGTTTACAGATATCCCAAAGCTTTTGTCAGCAATTTCTACTGACAAATTCTTCAGGAAATAATAATCATAAATTTTTATTTAGCAATTTTGGCAAAATATTCAAGGGTACGAATTAATTGAGCAGTGAAACTCATTTCATTGTCATACCAAGCAGCAGTTTTAACTAATTGTCCACCGTCTTTTAAGTCTGTCACTTCAGTCAATGTCGCATCAAAGAGTGAACCGTAAGCCATGCCGATAATGTCAGATGACACAATTTCATCAACATTATAGCCAAAGCTTTCATCAGCAGCAGCTTTCATTGCTTCGTTGATTTCATCAACAGTGACATGTTTTTCAAGCACTGTAACGAGTTCAGTAATTGATCCTGTTGGAGTTGAAACACGTTGAGCATGTCCTTTCATCAAACCAGAAAGCTCAGGCAAAACAAGACCAATTGCTTTAGCCGCTCCACTTGATGCTGGAACAATATTTTCAGCTGCAGCACGCGCACGGCGGAAATCTCCACCACGATGTGGACCATCAAGTGTCATTTGGTCACCAGTGTATGAGTGGACAGTAGTCATTGTCCCACCTTTAACACCAAAGTTTTTGTTTAATGCGTCTGCCATTGGTGCTAAACTATTTGTAGTACAAGAACCAGCAGAAATAACTGTTTCACTTCCATCAAGAATCGTGTGATTTGTGTTGAATACGACTGTTTTGACATCATTTCCACCAGGTGCTGTAATCAAAACTTTCTTAGCTCCACCAGGATGCAAATGTTTTTCAGCTTTTTCTTTAGTCGCAAAGAAACCTGTCGCTTCAAGAACAATTTCCACACCAGAATCAGCCCATTGAATATCTTCTGGATTACGTTCAGCAGTGACTTTCACAAATTTTCCGTTGACATCAAAACCATCTTCTTTGACCTCAACTGTTCCTTTAAAACGTCCTTGAGTCGTATCATATTTAAGTAAATGTGCAAGCATTGCTGGGTCTGTCAAATCATTGATGTGCGCTACTTCAACTCCTTCGACTTCTTGAATTCGACGTAATGCCAAACGTCCAATACGACCAAAACCGTTAATACCAACTTTAACTACCATGATGTAGTCCTCCGTTTTTTTATTTAGATGATGAGAATTTCTCTTTTTCTACTACAAATATCACTCTTCGTAATACGAAACATTGTTTCAGGTCAACTGCTGTGGTATAATATAAATAATGAATTTATAGTTATTAGAGACATCTCTTATCTCTAATATAAATGATACTACTTTTTTTATTTAGTGTCAATTTTTTTTACTAAAAATGTTTAAGGAGTTTTTATTATGAAATTATCATCTGGTTGGGAACAATCTGTTTACGTTTTACTTATTTTGGCAAGACTTCCTGAAAATCGGACGATGTCATCCATTGCACTTGCTAATCGTCTCAAAGTTTCACCCTCTTATCTCAAGAAAATAATCAAATCGCTCGTTGATGAAGGACTTTTACGCTCAACAACTGGAAAAAATGGCGGCTTCTCTCTCAATAAAGATCTTCATGATATTAGTTTTTATGATGTCTTCTTGGCCATTGAGGGCCGTGGACGAATTTTTCAAAGTCAAGGACTCTTACAAAATTTTATTGGTGCAGAATCTGGTAAAGCACAACATTGTGCGATTACAACTGCGCTTGATGAGATTGAAAATACTCTTGTCAGAACCTTGTCAAATGTATCGCTAGCGCAAGTTGCTGACGAAACCCAATATAATTACAATCTCGGCTATCTTGATGAGTGGATTGACGAAATGGATTGAAAAATTTACTGACAGAATTTCTGGCAGTTCATTGTGAATAGAAAAAATTGCTGACGTTAATCTCGTCAGCAATTTTTTTCATTGTTTCATTATTTTGTTTTTCTGTCACTAATACTATTTTACTGACAAAACTTTTTATTCAGCAGGAACTTCTTCGTCAGTAGTTTCTGCTGTTTCTTGGGTTTGATTAGAAATGACAATTTTATCATCAATCAAATCAGCTACCAATTGTTTATATTCAGGATGTTCAATGTAGAAATCAGCAATTGAATCTTCAATATTTTCTTGAATTGTTCTCCGAAGAGGTCTTGCACCCATTGCAGGATTATATCCTAAGTCCACTAATTTTTCTTTAGCGGCTTGAGTGACACTAAGATGAATATCATTACGTCCAATTTGTTCATTGACTTCATCAAGCATTAAATCAACAATTTTAAGGAGATTTTCTTTGCTTAAAGCAGAGAATTCAATAATTCCGTCAAAACGGTTCATGAATTCAGGGCTAAAGAAATCACCAAGTTGACCAAGCACTGATTTAGTTCGTCCTTCGCGGGCTGCACCAAATCCAACAGAAGCTTCAACTTTACCAGTTCCGGCATTTGAAGTCATGATAATCAAACTATCTTTGAAGGATACTGTCCGTCCTTGTGCATCTGTCAGACGGCCATCTTCAAGAATTTGTAAGAACATGTGCATGACATCAGGATGAGCTTTTTCAATTTCATCAAGCAAAATCAAACTGTATGGATTACGACGAACACGTTCGGTCAATTGACCCGCTTCTTCATAACCTACATATCCTGGAGGCGCACCAATCAATTTGGCCACAGAATGTTTTTCCATGTATTCCGACATGTCAAAACGAATCATGCTCTCACTTGAACCAAATAATTCTTTAGCCAGTTGTTTAGCAAGTTCGGTTTTACCTACACCTGTTGGACCAACAAAAAGGAAAGAACCAATTGGACGGTTAGGCTTGCCAAGACCTACACGTGAGCGACGAATTGCTTTTGATATTTTATCTACTGCTTCATCTTGACCAATCACATGTGCTTTCAAATCATCAGCCAAATTAATCAACTGAGTTTGTTCTTTTTCTTTCAAATCCCCAACTGGAATTTGTGTTTTTTGTTCAACAATTTGTTCAATATCTTTTTCAGTGATGACTGGCATATCTTCGTCAGTAACTTCTTGTTTTTGCAATTCACGAAGTTTACTGATTTGGTCACGGAAATGAGCGGCTTTTTCAAAATCTTCAGCCTTAGTTGCTTCATTTTTCTTATTTTCCGCATCAGCAATTCGACGATTGATATCCTCAGGGTCAACAAATTTCAAAGTCAGATTTTTCTTAGAACCAGATTCATCTAAAAGGTCGATGGCTTTATCTGGTAAGAATCGGTCTTGAATGTAACGATTTGACAAATGAGCAGCTGCTTCAATAGCCTCATCAGTGTATTTCACATGATGATAATCTTCATAACGTGCTTGAATGCCTCGCAAAATCGTAATTGTTTCATCAACTGATGGTTCATCTACTTTGACCGGTTGCATCCGACGTTCAAGTGCCGCATCTTTTTCAATAATACGATATTCGTTGAGTGTTGTTGCTCCAACCAATTGAAGCTCACCACGCGCAAGAGCCGGTTTTAGGATATTACCTGCATCCATATTGCCGTCGCCAGCAGAACCAGCACCGACAATTTCATGAATTTCATCAATAAACATAATGACATCATTACGTTTTCTGATTTCATCCATTAATTTTTGCATCCGTTCTTCAAATTGTCCACGGATTCCTGTTCCTTGAACAAGAGAAACCACGTCAAGACGAATGACTTCTTTATTTTGTAGTTTTTGTGGCACATCGCCATCGACTATTTTTTGTGCTAAACCTTCAACAACTGCTGTTTTACCAACACCAGGTTCACCAATTAGCACTGGATTATTCTTAGTTCTGCGATTTAAAATCTCAATAACACGTTTGATTTCTTCATCACGACCAATCACTGGGTCAATTTCGCCACGACGAGCTGATTCGGTGATATTAATACCGAATTCTTCTAGCATCCCTTTAGGTTGTTTTGCCCGAGGATTTTGTGGACCACGCGGACCACGTCCACCCGTTTGTGTTGGGGGAGTTTGATTACTTGCTGCCCCATTAAAATCTTGACCTTGCAAAGCACTGAAGATATCGTTAAACGGATTAAAGGGTTCATCAGAATTTCCATTTGAGGCATTTCCTGCGCCAAATAAAGCTTCTTGACCACCAGATTTCATAATTTGATAACAGTTTTGGCACAAATCAATTTGTTTTTTCTGACCATTTACACTTGTGTAAAGGTGAATCGTCGCTTCATTAATATTACAATTTTGACAAAGCATCGCTTTCCTCCTCTTAATTCTCAGTAATCAGTTTTAAATTAATTTTTATCTTCCACTTACGAAAGAATTTAATCTAAAATCGGGACCAACTTCGATGTAAAGCTTTTTATATTTGAAATTATTTGTGGTAATGACTAGAACTCGATTATTATTACGGACATCCCAAAACTCATTTTCGCCGTTTTCTCTAAACCACCCACCATAGTACCAGGCATTAGTTCCCGCTACTTTTTTATAAAATTTGGGCTTTTTCAAGTCAGAAATAAGCTGGACATTCTCCACTTTTTCAGGTTCAATCCTGATATGTTTTCTTAAAGAAAGAACTTTTCTTGCCCCTTTAAGTTCAATATCAATGCCACCATCTTTTTCAAAATAAACAGTAGTCGTCATTTTCTCTCCTTAATTTGTAATTTAAGTGATAACGTTTACTTTTATTTTACATCAAATTTAAAAAATCAATAAATCATTTCTCCCTTTTTAATATAAAAAGTTTGACCATATTTGACCATTGATAAATTTATTATAATCATTTTGGAAAAATTTATCAAGTCTTTTGAACTTTTTCGGGTTAATTTTTAATAAAAAATAGTTCTATCAGGATCAATAGAACTATTTTTTTTTAATTTAATTTTGTAGCACTAGAATAATCAGATTTGAGTTGGTCAACTGCTGCCTGCTCTGATGACGAACTACCACCTTTATATTTGTTATTTCCTGTTAAATCACTCACATCAACTTTTCCATTATTCAAGGTTAACCCTGTATAACCATAGCTATAATAACTTGTACTGTCATTTTTAGTATCTGTATCACTGTTATAATGAGAAACAATTTTATAAATAGTTACAACAGAAAACTCACCCTTATCGCTATCATCACTAGAGCTATATCCCCATGAGCTGATATTAGTTCCAACAAAATAGGAATCCATGCGTGTCACGGTATAAGTTGTTCCAAAATCCCCAGTGCTGCTTTCATTATCTGCGCGAACAACTGTATCTTCTTGCGTTAATAAATCATTTAAGTTTGATATTTTGGGACTACTTTCCAAGTCTGCAACCGTCAATGTTTTACTTGCTGTACCTGACAATATTTTTCCATTGCTTTTTTGTTGATTAATATAATCTTGTGAAAGTCTAACGATAATCTGTTCGCCATTTGTCAAATCTGTCGGTGCAGAATTATCATTATTCACTGTGAACTTATCATCATCAAATTTGACTGAACCAAAATGATTGAAACCAGTAAAGCTGACAGGATTGTCTTTCAAAACACTCTCAATCGTGTAAGTTGTTGCTTTTTTCAAATTTTTGACTGTATAAGTTTTCGTTTCTTCCTTGATTGGATTGTCTTTTAATGTTGTTGTGATTTTTAAAGTCACTTTTTGTCCGTTGGATAGATTTTGCGAATGGCTAATATTTATCCTTGTATCTTCAAAATATTTTGCAAATTTTTGCCATTTTGTTGAGTTATTTGTCGTTGAGTTGAAAAATGAAAAAATATTACTGTCCTCTGCTTTTTTGACCTCTGATGATGGCAGTCCAACTTTTGCACCAATAATTTCAATTTCTTTTTTCTGATAATCTCCTAAAAGCTCCACTGTTCCTTGGCTATTGTAACCAGAAAAGTTGACCTTTACAGCATTTAAGATACTTTTAGGTTGGGCGTTGATATAAGCAAAAACACCTCCTATGATGATAAAAATCGCTATTACAGCACCAATGATTCCAATCATTTTTTTATTTACTGGACGTTTTTCTTTCGTTTCTGCTTCTTTATTCTCTGGTTGGTTGATAGTCATTGACTGACCACAGTTTGCGCAAAATGCAGCATCTTTTTTATTTTCTGTGCCACAATGTGGGCAAAATTTTGTGTTGTTTTCCATCATTATCTCCTATAATATACCGCCGGTTGCATTGCTAATGAGTGTCGCAATTTCTGAGCCCATAATTGCAAAAACAATCAAAAATGCCAATCCTAGAATCGCACTATTAGCAAGCCATGCAAGAAGTTTGATGTAAAATGTATCCATTTTCCGCTGATGAATGGTGTTGATATAAGTAAAAAATGAAATAAATCCCCAAAGCATAAGTGCTAAATAAATTATAAAAATCGCTAAAGCATTGATACCAATGAGCGCAAATAGAAAACTTACAAAGTTCAATGCAAATAAAAGAACATAAAAACGTCCATAATAATTAAGCATTTTTTTGAATGTAAAAGTTTTATCGCCAAGAATTGCAAAATTTGCTAGCCAACCACCTAAAATGGTTGCTGCATGAAGAATAATGAAACTAATAATAATCGGAAAAATCATCTGTCCAAAAACATGATTGGCAGTGTTTGCTACTGTATTTCCAACATTTTGATTATAAAGACTTCCCAGTGAATTATTTGCCGAACCAAGTGCATTCCCGACAGAATTACTGGCATTTGTAATAATATTTACCAGTATTTTTCCCAAGGCAAGCGCTCCAAAAATAGCTGTCAAAATAATTGATAACCAACTAAACCAGAGGGGAGTATTTTCTTGTACGTTTTTTGTTGGTGCCTTTACAGCACTAACTATCCATTCCCAAAGGTTTGTCGCACCATTTTTCAAAATTTCCCTTTGCTCTTCAGTAACAAAAGGTTTGACCGAGTTTGCTGTACTTGTTTCATTGGCTGGCTGATTCTCCATTTTTGTTCCACAGTTTGTACAAAATGCACTTCCTGCTTCAATCTCTTTGCCACAGTTTGGGCAAAAGGTTGGTTGGTTTTCCATTTTCCATCTCCTATTATGATAAAATTACAATCTAATCATAACATAAAAGCTTTATTGTTTCAAAAATTTATCTATACGTTATCCAATCATTACTCTATAGTTTCAAAAAATACCATCTATTAAAAAAATTACTGACAAAATTGTCAGTAATTTTTTTATTCTGCAATCTTAGCAGCATTATCAATTTTCTTATACAATTTATTTTGATAAATTAAGATATAGATTGAAGCCAAAATGGCAATGCCCGCAAAAGCATAAACAATGATATTTCCAGCTGACCAGCCATAAGATTGAACAACCCATCCAATGACCAAGGTTGCCGTCACTTCCCCAATGATATACTGACAGAATCCCATTGTTCCTGTTGACATTCCATTGGCAAATTTCGGTACGGCTTCATTGACCATCAAACCGACAATCGTCGCGGGTGCATAGATAAATGTTCCCATAATTAATAAGACAATGATAATCAAAGTGTGGTTTGTTGCTGCAAAATAAGTAATCAGACAGGCATGCATGGCGATCAATGAAATCAAAACCATAATGGCCCGACGTCCTTTGAGCAAATCAGTAATAAATCCGATGATAATAACTCCAGGAACAGCTGCAAGTTCAAATATTCCTGTCAGCCATTTTGCCGTTGAATTATCAAATCCTTTGACATTGACCAGATAATTTGGAATCCAACTCATGATGCCATAACGCACCACATAAATTGACAGTGAAGTCAAAATGACTGCCCAAACGAGTTTATTTTTGACAATGTATTCAAAGAATATCTTAAAGACATTTTCGTCAGAAACATCACCTTCGACAACTTCTCCATCTTTAATGACCACTTTATCCCCAGAATATTCTTCAATCGTAGGCAATCCCTTTGTTGTTGGACGATCAGAGCCAAGAAATAATACGATAACAGCAATGATAATCGAGACAATTGATGCTGTCCAAAAACTCCATTGAAGCGAAGCGCCGAAAAACAAAGCAGATAAATTAATGACAGCCACACACATGAAAGCTCCTGCATTATGAGCCGATGACCAGATGGAAAATGCCGTTCCACGCGCCATAATCGAGCCGTTTCCTTTGCGTCCAAACCATAAGCCAACCAAACGCTGGCAGGCCGCAGCCCCCATGCCTTGCATGACTGAGTTCAGCAACATCAGAAAAACAATCATCCCAAAACTTTGAGTCGTCCCATAAAGGGCATTGATGATTGATGAAACAATCAAACCCGTTGCCACATAGCGATTGGGGTTGGCCCTATCAGCTAGAGTTCCCATAATAAGTTTTGAGATTCCATAGCCAATCCCAAACATGGAGAGAATCGTCCCAATCTGTCCCATCGAAAAGCCATAAGCCTTGGAGATATCATTTTGCTGAACGGTGAAAATCAATCGAATAATATAATAACCAATATAAACCATTGCTGTCGAAATTAGAACCCGAATTTGCCAAATTTTATATAAACGGGGAACTTTTTCCTCTGAGATTTTTTGCTCTGCATCTGGAGCTGGCTTTAAGAATCCAAGCATGTTGAATCCCCTTTCATTTTGATAAATTAATTATAACTTACTATCCATTGAAATAAATTCCTGATTTTACTATAATTTCAGGAATTTATTCTTAAATAATAAAAAATTTACTGACAGACCATATTTTACTAGAATCTGTCAGTAAAATTCTAACAGTCAAACAATCCTCCCCTGTTCTTTATATTCTGTATAAAGTTGAATCAAAAGGTGAATAATAAGTTCTAGTGGGAGCATATTATTATAGTCAACTGGAATTTTTCCAGAAGCCTTTTTTTGATAAGCAAACAAAGATAAATCGCTTTGTTGAGCTAATCTGCTTTCATAATTTCCGGTAATAGCCAAAACTTTTTTACCCTCTCTTTTTGCTTTGAGGGCTGTCGCGACAATCAATTCTGTTTCACCAGACAAACTCAGGCCAACAAGAAAAGTATTTTCAGGCAATTTACTAAGATAATTCTGCATATTATCCTGATAAAGACTCACCGCCTTGACATCTAAAAATTGCAAATCTCTGGCAAATGAATCGGCTATTCTCACTGATAAACCACGAGAGATAACTACGACAGAATCTGCCTGATAAATATTTTCAACAACTTTAGCTAAGTTTTCACTCTCTAGTAGCCTCACCGTTCTTAACAATTCCTCTATCGTTTCAGAGACAACTTGATTGGCACTTTCTGATAAGCCGTGAATCCATTTGTTTGTATTCATTTTTATTTTTGCTGTATTTTTGTATTCAGAAAAACCAGAAAAATTTTTCTTTTTCAAAGTTCGAATGATTGATGAAGGACTGACATGAGCAGATTCAGCAATCTGAGCAACTGTCATTTGGATAACTTTTGTCTTATTTTCTTCTAAGTAATTCCAAATATAAATTTCCACACTGGTTAAATGATTCATAAAACTCCTCTGAATAAAAATTGTTGACTCTTAATAGCTATAATTTCTAAAAAAATATAAAAAAACTTACTGACAATTGTATCAGTAAGTTTTTAAATTACATAAAGTCACGCAATGGTTTAGAACGACGTGGGTGACGAAGTTTTTTGATTGCTTTTGCTTCAATTTGACGAATACGTTCACGAGTCACTTTGAATTGTTTTCCAACATCTTCCAAAGTATGCATCCGTCCATCATCAAGACCGAAACGCATTCTCAAAACATTTTCTTCACGGTCAGTCAAAGTATCCATCACTTCATCTAACTGTTCACGTAAAAGAATACGATTTGTATAATCAACAGGTGATTCGATGACATCATCCTCGATGAAGTCACCAAGATGAGAATCATCTTCTTCACCAATAGGTGTTTCGAGTGATACTGGTTCTTGAGCAATTTTCAGAACTTCACGAACCTTATCTGGCGCCATGTGCAACTCTTTACCAATTTCTTCAGGTGAAGGGTCGCGTCCGAGTTCTTGCAAAAGATTACGTTGAACACGAATCAATTTATTGATTGTTTCAACCATATGCACTGGAATACGAATCGTGCGGGCTTGGTCAGCAATTGCACGTGTAATCGCTTGGCGAATCCACCAAGTTGCATAGGTAGAGAACTTGAATCCTTTCGTGTGGTCAAACTTATCCACAGCTTTCATCAAGCCCATATTTCCTTCTTGAATCAAATCCAAAAATTGCATTCCACGTCCAGAATAACGTTTTGCAATTGAAACAACCAAACGCAAGTTGGCTTCGGCAAGCATTTGTTTCGCAAATTCTGCCCCTTCACCACCAGCAATAATTGCTTCAGCAAGTTTTGTTTCTTCATCAAGAGAAATCAATGGATAACGACCAATTTCTTTAAGATACATACGAACAGGATCATCAATACGAACATTCGTAACGATTTCATCCATTGCAGTATCTGAAACTTCTTCTTTTTCAATTTCATCAGTTACAAGAGCCAAAGGACTTGGATTTCCATCTTTATCCACAATTGAAATTCCCGCATCTTGAATTTGTTTGAACAAATCTTCAAGAGCATCATCCACAATTCCAAATTTAACAGAAAGCTCATCCATGATTTCTTCATCAAGCGCTTCACCCAAAGGTTTACGTTTGGTAATATAGCCTTTAACTGCTTTTTCATAAGCTTTTACATTAAAAGTATCACCATTTTCTTTGATTTCAACTCTCGCTAAAGTTTTAGGACTATCCATCTTTTCAACAACAACAGGTTTAACATTTAATGCTTCAAGAAGACGACGTTCCTCACCAGGTCCAACTGAACTTGAATGTGATTTTACAAGTAAGCCAATTTCTTGGGCTTTCTCAACCAAGACACGGTTTTGAACTCCTGTTTCTTTCGAAATTTGACTTATTCTTTTTTTATTTGCTGCCAATTCGATCCTCCTCTTTGGGTAAAACTACTGACAAAACTGTCATTAAATAGACTAGCCAATTGTCAGTAAAAAAATATTATAATTTTTTCTTTTGATTAATAATCTGAAGGGTTAACTCTAACATACGTTCTTTATTTCCTGCTTTTTCTGCAGTTGCTAATTGTTGCTGAAGTTCTTCAAATTTTATTTGTTCCATTTCATTTGAAAAAATGGAAACCAAGTCATTAATTTCCTGACTTGATGCAGTCTCTGGTAAATCTAAACTTATAATCTGATAAAAGAGACTACGCTGATCCTCTGACAACTCACTTGCCAAATGGGATTCATCAATCTGCTCATAAACCATTGCCTCAAGTAATATCTTTTCAAATATATCCTGATAACGTTTATGGACAAATCTAAAATTTTCATCCTGAGAAAATTTTTTCAAAACAGATGAATGATAAATCATTCGATGAAGGAGCATCTCCTCAGCTCTTTCTGAACGAGACAATTTAGGAACCTGAATCGTTGGTTGAAAAACTTGAGCTGGTTCATTTCTTCTATCAGCTACTTGAGGTTGAATATTATTTTCATAAAAGATTTCTTCAAAATCAATAGGTATGGCCGAATCAAGATTAGAATAATCTCTCTCGTCAGCAAAATTTTCAACTAGATTTGAAGCCCCATAATCACTGACAGAATGGTCAGTAATATTCATATTTTCACGGCGCAAATTTACAGCCTGCTCCACTTGATTATACTCGAAATCAGGCAAAATCTCAACTAATTTTCTTATATAAGCATCCTGAGCCGTTATCGATTGTAGCTTTGCAATCATTGGCGCAATCTGCTCAATAAAATCTAGCTGAACCTGCAAATTAGCCAAATTTTCAGGTCTTAGAAAATCAATCAAGAACTCAATGGGCTGAATCCGCCCAGTTTCCATCAATGCTGATAGACCTGTTAGACCATATGTTTTAGAATACTCATCAGGGTCTAACCCTTCAGGTACCTTGACAATCTGAACATCAGATTCACCGACCAAATTAAGAGCCTTATAGATGGCATTTTGTCCAGCAGAATCTCCATCATATACTAATACGAATTTTTTAGCAATTTGTTTCAAGCGACGAACATGCTTCTCCGTCAAAGCCGTTCCCATTGAGGCAACAACATTATTTATTCCCGCTTTATGAGCCGCAATAACATCCATGAAACCTTCCATTAAATAAACTTCACGCCGCTTAGAAATAGTTGGTTTTGCTTTATCTAAATTCCACAATTCATAAGATTTATCAAAAATTGTCGTTGCTGATGTATTGATATATTTTGCTTTTGAATCATCATTCTCTTGCCATTTTCGTCCAGAAAAACCAATCGTTTGACCGTATTCATTAGTAATTGGAAACATGATTCGATTCGTAAAAGCATCAAAAACCCTATTATTTGAAAAATGAAATAGTCCTGAGTTAGCCATAACTTCTTCATCAAATTTATTTGATAAGTTTTTAAAAATAAAATCATTTTCCTCAGGAGCCAAACCAATATTAAATCTTTTGATTACATCATCAGTAATCCCACGTTCAGCTAGGTAGTCTCTGGCTCGTTCCCCTAATTCTGTTGACATCAACAAAATATTATATAAACGAGCAGCCTGATTATTGATTTCATAGAGTGGCGCATTAGGATTGTTTTTTTCTTCTCTGTCATTAGAAATATCAAGAGTGACCCCGGCGAAATTAGCCAACTCTTTAACAGCATCAATAAAGCCCACTTGATTATATTCTTTTAAGAACTCAATAGCATCTCCAGACCTACCACAACCAAAACAATGATAAAATCCTTTTTCTGCATTTACATTAAAAGAAGGAGTTTTTTCGCCATGAAAAGGGCATAAGCCAATATAATTTTTACCGGTGCGACTTAAGGCAACATATTGTGAAATCAAATCAGCAATATTAACCTTTGACTTTAAGTCATTCACAACTTCAGTATCTACTGAAACCATTCGCTACTCCCCCTTTCATTTTGACTATGAACATTCAAATAAGTAATCACAACTTAAGTATAACACTTAGGAAAGAGTCTGGTTTATTATTCATTCACAAAATAAAATCGATTCTTTCAAATTTTTATCATTTTCTATCGCTTTAAAGTCTAAAAGACGCCTATTTAGCAATAGACGTCGAACAAAGGGGGGTAAGGGATTCGAACCCTCGCGCCGGTTTCCCGACCTAACGATTTAGCAAACCGTCCTCTTCAGCCTCTTGAGTAACCCCCCATAGGCTTATTAACAATGAATAGATACCTTACATATCCATTATGGGAATTCCAGGATTCGAACCTGGGACCCCTGCGTTATCAACACAGTGCTCTAACCAACTGAGCTAAACTCCCATATAATGTTTTCAAATGAAAACTAAGCGGATGACGAGAATCGAACTCGCGTAGCCAGCTTGGAAGGCTGGGGTTCTACCATTAAACTACATCCGCTAACAAAGAATGGCGCGAGACGGAATCGAACCGCCGACACATGGAGCTTCAATCCATTGCTCTACCAACTGAGCTACCGAGCCAAAGATATGGATCTTGCTGGATTCGAACCAGCGACCGATCGGTTATGAGCCGATAGCTCTAACCAACTGAGCTAAAGATCCAGCTGATAATTATAGCGGCGAAGGGGATCGAACCCCCGACCTCTCGGGTATGAACCGAACGCTCTAGCCAGCTGAGCTACACCGCCATGTTTGACCTAAGTCAAATTGATGTAAAAACATCAATCGGGAAGACAGGATTCGAACCTGCGACACCTTGGTCCCAAACCAAGTACTCTACCAAGCTGAGCTACTTCCCGTTATATGCAAGCGGTAGGATTCGAACCTACAACCGCCTGATTCGTAGTCAGGTACTCTATCCAGTTGAGCCACGCCTGCAAATAACTTTTTATAAATAACTAGTAATAATACTAGTAAGCGAACGACGAGATTCGAACTCGCGACCCCAACCATGGCAAGGTTGTGTTCTACCCCTGAACTACGTTCGCACTTAAACTTTGTGTCTTACGACAATGCCGACTACATGATTCGAACACGCGACCCTCTGATTACAAATCAGATGCTCTACCAACTGAGCTAAGTCGGCTAATAACCTAGTATGCGGATGAAGGGACTTGAACCCCCACGCCGTTAAGCGCTAGATCCTAAATCTAGTGCGTCTGCCAATTCCGCCACATCCGCTAGGAATTATGACCCGTGCTGGGCTCGAACCAGCGACCCTTTGATTAAAAGTCAAATGCTCTACCAACTGAGCTAACGAGTCATTAGTATTACTACTAACGGTTCTGACGGGAATCGAACCCGCGATCTTCGCCGTGACAGGGCGACGTGATAACCGCTACACTACAGAACCTTTATTCAATTAATGGCTGAAACAACCAATGGGAGTTAACGGGATCGAACCGCTGACCCTCTGCTTGTAAGGCAGATGCTCTCCCAGCTGAGCTAAACTCCCAAACTTGGCCACTCGCATATCTCCCAGGGGGCAACCCCCAAGTACTTCCGCCGTAGATGGACTTAACTTCTGTGTTCGACATGGGAACAGGTGTATCTCCATCGCAATGATGACCAAATCATTAAATGTTACTTTGAACATTCAAAACTAAATAACAATTCTTCTAACTTCTAAACCATAAGCATTTTATATTTGACTCTTTTGGTAAAGTCCTCGAGCGATTAGTACTGGTCCGCTCCAAGTCTCGCAACTCTTCCACTTCCAGCCTATCTACCAGATCATCTCTCTGGGCTCTTAATTCTTACGAATGGGTAATCTCATCTTGAGGTGGGCTTCGCACTTAGATGCTTTCAGCGCTTATCCCTTCCCTACATAGCTATCCAGCCGTGCTCCTGGCGGAACAACTGGTACACCAGCGGTAAGTCCATCCCGGTCCTCTCGTACTAAGGACAGATCCTCTCAAATTACCTACGCCCGCGACGGATAGGGACCGAACTGTCTCACGACGTTCTGAACCCAGCTCGCGTGCCGCTTTAATGGGCGAACAGCCCAACCCTTGGGACCGACTACAGCCCCAGGATGCGACGAGCCGACATCGAGGTGCCAAACCTCCCCGTCGATGTGAACTCTTGGGGGAGATAAGCCTGTTATCCCCAGGGTAGCTTTTATCCGTTGAGCGATGGCCCTTCCATGCGGTACCACCGGATCACTAAGTCCTAGTTTCCTACCTGCTCGAGTTGTAGCTCTCGCAGTCAAGCTGGCTTTTACCTTTACACTCTACGATTGATTTCCAACCAATCTGAGCCAACCTTTGAGCGCCTCCGTTACTCTTTAGGAGGCGACCGCCCCAGTCAAACTGTCCGTCAGACACTGTCTCCCTGGCCGATTATGCCAGCGGGTTAGAGTAACCATAAGTCAAGGGTAGTATCCCAACAACGCCTCAATAGAAACTAGCGTCCCTATTTCAATGGCTCCTACCTATCCTGTACATGACTTACAGGTACTCAATATCAAACTACAGTAAAGCTCCATGGGGTCTTTCCGTCCTGTCGCGGGTAACCTGCATCTTCACAGGTACTAAAATTTCACCGAGTCTCTCGTTGAGACAGTGCCCAAATCATTACGCCTTTCGTGCGGGTCGGAACTTACCCGACAAGGAATTTCGCTACCTTAGGACCGTTATAGTTACGGCCGCCGTTTACTGGGGCTTCAATTCATACCTTCGACTTACGTCTAAGCACTCCTCTTAACCTTCCAGCACCGGGCAGGCGTCACCCCCTATACATCACCTTGCGGTTTAGCAGAGAGCTGTGTTTTTGATAAACAGTTGCTTGGGCCTATTCACTGCGGCTGGCTTTTACACCAGCACCCCTTCTCCCGAAGTTACGGGGCTATTTTGCCGAGTTCCTTAACGAGAGTTCTCTCGATCACCTGAGGCTACTCGCCTCGACTACCTGTGTCGGTTTGCGGTACGGGTAGATATGACTTTACGCTAGAAGCTTTTCTTGGCAGTGTGACATCAGAGAGTTCGCAACCGTAGTTGCTTCCCCATCACAGCTCAATGTTAGAGAGAAATGCATTTGACACATCTCACACCTCACTGCTTAGACCAGAATCCATTAACTGGCATCTCTTAGCCTACTGCGTCCCTCCATCACGATCATATCTAGTACTGGAATATCAACCAGTTGTCCATCGACTACGCCTTTCGGCCTCGCCTTAGGTCCCGACTAACCCAGGGCGGACGAGCCTTCCCCTGGAAACCTTAGTCTTACGGTGGATAAGATTCTCACTTATCTTGCGCTACTCATACCGGCATTCTCACTTCTTAACGCTCCAGCACTCCTCACGGTATACCTTCATCGCGGTTAAGAACGCTCTCCTACCATTGATAAAATATCAATCCAAAGCTTCGGTAATATGTTTAGCCCCGGTACATTTTCGGCGCAGGGTCACTCGACTAGTGAGCTATTACGCACTCTTTGAATGATAGCTGCTTCTGAGCTAACATCCTAGTTGTCTGTGCAACCCCACATCCTTTTCCACTTAACATATATTTTGGGACCTTAGCTGTTGGTCTGGGCTGTTTCCCTTTCGACTACGGATCTTAGCACTCGCAGTCTGACTGCCGAACATGTGTATTAGCATTCGGAGTTTATCTGAGATTGGTAATCCTAGACGGACCCCTCACCCAAACAGTGCTCTACCTCCAATACACTTACATTTCGACGCTAGCCCTAAAGCTATTTCGGAGAGAACCAGCTATCTCCCAGTTCGTTTGGAATTTCTCCGCTATCCACAAGTCATCCAAACACTTTTCAACGTGTCCTGGTTCGGGCCTCCAGTGCGTCTTACCACACCTTCACCCTGCTCATGGATAGGTCACTAGGTTTCGGGTCTACATCATGATACTAAGTCGCCCTATTCAGACTCGGTTTCCCTACGGCTCCGTCTCTTCAACTTAACCTCGCATCATAACGTAACTCGCCGGTTCATTCTACAAAAGGCACGCTCTCACCCATTAACGGGCTCGAACTTCTTGTAGGCACACGGTTTCAGGTGCTATTTCACTCCCCTCTCGGGGTTCTTTTCACCTTTCCCTCACGGTACTGGTTCACTATCGGTCACTAAGGAGTATTTAGGGTTGGGAGATGGTCCTCCCGGATTCAAACTGGATTTCGCGTGTCCAGCCCTACTCAGGATACTGCTAGGTATAAGCGCTATTTCGTCTACGGGATTATTACCCTCTTTGATTAACCTTCCCAGGTTATTCGACTATAATGCTTAAGTCCACGTTGCAGTCCTACAACCCCAAGAAGCAAGCTTCTTGGTTTGCCCTTCTTCGCGTTCGCTCGCCGCTACTTACGAAATCGTTTTTACTTTCTCTTCCTGCAGGTACTTAGATGTTTCAGTTCTCTGCGTTACCTTTACATGAGCTATGTATTCACTCATGAATAACTGCTAGTAGCAGCTGGGTTTCCCCATTCGGAGACCTAGGGATCAATGCGTACTTACTGCTCCCCCTAGAATATCGTCGTTAGTCACGTCCTTCATCGGCTCTTAGTGCCAAGGCATCCACCGTGCGCCCTTATTAACTTTGCCATGATGATTTATAATCATCGTTTTTCAAGTATAAGTTTGTAAATTCTTTAAAATTCACAGCTTTTGGTTTATTTATCGTTATTAGATATTGTTATTTAGTTTTCAATGTTCAAGTGATTTTAACGTCTTGTCTGACAATGGAGCCTAGCGGGATCGAACCGCTGACCTCCTGCGTGCAAAGCAGGCGCTCTCCCAGCTGAGCTAAGGCCCCACAATCAAGAATTTGATTCTTGCTTAGGTTTATGACTAAACCCCTCAAAACTGAATAAAGTTGAATGCTCACGTCTTTGTATATATTCCTTAGAAAGGAGGTGATCCAGCCGCACCTTCCGATACGGCTACCTTGTTACGACTTCACCCCAGTCATCGGTCTTACCTTAGGAAGCGCCCTCCTTGCGGTTAGGCAACCTACTTCGGGTACTCCCAACTCCCGTGGTGTGACGGGCGGTGTGTACAAGGCCCGGGAACGTATTCACCGCGGCGTGCTGATCCGCGATTACTAGCGATTCCGACTTCATGTAGGCGAGTTGCAGCCTACAATCCGAACTGAGAATGGTTTTAAGAGATTAGCTAAACATCACTGTCTCGCGACTCGTTGTACCATCCATTGTAGCACGTGTGTAGCCCAGGTCATAAGGGGCATGATGATTTGACGTCATCCCCACCTTCCTCCGGTTTATCACCGGCAGTCTCGTTAGAGTGCCCAACTTAATGATGGCAACTAACAATAGGGGTTGCGCTCGTTGCGGGACTTAACCCAACATCTCACGACACGAGCTGACGACAACCATGCACCACCTGTATCCCGTGTCCCGAAGGAACTTCCTATCTCTAGGAATAGCACGAGTATGTCAAGACCTGGTAAGGTTCTTCGCGTTGCTTCGAATTAAACCACATGCTCCACCGCTTGTGCGGGCCCCCGTCAATTCCTTTGAGTTTCAACCTTGCGGTCGTACTCCCCAGGCGGAGTGCTTATTGCGTTAGCTGCGATACAGAGAACTTATAGCTCCCTACATCTAGCACTCATCGTTTACGGCGTGGACTACCAGGGTATCTAATCCTGTTTGCTCCCCACGCTTTCGAGCCTCAGTGTCAGTTACAGGCCAGAGAGCCGCTTTCGCCACCGGTGTTCCTCCATATATCTACGCATTTCACCGCTACACATGGAATTCCACTCTCCTCTCCTGCACTCAAGTCTACCAGTTTCCAATGCATACAATGGTTGAGCCACTGCCTTTTACACCAGACTTAATAAACCACCTGCGCTCGCTTTACGCCCAATAAATCCGGACAACGCTCGGGACCTACGTATTACCGCGGCTGCTGGCACGTAGTTAGCCGTCCCTTTCTGGGTAGTTACCGTCACTTGATGAGCTTTCCACTCTCACCAACGTTCTTCTCTACCAACAGAGTTTTACGATCCGAAAACCTTCTTCACTCACGCGGCGTTGCTCGGTCAGACTTTCGTCCATTGCCGAAGATTCCCTACTGCTGCCTCCCGTAGGAGTTTGGGCCGTGTCTCAGTCCCAATGTGGCCGATCACCCTCTCAGGTCGGCTATGTATCATCGCCTTGGTGAGCCTTTACCTCACCAACTAGCTAATACAACGCGGGATCATCTTTGAGTGATGCAATTGCATCTTTCAAACTTAAAACTTGTGTTTAAAGTTGTTATGCGGTATTAGCATTCGTTTCCAAATGTTGTCCCCCGCTCAAAGGCAGATTCCCCACGCGTTACTCACCCGTTCGCTGCTCTTCAAATTGGTGCAAGCACCAATCTTCATCGCTCAACTTGCATGTATTAGGCACGCCGCCAGCGTTCGTCCTGAGCCAGGATCAAACTCTCAAATAAAGTATTTAAGTCACCGAAGTGACTGGCTTGTCTTTCATTATTGATTGACAGATTTTTGATGTATTGCTACATCACATGAGTCATTCTTCTTTATTCAGTTTTCAATGGTCTAGCTTGTCGCGCTTCAACGCTCGTCTCTCGCGACAACTATTATATTCTATCAAACCTATCTCGCCCTGTCAAGAATTTAATGTGGCTTTTTCAATCTTTTTTTCTTATTGTCTCTTAAACCCTGATATTACGCGCTTCTTTGGTTGTTGTTTTTTTATTTTTCCCTTCTTTTATTTCGTTTATTCAATAACATCTGATAATTTTATGAAAAATATCTTATCTGAAACTTTTAAAATGGCAAAAAAATAAAGTACTGCAAATGACAGTACTTTATTCTCATTAATTATAAAAATTATTTTACTTTAGCTGTTGTAGCAATAACTTCTACTGCTTTTTTCATAGCAATATCGTGTTTAAGCATGTCAACTGGAAGAAGTTTTTCAACTTGTTCAACAGGCATGTTATATTGACCAGCAAGATCTTCAATTTCAGCTTTTACTTCTTCATCTGAAGTTGTAAAGCTTTCAGCAGCTGCAATTGCTTCGATTACTAAGTTAGTACGAACGCGTTTGTCAGCATCTGCTTCATATTGTTTATGGAGATCGTCTTCAGAAGTACCTGTAATTTGGAAGTACATTTCTGGAGAGATTCCTTGTTGTTGCATTCCTCCAAGGAATTCATTCATCGCACGATGAACTTCTTCATGAATCATTTCTTCTGGGATTTCTTTGATTTCAGCGTTAGCAACAGCAGCTTCAATTGCGGCAGTTTCTACTGCATCATCGTAAGCTTCTGATTTTGATTCTTCAAGTTCTTTACGGAATTTAGCTTTAAGTTCTTCTAAAGTTTCAACTTCTTCGTCGATGTCTTTTGCAAGTTCATCATCAAGTTCTGGCAATTCTTTTGCTTTTACTTCATTGACAGTTGTTACAAAAAGAGCTTCTTTTCCTGCAAGGTCTTCAGCTTGATAATTTTCTGGGAAGGTTACTTTAACTTCTACAGTTTCACCAGCTTTTGTACCAATAAGTTGTTCTTCAAATCCTGGAATGAATTGGCCTGAACCAAGTTCAAGACTGTGGTTTGAACCTTTTCCACCTTCAAATTCAACACCGTCAACTGAACCAACAAAGTCAATAACAACAGTATCACCATTTTCGGCAGCAGTTTCTTTTACTACAAGTTCTGCCAAGTTGTTTTGAGCGTTTGTTAAACGTGTTTCCACTTCTTCATCAGTAACTTCTTTAGTTGCGTCTACTTCAACTGTAAGGTCTTTGTAGTCACCAAGTGTGATTGTTGGTTTAACAACAACTTCTGCTGTCAATTCCCAATCAGAACCTTTTTCCATTTTTGCTACGTCAATTTTTGGTTGAGCAACTGGTTCGATAGCAGCTTCTTTTACTGCAGCATCGTAAGCAGTTGGAAGAACAGCATTCAAAGCTTCTTCAAAAAGAGCTTCTTCACCGTACATTTTATTGAACATTTGACGGCTGATTTTACCTTTACGGAAACCAGGAACGCTAATGTTAGCTTTTACTTTATTAAAGGCTTTGTCAAGCCCAGTTTTAATTGTTTCTTGATCAATTGAAAATGAGAGTGTACCCTTAGTATCACTAGTTTTTTCAAAACTTACAGTCATTTTTTTCTCCTTATTTTGAGCCTAAGCTCAGAAATTCATACCTTTCAAGAATAGCATAAAATACGCTATATTTCAACCATTACTTGCTTTTTCAGCTCATAAAATATGAATTTCTATTTTCATTATTACTATTTTTTAATTAAAAAAGCCCAATTTTTTCAAATTGAGCTTCTTTTTATTTTCCAGGGCTTAGCTTGGTCATAACTTCATTCCATAAATCATGATTAAATATATTAGAAGGATTTCCTCCACCTAGAAAACCATAACCAACCATTAGCCCTAAAACAATGGCAAGGACTAACAAAATGATAACAAAAATGATAATTGATAATCTTAGTCCTAAAAATTTTATGGTCTTCTTGAACATTATTCTTCTCCGTCTTCATCTTTCACTCGGACAATATCAGCACCAAGTGCTTTTAATTTTTCATGGAATTTATAATAACCGCGGTCTAAGTGACTTAATCTTCTTACAGTTGTTTGGCCTTTAGCCACTAATCCTAAAAGAATCAAAGCTGCACTCGCTCTTAAATCTGTTGATTTTACTGCGGCTCCTTGCAAATTTGAATTTCCTTGGATTAAGGCTGTATTTCTAGTAATATCTACTTCCAATCCCATACGACGCATTTCTTCTAAATGTTGGAAACGATTTTCAAATACTGTTTCAACCATTACAGATTCTCCAGCCGCGATCGCTTGAGCGGCAGTCATTTGAGATTGCATATCCGTTGGAAAACCTGGGTGTGGCAATGTTTTAACACTAGTAGCTTTGAGTTTTTCAGGCCCTACGACTCTAAGTCCTGTTTCTTCTTGAGTGAAATTAACGCCCATTTCACTCAGTTTTGATATTAATGGACGATTATGCTCAGCAATTGCATCTTTAATTAGTACATCACCTTGGGTCATTGCTGCTGCAACCATGAAAGTTCCGGCTTCAATTCGATCTTGAACAACAGAGTGTTTTGCACCGTGCATTTTTTCAACACCTTTGATTATGATTGTATCAGTCCCAGCGCCCTTGACATTTGCACCCATTTTGTTCAAAAGATTGGCTAAGTCAACGATTTCTGGTTCGCGTGCCGCATTTTCGAGTGTTGTTACTCCTTCGGCCAAGGTAGCCGCAAGAATTAGATTTTGCGTGGCTCCTACTGAAGGGAAATCAAGATATATGTGAGCTCCTTTTAATTTATCAGCCTTAGCTTCAATATAACCAGCATTTTGAGTAATTGTTGCTCCCATTTGCTCAAATCCACGCAAATGTAAATCGATTGGACGTGAACCAATTGAACATCCTCCTGGCATAGAAACCCGCGCTTGGCCATTTCTAGCTAAAATCGGTCCCATGACAACAATAGATGCTCGCATTTTGCTGACATACTCATAAGGGGCAGTTGTTTTTATTTCAGAATTGGCTTTAGCAATGATTTTCTTTGCTTCTTGGTCAAAACTAATGCTCGTCCCTAGATGATCTACTAAATTATTCATCATAAAAACATCACTTAAAATAGGGACATTAGTTAATACAACTTCGCCTTCACTCGCAAGTAAAGTAGCGGCAAGAAGTGGAAGAACAGCATTTTTTGCTCCTTCAATTTCGACTTCTCCTTGAAGTTTTGTTTGCCCACCTTTTACAATTATTTTATCCATTTATTTAAATTCCTATTTTTCCTCTATTTTTAATTTATATTTTTAAATTATATCATAAAAGAACATTCTATTTTGCTGAAACATTTCATTTGTTTTAACTTTTAATGTATTTTTGTATTTCTGAAACCAAATATGCTGGAGCTGTAAACACTTGTTCTCTACAGTTAAACCTTGGTTTTTCCCCTGATGTTGTCAATGTGACAAAACCAATTTTTTCAGCGATAATACTTCCAGCAGCATAGTCCCATGGTTGAAGATTACTAAAATATCCCAGAATTTTACCTTCTAAAAGTTGACTGTAACTGATTCCTGCACTTCCAATAATACGAACCCCTAAAGTTTGATGACTTAAATCTAATAAGCCGCCACTATTAGTGCGATACATATAACTGTTCACCCCGAGTAAACTCTTATCAAGAGACATCTTTTTGCTTTCAAGTTCCTTTTGATTGCAAAATGCTTTATGACTATCACACCAGTATAGTTTATCTTTCATCACATCAAGAATTAAGCCAAATTTTCCAACACCAAATTCATAATAAGCAAGCATAATGGCAAAATTATCTTTTTGAACAATGAAGTTTGTCGTTCCGTCAATCGGATCTAGAATCCATAAATGAGGAATTTCTGGATCAAACTTTATTTTTTCATCATCTTCTTCGGCTAAAATCTTATCCTCTGGAAAATGGTGCAAAATATTGCTTACTAATTGTTCTTGAACTTCTTTGTCAAAATTGGTCACTAAGTCATCATAACGTGTCTTTTCGGTAATTTCGAGAGGAGAGCTGATATTTTCTTTTAAGAAATTTCCAGCATCTCTTACCCAATCTTTAGCTAATTCAAGCCTTGTCAGCACTGACAAATCGTTTCCCACTAGCTTCTACCTCCTTGAGCGCTCGATAAAGTGAGTAACCACTGCTCTGCTCAAAATCTCTTCCCAATTGTTTTTCCTGCATTTTTGAAGGAACAACTTTTTTGAAAGCAGTGTAAGACTCAAGAAAAAGCTCTTTTTCGACTTTACTTTCATAAAATTTCTCAACTTGATTGAAAAAAGAGAGCACTTCTGTCATTTCAGTAGTACTCCAACTTAAATCAAGAGGGTAATTATAATTTTCTTTCATGATCCTCCTGGCTAGGCCTCGGTCTCTTTTATTTATTTCTTATAAGCATGCAGAAAAATTTACTGACGGAGTTGTCATAAAAAGCCTTTCTTCCATCTTCCTTATACCGTTTATCCCTTTAACAAATTAGTAAGTAGACTAACTTAATTAATTTCATAAACTTGGACACTGGTTAATTTTTGCTTTTTTGAGTTCTTCATCAGTAAACTTTGCCGACTTTTTAATCTATTGTAGTTAACATTTCTGCGCGACGATATTCTCGTGGTAAAAATGCACGAATCTCATCTTCGTTAAAACCAATCTGAAGGTGTTTTGAATCCGTGATAATTGGGCGTCTTAATAGATTTGGAAATTCAGTCACCAAATCTAACAACTCATTTATGGTCAAATTGTCAACATCCACAGCCAACTTTTGAAAAACTTTTGACCGTGTTGAAATAATGTCTTCTGTTCCATTTTCTGTCTTAGTCAAAATTTGACGCAAATCGTTTGTTGTCATCGGTTGTGTCAAAATATTGTGCTCTACAAAGGGAACTTTGTGGCTTTGCAACCAAGCGCGCGCTTTACGGCAGCTGGTACATGATGGCGATAAATATAAATCAATCACAGTCCTATTTCCCATCCTTTTAAAATTATCAGTAAGTTTATTTTTCTCCCTATTGGGCAAAATCTAATTTACATCTGGTAAGTATTATACCAAAATTAATATAGCAAAAAAAGTAACGTCATGGTTTTTATAAATTATTTTCTTATAAAAATTACAAAATTAGTCATTCATCTCTTCAAAAGTCTCTTGTAAATCTTCAAAATTAAGTAAATAGACTTCGTAATTTGAACTTTGTTTCATTTTTTCGACCATATATTTTAATTTTGTCTCATTTTCTTCATCGTAGAAAACAAATGATCCTTCTGTATTTTCAAGTAAAAATTCATTATACTGACGAAATTGACCTGGATTTTCGTAAGCTTCAAAAGCATACTTAACGAAATCAACTTGTTTGAAGCTTGCTAATTTTATTTGGTTATTCTCATTCCAATTTTGACCGTGAGTCTCAAAAGGAAAGATTGTTCCGATTTGAAATTCATAGTCTGTTTGCAGCTCTTTAGCGACTTCTAAGGCCCAATATTCAAATCCCAAATTTCCTGTAAAAACGATCCAGCGCAGTCCTTCTTCTAAGAAATTTATCAATTTTCTTCTGATTGTTTTTTTTATAATTGATACTTTAATGTCTTTTTCATTGAAAATCCCTAGATCAAAACTTGTATAACCCATGATGAGCAGTGAATTCATAAATATTTTCCCCTTGTAAAATTTATGTTATAATAGACATTATATAACTAACTGAGAATTTTATAAAGGTAGAAGACAGAATGGTTAATTATCCTAATGGAAGGTCGCAGTCTTATAGCGCTGTTCCTAAAAAACAAAAAACACTGACAGAGCTGTCAGCAGCTAAAAAGGGTGCTCCAAAATCTAAAAGTCTTGTTGCTTTCGGAAAGCGAGGGATGAATTTTGAAGCAGAAATCAATGCAACAAATGATTACTATCTCTCACGCGGTCTTGCCGTTATTCATAAAAAACCAACACCGATACAGATTGTTAAAGTAGACTATCCACAACGAAGTCGTGCAAAAATTACAGAAGCTTATTTTAGACAAGCCTCTACGACTGACTATTCTGGAGTCTATAAAGGTCATTATGTTGATTTTGAAGCAAAAGAAACACACCAAAAAACGGTTTTTCCTTTAAAAAATTTCCATGAACATCAAATTGTTCACATGAGTAATGTTCTCGCTCAGCGAGGGATTGCTTTTGTATTGTTACATTTTGCGGCTCTAGACGAGACATATCTTCTCCCGTCTTCCTATTTAATTACGTTTTATTACGAAAAAAACGGTTTAAAGTCAATCCCACTCGCTTATATTCGCGAAAATGGCTATAAAATTGAAACGAACCACATTCCTAGGATTCCATATCTAGAAATTGTGAATAAACTTTGTGAGGTACAGTAAAATTTCTACTAAATCTAAGAAAAATAAACAAAATAAACGGGCAAAACGCGGTTCTGCTAAATCAAAATGGTGGACAGCCGTTAAATTATTTTTGATTGTCTTCTTTTCATTAATTATCTTGGGGCTAGCTGCCGGTGGCGCTGTTTTTGTTTATTACGCCAAGGATGCACCCGCTCTCAATTTAGATAAGCTTGAATCTACTCCTTCTCCTAAAGTCTATGATTCAAAAGAACAGCTTGTTGCAACTTTAGGGGCAGAGCAAAGAAATTTAGTTAAAACAGACAATATTCCGGTTATGCTGGTTAATGCTGTTACTTCTATTGAAGACCATCGTTTTTTCAACACACGTGGAATTGACCCGATACGAATTGCCGGTGCCTTCGTCAACAACTTAAAAGGTGGTTCTTTAAACGGGGGTTCTACCCTTGATATGCAGTTGATTAAACTTTCTTTTTTCTCAACAGATGAATCGGACCAGACTTTGAGCGTCAAAGTTCAAGAAGCTTGGATGGCTCTAAAATTGGACCAAAAATGGACCAAAGAACAAATTTTTACTGCTTATGTCAATAAGGTAAATATGGCAAATGGGTATTACGGGATGGGAACTGCTGCGCAAGCCTATTACGGAAAAGATTTAACAGAACTTTCAATTGCTCAACTGGCTCTTCTTGCTGGAATGCCTCAAGCTCCTAATACTTATAACCCTTACACGAATGCAACTTCTGCCAAATGGCGCCGTGACATGGTTATTCGCTCAATGCGTCGTTATAATAAAATTACGGCTGAAGAAGAGAAAACGGCGCTAGCTACTCCAATTGATGATGGTCTTCAACCTTTGCAACAAAGCGTTACGATTCCTAGTTATGCTGATAACTTCCTCAAACAAGCTATAGCACAAGCCAAGACCTTAGCTGGTAATGATATTTTAAACGAAGGGGTTAAAATTTATACAACCCTTGATACTACAGCACAACAAAATCTATATAATATTGTTAATAGCGGTAATTATATTACCTACCCAGATGATACACTGCAAGTAGCTTCAACGGTCACTGATGTTAAAACTGGCGCTGTAATCGCACAAATCGGTGGACGTAATCAACCAACCGATGTCACTTTTGGTTTCAATCAGGCGGTTCAAACAGACCGAGATTGGGGTTCAACGATGAAACCAATTGTTGACTATGGCCCCGCTTTTGAAAATAATATCTATACTTCAACGAATGATTATGTTTCTGACTCCCCAACGACTTATCCAAACGGAACGCCTTTGAAAAACTGGGATAATACCTATTTTGGTTCAATGACTGTTAAGAGCGCATTGGCCCTTTCCAGAAATATTCCAGCTGTTAAAACTTTAATTAATGTTGGTTTAGATAATTCTAGTAAATTTGTGGATGGTTTAGGTATTAATTTGAACCCGCTGCAATACTCCAATGCTATCTCTAGTAATACTAATACAAAAAATGGTGGGGCAAGTTCTGAGAAAATGGCTGCGGCTTACGCTGCTTTCTCAAATGGTGGTATCTACACTAAACCTTACTATGTTTCTAAAGTTGTTTTCCCCGACGGGCGAACAGTTGAATACAAACCAGTTCGTTCACGGGCAATGCAAGCTTCAACAGCTTATATTATGACTAATATTCTCCAAAGTGTTTTAACATTACCACTTTCTGAATCTGTCGGTTCATACGCTGCTGTTCCGGGCTTGCCTGCAGCTGGTAAAACAGGGACTTCTAATTATACTGATAGTGAAATGGACCAAATTACTGAAAAATACGGCTCACTTCCTGGAATGGTTTCTCCTGATGAAAACTTCGTTGGTTATACTCCTCAGTATTCAATGGCCGTTTGGACTGGTTATTCAAATCGAATGACTCCAATATATGGTACAAGTACTCAAATTGCCACAAAAGTCTTTTCATCAATGATGACTCAACTCAATCCTGACCCGTCTGCTGTTGCAACTTGGACAGCGCCTGAGGGCGTCGCTCAACAAGGATCTGCTCTGGTTAAAACAGATAGTTCTGGTCAAACCGTTACACAATCTTCTGCTAATGGTGGCTAAATGATAATTGAAAAAATTGTTAATAAAATTGCTCAGGAAAATACTTATGTCCTGAGCAATTCTACTTCATACCTTATTATTGACCCAGGAAGTGATTCATCAGCACTTCTTGAGTATCTAAAACTTACTGACAAAGCGGTCTGTGCAATTTTATTAACTCATGCCCATTTTGATCATATCATGGGATTAAATGATTTAAAAAAATATTTCCCAAGCGCTCCAATCTATCTTCATCACTCAGAAAAAGAATGGATGAAAAATCCTGAATTAAATGCCTCACTATTTTTTCTGGGAAAGGCAATTACTGGACCGGATGCTGAGCAATTTTATAAAATTGGACAGGACTATAATTTAGATGGATTTAGATTTCGAGTTTTAGAAACTCCCGGGCATTCTATCGGTGGAGTAAGTCTTCTCTTTGAAAGCGAAGGCGACTCCTGCCTGTTTAGTGGAGATGCTCTCTTTAAAAACGCTATTGGGCGTTGGGATTTACCAACTGGGAATCAAGCACAACTTTTAGAATCAATTCGTGACCAACTTTTTAGACTCGATAATCATATTCGTGTGCTGCCTGGTCATGGACCAGAGACGACAATTGGCGCTGAAAAACTTCATAATCCATTTTTCCAATAAAAAAAAACACTGACAGTTCTGTCAGTGCTTTTTTATTTAAATTTTAATGGTTTGGCCTGGATGAATCATATCGTTAATTCCAAAACCATTGAGAGCGGCCAGTTGGTCAGCTGTCATTCCATTGGCTGTTGCAATAGAATAGATACTGTCACCATTTTGAATTGTGTAACTACCAGATGATGCTGATGTGCTTGTATTTGTTGAACTGTTTGTACTAACTTGTAAAACTTGTCCTACTTGGAGCATTGTGTTAACATCATAAATTCCATTAGCTGACATCAATGATGAAACTTTCATTCCATATTGCTCAGCAATTGAATAAAGGCTATCCCCTGATTTGATAGTATATGTATTAGCTGATGTGCTTGAAGCGGTATTACTTGTGTTTGTTGTCGTGCTACTTGCTCCAGCAACTTGTAAGACTTCCCCAACATGAATATCGTTAGCACTCTCCAAACTATTTGCTGATACAAGTGCCTCTACTGTTGTTCCATATTGTGCAGCGATCGCTGACAACGAGTCCCCTTCTTGTACTTTATAAGTTCCGACTGAATTTGGTGTGGCTGCTGAGCTTGTTGTAACAGCGCTCGCACTAGAAACCTCTCCCCCTTGGTCATAAATACTCAATCCAAGTTCTGAAATCACACTGTTCAATTTAGAAGCATAAGTTGGGTCAGTCGCATAACGTCCTTCAAGCCAAGCAGTTGCATCTAAGTAAGAGCTAGTATTTTCACGCCAAGCACCTGAATAATATGAAGAACCACGCAACATTTGAGCTTGGGCAACGCAAGCATCATAAACTGAACTATAAGATTGAAATGGTTCAACAACATTTGTCATTACGCCATTTAAGTATTCCTGCGTTGGTAAATAAACTGGTGTTCCAGAAGTGTATTTTACTCCAAAAATATTATTATAATTACTTGCTAAAGCACTTTGACCACCACTAGATTCCAAAATTCCTTGGGCAATCATTACTGATGGATAAAGCCCATAGTCATTGGCTACTGGTACTGCAGCATTGATGATTTCTTGAACTGATGCTGCTTGAGCTTTGATTCCACCTAGACTTGCCAAAGCAACAATTGACGCTCCAAGCGCTAATTTATGTTTCTGTTTCATCGAGTTTCCCCTCTTAATTAACTAGTTTTTTGACTGAAATATGCCAATTGTATTTTTATTGTTACTTACTAGTATAAAAATTTTCTGACGATTTGTAAAGTCTTTTCTTTATTATTTTTAAAATTTCATTGTCATAAATTTTTTTTAGAGCCATGATTATAATATTAGGAGGCAAAATTTTTTATTTGAGCTATAATGAAAATAAAGGAGCCAAAAAAATGACAAAAATCTATGAAAATATTACCGAACTGATTGGACATACTCCTATCATTAAATTACAGAATGTCCCAGCCGATAGCGCTGATGTTTATGTTAAACTTGAAGCTTTTAACCCTGGCGGTTCCGTCAAGGATCGGATTGCTCTTTCTATGATTCGCGCCGCTGAAGCTGATGGCCGCTTACAGGCTGGCGGAACAATTGTTGAACCCACTTCTGGTAATACTGGAATTGGCTTGGCCTTTGTTGGTTCCGCTCTTGGCTACAAGGTCGTGATTGTCATGCCAGAGTCATTCTCACTTGAACGTCGTAAATTGATTCAAGCTTATGGTGCTCAGTTGGTTTTAACCCCTGCTAGTGGTGGGATGAAAGCTGCAATTGCCAAAGCAAAAGAACTTTCAGAAACAGAAGGCTATTTTCTAGCCATGCAATTTGAAAATCCTGCAAATCCTGAGGTTCATGAAAAAACAACTGGTGCCGAAATTATCGACGCTTTTGGCCCAACTGGACTTGATGCTTTTGTCGCAGGAGCAGGGACTGGAGGAACAATAACAGGAGTTTCTCACGCCTTAAAAAAAGTCAATCCAAATATTAAAACTTATGTTGTAGAAGCTGATGAATCTGCTATTCTCTCGGGCGAACCTGCTGGACCTCATAAAATTCAAGGAATTTCTGCTGGTTTCATTCCTGGAAATCTTGATACCAAATCTTATGATGAGATCATTCGTGTCAAAGGAGAGGATGCTATTTTAACTGCTCGTCATCTCGGGGGTAAAGAAGGATTTTTAGTTGGAATTTCTTCTGGTGCAGCCATTTATGCCGCTCTCGAAGTAGCAAAAAAATTAGGTAAAGGTAAAAAAGTGTTAGCCATTGCTCCTGATAATGGTGAACGTTACTTGTCAACTGCTCTTTACGATTTTGATTCTGAAAAATAAAATAAATAGTTACTGACAGAAACTTAAGAATAACCATCAGCTAAAAATTCTGATTGGTTTCTTCTAAATTTTTCTGTCAGTATTTTTTTCTAAAATCTAAACAAGTTATTTTTATATTTTTATATTTTAGGGTAAAGTTATTTTGGGAGCGCTTCGCTCTTGGAAAATTTTAATAAGGAAAAAACAATTTCATGAATAAATCAAAAATTATTGCTTTCTCTGCAGTTTCTCTTTCTGCTGCTCTATTACTGACAGCCTGTGGAAACTCTAGCAGCAAATCTGAACAGCCGACTCAAAAGGCAAATTACAGCTTTGCAAGCAATATTTTAACCCTTGACACCAGCATGGCAGCTGATGTTAATTCCATTGATGTTCTTCTCAATGTTGATGCCGGACTTGTTCGTTGGAATCCTGATGCGCAAGTTGTCAATGATTTGGCAAAATCAATTGACGTTTCAAAAGATGGTAAAACTTATAATGTAACTTTGCGAGACGGGTTAAAATGGTCAAACGGAGCTAAGTTAACGGCCGCTGATTTTGTTTATGGCTGGCAAAGAACCGTTGACCCCAAAACTGGTTCACAATATGCTTATGCCTTGACACCAGTTGCTAATGCCAGCGAAATAATGGCCGGTAAAAAAACAGTTGATTCTCTTGGAATTAAAGCTGAATCTGATACAAAATTAGTCATCACTTTAGCAACACCTACTCCTTACTTCAATAAATTACTGACACTTCCAGCTTATTATCCCGTCAATGAAGCTTTCGTTAAGAAAATGGGAAATAAATATGGGACAAGTTCAGACACCAGTCTCTATAACGGAGCTTTCAAATTTGTCAAAGGAAAAAATAATTGGACTGGTTCAAATGAAACTTTCTCAATTGTAAAAAATGACCAATTCTATGACGCCAAAAATGTTAAGCTTTCTGGTGCAACTTACCAAATCGTAAATAATCCTAACACTGCTGTTAATCTTTTCAAATCTGGAAAACTTGATGTTGCTAATCTTGCCACTCCTGAATTAGTTTCTGCAAACAAAAAGAACAAAGATTATAAAGCTTTGACTTCACCAAGAATTGATGTTTTAGAATACAATCAATCTGGTAAAGTTCCTGAACTTTCTAATTTAAAAATCCGTCAAGCTCTAAATTTGGCAACAAATCGCAAAAACTTGCTTGAGATTGCTGCGCCAAGCTTTTCAATTACAAATACTGTGACCCCTAAAAAGTTAGACCAAGCACCAAATGGTCAAGATTTCGCGACTTATGCCGCTCAGCCTTATACCTACGATGCCAAAAAAGCTGCCGAACTTTTTAAAGAAGGTCTAAAAGAGTTAGGAAAAACCTCAATTACACTTGAACTTGAAGGCGCTAATGATAATTCATTCGCTAAAGCGGCAGTGGATTATCTCAAAGGAAATCTTGAAAAAGACTTACCAGGTTTGACCATCAACGAAAAATTAGTCTCATCTGCTCAACGCCAAAAAGATGCCCAAAATAATAATTTCCAAATTTTATTAACCAGCTGGGGGGCAGATTATAATGAACCTTCTGATTTCTTGATGAACTTTGTGTCAGGAAGTTCAATGAATCACGGCTTAGTCGATAATAAAGACTTTGATAAAGCTTATAATGCAGCCACTACAGCTCCAGACGTTCTGTCAGCAGATAAACGATACGCTCATTATAAAGACGCTGAGAGAGCACTTTATGAGTCAGCTAACGTCAACCCACTTGCTACCGAATCTGTGTCTTTATTACTGAATCCAAAACTCAAAGGAATTTCTACTTATAACTCAGCCATGATTTTTGATTTACGTCACGCTGAAATCACTAAATAATAAAAAAATTTACTGACAGATTTTTGTCAGTAAATTTTTTATTCTGTCAGTAACTTTTAAACTTCATGACGAACATGGCCGGGCTCAAATAATTGCCCCCAAGTCATATTTCCTAAGACTTTTTTATTAATGACTTGATTCAATCGACTAATGCTCACGCCATCAGTGCTTGTTGAATCATGCAAAATAAAGCCTCCACCAAGATAAATAGCCGCATGTTGCTCATCCTCACTTGCATCGTCAGCAGTAATTAATAAATCACCACGTGCTTTATCCGACCACTCTTCGGCTGTTCCTGTTTGGGCAAGTAATGAAGTTGAAGCCGCAAATTGATAAACTAAAGACTGACCACCCAAACGAAACATCTGAGCAATAAAACTTGAGCAATCAAATTCATTTTTCGCTACTGATTCATCAGTTCGTCCCCCACCATAAACATAAGGACTCTTTCCAACCAATTTCATTCCTGAAGAAATTGTTTTTTCAATGACCTTATTATTTGTAGTCAATTGACTAGCTACTGCTTCATAAGCTTTGACCACATCATCTTTTCCAGTTTTCTTTGAGAAATAATAATAATATCCATCAATTTTATGTAGTCCATAGACCATTTTACCGTTTGCCGGACTGAAATAAACGGTTCCCCCATTCACAGTCTGCAAACCTGTCTTCATGACACCCGTTGATGAATCAAAATAATAATTATTCCCATTAATTGTTTGAAGACCTGTCAATTTTTTTTGCCCAGCATAAGCATAGGTTTTATTTGATTTATTAACCAGTTTAATCGTTGATGCCTGAACATCTTGACTATGATATATTTTATAGCCGACAAGAAAACATAGGAGGACTAGGCAAGTTAAAATAATTAGTTGTCCTTTTTTATCAATATTTTTGGAGCCACTTTTTTTATCATTATTTGTTCTTTTATTCATATCTATTTATAACACGTGAATTTTAATGATAACTTAATAAGAATATTTTAAGATTTAGATAAGAAAAGGTGATTTGAAGTTAATTTCAAATCACCTTTTTTCATTTCTAAAAGAGCCACAAACAATCTAGCCAATTTTTCTCACCAAGGTTTAGCCACTTACTTTTTCCAACTCTTGATAAATTTGACGGAAAACAGTCAAAAATTGTTCAACTTCTGCCATATTATTTGTAGAATCCAATGAGATTCTAACTGCGCTTGTTGCCAATTTTGAAGGAACATTCATAGCAACTAAGGTTCCAGCGGCAGCATTTTTCTTTGAAGAACAAGCCGAAGTGGTTGAAATATAGATATCATGCTGTTCAAAAGCATGAACAACAACTTCTCCACGAACCCCTCGAATACCAAAAGTTAAAATATTTGGTGCGAAATCAGTCATTTTACTAAAAACATGAACTTTTTTATGTTTTTCAAGTTCTTCTAAAATAACTTGTTTCATTGCTAACACTTTTTTTCTTTTGAAGTCGTCTTCATCCAGAGCTAATCGAAGCGCCTTAGAAGTCGCAGCAATTCCAGCCAAGTTTTCTGTGGTTGAGCGCCAATTATGCTCTTGACCGCCACCATGTAAAAGAGGAGTTAATCTTTTCCCTTTTTTGGCGACCACAATCCCCACTCCTCGAGGACCATGAAATTTATGAGCCGATAAAGTTGCAAAATCAAGTCGGTCCGTCAGCCAAGTTTCTAAAGGAACTTTCCCAATCGCTTGCACCGCGTCCACATGAAAAGAAATGGTTGGCTTATCGGCTAATAGTTCAGAAATCTCCTGAATCGGTTGAATAGCTCCCACTTCATTATTGACTGCCATCACTGATATTAAAATCGTTTCATCTCTAATCAATTTTTCAAGTTCGGAAACAATAACAAAACCATCCGCATCAACAGGCGCATAATCAAGTTCAAATCCTTGAGTCTTGAGCCATTCTGCCGCATTTTTTACTGCAGGATGTTCAACGCTGGAAACAATAATATGATTACCATAAGGTCTTTTTTCAAAAGCCACACCTTTAATAATCCAATTATCGCCCTCTGTACCCCCACTTGTAAAAAATATTTCTTGTGAATCAAGACCGAGTAATTCAGCAATTTGTCGTCTGGACGCCTCTAGCAAACGTGTGGCCGTCGTTCCCAAGCCATGTAAACTTGAAGGGTTTCCCATAATTTTTGTTGCTACATCTGTATAAGTTCGTAAAACCATTGGATTAACTGCCGTCGTAGCAGAATTATCAAAATATATCATTTTTTATCCTTAATATTTAAAAATCAATCTTATTTTATCACAAAAAATGTCTGAGCGTTGAAAAATAATATAAGGACTAAATATCAAGAGCATATATTATAAGAAAACTCAGCTCTCTTTATTAAATTTTTTGACAATCTGCCGATTTCTAATCATCGAATAAATATAAACCAAAATAAAAATAAGAAGCCAGGTCACAGTAAAACTCCAAATATGATTATGCCAAGAGTTATCAAACAACCAAGTATTCACTAATAAGTAAATAAAAGCTAAGAGATAACTACATAAGGCTTGACTGATAAACTCTACTAAAGCGATACTAATAAACTCATCAATCACTTTAGAAATGAAACCTTGAATAAAGCCATAAAGAAGAATTAAAGCCATAGACTCAAGCTCAATCTTTCCGCCATATAGTAAGGTGAGAAAAAGTCCACAGACTAAAGCAATAAGGATTCCTTTAAAAGCAGAAATTAAATATTTCATTTTTTAGCTCCCTCTTTTAATTTTTGGTTGATATTTGCCAAATATCTTCGGCTGACAGGCAGTTTATCCTCAGAAATCCAAAGTACCACCCCATACACGAAATCCGTTTCTAAGCGTGTAATTTGCTCAAAATTAACCAAAGTATTTCTTGAAATTTTAATAAAGTCTTTGGCTAATTTTTTTTCATAAAAGTACAAAGGAGACCTTACTCTTATCTTTCCACCTACCGTATAAAATTCGAGATAATTTTTTATTGATTTTATATATAGAATTTCTCTTATTTTAATAATCTCAAAACCTTGATTTGTTGCTAAATAGAGTTTATCCTCTTCGTTTGCAGTCAAATCTTGCAAATGATATTGCTTGACTACTTGTGAAAATTCCTCTTCTGTTCGTGCAATAACCACAAGTTCTGATTCCTTTATATTAGGATCAATTTGTTTTTTTATTTTCACTTTTTTATTATATAAAGAAATGCTTACTTAAACAATTATTTAACTAAAGCAGCTTCTATCATTAGGCCTTTTTCTTATAAACAATGATGCTCAAAAGGCAAAGAACTCCAAAACTTAGTAAGATGACTGACCAATTTGGAATAACCGTGTAAGTTGAAGTTAAGGTATGATTTAAATCTGAAAGTAACTGAGTTAGAAAAAAATGATCAGCGATTTTCCGGATCCCTCCCGAAAGCTGTGATAATGGAATCATCATTCCCGAAAAGAAGAATGAAAGAAACATAATCGGCATTGCAATCGCACTTGCTGTCGCCGTATTTTTGGCTGATAGTCCAATAATGATAGCTAATAAGCAAAATGGCAGTGAATATAAATAAAGTTTAAGATAAAAAACCAGTAAAATACTCAGCTTAGGAAAATCATAATGATAAGAAAAATGAGCGACTAATAAAATAGTGATTGTTGAACAAAAAATAATGATCATGAAGCTGGCGATTTGTGCTGCTATATAAAATATTTTCTTTATGCCTCGCTGAATAAATAATTGATAAATCTTTCCAGATTGATATTCTGCTATTTGAACAGAAAGTGAGGTTAAACTTGCTGACAGAACACTATATAAAAGTATTGAAGCAATATTATTTTCAATATAGTGGGGAACGCTTTTTCCAAAACTTGAGGAAAAAGCAAACATTAAAAACAAAGGAAAAATAAAGACAAAGAAGATTTGCGAAGGATTTCGATAGCGTAATCGCAATTCAAATGCAAAATATTTTAAAAATTTCATGACAATAATTCCTCCAAATCAATTCGATAGTCTTTTTGATATAAGACAATTTCCTTACTAAATCTAACGAGTGCTTCAGCGGCTAATTTTTTAGGGATTTTATATTGATATTCTTTAATCCTATATTCTTCAAAATCTGAAATATTCATTGAGCACTCTAAATATGAAAAGTCTTCCTGAATCAAATCTGATTTTTTCAAATCCGCAATAATTTGCCCCTCTTTAAGAATAATGAAACGATCACATAATTGTAAAGCTTCCTCCAAATAATGTGTCACTAAAAGTAAAGTGGCTTCCTTCACTTTCAAATTTGATGATAAAAATTTAAAAAGTTCTCCTCTACTTTCACTGTCTAACCCAGTTGTAATTTCATCTAAGAAAAAATATTCTGGATTATTTTGAAGAGCTGAAATCAAAAATAGTTTTTGCTTCTGTCCTCCAGAAAGATTAGAAAATCTTCGATTCAAAAATGATTCCATTCTGAACTCTTTAACTAATCTTCTCCCATAATTCTTAGCATTCTCATCACGCGCAAATAGAGATAAAACTTCATTTCCTAAAGCATCAGGAGGCAGGGTCATATTTTGCATGATATAACCCGTATTATTTGATGTCGGATTCATTGTTCCATAATCAATTTGTCCTGATGAAGCCTCAAGATTACCATTAATGATATTCATCAATGTTGATTTTCCAGCGCCATTATTGCCCAACAAAGCAACTTTTTCTCCTTGATTTAGTTCAAAGCTAATATTTTTTAGCACTTGATTTTTACCATAGGATTTTTCTATATTTTTTATTTTCATACTGCTATTTTAGCTTAATATACTAAAATCACTTCCCAAAACTCTGGGATAAATTGACAATAATTAGGGATAAAATATTTTTTATTATTTAGATAATAAAAAAGGACAAGCTATTATCCTATCCTTTTATAAATTCTAATTATCTTTCAAATATGTTGAAAATCACTTAAGTTTATCTGAAAATATTTTTTACAATATTTTTCAAATTCTTCACTAGACAATTCCCTTCTCTCAATAATTTTTGTCTCATTACTGATTGTCAAAAGTTTATTAGCTATCGTAATTTGCCCCTTGTCAGTAAAAATTGACATTTGTGGTCCTTGCCTAAAGGGCGACTCTGGATGTTTCTCACAATAAAAGGCTGGCATAATAAAATCTTTTTCATACTCTGCTTCTTGGTGAAAAGAAAAAACATTTTCCCAATCATGATTTTTCCGCTTATATTGCATATTCCAGCCCTGATTTTCCCCTGACAAATATCTAAAATCTGAATGACCATCCGTTTGAATCTTATTTTTTTCAAGACGCAAGGCTTTTCGAGACAGAGCGATTCTAATTCCCACATCAGTGATATAAGAAGCATCAGCAAAGTCTACTCTTATCATTCGATGACGCTTCAATTGTTCTTCTGGCGGTAGACCAATCAATCGAGTATGGTAAGAAGTAACTTGATAACCTATTGCTTTAAGTAACCATTGATATAAAGCATTTGTTTCAAAGCAGAATCCTCCTCGTTCGTTTACAATAATTTTTTCATACAAGTCTTGTCCATCTAGTGAAATAGGCTCCCCATACAAAATGCTTAAATTTTCATAAGGAATATATTTTAAATGATTTAACTGTAATTTATGCAGATTTTCTAATGTAGCTTCTATGGGATATGACATCTTGATTCTTTTTAAATATTTTTTTACTTGTTCTTCTGTCAGCATAAAATTTTCGTTTATCATTTACTTATCCTTTACTTTTTATATTTTTTTCGGTAGTGATTAGGAGAACTTCCATAATGTTGCCGAAAAACTTTAATAAAATAAGGAGTATTCGCCATCCCAACTCTTTGGGCAATTTCTGAAATAGAATCATTACTTGTCAGCAAGTTTGCTTTAGCTTCTTCTAGTCTTATTGTCATCAATTGTTGCTGTGGCGTTATTCCTTTTATTTTTTTATAAACATGTCGTAGATAGGAGCTAGAGCCATGTAGCCTATACCCAAGTTTCTCAAGGCTTAAGGCTTCATCATAATGCTCATTCAAAATTGCATCAATTTCTTCAATCCACACTTCATTTGGAACAATTCTATCCATAGGTCGACATCTTTTGCATGGTCGATAGCCCTCATTTTGAGCCTGATTAGGAGAATCAAATAAACTTACATTTTCTCTTTTAGGTAATCTGGATACACAAGAAGGCCGACAAAAAATCTTGGTTGTTGCCACTCCATACCACAGTTTATTATCAAGTTTTTTATCGTTATCTTTAATAACTTCCCAGATTTCATCAGTTATTTTCAAATGAAAGCTCCTATTTATTTGATTAAACTATTTTGTTCGAGAGCCAAGAGCGCCCTTTTTTTATCTAAGCCACCCGCATAACCTGTTAAACTTCCATCACTGCCCACTACTCGATGACAAGGAATAATGATAGATATTGGATTATGACCGACTGCTCCCCCAACAGCTTGCGACATATTTCGTTTCTTTTCATCATTGATTTGAAGAAGATTTGAAATTTCTTTATAAGTGATTAAAGTTCCATAAGGAATATCACTGAGTATTTTAAGAACCCTTTTTCTAAATTCTGTTACTTCCGGTTTTAATTTGATTTTTTGAGAATTCGGATTTTCTCCTCTAAAATACTGATTTAACCATTCAATTGCTTCAGTAATTGGTAAACTTTCAGCTTTTTTGGCTAAGTTTAAATCATATGCGGAACCAAAATATTTTTGTTCATTAAACCATAGCCCTAACAAATAGGTCTCATCACTTAGAAGACTCATTTCTCCCAAGGGGGATTGATAACTTGCTTTATATAACATTCGTCCTCTCCTTTCTAGTCCTTATTTTTTATAATCATTAGTATAACAAAAAAATCGGCTATAAAACATCACTATTTGGCTTTTTCATTATTCTTCTTTAAAAGTTCATCATCCATAATCAATTTTTTATTTTATTAGTGATAAATGATATAATATTAAAAAAATAAATGAGGAACCATCTGATGAAAGTATTATTACGCAAAGCCTTACCAGAAGATTTTCAAGAAATCGCCTTTGTTCACTATAAGGCTTGGTTAGAAACTTATCATGGCTTATTACCTAAAAGTTTCCTAGACAAACGCAGTCTTGAATCAAGTATAACTATTTTTAAAAATAATCATTGTGCCAACACAGTGGTTGCCATTGTCGATAACAAAGTGGTTGGATTTTGTGGTTGGGGTAGTCTGCGAGAAAATTCTTTTCAAGAGAATTTGGGAGAAATTCAAGGAATTTATCTGCTTGACGCCTATCAAAAAAATAAAATCGGAAGAAAAATGATTGAATTTGCTTTAGAGCAGCTTGTAACAGAAAAATATTCCAAAGTAGGTTTATGGGTTCTAAGCACTAATGAAAATGCTATTAATTTTTACAAAAAAATGGGCTTTTCTGATACAGGAATCTTCAAAGAGGAAAATCTAGGGGAAGTAGTGACAGAAATCTTTTTTACGAAGGAACTATAGACAAAAAATATATCTCAGATATATTTTTTTATTTTGTGCCCCTTTTATATTTTTAAGCAAAACAAAAAGTACCACGAAGAACGTGGCACTTGATGTTAAATTCTACTAATTATTTAACTGCGTCTTTCAATGCTTTACCAGCTTTGAATGCAGGAACAACTGTAGCTGCGATTTTGATTGCTTCACCAGTTTGTGGGTTACGTCCTTCACGAGCTGCACGTTCGCGAGTTTCGAAAGTACCAAAACCGATCAATTGAACTTTTTCACCTTTTGCAAGGAATTCAGTTACAACTTCACCAAAAGCATTAACTGCTTTTTCTGAGTCTTTTTTAGTCAATCCTGTTTTTGCTGCAACTTCAGCGATAAGATCTTGTTTGTTAGCCATTTTAGAAATGTCCTCCATTTGTTTTTTACCTTAAACATAGGCATTTTTCATTTTAGCAAATCTTAGCCCAGTTTGCAAGTCAAAATGCCATTTTAAGGCGTTTTTCAGGCTTTTTTCATGAAATCAAAGATAAAATTTCCTTTAACTAAATCAATTTGATTAACTTTAATATAAAGATTACTTGCAAGCTTAATTTTTGGTAAATTAATGACAATTTGATTTTTTTTGCTTTCGACTTGTACAAAGTCTGGCAAATCATATGCTTTAACGATTTGTAAGACTTCTGAGGTCGGCAAACTCAAACTTCCAGCAGAAATATTTTGAACAGATAAACTGATAGAGCCGTCTGATAATGCCAAAGGTTCAAAATAGATGTACAAGGGAATTTTAGTCCCAAACAGTTTATAAGAAGCCTCAAGAACTGCTTGCTGATTAGAAATATAGAACTTATAAGTCATTTCTTTCGTTTGGTAAGTTTCTAAATAACTGTTGATTAATTCATTGAGTTGTGAAGTGGTACTACTGATTTGAGCGACCTTTTGGTCAGAGTTGCTGACTGATTTTTGGTTCAAAACAGTCTGATCTCTGGGTGTCGTGACGCGGATTGCTACAAATACTATCCCAGCCAAATTAAGAGCTAAAAGCACAAGAAAGAGCCATTTCCAAATTGCACTTTTCTTAACTTTTTCTTCGGTTTCATTCTTTGGCTTCTTTGAATCCTTTGCTTTAGATTTTCTGGTTTGACTTTCTTTATTTTCCATTTGCTTCTCTATTCTACAAGTTTCATTTGTTCTTTTACTTTCATCACCCTTGATGATGCTTGATTAATTTTTTCTGCAAATTCCTGATCAGATTTTGCTTTTTGCAAAACTTCTGAAATCATTTCTGGAATTTGAGTGGGCTCATTGGCTAGGACAAGGTCATTTCCCGCTACCAGCGCCAATACTGCTCTTTGGCCTGGTGACCAAGCTTGAACTTGAACAGCGTTTGATAAATCGTCAGTAATTACCAAACCATCAAAGCCTAATTGATTTCGGAGTAAGCCATCAACCATTTTAGGTGAGAAGGCTCCCGGAAGCTCAGGGTCAATTTGATCATAAATTGCTGTCGCCGTCATAATTGATGGAACTCCCGAAGAAATTAATTCTTTAAAAATCTGAACGGATTCACTTTTAGGATTTGTTTGACTATCTCTGACACCAGCACTGATATCCGTGTTACCTGTCACCGCTCCAAGCCCTGGAAAATGCTTAGCGGTTGTTAAAACACCAGCTGATTTCATTCCTTTAGAAAAAGCATCAGCATGACTGACAATATTAGCTTTGTCATAAGCATACTGACGACTCCAGTAGCCAATCGGAGCATTTTGTGGTGCAAAATCAGCAGATAATACCTGGTCAGCAACTGGGGCTAAATCAAAATTGATTCCAGCGGCTGAAAGTTCACTCCCCCAATTTTTAGCTTCTTCTTGTAATTTTTCTGGCGCCCAACTTCCTTGGGTCAATCCATTAGGCATTTCTGAAAAACCAGCCCCTTGAAGAACCTGAACATTTCCTCCCTCTTGATCACAAGAAATCAAAAGACGTCGATTAGCAGGTGCTAAGCCTTGTAGCTTGTCAGTAATATCTTTCATTTCAGGAATACTGAGATTAGAGCGGCCCGTCAAAATGATACTCCCAACCTGATATTTTTCAATCGCATCAAAAGTTGCTTGGTCATAGTTATTTGCAGGCATCCCCGTCATAAATAACTGACCCACTTTTTGTTCTAAAGTCATTTTTGGCATTTTTTGGTCACTTTTATTTTGACTACTTGAATTAGTTTTTGTTTCTGAAACTTGATTTTTCTTTTTACTTTTGATTGCTTCTTGATTATTTAAATGTCCTGACAGACCAAGAACTCCTGACACAATAAGTGCACAACCAATAACAAGACCCAGAAAAACAACCGGTTTTGCTTGTTTCTTTAATCTTTTGGTCACTTCTGGTTGACCTCCTTATAGCTTGCAAAGACTGCATCAGCCATAATTTGATAACCGATATTATTTGGATGGAAATGGTCTTCAGTATAAAGTAAGTTATTAGCAACCGCACTCGTTGAACTATCCGCTTCAACTGCCTGCTTATCTCCTGAGCCTTTATAAAGTAAATTATTAATTGGAATAAAGTAAGTATTTTTTTCTTGACTGACAACACCAGCAGTTGCGGTATTCCAACTATCTATCACATTTTGCATGACAGTAAGGTCTGGAAAGTTAAGATAAAATGGATTATAAATTCCTAAGACATAGATTTGTGCTTGAGGATTATTTTCACGAATTTTATCCAATAACTTTTTAACTCTTGCCTGATAAAGCTCTTCTGGCTTAACAAAGTCCTTTTCAGTCATTGAAGATAATTTAGTCACATTATCTCGAATGACTTTTAGTACATCGTTGCCTCCAATTGTAATCGTGATGATATTGGCTTTTTTAAGTCCGTCAGTAATTTTCTTACTTTTCATCATGCGATTATAGATTTGAGTACTTGTATCTCCAGCCTTTCCGAAATTTTGACTACTGACAGAGCCGCCAGTAGAATTTTCAATCTCTTTGGCAAAAAGTGGAACAAAGCCACCTTGTCCAGTAGCATCCCCCACTCCTTCTGTCAGTGAATCTCCCAAAGCAGCATAGGACACATGTTTTACTGACAAAGCCGATACTTTCTTCTCAGTTCTAAATCGGTCACCAGCTTTTGGAAAAGCAAGTAAAAACAAGCCTAAAATTAGCAAAATTGCCAGCAAAAAGCCGGCAAATGTACGTATAAAATTCTTCATCATATTCTTTGCAATCCTCCCTAGTTTTTCAAAAAATAAAATTGCAAATTAGTTTTTTCATTCGTAATCAATCATAATTGCCCAAGCCCCAGGACCTGTATGTGTGGCAATTGTTGTATTGGTGTCCAAAATTGAAATAGGTTTTTCAACAAATTTTTGTAAGACATCTTTGGCTTTTTGTGAAAACTCCAAACCTTGCGCATGAGAAATTCCAATTTCACGAATTTTACGTCCAGAACTACTGATAGTATCTGATAATTCTTCAAGCCATTTGTAAAAAGTTTTGCTTCCACGTCCACGCAAAAGTGTGTTCAATTCGCGGTCTTTTAATGTCCCAATCACCCGAACTTGTAAAAGACTTCCAAAAAGTCCTGTCATTCGACTGACGCGGCCACCTTTAACCAAATTTTCTAAAGTTGAAAATCCGATGAAAAGTTCAGTATTTTCCCGAATATATTTAATTTTTTCTAGAATTTCTTCTTTGGTTGCCCCAGTTTTTGCGAGACGCGCTGCTTCAACCACTTGGAATTTTTGAGCTTGGTCAGTAAAATCACTATCAATGACGGTGACATTACGTCCTGAAAGCATTCCCCCTTGGCGTGCTGCTTCAACTGTTCCTGACAATGCTTCTGTTAAATGAATAGAGATAATCTCATCATCCTCAGCAGCAATTTTTTCATAAACCTCGGCAAAAACACCAACTGGTGGCTGACTTGTTTTAGGCAAGTTTTTTGATGCAGCCATCTTGACCATGAAATCTTCAAACTTCAAGTCGTCGTCTGAATACATTGTTCCATCGATCGTTACTGACAACGGAACAATAGTAATGTCAAGTTCGCGAGCAAGTTCTGGCTCAATCGTAATGGATGAATCTGTCACAATTTTTATTGGCATATTTACTATTTGAACTTACGCTCACTCTATATGAGAGAGTCGTTCGTTCAATTCCTTTTCTATACAATTTGTGCTATCATATATTATAACAAATTTTCAGTTGGAAAGAGCAAAAAAGGTTGAAAATATTATTTTTTTGATTTCAAAACAAATCATAAAATTGCTCAAAAGCTGAATAAATCAATAAATTGGAGAGAACAAATGGAAGAAACACAAGGTTCAAGAACCTATCAGATTCTCAATGAGATTTTCAATGCGATAACTCATGGAGCAGGAACCGGCTTAGCAATTGCCGCCTTAGTTCTTCTCGTGATTAAAGGTGCTGCTTCTGGGTCTGCACTTGAAGTTGTTGCTTTTACAATCTATGGAGCCTCATTAGTAATTCTTTTTCTGTGTTCCACATTAGCACACAGTTTACATTTTACTAAAGCGGTCAAAGTTTTTCGAGTTTTTGACCATAACGGGATATTCTTTTTAATTGCTGGAACCTATACGCCTTACTGTTTAGTTGCTTTAAATAATTGGTTAGGTTGGATTGTGCTAGCAGTGATTTGGATTTGTTCTATTTTGGGGATTGTCTTAACTTCAATTTACTTGCCAAAATGGGGTAAAACTCCTAAATTATCGACCGTTTTATATGTCGTTCTTGGTTGGATGATTTTGATTGTCATTTATCCTTTATGGAATGCCCTACATCCAGTTGGCTTCTGGCTTTTAGTTGCAGGAGGCGTGGTTTATTCCGTCGGAGCGCTTATCTATCACTTTAAATTTCCTTTCGCTCACGTGGTTTGGCACCTCTTTGTTTTACTGGCTGCAATCCTCATGTTCTTCTCTGTTTATCTTTATGTGGGATAAAATAAAAAAACCGTTTGCTAAGCGGTTTTTTTATTTTTCTCCGTCCATTCGAACGCCTTGTAAGAAATAACGATTAAATATAATATACAAAATGATAATAGGGATAATGGTAAGGATTGAGGCTGCCATGACACGATTCCACATTTGTCCCCCTTGGTCAGCTGATTGGAGCATTTGCAAGCCGACAGTCAGAGTAAATTTGCTCGGAGTATGTAGATAGAGCATGGGTGATAAAAAATTATTCCAAAATCCCATAAATACAAAGACTGCTTGCGTTGCAATTGAAGGTTTAGCAAGGGGCATGACAATACGGAAAAAAGTTCCAACGCGAGATAGTCCATCAATTCTGGCTGCTTCTTCAACATCTTTGGGAAAACTTAGGAAAAATTGTCTCATCATAAAGATATTTCCAATATTAATCGCGGCTGGTAAAATCAGCGCCCAAAAAGTATCTAACATTCCTAAATTTTTAATGATCAAATAGTTGGGAATCAAGAGGACTTGCGCGGGTACCATCATCATGGCCAAGATTCCATAATAAAATTGCTTTCGCCCTGGAAATGTTAATCTAGCAAGGCTGTATCCGGCCATTGTATTCAGAAAAATATTGATTGCCGTTCCAATGACTGAAACAATCACTGAATTAATCAACCATTGTGTAAACATTGAACCAGAAGCTGGGCTAAAGAGATAGAGGTATTGCTCTATCGTAAAATGCTTTGAAAATAGTGATAAACTTCCACTCGTTATCTCAGATAATGGTTTAAAAGATGCGGCTAAAGCCCACATAAAAGGGTAAAATGTAATAAAAGCATAAGCAATCAAAATAATATAAAGCAGCGTCCGAAGCAGACTTTGTTTTTTAGTTCTTTTCAAAACCATTTCCTCCGTTTAATTTCTCAGCAATCCTGGCGACAATAAAGATGATGATTGCCAAAATGATTGCGATGACTGCTGCGTAGCCCATTTGATTATTTTGACCGAAAGCATATTGAAAGATTAAAAGACTGACGGTCAGTGTGCTATTTGCAGGTCCACCTGTTCCTCCCGAAAAAATATAAGCTTGGTCAAACATTTGAAAAGTTCCAATAATCCCTGTCAGTAAAACAAAAGTAGTAATTGGCCGCAAATAAGGAATGGTGATATAACGTAATTTATCAAAAACATTCGCTCCATCAATTTCAGCGGCTTCATACATTGAATCAGGTAAATCAACCAAAGAAGCCAGATAAATGGTCATAAAATAAGGTACTGTTGACCAAATATTCATTATCATGATTACCTTTAAAGTCCAATTGGTGTCATTTATAAAATTAATTGGTTGGCTAATCAGATGAAGACTTTCTAAGAGACCATTGATTGGACCATTTAGATTAAAAATAAACATGAAAATTAAGGTCAAAGCTGCTGAACTTGTCAATGTTGGTAAAAAATAAATTAAACGAAAAAGGGTTTTTCCTTTGATGCCTTTATTGGCCAAAATATAGGCGATGACCAAAGCGATTATCGTTTGAACTGGCACCACAACTAGAGCAAAGAAACCTGTATTTTCTAAAGCTCGAAAAAGTTGTTTATCCCCTAAAAGGTTAGTGTAATTTTTAAAATTATTCCATTGATAATTGTGCGCAATAAGATTGACATTGTTAAATGACAAATAAACCGCAAATAAAATTGACAGCACAAAGAATATGAGAATAACAAGAAGGGCAGGGGCTAAAAATCCGTAAGCTTGAAACATCTCGCCTCTGGCTCTTTTGCTGGTTTTTTGTTTTTCCATATGATGTGAGCAAATCCTTTCTTTTTGTCTTTGTAAAGCTTTCGTCAGTAAATTTCACGTTTCTGTCAGTAAATCTTGCTTTCTATATGCAGCGAATTTACTGACAGGACTTAAATTTTACTGACAGAATGACTTTTATTTTGATATTTTGCTATTGGCATCTTGGTCTGCCTGTTTCATTGCTGCTTTCAAATCAGCCGCGGTTGCCCCTTTCTTGAAAACATTTGGAATAAAGTTTCCGTACGATGAAACAAGGGTTGTCAGATTTGTCCCATCTTGCCAAGGGGTTGCAAATTTAATCGAATCTTGATGAACTTGAAGTAAGGGATTGGCTTTTAAGAAAGTTGAGCTGTCAGCAACATCTGGACGCGTTGCAAGCGTTCCAACACCGTTTGTCCAAGTGGACATTCCTTCTTTTCCTGTGACATATTGAATCCATTTGTCAGCAAGTGCTTTTGCTTTGGTATCTTTGTATTCGCCCCAACCGACCGTGTATTGCATGGTCATTTTTTTACCTTGATAAGTCAAATTAGGAATGATTGTATAATGGAGGTTTTTGTATTGACTATTAAAAACTTGGAAATTCCAATTTCCTGTCAGCGCCATGGCAAATTTTCCATTGCCAAAACCGGCTCCCTCATCACCCACCCCAACTTGTTGCGGGGTTGCTACTGCTCCTGTATTAAACAAATCAACGGCTGTTCCAAGATTTTTCAAAATGGTTGGATTTGATAAATCTGCCTTTCCATCTTTAGTGATAGGGTTTTGTCCGTCAGCTGTGATAAATTGCCAGTTTCTGGTCAAATCAGCATTGACATTCATCAAATAAACTTTGCCTTTGCCATAAGCCGCGTCAATCTTGGCTTGAGCGCTTGGCGCCCATTTGATAAAATCTTCATATGATTTTGGAATGGAATTAATATCAATTCCTGCTTTGGCAAAGATGTCTTTATTCACATAGATTGCCAGAGTTGACACATCTTTTGGTGCAGCGTAGATTTTTCCATTCGTTTCAAAAGCTTTGGCAATTGACGAATAAAAATCATCTTTATTGACAACTTTTGACAGGTCATTTAGGACACCTTCTTTTTGTAAATAGGGATAGAAAGATGAGTCGATGTAAAAGACATCAGGAGCCGTCCCACCAGAGAGATCAGTCGGAAGTTGAGTCGTGATATCCGTATAGACCTTAGGCTTTACATCAACTTTATTTGCTTTTTCAAAATTTTTGACCAATTTGTCAAAGGTCGCATTTTCAGTATCTGAGCCTTTCCAATAACCGACTGTCAGTGTTTTAGTTTGGGTATTTTTCGAGCCAGAAGCCGAATTCCCGCAGGCAACAAGGCCGATTGCGCCGACCATTGTCAGACTGATGAGCGAAACTTTTTTCCAAGTTTTCATGATTTTTCCTCCTAGTGGAAATTTTATGTTGTGAAATTATTTATATTTTTATCTCACATTTTGATTGTTAACTGATTTTTCAAGACATACTTTTGTCCCTTATTCATGAAGCTAATCTCATGACCATCATTTTCTTTTGACAGAGTCATTTTATCTTTTGTCAGCTCGACATGAATGGCTTTTCCATGATAATCAAAACCATATTCCAGCGCTTTCCATTCCTTTGGTAAATGAGGTTCAATGCGCAATTGACTTTCTACCATTCGCAAGCCCCCATAGCCAAAGACAATCATTTGCCAAATTCCTCCAAGACTTGCTGCGTGAATGCCTGCATCTGAGGACTTCATATATTCGCCCATGTCAATATTTATAGCTTTGTTAAAGAAATCATAAGATTGCTCTAATTTCCCCAAATCCGCCGAAAGAATGGCGTGAGTCGAAAGGCTCAAACTACTATCATGTGTTGTTTTCGGTTCATAATAATTAAAGTTTTTCAACTTTTGCTCTTTATCAAATAATCCTTCGAAAAGTAACATCAAAAGTAAGACATCAGCTTGTTTTGTGATTTGCATTTGATTGACTTGCTCCAAATTATAATCGTGGAAAAGACTGTCAACGCCGTCAGAATTACGATATTTCTGTAAATCTAATATTTTTTTACTAAGATAAGTATCATCTTGCGCAATAACCCCGTCAGCAGTTGCTTTTGGTAGAAAAATCTTATCCACTTTTGCTGACAGGATTTCCGTCAGTAAATTCAGATTGAATTTTTGGTCTAATTTGTCATAAATATCGGGTTTTTGACTTTTTAATTTCTGAATTAAATCTATGGCAAAGGCAACATTCCAGTGGGCAGTATAATTGGTATAAGCATTGTTATTGACGTGTTCTTTGTATTCGTCAGGGCCAATCACATCGCAAATTTCATAAGAATCGGTTTCCTGAATATAGTCCAATCTGCTGACCCAAAATTTTGCGGTATCAATCAAAATTTCATAGGCCTTTTCCTCCTCAAAGGCTTCATCTCCCGTGACATCAATGTATTGCTTGATGCCGAAAGCTACGTCTGACGTGATATGCTGCTCAATAAATCCTGACCAGATTTTTGTTGACTGACCAGTCACGATATCCGCTGCGCCCCAAACAGGAGTGACTTCTCCGTCAAAAGGATTCGCCGCTTCCCACGGATATTGCGCGCCTTCATAGCCATTGTTTTTCGCTTTTTTGTGCGCACCATCAAGCCCCAGATAACGATAAGTGACAAGATTTTTAGCAATTTCTGGGTGTGTAAAATTAAAATAAGGCAACATGAAAACTTCAGTATCCCAAAATGTATGTCCCTTGTAACCCTCCCCAGAAAGTCCTTTTGCGCCAATATTCATGCGCTCATCATGAGCTGGTGCCATGGCATGCAAATGATATTTGGCAAATCTGATGGCCAATTGGTCACGGAAATTTTCGGAGTCAATTTTTATCGGGTGCTTTTCCCAGATTTTTTGCCAAGCAAGTTGCGACTCTAGGAGGAGTTCTTGATAAGTCAACTTCTCTATGTTCTGTAATTCATGAACTGCTTGTTTACGTATTTTATTTAAATCATGACTTGCAAGGTCATTATCAATTGACGTATAAACTGAGCCACGTTTTTCGATAGTGACCGAGCAGTCAGCAGCAAGTTCAAAATTGTAATTCATAAAGAAAGCACGCCGTCCAGTTTCTGGTCGCTCTGATACTTCTACATCAAATTTATGCTCGACCGTTTGGACAAATTGAATTTTTGAGCCTGTCGTCATTGGCATCATCTGGATAAATTTGCCGTCTGTCAGCCCTTTTTCTCCGTCAGTAAAATGCTGACTTCCCTCGTTTGAAACCTGCCCATTAATGCCTGAACGCATTTTTATACTGACGGCTCTGTCAGTAAGATTGGAAAGTTCTAAATGACTGACCAGCAAGTGCTGACGGGCTTTTGAGATAAATTTTTGAAATTTGAATTTTAACTTTATATCCTTTAATTCCCAAATAAATTCTCGGCACAATTCGCCATTTTTCAGATTCAGGCGTTTAGAATAATTGCTGACAAGGCCTTGTGTCAGCGAAAATCGTTGGTCATTAATAAGAAATTCCATCCCCCACATATCAGGAAGATTAGGTAATTCTGTGACTTCATTTTCGTCAAAGGAATTAAAAGTTCCTGCCACAAAAGTATCTCGAGTTTCGCCAATATAAGCTTCTTCCTCGCTGGAACGACTCCCAAAATAACCATTGCCCAGAGCCATAATAGCCTCTGATTTTCCCAAAAAACGTTCGTCAAATCCTTTTTGCTCAATCTGCCAAAGATTTTTTTCATTGTAATACATAAAACTCAAATTTATTTCTCCTTCTTCTTTATTAAACTTTAACTAAAACGTTTTAGTAAATCATTAAAATTTTTTAAATATACTTTAACGATCAAAGTAATGCTGATTTCGAAAAATCAAAATAATCATTCCCAATATATATGTTCCAAATATTAATATTATCCTCACATGCATGAAAAGTCCAAGCAAGAAAAGCGGTAAGCTATAAATTAAATAAGCGTTTATCATTTTCATCGGGTCATAGTCATTTCGATAAAACCATGCAAGTAAATAAGCAACTAAGATTGTTAAAAGAAAAATTGAAGCCAATGGCAAAATTGGATTTTTTAAAAGTTCTGGTAAATTCTCCTGACTAACCACTGATAGTTACCTCACTTCTTCCAATTCTATCATGTAAAAACTGACCATTTACAAAATACATGACCACACTAATAAAGACAAAAAGCCAACCAACCATTGGTAAAAAATAGAGTAACTTAGCTAATTCCCGCTGGCACATTTCCAATAAGTCTGTTGATGTCGTCTTCACTTTTAGTTTAGCAAAATATTTTCCAATCGTTTTTCCCTGAAAACTATTTTCTGAAATTAAATTATACAAGACAAAGACGATAGCTGCAAATAAATTTCCAATACTACTCGCTCCTTTATTGGTAAAAACAAGCTGAACAAGAAGTAAAACTGGTAAATAAACAATGATTAAATCAATTATTGTTGCTAAAAAGCGTTGTAGAAACATTAATGCTCTCATTTTCTCCCTCCAGCTAAAACGTTTTAGGTTTACAAAAAACATTATATAGTAATCGCTTTCATTTGTCAATAAGAAAATATGAGTTTCTTAAATTAACTCATACTCGTACTTTCACGCTCAATTATCTGAAAAGGTATAAAACGATGCTTGACTTCTCCAGTCTCGATTTGGCAAATTAGGTCCCTCACCGCATACTCTGAGATTTTCCTAATATCTTGTCGAACTGTCGTTAAAGAAGGTGTGATATAACTAGCAAGTGTAATGTCGTCAAAACCAGCCACTGCAACTTTATTGACTAACTTTAGAGTTCTAAAAGCCTTAATAATCCCAATTGCCATAATATCAGAAGCCGCAAAGATAGCATCCTCTTTTTTAAATCCTTTATTTTTAGCATAATCAATCGCCCACTGATAAGCTTCATTTTCAGAAAAATTTGCATAAAAAATTTGTGAATGCTCAGTTGCCGCAAGATAGCCAGACTCACGTGCTTGTGCAACGGTGGCCATTTTAGTTCCATTGATAAAAATAATGTTCTTATGACCTAAATTTATCAACAAACGAGTCATTTCAAAGGCAGCCTTAACATTATCAGTTGAGACCGTTCCAACCTTATCATTTTCAATATCTAAATCAATCGCAACAGTGGGTAAATCAAAAGTTGCCAGTTCCTGATAATATGGGTCAGAAATACGTAATCCCTGTATAATTAAACCCGTAATATCACGTTCATTGCAAAATTGCTTCAAACTTTTTTGCTTTTGTTTAGTAGAATTGGTGGCATAAAAAACAAATTCATAATCTGTCTTATCCAAATTATCGACCACACCACCTAAGACTTCCAACGGCATAGCAACTCCAGGGGTAACATTAATTTCATTCAAAATTAAAGCAATAATTTTTTTCTTCTTACTTGAGAGTTGTTTTGCTGCACTGTTTGGAGTATAGCCCAATTCCTTAGCCGCAAGAGTAACTTTTTTAATTGTTTTATCACTGATATCACCATAATTGTTAAATACTCTAGAAATTGTGCTCACTGATAAACCAGTTTGTAGTGCAACATCCTTAATTGTTACTTTTTTCATCACATCCCTCTTGCTCATTTTTTTTAATATTACCACTTTTCCTATTTCTAAACAACTATAAATAAAAAGGCCCTTGATAGAACCATTTTATTTATAAACTATACCAATAACATATCCTTCCAATCGTTTTTTCAAAAACTCCGACTCTTCCACATAAATCTTTGTTTGAATCGTTTTTTTCAAATTTGAATAGTGAAGAATCACTTGATGAGAACCCGGAAATTCACGTAAAATTTGCGAAATTTTTTGATTATATTTCTCATCTCTTAAATTTAACCAAAGTTTTTTATCAGTTTCCAAAGCTCGACTCATTCGGTCAGCGACAAGCTGTAATTCATCATTACGTTCGGTTACTTTCCCACTAATCAGGTAGAATTTTCCTTGCTCAAGCTCACTCGAAAATTGACGATAAATCTCTGGAAAAAGAGTAACATCAAAATTCTCACGACTATCTGACACAGTTAAAAATGCCATTGTTTGCCCTGTTTTTGTTCGATGGGTCCGAATATAATTAATCTCAACCAAAATCGTCATTCTACGATTTTTGACAAGATTAGCAATTGGCGTGAAATTTCCTGAAAATCTCTGAGCCAAACTTTGCAAAGGATGGGGTGTTACACCAATCCCTAACAAATTTTTCTCAAAATCATATTTTTCTGTTTCTGAATAATCCTCTGCTTCATGATAAGCAAAACCGCCACCAGAACTTGCCATAAAAATATCATCACTATAATAATTTAGTAAGTTAGCATGGTCAGCCAAATTATAAGCCAATTTCCCTCGATTAGAATCAGCATAATCAAAAGCACCAATTTGGATTAGTGGTAGAATACTTTCTTTTTTATGAAAATTATTGGGTAATTTCTCAACAAAATCTGCCAAATTCTTATATGATTGATTTTCAACAATCCATTTTGCCAAATCACGGGAAATTCCTTGAACATGAGCTAATCCTAATCGAATTTTTTTATTTTTTACAAAATCACCAATTTTCATCTGATTAATATTTGGTTTTTCAATCTCAAAACCATTGTCCAAAGCATCTAAAATCATGACTTCCCGTTTACGGTCACGTAATTGTATTTCATAAAATTCATCAGGGAAATGTGCCTTAAAATAAGCGATTTGAAAAGCAAGCGCCCCATAAGCGAAGCCATGCGAACGGTTGAAGCCGTAATTGGCAAAACGTTCAATCAGGTCATAAATTTCTTCTGCTTTTTCTTTAGAATGACCCAGTTCTCCTGCAGAAATTAAGAAATCCTCGCGCAGCTTCTCCAACTCGGACCCTTTTTTCTTAGAGATTGCTCGTCTAAGAAGGTCAGCCTTTCCAAGAGAAAATTCGGCAAAAGCTTGAGCCACTTGCATGATTTGTTCCTGATAAATCATAATTCCATAAGTCGGCTTTAAGATTTCACTGATAGAATCGTCGACAACTGGTACAATTTCTTTTCCATGGCGTCTGGCAACAAATTGTGGAATAAACTGTGATGGACCAGGACGGAAAATTGAAGTTGCATCAACAATATCATCAAATTTGCTTGGTGCAAGGTTTCTTAGAAAACGTCGCATTTGCGGATTTTCAAACTGAAAAATTCCCATCGTATTTCCAGCTCTAAAAAGTGCCAATGTCGCTTCATCTTCTAAATCTATTTTTAACGGGTCAATATCAATTTTTTGACGTTTTTTCACCAAATCACGTAATCTCGAAATGATAGTTAAATTACGTAATCCAAGAAAGTCAATTTTTAGAAGTCCTATCGCTTCCACATCTGGTGCCTCATATTGAGTCAAAGCTAAATCTTCTGACGGTTTTAATGACACATAATTCACCAAAGATTCTTCAGAAAGAACAACACCTGAAGCATGTGTTGAAGTCTGGCGAGGCATTCCCTCAATTCGTCTGGCGACTTCATAAATTCGTTTTAATTTTCCATTTTTCAATACTTCGGCTTTAAAACGTTGATTATTTTCATATTCATCAGCCAGAGTTCCAAAACGGCGAACAAGCATCCGAGTCAAATTAGATAATTCAGCTTCGGTCATTCCAAAAGCTTTACCGACATCTCTGAGCGCCTGTCTTTTTCCTAAAGTTGAAAAAGTGACAATTTGTGCTACATGGTCTGAACCATAACGATTTTTCATATAGGCCAGTAACTCAGCACGGCGGTCATCAGGCATATCAATATCAATATCGGGCATGGCCACTCGTTCTGGATTCAAAAAACGTTCAAAGAAAAGATTATGTTTGACAGGGTCAACCTGAGTGATTCCCAAAACATAGGCAACCAAAGACCCAGCAGCCGACCCACGCCCCATTCCGCAATAAATGTCTTGTTCACGCGCATAGCGCAACAAATCCGCGACAATCAAAAAATAATCATCAAATCCCATTTGGTGAATGACTGACAACTCTTTTTCTAAACGCTCCTGATATACTGACAAATCAATCATCGTTGATTCTTCAGCTAAAGCATTTGCCAGACTTACTGACGAAATTTCTGTCAGTGATTTTTTTTCTTCAAGTCGGGCAGACAGTCCTAAAATCGCTTCTTCTCGAAGATGTTCAACTGCTTCCCTTTTCTTATCAAATCTCGGAAGTTCCAATTTTTCATCAAATTGATAAGCAATTTTTGCTGTTAATACTGACAGATTTGTCAGTGCTTGCGGAAAATATTTCTGAAAATAAGATTCATAAGCTTCTGGCCTTTGGAGCAATTCATTTGAACTGACCGTCAAACTTTCGTCAAAGGAAAGCCCATCACGCACCGCGTGCAAAATAGCTAAAATTTCATTATCAGCAAAATTCAGATAACGAACTGCTGGAAAAGGAAGGGTTGGTAAATTAAATTTAGTTCCTTTATCTGTCTGCTGGTCAATCCCAATATAGGCTTCGTCGGCAAATGCTGCAAGCTCTGATAGCTCACTTAAAGTCCCATAAGTTTCTGGAATAACCAGTGCGATTCCTGACAAATGATTTTGAATATCAGAAAATTGACGTCGATCATAATTATGAAATGTTGAAATCCGAAGTAAGTTTTTATAACCTTCTGTATTTTTAGCAATAAAAGAAAAAGAAACTGGCAAACCCCGCCATTCAAAATTTAATTCAATACTAATAACTGGTTGTAAATTAAGCATTTGAGCTTTTCTGACAAACCGAAAAGCTGCATGGAGGTTTCCCACATCACAAATTCCGACCGTTTTATAGCCTAAACGTAGAGCCCCTTCCAAATAATCGTCTAGTTTAACAACACTATCTAAAAAACTGTATTCTGTTTTTGTATTTAAGGGTGCAAACATATTTTCCTCCTTTCTCTTAGAACCAATCATAACTTCTTACAAATTTATATTACTTTTATTATACTATATTTTACCTTTAACTTGGACTAAGTTTAAATAAAAGAAAAAAACAAGAATCTTCATTCTTGCTTTATTTCAACTCACTATCGAACAGCGACAGCATATTTGCGTGCATTATAAATTGTTTCGAAAGTTGCCCGATTTAACCAATAAGAGCCACTGATTGAATCAGAAACATGAACCTGATTGCTTGATTTATTAAAGCCATCCAAAGTCACTGCATGATTATTATTTACTGCTGAGCCAAATGGCCAAGCACCCCAACGAACCGGTTGAAAATTAATCGTTACCCAAACCACTACTGGGTTCCCATTTTTAACTTCATTGATTAATCCATCAACGCTTGTTCCTGAAATATTTTGAACATTTGTATCATATTTTTTGGCCCAATTTGACAAAGGACCCGGATAAATAGCTGAATATACATTTGATGCTTCAACAAATGGACTACCTACGAAACCACTATTTGGGCTTCCATCTGTTGATTTGGGAATTGTATTTAAAAATTGTACTAAGCCCCAGTTAGTAATTTTTCCTTTATATTGCAGAGCTTGCAATAAAGCAGCTCCTTCACAACCACTCGGTGCTCCCAAAGCATATTGGTCATAATTACGAACCCCCAACAAACGATAATTATCATTATTTGTTTGTCCATTATTAGCAGCGTACCAAGCCACGCCTTCATTACGCCAACCAGCTTTTACTAACGAATCTCTTTCATAACTAATTAAAGTATAGTGATGCCAACCACTATTAGGATTGTAGACACGATAAACTGGAATCCCTGTATTAGCTGCCGAATTAAAACTTATAGATTCATAATTCCAACCATGTTTTCTTAAATCATCACGCTCATAGGCACTCAAGGTATAAAAGTGCTCACCACTATTTGGATTATAAAGTCGATAAACTGGTGAACCACTCTCTGGAGCTTGCCATCCCACTCCTTCATAATTCCAACCAATATTTTTTAAAGAATCCCGTTCATAAGAATTTTTTGTATAAAAATGCTCACCAGAATTTGCATTGTACATTCTATAAACTGCTAGGGTTTGTGCTTGAGTCGCTGGTGCAACTGCCATTCTTGACCGAAGACTTACTGAATCATTTTGACCTAATTCTTCTTTAGGAGCTTGTGTTTCATTCGCTTCAGATTGACCTGCTTTTACTGGTGCTTCTAAAACAACATTATCACCATTAATAGTTGTTGTCCCTCCTGAAACCTCGTTGGCCAAAGCTTTACCTTGACTCAAAAATACAAGCGCCACAAGCGCACTCCAAAATACAATGTTTTTTTTCAAAATTTACTCCTTTTAATATTTACTTAGGAAGAACTGACCATGCTGGACGTCCTGCATTCCAATCGTCAGAGAGTTGTGAGGGATGTGCCCATAATCTCTCAACTGAGTTACTACCTGTAATCCTATTCAATGGATCATGTACGGTTGTATAGCCATTGTTGTATCCTGAAAGAACGACAAAGTGAGAAATCTTAGGATAAGTATAAAGCCACTCCATACCATAGATAACAGGTTTGTTTGATCTCAATTCATTAATTAATTGCTCTTTTGTTGTAATCTGGGTCGTCTGCATTCCGTAGTAATTCAAAGTTTTCACTACAGTCTGTCCATCAATACCATCTCCGGGAATATTAGGATTATTATAGTTTCCGATTTGATTAGCTGTTCGAGCAATCTGGACAGGATTGTAATTAGCACCATATCCATTTAAAATCATGGCAATTGATGTGGGGCCGCAGCCCTCTGGTGCCATGGTTGAATCACCCACCCTTACATTTGCCCAGCGTGGATCATTTTGATATAAAAAATTAGAATGCCAAACTGGTTGCCGAGAAATGGTGTTATCATTGGGATTTCCATAGGCATTTGCATAAAAGGCTATTCCTTCATTTGACCAACCTAGGCTAGTTAAATTGTTCTGTTCTCCAGCACTAGTTGTATAATTATGCTGACTATTATGCGCATTGTATGCCCTATATATTGGAATATTTCCACCAGAAACAAAAGCAATCAACTCATAGCGCCAACCACGATTCACCAAGTTCTGCTTTTCATAAGCACTTGTAGTATAAAAATGAACACCAGCGTTTGGATTGTAAAGACGATAGACAGGAGCCCCACCAGTAACTGGTTCATAACTTTCAATCCCTTCGTAATTCCATCCTACATTATGTAAGGAGGTTGCTTCATAAAAATTTTCAGTATAGAAATGTTCACCAGAATTTGAATTATACATCCGGTAAAGGGGGACATTTGTAGAAGCTTGAGCATGGACAGTTCCAACTCCTATCATCGTCAAAGAAAGTAAAAGCAAAAGCTCTTTTTTAATTTTCATAGTTTCTCCTAAACTTGAAACACCAAATCAAATTCAATCATTTCTGGTGTATAAAAATCCATTATTACTTATTCTTTACTTTCAATATATAGTTTTACTAGTAAAAAGTCAACAATCAAATAAAAATAAGAAATTATATAATTAAATTAGAAATTTTATTTTTATATAATCAAATTCTAAAGGTTCTCTAAATTCACTTTTTGAAATATTTTGTTATTTAAAACATATCCATTTTATTAATTTTAATCATAAAGATACCTATAAATAATTTAAAAACTGAAAACGTCCAACATTTTTGACATTTTAGAATAAAAAATCTGCTTTTTAGCCTTGTTCCCAATCAAAAAATGTTACAATTCCTTAAATATTGCAAGCTACCAATTATCGTAATAAAAAAATTTAAGAGACCTTAAAAAAGCCTTTATTATCGGGATTAGATGCACTTTTAAATTCAATTTGACGATATTTTTATTTTGCACTATAATGAGCAAGCCTTGTTTATTTATTACTCATTTTTTAATTAAATAAACAGTAAAACTAAAAATAGAATAGGAAAGGTGTAATGACAGTGCTAGTATTAGCTGGAACAATTGGAGCAGGAAAAAGCTCTTTAACTGAGATGTTGGCGGAGGAATTGAAAACACAGGCTTTTTATGAGAGTGTTGACGATAATAAGGTTTTGCCATTATTCTATGAAAACCCTCAAAAATATGCCTTTTTATTGCAAATATACTTTTTAAATAAGCGATTTGATTCAATCAAAAGAGCCTTATCTGATAATAATAATGTATTAGACCGCTCAATTTATGAAGATAGTCTGCTTTTTCATTTGAACGCCGATTTAGGACGTGCTGATGAAACAGAGGTTGAAGTTTATGATGATTTACTCAAAAATATGTTAGAAGAAATCGACAGCTTATCTTTTAAAAAGAGGCCTGATTTACTTATTCATGTCAAGGTTTCCTTTGATAAAATGCTAGAAAGAATCAAAAAAAGAGGACGACAATTTGAACAATTAGAATATGACCCAAGTTTATACGACTATTATAAAGAATTAAATAGCCGATATGATACATGGTTTGAAGCTTTCGATATTTGCCCCAAAATTCAAATTGATGGCGATAAATATGATTTTGTAGAGAATGAGCAATCAAAAATCCAAGTTCTGCAACAAATCAAAGCAAAACTAAAAGAAATTGAAGGAGAAAATAATTAATGAATGTTACTGTTTTCTTATCATCAAGGGATGGAAAAAATCCAATTTATAAAGATACCAGTGAAAAATTAGGGAAATTACTTGCACAATCAGGTCATACCCTTGTTTATGGGGGCTCAAAAGAAGGTTGCATGGGTATGGTTTCAGATTCTGTTATTCAAAATAAAGGGCAAGTGATTGCTGTCTATCCTGCTGGAGTCCTCCCATTAGAACCTCCTCGTCAAAATGCCTCTAAACTTTATTTAACAAATGACATGGCTGAGCGTAAACGCAAGTTGATAGATTTAGGCGAAGCTTTTGTTATTTTAGCTGGAGGATTTGGAACATTAGAAGAAAGCTTTCAACTTTTAACTGAAATGTCCATCAATCAAACTCGCGTGCGCCCTGTTATTTTTGTAGGTCAAAAATTTTATCAACCACTTTTTGACCTACTGCGCTTGCAACTTAAGGAAGGTATGATTTCTAAAGAAGTCATTGATGCCATTTCTCTCGTTGACTCTGCCGAAGAAACAATCGAATTATTAGGAGATTTAAAACTTGAACAAGTTGTTTAATAAACCAGTTAATGTTTACCTTGCCGCCCCATTTTTCAGTCAGACACAAATAAATAAAGTTGAACTATTAGAAAATGCACTTTCAAAAAATAAAACAGTAGCAAACTTTTTTAGCCCAATGAGATGTCAACATCCTGAATCTTTACCAAAAGAAGTTGAAGCTTTTACCCCAGAATGGGCCAAAGCAACAATGGAAAATGATGTTAAAGAAGTCAATAAAGCAGATATCATCGTTGCTATCGTTGACTTTGATAAACAAGATACCGATTCGGGTACCGCTTGGGAATTAGGATACGCTATTGCTTTAGAAAAACCGACCTACCTCATTCGCTTTGAAGAAAGTCTAGCAACTAATATTATGTTGACTGAAAGAAACAGAGCTTTCTTCACAGATGTCAAACAAATTGAAGACTATAATTTTCTAGAATCTCCAAAAATTCCCTATAGTGGAAAATATCAATAGTAAAAAAATAACAAGTAAATCGTCCTTCAATTAGATATAAAATTTGAAATTTGACTTGATTTGTACTATACTATAGGCGGATAGAAAATATGGAAAGAAGCGTAATTATGAAACTTATTGTCACACTTTTCTGGTCGCTTGCTCTTGGTCAGGTTGTAGGCTATGTTGCTACTGCCCTTGCTGGTGTTCCAGATCCTGAACTTTGGACAACTATTATCTCGCTTATCTTTGGTCTCTTTGTATATCTTTTCCAAGCTGTTGCTGTGGAAAAAGAAGCCAAAGCAAACTAAACAACTGATGATTTATCAGTTTTGTGCGGTATAAACGCCTAAACTCAAAATAAAAATCCTTATTGCTATAGGGATTTTTATTTTGTTTCTTGAGGCTTGCAAATTTCTTAAAATACCTTATAATTTAATATGGACATTGTTATTTAAACCGTCCCTTAGAACCTAAAAGAAAGGAGAGCGCTCAAGCTTTGAAAGGTCGACCCAAACCCGCAATTATAATGATTACTTATTCTGTCAAATTGACCAAGATTAGATTAGCGCTCTTCTTGCGCCATCTTTTTGATATTAATTCTAATGACTTGATCCATTTCACAAAATAAGAAATTTGATTTTTTAAGCTTGAACCATGCTATAAAATGGCTCCAACTCCAATTAATAAGAACAAAGTCGTCTGTCTCGTTAACGGTCGTATTCACCGTAGATCAGGAGGAGACTTTCTTGAGAATCTTGACCCTAGCCTTCAAACCGTCATTATGCGTGACTATCCTGAAGCGACTAGTCATGACTTCATTTGTAATGAACATCAGGTTAAATTTCGGTTAGAGGTCTTAGATACATTGTTTCACCTTGACCTTCAAAAAAACTTCACCGTCAATGATTTGCTTAATGAAGAATTAACTAAAGCAAACTTTGAAATTCACGACGTTGAAGAACAGCTCCAAACTCAAGAAACTATTGGTGAACGAGTGGCTGACAAAGTCACCGAATTCGTCGGTTCGTGGGCTTTTATTATCACCTATCTCGGTATTTTAGTAGTCTGGATGTTTGTCAATGTGACTGGCCTCTTTGGCGTTGAATGGGATAAATATCCTTTCATTTTACTCAATCTTTTCCTCTCAATCACTGCTGCTATGCAGGCGCCACTGATTATGATGAGCCAAAACCGCGCCGCACACCATGACCGCTTATCTGCCAAAAATGACTTTCAAGTTAATGTTAAGTCAGAAAAGGGTGTTGCTGCTTTACATGAAAAACTTGATCACTTAATGATGGATGATCAAGCTTCAAATATGCAAATCCAAAAAATCCAAACTGAAATGCTTGGGGATATTCAAATCCTTCTAAACGAAGTTTATCAACAAAACCAAGATATCCGTGAACGTTTGGATGATGTTGAAGACCAACTTGATGATTTTGAAGAAACCTTTGATAGTTTTGAAGAAACTCTTGATAGTATTGAAGAAAATACTGATGATGAGGAAGAAGAAGGCATTGCTAATGCTGCTAATGCTGATTAAAAAAAGTCTGTTCGATTGAACAGGCTTTTTACTTTTAACTAAAATAATTTATTTTTTCCTGAATTTCAACCACTGAATTTTTTAATTTGCCTTCTTCTTCTAAAGTTAGTGGAAGTTTTATCAATGCTTCTATCCCATTTTTACCAATCAAGGCAGGTGTCGAAATATATGAACTAAAATTTTCGTCATAATGTGAGCAGATAACAACGTTTTTTGCATCAGAAAGCACCAGATTCATCAAGGAAACCGTTGCTGCGGCTATGGCTACGTTGGTATATCCTTTTGTGTTAAATACAGCAAATCCTCCTTGACGGGCTTTTTCTTCTAAGTCTTTTAAATTTAAATTTTTTTCTTTAGCAATCTCTAAAAAAGATTGACCACCAACTCTGACCGTTGACCAAGCCGTAAATTGTGAATTACCATGTTCCCCCAAAACATAACCTTCAACACTTCGGGCATCAATTTCCAACGCTCGACTTACTTGAGCTTTCATACGAGCCGTGTCCAGATAAGTCCCCGTTCCAATAATCTGTGATTTAGGAAGATTTAATAATTGAGAATAAATATTAACAATCACATCGTTCGGATTGGTTGTTGCAATCAAAATTCCTTTGAAATTAATCCTGTTTAATTGCTCAGAAACTTCTTTAATTTCTGGAATATTTGCTTTTAATTCAGTGAATCTATCTCCGCCCGGTTTAATTAGTTCGATATGACCCAATGTAGATAAGACAATATCGGCAGTCGCTAAATCATCATATTCTCCCACGTATATTTTGACATAGAATGGAAGCAAAGCAAGGGCATCTAGGAGGTCTAAAACCTCTGCCTCTGCTTTTTTTCTATCCTTGTCAATAATTACTAGCTCGTCAGCGAAGCCCCCCTGAACGATATCCAAAGCAACTGTTGCCCCAACATGACCGCAACCAATTAATCCTACTTTTCGCATTTTTTCTCCTTTTTCAGCTACTTTTCATAATATTTTTTTATAAAAGCAGCAAGCTCTTTAAAACTTCCCTCTTCCAGCCAAGTTCGGTGTAAAAAGAAGCCATTATCTTTTGCTATATAGATGATTATGATGTCCTTATGATAGCCAATTTTATAAATATAACTTTTATCAAGAGTCGCTTCGCTAATATTTGATTTTTGATGAATATATTCTTCATCTATTACAAAATCTTGAAATCCTTGAGCTCCCTTATTGCTTTTATAAGCTCTAACTAACCACCAATAATAGGCCCAGTAAAAAACAAGCGGCGCAACAATTCCAACGACAAATCCAACTATTGACTGACTAAAAATGGCATAGATTTCAAGAATAACAAATACCATGATAGATGCCACCCAAATCTTTTTCATCACAAATTTCATATAAATTTTTTGAGTCAATGTCCCAGAGAGTTTGTATTTCATAATTTTTCACCTTTCATATTTCGTTTTTTTCCTTTTCTAAGTTACAAAAATCTCTTAAATTTTGGAATTTGTGATTTCTGACTTCTTGATTTCTGATGTTCCTCAAAGATGAACCCTCGTGTTTCTACATATTCATAAGTCAAATCTGTCCCAATCTCATCTGCCTCATTCTCATCAAGTGGCCAGTCATTCACTCCTTGATAGTAGTGTTGCAACTCATGTAAAATACTGTGAATTATAGAATAAACAGCGTCATCCTTTCCTCCCTTCGCTAATAACTCATAAAAATCTCCAGTGGACACCTTTATTGTTGTTATTTCTTTTTCATCATAGGGAATAAAACAAGTAGCTGACACTTTCTTAGCATCCAAATTATAGATATACTTCGCGCCTGTGGTAATTATTAACACTTTTTCAGGAACATCATAAGTATTCTCGAACCATTCTATAAAATTAAGAATTTCCTTTTTAATGAACGGTCTAACGGAAGGGCGGATATCAAGATTTATATTGCCAATTATTTTCATTCCAATATTCCTCCGTAAAAGCTCTAATTCAAGGGAATCAACCGTCAAATAGTTAAGCTGTACAAATCGTTCGCTATCTAAGTAAGATTTTTCATCAAGTGATTGAATAATAAAGCTTGACCCTAGCACATCATCACTTACTGGAAAAATATCAAGCTTATCATTTTGTGAATGCTCTGCAAGCACTAGCGTTTCTTCCTGATTTTCATCATCTTCATCAAGAAAGCTAATAAGTTGATGATTGAGTAGATTTAATGTAAAATTCTGCCACTTTTTTGTAAGTTCAAAGGCATCATAATTATTGACCGAGCGATTGATATCTATATAATCTTGCATAATATCCAAATAAGAATTTTCAGCTGTCATAAGCTCTATTTTTTCTTTATTAACAAGTATTAAACTCTCAAAACGTCCCCAAGCATCAATCAATTCTACAAGATAAAAATTTAAAAATTCCTGACGAATATAACCCACATAAAATTCGTCAGCAAGAAAGGATAGGTCTAATCTGTAAAGTTTATTTTCCGTCATTAGATTTATCTTCACTTTCTTGCTTCATGACCGCTTGCATTTGATTGAGCGTGGGCGTTGCAATATTGATGATGTAAATATCTTCATATTGTCCATCATATTTTTCATCAAATTTGACAATATCTGTGTCAATATCCCAAGTAGTAAAACTTTCGTCAGTAATTTCTAAAATTTGACCTTCGGTATAATTTCCAAAATCCAGCTCTTCATTTACTGTATTGCCAAATAGCAAAACCTTTGCAAAAACTTCTTTTTCCTTGATAAAACTCAAGAACTTTTGACAAATATTTTCGTCTGTCAAATTTGACAATTCAAAATCTGTCAGTAAATTTTCTTGACCAAATGGATCATAAAAATTGAGAAACTTTGCATTTTTGGCATATTTTTTGATAGTATTTAAATAGTCGCTCGAATTTACGGTTTTCAATTTATCCGCAGATAAAATGCGTTGCAAAGTAAAACCATCAAAAATTCCAGCAGATGTAATAAAACTATACAACAACCATTTCGAACTCTGATAATAGATATGGCCGATAATCAAAGATTCATCATCAGCATTTTTAAAATCAACTTCTTGAATATTTTTCATAGTTATTCACTTTCTGAATCATAAGAACTTATTAACTCCATATAATGATTATTAATTTCAATGACCAAATTCTCACTTGGAATACCAAGTTCCCAATTTTCGTAGTAATCATTTCTAGAATGCCCAACATCACAAAAAACACGTAGAATATAATCATTCTCAAAAGTAATTATCAAGTCATATTGTGCTGATATTTTTATATCTAATATTTTATTATCATTCAAAATTGGTGTTTTATTTTGTACCAACCCATGGGGGACTTCAGTTGTATCTGAAGACGTAACAATTACTTCAGTGTCCTTTTCAATTCGCCAAGCACACCAAATAGCAATATAAGATTTATCATCTACAATTACATACAAAATTGACCCTGCAGAGCCGCCAGCTCGACTTTCTACAACTTCTTGACCTATTAAATGTTTAATTTTACTTTTTATTTTTAATATCTCTGGCAATTTTTTCTAACTCCTTATAGCCATATCCTTTATGGGATATTTCTTTGTGAAATTTATCTTGTTGACTTTTGCTCAAATTATATTTCTTGGACACATCTCTGGCCTGTTTATTTTGTGCAGTATTACTTCTCGGGGCATTACCTTTTTGGCGTCCCATGCGTTGTGTTCCACCTCTTTCATCAGCCTTAGGCGGTGTTTTTACACGAGGTTTCGCTGGTGCTGGTGATGCTTTGGGCTTGGCCGGTGTCTTATTGGCCTGTTGTTTCCGTGCCATCGCAGCAATCATAGCCGGTGTGGCTTTAATATCTCCGCCTACTTTGTGTGGAAAAAGCAGGTCATAACCTACGGTCAAGCCTCCACCTATGAGAAGCGCAGCACCAGCGCTAGCGAGAATAGTCGCTCCTCCCAGACTTCCAATCGCAGTAGCTCCTTTGGTCGCTGCTTCGCCAATATCTGGCCAATTCATAGTCGAGGCTATTCTCGTTTGAGAATCAATGACAATCTTTCCTGACGCGTCCACGTGAAATTGAACTTGCGGATTAGGGACAAAGTTTTTTTCAATATATTTAGCAAATTCTGCTTCGGTATAAAACTTGTTATTAAATTTTACACCACCATTAACATATTCAATCGTAGCACTAGGCTTTGCCTTAGTAGGAGCGGGGAGTTGGGGCGGGAACATCTGGTCAATCATGCCACTTAAGGTGCCTGATCGTGACTGTTGTGAAGTGGTTGATGTCTTGGTCTGTTCCTGTGCGGAAGAAGATTGCGCCGTTTGTGAGGGAACGGGTGCTGACTCTGTTGAACTTTGACTTTGCTCTGTGCTTGCCGATTGACTTGATTTGACTGTACTTGCTTGTTCAGATGACGAACTTGATGTCTCTGTTTGCACTGTTTCATCTGCTTTGACTTTTAGATTGCCAAATTCTCCAGCATAAGGGGCAATCAAAAAGAGCGTTGACGCTATCAGAATAATTTTCCAATGAAGTTTTTTCATGTGATTCCTTTCGTTTTAAAGCGCTTTATGGTTTATTAAAAATTAAATGAATATCAATTTATTTCTCAAAGCCAGTACTCAGGACAGTCCATTTATTAATTTTGAAATAGAATAGTCACTATATTCTTGACTGTACCCATTCTCTCTATCATATCTTCATTTATTTCCACTTTATTGAGTGGAATATCTGGACAAAGGCTATAATGTGTTTTATAAAATTCCTTTATATTCATTTTTTCTTATTCTATCCATTCTTGAGTTTCTCCGTCCCAAGTAATAAACCCCTCTGTCCAGTTATCTTCATCAAGCACTTCTTCAGAAATATTGAAAGAGTCTTCTGGAAATTGATTGAAGCCCTGAACTTTTAACAATTTTTCTTTAGCAGCAATCGCCTCAAGTTCCGTCTTGTATACCCCTATAAACTTCGTCTCATCTAATTTAATATCCTCAACAATTTCATATTCATAAGTGTGTTCAAGACTATAAAGCTTTGCAGGAATCCCGATTTCACGAGTATCTTTTTCAACTTTAATAAAACTATTATCAATTTCTTGTCCATTTTGAGGAATAAATCCTTTTGTCCAATGCTCTTCTCCAACAATACAAGTGCTGATTTGAAAACAATTTTCTGGAAAACGATTAAACCCCTGAACTAATTTCAATTTTTTAATAGTCTCTTTCGCCTTTTCTTCTGTGCGATAAGTTCCGATAAATTTGCCATTTTCTGTCATAATTCCTTCGAAAATTTCATAAGAATAGCTGTGTTTAAGCATATACACTTTCATGATTACTACCTCTTTTTATTTGAAATGAGTATCAAAATATTTTTTCAATTGACTAAATAATGATTGTCCCTTTGTGTTTTTTGGGTTCCATTCTTTAAATTTTTTCAAAACCCTCTCTGCTGCATCCTTTCCCGACTCTCCTTTAAGAGGCTTCTCACCCCTAAAACGTTCAGGAATATCATCTTTTTGCTTTCCTTTAACTTTTATTTTATCTTTATACTGTGGTTGAGCCTTTGTCGGAGTTTTTGGCTTAGCCTTTGCCTTAGCTTTCGCTTTTTCAGCCTCAACTTTTGCTCTTTGCGCCGCATTAAGCCGAGAGGTAACCTTGTTCCACTCCTTGTTGTTCTCATTTATCATAAGACCGCCTACGATAATCGTGGCGCCTGTCACAAAAACTTTTCCGATTATCGGAAGTGCGGCAACAAATATTGGTGCAGCAAGGGGGAAAATACGCAAATCATAGTCAAAATGTATCTGGCCATTTGTGTCCACTGTAAAATCTGGCGCATTGGGTGCGAGCGTCATTTTGTCAAGAAGGGCATCAAATTCTGCGTTAGAGTAAAATTGTCCGTTGATTGTGACACCATCATCACTTACAAAAGATTTTGGGCTGGGTTTTGGAGCAGCGGCTATTGACGGATAGACTTGGTCTATCATATCGCTCAAAGTCCCCGTGAATGAAGGCGGTGGTGTCGGTTCTGTCGGAGCTTGCTTTTGCTCGAAATTTTTAACTTCTGAACTTTGAGCGTCCGACGTGGCAGATGATGAACTGGATATTTCCGTCTGCCCTGTTTCATCTGCTTTGACTTTTAGGATGCTAAACTCTCCTGCGTAAGGGATAAGCAGAAAAATAGTAAGTAAAACTAAGCTGATTTTCCAATGAAGTTTTTTCATGTGTTTTTCCTTTTTTTAGTTTTTATAAAAAATAGCAAATCATTATTTGTAATTTTTATACCTACAAACCCCATGGTTGAGCCATTCTTGATTTTATAAGCTCATTGTACCACAAAGAAAATTATAAGACAACGTTTTATTTGTAATATTCTGATTATTTAAACAAAATAAAAAACTCTCCTGAGTTAAGGAGAGTTTTACAAGTTTTAGCTTATTTACTATTTTCAACAGCTACACGAATAAATTCTGTGTAGAGTTCTTCTGGACGGTTGGGACGTGATTGTAATTCTGGGTGATATTGACATGCCACGAAGAATTTTTTATCAGAAAGTTCAACGATTTCAACCAAACGGTTGTCTGGTGAAACTCCTGAGAATACGAAACCAGCTTTTTCAAAGTCTTCACGATATTTGTTATTAAATTCATAACGGTGACGGTGACGACGTTGAACCACTTCAGCATCATTGTAGGCTGCTTTAGCGCGTGAACCATTTTTCAATTTTGCTGGGTAAAGTCCAAGACGTAATGTTCCACCCATGTCTTCAACATCAACTTGGTCGCGCATGATGTCAATGACTGGATATTTTGTTTCAGGGTCTAATTCAAATGAATGAGCTCCTTCAAGTCCAAGAACATTACGAGCAAATTCTACCGCTGTCAATTGCATTCCAAGACAAATTCCAAGCATTGGAACGTCATTTTCACGCGCATATTTGATTGCTGCAATCTTACCTTCTGTTCCACGTTGACCAAAGCCACCAGGCACGATAATTCCAGCTGCGTCTCCAACAAGTTCAGCAACATTCTTATCGGTCACATCGTTGGCATTGACCCAGTTAATATCAACTTCGGCATCAGATGCATAGCCTGCATGTTTAAGAGCTTCAGTCACTGAAATATAAGCATCTGGCAACTCTACATATTTACCAACCAAAGCGATTTTCACTTTTTTCTTAAGATTCATGACATGGTCAACCATTGCTGACCATTCTGCCATATCTGCTTTTGGTGCATCAAGTTTCAAATGGTCACAAACGATTTGGTCCATATTTTGTGCTTGAAGGTTCAATGGAATTTGATAAAGATGTTCCACATCAAGTGATTGAATCACTGCTTCAGGTGCTACGTCACAGAACATTGCAATTTTATCACGCATTTCTGTCGTGATTGGCACTTCACTGCGCAAGACAAGCATGTTGGCTTGGATACCATATTCACGAAGTGTCTTAGTCGCATTTTGTGCGATCTTAGTTTTCAATTCTCCAGCAGCACGCAAGTGAAGAATTGGAACAGTGTGAATGTACATGACGTTGTCAGCACCAACTTCGGCTTTCATTTGGCGCAAAGCTTCAATAAATGGCAAGCTTTCCATATCACCAACAGTCCCACCAACCTCAGTGATAATAATATCAGCATCAGTTGTTGTCGCTGCACGTTTGATTTTTTCTTTCAACATGTTAGTCACATGCGGTACCATTTGGACAGTTGCTCCGAGATATTCTCCTTTACGTTCTTTACGAAGAATCTCACTGTAAACTTTACCGGAAGTAACGTTTGAATATTTATTTAAATTGATGTCAATGAAACGTTCATAGTGACCAAGGTCAAGGTCAGTTTCAGCACCATCATCAGTAACAAAGACTTCACCATGTTGATAAGGACTCATTGTCCCTGGGTCGATGTTAAGGTATGGGTCAAATTTTTGGACAGTGACTTTAAGTCCACGGTTTTTAAGCAAACGACCGAGCGATGCCGCTACGATCCCTTTACCCATTGACGAAGTACCACCACCAGTGACGAAAATATACTTAGTTGACATCTAAATCTCCTCTTATCTTTTTACAAAACAGAAATAACTGGGAAAAACAAAAACAGCTCCCCAGAGGGGAGCCTACCGTTACTGATTTTTTATAATAAAAAACCAGTGCCCGAAAATAATTATATCTGATTTTTCCTTTTTTGTCAAAAGTCTGTTTTTAATTTTTTATGAAGCCCAGTAATATCGGGCATTTCTATTTTTATTTTTTTGTAATCAGTAGATTTTAATGACGAAATTGCCAGATTTTAGCTTCTACATTTTTTATCATTACTTTTTTCACTTAAGTGCTTGCAAAAAATCTTCCTGTAAGCTCGTTTCAAATTTAAGACCTGATTCTTCTAATACTTTTTGAAGGGCATAGAGGCTATAAGCCACTTTGCTAGTTCTAGCATTTTCACCCATATGTCCAATGCGCAAAACTTTACCAGCTAAACGGTCAAAAGAACCTGTTATCATCACTTGATAATCTTGGCGCATTTTTCTTAAAAGTTCTTGGTCATTCAGACCATTTGGTACTTTTATAACACTGACAGTATTAGAATAGCCGTTTTGTAAATAAAGTTCTAATGGGGAATTCTTTATCGCTTTTCTTGTGGCTTTACCAATCATCGCATGGCGTTTCAAGATTTCTTGGTCAAAAAGAATATTGTCTACGGCTTGGTCTAATCCATAAATGTCTGAAATTGGCATTGTGTAAGGAAACCATTTTCTTTCATAATAATCTTTAAAAGTCAGGAGATTACAATAAAAACTCGCAATAGGGCTTTGTCTATTTTCCATTGCTTGGTAAGCAAGAGGCGAGATAGAAACAATCGTTAATCCAGGTGGAGCCGATAAAACTTTCTGTGAGCCTCCAAGTGCAATATCAATTTGCCAATTATCTACTTGTAAATCTTCGCCTCCCATGGCGGCAACGGAGTCTACAACAGTAAGAATTCCATATTTTTTGAGAAGGGGACAAATCTTGGAAAGGTCATTTAATACACCAGATGGCGTATCACAATGAACAATTGTAGCATATTTAAAATCATGGTCTTTTTCTAAAAATTTTTCTAAAATTTCTATGTCAAAGGCTTCTTTTCCTGAGCTTTGAAGCAATAGAGCTTGGCCACCATATAGTTCAACAAATTCAGCGAATCCATGACCAAAGATACCATTATCAAGAACAAGTACACGGTCGCCTGATTCAGTCAATGAAGCACAGGCTGCTTCCAAACCTAAAATTCCTTCCCCCGCCAGAATTCTAAGGTCATTTTTAGTTTTTAAAAATTGAGCAAGTTTATCGCAAGTCCTTTTATAGAAATCATAAAATTCTAAATCAATATCTGGATTTGTTGTTACTTTCGCTCTTGCTAGACGAACATTTTCAGCCACAGCAGTTGGACCCGGGGTCATGATTAGCATCTCTTTCATTTATTCATACCTCGCACGTTCTCCACCAATAAGTTTAGGACGTGATTTGAGGGCCGTAACATGAGCGCCACCTAGTTCTTTTGAAATCGGACGTACAGGTATTTGCACGTGTTTGACATGCATACCAATACTTGTATCCCCAATATCCAAACCTGCTTGAGCAACGATGTGCTCTACTTCGACAGGAGATTTAAAAAGTTGGTAAGCTGCAACTTGACCACTTCCTCCAGCATGAAGCTGAGGAACAACAGAAACAATTTCCCAGTCTTTTTTGTCAGCTAATTCTTCTTCAATGAGCAAGGCTCGATTGAGATGTTCACAAGCTTGAACGGCTAAATAAATTCCCTTGTCAGATAGGGTCTTGTGAATAACAGAAACGATAACCTGACCTATTTCGGCTGAACTTGCATGACCAATCAGACCACCATTGACTTCAGATGATGAGAGTCCAAGCACAAAAACCTGTCCTGATTTAATCTCTGTTTGTTTCAAAACATCATCAATAATTATTTGTGTTTCTTCTTTAAGCTTTTCTAAATCCATTTAAAATACCTGTCCTTTCAATAAGTGGGCTTAAGACTTTAGCCAAAACAAAGCCAACAATAACTTGGACAATATTGACCCAAAGTCCAGCAATGGCCGAACCCCAGCCATACATTAAGCCACCAACAATAAAGTACCCTCCAACCATAACTAGAAGACTAAGCAAAAAGTTGAGCCATTTATATCTTGTCAAGCCAGCTAGATAGCCTTGGCCTCCATGAATAATCAGGCTGAAAAACATATAATTACTAAAGCCCGCGGTCAAATCAAGAAGAAAAGCTGCAAAGCCCCCAATTATTGCTGCCTCTCGTTTGCCAAAAAGAAAGACCGCTGTATAAATTCCGACATCCAAGAGGGTTAAAATATTTCCTGCCGAGCCAGGGATTGGAAAAGTAAACAGGCGACCAAGAACAAAGGTAATAGCTGTCCAAATCGCAAGTAAAGTTAATTTTTTTATATTTTTGTTGTCCATGAGTTTCATCTCCTAATTTCCCTAGAAGTTTGGTTTGCTTTTGGAAATTTACTTTTTATTTTGAAAAACACCAAATTCATTAGCATTTTGAATAGCTTGATAGACGAAGTCTTTTGCTTTTTCGACCGAATCTTTAAAAGAATTTTCCTCAGCCATCTGACTTGCAATAGAAGAGGCAAATGTACAGCCAGCTCCATTATTGTTTTTCTTTAAAAGCGGACTTGCTAATTGATAAAAATCTTTCCCATCATAAGCAAAGTCAATCGCTTGTTTTTGATCAAATCGATTTCCGCCTTTTATGATTACATTTTTGGCACCAAAACGATGTAAAAGTTTAGCTGCTGCTTTCATATCTGCCTCAGTTTTTACTGACAGCCCCGTTAGAATCTCTGCCTCTTTTAGATTTGGCGTAATGACTGTTGCTAGTGGAAATAATTGGCTGATGAATAGTTCGCGCATTTCACTGACAGAATAGTCTGCATTTTCTTTAAAAACAATAACCGGATCTAAGATAATAGGAACTGGCGATTTTACTGACAGAGCTGTCAGCCACTTTTTCGTCATCTCTAGTATTTTTTTATTAGGTAATAAGCCAATTTTTATAGCTGAAAAATCAATATCAGTCAAACTTTCAAGTTCTTCTTGGAAAATTTCCTCATCTACGGGGTGAACAAAAAACTTGTCTTCTTTGACTGTTACAATACTTGTTAAAGCACAAAAACCATATAAGCCATTTGCCGCAAATGTGGCTAAATCTGCTTGCATTCCACCTCCAGAAAGAATATCTGAACCTGCAATTGTTAGAATTTTTTTTGTTTGTGCTAATTCCTCTACCATTTTCTCTCCAGTAATTTTTGTTAAAAGTATTTTTTAAATTTCATTTATTGGTTCATATTTGACTTCTTTAAGATATAAGCCCTCAGGCGCTGCTGTTGGTCCTGCAAAATTTCTATTTTTGCTGGTCAAAATCTTATCAATTTGACTGACAGGCATTCGGTCATTGCCGATTTTAATGACGGTTCCAACCATATTTCGGACTTGTTTATACAAAAAACCATTTCCACGAAATATAAATTTGAAATTTTCTTTATCAAGTTGAATAATTTCTGCTTGATAAATGGTTCGCACCTTGTCATCAACTGATGAACCAGAGGCAGTAAAACCTGTAAAATCGTGTTGACCAACTAATTTTGCCATTGCTCCTTGCATCCGTTCAAAATTAAGCGGATAACGAAAATAAGCTTTAGAATGTCTGTGAAAAGGGCTACGAGTCACTGAATTTTCCAAATAATACTCATAGGTTTTTTCATGTTTTTGGTATCTTGCGTGCCAATCATCTGGGACAAGTTCTACTTTTTTTACCGCAATATCTGCTGGTGTCTGAGTGTCTAGCCCAAAACGCAAGCGCTCCAAATCACGCGCTTTGCCATTCAGGTCAAAATGAATCACTTGCCCAAAGGCATGAACTCCTGAATCCGTTCTGCCAGAGCCTTGTAAAATAACGGGCTCAAAAGAATTTAATTTGCTTAATACTTTTTCAATTTCTTCTTGAACTGTGCGTTGATTCGTTTGGCTTTGAAAACCCGCAAAATCGGTTCCATCATAGGCTATTGTGGCTTTGTATCTTGTCATTTTTCTATTATAGCACAATTTTTCATGCGACTTTATTTTCTTTTTTTATGGTGGTTTATCCTTTTTCAATATAGACTTTGACAATTTTAAAAAATGGCATAAAAAAATGCCCCACTACGAAGGTGGGGCGAGGTTTGGCACCATGATCCGAGGGGGATTCGAACCCTCGACCGTTCGCTTAGAAGGCGAATGCTCTATCCAGCTGAGCTATCGGACCAAATGTAAGAGAGACAGCTCGACTGGATAGTGAGGAAGAAAATTTAAATTTTCTTTATTCACAACCTCGAAGATATACTTCGAGCCAGCTGAGCTATCGGACCAATTAATTTCTGTCAGTAAATTTATTAAGTTATAAATCACTGACAGAAACAAGTTTATCATATTCTCTTACTTTTTTCAATTATTGACCTGTGCCGTATCCTCCAGCAGTGGTATCATCTGTTCCATTACCATAAGTAGTCGTATTATTACTATTATTATAGCCATCATTGTAAGTATCATTTTGCTGATAGGTCGAATCAGAACTTGATGTTACTGTAGAATCACTCGATGAGCTAGAGGAGCCAGAACTTGAGTCCGATTGAACTGAACCACCACTTGTCGAAACATAATTTCCTGAGTTTTTAGAATTCAAAGAAACAAGATTTCCTTGAGTATCTACTCCGTAAGTTTCTGTTGTCTTTCCTTTTTCAGTCACAGTAGCTGAAGGTAGATAGTAAAATGGTGCTGTACCTGAACCAAATACCGATTCATAAGTAATCAAGCTACTTGGTAAAGTCGTTACAGTTGATTCATCAAGCGATTTCTTCATGATATTTTGCATCGCAAGGTAGATATCTGTCGGCATAAATTGATAGGAAGTTCCATCAACCATTTCGCCTATTCCTTCATATTGGACAGAAACTACTTTATTAAAGCAATCTTTGTAGCCTAATAAAGAAGTAATCGTTGAGGCATTAATTGGAATATTGGTTCTAAAATCTTTTGAAGCTTCATTCAAAAATTGCTCATAGCGAGTAATATTATCCAAAGCCAAGACTTTTTTCATGAGAGCGGCGATAACTTCGCGCTGATGAGCAGCCCGACCGTAGTCTCCATTTGGCAAATGATGACGGTCCCGAGTATAAACTAAAGCTTGGTCCCCATTAATGTGTTGTTTTCCTGGTGGAACTTTCGCAGTGTATTGCGGCTCTGTATCTGAGATGTATAGGGTTTGCCCCGTAGTATTGTTAATATCAATCCCACCTACATTATCAACCATATTGACTAAACCATCAAAATTTACAGTTGCAAAGCTATCAATATTAATACCCGTTTGAGCTCCAATTGTCTTCATGGCATAACTGACAGCATTTTTCAAACCATCAGAAGATGACCCTGAGTTATAACCTAGGGGATAAGCTGCATTCATTTTTTGTTTAGAGACGATGTTTCCGTCACCATCCAAAATATTAGTCATTGTATCACGTTCAATTGAAACCATTGTTGTCGTGTGCGTTTTAGGATTAAGTGTCATCAGAATCTGTGAGTCAGAATTCCCATTCCAAGAATCGGAAGTCCCACGACCTTCACCCCCTGTATCAACTCCCATAAGTAGGATGGTCAGAGGTTTAGTCGCCTGAATGACTTGTTCTGTTTGTTTATTCCCAGCATTCGTGTAAGTCATTTTAAAGGCTTTTGTTGTACTGTTTAAGACGGTTAATGTATATCCGCCCGCAGCAATTGCCGTTACTAAAATGATACTTCCTAGCATGAGAAGTGTTTTTATCCAAAGCTTCATATTAGCATTATATCAAAATTCTGATTTTTCACAACAAAAAAAGAAAAATTAGATTTTAATTTTTCTTTAATTATATTTAGTTTTACTAACAAAAAGGTCAGTCATTAGTCAAAAAATAATACATAGTCGCAAATATCAATGAATTGACCATTTTCATCTCTTGCACCCCATTTTTTGGTGGCTTCTAATGCAAAATCAAATTTTTCATAAAGATGTCGTGCTTTATGATTGCGTGCTTGGACAGTTAATTCTAGCCGTTTGATAATCCCAACTTCTTTTATCCAGTCAAGAGCATCTTCTAATAAAATCGAGCCAATCCCATAGCCTTGAAAATCTTGGGCCACAGCGATAAAGAGTTCTGCGATATGGCGAACTCGATAATGATAATCTGCTGTCAGGTGTAAAACTCCAGCAATTTCCTCACCAACGAAAGCAATAAAATAGGCATTATTGTCCTTTTCGGCTTGTTGATTTAGAAACTCTGTCATTTCTGCTTCGGACATCAGAATTCCTACTTCATCAATGGTCAAGAAATTACTTTCGGCCCCAACTTTGTTAAGAAAGTCAATTACTTTTGGGCTATCTAATCCGCTTGCTTCTCTGACAATTAATTCTGTAGTCATAAATTATTGATAAGCTCCTCATATCTTTTTCCATGTGCTTTCAAGATAATCTCGCGTTCTTGGCCATTGATTAAATCTGGAGAATACTTATCAAAAATGACTTCAAGATAATTTTCTGGCAAATCAACTCCAAGCATTTCCCCCCACTCAATAACTGAAACGCCATCACCAAATAAATAATCATCCAAATCAAAACTATCTGGATCATCACCAATTCGATAAACGTCCATGTGATGAAGGGGAAGTCGACCATCAAGTGTTCTTACAATTGTATAAGTCGGACTTTTAACCATTTGATGAATATCTAAACCTAAGGCCAATCCTTTGGTAAAAGTCGTTTTCCCAGCTCCAAGTTCACCGGTTAAAACAATCACATCTTGTGCTTCTAATTTTCTTCCCAATTTTTGAGCAAATTGTAACATTTCTTCTTCGTTAAATTTCATGATTTTATTATATCACATCCCAGATTGGGAGCCGATAAAGCAAAGACTATAATTTTTTCGCTGAGCTTCAGCAGGCTTGTACACAATAAATTTATTAGTGTAGTTTATTGATTTCCTCTCATAAATTTAAGCAAAATAAAAAACCGTTAAACGGATTTTTATCTTCTTCTGCGACGATACTCTTTTTGCTGCTTTTTATGATTTTTCAAAAGTTCATCCGCTTGTAAATTTATTTGTTGAGTTTCTGTCAGTGGATTTTCATGATTTTGCGTTTTATCTGAATTCACTGATGAATCTGTCAGGGAACTTGAAAGAGCACTCCCATTTTTAGGAGCTTTGGTTTTACTGACAGAATTTTTTTTCTTCCCTTGACCACGCAAATGACGAACGAGAGCAATAATCCCCCCAATAATTGTCACTGACGCCGACAAACTTGTCAGCGTCATTAAAAGAATATTATTTCCTTTAGCATTATTATTGACGGTTTCATTGATAATCGTTGTTGAATTTTTAGTTTCTTTTTGACTTCCAGAGTTTTTATCTGTTGAATTATCCCGACTTTCGGCTACTGGAGGAGTTTGATTCTGATTTTGCCCATTAGTTTCTGTTTGATTTTGCGCAGTTGTACTGGTCTGTGTTTGACTTTGACTTGTCGAATTTGTCCCATCACTAGAACTTGTATTTTGTGAACTACTACTTGCCGAATTGCTTGAGCTTTGACTTGTAGAATTTCCTGTGGAACTTTGAGCAGTTGTCTCTGCTGAACTTGCTGATGTCCCTGTTGCTGTTTCTCCATAAGCAATTGTTCCAACATTAAGCAGACTGATTAGTCCTATGCCATAAATAATTTTCTTCATACTAAAATTCTATGATATTTTTCTTAAACGAACTTAAAATATAGGAATGTATTAAATAAACATCGAGTCTGTTTCATATTTCTTTCATATTTTTTTTGGTACAATAAACCTATGAATAAATCAACGTTTTCTTTGAATGATACTGCTTGGGTTGATTTTTATCAACTTCAAAATCCACGTCCAGAAGAAAATTATACTTTTCCAGCCATCATTATTTGCCCCGGAGGTGGCTATCAACATATTTCCAACAGAGAATCTGACCCACTTGCGCTTGCTTTTCTTGCACAGGGTTATCAAGTTTTTATTCTCAACTATACAGTGATGAACAAAGGAACTGATTATAATTTTCTCTCTCAAAATATTACTGAAGTTCAGGCGGTTTTTGCTTTGATTAATCAACATCATGAACAATGGCAAATTAATCCCGAACATGTCTTTTTACTTGGCTGTTCAGCTGGAGGGCATTTAGCCGCTTGGTATGGCAATTCTGAACAAATTTATCGACCAAAGGGTGTAATTCTTTGTTACCCTGTTACTTCCTTCACTTTTGGTTGGCCAAGTGATTTATCACATTTTAACTTTGAAATTGAAAATATTTCAGAATACAATATTTCAGAAAAAGTGACTTCGGCTACACCCCCTACTTTCATCTGGCATACCGCTGATGATGCAAGTGTTCCTATCTATAACAGTCTTAAATATTGTGACCGCCTGTCCAAACACCAAGTCCCATTTGAAGCTCATTTTTTTGAAGCAGGACCACATGGCATTTCCTTGGCGAATCGGACAACAGCTCCTTCTGATGCTTATTGTCTTGATTCAGTTCATCGTTGGTTCTCTTGGGCCTCAGATTGGTTAGAAAGACAAATAAAAAATTAAAATGCCCACTCAACTGGGGCATTTTTTTGACAAAATTTTGGTCGTTTTAAATAGAAACTATCCTTTTTCTTTTAACCAAACTTCTTTAAGAAAATCCAAAGTATAATGAGAAGTGTCAGCTACAACGACGATATCATTTCCCAAATCCTCTGGTCGCCCAACTCCAATTGGTAGCGCCCCTGAATCTTTAATCGCTTGAATTCCAGCTTGAGAATCCTCTAAACCAATTGATTCAGTCGGTTTTACACCAACGGCATGAGCTGCCGCAATAAAAATATCTGGAGCTGGTTTAGATGCCGCAACTTCTGCTGGATCTGCAATCGCATCAAAATATTCAGTCAAGGCCATCCGTTCCAATAAAAATGGCCCATTTTTTGAGGCAGAAGCTAAAGCAATCTTGATATGATTAGAACGCAAATCTTTGAGTAATTGTAAGATTCCAGGATAAACATCAGCTGGGGAAACATCTTGAATCATAGTCACATAGTTATCATTTTTTCTTTGAGCTAGTGCCTTAAATTCTTCTGCCGATACTTTTTTTCCAGCCAAATCTAAAATTTTCTGTAGAGAATCTTCACGAGAAACTCCTTTAAGTTGCTCATTAAACTGATGATCGACACCATTAATACCAATTTCCTCAGCTAAAGCTTTCCATGCTCTATAATGATACTCTGCGGTATCTGTAATTACGCCATCTAAATCAAACAATACTGCTTTAAACATCTTTTTACCTTCTTTCTCGTCATTTTAAAATGAATTTTTTAGAATGACTTTCCAAAATTACTGACAGAATTTTTTTCATTTCTGTCAGTAATTTTTTTATCAAAAAATAATTGTAAATCCTTGTATCAAAACTTTATTAAGAGCAAAACTATTTATTTTAAATCAAAATTAGCTTGTACTCCTGCTTTTAACTGAACTTCCTCATCATAAACTTTAATCAGCAAGTCTGATGAAGCTGTCAGTAATAATTGACCTTTTTCAATCAAAATTTGCACTTGACAACCTTTGAAAATTTGACTGAATTTCAATTTGGTCCAACTTTTTGGTAAATGCGGAGCAATTGAAAAGTATCCATCGCGTAGTGTCAAACCGGCAAATTCATTTTGAATCACTTCAAGTGTTTCTCCCATAACCCCAATGTGAACCCCTTCGGCCGTGGTTCCGCCTTGAATATCATAGTAATCACTTCCAATCGCAGTGATTAAAAAGTCAAGCGCTTCATCAAAATCACCCAATTTGACATCAATTCCAGCAAAAACTGGACGAGATGTCGTTGAACCATGGACAGTTCGTGCAAGATAATAATCACGATTAACTTTCAACCAATTTTTGGGTAGCTCATAACCTAATTGTTTGACCAATTTGGTCACATGTTCATGACCCAAATTGTACATTAACATCAAGGTATCAGCTTGTTTAGCCACTTGATATTCGTCAGGTGAAATTCCCTCAGCCTTCATCAAACGGTCAATCCGATGAATATCGCCATATTTTGCTTCATAAGCTGCAAAATCAACTTCTTTAAGCTCAAAATACTTAGCATATTGGGCAATCACACCATTCTCATCAATATCTAAATAAAGCTTTTCCCGAACTTTTTGTGACTCTTCAAGCAAATCTGCTGGAATTTCAAAACCTTTCACTGACAGCTCTGTCAGCCAATTTAACTGCCAAGTCAGCATCAAATTCGTATAAGCATTATCGCAAATACCACCTTCTTGCCCTGGATAAGCCTCATGATATTCATCAGGACCCATGACACCAGCGATATGATAGCGGCTATCAGCGCCCAGCTCGGCTTTATTTAACCAAAACTTCGTGGTTTCAATGAGCAAATCCAGTCCACCGTCAGTCAAAATACTTTCATCATCTGTCAGCTGTAAGTAAATCCACAGATTGTAAACAATAGCTAAGCTGACATGTCTTTGACGGCGACTATTATCTGGTTCCCATTCATTATTTACTGTATTCAAATGAACAAATTGTGCCTGTTCATCCCCAATTAAGCCGGATTGCCAAGGAAACATTGCCCCTATTTCTCCATCAACCTTTGCATTTTCCTGTGCAGCAGTCAATCGATTGATTCGGTACAAAAGCAAATCACGCGCTGTTTCTGGTTCATTCGCCGCATAATAAGGCAGAACAAAAATTTCATCCCAGAAAATATGTCCTCGATAACCTTCACCAGTCAATCCACGCGAACCTACGGACGCATCTAAAAACTGATTAGCACCGTGTTGTGCCGCTTGGCGAATATGGAAAATATTCATTCGCACCATTCTTTGCAAATCCGCATGATCAGATTCGATGACAATATCGCCATCCTGCCATACTTTCTCCCAATAATTTGCATTATTTTCCTGAATTTTACTGACAGAAGTTGCTGCCAGTTCTGTCAGCACAAATTCAACAGGGTTTTTGGTTTCATAAGAACTAGCAATAACAATCGATTTTTCAAACTGAACTTCTTGGTTTTTTAGTAAATCAACTTCAATGGATTCTTTAAAAATTTCAGAATTTCCAGATTCTACTTTTTTCAATGGCTGACCATTTAAATAAGTTTTAGTCGCAACTGCTAATTCTATGTCCGTTGTTCTAGTTTTTGCCACCAAAAGTCCATCAGCAATTTGAGTCACTTCAAATTCTTTGCTGTCAAAAGCCCGATAACGTTCAACATTTTGATTCAATACCGAACCATCAATAAAAGTTTCTATTCGCAATTTTCCAGAAAAATCAGCGATGATTTCTCCAACGAATCCAAAATCGTGAAAATGAATGGGATCAACAAATTTTGTGGTCACTAAAGTCAAACTTCCCTTGGCTAAACTGACATTATAGCTCTCAATTTGCAATCCATTTTTGAAATCAATCGAAGAATTTTTCTCAATTGCTGCCTCAAAGTCAACCAATTCATTATCAATATAAACCTTAATCAATTGTGGATTTGGCCAATTGACCATATCTTCATTGATGACATCATGACCTGCAACCTCTGTACTTGTGTGATTAAAGACCCCTGCGACATAGAGTCCCGGATAATGATTATCCGAACAAGTTGCCCACAAAGGCGCCCCACGAAGTCCTAAATAACCATTTCCCAATGACATTAAAGATTCTTGCCCATAAGAACGCTTCCCTACTTCTTGTTTGTCATATTGGATCATCCAATCTTTATCAGTCATTTCTCCCCCTTTATTAAACTAAAGGAAGCAGAATTTATTCGCTCTGCTCCCAAACAATTCTGTTAATTATTTTACAGCATCCTTAAATGCATTTTTTTGTTCAACTCCTTGTCCCATGACGTCAGTATCCTTGTAACCAAAGAACCAAACTAATAAGAAAGTGGCAACAGCACATACCGCAGTGGCAATCCAGAAGAGCATTAAGTTACCCGCAGGTGCATGGTGTGTCAATGGATTAGAGATAAAGTTAGGAAAACCAATCAATGACCCTGAAAATCCAAACATTTGTAAGCCACCAAATCCGGCAATCCCAGCACCAATTGCTGCACCAATTGAAGACATGATGAAGACACGAACATATTTCAAGTTAATTCCGTACATGGCAGGTTCAGTTACTCCACAAAAAGCCGAAATGGCAGCTGGAGCAGAAAGTCCTTTAAGGTCAGCTTTTTTAGATTTAAAGAAGACAGTCAAGGCACCAACTCCTTGCGCAAGCATTGTGAAGCTAACAATCATATTAAGTGAGCTTGCTCCTGTTGCTGCCAACTCTTGTGAAATAAGTGGTACAACCAACCAGTGCAAACCAAAGATAACCAAACATTGATACAAACCACCGACAATAATACTTGCAATCCCTAAGTTTAATGACAAGATATGGTCAATAACGAATGACAAACCAGATGAAATTGTTGAAATAACAGGACCAACCAAGAGTAAAACGATTGAAGCAGTGATGAAGAAAGTAATCATCGGTTGGAAAATTGGACGCAAGGCAAGTGGTAAAACCTTTTTCAACCAAGCATTCAAAGGTTTAGCGATTGCTACCGCCACAATGATTGGGAAAATTGTATAAGCATAACTTGGCAAAGCAACCGGAATTCCAAAATAACTTGTATTAAAAGTGACTCCAAGGAAATTTGCAACAGGAGCAGCTGCTTCAACAACAACATGTTTACCGGCCGCATTTGTTCCAACATGAGCATTTACCAAGTTAGTAATCCCTGGATTAATCATGAAACCACCAACAGCAGCACCAATAAATTGTAAAACAGTATCTTTAGGTGCTAATTGTTTTGCTGCTGAAAATCCTACTAAAACAGGTAAGAAATAAAATGGTGTCATTGCTAGAGTTGAGATAATGACGTAAGTTGAACTTGCAGGGTCAATCACTTCAATTAAACGATTTCCTTTAACAAAGATACTTAATAATCCATTAATCATCCCACCAGCCGCAAGTAAACCAATAATTGGAATCATCGAACCTGTAATTGTCCCAATGACCACTTGGAAAGCATGAACAATTGGATTTTGTTTTTTACCATTAGCCGGTGCTGTTGCAGCAAGTGCTTGCGCCGTTGCATCCTCATCAACAACTGAATCTCCAAGCTGTTCAACAACCTCATCATAAACATCTTCTACAGCTTGTCCAATAACTACTTGATATTGATTCAAGTTTGAGTTATAAACAGCTCCAGCGACACCAGGTAAAGCTTCAATCGCCGCCGTATCTGCTTTATCTTTGTCTTTCAAGGTAAAACGAAGACGAGTGATACAGTGAATAACTTTTGTGACATTCTCAGCGCCACCTACATTTGCGATAATTTCTGTCGCAAGTTGTGAATAATTTGCCATAAGTTCTCCTTTTACTTCATTATTTATGAAGTATTTCATAATATAAAATAATAATTGACGAGTTTAATAGTCACAAAATTTATATACAAAGCCCTCGTCACCTTTGCCTTATAAATGGATTAACCTTAAATTTTTATTCTTTATTTAACACTTGCCTTACCAAGTTCACTTCCAGAAGTAGCTGGTCCATAATTGACATTGAACTCAGAGAGTTTATCTTTTGTATTTGTAAAGATAACCATTGTCGTTTTATCTAAACCTGCAGCTTCAATCTGTGCCCAATCAACGCTTCCAAGCTCATCACCACCATTGACAATATCATCAACTTTGACCTTGATTTTAAAAGGAAGACCTTTAAGAGCTACTGTATCAATTCCAAGATGTAAAAGTACATCTAAGCCATCAGCACGTTTAAAACCAATTGCATGTCCTTGAACCAAAGTTACTTTTGCAGAAACTGGGGCAAAAATTTTATTTTCTTTTGGCTCAACCGCGAACCCGTCTCCCATTATCTTTTTTGAAAACACGGGGTCGTTGACTGTTGAAAGGTTGATAACTTCCCCAGAAACTGGAGCATAAAGGCTTTTATCATCTCTCAATTCTTTCTTTTTTCCTATTCCAAACATAAGAATCTCCTATCTTTTGCAGTTGTACGTACAAGTTAACAAAATCATTGTATCACATAAAAACGTTTTCAGCAAGCGTTAACAATTATTTTTATGATAAAATATAAAGTATGAAGAAATATGAAGTGATTTTGCAAGATTTAGAAAAAAAGATTTTTAATGATATCTATAAAACGAACGATATTCTTCCAAGCGAGAATGAACTTTCTATTAGTTATGAAAGTAGTCGTTCAACCGTCAGACAAGCTTTAAAAATTTTAGAAGAAAAAGGGCTCATCCAAAGAAGACATGGCTATGGTAGCATTGTCCTCGCTCACGATCGGCTCCTTTTCCCTATTTCCGGCTTAACTTCATATAAAGAATTGCAAACTTCAATGGGTTTTCACAGTGAAACTGAAGTAATAAAATTTGAAAGTATACAAATTACCCCAGCTCTTTCAGAAACTACTGGATTCGCCATCGGCGACCAAGCCCTTAGTATTCTTAGAAGAAGAAAAGTAGATGGTAAATTTTCCATTTTGGATTGGGATTTATTTTTAGAAAAATACGCTGATGGTTTGACCCCCGCACATGCCCAAAATTCTACTTACGATTATTTAGAAGGGCCTTTGGGACTTGATATTGCCTATGCCCAAAAAGAAGTTACCATTGATTTTGCTTGTGAAGATGATTTTACATATCTTGATTTAAATCCGAAGGACCATCATGTTGTTTCCGTGAAATCTCATGTCTATCTTGCCGATAATACACTTTTCCAGTATACTGAATCACGACATCAGGTTGACCGTTTTCGTTTTACAGAGTTTGCTAGACGTCAAAAAAGATAAAAAAACTCTACCACAGTAGGTAGAGTTTTAGGATATGAAAAAAGACAAGAAGAATATTCTCCTTGTCTTTTCTTTATTTCACACCAATTTCCGCTTCAACAACTTCAACAATTGTATCCACAACATGGTCAACTTGTTCATGAGTTGGAGCTTCAGCCATCACACGTAAAAGGGGCTCAGTACCTGAAGGGCGAACTAAAATACGTCCTTTACCATTCATTGAAGTTTCCATTTCTGAAATAACTTTCTGAATAGCTGGCACATCCATCGCTGATTTCTTAGCTGCATTGTCTTTTACACGAACGTTAACTAATTTTTGAGGATAAATTGTAACTTCACTTGCTAATTCAGATAAAGTTTTACCCGTTTCACGCATTACTTTTAATAATTGAATAGCTGAAAGTTGACCATCTCCAGTCGTGTTGTAATCAAGGAAAATCATATGACCAGATTGTTCACCACCGAAGTTATAATTATTTTTCTTCATTTCTTCAACAACATAACGGTCACCAACAGCTGTAATTACTGAATTAATTCCTGCTTCTTCAAGTGCCAAGTGGAATCCAAGATTAGACATTACTGTTGTTACTAAAGTATCTTGTGCTAATTTACCTTGTTCAAGAAGATACTTCCCAACGATAAACATAATTTTATCGCCATCAACAATTTCACCATTTTCATCAACGGCAATTAAACGGTCAGCATCCCCATCAAAGGCAAGTCCGAGGTCACTTCCTGTTTCGACAACTTTTTTAGCCATCGCTTCAGGATGAGTTGAACCAACTTTAACATTGATATTAAGTCCATCAGGATTTTCACCAATCACTGTTAAATTAGCTTTCAAATCCGCAAAAACGGCACGTGCTGAGGTATATGAAGCACCATTCGCAGTGTCAAGCACCACATTATAACCTTCAAAGTCACCTTCAGCCGTTGTTTTTAAGAAAGCTTGGTATTTACGAACGCCTTCAATATAATCATGAAGCATTCCCAAACCTTGAGCTGATGGACGTGGCAAAGTATCTTCTTTGGCATCAATCAAAGCTTCGATTTCGAGCTCTTTTTCATCTTCTAATTTGTAGCCATCTCCACCAAAGAATTTAATTCCATTATCTAAGGCAGGATTATGACTTGCCGAAATCATAACTCCAGCAGAGGCTCCATCTTTTTTTACCAAATACGCAACACCAGGTGTCGCTATGACTCCCAAATCATAAACTTCAATCCCAACAGACAAAAGTCCTGAAATCAAACTACTCGCAAGCATTTGCCCAGAAATTCGTGTATCACGGCCAACATATACTTTGGGAGTTTCCAATTCGTGTTGACTGAGAACATAGCCTCCAAAACGACCAAGTTTAAAGGCCATTTCTGGCGTTAATTCAACATTTGCTTCTCCGCGAACACCATCTGTTCCAAAATATTTACCCATTTTTATTGTCTCCATTTTTTATTCTTTTTATCTGTTATCAAAAATTAGCTACCGATTTTTACCGGGGTCAAAGTAACTTCAACCTCTTGCGGATCTATACTTACTCCTGCTGCATGTAAGGGAACTGTTATTTTTGTTTCTTTCACAATGCCTGTAATATCTACTGTGCCTTCCACACTATTAATTGCTTCTAAAGCACTTTTTTCACCCGACAAAGTAACATTTTTATCAGAAATTTTCGTTTTCACTTCTGATAAAGTCTTATCAAGTGTTCCTTTTTGTGTTATTTTAACTGGAACATCTTTTGTTAACTTATTCACTGTAACTTTTAAATGTGTTGTTGAAGGTTCAATTTGTGCCGGTAGAATTTTACCTGCACTATCTACGGCGTGAAGAGTTACTGTGCCTGAATAGTTTTCTGTTAAATTAACATCATTCGGCAAAGCTGCTTCAATTGCATAGATTTTTTGAATACTTTCATTTCCTGCGGTAACCTTAACTTTTTCATCACTAACAGTAAGGCTATCTATCGTAAATCCTTCTGGAAGTTGAGTTGAATCAGCTTTTGGGGTCACTTCAAATTCTTTTTTAGCTTTATCTTCCACCGTAATATTCATGGTTTTAGGCTCAATTGTTGCCGTCACCCCACCTGGAAGTTGTTCAATTCTGATTGGAACATCAAATTTACCAGTTTTCAATTTTGTTAAATCAACACTTAAAAAGAAATTTCTAGTATCTGAGTTTTCTTCATTGGTAATTGAAAGTCGATTATATCCTGATAAATGAACTGTTGCACTGCTGTTATAACCACTGACAAAGTATTTATTAGAATTATACTTTAATTCTACCGGAACATTATTAATTGTTGCGGTGTAAACTTCACCAGATTGGTTGGTTCCTTGATTGCGAATAGATGTAGCGTTAGCATTAAAGAAAAGCACAATTGCAAAGAAAACAGAAGCTAAAATATAAAATGTTTTGGAATTAAAAAATCTATTTGCCATTTTTCTTTTCCTCCACCTTATTTTTTCTAATTCTTCCTGTTCCTCTCACTGTTTTTTCAACTTTAGGAACTAAGATTGCGACTAAAATATCATGAAATTTTTCTTTTGAAATATCGGCAAAAAACTCGCCATTATGTGCTACTGAGATTCCGCCAGTTTCTTCTGAGACTACCAAAATCAAAGCATCTGAAACCTCAGAAAGTCCAATTGCAGCCCGGTGTCTTGTCCCAAACTGTTTTGAAATGCCTGACTTCTCAGTCAAGGGAAGGTAGGCACTTGTCACGGCTATTTTATTTCCCTGAACAATGACTGCGCCATCATGCAACGGAGTATTGGGAATGAAGATATTAATAAGTAGTTCACTGGTAATATCAGCATCTAACCGAATTCCGGTACTTACAAATTCGTTCAAGTTTTGTCCTTGCTCAATCGCAATTAATGCCCCAATCTTTCGTTCAGACATGTAAGCAAATGACTTTTCATAAGCTGAAATGTGACCATCTAAGCTCCCTTTTTTTGTTGGTGTAAATAAAGTGGTTGTTCTTCCCAAGCTTTCAAGTGCTCGCCTAATTTCCGGTTGAAAAATGATAACTCCGGCAATAACCCCGTAAGTGATGACTTGATTGAGTAGCCACTCAACTGTTGTAAGTCCAATAAGTCCAGCAATAATTCTAATAAAAATGAAAATAATCACACCACGAACAAGCGTCATTAATTTTGTTCCTTGTACAAAGCGAATCGCTTGGTAAAGGAAAAAACTGACAATTGCAATATCTAATACGGCAATAGCAATCCGCAGAGGTGATTCATTCAATTCAAAAATTTTTTGCCAAAATTCAAGGTTAAAAAATTGATTGAAGTCGGTCAAAAGTTCCCCCTCCTTTTCATATCGTTACTTTAATTATACCAAAATTTTATATTAACTGCTGTATTCCCATATAATGATTAACGGTAAGCTTGATATATTTGTTATTTATGGATTTTTGGCTGACGATATAAAAAATTACTGACACAATCATTTCGTCAGTAATTTTCCATTAAATTATTTTTTAGCCGCCCGTTCTGCTTTTCGAGCTGCTCGTCTAGCTTCACGTTCAGGGTCAACTGGGCGTGTCTTTCTTTCTTTTTTAAGATTTGTCTCTGTACTTATCCCTAAGTCAGCATTTTTCTTAGCCAAGGCTTTGGCTTCACGTTCTAAGAATTTATCCAAATCACCAGATAATCGAGCATAACGCATAAATCTTTTTCGTGAATCTTTGGCTGCTTTATCATAGAGATTCTCAGCATGCTCTGCGTCTACTTTCAATAAATTTCCAAATCGCGATTGAGTAAGTAAAAAGTCTCTAACTTTACCAAAATCAGGTTTTTTGAAATCAAGAATCATCGGATTTTTCCCCAAATCTTCAAGAAGAGGATTGTAGCGATAAAGTTGCCAATAACCAGAATTAACTGCTTCTTTCGCTTCATCGAGCGCTAAATGTATTCCTCCATAAAGGCCATGTGAAATACATGGTGTATACGCAATAATAACTGAAGGACCCTTAAATTTTTCAGCCTCATCAAAAGCTCGAATTGTTTGCATCATATTGGCACCTGAGGCAATTTGAGCGACATAAACTTCTCCGTAAGTCATCAACATTGCGCCCAAATCTTTTTTGGTACTAGATTTTCCGCCAGCAGCAAATTGAGCAATGGCTGAGGCCGGAGTAGCTTTAGAAACCTGTCCTCCTGTGTTAGCATAAACTTCATTATCCATCACCAAGATATTTACATCAGCACCTGAGGCAACGATGTGGTCTAATCCACCAAAACCAATATCATAGGCCCAACCATCTCCTCCAAAAATCCATTGAGTAGGTTTGACGAATTGGTCTTTTTGTTTGTAAATCGCGTCTAATTTAGGAGAATTGAAATGCTCAGAAGCAAGCATACCTTTCATTTTTTCAGCACGTGCTCGTGTTCCTTCTGAATCCTCTAAATGTTCCACCCAATCTTTGGCCAGATTTTGTAAATCATCCGACATTTCTGGAAGTGCTTCAAGAACCTCTGCTGCTAGCTTTTGGCGACGTGTTTGCGATGCTAACCACATTCCATAGCCATATTCAGCATTATCTTCAAAAAGCGAATTTGACCAAGCTGGTCCTTGTTCCTGCTCATTTGTTGTATAAGGGGTCGCTTGTGTTCCACCATAAATAGCTGAACAGCCGGTCGCATTAGAAATCATCATCCGGTCGCCAAACATTTGGGTCAATAATTTGATATATGGTGTTTCACCACAGCCAGAGCAAGCTCCCGAAAATTCAAAGAGTGGTTTTTCAAACTGACTGGCAACAATTGTCCCTGGACGAGCTGGATTTTCTTTTGTTTTAAGCGTTTGTGCAAAAGCCCAATTGACTGATTCTTTTTCTTGACCTTCGTAAGGAATCATTTTCAATGCTTCACCTTTTTTAGGACAAGCTTCAACACACAAACCACATCCTGTACAGTCTTCAACTGAAACCTGAATACGATATTTTAAACCATCAGATCCTTTGTAATCCATAACATGAAAACCTTCAGGTGCTTGGTTCCATTCGTCTTCATCAACCAAAAATGGACGAATAGCGGCGTGCGGACAAACGAACGAGCATTCATTACATTGAATACAAGCTTGGGCATTCCATTCTGGAACTTCCAAAGCAATCCCCCTTTTTTCAGAAGCCGTGGTCCCCAAAGGTTCGTCACCAAAAGTCATGCCATTATCTACTAAAGTTTGAACTGAAAGCTCATCCCCCTCAAAGGCATTGGTTTTATTTACAATCTCAAAAACATATTTTTTACGAGCCGTTTCTTTCGTAACTGCTTCTATAACATTTTCTGTAGTTTCAGCCCAGCTTTCTGGAACAATCACTTCATGCAACCCATTTAAAGCAAGGGCCATGGCCTTCAAATTTTGTTCAACAATAGTTGGTGATTTTTTAGCATACTTTTGTGCATCTTTTTTCAAGATTTCATAAGCTTCATCAAAAGGCATGACATGAGCTAATTTGAAAAAGGCTACTTGCATAATTGTATTAATTCTGCGTTCCATTCCTGTTTCATGAGCAATTTTCATGGCATCAATGGTATAAAAACGAATATTATTTTCAGCAATATATCGTTTCATCTCACTTGGAAGATTTTTGGATAAATGCTCCAAATCCCAACTTGTATTTAAAAGGAAAACTCCGCCTGCTTTTAATCCCTTAATTAGGTTGTACTTACGAACGTAGGTCATATTATGACAGGCCACAAAATCAAGAGTGGCAGTCATATATTCGGAATTAATTGGTGAATCGCCAAAGCGCAAATGCGAAATGGTCAGACCACCAGATTTTTTAGAGTCATACTCAAAAGCGGCCTGAACGTACTTGTCAGTATGGTCTCCAATAATTTTGATCGCTGCCTTATTTGCTCCAACCGTTCCGTCAGAACCAAAGCCCCAGAATTTTGCTTGAAAAGTATCTGATGGTGTCAAGTCAAGTACTGACAGGTTTTCAAGAGATAAATTTGTGACATCATCAGTAATTCCAATGGTGAAAATACGTTTTGGATTTTCCTTAAGCAACTCATCAAAAATGCTGACAATGTGCTCAGGACGAGTATCTTTCCCACCAATTCCGTAACGGCCACCAATCACTTCTTTGACATTACTATCAAAAAGTGCGGATTGAACATCAAGAAACAGCGGTTCGCCATTTGAGCCTGCTTCTTTTGTCCGGTCCAAAACGGCCACTGATGTCACTGTTTTTGGCAATTTTTCAAGGAAATTTTCCATTGGAAATGGACGATATAGATGAATATTCAAAAATCCAACTTTGCGACCTTGAGCATTCAAATAGTCCACTGTTTGCTCAATTGTTCCTGCGACTGAACCCATAGAAACAATGACCTCTGTCGCATCAGGTGCACCATAATAATTGACCAAGTCATAGTCTGTTCCACGAAGTTCATTAATCTTGCCCATATATTTTTGGACAATTTCAGGAAGGGCTTCGTAATATGCATTGACTGTTTCTCTTTGTTGGAAATAAATATCTGCATTTTGATTCGTTCCTGAAACCGTTGGATGGTCAGGATTCATTGCACGTGCACGAAAATCGGCCAATTTTTCTTGGTTGACCATTGGTAGTAAATCTTGATAATCGATGACATCTATTTTTTGAATTTCATGAGAAGTTCTAAAGCCATCAAAGAAGTTCAAAAAAGGGACTGAGCCCTCAAGGGTTGCCAAATGAGCAACTGCTGACAAGTCCATCACTTCTTGTACAGATGACTCTGCAAGCATAGCAAAACCAGTTGTTCTGGCTGACATGACATCAGACTGGTCGCCAAAAATATTGAGCGCCCCAGCAGCTACAGCACGAGCTGCCACATGAATAACTGCTGGTAAAAGTTCCCCAGCCATTTTATACATATTTGGGAGCATCAAAAGAAGTCCTTGCGAAGCTGTATAAGTTGTCGCAAGCCCTCCTGCTTTAAGAACACCGTGCATGGCACCTGCTGCACCGGCTTCTGATTGTAGTTCGGTAATCTTTACTCTTTGTCCCCAGATATTTTTACGTCCAGCAACTGACCAAGCGTCAGTATAATCTGCCATCGGAGAACTTGGAGTAATTGGATAAATTACGGCAATTTCTGAAAAAGCGTAAGCAATATGAGCCGCCGCCATGTTTCCGTCCATTGTTTTTTTCATTTTTTCAAACCTTCTCAGGAGAGCATTTATTCGACATTTTTACGGCATAAAGAGCGGTGTCGGTGTTCTTTATGTGATTTATTACTAAATCGAAAAAGACGAGAGCTTTCCTAATAATATTATTTTGACTATGTTCATTTTAGCATTTTAAAATTAAAAAGTTGAACCTGCTTAGTGTCAATTATCTTTGACATTATCTTTGTTAAAGCCTTAGTTATCCGCTCTGTCAGTAACCTTATTATTTACATAGAAAAAAAGATTCCATCAATTAATGACAGAATCTTATGGATTTAGAGGGCTTAAAATTTAATCAACGATACGGTGTTCAGTTTGAGCGTCAAAGAAATGTGATTTATTCAAGTTCAAAGCAACTGTAATTTTTTCTCCTGGATTACGGAAATCACGCGCTTCAACACGAGAAACAAATTCAGTTGAACCAGCTTTAAGATAAAGCATTGTTTCAGCACCTAGGAGTTCAGAAACGACAACTTCTGCCTCAATGGTTTGATTTGGATAAGCTTGTTGTGCCAAATTGCTTGCTTGAATATCTTCTGGACGGATTCCAAGAATAACTTCTTTTCCTTCGTAACCTTGTTCTTTAAGCAATTTTGCTTTTCCTTCAGGAAGGTCCATATTTAATCCTTCATTATTTGTCAATTTTCCACCGGTAACTTTGACATTAAAGAAATTCATAGCTGGACTTCCGATAAACCCAGCAACAAATTTATTTGCTGGTTCATTGTAAAGTTCTTGAGGCGTTCCGATTTGTTCCACGCGCCCCACTGTCCCAGTCTTATCTGAGTTTGGTGATGAAGACATGATAACAATACGGTCAGCAAGTGTCATTGCTTCAGTTTGGTCATGGGTAACGTAAATGGTTGTTGCACCAATACGACGGTGAATTTTCGCAATTTCTGTCCGCATAGAAACACGGAGTTTAGCATCCAAGTTTGACAAAGGTTCATCCATAAGAAAGACCTTAGCATCACGGACAATCGCACGTCCCATTGCTACACGTTGACGTTGACCACCTGATAAATCAGCGGGTTTACGGTCAAGCAAGTCGGTCAAGCCAAGAATAGCTCCTGCTTCATCAACACGACGTTTAATTTCATCTTTTTTGAATTTACGAAGTTTCAAACCAAAGGCCATGTTGTCAAAAACAGTCATGTGTGGGTAAAGCGCATAGTTTTGGAAAACCATGGCGATATCACGGTCTTTTGGAGCGACGTCATTCATGACCTTACCATCAATTTTAAATTCACCTTCGGTAATATCTTCAAGTCCAGCAACCATCCGTAAAGTTGTCGATTTCCCACAACCTGAAGGTCCAACGAATACGATAAATTCTTTGTCTTTGATATCAATGTTGAAATCTTCAACGGCATATTGAGTGGCATTGGGATATTTTTTGTAAATTTTGTCTAAAACAAGTGTTGTCATTATTTCTCCTCTAGTAACTTTTGTTCTTTGTTTATATTCTACTGTAAACGTTTTCCAAAAACAATAAGATAAGTGCCTAAATCTTTTGGGCAGTTTGCACAAATTACTGACAGGATAGAAATTAAACCACACTCTTATTCACAATTTTAAAATTATCTTTTCTTTTTGCTGACAGCATCAAAAAAGTCACTGACAACTCTGTCAGCAACTTTTATCATTTATTAATCTGTTTCATCTTCATCTTTAATCTTATTTGCTTCTTCAGCAAATTTTTGAGCAACTGCTTCCAAAGCTAAAGTTTCTTCATCGCCAATATAATGGTCATCATTGATTTCATCAAGATTGACATACATATCCAAATGCCCTTTTAAATTATCAAATTGAACAGGAGCATCTCCGCCATATTCACCATCCAAATTAAGAAGGATTGATTGTCCACCTAAAGCTTCTATCTCAATTTTACTTGTTTTAATATACTCCAAATTAACATCATCCAAATGTTTTCCATTGGCTACAATTGCAAGTAAAGCAATCAATTCAAATAAATTATCAGTTTTTACTAAAATAAGTGTGAACAGTCCATCATCTAACTTTGCATCAGGCGCAATCTTTTCAAAACCACCAACTGAATTAGTCAGTGCCGCAAAAAACATTGAAATATCACCTTCAAAGACACCCTCATCATGAACAACACGAACCGGTGCTTTGCGGACACGAGGTAAAAGTTCTGCACCTTTGGCTAAATAAGCCAAATAACCAAATGCTGTTTTTAAATGGCTAGGAACACTGTAAGTAAGTTCTGTCAGTCCTCCACCGGCAGCAATATTAATAAAATATTGCTCATCTTTGGTTTCTTTAATAATGGCATGACCAACGTCAATATTTAAAATTTGATTTTTACCAATGATTTCGATTGCTTCCAGTGGTTTTCCTCGTGGAATCTTCAGTGCTCTTGCAAAATCATTAGTTGTTCCCGTTGGGACAATGGCCAATCGTGGTCGTTTCTCAAAGGGAGAAATTCCGGCCACAACTTCATTAATTGTGCCATCTCCACCTGCTGCAATGATTAAATCAAATCCAGCTTGCGTTGCTCGTGCTGCTTCTTTCTTAGCCGAATCTTGTTCTGCTGTCGTTTGATAAGCACTTGCTTCATACCCATATTGCTCTAATTTATCCAAAATATCAGCAATATGTTTTTTTATAATTTCTTGACCCGATGTCGGATTGTAAATCAATCTCGCCTTCATCATTTCCCCCGAAAACTTCTCATCCATTCTTTTTAAATTATTTACTGACGGCTTTGTCAGAGAGTAGCCCTTAGGCTTTTACAATTCTGTCAGTAAATCTCTTTTATATAAAGTCTGCTCTAAACTCCAAGATAAATTATTTTATAAATCAAGTAAATCTTGTTCTGACCAGATTTCGATTCCTAAATCTTGAGCTTTTGTCAATTTACTTCCAGCTTCTTCACCAGCGACCACTAAATCAGTCTTCTTAGAAACAGAGCCCGAAACATTTGCTCCTAAAGCTTCCAATTTTTCTTTAGCCTCTGTTCGTTTCAAGGTCGTTAATTTACCAGTCAAAACAACCGTCTTCCCCGATAATATCCCTTCAACATTAACTGCGCCTAAATATGCAAAATTCAAACCAGCATTCTCTAGTTCATCCAGTAAAGTTTTGGCTCCAGCTGTTTCAAAATATGAAACCACAGCTGTAGCAATTACCCCACCAAGTGATGGAATTTCCGAAATTTCTTCTTCACTTGCTTGAGAAAGAGCTCTAAGATTAGCAAAACGTTCTAATAATAATTTAGCAGCTTTACCACCTACATGGCGAATTCCTAAACCAAAAAGTAATTTTTCTGCTGAATTTTCACGACTTTGCGCAATTGCAGATACAATTTTTTGAGCCAAAGTTTCTTTGACTTTATCGAGGGTCAGTAAATCTTCAACGGTCAATTGATATAAATCAGCAACATCAGTGACTAATTTTTTATCAAAAAGTTGTGAAATTACTGATGGCCCCAAGCCAACAATATTCATCGCATCACGACTAGCAAAATGAATTAACTTCTCTCGGATTTGAGCAGGACACAAAGGATTGACACAACGCAATGCCACCTCATCCTCAAAATGGATCAAATCTGAATCACATTCCGGACATTGAGTTGGAATTTTTACACGATTATCTTCTCGCTTTGAGAAAACTAATCCTTTCTCTACACTTCGTCTACCAAATCTTGTCCAAACATATTTGTTAGCTCGATGAGTTTTACGAAGATGTCTAGCTGGTTTTCGCTTCTCCAGAAGGACCTTACCAACTTTAGGAATAATATCTCCCGCCTTGTAAATCATTACTTTATCATGATTACGGATATCTTTTTCTTGGATATAATCCACATTATGCAAAGTTGCCCTTGCAACCGTTGTTTGTGCCAAAAGAACAGGTGTCATATTTGCTGTTGGTGTTACAACGCCTGTACGGCCGACCGTCCAATCAACAGATAGAATTTCCGTTTCCGCCTGTTCAGCTGGAAATTTATATGCGATAGCCCACCGAGGGGCTTTAACCGTAAAACCTAATTCCTCTTGCTCAGCAAGATTATTGACTTTGATAACCACACCATCAATATCGTAAGGCAATTCGTCACGCAAGCGAGTTGCTTCTTCAATAAATTCCCATATTTCATCCAAATTTCGAGCAAATTTACGCTCAGGATTGACTTGAAATCCAAGTTCTTCGAAATATTCTAATACTTCTTCTTGCGTATCATTGGTTGCCGGACTTGCTTCTTGATAAAGGAAAGTTGCCAAACCACGTTTAGCTACGATTTTTGTATCTAGCTGACGTAAAGTCCCTGCTGCTGCATTTCTAGGATTGGCAAAAGGAGCTGCTCCTTCAAGTTCACGCTCAGCATTTAGTTTAGCAAAATTTTGACGCGGTAAATAAGCCTCTCCCCGTACCACAATATCAATGGCTTCTTTTAATTTTAAGGGAACGTCTTTAATTCGTTTTACATTTTCTGTGATATTTTCACCAGTTGTTCCATCACCACGGGTTGCTGCAGTCACGAGTAAGCCATTCTCATAGTAAAGAGATAGCGAAAGACCATCGATTTTTAATTCACAAATGTATTCTGGATTAACAATCTCTTTGCGGACACGTTCTTCCCAAAGGGCTAATTCTTCCCGCGAAAAAACGTCCCCTAAACTATAAAGATTATAAGGATGTCGAAATTTCACAAAGCCATCTAAAATGACGCCACCAGTCCGATGAGTGGGAGAATCCGCTCTCACTAACTGAGGATTTTCTTGCTCCAATTTCACTAATTCATGATATAGGCGGTCGTACTCACTATCCTCTACAGACGGCTCATCTAAAGTATAGTATTCATAGGCAAATTGATTAAGCTGATCCGTAAGCTCTTTAATTTTTGACTCGATATTCATAGCTCCTATTTTAACACAAAAGACGGGTTAGTATGATTACCAAAACACATCAAATCCTCTAAGTTTTCTTTAATAAATTGATTCAATAAAAAAATAAAAACTCGCTCTTTTAAGCAAGTTTTTATTTTTTTAGTAAGGCGACGGTCGGATTTGAACCGACGATTAAGCTTTTGCAGAGCCATGTGTTACCACTTCACTACGCCGCCACAACATTAACTATTATAGCGGAAAAATAAATTTATGGCAAGCATGAACTACAACGCCCCTTTTCAATCATTTAAAACAACACTTCTTGTAATACATTCCAAAAGTTTTAATAATTCTTTAGTGCGACTAGTTGATATTCCTCAGTATTGATGAGAATCTAATTTTCAATTTCAAAATTTGTTTCTTCGTCTATAAATACTAAATCGCGATAAACGTTGTCCCTGCTGACAACATAAAACCTTTTTCCATCTTTTTGAATTAAAAAATCGCCAACTAAAGCCAAATCACCTGATATTGACTCAAAATTTAAGACATTTTTATTCCATTCATTCCAAGACAGTCGTGCCTGTTCAAAGGCATGTCTAACCCATATTTCACGAATTGGTTGATGCGAAATTTTCCAGACTTCTACAAGCTGTCCCCTATATTTTGCTTGCATAAAACCCCTTTCTGTTACACATGAACTACTCAGTAAAGATATTTTAGCAAAATGCACGAATTTGTCAAAAGGCTTTTAGAATTTTAATCACTGTTTTTTGCATATTGAAAACGTTTTTTACAATCAAGTATCTAATAATCCGAAATTTTTATCTTACAAAACTTCTTGTCTCCTTAAAATATTGATAAAATACACAGATGTACCCTTTATACTACCTTTTCCTATTTTGAAGTGTTTTTTTTACATTATAGTAAAAATAAAAAGACACTTTCGTGTCTTTCAATTTTAAAGTTCTTCACCATTGGTTGCAATAACTTTCTGATACCAATCAAATGAATCTTTTTTAGAGCGTTTTAATGTTCCATTTCCTTCATTATCTTTGTCCACATAGATGACACCATAGCGTTTTTTCATTTCACCGGTTCCAGCAGAAACAAGGTCAATAAAGCCCCAAGGAGTATATCCCATTAAATCAACCCCATCATATTCAACAGCTTCTTTCATTGATTCTATATGAGCTTTTAAATATTCAATTCGATATGGGTCGTGAATACTTCCATCAGCTTCAACTTCATCTACAGCACCAAAGCCATTTTCAACAATGAAAAGTGGTTTTTCATAACGTTCATAGAACCAATTCATCGCATAACGTAAACCTAATGGGTCAATTTGCCACCCCCATTCAGAAGCCTTAACATAGTCATTTTTAACTAAATCTTTATCTTCGTTATAATCAAAAGTTGGGGCTTTTCCATGGTCCTTAATTGCAAAACTCATATAGTAAGAAAAACCAATATAATCAACTTTTCCATTTTTCAAAACTTCTAAGTCTTCATCACTAATATCAAGTTTAAATTCTTTACGTTCAAAATAAGCCTTTAAATAACTTGGGTAATGTCCGCGAACGTGGACATCTGCAAACCAATAACGACGTTGCATAGCAACGGTTGAAGCCATCATGTCTTCCGGTTTACAAGTTGCAGGATAAATCGGACACATGGCAACCATACAACCAATTTGGAAATCAGGATTAATTTTATGTCCCAACTCTACAACTTTGGCCGAGGCAACAAGTTCATAATGAGCCGCTTGATACATGATTTCTTCACGCTCTTTTTCGCTTGCTCCCTCTGGAAATTTCAAACCAGAATTAGTAAAAGGGGCAAAGTCGCGCATAAAGTTTGCTTGGTTATTAATTTCATTGAAAGTCATCCAATACTTAACTTTATCTTTATAACGATTCATCACTACTTCTGAAAAATGGACAAAGAAATCAATGAGTTTTCGGTTTCGGAATCCACCATACTCTGTCACTAAATGATAAGGAAGTTCAAAGTGAGAAAGAGTAATGACAGGTTCAATACCATTTTTTAAACATTCATCAAATAAGTCATCATAGAATTGCAAGCCCTCTTCGTTAGGTTCAGACTCATCTCCCTTAGGAAAAATGCGTGTCCAAGCAATAGATGTTCTAAAACAATTTAAACCGAGTTCTGCAAAAAGTGCTACATCTTCTTTATAGTGGTGATAGAAATCAATAGCTTCATGATTAGGGTAATTTTCTCCCTCAATTACTCCATCTGTGATTTTTCTTTCTACGCCGTTACTACCTGCTGTCATCACGTCTGCTACGGAAACTCCCTTTCCACCAGCATTCCAGCCTCCTTCAAGTTGATGTGCAGCAACTGCTCCTCCCCAGAGGAAGTCTTTTTTTAAAGTCATAATTTCTCCTTGTAATTATTAGAATTATTAAATTATCATTTCTTAACAAGATAAGCTCAAGAAGTCTTGAGCTCATCTAAATTTTGCAATTATTCGGCAGCATTAATTCCAGCTTCTGTTTCAGCTTCTTCTTTCAGAAGAATATTGTCATAAGCTTTGGCAAATGGCCAATAGAGAACTGTGGTCAAAGCAAGAATAATAATTTGCCAAACCATACCTTGCCAGCCACCTACTAGATATCCTGACAAGACCGCAGGGGTTGTCCAAGGAACATAGGCACCATTAAATGGTGGAATGATTCCTAGATAAATCACTAAGTAAGTCAAAATTCCTGAAATCAACGGAGCCAAGATAAATGGAATAGCAAGAATTGGATTCAAAACGATAGGAAGTCCAAACAGAATAGGTTCGTTGATATTGAATACTGCAGGTCCAATTTCCATTCGTCCTAAAGTTTTACCTTGAACTGATTTTGCACTCACTAAGAGGAAGATAACCAAACCAATGGTCAAACCAGAACCAGTAACTGTCAAGTATTGGTCCATAAATGATTGAGTAACGATATGGGCGCCATTTGACAGGCTAAGATGTCCTGCTTTGTAGAGAGCAGCATTGTCAGCAGAGTTTGCTTGAAGCAATGGTCCCATAATCCCACCAATGATTGTCGCTCCGTGAACACCGAACCACCAGATAAATACTGGCATAAAGGCAATAACGAAGACCCCAACCGGACCGTCAGTCACGTGTTGCAATGGTGTTTGAATCCATTTATAAACTAACTCAATGAAAGTTGTGTTGAAGCCAATCGTTGTGATTCCATGAACCACACCAGCCATTGTAATGATTGCTCCTGCAGGTACAAGTGAAGTAAATGATGCGGCAACGTTTTCTGGAACTTGTTCTGGCATTTTGATTGTGATGTTCCGACGCATAAAGCCAGTGTAAATCCAACCTACTAAGAGTCCAACGATGATTGAGAGAACCATCCCTTTCCCACCTAACCAAGCTCGGTCAATGACACCACCTACTTGAAATGCTGTTGATGTTTTAGTTGGGTCAGTAACACTTGTTACTTGATGGATTGTGTCTGGTTGCAACAAGATGTGAACAATGACACCTGTTAAACCAGCGGGTACTCCTTCATAACCTGCATCTCGAACCCAAGCGTAAGCAATACCGAACACGGCAAGCAAAGCCATAATACCAAATGAAGCATTATTAATTTGTAAAAAGAGTGGGCCCAATTTGATTTTGTTCATGAAGTCTTGTCCTGCTTGGAATGGCAGTTGACCAAGAATCAAGAATACTGAACCAATAATGATAAATGGGATAGGATAAATCATACCATTTTTGATTGCCGTGACTGCACGGGTATTCAAAAATTTCATCATTGGAGGCATGATTTTGTTTTGAATAAAATTGTTCATGGTTGAACAGTCTCCTTTACTTTTTTTGATGAACTGGTTTCACGTCCATCTTTTCTACATTTTCATTATAGCATTAATAGGCAAAGTAAAGAAAGCGGTTTCTTATTTTTCCATCACTTTGGTTCTGTGCCACTTTTGAAGACTCCTGTACCAAAATTGTCATATAAGTTTCCTTTAAGCTTGCGAGGTTCAGCCTTGATAATTATATTTGTTATCTCAATTTAACTTTTTTACTTTTAGATATCAAACCATTAGGAACGACAGAGCATAGAAAAAAGCCAGATTGGCTTTTTTAGTTGGAACGTTGATAAACGAGATCTGTTAAACGTTCTGTCAAATAGACAGTAGGTAATTGACTCGTTAAGTCATAATGCGTGTTAATTCGGTGTTCATTGATTCGATAGGTCAGGACAAAATCGCTCAGTTCAGCGATACTCGAATTAATTTTGGGCGTGATACTCGAAATATAAACATCTTTATTTGACCGAAGACTCGTCAGTACTTCAATGATTTCATTAGTTTCACCTGAAATGGATAAAGCAATTACTAAAGTATTGGTTGTATTTTGCAATTTTGAAGCAATCGGATAAGTTACATCGCTAAATGAAAAAGTATTAATGCCCACACCAGCTAATCTTCTAGCTGCATAATCACAGATTAAACCACTTGAGCCAACTCCGGTAAAAATGATATTATCACTTTCAATCACACGTTGCGCTAAATTATCTAAACGCTGTTCAACGTCTCCTGAAAAAATATCTAATGAGAAAGGAATAGCAGTGTTAGAAATTCCTTTTTCTAGCTCTTTTTTATCAATAATATATTCTTTAAAATCCGTATACGAATCATAACCCATTTTATGTATTAAACGCATGACGCTTGAAGTTCCAACATGGGCCTCTAAAGCAATGTCACGGACGCGTAAATAAGGGATTTTATCAACATTATCGCGAAGATAACTGTAGCAAGTCCTTTCTGTATAGGTTAATTTTTGAAAGTCAACATTTCCAAAAAAACTCATTTTCTACTCCTTTCTTACTCAACGATTTTTGTTAGAAAAAAGTTGCGTCTCCGCAACTTTTAATCTTGCTTTTCTAATAAGCTAGGAGCTGTATTATTTGTTTTCAAGTGCTTGAAGGCGTCGTTCTTGACCAACAACTTCTACTGCAAGGTCTTTAAAGGTAATAGCATTCATCAAATGGTCTTGAGCGTGAACCATGTAAAGATTCCAGCCGATTTTTTCTCCTTGTGCCAAACGTGTTAAGAGATCTGTTTGAACATCATGAGCTTCACGAAGTTGTTCACTCGCTTCATTTAATGAGCTTTCTGCTTCTGCAAATTTTCCATCTTTAGCTTGTTGAATGGCTTGGAAGGCTAAACCTTTGGCGTTTCCTCCACTCATGATAATGCCCATTACCACACCCATGTAGTCATCACTTGTTGGATTCTCGTACTTATCAGTCATTTCTTATATTCCGTTTCTGTTTATACTTATTTTTACATAGTAAAAGAGCTTTCGCCCTCCCACAGGTTTAATAAAACAAAGCTTAATTCATCAAATTTTCTGCAGCTGCGAGAACTTTATCCCCACGCATCATTCCGTAATCTTGCATTTTAATCACGTCCATTGGAACGCCAGCAATTTCTGCCTTTTTAGCAACTTCACCTTTCATGAAGGCAACTTGTGGGCCTAAAAGTAAAACGTCTGGTTTTGGTGAACCTGTTCCTGCAAGCATATTATCAATGTCTGCTGTTGATTTTGCGAAAATTTCGTAATCTTTTCCGTTTTCTGCTGCTGCTTTTTGCATTTTTGATACTAAAAGTGATGTTGACATACCGGCTGCACATGCAAGTGCAATAACTTTATCTGCCATAATTATTTCTCCTTATTCTTAACGTTTTATAATTTAACGTTCTTTATAAAAATAATTATAACGTTTTCATTTTCATAATGCAAGCGTTATCTATTTTTTGAAAGTGCTTTACAAAATAATTGAAAAGTCTACTCATCTGCTTTAAATCAGCCTTTTTGAGCTTTTGGACTAATATATTAAAAATCCTACTATCAAATAGTAGGATTTTGAAATATTTGTTTCTTCATTTGGAACAAATTTATCATTTTTTAACAAGATAATCAATTGACTTGTGAGCTAAAATTTCTAAAATAGCGAGTACTGGAAGTTGAGTAGTCAAATTTCCTAAAGGATATTGCTTAGACCATTCATTAACAAGATTATAAGAGAGTTGATGATCAGCGAGTCTAGCAACCGTACAATCTTCATTATTCGTGATTGAAATAATTTTTGCACCACCAGATTTAAATTCTAATTCTTTATTGACAACTTGTTCAGTTTCTCCGGATACGGACATAATCACCGCAACAACATTCCCCATCCCCTGAACTTGAACAGCTTGAAAGGGGTCAGAGATGACAAAACTTCGCAGGCCTGTATTTACAAAATACTTCGTTGCATACTCACTTAATGAACCAGAAGTTCCTAGTCCCAAAAAAACAGTATAATCAGCTTTAGCAATCATTTGAGCAGCATTATTAAGTTTGGCTTGGTAATTATCTGTATTCATTCGACGTAAAAACATGTTAAATTCAAGCATATTATCATAGTGCTGTTCTTCTGGTGTTTTTTCTTTCAATTGATTTTTAAGATAAAATTTTAGGTCAGCCCAACCTTCAAAACCAAGTTTTGTACATAAACGAACAATTGTTGACGTTGACACGTGAACCTGACTTGCCAAATCACGAATGGTCATTTGTTGAACTTCTTCGGGTGATTTTATGATGAAATCAAAAACTAAGGTTTCAAGCTCATTAAGTTTACTAATTTGTTCTGGTAGAAAAATCATTTATTATTCTCCATGTTTAGAATTAATTAGGATAGAATTATCAGCCTCATTGCTAATTATCATATTCGCTGACAAAGTGTCTAACTAAAACATAAATCTACTGACAGAGTTATTTTTATCCCGTTCCAAAGACAAAAGCATAAATTAAACCAAGTACTTCATGACCATAATAATTCGGATAATAAAGCGGATTTGTCACCTCAGTTTTCGCAGCATATCCCTCTACTTTTAGCCCTTGACGGCTTGCTAAATATAAAGCACGATAGAGATGAAAATCATTGGTCACCACCACTGTTTTCCCATGAAAATATTTTTTGGAATAGCTCAAATTCTCTGCGGTATCTGTCGCTTTATTTTCACTGATAATCCTGTCAGCACTAATCGCGTGTGCCATCAAATATTTTTTCATGCTAAAAGCTTCGCTGACAGGTTCGTCAGCTCCTTTAGCTCCTGAAACAATGATTTTTGCTTGTGGATTCTTAGCGGCAAGTAAAAGTGCTGCGTCAAGACGTTCTTGAGTTATTTTTGCCGGTTGCTCGTCAGCATTTATCCGTGAACCTAATACTAAAATCGTATCAATATCTCTGGCTTTATCCGCTGTTCTGTCATTAGACTTACTAAAAATCAATCCTAAACAAACAAGCAAAATCAATAGAATTGCTCCAAGAAAAAAGCTTAAAAATTTGATAAATTTTTTCATCAATTAGAAACTTTGCTTACGAGAATCACGTGTTTTACGGGCATTTTTATTGCGCTCTGCACGACGATTCTTTTTGTTTTCTTCTTCAATTTGCCATTTAATAGCACGTTTATAGCCTGGTTTGACTTTTTTCTTTCCTTTAGCTAAGGCTCCACGAGTAGCAAGTGAAATTTCATCTTGTTTTTTCGTCCGTTTTTCACGACGGTCACGATCATAAGAATCTACAATTTCGCCATCTTTGACAGCCTTAGGTTGGAAAGTTACACCCATTTTTTCGATTTCACGAATGCTTGAATCATCAGAAGGGCTGTAAAGTGTAATCGCTGTACCACGTAATCCATTACGTCCAGAACGTCCAACACGGTGAACAAAGAAAGTCAAGTCTTTTGGAATTTCATCATTGATAATATGTGAAACTCCTTCGATATCAATTCCACGCGCTGCAATATCAGTCGCAACAACATATTGATAATCAAGATTTTTAATTGAATTCATGATACGTTTACGCTCACGTGGTGGCACGTCACCATGAATTTTTGCCACTTTAAGACCATTACTTGTCAAGAAATGATGAATATCATCAACACGTCCTTTTGTATTAGCAAAAATCATTGCCATATAAGGATTGAGTGCCTTAGTCAATTGAAGTAAAAGTTGATTATGTGAACTTCCTTTTGTTGAAACTAACCAGTTTTCAATGGTATCTGAAATGACTGTTTTATTTGCAATTTTTTCCATGACTGGATTATGCAAATATTTTTTCAAGAAAGGTTGCAGTTTTTGAGGAATTGTTGCTGAAAAGACTAGCATTTGCACACGTTTACCAAAGCTTGAAGCAATTTGGTCAACATCTGCCAAAAAGCCCATGTCAAGTGTCATATCCGCCTCATCGACAACAAATGTCCTTGCTGTATGAACAACCAAGGCATTAGACTTAACTAAATCATGGATCCGACCTGGTGTCCCAATAACGATATGTGGCTGTGCTGCTTCTAATTTTTTAATTTGGCGGGCTTTATCTGTTCCACCGACAAAGTTTGAAACGCGAATTTTGTCATTTACTTTCACAAATTCTTGAGCAGCTTTGTAGATTTGTGTCGCTAATTCGCGAGAAGGTGCCGTGATGACTGCTTGCACTTCATCAAGTTCAGGATTAATATTCTGGAAAATTGGCAATAAAAAGGTATGCGTTTTACCAGAACCTGTTTTAGATTCCCCTACCAAATCACGTCCAGAAAGGACAATAGGAATCAATTTTTGTTGCACTTCAGTAGGTTTTTCAAATTTGATATTCTCTAAAGTTTGGTTGATATAATCTTTAAAATTAAAGTCTGTAAATTTCATTTTTTTCTTTCATTTGTTGAGGATCATTCGTTACATTTTAAAAATTAACGAATATCTGTTAAACATTAATTTATCCATGGAAGGGACTTTTTTCTATTATATCAGAAAAAAAACATTTAAGAAACCTGTCCTTCCCCTTGTGACGGACTTATTCTTGGTAAACCGCCTTCATTTCCGAAAGCTGTTTGAGATAGCTGTCAATCAGTGCTTGCGGTTCTTCAATAACTAGATGATTTCCATAAGAACAAAGGTAATGAGTCATATATGTCAGCTCGTCCGCGTGATAAGCACCTACAAGATAAGCAATCCCAGCAATTTCTTCTAGGTGCATATTCGGATAATGGTGCTTGAGATATAACTCCTTTCCAAAATCTGTCAGTCGACAGCGAAAGGGGATGTCATGATAATTTCTCTCATAAGTCTCTTGTATCATTTTTAATTCAGATAGTTTTTTAGTTTGACGCCCATCATCAATGATTTCGACCTCTGACATGTAATCACAGCGATAAGTTCCCCATTTTTCTTGGTTAACATCATAGGCACTACAAATCCACAAGCCATTTCGATAAAATATTTCGTAAATTTGAAGCTCAATTTCTTTTATTTCATACTGTGAATAAGTCATTTTGACAATTTTCTCTGACAAAATCGCTGTCATCAGTAATTTTAAATCAGTCACTTTACTGACAGGCGCAATTCCGTAAAAATTAACTACTGTCAGCATTTTACTGATATATTCTTGCTGACTTTCGGGTAAAGTTGCAGATAATTTTTGCCGAATATGACGGTAAGATTTTTCAAAAGGACTACTTGAAAGTAGTTTTAGGGCATCTAAGGCAAAGAAAATGGCTTCAATTTCATCATTATTAAAATAAACCGGTGTCCATAAGCCTTGATTAATCAACTTATATCCACCATATCTCCCATTTTCGGTATAAAAGGGCAGACCCATCCCTTCTAATTCTTCAACATCTCTTAGGGCTGTTCTTTTGGAAATCTGAAATTCTTCCATCAAATCTTTGAGCTGAAATCCTTCCTTATTTCCTAAAAAAATAAGTTCCTGATTTAATCGTTCTGCCTTTTTCATTAATATTTTCCTTTATTTTAAAGGTGTCTTATTTTGTCACCTTTATGCTTTATAATTATTTTATCAAAAGAAATGAGGAACTATCATTGAAAACTTTATTAATTAACGCTCATCCCGATTTTAATAATTTGAATCACTTTTCCAATCAACTTCAAGAACTATTTTTAGCTAATTACAAGAGTCAATTTTCCGAAGATGATCTGACTATTTTTAATCTTTATGACCTTGATGGCAATTTGCCACGAATTGAGCAAAATCAACTGCTCAAAATTTGGGACAAAAAAGCTGCTGGCGAAAAATTATCTGCTGACGAGCTTAATATTGCCCAGACTTCTGAACGACTATTAAAAGAGTTTAAGGAACATCATCGCCTAGTCATTGTCACACCCTTGCATAATTTTAATATTACTTCACGCCTTAAAGATTACATTGACAATATCCTAATAGCTCGTGAAACCTTCAAATATCTTGATTCCCCTGATGAGAAAGGGAAAGTATCTACCGGATTGATGACTGATGATTACAGAGCGCTTTTACTCTTTGCTAGTGGTTCAGTTTATAGCGAAAATAATTTTTATCAAGACTTAGACTTTGCTCCACAATATCTCAAAATGATTTTTTCAGAAATCATGGGCTTTGATACTTTTGAAATTGTCCGGGCTGAAGGCACCGCCACTTTAGCTAAAAATGAAATTCTTGATAAAGCAAAAGAAAATTTGGACAAAGCTTTAAAAAACTTCTACTAAAAATTACTGACAGCTGACCATGATTGCAGTGTGTGGTCAGATTGTGGCTAAGTAAATTATCAACTCTGCTGATGATTCTATCCACACTTGTATCGATTGAAATAATCAAAGCATCAGATGATCCATAAAAAAGTTACTGACAGAAATTTCTATCAGTAACTTTTCATTTTCTATTCATCATTAATTTTTAACTTTGCTTTTTAAAACCTTATGTTCAAGATGACTTGGCCAGAAACTTGAAGTTTCAAAAAGGTTGGACTCTTCAAAAGCTTCTTCTGAGCTGAACTTATCACCGACTTTATTGGTTTGCAAAATCTTGACAACTTTCACGGCACAAATTGCTAATAATATGGCCACGCAAAGCAAGAAAATTACTGACAGAATTCCTTGAATCATCGTATTTCGCATGGTTGCTTGCGCATTGGTTAATAATAAACCTGTCAATTTTCCTGAATCTACTTGACTTTTCGCTGCTGAATAAGAAGCAAAATACCCAATATTTACATCCGTAGAAAAGATTTTTTGCCAGCTGGCAGCAAAGGTCACACAAACATCCCAGACCAATGGAATGGCAGGAATCCAAACCCATTTGAGGTAACCTTTACGAATAACCATGACGCAGACAATGGCGAGAGCCACAGCTGCAATCAGCTGATTAGAAATCCCAAAGAGCGGATACATGATTTTGATCCCACCGTTGGGGTCAGAAACGCCCATCAAAAGTAAAGCTCCCCAAACACCAACAATGACCGCTGTTGTCACGATTTTACTTGGTAGCCAATCATCATCGCCCAACCGTCCTAATTTTTTGAAGCCTCGAAGCGCATCATTAAGTAAATAACGAGTGGACTTGGTTGCGGCTGAAACGGCTGACAGGATAAAGAGTGCCTCAAACATAATGGCAAAATGATACCAGAAGCCCATCATATTTGTCCCACCAATAACTGGCACCTTATGTAGAATGTTTGACATTGAAACAGCCAGCGTTGGTGCCCCACCAGTCCGTGAAACAATCGATTTTTCGCCAACATCTTTTGCAACTTGCTCAAGTGCTTTTTCGCCAGTCGTTCCTTCCCAATCAATACTGAGTTTTGAGCCATCTGGCATCATCGCAACATTGGGAATAGCCTTAGAAGCATTATATTCGGCACTTTTATCTGCTTGATAACTTGAACCTGCTAGTTTTTGAATACTGGCTTGGGGTGTGTTCATTGAATAATAAATCCCCGGATTAAGAGAAATCGCAGCGACTAAAGCCATAATGGCAACAAATGACTCAAATAACATACCACCATAACCAATCATACGCGTTTGCGATTCTTTGGCAATCAAATGGGGCGTTGTCCCAGAAGACATCATGACATGAAAGCCTGACAAGGCCCCACAGGCAATCGTGACGAATAAAAACGGAAAGAGTGAACCGGCAAAAGCTGGGCCATCTGTATTATGTGCGAAATTTGTCAGAGCTGGAATCGTGACATCAGGACGCACACCAACGACAGCGATTGCTAAAATAGCAATTGTCCCAATTTTCATAAACATTGACAGATAGTCACGTGGCGTAAGTAAAATCCAAGCGGGAATAATCGCCGCAATAAAAGTATAGCCCATGACCCACCATACCAAAGCCGTTGGCGAAAGCATGAAAATATGAGCAAATGAAGATTCTGAAACCCAACGACCACCAAAAATAGCCACTAAAAGTAAAATAAAACCAATTGCTGAAATTTCATTAACATGACCAGGACGGATGTATTTTAGATAAATCCCCATTAGTAAGGCAATTGGAATCGTCATTCCAATCGAAAAGACCGCCCAAGCAGAATTTGCCATTGCCGTCACACAAATCAAAGCTAAAACAGCAAGAACAATCATGGTCATGATAAAAACAATAAATGATGTCAAGCCACCAGCAAATCTACCTACTTCATCATGAGCCATTGCCCCAATTGATTTTGCACGACGACGATGAGAATACCAGAGAACAAGCATATCTTGTACCCCACCAGCAAAAATAACCCCAAAAATAATCCAAATTGTCCCTGGTAAGTAACCCATCTGTGCCGCTAAAACGGGTCCAACCAAAGGCCCAGCTCCAGCGATTGATGCAAAATGGTGTCCGAATAAAACCACTCGATTGGTTGGGTCGAATTCTTTTCCGTCATTATGAGCTTCTGACGGTGTTGCTCGCAAGTCATTAGGACGCATGATTTTGCGTTGAATATATAAAGCATAGAAACGATAACCAATTAAATAAGAACAAACAGCTGCAATAACAAACCAAATCGCATTAATCGTTTCCCCTTGAGCTAGCGCAATTAATGACCAAGCAAGACCACCCAGTAAAGCAACAGCCACCCAAATAATAATTGATAATAAGCTAGGTTTTGGCAGATGTTCTTTCCAGTCTTTCATGGTTTCTTGAAAATTTGCCTGCTTTAAATCCTTGATTCCGACAATTTTTCCTTCTTTATTGCGTAACAAAAACAGCTCTTCTTCATCAGTAAAGTTTGAAGAGTTTCCATCATCTTTCATAATCCTTTATTCCTATACATCTTTTGATGTATTTACCTTTCTTATTTTTTAAAAGCAAAATGTAACCGATTACAATGATATTTTAGCACTATTTAATCAAAAAGATAAGCATTTATGTTTAAAAAAATCTCTTTAAAACATCTTTTTGTAAAATACAAGATGAATTTTACACAGAAAATTCTTTTCATTTTCTAATTCTTCTGTAAAATAAAAAGACTCTCCCAAAAAGGAGAGTCTTTCATTGATTATTTTATTTTGCCTTAGCGTAAAGTTCATTGACTTTATCCCAGTTTACAAGGTTAAAGAATGCTTCAATGTAGTCAGGACGTACATTGTGATATTTAAGGTAGTAAGCATGTTCCCAAACATCAAGTCCCAAAACTGGTGTCAATCCTTCAGAAATTGGATTATCTTGATTTGCAGTTGATACAACTTTCAATTTGCCAGCTTCATCAACAACTAACCAAGCCCAGCCTGAACCAAAACGGCCTGTGGCTGCAGCTTTAAATTCTGTTTTGAAAGTTTCAAAACTACCAAATTCTTTCGCAATTGCATCCCCAATTTCGCCGTCAGCATGGTTTTCAGAACCGTCAGTGTTTGGACGAAGCCAAAGCCAGAATTGACTATGATTCAAATGACCACCACCGTTGTTACGAACAGCTGTACGAATGTCTTCTGGGATTGCTGACAAATCAGTCAATAATTCTTCGAGGCTAAGGTCATCAAGTTCATTGTGTTTTTCAATTGCTGCATTAAGATTATTCACATAAGTTTGATGATGTTTTCCATGATGCAAACGCATTGTTGCTTCATCAAAGAAAGGTTCAAGCGCATTTGGCGCATATGGAAGTTCAGGTAATGTAAATGCCATAGTAATTCTCCTTTTAAGATGTGAATCCATTTTGAAGTCTTAATACTTGGGTATTTTGACCAGATTGAGAATGGGATTCAGTTAGATTATTTTTTAATTCTATTCTCATTATAGTCGTTTTTGAAATCATTGCCAAATGATTTGATTTATAATTTATTTTTTTCTTTGTTGGATAAAATCGAGCATTTTCGCTGAATAAAGTAGATCTACATTGTGGGATTCTGCTATGTTTTTTGAACCTGTCAGAACAAATAATTTATTCAAATCTTGCTTCCATTGCTCAAGAATTTCTTCTACCTTTTCAGGACCTGTTTGCATGAGATTTTTCAAAATAAAACCCGCTGAACTTGCCAAATCGGCACCTAAAATCAAAGATTTAAAAATATCTTGAGCCGAGGAAATTCCCCCAGTAGCAACTAAGCTTTTGGTATTCTCTGCCGTTTTAGCCTCCAGCAGGCTTTCAAGAGTTGAAAAACCAAAATCGTCCAAATCAAAACCATTTTTGCTCCGTTTACGCTCAATCCAAGCAAAATTAGTTCCGCCAGCTCCACCAACATTTATTCCCGAAACAGCTGTTTTAGAAAGTTCTTTAAAGGTCTTTTGGGAAATGCCAAAGCCAACTTCTTTGACAATGACTGGTACTTCTAGTTGACTTGCAATTTCATTAATGTTTTCTAACCAATAAAATTCACGGTCTCCTTCATCCATTGGCAATTCTTGCGCTGTATTGACATGGATTTCTAAAGCATTGGCCTCAATCATCTCTACCGCTCGCTTAGCATTCTCTAAAGAATGTCCAGCTCCAAGATTGGCAAAGAGAAAACCAGAAGAATGAATTTTACGAACCTCTGTAAAGCCTGCGGCTAATTCTGGAAATTTCAGGGCAATGGATTGTGAACCAACTGCCATGGCTAGATGTTGATTTTTCGCAATTTCGGCCAAAGTCTGATTAATTTTATCTGCACGCTCGCCTCCACCAGTCATCGCTTCGATATAAAAAGGAAATTCAAAATCCTGACCAAAAACTTTTGACGAAAGCTCTACTTTTTCAGTTGAAAGTTCTGGTAATGTATTAGGAATGATTCGGACATCAGAAAAAGTCAGGCCCAAAGTTTGATTTCTTTCTTCTTTCCAATATTTGTATGCTAATGATAGGTGTTCGTCTTTACGATGTTGATGGATTTCTTTTTCACTTTTCATCATTTATTTCTCAATTCATTAAGTGTAAAACCTAGTCTTTTAAAAACAGGAAAAGTAAGAAAAATCAGGCTCGTACAGGCTTAAATCTATCTTTGTTTTCTTTTTTAGTTTTTAGCAGGTTAAACTCAGTTATTTTTTTGAGCAATCTTAAACTCTTCAAGATTGATTCCATATTCGGATAATTTTTTTTGAACCTCAGCAATAGCCATTGAATTTTGAGCAAACAAAATAAGGTTCTCCCCAAATCCAGCACCAGAGATTTTAGCGGCAAGCTCTGGATAGCTATTGAGCAAGTTTAATGCAAGAGCTAGTTCTTTAGTCATATAGCCTTCTGGAATATTTTCCAAAAGTAAAAGTTGATTTTCTGATAATTTTTCTTTGAATAAGCTAAAATCTTGAATGTCAATCGCTGTTGCCATTTCGATAACTAACTCATTTGAAGTTTGATAAAATTCATCAGAGAGTTTGATTTTGATTTTTTCAGCAGTTTTGGCTGCTTTTCCTGTTTGAACAACATAGGTTTTCCAAGGAATCTCAAGAGGAAGGATACGGTTATGATTCTGATAGAAAACTGAGCCACCATACATAATAGCCGCAATATCCCCCATTGAACCAGAACCTTGCACTTCAAAATGGGTCTTTGCTGCAATTTCAAACCGTTTTTCAAGGGAAAGTTGTAAATCAAAAAATTGGTTAACCGCATTGACTACGCCACAAACAACTGATGCACTTGAGCCATAGCCTTTTTTATTTTCACCAAAGCCTAAATCACTCCGAATTTCAAGGCATATTTCTACTGACAGCTCAGAAATTTTACTGACAGACTCTTTTTTAGAACTGTCAACAGCTGACAAAGTATTTTTTAAGGCTGTCAGCGCAAAATTCCAAGGACTTTCTTTATCAAATTCAATTTTGGTCAATGAAAATTCAAAATCAGCAAGTCCAACATTTGTTTTGAGAACCGATTTGTCACTCGCTCTTGAAATACTCATTTCAAAATTTGTTTCAATTGTCGTAATGAGGGCAAGATTTCCTTCTTTTGTGACCGCATATTCACCTGCAAAAAAAAGTTTCCCCGGTATCTTTGTCTTAATTTTCTTCTCAGAGATACTCATAAGCGCCTCCAGCACGTGCAATATCAAAAGTTAATTCTGGAAACTCTGCTTTTAACTTGGTCAACAAGATTTTTTCTGTCGCATGGTCAGTAATAATTTTTACATTTGGCCCAGCATCAATGGTCACAAAGGCGAGTAAGCCCGCTTTATAACATTCTTTTGTAAAGTCTACAACACGTTGCGTTTCAGAGGTGAAATAGTCAAATGGTTCAAGACATAGACGGTTTTGTTCATGCATGCCAAGAGCATTATCTTGAGCAATTAGACCCACTTTTTCAATATCAGCTTGGAGGATTGCTTGTTTCATTTCTGCAAGTTGAATTGCTGATTTTTCGACCCAAGCACCATAAGTTGGCGCTGTTTGAGCCAATTGCATTCCTTTTGTTGATGACATTTTTTTCTTTTCGGAAGAAATTTCGGCAACAATCATTGAAAGCCCAATGTCTTTATTGTAAAAAGATTCAGCAAAGGAAGACTGATGATTCTCCCCTTTATTCCAAACAGCAAAATTTCCAAAAATTGAACGAGAAGCGGAACCCGAACCCCGTCTGGCAATCCGTGACATTTCGGAATCATCTTTTTCTAAGTCTAAAAGTCCAAACATAGCAGCTGTAAGTGCAGCAAAACTTGAAGCACTTGACGCTAATCCAGCCGCTGTTGGAACATGATTTTCTGATTGAATCATTACTTTAGGGAAATTTCCATATTGTCCACGCATCATTTCCAAAAATTTGCTGACACGACTGCTATCTTCCATCGCTGAATTTAAGATTAATGAGTCAGACTCATTGTCAGTAAATTCAACCGAGGTTGTTGTATAAAATGGCTCCAAGGTCATTGACAAAGAAGATGTCGTCGGGATATTTAGAGCAATATCCGTTTTTCCCCAATATTTAATCAAGGCGATATTCGTATGCGCCCGTGCAGTAACAATATTTTTCATGAAACTATTATATCAAAAAAACAATTCTTTCTTATCTCTTATCATTCTCAAAGATAATTTTCTGTCTAAAAAATACTTATTTTTATCATAAATCATAATTTAAAAGTCAAAATAGAAACAAAAGCTTGATTTTCAAGAAGAAATTTTATAAAATTGTCAGGTACGTTTTTGTATTCAAAATGTATGATATTGGAAGAAAGTCTATCGAGTATTTTTGCCTCAATCTGACTTAATTTAACCAAAAATATGCTAATTTACAGTTTACATTTATCAAATGACAAACTAATCTAGCAGGAGAATTGTTAAAAATGACTATCAATAAAATGGGGACGGGAATTGCCCATTCCAAACTAATCTTAATTGGAGAACATTCCGTTGTATATGGTCAGCCAGCAATTGCCTTACCTGTAACAATTCTTAAAACTACAGTGACAATTACTTCATCAAAATATGGCCAATACATTGAAAATAATGAATTTCGTCGAAGACTTGATTTAATGGGAGATGAATTTGAAGGAATTCGTCAACTCATCATGCGTTTACTCGCTAAATTTCATTCTTCAAAAATGCCTTTTTCTTTAGAAATTGATTCAAACATTCCTCAAGGACGTGGTTTAGGTGCCTCTGCTTCTTTGGCAACAGCCATCATCAGAGCCTTTTATGATTTCTTTGATGCTGAACTTCCACAAAAAGACTTACTTTTTTATGCCAATTTTTCTGAAAATATTACCCATGGTAAATCTTCTGGAATTGATGTCGCGACAGTTAATTCTGAGCACCCTTTGTGGTTTATTAAAGACAGCACAATTGAACCCTTTGAACTAAATCTTCATGGTTTTATCGTCATTGGCGATACTGGTGTGCATGGCTTTACTAGCCAAGCTATCAATATTGTTCGGGAAAAACTTGTTGAGGAAAATGAAAAAACTCAAAACTCAATTAATGACCTCGGGCAATTAGCCAAAGACTCAAAAGCCTTTTTAATGACCGATAAACTCAAAGAGTTTGGTCACGTCATGAATAAAGCTCATGAAAGACTTTCAGAACTCGGTGTTTCTCACCCCCGGCTAGACAATTTAGTTGATACGGCTCGAAAAAATGGAGCCCTTGGCGCTAAATTGACTGGTTCTGGACTTGGTGGAGTCATGGTTGCACTGGCTGAAAATGAAAAAGATGCGATTCGCATCAGTCAACGCCTCCTAAAAAATGGGGCTAAAAACACGTGGATTTACTCCTTTTAAGATGGTTAATCGCCATCTTTTTTTATAAAGTGACACCTCCAATAATTAATCCTGTCACTTTTATAGTTGATTAATAAAAAAATCGAGATCATATAATCTCGATTTTTTATTTTCCAAATACCAAAAACAACTAATTTCCTGCTATACGATTATATTGTTCCTTAATTCGGTCATCTTCATGACTGATTTTTTCATCTAGTTCACTTTGGAGTTTGCCAATTAATCTTGCAAATTCAATTTTTTCTTCTTCTGTAAAGCTTGTCATAATGCCTGGAACAAGTTCTGTTTGTTCTGCACTTTCTTCCAAAACAGCCTTCCCTTTTTCAGTTAGTGATATGATAAATCCACGCTTATCTTGAGCATCTTTTTGACGTGAAATAAATTGTTTCTTTTCCAATTTTTTTATCATTTCACTAGCAGACTGGGGGCGCATATCCAGTTGAGCTACCAGATTTTTTTGCGTCATCTTACTGTTTTCCATTAGAATATTTAAAATTTGTCCCTGTCCTTGTAATCGAGAATATTCCACTGTTTGTTTTCTTGTGACACTTTTACTCTTTCTCAAATACCAAAAAAGAAGTGTAACATAACGAATAAATCCCTGACTTGTATTTTCTTTTTTCTTTGTCATAGTCTTATTTTATCACATTTTTTAGCATTTATAAAAAATATAATCAGGGTCCCATACTTTTTTCTTGACAATTTAATCAGGGAGGCTTATAATATTTTTCGTAAGGTAACCTTATGAAAAAGGAGATAATAATGGCACTCGCAATTTCAACTACAAATCTTGTCAAAAACTTTGAGGGTAAAAACGCAGTAAATGGTATTTCACTTGATGTCCATCAAGGAGAAATCTTTGGAATTCTTGGACCTAACGGTGCAGGGAAGACCACATTCTTAAGAATGCTTGCAACATTAACAAAAGTAACATCTGGTTCTGCTTCTATCTTTGGAAACGACCTAACCAAAGACGGTGCAAAAGTTCGAAACTTTATCGGGCTGACAGGTCAATATGCTTCAGTTGATGAGGAACTGACAGGGATGGAAAACATGATTATTTTTGGTCAGTTAAATGGTCTATCTAAAAAAGAAGCCAAAAAACGCGGCCTCGAATTGCTCAAACAATTTTCACTGACAGAAGCTAAGGACAAATCCATCAGTGCTTTTTCAGGTGGAATGAGAAGAAGATTAGATTTGGCTGTTAGTCTAATCACTAAACCCCCGGTTATCTTTCTTGACGAACCAACAACAGGTCTTGACCCCAGAACACGTGGGGAAATGTGGAAGACAATTCGTGAGTTGGTCAAAGGCGGTTCAACCATCGTTCTGACTACACAATACTTGGACGAAGCTGACCAATTGGCTGACCGTATCGCCATCATTGACCATGGAAGCGTCATCGCGCAAGGCACCCCGTCAGAGCTTAAAAACATTTTGGGAGAAACCACTTTTGAGCTCTCATTGATTAAAAGCAGTCAAATTAAACAAGCCAAAGAAATGATAGAACAAAAATTCAATATTGAAGTGATTGTTCTACCAGAATTTGCAACTTTGTCAATCAAAGTAACTGACACAAAAATCATGACACAAATTCTTTTACTTTTGGAAACTGAACACATAGCCATCAATGAATTTGAAACACGTAAACCAACACTTGATGAAGTTTTTCTTGAGCTGACAGGAAAATAGGAGAAAATAAAAATGGACACAACTGTAATTAACAAAAATACTACAACGATGAAAACAATCAGTTTAAAATCTTGGTTGACAGATATTATCGTCATGGCCAAGCGTGAACTTCTCAAAGTCAAACATAGCCCAGAAAAACTATTTGATGTGACCGTCATGCCAATTATCATGGTCATCGTTTTCTCCCAACTTTTTGGTGGAGCAATCATGGGAAATGTCAAAGCTTATCTCCCTCTTGTTGTTCCCGGAATTTTAATCCAAACACTTGTTATGGCATCTGGCGCTGCCGGAACCCAACTTCGTGAGGATTTGGACAAGGGAGCCACAGACCGCTTCAATTCTTTGCCAATTTCACGAATTGCACCCTTAGCGGGAACGTTAATCTCGGATATTATCCGTTATATTATTGCCGCTGTCTTTGCATTAGGCACAGGTGCAGCTCTCGGTTGGCGAGCAAGCGGCGGATTTGGTTGGCTGCTTGTTGCAATTGGCCTTGCAATCGTTACAACTTGGGCGCTCAGTTGGCTCTTTGCTTTAGTTGGTGTCCTTGCTAAAAGTGCAGCAACTGTGACAACCATTTCGAGTTTTTTGACCATGTTTTTGGCCTTTTTGTCAAATGCTTATATTCCCGTCACTTCTTTACCAAAATGGCTGAAAGTCATTGCCGAAAATAATCCTGTTTCTCATTTGATTACTGCCTTTAAAGAAGTGGCATATAATGGTAATTTTGGTCATGAAGCCTGGTTGGTTCTTCTAATCAGCCTTCTGATTGTTCTCATTTTAGCACCCGTTACCGTTCTTGCTTATTCAAAGAAAAACTAAGCAGTGCTGTTATTTTGTTTCCATAAACAGAGATAAAAGTAGTATAATACAATCAGTAAACGAAAGGACAAACAATGGAAAATCAATATGAAATACTTCAATCACTCATTGAAAAAATGGAAATTGTAACCGTTGGATCTGCTGTCAGTAAAACTCACTTAAATCGTAAAGAAATCATTGATTTTGTCCGTTCACAAAAGTCATTACGAATTTTTGATGAAGAAAAGCAAAAATGGATTAATGAAAATGTTGATGGGCATTGTTAAATTTTACTGACAGAAATTATAATTCATCAAAAATACAAAAAGTTACTGACAAGAATTCTGTCAGTAACTTTTTATTATTATAAATCATGAAATTCTGCATATAAATCTTGGCGATTTAAGCCTCGTTCTTTAGCAATTTCTTTAATGGCGACATTTGGTTTTACATTTTGCGCCACTAAATTTTTGACAGCTTCCAGTGCTGTCAGCTCTGGCTCCTGAATTTCTTGAACTAATTCATCCGCTCCCGAAACAATAATTAAACATTCTCCCTTAATGGGTTGCTCAACTAAAGAATTCAAAACCTCAGAAATTTTTCCTCGGCGATATTCTTCATAAATCTTGGTCAACTCACGAACAAGCACCACTTCTCTATCCCCATAGATTTCTTGCATATTGGATAAAGTATCAGCAACTCTAAATGGGCTCTCATAGAAAATTTGTGTTTCAGGGTAAGCAAGTTTTGTTTTCAGAAATTTTTGTTGTTCTCCTTTTTTACGAGGAAGAAAACCATAAAAAATATGAGGCTGAGGCACTAAGCCTGAAGCTATCAAAGCAGTAATTCCCGCGGAAGCTCCTGGCAGCGCAACGACATCAATTTCTTCTTTAATTGCAGCTAAAACCAAGTCATGTCCAGGGTCAGAAATTGATGGCATTCCTGCATCAGAAACCTGTGCAATTGATTGACCTGATTTTAAAAAGTCAATCAATTTTGGAATTTTTTCTTGCGAATTATGCTCATGAAATGATTCTTGGGGCACTTTTATTTCAAAATGATTCAAAAGTCGTAAAGTGTTTCTAGTATCTTCTGAACAAATCAAATCCACTGTTTTTAAAGTTTCCAGTGAGCGCAAAGTCATATCCTGCATATTCCCAATGGGGGTCGGCACCAAGTAGAGACTTCCAGCAGTTTTCACTCCTTTGAATGACCGTTGAATATTAAATTTATTTTCCATTAGCGATATAAAAGCTCCAAACAATCTAAGCAAGATTCCCCTTCAGCCAACCGTTCAGCATAATGTAAATGACAAACATGAAATCCTTCATTAAAAATTTGAATGAGATTAGGGTTGGGTTGATCTTTGGGCGTTTCTTTTTTAACTTCTTTCTTTTCAAATTCAGCAAGTCGATCACGCAATTTTTCCAACTCCATGCGTAAAGTTGCATTTTCAGTCATTGATGCTTCAAGCACTTGGCGAATTCCCGAAATTTGCGTTAATGTGGTATTTAATGTATTTTCAAGCTCGCCCAATTGGTCAAAAACATCATATTTATCAGCCATGATTCACCTCAATCTCTGCAAGTTCAAAATCCTTGCTATATTCTCCAAAGCGTATTTTCACTCTATTTTTTAAAACATTTAAGCCAACAACTTTTCCTTTTCCTTCTGAGGTGGTTACAAATTCACCAAAATCTGGAAAAAGTTGTTGGGCTTCTTTATAAAAACTATCTTCATAAGTTAAACAACACATTAAACGACCACAAAGTCCATTCAATTTATTTTGTTTTAAAGATAAATTTTGATTTTTGGCCATTTTGATAGAAACATTCGGAAACTCGTAAACAAATTCCGAACAACATAAAGGACGTCCGCACGGTCCGAGTCCACCATGAATTTTCGCCGCGTCTCTTGGTCCAATTTGTCGAAGTTCAATTCTAATCCGAAAAGTCGTTGCTAATTCACGGAGCAGTAGCCGAAAATCAACTCGATTTTCAGCGGTAAAAGAGATAAAGAGTTGCATTTGATCGAAAGTGTAAGCCACATCAATAATTTTCATCTCGAGTTCTTGTTCCACAACGAGTTGTCGAACCTTATCTTTTGCCTTTTTTGAAAGTTCTTCAAGTTTTAAGATTACTTCTAAATCTTCATCAGTGACTTCCCGTTCAATTGTATGATGAGTTTCAAGATTAGCATCATCAGAAAAACTACGAATAATTTTCCCGTAAAAAGTTCCTTTTTCTGAACGAATGATGACTTCTGATTGTGGGACTAATTCTGCCTCACTTGTTGCAAATATATTAGATTCACCATGCGCAAATTTTATTTCATAAATCATTTTATTCTCCTGATATAAGATTTCTGATTAAAGGGTTGCTGACCAAGTTTTACAGAACAATAAAAGTTAAACTTGACTCAAATCGAACATTACTTTTCCACATTTTAATTGCCTGAAAGGTTTTTAGAAGTTCTTGACTCATTCTTTCTTGATTAAATAGTTGCAATAAAAGTTCAAAAGCTTGATTTTGCTTTTCTTTATCATCAAAAATTTCAACCAAATCTTTCAAGTATAAAAAGGCCTCGTCAGCTGATTTTTTTAGAAGTTTAACAAAATGTTGAATTCTCTGAAGTCCTTCATTGAACCAACTTTGTTGGGCCAATTCTAAAGCTCTGTCAGTAGAATTACAAATTTCAGCTAGGAGTTCTGCTTGCGTTTTTAAAATTCCATTTTTTTCAAGAAAATCTTGTAAAAATTGAACGTTTTTCCGGAAATTAATAATCTGTGTCCGTGATTTTATCGTTTGCAAAATCATGTTCTCATTATCTGTCAGTAAAAAAACAACAATTTCTGTCTCAGGTTCTTCAATAGATTTCAATAGAGCATTTGCCGCATTAGGATGCATTTTTTCTGCTTCCCTAATTAACAAAACTTGCTGTTTTCCTTCATAACCAGATTCACTAAAAACCTGTGTCAAATCACGAATTTGTGCGGTTTTTATCGTCTGTCCATCCGGTTCAACGATGTGCAAATCGGCAAATTCCTGTTGAGCAACCAGACGACAAGAGCGACAATACCCACAAGGAAGAGAATTCTCAGGATTCTCACAAAATAGGGCTTGGCTCAACCAAATTGCTAATTCAAAAGAACCAAATCCACCTGAAAATAAATAAGCATGGCTTAATTTTCCATGTTGCAAAATTGTTGAAAATTGCTTATAAAGTTGAGGCTGAATATCTACTATTTCCACAAGAAACCTTTCTAAATATTTACCAAATCTATTTTAAATAACAAAATAAAAAATTTTTTTTGACATCTACGTATTTTTTTATTTTTGTCAGTATTTATCAATTTATTAAATTTGCTGACAGATTAAGTTGTCTTTAAAATTCACTGACAAATCTTTTTTTCAGAACTTCAAGTGTATCAGATACAACCTTTTCCAAAGATTGACTCGCATCTATTTTTACAAAACGCTCAGGTTCTTTTGCAACAATTTCCAAATAACCCTCTCGAACTTTTCGATGCATCTCAGCTCTTTCTAAGTCTAGGCGATTGACCTCATCCGCTCGATTTTTCATAATCCGTTCAAGTGCAACATCTGTATCAATATCAAAATATAAAGTCAAATCAGGTTTTAAACCATCTGTTGCAAAATAATTAAGCCAATCCACCACCTCAACACCCAAATCACGGCCATAACCCTGATAAGCGACAGAGGAGTCAATAAATCGGTCAACAATGACAACCTTACCTGCTCGTAAAGCTGGCAACATTTTTTCTTGCATATGTAAACGGCGCGCCGCCGCAAAAAGCATCAATTCTGTTTTTGAATCAATCTCTGTATTCTTTGGATCGAGAATAATTTGACGAATTTCTTCAGCCACTCGAACCCCACCTGGTTCTCGAGTTGGGACAACTTCACGCTTCATTTTTTGGATTTCAGGCAAAATTTCTTGCAAAACTGTTGTTTTTCCTGCTCCATCAGGTCCCTCTAGGGAAATTAAAATTCCATTCATAGCCTCTATTATATCAAAAAATCAAACTTTTTATCTTTTTTCTAAAAATATAGGGGTCACTTTTTGCGTAATTTTACTAAAAATTGTATAATATAACTGAAACAGCTTACTTGGTTTGTTAAATCAAATAAATCCAAGTAATATTCAATAAAAAAATTTCTACTTGAAAGGACAACTATGAAAAAAATTCTTGTTGTTGATGATGAAAAACCAATCTCAGATATCGTAAAATTTAATTTAACCAAAGAAGGTTTTGAAGTATTTACAGCTTTCGATGGCGAAGAAGCCCTTGAAGCTTTTAAAGAAGTACAACCTGACCTTATTTTACTTGATTTGATGTTACCAAAACTTGACGGTCTTGATGTTGCACGTGAAATCCGTAAAACCTCTGACACTCCTATTATCATGGTGTCAGCTAAAGATAGCGAGTTTGATAAAGTTATTGGACTTGAACTTGGTGCAGATGACTATGTCACTAAACCATTTTCAAATCGCGAACTTTTAGCTCGTATTAAAGCAAACTTGCGTCGTATCAATGTCGCACCTGCTGAATCTACTGATAATGTTAAGAAAGAATTGATTATCGGAAATCTCCGTATCAATCCAGCGCATTATGCTGCTTACAAAAATGATAAACAACTTGACCTCACACACCGTGAGTTTGAATTACTTTATTATCTTGCTCAACACCTCGGCGAAGTTATCACTCGTGAAAATCTTTTGGAAACAGTTTGGGGCTACGATTACTTTGGTGATGTGCGTACAGTTGACGTTACAGTCCGCCGCTTGCGTGAAAAAGTTGAAGATACACCAAGCCGTCCACAATACGTTTCAACACGCCGCGGGGTTGGCTATTACATGAGCAACCCACATGATTAAATTTTTTAATTCAATGATTTTTAAAGGAGTAGTTGCCCACCTACTTCTTTTTGTCATTCTTTTCATGAGCAATTTCGATTATAATCTCATTCATCTTAGTACTTTTATTGGTTATTATTTATTTTCACTCGTTTTTGTTCTGGTTTTTCTCAATCAGCAACATCGAATGATTGTGAATGTTTCTAAACAAATGAACGATATAAAAAACGGTTATTTGAATAGAGATAAAATTCCAAAAGGGACAAGTGAAATCAATGAATTATATGAAGAAATTTTGAAGCTTGGTGAGGACATTGTTCGGACTCAAAATAATCTTGAAAATCAACGCAATCAATTAGATAGCATTCTTGCCTACATGGTTGACGGAGTGATTGCCACAGATCGCCGTGGTAATATCATCATGGCTAATAAGTCAGCCCTCCATTACCTAAACACAAGTAATGAGCTTCTAATGGAAAAGAATATTGTTGATGTTTTGAAAATCGCAGACCAGTATAACTTTTATGATTTACTTGAAAAAGAACCTGAAATAACCATCGAAACACACGATGCTGGGAATGAATCAATTTCACTCCACATCAAATTTGCACTCTTTCGTCGTGAGTCAGGGTTCATTTCAGGAATTATTGCTGTCTTGCACGACATGACCGAACAAGATAAAGCAGAACGTGAACGTCGTCTTTTTGTTTCTAACGTCTCGCATGAATTAAGAACTCCTCTTACTTCCGTCAAGGCCTATCTTGAAGCATTAGAAGATGGCGCAATTGATGATAAAGAAACAGCCTCTTCATTCATCGGTGTTTCACTAACCGAAACCAATCGAATGATTCGGATGATTTCTGATCTTTTAACATTGTCAAGAATGGACCAAGATCGAATTGTTCTTAATAAAGAAATCATTAATTTAATTGCCTTTTTAGACTATCAAATTAATCGATTAGACCAGATTTTAGAAACTGAATCAAATGATTTAATTTCATCCAATTTTACACTCGTTAGAAAGTATTCTGACAAGCCAATCTGGGTAGAAATTGATACCGATAAAATCGCCCAAGTCATTGATAATATCATTGGTAATGCCATTAAATATTCACCAAAAGGTGGTACAATTACAATTTCCGTTGAAACTCGTGAACGAGATGTCTTAATTTCGATTAAAGACGAAGGAATGGGAATTCCAAAATCTGATTTACTTAAGATTTTTGACCGTTTCTATCGAGTAGATAATGCTTCAAGAAATTCAAAAGTAGGTGGAACAGGTTTAGGCTTATCTATTGTCCATGACATTGTCAAAATACATGGCGGAACAATTTTTGCAAGCTCCGAAGGCGAAGACAAAGGAACAACTTTCAGTTTCACACTGCCATATTCTTCTGAAACTTCCGAATATTGGGATGACGCTGCTGATGATTTTGAATAAAATTGTCCTTCCTAATTCAAACTACAAAAAGAGTTCACTGTCAAATCCGTGAACTCTTTTTCGGGGAAAAAATCTATTATTTCTTACATAGACTTCTTCATCAAAGAAAAATTTTTTCAAGCTCAATTTATTTCCAATAAAATAATAAGTCTCATAGCAATCCCTGACTTTTTCTGCTACAATAGTCATTATGACTGAACAAAATGGCTTTAAATATTCCATTCTAGCCTCTGGATCAACTGGAAATTCCTTCTACTTAGAAACTCCTAAGAAAAAAATGCTTGTTGATGCCGGACTATCTGGAAAAAAAATAGAAAGTTTACTCTCGGAGATTGACCGTGATATCCATGATATTGATGCACTTTTAATTACGCACGAACATAGTGACCATATCAAAGGAATTGGTGTGCTCGCCCGTAAATATGGGATTGACCTTTATGCGAATGAAGATACATGGTCTGAACTTGATGGTAAAAACGCTTTAGGAAAAATTCCTCTTGAGCAAAAACATCTTTTTGAGATGGGAAAAACGATGACATTTGGTGATATTGATATTGAATCTTTTGGTGTCAGCCATGATGCTATTGCCCCACAATTTTATCGTTTCATGAAAGATGATAAAAGTTTCGTTATGTTGACTGATACAGGATATGTTTCAGATCGTATGCGTGGAACCATTGAAAATGCTGATGCTTATCTAATGGAGTCTAATCATGACATTGAAATTCTAAGAATGGGTGCCTATCCTTGGCGAACAAAACAACGTATTCTAAGTGACCAAGGTCATTTATCTAACGAAGATGGTGCCGAAGCAGCCTTTAACATTCATGGGAATAAAACAAAAAAAATATTTTTGGGACACTTAAGTCTAAATAATAATATTAAAGAACTTGCTCATCTTACCATGGACGGTTATCTCCAACAACACGATGTGGATACAAAAAATGAATTAAAAATTCTTGATACCAGCCATGAACATGCAAGTCCCCTTTATGATATCTAACATTAATCATTAAAAAATAAAAAAGAACCCACTCGGGTTCTTTTTTTTATTACATCATACCACCCATTCCCATGCTAGGGTCCATTGGAGGCATAGCTGGAGCAGCTGGTTCTGGTTTATTAGCCACAACTGCTTCAGTAGTCAAGATTAATCCAGCAACAGAAGCTGCATTTTGCAAAGCTGAACGAGTCACTTTTGCCGGGTCAACGATTCCTTCTTCAATCATATTTACCCATTGACCTGTCGCTGCATTAAATCCTGTACCAACTTTTTCTGAACGAAGTTTATCAATGATAACTGAACCTTCATATCCTGCATTGGCCGCGATTTGACGAACTGGTTCTTCAAGGGCACGGCGAACGATGTTAATTCCTGTTTGAATGTCGCCTTCTTCTGAAAGTTTATCCAAAGCTGCGATGGCATTAACAAGAGCTGTACCACCACCAGAAACGATACCTTCTTCAACAGCAGCACGTGTTGCATTAAGTGCGTCTTCAATCAAAAGTTTCATTGCTTTAAGTTCTGTTTCTGTTGCGGCTCCTACTTTAACTACCGCAACTCCGCCAGCTAATTTCGCTAAGCGCTCTTGCAATTTTTCACGGTCAAAATCAGAAGTTGTTTTTTCGATTTGTGCTTTGATGATAGCCACACGATCAGAAATGGCATCAACAGAACCAGCACCTTCAACAATTGTTGTATGGTCTTTATCAACAGTTGCTTTAGCAGCTTGTCCTAAAGCTTCTAGTGTAGCATCTTTAAGATCAAGGCCAAGTTCTTCAGTAATTACTGTACCACCTGTCAAGATAGCTAAATCTTCCAATTGAGCTTTACGGCGGTCACCAAATCCCGGTGCTTTTACAGCGACTACGTTGAAGACCCCTTTAATCTTATTAAGAACAAGAGTTGGCAATGCTTCTCCATCAACATCATCAGCAACAATTAAAAGTGGACGATTTGTTTTCAAAATTTGTTCAAGAAGCGGTAAAATTTCTTGAATATTTGAGATTTTTTTATCCGTAATCAGAATATAAGGATTATCTAACTCAGCAACCATTTTCTCTGTATTAGAAACCATATATTGACTCAAGTATCCACGGTCAAATTGCATTCCTTCAACAACATCAAGCTCTGTTTGCATTCCTTTTGATTCTTCGATTGTGATAACTCCGTCAGAACCTACACGCTCCATTGCGTCAGAAATATATTCCCCAACTTTTTCACTACGTGATGAAACGGTAGCAACTTGAGCGATTGCTGATTTATCGTGAACAGGAATTGCCATTTCTTTAATTGAAGCAACTGCTGTTTCAGCTGCGAGTTCAATTCCTCGGCGAATACCAACTGGATTTGCACCTGCAGTAACATTTTTCAATCCTTCACGAACAATAGCTTGTGTCAAAACTGTCGCTGTTGTTGTTCCATCACCTGCAATATCATTTGTTTTTGAAGCAACTTCCGAAACAAGTTTAGCTCCCATATTTTCAAAATGGTCTTCAAGTTCAATCTCTTTGGCAATTGTAACACCATCATTTGTAATTAAAGGTGAACCATATGATTTTTCAAGAACAACATTACGCCCTTTTGGCCCAAGAGTTGTTTTTACTGTATCGGCAAGAATATCAATTCCGCGCATCATCGCTGTTCTAGCATCACTTGAAAATTTAATTTCTTTTGACATTTTAGCTCCTTTTTTAAGAATATATTTTTAATTAATAGATTTTAAGATAGACAAAAGACAATCAAAAATTGATTGCTTTTATATTTTTACTCTACAATTGCAAGAAGGTCTGAGTCTTTGAGAATCAAGAATTCTTCACCGTCCATTTTGACAGTCGTTCCAGCAAATTTCTCAAAAATTACTGTATCTCCAACTTTTACGAGTGGAGAAATCAGTGTCCCATGATTAGTTGTTTTCCCTTCACCGACAGCAATAACTTCAGCTGTTTGAGGTTTTTCTTGGGAAGCGCTCGTTAATACGATTCCGCCCATAGATTTTTCCTCTTCTTCTTTTACACGTAAAACTACGCGATTCTCTAAAGGTTTCAACATTATACTTTCCTCCATTTTTTATTTTTAGCACTCTTAATAGTTGAGTGCTAACATATTCTTATTTTATCTCAATGGTCAGATTTAGTCAAGAGAAAACATTTAGATTTAATCAAATAAATTAGAAAGGGAGCTCATCAGCTTCAAGTAAGAGTTCCTCAGTCTTTACAGCGCTTTCTCTTAAGGCAAGAGTCGCACGACTTTCCAATAAATCATAGCTCAAACCTAAGATTTCTGTAATATAGTGTTTCTGTTCATTTTTATCAGTATAATTTCTAGTTCTAATCTCTCCCTCTACAGAAATAAGACTTCCTTTTTTAGCATAGGAAACCAATGTTTCTGCTGATTTCCCCCATAAAATTATCGAGATAAAGTCTGCTTCTCGCTCTCCTTTTTCATTTTTGAAGCGGCGATTGACTGCCAGAGTCACACGGACATAAGATTTATTGTTCGTTGTTTTCGAAATTTCAGGTGCGTTTGTTAAACGACCAATCAACATGGTTTTATTCATTATAAAATCCTCCTAACTTTCTATACGTAAAGTTTGAGCATTTGTCACTAAAAAATAAAAAAATCTATCAAGCAGATAGATTTCTATTGTTTATTTGGCATTCAAAGCTGCAACTGTCATATAATTATATGGACTGTTGAAGTGGGGGAGGAAGAATAAATCAAGCAAAGCTAGTTCATCAATTGTTTTTTTCTCTTGAATCGCTAAACTGAACATATTTATATTTCCTGCAATTATCTCACTTTTACTAGCAAGTTGTGCTCCAATAATTCTGCGACTTTTTGTCTCATATACGATACGAATTTTCACACTATCGTTGTTTTCATGAAGAAACCAAGCTTTTTGTTTATCTTCAAAATCACTAAATGAAACTTCTAAACCTAATTTTTTAGCAGCTTTAACAGAAAGTCCTGTAGAGGTCATATTGTAACCAAAAATTGAAATACCATTAGACCCTTGAACACCAACAGATTCTAATTCTTTTCCACCAATATTGTGTCCTGCGACAATTCCTGACCGAACAGCGTTCGAGGCAAGAGCGATATAAGTAAAATCTTGCAAGGCATTAGAATAAATTGTCGCAACATCACCTACCGCGTAAACATCTGGATCACTACTTTGTTGATGCTTATCCACCTTGATTGCTCCATTTTTGAAGGTAGCTAACTTATCACTTGCCAAGGCACTGTTGGCAGTAAAACCAATACAATTGATGACAAGATCAACATCATAAGTCGCCTTGTTGGTTACGATTTGTGATACATAACCTTCCTCATTCGCTTTAAATTCTTTGGCCAGTTCTCCAAAATGAAGTTCAATTCCATGTTGAGCAAGGTTTTCATCCATTCCTTTGGCAAATTCTTCATCATAATATGATGCAAGTGAAGTATTTTCAGCGTCAAAGAGAAGAACTTCTTTACCCCGTCGTTTAGCTGCTTCTGCAATCTCTGTACCGATATATCCTGCACCAATGACTGCGATACGCTTGACTTTTTCTTTGGCAAATTCTGCGTCAATTGCTTGACCTTCTTGAAAAAGTTTCAGAAAATGAATTCCCTTAAGGTCTTTGCCTGGTAGATTAGGAATAATTGGACGTGAACCTGTTGCTAAAACAAGCTTGTCGTAAGCTTCAATTATTTCATCATCAGATTTAGTTTTTGCATAAACTTTCTTATTAGCAAAATCAATTTCTGAAACTTCTGTTTCAGTCAAAATTTTTACCCCTTTTGCCTCAAAATCCTCTGCTTTGGCATAAAATAATTCATCTGGTTTTTCAATTTGTCTTCCAACCCAAATTGCTGTGCCACAACCTAGATAACTCATGTTGCTATTACGGTCAATCATGACAATTTCATGCCCGGGATATTGTTCAAGTAATGTATTTGCTGTAGCAATGCCTGCGTGGTTTGTACCGATAACTACGATTTTCATGCTAATAGGTCTCCTTTAAATGTAAAATTCTTTTTACATTATTCAGTTTAGCATAAGTCAATCTATTTTCTTTTGTAAGCGCTTGTGAACATTGTGAAATAATTATTTTAATTATTAGATAAAAAAATCTGTCAAAATAAATTATTTTGACAGATTTATTATTAAGCTTGCCACATAGTTTCTGAATCAAAAGCTGTACCCGCAGCCAAAGCTGATGAAAGTTCAATGATTCCACGAACATCGGGAGCATCGGGTAATTCAAGTTCACGCGCTGAACAAAGCATTCCATAAGATTGAACACCTCGAAGAGCTCCTGGGAAAATCAATGCTCCATTAGGCATCATTGCGCCTGGAAGTGCTGCGACTGTTTTTAATCCGAGTGACGCGTTTGGTGCACCACAAACAATTTGTACTGGATCAGCAAAACCAACATTAACTTTACAGATATGAAGATGATCTGAGTCTGGATGGTCTTGCATTTCTACAATCTCAGCGACAACAAATTTTGGTTGCGAATCATGCACAAGAACATCGCTAAATCCTGATTTTCCAAGCTCTTTGTTCAAGATTTCAACATCATCAGATGATAATTTGACTTGTCCATTTCCTGACAAGTCTGTCAGTAATGACTTGGCTTCAAAAATATTCCAAGCGACTGTTGCTCCAGTTTCTTCGATAAAGATACGTGCTACTTTTCCCTTACGTTCAAAGTTTACCTTTTCACCTCTATCATTTGCCGTGATAAGCATTAAAACATCGCCGACGTTTGTGTTATATGTTGCAATCATTTTTAAATTTTCCCTTTTAATTTCTTAACAGTGATTATTATAGAATATATTTCTGGATTTATCAATGGTCAGTATTTGACTCCATTTTACCTCAAGAAATCAGTCTTATTTTGCACTTGCTAAGAAAGTATTCACTTCTTCTTTGGTTTTGCGTAATTTATTGACTAGACGAGCTTTTTCTTGTCCATCTTCAATAACAACAAAACTTGGAATTCCCATAATTCCCCACTCAATAGCAAGATCCATGTACTCATCACGGTCTACTTCAACAAATCTAAATTCTGGATTCTCTGTTTCAATTTCTGGCATTTTAGGTTTGATAAAATTACAATCTCCACACCAACCAGCTGTGAAAAAGAAGACTGTTTTTTCTGGGCCTTTGACAAGCTCAGCTAAATTTTCAATATTTTCTGGAATAATCATTCTGTATTTCCTTTCGTATTTTTCAAATGGATTCTAACCATTTTCTAAAGAAGTTCTTCTTTTTTTTCAAAAACTTCTAAAGTTTTGGCATTGATTTCAAAAGCAATAGATTTATCATTACTGACAATTCCCCCTTCAAAAAGGGCACCAGAAGTTGGCTCATCAAAAATCCAAAAAGCATCAATTTTTTTTGTAGAAAAATGTTGTCGGACTCTATCAGTAAGCTCATGAATCATTTCTTCTTCCATGTTTTTATAACCATGATAAGCTGCGTGAGCAACGGCTGCTCCCGCGACAATTCCCAAACCAAACTTTAGTATTTTTTTCATATGGAAATTTTAACATATTTCTTGGTATAATTATAGTGTAAATCATCAAAAGAATTACTGACAGATTTGTCAGTAAATTTTTCAGTATCCCGGAGGAGAAAAATGGAACTATTTGACAAAGTAAAAGCACTGACAGAAATTCAAGCCACTTCTGGTTTTGAAGGTCCCGTTCGCGACTATTTAAAAGCTCGTATGGTTGAGCTAGGCTATCAACCAGAATTTGACGGACTTGGTGGTATTTTTGTGACAAAAGCTTCAAAAGTCGAAAATGCCCCACGAATCATGGTTGCGGCTCACATGGATGAGGTCGGATTTATGGTCAGCTCAATCAAAGCTGACGGAACATTCCGCGTTGTTCCTCTTGGTGGTTGGAACCCCTTAGTCGTTTCAGGTCAACGTTTTACCCTATTTACACGTACAGGTAAAAAGATTCCGGTTGTAACCGGTGGTCTTCCTCCACACCTTCTTCGCGGAACTGGTGTAACACCTCAAATCCCAGCAATCTCTGATATCATCTTTGATGGTGCATTTGAAAATGCTACTGAAGCTGCCGAATTTGGAATCGCCCAAGGTGATTTAATTATTCCAGAAACAGAAACAATTCTGTCAGCAAATGGGAAAAATATCATTTCTAAAGCTTGGGATAATCGCTATGGTTGCTTAATGATTCTTGAACTTCTTGAATTTTTAGCTGACAAAGAATTACCTGTAACATTAATTATTGGAGCGAATGTTCAAGAAGAAGTCGGACTTCGTGGTGCAAAAGTTTCCACAACCAAATTCAATCCTGATTTATTCTTTGCCGTTGACTGTTCACCAGCAAGCGATACCTTCGGTGACGATAATGGTCGCCTCGGAGAAGGAACAACGCTCCGTTTCTTCGACCCAGGTCATATCATGCTTCCTGGAATGAAGAACTTCTTACTTGACACTGCAGATCATGCCAAAGTTAAAACACAAGTTTACATGGCCAAAGGGGGAACCGATGCAGGTGCCGCTCATTTAGCAAATGGAGGAGTTCCTTCAACAACAATCGGTGTAGTAGCCCGCTATATCCATAGTCATCAAACTATTTTCAACCTTGATGATTTTCTCCAAGCTCAAACTTTCTTGAGAGCGATTATTACTTCACTTAATACTGAAAAAGTAGCAGAAATCAAAAACTACTAATTCTAATAAAAAAACACTAGGTAAATTCCTAGTGTTTTTTAGTTACTTTTTGATGAGGAAGTCTGACTAAAATTGAAAGAAGGTAAAATTTTCTTCCAACCAGCAGCTATATCACTAGCTGACCCACCTATAGAGAAATCATAGGTAGTAGTAGGTGCTCCTGCTTTAGTAGCCCAGAAGCTAGTCGTTGTTTCTCCGCCAAGGTTGACTTCTTGAGTCTTACCATTTGCTAGTTTAACTGTGACTTTCCCTGGTTTTTCTCCTGTAGAAACCAATACTTTACTTTTAGTAACATTTGGATCAGTATTTGGATCAGTAAATTTTTGTCCAGGGCCAAAAATGTTTGGATCAGCTGCATTAATCGCATTAACCAATTGTGCAATATAAGCTGCATTATTGATATATCCTGAATTACTTGTCATCGGTGAATTATCATCATGTCCAGCCCAACCACCAAGTGTAACTGAAGGTGTTGATAACATCATCCAAACATCTGTATAATCATCCGTTGTCCCCGTTTTACCAGCCCATTGAACATTCGTTGCTAGTGAAGGGTTAATCGTTTGTAAATTTCCATAAAACTTACTTGTTTTTTGAGATTTTACTGCGTCTTGAAGCATTGATTCCATAATTGTTGAAGTTGCTTCTGAATAAACTTGGGTGCCACCAGTACTTTTATGCTGATAGATTACATTTCCTGTATCATCTTTGATACTATCAACGATATACCAAGGTTCATATTTCCCACCATTAGCCAACGTTTGATAACCGTTCGTATGTTGAACAACCGTTGGATCAACTCCCCCACCAAGCGGAAGTGATTCTACAGAATAATCAGCAATATCATAACCCATCTTTGTCATGTAAGGTTCAACTGATTTTCCTTTATTTAAAATCGTTTGGTAAGTCCAATAAGCAGGAATATTATAAGAAACATTGAGAGCTTCTGAGAATGGCATCATTGCAGTTCCAGTTGAGCCTACGTGTTCAATATCTTGTCCACTAGAGTATTTGGCTGGATAGTTTGATAAGACACTTGCAGAGCCCATTAGTCCCATATCGATGGCTGGACCATAAGCCAAGATTGGTTTAATTGATGACCCAGGCGAGCGTTTAGTATCAAAGGCATGATTGACTTGACTTTGTGAAAAATCTAAACCTCCAATAAAGCCATAAACAGCTCCTGTTTTATTGTCCATTAAAACGTTCCCTGTTTGGATAGTTCCTGTACCATCTTGCATAAGCCCATTATAATCCGTTACAGCTTTTTGCATCGCATCATAAACTGTTTGATTAACTGTTGTTGTTACAGTATAACCACCATTTTGTAGTGATTGTTCCGCCAGTTCTTGATAACGTTTTTTCGTACTATCATTTCCTAAATCAGTCGCAGAAACTTTATCACGTTTAATCAAATAATTATAAATATCTGTAATTGCTTCATTATAAACTACATTATATAAATAACCATGTTCTTGTGATTCGGCAACTCCAGGTTGTAAAAATTCTTTTGAAATATCATAGGCTACATATTTTTTATAATCTGCCTCTGAAATATATCCCCCACGATAAAGATAAAATAATACTTCCTTTTGACGCTCCAGACCATAGCTCATATTTTCTTTGGATTTAAGGGAGCCATCCGCTGAATAAGGAGAGTAGACAATTGGACTTTGAGGTAAACCAGCAATAAAAGCCGCCTCTGGTATTGTCAAATCCTTGGCCGATTTACCAAAAATTCCTAATGCTGCTTCTTGCACTCCAGCGATATTTTGACCTTTATTGTTGCGACCAAAAGGTGAGACATTTAAATAATCTGTCAAAATTTGATCTTTAGTCAGATAATTATTAAGTTTTAGTGCATAGACGATTTCACTAGCTTTTCGTTGGAATGTAACACTATCTCCTAAAACTTGTTGCTTAATGAGCTGTTGAGTTAAGGTGGAACCACCAGAACTTGTTCCACCTCCAATTGAGCCAACAATTCCCCGAATGACAGCCTTTGGAACAACCCCTTTATTTGTTTTAAAACTGTCATCTTCGGTTGCAATCAAGGCATTTTTTACATTAGCAGATATATCATCACTTTTCACAGTAACGCGAATCAAATCACTGGAAATATCAGAGATTGGCTGACCATTACTATAATTAATGACAGAAACCCCATGTATATCATTAATTTTCGAAAGCATTTCAGCTTTGGGTGGTATCTTCGTTTGTTCAACTAATCGAGCAAAATAACCCACACCTGTTGCTGCTCCAAAGACGCCTACCAAGACAAAAACTATTCCAAATACTACACTCAAACCACGTAGTACTTTAAAAGTAATGGACAAACTTGACCTGTCATCACTATCATTATTATTTTTTTTAGGACTTTTCCTTGAAGAGTTACTTTGTTTGCGTCGTTTATTATCCATTTTTTCTTTTAAACGAGCACGAATCTCCTCTTGCGAGTCAATTGAGTCTTTTTTCATGCCCTTATTATATCAAATTTAAAACAATTTTTCGCCACTTTCAGAATTTTTTTTAGTAATTTGTTATAATGTAAAACAGTGCTGTTATTTTTTTACTTTTTAATCCAAAGGGAACAGCTCAATTATTATAGAAAGGATTTTTTTATGAACATTTTTGACGAACTTAAAGCACGTGGTTTGGTTTTCCAAACAACGGACGAAGCTGCGCTTTCCAAAGCGCTGACGGAGGATATGGTTTCCTATTATGTGGGCTATGATCCTACTGCTGATTCCCTTCATTTAGGTAATCTTGTACTCATTTTGACAATGAAACGTCTGCAAATGGCTGGTCACAAACCCTATGCACTTGTTGGTGGTGCAACTGGTTTGATTGGTGACCCTTCTTTTAAAGATTCAGAACGTTCGCTCCAAACAAAAGACACCGTAACAAAATGGTCTGGAAAAATCCGTAGTCAACTTGAGCGTTTCCTAGATTTTGAAAATGGTGAAAACAAGGCAGAAATGACCAATAACTACAACTGGTTTGAAAATCTGACATTTATTGATTTTCTCAGAGATGTAGGTAAACATTTTACTGTAAATTACATGATTTCTAAAGACTCTGTAAAATCACGCATGGAAAGCGGAATATCTTATACAGAATTTGCTTATCAAATTATGCAAGGTTATGATTTCTACGAATTGAACCAATTGCATAATGTCACTTTACAACTTGGTGGTTCTGACCAATGGGGCAATATGACTGCTGGTACAGAGCTTTTACGTCGTAAGGCTAACAAACAAGGACATGTTATCACTATTCCTTTAATTACAGATTCAACTGGTAAAAAATTCGGTAAATCAGAGGGAAATGCAATTTGGCTTGATGCTGATAAAACCTCTCCTTATGAAATGTACCAGTTTTGGCTTAATGTTGATGATGCAGACGCTGTGAAAATGCTGAAAATTTTCACCTTCCTTTCATTAGAAGAGATTGCTGAAATTGAAGAACAATTTGAGGCTGCTCGTCATGAACGTTTGGCTCAAAAAGTTTTGGCTCGTGAAGTTGTAAGTCTCGTTCATGGAAAAGAAGCTTATGAACAAGCTGTTAAAACTTCTGAAATCTTGTTTGGTGGTGGAGATTTACGTCAATTGGATGCTAAATCAATCCTAACAGGCTTGAAAGCAGCGCCACAACATCAAATCGCTCCTGATGAAGACCTGACTCTAATTGAGCTTTTAATTTCTGCAGGAATTGCTCCTTCAAAGAGACAAGCTCGTGAAGATATTACAAATGGAGCAATTTATATCAACGGAGAAAGAGTACAAGAACTTGATTATGTTCTTACAGATTCCGATAAAATTGAGAATCGTCTGACAGTCATTCGTCGTGGAAAAAAGAAAAACTTTGTTTTGACTTATTAATTATCAAAAATTCCTGCTATAAAATGAGCAGGAATTTTATTTTAGAAAAATTTAAGCGTAGCTCTTTCATTTAATCTACAATATGTTATAATAACTGTACTGAATATGTTTTTAGGTGATCAAAATGATAGATAAAAAATTTGAAGATAAGTTAAAAAACTTGCGTGAGTTGTACATCGATAAAAGACCCGAAGTGTCTCAAAAGCTTGAAGATAGTAAAAAATTTGAAGCTTTTATGGCCCTCTCAGACGAAGAAAAAGAAGAAAAACTTCACGCTAAACTTGAAATGCTTACTGATAAACTCATTAAGCTTGATGAAAAATTAGGAAATGCACTTGCTAACGAAGCAAGTGCTAACGATATTTCTGAGCTTAAATATTATATTGATGCCGTTAAGAATAAAAAATTAATTCTTGAACAAAAACTCGAATTAATCAAAAACGGTGAGTTTGATATTGCTCGTAAAGAACGAGTTAAACGTCAGCTTACAGATCTTGAACTCAAACGTTGTAAAGCGCTGTTAGGTAAAAAAGACTGCTCAAAAATCAATGAAAAAATTGCTTTAAAGAAAAAAGCAATTAACCGTTTGAAATAAATAAGTAGAATATGCACTAGTAGAGCTACCTTTGATAGCTCTACTTTGCACTTTTTAAGCGCTCGTCAATTTTTTAAAGAAAGGACTCTATGCTCCATACTATTTTTTATGTCATTATTTTCCTTTTGGTATTAGTTTTTTCAAATGTCCTTAATAAAGTTTTCCCAAAACTTGCCCTTCCGCTGATTCAAGTGGTTTTAGGACTTATTTTGGGCTTTTTTGGTGCTGACGAAGTTTTACATGTCGCTCCAGAATTTTTTCTAGGCTTTATTATTGCCCCACTTCTTTTTAGAGAAAGTGAAGAAGCTGATGTCAAACATATTTTAAAACATAGTAAAATTATTTTAGTACTTATTTTCCCGCTTGTTTTTATCACAACTCTTGGATTAGGTTTAATTTCTAATTGGATATATGTCGGACTTCCTTTGGCTGCTTGTTTTGCTTTAGGAGCCAGTCTTGCTCCTACCGATGCCGTAGCCGTGGGGGCTTTATCCAAAAACTTCTCCTTTCCACGTAGGGTCATGAGTGTTTTACAGGGTGAAGGCCTTCTCAATGATGCTTCTGGAATTATTTCCTTTCAAATTGCATTAGTCGCACTGGTTACAGGTTATTTTTCTTTTCCAGATGCTACAATGAAATTGGTGATCTCTGCCATTGGTGGGGCTGCTATTGGATTTAGTTTAATTTATATCAAAGGGCTAGTTTTAAGACTCTTAGAAGATGTCGATGCCCGAGATGTCTCAGGATATCTTCTCTTAGAACTTGTGGTTCCTCTTGCCGCCTTTCTCATTTCTGAAGAACTTCATGTTTCTGGAATTATCGCTGCTGTCGTCGCTGGAGTGATGTCAGCCAATGGTCTCAAAAGAACAACTTTATTTGATGCTCAAGTAGAAAAACTTAAAAGTACAATTTGGGACACTTTGACCTTCATTTTAAATTCCTTTGTCTTCTTGTTTTTAGGAATTGAACTTTATCAACTTGTTGTTCCACTTTTAGTTGACCCTGTTTATTCTTCAGCTCATCTTATTCTCCTTACCCTCGCTTTGACTGCTGGCTTATTTGCCCTTCGATTCGTCGTCATTGCCTTTTATTACTGGCTTCGTTCGCTTAAACAAAAACAGCCTTTCTCTGCTTATTGGAATGATATTCTTCTTCTTACTTTTGCTGGCTCTAAAGGAACTGTAAGTATCGCAACGATTCTTTTGGTTCCTCGAAGTGTTGATATCCAACCGGTCCTAGTCTTTCTAGCAGCTGCCGTAACTGGCTTAAGCTTTTTGGTCGGAATGTTCATTCTCCCTTTCTTTGCAGTCAAAAAAGTCTCTAAAGTTAACAATATCTCTAAAATCGCTATTTTATCCGAGGTTGTTGATGAATTACGCCAGGATATGACAACAGCTAAAAATCCACAGGGATACGATATTGCAATTGATGCTTATCAAGAAAGGATTCAACAGTTAATTATTGAGCAAGAATCCACCGATATGGCGATTGACTATAATGATTTGCAACTTTTGATTATCCGAATCGAATCTGAAGGTCTTGAAGCCTACTTACGTGAAAATAAAATTTCTATGTATACTTATCGAACTTATCAAAGGTATATTCGCTCATTGGAAACAAGTATTGTCCATTCCCTTGTTTCAAGTATTCAATTTGTTTATGTTATTACTTTGCGTGCCTTTCATTTGCTGGTTTCTCGCTTCTTGCATGTGGATTTTTATTTCAAAAAAACAAAAGCAGCAATGGAAACAACGCGTGATGAAATTACTGAACTATATTTCAATAACACCGAACTTATCTTACAAGCCTTGGACAATTTAAATGGGGTTTTTGATGAACAACTTTTGAATTTCTTACAATCAGAACGTTTGCGAACTTCTGAAATTGTGGCTTCTGGTGGTCATATTTCTCGGATGGTAAATAAAGCTCAGCCTAATAACATTACTGAAATGATGCGTGCCTACTATTTAGAACGTAAAGTTATCTTTGAGCATGAGCTCTCTGGAGCAATTACCGCAAGAGAAGCCAAAGATATGCGACTTAATGTCAATATTCTTGAAGATTATTCATTAGCAAGTAATCATCATACGCTACTTTTCGACTTTTTGGAACGTCGAAAAAATAAAAACTAATGATTGAATTAACATAAAATCAAAAAAAGTTACTGACAGCTTTGTCAGTAACTTTTTATTTTTCAATCTTAATAATCGTTTCTAATTTTATATTTCCTTGAATTGCCCTTGAAATCATACAAGAACTTTCTGCACGTTCTGCCAATTTGATCGCTTTACTTTCATCAGCCCCGGCGGCTAGTTTCATGAAGACATGATAGGTAATTTTTTCATAAGTAAAAATTCCTTTTGTCACATCAACCACTCCTTGTCCCTCTACTTTTAAATGTTCCAAAGGAATTTCATTTCGCTCAAGCATTGCCGCTAAAGTAATTGAGTAACAGGTGCTAGCAGCTCCAAGTAGCATTTCATCCGGATTGGTCCCCACTCCCGGTCCAGCCATTGTCTCAGGAATTGAAATTTTTTCATTAAGTGCCCCAGCTTGCAAGTCACCAATAGAATTTCTCCCACCAACCCAATCAATATGTGAATTAAAAAGATGTTTTACCATTTTTTAGCCTTTCCTTTTACTGACAACACCTACAGCTACTTACTGAGATTTCTGTCAGTAAATTCAAGAAAAAGTCTGTTCACTGACAGACTTTTATTTAGAATGTTTGAGCTTCTAATTCTACTTTTTTGATAAATTCAGCAAGAAGTTCTTCTGTTTTTTCTGGGTCATAAGCATGTCCTTCAACGGCAATTTGTCTAAAATCGCTACCGATAAAGTTAAAGATTGCTGACATATAAACTGTCGCAGGGTCTTGTGCTCCATAAACTCCACCATTAGCTTGTAAATGTAAGACTTTTTTGCCATTTGCTAAACCAACTGGTCCTTCAGCGGTATATTTAAATGTTTTACCAGCAACGTTTACAGTATCAACCCATGATTTAAGTTCAGCAGGAATCATCAAATTATACATTGGATTAGCAATGACAACTTTGTCAGCTGACAAAAATTGGTCTGTAAAACCAGCAAAACGAGCCAATTTATCTTTTTGTGATGCTGTAAGTTCTGCATTTTCACCTGCAAACATGGCACTGACTAATTCTGTGTTCAAAGTTGGAATATCAGCATTAAAGACATCCAACTCTTCAATTTCATCTTCTGGATGAGCAGATTTGTAAGATTTGACGAAAGCATCAAGACCTTTGAGTGAAAGTGAATATTCAGCAGTGAGTGGATGACCTTTTACAACAAGAAGTTTAGACATATTTTGTTCCTTTATAGAAATTATTTTTTATTATAAAATTTATTATAGCAAACTTTTCTAAATTCTCAATATATTTAGTACGTGAAAATTTACACATGTAAACATTTATTTGCTAGATTATCCTATAAAAAAAACAATCTATCGATTGTTTTTTTACTAACTTTTTTTCCGACCTAATAGACGAACTAAGCCCAATACCCAAGTGACTAAAACCAAAAAAGTTGAAAAATAGAAAGCTACATGAAAACCGTGCAAGAAGACATCAGGTTGATTTGTCAAATAAGTTGTAACCTTATAGCCCAATTGATTAGACATCGCTGTAAACAGAATTAAAGTGGCTAATGATGTTCCTAAAACAAAAGCCATATTACGAGCTAAAGAGTTTACAGAACCAGCGATTCCTAAATATTTTCGTTCAACAGTTTCCATGATTAATGCATTATTAGGACTTTGGAAAATTCCCATTGACATTCCTTGAATCAATAAAATCACGACTATAACCCAAGGTTCAGAATGTGGATTAATCAAAAGATAGCCAAGTTGGGACAAAACAATTCCTGAAATACCGACAAAAGTGACAATTTCTTTATCCATCTTATCAGCTGCTGAACCCGCCAAAGGACTGGCAATCAGCATAGCGACTGGGTAAGCCATCATAATCATTCCAGCCACTCCAGGAGCATAATTTCTAAAATCTTGCAGATAAAATGGTAATAAAATACTTGAAAACATAGCTACGGTAAAATTAAAGAGTGCCATAATAATGCTCATTGAAAACAACTTTGATTTAAAAATCCCTAAATCAAGCAAAGGCTGTGCCACCTTTTTCTCAGTGACAATAAATATCCCAAAGAGAATAAAACCAACAAGTGCGCCAATAATAATCAATGGATTAGTCCAACCCAGTGATTGACCGAAGTTAAGGGACAGAAAAAGTAAAATAACAACAGCTGTCATCAAGGTTCCACCCTTAAAATCAATATCTGACCATTTTCCACTCGTGGTTTCTTTTGGTAAGGCATGATTCCCAAAAATCCAAGCCAAAATTCCGATTGGAACATTAATCCAAAAAATATAATTCCAAGAAGCGACCTGCAAAATCAAACCACCAAGTGCAGGTCCAGCGATTGAACCCACTGAAACAAACATTGCCGAGATTGAAAGTGCTCTGGCTCGACTTTCAACTGGAAAAATTTCTGAAATAATTCCAAAACCAGTTGCCATAAACATTGAAGCCCCAATAGCTTGAACAATTCGTGCAAAAAGTAAAAAACCTAAGCCCCAACCAAAGTTTAAACCAGCCAGTGCTGAGCCTAAAATAAAAATCCCCCAACCAATTCGGGCAATTCGTGATTTCCCAATCAAGTCACCAAGACGACCAAAAATCAAAACAATCGCTGAAATGACAATGAGATAAATTGTCACCACCCATGTGATTTGTGAAGTTGAAACATGAAGTTCCCTTGACATCGTTGGTAGAGCAATGTTGACAATTGAACCATCCAATGTCGACATAAAAGTAAAAATCCCTAAGGCAATCAAAGCCTTTATTCGATCTGACATAAAATCCTTCCCTATAAAATGAGCGCCACAACTTCTTTTAAAATTCCCTAACAATCTTTATATTAAAAGGCTAACTCAAATATTTTTTCTAAGTTTATAAATAACGTTGGTTATTATATCCTTGTTTCAGTCCTTTGTCAAGTTTAGACTATTAATCGTAGTTTTCGTATCAAATAAAAAACTCTACTTATCAATAACAAGCAGAGTATTCATATTATAAGAAATCAGCAAATTCTTCTTCTTCGGTTTGGTCCCAATTTTCGCCAGCAATCGTTGTAAGCATAATGCCTTTGACTGCACGGTCAACCATTCCTTCAACATCCATTCTCTTTTCATATTGAATACAATTTTCAAGTTTAGGATTTGTTTTTGGAGAAGGTGGGGCAAAGACTGTACAGCAATCTTCAAATGGTAGAATCGATAAATTAAAAGTATCTATTTTTTCAGCAATTTCAATAATTTCATTTTTATCCATGGTTACCACTGGTCGAATGACCGGAGTATTAGTCACTTCATTAATGGCAGACATTGAGCCAAGCGTCTGACTAGCAACTTGTCCTAAAGATTCTCCATTAATAATTACTTTCCCGCCTCGTTCTTCACGAACACGGTCAACCACGCGCATCATGAAACGACGCGTGATTGTCATCAAATAAGCTTGTGGAGCTTTAGCTTTTATTTCTTCTTGAATCTCAGTAAATGGAACTTCAATAAAAGTGATTGCTCCGCCAAAGACAGTTAATTTAGCCGCCAAGTCCTTGGCTTTTTTTAGAGCACCTGGTGAAGTATAAGGAGGGCTAGCAAAGTGAACAGCTTCAATCTCAACGCCACGTTTCAACGCTAAGTAACCTGCAACTGGTGAATCAATTCCACCTGAGAGCATCAAATGTCCACGTCCTGCCGTACCAACTGGCATTCCACCCGCACCTTTGATATCTTCAAAACTAAGGTAAGTCGCATCTTGTCTAATTTCAACGCGCAAAGTGATATCTGGTTTTTTCATTTGTACTTTTGCGTAAGAGAAATTATCAAAAACAACATCTCCTAAAGCAATATTTAATTCTGTTGAATCTAATTCAAAGTTATGGTCAGCTCGTCTAGTAGCAATTTTAAAAGTCTGCCCTTCGCTATAAATTTCCTTAAAAAGTGCTACAACTTCTTTTTTTATAATGGGCATTGATTTTTCAACTTTGATTGAAGGTGAAAAATTTTGGATTCCAAAAACTTTTGTTAAACGATTTGAAACTTCGGCATAATCTGCTCCATTAAGTTCAATATGTGCTCTATCTCTTACTGCTGTAATTTTTAATTCAGGCATATCTGCAAGGACTTCACGGATATTTTTTGCCAAACGATTGATAAAGTAACCACGATTTTTTCCTTTGGTTGAAAGTTCACCATAACGAACCATGATTTCATCATATAATACAGTCATTTTTATTCTCCTATATTCTTTTGCATACATTTAATCATTAAATACTTCAAAAAATGAACAATTTAACCTAAAAATCTAGTCAAATTTTATTTATTTAATGAAAAAAGCACGCAGCGTTCTAATTATAACACAATGTTTCTTTTTTTTTATAGACGTTTTTAAAATTATTGGCATAGCCCAAAGGGAGATATTAAAGCTATCTTGAAAGTTAGACAAAGCAAAGTCTGAGCTTTAAATTTCCATTTTAAAAAAAGTAAGCTTAGTTAACTATAAAAAAACCACTAGATTCATTGACCTAGTGGTGCCTTTTTACAGTTTATTCATTTCTAAATTTTTTTGGAATTTGATGTTTTTTTAGATGCTTTCAACAGAATATTTTTCAGAGATAATCTGAAATAATTTACTTCCCAAAAAAATACAATATCTTATAAAAACGTAAGTAACGATTACAATCGCTATAAAAATTTCTAAATTAGCTAATAATTCTAAATTCAAAAATCGGAAAATACTGAGCTTACTTGTTAAATTTACCGCAGTGGCAGAAATGACAAGAGGGAATGTAAAGGCAGCATAACTAGGGTAAAAGGCACTTCTTAAAAGCTTTGTCAGTAAGCCCAAAGTAATAAAATAGATGGCTTGCGACAAGATAAATAAAAAGATAATGAACATTTTGGATTTTGATTCTACAACAGTGAGATAACCTACTAAGCCCAGTGAACCTGGTGCTGTGATGATTGTAATCAATGGAAGTAAAGATTTGTGCATTTTTCGTAAAATAAAGACTCTGTGCATAACAATAGGAAGAAGGATAAAGTAAAAGAGTAATGTTATCCAAACCACAACTTTCCCCACTTCAAGACCGAAATCTGGTGATGTCGCTGATATTACGCCAATGCCAACAAAAGTGATAAACCAACTCGGATAAACATCATGTATTTTTAGCTCTTTAGGGAGTATATGGAGATAAATAAAATACATCATTAAAATAAGATGCAAGACTAAAGCAGTCCACCAAATTACATTCGCGAGAAGACTAAAGCCGGATAAACGTTGTAAAAATACGCTTAGTACCATTAAAGACATGGTGAAAGTTGGTGAAACAGAGGCTACGATTGGGTCATTCAAAGTCGAAATTGCGTGCTTCATTGTAAGTCCTACTTTGAGCAAAATCAAAACCATAAGGAACAAGCCTAACATATCGTAAAGGTTTCCTAAAATAGCATAACCTTTACTGTAAAGGAGATTTCCTAAAGATATTAAGCCCAATATTAAGCCGCATATCGGGAGAGGAATTTGTTTTAAAAATGATATAAATTTTGAATAGATCATAAAACTTCTCTTTCTATATTTTTTATTAATTCTCGTTAAACAATTGATTCTATTAATAATATATAATAGTTGAATTAATTTGTAAAATAAATTATTATAATCATATAAATTAAAAAAAATAATTTGTTAATGCCATGTTTTAAGGAGAAAATCAGATGTTTTCATTATTTGAGACTTTTATCGTTGTTTATGAAACTAAAAGTTTTACCTTAGCCGGAAAATATTTATTTATTTCACAACCTACTGTAACCGTGAGAATCAAAAAACTTGAAGAAGAATTAAAATCAACATTATTTCTAAGGGGAAAACACCAAGAAATCATTCCGACTGAAGCCGCAATATTATTTTATCCCAAAGCGATTGCCTATCTAAAAAAATGGGAGGAAGACCAAGCGGAGGTACAAAAGAAATCTCTTGCAAAACATCCTTTCAAAATCGGAGTTTCACATAGTGCTGCTTTAAGTATTATGCCAAGAATTTTTAAAGTATTTGAAGATGAGTTGGAACAATTGGATGTAGAAATTAATATGTATGACTCAGAAAAAGTATTTGAATTAGTTGCAAATCATGATTTGCATTTTGGAATCATTGAACGACTACTCATTAGTGATCAAACCGAAACTTTTCCTTTGTTTTTAGATGAGTTGGTCCTTGCTGGAAATACAGATTCAGAAACTTTCTTTACCAGAGAATCTGGTTCAGGAATTGGATATTATATCAAAAGATATCTCAAATCTGCTCCTTCTTCTAGAAGAAACATTGTTCGTATGAATAGTAATGAGATGATTATTTCCCATATCAAAGCTGGTTTAGGTTCTTCTTTGATTTCTAAATCCTTTTTATCTGATGGTATTCCTTATCAAGAACTTGGAAGTAATTATCATAGAGAGTTTTTAGGAGTTTCTTTTGATGAAGAAAAAGACCCCGTGATTCAAAAATTAATTAATAAAATAAAAAAAGAAACCGAAATTCGTTAGAAATAATAAAAATAAGAAACAGAAGCAAGCTGCTTCTGCTTTTTTGTTTTTATTATTTTTTTTAATCATAACGATAAAATAAATTCATTTTACACATTGTAAAAATATAGATAAAATAATAATAGATTTTATAAAGAACATCAGAAAATTACTTTAAAGGGGGACTAGAATTGGCTTTTATAATCATTAGTTTTGTGATTTCTATCATTTTAATTTTATGCACTATGATTAGTTATCTATGGATTTTTAACAGATAGGTTTTATAAAAATATAGAAAAAAATATTGATTAATAAAAAATCGAAAAGGAGATAAAAATGAAAATTACAAGTAGAAAAGTAGTCGTGATTGGAACAGGATTTGTCGGAACAAGTATTGCTTATTCAATGATTAATCAAGGGCTTGTCAACGAGTTAGTTTTGATAGATGTCAATCAAGATAAAGCTGAGGGTGAGGCTTTAGATTTATTGGATGGCATATCTTGGGCTCAAGAAAATGTTATTGTAAGAGCTGGAAATTACAAGGATTGTGAAAATGCAGATATTGTCGTGATTACAGCTGGTGTGAACCAAAAACCTGGACAATCACGTTTAGATTTGGTCAATACAAATGCTAAAATTATGCGCTCAATCGTTACTCAAGTTATGGATTCAGGTTTTGATGGTATTTTTGTAATTGCTTCTAATCCTGTGGATATCCTTACCTATGTCGCTTGGGAAACTTCTGGTCTTGACCAATCTAGAATTGTCGGAACTGGTACAACTTTGGATACCACACGTTTTAGAAAGGAATTAGCCACAAAGCTGGAAATTGATCCACGGAGTGTTCACGGATATATTATTGGCGAACATGGCGATTCTGAAGTTGCAGTTTGGTCACACACGACGGTAGGTGGAAAACCTATTCTTGAATTTATTGTTAAAAATAAAAAAATTGGTCTTGAAGATTTGTCTAATTTGTCAAATAAGGTTAAAAATGCTGCTTATGAAATTATTGATAAAAAACAAGCCACTTATTACGGAATTGGAATGAGCACAGCTAGAATTGTCAAAGCCATCTTAAATAATGAACAAGTCATTCTACCAGTTTCTGCCTATTTGCGTGGAGAATATGGTCAAGAAGGGGTCTTTACTGGTGTTCCATCTGTCGTAAATCAAAATGGTGTCAGAGAAATCATTGATCTCAATATTGATGCTTATGAAATGAAACAATTTGAAAAGTCTGTCAATCAACTTAAAGAAGTCATAGAATCTATTAAATAATCTAGTTAGGTTTTACAGCAGTAAAGGAAAATAAAATGGTCGCTCTACTCTTTTTAGTCATTGCTTCACTTTGGGGATTAATCTGGTTTAACATTAGTGAATCAGATTGATTAATAAGCTTCTTGCTAAAGTGAAAAATTTAGCTAATGGTAATAATTACCATAAAAAAAGTCACTAAAACAGAATTTTAGTGACTTTTTATTTCTTTGATTTCTGATTATTTGATTAAAAGACCTATCAAAATAATTGCAAGTACTACTTGAAAAACTAAGATAGATGAACCATAAATCAGTAATTTTTTTCCTGCTTTTATGAATTCAACTAAATTTAGTCGCAAACCAATAGCGGCTAAGGCAATCGTTTCACACCAACCTGATAGAAATTTTGCGGTAGCTGAAACTTCTGGTACAAAATGAATCAATGTATCTAAAGTACAAAGCACTAAGAAACCAACAACGTACCATGGCAAAAAAGAATTTCTTTTAATTTTGATTTGAGCGGTTGCTTGTTCACCCTTTGTTTGTTTTTTGCTTCTAAAACCAAAATATAAAACGACAAAAACAAGCATAATAATTCGCATAATTTTAAATAGGGTTGCTAATGTTGTTGTGTTTGGATTTACCATTGTCGCTGAAGCAACGACTTGTCCAACAGATTGTTCTGTTCCGCCAATCAGTGCACCCCTTAATAAATCATTATTACCAAATATCCAAGTTCCTAAAAATGGAAGACTCAGCATTAAAATAGTTCCCATAAGATTGACCATGGCAATCGATGTTCTTTTCTCACTGGTCTCAGCTCCAATAACTGGTTCGACTGCGGCAATTGCTGATGAACCACAGACTGCATTTCCAGAAGCCATTAGGGCAGAGACATTAGCAGAAAAACCTAGTTTTTTACCCATAAACAAAACAAAAATAATTGTTGAAATCATTTGTATCAGAATAAATCCTACTCCGGAGAACCCTAATTTACCAATGGTTTGAAAGGTTACGGTCGCTCCTAAAAACATCACTGAAAACTCTAGAAGTTTTTTTTCTGACCAAGCCGTTCCTGCAAACAAAGTGACTTGTTTAAAGTACACATTACCCAAAATAATTCCTAATAATATTGCAATAGTTGCTGAACCTAAACTATGGAAGATAAAACGATTGAGTAAATAACTTACTATAGCAATGGCAAAGGAGAGCAGAAATCCTGGCAAAATACCCATGATGGCCTGTCTATCATTTTTAATATAATTTTTTAATTTTAACATTTTTCTACTTTTTCCTTTTTAAATTGTCTAGCATCAATTAGTTTACACAATCTCCTTTATTTTGTAAAATAAATTATTATCATTTTTAAAATTACTTTTATTAATTAAAGGAAGATTTATGTTCGCTTTACTCGAAACTTTTATTGCTGTGTTTGAAACCAAAAGCTTTACCAGAGCTGCTAGTCAATGTTTTATTTCACAACCAACCGCAACTGTTAGAATTAAAAAATTGGAGGAAGAACTGAAGGTTCAACTTTTTTCAAGAGGGCAACACCAAGAAGTAATTCCTACAGAAAGTGCCCATCTTCTTTATCCTAAAGCTTTAAAAACGCTCAATGATTGGAATGAATTACAATTTTCCTTAAAAAATCAGACGCCTAGTCGTAAACCTTTTAAAATTGCTGCTTCTCATAGTTCAGCAACTACTGTTCTCCCTCTGATTTTCAAAAATTTAATTCCTGAACTGGAACAACTTAATATTGAATTGATGATGCTTGATTCTCAAGAAGTTTTTGATTTAATTCGTAATCATGAAATTCATTTTGGAATTATTGAAAAACCGATGATGGATGAAACCATCGAAACTTTTCCACTCTTTAAAGACGAGCTCGTTCTTGCTGGCAAGCCTGAAAATGATATTTTTTTTATTCGTGAAGCGGGGTCCGGTGTGGCTCACTATACGCATAATTATCTTAAAGAAAATAATTTTAATCCGAAAAACTTAGTCAGTGTCAATAATAATGATATGATTGTCAGCCAACTCAATGCTGGAATTGGTGCGTCATTAATTTCCAAACGATTTATTAATGAAAACATTGCTTTTCAAAGTCTTGACGAACGTTATCACCGCATTTTTTATGGTGTTTCTTTCTTGGCCGAACAAGATAAATTGCTCAAAACTGTGATTAAACAAATTAAAAATTTAAGTGAATTCTAAAAAATTTACTGACAGATTTTTTTATTGTCACTCATCATTTTATAAATTTCTGTCAGTAATTTTGTAAGTATTTTTTAATGACAGCAAAAAAATCAGTTTAAGCCTATTCTTAAAGCGTTTACTGACAAAAAAATTCTGTTAATTTTTTGAAAATATGTTAAAATAGAGAGAATAAAAAATTACAAGGAGTACTATTTTGGCTGAAATCGAAGAACTTAATGACCAAATGAAAGTCCGCCGTGAAAAAATGGAAAACCTGCGCGATGCAGGAATTGACCCATTTGGACATAAATTTACACGTACGCACAACTCGCAAGAACTACACGAAGCTTATGACGAAAAGACGAAAGAAGAGTTGCATGAACTTGCACTTTCAGGAATTGTCGCTGGTCGTTTGATGACTAAACGTGGTAAAGGTAAAGTCGGTTTCGCCCATCTTCAAGACCGCGAAGGCCAAATTCAACTTTACGTTCGTAAAGACGAAGTTGGTGAAGAAAATTATGAAATTTTCAAAAAAGCTGACCTCGGAGACTTCCTCGGAGTTGAAGGCGAAATCATGAAAACTGATATGGGTGAATTGTCAATTAAAGCAAAAAAATTGACTTTCCTCTCAAAAGCGCTTCGTCCTTTGCCTGAAAAATTCCATGGTTTGACTGATACTGAAACACGTTATCGCAAACGTTATTTGGATTTGATTTCAAATAAAGAAAGCTTTAATCGCTTTGTGACTCGTTCAAAAATTATCAGTGAAATCCGTCGTTATATGGATGGTCGTGGATATCTTGAAGTTGAAACTCCAGTTCTTAACAACGAAGCTGGTGGTGCTTCTGCTCGCCCATTCTACACTCACCATAACAGCCTTGATATTGACATGGCACTTCGTATTGCAACTGAATTGCACTTGAAACGTTTGATTGTTGGTGGAATGGAAAAAGTTTATGAACTTGGCCGTGTCTTCCGTAATGAAGGAATGGATATGACTCATAATCCTGAATTCACAACAATGGAATCTTATGAAGCTTATGCTGATTTTGAAGATATTATGGATTTGACAGAAGGAATCTTCCAACACGTTGCTAAAACTGTAGTTGGTCAAGATGTTCTTGAGTACGATGGTAAAGAAATCAATGTTGGTGGAAAATTCAAACGTGTTCACATGGTTGATGCCATCAAGGAAGTTGCTGGAGTTGATTTCTGGCCTGAGATGACTTTTGAAGAAGCAACTGCTCTTGCAAAAGAACATGACATTCATGTTGAAAAACATTTCACTTCTGTTGGTCACATCATTAACGAATTCTTTGAAAAATATGTTGAAGAAACTTTGATTCAACCTACTTTCGTTTTTGGTCATCCAAAAGAAATTTCACCACTTGCTAAAATGAATGAAAAAGACCCACGTTTTACTGACCGTTTTGAACTTTTCATCAACGGTAAAGAATACGCCAATGCTTTCAGCGAATTGAATGACCCAATTGACCAATTGGAACGTTTTGAAGCTCAAGCCAAAGCTAAAGAACTTGGGGATGATGAAGCAACTGGTGTCGATTATGATTACGTTGAAGCACTCGAACACGGTATGCCACCAACAGGTGGACTCGGTATCGGGATTGACCGCTTAGTGATGCTCTTTACTGGCACAACTTCAATCCGTGACGTTTTGCTTTTCCCAACGATGAAATAAAAAATAAAAACCGCTTTTGGCGGTTTTTTTATTTCTGTCAGTAAATTTATATCTTCAAAATTACTGACAGGCTCTTGTTTTCTTATTCAAATTCAAAACTTTTATCAGCAATATATATTTGATATTTAGGAATACCAACGGTTTTTATCTTTTTATTCTTACTAATAAAGATTGCTCCAAAAACTTCTGGATGCTCTATCAGCCAATTTTCAATTGGTCCGTCAGCAAAAAATAATCTACTCGTTTCAATCTCTCCATCAATGGATTTTCTCGATAAGACCGTGACACTTGCAAGTGAATTGGGGTGAGGATAACCTGTTTCTGGGTCAATAATATGATGATAACTTTTATTATTGACTTTTAAATAACGCTCAGCAATTCCTGAGGTTACTACTGAACTTTCCTCAGTCAAAATCTGTAAAATAGGTTCTTTGCGACTACTTAGTGGATTTTTAACTCCAACGCGCCATTTTTTATTTGTCTGATGGGGTGCTTCACCCATTAATAGAAGATTTCCGCCTAGATTAATGATGCCTGACGAGACGCCATAAGCCCTCCAAAAATCCTTGATCCGATCAGCAATATAACCTTTTGCTATTGCCCCTAGATCTATTTCCATTCCTTTTTTAGGAAGAAATATTGAAAATTCTTCATCCTTTAAAACAATCTCATCAGGATTGATAAGTTTTAGTTTTTCAGAGATTTCTGCTTGGCTTGGTACTTTAGCATCTGAAAAACCAATGTGCCAAAGTTTAACTAAAGGCCCAATTGCTGCATTAAATCCGAAATGTTCTTTACTTTTTTCTAAGGAAATTTTTGTCAGTTGATAGACAGGTTCAGTAACTTGTACACTTTCTATTCCTGCCATCTGATTAACAGTCATTAATTCAGATTTTTCTCGATTTACAGTAAAAATATCTTCATAATATTTGATTAATTGATAACTTTGGTCTAAAATTCCTTCGTCTTGGCAACCATAGATTGTTAAATCAATAACTGTTCCTAATGCTCGATAAGATTTTGTAATTTTGTTTGCCGTTTTTTTTTCTAAAGATTTCATTCGTTTTCAAAAGTCCCTTTTGAGTCCATAATATCATCGGGCCACAAATCTTCCTCAAGAAATTGAGTATAGGCTGATATTTCAGGCTCATTCACTTCTTCATTTTCGGTAGCTCCCGTATCTGCATCTGAAAGGAGAGGAAAACCAAGACTCGTGTCTTCAATCCACCAATCTTCATCATCAGCAGCAGCTTGTTTTTCCTCTTTAGCTTTCGATTTTTTTTCAACTTCTTTTTCATCTTGAATCTCCAAGCGCATCGGTTTTATTGTCTTACTATAAAGCATAAAATTACTAAAACAATGCTCTAACCAGCTAATCGTATGCTCATCAATCAGGTTATCCTGATGATCAAAAGCTTCGGTGGCACGCCCCAAGAGAAATTGATTTGAAGGCAAAACAAAAGCATCAAGACCTGGTGAACTTAAGATTTGGCGAAGATTTTCTTGAGCAAAAACGGTTCCCATATTTCCTAACGAGGCCCCAACAATCATGACTGGTCTATTGTTCAATGGCTGATTTTTCCCCCAAGAGAGCCATTCAACTAAGGATTTCAAAGCAGCAGTGATGGCATGGTCATATTCAGGAGTGGAAAAAATTACCCCGTCGGCATCTTTTATCGCCAGAGCAATTTTCTTTACTGATTGAGGAAATACTTTTGTATCCTCAGAAAATAGTGGAACATCTGTAATTTCCACTACATCTATTTGTGCTTGATTTTTGAAATGTTTTTTCATATACCAAAGCAGTTTTCGATTATATGAAAAACTAGCATTGGTCCCTACAATGGCGATAAATTTCATCCCATTTCCTCTTTCAATTGGTAAATATTATGTAAGTGTATTCTATATTTTATTCTTTATTAATAGTAGTATTTGTACTATATTAATGTCTATTTCGACTTACTGCTCTTTATATTATAAATAAAAAATCACAACTCTATAAGAATTGTGATTCAGATATTATTTTTCTCGACTTAAATCGACTTCTTCAAGTGGAATAATTTTTGTATTATACTTCCATTTATAACCAAAATAAAGAACAATGAAAATCGGAATAGCCGCATATAAAGCTAATCCTTCGCCCCAGTGCTCACTAAAGAGCATGGCTGGGTCAAGATTAATTGCGATGGCTGCAGTCATCAAGAGCGCCACAATTGGTCCAAATGGGAACCATTTTGCTTTGTAAGGAAGATCTTCCAATTTTTTTCCTTGAGCAATATAAGCTCTTCTAAAACGAATGTGGCTGACAGAAATTCCAAGCCAAGCAAGAAATCCTGTCAGTGAGGACAAATCAACCAAGAAAAGATAGATTTGCGTTCCAAATATTCCCGTTAAGAAAGCAATGAAACAAATGATTGTCGTTGCTAGAAGTGCATAAAAAGGAATTCCATTTTTAGCCGTGCGACCAAAGAATTTTGGCGCTCCCTTTTCTTGACCTAAAGAATAAAGAATCCGAGTTGAAGCGTACATCACTGAATTTGCTGACGAAATGACAGAGGTGAGAATGACCGCATTCATCACTGATGCTGCTACTGCAAATCCAATATTTTTAAAGACTATGGTAAATGGACTCATGACAGCTGTTGAGCTTGGGTTCAACAAACGAGGGTCTTTGAAATTAATAATAGCTGCTATGACAATAATTGAAAAGATGTAAAAGAGTAAGATTCTCCAGAAAATAGAATTCATTGCTTTAGGAATCGTTTTTCCTGGGTCTTCAGATTCTCCTGCAGTAATTCCTAACATTTCAGTTCCTTGAAAAGAAAATCCTGCAATGAGTAAAACGCCAACAAAACCTGAAATTCCACCAACAAAGCCATGATTTCCTGCTGTCAAATTGGCAACAACATCAACATTTCCTTGTCCCAAGACTCCAAAAATTGTTAGTAGGCCAATGGCTAAGAAGAGAACAATCGTAATCACTTTAATCGTTGATAGCCAATACTCAGTTTCCCCAAAAGCACCAACTGCCATAACATTAATGATAAAAATTAGAACTGTCGCAATTCCTGAAAAAATCCAGGAAGGAAGGTGTGGGAACCAAAACTGAGTAATCAATCCAGCCGTCGTTAAATCCACGGCAATCGTAATGGCTCCATTTAGCCAATAATTCCAACCTAGCGCAAATCCAAAGGCAGGGTCAACATAACGCCCACCATAGTCAGAAAATGAACCAGAGGTAGGCAGATAAGTCGCCATCTCTCCCAGTGAAGTCATTACAAAATAAACCATGATTCCAATAAAACAATAAGCGAGGACTGCTCCCCAAGGACCCGCTTGACTAATTGTTGCTCCTGAGGTTAAAAACAAACCTGTTCCAATTGTTCCCCCTAAAGCAATCATAGTAATGTGGCGCTGTTTGAGGTTGCGCTTGACCTGATTTTGATTTTCCATAATCTTTACTTTCTAATCTCTTGTTTTTTTACAAACCAGAGCACGAACAAATAAAAAGACCAGTTGTCTTTACAACCGGTCTCTTGAGAATCACCGGCATAGATACTTGAGCGTACTCTAAAGCTGTATCTATACCTACTGTATGACACAACTCTTATCTATGCAAATGATGATGGCGCAATGAGCAATTCATTTCGTGATTCTCCTTTCGTGATTTTTCTATATTCTATACCTTTTTTTTTGAAATTGCAAGAATTAATTTAATATAAATTTATAATTACTCGTTTTTATGATAAAATATTCCTATGAATACGAATAAAAAAAATAACACAATTCTTTTTACAATCTTTGGGATTGTCCTAATTGTTGTCGTTGGGCTCTTAGTTTTCTTTGCAAATCGCCCAAAAACAGATGATAGTTCAGCAAGTAGTACAAATACTTCTTCTTCAAGTCAAAAAGTTAACTATCCAACAAATTATACCTTAAATGCTGCAGTAAAAAATTCAAGTACTGCCCTTAATGATTTAACTTTACCACAACTTTCGACAACTGTTGGTGAAGACGAAGCTGAAGTTCAAATCAAAACAAGTGCTGGAAATATCAACATTAAACTTTTCCCTAAATTAGCTCCTAATGCCGTTCAAAATTTCCTTGTTCTTGCAAAACATGGATATTATAAAAATAATGAATTTTTCCGTGTGATTAAAGATTTCATGATTCAATCTGGAGACCCTTCAAATAAAGGAACTGGAACAGCTTCAATCTTCGGTGGGAAAACATTTGATACAGAGATTTCAAATCAACTCTATAATATCCGTGGAGCCCTTGCTTTAGCAAATACAGGGCAAGCAAGCTCTAGCAGTTCACAATTTTTCATTGTTCAAAACCCTCAGGATATGACTAGTCAAATCCAAGATAAGAGCAAATATCCTCAAAAAATTATTGATGCTTATAAAAAGGGAGGATATCCTAGTTTAGATGGAAGTTACACTGTCTTTGGCCAAGTCATTTCAGGAATGGATGTTGTTGATAAAATTGCTAAAGCTGATGTAAAAACAAATTCTTCTGGGGAATCCTCAGCACCGATTGACCCTGTAAAAATTAAATCCGTTAAAATCCTTAAAGACTGGAAATTTTAATAAATAAAAAGTTACTGACAATTTTTCTGTCAGTAACTTTTTTTATTTCAATAAGTTTTTCATATCATCTGGCATGTCTAATTCCACATGAACCATTTCGTCAGTAAATGGATTTAAAAATTGTAAATGATGACAATGAAGGGCTTGACGTGAAATCAAATCATGATTTCCACCATATAAATCATCACCAACTAAAGGATAGCCAAGATGAGAAAAATGGACACGAATTTGATGCGTTCGACCTGTATGTAAAATAATATCAAGAAGCGCTAAATCATTTTTTCGCTCAGTCACAACATAAGACGTCAGTGCATTTTTTGATTTTTCATCAAAACGCACTTGCCGCTCTATAATCGAATCATCACGGCGTCCAATCGGTAAATCAATTTGACCAGAATCTGGCAAATCTCCATCATTAATAATGGCGTAATATCGTTTTTCTAAAGTATCTCGAAACTTATGCTGAACCATTAATGCATGAGCATAGCGATGCTTGGCTAGAAACATAATTCCACTGGTATCACGATCTAATCTAGTAATAATATGCACGGTTTGATTGGGATAATTTTTTCTAGAAATATATCCTTTGACAGCATTGGACATTGCCCCTGTCGGATGAAGAGACCCTGTAATTGAAGCCTTTCCCGCTGGCTTTTCAACAACCAGATAGTGGTCATCTTCAAACAAAACATTAAGTGGAACATCGTCAGGAATTAATTTTTCGTTATCTGGTTCATCAGGTACCGTAATCGTAACTAAATCACCTTTTTCCAGACGGTAAATAGCAGTTTTTTCAATACCATTCACCATAATTTGTCCACCATCAAATTTAACTTTTGTCAGTAATCTCCTAGAAATACCATGACGGCCTAGCATTGATTTGACCATGCTTCCTTCAATCTCGTTTCTAAAAGCAAACTGCATTATTCAACCTCCCCGATGAAGGATTTACTGACCCGTTCCCAAAATGGTGTATGGGCGCAATTAGCAAAAGAAATCGTTGTTCCATCTAAAGAAAACTCAATTGACTTAATATTTTTATATTCAAAAGTTAATTGGTCAAAAGTTAAACTATAATCATCTTCTGGCGCAGGACAAACCGTAATTGTATCTTTTTCAGCCACAATCATTGGTGAACCTAAAGTCCGATAAACAACATTATTCAAACTCGCAATTTCAGCAATTTGCATGGCCTTCACACGTGGATGGACTACTGCCCCCCCAATTGATTTATTATAAGCCGTTGAACCAGTTGGTGTAGAAATAGATAAACCATCCCCCCGGAAGCGTTCAAAAAGATAATCAGAAATTCTGACATCACCCACCATTGTTTTACTTGCACGTCGAATGGTTGCTTCATTAAGCACATGACGAACAATTTGATAGCCATCAGTAAAACTAACTTGAACACGAATGAGTGGGTAGTGAATGGCTTGAGCTGGATTTTCGTCATAAAGTGCTTCAACGACTTCAAATAAATCTTCATCAGTAAAATCTGTATAAAAGCCCAAATGTCCCGTATGAACACCTAAAAAGCGTACCCGGTCTAGTTGATACTCGTACATATGCATGGCCCGTAGAAGCGTTCCATCTCCTCCAACTGAAATTACAATTTCAGGATTAATATCATCAAAAACAAAATGTTCAGCTTTCAAAATCTTGCTCAATTTATTGAGTGTTTTTTTAGACTTCTCACTTGAATTTCCAATTAGCCAGACTTTTTTACCAAAGTTCATTTTCTTCACCATTTTCTTTTTTAAAGTCTTGTTTTTGCTGAGGGCTATCAAAAAGTAACTGTGCTTCTTGAATATCTTCCCGAATTTCGCCCATTTCAGAATCAAGCTGTGCAGCTTCACGCGCTGCATTTGTCAATCTAGCTTTGACATCCTCAGGAATTAATCCTCCATATTTATAATTAAGAGAATGTTCAATCGTTGCCCAAAAGTTCATGGCCAAAGTTCTAATCTGAATCTCAGCATTAACAATTTGGAAGCCATCAATCGTATCAATCGGATATTCAATAATGACATGATAAGAACGATAACCTGAGGCTTTTTGATTATTAATATAATCCCGTTCTTCAATTATTTTAAAATCTTTACGTTTACGTAAAAGCTCTAGCACATCCCAGACATCATCAACGAACTGAACCATTACCCGAACGCCGGCAATATCTTCCATTTCAGATAAATTTTCTCGGGTATAACCACGGAGTTTTGCTTTATTTCTGATTGATTCTCGACGCTTCACGCGCCCTGTAACAAACTCAATTGGAGAATACAAGCCTTTCTTGAGATATTGTTTACGAACACCACGAAATTTTATTTTTAATTCTCCGACAGTTTGGACGTAGGGGTCCAGAAATTCTTCCCAATTAAACATTTTTTCACCTTGTAAAAGCAATCGCCCTCACATACTCCTTTCTGAGTATTTAAATATTAAAACGTTTTCTGACTTCTTTTTTAATAGAATCACATCTAATATTTTAACATAAGTTTCTATTATTCACATTATTGTTACTTAAATGGATTGAGCTTTTTACAAAAAAGAAGCAAACTTTTTGCTTCTTTTAGTCATTAATAATATTTTTTATTTTTATCTTTTGTGAAAAATATCTCTGTAGTTCAATTACAATAATAATTGAAACAATAATCAATAAGGTCCAAGAAGAAATTTTCCCTAAGTCAACAAATTTCCAAGCTTTCAGCTGGTAAGAATAGGTCCAAGCGCTGAAATAAGAGCCAATATTTTCTGCGAAATAAATGAAAAGACCAATTAAAAAGAAGCTTAAAATAGCTGGCATTTGATAACGCTTTGTCCTTAAGACAAAAGTAAATTTTGTTTTCCAGAAAATAATCAAAATAAAGAGATAAAATAAATTTCTAAAGTCAAAACCAAAGGTTCCGCTAAAAAAATTCAAATAAATGATTGAAGATATCCCAATTGAAATAAACCATTTCGGCCAATGAATGACTTCCAAATCAAATTCTTTTATCGCCCGAACAATATAAGAACCAATTGCTGAATACATAAAGGCACTATAGAGAGGAACATCCATAATTTTGAATATACCAGCATCTGGATAAGACCAACTTCCATGTCTAACTTTAAAAATTTCTAAAATCATTCCTAAAATATGAAAAACCATTATCGGGATTAAATCATATACACGCTCATATTTACTGACCAACAAAATAACTTGAATGACCAAAACACAAATCAATAACGTATCATAACGAGCAAGATGTGGAATCTTTATAAAGGTGGTCACAATTAATGACAAAATAATCGTAATTCCAAAAATTGCTGACCGAAATTGTTTTAAACCGAAATCCCAGAAATCTTTCAAGCGGTACTTCTCATTTACTTTTCTCATAAAAACAATTCTATCATATTTTCATTTTTTAGCTAAGCTCCTTAAATTTTGGGGATTTTTCCCTTTATTTATCTGCTTTGAGAGGGATTTGACTGTCATTATAAGCGGGGCAGAACTTTACTTATAGTCAGCCTTTTGATATACTTTTAATTAATATATCGTTTAAACCTATTGAAAGGAAAGATGTTTTCTTTTGAAAATAATCTTAAAAATTAATTAATGAGTACGAACTTGGAGATTGAGTATAAGTCGCTATTGTCGCTGGCTGAGTATGACCAGCTCAAAAAACTCTTTACTCACGTAACCCCTGTTAGACAAACTAACCACTACTTAGATTCAAAAGATTTTAAGTTGCGCAAGAAAAAATTAGCTTTGCGAATTAGAACTTTTGATAAGTCCGCCGAAATGACCTTAAAGGTTCCACAAGAAGTTGGAAATATCGAGTATAACATTGATCTCAGCCTTGAAGAAGCTCAACAACTTCTTGGTGAACGAAATATTGTTTGTGGGGCTACTGATTTAAGTGAAATATGTGAATTATTGACGGCACGCGATATCAATCTTGAGGAAATTACCTTGATTGGAAGTTTAACAACCATTCGTTATGAGCAACACCTTCCGATTGGTCTTGCTGCTTTAGATAAAAATGATTACTTAGGTCATACCGATTATGAACTTGAACTTGAAGTTGATGACAGTAAACAAGGTAAAAAAGACTTCTTCGATTTCTTAGATAAAAATCGTGTTGAATATCGATTTTCAAAATCAAAAGTAGTTCGATTCTTAGACTGTTTAAGACATTTACGAAAATAATTTTTAAATATTTACTGACAGCATTCTGTCAGTATTTTTTTATAAAAAAAATGTCTGATTCTATCAGGCAGTTTTTTCAATTTGTTCTAAATATTGTTGTAAGAGTGCATGAGGACAATTTTCCACTCTCAAACATTCTTTGTCAGTTAAAATTAAACTGGCTGGTGAAGTTTGGAAATTGTTTTTTCGAAAATCTTTTAAAATTAAAGCAAGATGTTTTTTGGCAAAAGAGCGATATTCCAGAAAGTTGAGGGTAGAAACCCCAATTTCTTGTAAAATTTGCTGACGAATTTGAGCTGTATAGTCCAAGATAGTTGTTTCTTCCAAAAAATCTTGAAGTAAAAGGAGAAACAAACGGCCCTGTTTACGTCCATATAAATTAACAGTTAGATAATCAAGCGATACTTTTTGCAAGCGGTCATAGCAAGCATTTAGTGAGCTAATCGTTTTAGGCAAATCTTCCTCATCACGTAATTGCTTAGCAGCAGGTAACGTAACAATTGGATATAAATGCCAATCATTATGATCAAATTCTTCCAAATGGTCTAAAATGGGAGTGAAGTAATAATGAGTCTCCAACATAGTTTTTTTCCTTGGCTCTGGTCTATTTTTCATATTTTTAGAAAAAGAAATATAAAGCAATTTATAGAATACATCAATTTCACAGATTTCTTTGACTTCTATATGAAGTCCTACAACTCTACCAAGACTCCTCTCTTTTTTTACTATCTTATCAAAAAATGCCTGCCCACTCAAACAATATACAAGTTTATTTTAAAGTGAGCACAAACTTCCCTAGTCACCTATCAGTGTTCAAGTTCTTCTTTCACTTCAAGATTTGTCTGAATAAAAGCTTCCGAAAAGTTTTGGTCGAGTTCTTTAATATGACCCACACGTACTTTTTTGACAAATCTCAACTCTTTTAATTTATTTAATAAATCGGCAACTTCATCATTATTCACATAAAGTAAGCTATAGTGCGATTTCTGACTACTATAAACAATATCCCCAAAACGACTAAGTTGTCTAGTTCCTTTATAAGAGTAACAATAAACATAAACCGCCACACGCTCTCTTATATAAAGGGGGCGAATTTCTTTTTTTTCAATGTTTTCCATGATGTCGTCCATGCTGCCCTCCTTTCAATGGTAAATTTTCATCAACATAAATCTGTTCAGAAATACTCTTTGTAATTTTTTTAGTCAAATCTGTTAAAATTTGCTGAACGTCATTTTCTGCCAAACGTAAGGCATAAACTTTCTCATTCGTATTAATTTCATGCTGTAACGTTTTTAATTCTGAACGAAAAGAAATGTAGTCAGAATTATCATTTAAAACTTTCAATTGGTTTTGCAAAGTTTCATCTGCCATAAAATCAGCTTTTGCTTTTTGATAAAGCTTGATTTCAGGAAATTCCAAGAAACTATCCATAATTTTTTCTAACAAATCATCTATTTCCACTAGATTTTCATCGATAATTAACATAAATTTATTATATCATAAATATGAAATGATACACTTTACTGTTATCTTTAGCAAAATAGAATATGACTCTTGATACAATTTTATTAATTTGGTATAATAATTAACACATTATCGGAATTATCTGATAATTTAAGGAGGAAAAACTTTTGGAAGATATTCAAAAGAATCATGAAGCCCAAAGGGGCTTACAAAACCGGCATATTCAACTCATTGCAATTGCCGGCACAATTGGTACTGGACTTTTTCTCGGTGCCGGAAAAACAATTCAAATGACTGGACCAAGTGTCATTTTTGCTTATATTTTAATTGGGATTGCTATGTTCTTTTTCCTTAGAACTATCGGGGAAATGCTCTATAATGACCCTAGTCAGCATTCATTTTTAAATTTTGTTACCAAATATTCAGGAATCAGAACAGGTTACTTCACTCAGTGGTCTTATTGGTTAGTTATTGTTTTTGTCTGTATCTCTGAATTGACGGCCATTGGAACTTATATTCAATTTTGGCTTCCTCATCTTCCTTTATGGTTGATTGAAATTGTGATGCTCGCACTTCTTTTTGGTCTCAATACCTTAAATTCTCGTTTTTTTGGTGAAACTGAATTTTGGTTTGCTATGATTAAAGTGGCAGCAATTCTTGGAATGATTGTAACTGCCATCATTCTCGTAGCAAGTAATTTCCATTACACCACAGTCTTAAGTGGTAAAACGGTTAATGATACGGCTTCTCTAAATAATATTTTTGACGGTTTCCAACTTTTCCCACATGGTGCTTGGAATTTTGTCGGAGCCCTACAAATGGTGATGTTTGCTTTCACTTCGATGGAATTTATCGGAATGACCGCCGCAGAAACAGTTAACCCTAAAAAGAGTCTACCAAAAGCTATTAATCAAATTCCTGTCCGTATCTTGCTTTTCTACGTCGGAGCACTTCTGGCAATTATGGCAATTTTTAATTGGCACTATATTCCAGCAGACAAATCACCATTCGTTATTGTTTTCCAACTCATTGGAATCAAATGGGCTGCAGCTCTCATTAACTTCGTGGTATTAACTTCTGCTGCTTCGGCTCTCAATAGCTCTCTCTTCTCAGCAACACGCAATATGTACTCTCTTGCCAAACAGCATGACAGGGGAAGATTGACCGCTTTTACAAAACTTTCTAAAGCAGGCATCCCGATTAATGCCCTTTATATGGCAACGGCTCTTTCTCTTTTAGCACCTGTCCTAACTTTAATTCCTCAAATAAAAAATGCTTTTAACTTTGCTGCCTCTTGTACGACCAATTTATTTTTGGTAGTTTATTTTATTACTTTGTATACCTACTGGCAATATCGTAAGTCTGATGATTATAATCCTAATGGCTTTTTAACCCCTAAACCCGCTATTGCTGTACCATTTATTGCGATTATCTTTGCCATCGTTTTTGCTTCCTTGTTCTTCAATGCCGATACTTTTTATCCTGCTTTAGGAGCGATTGTTTGGACTCTTATCTTTGGGCTTTACTCCCATTTCAAAAAAATCTAATTCAGGTTCACTTCTTTATAAAATAGAGCAGTCTCTGAAAATCTTAATGAAAAAGCGTATAATATTATATTATGAATACAAATCAAAATGATGAAAACATAGAAAAACAGCCTTCTCAACGTGGTTTAAAAAATAGGCATATTCAACTGATTGCGATTGCGGGAACAATCGGTACCGGACTTTTCCTTGGAGCCGGAAAATCAATTCATCTTACTGGTCCTTCGATTATTTTTGTTTATTTGATTATCGGAGCTCTGATGTACATCCTATTAAGAGCAATTGGAGAGATGCTTTATCAAGATCCTAGTCAGCATTCCTTTTTGAACTTTGTCTCACGATATATGGGAGCCAAACCTGGATACTTTATTCAGTGGTCTTATTTGCTAGTCGTTGTTTTTGTCGCGATGGCCGAACTAATTGCCATCGGAACTTATATTAATTTTTGGTTGCCAGATTTACCGATTTGGATGACTGAGGTTTTTGTTTTAGTTCTTTTAACACTATTAAATACTTTAAATCCTAAATTCTTCGGTGAAACAGAATTTTGGTTTGGAATGATTAAAATTGTTGCCATCATTGGTTTGATATTAACTGCAATTATTTTAATTTTTAGTCACTATCATACGGGAACTGACACGGTTAGTTTAACGAACATCACTAAAGGCTTTGAGTTCTTCCCTAACGGCGTCTCTAGTTTCTTTGAAAGCTTTCAAATGGTAATGTTTGCCTTTGTTTCTATGGAATTCATAGGGATGACTGCTGCTGAAACGGACAATCCAAGGCCTACTTTGAAAAAAGCTATTAATCAAATTCCAATTAGAATTGTACTCTTTTATATTGGGGCTCTACTTGCCATTATGAGTATTTACCAATGGAGAGATATTCCTGCTGATAAATCTCCATTTGTCACCATTTTCCAATTAATTGGTATCAAATGGGCTGCCGCTTTGGTTAATTTCGTTGTTTTAACCTCTGCTGCTTCTGCCTTGAACTCCGCTCTCTTTTCAATCACGCGAAATCTCTACTCATTATCGCAACTTAATGATGATAAAATTCTTAAGCCATTTACAAAATTCTCAAAAGCTGGTGTCCCCGTAAATGCGTTACTTTTCACATCACTATTGATTTTATTTACTCCATTTATTTCAATGATTCCAGCAATCTCTAATTCCTTTGTCTTTATTACCAGTGTCGCAACAAATCTTTTTCTAGTCGTCTATCTGATGACTTTAATCACTTATCTAAAATATCGCAAATCAAAAGATTTTGATCCAAGTGGCTTTACTTTACCAGCGGCTCATATCTTTATTCCATTAGCTATTGCTGGATTTGTATTAATCTTTATTTCACTTTTCTGCTTTAAAGATACAATTGTTCCGGCCATTGGTTCTGTGATTTGGGTTCTTATCTTTGGATTATTTACCTTCTTTAGAAAAATAAAAACAGCTGATTAATTCAGCTGCTTTTTTTAATCTTCAAGTTCAAGTTCGATTTCTTCTGTTTCTACTGCTTTTTCTTCTTTTTTAGCTTTTGCTTTAGTTTTTGAAGCTGTAGTTTCTTCTTCAGTTTCTGCTACTTCTGAATCATCAAGAAGTCCATGAGCTGCCCGAACTTTGTGGTCTATTTCATCAAAAACATCTTGATGCTCTTTGAGGTAGTTTTTAGCTTTTTCTGCCCCTTGACCAATCTTCTCATCATTATAAGCAAACCAAGCACCAGATTTCTTAATAATGCCTTCTTCAACAGCAATATTTAAAAGCTCACCTGTACTTGAAATTCCTTCACCAAACATGATATCAACAAGCGCAACCTTAAATGGTGGTGCAACTTTATTTTTAACGACTTTGATTTTGGTGATTTTACCAATTTGAGTTTTGTTATCTCCAGAACCTTCTTCAATTTTTGTTGAACCACGTACGTCAAGACGAACTGAGGCGTAAAATTTCAAGGCACGACCACCAGGAGTTGTTTCTGGTGAACCAAACATCACTCCAACTTTTTCACGCAATTGGTTGATGAAAATCGCTGTTGTTTTTGTTTTGTTGATGTGTCCTGCAAGTTTACGCATAGCTTGTGACATCATACGTGCTTGAAGACCAACTGAACTGTCTCCGATTTCGCCATCAATTTCGGCCTTTGGTACCAAGGCTGCAACTGAGTCGATAACGACCAAGTCAACCGCTCCAGAAGTAATCAATTTTTCAGCAATTTGAAGTCCTTGTTCACCATAGTCAGGTTGTGAGAGCAAAAGTTCATCAATATTTACACCGAGTGCTTTTGCATATTCTGGGTCAAGAGCATTTTCAGCATCGATAAAGGCTGCAATTCCACCTTCTTTTTGAACCGCTGCAACGGCATGAAGAGCGACTGTTGTTTTACCAGAAGATTCTGGTCCGTAGATTTCAACGATACGACCTTTAGGGTAACCACCTGCACCAAGTGCAATATCAAGCGCAAGAGAACCTGAACTTACAACTGATACTTTTTGGTTAGCTGCTTCACCAAGACGCATGAGTGAACCTTTCCCAAAGTCTTTTTCAATCAGAGCAAGAGCATCAGCCAATGCTTTATCACGCTCAGCGCCATATTTTTTGGTAATATCATCAAAATTTGTTTTTTTCTTTGTTGCCAAATTTTATCTCCGTTATTCTTTATTTGTGGTTTAATTATAGCATTTTTCAGGATTTTTTATAAGCCCCTATATTCTATCTATACGTTTTTTTATGAACTTTGTCACTGACTTTTTTAGTTAATTTACCTTGTCTGTCAGTAAATATTCTTCACTTATTTTTGCTGACAAACTGGGCAAAAATGAGTGCCTCGACCAGCAACTTTTATTTTTTGAATTTCTGCACCACAACGGGAACATTTTTCACCCGTTTTTCCATAAACTTGCAACTCATTTTGCATTTTACCAGTTGATCCTAAGGCACTATAAGTTCTAATACTTGAACCACCAAGCTTAATCGCTTTTTGCAAAATTTCAATAATTGAGTCGTGCAAAAGGTGGATGGAACTTTCTGTCAGCTGATTAGCCTCTTTTTCTGGATGAATTTTTGCTAACCAGAGCACTTCATCAACATAAATATTGCCAAGCCCAGCAACAAGGGTTTGCTCAAGTAAATAAGGTTTTATTTTCTTTGTTGATTTTCTTAATTTCTCTCGAAAAAGCTTTTCATCAAAATCTTCATAGGTCGGTTCTGGTCCAATTTTTTTCTTCAGAAAATAGGGAATCACTTGGTCAGTAGAAATCAATTCCCAAGTTCCAAATTTCCTTACATCGGCATAGATTAACTGCCCATCAGCAAATTTCATTGTCAAATGGTCATGCTTTTCTCTTGGTGCATCAAGTGTTGCTAAGCGATATTTTCCTTCCATTCGTAAATGAGAAATCAAGCGAAAGTCATCTCCAATTTCAAAAATTAAATATTTTCCTCGCCGCGAGATGCCCTGAATGGTTTTTCCTGTCAATTCTTTTTTCAATTGCTCAAAACCGGTTAAGACCATTCTTGGATAAGTGGCTTCTATAGATATAATTTTTTGTCCAACAATTCTTTTTTCAAGTTCTCTTCTAACAGTTTCAACTTCTGGTAATTCTGGCATTTTTTCCCTCTTATCACAAAATCTACTGACAGACTTTCCAGTCAATTCATTTATTTTACTGACAGCTTTCTATTTTCATTCTGTACTAAATTTCAATATAAAAAATCACTGACAATTTATCATCAGATAAGTTTTATCAGTGACTATTTTAACATTTCTCATTCATTTTTTTATGATAAAGATTTCAAAATTTATTTTCCGGAATCACCATAATTTGACAAGACGCGTGCTGATGGATCTTTAACATCTGCTCCCACCCAATCAGGGTTTGGCATCCAAAAATCAAGAATCCAATCTTCATAACCTGGGTAAAATTCTGAAAAAATTTCCCGATACATTAAGGATTCTTTGGTAAAGGGTGTATGTTTTGGATACTTTTCACTAGCCTTTGCTAAATCTTCATCAGAATATTTTTCGTCAGCAAATTCTTTTAAATAGTCGACCATGGAATGACCAACAGCATCAGAAAAAGCCGCTTTTTCTCTAAATAAAATCTCGTCTGGTAATAGCTCCGTTCCTTCAAAAGCATGACGCAAGAGATATTTTCCTTTGCCATAAGTATTCAGCTTTCTACTCGGATTGATGGACATGACATAAGTCGCAAAGTCCAAGTCAGCAAATGGAACACGCGCTTCAAGAGAATGAGCCGCTAAACAGCGGTCAGCCCGCAAGACATCATACATATAAAGTTCATGCACTCGTTTTTGGGCTTCTTTTTGAAAGGCCCCAGCTGATGGAGCAAAGTCAGTATATTTATAACCAAACATTTCATCAGAAACTTCACCAGTCATCAAAACTTTCAGTTCTGTATTCTCATGAATATACTTACAGATTAAATACATCCCAATAGAAGCCCGAATCGTCGTGATATCCCAAGTTTCCAAATGCCAAATCACTTCACGAACTGCTGAAAGTACGTCTTCTTTTGTCATCAGAATTTCGGTATGGTTAGTCCGTAAGAAATCTGCCACTTCCCGAGCATATTTCAAATCAATCGGGTCTGTTTCCATTCCAATCGCAAAGGTCTTGATTGGACTTTCTAATTCTTTAGCTGCAATGGCACAGACCAATGATGAATCTAAACCGCCTGACAAGAGATAACCCATTGGAGCATCTGCATGAAGACGTTTTTTGACTGCACGTTCCAATTTGCGACGGATATGTCCTGAAATTTCAGCCAAAGGTTCTTCTACAATTGTTGAAACCTCCGCAATATCATTATAAACATGGAATTCACCATTGGCATAGTAGTAACCTGGAGGAAATGGCGTCACATCTTTACAGGTTGAAATAAGGGCTTTAGCTTCAGAAGAGAAAGAAATTTTCCCCGTAACTTTATTATAACCATAAAAAAGTGGACGAATTCCAAAAGGATCCCGAGCGGCAAAAATTTCACCAGTATTTTCATCAACTAGGACAAAAGCAAATTCAGCATCAAGCATTTTGACCATTGTTTCGATTCCTGTGGTTTCAAAAAGAGGTAAAAGCACTTCACAATCAGAATCTCCTGTAAATTTATATCCCTTAGTTTCCAAGAACTTACGAAGGCTTAAAAAGTTATAAATTTCACCATTACACATAACTCTTTTCCCGTTCAGTCCAAAGGGCTGACGCCCCAAGTCTGACAAATCCATGATTGAAAGTCGGCAAAAACCAAAATCATTTCCCAAAGTATCACGAACATGTTGTTGGTCGTCTGGTCCTCGATGTTCAATCAGTTCCAAATTGCTTTTAAACTCTTCTATCGTTAAGTCAGATGTTTCCATAAATAAAAAACCGCACATAATTTCCCCCAATAATAATTATAATTTTCAATATTATATCACAATTGTCTGGAAATTTCATAATAAAACAAAAAATAGCGATAATTCGCTATTTTCATTACATATAATCATCACGATTGTAGCCAAAGTCAGCTAAATCCATTTTACGGTCGCGCCAATCATTTTTAATTTTAACCCAAGTTTCAAGGTAAACCTTGTCACCAAGCATGATTTCAATATCACGACGAGCCATTTTCCCGATTTTACGAATCATATCGCCACCTTTACCAAGAATAATTCCTTTTTGGCTCTTGCGTTCGACAATAATTGTTGCCATGATATGAATTTTACCCGTTTCTTCATCTCGAGTCATTTGGTCAGTAGTAACCGCAATAGAATGCGGAACTTCTTCGCGAGTCAACAACAAGATTTTTTCACGAATCATTTCTGAAACGAGGAAACGTTCTGGATGGTCAGTAATTTGGTCTTCTGGGAAATATTGAGGCCCTTCATCCAATTTTTCAGAGAGTGTATCAATTAATCTTTCGGTGTTATTTCCTTGTTTAGCTGAAATTGGAACGACTTCTGAAAATTCCATTTGTGAAGTATAATCAGCTACAATTTCAAATAGACGGTCAGGATGAATTTTATCAATTTTATTGACAACCAAAATGACTGGAACTTCTGCTTTTTTCAAGCGTTCAATAATCATATTTTCACCAGTTGAACGAGGTTCATCAGCTGCAACCATAAATAAAACGACATCACATTCACGCAAAGTAGAATAAGCAGATTGAACCATAAAATCGCCTAAAGCATTGTGTGGTTTGTGAATCCCTGGTGTATCAATGAAGACAATTTGTTCATTTTCTGTAGTATAAATTCCTTGAATTTTATTTCTTGTTGTTTGAGGTTTATCTGACATGATGGCAATTTTTTGACCCATCACGTGATTCATAAATGTTGATTTTCCAACATTTGGACGACCTAAAATCGCCACAAATCCTGATTTAAATTTGTTATTTGTCATAGCGCTATTATATCACAGCCAGTGGGACGAAACAAGGTTTCGTATTACTGGTCCTCATTATTAATTACGCTAAAGCGAAGCGTAGGATAGCTGTTGCCACTTTAGTGGCTTACAGATATGCTGGTTGTCCCTCCCAGAAACGATAATTTTCCACTTAGGATAGTCGTTGTCAGCTTGCCGTTTTGTCATTCGCTTTAGCGGACAGACAAAACGGACAGCGTAGCGCGTAAGCGCGTAGATGCTGACTTACGAATATGCTAGTATTTTCACCAGAGTGATTGATAAGGTATCTACTTCGTTTCACTACGTTGTCCATAGCACGGCTGTCCGTTTTGCTATCAACGCTAAAACATTGGGCAAAAAGGCTCGCTCTAAGCCAGCAAAGCTGGCAAGACGAAATGGCAGTAAGTGCGTCATAGCAACTTCCGTCTGCGCGTTATAAGCAGTGATATTTATAGCATAAAATCAGCCTTTTGCGGAAGAATATTTTGCTGACAGATGCGTCAGTAAAACTGACAAATTCCTTATCCACAGAATTAATGTCTCTACTCAATCAGATTAAACTGACAGACTTATGACTAATATAAAAAATACTGACAGCTGACAAAAGAAAAAATCATCAGATAACTGATGATTCCTTTATTTACCGATTTAAAGCTCATTAAGCCGCTCATTTCAGTAATTTTTATAACTTATTTTATTTATCGCCACGGCTACGCATTACGAAGCCAGCTGATTTTTCAGTTCCTGTGGTACGTTTACGAGGAGTTTTTTCACCTTGTTTACGGTCGTCAAAGCGACGGTCATCACGTTTTCCACGGTAACCTCCACGATTGTCATCACGGTCTTTCCAGTTACGTTTACGATCTCCACCGCGTTCGCCATCTTTAGAATCACGATTACCACGGTAGCCTCCACGGTTTCCGTCACGATTACCATCACGGTCGCCATTTCCACGGCCTTTGTAGCGTCCGCCGCCACCTTTACCTTTTTTCTTGAATCCTTTTCCTTCACCATTGTATGGTAATGGACGTTCGGCTGTAATTTTAACTTCTTCTTGGTTATCAGGGTCTTTAACACGTCCTTGGAGAAGTAAGGCAACCAATTCTTTAGCATCAAATTTTTCAAGTAAGCTTGCTGCTTGTTTGTCAAATTTTGCTAATTTTGCTTTACCTGATTCATCAGACAAATCACGAAGAACATCATCCATCGCAACAGAAAGTGACGCTTGGTAAGCTTCTTCTTTTGTTGGTGGTTTCAAGCCTTTCATTTCTTTGTTTGTCAATTTTTCAATGGCACGAAGGTAGCCCATTTCATTATATGAAACAAAAGTTACTGAGCGGCCTGATTTACCAGCACGACCTGTACGCCCGATACGGTGAACATAGCTTTCTTGGTCTTGGGTAATATCGTAGTTGTAAACGTGTGTTACACCTGATACGTCAAGCCCACGAGCGGCAACGTCAGTAGCAACCAAGACATCAATATGTCCAGCTTTGAAATCACGCAAAACGGCCAAACGTTTGTTTTGGTCCAAATCTCCGTGCATTCCTTCAGCACGATATCCGCGTAATTTAAGACCACGAATCAACTCGTCAACGCGGCGTTTTGTACGACCGAAAACAATGGCAAGTTCTGGACGTTCAACATCAAGCAAACGAGTCAAAACATCAAATTTTTCAAATTCTTTTGTTTTCACAAAGTATTGGTCAATACGGTCAGCAGTCATTTCTTTGGCTGCAATTTTGATGTGTTCCGGATTCTTCATGAATTTCACACCAATTTTTTTGATATCAGCAGGCATTGTTGCTGAGAAAAGCAATGTTTGACGATTTTCTGGTGTTTTTTCAATAATAAAATGAATGTCTTCCAAAAATCCCATGTTAAGCATTTCATCTGCTTCATCAAGAATCAAAGTTTCAAGTTGGTCAAGTTTGATTGCTTTACGTTTAATCAAGTCAACCAAACGACCTGGTGTTCCCACAACGATATGTGCGCCAGCTTTAAGTCCTTTGATTTGTTTTTCAATACTTGAACCACCGAATACAGTACGAACTTTAAGTCCTTTTGATTTACCAAAACGGAAAAGTTCTTCTTGTCCTTGAACTGCAAGTTCACGGGTTGGAGCAATAACAAGTGCTTGAATGGCTGGATTTTCAGCATTGATTTTCTCAATAGTAGGAAGACCAAATGCCGCTGTTTTACCAGTCCCTGTTTGCGCTTGACCAAGAACGTCACGTCCTTCAAGCGCCAATTTAATTGTTTCTTCTTGGATTGGTGTAGGTTGTTCATAACCAATCTCTGTAAGTGTTTTTACGATTCCTTCTGACAGGCCGAGTTCACTAAATTTCATTTTTTACCTATATTTCTACTGCGTGTTCCCACGCCAAAATTTTTATTACAGGGTACGAAACCCTTGCTACAGGCGAAATTTATGTGACTCGCCTGACGTAACTTATCTATTATAGCATAATTTTTTGACTGAAAATGCTTACGCCCTTTACTTTTTTAAAAATATTTTCATAAAAAAATTACTGACAGTTTTTTAAAGGATAATTATCGGTAATTTTACAACTACACTATCCACAAATTTTCGTCAGTAATTTTAAAATATATCATTTTTTTATTGGAATTTTTTATTAAGAATAAACATTCTGTCAGTAAATTTATAAAACTTATACTGAAAATTGTTCCATTAATTCAACATCTGGATATTTATCTTTGAACCAGCGCATGGCAAATTCATTTTCGAATAAGAACAATGGATGGTCAAAACGGTCTCGCGCCAAGATGTTTCGCGAACTTGACATTTTTTCATCTAAATCTTCTTCTTTAATCCAACGCACTGTTTTTGAGCCCATCGGTGTCATGATTGTTTCCGAATTATATTCGCGCTCCATCCGGTCTTTAAAGACTTCAAATTGAAGTTGTCCAACCGCTCCAAGCATGATATCGCCAGTCGTATAAGATTTGTAGAGCTGAATGGCTCCCTCTTGAACCAATTGGTCAATTCCTTTTTGGAATGATTTTTGTTTCATGACATTTTTCGCTTGCACACGCATGAAAAGTTCCGGTGTAAACGTTGGAAGTGGCTCAAATGATTTCTTTAATTTACCAGTTGTCAAAGTATCACCAACTTGATAAGTTCCGGTATCATAAACCCCAATAATATCACCAGCGACAGCATTTTCAACATTTTCTCGTGATTCAGCCATGAACTGTGTCACATTAGATAATTTTACTTTTTTACCCGTGCGGACAAGATTAACATCCATTCCACGCTCAAATTCGCCAGAAACAATACGGACAAAAGCAATTCGGTCACGGTGACGAGGGTCCATATTCGCTTGAATTTTGAAAATGAAACCAGAAAAATCAGGATTTAAAGGTTCAATTTCTTCTTCATCAACCGTTTTGTGTGAATGAGGTTCTGGTGCGTATTCTAAAAATGTTTCGAGGAAAGTTTCCACCCCAAAACTGGTCAAAGCTGACCCAAAGAAAACTGGTGTCAATTGCCCAGCAACCACTTCGTCTTCTGAAAATTGATTTCCTGCATCCAAAAGTAATTCAGCATCTTCTAAAGCTTGCGTGAAAAATGGATTTTTCGTTAAAGGATGACTTGTTGGTACTTCCCCATTTTCATCAAATTCAACAAAACGTTTTCCATCCTCTGGTTGATAAACTTCTACGCGCCCATGTGTAAAATCATAAAGCCCTTGGAAATTTTTCCCCATGCCGATTGGCCAATTCATTGGTACACTGGCAATTCCAAGAATTTCTTCCAATTCAGAAAGCAAATCAAGTGGTTCACGTCCATCACGGTCAAGTTTATTGATGAAAGTGAAAACTGGAATTCCACGACGTTTGACAACTTGGAAAAGTTTTTTCGTCTGTGCTTCAATCCCTTTAGCACTATCAATAACCATAACTGCCGCATCAACTGCCATCAACGTTCGATAAGTATCTTCTGAGAAATCCTCATGCCCTGGCGTGTCCAAGATATTAACCCGTTTTCCCGCATAGTCAAACTGCATGACAGAACTCGTTACAGAAATTCCACGTTCTTTTTCAATGTCCATCCAGTCTGATTTGGCAAAATTTCCTGTTTTACGTGCTTTTACAGTACCAGCTTCACGGATGGCACCCCCAAATTTCAATAGTTGTTCTGTAATCGTCGTCTTACCAGCATCCGGGTGACTGATAATGGCAAAAGTCCGACGTTTTTTTATTTCTTCTTGTAAAGTCATTTATACTCTCATTTTCTTTAATTATTCATTTATACTTTTAATTTAATTTACATTGGCCAAGCCTCAAAAAAATAGTTCTTTTAATTATATCAAGATGCAAGGCCGACTGCAAGAAACGTAGAAAATTGCGGCTCGACTTGTCGCTTCAACGACATAGCGAGAGCGGACAACGTAAGGTAGGGAATCGTGGTTCTGCACTTGTGCAGGTTCCGATTTTTCTACTTTCCTAGTTTCTAGGAGGACGAACTCAATTATACCAAAATTTGCCATAATTTTATAGCTGATTTTTTTACACTTACTGATGGGTTAAAGAGTGAAAAATTTATTCGGGCAGTAAGAAAACAATAGAAAAAACAATCAGTAGAACTAATTGTTTTATCATTATTTTTTACTTATAGAGTGGCATTTTTCTTATACACTTCCGCTTCAGCTTCTGTTGAAAAGACAAAATGTCCAGGCGTAATTTCACGCATCTCACGTTCTTGCCCATCCAATTCTGCTGTTGGGTCATAAACAATTGGGGTCCGCTGACGTTCGGAAATAGGGTCTGGTGACGGAATCGAACTTAGCAAACTCTTAGTGTAAGGATGAATTGGATGATTGTAAACTTGCTCAGAAGTTCCAACTTCCAAAATTTTCCCCCAATGCATCACACCAATACGGTCTGAAATGTATTTAACCATTGACAAATCATGAGCGATAAATAAGTAAGTCAAATTTTCTTTTGCTTGAATATCTCTCATCAAGTTAACGACTTGGGCCTGAATTGATACATCTAGTGCCGAGATAGGTTCATCGGCAACGACAAATTTTGGTTTTACAGCAAGTGCACGTGCAATCCCAATCCGTTGACGCTGTCCACCAGAAAACTCATGGGGATAACGTGTCAAATGGTCATCATTCAATCCAACCAGACGCAAAAGTTCCAATACACGAGCATCACGTTCAGCTTTAGTTTTTACTAAACCGTTAGCGTCAAGTCCTTCAGCAACAATATCTTTAACGCGCATCCGCCCATTCAATGAAGCTTGTGGATCTTGGAAAATCATTTGTGCTTCTGAACGATATTCTCGCAACTCTGAGCCTTTTAGATTACGAACATCTTTACCTTCAAAGAGAATTTCTCCGCCAGTAATAAAATTATCGTAAAGTTTAAGAATTGCTCGACCAATCGTTGTTTTACCAGAACCTGATTCTCCAACAAGTCCAAATGTTTCTCCTTCATAAATATCTAAAGAAACATTATTAATTGCTTTATTTGCCCCTTTTTTTCCTTTATTAAAAGTCAAATCAAGGTTTTTTATTTCAACCACTTTTTTAGGTTCTGTCATTATTTATCCCCTTTCAATTCTTCCCAGCGTTTCCAACGTGCCAAGATATTATCGGAAGGCGTTACTTTTGGTGCTCGTGGATCTAAAAGCCAAGTTTTAGCAAAATGAGTTGGAGAAACTTCAAAGTATGGAGGTTCTTCTTCAAAGTCAATTGCTAGGGCAAATTTATTACGTGCCGCAAAGGCATCCCCTTTTGGCGGATTCAACAAGTCAGGAGGAGTTCCTGGAATTGAAACCAAGCGGTCTACACTTGAATCAACTGTTGGCATTGAATCCAAAAGTCCCCAAGTGTAAGGATGTTGTGGGTTATAGAAAATTTCTTCAACTGTCCCATATTCAACGATTTCTCCCGCATACATTACTGCAACTTTATGTGCAAATCCAGCAACAACCCCTAAATCATGGGTGATAAAGACGATAGATGAATTAATACGCTCTTGCAATTCGGCCATCATGTGCATAATTTGGGCTTGAATGGTAACGTCAAGCGCAGTTGTTGGTTCATCTGCAATCAAGATTTCAGGATCAGCAGCCAAGGCAATTGCGATAACCGCCCGTTGACGCATCCCACCTGACCATTGGTGTGGATAATCATTGATATGCACTTCGGCATCAGGAATTCCTACTTGTTGCATCAATTCAAGGGCCCGTTTCATGGCATCGGCTTTACTCATGCCTTTATTGTGTTTCAACAAAGGTTCAGCAATCTGTTTTCCAATACGCATGGTTGGGTCAAGAGAAGTCATTGGATCTTGGAAAATCATCGAAATTTCATTTCCACGAATTTTTTGCCATTCTTCTTCTTTCAAATCAAGAAGGTTACGACCTTTAAATAACAATTCCCCTTCAGGGATTTCTGCATTTTTAGCATTCAATCCCATCAAAGTTTTTGTTGTTACTGACTTACCAGAACCAGACTCACCAACAATAGCCAAGGTTTGTCCTTTTTCTAAATCAAAAGAAACATTACGAATCGCTTTAACATCTCCAGCATAGGTGTGGAAATTGACATGCAAATTTTTAACTTCTAATACTTTTTCTTCTGCCATTTCTAATCCTCACTTGCTCTAGGGTCAAATGCATCACGCAGACCATCTCCAAAGAAGATAAATGTGAGTGAGAGCACAGACAAGACGATTGCTGGAATAATCAATTGGAATGGATAGAATTGCAAGCTTGCAATCCCATCATTAATCAAAGTCCCCAAAGAAGACGTTGGCGGTTTAACCCCAAGATTAATCGCTGATAAAACAGCCTCATACATAATCATACTTGGAATATCAAACATGATTTGGACAACAATAACCCCTGAAACGTTTGGCAACAAATGTTTTACTGCAATTTTCCAAGTAGATTGTCCTAAAGTTTTTGAAGCTAAGACAAAGTCACGCTCTTTATAGGAGAGCACCATATTCCTGACTTGCCGGGCCATTCCGGTCCAAGCAAAGAGCCCAATGGCAATGATAATTGATGAAATCCCTTGTCCCAATAAGAGGGCAAGCATGGTTACCACAACTAAGTTTGGTACAGATTGGATAATTTCAATAATCCGTTGCATGACCATATCGACTTTTCCGCCCATCCAGCCGGAAATAATCCCGTAGGTCACCCCAATTACTAAGTCAATTAGAGCCGCAGCCAGGGCAATAATCAATGAAATACGCAAACCAACAACTGTCCGTTTAGCTAATGAACGTCCATATTTATCCGTTCCAAAGACATATTTATCTTTTTCCGGAACACCTTGAGCTTTATAAACATCTGTTTTTTCAGCTGAACCAGGAGCTTTGAAATCACCATTCCAAAATGGTAAATCACCCGAAAGTTTGGGTGGAAGATTTCCATAAACTTGTGATTTATTTGGATTAAAATAGTTTGCTTTTGATTGTGGCACAACAAATGCTGAAATCACTGAGAAAACTAATGTGATCGCAATAATCCACATCGCTACTAGGGCAATTTTATTTTTCTTGAAACGACGCCAAGCATCTTGGAAAAAACTCAAGGCAGGTTTCGCAATTTTTTCTGTTGAATCTGAACCCTTTGAACCAACAAGGGTGAAGTCTTTATTTAAATTTTCCATTTCGACAAACCCTTTCTAGAGACGAACTCGTGGATCAACAATTGCAGTCAGAATATCTGTAACCAAGATGAACACCATCAAGATTACCGCATAAACAATCGTTGTTGCCATAATAACTGGGAAGTCTTTGGCAGGAATCGAATCAACAAATTGAGCACCAATTCCAGGAATTGAAAAGATTTTTTCAATCAAGACTGACCCTGTCAAGAGACCTGCGGCCATTGGACCAATCAAAGTCAACATTGGAATCAATGAATTACGCAACGCATGCTTATTGACAACTTCTTTTTCAGATAAACCTTTAGCACGTGCTAACAAGATGTAGTCTGAAGACAGTGATTCAATCATTTCAGAACGTACGAAACGTGTTACTACGGCCATCGGTGCAAATGAAAGAGCGATTGTTGGCATAATCGTTTGTGAGAAAGTCCCCCAACCAGAAATTGGGAAAAGATTCAAATTAAATCCTAGATAAAGAAGAATCAAGGTACCAATTACGAATGAAGGAACTGAAATCCCAAGTACTGAGAGAAATCCAAAAATTCCATCAAGAAGGCCATTTTTACGACGCGCAGAAGCTTTCCCCATCAAAGCACCAAGAACAGTACCTAGAATAAGAGCTTGTGTTCCTAACTGCATTGAAACTGGTAAACGTTGAGCAATCATCGTAATAACCGGTTGGTTGGTATAAATGAATGAGGTACCAAAATTACCTGTGAACATATGTCCAACATAGATAAAGTATTGTTGCCAGAGCGGTTTATCTAGACCATAAGCATGTTTCAAAATTTCCAGTTGATCTGGAGTTAGTTTGGGATTTGAGAAAGGCGTTCCGGGCATGACTTGCATCATAAAGAAAGTCAATGTCACTATCAGGAACAAAGTTAGAAGCAAAAGCCCCAAACGTTTAAGAATATATTTAACCATAAAAAATTTCCTAATCTAAGCGAAAAGATAGGGTTGGCAATCTGCCAATCCTAACTTTCTTGCTCTAAAACTCTATTATTATTTGAGGTAAGCCGTTTTGAAGTCATAAGTCAAACCAGTTGAACCAAAACGTACATCTTTAAGGTTAGGGTTACGAAGAACTGGTGAAGTACGGAAGTAAAGCGGATTAATATTTGATTCTGTATAAAGTGCTTCTTCGGCAGCTTTGTAATCTGCATAGTGTTTTTCAGGGTCAAGTGCGTCTGTCACTTCAGCAGCTTTAATGGCTTTATCATAAGTCACATTATTGATTTTACCATTGTTGTTTGGTGAAGTTGATGTGAACAAGTCAAGGAATGTTGATGGTTCAGCATAGTCACCACCCCAAAGTGAGATAACCATATCGAAGTTCCCAGTAGTTGAGTCATTCAACCGTTGTTTAAATGGTACTGATTTGATGTTAAGTGTCAAACCTGGAAGTTTTTCTTCCCAAGCTTGCTTAAGGAATGTTGCTGAGTCTTTAGCCGCTGCTGTATCATCAGTGGTCAAAGTCAAAGTAAGCTTAGTTTCCCCAATTTCTTTCAAACCTTTTTCCCAAGCGGCTTTAGCTGCTGAGACATCATATTTGTAAGGTTGTTCTGCATATTTAGCGAAGTCTTCACCAGTATTTGTTTTAGCCATACCTGCTGGTGTCAATCCAGTTGCTGGTGTAGAAGCTGGTGTTACAGTGTCAACATATTGTTTACGGTCAGTTGCAAGGTTGAAGGCTTCACGAATATCTTTATTCGCAAGGGCTTTATTTTTGCCTGATTGGTTATATTGGACATATGAAGTAGTTGCTTCGTTCAGAGAGACAACATTCTTATCTGTTTTGTTTGCTTTGTAAAGGTCTGGGTCACCGATACCTGTTTGGTCAATTTTACCTTGTTTGTAAAGGTTAAATGATGTTTTAACATCTTGAACAACTTGGAAGTCGATTTCTTTAGTCTTAACTGCGCTCTTATCCCAATAATCATCATTCTTCACGATTGAGAATGTTTGGTTTGAACCGTTCCAACCTTTTGATTTTTCAAATTTATAAGGTCCTGAGTAAACCATCTTTTCTGATGATGTTCCGTATTGTTTTCCGTATTTTTCAACAACTTTTTGGTTGAGTGGGAAATAAACAGAGTTAGCTGTCAAGAATTCAAAGTAAGGTGTTGGTTGTGCAAGTGTGACAACAAATGTTGTATCATCGGTTGCTTTAACACCAAGTGTTGATTTATCAGCTTTACCTGCATTGATTTCGTTGGCATTTTTTACTGGGCCAAGGAGGTATCCGTATTCTGAAGCAGTCGCTGGGTCAACCGCACGTTGCCAAGAATAAACGAAGTCTTTAGCAGTCAAAGCATCGCCATTAGACCATTTCAAGCCATCACGAAGATGGAAAGTATAAGTCAAGCCATCTTTTGATACATCAACAGATTTTGCCAATTCTGGCTGTGCTTTACCATCTTTGTCCACACGTGTCAAACCTGCATTGGTGTTACCAATAATGATGTTTGAGTATGTATCTGTCGCGAGTGATGAATCCAATGTTTGAATTGGTGATGTTAAATTCCATTGAATGTCTTTTGATGATGACGATGAGCTAGAACCGCTATTGCCGCATGCTGCAAGCAAAGCTGCCGAACCAAGTGCAACTGTACCTAAGGTAACTTTTTTCCAAGTCTTCATGTAATTTCCCTCTTTCATGAATTGTGTCTGACTTCGCAATTTTTATTATTGTCAGAAAATTTATTATATTGGTATTATACTTAATTCAACCTGAATTGTAAAGTATAATGGTTATGTTTTCTGAAAATTAACATTTAATTTTTTAATAGCGGAAAGTTTTCACAAACTTTTGAAAAAAATTTTTATCTCCTCTTTTTCTTTAAAACCCTTTCATCTAGCTAGGCTCTGAATAGTTTGTATTCTATTTCAACCAGTAAGAATATTCAATAAAAAAGATAAATTTTCAGAAAATTTATCTTTATGTTTTAATTATTTAATATAAGCCGATTTTAAGTCGTAAGCTAGACCTGTTGAATGAAATTCTAAGCCTGTGATTTTAGGATTCATTAAAGCTGGATTGGCTTGAAAATCAATTGGATTGATATATGATCCTTCATAAAGAGCTGCTTCTGCCGCTTTATAATGTTCGTCTACTTTGGCTGGCTCAAGAACATCTGGTGTTGTTGTTGCTGCTTTAAAAGCATCATCATAGGTTTTACTTGAGAATTTTCCGTCATTATAGGATTGACCTGTTGTAAAGAGTTGCAAGAAGGTAGAGGGTTCAGCATAATCTCCACCCCAACCTGAGAGTACCATGTCAAAATTTCCATTTTGCGCATCATTCAGTCTTTGTTTGAATGGAACGAGTTTTAAATTAACCGTCAAACCCGGCAGATTTTGTTGATAAGCCGTTTGCAAGAAGTTAGCCGTTGCTTCTGATGGTGCCAAATCTCCAGCAGCTTCAAGGCTAAGACTGAGTTTGGTCAAACCAAGTTCTTTTAAGCCTTTTGCCCAAAGTTCCTTTGCTTTTGTCGGGTCATAACTATAAGCTTGTTTGGCATAAGTTGCAAAATCTTCTCCCGTTGAGGTCTTACTCATCCCCACTGGTGTGAAACTTGTCGCAACGGTCGAGCCTGGGAGGGCTGTTTTGACAACCTCTGCTCGATTTGTTGCTAAGTTTAAAGCCTGACGGATGTCTTGATTTGCTAAAGCTTTTTGAGCATCAGGACTTGAGGCATTTTTTCCAGACTGATTGTATTCAATATAGTCTGTCCGTGCTTGTTTAAAGACTGTATAACCCTCTGTTTTTTTATTGGCATTAATCAAATCAGTTGTTGAAAGGAGTGTAAAATCGAGTTTTCCTTGTTTATAGAGTTGAGCTCCTGTATTAGCATTTGAAATGACTTGAAAATCAATTTGTTTAGACTTAACTGCTGATTTATCATAATAATTTGGATTGGCATAAATTGAAAAATTCTTATTTGTTCCAGTCCAAGCTTTATCTGACTTGAACATGAATGGGCCATTATATACGGTTTTATCTGAGGATGTCCCATATTGTTTACCATATTTATCAACGACTTTTTGATCAAGTGGATAATAAACGGGTTCTGACAAAAGGAATTTAAAATATGGTGTTGGTTGTGCCAAGGTGACTGTAAATTCTGTATCTGACTCGGCTTTAATTCCTAAAGTATCAAGTGATGATTTACCAGAAATAATATCATTAGCTCCAGAAACTGCTCCCATCAAATAGGCATATTCTGAACCTGTTTTAGGGTCTACTGCTCTTTTCCATGAATAAACAAAATCTTTAGCGGTCAACTTATCACCATTTGACCATTTTAAATTATCTTTAAGGGTGACCGTATAAGTCAAACCATCTTTTGAAACATCAATTGATTTTGCAAGAGCCAAGGCAGCATTTCCTTTAGAGTCAACGCGTGTCAATCCTTCTTCAACATTTCCTGCAACATCATAAGAATACTGGTCAGTTAAAATTGTGGTATCCAGCGAGGCCACATCAGTGGGAATTGAAAATTGAATGTTTTTTTGCTCACTTGTTTTTGAACCACAGGCCACTAAAATAATTCCTGACAGAGCAATGACGGTGGTGAGCCCAATAATTTTTGCTTGTTTCATCTGGTTTCTCCAAATCATAAAAGTACTATTGAATTTTCTAATTATTCTGAAAATTAAACGTGGACCTATTATACTTCTTCGAAAATCTAATGTCAAGAATATTATTGTATTTTTCTGACAATTTAACAAAACTAAAAAGTACCGACTCTTGTCAGTACTTTTTTGTCATTATAATTTTTCAACAACTTCTGAAAGTTTCATGCTGTTTGAGCCCTTGAATAAAACTTGGTCTGCTGGTTTCAAATCTGCTGACAGACTTTCTGTCAGTAAATCCAAATCTGTAAAATAGCTGACAGGTTTGTCAGTCGAAATATCTGCCAAATTTTTCATCATTTCGCCATAAAGATAGACTTTATCAATTTTTGTGAAATCAATCGATTTCAGCACCTCTTTATGAAGTTGAGCAGCTGTTGGTCCGAGTTCTAACATGTCAGCAAGAACTGCGATTTTTCGACCATTTTCATTTTTAGGAATGGCTTGGAAAGTTTCCAAAATCAGGCGCATAGCTGTTGGATTGGCATTATAGACGTCGCTTAAAAGGTCAGCTCCATTTTTAGATTTTTTCCACTCTGTCCGATTTCTGGTCAGTTCAACTTCTTTCAAAGCTTTTTTGATTTCAGCTTCTGTCAATCCATAATGTAAGCCAACATAAGCAGCTAACATAGCATTCGTTGCATTATATTTACCAGGAACTGGAATCGTTATTGATTCATCTAAAAAATTAGTTTCAAAAGTCAATCTTTCTTTGTGCTCAATTAATTTTGTAATGAATAAATCTTCACCGGGCAAACCAAAACGACTGATTTTTTGATTTTCTGGAATAAAAGCATTAATAATTGGGTCAGCAGGGGCAATTAATTCACCATGTAGACCAGCAGTAATACCCATTTTACCTTTTGCAATATTTTCACGACTACCCATAAATTCAAGATGAGCTTCACCAATTAAGGTAATAAGAGCTAGTTCAGGTTGAGCTAGTTGTGAGAGAAAATCAATATCGCCAGGGTGGTCCATTCCCATTTCTAATACTAATTTTTCAGTATCCTCTGGCATGTGTAAAATTGTGTAAGGCAATCCAATTTCGTTATTATGATTTCCTTGTGTTTTATAGGTTTTATATTTTTTAGATAAAACAGCAGCAATCATATCCTTGGTGGTTGTTTTACCATTTGAGCCTGTCACCGCAATAACTGGAACTTTTGTTTTTTCCAGATAATATTTTGCTAATGTTTGGAAAGCTGCTAGATTATCATCAACCAAAAGATGAGCTTGTTCAACTTCTTTTTCTGAAAAGCTAATTATTGCTCCATTGTCAAAAGCAATCTCGATGAAATCATGACCATCTCGTGCCCCTTTGAGTGGCAAAAAGATATCTCCTTTTTCAATTAAACGGCTGTCAAATTCAATTTTATTTACTGACAAATCTGCCAGTTGCGACCAATCATTTTTTGCGCCAACGACTTGAGCGATTTCGTGAATTGTGAGTTTCATAGTGACTCCATTATAACACAGCCAGCCAGATGAAACACGTTTCGTGTGACTGGCTTTCAATTTATTAGGACCGAATGAAACCAACCCTATCTGCGGTTATACCTTAGACTGATAATTTCTTACATCCGGCCTCTTATCAACTTAAACTTTTTACTCTGCATTATAGAAAAAAGTAACACAGCCCATAAGCAGTGGTACTTTTTGCCTTTTTTACTGATGAAAAAATCTGTCAGCAATTAATTTACTGACAGATTCGTATTTTTTATAAGAGATGATTTTCGCGTGTTTCAAAAGTTTCTTTAGCTAAATCAACTAATTTTTCAATTAAATCAGAGTAAGACAAGCCCATATTTTCCCAAAGCAATGGATACATTGACCATTGAGTGAAACCAGGGATGGCATTGACTTCATTAAGATACACATTTCCATCTTTAGTCACAAAGAAATCACAACGTGACAAACCAGCTCCATTAACTGCTTTATAAGCTTTCTTGGCATATTCTTGTATTTTTTGAGCTAAATCTGCTGAAACTTTTGCAGGAATGTCCATTTGGATTTTATTATCAATATATTTTGAGTTGTAATCATAAAATCCAACATCTTTCACGACTTCTCCTGGAAGTGTTGCAGAAACGTCACTATTATTTCCCAAGACAGCACACTCGATTTCACGCGCATCCACCCCTTGTTCAATGACCACACGGTTATCATATTTGTAAGCTTCACTCAGGGCTGGTTGAAGATCTGCTAAATCATCAACTTTTGAAATCCCCACACTAGAACCCATGTTCGCTGGTTTTACAAAAACTGGGAAATCTAATTTTTCGACGACTTCTTGAGCAATCTCCGCTTGATTTTCGTCAGCAAAAGCGGCAACATAAGGAACTTGTGGCACACCAACAGCTTCAAAAACATGTTTTGCTAATAATTTATCCATTGTACTTGAGGCAGATAAAATATTCGGTCCGACATATGCCAAACGCAAAATTTCTAAAAATCCTTGAATAGAGCCGTCTTCACCCATTGGACCATGTAAAACTGGAAATACAACAGCATCTTTTTCATAAATTGCCGCAGGTGAAATCTTTGGATAAGACTCTGCCAAATCGTTTGTCAGTAATTTTTCTTCTTCAGCAGGTGTGTCAGTAAATTCTTGTGTTTTTATGAATTCACCACCCTTAGTGATAAAGTAAGTTTTCACAATAAAACGAGAATAATTGACAGCTCTCATCACTGATTCTGCTGATAAAACTGATACTTCTCGCTCAGCAGAACGACCACCATACAACAAAATTAATGTTTCTTTTGACATATTTCTTCCTTTTTTACTGACTGCCTTGTCAGTCGCTTCTTTTTTACTGACCATTTTTAAGATTGCTTTATAATACAAAACGTCAATAATTGTCTTTTTTATTTTACCACAGAAAAAATCAAATTTCCAACCGATTCTCCACGGCTTTTGATAAGGTAACCTCATCAGCGTACTCTATATCAGACCCTACAGCTAATCCACGAGCCAGTCGTGTCACTTTAATTCCCGCAGGTTTAATCATTCGAGCCAGATACATAGCGGTTGCTTCACCATCCGAAGTTGCATTGGTCGCAATAATCACTTCTTTAACTTCTGAGTCCATTAACCTTGTAATCAAAGATTTAACATTAATTTCATCAGGAGAGATCCCGTTCATTGGACTAATTGTTCCATGTAAGACATGATAGAGTCCGCGATATTCACGGATTTTTTCCATGGCAAGAACATCTTTAGATTCTTCGACAACCAATATCGTTGTTCTATCACGTGTGGGATCAGTACAAATAGCACAAGGATCACTTTCTGTTAAATTCCCACAAATAGAGCAAAAGCGTAAATCTCGTTTTGCTGACAAGAGATTTTTCGCAAATTCATTGACATCTTGATCTTCCATGCCAATCGTATAAAAAGCTAGCCGTGTCGCCGTTTTCTGCCCAATTCCGGGTAATTTTGAAAATGACTCAATCAGGCGAGCAATAGGTTCTGGATAATACATATTTCACCAATTCTTCACTTGTAAATATTTTATTCAATTTATTAATTTTACTATAAAAGGCTTAAAATGAAAAGGAAATGCGACAAGATTTTTAAAAGAAAAACCCTCATTCAAGAGGGCTTTTTTATTTTAATTTGTTCGAAAAGCTTCGTTTGAGTAGTATAAATCGGTAATTCCAGTGACAATGCTTTGGTTTGCCTTCGTACCACTAGAAGCATTACTTTCAGTATTATCTGGCAACACAACTCCAATCGCAATCTCTGGATTGTCTGACGGAGCAAAAGCAACTGCATTATTTGCTGTTACGATAACTTGACTACCATCTCCTAATATTTTCGTACTTTCGGAAGTACCCGTTTTACCAGAAATAGAAACCGTTGCAGCGCTCATTGGTTTACCAGTGGTCAAACCACCTGCACCATGAACAACAGCATACATCCCTTGATGAAGAACATCCATATTGTCTGGAGTAATATTAACCTTATCCATAATTTTAGGCGTAATATTTTTAATTAAGGTTCCTGGTTGTCCATCATTTCCGCCCTCATAAATCCCTTGGACGATGTGTGGCGCTAAGCGCGTTCCATTATTTCCTAAAGTTGCAGCATAAACTGCCAATTGAAGTGGAGTATAGTTATCATACTGACCAAATGATTCATACAATACATTAACCCCAGAAGCATCTTTAGATTTTGCTGAAGGAATAAATCCTGTGGACTCTCCCGGAATATCGAATCCTGTTGAAGTCCCTAAACCGTAAGAAGCAAATGCGCTTCGTAGCTGCTCATAGACTTTAACTCGGTTACTATCATTGAGATATTGTCCAGCAGCAGTATAAGGAGCCCCTAACATTCTCATTGCTAACTGCATCATATAAGTATTTGATGAATATTGCAGGGCTTCAACAGCCGTTAAAGCCATTGGTGAAGCATCTCCCCACCAGTCATTGATAGGAGGTGAACCTTTAAATTGAATAGACTGCGCAGTTAAAGTGTCATTTCCCGAAATCACTCCTGCATTCCAAGCAGCAGTCAATGTTCCCATTTTCACAACAGACCCCGGTGTAAAGACACTTTGGAAAGTTCCAAGTGTATTATCCGTAATTACCCCTGTATTAGGGTCACGGTTATATCCAGATAGGGCTAGTACTGCACCTGTTTTAACATTGAGAACAACAGCATAAGCCCCTCTGTTATACTGACCATAACCTTGGGCAATTAATTGGTCCAATTGTGTTTTAACCAAATCGTTGACAGCATTTTGGAAATCTAGGTTAATGGTTAATTTTAAATCATCCCCACGTTTTCCTTTTTGAATTGTTTTTGTTCCAGAAACATCACCATTTTTATCAAATTTGACTTTGCTAATACTGTGCGTTCCTTGAAGTTCACTTTCGTAGCCTTTCTCAAGAAGTCCAGTTCCCACACGGTCATTACGTTGATAACCTTTTTTAAGATAGGCATCTAAATCTTCCGCCGGAATCCCCGATTTCTGTGAAGTAATAGTCCCCATTAATGGAGTTAGCGAATTTTGAGCATAAGAGCGATCCCAAGAAGTTCCAATCGTAATTCCTGGCAAATCTCCTTCTTGCTCCGCAATTGTCGCTTGTTGCTCTGCCGTAATACTTCCAGTTGCAATTTTAGTAGTATTAAAAGTACTTGTACTATTCATTTCTTTGAATAATTTTGCGGCAAAAGTTTGTTCCGCCGTAAAGTTCAAGTCACTATCTTTAACTTTACTTAGCTCAACTTCATAAATTTGTGAGCCAGTTAAATCATTGCCTTGTTTATCTTTCTTTTCTTTATCAGTTAGCTTGTTTGCGATTTTTTCCAAATTTTTAGCATTAGCCAAGAAATAATCTTTTTTGTCACGAGTTGTCAAATCAGCAACATCAATATCATTAGATAAAATAGTTGCTAGCTTATTCGCTACCTGATACATTTCATCTGCTGTCGCATTTTGACTACGTGTGAATTCAACGGCTTGGACAGGGATTGTTGTTGCTAAAGCTTTACCACTTGCATCGTAAATATTTCCCCTCGGAGCTCCTTCGATAATCTGAACATCGCCACCGGCGCTAATTGATTTTTCGGCATAGAAATGAGAATTCAAAACTTGCATGTGAAAAAGTTTTCCGATTAAAATCATAAACAGAACAAAAATAACGAAAAATAGAAGATTAATGCGTTTTGGGATTAATTTTGTTGGATCTTTTAATACTTTTGTTTCTTTATTTGTTTTTTTAGACTGACCGACTTTATTGCGCTTATCGTTTTTTCTTTTATTAACTGACATTTGGACTCCAAGAATGAGTTTTATAAATAATTTTTTAATTCAAAATTTGTACTTAAACATTTTACCACATTTATGAAAAGTTTTCCTTACAATTTTGATTAGTTCTAGTTTAATCGAGAAACGCAACTTAATCAAGAAAAATGAAAAGACTAAAAAAGGAAACTCAGACAAGCTTCCTTTTTAAGAAAAACAACTTAATTTCTTATCAAATAATCAAAGGCACCTAAGGAAGCAGTCGCTCCACTTCCCATTGACACAATAATTTGTTTATAAACAGTATCTGTGCAATCTCCTGCTGCAAAGACACCCGGAATATTTGTTGCTCCAACCTTATCAGTCACAATTTCATGACGATCTGTCAAATCAATTGTCCCTTCCAACCACTGAGTATTGGGAACTAAACCAATCAAAACAAAGACACCGGCAAGCTCTAAATGAATCGTTTCTTTAGAGCCTCGAACTTGATAATTCAACCCCGTGACTTGCTCATCTCCTAGAATCTCTTTAGTTTCCACATTGGTCAAAACAGTAACATTAGTTAGACTAGCAAGTTTTTTTTGTAAGATTTTATCTGCTTTAAGTTCTGGTAAAAATTCAAGAACAGTGACATGGTTGACCAAACCAGCTAAGTCTATCGCTGCTTCAATCCCTGAATTTCCTCCACCAATAACTGCCACATCTTTACCAGAGAAAAGCGGACCATCACAATGAGGACAATAAGCCACTCCTTTATTCTTAAAGCGTTGTTCTCCTGGGATTCCTAAATCACGCCAACGAGCGCCAGTTGAGAGAATAACAGCTTTACTCTTCAAGGTTGCTCCATTTGCAAGACTTACTTCAATTAAATCTTTTTTCTCAAGTTTAACTGCTTTTTGCAGATTCATCAAATCTACTGGATATTTTTTTACGTGTTCTTCAAGCTGACGACCAAGCTGAACACCCTCTATATAGGGTGTTCCAATCAGATTTTCAATCCCTAAAGTTTCTAAAGGTTGGCCTCCAAAGCGCTCGGCAATCAAGCCTGTCCTGATTCCCTTACGTGCCGCATAAATAGCTGCACTCGCACCAGCTGGCCCCCCTCCTACTACCAAAACATCATAAGGTTCTTTTTCTGCGAAACTATCCGAACTTTCTGGACCTGTAATTTTTTCCAACAATTCTTCAAGACTTGCTCGTCCACTATGAAATTCTTCGCCATTTTTAAAGACAGCAGGAACAGCCATAATTCCTTTTGCTTCTACTTCTGCTTGGAACATGCCTCCCTCAATCATGGTATGACTAATGTTAGGGTTGAGAATGGTCATTGTATTTAAAGCTTGAACCACATCTGGACAATTATGACAAGTTAAACTGACATAAGTATCAAAATGAAGTGAAGTTTTAATAGCCTTAATTTGTTCAATTAATTCTTGTTCAATACGTGGTGGTCGACCACTCACTTGCACAAGGGCCAAAACCAATGAATTTAACTCATGACCTAAAGGAAGACCTGAAAAAACAAGCCCTGAAACACCTTCTCTTTCAATTGAAAAAGCCGGTTTATGATTCAGATTTGTTTTCTCTTTTGAAATCAAGTCTGATAAACTTGCCAGTTCATCTGTAAATTCATTTATTTTTTGTCCATTTTCACTATCGTCTGCGTCCACTTTTAAAATAATTGGATTTTCTAATAAATCCATATACGGCAGTAACTGAGAACGCAGATTTTCATCTAAAATCATATTAAACCTTTCTGTCATTAAATTTTTCAAGACAAATAAAGTGAGTCAAGACTCACTTATTTATTTTAAATTTTTCCTACAAGGTCGATTCCTACATGAAGGCTTTCCCCATCTTCTTTCCACTTAGCGGGACAAACTTCACCTGGATGATTGCGGACATATTGAGCTGCCTTAATTTTATCAATTAACTGACTGGCATCTCGCCCAATTCCATCTGCTGTAATTTCAAAAGCTTGAATCACACCATCAGGGTCAATAATAAATGTTCCACGTTGAGCAAGTCCAGCTTCTTCATCAAGAACATCAAAAGCCCGTGAAATTTTTTGTGAAGGGTCCGCAAGCATAGGATAAGTAATCTTAGAAATTGCATCGCTATGGTCATGCCATGCAGCATGAACAAAATGAGTATCTGTTGAAGCAGAGTAAACTTCTACTCCGAGTTTTTTCAATTCAGGATATGTTTCTTCCAAATCCTCTAACTCCGTCGGACAAACAAATGAAAAGTCCGCTGGATAGAAACAAAGTACATTCCATTTTCCATAAAAATCTTTGTCAGAAACTTTAATAAATTTCCCATCAAGATAAGCATCTGTTGAAAATTCTTCTATTTTTTTACCAACTAGTGACATGATGTTCTCCTTTTTTTGTTTAAAACTTTACTATTAAATTATCTCAAGAAAAAAATGAAGAATCAATTAATTTGTCTAAAAACTCACAAACTATTAAATTGAATACAAAAAAGCTCCAATTTGTCAGTAGAAATTCCACTGACAAATCGGAGCATTATATGGCTTATTCAATTATGTTTAAGCTTTTTTTGGAGCCAAATAGTATTCGTTTTGAACGTTCAAATTGTCATCAAATTCGAAAACAAGTGGTGGGAAGTTAGGGATTTCAACATCCATAATTTCGTCATCAGAAAGTTTTTTGATTTGTTTAACGAGGGCGCGAATTGAATTACCGTGAGCACCAACGAAGACATTTTTTCCTTCTTTCAAAGCTGGAGCGATTTGGTCTTCCCAGAATGGAAGAGCGCGTTCCAAAGTAACTTTGAGGTTTTCAGCATCAGGAATCAATGAATCTTCAAGACCAGCATAACGACGGTCTCCGTGAGCTGTATATTTATCATCATGATCCATTGCAGGTGGCAATACATCATATGAACGACGCCAGATGTGAACTTGTTCATCACCATGTTTTGCAGCAGCGTCAGCTTTGTTCAAACCTGTCAAACCACCGTAGTGACGTTCGTTCAAGCGCCATGATTTAACAACTGGTACCCAAAGTTGATCTGAAAATTCAAGAGCAAGGTTAGTTGTTTTGATCGCACGTTTCAATACTGAAGTGTATGCAATATCAAATTCGATTCCAGCTTCTTTAATCAATTTACCAGCTTCAATCGCTTGTTTAGTTCCGTTTTCAGAAAGGTCAACGTCAGCCCAACCTGTGAAAAGGTTAGCAAGATTCCATTCAGATTCACCGTGACGTGCAAATACTAATTTTGGCATTTTGTGTATTCTCCGTTTATTTTTTACTTGAACGACATTTAGTTCGTTCATTTACAAAGTTAATTTTACTACATTTTTTCTTTTTTTTCTAGCTTTTATTTTCTGTAAGCCCTTTTATTTACTGACAGAAGCGTCAGCAAAAATAAAAATCTTTCCTTCATCTTATTTTTTCAAAAAATTACTCATGAAGTTCTATTGGTAAATCATCTGGATCATAAAAGAAGAGCATTTTTTTGTCAGTAATCTCATCCTGCCGAATTTCCTCTACTTTTACCCCTTGGCTTATCAAATAATTTCGATCTTCTTCAATATTCGTTGTTGTTAAAGCGAGATGTCGGTATCCTTTTGCTTCTGGATAAGTTAAACGTTCGGGCGCTCCTGATTTAATAAATAATTCAAGTTCTGTTTCATCATTCAGCCTTAAATCAAGTTTAACATCCTCTTTTTCTGGCCGATGATTTTCTCGAATAATTGAAAATCCTAAAATATCAACATAGAAATGGCGAGCCTTTTCATAATCGTCGGCGATGATTGCAATATGATGAATTTTGTTGAATCTTGGTTGATACATTTCCTAACTCCTCTTACCTATCAGCTACTCATTATTCACTAGATTATTCTAAAATTTGAACTTCTTCACCTTTACTTTTTAAAGTTTGGACATGGCCTTCGCCCCATGAACAAAGAATATCTAGTAAGCCATTTAAAGTTTCCCCATAAGGACTTAGTGAATATTCAACCTTAGGTGGGACCTGATTATAAACCTTACGCACGATAATATTATCAATTTCTAATTCTCTTAATTGCTGGGTCAGCATTTTTTGACTGATTCCTGGAATTAGTCTTCTCAATTCTCCTGGACGACTTGGATTATGTCTTAAATTACACAAAATAATTGGTTTCCATTTTCCACCAATAACATCCATTGTCGCTTCCACACCTATATTATAAATTTTTTTCAAAATTAATTTCCTTTCTAATCCCTTATTCTATCCAATTATTACTTTTTAGTACGTATGACACAAAAAAGTAGGTACTGTTCAAGAGGTTTTATTTATTATATACTAATTTTCTGCCAAAACAAAATAGATGAGGAGCAAAAAATGAAACTTAATAATCAAATTGAAATTCCAGAACTCGGTTTAGGAGTCTTTCAAATTCCGAATGAAGAAACTGCTGAAGTGGTAAAGAACGGAATTATCAATGGATATCGTTTAATTGATACAGCTAAAATTTATGAAAATGAAGAAGGGACTGGTCAAGGAATAAAAGAAGGTTTGACCTCGACAGGGCTTACTCGTGAAGACCTCTTTGTCACGTCAAAACTTTGGGGAGACAATCATTCTTATAAAGAAACAATTCAAAGCTTTGAAGAAAGTTTGAAAAAATTAGATTTGGATTATCTTGATTTATATCTTATCCACTGGCCTGGCACTAATTATGCTTACAAAGAAGCTTGGAAAGCAATGGAAGATTTATATAAAGCGGGAAAAGTTAAAGCGATTGGTGTCAGCAACTTTCAAAAACATCATTTAGAAGAACTTCTTAGCTATGCTGAAATAAAACCAGTATTAAATCAAATTGAACTTCACCCTAAGCTTTCACAAAAAGAACTTCGTGAATTTTTGAAACTTCATGATATTAAGGTCCAAGCTTGGTCTCCTTTGATGCAAGGTCAACTATTAGACAATGAAATGCTCAAAAAAATTGCTGACAAACATGGAAAATCTGTTGCCCAAATTATTCTTCGTTGGGATATTCAACAAGAGATTTTAGTCAATGTCAAATCAATCAAGAGTGAGCGAATGATTGCTAATCGACAAATATTTGATTTTGCACTTGACCAAGAAGATATGGAGGCCCTAAACTCATTAAATGAAGCCCTTCGTGTTGGCCCTAACCCAGATACTTTTAATTTTTAAGAAAGAAATATAATGAAAAAAATCTCTCCTAGTCTTACACTTCTTGCTTTAGCGATTAATGCTTTTGCAATTGGTTCAACCGAATTTATCAGCGTTGGTTTAATGCCAATGATTGTGAACACTTTTAATATCAGTTTATCGCAAGCCGGTTTAACAGTCTCTCTTTATGCGCTAGGTGTAACGGTTGGTGCACCATTACTAACTATTCTCACAGGAACTTGGAATCGAAAAACTTTGATGGTTGCCATTATGATTTTGTTTATCCTTGGTAATTTACTCTCAGCCTTTGCCCCAACTTTTATTTTACTTTTAGTTGGACGGGTGCTAGCTTCACTTGCCCATGGGATCTTCATGTCCATTTCCACAGTCATTGCCGCTGATGTTGTTCGTCCTGAAAAAAGAGCTTCAGCAATTGCCTTAATGTTTACAGGACTTACAGTTGCTACAGTTATCGGTGTTCCTTTGGGAACTTTCATTGGTCAACACTCTACTTGGCATATGTCATTTATTTTCATTGTTGTCATTGGATTGATTGGACTGATAGCTACAAGTATTCTTGTTCCTAAAGGTCTTCCAATCCCTGGAAAAATCAACTTGAGTGGACTTGCACGAATTTTCACGAATAAATCAATTATGATGTCCTTCTTTATCACTGCTTTTGGATATGGTGGAACTTTCGCTGCTTACACTTATCTTACCCCTATACTTGAAGGGACTTTTAGATTTTCAGCAAGTACAGTCGTTATTATTTTAGTTGCCTATGGTGTGATGGTTGCCATTGGTAATTCACTAGGTGGACATCTAACAAATAAAAATATCCTTCCTGCTTTGCAAAAAATGTTTGCGGCTCTTGCCTTAAGCTTACTCTTTCTTTTTATCAGTACAAGCTTAGCTTCTCAACCTTTGGGATTGATTGCAACATTACTCTTGGGACTCTTTGCTTTTATGAATGTTCCTGGTTTACAATTATATGTTGTTCAACTGGCCGAAAAATTCACTCCAAAAGATATTACTCTGGTTTCTGCATTCAATATTGCAGCCTTTAACATTGGAATTACTCTTGGTTCTTTTGTAGGAGGCCAAATTTCCAAAACCTCTAGTGTTGTCTTTACGCCTATCGGAGGAATTGTTATCATCTTGCTCGCAATGATTCTCATTGGCATAGCCCAAAAACAAAAAGCTCAGTAAGAAGTTTTAGTAATCCTAATAAAAATACTCTCTGATAAATGAATCAGAGAGTATTTTTATTTTAGAATTCATAGTTTTCAAAATAAACTTCAAGGCTGCGTTTATAAGAAGTTGCCGCATTTGAAAGTAAATGTCCACGGTGTTTGACTAAAATCAAACTATTTCCATTATCCCCTTGCATAGGAACAACAGTCACGTTATGAACACTTGCTTTATCGATAAAGCCAAGACCTGTCGCATAAGCGTCTGTTCGTTCTAAAATACCGTTTAAGCTAGCTCGGTCAGTAACATTATAAATCAATGTATTTTCAAAAGTTTCAACCAAATCTTCTGAATAGTAAAGAAACTGTTCATTTTCTTGGGTAAATCGAACACGATCTAGCGGTTTTAAATCATCATCTGAAATCGTCTCGCGCTGCGCGAGTGGATGTCCTTTGCGAATATAAATATGCGTTTGCGATAAGAAAATCTCTTCATAATCTAATTCAAGTTTATTGAGCATTCTTAAAATCCCTGAGCGGTTTTGTTTATTCAGATAAACTACCCCAAGTTCGCTATGCCCTTGTGCCACTTCTTGTAAAATATTATAAGTGGTAGATTCAAAAATTCTAAAATTCTTTATTTCGGGATTTTTCTTCGCAAATTCAACGGCGACCGGTGCTAAAAAATCATAATGTTGGCTAGCAACTGAAAATGTTTTGTCTGATTCTTTAGGTTTAGAATATTTCGATTCAAAGCTTTCGAAATTACGTAAAACAGTTTGTGCTTGTTCATAAAATCGTTCGCCTTCAATAGTCAAAGTTGCGCCTGTATTTGTTCTTTCAAAAATTTGAAAGCCAAGTTCTTGTTCTAAATCTTTTACTGCAATTGACATTGAGGGTTGACTAACAAAGAGTTGCTCTGAGGCTTCACGAAAAGTTCCACTATTAGCAATGGCGACGACGTACCGTAATTGTTTAATATTCATGTCATAAAGTCCTTAATTTTTCACAAAAAAAGTGTATAAGTTGATTATACACTTTTTCTTTTTATTTTGTAGCTTTAATGATAGCGTCAGTGTAGAGTGACAGCTCTTTTTTAGCCGCTGTTGGTCCGCCAAAGAAGTAAACTTTGTCGTAGTCCATTGTGATGACATGTCCTTCTTTAACCGCTTTAAGATTTTGCCAAGCCGGATTATTTTTTAGAGCAGCATATTGTTCTTTATCTTTCTCCGCAAAATCAATAAAGATATAATCTGCATCAAATTCGCCCAAGCTTTCTGTATTTACTTCGGCATAACCCACCCCTTTTGAGAGTTCAGCCATTTTGCTTGATTCTTTAAAGCCTAAACCAGTTGTTAAGGCTTGTCCTCCACGAGCAAAATTATCTCCAAAGGCATAAACCTTATCTCCTTGAAGTTCAAGAAGTGAAATGGTATTTTTAGCTGGTTTAACATCAACCTTAGCCAATTTTTCTTTTTGTTTATCAGCTTCTTTCTTAAAGTTTTTAAGGAAACTTGCTTTTTCATCTTCACGATTAAGAAGTTTAGCAAAGTAATCAAGTGATTTATTCATTCCTGAAAGATCTTTATAATTAACGAGAACAGTTGGTGCCACTTTTTGATAGTCAGCCACTTGATCTTTATCAACTGTAATAATCAAATCAGGATTTTGAGCAATCAATTTTTCCATATTGAATTTTGGTGCTCCCAAATCAACCATATTCTTTTTTTGTTCTTTCGATAAGAAGGTATTTGGGAAAGCCCATGAGTCTGTTCCAACAACATTTGCACCTAATGAAGCCACTTCATCTGGGTAATTTTGAACGGCAATACGTTTTGGATCTTTAGGAACTTTAACATCACCATTCAAAGCGTGAAAGGTCACTTTGTCTTCACTTGATGTTGATTTTTTTGATGATGAATTTGGAGAACAGGCAGCTAAAGTAAGTAAAGCTCCTGCAGCAATTAGGGTTGTGAGTACTTTTTTCAAAAGAATCTCCTCTATTTTTAGGTCATTTTTTAGAAATGAACCATTATTTTTTTATAAGAAATTTACAAAAGTAAATTAATTTCTTAAACTTTTTGTATAAGATAAATATAATATGGAGCCCCAATAAAGGCGACAACAAAGCCTAAAGGTAAACTTGATGGAGCTATAATCATTTGGGAGATGATATCAGCAAAAGATAATATAATCATCCCTGAAAGAGCTGTTGCGATTAGGCTTTTCCGTGATTTAAATCCAACAATTTCACGTGCAATGTGCGGAGCAATCAAACCAACAAAGGCTAATCCACCAACCAATAAAACACCAACAGCTGCAAAAAGTAAAGCCAGCAAGTATAGATAGATTTTAGTTTTGGGAACATCAAGTCCCAAAACCGTCGCCATTTCTTCTCCCAAGGATAAAATTTCAAGTTTTTTGAGGAAAAAAGGGAGAATTATTAATCCAATGACTAATAATAAAATACAAATTATCAGATAAGTGGTTCCCGTTTGCCAAATATCTCCTGACAGCCAAACTGCCACTTTCTGAAAATCAAAAGCATTGACAGAAAGTTGACCAATCGTAATCAGGGCTTGGAAAAAAGCTGTAATTGCAATCCCTGTCAAGAGTACTCTGACAGAGCTCACTTGCTTTCTCAGAGCAAAAATATAAATTAAAGCAAAAGAAAGAAGGGCACCAATTAAGGCGAATAGGGGATAAGAAAAATTCCAAATGCCCGTCAATTTAAAATGATCAGCAATTAATAAAAAGGCGACGCTTCCTGCTGATGCACCAGAAGTTATCCCAATTGTTCCACTATCAGCAAGAGGGTTCTCTGTGATATTTTGAATGATATAACCGGATAATGAAAGGGCAATCCCTGCTGACAAAATAGTTATTAATCTTGGTAAACGGAAATTAGGAATCAAAATAGATAGGATTTGAGAATTAGTCGAAAATTGTGTCAAATCAGCCACAATCAAAACCAAAAGAAGGACAAAAAGTAAAGTGAATTTTCTTTTCATTTATTTCGCCTCCTTTGTAATGACCCACAAAAAGAAAGGAGCTCCCAGAAGCATGGTTAAACTTCCTGCTGGAAATTCGTATGGTTTAAATAAATTCCTAGCCGCCAAATCTGCCAAAACAAGCAAAAGCATCCCTGTCAGCACGGACAAAATCACATTTTGCCAAAAATTCGTTCTAACAATTTTCTTGGCAATATGTGGAGCTATCAGACCAACAAAACTAACCACTCCAACTGAGGCAACGGTCACCCCCGAAGCAAGAGCAACTAAAAACATAATGAGTAGACGGACAAAATTTACGGAAACTCCAAAAGATTGGGCCAGCTCGTCTCCAAAGTTTAATAAATAAATTTGTTTAGAGAATAGGAGCAAGAGTAGGAGAAAAATCAGACTCACGACTGCCATTAAAAGAACTTTAGTATTGGTTATACCAGAAAAAGACCCGACAATCCAGCGAAAATAAGCCTGCGTATCATGACTAGCAAAAGTCATTGAGCTCGCTAAACTCGTTGCAAAAAGTCCGACTGATGTTCCAACTAAAACAACTTTTAAGGGCTGAAAATGTGTCCTGGCAGTCAAAAGCATGACGACGGCTAGAGCAATAAATGCTCCTAGTGATGAAACCATGACTGAAATTCCATCATTTGTCGACCAACCCAAAGTCAACAAAAGAGATAAAGCCAGACTTGAACCGCCAGAAATTCCTAGAGTAGACATTTCAGCAATTGGATTTCTGGTCATAATTTGAACTAGAAATCCACTGACAGACAGGAGAAATCCGGTTAGAAAAAGACTTATCAATCGTGGTAAGCGTAATTGTAAAACCATTTTATTTGTGGATAACTCTGTCAGTCGAACATTTTTGTTTCCTAGCATCAGATAAAGAACTGACAAAAAAAGTAAAGAAAAAACTAGGGCAAAAAAGATTGTCAGAAAATGTTTTTTAGGCATCTTTCACCCCAGTAATCATTAATTTTTTGGTAAAGGTATCACATCCTAAAGTAACGTCCAATCCAAAGCATTCTTTCAATGTTTTTTGAGTAAATAAGTCATCAACAGTCCCTTGCTCGACCACTTCCCCATCTTTGACGAGAACTAGGTTGTCAGCAAAACGAGCGGCATGGTTCAAGTCATGAATAACGTAAACAATGGTTTTATTTCGCTTTGTCGCTAAATCTTTAAGCAGACACAAAATATCCAACTGATGAGCTAAATCCAAATACGTTGTGGGTTCATCTAGTAAAATAATCTCACTATCTTGGGCTAAAATCATTGTGATAAATACTCTTTGTTTTTGCCCACCAGAAAGTTCTGATACTTTACTTTCACGAATATCCCAAACATTTGTTTCCCTCATTAATTCCTCAATAAAAGTAATATCTTCTTTTGATAAACGTTGTTGCATCAGTTTTTGATGTGGGAAACGTCCTAGACTAACAAGCTCATAGACTGTAATATCTGCAGGAGCAGTAATTGATTGAGGCAATAGGGCTAAAATGCGAGCAATCTCCCGATTTGAATGATTGCTTAAGGGCTGATTATCAAAAATAACCTGACCTTCTGCTTTAATCAAGCGCCCTAGGGCTTTTAGTATCGTTGATTTTCCAGAACCATTGACTCCAATAATAGCTGTCGTTTTTCCTTTTTCAATCGACAGCGTTACGTTTTTCAATACCTGCTCTTTTCCATAAGACACATTGATATTTTTCGCACCAAAATACATCGTTTTCTTTCCTTTTCACAACGGTTGGTTGATAGTTAAAAAGCTCATCAACGGTTGTCCCTAGGGTTTCTGCAAGTTTGAAAGCAAGCGTTAACTCTGGGTCGTATTTGTCATTTTCAATCGCATTAATCGTCTGACGCGAGACGTGAGCGATATGTGCGACATCCTCTTGTGAAAGATGAGATAATCGGCGCAATTCACGTATTTTATTTTCCATGTTTTTCCCTTCTAATTCTTTTGGAAGTTCTTTTTTAAGATTTAATTCAAATTTTATAAGCTTTTGCAAACAATCGGCTTGTCAAAAGTTTTTTACAAGTCCTATTATGCCATTTTCCACTCATTTTTGCAAGATAACAAAAAGCAAAAAACTTGCCTCAGAACAAAGATAAACTCCCTTTTCAAAGTTTGAGAAGGGAGTTTTGAATTTTTGAGCGGAAAGAAGACTTTTAGGAAAATACGATAAAAATAGCTAATATGGACTCCAGATTAGCTATTAGACTTACAAAGGATAACTTGTGCAGGCTTTTTTAATGAAAGGGATTAAAAAATCTCCCTTGATTAACAAAAAACAAAAGAATTACAAGAGCCACTCCTAAAAGTGCGAGTAAGATAACAAAGTAGTCTTTTACTTTCAATGGTTGATATGAATACCAACTTCTTTTTTTCTTTTTCCCAAATCGTCGTAATTCCATTGCTGTTGAAATGGTATCAATTTGCTCCAAGCTAGAAAAAATCAAAGGCAATAACAATTGAACATTTAGTTTTATTCGAGAAAAAAGACCTACTTTTTTTGATAAATCCATTCCTCTAGCTTGCCCAGCATTACGAATAGCCAAAAACTTTTCTTGCATGTCGGGAATATAGCGCAAAGCCAATGATACAGAATATGAGGAACGATAAGGAAGACCAATTTTGTTCAGACTACTAGCAAATTGACTCGGATTAGTCGTTAAAATAAACAATAAGGCAAGTGGAATGGTCGAAAAATATTTCAAGATGAGGTTAAAGAGATAAAAAAGTTCTTCTAAAGTTAAAGGCCCCCAAATAATCGTTTTAGAATCATAGAGTCTTACACCATAGCCAGGGTCAAAAATAAACACAAATAGGAGATTTAAGAAAGCAAAAAGGGCGGCAAACTGAGCGACTCGTTTGACTGACGAAAAAGGAATCTTCGAAAAGTAAAAGAGGAGCATAGAAAAGAGAGCCACAAAAGCCAGATATCTTGTATCATAAGTGACCATACTACTGATGGAAATCAAAAGAAAAAACAAGAGCTTGGCAGTCGCATTGAGTTGATAAATAAAACCACTTCCGGCTTGATAGCCTAAGACTTTAAGTTGATTATTCATGCTTTAATCTCTCCTGATTTTGAAAATTAATAAAAGCTTTTGTCAGTGAAATTGGACTAATATCAGCTTTTCTCGCAAGTTGATAAAGACTGGGTTGACTCAGATTTCCCATCTTAACAAAATTTTCATTTTCTAAAATTTCAAATGGACTTTCGTCAGCAACAATTTTCCCGTCAGCAAAAACTAGAGTCCGATCTGTATATTCTGTAATCAAATACATATCGTGCGTAATCATAATCATTGTCAAATGAAGACGATGATTAAGTTGGTCAAGAAAATCCATGATTTCACGATAAGCTTTTAAATCTTGAGCAGCAGTTGGCTCGTCAAGAACCAAAATTTCTGGCTCCAAAATTAAAATACTGGCAATTGTTACTCTTTTTTTCTGCCCATAACTCAAAGAAGAAATTGGCCAATTTCTAAATGGATAAAGTCCGCAAACCTGTAAAATTTCTTCAACTTTTTCACTAATGACTCCTTCATCAAACCCACGAAGTCTCAAACCAGAGGCCACCTCATCACTGACAATATTTTGCGAAATCATAAGATTTGGATTTTGCATAATATAACCAATTTTTGCTGCACGTTCCGAAATAGAATCATTAACTATTGATTGCCCACGATACAAAATTTCACCACTGGCTTCAACAAAATGGCAGAGCGCATTCGCAAAAGTCGATTTCCCAACGCCATTTTTACCAACAATCGAAATTTTTTCTCCTTCTTGAATCTCTAAATTTATTCCTTTTAGAACTTCATGTTGACCAAAATTTACCGTCAAATTTTTTACTGACAGGATATTATTTTTATTGACAGCTTTGTCAGTCACTTTATAAGAGCTTGTAAAATCTGTCAGTATTTTTTTTAGATTTGGGGCATCTAACGTTTTCAAATCAGAAAAATTTGTCAGTGAGTCAGCCACTTTTACAGCCTTTAATGCTGATAAATAAAGTGGTTCACGTAAAAAATTTTCTCTGAAAACTTCTGTTTTCAATAACTCATCAGGGCTACCAATCGCAACAATTTCACCCTCATTGACAACCACAATTTTATCGATTCCGAGTGATAGAACTTCCTCAATTCGATGTTCAATGATAATTGTCGTCACATTATTTTCTTCATGAATATTTTTAATTAAAGCTATTGTTTCTCCACAAGTTTGTGGATCCAAATTGGCTAAAGGCTCATCAAACAGTAAAATTGGTGATTCATCAATTAAAACTCCCGCCAAAGAAACTCTTTGTTTTTGTCCACCTGACAGGTCTTGAGGACGATGATTCAAAAGGCTCTTGCTTTCGGTTTTCTCTGACCAATAGGCAACTTTGCTGACCATTTCATCATGAATCAGACCGTCATTTTCTAAAGCAAAAGCAATATCCTCAGCTACGCTTAGGCCAATAAATTGTCCATCAGTATCTTGGAGCACGGTGGATACTCTTTCTGATAGTTCAGTAATTGAAGTCCCAAAAGGTAAGCCAGCAATTGATAATTCCCCGCTTGCCTCCCCTTTGTACAAATGGGGCAATATTCCATTCAGACATGAGCCAATGGTTGATTTTCCTGAACCAGATGGCCCAACAATCAGTACTTTTTCGCCAGGAAAAATTTCTAAATTTATCTTTTTTAATGTTGGATTTTTTTGTAGATCATACTTAAATGTAAAATCTTTGAACGAGATTAATGGTTCCATTTTCACCCTTCTTATTAATTACAAACATTCTTAGACAATGGTCTCACTCTAAGGATACAAGCGCAAAAGCAGCAAGTATTTGCTGCTTTTATTCTAGCACATCTGATGTTAAAAATATTTATTCCTTATCAAGCGTTCCTGATTTTGTTCGTGTCGCAGCATAAAGTTTGAGCAATAAAGTACCGGCTACAGCAATCGTTAAGGCATTAACTAAACCTGCAACTACTCCCTGTGTAAAGACTTTATTAGCCGGTTCACTATAAACCAGAATATCCCCAATGGGAGCAATTAGACCCCACACGACTACATTTGCCAAAAATTGGACAATATTAAAACGAATAATTTCTTTATTTCCAAAAATCCCTTGAGTCAAACTTTCTCTTTTGACTCCAAAGCCTAGAAATAGACCCATCAAACCTGAGCCTAAAACCCAAGTCCACCAAGGAGCCCCATAAAGAAATGAATCTTTGAGGGCATGACCAATAAATCCAATTAGAAAGCCAGCAAGAGGGCCAAACAAGGCCGAAAATAGGGCAAGTACAGCATATTGTAATTGGATACTAGTATTTGGAATTGGCGTAGGAATGTTAATCAACCAGCCAATAATTACAAATAGAGCGGCACCAATTCCAGTCGCAACAACAATTTTTACAGAATTATTTTTCATTGTTTCTCCTTTAATCAAATAGACTTAAGTCTATTTATTTAATTATCGATGTGAAACGCGTCTTGCCAAGAAATCCCCGACAAGTTGAACCAATAAAACAAAAATCAAAATCAAAATCGTAGCAAACCAAGTGACATCATTGGCAAATCGGTTGTAACCATAAGAGATAGCAGTATTTCCAAGTCCACCAGCCCCAATCGCACCGGCCATTGCGGTCAAACCAATCAAGGAAATTAAGGTAACCGTTGAAACCCGTATCAAACTTGCCAGTTCTTCACGAAGATAAACAGTAAAGACGATGTCAAGGAAATCTGCCCCCACCGTCTGAGCTGCCTCTACTTTCCCGTGGTCAACAGACTCAAGTGATGCTTGAACTTGCCTAGCGTAGAAAGGAGCAACTCCAAGGGCCAAGGGAACCAAGGCTGCTGTAACACCAATCTGCGTGCCCACCAAAATTTTAGTCAAGGGAGCAATTGCTGCTAATAAGATAATAAAGGGAAAAGCGCGTCCGATAGAGACAATCTTATCTAAAATCCAGAATAATGGTCGATTGGGTGTAATTCCATCTTCAGCAGTCACAACAACCCCAATTCCGAAAATCAATCCCAATAAGCCACCAATAAGTGCCGAAATAAATGTCATATAAAGCGTTTGAACAATTGCTGTCCACCAACCTGTCTCGCCCGTCCATCCTAAATAAACTACATTAGGAAATGTATGTGCAAACCATTCTGCCATTAGTCTACCGTCCTTTCAATTTTACCTAAAACTTCAAATTTCAAATGTCTTTCAACAAAATATGCCTTTGCGGCAGCTCGATGTTCACTTGAACCTTTTAAGGTCAAGACTAATGAGCCAAAAGGTTGACCTTGAAGTAATTCAACATTCCCATAGAAAATATTAGTCGTTACATCAAATTTTTTCGTAATATCAGAAACCACTGGGTCTTCAAGTTCTGAACCTGAATAATCTAAGTGAATTAATTCTTCATCATCTGCTAATTGAGCAAGAAGTTCTGTCTTAGAAAGACTGGCAATAAATCGATTGACCGAACTTGTTGTTTCAATAAATTGTTTGGTCAAAGCTTCTTTAGGTTGCGCAAAAATATCAATTAAAGAATTTTGTTCAATGATTTCACCATTTTGCATAACGGCTACTTTATTAGCAATTTCCTTAACCACTTGCATCTCATGAGTAATCAAAACCACTGTAATTCCCAATTTTTCATGAAGGGATTTGAGCAAATCCAAGATTTGATTGGTTGTTTTCGGGTCGAGGGCTGAGGTTCCTTCATCTGAAATCAAAATTTCGGGGTCATTAGCCAAAGCACGTGCAATCGCTACTCTTTGTTTTTGGCCTCCAGAAAGTTGTGCCGGATATTTATCAGAAAGGTCTGCTAAATCAACCAATTTTAATAATTCAGTGACTTTATCGTTCTTTTCTTTCTTTGTGAGATAACGTTTTTTCCCGTTTTTATCCTCGATTTGACTATGTTGCAAAGCAAAAGCCACATTATTAAAAACAGTTTTCTCACTCAAAAGATTAAAGTGTTGAAAAATCATCCCAATTTTTTGACGAAATTCACGTAATTTTGCACCCGTAAACTTCACGGGATTTGCACTATCAAAAATCTTCTCACCATTAATCACAATTTGACCTTCGGTTGGTTTTTGAAGCAGATTGATGGTTCTAACCAAAGTTGATTTCCCAGCTCCAGAATAACCAATCACACCATAAATATCCCCTTTTTCAATGTGTAAAGTGGCATTTTTCACTGCCGTGACTAATCGTCCTTTCTGGTGAAATTGCACAGAAAGATTATTTAATTCAATAATTGCTGTCATACTTACTTCCTTTATCTTTTTCATTCTCTGTCAGTGCTGACAAAGCTTTTCCTAAACTTTCGTCAGTAAAATTCAGCTTTGTTAATACTGACAGAAAATCTCGTCAAAGACGAGTTTTCTTATTTACAATTTTAAATTCCAAGCGGGGAGTTCTCCTCCATCTGGATATTCTTTTTTGATGATATCAGCGATATTTTTTTGTTCATAAGCCTTGACGACTTCTTTATAAACTTTATTATTTTTATCAGACTGATTTGCTGCAATAAAATTAATCCATTGAGCCGAATCTTCATTTAATGGTTCTTGATAAATTGATTCTTTATCAGAAATTTTTGCCGAAATAGCAAAATTATAATTAATGACTGCTGCAGCAACTGAATCAAGCGCACGTGGTGTTTGACTGGCATCAATTTCTTTGATAATTAAGCCTTTAGGATTCTCTCTGATATCTTTGACCGTTGCTAATACTCCTCTAGAGGTGTCTAGTTTAATGAGTCCCGCATTTTTTAAAACATAAAGTGCGCGGCTTTCATTTGTGACATCATTTGGAATGGCAATCGTACTTTTATCAGGAATTTCATCGACCTTTTTGTATTTCGTTGAGTATAAATGAATCGGCGTAATAATTGTATCACCAATTGACACAATATTTCCATTATTAGCTTTATTCCATGATTTCAAATAAGCATAATGTTGAAAGGCGTTGAGGTCTACTTCATGGTTGACCAAAGCCTTATTAGGCTCATCTCCATCAGTAAAATTGACAAATTTCAATGTAATCCCAAATTGGTCTTTAGCATTTTTTTGAACTTGTTTCCAAATGACATCTTCTTGTTTACCACCAGGCATCAATCCAATTTTTACAATTTTTGAAGAAACTTTTGATTTATTACCACTGTGAGAAAAGGCAAAAATCCCGCCTACTATAATAATGAATACAAGAATAATAATTGTAATTAATATTCTTCGATTTTTTACATTCATATTTTTTTCCTTCTTGCTAATGGAATCTCATCCCGCCATCCACTAAGATAGATTGTCCTGTAATATATTCTGCTGCATCTGAAGCAAACCAGGCCACAACTTCTGCAACATCTTCTGGTCTTCCTTCACGTCCGAGGTAGATTTCATTCAAACAATTCTGTTGTTGCTGTTCAATGCTAATTCCTTTGATTTGAGCCGTTTTTTTATCAATCTCATCTCGCATAGCGGTGCGTACAATTCCAGGATTATAAGCATTCACTGTGATATGGTCTTTTGCAAGTTCTTTCGCTGCCGACTGTGTCAATCCACGTATTGCAAATTTTGAAGCAGAATAAGCACTTTGCAAGGCAGAACCTTCAACACTTGCAAGCGAAGCCGCATTGATAATTCGTCCACCATGACCTTGTTTTTTAAATTGGGTAGCTGCTGCTTGTATTCCCCAATAAGTACCTTTGATATTGACATCAAATAGTCGTTCAACCCTTTCTGAATCAGAATCTATAATGCTATCAATAAAAGCAACCCCAGCATTATTAACAAATACAGCAAGTTCACCAAAATCACTCACCGCTTGTTCAATAAGCTGAAAAACTGCCGAACGGTTCGCAACATCAAGCACGTAAGCTTTAGCTTCAAATCCTTTATCTATCAAAGTTTTTGCAACATTTTTTGCTGTTTGAGGATTAATATCTGCTACGGCAACCGCAAATCCATCTTTTGCTAACCGATAGACAATACCTTCCCCAATACCTTGTCCGCTTCCCGTTACAATCGCTAATTTCCCCATATTTTTCTTCTTTCACAATTTCTAGGAGCTTAATATTTTTTTGCCCTCAGCTGCTGAAGCGTATTTATTCAAAGTTTCAAGTCCCAAGCGGGCAATTCTCCACCATCAGGATACTGTTCTTTGATTGCTTTTTCTGTTGCTTTTGAAGCATAGGCTTTGGCAACTTCTTTATAAACTTTATTATTTTTTTCTTTACTTGTCGCAGCAATAAAGTTGATGTATTGAGCAGAAGTTTTATTAAGTGGCTCCATGAAGACTGATTCAGATTTTGGCAAACTAGCGGCTGTCGCATAATTATAATTAACCACCGAAAGAGCAACTGAATCAAGAGCACGTGGTGTTTGACTTGCATCCACTTCTTTGAATTTCAATTGATGAGGATTTTCTGTGATATCTGGTAAGCCCACCAGTTTACTTGAATCACTAGTTGTCAATTTAAGCAAACCTGCACTTTGGAGTACAAACAATGCCCGACTTTCATTTGAAGCATCATTAGGAATAGCAACCGTTGAACCCTCTTTTAAATCTGACAATTTGCTAATTTCTTTTGAATAAATGTGCATAGGTGTGATATAAGTATTGCCTACGGCAACAATATCACTCTTGTGCGCCTTATTCCATGTTTTTACATAATTATAAGACTGAAAAGCGTTGATATCAATATCTCCTGACAGAAGAGCTTCATTTGGTTGATTATAATCAGAAAAATAAACAAATTTCAGCTTCAAATCGTATTTTTCTTTAGCGGTATTAGCTACTGATTTCCAAACTTCCTGATCTTGTTTGTCGCCACTCATAATTCCAACTTTGACTGTTTTTTCGCCAGCAGATGCTTTCACTCCGCCTTGATGGTTCAAACTAAAGAAGGCAACCAGCGCAACAAGAATAAGAACAGCAACAGCAATGATAATATTTCGATTTTTAGGATTCAAAATTTTCTCCAATTTCTACTGACAAAGCTGTCAGAGAACTTTCATTTACTTCTCAGGAAAACTCATCCATTCATCAGAAAATAGGAAATTTCGTCAGTAACTCTAACTTCCTGTGATGCTGATAAACAATTAAGTGCAAAAGAAATTATTTTAATTTCAAGCCCCAAGCAGGAATGGTGCTCTTATCTGGATATGCTTTTGCGATGGCTTTTTTGGTTGCTTCTGATTCATAAGCTTTGACAACATCTTTATAAACGCTACTATTTGCATCTTTTTTATTAGCAACAATTATATTAATCCATTGTTGACTATCTTTGTTGACAGGCTCAGTGAAAATTGCATCAGCTTTCTTTAAACCTGCAGTAACGGCATAATTATTATTGATAACTGCGGCGTCAACTGAATCTAAAGCACGCGCAGTTTGTGAAGCATCAAGTTCTTTAATAACCAAATTTTTCGGATTTGAAGTGATATCTTTGACTGTCGCGAGCGTTTGACCAGAAACATCCAATTTAATCAAGCCCGCAGACTTCAAGACATAAAGCGCACGACTTTCATTTGACGCATCATTTGGTACTGCAATAGTTCCGCCCTCTTTGATATCAGACAAAGTCTTAAGACTCTTAGAATAGACACTGATTGGCGAAATTACAGTATCACCAATGGCCACCAAATCACCATTATTTGCTTTATTCCACGCTTTTAAGAAAGCATAATGTTGAAAAGCATTCAAATCAATATCGCCATTTTTCAAGGCTGTATTTGGTTGTGTATAATCTGTGAAATGAGTGAACTTCAAAGTAATTCCATACTTATCTTTGGCTGTTTTAGATACTATTTGCCAAATACTGTCATCTTCTTTAGTTCCTGTCATTATTCCAATTTTCACTGTTTTATTGACTGTTTTATTTGCTTTAGTTTGATGTCCAAAGCCAATGAAAGCAGCAATAGCAATAATAACAACCACAATTATTCCAATAATAATATTACGATTTCTAGGATTCATAATTTTCTCCAATTTCTACTGACCAAACTGTTTTGAAAACAGTTTAAGTCTTCTGTCAGTAAAACTTATTAGCCTTAAGGCAAGAATTTCTAAAATAGAAACTCCCGAAGTTCTGACCTAACCGTTACTCCGTCAACGAATTTTCTAGTCGAGTTTCAATCCCCAAGCAGCAATTTTTCTCTTATCAGGATAAGCTTTTTCAATTGCTTTCTTCGTTGCTTCAGTTTGGTAAGCTTTGACTACTTCTTTATAAATTTTGTTATTTTCATCTTTTTTATTTGCAACGATGATATTAATCCACTGCTCACTATCTTTGTTTACAGGTTCAGTATAAATAGACTCTTCAACCGTTAATTTTGCTGTAGTTGCAAAATCGTCATTAATTACTGCTGCTGTAATTGAATCAAGCGCACGTGGTGTTTGTGCCGCATCTAATTCTTTTATGACCAAATTTTTTGGATTAGAATTAATATCTTTAACCGTCGCAAGTGTATCACCTGATACAGAAAGGCCAATCAGACCAGCATTTTTCAAAACATAAAGCGCGCGGCTTTCATTTGAGGCATCATTCGGTACAGCAATTGTATCTCCTGATTTAATTTGGCTCAATGAAGTGATTTTTTTAGAATAAAGACGAATAGGTGAAATTGTAGTATTTCCAATCGCCTTCAAATCACCATTATTAGCTTTATTCCAAGCATTCAAGAAAGCATAATGTTGGAAGGCATTCAAATCAATATCGCCATTTTTCAAAGCTGTATTTGGTTGTGTATAATCTGTAAAATGAGTGAATTTTAAAGTAATTCCGTATTTATCTTTGGCTGTTTTTGAAACAGTAGACCAAATGGTATCATCTTCTTTAGTTCCTGTCATTATTCCAATATTCACAGTTTTATTTGCCGTTTTACTTCCGCCAGATTTGTGATTAAAACCGAAAAATGCAGCGATAGCAACAATTACAACAACAATAACGACAAGTAAAATATTTCTGTTTCTTGGATTCATTTCTTCTCCCTTTTTTCTAATTGATTTATTTTTCAAAATCAATTATTCCCCTTTGATAAACTTTTGCATCATATCAGAAAAGTAACCGTGCACCTGCCAATTTTCTGACTCTAAACAAATTCGTCAAACAAAAACAATCTGACTAAACAAAAAGAGCCCATTTCATAAAAAGAAACGAGCTATATCGTGGTACCATTCTTGATTTAAGCACTTTGTAGCTCACTGAAAATTTTCAGATAAACTTTACAAAAGCAAACTTTTAAGTTCAATAACGAGAACCATGCCGTCAAAAGCTTGGTAAAACCTCACTTTTGCTACGCTTATCAAGCCATTTTCATTGCTTCATTCAGGCTTGCTCTCACCGCTACAAGCTCTCTGTACTGACTTTCACAATTACTTACTCGACCGCTTTTATTTTGTCCGAATTTGTGTATAGATTTATTCTAACAGACTTTCAAATTTTTTGGATTATTGATTTTTTATGTTGCCTTAAAAAATTTTTAAGTTTAATTTATAAAATAGAATTCTAATCTCCCATCAATGCTTTTCAACATAAATTATGCTAAACTTATACTTGTAAAAATAAATATTTGCACAATGGGTCTATTGACAAGTCTGTCAGTAGCGAGAAATACCATCTGACCTGATCTGGGTAATGCCAGCGTAGGAATGTGTTAAGACAATCGTCTAATTTCTAACCCTCCTTTTGTGCGCATCAAAAAGGAGTTTTTTTATGTCTAATTCTAAGTTCAATGTCCGTTTATTAACGGAAATTGCCTTCATGGCGGCACTCGCCTTCATCATCAGCCTCATTCCAAATACTGTTTATGGTTGGATTATCGTTGAAATCGCCTGTATCCCTATCCTTCTTCTCAGCTTACGACGAGGTTTAACCGCTGGTCTCGTTGGAGGATTAATCTGGGGAATTCTTTCAATGATTACTGGACATGCTTATATCTTAAGCCTATCCCAAGCTTTCCTTGAATATCTTGTGGCTCCTGTTTCACTCGGAATAGCTGGCCTTTTCCGCCAAAAAACAGCCCCTCTAAAACTAGCTCCTGTACTTTTGGGAACTTTTGTTGCTGTTCTTCTTAAATACTTTTTCCATTTCATTGCCGGAATTATTTTCTGGAGCCAATATGCTTGGAAAGGTTGGGGCGCTGTTGCTTATTCTCTTGCTGTTAATGGAATCAGCGGTATTTTGACGGCCATTGCTGCCTTTGTTATCTTAATAATTTTTGTCAAAAAATTCCCTAAACTTTTTATCCATAGTAATTACTAATAAACCTGTCAGTAAAATTATTATATCTTGTCAGTCAGAACAAAATCTTCTATAATATAGCTATGTCTAAAAAGCAAAAATTAAAGAAAACACTTGTAGAACAAATTCTTGATAAGGCGAAAATTGAGCATACTGGACTTGCCATCAATGCTTTGGAAAGTGATAGCCTTCCTGACGATATTAATCGTAGTGATATCTATAAAACACTCGCATTGATTGGAGATAAAACAGGACCTGTCATTGGTATTCTTCCTTTGACAGAGCATCTGTCAGAAAAAAAATTAGCAAAAGTTTCGGGCAATAAAAAAGTAAGTATGATTCCTCAAAAAGACCTACAAAAAACCACGGGTTATATTCACGGGGCAAATAATCCCGTAGGCATTTGGCAAAATAAAAAGTTTCCAATTTATATTGATTCCATTGCTTTGGAACATGAGTTTATTGTCTGTTCCGCGGGTGAAGTTGGACGTAGTATAAAAATTGCTCCTCAAGAACTAGCAGATTTTGTCCATGCTCACTTTGTTGAAATCAGAGAATAAAAATACTGACAGAAATTCTGTCAGTATTTTTTGTATATTTGGAGCAAGAGTTTGCAAAAATTCTTCTTTTTTAGTATATTTTATTTTATATATAAAACAAAGGACTCGGAATGCAAAACACAAAATTATATTCATTAACCCTAATTGCTCTTGGTGCAGCGATTATCGCGGTTCTTTCTCCATTGGCTATCCCAATTGGTATCATCCCAGTCACCTTACAAACACTAGCTGTCGGACTCGTTGCGACAGTACTCAAAGCGCGTGAAACTTTTTTTGCCATTTTACTTTATCTACTTCTCGGATTTATTGGAATTCCCGTATTCACTGGAGGAACTTCAGGAATTGCTGTTCTTTTTGGACCAACAGGTGGTTTTCTACTTGCTTTTTTAGTTATGGGAACCCTCATTTCTTGGGGACTTCATCAAATCAAATACAAAACAATCCCAGCTTTTATCATAAATATTGTCGGTCATCTCCTTATGTTGGTCATCGGCACTCTCTGGCTCAAATTTTTCACTCAAGTGGATTGGTCTTTGGCATTAAAGCTTGGCTTCACTCCCTTTGTATTTGTTGAAATCATTAAAGCTATCCTTGTTACAATCTTTGGATTAGCACTGATACGTGCACTCTCTCACACAAATAAATACTTTACAAACTAGTCTAAAACCGCTACAATTAGTCTATGTTTATAAAAGTACTTATGGCGCTATATCCGCTTATCGTCTTTATTGCGTTGGTCTTTATTTTCAAGTTTTTCAGACTACGTCATTTAACCAATCGTAAATTAAAAATTCCAGATGTATTCACACTTTTTCTAATTCTAGGAATGCAAATCTTTTCAAAAAATGTAACAAGTATCAGTATTATTCCTTACTATCTGCTAATCATTTCTGGTTTAGCACTTATTTTGTTGTTACTTGATTTGTTCTATTATAAACAATTCGCCTACCGCCGCTTTTTAAAGCTTTGGTGGCGACTGACCTTCTTTATTACTTTGATTATTTACCTCATCCTTGTTGTGATGACCTTTACCCATTAAAATAATAAAAAAGTCCTGAAAATTCAGGATTTTTTTTATTTATTGCCCAATTCTTTTAAGAGGACGCCAAATTCTTCTTCGGATAAAGTGATTCCTTTACCCATTTTTTCATGGTCAGGTGACCAAGTACGGATATCGTATTTAGGTTCTGCATCATTCCAAGAAACACGATTGAGTTCTTTGCGCCAACCTTTTGCATTTTCAGAGAGAACGATAAGTTCTTCAATGATTTCAAACTTTAATTTATCAGCCATCTTATATCCTTTCTCATTAGTATATACGCAAATAAATCTATTTTGTCACTCTTCAATCAATTGAATATCTACACCAACAGCAGTCAATTTTTCAATGATATGATCATAGCCTCGTAGGATAAACTCAATATTAGAAATTTTAGTAGTTCCACTGGCAATAATTCCAGCAGTAACCAGAGCCGCACCAGCACGTAAATCTGTTGCTTGAACACAGCTTCCAGTTAACTCATTCGGAGCGTCATAAATAATTCTATCATCCAAAACAGAAATATTAGCACCCATACGCGCTAATTCAGGTACGTGGTTAACACGTTTTTGATAAATCGTATCAACAATCGAACCACGACCTTTTGCTTTTAACAACAGTGGCGTAATTGGTTGTTGCAAATCAGTCGCAAATCCTGGGTAAGGAACAGAGGTAATATTAACTGATTTTAAATTTTCAGATTTATGAACTTCAATGCTGTCTTCACGAATCGTCAAACGTACGCCCATTTCTTCAAGTTTAGCAATGAAAGATTCCAAATGTTCATAGATAACATTTTCAATAATAACCCCATCACCCATCGCAGCAGCTAAAGCAAGGTAAGTTCCAGCCTCAATTCGGTCAGGAATTACCGTATGTTGAGCTCCGTGCATTTCATCTATCCCAGTGATACGGATAATATCTGTTCCAGCACCACGAACTTTTGCCCCCATGTTATTAAGAAGGGTTGCCACATCAATAATTTCAGGCTCACGTGCGGCATTTTCAATCACAGTTACACCTTTTGCACGACTAGCAGCAAGCATCGTATTGATGGTTGCTCCAACGGAAACAACGTCCATATAAATGGTTGCTCCAACTAATGAATCTCCAATCACTTCTAAGTGCTCAGCTTCTTCTTCTTGAATCTTCTTAGCCCCTAAAGCTTTAAAGGCTTTATCATGTAAATCGGTTGGACGAGGACCTAAATCACAGCCTCCGGGCAAGCCAACTGTCGCTTGTCCAAAACGACCCAAAAGTGCACCATTGAAATAATAAGAAGCACGCAAAGAATTAATCTTTCCATAAGGCAGAGGACGTGAAACAACACTACGTGTATCAATCACAAGTCGACCTTCTTCAAGATTTCGCTCAATTTTTGCTCCCATGATTTCCATAATTTCGACTAAACTTGCGACATCAGAAATATCTGGAACTCCTTCCAGAGTAACAATATCGTTAGCTAGAATGGTTGCAGGAATTAAAGCAACCACTGAATTTTTTGCTCCAGAAATTGGAATTGTTCCAGAGATACGCTTCCCACCATTAATTACTATTTTTTTCATATTATTTCAAAATCACTTTTCACATTTTTATTGTCTTAAAAAAATTATTTTTTTAAGAACCGCTCTCTATTTTAACATTTTATGGTAGTTTTTCATAGACTTTTTTTCTAAATAAAAACTACAACTAAAAATTTAGCTGTAGTTTTTATTTCTTTTATTCAAACAAGTTTTTCTTATTCAAAAACGAATTGATTATGATAAAGTTCAGAGTAGAATCCACCTTGAGCAACGAGTTCATGATGATTTCCTTCTTCAATGACTTCACCATCTTTAAGAACAACAATCTTATCTGCATTAAGAATTGTTTTCAAACGGTGAGCAATAACGAATGAAGTTCGTCCAGCAATGGCTGCTTCCATTGCCCATTGAATTTGTTCTTCTGTTACGGTATCTACGTTCGATGTTGCTTCGTCCAAAATCAAAAGTTCTGGATTTGTCAAAATAGTACGTGCAATAGAGATTTGTTGTTTTTGACCAACTGAGAAGACTGATTCATCATCAGAAACGTGTGTTTCATACTTGTCAGGCAAGCTTTCGATAAATTCATGTATATGTGTTGTCTTCGCAACTGTTTCAATTTCTTCTTGAGTGGCATTTGGTTTACCAAACTTGATATTATCGGCAATTGTTCCATCAAAGAGTACAGACTCTTGAAGTACAATCCCAACATTTGAACGTAAACTATCTAAATCAAATTCACGAATATCTGTTCCATCAAACTTGATTGCTCCACCATTGACATCATAGAAACGGTTCATCAAGTTCATGACAGTTGTTTTACCTGAACCAGTTGGACCAACGAGGGCAACCATTTGTCCTTTTTTAACATCAATATTAACTTTTTTGAGGACTGGTTTACCTGGAAGATATTCAAAATCAAGATTTTCGATTTGAATACCATCTTTAATCGTGTCAAATTTCTTACCATTTTCAGGACGAACTTCTTCTGGTTCATCAAACATAACATTCAGACGAGTTGCACCTGTAATGGCAAGCTGAAGTTGACCAAAGTTTGATGAAATTTGCATGATTGGGTTGTAGTAACTTTGAACATATTGAACAAAGGCAACTAAGAGACCCAAACCTGTGGCAATTGACATGCTATCATCATTAAGGACATAAGCTGTTCCGCCGAAGATAACAATGGCGATTGACAAAAGTTGGAAACCATTCATCAATGGGAAAATCATACCAGACCATGCTTGAGCAGCAAAGGTACGTTTTTTAACATTTTCGTTGTGTTCCAAGAAGCCGTTAATAGAATCTTCTTGTAAACCTTCAACGATAATTGCTTTTTGCCCAGAGATTTTTTCATCCATATAGGCATTGAGTTGTGAAACTTCTTCTTGTTGTTTATCTGTTGCTTTTTTCGATTGACGAATAATGATAACTGCAGATAAAATGGCAACTGGTGAAGCCGCCACTGTCAACCAAGCAAAAGTTACATCTTTAAGGAAGATTTGGATGATTACTCCGACAAAAACGGCAGCATTTGAAATCACTGAAACGAGTGCTTGGTTCAATGTATTTTGAATGTTATCCAAGTCAGATGTAAAACGAGCAAGGATATCTCCATCTTGATGACGGTCAAAATATGAAATAGTCAAACGTTCAAGTTTACCAAACAAACCTTTACGCATGCGATTTGTTGAATGAGCAACGATACGGCTAAAGAGCAAGGTATAAATCAACATTGACACACCTGTTGCTACATAGACTGCAAGCAATTGCCACATTCCTTTCATGAATGTAGAAGTGCTAGCAGCATGTGAAGTTGCCACTGTTTTGAGTGTTTCTAAAGTTGTTCCTTTAGGAAGATGAGCTGTTATTTGGTCCTGAGCTGCTTGTGGTAATGTTTTAACAACTTCAGGAACATTGTGCCAATCTACGGTTTGGTGCATTTGTTGGCTTAATTGTTGAGCAATCTGTTGTAATGCATCTTGTGATTGTCCAGCATGTTGATGTGTAAAGAAGTCAGTCACATATTTAGTCAAATTGGTAATTGCATCTCCCAAGAGTGATGGAGAAACAACTTGCAACCAAGTCGCCAAAATGATGAAAATCATAATCACAGCAAATTGGAGTTTATATCTTTTGAGATAGAGGTAAAAAAATCGGATGGCACGTGTGGTGTCAGACATTTTTCTTGTTGATTTGGTATTTTCCATGTCTTAGTCCTCCTGTGCTTTCTGTGTATCGTAGATTTCTTGGTAAATTTTGTTTTCGGCAACTAATTCTTGGTGAGTTCCTTGACCAACAAGTTTTCCTTGATCAAGAACCAAAATATTATCTGCATGAACTACTGATGAAATCTTTTGAGCAATAATAATAGTTGTTGTTTCTTTAAGTTCTTTATTCAAGGCTTCTTGAACAAGTTTTTCAGATTTAGCATCAAGTGCCGACGTTGAATCATCTAAAATCAAGACATTTGGATTTTTAACAACCCCACGTGTGATAGACAATCTTTGTTTTTGACCACCTGAGAAATTATTCCCACGTTCTTCAACTTCTGATTCATATTGTCCGTCTTTTGTCGTGATAAATTCAGCCGCTTGGGCAATTTGTGCCGCACGAGTCATTTCTTCATCGGTTGCATCAGATTTCCCTTGTTTGATGTTTCCAGCGATTGTACCAGAGAAAAGAATAGCTTTTTGAAGAACGATAGAAATATTTCTCTTCAAAGTCCCACGGCTAACTGTTTTAAGGTCTTTTCCACCAACTGAAACAGTCCCTTCTGTTGGGTCAAAGAGTCTTGGAATCAATTGTGCTAAAGTGGATTTACCAGCACCAGTCGCTCCGACAATCCCGACCATTTGGCCAGCTTCTACTTCAAAGCTAATATCTTTGAGTGTTGGTTCTTCATCATTAGGATATGAGAATGAAACATGGTCAAATTTAACAGAACCAGAAAGTTCTTCGTCTTTCGCATTTTCGTCAAATTTCATAGCTGGGTCTGTTTTCAGTACTTCATTGATACGACCGATTGAGACCATACCACGTGAAGCAAACATTGAAATCATACCACCCATGATGATGGCAAACATAATCATTCCCATGTAAGTCATGAATGTTGCAATCCCACCAATACTATCTTGGGCAACGGTTGGTGAATCTGTTACAAAAGTTGAAACGAAGTAGATTGCAAGCCAAATCGCTCCTTGAGCAATAACGGTAAAGAGTGGAATCATTGCTGAAAAGAGTTTCCCTACTGCCCAGTTATGGTCGTAAAGTTCGTCAGAAGTTTCATCAAAATCTTTGATTTGATTTTTTTCTTGAACGAAAGATTTAACGACACGTGCGCCACGTAAGTTTTGTTTAGCAATGGCATTAATACGGTCCATCAATTTTTGGAAGGCCATAAAGTGAGGGCCCATGCGTCCCATCAATACAGCTGTAACCACAAGAATTAAGACGATTAAAAGAACAGTAATCCACCAAAGTTTTGGAAGAGTTGTAATTGATAGAATGACCGCACCAATCAGAAGGACTGGAATCCGCATCAAAATTTGGAAGACCATCATCATCAAGTTTTGCACTTGTGTAACGTCATTGGTCATACGGACAACAAGGTTTCCGGCATTGAATTTTTCGACATTTTCATAAGAGAATGTGTTAATTTTTTTGTAAGTTGCTTCACGAACGTCTGCCCCAATTTCTTGAGCAATACGTGCTGCTGAAAGGGTACTGAAGATAGCAAAGAGAATCCCTATCCCTGCAACAATCAGCAACTCAACTCCATATCCTGAAACTTTGTCAGCCATCTCATGACGGCTATAAGTTGTTGATGACATTACTGTCATAATTCGTTTCATGATTTGGGGCTGGTAAAGCTGTACTCCTGCATAAACGAAGGTTGAAAAGATTGAGAATAAGGCAACCCATTTATGCTTCATGATTGATTTGAAAATCATAAAATTCCTTTCTAGAGTTAAATAATGTAAACTACTTTACATTAAATTGAATTTTCAATTTCATTTTACTTCAAAATAATTTCAATAAATTTTTTGAGAAGATTATTATAACATTATTTTTTTTAGTAAACAAGCATTAATTGTTAATGCTATTAAAGATTACAATAGTTAGTTTCACGAATGGTAAACTAACAAAAATATTGTAACGCTTTTTAAAGTTTAAGTCAACGATTTGCGACGAATATTTTTTACCTTTAGCCCCTATTTAGTAACTTAAATTTTAATTGGAAATTATTTATTAGACTCATCTTTTTTATTTGCTTCTAAATTTTCAATAATTTTATCGACTCTTGACCAAGATTCAAAGGCAAGTCGCATATTTTCATGACCAATCTCTGTCAGTCGATAATACTTGCGACGCCCACCTTGACTTTCATCTCCCCAATAAGAACTGATAATCCCATCCTTTTCAAGTCTTTTAAAGATTGTATAGAGCGTGGCTTCATTAAGTTCCATTTCTCCATTTGAGGCTTCCTTGACTTGTTTGATAATACCGTAAACATAATTATCTCCTTGTTTTAGGACATTGAGCAAAATTACATTGGTTTGGGCTCGTAACATTTCTTTTGGTATTTCTGCCATTCTTTTTCCTTTCTATCATTTTAAACAAAGTATATTATACTTCACATTACTATGTAAGTCAAGGTACTTAAACTATTTATATAATATTTTATTTTTGACGACTTTCTACTATAGAAGATAAGAAAAAATCATCTCCGTTTTTAAGAAATTAGTCCATCCTTCTTTTTTAATTCTATTTTAAGAGGCCTTATTATAAAAGGTTTTTTTAGCGGTGGAAGCCAACTTTCCTTGAATTTTTTGTTATAATGGAATGATGTAATTTTGGGAGGATTTATATGGCAGCTTCAAGTACAAACAATCTGAAACTCGCTGAAAAAGGAGTTTGGGTTTCTATTCTCGCTTATATTGTTTTGTCTATCGGACAAATTGCTTTTGCGACAATTGTTCACTCTAGCGCTCTTCAAGCCAATGGTTTTAATAATGTGACTGATATTATGGGAAATATCGCAATCTTAATTGGACTTCGAATTGCTCGAATTCCAGCAGATAGTGACCATGTCTACGGTCACTGGAAAATTGAATCTATTGCGAGTTTAATTTCTAGTTTTATCATGTTCTTCGTTGGTTTTGAGGTCTTACGTGAAACCGTGATGACTCTACTATCCGGAAAAGAAGAAACCATTGATCCACTAGGAGCGCTTGTTGGTTTATTTTCAGCCTTTGTCATGCTCGGAGTCTATCTTTATAATCGTGATTTGGCTAAAAAAACGAACTCTCAGGCTCTCTCTGCAGCAAGTAAGGACAATCTTTCTGATGCGGTAACTTCTATTGGAACTGTGGTCGCTATTTTAGCAAGTAGCGTTGGCTGGGAGTGGCTCGATACTGCTATGGCAATCATTATTTGTGGTTTTATTTTAAAAACTGCTTATGATATTTTCCACGAATCGGTTTTTAGTCTTTCTGATGGCTTTGATGAAAATCTTGTTAAGGAATATAGAGAGGCTATCTGTTTAGCTCCAAAAGTTAAAGGCGTTAAACTCGTTCGCGGTCGTTCGTATGGAAGCAACATTTTTCTTGATGTTGTGGTTGAAATGTCTCCTGATTTAAGTGTTTATGAAAGTCATGAAGCGACAGAATCTATTGAAAAAATGTTGATTGATGGTTTTGGAGTCTATGATGTTGATGTTCACGTCGAACCTGCTGCTTTACCTGAGGAAGAACACTATGCTAGCCGCTCACTTGAGCTTTTAGCAAAAGAAGAACAATTTTTGAATCATCAAAATTTGCCAAAATTGACTGATGAAAAGTATCAGGAAATTCTTGCTAATGGAAGAATGATAAATGCCAGTGAAAAATTGAATATTTTCGGACAAATGACTGACAAAAATTCTGTCAGTAAAAATAATGAATCTGGAAATCTCCTATCTAGTCGGTCAGTAATTCCCTTGGCCATAAATCATTATAAAGCTTCGCAAGTCAGTAAAAAAACATTTATTTTAACTTATGACTACTGGCAAAATGAGGAAAATTATATTGTCACAAGCATTTGGCGCCGAAATGACTATTGGTCTTGTATTTATCGGCAAAGCACTTTAAAGATGGAGGAAAATGACTCATGACTCAGTTTCAAGAAAACCAGGAACAAATTATGACCTCTTTGACTAACTTGTTTAACAAAATTGATGCTTATTATAAGCCACAGATGGAAGCTGAATTTTCAAATATTTCATTATCAGAAATCGAAACAATTGAATTTATTGCCAAAACTCCCTATCCTAATGTGACAAAATTAGCTCATCATCTTTATATGACACGCGGTGCTGCCAGTAAAATTGCTAAAAAACTTCTCAAAAAAAATCTGATTGAAAGTTATCAAATTCCTCAAAATAAAAAAGAAATTTATTTTCGATTAACGAAAGAGGGGCAGCAAATCAATGACCGTCACGAAAGTCTTCACCAAAAATTTTCCCAAAATGACCAAGTGATCTTTGACGAATTAACTGATGAAGCCGTCAGTAATATTTTAGAATTCCTTGATAAATACAATAATCACCTTGATTCTTCTATCCGAAAAAATATTGAAAAATAAGTCTGTCAGTAAATTAATTTTTACTGATGGTTTTTTTATTTGCTTTTTGTTGACAAAGAAACAATAATGCGATATACTATTTTTGTTTCCAAGGAAACTCGAATAGAAAAGTGAAGCCTTTAGTCTGACAGAGTTCACTTTAGCAGCTGAAAACCTGCGCAAAAAACTTCCTAAGAAATCAAACAATCATCACAATTCAGCTCGTTCGCCTTGAAGTGACTGAAATTAGATAAAATTGCGAAACTACTCCTTGAGTAGAATCCCTCATTTTTCAATCTAGTTTGTCCATTCTCACTAAGTTACTAATGTAACTCATCGAATGGAAAATTTCATCAATTCAATTCAGTCAAGCAGAATCTGACATCAAAACTGTCAAATTCTTGTTGCCCTTGACCCTTTCTCCCACTTGCTAAAGCAATCGAAAAAGGAAAAAGGTGCAAAGACCCTAGAACGAACTCACATCTTAATGGAGGTTCTCACTATGAACATCAATAAACACGCCCTCACTTTTGGGCTTATCACAACTTTTCTGACAGGACTTGGTTTTACAATCATTTCCCCTGTTGTCCCATTTATGGTCGCTCCTTTTGCAAATGCTCATGACCAAGCATTCATCGTCTCTGCACTAATGGCCATTTATGCACTCTGTACTTTCTTTGCCGCCCCCGCACTTGGCTCTTTATCAGACCGCTTTGGTCGCAAACCAATCTTACTAATTTCTTTAGCTGGTTCTGCCTTGGGGTATCTGGTCTTTGGTTTAGCTGGCAGTCTTTGGATGCTCTTTATCGGACGAATCATCGATGGCTTAACCGGTGGAAATATCGTGACACTTTTCGCTTATTTCGCCGATATTACTGATGAAGAAAATCGAACAAAAGTATTCGGATGGACAGCTGCTGCTGTTGGTGTTGGAACAATTTCTGGCCCAACCGTTGGTGGACTCCTAGCCCATTTTGGAAATTCAGTCCCCTTCTACTTTGGAGCAATCATCTCCCTTGCAAATCTTCTTTATGGTGCTTTTGTCATGGATGAAAGCCTTCCTGAAAATAATCGCACAAGAAATTTTTCTCTTAAGCAGCTTAATCCTTTCACTCAACTTTTTCAGCTCCTACGCATGAAAAATCTCAATCGTCTCCTCTTTGCCGGTATCTTACTTTGGTTGCCAAATGGTGCGCTCCAAGCTATTATCAGTCAGTTTTCACTTGATAGTTTTGCTTGGACACCTGTATTAATTGGTCTTGCCATTTCAATCATGGGTTTGATGGATATTTTAACTCAAATTTTCATCATGCCCAGACTTCTAAAATTAGCTAATGAAGATAAACTTATCCGTCTAGCAATAGTCTGCGAAATAATTGCTTACTTACTTTTCGCTCTTTCTGCTTTTTCTAAAATGTGGCCCCTTTTCATTCTGGCAATGTTTATCTTTGCTTTTGGAGATAGTATTTTCGGAACTGCCTTCAATGGCAAACTTTCAAAATCAGCGACTTCTTCTGAACAAGGTAAACTTCAAGGCGGAAGTCAAGCTCTTCAAGCACTTACACGCGTTATCGGTCCTTTAATTGGTGGACAAATTTACATTAGTCTCGGACATTCTGCTCCCGCCCTTATGGGATTTATCTTCCTTATTCTCGCTTTGATTGTTCTATCGAAAGCGAAGTCAAACGAATAATTTATAAATAAAAAAAACCACCTCTAAAAGGTGATTTTTATTTATAAATTACAATTTTTCAGCAATATCAGTGATTGCTTTATCAACTGATGCTTTTTGGCTATCAATCAAAGCAACACGTGCTGTAATTTGTTTAATTGCCATTTCAATTGAACGTTTCAAGCCTTGGTTTTCTAATTTTGGTTCAAAGAAAGCTTTATATTCCGCTAATTTATTAGCAGTTTTGAAAGTATTCCCTGGATAGATGACAAATTTGTCATAACTCATATCACCACCCAATTTTTCTTCAAGGAAAGCCCAATTTGCTTTTTCCCAAGCCCATGCCGCATCTTGTGAAAAATCATTTCGTAAGAGGTAGAACCAAGAGAAAGCAATATCTTGTGGTTTAACAATATCTGCATTTTTGAAGCTTTCAAGTAATTCAGCAATAACTTTTTCATCTTTAATCAAAGCAACTGCTCCTTCAAGTTCACGTTTGAATTCTTGGAGGCTTGTTTTGATATAAGTTTCACGATAAGTTTTAACCAATTCAGCCGAGTTAGTTGTTTTGATTTCATTGTTCAAAACAATTGGACGAATATCAGCTGGAATACTTGCTAAATTTTCTTTATGTGTTGCAAAAATTTGGCTAGCTTTTGTTTTGGCATCTGCATTTTCAGAATACAAAGTTTTACTCAACACGATTCCACGAAGGCTCTCATCCCCAGCAGATTCACCAGCAACTTTATCCCAACCCAAACGAGCATAATTTTTAGCAAAAAGTTTTCCTACCAAGCTTTGGAAGGCTTTTTCAGTTTCTGAATCTTCATCAACAAAAAGTTCCAACTCACTAATGAGTTGACTCAAACCAGTATTAACAAGGTAAGATTCTTCATTAGTGAATGATGGCAAGATATTTACAACGTCAGCATAAGAAATCACCCCTGCTTTAGCCAACAATTTACGGTCTTGCAAGATTTGGAATTTTGTCACATTCTCCAAAGATTCAACTTCTGAAAGAAGGTCTGTCAGTAAAGCACCCTTATAATCAATGATGTAATGAGCCATATTTGCATCATTCAAAAAGAGAGCTTTACCATTGTTTTTAGCTTTCAAAGCAGCAAACCCTGGAATTTCAACTTTTTCAGAAGAAAGCAAGTCTGGTAGCCCTGTCCAATTGGTATTCAATGGAACATTCCACAAACGTCCTTTGTCAACACCTTCACCAACAAAGAATTGTTTTTGACTCAAAATCAAAGTATCATCAACGACTTCTGCTGTAACGACAGGGTAACCCGGTTGATTAACCCATGAGTGCATGAAGGCTGCCACATCTTTTCCAGAAACTTCAGCCAAGGCATCCCAAAGATTGTCTCCAACTGTATTTCCATATTGATGGCGTTTGAAATAAAGGGCTAAGCCAGCAGCAAAGGCTTCATCTCCAAGCCATTTACGAAGCATAACCATTAAGCGTGAACCTTTAGCATAGACGATTGCTGGATCAAAAAGTGTTCCAATTTCATCTGGATGAGTTACTTCAACGTGGACAGATTGAACTCCGTCCGTTGCATCACGATTCAATGCCATATTGGCTTCTGAAATTGAGAATGATTCCCAAACGTTCCAACTTGGTTCCAAAGCATCCATACAAACATATTCCATGTTGTTAGCGAATGATTCGTTGAGCCACAAATCATCCCACCATTGCATAGTTACAAGGTCACCGAACCATTGGTGAGCCAATTCATGGGCAATAACTGTTGCCACATATTGTTTACTTTGAATGGTTGCATTTTCAGGGTCAACCAACATGCAAACTTCACGATAAGTGATACATCCCCAGTTTTCCATTGCTCCTGCTGAGAAGTCAGGTAAGGCAATATGCCAGCTGTGTGGAAGTGGATAGGGTGTTTGATAATAATCTTCGTAAAATTCGATTGAACGAATAGCAATATCAAGTGGGAAATCAAGTGCTGCTTGACTATGAGCTTTCGTTGCAAAGGCACCTACTTCAACACCAGATTTTGTTTTACCTTTTTTATATTGAAGTTCACCGAATACAAAAGCCAAAAGGTAAGAACTCATTTTAACTGTCCGTTCAAAAACGTGAATTCCATTAATATTCAAGAGTTCTGGCATATTTGAAACAATGATGTCGCCTTCTTCTTCATCAAATTTTACTGACAAATCGAAAGTTGCTTTCGCTTCTGGTTCATCAATAGATGGGAAAGCTTGGCGAGCAAAATGGCTTTCAAACTGTGTGCCAATTAGCATTTTCTTTTCACCATTGACTTCATAATATGAAGGATAGATTCCCATCATGTTGTCAGTCAATTCGGCTTCATATTCAAATGAAACAGTCACGCGCCCTGTTTCACCAATTTTAACAACAATTTCTTCATCTTCTTCATTTTCAATGAAGTTTGTATCAACACTAAAAGCGCGAACTTTGTTGAAGTGTAATCCTTTGGCATGAAAGGCAACAACAGTATCTTTTGCTTCCCCAGTAATTGCCACTTGACCTTTTATTTTCTTAGTTTTACGGTCAATATCAAGGAAAATTTTATAATTTTCCGGAACAAAAGTTTCAATTAAACGTTTTACAGCCATATCTTCTCCTAAATATTCAGTATTAATATAATTATATCAAATTGAATAGAAAATTTCGAGTACAAAGAAAAATTACATCTTTTCTTTAACTTATTAAAAAAACTGTCTACTGACAGCTTTTACAGAGGATATTCACTCTTATCAATATCCTCAATTTTTTGTCATTAATTATTTAGTTGCTTCTAAGGCTTTTTCGTAATTAGGCTCATCCGAAAGCTCCGCTAATATTTCACTATAGACGATTTGCCCCCCTTTTACAACAAAAACACTACGAGCAAGACGACCTTTGAGTGGTCCATCATTTAAAGCAAGACCATAAGCTTGTCCAAAAGTTCCATCATCAGCAAGAATTGTCATTTCAACTCCCTCGGCTGCACACCAATTTTTTTGCTCATCTGCTGTATTATTTGAAATACTCAAAAAGTCAATTTCCGAATGCTTTGCTGCTTCAAGATTAAAATGTTTGGTTTGAAGTGAACAAACTCTAGTATTGATGTCTGGGAATACACTAATCAAAACAGGCTTTTCAAGTTTTGATAATTTAATTTTATTTCCTTTTAAATCTGTCAGTTCAAAATCAGGTGCATCACCACTTGTTGTCGGATTTATTGTTGCTATTTTTTCACCATGAGATGTGATATTCATTGTCATTAATGCTCCTTTATTAATAGTTATATTTTCATTCTATCACAGAATATCCTCTCATCTGGCTCTTATTGCTCATCTTTCGCTGTCAGGTAGGGTCTTTCTAAAGGACTTGGAAGTATTAGCTTGTTGTCTTCTGATTTTACAAATTGATAATTAATTTTCTTGATTTTAAGTGTTTGTTTCATGATAGGCTCCTCCTTTGAATAAATAAAGTATATCAGGAAAAACTTTAGAATAACTTAGCTTATTCTCAAGCAAAACTTAATAAAAAAATTACTGACAGTAATTTTTAGCGCTTTATTAATGCTAAAAAATCTGTCAGTAATTATTATTTTAAAATCTTAAAATTATGATTGACAGTCGCTTGAATCACAGGATGATTTTTCAAATAAGCCGCAATCAATTCTGTCATGTCCACTGTTATTTCTCTGACAATCTTGTCTGCAGAAAACATTGGATAATTTCCACCACCGACTGCTCGATACTGATTGACTACAATTTCTAAAAACTCCTCACTGGCAACTGGACGTCCCTCAAAACTTAAGTTCACAATTCGCTGACCAATCTTTTTCTTCAAATCAATAGTATAATCAATGCCTTCATACATATCATAATTATAATACTCAGGTTTAGGTTCAACAAAGCGAGGACTAAAAATAATTTCTCCCTCATCATTAATTTCAAGATGTTCAGCCGTTCGTTCTAAGGCAGCTTTTAAATCAGACCCTGTCACTCTTAAAACAGCTAAAGTATTAGGATAAATATAATTTGTCAAAATTGAGCGCATTGTAATTTGTTCATCAAAACCTTTGGCTTCATTGTTAAAAAGCGCTGTCCCCGAAATTTTGGCAGCTGTTGCTTCCATTTGTATTTTATTTATCAGTTCAATATAAGGATGCTCATTAATGCGTGCGGCCATTGGATCCAGAATTTTCATGTTCCCCAATACTTTTCCCATTGGCTGGTCTAACCATTCTTCTGTTTCCTTACTGATATCAGAAATAAGTTCAACCACATCTGTCGAAACTTTTGACTCGGCTGTTCTATGAATTTTGGCTTTTGAATGGGTAATTTTTTTTTGCTTATCTAATTCTAGCTCAATTTCCCCAACAAAATCCCCTCGAAATCCGGGCTGAATCACGGGAACTCCTAAAACATGTTGAGCAATTTCCCGATGCTGATGTCCTGTGACTAGAGCGTCAATCAATTCTCCATATTCCAATAATAATTGGTAGGCTTCGTTTTCTCCTGTTAAGCTTTCCGTAGGGATTCCTGTCACTAAATCTCGTTCAAATCCCCCATGATAAGCTACAAGAAGCACATCAACGCGCTGACGTAAGTCGGGTAAAATTTCTTTGGCAGCTTCAACAATCGATTGAAAAGTTAAATCTTTAATTGTAGCTGGCTGTTCCCAATGAGGAATATACTGAGTCAAGAAACCAACAATTCCAATTTTCAGCCCATGTTTTTCAATGATTTGATAAGTTGGTCCAAAAACTGGTTGTCCTTTTTTATCTAAAACATTGGCTGCTAAAATAGGATAATTGACTTGCTTGACATACGTTTCTAAATACTCCAGCCCATAATTAAACTCATGATTCCCTAGTAAGCCAACGTCATAGCCAAAAGAATTTGTGACATTGACTAAATCTTTGATGCCTTCCTTTGCTTTTTTTGCCAGATAGTAAGCCAGAGCAGACCCTTGCAAGATGTCGCCATTTTCAATTTTTATGACGATTTCTCCTTTTTGTTCAGAGGAGCTTGTCAGTTCGTCCATTTTAGTTCGAGCTTTAGCAATCGAAAAAGGTAAATCCATGTCTTTTTCTGTAAAATTTGTGGGAAGAACAAAGCCATGCAAGTCACTTGTTTCAAGAATTCTTATCTTCATCATCCTTTATCCTTTCGCTAATTTTTTTCTAATTCTTGATGAAATGAGTTCAACAAAAATGATTAATACTAAAAGTCCGAGTAAAATTGCTCCAACAGACGACCATTTATAGCCAGACATTGCAAAACTCAATGGCGCACCAATCCCTCCAGCACCGACCAAGCCCAAAATGGCAGCATCACGAAGATTCATATCTAAACGATAAAGCAGGATGGAGTAAAGATCTGGTAAAAGTTGTGGCAAAACCCCAAAGCGAATTTTTTGAAAAGTTGTGGCACCAGCTGCATCCATCGCTTCAATGACCCCCATATCCAAATCCTCAATGGCCTCAATAAATAACTTTGCAATCATCCCAATGGACTCAAAACCAAGCGCCATCACACCAGCTGACGAACCTAAACCAACAACTGGAATAAACAAAAGGGCATAGATAAATGAAGGAATCGTCCGAATAGCCATTAAAACAAAACGAATCAAATAAGCCAGCCAGTTAGGAACCAGATTTGTTGCCGCCAGAAAAGATAGTGGAACAGCGATAATCGCACCGACCAAAGTTCCAAGAATCCCAATAGCAAAAGTTTGCAGCAAGAGATAAGCCAAACCTGTTTCAGTGAAATTGAAAATTAAACTACTATCTGGATGAAAAATCCCTGTGAAAATGTTTTTAGCAATTAAAGCACCATGTTCTGAAACTCCGTGATAATGAACAACCGAGGTCGACCAAATTGAAATAGCTAACAAAATGATAAAAATCAAAAGATAATAAAACCATTTTTTAGGACGTCGATTGTATTCTTCAATAATTTGTGAATTCATTTTTCCTCTCATTTCATTCCTAGGCAATCTTCTTGCGAATGAGTGCACTGACAGAGTCTATAATCATGACCGTAACCAAAATCGAAACCAAAATCATGCCGACACTGGCAAAATCTCGAAAATTTACACGGTCATTTAAGATATTTCCAATCCCACCTGCACCAACATAACCTAAAATCGCTGCATAACGAACATTTCCTTCAAAAGCATAAAGGGCAGTTGAAAGATAAGTAGGTAAAACTTGAGGAAAAACAGCAATAAAGAAGGCTTTTAAGGGACTCACTCCTAAGGCCTCTGCCGCTTCAAATGGACCCATATCAACCGTTTCAATGACTTCAAATAATTGTTTTCCGATAAAAGAAAAAGTAAAAATAAAAATCGCAACGACCCCAGCAAAAGTCCCCAGTCCAAAAATATAAGTCGCAATCAAAGCTAAAACTAGCGTCGGCAAAGTTCTTGCAAGCATGAAAATAAAGCGAATGATTCCATTTACTAACCGATTTTTAACGATGTTATTGGCTGCTAAAATTGCAAAAGGGACCGCTAATAAAGCTCCCAATAAGGAAGCAAAAAAGCTCATTTTAATCGTATCAAGCAAAGGAGGAAGTACCTTATCAAAGTAAGACCAGTTTGGTGGAAGCATACTTGCTAATTTTTGTAAAAAGAGCCCACTTCGACTAAGCGCACTAAAGTCAAAATTTGTAAGAAGTACAGATAAACCGATAATTATAATAATAATTATCCAGTAAATCCAAGTACGACTGACTTTTTCTTCAACCACTTCACCCGTGAGGAGTTCTATTTTTTTGGGCTTAAATATTTTATCGTACATTTAAGCCTCTTTTCTATAAACTTCATCTAAAATTTCTTTGGTTACTTCTTGTGAGGGGCCATCATAGACAATCTTTCCTTTTTTGACGGCGATAATTCGTGAGGCATATTCTAAGGCGAGTTCAACATGGTGAATATTTAGTAAAATCGTTTTATTGAGCTCTTCGTTAATTCTTTTAAAATCATCCATTACTTCTTTAGCCGTCACTGGGTCAAGGGCTGAAACAGGCTCGTCAGCCAGTAAAATTTCACTTTCTTGTGTCAGTGCACGCGCAAGTGAAACCCTTTGTTGTTGACCACCAGAAAGTTGATCAGCCCGGATATATGCCTTGTCTAAAATTCCTACTTTATTCAGAGAATCTAAAGCAACAAGTTTATCTTCTTTTGAAAATAAGCCAAAAATCACTTTAAATAAGTTCATGTCTGGGACACGAGCAAACATAACATTTTTTAAAACAGTCACTCTAGGCACTAAATTATAGGATTGAAAAATCATTCCGACGTGGCGTCGAAATTTTCTTAAGTCTTTGCCTTTTAGTTTTGAGACATCCGTATCATTCACAAAGAGACGACCGGAAGTCACATCATTTAAACCATTAACACAGCGAATAAGGGTGGATTTCCCCGCTCCTGATGTCCCAATAATGGCTACAAATTCTCCTTGGTCAATTTGTAAGTTAACATCTGTCAGACCTTTTGTGCCATTTGGGTAAACTTTTGACACATTTTCAAATTTAATCATCACTTCTCCATTTCTATATGAAGCTTCTATTTTATTTATTATTGCTTCATTTTCACAAAAAGAGTCTGGAACTCAACGAGTAACCCAGACCCTTTTAAAATGATTTTATTTGTTCATTAGTTGGCTTTACTCATTTCATTTGCCACTTTAATGGCTGTTTTATAGTCATCTTTTGTTGAATCAACATAGCCATCATGTGAATAAATCGCAATAACTTTCTTGCCTTCGGCAGTTTTGGACATATCTTTAATCGCTGTTGAGAGCGCCTTTTTGAACTCTGGTGTCATAATTTTAGATTTTTCTGAAACCATAATTCCGTCATTAGCGATAGCAGGGGTTACTCCAATCACATTTGTATCATCCCAAATGCTTCCTTTTGCACCAAAAGTTGTGGTCCATTTTGTTGCTTCATCTAAACGAGCATCGGCATATTCAGGCATAACATCAATTTGTCCTGAGGCAAGTTGAGCCATCGCTGAATCGTAAGAATCCATCGTTACTGTATTTTTCAAATCACGAATTGATTGTTTAAAATTATCTGTCAACCATTGTGAAGGATACATATATCCCGCAGCAGATGAAGTCGATTCAAGCCCCCATTTTGCTTCATTCAAATCTTTCCATGTCAAAGTTCCATCGTTGGCTTCTTTAGCTAATTTTTTACCCATTGGAGAATTACCAGCAATGATTAATGAGCGATATGAAGTCACTTCTTTATCAGTCTTTGTTGTTGGTTTGTGTTCATTCCAATATTTTGCTGAGGTTGAGGCATCATTTGAAAGTCCTTTACGTGTTGCCATCAAAAGTGGCGTTGAACCATCTTGATACATCGCATAGGTTGTGGCTGACATTCCATATCCGACATCAACTGAACCCGCATCAAGTCCTTCACCAACCGCTTGATAGTTTGTTCCAACGCTTGTATCAATTTTTTTAACGGTATAGCCTTGTTTTTTCAACTCAGACTTCAAAATATTGGCGATTGGTTTAGTCGCTGTGGTGATATCATCTGGATTTTTTGAGGGAATAAATGAAATCTTCAAATCCGAAATGGTTTTACTATCTGATTTTGAAGCAGAACTGCTATTTCCACAAGCCGCAAGTAGTGATAGGGCAATTACCGCGCCTGCTGTAAGTCCAATGACTTTCTTTGATGTATTTTTCATTTTAAAAATGAATCTCCTTAAGGTTTTTCTCAATCGGTTGATGAATTGTGCTCTTCACAAAATAATTCTAACCCTTTTTTTAAGCCTTTACAATGACCCTTTTGTAAATATTCTGTTAATAGTTATCATCGTTCGTAAATATCGAACTTTACAAGGCTATTTCAAGTAAAAATATTATATAATACATCTTTTTTTATAAAATACATCTTTTTCCTTAGGGGATGTTTGTATATACCAAACATTTAGTTCAAAGTTATTTCATTGATAACGCTGACAAATTTTCTGCTATAATAAAGTTATGAAAAATTTAACTTTTACGGTCACTCTGTCTGATTTTGGTTTAGAAATTCATCTTCCATCAGAGGCCCGTTTACTTCTCTTGGAACAAAACAATGCGCGTTTTGATTTAAATAATGATGAACTTTTCTTTTTATTAAAAAAAGGACAGATTAAAATGATAGCTAATGACTTAGAATTAATTCCTAAGTTAGAATTTGATAAGGTTGTGATTCTAAATGTAAAAGCTTATGAATTAGATGCAAATTATCTGACTCAGTATTTGGTCAATTTGGCTGAGGAAGCTGGAATTAATTTGCGTGATAAGGCAGAACCACTTAAAATTCCTAATAATATCGAAAAAGCTTGTGCAACTTATGCAGATGAATTTTTAAGTGCACTCGGCGCTTTTGGAATTAAATTAGAAAAGAAAAAAGCCTTCTCTCCCAAAGCGCAACATCGTTGGAAAAAAGGACTTTCAGAAATTGAATTTTTTGTTAAACGACCAGACAGTCAAGCCACGATTATTTGGCAAAAATCTAACGAATTGGTCATTAAAGCGGGGGCAAAAATCGCTGAAAGCGGAGGAATGAAATCAGATGGTACACCTGGTTTAGCTTATCGTTTCACGCAAACGCTTAGAGAAGAGCAAAAAGAAAACTGGGACCCTAAAACTTTCATAACCACTGCTGATATTGTCTTGAAATCAGTCAATGAAGTCGGACATTTTCTCTATTTTGCTGGAACGAATAGCTGGCTACAATTAGTTGACAAAGAGGGACGCAGCATTCACGAACTATCTGTAGTACAGTAATTTTGATTGACTTAAGATTTAAAAAATTCTTCCGATAGTTGGAAGGTTTTTTTAATTCAATTTTTTCTTGTAAATTTATTTTTTATAGAGTTATAATGTTTAAAAAGGAGGCGGTTACATGACTACTGCTTATCTGCTTTTGGGCAACGACTTATCACTAGAAACACAGGCTGGCTTACCAATCGGAAAAATGTTTGCTTACAAAGAAATGGAAAAACCATGGCTAAAAAAGGCTAAAGAGCTCGTTGGCTATGAAGCTCAACTTCAAAAAATATATTTGAGCGAATTACTGACGAAGAAAGGTGAAATAATTGATTATATCCTTTGTTATCCAGAGCTCAAAGTTCATCTGAAAGAGCTTAAAGAAAGTTTTCCACAGACTAAAATATTAATGATAAACCAACTCTAACTAAAAAAAGTTACTGACAAATTTGTCAGTAACTTTTTATTTACTTCATTAATTCATAATAGAGCTGACCCATATTTCCTTGAAAATCAAGGACTTCATCAGCAATTTTTACTTCAACAACTTCGATTTCGTCTGCAATGGCATTGTAGTCACTTTGTTGAAGGGCTAAAAAATCGTTGACCCCATCAAATTCTTCAGTAAAGGTCATACCATTCTGAAGTTTTCCGATTAATTTCATCATTAAAATTCTCCTTATTACATATCTTCAAAAACAAGGCTAGGTTTAGCATTTAAGTCTAATCCTGCTTGAACATTTTCAAGACCTTTTTTCCATTCAATGTAGGCTGCTGCTGCAATCATACCGGCATTATCCCCACAAAGGCGCAAAGGGGGAATGATTAATTTTTCGTCAGTAATTTCTGCTGACAGACGCTCACGTAGGCCTTGGTTTGCTGATACTCCACCGCCAATAATTAAAGTTTTGACAGGGTATTTTTCCATAGCCAATTTAGTTTTAGCCATCAGTACATCAACAACTGCTGCTTGAAAAGAAGCTGCCAGATTTTCTAAGTCATTGGCAATCACATCATTGCCTTTTTGATTTTCATTATGTACAAGATTGATAAAGGCTGATTTCAATCCGGAAAAGCTAAATTCTACTTCATGTGTGTTCATCATAGCTCGTGGGAAATTGTAAGTGTCCTGACCTTTATGGGCCAGTTCATCAATGACTTTTCCACTAGGATAAGTTAATCCCATCACCCGACCGACTTTATCATAAGCTTCACCAGCCGCATCATCCCGTGTTTCGCCAACTTTTTTATAGCTTCCTTCTTTTTCAACGTAAACCAATTCAGAGTGTCCACCTGAAACCAAAAGAGCCATGGCCGGATATTCGATGGTATCGACTAAACTCGCCGCCATCAAATGCCCTGCCATATGATTGACAGGAATCAAAGGCAGATGGTTGGCCCAAGCAAAAGTTTTTGCGGCCATGATTCCAACTAATAAAGCACCGTTTAGTCCTGGACCTTCTGTCACCGCAACGGCTGTCAGTTGGTCAGCTGAAATTTCCGCTTCTTCAAGCGCTGCTTCAATACAAACGGTAATTTGTTCTACATGATGACGGCTGGCAATTTCTGGCACAACCCCACCAAAACGTTTATGACTATTGATTTGACTGGCAATGATATTACATAATAATTCACTTCCATTTTTTAAAATCGCCACTGAAGTTTCATCACATGAAGTTTCAAAGGCTAATATATAATTATCTTTCATTTTTAAAATTGCTCTTTTCTCATTAACAAAGCATCTTCAAGAGGTTTGTCATAGTAATTTTTTCTTGTATGATAAATTTCAAAACCGAATTTTTCATAACATTTTTGAGCAGCAAAATTTGACTGACGAACTTCAAGAAATAAAGTTCCTGTAAATCCTGATAATTCTGTCAGTAAAAGTTTTGCTAAACCTTGTCCTTGAAAATCAGGATGAATGGCGATATTGGTCACTTCTAATTCATCCATCATTGTTGAAATGGCTAGCAGACCAATTAATTGCTCATCTTCTTCTAGTAAAAAGTATTCCGAATTTTCGTTTACTAAATCACTCGATATATAAACTTGTGACCAAGGCGACTGTCCATAAGCCACTGATAAAAGTTCATAAATATTGACTGATAACTTTTCCACAGGTGGAAAAGTATTTTTGTCTTTCGACTTATTTTCAGAGTAAGACAGACGTTTTAAATTCATTTTTTTAATTCTTTGACCATCCAAATTGCATCGGCACCATCCTCATAATATTGAGGAAGAAGCTTGTCAGTAACAAAGCCTTGGCGGCGATAGAGCCCTTGAGCCTTTGTATTATCACGGCGAACTTCTAAGGTCATCACATTTTTTCCAAGTGCTGCCATTAGAGATATTAACTGCTCAATCAATGTTGAGGCAATCTGTTGCCCTTGGAAAGCTTTAAAGACAGCCAAATTAGTGACATGTGCGTCTTGACCATGATGATTAATTCGTGTGCCAATAAAACCAACAACACTACCAGAAATTTCAGCCACAATGAAAAAAGCTTCATCATTTTTGACAATTTCATGTTCAAAATGCGAGAAAGTCCATGGAATATCTCCATTATAAACATCTCGCTCAATCGCAAGTAGAGCCACAATATCCACCCTATCTGCCAACCGATAATGAACACCTTCTCGATCGTGTTCAAGGTCAATATCGGCCATTTCTAAATAACGACGAGGATTAAATTTTTTTCCACTAAACCCTTTGAACGTAGTCGTCAGGAGTGTTTTCAGCTTTTTCATGACTTTCCAACCATTTCTCTTCAGCCTCAACTTTTTTGAGGTATTTTGGCACAAAAGCGTGCACATTTTCAGGAACTAAATTTTCGGCAATTTTTGCAATTTCATAAGCTGACGGAAGTTTTTCCAAGCTGTCAGCGATGATTTGTTCTTTTGAAAATCCAGCATTTTGAATTGCATCAACAAAATTTTCAGATTCTCCAGTAAAAATTACTTTGCTAAAATCTGAAACTTTTTCTGATAAATCAGCCAAAAATTCGCTAAAATTACAATGTTGGTCGGCAATAACTTGCTGACCATTTTTATAAAGGGCGGCATAAGCATTTCCGCGTCTAGCATCAATAATTGGCAAAACATAGGCTTCATCATCTTGAACACGATTGGCAATCGCAAGTAAACTTGATAGGCCAACAAGTTCTTTATTCAAACTAAAGGCCAGCGTTTTTCCTACAGTTGCAGCAAGCCTCAATCCCGTGTAAGAGCCTGGACCTTGAGCTACTGCAATTCGATCAAGGTCTTTTGCTTCCATGCCAACCTGAGCCATCAAAAAATCAATCGTCGTCATCAATGTCGTACTATGATTTTTTTTCAAATTTAGTGTCACTTCACCAAGCAATAATCCGTCAGTAAGCAATGCGACTGACAAAGCCTTTGATGAGCTATCAAATGCTAATATATTCATTTTTTACCTATAATATTTCTGAAAGTTGTTGATTTATAAGTCACTGATAGGACTGACTGGCAGTTTTAAAGCTAATCTTGTTGATTAATTTCCTGTCAAATCATCCTTTTTAAATAATTTTTTACTTTATCTCGATTATCAGTATCTACTTCCTTATATTTTACCACGCTTGCCTTGCAAGTTCCACCATTATTTTTTAGGAAGCGTTTCATTTGTGAAATTAATGAGCGCAACTTTCCATTTCCTTGCAAATATGCTAAAATGATAATAATTGCAAAGAACAGCAAACACGAACTATTAAGAAAGGAACGAGCTTTTGCTCGTCGTAAATTATAGAATGATTTTTAAAGTTTTCTACCAAAAAGATAACACTCGCTCACCTCGCCGTGAGACAACTGATGCCCTTTATCTCGACCTTGATGTCGCAACTAAAGAAGAAGGGGTTATCCTTGCCCGCGAACTTCTTGCTAAAAATACTGCTTACCATGTTGAGTTTATTGACTCACTCTCAGATGAATCTGTTGAATATGAAAAAGAAACTGGCGTATTTGAAATCACAAGCTTCTAAGACTAACAGGAGTACAAAGGAGAACACTTTAGATTATTGTCAAAAATGACAGCAATCTAAAGTGATTTTCTTGTACCTTTAAATTTAAAAAGGCAGTCTGTATTCAGTCCTGTGACCAAATTTTTAACTCTTGATACTTAACTGACCAATTGTCAGTAAAAATAACTAATAAAATCCAAAGAATAGGAGAAACATGCCAAAACAACTTAAAATAAAAGCTGATGAAGTCGCAGTTTACGCCATTGGCGGACTGGGCGAAATCGGTAAAAACACTTATGGCGTTGAATATAAAGATGAAATCATCATCATCGACGCCGGAATTAAATTCCCAGAAGACGATTTATTAGGTGTTGACTATGTCATCCCTGATTACACTTATATTGTTGAAAATATCGACCGGATTAAAGGGCTCTTCATTACTCACGGACACGAAGACCATATCGGAGGAATTCCTTTCCTTTTGAAACAAGCCAATATCCCTATTTATGCTGGGCCATTGTCACTTGCACTCATCCGTGGAAAACTCGAAGAACACGGGCTTTTACGTGATGCTAAACTCTACGAAATCCACGCCGATTCAGTCATTAAATTTAATCACTTGAGTCTTGATTTCTTCCGTACCACTCACTCAATTCCAGAACCTTTAGGAATTGTTGTGAATACCCCTCAAGGTAAAATTGTAGCGACCGGTGACTTCAAGTTTGACTTCACACCAGTGGGTGAACCTGCTGATCTACACCGTATGGCTGAACTTGGTAGCGAAGGTGTCTTACTCCTTCTTTCTGATTCAACCAATGCTGAAATTCCAACTTTTTCACATTCTGAAAAAGTCGTTGGTGCAAGCATCATGAAAATTTTTGAACGTATTGAAGGTCGGATTATTTTCGCTTCTTTTGCCTCAAATATTTTCCGTTTGCAACAAGCCGTTGATGGAGCAGTTAAGACTGGGCGTAAAATTGTTGTCTTTGGTCGTTCAATGGAAAAAGCCATTGTTAACGGTTTAGAACTTGGTTATATCAAAGCGCCTAAGGGCACATTTATCGAACCAAATGAAGTCAATCAATATGCTTCACATGAACTTTTGATTATGTGTACAGGTTCGCAAGGCGAACCAATGGCTGCACTTTCAAGAATTGCCAACGGAATGCACCGTCATATTACCATACAAATGGGCGATACCGTTGTCTTCTCATCAAATGCGATTCCTGGAAATACTCATGGTGTTAACCAATTGATTAACAAAATCGCTGAAGCTGGAGTTGAAGTCATTTATGGTAAGATGAACAACATTCACACCTCTGGTCACGGTGGACAACAAGAACAAAAACTCATGTTGCGTCTCATCAAACCAAAATACTTTATGCCTGTCCACGGTGAGTATCGTATGCTTAAAATCCATGCTGGACTTGCCCAAGATACTGGTGTCCCTAAAGAAAATTGTTTCATTCAAGAAAACGGTGATGTTCTTGCTCTGACTGCTGACAGCGCCAGATATGCTGACCATTTCCCGGCTGCCGACACTTATGTCGACGGTTCAGGAATTGGAGATGTCGGAAATGCCGTTCTCCATGACCGTCATGAACTTTCAGAAGACGGAATCGTTCTTGCAGTGGCAACCGTTGACTTTGAAAAGAAAACCGTTCTTGCTGGACCTGATATGCTCTCACGTGGATTCATTTACATGCGTGAGTCTGGTGATTTGATTCGTAGTGGCCAACGTGTCCTTTTCAATGCTATACGTGAAGCCATGCATGAAGAAAATGCTAATGAAGCGTCTGTAGCACGTGCGATGCGTGAAGCACTCTCACCATTCCTTTATAAACAAACTGAGCGCTCACCACTTGTTGTTCCAATGATTATGACACCTGATGAAAAATAAAAAATTACTGACAGAACCAAATTCTTATTAGAATGGAAGTCTGTCAGTATTTTTTTATTCAAAATAATCTTTTTTCTTGACTTAAACCTGGTTTAAGCTGATATACTCTAAACATGAAGTAATGAAATAATAAAAACTTCAACTCACTTAAAATGAAAGAGCTAAAAATGCCAACGATTCAAGAAGTTTCTCGCAAATTTAAAGTTTCCTCCTCCAGCATTCGTTTTTACGAGCGTAAAGGTTTCTTAAGTATTCCTCGTGATAAAAATGGCAATCGAATCTTTGACGAGGAAAGTCTAACACGCCTAGAGCTCGTTTTACATTATCGAACAGCTGGTGTCAGTTTGGAAGATATTCACGAAATTTTTAAAAATTACATGAATCATCAAGTTTCCGTTCAACTCTTAAAGAAAACGGCGCAAGATTTGGACAATAAAATAGCGGAACTTGAAAAAACAAGAGTATTTTTAGCAGACAAAATCATTTTTCATGAGCAATTAGCACAAAAAGAAAAAGATTAATTGAGCTATAGCTCATATCTTAGAGGAAAATCAAAATGACCAACAAAGAAGAAATTCACACATTAATCAATAACTATGCGACTTATGCAGACACTCGGCAAACAAAAGCTCAGTTTGACCTTTTCACAAAAGACGGCTCAATGAGCGTTTATTATCCATGGAATAAGGGCAAGGCTGAGGAAATAAATACGTCAGAAAAAATGCTAGCAACCTTTGAAGCCCTCAAACAATACGAAAAAACTGTTCATTTCATTGGACAAGTCGAAATTGCTCTTGACAGTGAAAAGCCAAGGCAAGCAAGTGCCTATGTTTATACTATTGCTCATCATGTCATCACAAAAGAAAATGGGGAAAAATCACTGATGATTGCTTATCTCCGTTATGATGATAGCTTTGAAAAAACAGAATCTGGTTGGAAATTTAAGCATCGTGAACTTCACGCAGATGTCATCGAAAATCGCGATTTAAAATAAAAAAAATCTCTGAATTATTCAGAGATTTTTTTGTATTCTTTGATAAAGATTTGATGAAGTTGTTCTTTTTCTTCCTTGCTTATAAAAGCTCCATCAATCGCATAATGATTAATTTTTTCAAAATCAGCTAGAGAAAAATCTGGATACCAAGCTGATATTTTTTCATATTCTTTATTTAGACTTGTGGCAGAAACTGTCCGATTATCCGTGTTCAAAGTCACATGAAGCCCTTTATCATACAGTTCCTTAAAAGGATATTGTGCAAGCTCCGTCACAGCTTTTGTTTGAAAATTACTCGTAGGCGCCATCTCTAAAACAATTTGTTTTTCAATCATCATTTCTTGTTCGGCTTTGGATAGATTTTTGGTCATAATCCCATGACCAATCCGACTTGCCCCCATGGCGATTGAATCTAAAATATTTTGCTCACATGCTGGACATTCTCCAGCATGAAGTGTCACATTTACACCATTAATTTTTAAATCATGAATCAAATCAACAAATTTTTCTTGTGGATAATTCAATTCATCTCCTGCCATATCAAATCCGACAAGGTGTTCATCAGGAATTTTAGCAAAAAGAGGCAGAAGTTTTTGTAACTTTTGAATTGGTTCTTGTTTTAATCCACAAATGAGTGCATTAGCTCTTATATCAAAATCATTTTCGGCACGAGAAAGACCAGCTATAACGGCTTCCACCGCTTCTTCTAGACTTAGATTTTCTAATAAATGTTGACTTGGAGCAAAGCGAATCTCAATATATTTGATATGATCATCAGCTGCCTGTTTAACAACATCATAGGCCGCCAATTCAAGATTTGTATAGCTTTGTAAAAGAGGCAGAACAAAATCAAAACGTTTTAGATATTCCAGTAAATTTTTGGTATTTTCTGGGGCTTGTGCCTTTTCCAAAATCTCCTCATCGGTCATCGTTATATTCACGCCGGCATTTTTAGCGAGTTCTTTGATACAAGACAAGCTTAGCGAGCCATCTAAATGGCAGTGAAGTTCAACTTTTGGCATTTGAGCAATAATTTCTGATTTAAGCACGAGTATCTCCCTTTTCTTTTTCGTCCAATTTTTAGAGCATGATATAAAAGATTTCGAGCCCAAAAGCTCGAATATTTCTTTCAAAAATGTATTTTTACTATTCTACGCTTTTTTGTCAAAAAAATCAATCCTCATCTCTATTCTTTTCAATACAAGTTGTGGATAAGATTTCTTTGGCTCAATTAACCCTTTTTTGGGAATTTATCCCCAATTTCACGGTACTTATTCACAGCATTTGGGGAAAAAGTGAAGAAAATGTGGATAAATCTCTTAATAATTAATAAAAAACAAACAGAATTGTTAAATTCTGCTTGTTTTTATTTTCAACTGACCACGACATTTTCCACAACGATACTTTTTTGTATCAATTTTTCTTTGTCTGGGATAGTTTTGTCCGCAATTTTGACAGACATAATCATATTTTACTTTTCTTTCCTCTACTGCTGGTGCATAACGAAGGCCACCAACTTGCGCAAGTAATCTTTTAAAGTCAGCATCTTGATGCTTATAACCCCTTTTTGTGCGATAGAGGTGGTAATGAGTTAATTCATGTAGAACTACTCCTTCAAAATCCTCCAGTTCGGCCATTTTAGGGTTAAAATCAAGATGTAAATCTTTTGGAAAAAAGCGACCACCAGTAGTTCGTAAACGCTGATTCCACTTTGCTTCATGTTCAAATGGACGCTTAAAATAGTTTAAAGAAATTTCTCTTACCTTTTTCGTCAATTCTTGATTTGTAAGCACATCTTCTCCTTGGCAAAACAATCTAAGAAGGTTGTCAGTATTTTTTTCGCTTCTTATCAATTCTCTCTATCAGTAAATTTGGATTAGAGTTTCATCTAACGGAACTGAAATCAGAAAAATTTTCTGACAGAATTAATCTTTTTCGCGAGGATTCACTAGGGTCAAATTAATTTTTCCTCTTTGTAAATCAAGAGATTTGACCCAAACCGTTACAATTTGTCCAACAGCGACCACATCACTTGGATTTTTGACAAATGATTTGCTCAAATCAGAAACGTGTGCCAAGCCGTCATTTTTAATTCCGATATCAATAAAGGCACCAAAATCAACAACATTACGAACCACGCCTTCAAGTTGCTGACCAATTTGTAAATCTCCAGCAGACAAGACATCTTGACGAAGAATCGGTGCATCAAAGCTATCACGCAAATCACGACCAGGTTTTTGCAAATCATTAATAATATCGGTCAATGTTTCCTGACCAAGACCAAGTTTTTCAGCCATTTCAGGAATATTTACTGACGAAAGTTTGGTCAGTAATTCTTCATTACTGACAGCAGGTCCAGCAGCAATTTCAGCCAAAAGTTGCTCAGTCACTTTATAAGATTCTGGGTGAACCCCTGTATTATCAAGGAAATTTTTTCCTTCTGGAATTCTTAGGAAACCTGCCGCTTGTTCAAATGCCTTAGCTCCCAAACGCGGGACTTTTTTAAGTTCGTTTCTTGTCTTAAGCGCCCCATTTTCTTCACGATATTTGACCACATTTTGGGCCAAACTTTTATTAAGGCCCGCAACGTGTGAAAGCAGGCTAGGACTAGCTGTATTGACATTTACACCGACCTGATTAACGACTGTTTCAACAACAAAATCAAGATTTTCTGTCAATTTTTTCTCAGAAACATCATGTTGATATTGACCCACACCGATGGCTTTTGGTTCAATTTTTACAAGTTCAGCTAAGGGATCTTGCAACCGACGTGCAATTGAAATCGCTGAACGTTTTTCAACAGTCAATTCTGGAAATTCTTCACGTGCCAACTCGCTCGCTGAATAAACAGAGGCTCCAGATTCACTGACAATCACATAATAAACATCAGAAAAATTATTTTCTTTGAGAACTTCTGCAACAAAACTTTCAGATTCGCGACTGGCAGTTCCATTCCCAATCGCAATCATATTCACACCATATTCTCGAATGAATTTTGCTAAATCTTTTTTCGCCTGAGCAATTTGCCCAGCATTTGCTGGTTTGACAGGATAAATGACGGTTGTCATCAATAATTTACCTGTTTCATCAACAATAGCAAGCTTTGCTCCAGTACGGTAAGCAGGGTCAAATCCCATGACTACACGGCCTTTAAGCGGTGCAACCAATAAAAGATTTTTCAAATTTTCGCCAAAAACTTCAATAGCAGATGCTTCAGCTTTTTCTGTCAGCTCGCCTCGAATACTTCGTTCCATCGCAGGAATCAATTTTTTCTTGACGGCATCTTTAATGGCCACTTGCATCATTGGATTATTTTGAGCAGCAAAACGGGCGGCAAAATAACGTAAAATTTTGTCTTCGTTATTTTCAAATTTTACTGACAGAATCCCCAATTTTTCACCACGGTTTAAAGCCAATACACGATAATTTGGTAATTCTGAAACTTTTTCTGAAAATTCATAATACATTTGAAAAACTTGTTTTTCATCAGCAGCATCTTTTTTCAAACTACTTGTCAGTAGACTATTGTTTTTAATTTCACCAGTCAACCAAGAGCGCAAACGAGCATCTTCAGAAATCGCTTCTGACAAGATATCCACGGCACCTTCCAAAGCTTTTTGAGGACTTGTAAAATTCTCATTGACAAATTTTTCAGCTTCTTCTTCAAGATTCGCTGAATTTTTTACAATTAATTGTGCCAATGGAAAAAGACCATTTTCCTTAGCAATCGTTGCTTTGGTCCGTCGTTTTTCTTTGTAAGGCAAATATAAATCTTCAACTTCTGTCAGTTTTTCAGCAGCCAAAATTTGTGTTTTAAGCGAATCAGTTAACTTGCCAAGCTCCTCAATTTTTGACAAAACAGCCGTTTTACGTTCTGAAAGTTTGGTCAGCAAATTATCTTCATCAATAATTTTTTTGATTTCAACTTCGTCAAGTGAACCTGTTGCTTCCTTACGATAACGAGCAATAAAAGGAACCGTGTTCCCCTCAGCCGTCAATTCTAATACTTTTTCAACTTGTGAATTTTTGATATTCAATAATTCAGCAATTTTTTTAACATTTTCCACTTAGAAATAATCCTTAACTAGTTTTTTTGTCAGCAATTCTTAATCACAACGCTTATCTCTATTTTACCAAAAAAATGATGAAAAAATCGCTCCCAAATAGGAGCGATTTCAAAATGCTTATAAGAAATTACATCATTTTGTTGTAGAATTCGACGATAAGAGCATCGTTGATTTCTGGGTTGATTTCATCACGTTCAGGAAGACGAACAAGAGTTCCTTCAAGTTTGTCAGCATCAAATGATACGAAGTTAGCGCGACCTTTAGTAGCTTCAACAGCTTCAAGGATTGCAGGAACTTTCATAGATTTTTCGCGAACTGAAATCACTTGACCAGGTTGTACGCGGAATGATGGGATATCAACGCGTTTTCCATCAACAAGGATGTGACCGTGGTTTACGAATTGACGTGCTTGACGACGAGTAGTCGCAAGACCAAGACGGTAAACAACGTTATCAAGACGTTGTTCAAGCAAAGTCATGAAGTTGTAACCAACAGTTCCTTCTTTAACTTTAGTTGCAGCAACGTACAAGTTACGGAATTGACGTTCAGAAAGGCCGTAAGTAAAACGGAGTTTTTGTTTTTCAGCCAATTGAAGACCGTATTCAGAAAGTTTTGAACGGTTGTTTGGACCGTGTTGTCCAGGTACGTAGTTACGACGTGCGATTTCTTTACCAGAACCAGTAAGTGAGATTCCGTAACGGCGTGATTGTTTCCATGATGGACCAGTATAACGTGACATAATTTATGTCCTCCAAATATTTTATTTGAAGAATATTGACAGCCTCGAATTCGTTCATTTTGCCTTCGCTTATAGCTTCAGTTACTTGACACAAGGAACATAATGACTTATCTTCCTTGACATAACAGCAAAATGTTGACGAGCTTTCTAGCTGACTGCTATATTCAACTTTTCTATTATACCAAAAATCCTTATTTTGTCAAGAAAAGCTCAATTAGAAAGCTTCACAAGAAGCGCATTTTCTCCTTTATCCCAAAACATTGATTTTTTGCTCGGATAATTTGGCAAATGTTCATATTTCAGACTAAGATTTGCTCTCAATTTTGGGGTAGGAATTTTGAAATGATAGCCTTTAATTTCCATAAAATCATAAGGTCTTAAAGACGTCAAAGGTGGGTCAAATTGGAAAAATGATACCCTCGTAGCACCTGTAATAAAAATATCTTGAAATTTATTAAGCATTCCCTGATTTCCTGTTTGTAAATTTCCAATAAAGACAAGATTAGTTCCATTTTCCAATATATTATGCTCTCGAGCATATTTCATAACGTTTTCCGTCAAAATCTGGTCATTTTCATAAGATAAGTTAGCCTTATGAGAAAGGCTAAAAGTAAAAAACATAGAAAATAAAATAATCAGCAAAAAAAGATATTTCAGACCATTTCCTTTTCTAATTCCCAAGTATAATATTCCAGAAAAGACCGTCGAAAATGTTCCAAAATAAACACGAGGAGCAGGCCGTAAATTACCAAAAGCCATGTTAAATGTCATTATTGACCCAATCAACAGTATCAATAATAAGACATCGATTTCTTTTTTTGCTCTAAATCTTCTTATAGTAATTATCAATAAAAACAGATAGGCTAAGGCAAATAGTGCAATAAATAAAGCGCCTATCTTTTGCAAATTTCCCAGTTCAGGTAATTTATTCCACATCATATAAGTTTCATTTCCATAAGAAGAATAGTGAATCATAAATGAAGCTAGAAAATAACTTAGGAAATATATAAGACTTGCAACAAGCCAACTAGGCACCATGACTTGCAAAATTTGCTGACGTTTATCTCTAAAAACGTAAAAACAAAATAAAATCATTGAAAAAATAAAGAAGACAAAAACTTGATAAATCAAAAATGAAAAAGCAAATAATAAGCCAGAACCAATAATTTTAACTGAAGTTCTAAGTCTTGATAAGCTCAAATTTATTCCCAAAAGTACACAAAATACCCCTATTACAATCTGAATTGCTTGCATTTTAAAATAAAGTTGGGCATAAACCACTGGATTGCAGATAAAAACAATCGCAAATAAACTAGCCGCAAAATCCGATGACTCTTTATCATACTTCTTTAAAGTGAAATAAAGATAAATCCCAGCACCAACAAGAAGTGGGATAACAATAAACGGAACAATTTGATTATTATAACGATGAATCAAAAGTTCAAAAATCCAGACCATTCCAAAACGTCCTTGCGACAAATAGCCACTTAACATCTGTCCTTGACTTTTTATCATCGTACTCGTATCAATACCAAATGTATTCTTAAAATAAGGAAAATAGGTCAATGTAATCGCACAAGTGATTATTAAAAGTGGAAAAATTTTTCTCTTAAATAAGTTTTTATTTTCTTCCATCATCGCTCCTTAGTATTGGTCTTGACAGAATGTCAAGACCTGATATACATAGTATATCAGCGATTTTTGGAATCAAAAAAACCCATCTTCAATAGATGAGTCAAGAATTTGGAAAGATAAAATTAATTATTTTTCTTCTTTTTTAGCTTCTGGTTTTGGTGCAGTTCTTACACCTACCGCGTTAAAGTGTTTTTTCCCGTTACGTTTACCAAATTTATGTGATTTATATGCCATGATGGCTCCTTTCATTTAATGCTCGCTTTTAGAGATTTTCTCAACTCACATTATCACTTGAATTTTATCATATCTTGATAACACTTTCAAGAATTATGGAAGTTTAGCTAATTTTGGTATCAAAAAAACTCATCCACGAAAGATGAGTTAGGGTTAGTCGGTAATCGGGAAGACAGGATTCGAACCTGCGACACCTTGGTCCCAAACCAAGTACTCTACCAAGCTGAGCTACTTCCCGGACATGAAGTGCTTGACGCTTTAGCGTTTAGCAATTCAGTTCTTCGCGCTTGTCGCGAAGTCCCAAATATTATTTTATAATTTCTAAATCCTTACCGATACTTCTCACATTTTGTAGGAGAGATCAGCTTTCAAATAAAAAAATGACTTTCGTCATATTTTATTTATGCAAGCGGTAGGATTCGAACCTACAACCGCCTGATTCGTAGTCAGGTACTCTATCCAGTTGAGCCACGCCTGCGTTTCTCTTAAACGACTATATTAGTATACCAAGTTTCCCAAAAGTTGTCAAGAATAAACTCATTACATGCAAAATTTAAAATAAATTAGGTTTTTGTCAGTAAAAAAAGGAATAGATAAAATACTATTCCTTTATCAATTTATCTGCCAAAATACACTTGTTGTGCTTTTGCGCCCCCATTCCGAATATCCAATAAAGTACTGACAGTCACAAAAGTATATCCTTGTGCTTTCAAATTTTGAATAATTTGTGGTACGGCATCTACTGACCACTGATGAATATCATGCATCAAAATAATCGCACCATCATGAGCATAAGTCGCTACATTTTGAACGACCGGTGCGCTTGTACGATAACGCCAGTCATTAGTATCCACTGACCAATTGACCGCCGTTAAATCAGTTTGGCACAATACAGAATTATTGTAACTTCCGTACGGAGGTCTAAAGAGCGTGACATTTTTCCCTGTAATCTTATTGATTAATTGATTGGCACTTTCAATTTCTTGTTTTTGTTGAGCCGGTGACAAAGTCACCAAATCTTTATGATCCCAAGTATGTGAAGCGACTTCATTTCCTAAGTCAGATTCCTCTTTAATAATATCGGGATACTGCTGAGCCTCTTTACCCAAAGCAAAAAAGGTAGCGGGAACTTTTGCAGCACTCAATGTTTTTAGTAACTGAGGAGTGGTAGTCGGGTTTGGACCATCATCAAAAGTCAAAGCAATCAATTTTTGATTTGCTAATTTATTTTTTTCATCAGCAATTCGTTCAGCCTCTTTTTGTCGTTCAATAAGAACTTGCTTATCAGCGGCGATTTGTTGAGCAAATTTTTCTTTATCTGTTTTTTCATAAGAAGCATTTAAAAGTTCAAGAGCTTGCTCTGCTTCTTTTATCGTATCTTCGGTGATATTTTGATGCTCTTTAGCAACCAGTTGACTCACTTTATCAATATCTGTCAAATATGCCAAAAGTTGAGTAATTGATTGATTTAGACTACTTTTATCTTTCTCATGGAGCTTAACAATTAGTTTTTTTGCTTCATTAATGTCGCTTGTTTTTCTGGAATTATAGGCTTTATCTTTGGCTTCTTTTGCTTCATTTACCTGCTTTTCATAAGCAATATTCTGCTTACGAACTCCTTGATCGTAATAATATGTCCCGATTCCAGCGACAACAATCAGCAGGGCTCCCATAATCAACGTCAGTTTCCAAAAGGCCTTTTTTGAACTCTTTGATCTTGCACTTCTTTTTTGACTCATTTTTCTTCTTAAAAACTCCTATATATTTCAAAAAAGTTCTCTTTGTAACACCATTAATACAAAAATGTTATTTTAACTTCTATCTTTCTATAATAACATATCCCTATTCAATATTAAAGTTGTTAATTTATTTTTTTATGAAAAAATCAGATATTATTAGTTCCTATTTGCTTTAAAATCTAAAAATTGGCCAATGGCTTCTACAGCAAAATCAAGCACTCCTTCATCAGCTTGCATTTTTTGAGAATGTAAAGGAGCTTCACTGTTAATCCCAAGCCAAAACATGACCCCAGGAATCTTACTCAACAGATAACCAAAATCTTCACCAGTCATTGCCGGTGCAATATCAATCAGATTTGCTTTTGTTTCATTTCTAAAAAAATCCATGAGTTCTTTTGCCAGTTTAGGATTATTTTCAACAGGAAGATAACCTCCTTGTTTGAGTTTTAAATCAATGGTCATATCAAAAGATTGAGCAACACCCTTGGCAAGTTCGGTCAAACGTTTTTGAGTCAATTCATTGACTTCTTGGGTCAAACTCCGAATGGTCCCATGCAAAAAGGCACGTTCAGCAATAATATTATTGGTTGTTCCGGCCTCCATTTTTCCGAATGTCACCACTGCTGAATCTAAGGGGTCAACATTACGGCTCACAATCGTCTGAACTTGAGTGACGAAATAAGCGGCAGCAACGAGTGCATCATTTGCCGTATGCGGAAAAGCAGCATGTCCTCCTGTCCCAACGAAAGTCAACTCAACTTCACAAGTTCCAGCAAAAAGAGTCTGTTCATTAGTGGCAATATCTCCTACTTTTAAGTCAGGTCTAACATGTAATCCGTAAAATTCATCAGGAAGCCAATTCTTAAAGGCTCCACCATCATACATCAGTTTTCCCCCTGCTTCATTTTCCTCCGCAGGTTGAAAAAGAAAAAGAAGATTATTCTTAGGCTGACTTTCACTCAATTTTTCAAGTAAACCAAGAGCAACAGTCATGTGAATATCATGTCCACAAGCATGCATTCGTCCATTTTTACTAGCAAATGGTAAATTAGTCAATTCTTCAACAGGAAGTCCGTCAATATCTGTGCGCCAGCCAATTGTTTTTTGGCCTTGACTCCCTTTCAAATATACCAAAATACCAGTTTGCCAAGTTTCAACTTGAATAAAAGATTTATTTTGAATAATTTGATGAATGATCGTCAATAAATATTTTTGAGTTTTATGTTCTTCAAGTCCAATTTCGGGAATTTGGTGAAGTTGGCGCCGGATTTCGATTAAATTTATCATATTTGTCCTCATTACTAAGCTAAATTTCAAAAGTTTTTTTATTTATTTTACTCTTTTTTTCCTGTGAATTCCTACTTTTATCAAAAAAACTTTTGTTAAAAGTAACAAAAGTTCAGAAATTATCTATTTCCTGTAATTTACAAATTTCTAAGGGCATCTTCTAAAGCAGTTTTTTGTGCTGTTTTTTCATCAATTTCTTTGATGATTCGAGCAGGGACACCAGCAACCACAACGTTTTCTGGGACGTCTTGAGTGACAATCGCGCCTGCAGCAACGACTGAGCCTGAGCCAACTTGAACACCTTCAATGACAACGGCATTTGCCCCAACAAGGACATTGTCGCCCACACGAACTGGTTCGGCACTTGCTGGCTCAATGACACCCGCAAGCACAGCACCAGCACCAATATGAGAGTTTTTCCCAACAGTTGCCCGACCACCTAGAACAGCACCCATATCAATCATCGTCCCTTCGCCAATCTCAGCTCCGATGTTGATGATAGCGCCCATCATGATGACCGCATTATCGCCAATCGTCACTTGGTCACGGATAATCGCACCCGGCTCGATTCGAGCATTGATAGCTCTTGTATCAAGGAGTGGCACGGCTGAATTTCTGCCTTCAAATTCAATGGTATAATCTTTATTCTCAGTCAATCCTTCAAGCAAGGGACGCACGGCTTGCCAATCGCCAATGATGATTTTAAGACTGTAATGGGTGTGAAAATCGCCCAAAACTTGAATGCCTTTATTGGCAAGCGCCTTAAAGTTTGGTCGACCGTTTTCCGCAAGAAAACCGGCTGACTTAAAACTTGGCATTCCTGACAAAGTGACTTTGACACCTGTTTTTTTCTCGGCATTGCCGATAAATTGAATAATTTCTTGGGCGGATAATTTTTGTGCTTGGGTCATATTTTTCTCCTCGGAACTTCTTTTAGAATATTATAGCATTGTTCGGAAAAAAAGTTCTATTCGAGGTTTTTGTCTTTGTTGAGTTGATAAAGGATGATAAGGAGTGCAAACATAAAACTATAAAGTAAAAATGTTGCTGTTCGTGCGCCTGACGCCCAGACTGAAGGGAAAAATCCCATCATAAATCTGCTTAAAAATCCTGTCAGTAAAACAAGAAAAGTAAGTAAAGATTTCTTGAAATTACTATCGAAAAGCCAATATATCGCTAAAAATAGGCAGATGATGAGAAGTAAAAATAGGATATCTGCCAAACTACTGGTAATCACAGGATTGCCTGTATTATTGACTTTATTCATATTGAGAAAAGTCAGAAGGAGGCGAGTAATCGCTCCTGCATTTGTTGCTAGGTCTAACTTTGAGGCGATAAGGTCTTGTAAGCTGGACGCGTCAAAGCCGATAATTACACTAAAGATAATTGGCGGTAAAAGAATCAGTGATTTATAAATTTTTCCTTGTTTAATGAGTAAAACAAAGACTGTCAGCAAGAAAATAAGAGGGAGCAAATAAGTATTTGTGAAGAGAGATGATGTGAGCGAAGCAAATCCCATATTGGCTTTTGTAAAGAGGGAAAGTTGACCAAAATTTGGAAAATATGCTTTTGTTTCACTGATTGTCCGTAAGTGATTTCCCGGGGCAGTGAGATTGAAAATAAGAGAAAGAAGGGCAAAAACAAGGTAAGTGAGAGGCAAACGAATTTGCTTTTTTTCAATAAGTAGATAAATAATAAGTGAAGTGAGGAAAATCCCTAATATTACGAGGGTTTGTTGTTCTAAAATGGCATAAATAAATGATAGTAAACTAATTATCCATAGAAAAATTGGATTTTGCTTTTCATTGAGTCTTTGAATAAAAGGAAAAATAGCTAAAAGGAGACAAGCGAAAGGAAAGAGATAGTGAACAGTTGTGGCTACATAACCCGCGCGATAAATCAGACCGATGGGAAAAAGAAAAGATAAAGTAAATGAAATCAAAAGGAATTTTGCACGATTTTTAGATGAGTTTTTGAAAAAATAAGCTGGTAGGACAGAAATTATCGTAAAGGCAAATGCTTCAAGGATTTGCCAGAGTCTGACATGATGAACCAGAAGGACATTAAGAGCGTCGCCTATCATTCGTGATGACCAAGTTTTATAATCGTTGACGAGATATGAAATCAAATTGCCATGAAAATCATGTAAGGCTGTGAAATAATGCGGATCATCGCCGACAAGGCGAAAAGGTAACGCAAGACTAAATGTCAGCCAAAAAAGGGCGATCAGGCTGATGAGAATAAAATTTCTGCGATTTTTTATTATTTTCATAAAAAGCTCCTTAAGTATTGGTTTTGACAGGATTGTCAAAACCTGATACATGTAGTGTATCAGCGGAAAAGTAAGCGTTTTTATAGTAGTAATAAAAAAATCAGATTGCTCTGATTTTGTGTGTTACTGACTGATAAAGTCTGACAGTCTTTCTGTTTTCTCGTCAAATTTGACGAAAGTTCCGTCAGCACTTCGTTTCATAAATGTGGGTACAGTGTTAATTTCGTGGGCTTTGCGAATGGCTTGCAACTCAGGATGTATGTCTGTGTTTTCTGTATCGATATAGTAAATCGTTTTGTCAGCATACTCAGGGAGCTGTTTGACAAATCTTCTCGTCCAAGGGCAAGTGACACGCCCAAAGAGGACAAACTGGCCTTCTGTCAGCTCTGACAAGCGTACAGGCGCAAGCGGTAGGACGTCTTTCATATTTTCAAAAAATTCTGTCCGCATCTCTCCTGTATAAGGTCTTTCGACCCACTCACCAATGATGATAATGGTGTTACCTTCTGGAGCGATAAAGGAAAACAGATATCTTCCGTCAGCGCTTTTGGTAATTGGACTTAGTGTCAGTCCGAGTTCGATGATTTTGTCATGGATTTCATCGATTGTTTCTACTGAAATTGCCAAGGTTTCTGGAGCTGGGTCATAGGTTTCATTGAGGGCTATTTCCTCTTCTAAACCTAGTTCTTTCCAAAAAATTTCGGCATTTTCTAGACTATTTACGTTTAAAGTTATCATTTTTTCTCCTTTGAACTTTTTCTAGGAAACTTTTGACCATAGAATAAGTAAAATGGTCATGATAATAATACTTACGACCAGTAGACTGTCACGACTTTGCCATTTGAGCTGACGATATTTTGTCCGCCCATCGCCACCTTGATAACCGCGACTTTCCATGGCTACAGCTAAATCATCGGCACGACGAAATGAGCTGACGAAAAGTGGAATCAAAATTGGAATGACTGATTTAATTTTTTTCAGCAGATTTCCTTCGCCAAAATCCATTCCTCTGGCTTTTTGAGCATTCATAATCATTGTTGTGTCATCCATTAATGTTGGAATAAAACGTAATGATATAGATAGCATCAAACCTAATTCATGAACTGGAACTTTGATTTTTTTCAATGGACCCAAGCCTTTTTCAATTCCATCAGCTAAGGTCAATGGTGGTGTAGTTAAGGTCAAAATCGTTGACATAAAGATAATTAAAACAAAACGGAAGAAAATATAAACCGCATTAATCAAAGATTCTGTCGAAATCTTGATAAACCATAAGCTAAAAATGACATGTTGACCGTTGGTAAAAAGCATTTGGAAAATGACTGTGAACAGAATTAAACCAATCATTGGCCGCAGGCCTCTTAAAAAGTAAGAGACTGAAATATTTGATAGTAAGACACCGGCCAAAGTGTAAAGCACTAAAAGAAGATAGCCTAACCAATCATGAGCCAAAAAGATAATGACGACAAAAGCAATCATGACTAAAAGTTTTGAACGCGGGTCCATCCGGTGAATGATACTGTCACCTGGAATGTAACGTCCCATCAGCATATTTTGCATCAGTTTTCACCTCCTGAATTTACTGACAGACTTGTCAGTAAAGTAACAAGCTCAGCTCGTGTGATGGGTAATTTTTCAAAGGTGACCGCTCCTGTTTTTTGAAGTTGGTCAGCAAAATGCGTTGCCTTTGGCACGCCCAATTCATGTGCTTTCAAAAAATCAACCTCTTGAAAAACGTCTGACGGAGTACCACAGCTAATGATATGCCCTTTTTCAAGAAGATAAACATAGTCAGCATAATCAGCCACATCATCCATTAAATGAGTGACTAAGACAACTGTTTGTCCTGATTGATGAATACTTTCAAAAAGTTGCATCATTTCGATTCTAGCTTTCGGGTCAAGCCCTGCGGTTGGTTCATCAAGCACTAAAACTTCTGGTTCCATTGCAAGAATTCCGGCAATGGCAACGCGGCGCATTTGACCTCCTGAAAGTTCAAAAGGAGATTTTTCCCAAAATTCATCAGCAAGTCCAACCATTTCAAGCTTTTCAGCAGCGATTTTTTCAGCTTTTTCTTTAGGAATTCCAAAGTTTTGTGGGCCAAAAGCCACATCTTTTAAGACTGTTTCCTCAAAAAGTTGACTTTCAGGAAATTGAAAAACAACCCCTACTTTTTTGCGAACAGGTTTAATCTCTTTTTGTTTACTTGTTGAACTTACAACAATATCTCCAACGGTCACTTTACCCTCAGTCGGTTGCAACAAACCATTGAGATGTTGCAACAAGGTTGATTTCCCAGAACCTGTGTGCCCAATTAAAGCCGTGTAACTTCCTTTTTTGACTTCTAAATCAATATCAAAAAGGGCACGACTGGCAAAAGGGCTGTTGGGTTGATAAGTATAATTTACTTTTTCAAATTTAATCATTTTTCTTTTTTCTCAAATCCAATAATATCCATTTTACTGACAGAAATTCTAAAGGACTAGAATTTACTTATTTTGCCGATTCAATGCTAATCTTAATCGCCTTGAACTGACAGAAATTCTAACAGACTAGAATTTCCTTGATTTGCCGATTCAATGCTAATCTTAATCGCCTTGAACTGACAGAAAAATCTGTCAGTAAATCTAGCCCAATTTATCAGCTAAAAGCTCTACTAATTCATCTTCTGACAAATATTTTTCAGGTAAATCAAAACCATTTGTGCGCAAATCTTTCATTAGATTTGAAGAAAAGGGCACATCAAGTCCAATCTCAACCATATCCTCGCTAGTCGCAAAGAGTTCAGATGGCGCGGCTTCTTTAATGATTTCACCGGCTCGCATGACCAGAATTCGGTCAGAACTAGCTGCTTCATCAAGGTCATGAGTGATAGATAAAACCGTCAAATTATACTTATCTTTAATCTCATGAATCACGCGCATAATTTCGCTTCGTCCTGTCGGATCAAGCATTGAGGTTGACTCATCAAGAATAATAATTTCAGGACGCAAAGCAATAATTCCAGCTACGGCTACCCTCTGCTTTTGTCCACCAGAAAGTCTTGCCGGCTCACGTGTCTTAAAATCAAGCATATTGACAGCAAGCAAAGCCTCATCAACTCGCTTAATCATCTCTTCACGGGGAATTCCTTGATTTTCCATGCCAAAAGCAACATCGTCCTCAACCGTTGCCCCAACAAATTGGTTATCAGGATTCTGAAAAACCATCCCAATCTTTCGACGTAGATTCCAGACATTTTCAGCTGTTAATCTTTCACCGTCAATCTTGACAACTCCTTCAAATTCTTCAAAAAGTCCATCAATCAGTCGTGCAGTCGTCGATTTTCCCGAACCATTTTGCCCGATAATCGAAACCCACTCCCCTTTTGTAATCGAAAAGGAGACACCATTAAGCTGATTTACATCGCTTTCTTTTTCATATTTAAAAACTAAATTTTCCACTTCGAGAATTTTATTCATAGCCCTTATTATACCAAATTTTAAAGACTTTTAACCATTTAGTTTTATATTTCTACTAAAAATTAACCCGATTATCAGTAAATAAAGTGTCATTTAAAAATCTTTGCTAAAGTCTGAGCTTTTTTGCTATAATGTTAAGGAAGTTGGAGAAGTGTCCGAGTGGTCGAAGGAGCACGCCTGGAAAGTGTGTATACGTCACAAGCGTATCGGGGGTTCGAATCCCCTCTTCTCCTTAAAAATTTTTCCGAAAAGCTCTGTCAATAGATTACAGAGCTTTTTTTCTATTAAAAAAATAGATTTTCTACCTATTAAATGTTTTTTCTTATAAATAATCCCTGAAATAATTAAAGCTTTCGATTATTATGCTTAAAAATTAGGTTTTTAGCCTATAAATCAGCCAATATTATTTTTACTAATCAATATTTTTACTTTCAGATTTATATTTTAAGATTGCAAAATCCAAGAAATAGGAAGAATTTTTCAAAAATGAGGCTTTTTTGTATGGAAAAAGGTCTTTTTTTGTGAATTTATTCTCAAAAAAAGACCTTATGGATTGATTTTCCTTTTTTTTACTGGTTTGAAACTTTACCGAAAACTTATTTTATTAGACTTTCATTAGATTTTAATTAATTAATTTCATTTTTCTCTTGACTAGAAAACGTTTTTATAATACAATTAATCTTGTAAACAACAGTTGAAGCGCCCCATTAGAAAAAAGAAAGGATTTTAATGTTACTGGACTGAACTCAGGATGCGCTCATAGTCCCAATCGCAAAAAAAGTTTTTTAAAAAAAGGAGAATAAGAATGAATAAAAAGATTTTTGTACCAATGGCTACTATCGGACTACTAAGTTCGGCAATACTTTTCGCTAACTCAGCAAGTGCAGACACAAATATGAATGTTCAAGCACAAGATGGTATTGTCTCAACAGATGTTAATCCACTTTCTACTACTTCAAGAGGTCAAGTCCTTATTGATGGTACTGGTTCCAATGGTTTACACCTCACTTCTGGCAATACAGTTACCACAGGTCAACTTGATTTCACTTACTCTGGAAGTTTCCCACTTGGATCAATTGGATGGAACCAGGAAACTGAATTCGTTCTTGTCCTTCCTAGTGAATTAGACAAGGCCGCTCAAGACCCAAGCTTCATTACTTATTTCAGCGGAACTTATGATGGTCCTGGATGGGGTGCAAACCCATATAAATATCAAACGTCTGATATTCGTATGGGCGTTGACAATGACGGCAATACCATCGTTCGATTCACTAACCCACCTGCTACTTGGGGAGTTGCTAATGGCCTCCACTTCAATGTTAACGTTTCACTTGACCTCGGAGATTTTGTCACACAGACAGGAATTCGTATCGCAGATGCAGTTAACGGCACACACTATAGTTTCAATGGTGCGGTAGTAACAGACCATGATTACACTAATATTGCTGATGATAACACTGCTACTTCTTTAAATACACATGCCCTTGACCCTGGCTACGACCTACTTCAACAGGTCCCAACAATCGAAGATGTTTATGATACAGATACAGAAATTGTGGGAACTGGTGTACCAGGAGCAACAATCGAGATTAAAGCTGGTGGTAAAGTTATCGGCACTGGTACTGTAGGAACAAATGGTATTTATCATGTTACAATTTCTCCTAAACAAAATGAGAATGTAACTATTGAAGTCCGCCAAGACACTGGTGTAGGTATGAGTGTTGCAGCAACAACAGTCGTTAAACATAAAGTCTCTGAAATTCCTGCGCCAAAAGTAGATCCTATCCATGAAGGTGATGTAGTAGTAACTGGTACTGGACATACTCCTGGTAATACTATTATTGTTACTGATTCTTCTGGACAGGAAATCGGACGCGGTTCTGTTGACTCAGCAGGTAAATATTCTATTACTCTCAATTCTTCTCAACCTGCCTATGCAATTCTTAATGTAGTAGAAACAGATGGTAAAGACACAAGCCCTATTACTCAAGTAGTTGTACAAGCTCCTATCCCAAATGCAATCACTCATATTGATAATTTTTCAGCCAGCAAAGACCAATACATTACAGGAACTTACACTGGATCTAAAGTAGCAAGAATTGGTGTGACAGTGGACGGTAATAAAAAAGCTTCAATGAAGATTACACCTGGAAATGGAAACTTCTCAATCTTCACATCAACTTATGGTATCACAGATAAATCAGTTGTTTTAGTAACTCTCTATGATGCAAATGATGTTGCTTTGACTTCTGGCAGTGTATCAGTTTTACCTTAAACAACTCTTCTAATATAGTAGTTTACTTCGACATGACTTCGTATATAAAAAAACCTTATATCATCAGATATAAGGTTTTTTGCCGAGTAATTTTTCAACTTCTATTTGGTAACTTCTAGTCCTAATAATTCTTCTTCAATACGCAAAAATTGATTATATTTTTCAACCCGCTCGCTTCTCGCCATTGAACCTGTTTTTATTTGTCCAGCGTGCATGGCTACAGCAAAGTCAGCAATAAAACTATCAACCGTTTCACCTGAACGATGAGAAATCATGGTCTTATAACCTGCTTTTCTGGCCAAACTAATCGCTTCAATCGCTTCGGTCACTGTCCCGATTTGATTTAGTTTAATCAAAATAGCATTTGCTACACCTTTTTGAATCCCTTCTTTGAAGATTTCGGGATTTGTGACAAAAATATCATCACCAACCAATTGAATTTTTTGACCTTGAACTTTCGTTTGAGCCGCAAAACCAGCCCAATCATGTTCCGAAAATCCATCTTCAATAGAGATTAGGGCAGGATATTTTTCAACTAACCCCTCATAGTAGGTCAACAATTCTGCTGAAGTGAGCTTTTGACCTTCAAAATGATAGACTTTTTCTTTGTCATCATAAAATTCGCTAGAAGCTGGGTCAATAGCAATCGCAATTTCTTCGCCTGGCACATAACCAGCTCTTTCAATTGCTTGATAAAGTGTAGCAATGGCATTTTCCGTCGAACCAAGTTTTGGAGCAAAACCACCCTCGTCCCCTACGGCCGTTTCTAGTCCTTTATCAGCTAAAATTTTCTTCAAAGTATGATAGATATTTGCGATTTTTTCTAAACCATCACGGAAACTAGCACGTTTGACAGGGGTAATCAAGAATTCTTGAACGTCAATTCCTGAATCGGCGTGCACTCCGCCATTGATGACATTGAAAAATGGTTGAGGAAGTTCCAAATCTACTCCACCAAGATAACGATAAAGTGGGATTTTTTCACTGTTAGCCGCGGCACGAGCAATAGCCATGGAAACACCCAAAATTGCATTGGCACCTAAGCGAGACTTATTTTTTGTCCCATCAAGTTCAATCATCAGATGGTCTAATTTTGCTTGATTGAATGGTGATTGGCCTTTTAAGGCTTCATAAATTTCACCATTAACATTTGCAACAGCTTTAGAAACGCCTTTTCCTTGAAGTCGCGCTCCGCCATCTCTTAGTTCGACCGCTTCACGATCTCCTGTTGATGCTCCTGAGGGAACTGCCGCCCGTCCCAAAGTTCCATCTGTCAATCTAACATCTACCTCAACGGTTGGATTTCCTCTGGAATCAAAAATTTCTCTTGCGTGAATGTTTTCGATTGTGACTGTCATAATAACTCTCCTTTTCTTTGCCTTTAATGCCATTGTAAGCCAAAGAAAAAATGGCAGACTACAAGGCAAAAAAAACTTTGCTTTGTAGGCGCCATTAGATTCAAGTTATTTCTTGAAACGGTTTCGGGTGTGCACCATACCCATCTATTATTAATTTACCACTTTATTTTTACTAGGTCAAATTTTTGAAATCTATTTTTTTGATAAATTTATCATGTGTGAGCCGAACCATTACTATGCCCTGGGCTTCCATTAAGACCTTGAGCTTCACTGATAGTCATATAGGTATAATTCCCAGGATTTGCCACCGAACTATAATATCTTTGACTACTTGGACGATAGAAACAATAGCCAGCTTCCGCTACTCCCCAACCAGCGGGATTTGTGCTATAACCTCCACTTGCCACTGCCGAATTTTCTTGCGAATCTGAGCTTGCTTGAGCTGCAGCTGTTTGATTTTCTGCTGCTTGGGCTGCAGCTTTTTCATCTGCTATTCTTTTTTGTTCGTCATCTCTTTTTTTCTTGTCCGCAGCTGCTTTAGCCGTTTCATTATTGGCTTTAACTTTACTTGTATTGTCAATAATGTTTTGCGAAGCTTTATCTAACTCATCAAGTGTTTCAGCTTTATTAACTGAATCTATGCTCTCTTGAATTAATGTTTTGTCTGCAGCAGAAATATATGTATCACTTAGTAAACTTTGAGCACTTTTTACTGTCGAATTGAGTTGTGCTTTTTTATCATCTACTTCGTTTTTTGTTTGGATATTTGACTGAGCAGTTTCTAAAGCAGTACTGATCTCAGACATCTTATCTTCGATATCTGAAGCTTTTTTAGCTTTTTTAATCTCTAGTACTAACTTGTCTAGTTGACTTTTATCTTGTGCTGACAGATTTTTATCTTTTAAAGTTGTTGCAACTGTTTTCAGTTGCTCTTCTCGTTGATTATGAACAGAAATTAGCTCTAATAAATTTTCAGATTCCTTTTTATAGGACTTTAATGACTGATAATTATTTGCTTTTTGCTCTAATTTATCAAGGCTTGCTTTATCTTCTGATAAAATATTTTCATCATTTTTAAGCTCAGCAGATTGATTCAAAATATCATCGACTGCTTTTTGCTCAGATTTTACAACAGATATAAGGTGGTTAAGTCTTTTTGTCTCTGCTTTTATCTTGTCATTGTTTTTACTTTGATTAATTTGATGAGTATCTTTTTGTTCAGCTTTAACATCTTTTTGTGTTTCTATCGAAACATATTCCGATGATAAATTTGACAGTTTTTTATCAGACTTGGTTAGCTCTGTCCGAGCTTCTTTTAAATTAATTTGATTACTATGAACTGTCAATACTCCAGTTGTAGCAACAAATAAGATAAGAGTAACAAGCCAAAGAATCTTATTAGTGATTTTGGAAATAAAATTCCCTGTATTTTTTCGTCCACTTAACAAATAATAAATAGTGAATCCTAAGAGTCCTAAAAATACGATTATTCCTAATACATTATTGATTGTTGATGTAATCATTATCAAAAATAAGACTACAAACAAAAAACCAAGTCCTCTCACGACCGAGCCTAAACTCCCTTTAAACTTTTCCATAAAATCTCCTTTTTAACTTTTCCTCCTAATTTTATAAAGATATTCTTTCTTTTTCAAGCTTATTTTAACTTATTTATTATTTTTTAACTTTATTGATATAGTCTTAACATAATTCTTTGCTAAAATCTTCAACTAAAAATGTGATATAATCACTATAATTCGCTTTTGTCAGTAAAGACGGAGCTATTAATAAGGAAATTTAAATGAAAACACTACTTATTCTATGTGAAGTAAAATATTGGCATGATTTTCGGGAGGGCTTGGCTAAGGTTGGAGTTACTTTTCTTGGTTTCGATAAGAAAAAACCAAATCGGGCTGAAATTGACCAGCTCGTAGCCAAATCAGACTTTGTCATCATGAGAAATCGAAATGTGGCTCATCATTCGATTCAATTTGCTAAAGAAGCCTGCAAAGCAACTAATACTCCCTTTTGGATTAGCAGTAATTTTGGTTTGGAAACAATCATCAAACAATTAACGCAAAATTTTCCAGATGAGTCCTTTGAAAGGACTGGTCAAATCAAGAAAACTAAAAACCAAAATGGTAAAACAGCCTCGCAAAAGAAAGTTTCTTTATCTGAATCTGCTAAAGCTAAGGAAACTCAAAATTACTTAAAAGGGACAAAAAAACACCGCCCCCTCAAAACGGCGCTCAAAGAAATCCAAATTACTGACGACGAGTCAGATTTCACAAAATTATTAAAAAAATACTGACAGAAGACTGTCAGAGGATAGCCGTTGGCACTTTAGTGCTTACGGATATGCTCGAATGTCCATCAGTATTTTTAAATTAATTTTTCTTTATGAATTTGCTCAAAACTATTTTCACCATCATTGAGTTTTTCCCAAATAACTACTTGACCTTTTGAGCGTGATTTTGGCACATCAATAATTCGTTGATTAGATGAACCACGGAATTGCAACATCAGGTTTTTCTTTGATAATTCAAAACGACCATCAACTAAAACATCTAACAAATCAAGCATTTCTAATTTATCATCTGTTTCAAGCATCATCTCTTCCCATGTATAACCCGTCCATGACCAAATATCTTTGTCAGGCAATTCACGGCGAATCCGTTTAAGTAGCGGAATCAAAAATGTCGTATTCAAGAAGGGCTCCCCGCCAAGGAGGGTCAAGCCTTGGACATAAGGCTCGGCAAGATCAGCCATTATTTTATCTTCGAGCTCTTTGGTATAGGGTCTTCCATAACGAAAGGACCATGTGGCTTGATTATAGCAGCCCTCGCAATGAAACATACAACCACTCACATAAAGTGAACAACGTACGCCCTCACCATCAACAAAGTTAAAAGGCTTATAATCTGCAATATAATTTTGTGAGAGCTCATCAGCTCTCCATTCTCCTGGTTTTGGATTGTTCATACTTATTTCTCCGCAAAATATTTTGATTTTGCTTCGTCAACTTCGACTGAATCAATCAAATTTCCATCATTCAAAGCTCCAACAGAACCGTTCATGTGTTTTACACGCGATGAAATTTCTTTGTGACGACCGTGAACCATTGGACGTGCTTGAGGATTTCCAAGATATCCACAGGTACGTTTTACAACGTCACAGGTTTTAGGATCATCATTGCCACATTGTGGACATTTGAAACCACGTTCTGTTGGAGTGAAATCTCCTTCAAAACCACAAGCGTAACAATGGTCAATTGGCGCATTTGTCCCAAGATAACCAATACGGTCGTAAGCAAAGTCCCAAACGGCTTCAAGTGCTTTCGGATTTTGTTGAAGAACTGGGTATTCACAGTAGTGAATAAATCCACCATTAGCATAAACAGGGTAATCTTTTTCAAACTCTAATTTTTCAAATGGCGTTGGATTTTTACGAACATCATAATGGAAAGAGTTAGTATAGTAGTCTTTGTCAGTAATATCCGCCACTGAACCAAATTTTTCTTTGTCCATTCGGCAGAAACGGTCAGTTAAACTTTCTGATGGTGTTGAATAAACAGAATAGTGATAGCCTGAGGCTTTAGACCAATCTTCGCAATCTTCGTGCATACGTTTGACAATTTCAATGGTAAAAGCTTTGGCTTCTGGATTACTTTCCCAAGTTGGACCATAAAAAGTGGTAGCCACTTCATAAAGTCCGATATAGCCCAAACTTACGGTTGCACGTTCATTATTGTACAAGTCATCTACTGAACCTTCGGCATCAAGACGGCCTAAAGCGCCATTCATAAAGAGAATTGGTGCATTTTTAGGTTGTGCTTCTTTGGCACGCTCCACACGAAAGGCAAGGGCATCATGTGCAATTTCAACACGTTCATTGAAAATTTCCCAGAATTTTTCTTTATTTCCAGCGGCTTCAAGAGCGATACGTGGCAGGTTGACTGTGACAACTCCAAGATTATTACGTCCAGCAGTCACTTCATTCCCATTGGCATCTTTCCAACCTTGTAAGAATGAACGACAACCCATTGAAGCTTTAAATGAACCTGTTAATTCAACAATTTTATCATAGCTCAAAATATCAGGGTACATGCGTTTTGTTGAACATTCAAGGGCAAGTTCTTTGATGTCATAGTTTGGTGTTCCTACTTCTAGATTAAGTCCACGTTTGAGTGTGAAAATCAATTTAGGGAAAATGGCTGTGCGGTGCTCAGAACCTAAACCACCAATCCGTACTTTCAAAATTGCTTTTTGAATTTCACGCGCATACCAATCATCTCCTAAACCAAAACCAACAGTTACAAAAGGTGTTTGACCATTTGAAGTGAACAAAGTATTAATTTCATATTCTAAAGATTGCATTGCATCATAGATATCTTTAGCTGTTTTCTCACGAGCATAAGCTTCGCGTTTTTCATCGCCATCAATCCATTTTTGAGCATCTTTTAAGTGTTTTTGATAGTTTAACTTGGCATAAGGGGCCAAAACTTCATCGGCACGGTCAAATGAACAACCACCGTATTGGCTACTTGCCACATTGGCGATAATTTGACTGGCTTGAGCAGTTGCTGTTTGAATGGATTTGGGTGAATCAACTTGAGCATTTCCAAGTTTAAAACCATTTTCAAACATATTTTTAAAGTCAATCAAACAACAGTTAGCCATCGTTGTAAATGGGCTATAATCAAGGTCATGATAATGAATATCGCCTTTTTGGTGAGCATTTGCCACATGTGGGGGAAGGAGTTTCAAACCAATTGCTTTGGAAACCGCCCCAGCAGTCAAGTCACGTTGAGTATTGAAAACGTTAGAATCTTTATTGGCATTTTCATTAACGACAGTTTGGTCACGATTGATTAATTTTTCAATCGTGAAATTGATATCTGTCGCTTTGGTACGAGCTAAATCACGATTCGCACGATAAGAGATATATTCTTCAGCAAGTGCTGTTTCGCCAGACTCCAGAAGTTCTTGTTCAACAATGGATTGGATTTCATAAATTTTGACATTTTCAGAAAAACGACTAAAAATCTCACTGACCACTCTGTCAGTAAGTTCTGAGAGTACTGATTTATCTGTCAGTTCTACTTTTTTAGCCGCTTTAGTCAAGGCATCAAAAATTTTCTCACTATTAAATTTTACTGAGCGCCCATCACGCTTTATAACATTGATTTCTTCTAGTGTTACATCTTGATATTTTACTTCTGTTTTCATATATCCATCCTCTTCATTTACATCATCTATTCTATCAAATTCTCGCAAATGACACAATATATAGAATAAATTATGTAATGACACACAATATCTTGTGTCGCTTGCTTTCATTCAGCTTTTTCTTATTATTTGACAAAATATAAGTTTTTTGTATCACAATTGTAATATTTTTGTTTTAAATCAGATTTTTTAGATTAAAGGCAAAAAGTTTTTACAAATATGAATCCTTAACGGAAAAACGTTTACAAACCGCCACCAAATTGACATCTTTTTTTAGCTTGAGGCGTGGTAGAATAAAGATAGTACTTATTATATTTTGTAATCTTTAGAAAGGTAATTATTTATGCCAGTATCACGTGTTAAAGTTAAAAATAGACATTTAAAAAAGAAAACTAAAAAACCACTCGCTTTTTATAAACCAGCCACAAAATTTGCTGGCGCTGTTCTTATTGCCGGAACATTGACAACCACACATGAACTTCTTCTTCAACAGACAAGTCCAATGGTTCAAGCAGCGACTAACTCATCAGAGGCTTTTATTGAAAGTATTGCCGCATCAGCAAAACCTGTGGCAGATGCTAATGGCTTATATCCTTCGGTCATGATTGCCCAAGCTATTTTGGAAAGCAACTGGGGCTCAAGTCAGCTTTCACGAGCTCCCTATTATAATTTATTTGGTATTCAAGGTACTTATCAAGGAAAGAGCGTCGTATTTAAAACTCAAGAGTATCTCAATGGTAAATGGGTGACCAAAGATATGCCCTTTAGAGTCTATCCTTCCTTTAATCAAAGTTTTCAAGACAATGCTTATGTCCTAAAAACAACAAACTTTGGGAATGGTCCCTATTACGCTAAGGCTTGGCGAGCTAATGCTGCCACCTATCAAGACGCTACTGCTGCATTGACGGGCAAATATGCTACCGACCCAAGTTATGGCGCTTCACTGAATCGCATTATTTCTCAATATAATTTGACTCGTTTTGACGGAGCTTCTTCAGCTGGAAATACTAATTCTGGTGGCTCGACAACCACAAATACGAATAATAATTCTGGAACCAATAGCAGTTCAACTACTTATACCGTCAAATCTGGTGATACTCTTTGGGGAATTTCACAAAGATATGGAATTAGTGTCGCTCAAATTCAAAGTGCGAATAATCTTAAAAGTACCATTATCTACATTGGTCAAAAACTTGTACTGACAGGTTCAGCTTCTTCTACAAATTCAGGTGGTTCAAACAATTCCGCAAGCACTACTCCAACCACTTCTGTGACACCTGCAAAACCAGCTTCACAAACAACTGTTAAGGTTAAATCCGGAGATACCCTTTGGGCGCTATCAGTAAAATATAAAACTAGTATTGCTCAATTGAAAAGTTGGAATCATTTAAGTTCAGATACCATTTATATTGGTCAAAATCTTATTGTTTCACAATCTGCTGCTTCTTCAAATCCTTCGACAGGTTCGGGCTCAACTGCTACCAATAACTCAAACTCGACTTCTTCTAACTCAAATTCCTCAATTCATAAGGTCGTTAAAGGAGATACTCTCTGGGGACTTTCGCAAAAATCTGGCAGCCCAATTGCTTCAATCAAGGCTTGGAATCATTTATCTAGCGATACTATTTTAATTGGTCAGTATCTGCGAATAAAATAAATTATTATTAATGAACTTTTAGTTAATAAAAAAAGAATGAAATTCAATTCATTCTTTTTTTAATTCTTGTAAAACCGCTTGAAGATGGATAGAACGAGTCGGTTCTGACATTCCAACAGTCATTTCCCAAGGAGTTGTTTCTTTTTCAAGAGCCAATTCAAGAAAAACACGTTGAAATGAAGTTAATTCTTCACAGTTCGTTAAATAGTCAATCTCTTTTTTAGAGAGCAAAATTTTGTCACGTTGAATCACTTTGTTTAGGTAGCGAACCCAAAGTTCTAAATTCCATTTGGATTTTTGGGCAGCCTGCAAGAGATATTCAATCCACGTCATTGTAATAACCTCAGTATTTTTGGATTTTTTCGTAAATAATTTTTTAAAGCTTCTTCACCATAAGCCAAACTATAAGCTTCTAAAATAACCGCTGGGTCTGCCGATCCATCAGTATGCTTAAAACGTTCTAAAAGGATATCCGGACTTTCAATTTTCAATTTCTTCATCAATTTTGCAATGTCTGGCACATCTTTGGTACGTCCGACTTGAATTTTATCAATCAAAATCGCTTCCAGTGGTGAGAGCCCAACAGTCAAATGACTTCCTTCAAAAATAATTGTTTCATCTGTTTTTGAATGAGACATAACTTCCCCAACTGCTTGACTCAGCCAAGGTTCATTAGCAGTTCCCACATGATATTCTTCACCAATTTCTTCAATGATTTTATCTATTTTTTCAGTAGTCTCATAAAAAGCATCAATGTCCTCTGTCGCCTTCATTCCATAGTATTCAAGTACAAAACCGCCAACACAGTGTAAATGAAGTTGCAAATTCTCTTCTGAAAGTTTTTCATTCAAGCGGGAAAATAATTGATGATAATTCAAATTTTTAACCTCTCTCACACTTCCAAATTTTTGTCATTTCTCTTTCCATTATCAATGATAGATAAGAATTTGTCAAGTTGAAATTGCTGACAGAATCAGTAGTTTTATTGCAACCTATGCATTTATAATCTCTATTTGACAAGAAGACATTGTTTCAAGAGCAGCTAAGTGTTTTTCTGGTGAAACGCCCGCACAACAAGAAGCATCGACTGTCAACTTCACTTCGGGAGCATAGGCTTTGATTAACAAGGCATTAGAAACCACACAAATATCCGTACAAATTCCGATGAGTTCAACCTCATCAAAGTTTTCATCACGGATAAATTCCGCTAAACTTCTTGAACCAAAAGTTGTTTTTTCAAAAATTTTAGCAAAGCCAACTTGTGCTTCTTTGCGAATTTCCCAACCATAAGTCCCATTTTGACAGTGAATAACCGGCAAATTCTTTCCTTCTTGTGTTGATAAATAATCTTCAAAATGCGTGTCTTGCGTGGCAAACCGATTTTCTTTAGGATAGTGAGAAAGTTTTTCAATGACATTAGGAAGAATAGCTTGCGCCTCTTTTGTTCCCAAACTTCCATCAATAAAATCATTTTGAAAATCAACTAAAACAAGTGCTTTTTTCATCTTTTCTCCTTGGTATTTGATAATTTTTTCTTATTATGACCGAGCATTATTCTTCGCAAGGTGAGCGTGGCTCGACTAGGCAGTCTAGCGTTTTATAGTTAGAGATAATTATAGCAAAAATCTAAAAAATCTGTCAGCAAAATTCTACTGACAGACCTTTTTTAATTTACTGACCAAATTCTCTGCTGTCTTGTAAGAGAGGTAAACAATCTGTCAGTAAAATATTTCATAATTATTCTTTAGAAATCAACTTCATCAGGATTTTTAGCCAATCCGGCTTTACCATGAAGACTGTCAATAAAAGCAATATCTTCAATACTTAAATCAAAATCAAAGATTTCTGCATTTTCTTTAATTCGAGCAGGGGTTACTGATTTAGGAAGTGGGAGGTATCCTTTATGAAGTGACCAGCGCAGTACCACTTGGGCAATTGTTTTATTATATTTATTTGCCAAATCAGCAAGTTCTGCAACTTCAAAGATTTTACCAGTTCCAAGCGGGCTATAAGCCTCAGTCAAGATATTATTGTCCACATTAAAACTTACAATTTCTTCTTGTTGGTCACTTGGATTGACCATGATTTGGTTAACTGCTGGTTTGATTTCAGCAAATTTCAACAAAGGTTTCAAATGACGTGGGTGGAAGTTTGAAACACCAATCGCACGAGTTTTCCCAGCTTTTAATCCTGCTTCCATTGCTTTCCAAACAGCGAGATTGCGTTTTTCAAAGTCAGGACGAAAAGCCTTTGGATTTGGCCAATGAATGAGATATAAATCGACATAATCAAGTCCCAATTTTTCCAATGATTCGTCCAATGCTTTTGCTGCATCTTCTGTCGTTCCTACGCCCCAAAGTTTAGTAGTAATGAAAAGTTCTTCACGTGGAATTCCTGAGTCAGCAATTGCTTTACCAACAGATTCTTCATTTTTGTAAGCAGCCGCTGTATCGATATGACGATAGCCTGCTTCAAGGGCAGCTTTTACTGCATTATAAGCTTCTTCTCCACTTGCTGATTGCCAAGTCCCAAATCCAACTTTTGGGATTTTAATGCCATTGTTTAGTGTGTAAGTGTCTGTTAATGTCATATTTTTTCTCCTTAGTAATTTTAAAAATACATGAGTTCGTCACCAATCAAAACTCTTTTTTGCTTCTTAAATTCTTTCAATGGGAAACCAAAGTTCTAACTCCTCTGGATTTTCAGCTGAAATCGAATGATGCTCCTGTACGGCTCCAACTAGTTCCAAATCCTGTTGAGCCATGAAGTTTTCCATCTCTGAATAGACTTTGTGCATTTCATAAGTTGCTGTTTCAACAACTAAATACCGAAAGCTTGGAAAGGTCCATTTTGTCCAATTTTCAGGAGCTTTCGTAGTATTTTCAACTTCAGCACCTGCCAGATAAAGTCCTCCATCGGACCAAGCGCTAAAAGTTCGTGCCTCATCAGACATGACTCCCCACACGGCAAGAGGTTGTTTAACTAAATGAGCAATTTCGTCAAAAGCATTTGTAGCTTGCTGCCAGAGCGGCGGAATCCAAATGTCAGCTTCTTGCGATTTACCTAAGCCTTCTTTTCCGATGACCGAGAAAGATGACTTTTCAACTTCTCTGATGTTCACTTCCCCTCCTCACTCTTTTGAAAGTATCGTCTAATACTTCCTTAACTAGGACTACAAACGCTTTACTGAAAACGCTATAAGGTCATTTTACCACTTTATAATAAAAATAAAAAAATATTTCGCTTAAAAAATGATAGAATAGAATTAGAATTTAAAATAAAGGAGGAGATACTGACAAGGCTGACTTTTATCGGCTGAGTTTTGTATCATATATTTTATGGCTGAAGTAGAATCTTTTCAATTAGATCACACAAAAGTACTTGCCCCTTACGTACGCTTAATTGGTAGCGAAACTGGACCGAAAGGTGATGTTATTACTAACTTTGACGTTCGTTTTGTACAACCTAATGCCAATGCCATTGGTATGGCTGCTTTACATACTATCGAGCATAGTATGGCAAGTTTGATTCGCGATAGAATCGATGGTATGATTGACTTTTCACCATTTGGTTGTCAAACTGGTTTCCACATGATTATGTGGGGTGAACATAGTTCCGAAGAAATTGCGAAAGTGATTAAATCTTCTCTAGAAGAGCTTTCAAGTGATGAATTTGGTTGGGACAATGTTCCTGGTGTTGCGGAAAAAGAATGCGGAAACTACCGCAATCACTCACTTTTCGGTGCTAAAGAATGGTCTAAGAAAATCCTCGCTGAAGGAATTTCAACTGACCCTTACGAACGTAAAGTCATTTAAAATTCGCTCACTTACCGCACGAAGTAATTTTAAACTATCAACGTTTTTAGATTACAACACTTAATCATTTCCTTTTGTAAGGAATTTAATAGGTTAATTTTTACTGACAGTTCTGTCAGTAAATTTTCGTACGTCAAATCTACTTAGAAAGGAACTGAATTCAGTGAGTAATTTACTTGCTGAATCGTATTTAATCTTATGGGAAAATATCAACTTGATAATAAGGGACAGAAATCTGTCGGTAAATTTCATGAAAAAAACTCAACGGTAGGCGGAAAAGGCATCAATACCAAAAATGCTACTCAGGCTAAAATCGAAGCCCTCCGTGCCAAAATGGAGAATAAAAAATATGACAAAAAAGCTTAATATTGCTTATGTTGGTTTTGGTAAATCAACTAATCGCTATCATATCCCTTACGTGAAAGAACGTGAGAATATTGTGATTAAACGAGTTGTCAATCGGACTTTAGGAAAACGTCCGGAACAAGCTGAATTAGAAGCGACTGGAACTTTATTTTCAACTGATGTCGCTGATATTATCAATGATGACCTGATTGATTTAGTCGTTATCGTTACACCAGCTTTTGCTCATTATGACTACGCTAAGCAATTGCTATTAGCAGGGAAAAACGTGCTCTGTGATAAGCCTCTTGTGGAAACTTTAGAACAAGCCAAAGAGTTGGTAGATATCGCTAAAGAAAAAAATCTTTTCTTCATGCCTTTCCAAAATCGCCGCTTTGATAGTGATTTCTTGACTGTCAAAAAAGTGATTGAGCAAGGTTATTTAGGTGATTTAGTGGACATTACCGTCAATATGGATCATTTCAGACCTAATGATGCTAGTCAAGGTGGAAATTTTGATGGCGCTTGGTATGGTCACGGAGTTCATTTAGTAGACCAAATGGTATCGCTTTTTGGAACTCCCAAAGAAGTTCAATACGACATTCGCGCGACCAGAGATTATGACAGTGTTGATGATTACTTTTCTGTCAATCTCATGTATCCAAACTTAAGAGCAACCGTCGCTGCTACCGAAGTTGCTGCGATGCCCCACCCAAAATGGATTGTTTATGGAACAAAAGGAACATTCATCAAAATGGATGTTGACCAACAAGAAAATGATTTAAAAGTTGGCATGTTCCCAGGTGATGAAGGCTTTGGCCAAGATAGTCCTGCTGATTTTGGTAAGCTTACTTATTTCAATCAAAATGGTGACCGGATTGTGAAACATATCCCAACTGTTGCCGGTGATTATGGAAGAGTTTATGATTCTGCTTATGAAGCAATCATCAATGGCGCTGACAAGTTAGTTTCTGATGAGCAAATGCTAGCTGTTATCAAAACTTTGGAAAATGGTTTTTCTAAATAATAAAAAAAAGACTGATCAACTGATGAGTCTTTTTTTTGCTGACAACTTATTTTTTCTTCGTGGTTTTTTGTAATTTACTGACCAAACCTTTAAATTGCCCTTCAAAAGTAAGAACATTATTGAAAATATCCTCACCATCATTGAGCATTTTGACGGTCACCCAACCCAAGGCTTCAGTAATTGTTGTGGCTACTGTCGCATTAATTGCTCCACCTGCAATTGTTCCTACTGCTGGAACAAATTTCAAGACATTTCCTACGAGGCTGCGTCCCAGACCAACGACTACTAATTCCTTTGTGACTCCCTTTGCCAAAGCTTCTGACCAAGAAGCCCCAAATATTTTATAAAGTCGCATCATCATGGTCAGTTGAATCGGAACAAGCAAGACGGCATCCGAAAAAGGAATGGGTGAAAAGCCAACAATTGCTGCTGTCAAAGTTGCAAAATGAATCGTTTCATGACATTTTCTTCGTGTTTGACTGTCCACTCCGACTAAAAACTCATCAAAAAGCTGATCAAATTTTTGAGAATTATTAGCCAAAAACTGTTCGGCCTTAGCCTTTGAAACCACAAATGAAGATTTTATTATTTTAGCAGAACGAGCTGGCATATTTTTGAGAACTTGATTGAAAAATTCATCAAAGCCTTCATTTTTTGCTATTTTATCTTCATCTGTTCTATCCTTTAATTTCTTATCTGATTTTCTAATCATCTGCGCTCCTTTCAGCCTATTTTTAACTCATTATAACAAAATAGTCTCTTAATACACGAAAAAATCAATCAAAAATTTGATTGATTTCTTTTATTTTGCAAATTGTGAATTGTACAAACTTGCATAAAGTCCTTCTTGTTTTAGTAGACTTTCATGATTGCCTGTTTCTACAATATTTCCCTTGTCCATGACCAAAATCTGATTAGCATCACGAATGGTCGATAAACGGTGCGCCACAACAAAACTTGTCCGCCCTTTGAGCAAACGATTCATTGCCGATTGAATCAAGCGCTCAGTTCTTGTATCTACACTTGAGGTTGCCTCGTCCAAAATTAATATCTCGGGATTTGCCACAAAAGCACGCGCAATGGTTAACAGCTGTCTTTGTCCCTGAGAAATATTTGTAGCCGTTTCATTTAAGACGGTTTGATAACCTTGAGGTAAAGTCGTGATAAACTCATCAGCATGGGCCATTTTAGCGGCCTGAATCACTTCATCATCTGTCGCTTCAAGACGTCCATAACGCAAGTTATCCATGATTGTTCCTGAAAATAGCCATGTTTCTTGCAAGACCATTGCCATCCGACTTCGCAATTGTTCTCGTTTTGTTTCCCGAATGTCTTTACCTTCAAGTAAAATTTTCCCTGAGCTCACATCGTAAAAACGTTCTAGCAAATTAATCATGGTTGTTTTCCCAGCACCAGTTGGTCCGACAATGGCAACCATCTGACCGACTTCAACTGAAAAATTAACATCTGTCATCAGTGTTTGATTTTCATTGTAAGAAAAAGCAACTTGTTCAAAATTAATGAAATCAGGCGAAGCAGTTGCTTTTAAGTTGCTGACAGAATTTTTTGAGCTTTCGTCAGTCCTTTTTTTCTTGCTGTCAGTAACTTTTTCAATGTCCGTTATCCCATCAGTCATTTCTTTTTCATCTAATACTTCAAAAATACGCTCAGCCGATGCGACTGTTGCTTGAATGGTATTAAGCATGTTAGAAATATTCGTAATGGGTTGCGCAAATTGATTGGTATATTGCAACATGGCTTGAACATCTCCGAGATTGACTGACCCTGAAATCACTTTAAGCCCACCAATCACTGCCATGGCTAAATAATCCAAATTATTGATAAAGCGCATGGTTGGATAAATCAAAGTAGACACAAATTGTGCTTTCCATGCGGATTTATAAAAATCATCATTTCTTCTAGCAAATTCTTTTTCAGCTGCTGCTTCATGATTAAAAGTTTTAATGACCGTGTGCCCTGAGTAATTTTCCTCAATTTGATCATTTAATAAGCCCAAATTCTTTTGTTGTTCAGAAAAGAATTTTTGCGATAAAGGAGCGACAATTCTGACAGTAATCATTGCTAAAGGAACTGTGATAAAGGCAACTAGTGCCAACTGCCAAGAAATTGTCAGCATGAAGTAGATGGTTCCTACAAATTGCAGGATACTTGTAATCAGTTGAATCAATGTTTGGTTTAAAGTCCCCGAAATATTGTCCATATCATTAATCATTCGACTCATGATATCACCATTATTATGACTATCATAATAAGAAATGGGCAACTTTTTCATTTTATTTTTAAATTCGCGGCGCAAAGTATAAACCGTTCGTTGTGAAATTCGAGTCATGATGCTTTGTTGCAAGACTCCAGAAACAAATGAAATTAGATAAATGACCAAGACATAAAGCAAAATAGATTCAACTTTTGCCATGTCAATTCGAATAGCTTGATGATTTTTTAGACTTTTTGTCACTCCATCAAAAATCACCGTTGTCGCCGTCCCTAAGATTTTAGGGGCTTGAACTGATAAGATGACTGACAGACCAGCAATTACCATTGAAAATATCAACCCCCACAAATCGCGACGCATATATTTAAAAAGACGAATAATGGTCGGAAAGAAATTTTCAGCTCGCCGTCCCTTTTGGAAACGGTCAGCTCCCTTCCCCCCACGATTAAGATAATTTCCTCTCATCATTGGACTGGCCCTCCTTTGTCAGTTGAATTTGTAATCGAAAGACCCATTTTCACCAAATCCTCATCTGAGAGTTGTGATTGCATGGTTTCTTGATATTGCGGACATGATTTGGCCAGACTTTCATGTGTTCCAAGACCCACGGCAAGTCCATTTTCCAAAACTAAAATTTGGTCAGCTGACATGACTGTGGCAATCCTTTGGGCGACAATCACTTTGATTTTATCATGATGTTTTTCTGACTTGTTAATCGCCTCGCGAAGTTTCCGGTCTGTAGCGAAATCTAATGCAGAAAATGAGTCATCAAAGAGATAAATTTCAGCCTCTTTAATCAATGTTCGAGCAATGGCAATTCTTTGTTTTTGGCCACCAGAAAAGTTGGCACCATTTTGTTCCACTGCCATCTCAAGACCACCTTGTTCTCGAATAAAATCTGCAGCTTGAGCAATTTCTAAAGCTTGCCACATTTCTTCATCAGTGGCATCACTTTTCCCAAATTGTAGATTAGAACGCAGGCTTCCAGAAAAAAGAACTGCTTTTTGTTGAGTTAAGGCGACCTTCTCATGCAAATCATGTTGAGACATTTGCCGAATATCAATCCCATTAATATTGACACTTCCACTTGTTGGGTCAATCAATCTAGCAATCAAATTCAAAATCGTTGATTTCCCAGAACCTGTCCCACCAATAATCGCTAAAGTTTGACCAGCTTTCACATTTACTGACAAATCTGACAGTGCTTGTCTTTTAGCCTCATCAAATTTGAATGAAACCTGATGAAGTGCTAAAGAATTACTGACAGACTCATTTAGCTCCTTATTAACTTGCTCATCCGTGATTTTGTCTTGTCTTTCTAAAATTTCTCGAACGCGGACAGCCGAAACTTGAGCTCGGGGCACCATAACAGCGACTGCCGACAATTGCATAAAGGACATCAAAATCTGTGATGCATAAGTCAAAAAGGCAACCAATGAGCCCATTTCCATCATATCTTTACCGATGAGTTGTGCACCAAACCAGACAATTCCGATATTTGTAAAACTCAAAATAACGGTCATGATTGGCATTAACATGGCAATGGTGGTCAATACTACTCGGCTAGTATGCGTTAAATCTCGATTTGCTTCATCAAATTTATCAATTTCATATTGGTCTCGCCTAAAAGCCCGAATCACCCTTACTCCAGTCAGCCCTTGTTGAAAGATGAGATTAATCTTATCAACTTTAGTTTGCATTGAACGAAAGCGGGGCATGGCAATGGCGATATTTATCACCACAGCCAAAGTCAAAATAGGCAAAGAAATTAAAAAAACAAGCATCAAATCATGTGATAATTTCCAAGCCATAAAGATTGAACCAATCAACATCATCGGTGCCATAAGCATCATCCGAAGCATCGTCTGAAAAACATTTTGCAGTTGAGTCACGTCATTTGTTGTCCGGGTGATTAAAGTTGCATCACCAAAATCTTGAAAATTACGCTCATCCATAAATAATACTTTATTAAATAAGTCACGACGTAATTTCATCCCCAAACCTTGCGATTGTTTGGAAGCAAAATAAACATTCCCAATCGCTGAAATCCAGCTAGCAAGGGCAACGATTAGCATTATTAAACCCATAAACCAGATATATTTCATATCTGATTGACCGATTCCTTTATTAATAATGTCCGCTGTAATTGTTGGCAACCAAAGATTAGTCACCACTTGAATGACAAGCAAAAAAAGTGCCCAAAAAACAGGCCAAAAATTCAAATAGCGTCGGCCGATTGTTAGCATGCTTTCTCCTTTTTTAGCGAAACTACATTTAGTAGTTTTTCTTTATTTTTATTAGTTCTCATCATCAATATTATATCATTTTTATTTCAAAAATTACGAAAGAAAAAATCACTGACAGAAATTATCCAATCTCTTGCTGATATTTTTTAGAAATTATCATTTGTCTACTAAAGCTTGTGATTAATCCTATATTCGTCCCTAAAATAAAAAAGCACTCTATTATCATGAGTGCTTTTTTATAACGAACTTTCCTAAACAATGGTTACCGCAAGGTAGGCTTCAACATATTCCTCGCCCTGAGCTCCACGATAAGTAACAATCCTTTTCTCAAAATTAGCTTCATAGTCAATCACACCAGCCTCCCAAGTTGCACTTAAAAACTCAGGAAAAGTCGTTTTACCCGCTTGGTCAGCTCGTAAAGCTTTAATCAAGGCTTCCCTATCAAAAGTTGCAACTTCCTGAAAGCCGGTAAGCATTGGCGCATTAGTCAGGCTAATTACTCCAGCAACCGTCCAAAAAGTGCTCTGTCCCGCTGGTAAGGTCCAGACGTTTTTCAAAACACCAGCTTCTCTCAAACATTCGGCCAGATATGGAAAACCGCCCACTTTTGGGCGAATGGTCTCAGCTTTTTTCATGGCTCCTTCTACAAGTTCTATTGCATTCATTTTTTCACCTCATTTCGCTTATTTGATGATTAATTATAACAAAGTTCAAAGAAAAAAATGCTGACAGAATTTATCAGCATTCATATTTTTTCATAAATAATGGGATTTCTTCAATCAATCGACTGGGTAAGACCACATAAGCTTTTTTAGCTAAATGACTTGCTATTAAACTGTGTAAATAGGTTGCAGCAGCTACTGTCTCTCTTGTTTCTCCATGAAATTGGGCCAAAAATCCGCCAATCATTCCAGCCAACGTATCACCCATTCCTCCCGTTGCTTGAGCTGGGAGACCTATTTTTAAAATAAAGTTCTCTTGATTTGGACTGAAAATTCGCGTTTCTGAGGATTTTGCAACGATAATTGCTCCTTCTTGCTTAACAAAATCTTGAAGGGCTTCTTTAGTTTGCTGACCAATTTTCAAACTAGAAAGTCGTTCTAACTCCATTTCATGCGGTGTGAAAATCGTATTTTGCGGATAAGGCAAGCTTAACTGTTCTTTAGCAAAAAGAGTCAGTGCTGAACCATCAATGACCAACTTTTGTTTTTCTGTCAGTAAATTCAAAACTTCTGTCAGTAAATCAAGTCTCTCTAAACCCAGTCCTGGACCAATGACAATGACGTCAGCAGATTTTGCCACTTCTCTTAGAGCTGACAAATCATCAAAATCAATTGTCATTGCTTCTGGGAGTCTTGCATGTAAAGCGCCATGGTTCTCTTTAGCCAATGCTACAGAAACTAAACCAGCTCCAGAATAAACTGCACTTGTCGTTGCCAAAATAGCCGCGCCGCCATATTGAGCATTTCCACCAATCACTAATAAACGTCCGTAAGTTCCTTTATAAGAATCTTTTTTACGTTTTTTAATCACTTTTCTTAAAATCTCATCAGTCAATTCAATCATACTGCTATTTTACCGCATTTCGTGTTAAAATTAAACCATGACAAAATCAGCAAAAACATTTGACGTTATCGTTGTTGGTGCAGGCCCGTCAGGAATGATGGCCGCCATTTCAGCAGCGGAAAATGGAGCAAAAGTTGCTCTTATTGATAAAAATAAAAAAGTCGGAAAAAAATTATTAATGACCGGTGGCGGGCGCTGTAATGTGACCAATAGTCGCTCTGTTGATGAAATATTAGCAAATGTTCCTGGTAATGGACGCTTTCTTCATTCGGCCTTTTCTCAGTTTTCTAATCTTGATATTATTAACTTTTTTGAAAGTAATGGTGTTAAATTAAAAGAAGAAGACCATGGACGCATGTTCCCTCTAACTGACAAATCTAAAACAATCGTTGATGCGCTCTTCAACAAAATTTTAAGCCTTCATGTTTCTTATTTTCCAAGTCAAGCTGTCAGCCAACTTATCATTGAGAATGGGGCCATCGTTGGATTAGAAACTGATAGTGAAAGCTATTTAAGTCCAACAATCGTTCTCTCTACGGGTGGTCGTGCCTATCCTTCCACAGGTTCAACCGGCGATGGTTATCGCTTAGCCCGCTCAGCGGGACATACGATTTCGCAACTTTATGCTACCGAAGCTGCGCTACTCTCTGATGAATCTTTCATTTTAGATAAAAGCCTTCAAGGAATTTCTTTACGTGAAATCAAGCTGTCAGTCGTTAATGCTAAAGGAAAAACAGTGATTTCTCATCAACATGACTTGCTCTTCACTCATTTTGGTTTGTCTGGTCCGGCTGCTTTACGCTGTTCAAGTTTCATTAACCAACTTCTTGAAAAAGGTGAAACTCCTGTCATGGTCAGCTTAGACCAATTCCCAGATAAATCGGCTGGGTTTTTAAAAAATGAACTGACCAAGCTAGCTTCAAGTGATAAATCAATTAAAAATGCCTTCGCTGGACTAACCCAAGAACGCATGCTTCTCTTTATTCTTGAAAAAGCTGGCATTAATCCTGCCTTACCAGCCAAATCTTTATCTGAACAACAAATCGAAAAACTCGTTCAACTGTTCAAAAACTGGCAAATCATGATAAATAAAACTCTCCCAATTGAGAAGTCATTTGTCACTGGTGGCGGTGTTTCTTTGAAAGAAGTAAATCCTAAAAGTATGGAAAGTAAAAAAACGCAAGGCTTATTTATGACTGGGGAACTGCTAGACATTAATGGATATACTGGTGGTTATAATATTACTTGTGCCTTTGTCACAGGTTTTGTCGCTGGAAAACATGCCGCCGAAATTGCCTCTTATTTCCAATAAAAAATCAGCCCTAGTTCATACTTGCACAATTAATCTAGAAATGGTACTATATTAAAGTACTGTTTTGCGGTGGTGGCGGAATTGGCAGACGCGCAGGATTAAGGATCCTGTCGGGAATTTTCTTGGTGCGGGTTCAAGTCCCGCCCACCGCATAATATTAACTCAGCTAAGGCTGAGTTTTTTTATTGCCTTTTTATAGAAAATAAGGAGTACCAAGAAAGGTACTCCTTTTAATAATCTTCATAATGCTCAAAAAGCACCTCTAAATCTGCTATTTCACTTAGCAAAGTTTGCCCAACATTAGTATCTTTGACCCGCTTTCGTTCGTCAACTTCCGCCACTAAACGTTTCAAGCTAATAATATCTGTTCCTTTTTCGACCGCTGCTTTGACTGTCGAAAAAGGTTGGTGAGCAACCAATTGAATGCCAAAACTATTGTAAAGAAGAGTATATCCAGCGATACCTGTTTCTTTTTGATAGGCTTTAGCAAAACCTCCATCAATCACAATCAACTTTCCATCCGCCTTGATTGGATTCTCGCCATTTTTTTCCTTAATTGGAGTGTGACCATTAACCAAATGTCCATTTTCATCTAAACCAAAGTTTTCTAAGATTTTTGTAATGATTTTAGGCTGTTCACGTAATTGATAATATGGATTTTTCTTTTCCACATGAGTGGATTTATCCTTGATATAATAACGTTCAAAGGTTGTCATTGCTGTTTTGCCAAACAAGGAAGAACATTCTCCCACCCATAAGTACCACATCAAATCTGTTGCTAAATCCTCTGATTCTTCAGGATGAGCAAGACATTTTCTAACCTCACTGTCAAAAAAATCAAGTAAATCTCGTCCAGCATAGGCCTTCTTATCAATCGTAAATGATTTAAAATCTCCATTTTCATGTAAGGGAAGACAACCATGAATCAATAGATTGCCATTGTAAGAAAGATACATGGCCCCTTTTTCTTGCAAGAATCCAACATGGCGCTTGAGCTTATCTGAAGTTTTAAAATTATTTAACAAGTGAGCAATTATTTTTTCTTCTTCTTCAGTTAGACTTGCGGGCTGTTCAGGATTAATTGTAGGCGCCTGAAAATCAATTAAATCATAGGTTTCACCTGCTAATTCTATTTTATTTTGTGAGAAATCAATAAAATGGAGGAGGTCCCGATGTTCAAGTTGGAAATCTGGCCGTCTTTCAATTAGTTGACTTTCTAACTTAAATTGTAAAATAGCCGTGGCTTGCTGTAATTTATTAAGGAGTGCTTTTTCATCAGCTGACAAGCGAACCCCATCAACTAAACGGGGACGAAATGCCTCACTTGGTTCATAATAACGTTCAGCGTATTCTAAAATCGCACGCAAATTAATCCCATAAGATTCTTCAAGAATATCTAAATTCCCGTAACGGGCGCAAATTCTTATCACATTCATCATGGCCAAAGGTGAGCCACTAAAAGCCGCCATCCACACAATATCATGATTGCCCCACTGAACATCAACTGAGGGCATGTTTATCAAACGGTCAATAATTTTGTCTGGATATGGTCCGCGGTCATAAATATCCCCAACAACATGTAGATGGTCGACCGTCAATCTGCGAATTGTATCTGCAAGTGCAACAATTAAGCGAGTAAGTTCTCCCAGATTTTGTAGTTGCGAAAGAATTGAATCAAAATAATCCTGTTTGTCAGTCGTCGAATCCACTTCATTGATTAACTCTTCTAAGATGTAGCGAAATTTTTCTGGAAAAGCTTTACGAACTTTTGAACGCGTATATTTTTGTCCAACAAATTTAACTGTTTTCAATAGATAGACTAGGTTTAGACGGCAATAGTGTTCAAAAAGCTTTTTATCTTGAAGTTGACATTCAGAGTCTAGTTTTTCTTGTGGATAATAAATCAAGGTTGCCACTGATGAAATTTCTGCTGACGAAAATTGTGGAAAACAATCCCGTAATTTTTCTTTGATACTGCCAGAACCATTTCTTAGGACATGATTAAAAGCATCATATTCACCATGCACATCACTCATAAAATGCTCTGTTGCTTTTGGTAATTCACAAATTGCACTCAAGTTAATAATTTCTGTAAGTACAGCCTCCTTTGAAGAAAACTGCTTTTTTAATAACTGATAATATTTTTTATCCATAATAAAAATAAAATAGGTTTCTATCCCTATCTCACCAATCTGCTTTCTATTTAAAAAAATGAGAATAATTAAGCTTATGCTTGCATTTTATCATATAGAAAGCAGATAGTAAAGCGCTCACATTTTTAAATTACTGACAAAAAAGCCTGTCAGTAACTGACAGACTATTTTTTGATTTTAATAAATAAAACTTTAAGATAATTTCCTTCTGGAAAGCTGTCAGCAATCTGAAAATCAGCTGGTAGTTTTTCTTCTTGGAAAACGGTAAATTTCACTCCCTTATTTTTGAGAGATTCTTCAACCATTTGACGGAATTTCTTATCAGAAACATTTGCTGCATTCGTTGAAGCAATCAAGGTTCCATTATCTTCGAGGATATCCACAGCTTCTTCCACAAGTTCCCCATAATTTTTGGCCACCGAAAATGTCTTTTTACCATTGCGAGCAAATGACGGTGGGTCAAGCACAACAATATCATAAGTCAAATTCTTTTTCTTGGCATAATTAAAATAGCCAAAAACATCCATCACATAAATTTTTTGACTGTCTGGTTCAATTCCATTGACCAAAAACTGTTCTCTTGTTTTATCAAGTGATCGTTTTGCCAAGTCGACCGAAGTGGTTTGACTTGCTCCACCAACGGCTGCAGCTACTGAGAAAGCCCCTGTATAACTAAACATATTCAACAAAGTTTTACCAGCCACAAGGCCATTGACAAGCGCTCCACGGACATTTTTTTGGTCAAGAAAAATCCCTGTCATTAAGCCTTCATTCAAGTATGTCGCATAAGTCACCCCATTTTCCATGACTAATAAAGGTTCTTGCGCTTCTTCACCGAACAGATATTGACTTTCCAATTGACTGTCAGCAAAACGCAGCTTTTCATAAGCCCCTTTAATGTCAGGAAAAACCACTTGGAAAGCTTTGACAATTGCTTTTTTTTGACTATAAATAAATGGATTATACCAAGAAAAGACAACAAAACCATTATAAAAATCAATGGTTAAGCCTCCTAAACCATCACCTTCGCCGTTAAACAGACGGAAGGCTGTCGTCAACTCATCTTGGAAAAAAGGAGCACGTAAGCTTCGTGCTTGAACAAATTTTTCCACATAAAAATGATGGTCAATTTTTGCTGATGAGGTACTCAACAACCAGCCAATTCCTTTATTTTGCTTTGAAAGATAGCCTGTTCCAAGAGCTTGAGCTTTTTCATCAAAAAACTGTGCAAAATCATCCTCTGAAATAGGTGAACTTAAATCTTCTGCCACCAAAAGTGGGTAACCCGCTCGCAGTTTTTTTGCTGCTTTTGTCCGTACTGTAATTTTTTTCATCTTTTAATTATAGCATAGCCAGTTACACGAAACAATGGTTCACCTTACTGGTCCTCCCCATCGGACAATACAAAAACTGACAGATCTGAAAGCTGTCAATCAATAGGATAAAAATTATTTACTTAGGTTCTGCGAACATTTTTCAAAGCTAAAACATTTGCAAGATAAAGCACGACAGCAAAAACGAACATAATCAACAAATCGAACCAAATTCCTGAAAAACCCATTCCCCTTTTAACCACTTCTTGCATGGCACTAATCCCATAATAAACTGGAATGCAGTGGGCAATTCCTTGCAGAATTGTTGGCATCGTATCGACAGGAATCAATCCCGAAAATAAAAATTGTGGAATAATGGCCAAAGGAATCATCTGCACAAATTGAAATTCTGTTTTTGCTAATGTGGATAAGAGCAAGCCGAACAACAAAGCAATGATTGCAATAAAGAAATTAATGACAAAAACCCAACCAATATTTCCATTATTATGAACCCCTAAAATCCAATAGGTAAAAATAACCATGAGTGCCGTTTGAATCATCGCAAGAATTCCATAACTCAAAGTATAGCCAGTGACAATCTCACTTCGTTTAACAGGAGTCACTAGCATTCTTCCCAATGTTCCTGATGTTCGCTCATTCACTAAGGAAATTCCTGAAATTAGAAGAACTAAAAAGAAAGCAAAGGCGCCAACTAAAATCGGTGCTAAATCATCAAAAGTAGCATTTATACTCGTCGGATTTCCATACAAATACTTGCTTCTTATCTGAAACTGCTCTGTATTAACGCTCAGTTTGGTTGGAGCACTTTGTCCTGATACTTGAGATAATTTATCCATCAAATTTTGCAAAGCCTGCTGAGTCTCTTCTTTAGTCGCTTTGGCTTGGTTTTCTTGAATTACTTGCGTTAAAAGCATTTTTACCGCAGAACTTGTTCCATTTGACTGATTGGCATAGCTAATCTCAATATTTTTCCCTGAAATGCTGACAATTGCACTCAAATCTTTCTCATTCATTGTCGAGCGATTATTTTTAGAAACATTTACCACTTCCAAATGAGCTTTATCATCTGGCATATTTTTTAAAGCCTTCGTTAGTTCTGTATTATCCGACTTTAAGCCCACTCGATAGGCAGTATTTGACGGCACTTGAAAGAGAAAATACATGAGTGTCAAAATAAATATCGGCGCTAAAAACATCATTGCAAGTGTCCTTGGGTCTCCGCGCCTTTGAAGCATAATTCGCTTGAAAATGGCAATAATTCTCATCTCACCACCTCCTTAGCTTTCATTTCTAAAGTTTTTCCTGCCACAATAAAAGCCTCTTCCACCGAGTCTACTTGATATTTTTCTTTAATTTCCTTAGGAGAGCCTTCGGCAATAAACTTGCCATTTCTAAGCATCAATACAATATCACACCGTTCTGCTTCGTCCATGACATGAGTTGTAATCAATATCGTTTTCCCCTGGTCCGCTTGATTTCTTAATTCTTCCCAGATTTCTTGACGTAATTCTGGGTCAATCCCGACCGTTGGCTCATCTAAAAGTAAGATTGGAGCATCCGTTTGTAAAGCGATGGCGAGTGATAAACGACGTTGCATTCCTCCTGAATAATTAGCAACCGATTGCTTAAGATGACTTGTAAGATTCACTGTCAGTGCCGCTTTTTCAAGTTTTTCTGTCAATTCATTTTTTTTGATTCCTTGGAGCGAACCAAAAAACTCTAAATTTTGTTTTCCAGTCAACTCCTTAAATAAGGCGTCTTCTTGCGCCATATATCCTAATTGTCCTAAAATTTTTCTATCTGGTATTTTGACTTCAAGAATTTCAACACTTCCACTATCTAATTTTTGCATTCCCACAATTGACTTAATAAAAGTAGATTTACCAGAGCCCGAAGGCCCAATCAAACAAATTATTTTTCCACTTTCAAAATCATAAGATAATCGGTCTAATATTATTTTATCGCCAAATTTCACGCTCATACCTTTAACAGTTATTGGTGAGGTCATATTCTTCTCCTTCAAATAAATCTTCTCTAGCTTTAATCTTACCCTAATTCTAACACTTCCCTTTTGAACATCAAATCAATTTGCCCTTTAGAAAAACTGTATTATTCTGCATTCAAAAACAACTTTCTTTATAGTATAATAATAGTTAACTTTAAGTTTTAAATAAATTCAAAAATCTAACCTGTAATTATGCTTAGTATTTATTAATAACAGGCTATTTATCACATTTATAAAGGAGTTCTTATGGCCTGTACAACATTTCTCGTAGGTAAAAAAGCCTCATTAGATGGTAGCACTCTAATTGCACGAAACGAAGATGGGGGAGATAAACCTAATCCCCAACGTTTTGTTGTCATCAATCCTGAAAATCAACCCAAGCGCTATCGCTCTATCGCCACAGCTTGTGAATTTGACTTACCAGAAAATCCCCTATCATATACCTCTACTCCCGATGCTGACTCTACTTACGGCATTTGGGCTGCAGCTGGAATTAATAGTGCGAATGTTGCCATGACCGCGACAGAAACCTCCACAACAAATAGTCGAATTTTAGGATTGGACCCCTACGCTGAAAAAGGACTGGGAGAAGAAGATTTCACAACAATTACTCTTCCTTATATCCAGAGTGCGCGTGATGGGGTTGAACGAGTAGGACAACTCTTAGAAAAATATGGAACCTATGAATCAAACGGCATGGCATTTTCCGATAAAGATGAGATTTGGTGGTTAGAAACACTGGGCGGACATCAGTGGGCTGCTATTCGTATCCCCGATGATGCCTATGTTATTGCACCTAATCGTCTTAATATTGATTGGTATGATTTTGAAAGCTCTGACACGATTTATTCAACTGGTTTGAAAGAATTTATTGATGACAACAATCTTAATCCAGACTTTGACGAATATAATCTTCGGCATATTTTTGGTTCAAGCACGATTAAAGACACGCGCTACAACAATCCACGTGCTTGGTATGTTCAAAACTATTTTTCTCCAGAAATCACAGGAAATGATGACCCTTTTAATCAAGATTTACCTTTCATCTGCCAAGCCAATCGTAAAATTTCCATTGAAGAAATTAAGTTTGTCCTGTCAAGTCATTATGAAAATACAGCTTATGACCCTTATAGTACAACTTCAAGCGCCGCAGAACAAAAATTGATTCGACCAATTGGACTCAACCGTAATCTAGAACTTCATGTTTTGCAAATTCGAGATAAGGTTGCTGAAAATATTGCTGGGATTCACTGGCTTGCCTTTGGTGCCAACACCTTTAATTGTCTGGTTCCTTTTTATGCCAGAGTAAGCGACACACCTGCTTCTTATCGTGATACAAAGCTGGATTTTGACCCAACACAAATGTATTGGTTGACCACAATGACTGCTGTCCTTGGAGACAGTAATTTCCAAGGCTATGTCGATAAAAGAGATGATTTTGACTTAAAAACAATGGCCAAATTAAGAGCATTGCAAAATGAAACTGACAAAGCAATCGATAATCAATCCCTTGAAGCAGTTAATGAAAAACTCGCTCAAATTACGCTGACTGCTCAAACCGAACTTCTTGGTAAAATGGTTATTTCTGGTTCCAATCATATGAAACTTCGCTTTGATTTTAATGATTAAAAAAATAGGCAGTTTAAACTGCCTATTTTTAATTATTATCATATATATCTAATATAGAACGACTTACTAGAAAAGTATTTATTTTAGGAGAGAAAACTCATAGTATTTTTATTTTTTTATCCCCACTACTTAGAAATGGACTAAGTACCATAGACAATAATAATAGTATTCCTAAAATAGCGAAAGAGCTTGACAATGGAAAACTTGAAGATATTCCTCCCACTACTAAAATAGATAGTGGGCTTATTGATAATGATATAAATTTAAACGTAGCAAAAACTCTTCCTAGAAATTCTTTCGGCGTGTTTAACTGAATCATTGCGGCATTTATAGTAGAAACTATCACATTTGATAGTCCCAAAAAAATTGCCGATAGGATTAATAAAAACAACCTGTTACCGAGTAAGCTATATATTCCAACAACTCCAAAGCCAAAGCCAATCATCATTAAAATACTATTTTTAAATTTTTTATTAAAGTGAGAAATAAAAACTACCCCTAAAAATGAACTTATTGTAGAAAACAGCATAAATAAAGAAAAATAATTAATATCTCCAAAATATTTCCCCAAATATGCGGTCATCATTGATTCTACCGGTGCAATCGCAAAATTTCCTATCAAAGACAGAAGGATTAATAAGATTAATATTCTTTTTTTATAAATAATATTAATTCCCTTTAGTGCTTCTCTCATAAATCTTCTATTTTTATTTTTTAAAGGGATGTTGTAACAATTTATTTTGCTTATAAATATTATCCCTATAATAAAACTTATTAAGTCAATCATTATACAAGTTTTATAACCCAAACTGGTAATAACTAATCCAGCTATGGTATAACCTATAATTTGTGATAGATTTTGCCCTCCAAATAATAAACTTCTTGCTTTTACAATTTCTACATCTTTTAATATATATCCGATTAGTCCACTTTTGGCTGGTGTAGAAAAGGCTCCGAATCCAGCATTAATAATAACTACTATAAAAATAAGCCAAACTGGAGGTATTTTAAATAAATATATTATCAAGAATAGTAAAAGGGATGTGAACTCTCCTAATTCTGATAAAACAATAACTCTTTCTTTTCTCCAATAATCTGTCAAAGCTGCCGTAAATATCGAAATAAAACTAAAAAATATCCTAATCACAACTACTAATCCCGTCAAAAATGCAGATTTAGTAATTTGATAAATTAGCATTCCAAATGCAATGTCATCAATCGCATCTCCAATATAACTAGAATTTAAAGCTAGAAAGAAATTTCTAAAGTTTTTATTTTCTTTTAAAATTTCAAACATAACCAAGTTCCTTGGCTTTTTTCATTATCCCATTGTAAATTGAATCGTTTAAGACTTTCTTCATTCTACAAAAGTCTTCCAACCTTTTTCCCGCTGTAACTTTATCCGAATCATGAAACCATAACCATTTAATTTTTCGACAATCATCATACCACGGACAGCTCTTATCTTGACAAGGATTATTAACGTAACTTTTTCCTAGTTTATGATATAATCTTTCCGCAATTTCATCAATATTACCTTCACTTACATTTAAAGAATTTTCTAAATCTAATTCACTCAAAAAGTTCTTTTCTCCATTTGCAAAAAACTCTGGAGATACGTAGGGAAATAAGCGTATGGGTGCCACTCCATAGTATTTATAGCAAAGCTCTTCCACATTCTTAGATAAATCTTTTAATTCTTGTTCCGTTGGGCTTTCAAAGGCCTGATAAGTCAATTCCGATATAGCCGGTAGTGTTCCTGTTTCTTCATAAATATAGTCTGCAATTTTCATTAGATGTTTAAATGAGTTATTTTTGACAATCATAATTGCTGGTGCAACTTTCACAATTTCTGAATTAAAATCTTTGATATTTTGTATGACTACTTTTGGAATAGGTGCCCCTGGGGCGGGGGCAAATGGATTTTCTATTGAAACATAAAATCCAGCCAAATGATTTTTTTCCGCATTTTCAATAACTTTTTTGTCTATACTTTTACCATTTGATAGGGCAAATGGTTTAATCCCAGTTTCATTAAATAGGTATTCTGAATATTTAAAAAGTGTATCTCTAGCCATAAGCGGCTCCCCACCAGAAAATCTTACTTGCAAGTTTTTATGATATTTTTTCTTTATTATTTTGATTAGCTGCACATACTTCTTAAAAATCTCCTCATCAAGATTGAAATTATATTCTTTTCTGTCTTTTCTAGCGTAAAAATGACAATAATCACAGTATGCATTACATTTCCCTGTAATAGTAATACTCAGAGCCCAGATATCATTTTTATCAATAAATTTATTTTCCATAGTTTATTCTCTCCAATAAAAGAAAATACTTCTACAAATTCTGTAGAAGTACTTTTTAGTTTTATAAGTCAGTTGAATACATAATTACTTCAGCTTCTTTTTCTTGCTTTGCCAACAATTTTTTGAGTTGTTTTGCTTTTTGCATAATAAAGTCCTCCTATATTATTTACACTAAGCAGTTGGCCGAGCGGTTTAGTGTATCTTCAAAATTTTTTAGAAGATAGTTTTATTATATTCTTCAAAATTCGGAATGTCAACAACTTTTTCAAATATTCATATAATTTAATCTAAAAATAAAAGTGCTCAGAAATTGTCCCAATAACAGATACAAAAAGAGCTTGATTTAAAAAATCAAACTCTTTTTATTTATTAGCTTTTAGATTATTTTTCAGTCAAAGCGTCAGCATCCATTGATAGAGTAGTCCAGCAATTACAGCACCAACAATCGAACCAGTTGCTGGAATCCAAGCATAGCCCCAGTCGGAAGTTCCTTTATTTTTGATTGGTAAAAGTGCGTGCATTATTCTCGGACCTAGGTCACGTGCTGGATTCATCGCGTAACCAGTAGTTGGTCCTAAAGAAAAACCAACTGCCATAATGAGAAAACCGACAATAATTGGACCAAAACCACCTTCAAGACGATAATGTCCCATTGCCATAATCAATAGCATGAGCAGCGCCCCGTCAAAAGCTTCTCCTAAAAAATTGGACCAAGAATGACGAATAGCAGGTGCTGTGGCAAAACTTGCCAAGATTAGAGAAGAATCTTTTGTTTCTTCCCAATGGGGATAATAATGTAACCAAACGGCAACAGCACCTAACATAGCACCTAAAAATTCAGCTACAATAAAAGCAAGTGCTAAGCCAATCTTTATTTTCCCTAAGACGAGAAAACCAATGACCAAGGCGGGATTGAGATAAGCGGGCGAAAAGAAGCCAACTACCCAGACGGCGACAGCAACGGCTAAGCCCCAGCCAATTGCAATAGTCACCCAACCTGCATTTTCCGATTTTGTTTTACCTAAAACATTTGCTGCGACAACCCCATTTCCTAATAATACAAGGATGAAAGTGCCCAGAAATTCTCCCAATATTTGTAATGTCATTGCTCTACCTTATTTTTCTATCAGCATTTTTTCTAACTGATCTTTTATTGCTTCAAAAGTTGCTCCTGCTTCTAAGAGGGCACTCGCTGTGTAAGCTCCCTCAATGAGCGGGACATTAAAAATGGTTAATTCTTTGTCTGTCATTTCAGAAACCAAATCCAAATTCATTCGAGCGCTCCCTAAATCAAAAAACGTTAAGAGATTGTCTGCTTCATTTTCTTCAATAGCATTCATAACTCGGTCAAATGAGGTGCCTATTTCGCCATTTTCTAAACCACCTATAGCGGTTAGTGAAATATCTTTAGCAACTTCACGAATTAATTTCTTAAGTCCTGAGGCAATCTCAGACGAATGAGAAACGATGACAATTCCATAAGTCATGCTACTACCTCCAAAAGTGTTTCAAATAAATAAGCACTTGATTGTGTTCCGGGGTCAATGTGCCCAATTGAGCGTTCACCAAGATAAGAAGCTCGTCCTTTAGTCGCTAAAAGTCCTGCACTTGCTTTAACAACTTTTTCTAAATTTTCTTTGGAAGCTGAATCTGTTTGCAGGTCTTTTAAAAATGCTGACCAGATATCAACCATCGTTTTTTCACCGACTTGAGCTTTTCCTCTTTTTTGAATAGCTTCTAATCCAGCATAAATTAATTCACTTGTATCCAAAGTTTCTGTGGCAGCCTTACTCATGGCTAGAAAGGCTGAACCATACAAAGGTCCAGAAGCTCCGCCTACTTTTGACATTAGGGTCATGGCCACTTTTTTAAAGATTTCTGAAACATTTTCAAAGTCTGAACCTTCCAATGCTTTCATTGTTTCAGACATCCCACGAGCCATATTTGCACCATGGTCCCCGTCACCAATCGGTCCGTCTAGTTCGCTTAGATAAGCTTTATTTTCTTGTATTTTTTCGTTAAATTTCCCTAACCATTCAATGGTTGTATCTATTGTTAACATTCTCTCTCCTTATCCCCAAGAAATAGTTTTCACGTCTTCATTAAGATTTTTGAGCCATTGGTCATCTTCCAACTTAATCATTGTAAGTGACAAGCCTGCCATATCAATTGAAGTCATATAATTTCCAACTTTCTTAAAAAGAACTTCTATTTTTTCTTCTGTCAGTAATTTTGCAACATCATTCATAAAAATGAATTGCTCCATTAGTGGCGTCGCTCCCATACCATTCACAAGAATGCCATATTTTTGACCAGCTTCAAATTTGAATTCTTCTTTCAATTTACCAACCAGTTCTGTTGCTAACTCATAAGAAGTTTTCATTTTTTCCCGACGGTATCCTGGTTCACTATGAATTCCTACGCCATATTCAATTTCATCTTCGTCAAGAACAAAACCAGGTTTTCCAACTTCTGGAACTGTTGCGGCTGACAAAGCTAAGCCAATAGTCTTGATATTCTTGACGACCTTATCAGCCAAATCCTTGATTTCATCTAAAGAAGCCCCTTGATGGGCAGCTGCGCCTAATATTTTATGAACAAGGACTGTTCCAGCAACTCCTCGTCTCCCTTGAGTATAGAGCGAATTTTCAACGGCGATATCATCATCGATAATAATTTGCTCAACCTTAATCTCTTCCATCTCAGCCATTTCTCTTGCCATTTCAAAGTTCATGACATCACCTGAATAATTTTTGATAATCAAGAGCACTCCAGCTCCTTCATCAGCCGCTTTGATTGCTTCAAAAATCTGGTCAGGAGTTGGGGAAGTGAAAACAGCTCCACAAACAGCTGCTGACAGCATTCCTTCCCCAACAAAGCCAGCATGAGCCGGTTCGTGTCCAGAACCTCCACCTGAGACTAAGGCAACTTTCCCACTTTTAGGACTTTTACGTTGAATAATTTCAAAATCTGGAACTTTTTCAATCAAATCCCCGTAAGCATAGGTTAATCCGGCTAGCATTTCTGAGACCACATCTTGTGGTTGATTAATAATTTTTTTCATCGCTCATCCTCCTGAGTTTCTTATGTTATACTTAGTATAAAATAAAAATTTGATAAAAATAAGGGACAAATCGCAAAATGTGTCCGCTTTCTTTTAAAATATGAAAAAATCAATCATTACACAAAAAATTATTGCTAAGTCCTTTAAAGACTTAATGCAAAGTAATGCCTATCACCAGATTTCGGTCAGTGATATCATGCAAGTCGCAAAAATTAGACGACAAACTTTTTATAATTACTTTCAAAACCAAGAAGAACTTTTATCTTGGATTTTTGAGAATGACTTTGCCGAATTAATTAATGATAATCTGGATTATTATGGCTGGCAAAAAGAACTCTTGCTTTTATTACGTTACTTAGATGAAAATCAAATTTTTTATCAAAAAATTTTTGTTATTGATAAAAATTTTGAACATTTTTTTCTTATTCAATGGGAAAACTTGCTTGATAAGGTACTTTTTGACCAAGAAAAAAAGTCTGACTATCATTGGTCAGACTTAGAAAAATCATTTATATGTCGTTATAATGCTTCAGCAATTTGTGCAATAACTAAAGAGTCAATCATCAGAGGAAATTCTTTAGAGGACCTTTATCCTCAGATAGTTAAACTCTTACTCGCTCAACTGAATCTTTTTGAAGATTGATTACCAGGCGAAAGCTCCAGTTGGAGCATTCAGATAGTCCAACCATTTAGGATCTTTGACAGAACAAAGTGTTAATGAAATTCCTGACATATCACAACTTGTCATTAAGTTCCCGACTTTACAAAACTTAATGGATAATCCTTCAAGTTCTAAAAGGCGCATGACATCGTATTGAAAATGATAGAGTTCCATTAAAGTCGTTGAACCAAGACCATTTACAAGCAAAATATAATTTTTATTGGCTTTTTTTTGCCAATTAATTTCTGCTTTTAACTTATTTACTAATTCTACGGCAATACGCTCAGAGCCTTCAAATTTTTCGATTCGGTAACCAGGCTCGCCATGAATTCCAACGCCAAAAGACACTTCATCTTCTGCTAATAGAAAGGAGGTCCTATGATGAGGAAAATTAACTGGAGCTAAGGCGACACCCAAAGTATAAATTTCTGGGGAAAGGGACAGAGCCAATTGTTCAATTTCATCAATACTTGCCCCTTCTTTTGCAAAAGCACCGAGTACTTTATGAAGCAAAATTGTTCCAGCGACTCCCCGATGTCTCTTATGAAAATTATAAGCATTTACCGAAATATCATCATGGCTGACAATGTATCTGACGTCAATCCCTTCAGTTCTTGCCTCTTCAATCGCTTTTTTAAACTCTTTTAAATCAGCTTCGAAATTTTTGATAATCACAAAAACACCTTTGCCTGAATTAACTTGACGAATGGCTTTTAAAATATTTTTAGCTCTTGGCGGTACAAATAGAGGGCCAGTCACAGCTGCAGCAAGCATCCCAGCCCCAACATAACCAATGTGAGCGGGTTCATGACCACTTCCGCCTCCTGAAATAATTGGAACTGCCTTATTATCGAATGTATTATCATAGAGAATTCCAGTTTCTGAAAGATAGGACAAATGAGTGTGAGTTAACTCCACTCCTTTTAACATTTCTTCTGGAATTTCTGTCGTTGAAGTATAGAATTTCATATAATCAAATTATAGCACAGATACAAAAAGAGCTTGATTTTAAAAAACAAACTCTTTTTATTTATCTCAACAGAAAATTTTGATCTTGTGAAGCTGCTAAAAAGTTAAGAGAACTTTGTTTAATATTTTTTTATTAGCAATTTTGATAATTCTTGTAAATCATCAGCTACAAAATTAGCTTGAAATAGATTGGGCAAAGTCGCATTGCCTTGTCGTTTGATAAAAGCGGTATCAAAGTTTTCACTTTGAGCGCCTAATAAATCCCAGATATGACAAGCAATCATGCAATATTTTTCCTCAAATCCAATTAACTCACGAACTCGTCTATAAGTGGCTGGGGCTGGTTTATACTGCTGAACTTCTTCCACAGAGATGACATTTTCAAAATACTTACGTAGGCCAGAGCGTTCAAGCGAAACCTGACTGCCAAGCGTAGGTGAATTAGTCAAAGCAATCATACGAAAACCTGATTGTTTCAACATTTCAAGTCCTTTTTCTACCTCTGGATAAGGCAGGAGCTGTCCAAGCAACTGTTTGAACTCTAACAAAACTCTATCATTTAAAGAAAGATTATGGAGTTCAGCAACCATTTGCAAAACTGATGTCGCAAGTTCTCCAAAATCATAATAGTTCCTACTCAAGGTTAGAGCCTGACTGTATAAAATTTGTTCAGAAAACCACTGACGTAGTACTTTTTTATCATCAAAATATTTAGCGAAAAAACTTTCTAAGCTTTCGAAACTTAGCAAGGTTTCATTGATATCAAAAACAAGAATAGGGTATTTTTCTGTCATCTTAATCTCTTTTCATTGTAAAGAAAAAGCTTGTCAGAGACAAGCTTTTTTTAATTCTTATTTTTCAGTCAAAGCTGCAAGTCCTGGAAGTACTTTACCTTCAAGGAGTTCCATTGAAGCTCCACCACCAGTTGAAATCCATGAGAATTTTTCTGCATAACCGAGGTTGATAGCTGCTGCTGCTGAGTCACCACCACCGATGATTGATTTAACACCTGGTTGTTTAACGATAGCTTCCATCAATCCAACAGTACCTGCTTGGAAGTCTGGGTTTTCGAATACACCAACTGGGCCATTCCAAACAACTGTTTTAGCGCCTTCAAGTTGTGTGTTGTAGTCAGCAATTGTTTTGCTTGCTACGTCAAGTCCCATGAAGCCTGCAGGAATGTTTTGGTCAGCAGTTTCTTTAACTTCTGTGTAACCAGCAAATGCGTTAGCAACTTTGTGGTCAAGTGGCAAAATCAATTTTCCTGCTGCTTTTTCAAGCAATTCTTTAGCAAGGTCAAGTTTGTCATCTTCAACGAGTGAAGTTCCGATTTCGTAACCTTGTGCTTTCAAGAATGTGTAAGCCATCCCACCACCGATGATAACTTTATCAGCTTTTGAAAGGAGGTTTTCGATAACACCGATTTTATCTGAAACTTTAGAACCACCAAGGATTGCTACGAATGGACGTTCTGGAGCTTCAACTGCTTCTTGGATATAAGCAATTTCGTTTTCAAGAAGGAAACCAGCAACGGCTTTTTCAACATTTGCTGAGATACCAACGTTTGATGCGTGAGCACGGTGAGCTGTACCAAATGCATCGTTAACGAAGATTCCGTCACCGAGTGAAGCCCAGTATTTACCAAGTTCTGGATCGTTTTTAGATTCTTTTTTACCGTCGATATCTTCAAAACGAGTGTTTTCAACGAGAAGGATTTCTCCATCTTTAAGTTCGTTGATTGCTGCTTCAAGTTCTGCTCCACGAGTAGTTCCTGGGAAAACAACGTCTTGACCAAGTTTTTCAGAGAGAGCTTTAGCTACTGGTGCAAGTGATTTACCAGCTTTATCAGCTTCTTCTTTAACACGTCCCAAGTGAGAGAAGAGGACTGCACGTCCACCTTGTTCAAGGATGTATTTGATTGTTGGAAGCGCAGCAGTGATACGGTTATCATTTGTGATTACGCCATCTTTAATTGGAACATTAAAGTCAACACGTACGAGGACTTTTTTGCCTTTAAGTTCAACGTCTTTTACAGTCAATTTTGCCATTTGGAAAAATTCTCCTTATAAGATAATTTTGTTGAGATTGAAAAAGCACCATGCTGATTCAATTCAAATCGATAGGTTAATTATATCACAAATTCGGATATTTTGGCTTTGAGAATTTTACTTTTAGCTTGTAAAGGGTTACTTTTACAAGATTCTTGATTTTATTTTTACTGACAGATTTTTTAAGCTTTGCTAAGCAACTTAGAGTGAGCTGTCAGTAATATATTTTTGAATTCCATAAGCTACACCATCTTCTGTATTACTTTTTGTAATCACTTTTCCTATTTTTTTCAAATCATCAGAAGCATTTGCCATGACAATTGGCAGACCGACTGCTTTTAACATACTTAAATCATTTTCATTATCGCCAAATGCTGCAAGTTCGCTTTGCTCTAACTGTTCTCTTTGGGCAATAAATTGAACTGCTTTAGCTTTTTGAGCTTCAAGATGTGTAATCTCAAGATACGTTTCCCAAGTTTTTTGGATTATTATATCTGGAAAATTCAACTTTTCTAAATGTCTTTTGATTTCTTCTAGCTTTATTTCGTTTGGTGTAATCAAAAGAATTTTAAATATTTCTAGTCTTGGCCGCTCAGTTACCAATGCTTCCAAATTTACTAACTTGGGAACTTGTGGAGTAAATTGCATTTCTTGTTTGATGTCTTTATCAATCTTTTCAACGTACCAATCGCTTAAACTGTACAGGGATAGATTTATTTCAGGATAATCTTTTTTGATTGTCTTAATCAATTTTTGAGTGCTAGCATGAACCAATGGACTTGCTTTAATGACTTCATTTTTAGCAAAAATAAGCCCACCATTAAAAGCAACTTGTGCGCTTTTTAAATTCAACTGATCAATCAGTTCTTCCATCGCTTGGGGCGCTCTTGCTGAAACCAGAGAAAATGGAAGATTAGAGTTTTCAATCACCTCTTGAGTCTTTTGGGAAATTTTACCTTGGTCATCAAGCAAAGTGCCATCTAAATCAGAAAAAATATGTTTAATCTTAGTCATTTTATCCCCCTTTAATCTCCATTTTAACAAAATTTACTGACAGCTTTCTTAGTAAAAGCTAATAAATAAAAAAATCACTGACAGAAGTCAGTGATTAAAAATTCTAATTAGTATTTTTTACGTTTACGAGCTGCTTCTGATTTACGTTTACGTTTTACAGAAGGTTTTTCGTAGTGTTCACGTTTGCGGAGCTCTTGAAGAGTTCCAGCTTTTGTTACTGAACGTTTGAAGCGACGGAGTGCGTCGTCAAGTGATTCATTTTTGCGTACAAGTGTTTTTGACATAGATTTTCACCCCATTTCCAGCTCGAGAGTTCGTGGTCTTTCACACGACCTTTCTATTATATCAAATGGATATAGCCTTGTCAAACTAGACTAGCTTTAGCTGCAGCTTCTTCATTCATGCGTTCTTGATGAATATTTATTTTTTTATCCAAATAAGCCATTGATTTTTCCAGTTCGGCTAATTCTTTTTCCATTTCTTTTTTACGAGCTTTTAAAACCTCGATGATCATCTCATGTTTGTCTGTATTGGCAAAAACTTCTTTAATCTGTGCTAAACTCAAACCGGCACAGCGATAATGGCGAATGGCATTAATTCTTGATTCTGCTGCTTCATCAAAGTCTCGAATTCCAGCTTTGGTGCGCGGAACCGAAATCAAACCTTCTTTTTCATAAAATCGTAAATTGTAGGCTGAAATCCCTGTTCTTCCTGCGACTGTCGCAATAGTGACCATTTATTCTCCTTTTAACTTATAAAACCCTCTTTGGGTCATTTTACATTTTTTATTCATTAATTAATAAAAAGTCAATTTTTTCTCTTGACTTAGAGTAACTCTAACTTGCTATAATATAGCATGTTGATTTCAAAGTGTCAACCACCGCATTTTGAATCCTTATTTTAATATAGAAAAGAGAAAAATTGAATAAAACACAAGAAAAACGCTCGATACGAGCCTTTATGCTTTCCAATGTCATGGCAGGTTTGGAAGGCTCAATTGTGGCTACTGCTCTGCCAGCAATGATGGCAGAATTACACGGCATCAAGTTGATGAGTTGGGTTGTAACTATTTATATGCTCCTCATGGCGGTTTCTTCTCCCATTTGGACAAAACTGGCCGAACGTTTTGGTTATAAACAAATGTTTGTGCTCGGCACGCTTTTATTTACCATAGGTTCTCTCGGCGAAGGATTAGCTATTAATATGTTGATGGTCATTGTCGCCCGCGCCCTCATGGGACTTGGTGCTGGTGTGATGATTCAACTTCCTTTTGTCATCTATGGAATGATGTATCAGGCTGATGAGCGGAGACGCGTGATTGGAAATACTGTCGCTGCTTATTCATTTTCAACTATTGCCGGACCAATTGTCGGAGGTTTGATTGTAACCTTACTTGACTGGCGCTGGGTCTTTTTCATCAATATTCCGATTGGGATTTACATGGCTTTTATTGTTTGGAAAAATTTCGATCTTAAAACTGACCATACTAAAAAATCAATTGATTTTGCTGGTTCTGCTTCTCTATCCATTGCCGTCATTGCCATTATGCTTCTTTTTCAAATGATGGGGAATGCGGTCATTAATCTTCCTTTGTTGATTGCTTTATTAGTCATCAGTTTGCTCTTTTTCACTGAATTTTATTTTGCTGAAAAAAGAGCGGTTGACCCCATTGTTCCGCTTGAACTTTTCAAAAATCCGTCTTTCATTGCCAAAAATATCATGTTTTTCATGCAATATGGTTTCTTTGGTTTTTATACAAACTATCTGCCCACTTGGGGGCAAGGCGTCATGGGCGCAACGGCATTAGTCGGTGGAATGGTTTTGATTCCATCAGCAATCATGCTAGTTATCGGAACGAGAAATGTCAATCATCTCATTCAAAAAGTCGGCGAAAAAAGAACGATTTATATCGGTTTTGCTATCATGGTTTTAGGTGCACTTTTCTTATTTAGTTTGCCTGAACATGCCTCAATTCTTATGCTCTTTGTCGCGACAGCAATTCTTGGCACCGCCTTTGGGATTGTCAACATTACCTTGCAGGTTGCAGTTCAAGAAAGTGTCGCTAAGCATTTGATTGGTGCAGCGACTGCCGTTAATGCTTTACTAAGAACAATGGGAACAACACTTGTCTTATCTGGCTTATCAATCGCTCTCAACCGTACATTTACTGACTCAACTGCACATAATCCAAAACTTACGACGACACTTCTTAATCAAATTTCTGATGCTCAAGCTTTAAAAAATATTCCAACTGCACTCGTTGCCCCTTTGCGTCACACCCTATTTAATGGTATGCACTTGCTTGCGCTTATCTCCGGCTTACTTCTTTTCATTGCGCTTTTTGTCAATTGGCTCGACCCTTGGAAAAAAGGACTAGAATAAAACAAAAAACTGCTGACAACTCTGTCAGTAGTTTTTATTTTACTGACAAGACTTCTGTCATAGGATAGCCGTTTGCGCTTTAGCACATTTACGGATATGCTAGTATTTCCGTCAGTAATTTTTCAAATCATTATAAGAGCCAATAGCCTTTTCTAATAGTTGACGTAAACTTTCCGTCTCATTTTCTAACCATTCTTCCCATGCTACACTGTATATTGCACGAGCCAAACGAACCGCAAGTCTTGCTGTTCTTTCCTCATAATCTGTCAGTAAGTATTCGACCAAGAGTCCTTCAATTTTACTTTGTTTAAGGAGTTCACGCTCTTCCAAATCAGGGTGGCTGGCAATTATTTTTTGTCTTTTGACTGTTCTTTCTCGATGTTCATCAAAGAAGTCTGCAGCATAGAAATAACCATCAAGTACGATAAATAAAGGATTTGTTTCTTTTGATTCTCGCATTTTATTCAGTAACATTTCGCTGTATTGCTCGCCTCCGGCAAAGAAAATATCCGCTTTATTTTTAAATTTGCGAAAGAAAGTTCGCTCAGTTAGGCCGGCTTTAGTTGCGATTTGTAAAACGGTGGTATTGTCATAACCTTGTGCTGTAATCAGCTCAAGCGCTGCTTCATATAATTTTTCTTGACTTGATTTTTTCATTTTTTCTTCCTAAACATATCCAAAAACCCCAAAATGTCAGTTTATGACATTTTTCTTGACAATTACTTTCCAAAGGATTATACTATTCTCAAATGTCAGTTACTGACATTATATAAAATTAAGACTGAAACTGTCAAGAGAAAGCTATAAAATACAATTTCATCAGTCAAGTCATCCCTTAAAGAAAGTCGTCAGGTAATCAAATGAAAATCTTAATCACTGGTGCAACCGGAAAAGTTGGCAGTCGTCTGGCTCAATATTTTCTCAATCAAAAAGAAAACATACGCCTTTTGGTCCGTGACGAGAAGCGAGCCACTTCACTAAAAGAACAAGGAGCCGAAATCATCGTTGGTGACTTAACAAATCTAAATGATTTGAAAAAAGCAGTAGCTGGCATTGATGTCATCATTCATACTGCAGCAGCTTTTCGTGGTGTTTCTGACCAAACACAAAAATCAGTCAATCTTGATGCGACACTTAGTCTTGCCAAGGCAGCACTTGAAGCCAAAGTCCAACGTTTTATTTTTGCAAGTACAACTAATGTTTATCTCGGAAATACGCTTAACCGCCCAGCCACAGAAAACGATGAACCGACTGGAAAAGCGACTTATCCAGCAAGTAAAATTGCTGCCGAAAAAGGACTTCACAGCTTATTAGCTGGGACAGCTACCGAACTTGTCATTACTCGCTTTGGCTTAGTCTATGGGGATAAGGACCCTCATCTGAACGAACTTGCCCCTTATCTGACAGAACGTCATCCTGATAAGCTAAATTCGCTGGTTCATCATACAGATATTGACCGCGCGCTCCTCCAAATCGTTCACACTAAAGACTTGAAGCATGACCTTTACAACATCGTTGATGATTCTGAAACTTCTATCGCTGACATTTTATCCATTGAAAATATTGCTCAAGAACGTCCAACTGACAATGACCACAACAAATGGGAGTCGGTTTCTTCAAATCATCGCTTGAAAGAAGATTTTGACTTCAACTTCCTCTATCCGTCTATCACTGACGCAAAAGACGCCAACGCCCTTTAAAAAATAGAAAAAAGAACAAGTATGAAAATTACACTTTTAGGTTCATTAGGAAACATCAATCGACATTTTATCCCCAGATTAATCGCTGACGGACATGAAGTCACTGTCATTACTTCACGTCCCGAAGGAGCTGCGGCTATTGAAAAGCTCGGTGCGAAAGCTGCGGTTGGATTAAATACTGACCTCGACTTTCTCAGCCAAACTTTCACTGGTTCTGATTTGGTTTATCTCATGATTACAGGTATCGCTTTTTCGTCAGCAACATCAATGTCAGATTTGGCAAAAATTTACAGTCAGGCCATCAAAAAGGCTGACGTCAAAAAAGTCATTAACCTTAGCTCAGTCGGCGCCCAAAGCCCAGAAGCTGGCATTCTCTTCGAATATCATGCCATGGAAGATGCGCTCGATGAACTCGATGGTGTCACCGTCAAACACATTCGCCCCGTTGGTTTTTATACCAATTTACTGACAGAAATTGCGCCACTTAAGGCTCAAGGAAAAATTTTTGAAGCCATCAGTCCTGAAACAATGCGGGCTTGGGTTCATCCAAGTGATATTGCTGATGCTGTTTACAATCGTATCAATGATTTACTGACGGACAAAGCTGTCAGTAAAATAAAATATGTCGTTTCTGATTGGGCAACGGGAAATGATTGGGTCAATGCCTTAGAAACTAATAAAATTACTGCCCAATATGTCACTATTTCTGTGGAAGATTTGATAGAAAACTTTGTCAAAGCAGGTCTTCCAAAAGTTGTGGCAGATAGATTTGGTCAAATGAATCAATTTCAACAAAGCCCTGACAAACTCTACCAAGAAATCAAATCCTCAAACTATCATCATGGCAAAGTCAAAATAAATGATTTTGCTAAAGAATTTGCACAAGTTTACTATCAATAATTCATTTCAAAGGAGAAAATAAATGGTTAAAGCACTACAATATAAAAGATTTGGACAACCAGAAGTTCTTGAACTCGTTGACCTCCCAAGCTTAGAACCTAAAGCCGATGAAGTTTCTATTAAAGTCAGTCATGTCGGACTTAATCCAATGGATTGGGCAATTATGGGGCACCCCGAAGTGGCACCAAATTTTGGAGTCAAACTTCCACAAACTTTTGCTTATGATTTTGCTGGACAAATTGACCAAATCGGTGCAGAAGTGACCGACTTTAAAGTTGGCGACCGTGTTTTTGGAACGACGATGAAAGGGGCGGCCACCGAGCAACTCATTGCTTCAACCAAAGAACCTGGGCTCTATCACACCCCTGATTTTATAGAAAATGATGTTGCCTCTACCCTCGCTGTCGCCGGTCTTACAGCTGCCGTCGCCTTACGAAAAGCACATGTTAAAAATGGAGATACTCTCTTAATCGGTGGAGCAGCAGGAGGGGTCGGCATTTTCGCTGTTCAACTTGCTCAATTATGGGGAGCAAAAGTTATCGGGACGGCTTCTGACTCAACTGCCGACTTTTTAAAGGAGCTTGGAGCTGAACAAGTCGCTTATGGCGAAGGTTTGACTGACCGTCTAAAAGGCAAAGGAATCACTGCCGCCATTGACTTACATAGTTTTGAAAGTTTAAATACCGCTCTTGAATTAGGAGTCAAAGCTGACAAAATGTCCACTGTCATCATGTACCCAGAGCCTCCGGCTGGTGTTCCAACGGCTACAGGTGGCGAAGCGATTCCTTCTGATATGGAGATGGTTTTGACTGCCATTGGTAGCCATCAATTAACTGTCCCAATCGCTGCTAAATTCCCCATCAATGACTATTTAGAAGCAGTCAATTTACAAATGAGCCGTCACACTCACGGAAAAATCGTTCTTTACTTTTAGATAAATAAAAAAAGCTGTCAGATTACTGACCGCTTTTTATTTGCTCCAATCAATCGGACTTTGACCTGTTTGAACCAGAAAATCATTGGTTTTTGAAAAAGGATGCGAGCCAAAAAAACCACGACTTGCTGATAAAGGTGACGGATGAGCCGCTTCTAGTATGAGATGCTTACTTCCATCAATTAGTTTGGCTTTCTTTCTAGCAAAACCTCCCCAAAGAATGAAAACTTTTGGTCGCTCATCATCTGAGGCAATTTTGATAATTTCGTCTGTCAATGGTTCCCAAATTTTCCCAGCATGGGCATTTGAAGCAAACTCGGGTACGGTCAAGACCGCATTTAAAAGCAATACGCCTTGCTCGGCCCAAGCCGTCAAATCACTATCTTCTTTAGAAAAACCTTCCTCACGCAATTCTTTTTGGATATTAACAATCGAATCTGGACGATTCACTTTGAAGGTCGCTGGATAAGAGAAAGCCAAGCCTTGAGCTTTCCCCGGCTGTGGATAAGGGTCTTGTCCAACAATAATAACCTTTGTTTGTGCCAAAGGAGTCAGTTCAATTGCCCGAAAAATTTGATTTTCTGGTGGATAAATTTCCCCCTCTTGATAAGTCTGATTGATAAATTCAATCATTTTAGGGAAATAATCTTCCGCTAATCGGTTGCGTAAGGGCTGTGACCAATCTGTTTTTTTCATTTTTCTTGTCCCTTCTCCACAAAAATTCGGACTGTTGTTTTCAATTTTTCTGCTGCTGTCTTTCTAAAATCACTGATATAAATTTCTCGATGATGAAACTCTTTGTGGATAGCTTTTAAATCATGTTTTTCAGCATAAGCAAAAAGCTTCTCAAAAGTTTCTCCCTCTTGGTCAAAGGATCCGACATGAAGTGCTTGTAAACATAAGCCATCTTCAACTTTTCCAAATTCAAGTCCTGATAAATCCAAGCCTTTTTTAACTTCAACCAATTTTTTCGCTTTTTCAATCACTTGGTCATTGACAAAATCAGGCATTCTAAGCATCAAGCGCCAAATAAAGTCATTTTTATCTATTTTTCCATCAATAGGTTCATTTTTACTGGTCCACAATCCTTCAAGTGGAGGAACCACAAAAGGCTGAAAATTTGCAATTGTAAAATTTGAATTTCGATAAGACATTGAAATCATATAAGCTGTCGCATATAAAAGGGCAATGGCTTCTTGAAAAGCTGGACTTGTTGGTGCTCCTTTACCATCTATCATCAGATAATTCAGAGCAGGCAGCTCAATTAAAGAAATTCCTTTTGGTAAATAATAGTTTTTATCACTTTTTTTATAATCAATTTTTGGGCTAGGCATGCTTTTATTATATCAAATTTATAAATAAAAAAACCTGCCTTTATAACAGATTTTTTTCTCATAATTAGAGATTTGCCACGTTGTGATAAACTTTTTGAACATCATCATCGTCTTCGAGAGCATCGACAAGTCCTTCAAAAATTTCCAAATCTTCTGGTGAAAGTTCTACTTCTGATTGAGCAATCATTTCTAGTTCTGTTGTTGAGAATTCAGTAATTCCAGCTGCTTTAAGGGCTGCAATTCCTTTGTGAAGGTCAGTTGGTTCAGTGTAAACAACGATATTTCCTTCTTCTTCTGTCACATCACGAACGTCAACCTCAGCATCAAGCAAGATTTCAAAAATATGGTCAGGGTCTGTTCCTTCAAAAACAATGACTCCAGTATTGTCAAACATGTAGCTGACCGCACCGGCTGCTCCAATATTTCCACCATTTTTATGGAAAGTAGTACGAACATTAGCAATCGTGCGGTTAACATTTGAAGTCAAAGTTTCGGCAATCACCATTGAACCGTTTGGTCCAAATCCTTCATAACGTCCTTGAACAAATGTTTCATCTCCGCCACCTTTAGCTTTATCAATCGCTTTATCAATGACGTGTTTTGGAACTTGTGCTTGTTTAGCGCGTTCAATAACGAATTTTAATGATGAATTTGATTCTGGATCTGGTTCACCTTGTTTGGCAGCAGCATAGATTTCGACACCGAATTTTGCATATACTTTAGAAGTTGCCCCATCTTTAGCGGTTTTTTTAGCAACAATATTGGCCCATTTACGTCCCATTGGAATAGTCTCCTTGAAATTTTATTTAAATTATTGGCAGATTAGTGATCTGCATGATTTTTTCTATCATATTATATCACAATTTGTAAAGGCTCGTCTATGAGAAATCGAAAAATCCCGTTTTTACGCTTGCAATTTGAGCAAGTCTTTTTTATTTTTCTCTTTTAATAATTGGTTTTCGCCCAAAATTTTGTTCTTTAAAATCAACATTCCCTAATTGATAGATTTCATCAGCTTTCTGTGTCAGCTCATCCCAAGGTTTTTGACCAATTTTACTGATGATTTTTCCTCTATTTTGAGCTAAAATTTCTTGTCCAGCTTTTGAAAAACCAAGAATATGAATCTCTTTTGGTAAATTAAACTCTTTTGGAATATTTAACAAAATATATGTTAAGAGCCTACGAACACGCGCTTTGGTATAACGTTTAGTATATACAAGTTCTACTAATTCATCAAAATTTTTAGCAGATTTGACCGCATTTTTTAAGCGAACAGAAAGTTCTTGATTGACTTGGAAAATATTTTCCAAGTGGTCATCAAGCCTGATTTTATATTGCAAAAGTGGAAAATAAGCTGCCCAATTGGTTTTTGGACTTGCATAAGTTTCTAAAATCACTGATGGGACATGATTTTTTATTGCTGACAGGTCTGTCAGAGCAGAGTCATTGCTTAGCGAGTGGTCATTTTGTTCTGTCAGTAAATTTTTCCTTTCTGTCAGTGAAAACAATGACTGACCGACCTCGTCTGTCAGTGAAAACAATTGCTGACGGAGTGCCGTCGCGCTGGCAAACCCCTCTGTCAGTTTGGTCGAATGGAATTTTCCAACACGTTTAATCGCTTGCAAATTAATATTTTTCCCCGCAGCAGCTTTTGCATAAGCAAGTGCTAGGACATGATTAGGCGTGTTCCCATCAAATTTAATTCCTGTAAAATGTTGCCACATCATTTGTGTTTTTTCGGGATAAGAGAGTTGGTCAGGCAATGCTTTGATAAAACTTTCCATTTCCGTCTCTTTTGTTTCATAGATATCAGCAATCTCATTATAATCAATTGCTGATTCTGAACCAAAAGCAAGGTCAGTAATGCCAAGATTTTTTAAGATATCCACAGCCCCACTTGCAAAAAAATCGGCAGCTTGCACAGAAACCATAACTGGCAATTCAACGACTAAATCTGCGCCACAAGACAAGGCCATCTCTGCTCTTGTCCATTTATCAAAAATAGCTGGCTCGCCTCGCTGCATCCAATTTCCCGACATAGCGACGATTTTTAGACCATCAATTTGATTCAAAAGATACTCATGTCCCTTATGAAAAGGATTAAATTCAGCAATAATACCTGTAATTTTCGTCATTTTATACCTCTAAAAAAATCTGTCAGTAGCTGACAGATATGGATTTACTTTACTTTTTACAAACAAAAAACCAACGTGCGCTCTCTTTGCTAGGTGCTTCATCAGTAAAATCTGCACAGACTATTGCTTCTTTAAAGCCTGCCGTTGCTAGATGCGCGAGATAATCATCTATCGGATAAGTCCGTTCTTCATGAACTTCGTCTTTTCTTGTAAAGCGTCCATCCTCTCCTTGAATGAAAAAGCTCAACTCATGGACGATTGAATGAGGCACTTCCCCTTCAAAAGAATCCCACAAGAAAGCGAAATCTTCCGCATTTTCATGGTAAGAGTAGTTAGGAAAAACTTCGTCTACTTGATGAGTTGAATGAACATCAAAAATAAAAGTCCCACCCTCATTGAGTATTTCAAAAACACCATCAAAAGTAGCTTGTACTTCATTCAAATTTTCCAAATAACAAAGTGAATCAGAATAACAAGTCACTGCATCAAATTTTCCAAGACCAGAAAGGTCACGCATATCACCAGCAGTAAACTCAAGTTTATAACCTGCCTGACGCGCTTTTTTACTGGCTAAAGTTAACATTTCTTCAGAAATATCAAGACCAGTCACTTCATAGCCTTCTTGAGCCAAGCGCACTGATAAAGCCCCAGAGCCGCAAGCTAACTCAAAAACTGATTTTGTTTCTTTTGGTAGATGTCTTTTTGTAAAATCAAGCCATTGCTCATAAAGTTCTTGGTCCATGACCTGATCATAGACTCTTGAAAAATCTTCGTAAAATGCCATTTCAGCCCTTTCTTGAATTAGAGACAGTCCTTTTTGCCTGACTGTCAGTGGATAAAAAATAAATAAGAGCTCTGTCAGTAAAACCGACAAAGCCATTAATTATTCAGCTATAAATCCAGAAATATCAACCATTGGTGCATCTGACCAGAGTTTTTCTAAATTAAAGTGTCCACGTTCATCATGTCCAAAGACACTGACCACGATGTCCCCAAGGTCAATCAAAACCCAGCCTGTTTTTGCGTCGCCTTCAATATGACCTGCTGCTTTTGCTCCAGCAAGTTCAGCCGCTTCAGCAATATTATCAGCAATGGCATCTAACTGACGACTATTCATTGCTTCCATAATCACAAAATAATCTGCGACAAATGTCACATCAGACATATCCAAGGCTACAATATCAAGTGCTTTTTTATCATCGGCTGCTTTTACAACCACTTCAAGTAATTTTTTTGAATCCAATTCTTTCCTCCGAGACTATTTGTCTCTCTTTATTATTAAAATCTTTTTTAAGATTTTTATTCATTTTTCTGAGTCATTTACAATCAAATCTTATCAGCTGTAAAAACTAGACCCACTTATTTTAACATAAAATGTCACAGCAACCAAAAGTTGCTTGTTATATCCCTTATTTTTCGAGAACTTTTAAAAAACGCTTCTGAGAATGATTACTCGTATATCCTTGGTGTTCATAAAATTGATGAGCCTCATGCCTTTGCACTCCTGAGTTAAGTCGGATAACATTAATCCCTCTAGCTTTGGCATTTTCTTCTAAAGCACTAAGCAATTGTGCACCAATCCCTTGTCCTTGCTCTTGAGTATCAACGACCAATCCTAGAACATTGAACATGATTTCCTTGCTATAAACCGCATCATAAGTTTCAGCTTCAATAAAGCCCACCACTTGATTTCCATTATCAAAAACAAGAAATTCCTGTTTTTCATCGTTCAAAATACGACTCATATTATTCTTTACAATTGATTCAGAAATTGGATAACCAAGTACGCCAGCAAGTCTTGTGATGTCTGAAACATCTCTCATCTCAACTTTTCTAATCATGAACTTTTCCTCTATTTTTACTGACAAGCCTATCAGTAACTATTTATCAAGACAAATAAGCAATAAAAGCATTATAAGCTTCAAAAGTTTGGGGATAAATGGTCAAACGACGTTCTGCCAAATACTCAACCAAACGCATCGTTTCAAAAGCAACCGCCTGATTTAAATCTTGAGCAGCGACTGCCCGGGCTTCAATGACTCCAGGAAATTTCCGTCCCTCTTCAATATAATCTGCCACATACAATACCTTAGCAAGACCAGACATTTCTTTATCTCCGACCGTGTGAATCTCAATAGCACGCAGAATTTCTTCGTCTTCAAGCCCAAAATCTTCACGTATTTTATAAATACCGACTTTCCCATGCCAAATATTATTATCCCAATTTTTCAAATCAGCATCCAAATTATATTTGTCAATTAAAGCCAGAAAAATCTCATCGTCTACCTCTTTACAATAATCATGCAAAAGTCCAGCCAAGCTTGCTTTATGTGGGTCAACCCCATATTTTTCGGCTAAAGCAATCGCTGCTTTTTCCACACCAAGCATATGTTTAAAACGTGATTCTTTGACTGCACCAGCAATTTTCGCTAGCAAATCTTCTCTTGATAAATTCACTTCTGGATAAAAATCAAACATATAAGCCTTCTTTCAAGATATAATCTAAAACCTTCGGTGCCAAAAGAAAATGTGGTTTAATTCCACGATGCAATTGTTCCCGAATCAAATTTCCGGAAATATCCATCATTGGAACGTCCACCCACATAATCGGATAAGAAGTCCCTGCCCGATAGCGGGGTCTGCGAATCCCAACGAATTGAACTAATTCTAATAACTCATCAATATGCGCCCAATGAGCTAAACCAGAAATCATGTCTCCACCGATAATAAAATAAAAATCACAATCTGGATTTTCTTCATGAAGCTCAAGCACCGTTTGATAGATATCAGCGCCATCTTTAGCTTTCAGACGACAAGCATCTACTTCTAAACCAGGACAATCTTCAATAGCTGCGGTCAGCATGGCCGCAACGTGTCCATCAGTATTATGTTCTGGCAAAAAGACAACTTTTTCCAAATTAAGTTCTTGGCGCACTTGGTCAGCAATTGTCAAATGGCCAACATGAACAGGATTAAAATTCCCCCAAAAAAGCCCGATTGCACGTCGTTTCTCGTCTTCTTTAGTTTTTAATTCTACCTTTGTAAAAGGAGTCAATAAATCTATTGCCATTCGTTCACCTATTATTTTTTACTCTTTGATTATTTTTTGAATGAAACTATTAATAGTTTTTTATTTTTTAAAATTTATTTCACAATATTTTTTACTTCAACCGAAATCTTGCGATTTTCTTTACGGTCAGAAACTTTGAAAACAATGAGATTTCGACCAATGATTTGGACCACATCAAGTCCCATTTCTTCTATTGCTTCTGCTACATCAGTTGCGACTTCATCTGAGTTTTGCAAAATGCTGACTTTAATCAACTCACGTGCATCACAAGCCGTACGAATGCTGGTCAAAATTTCATTAGACAAGCCACTTTTCCCAATTTGAACAATTGGTTTAATATTGACTGCCAAAGCTCGTAAGTATCGTTTTTGTTTTCCGTTTAATTCCATTATTTATTTTTCCGTTTCTATTTTTTTAACTAAATGATTTTGATTTTCATCTAAACCAATTTTTATAAATCCTTTTGCTGGATAAAATTTTCCAGCTTCAACATAATGTTCAGGAAATCTAGTATGAATTTCTGAAATTTCATGTACTCTCGCATACTTTTCAACTGTTTCTAAAAGCTGACTTGCAATACCACATCTTTTGTAGTCAGGTTTAATAAAGAGCCGTTTCAAAAAAATTCCTTTATCTGAAATTCGATGTTCACCAACCATTCCAACCACACGATTATCATCAGAAATAGCTAACCAAAATTCATCCCCAAGCCCAAAATAATTCCGTTGAATATCTAGTAAATCATCACGTAAATGAGGTTTGCCAAGTGCTTCTTTGGCGAGGAGATAGCAGAGGAACATATCATCACGATAATCATTATTATATCGAATAATTTTAATCATTTTTCAAATTTCTCAGCTTTTCTATTCGGTCATGGATTTTTTCAACCTCAAGATTTCCTTGCAGATAATGACAAAGCGTCCCATTCTCAAAGAAAGTTTGCTCAGGGAGTATTTGCGGTTGCCTATCACATTTTATCATTACAATGCTAAAGACACCACCTTTGCCAGAATTTTCAGCGAGGCTCCCTGCAAACATATACGTAAATGCTCGAAATTCTACGTCCTCATAATTTCCCGAAATCGCATAAGCTACTTTTGTTTTAGCCCCACGACCGAATGGATAGTTACTAAAATTTGCATATTTTTCAACAAATGGATTAGTAGATTCTTTTAGGTTAACGACTAATCCTGTCTGGCTTGTTTTTGAAGCTTCATGATAATTTAATTGTCCCTGTGCCTTATCAAAATAATAACTATATTCTTTAGCAAATTTTTCATATTGTCTATTTTCACGTCTGGCAGAACGAATCGCAAAATAGACGATTATACCTGTCATTGAAAAAATTAAAAGAATAAAAAATACAAAAGTAACTGTTACAAGGAACATGCTTCCCCCTAAAACTCATTCAATTTCCAACTCAACTCAGGCGCAATCAATCCCTTAATCTGATAAGCATTTTCGCCCTCAACCACCGATTGAACCAAGGCACTCTTTCTTAATTCAGGCAACTGATAAGCTTTTTCATAAGGTAATTCTATCTCAAAAGCTTCAAAAAGCTCATGCAATTTTTCTAAAATTGCTGTCTTTAACCATTGAACGCCATTCTCAGATTTAATTGAGAGTTGTAAACTTGGCGACAAAGTTGGCAAGAAGTCACTTGGGGCAATATCCATTTTATTATAAACATTCAGCACAGGAATATTTGTCAGCTTCAAATCTTCCATGATTTTCAAGACCGTTTGTTCATGAATTTCATGATGAGGATTACTGGCATCAATGACATGAATCAGTAAATCAACATTGGCAGATTCTTCTAAGGTTGATTTAAAAGCTTTAATCAGCTCTGTTGGCAGATTTTGGATAAAACCGACAGTATCTGTCAGTGACACCGTAAAATCTTCAACCAATTGAACGGCTTTTGTTGTGGCGTCCAATGTCGCAAAAAGTTCATTTTGCTCATATTGTTCTTTATCAAGACCAACTAAAGCATTCATAATGCTGGATTTTCCGGCATTGGTGTAACCAATTAAGCCAATCCGAAAAATTCCTGATTTCGAGCGTTTTTGGCGAATATTTTCCCTTGTTTTTTCAACTTTTTGGAGGGCTTTATCAATGTTTTCAATTCGAGTGCGAATATAACGTCGATCTGTTTCAAGCTTGGTTTCACCTGGTCCTTTAGAACCAATTCCCCCACCTTGACGGCTGAGCATAATCCCTTGTCCCACCAAACGAGGCAAAAGATAATTGAGCTGGGCTTCTTCCACTTGAAGCATTCCTTCATGTGAGCGAGCCCGCATGGCAAAAATATCCAAAATTAATTGCATTCTATCGATGACTTTGACGCCCAAAGCTTCTTCCAAATTAACATTTTGTCTTGGGGATAGACGGTCATTAAAAATAACCGTATCAATTTCGCCCACTTCAATCGCCCAACGCATTTGTTCCAATTTTCCAGAACCAATCATTGTCCGACTATCTGGACGTTCTCTTTTTTGAGTAAATTGGTCAATGACCAATCCGCCAGCCGTTTTTGTCAATTCAGCCAGTTCAACCATTGATGACTCAAAAGCCTGAAAATTTTGGGCTGTTTCTACTCCCGCAAGGAGTACTCTTTCTTGTTTTTCTTCTAAATCTATCAAATTTTTAGTAAAATTTTCCTTTTTTATTTTTATCAGCTGAGTTTAGACTAAAAGTATTATAAAACTAAACTCTATTTTTGTATTTATTCATTTGTCACAATTCTTTTGACTTGAGAATTCACTGACAGATTTGCAAGCTCGTCAGCAAAGAAGCTTGGAAAAGCCTTATAATTTCTGTAATCAGCAATCGGAATCCATTTCAAAAATTCTTTGCTACCGTCTGTCCCAAGACTCTTTGAATTTACTGACGGATTTTCTGTCAGTGGTTTCATCAGAAAATAAAAACTCAATTCGTGACAAGTCACATCATTCAAGAAATCATTTTCCTGCCCCACAAAAAAATTTTCATGGATAAAAGCTAAACGTTCAATTTCGAGATTTAATCCCGTTTCTTCCCGAATCTCCCTCAGACAAGCTTCTTCTGCTGTTTCGCCCAATTGCACAGCACCACCAACCGAATAATAATAGTCATTATGGTCATTACCAACCATTAATATCGCACCATCTTTAATAATAATTCCAGCTGCCCGGTATCGAAACCACTGATTACCACGCGTAAAACCAATATTCTGACTTCTATCTTCCATTTTGATTCTCCAAGATTTTAATGACAGAAATTCTGTCAGTAATTTTTATGACTTTTTAGAAATTCTATCAATTCAAGATTTGTTCCATTTTTGAAAATATAATCCATCAAATCACTTTTCTCTAAAATCGGTCGAATAAATTCTGCTGACAGACCTATCAGCACTTTTATCATGTCTGTTTGCGCTAATTTCTTAATTTCTTTTAATTTCAGAGCATCCGCTTTTTTACGTTCGGCAGCTTCTTTGGGATACCCAGCATTTAAAGGTTCTTCAAAAAGTTTTTCTAAAGTAAATCTCAAATTCATCTCGCCAGCCCAACCAAAATTCAGACCAAGTGGCAAAGAAGCACAATTTCCTTGATTGATTCGCCCAAAAAGGTAGGCATCAGTAGGCGTTGGTAAATAACCAGAAATCACATTGGGTAAAGTGTTGGCTGCAATGTTCATGCCATTTCCCGACGAACAGCCAGTCACAACGAAATCAACCGCACCTGAATTAAGCAAAACCCCCACACAAAGTGCAATTTGAACATAAGAAAAATTTTCTTCATTTTCACTTACACCAAAATTAAGAACTTCTGCATTCAGATGTGCCACAGCTCGCTTTGTTTCCTCGAATAAAACTTCATTTCGGGCAATTTGAGTACTGGCTTGAATCACTGCAATTTTCATCAGACTTCCAACCTTTTCTTCTTAGACAGATAATTTTTTACCCAATCAAAGCCTTACGCACAACCACATCAACACCCTCTGGCACCCAAGCTGCAACGACTGCTTTTTGTGGTACGCGGACCCAACCAAGACCAGAGAAGACAATATCTGACTTATCAGTAATTTTAAACTCGCGACGAACCAATTTGGCACCAACCAAAGCAGGAGCCAAAAGCTCACCTTTATGCTTTTCATAAAATTCAGTCGCACCTTCAAGTTTCGTCCGATGAACATTGATTTCATTGTCAAAATAAGCCGTCATTCCTTGACGTTCGCCACTTATAAAATCAAAACGTGCCAAACCACCAAAGAACAATGTTTGTTCAGGATTGAGCTGATAAGTTTTCGGCTTAATTTCTTTACGTGGTGATACATATTTCAAATCCTCTGGTTCCAAGTAATGAGCCATTTGCCCTCTATGAATAATCCCCGGTGTGTCAATCAGTGCCGAGTCTTCATCAAGCGGGATTTCAATCTTATCAAGAGTCGTTCCTGGAAAACGTGAAGTTGTAATCACATCCTCAGAACCTGAAGCTGATTTAATAATCGCGTTAATCAATGTTGATTTACCAACATTGGTCACCCCAACCACATAGACATCACGTCCACGACGATAATGCTCGATGGCTTCCATCAATTCAGCCACATCATCTTTGTTTTGTGCTGAAGTGATGAGGATATCCTTAGGTTTCAAACCACGAGAAGCCGCTTGTTCTCTCAACCAAGCCGTCATTTTCCCAACTTTTAAGGATTTTGGCAAAACATCACGTTTGTTTGCGACCATTAATAAATCATTTCCACCAGTCAATTTATGAAGGTTAGGAATCAAAGACCCATTAAAATCAAAAATATCAACCACATTGACAATCAAAGCATTATGTTGACCAATTTCTTTAAGTAAACGCAAAAAATCTGCATCAGTCAAACTTGTCGGTGCAATTTCATTATAATGACGCAAGCGGAAACAACGCTGACAGTATAAATCCTCATTTTTGACAAAAGCTTCGCTTCCTTCATCTCCAGCCTGAACAGCTTCCATTTGGTCGCGTTCAGCTATTTTTTTCTTCAAAGCACCCGCAGGCAAAAAGCCAAGTGCATTTTTATCCTCAGTTTGAATTTTTGCACCACAACCAATACAGTACAAATCTTCCATCGTATTTTCATTTTCAATCATATTGCCTATTATACCACATTTCATCAGCATTTTTAGCCTTTTTTCCTATTAATAAAGAGCTATTTTTGTCAGCTTTTTACTGACAGATTTATCAGTAAGTTAATTTTAAAATAAAAAAGAGAAGGACAACTTGTCCATCCCCTTTTTCTACTGACAGAATTATCAAAATAAGATAATTTTCTTGTCAGTAACTTTTTATTGTACAGAATAGTTAGGTGCTTCTTTAGTAATTTGCACATCATGTGGATGTGATTCTTTCAAGCCCGCACCAGACATTTCGATAAATTGTGCTGAATCATGCAAAGCTGTAATATCAGCCGCACCAGTATATCCCATCCCTGCTTTCAAACCACCAAGCATTTGGAAAACGATATCTGTCGCTGTTCCTTTATAAGCCACGCGTCCTTCGATTCCTTCTGGAACAAGTTTATTTGCTTCATTAACAGCCCCTTGGAAATAACGGTCTTTAGACCCTTTTTTCATCGCTGCCAAGCTACCCATTCCACGGTAAGTTTTAAACTTACGACCTTGGAAGATTTCAAATTCACCAGGAGATTCGTCAGTACCTGCAAGCATTGAACCAAGCATTACCGCATCGCCACCAGCAGCAAGTGCCTTAACAATATCACCAGAATATTTAATCCCACCATCAGCGATGATTGTTTTACCAAATTCACGCGCCACATTTGCCGCATCATAAATGGCTGTAATTTGAGGAACACCTACACCAGCAACAACACGAGTCGTACAGATAGAACCAGGACCAATCCCAACCTTAACCACATCAACACCAGCTTCAAACAAAGCACGAGCACCTTCACCAGTAGCAATATTACCAGCAATCAAAGTACGGTCTGGGAAATGATTACGGATTTCACGGATTTTACGTAAAACACCAGCTGAATGTCCATGAGCCGTATCAATAACAATTGCATCGGCTCCTGCAGCAAACAAAGCTTCCGCACGCTCAAAAGTATCAGAAGATACACCAACTGCCCCAGCAACAAGCAAACGACCTTGCTCATCTTTAGCAGCATTTGGGAATTCAATCACCCGTTCAATATCTTTAATTGTAATCAAACCAGCCAATTTACCAGCTTCATCAACCAAAGGTAATTTTTCAATTTTATGCTCTTGCAAAATACGAGCCGCTGTATCTAAAGTTGTTCCAACTGGAGCAGTGATTAGATTTTCAGAAGTCATCATATTTTTGATTTGTTGATTATAATCCGTAATAAAACGCAAGTCACGGTTAGTAATAATCCCTACCAATTTACGATTTTCAAGCGTATCAACAATTGGTACACCAGAAATACGGTAAGTTGCCATCAAGTTTTCAGCTTCTTCAATTTTATGATTTGGAGTCAAGAAAAATGGGTCTGTAATAACACCAGATTCTGAACGTTTTACCTTATGAATTTCTTCAGCTTGTTCCTCAACAGACATATTTTTGTGAACCACACCAAGTCCACCTTGACGGGCCATTGAAATAGCCATTTTTGAGTCAGTTACGGTATCCATAGCGGCAGAGATAATCGGAATATTCAAAGTCAAATTTTTAGCCAACTTTGTCTTCATACTCACCTCATTAGGTAAAACATGAGACTCCGCTGGAATCAGCAATACATCATCAAAAGTAAATCCTTTTTTCAAAAACTTAGTTTCCCAGTTTGACATCGAAAATATTCCTCCATTATCGCGCTATATAAAGTATATAGCTATATTTCTATGGCCATCGCCAATTTTTTATTTTTACTATTCTACCACTATTCCCCAAGCATTTCAACAGTAGGAAATAGTTTAAATAAGAAAAAAACTAAAATTTAGCCAATAATTACCTTATTATTTCATAATCTCACCTTAAATATGGTAACATATATTATACATGGTAAAATTCAATGGTTAAAAATTACATTTTAACTTTAAAAATAACAATTATATTTGACTGATAATTATTTTTTGCCAAACTGAAATAAAGACTGATTCTTATCATTGTAAAATATTAATAAGAAAGTTTATTTATTCCTCCCAACACAAAGAAAGCTATAAATTAGAAATGAAACTGAAAAAATCCCACATTATTTCCCTAATTCTATTTTCCGGATTACTACTTGTCGAACCCGTACTAGCCGAAGATAATGTCACCTCTGACAATCATCCGATGGGCTATTTTATCAAGCAAGAACAGGAGCAAAGTCAACAGGCATCTGATGAAACTAGCAATCCTACCACAGATGAAACTCCAAATATTAGAGCACGCTCATTTGCAGCAGCTCCGGCAGCAAGCGCCCCTTCCAATCTCTCTTCCACTGATAACTCACTCCCTAGACAAGATGCTGTAGATATTTCAGACTACCAAAACTGGATGGTTCAATCTGATTTTAACGCTTTGAAATCAGAAGGGGTTAAAACAGCTATTATCAAGTTAACTGAAGGAACAAGTTATCTTAATCCAAGTGCTGCAAAACAAATTCTGATGGCAAAAAATGCTGGACTGACTGTAGCTACTTACCACTTTGTATATGATCCAACAAAGATTCAAAACGAAGCCGCCTTTTATGCTCAAAGCGCTAAAGCACTCGGTTTATCTACCAATACCGTGATGATTGAAGATGCGGAAGCCCCTTCACAATATTACAATTGGACAGCCGTATCACAAGTTTTCAAAAGCACTATGAACAAAGCAGGCTTCAACAATATTCGCTATTATACTTCACAAGGTTGGGTGAGTTCAGGTGTTATGAATGCTTCAACTCTTGGAGCCAAAAATTTATGGGTTGCTCAATATCTCTATGGAAAACCAAGTAATCAAAATCTTAAAAATACAGACTACGGTTCTTGGCAATATACGAGCCAAATGTATTACCAAAGCACTCCAAACTTAAGAAGTCACAATCTAGATACTTCAATTGATTATAATAATATTTTCAATGCTTCACAAGGACTTCAAGACGTTTACCGCTTGTATAACGCAAATACAGGAGAACACTTCTACACTCTCAATTTTGCTGAGAAAACAAACCTACAAAACGTTGGTTGGCGTTATGAAGGAATCGGTTGGCTATCTTCTTCTTCTGGGTCCCCTGTTTACCGCGTCTACAACCCCAATGCCAAAGGTGGCGACCATTATTATACAATGAGTAAATGGGAAGCACAGCAGCTGGTCAACAAGGGATGGAGATGGGATAATAATGGAGCCCCTGCCTTTTACTCTAATGGCTCAAAAAATCTCTATGTAGCTTATAATCCAAATGCTTCTTCTGGCTCACACAACTACACCACAAGTTCATATGAGCAAAACAGCCTCCTTAGAAGCGGCTGGAAATATGGTGCAGTTGCATGGAAAGTTAATTAAATTAAATAAAAAAAAACTAAGAAAAGCTTTTCTTAGTTTTTTTATATTCAGAATTTGATTGATTACTTTAGGCTAAGACTTTAGAATTAAGTAAAAATTCCAAAGTTATCATTTGGAATATCTTTTACTTATTTTAAAATTTCAATATCGTAAATAATGTATCAAAAATCAAAAGACTGTTTGAGATTATTATGATTACCGCCGAAGACAAAGCAACTGTCTTATAAGAAATGACTTTCAGCTCAAAATGCTCATTCCCCGCAAATAATGGAAGTAGAAAAAGCATCGGTGTAACATAACGTCCCTGAACTCCACCAATTGCCCCATTGATGGCATTCGCCCCTGAAGAATATCCTGTAAAGAAGTTTATATAAAGAGCAACTATGTTCAAAACAAAAAGCCCCAAAGCACCATAACTAATTAATGGATCTTTAACAAATTTTGTTTCCACAAAAGCAGCGGCTAAAATTAATATAAACCATACACTCGTAAGCCAAAAAGGCATCATATTGTGCGTAGCTAATGGCTGAACAAGAACGGTGTTGATATCCTGAACATTAATATTAGGATTAAAGTTATATGAAAAATTCATAAATAATTTATAAATAACTAAGCCCAAACCACCATATCGACGAGCATATAAAACTCCACCAATTAAAACAATAATTAGAACAACAATACTTGTCGTAAACCTAGCACGTTTAGAAAGTCTTCTAATAATATTCTTTGTTTTCCCTCTCATAAATATAGATAAAATAATTATCGGGAAAATAAGAATTAAAAGTTTAATATTAGTTTTTGCTGCAAAGTACACGGCAATCGAACTAATAATCATTGGGAGTAAATTAAAAGGTGTTATCTTCCCTTTATCCACCATATTAATCCCCACAGCTACAAGAAAAGCCGCAAGAATTAAAGTTAAACCATCGTAAGAAAGACTAGAGAAAGTATTCATTACAACAGGACTAAGCCCTATTATTGTAAATACTAATTTCCCCCTTCTAACATACTTGATGATAAAAAACAATATTAAAGTATAGACAAACATCGACAAAAGTCGAGCGCACACAATCATCATCCCCATTGAAGGATAGATATGATAACCCAACCAAACCCCTGCGGCTGGCACTATGTGACCTAAAAAATTGTAGGATAATACTTTAGGATATTCAGTAGAGCGAGGAAGTTTATTCATTGGCATTCTTTGAACTTCAGTTTCAAAGTATTTTTTAAAATAATCTCCGTTCTGATAGGCTGGTTTTTGATTAACAAATTGATTACCAAACCATTTTGAATTCTCGCCGTAGACTGTTATATCTGTGGTCAAGTGCACAATATTACTAGAATTTACAAAATGATAAACACCATCTGGTTCGTTAAAGAACGGCATTCCAATGGATAGGATAATTCCAAAGAAAAGAGCAATTGACAAATAAAATTTGTGGACTTTCTTTTCTATTACTTCTGCATTAAATGATATTTTAGATTTTTCACTATGTCTTTTTTCATTATGTCTTTTGTTTAAGTGATAATCATTTCTTCTATATCTAACTGTATCCATATTACACTAACCTCACTAAAATACCACCAATAACCACAATTCCTAAAATAAACAATAATAATGGGAAAATTATTGATTTCAGAGCACTAAAATGAACCTCTTTTTGAGGAGTGACAGCTAAAATATTGTACTCATTTGTCCCTGCACCATAGTCTGGAATAAGACCATTTAGTTTAAATGATTGGTTGCTTGCTGTCTTCATACTAGTTTTAGTAAGTTGGCTACCATTAGGCGAAACTACATTTTCTGAAAAAATAGAAAAATCAATGGGTGTTTTATCAACAGAGTAGTTAGTAGGAGCGGCAACCTGATAAAGGAAATAATCTTTTCCTTCTCCCAAACCAAATAATTTGATTAAAGATTGATTAATTTTGGTATCACGTTCATAATCATAATTGAATCTTGTATTATTCAACTCAATTGGAGATACATCATCATCACCAAAAACATATTGGTTCCCACCTCTTAATAAAGTATAGCTTGTAGGAGAAACTGTAGACAAATCTTGAATTTCGCTCCATTTCCCTTGACTATCATATAGATACTTTTTACCACCCACATTCTTCCCTAAAATATAAACAGCATCTCTAACCATCTTATTTTTATTTGCATCCACTTCAACAAAATTTATACCAGTTGTATTCACTTTGGGAGCAGACGAGGTAATCTGAGTTCCAGTTGTCTGAGAAATCACATTCGCCGTCATTCCAAAATTATTGTCTGGGGAGTTGAAAGCTTTAATTGGAACATTCATTTTTGTAGTATTCGTGCTTGTTCCTTGTTGAATAGATACATTATTTACATAGACAACAGGAGAAAGATGAGCTTTTATATCAATAGAAACATCACTATCTGTTGGTGGAATTGTCAGTTCATACATGTTAATCTGCCAAGAAATAAGAACGCTACCTATCGTATCCGCAATTTTACTTAGTTGTTCAGGACTAGCTAAAGGGTCAAAAGTTACTCCTGGATTAATAATAGGCGGTATTAATGAAGTTACTGTATTTGGAAGTGACGTTTCATCAATAACAATATTTGCATCAGGACGGAGGTCAATCTTTGTAGGCGTAGTAGGGTTTAACATCTTTTTGCTTACTTTTAGTTTATAATGTAATTCTTGATTTAACTCCACTGTTCTCGGCTGACTACTTTTAGAATTACCTGAAGCAAAAGAAAGTGAAATCCCTAAACTATTTGTGTCTACCTTAACTTCACTCATATCTGGAGTGACCATAATTAACTTTATAATACCTTTGCTACTGCCATCTACAATAGCTGTCAGTCCTGTGGTCACCTTTGCTGATGCTCTTCCTTCAAGATCTGTCGTTTCATTTCCGCCATTAGGGGTATGAAATCTGACAAAATTGCTAGGAGGGTTAAAAGACATGATGTCTGTTCCATTATTTGTTTCGTTTATTGATTGAAGAAGTGTAAAATTTGTACTAAAAAGCGTTGAAATTATCGTTTGTGCTTCACTATCAGTATGTTTACTGCCTTCCCCAACAGTTAATCCAGCAACAACTATCACGTGTTCTGTATTTTGCGATTCTCGCCAAGCAGAAGAGTTTGTTACTTGGTTAGAAAATTTCCCCTCCATAATAGCTTCATATGCGGTTTGATAATTTCCTGCCAAAAATGCTCCATTTTGAATGGGATCTCCTGAAGAAGTAACTTTGATTGATAAATTCGTAGTCAAAGTTTTATCCGAAGCACTTACAGTATGTCCTTCATAGAAAGTAAAGAGTAATAGCCCCATCACTCCAATAAGAGTAACTAAGAAGGTTACCTTTTTATACATTTTATTCTCCAATCGTTTAGTATTAGGGTTATTTTTTACTTACAATCTTTTTGACTTCAATAAAAAGACTGGATTTCAATAAGATATTAAGAATTATATATATTATAGCACCAATCGATACTTGAAATATAAGATTATGCATATTCATCTTCAAAGAATTGTTTAAATAGAAAACAGCTCCAAACATCACTGCACCAGATATAAAGTATTTCCAGCAAGATAAAATCATTGGAATTATCTCAAAGTCATTTCTCAAAATATAAAATTGATAAATCGTCACTGAAGCCTCGGCAATTACTGTCGCAATCATTGCACCAGTGAGTCCCAAAAGAGGAATCAAAGCAAAGTTAAGTAAAATATTAAGAACTGCACCAATTGTTACCGAAGTTGTGAATTCTCTCATCCGATTTAATGGAAGAAGGTACTGAATTCCCAAAACATTACTCCAAGCAATGAATATAATAATTGGGGCTTCCATCATTAGCAAAGGACCGACAGCTACCCATTTAGGGCCGAAAAAGAATCCTGCAAAATTGAGTGCTATTCCCATAACACCAAACATTATCGGTACAGCAAGCCCAGTCATAAGGACGAAAGATTTTTTTAAAGTCTCTTGGACTTCTTTAATTTTACCTTTTGAAAAAAGATTTGAAACATGTGGTAACATGACTACACCTAAAGAAGTGACAATGCTCAATGTTACTTTAATCAGACTATCCGATTGACTAAAAAATCCCGATGCCGTTTTCCCATCAAAAATCCCAATCATTGTTTTGTTCGCAATTGTATAAATCTGTGTAGCAATTTGCGGCAAAAAAAGTAATAGTGTGGGTTTTAAATGATATCCTAATGCTAATTCTTTCCATTTGGGGGCAAAAATTTCCTTGCGCAAATATGGCCAAAGTGAAAGATTTCCAATCAATGATGTTCCGGTAATGATTAAAACATAAATGGGCAAATCCTTTGGACTCTTAATAAAAGTAAAGATGAAAATAACTGAAATAATAGAGACAATAAAATTACGCCCTACTGTTCGCTTGAAATTTTCTACTCCCATAAAATACCAAGAAATATCAAAAGCCGCAGCGATAATAGCGATACTCTGCAAGAGATATATCTCAAAATCCTGTTTTTGAAAAGCTAAGAAAATACAGAAAATAAGAAAAGAGAGAGCAATGGTACAAAATCTCAAAAATGAAATTTCCCAAAAAATTTGGCTTCTCTTTTCTTTATCAGATTGATGATATGCAATCTCTCGATTTCCATAAGTTGTTATCCCAATTGAACCAGCTAATACAAAGTACTGAATAATCGCATAGGTAAATGTATTTAAACCTATAGCCGTTGTGCCAAGCACCCTAGAAATATAGGGAATTGTGATAATTGGAATAATCACAATCAATAATTGGTAAGAGCTATTCAGAAGATAGTTTTTTAATACTTTCAATCTTTAAATTCCTTCTCGACAGCTTTTAAAGCTGCATTAAAGACTTGGTCCATATCATAATACTGATAGTTACCCAAACGACCACCAAATATTACTGTTTTTTCATTATCTGCTAATTTACGATATTTCTTAAAGAGTTCTGAGTTTTTCGTATCATTAACAGGATAATAAGCTTCCTTCGTACGATCCCAATCTTGAGGATATTCCTTAGTGATGATTGTTTTATTTTCATCACCTTTTTTATCAAAGTGACGCCATTCCATCACGCGCGTAAACGGAGTCTCAGCATCTGTATAATTGATAACAGCATTACCTTGTTTGTTGTCAGTTTCAAAAGTTTCTGATTCAAATCGAACAGAACGATATTCTAATTCACCAAGTTCATAATTAAAGTATTGGTCAATCATTCCTGTATAAACGATTTTAGGAAATTCTGCTAAATAATCTTCTTTATGTGAGAAAAAGTCAGTATTTACTTGAACATCAATCAATTCAGAGTCCAGCATCTTATCAAAAATTGCTGTGTATCCATCCACTGGAACTCCTTGATAACGATGATTGAAATAGTTATTATCAAAGGTATAACGAACTGGTAAACGACGGATAATAAAACTTGGTAATTCTGTAGCTTTACGTCCCCATTGTTTTTCTGTATATCCTTTAATCAATTTTGTATAAATATCAGTACCAATTAAAGAAATAGCTTGTTCTTCAAGATTTTTTGGAATACCAGAAAGACCGGCAGCAACTTTTTGCTCCTCAATCTTTGCAGCAGCTTCTTCTGGAGTCTTCACTCCCCACATTTGATAGAAAGTATTCATATTAAATGGGAGATTGTAGAGTTCACCTTTATAATTAGCAACTACTTGGTTAATATAGCCATTAAACTCGGTAAATTGATTAACATAATCCCAAACTTCTTTATTGTCTGTATGGAAAATATGTGCCCCAAAATCATGGACATTAATGCCATTTTCTTTATGGGTATACATATTCCCACCAACGTGCGCGCGTCGTTCTATAATCAAGCTACGCTTTCCACGTTTAGCTGCTTCATGTGCGAAAATTGCACCATAAGGTCCTGCACCAACAATTAAGTAATCATAGTTTTTTGTATTATATTTCATTATTTATTCTCCTCAAGAACTTTATCTGCTTTTTTTAAGGCCTCACTTAAAAAATAACCTGAACGGATTTTTTTACCCATCTTTTGAACATTGATTACCTTTTCATTATAATCTTGTTCTGAAATTTGTGAAAGCTTTTGGGGTAATTCTTCTAAATTATCTACAACAAATCCGAGATTGTTTTCTACAATAAAAGAAGCTAATGCAGCTTGCTTCCACATTATCACTGGAAACCCTGCCGCTAAATAAAGGGATGCTTTATGTGGATTATTATATTTTTGATATTGTCCACTAAGCCCTACACCACCTACAACACTGTCACCATCCCAGACCAGACCGTAAGAACCAGATAATTCTGTTAAGATCTGATTACTTGGATAACTTCCGTTATAATGGATAGATTGTAAATTTTGTAACTCATCACTTAAGCCAGGGCCATATAATTCTAACTTTATATCCGAAACTTCAGCCAATTTAGTTAGATAAGCTGACTTTTCTTTTCTCAAATTCCCTGCTATAATAACTCGATTGCCAAATTCCCCCCCTTTTCCTAGTGGACCATTGTGCAAATAATCGAATATTTCAAGATTTACTATTTTAGAAGCAGCAATATTTTTTTCAATTAGCCACTCCTTCATCTTGTAATTATGAGAAATTATACAGTCGGCCTCCGTAAGAACCTTCGTAGAAGCAGTTTGAGATAAAAGATTATTTTGAAGTTGATAATTTGGATCCCTTAATTCTTCTAAATCATGTATAAGTATAATATTAAGTGATTTATTTTTTTTCTTAGTTTTATTAACCTTATTAATCACATAACTTTCTCCCAATTGATTAGGAGGGAAATTTTCTACAAAGGTTGCTTGTTTTAACGGTAAAACCTTACTATAACCACTTATTATAGTAAATATGGTATTTAAATATCGATTAGCAGATAATCTTTTCCCAGCTATCTTAATTTTCTTAAAACCATATTTATCAAATATTAGGTTTGCATCCTCCTTAGCTTTTGCACCCGCAGTATTATTTTCTTTATAATTAAATCCAATATAATATTTTTTCATATTCAATCCTTTTGTTGTTCATCCATTTAATTTCTTTTATAAAGCATGAGGGATTTTCTCATCTATAATTCATAAGAACTTTTTTCTGAAAATTTATCCGCTAATGCTTGATTTAGCTGTGTTTTTACTTTCTCAAAATTTTCAGTATTATCCGTATCATTAAAACATATAAGTTTAATATCAGATTCTAAGATCTTTTTATAGTCTACAGTATCATTTATTTCCTGATAAAGCCCAACTTTTTTGATATTGCATGGATAAAACCGTCCAGTAATTTTTAAATAGTCTTCCAACAGCAAAATTGAAATATCTTCGTGAGTTCTAAATTTATTCTGTGATGTTTTGTCAAAAGGTTCCGATACATACTCTCTTAACTCTCTAAAGGCATCTTTTTTTAGAGGGCGAGCTAAGTGAGTAGGGTAAAATCCAATATGCCTTTTTAAAAGTGCTATCAAAGGTGAGAGATAGATGTTAAATAATACCGCTTTTGCTCCATTTTTGATACTTAAGCTTTTTTTAGTAATAAATTTCTTATTGATTGGCAATTGATTTATAGTTAATGAATTGTTAAAAATAACACTATTAAAGGCATCAACTGGTAATACTGGAGTATACATATATTGATATAAAGGCAGATTATTTTTAAAAAAATCTGAGGGTTCTGTTTTAGAATTTAAAAATATATCATCATTAAAATAAACAAAATTTTCCGAAAGACCTGGAATTCTATCCAAATTTAGATCTAAAACGTTACTATTGAATGTTGGTAGATACTCTTTAGGAATATAGTCATCATGTTTTACAATGTTAATTTTAGGATTAGTCGTGTCTAGCCATTCTGGAACATGCCCCCAAGTTACTAAATGTATTTTGTTAACCCACGGAGCATATCGTTCTATTGCTCGAAACCAATATTGAAAATTATCCATATTTCGATAACGTGCTTCACTGTTTCGTGAATCCAGCTTTTCACCACTATATTTGGCTCTTTCTTCCTGCCATTTCTTATCTGTACTATCTAAATAAGTTACTACAAAATCAATTTTTTCTAAAGTTTTATTCATTACCAGACTCTGTTCCAAGTATATGCTCCCATTCAATCGCAATTTTTTCTAATGAAAAATCTTTAGATCTCTCTTTAGATTTTTTACTCCAAAATTCTCTTTGGTTCTTATCTGAAATTAACTGCATCAATTTATCTGAGATTTCTTTTATATTCCCATTTTCAGCAACAAGGCCATATTGTTCATTTTTAAGAATTTCATCACTTCCTGTTTGTGAGAATGCAATTATAGGAAGACCATAGTTCATTGCTTCTACCAATACTAAGCCAAAGCTTTCAAATCTTGATGTCATTAAAAAAATGGAGCTATTTAAATAATGATTTGTTAGTTCTTCTCCATTTTTCGGACCTACCCATAAAATTTTATTCGTAAGCCTATTTTTTTCAATCAATTTTTTAAATTTTTTGTTGTCCCTTCCGGAACCAGCTACTCTAATTTTCCAGTCGTCAGGCAAACTTTTCGCTATCTCTATTAAATAGTCCAAGCCCTTATGCAAAATATCAATCCGTCCTACCCATGATATTATTTTTTTATTCAAGTCCACAACTTTATTTGTATCATTTAATGTAAGTGGATTATGCAAAACTTGAACCTTTTCAAATCCGCGGTTTTCTAGAACATTTTTTTCCTCTTGAGTTAGTACAATCAACCGATCACACCCCCTAAGACCATCTAAAAATTGATTTTTGCTTTTCGCAAGATGATAAGTTTCATAATGGTTGAGATCCAGATGCAGCCACCCTATTAATTTCATTTCAGGAAACATTTGCTTTAATTTTTCAGCATAAATAATCCATTGTTCAACTAATACAATTGTAGAATATTTATTTTCTCTCACATACTTTACTAGATTTTCAAAATGTTTATCATTGGGGCGTGTAATCATATCAACAGTTCTTCTTAAAATATACTTGTTGATTCCCGTCTGTATAAGTAATTTTTGAAAACGCCAATTATTCAAAGACTTTTCAGGAAAAATAACTTTTTTAAAAAGAGGATAGTAACTTTCTGTTTCTCTAAAAGAAAATAAATCGATGTCGTGGTTTCTTCTGCTTAATTCATTTACAATTACACTTTGAACTCTAGCCACGCCACCAATTCTTAAATCTCCAATAGCAAATAATATCTTATTTTTCATAATTATCTTTCTTCATAGTGAGCCGTCAGTTAAATAATATCAGCTTACTGATTTTAGTCAAATTTTTCTACTTATTTTCAAGTCTAAATAGAATCGAAAAATTAAACCTTATAAATACTATTTTTTCATCCTTTTAACAGTATTCAAAAGTCCGCGCTCTACAACTCGCCAAGTTTTATTTGTTTGAACAACGTTACGGAATTTAACTGCAGGATTTATGATTTTTCCACCAGTTCTAACCAGCAGTCTGCTCAATGATAAAATTTCAGGATCTTTATCGATTCCTTCAGCTCTTAAATAGTTTGTGAAATTTAAAGTTTCTTTTTTTCGAACGTCTTTTTCTGGAATTGATAAGTTAACAACATACTGAGCAAGAATGAGTTCTGAAAATCTTTGTTTCAGCACTTTTTTTACTGCTGGATTTGTTTCTTCTGGTAATTCTTTAATAAAACTCCACTCATGTTTTAGCATTGCTAAATGCATTGCACGATTTTTAACCATATTTCCAATCGCCATGCTTTGTGTCCCAGAATTTACTCGATATACATAGACTGGAAAATCCAAGTATACTTGCGTTTTCACAAAAGGCAGTGGGAAAGTGATATATTCAACGTCAACATAGAACATTTTTTCATCAATCTTAATCTCGTTATTTTTTAAGATTTCTGTCTTATAAGTCACAGTGTGCATTGGTGGGATTTTAATTGACTCTATGATTTCTTCATATTTATTAATCTGATGACTCTTTATGTTCAACTCCATCATTAAAGTCTCATCTTTTGTTACTTCATCATGCTCAAAATATGGATTATTAATTAAATCTACATCTGTTTTTTTCAAGAAATCAACTAATTTTACAAGATTCTCTGTTTTTACCCAGTCATCTCCGTCTACTACTTTAAAGTATTTACCTGTTGCTTCAAGAATCCCACGATTAATAGTGGAACCATGTCCGCCATTCTCTTTTTCTATAACTCGAATTGTCTGCGGATATTTTTCATGCCATTTAGTTGCAACTTCAACCGTCTTATCCTTAGAGCCGTCACTTACAACAAGAATTTCAATGTCATCGACAATCGCATTGTCCAGCAAAAAAGGCATACATTCATCAATATATTTTTCAGTATTATAACTTGGCACTGTAATTGTCAATATTTTATTCATGTTTTTCCTTTTTTTCTCCATCATCAATTTTCTTTTTCAACAAGGATAACTCTTGTACTAAATTTTTTATTTCTTTTTCAGCAGATATCAGAGAAATTTGATATTTCAAACAGATAAATAATAAAGCACCTACCAAGAAATATAAAGCTAATGAGGTTAATGTTCCAATTCCCAACAGGTGTGCAATACTTGTACCCAAATCTGGAATAATCGAACCAATCAGCAATATAAGAGCTAAAATGAACCATTTTAACATATGTCTTATTTCTGCTCTATCTTTACGAACCAAACGAATCGTATAGATAAAGAAGAAAGCTGCCAAAATAATTGCTAAGATACGAAGTTGAATAGGCATTACTTACTCTCCTTTCCTAATAACGAGCTCGCAATAATCGCTAAAGATACGCTTATCATATAACTTATCCCTTTTACCATGTTAATACTTGAAACACCCGTTGTCCGTTCAAACATTTTTACCCCCACCTCTTTGACACGAATGTTCTTAGAGAATAAATGCATATAACTTTCAGGCTCTGGATATTGTCTTGGGTATCTATTAACAAATTGCTCTATCACTTTACGGTTACCTGCGCGATATCCACTGGTAACGTCTTTGATTTTAATTTTTGAAGACATATAAATGAGTGAGGATAAAATTTTTATTCCCATTTGACGTGATTTTGAAGACTTAAATTCTGAATTACTTTCATCTAAAAATCTAGAACCAACGGTAAAATCAGCTTCATCCTTCAAAATAGGTTCAATCAAGTTTGGTAAAGAATGGATATCATGTTGACCATCCCCGTCAAATTGAACTGCTATATCGTAAGCGTTTTGTAAGGCATACAGATAGCCTGTTTGAACAGCTCCACCGATACCAAGGTTTTGAATCAATTCAACGTGGTTAATGTTGTTTGCTTTCAAAATTTCTTCTTCGTTATCAGTAGAACCATCATTTATCACTACGTAGTCTAATTGATAAGGACAACTGGCTTGATAGTCCTCTACAATTTTTAGATTTTCTAATATTCCCTCACCTTCATTGTAAGCTGGGATAATTAGTAAAATTTTCATTTTTTTGTCATCGGACACTGTTCCAAGTTCTCCTTATAAATAAACATTAATTTTGTACTTCTTTATGTACATTTTTCTAATATAAATTTTACCACAAATTTACTTATTTTTTTTACCTATTTTCAAACGGTAGGCGATAATTACTTTAATTTTCTTAAAAATCATTTTAACTAAGTCGCGCAACTTCGTTTGGGTTAGGTCAGTTTCGACGGAACGCAAGAGTCTATTTGCCGAAAAATTAGCAACAAATCCATTATTTGTTTGGATTTGAGAAATTCGGAAATCATATCCATTTGCCCATGAAGTATAAACAAGTAAACGCTCAAAAGCGTGTAAAATACTATTGTAGGGAAGAGGTTCTTCTGGGACCGCTGCTTCAATATCAACTTTTAGTAAGTTATTCAAAGCTTGTGGACGATACCAAATCATTGTTCCATAACTCATGACATAACTATCTTTTTGTTTCAAGTCTCTCGGATTTTCAAAGTTAATTTTCTTCCATATTTCTTCCATATCTGGCCAAATATCACGTTCAGTAATATAAGTTGGTCCGTAAAAATGTTCGAAAAATGAGGGAACGTCCGCAATCATCAAGCCAAGTTTCGGATTTTTTTCAAATTCTTGAAAAATTGCTTGTGCTGGTTTCAGCAATGAATATTCGATATCTCTTCGCCAAGATTCTCCTACAATCCAATCATTATCTTTAGATTTTTTGGTATGAAAATGTCCGCAAAGGTCATAATCTGCCATTAATTCTGAAATTTCCATCCACGGCAGAACATCTCGCCCTTTATTTCCAGTTACCAAAACTTTTTTGATTTGGTTTAGCGGATAAGACTTTATGATTTGTTCGTATTTATCTTTTGTATCTGTTGTGATAAAAAGGTCATAATTTTGAACATATTTATCAAAATAATCAAGATATTCTGGGATTAAATCAAGGTAAAAAGCATGAAGGTGAATCGCAATTTTCAAGTTGCTTTTTTTGTTTGTTTCGGTAGTAAGTTTGAGTGTTTTTTCTTCCAACATGTACTCGCGGTCTGGATAATCAACCTCTGTCATGTGATTAACAATAAGTTCTATTGGATAAGTCGTTTCTTGTTTTAAGCGCTCAATTACTAAAGGAGTATAAATATTATCTGCACCATAACTAAAGGCTTTGATTTTTAGAAAAGGAATGTGACGTTTTAACAGTTCAGGTAAATTGAATACGGAAAAATCATGGACAAGCATACCTGCCCACTCTTCTTTACGTGTATCAAAAATTACTCCTGATTTAAAGCCAGCATCTTCAAAATATTTCGTCATTGCTGTTTCATATTTTACAATGACTTCTACAACATCATCTAAAACTTCAATATTTGTCCAAAAATCTTCAAAAGCTTTACTTTTTACAATGTTTTGTTTGTAATTAACAAAATAACTTTGAATATGATCTGGTAAAACAATTGCTTCACGGTCTTCCCATGGTTTTACTTTATGACTTCGGTTATTAGTAATTCCCCAGAAATCAACATTTGAATCTTTATTAAACTTAGAAAAAATTCCTTCGAAATCGTAAACTGGTCCAAAACAAGTATCATTCATGATTGTCACCGAATCATAGGATGCAAGTTTTTCAAATCCATAATGTTTCATCGCTTCTGACCAAGCAACAAAGTCATAGCCCTTATTTTCACGTTGCATAAAACCGTCAATGAGATTTTGCCCTGTCAGTGTAGCTAAGGCATTTTCATCCATTAAACTATTTGAAATGAAGAAGACTTCATCAAAATTTTGTCGTAAATGTTTCAATTGGTAAATAACGTGGTCACTCAACTCGTTATTTCGGTTAAAATGTACGTATAGTAATAATTTATTGTTCATTTTTCTTTCCTAAGGGGTGTATCACTTTGTTTATTAGCCGATATGCAAAAGAATTAGTAATTTCAGAAATCACTTTTTCTTGATTAGCAATATGGGTATCTTTGTCAGCTATTGTTTTCTTCATCGCTTCTTCTTGTTCAAGATACTCTTGAGCTTTATCAGCAAGTTGTCTGTCTTTATCAATTTGTAAGTTTTGATAATTATCTACCCAAAGTAGTAAGTTGTTTTGGAGCGCTTCTATCAGTTCTGACGGAATTTTTTTACTGTACTTATTGGTAATATAAAAATACGATTGATAATAGTTTTCCCAATTTCCTCTTTGACTCAAGGATTGTTCTAAAACTCGATAATTCAATTTTGTATTTGAAACAAAAATAGGTTTTGCTCCATTATTAATGATTAATCCTAACCAAAAATCATAATCTTCAAGTGTTTTATTATTTAAAGATTCATCAAATTTTATGTCAGCAATTTTTGAGGTCCTAACCAATGACGAAGCGTCAATCAGATTTCCCTCTAGTTGTTTTTTAAAGCTATATTCTAAATCTGGGCGAAGAAGGTCTTTTTGAGCATTAAAATCCCATAGCTGACAATAGGCAATATCTGAATCTGTTGCTACCAGCTCTGTCAGTAACTTTTCAATATGGTCAGCATTAAGAAAATTATCACTATCAACAAAAAGTAAAAAATCGCCTGTGCTCTTACTTAAAGCATCATTTCGTACAAAAGCTAGACCTCTATTTTCTCCTGAAAAATAATGAGTTTCAGCAAATGGTGATTCTTCAAGCACTTTTGAAATTACTGCACCAGAATCATCTGTCGACCCATCATTAAAAACTAGAAGTTCAATGTTCTGATGAGTTTGCGCAAAAATACTACGTAAGCATTCTTCAATAAAGTTTTCGTGATTGTAGCATGTCACTGCGACTGATACTTTTTTGTCCATAATTCACCTACTTAAAGATATAATGTTCTATTCCTGAACGATATTCATCCATCGGAAGTTGTAAATGGTAAGATCTGAGCATTGTAACACTCAAATTCAACACAAGTGCCATGACACTAACCGAAAGAACAATTCTTCTTAGCCAAGCTCCGGAAGTTTTTACTGAAATTTTTTGGGCTAAAAGAGTTAAACTAGGAGCCAAAAGTAAGATAAAGACTGTAAAGTATCTTCCTTGTGGTCCGGTAATAACATGTTCGGTAAAGGCTGGGTCAATTGCAAATTTAAATAATACACCAAAAAGATTGATTAGGTTGATTAATAAGCCTAACCAAGCAAACCAACGAGGAACTTGCTCTTTTGTATAAGATAAGAACAAAAGAATTAAAGCGCCATACTGAATAGGATAAAACCAAGCTGGAATTGCTACTGTTGAAGTCCCGCTAATGACTTGCGTGGTTAATACAGAGTAGTAAGGTTCCATAAAAGTATAGAGGAACTTACTTATCACTAAGCGTAATTGGTCATGGTATTTGAAAATATAGAGCAAGATTCCTAAAGCAAGTAAAGCACCACCGCCAATTAGAACTCGTAATTTTGTCAAACTAATTTTTAATTTTTTAGCTATAATGACTACAAAAACAGCTAAAACAAGCAAATAAAGCAATCGCGAATTAGCCTTTGAAAAATAAAGGGCTACTGACGGAAGAATAATTCTCAAGAAAAAATCTTTTAATAAAATCGGCTTGTTTTCTTTCAACTCCACCGCTAGATTAATTAATGTTGCACTTAGCCAAGCAAAAGCAACGTAATTATAGCAGTCATAGCTTAAACTTGTAGCAAATTGAATTGCGATAGGAGTAACAGAAATGATTGTAAAAATCATTTGGTAAGCCTTCAGCTTTTTGATGATGAAATACATCGAAATACTAAAGAAAATTAAATTAAAAAGTCTCGCAACTAGAACCATTGACCCAATTGATGGATAAATCATATGTCCCAACTTTATCCCAAGTGCAGGGATAATGTGCATGATATCTTTATACCATTTTGTTCCTAGAGCTCGTTTATCTGCCACCTTACTTTTGGAAATTACTGGAAGTTTGGTTTCAAAAAAATTTTTGAAATAAGTTCCTTCTTTCATCATCTTAGTGACTGTTGTAAAAGGAAGAGGTGCGGATTGATAATCCTCAGCAGGAAAGCCAATTTTGCTTCTATCAACAACTGTATTTGAGAGATAAGAAGATTTATCAAAATGATAACTAGAGTCTGGTTCAATAAAGAGTGGTTGAGCAACTGTAAAAATTAAACCAGCAACAAGAGCAATCATTAAAAAAAGACGTTCTGGTTTGATTAATTTCTTTGTTTGATTATTTTCTTTAACCAAAATTCCAATCTCCATTCCTCAAGAGTAAGCCACTTGCTGAATCTTTAGCACTGAGGTCATCTTTTGGAATGTCAAGGCGATTAATAATGATGATTTTTTCATCGGTGTCATAAGCAACCATTTCATCTTTTGCATTCCGCACAGAAACTTGTAGCTTGAGCTTTAAATTATTAACTTGGTCGAGTTTGCATTCGTAAACAGCTCGTTTTTCACCTTGTCCTTCGGTGAGGTAATCCATCGAGTTATCATTGTAAATCCAAATATTACGGTCTGCATCTGTCAGAGAAAAGGCCACATAGGTTTGAATGTCTTGTTTTACATTATAAGAAATTTCAAATTTAACACTTTGTTCTGGAGTTGTTTGTACAGGTGAAAGTAAATTCACTTTCAAATCGCTGACAAATTCTTCTACTTCTTCACTGCTATCTTCTTGTGCTGCTTTAAGTCGTTTTAAGTTATCCAGACTGTATTGGTTAGCAACTTTATCTACATTTCCTGAGACTTTAATCAAACCGTCTTCAATAAGTACCGCTTTGTTACAATATTTTTTTACGGCATTCATATCATGAGTAACCAAGATAGTTGTCAGACCTGATTTTTTTCTTTCCAAGAAATAATCATTACATTTCCTTTGGAAAGCCTCATCACCAACTGCCAAAACCTCGTCCAAAACGAGCACATCTCCTCTGGCTTTAATGGCAACAGAGAATGCTAAACGAACTTGCATCCCACTAGAATAGTTTTTGAGCTTTTGGTTCATGAATTCATGTAGTTCTGCAAAATCAACGATTTCATCATACATTTCATCAATTTCTTGAGTTGAAAACCCAAGCATTGCACCGTTCATATAGACATTTTCACGTCCCGTAAGCTCAGGATTGAAACCAACGCCAAGCTCAATGAACGAAACCAATTTACCATTTACGGTCACTGTTCCTTTTTCTGGAACATAAATTTGCGAAATGATTTTTAAAAGTGTTGATTTTCCTGAACCGTTACGTCCAACAATTCCAAAAAAATCACCTTTTTCTACTTCAAAATCAATATCTTTTAAGACATGTTGTTCTTTATAACCTTTGATTCCTCTAAATCTGTTGACAAGAGTTGTCCGAAGGCTTGTACTCGCTTCCGTTGGAAGACGAAAATACTTACTTACATGATCAATTTTTACTGCTAGTTCAGCCATTTTGTCTCCTTAAATTAAATAACTTCTGCAAACTTCTTAGAGTTTTTAGTAAATATCCAAAGTCCTAATCCAAAAACAAGAACAGGAAGGATATAAGGAATAATAATTACAAAAGGATTATCCCACATTTGCCATAGCGTTGGATTGGCATTGTTACTAAAAGTCAAAATATAGCGCATATCTTGAACGATTTGAGCCATTGGATTAAGCATCAATATTTTAGCAATTTCAAGATGTGAAGTTGAGATTTGTGTTACTGGATAGATGATTGGCGTTCCATAGAATGCTGCTTGCATCACTACTTCCCAGATTGGACCTAAGTCACGGAAATAAACAAATAGTGTTGAAAGAATAAAAGCAATTCCCATTGTAAAGAGGGTTAACTCAAAAAGGAGAGGCACTGCAAAAATTACAGTCCAACTCATGTGCACGCCATTGATGAGAGCAAAGATAATAACAACAACTAAAGAAATCATCAAATTAATGAATGCATTTGCCACAACAGAAAAGATAAGTACGGGTTTAGAAAAGTTGACTTTTCGTAACAAGTCCCCGCGACTAACAATTGAGAGCATCCCCATGTTTGTTGCTTCACTGAAAAAGTTCCAGATTGTAATCCCGAGTAAGAGGGCGACTGCAAAGTGAGGGATTGCTTCCCCAAAACGCATAAATCGTACAAAGACGAGATAGAGAATCAAGAAGAGCAGGATAGGTTTGAGGATAGACCATAAGTAACCTATAACACTTCCTTGGTAACGAAGTTTAAAGTCAGTTTTAATTAACTCTTTAAGTAGAATTTGATTTCTACGGCTGAAGAAATTCATTTATTTTTTCCTTTGTATGCAAATTTTGTGATGATAAGTGTGCGAAAAATACTTGTATGATAGTTTTTGTTTTTACGCAAATCATATCGGTCAAGAATCTGACGACGCTCAGCTTTTGATTGATTTAAAATATTGACATAGTCTGTCACTAACGCCTTGTCTGTTTCAGACAGAGTTGACAGATTTTCTGTCAGTAATTTTTGAGCTTGTTTTTGACTTGCTGTAATAAGCCACCAATATTTTTCAAACCATAAGTTAGGGTGTATCCATTTTCTTATGCGCTTTGCAAGAGTCCTTGCTCCCAGAACATTTGAATCATGCTGACGATAAAGGTGAGTGGGTTGGTCAATATAAACCAGTTCTCCAAGTGCTGCTGCCACTATCGCTAGATACCAATCATGCATGATAATATCATTTGTTGTTTGCCAGAGTTTCGCAAGTTCATGATTAATCATACTCGCACCACCGGTGACCGTATTTTCTGTCAGTTCTTGGACAAGGCTTGTATTGGCATGGTCAGATTGGCTACGAATCATTGATTCTGATGTGACATTTAAATCTTTATCCGTCACTTTCAAATCTGTGTAATACATGACTGGAATTGTATTATCGTGCTTCTTAGCTTCTTCTAACATTATTGTCAGTTTTTCTGGCAACCAATAATCATCTTGGTCAGCAAAAAAATAGAAATCAGCATCATTATTATTTATTACGAGTTCATGAAAAGATTTAATGACCCCAACATTTTCCGCTCGAATCAGTTTGATTCGGCTGTCATTATTAATAAAGTTTTCAATAATTTCGCAAGTTCCATCTTTTGAACCGTCATCACGAATTATTAAATTCCAATCAGTATATGTTTGTTTTTGAATACTCTCAATCTGCTCAGCGACGAACTTTTCGCCGTTGTAGGTTGACATTAATATATTAACTCTCATCTCCGCCTCTGGCTAGGTTCTCCATTTTCGTTTCAGACTCAGTCTTATCGGTAGAATTAGGAAAGAAAAGTTCCTCGTATTGGTCACAAATGTGTTCCCATGTATATTTTTCTTCGATGATTTCATGAGCTTTGTTTTGTAATCTTTGTCGTTCATCTCCTGTCAAATTTTCAACTTCCGACAGAGTGGTCAGTAAATTTTCTTTATCAAAATAAATGACAGAATCACCCGCTGTTGTTCGGTTAAAATTCACTCCCAAAACAACATTGACAGCTGTTGACCACATGGCCTCAAGCAATCCAGGGTTTGTCCCCCCAACTTCATGACCGTGTAAATAAGCAAATGCTTGTTCACGTATATATCTTAATTCATTTTGGTCATAGACCGTTCCGACAAATTTAATACGGGAATCTTTATCAAATTGTGTTTTTTCACGTAATTCTTCAAAGTAGGCATTTCCTTCATGATTTGTAATAATCACAAGGTCACGCGTCGTTTTGCTTTGCATGAAAGCTTTGATCAAAGTTTCATAATTATTTTCTGGCACAAAACGCCCAACAATCAGATAATAATCATTAACTCTATATTTTACCAGAGTTTCCGATTCTGTCAAATCTGACTTGAATTTTTCTGTCCCATAAGCAATTACTTCAGACTTAACTTGCCCGTATTCGCTAGTGAGATATTCTTTAATTCCTGTGTTATCCGAAATAATCAAATCCGCATAACGCACCATTTTTTTCTCAGCAAATTTCAGATAAGAACGCACTGGGGCCGCCCATTTTGTTCTTTTCCACTCTAATCCGTCAGGGTTAACGAACAATTTCCCACCAAGTTTGTGAATTTTCTTGGCATAATGTCCAATAAAACCACCTGCCGTATTTCCAAGAATATAAAAAATTGGTGCTTCAATTTTTTCTTTTTTACAATATTTAAGCGCCGCATTAATAGCTAAAATATCATAAGCAATCACGCGAGCTGGTCCAATTTTGGGTACCTTAATAACAAAACAGTCTGCTCCAAGATAATCAAAATGTTCACCAGGTAGTGCCATGTCTGAATTCTCACTTTGACAAGCTACATGATATTTTATATTTTTATTATTTTGATGTTTGACGAGTTCTTCAACAAATGTCTCAAACCCTCCATATTTCGCTGGTAAGCCACGACTCCCAATGATAAAAACGTGTTTTTTCATGTTTTTCCTTTTATCCCACTGACTTTTTTAGATTATCAATAAATCTTTTTTGATTCAGTGGTTTTTATTTAGCCTCTCAAAATGAGAATTCTGTCAGTACTGACGAGCTTGTGCAGGTCGCTGACAGAATTTTCAATTACTTTATATTTAATGACAAAGTCATTATTTTTTACTAATCTCGCCTTTTAGGCCATCTTTATTTTCACGTAAATCGCCTTTTTCAAGCATACTTGCTAAAGCATCTTGCCATGTAGGAATGACAAAACCTGTCGCTTTTGCTTTTTCAAGACTCATTGTTGAATTAAATGGACGTTTGGCTTTTGCTGGGAATTTACTAGAATCTACAGGCTTAACAAGCACATCCGTATCTTTCAAAATTTCTTTGGCAAAATCAAACCAAGTTACGTCTTCGCCAGGTGCAGCATCATTTGTTAAATGATAAAAACCAAAGTCAGCTTTTTCATTAACTAAATAAACCATAAATTCAGCAAGCGTACGTGTCCATGTTGGACGACCATGTTGGTCATTAACAACGGTCAATTCAGGAAAACGAGTCGCCAAATTTTGCATTGTAAAGACAAAGTTTGGCCCATATGAACCAAAAACCCAAGCAGTACGAACGATATAATGTTTTACACCAGAGGCAACAACAGCTTCTTCACCAAGGTGTTTTGTCCGTCCATATTCAGATTCAGGCGCTTTTGGTGCATCAACTGGCCATTCTTGACCAATTGGCAAAGTCCCACCAAAAACATAGTCTGTTGAAATATAAACCAATGTTGCACCTACGCGTGCAGCTGCTTCGGCCACATTTTTTGTGCCATCGACATTGATTTTTTCATCAAGCTCGCGACCTTCATCTTCGGCTTTATCAACAGCTGTATAAGCTGCGCAGTGATAAACAAGTTCAGGTTTGTTTTTGTCAAAGAATGTATCAACCGCAACTTTATCAGTGATATCAAGTTCTTTGGCATCTGTTGCTGTATAAGCCATGCCACGTTCGTCAAGTAAATGACGCAACTCTGTTCCAAGCTGACCATTTCCACCTGTTATTAAAATCATACATTCTCCAATTCTTATTTTTACTGACTGAAAGAAATTCATTATTCAAATCTACTGACAAACCTGTCAGCAACCTTTGGACTATGTGACTCTTTTTCCTCATGAGATGACCTTCACTAATTTTGTAGTCTACAGACATCTTAGGATTTCATCAGCAAATTTTGGGCACTCTAATTAGAATAAATTTTTATTTATCCAAAACCTTTTGTGTTTCAGCATATTTTGCTTCAACAGCATCTTTTTCGGCTTTCCACCAGTTTTCGTTTTCGCGATACCAGTCGATTGTTGCTTGCAAACCAGATTCAAAGTCAGTATGTTTTGGAGTCCAACCAAGTTCTGTACGTAATTTGCTATTGTCAATCGCATAACGAAGGTCATGACCAGCACGGTCAGTTACGCGGTCGTAATCGTCCTTATCTTTGCCCATACGAGTCAAGATATCTTCAAGCACTTCTTTGTTATTTTTTTCGCCATCAGCACCAATAAGGTAAGTTTCACCCATCTGACCTTTAGTCAAAATTGCCCAAACACCTGATGAATGGTCTTCTGTATGAATCCAGTCACGCACATTTTTACCATCACCATAAAGTTTTGGTTTAATTCCTGAAAGAATGTTAGTAATTTGACGAGGAATAAATTTTTCGATGTGTTGAAAAGGCCCGTAGTTATTTGAACAGTTTGAAATCGTTGCTTTAAGACCAAATGAACGTACCCAAGCACGAACAATTAAATCAGAAGCCGCTTTTGTTGAAGAATAAGGGCTTGATGGATTGTAAGGTGTTTTGTCAGTAAATTTTTCACCTTCCCCTTCACCATGACCTGGCAAATCTTCACGATAAGGTAAATCACCATAAACTTCGTCAGTAGAAACATGGTGGAAACGTAAATCGTATTTACGAGCCGCTTGAATCAAAGTATAAGTTCCGATAAAGTTAGTTTGGATAAATTCATCTTGAGACTTAAGTGAATTATCATTATGAGATTCAGCCGCATAGTGAACAATTGCATCCGCTTTAGAAGCCACTTGATCAACAATTTCAGGGTCTGCAATGTCACCCACCACAAGTTCGACACGTCCGCTGTCAAACAACATATTAATGTTGTTGACATTCCCTGCATAAGTTAATTTATCCAACACTGTGATATGCACATCTGGATGATTGTTATAAACATAGTGTACAAAGTTTGAGCCAATAAATCCCGCTCCACCTGTCACAACGATATTTTTAAATTCAGTCATGTTATTTCCTTTTTGATAATTTATAAGCAAGCTTTGCAATTAATCCACTCGATACTCTCTTACAAATTTTGCCTTTGGCACAGCCTTTAAATACTTCCCATTGAAGACCAAATAATCCCCAAGAGGAACCGTCATTTTAAGTAAACCACCTACATTTTGAATTGAAAGTGATTTACTATTCCAACGGAAACCTCCGTCAGTAAAGGCTTGATTAGCCCAAATTGGTCTGTCATTGTCTTTTTCAACTTGCCAAAATTCTAAACGCTTTTTAGTTCGTAAATGTAAAGCAAACATTAGAGTTCATCAGCCTTTAAAGGTTTTACATCTTTTAACATTGGATGATTTTTATCTGCTTCAGAAACTTCAGCATTTTCAACATCTTCCCACTTGATTCCCAATGTTGGGTCAGCGTAGTTTACAAAAGCATATTTAGGTTTAAGTTCAAGTGCCCAGTAATCATTAACCAGATAGCTATAAGAAACTGTATCAGATAAAACTTGGAAACCATTAGCCACGCCGCGTGGAACGAAAATTCCTTTACTTGCATCAATGACTGTTTGGTAAACATGACCAAAATTTTCGCCTTCGCGTAAATCAACCCATGCACCCAAAACAGAGCCACCATCAGCAACAGAAATATATTTATCCCAAGGTTCGGCATGAAGCCCACGCAAAACATTTTTACGAGAGAAACTTACATTATTTTGCAATTTTTCTTCAGCAAAAAAACTTTCTGGGAAACCAAGAGGCATCATTTTTTCTTTTTGAAAATTTTCTTTAAACCAACCACGATTATCACCATGAACCGGAATATCAAATTCTAACATTCCTGGAATTTGACTAATTTCTCGGCTAGCAAGTGTTTTTCCGAAAAAATTCTCAGTCATTATTTATCTCCAATCAAACGAAGCAAATATTGTCCGTATTCATTTTTCTTAAGCGGTTGTGCCAAAGTACGAACATCCTCTTCTGTGATATAACCCATGCGATAAGCAATTTCTTCCAAGTTTGCCACTTGCATATTTTGCATCCGTTGAACTGTTTCAATATATTGTGCAGCTTCAAGAAGAGATTCGTGTGTTCCTGTATCCAACCAAGCAAAACCACGTCCCATCAATTCAACTGACAAATCGCCACGTTCAAGATAGGCTTTATTCACATCAGTAATTTCAAGTTCACCACGAGGTGAAGGTTCAATACTTTTTGCGATTTCAATAACATCGTTATCATAGAAATACAAACCAGTAACCGCATAATTTGATTTAGGTTCTTCTGGTTTTTCTTCAATAGAAACAGCATTCATATCTTTATCAAATTCAACAACACCAAAACGTTCTGGATCTGGAACATGATATCCAAAAACAGTTGCACCTTTTTCTTTTGCAGCTGCATTTTGAAGCATTTTAGACATGCCAGGACCGTGATAAATGTTATCTCCCAAAATCAGCGCAACTGAATCATCACCGATAAAGTCTTCTCCAATAATAAAGGCTTGAGCCAATCCATCTGGTGAAGGTTGAACAGCATATTGAAGATTGATACCAAATTCTGAACCATCTTGCAAGAGCTCTTTAAAACGTGGCGTATCTGTTGGTGTCGAAATAATCAAAATATCTTTAATTCCAGCCAACATCAAAGTTGACAATGGATAATAAATCATTGGTTTATCATAAATAGGCATCAGTTGTTTTGACGCAGCACGTGTCAGTGGGTAAAGTCTTGTTCCAGACCCTCCCGCTAAAATAATCCCTTTCATGAAAGGACCTCCATAATCATAATTAATCAATATACATTATAACACAAAAACTTTCTCAATACACAACCTTCTATGGTCATTTAGCGGTTAAAAGGTTGATAAATAAGCGTTTCTAAGTCTTTTATTAAACAATAATGACAAGATTTTACCTATATAAATAAGAAAAGTCTCTAAATAAATAGAGACTGGCGTATCTTATCTTCTTGGTTGAGCTACCAAAGCCGATTGGATATTAAATTGACGTTTCAAGAGCCAACGTACTCCGAAAGCTACAGCCCCAACAATAACCAAGGCTACTGCAGGAAGTTGTAAATTGATTGAAGTTGGTATAAGTCCAGAGAAAATCGTTACTGCAATCCAAAGGAGTACTGAAAGAGTCGTTGCTGCAAAACCTTTCCAGTTCCAACTTCTACGGCTGTTGTCAGCTTTAGGACGGTAAAAGTAACGATACATCATGTACATCACAAGTCCAGCAACTGCAGCTGAAAGAATTGTTGTAATCAATCCATAAACCGGTGCTTTAGAAGTAATAAGTGCGGTTACTCCATTTAAAAGAGAAATAAATCCTAAGAAGAGTAAGCTACTATCAAGCCACATCAAAACTGGATTTTCATTTTTTTCACTGACAGGTCTGTCAGCGACTTTAGGTTGATATTGAGAAACAAATTCAGTCGGTGCACCCAATAACTTACGAGCAATAATTCCTGATTTTTGACCTTCAATAATCTGTGGAAGAATATCATTCAAAATTTCTTTTACTTCTTCATCTGATTTTCCAACCAAAATCAACTGTTTCGTTACCGAATGAATGTATTCTTTATTTTTAGCAGTGAGTTCTTCGATTAAATTTTCCATAACCTCATTTTATCAGAAAGCCCGAAAAAAAACAGCAAAAAATGGACAAAAGCTTGATTTTTTTATTTGAAAAATGTTATAATCAACAAGTATGTTGTTTTTAAGCACATAAAAATTCTAATGGGAGGTAAATATAATGTCTAAAGAATGTTATTTTACTGGTCGTAAGACTGTTTCAAGTAACAACCGTTCACACGCGATGAACCAAACTAAACGTGTAGTTAAACCAAATCTTCAAAAAGTTACAATTCTTGAAAACGGTGAACTCAAAACTGTCTGGGCTTCAGCTAAAGCTTTGAAGAAATTGCCAGCAGGCGTAGAACGCGTATAATTTTTGTTTTTTGCAAAACACAAAAATATCCTGTCATCTGACGGGGTTTTTTATTTACTGACAGCTTTATCATTAAATAAAATCGTCACTACTAAATTCTGTCAGCGCTGACAAATGATAAATTTCAAAAAGCAGTTCATAAGAGCTGTTTTATTTTATAAAAGTATGATAAAATGAGTAATGATATTTAAATAATATGGAGGAAAGTGCCGTTTGTCAGTCAATTTTTCTTTATTTACAAGTTTTGTAAATAAATTGACGACGGTACAGCTATGAAAATGAGTGTTATTATCAACAACCAACATGGGAATGTCGATATTGCTACCGAAGTCATTGCAACAGTTGTAGGTGCTTCTACAACTGAAATTTTTGGCGTTGTCGGTATGACCAGCAAATCTGCTGTTAAAGATAATGTACGCAGCGTTTTGCGTCAAGAAAATTACTCTAAAGGAGTTGTAGTTACAACGGCTGACAATGAAACTTCTATTGATGTTTATGTTGTCATTTCTTATGGTGTAAAAATCAGCGAAGTTGCAAAAAATATTCAAGAACGTGTTCGCTTCAATCTCGAAAATCAACTTGGCATCACAGCCAGTAGCGTAAACGTCTATGTACAAAATGTGAAGGTGGTTGAGGATTAGTGTCAAATATCAATTCAAGTAAATTTCAAGAAATGGTTCAAGCAGCGGCAAGCCGCTTGAATGAACAAGCCGAATACGTTAACTCGCTTAATGTTTTCCCTGTTCCAGATGGAGACACGGGAACAAACATGGGCATGACCATTACTAACGGTGCCAAAGATGTCGCTTCTAAACCAGCTGAAACTGTTGGTGAAGTTGCTCAAATTCTTTCAAAAGGACTTCTTATGGGGGCTCGCGGGAATTCTGGTGTTATTTTAAGCCAACTTTTCCGTGGATTTGCTCAATATGTTAAAGATTATGAAGAAATTGACGGAATTCATCTTGCAGCTGCTCTTCAAAACGGGGTAGAAGTGGCCTACAAAGCCGTTATGAAACCTGTTGAAGGTACAATTTTAACCGTTTCTCGTGGGGCTGCTGAATTAGCAAAACGTAAAACTGACGAAACTGATGATGCTGTGGAAATTATGGAAGCAGCACTTGAAGGAGCCAAAAAAGCATTAGCAATGACTCCTGATATGCTTCCTGTTCTTAAAGAAGTTGGGGTTGTTGACTCTGGTGGTCAAGGTCTCGTTTATATTTACGAAGGCTTTTTGATGGCACTTAATGGTGAATTCGTACCAGAAACACCTGTTGCCGAACTTGGGGCAATGGACCGAATGGTCAATGTTGAACACGAAAGTGTCGCCAACGCTTCAACAGCAGATATTAAATATGGTTACTGTACAGAAATCATGGTTGAGTTAGGCAAAGGTCCAACTTCCCGTGAAAGTTATGACCATGATAACTTCCAAACTTATCTTGCAGGAATTGGGAATTCACTTCTTGTTGTTGATGATGAGGAAGTCGTTAAAGTCCATGTCCACACTGAAGATCCTGGTTTAGTCATGCAAGAAGGCCTTAAATACGGACGTCTTGTAAAAGTCAAAGTCGATAACATGCGTCTCCAAAACGAAGGCGTGGCTGAAAAAGAAGCGAAATCATCAAATGTTTCAACTTCTACTTCTAAAAAAGACTGGGGCTTGATTGCTATCGCTGCTGGTGAAGGTTTGGCTGATATTTTCCGTGAAATGGGTGTTAATCACGTTGTTTCAGGTGGTCAAACAATGAATCCATCAACCGAAGATATCTTGACTGCCATTGAAGCTGTTAATGCAGAAAAAGTAATCATTTTACCAAATAATAAAAACATCTTCATGGCCGCAAAATCTGCTGCCGAAGTTGCTGAAATTCCTGTTGAAGTGATTGAATCTGCAACAGTTCCTCAAGGATTTACAGCATTGTTGAGTTTTGACCCAACACGTTCAATTGAAGAAAATAAAGCGGCCATGACTAGTGCCCTTTCAGATGTTCAATCTGGTTCGGTTACAACAGCAATCCGTGATACAAATGTCGATGGCATTGAAATTCATAAAAAAGATACACTTGGAATGTTGAATAACAAAATTGTTGTGTCAACTAGAAAAATGAATGATGCTATCTTTGCTGTCTTCGATCAAATGATTGATGAAGATAGTGAGATTGTAGCAATTTATATTGGTGAAGAAGGCAAAAAAGCCAATGCTGAAAAAATTGCGAAAGAGCTTGAGAAAAAATATCCTGAGATTGAAGTTGAAATCCATGATGGAAAACAACCTGTCTATCCATATCTCTTCTCAGTTGAGTAAAATATAAAATAACAAAAATTCTGATGTCAAACATCAGAATTTTTCTTTTGCTTATAAAAAGTTACTGACAAAATACTTTTCATTGTTTTGAGTTTCTGTCAGTAACTTTTTTATTTAATCAGCGGAATTATGAAAAATATTTTATATAATCTCCGTATCCTTCTGATTCTAATTGGTCAAAGGGGATAAAACGCAAAGCTGCAGAATTGATACAGTAACGTAAGCCCCCTTTATCTAAAGGTCCATCAGTAAAAACGTGACCCAAGTGGCTGTCAGCATTACTAGAACGAACTTCTGTACGCTCCATAAAAAGAGATTTATCTCGTTTTTCTTTGACCACTTTTTTGTCAATTGGTTGTGTAAAGGCCGGCCAGCCACACCCAGATTGATATTTATCAAGACTTGTAAACAGTGGTTCTCCACTGACAACATCAACATACAAGCCTTTTTCAAAGAAATCATCAAACTCATTAGTGAAGGGAGCTTCTGTCCCATTTTCTTGAGTAACACGATAAGCAAGTGGACTCAATTTCTTTTTAAGTTCTTCTTTTTTCATTAACTTTCCTTTCTTGTAAGTGATTATTGATTGTCAACCCTTTTGACATTGGTGTAAACTAAGTTGACAAATAGTTTACACTGCTGAGTTTTCAGCGCAATCAAACCCTATAAAAATCAAAATCACTCTTTGAGTAAGCTACATAATATCAAAAAAAGAGTCTTATTTCCATTGAAATCACTTACAAATCCATCCTTCTTTCCTTTTTTAAACTCTAAAATATAATGTTACTTTTCAGAAAATTATTGTATCGTACTTTAAATTTTGATATAATCATAAATGTAAAATGTACTTGACATTTTCTGTAATCATTTGATCCCAGGAGGTAAAATGAAAACTCTTAACAATACCCATATTGGGCAAATTTACTATATTCATAAAGTTATTGGCAAAAATCAAAGTAAATTACGTGATTTAGGCCTGATATCCGATAAAAAAATTACACTTATTTCTACTGATGGTGAAAATTCAATCATCAAAATTGACGAGATGCGTTTAGCATTAAGTTCTTCTTTTTTAGAACAAATTTTCGTTAAAGAAGAACGTTCTAGCGAAGAAATTATTGGCTTAGCTCATTTGCAAGTTGGCCAAACGGGTACTGTCCGTATGATAGACGCCACTTCTGATATACGCCGACGTTTAATGGACATGGGAATTACCCGAGGAACAAGCGTACATCTGCAAAAATTAGCCCCGCTTGGTGACCCACTTGAACTTCGACTTCGCGGATACTCTCTTTCTTTGAGAAAGACAGATGCCGAAAAAATCAAAGTTGTTCTCGAACAATAATCTTCAACTCAATCTATTTCACGTTAATTTTACTAAAAACATCTTTCTTTAAAGTACATCTTTAGTAAATGATAACAGCCCTTAATAAGAAATTACAATAATATGAAAATAATTGCTCTACTCGGAAATCCAAATAGTGGAAAAACTAGCATTTTTAATCTTTTAACTGGTTCCAATCAACAAGTAGGAAATTGGCCAGGCGTCACTGTTGAAAAAAAATCTGGAATCTACCGAAAAGATAAAAATGTTTGCATTCAAGATTTACCAGGTCTCTACTCCCTCTCTCCTTACTCGCTTGATGAGCAAGTTGCCAGAGATTTTTTAGTCAAAACCCCACCTGATGCTCTAATTAATATCGTTGATTCAACCAATCTGGAACGTTCTCTCTACTTAACTTTACAGTTGATGGAATTTGGAATTCCTATGGTACTCGCGCTCAACATGAGCGATTTATTAGAAAATCAGGGAAAGATAATTGACCTCGAAAAACTTTCTTATAGTCTTGGCATTCCTGTCATTTCAACCTCAGCTATTAAAAACAAAGGTTTAGATGAGGTCGTTAAAGCAGCACTCAGAAGTCCTGAGGTTCAACCTTTAGATTATGACCATCGTCTTGAAGGAGCCTTGTCAGAAATTAGCAAAGTCACTGGTTTCACAAATCGCTTTGAACAAATTAAAGTTTTTGAAGGAGACCAACTTTTACTGACAAAATTATCAGCAGAACAACTAGATGAAGTTGAGGAAATTGTCAGTATCACTGAAAAATTAATGACTGATGACCGAGAGTCCATTATTGTCAATGAACGCTATGACTTAATCGGTCACTTTGTTCAGCTTTCTGTCAGCCAAACTGAAACAGGAAAAGTCAATCTGACAGACCGAATCGACCAAATCATCACTCACAAATGGTTGGGACTTCCTATCTTTGTTTTTATCATGTGGCTAGTTTACTTTATTTCCATTCAAACTGTCGGAACAGCGGCAACTGATTGGCTTAATGATGTCTTTTTTGGCCAGTGGCTTCCTGACTTGATTGCCAATGGAATGAATGCTTTAGCGGTCACTCCTTGGGTTCAAGATTTAGTTTTGAATGGTGTAGTTGCAGGGATTGGTGCAATTTTAGGTTTCGTTCCTCAAATTTTTGTCCTCTTTTTACTTTTAGGAATCCTTGAAGATTCTGGATATATGGCTCGGGTGGCCTTTGTCATGGACCGTATCTTTAGAAGATTTGGGCTTTCGGGTAAGTCTTTTATACCGATGCTCATCGCTTCTGGTTGTGGTGTACCCGGAATTATGGCAACGAGAACCATTGAACAAGAACGGGACCGAAAAATTACGATTATGGTCACAACTTTCATGCCTTGTTCTGCAAAATTACCAATCATCGCCTTGGTTTCTGGTGCCTTCTTCCCCCATGCTTCTTGGGTCGCTCCAAGTGCTTATTTCCTAGGGATGTCCATGATTATTCTCTCTGGTATTATTTTGAAAAAAACGCGAATGTTTTCTGGAGATAGCTCAGCATTTATCATGGAACTTCCTACTTATCACTTACCTTATGCACTGACCGTTTTAAAATATGCTTTTGACCGTGCCTTTTCTTTTGTGAAGCGGGCCGGTACGATCATTTTTGCGATGAATGTTCTGATTTGGTTCACTTCTAATTATAATTGGACATTAGCCCATGTTGATGCCAGTCAATCTATTCTTGCTGATATTGGTAAAGTTGTTGCAGTTGTCTTTGCTCCACTTGGTTTTGGAGAATGGCGTGCAACAGTTGCGACGATTACGGGATTAATCGCTAAAGAAACGATTGTCGGAACAATGGGTGTGCTTTTCGCTCATAATTCCGGCGATAGTCATCAACTTTGGTCGGCTGTTCAAGCAACCTATACTCCTCTTTCTGCTTATTCTTTATTGGTTTTTAATCTTCTTTGTGCGCCTTGTGTCGCTGCAATTTCAACCATCTATAAAGAAATGGGAGATGTCCGATGGACTTTACGTGCCGTTGGTTTCCAAACATTAGTCGCTTATAGTATGAGTTTCATCATTTACCAATTAGGCAGTTTTTTCAGCTCACAAAACTTTGATGTCCTTAGTTTAGTTGCTCTACTTGTATTGTTGGTTGGTTTATATTTTATTTTCAGAAAAGGAAAGGATGTTTCCTATGAACTTAGCTAGTATCGTTATCTTGGCAATTATTCTCATCATTACTGGTTTTGCCATTTTTAAAACTGTTCGCAGCAAAGGGGCATGTGAAGACTGTAATGTTAACACTTGTCCAGTTAAAGGAGCCGCAGCTCTGCCCACGTCTAATCAAGCTTCAACAAATAAAAATACAGAGACAAAACATGACTGTTGTAATTAAGAGATAGCTTTTGTCAGCAATATAAAAAACTCCAAACATAATTATTGGAGTTTTTTTATTTAAAATCTAATCAAACTAATAAAGAGCAGCAAAACCTGAACCAGTTGGAAAACCATTAGAATTTTGACGGAACAGATAAAAGTTTCTCTTTTAACTTGTTTTTGAAGATAAGGCTTTGCAAATTTTATCATTAAAGGAACAATCAATAAAATCAAAAGCATTATCGGAGAAAGTAATTCTAAAATTACTGATACAATAATAGCGATAAAAGACAAAATTAAAGACAAAGTCCACCAAATGAGTGCTGCTTTTTTTCCAATATAATGTACGATTGTAAAACGATGATTGGCTTCATCTTCTTCTAAATCACAGGTGTTATTCGCTAACATGAGATTAGCGATAAGCAATGTATTGGGTAAAGCAATCAAGAAGGTAGTCGCAAGATTAGAAAATGACCAAACAAAGGCCTGTGAACTATTAATATATACACAAATGAGAAAGATGATATAACCCATTGTTAAGCCTGAGAGAAGCTCACCCACAGGAAGGGACGACAAAGGTTTTGGGCCTCCTGCATAAAAGATTCCAACAGCGTAACAAAGAAGACCTAGCCAAAAAACTGCCCAACCCGTCATCAATGCCACAATGATTCCTAATGCTAAACTTCCAAAAAAGAAAAAAGCAAGTAAAGCTTTAATTAAAGCCATTGACAGGTTTTCACGACCAATAATATTTGTATTTTTTTGATAATCATTGGTATCCACCGCGTTATGATAATCATTATAATTATCCCAAATATCAACAAAACAGTTAAACATAAACATGGCAACAAAATAAATACTTAATGCTAATAAATTCAGTGAATGGTAATGGTAAAGCGAGTACGAAAGGCCCAGCAGAAACGGAAAGACCGAAGCCGTTTTAGCTTTTAGTTCAATAAGTTCAGCGAATGTTTTAAAATTCATTATTTCCTCTTTTAATGTGATTTATCAACTTTTTTGATTGATAGTTGAACTTTGAATAAGTGATAAACATGGTTTCAAAGCCTCATTCTGTCATATTTTAATATAAAACTTTCTACAAAAAAACTAGATATTTTTATTCAAGCTTCGTCAGTTGACGACACTTATAATAATTAAAAAACCTATCGGTGACAGGCTTTTAATAATTTCGCTCTAATAAAATCTGTGTCGCTTCTTCTAAAATTTGACGGTTAGGTGATTCTGGTAATTTTTTAATTTCGTTCAAGGCAAGTTCTGTCAGCCTTCCTGCAACAAGAAGTGAACCCGTTATTCCACCTAATTCTGTCACCAATTCTGCTAAATCTAAACATTCTTGTCTCGATAGCTTTTCTGGTGCTTCTAGATATGGAGCGATTGCTGCTTCATTAACTTCTCTAGCCAAAAGCAAGGGTAAGGTGTAAATTCCTTGACGAAAATCAGTTAAAATTGGTTTATCGGCTTCATCAAGCCCTACAGTGAAATTTAAAATATCATCGTAAACTTGAAAAGCTAGACCAATCGCTCGACCAATTTTCCGTGCCGAATGCTGTAGTTTCTTGTCACCACCTGCAAAATAAACACCTTCTAGGCAACTTAAACTGAGTAATTCAGCAGTTTTCCCACTGATAGCTTTCATGTAGCGGCGAGCCGTATTGTTTTTATCAAATGCAGACTGCATTTGAGTTAACTCCCCTTGAAGAATTCTTTTCATTGACTGAGCATTTTTAGCAACAAAACTCGTCCCATTCATCGTTTCAATCAGTAACTCAAAATAAACGGTATAAACAAAATCACCAGCATAAACTGCCACATCTTTACCAAATTGCGATTCTACTGATGGCATTCCGCGACGTAGAGGTGAGTCATCAATAATATCATCATGAATCAATGTTGCTGAGTGAAGCATTTCTAAGGAAGCAGCAATTTTGATTAGTTTCTCCTCATCTTTTGAGCCATTAGGAACAATACCAGCGAACAGCAAAAAAAGCGCAGGACGCACCATTTTCCCGCCACGTGATGCAAATTTTTGCAGTGCTACTTCTATTTCTTGATTATTAATTTTTAAACGCTCAATCATGAGCGCTTGAACATCCTTTAATTTATTCTGAATTTCGGGATAATCCTGCCAAAATGTGAGCAATGTTTTTCTCTTTCCTCTCGATAATTCATTCATTTCTTTTGATAATTATTTATCAAATACTTTACTCTATTTTAGCAAAATAGACCAAATGTTGCGAACATAATGGCTTCTTTTCATAATCAAAAAAAGAAGTTCAGCTGAACCTCTTTTTTATCTGATTTCCATAATTTGACTTTGAGGAAGACGATAGCTTGGTTTTCCTTTGTCTTCTGAGTTTCCAAGTGGAATAATTAATTCTGGACGGTAGCGTTTTTCAACTTCTAAAAGTTCATTCACTTTTTGAGTACGATTAAAGCCCATGATGATATTACTTTCATATCCGTAATTTTTAATAGCCAAAACGAGATTCATTGTAACTAGACCAATATTGATTGAAAGGTAATTACTCTCATGAAGTTCTTCAAAACCTTCATACATTTGTGGATAGCGACTATTGAAACGCAAAAGTTGTTCATCGTCCAATTCACCAGCACCTACTCTTGCAATCTCCCGAGAACGCTCAACCAAATCTGTATCGCTGAAAAGGACAATGACCGCTCCTGCTTCTTTGATTTGTTCATGATTTCCAGGGTCTACTTCTGTCAGTAAAGCTTCACGTTTTTCTTTTGATTCAACAATGACAAAGTGCCAACTTTGAATATTGTGTGCTGAAGGTGCAAGGCTTGCCGCCGAGATGATTTGTTTAACATCAACTGTGGGAATTTTTTTTCCATCAAATGTTTTTACTTTGTGCCGAGATTTATTAAGCTTTACGTAATCCATGATACTCCTCTATTTCTCTTATAGGATGCAGCTGAATAGTCGCTATGAAATTGGTCTAAGCAATTTCTAAGTCTAGTAGAGCAGACACCTGTTTTCTTTTACTTGTCTATATTTTAGCAAATTTTTGTAACTTTTGCATAGCATATTTATTCATTGTTCTTATTTTTTATTAAAAATTAAGCTATTTCCGAAATATTTTACTGACAGAACTGTCAGCAAAAAAAACTGCTTGGTCAGCAGTTTTTTCTTAGGCTAATTTGGCCTTATTTTTCTTAATTTGTTTTGATCTTAATTGTCCACAAGCCGCATCAATATCTGTTCCATGTTCTTGACGAACGACACAGTTAATACCATTTTTCTTCAAAACATCATAGAATTTTGCAGTATTATCTTTTGTTGAACGTTCATACTTGATATGTTCAGCAACTGGATTATAAGGAATCAAGTTGACATAAGACAATTTATTACGGGGTTTAATTAAATCTGCCAGCTGTTGCGCGATTTCAGGGCTGTCATTTTCACCAGACAACATAATGTACTCATAAGTCACCCGTCGATTGGTCGTTTCTGTATAATAATCAATCGCCTCAAAGAGTTTTTCAAGAGGGGCATTACGAGTAATTCGCATCAATGAAGTACGCAATTCATTATTTGGAGCATGGAGTGAAATAGCTAGATTGATTTGAAGATTTTCATGAGCAAATTCTTTGATTTTTGCTGGCATAAATCCGCAAGTAGAAACAGTAATATGACGAGCACCGATAGCAAGTCCGTTATCATCATTAATCACACGTAAAAAGTTCATCAAATGTTCATAATTATCAAAGGGTTCACCAATTCCCATCACAACAACATGCGAAACACGTTCGTCTAAACCACGTTCATCAAAATACTTTTGTACAAGCATGATTTGACTAACGATTTCACCGGCTGTTACATCGCGTTCTTTTTTCAAAATACCAGAAGCACAGAAGGTACAGCCCATATTGCAGCCCACTTGAGTGGTGACACAGACAGACAAACCATAAGATTGGCGCATTAAAACTGTTTCAATCATCACTTTATCAGGAAGCATAAAGAGGTATTTAACTGTTCCGTCAGCAGACTCTTGCACAACCACTTGTTCCAATGGATTCAAAATGAAAGCTTCATTAAGTTTATCAATAAATACCGCTGATAAGTTGCTCATTTCTTCAAAAGATTGAACACGTTTGCGGTAAAGCCAATCCCAAACTTGTGTTGCTCGGAATTTCTTTTCACCATTTTCAATGGCCCATTCGATTAATTGATCACGTGTCAATCCATAGATAGACGGACGTGTTTCTGTTGTTATATTCTCTGTCATTATTTTCCTTATCGTTATGTAGAATTCTAATTGTGAACGATTTCATATCCCTTGAATACACAATCAAAACTACTTTATATTCGTCTAATTATTTTCAATTCCAAATGTTTAAGGAATCCATAAATGTTAATTCTACGATAATTTTTAATCTTTGACAAGTTCACTGACCGTCAAATAACTTTTACAAAGCTTTAGTCTTTCTTCCGATTACGAATAACAAAACCTTGATTTCCTTGGTTTTTAGGCTCTGTTTGTTCAACTTTTTTCCGTGGATTTCGTTTTTTCATTGTAAATTTTTTATCAGATTCTTTGGAAGAAGTAGCTTTTTTATTGACTGCTTTGTCAGCTCGTCCTTCTTGCGATTTCTTGCTGAGCGGCTTATTTATCTTTTTGTCAGTTGGTTTTGCTTTTCTGTCAGCAGATTTATCACGAATTTTAAAATCTTTCCGAGCTTCTGAGGCGTTTTCTGAACGTTTCTCATCTTTAGAATTCACAGTTTGCTCATCACGGGCTCGATTTCGATTACGATTTCTTTTGCGACGTGGCTTATCTAAACCTTGTTTTAATTCTTTTTCGGTAAAAAGTTTTTCAGAAACAAAGGCTTCGTCCCTTGTCCGAATTCGACGTAAGACAAAGTAAGCACAACCATAATTACAATACTCATTGATATAATCTTCAAGATGGTCAATTTTATTATCTGCTAACATTTTTTTGCGACTCGTTGAGAAAAAACCTTTTAAACGTAATTGTTCAAAGCCCCAATCTCCAACGATATAATCATATTTATCTAAAACATCAGAAAAACGTTGCTCCAATTTTTCCGCGTCAAAAGCCTCTCGATAATTATGAACAATGTGAAAAGTTCGTTTTCCAACTTGAACGACTTCTCCTGATGCCATAACATGTTCCCCAGGGTACTTGTTATAATTTAATTTAGTTTCATCTATTACTTTAGCCATTAATTTTTCTATTTCTATTTATTTTTAAAATATTCTGCTACAATTTCCCGTAAAAAATAGGGAAATAAAATTTCCGACTGACCTAATTTTTTCAGTAATGGGAAATACCAAGCAAATAGATATTGGTCAGGTAAAAGGATTTGATACTTTTGCTCATCATTAATTTTTTCGAGCGAATCATCCTTCGCACTTTTCAGGTAAAAGTCCCCATTGATTGGTTCAATTCCTTGAAAAATAAGTGAACCAAAAGTTTTTCCACGAAAACCCATTCCTTGAATTTTTTGAGTGGCTAAAAAAGCCGAAACATCAATAATTTCAAGTAAAACTTGCCGAAGTTCCTCACCAGTAAATGTGAAGCGAACCAAGCGGATTGAATGAGGTAAAAATTCATGTAAATCATCCAAAGTCAAACTTTGCGGTAATTCATCCGTCACTAATAGACCAGAATTTATCAGACAGAGTGCTGTCTTTTCATAATCGGCAAAAAGTTTTGCCAGATAATGACTTGCTGTAAAATCCGGAGATAGATTAGGCAAGGGTTTAGCTAACTTAGTAACTACTGTTCCTTCTAAAAGTTTATGTCCTCTTAGTTCCCAACCATTTGTTTCGACTATATCTGATCTTTTTTGTGGAAGTGTGTTGGTTGCGATTGCTTCAATCTGCGCATCAACTAATTGATTATTTTCATTAAAGGCCAAATCAATTTGTCCCACATACTCACCATAGCGACCAGCAGCAGCAAGCAAAGTTTGATTAACTTGAGCGCCATGCTCAAACAAATGATGCGTATGAGCTCCGATAATCAAGTCAATATCATAGTCTTTTGCAATTTGTTCATCGACATTCTTACCCAAATGAGAAAGCAAAATAGTAAAATCACAATCCATTTTGGGTAAAAGTTTATCTAATACAACAAAAGGGTCTAAAAGCTCCCAACCTGCTTGAGGATAAGCACGAGAGTAAGGAGCAGTCAAGCCAATCAAACCAACACGTAAGCCAAACGAAGTGGTCATTATCAAAGGCTCTGTTTGAGCAAAATCAGTTATCAAATTGGATAAGAGAACTGGAAAATTAGCCTCATCATAAAGATGGGAAAGCATCTCATGCGTCAATCCCAAACCCTCATTGTTGCCAATTGTTGCCGCTGTTAAATTTAAGCGATTCATCAATTCGACATTAATTTGCCCCTCTGTTGCCTCCGTCAAAGGGTGGACACGGTCCACATTATCACCCAAGTCAAAACGTAAACTTTCAACTTTTTCCTGTGATTTTTCCGCAAAAAAACGCTCAATCACAGGGAAACGTTCCAAGTGAGAGTGTAAATCATTCAAATGGAGGATACGCAGTTTATTCATAATACTATTATATCATAAGTAATAAGCTTTGAAAGCCTCCGTTCACAAAAATAAGAAGCGCGATTGCGCTTCTTAAATTACTTTAATTTGAATTACGCACCCGTTGACCCGAACCCACCTGTTCGTTCTTCTTTTTCTTGATTTTCATCGCCATCAGCAACTAAGAAAGGCATAAATACTCCTTGAACCACGCGCTCTCCTTTTTCAACTAAAACTTCTTCATCAGTGAAATTACGCATTTGCATAAACATGTGTCCTTCATTATCAGGATTATTATAATAATCCTTGTCGATGACACCAACCGAATTGATTAAAACCAAGCCTTTTTTACGAGGATTTGATGAGCGATCATACATATAAAGAACTTCGCCTGTCTGCATATAAGCCTTTAAACCTGTTGGGATTAATTTAATTTCACCTGGAGCAAAACGAACTGTTTCTGCCGCTTCAATATCATAACCTGCCGAATGTTCAGTTGAACGTTTTGGTAAGTTAATTCCAGCATTTTTATATTTAGCTACTACTTCAAATCCACGAATTTTCATTCTTCACCTCTTTTGTTTTTTTATTATTATAACATAAAAAGAGCACTCACTTGAGTGCTCTTTGTTTAGAGCTCTTCGCCATTTGTTTCAATAAGATGTTGATACCAGTAATAAGAATCCTTAGGAATTCGTTTTAAGGAACCTTCCATTGTTTCGTCTTGGTCAACATAAACAAAACCATAACGTTTTTGATAACCGTTCAACCATGAAAGTAAGTCAGTATAAGACCAAGTGTGATAACCAATGACCGTAGCACCGTCAGTCATGGCTTCTTTGATTGCCTTAACATGACTTTCTAGATATTTAATTCGGTAATCGTCATGAATTTTGCCCTCTTCAACTTTGTCATATTCACCCAAACCATTTTCCGTAATCATGACCGGAATACGATAGCGTGAAGTAATTCGACGGAGTGCAATTCGCAAACCTTCTGGGTCAATTTCCCAATCCCAATTTGTGCGGTCAATGAATGGATTTTGAATTTTTTTATGAAGCCCAGGAATTCCTGATTCTTTGGTTGTTCCTTTTTTACCGCTTGTATTAAATGAACCAACTCCAACCCCACCATCAATTGGATTCCAAGCGTTAGTCGCCGTTTGGTAGTAGTTAATGCCTAGAAAATCAGGTTTGGCCGACTTCAAGAGTTCAGCATCTCCTGCTTCAAATTCAGGTGCTAAACCATTTTCCCGCAGATAAGCCATTGCTGCAATTGGGTATTCACCATAAAGGTAAACATCCATCCAAAAGTGACTATAAAGTTCTTCAGCGTTCTCAGCAGCCAAAACATTTAAAGGGTCAGAATCCTTAGCATACTGCGGTGTATAGGCGAATGAAGGGCCAATTCGTCCATCCATTTCAAGCTCATGAAACTTATTAATTACCGCAGCATTTGCCAAATTCGCGATATGATTGACCTGATAAAAGAGCTTCATATCTCTTTTCCCTGGTGGGTGAGTCGCGAGTGACCAACCTTGACTTGTAAAGATATTTTGTTCATTAAGCGATACCCAATATTTTACTTTACCTTTAAAGGCTTTAAACAAAACTTCAGCATAGTTAACAAAATCTGAGATAATTTCTCGTGATTCCCAGCCACCATACAGGTCTTCTAAAGCTTGGGGCAAGTCCCAATGATAAATCGTGACAATTGGTTCAATATGATTAGCAATCAACTCATCAATCAAGTCTTCATAGAATTTCAAGCCCGCTTGATTGACTTCGCCACGCCCGTCAGGTAAAATACGTGTCCAAGCAATCGAAAAACGGTAAGATTTAAGTCCTAATTCTTTCATCAAAGCGACATCTTCTTTGTAACGATGGTAATGATCAACAGCAACATCCCCGTTTGTCCCTTTAAAAGTTTTACCCGGAATGCGGACAAAGTTATCCCAGACACTCGCTTTTTTACCATCTTCAAAAGGTGCTCCTTCAACTTGATAAGCTGCTGAAGCTGAACCCCAAAGAAAATCACTTGGAAATGAGCTCAATTTTTTGTGTTCCATATTATTCCCCCACTGGTTATTTATACTACTATTATAACATTTGTAACCGTTTTATTTTGTTTTATATTTTGGAATTTGTTTTTTAATTTTAGACAAAAAAATTTAAAAAGTTGCCTTAAAAGACAACTTTATTTTCTTGTTTTTATCTTTATGTCTTTGTGTGCTTGTCTATTTTCTTCTTCTATTTTGATGGCCTTCTTTTTTTGACTGCGTGCAATAAAAATCATCACGAAACCAATTAATACAATCGCTAGACCAAGCCAGTTATGATAAGCCACAAGCAATAGGCCTAAACTGATAAAAGCTATTCCCCAGGTACTCATACAACACTCACATTAAAGAAGACAGCCGCTCCAAATGAGCTTCCTTTAATTAATTGTTTAGCCATGGCTGCGTCAGTCGTTGCATCGTCCGTTGGAGTTTCAAAGAAAAGTTTTAATCCTTGTTTTTTGGTATGTTTAAAGCCATTTTCTTCTAAAAGTTCAATAATTTCTTTTTGCATCATTGCAGAATTTACGAGTATCATAGTATTTCCTCCTCTATGAATGTTTTTTATCACATCTGATAAGGTTTATATTTATAAATCTTACCAGATTTAACAAAAAATGTGTAGAGCAAGTTTTCTTGCTTGCTCTACCATTAATTTCAAATTTAGTCGAGTTCTGTTTCTTCCAACTTGTTAGCTGCGATAACGAATGGTACCCAGATAACGAAGGTGATGATTAAGTTGATGATTGTAAGGACAATTGCCCGCCAGTCAAAGCCGGTTGCCATGAAGGCATTCATAATTGGTGGTGTTACCCAAGGAACGGCATTGACGACTGGGTCAACCAAGTGAAGGGCTGTTGCAGTGTAGGCAATGATTACAGAAATCAAAGGAGCGACTGCAAATGGGATAAAGAAGATTGCATTCAAGACAACTGGTAGACCAAAGAGGACTGGTTCGTTGATATTGAAGATACCTGGCGCAAGTCCAAGACGTCCAACAATCTTGTAGTCTTTACGTTTAGAGAAGAGGATGATTGCAATAACAAGTGTAATTGTACCACCTGATCCACCAAACCATGCAAAGGCATCCCATGAACCACGTACCCAAAGGTTAACATAGTCACCATTAATGGCATGAGCTTTATCAACCGCACCTTTAGCAATCAAGTCACGAATACCTTGTGAGTGAACTTGGAAGTAAAGGGCTTGGTTATTAAGTCCAAGAGGTCCCCAGATACCATCGAGTACTGGTGCCAAAACGTTTGGTCCGTGAAGTCCGAAGAACCAGAATACTGAAACAAAGAGTGTAACAATCAGTACTGAGAAGATATTTTGTGACAGAATTTGGAACGGTTCTGCGATGTAGTGAGTGATAAGGTTAATGACAGAGTCATTAGTTAATTTACCAATGATGTAGTAGATTAAGCCGACGATATAAAGGGCTGCGATTGTAGGAATGATAGCCAAGAAAGCTTTTGCTACTGCAGGTGGAACTGATTCTGGCATCTTAATTGTGATGTCAGCAAGCATGAGTTTTGCATAAATAATAACTGCAAGGGCACCCATAATAATAACTGTGAAGTAAGCTCCAGCATCGAGGTGAGCTGAGGCAAAGAGTGGTTTCCAAGCGGCAAGTCCTTGATCTCCAAGTACGCCATTGATCTTGTCAGTTGCTGCTACACCAGCTTTACCTGTCCCAAGGGCTGCTGTAAATTTACCCATTTGGTTTGGCAAACCTGCAAATAGGGTTGCAACTGATACGATACCACCAGCGAGGTCGTTGACTCCGTAAGCACGGGCCAAATTGTAACCCCAAGAAAAGGCAAAGATAAGACCAATAACTGTCAGTGTTCCTTGGTTAACAAGGGCTGAAATATTGTTCAAATCACCAATAATTGGTGTATTAGCAAGTGTCCAGACTTTTTCTGGTGCTAATTTTGAGAATGCTGTTGCTCCCAACATCATTTGTTGGATAGCTGATGGGAATGTTGTTACAATAGCCGAAACCATTGCAGCCAAGGCACCAGCAAGTGTTGCTGGCAACATACCGATAAATGAGTCACGCAGCGCAACCAGGTGTTTTTGAGACCCAATCTTTGCCGCAACAGGGACGAGATATTTCTCCATCCACGCAGTAATTCCGTTCATGGAATTCCTCCTTTATAATATAATAATAAATAACTTTCAAAAAAACTTTTTGAACATAATTAAGGTTCTGTCAGTACTGACAGGCATAGATTATCGATTATTTTTTGCTTTCGATGAGTTTAAATGAACTCCATGGTTTTAGGAAATCAAGCAGGAATAATTCATCATCAGCAATGCGCCCGACCACATTCACACGGCCATCATTTTCCATTTCACGCAAAGCAATCTGAGTTTCACCTTTATATTGACCATAGCCTTCGTTGTCGATAATGACATCACCACGTTGGATTTTATCAGTATCATGAGCTGGGAAACCAAGGTCTTTATAAGTGATTCTTGTCATTGTTGAGCGGAGCATATAAGCTGATTTATCCCCACGATAGCTATGTGTCGCTTCAAAAAGACATTTTCGTTCATTCTCAGTAATTGTTTCACGTGGAACGACTTTGACTTCAGGCATACTTGCATTAAATGCTTGACTCATCGCTTTAAGTTCTTCTTCGCTCGCATAAGCATTAGCAATGGTAATATCATCAATTCCACCGAGGAGTTTGTAATGCTTCACTTGAGTTGCGATTTCAAGTGCTCTGTGGTCCTCAAGGGTACAAAGGCCATCTTGAGTTGGCCAAGGACCAAAAGTAGCAGCGTGTGAATTGACAAAGGCCATAGTGTTTAAGTTATAACCTTTGAATTTTTCTGTACATTTAAGATAATGGTTAAATTCCAATCCTGTATAACGATGAGGATAGAAGTTATGACTACCTAAGAGTTTTTCTGTATCTGGAGAATAGTCCATTATCGAATCAACATAAGTCGTTCCTTGACTCATATTGATTTCAATTTTAATTCCGTAAGGATTGCGAGTCATTCGAGCTTCTTCGGCTCCTGTGAAGCCAATGTCAAGTCGAACACCGTCTGCTCCCATTTCATGGAAAAAGCTCAGGTCATCATAGCTGATATTAAGCTGTGTAAAGAGACCTGGATTGATATCCACCATCACTTCCATTCCTAATTGATTGGCATAATTTACAACTTTTTTAAAAGCTGCAAGTACTCCTTCTTTATCCCCATCAATTTCAAGCAAGGAAGTAAACACACGTTTGAATCCGTATTGATGCGCCAAATCAAGATATGTTTTATCCGCCTCAAAGTTTGAACGTTCTGGATAGATAGATACCCCTAATTTTCCCATTTATTTCTCTCCTTTTTCTAATTTTCATACTTCATTTTTGATTTCTGAAATATAGCTTAACTCTATGATAAGGCTTTCAAAAGATTTTTGCAAGCGTTATCCCTCTAAAAAAAACATGTTTCTCAAATTGAAACAATAACGACAAATTCTTATTTTTAGATAGGTTTAGCGCTTTCTTTAAATTAAATCTTTAAAATAAGCAAAAGTGAGCTATACCAATTTTCTTGGTAATATTAGTGTAATAAATATATTATCTCTTCCACACTCTTCTAATTTTTTTACCGCGGTTCATTATGCCCTTTTTATTTTTGTACAAAAAAAGTTACTGACAAAGCTGTCAGTAACTTTTTAAAAGTATTCACGAAGTATGGCTTGATTTTCTTTTAAAATTTTAGCCGTAAACTGACCAATTGTCATTTTTTCTGCTTTTCCTTCGCCAATTGTCATATTATTTTCAGCAATAATATCATCAGTAATTTGGACTGAAAAATTCGGTTGACCATTTACTTTTAAAAATTCTTTTAGATTAACGATGCGAGCTTGCATATAAGGCACAAGTTTAATTTCTGCTCGCTGAGGTTCAATCATTTCTTCTTCTAGTAGTGTATCCGCAGGAGCCTGCCAAGCGATTTCTGAAAAAGAACCTGCATGGCTTGAAATGAAGCGATAAAGGGCTTGTTTGGCCTCATCAGTTAATGTAATAAGCTCTCTAATCACAAATGTCATTTCTGAAAATTCATAGAGTAAATATCCAAGAGCCTTGCCATTTTCACGGTAGATTGCTACATGAGGTTGTGATTTATGGATGAAAAAATATGACCAAAGTTCCTCTGAACGAACAAGCGAGCCTTGGTTGTAAGCCTTCTGATGAATGTCTGTCAGTACTTTAAAAATCTCACTACTTTTACTGACAGTTTTTCCGTTTGACATTTCAGCTTCAAATTCAAACTTTTCACGGCTAATTTCTCCCTTTGTTCTTTGACCTTTTGGAAAATCCTGAGCAGGGATTTTATAATGCTTTTGATTGAAAGCATAGTGGTAACCAAATTTTTCGTAAAAGCCATACGAAAATGGTGCCAAATATGAAAAAATTGTCCCCTCTTCATAATCTTCTCGCAGGCTATCAGTCATCAACTGGCGAATGGCTCCATTTCCTCGGTACTCAGGATAGCTTGCAACATAACCAATACCAGAAATTTTCACATTTTTATCTCCCCAATGGCCCCTGAAATGTGAATCAATCAGCATTGAAGTTAATTTTTCATTTTCATAATGACCATATGCTTTTGAAAATTCCAGAAGTTTATCAAAAGCTCTTGCACGTTCTAATGTTTTTGGCTTATGAAAGGCATATGTTGCTAAATTTAAATATTCTTTTTTATTTTTTGTATTCGTATTCATAAATTCATTTTAACACAAAACTGTAGAAATAAGAAAACATTTTTGTTAGCGTTTACTTTCTAAAATTATTCTCGAAAAATAAAAATAACAGCCTACAAAAGGCTGCTATTTCAAATAGTAATTTCGATTTCATTTTCTTCGGGGTCTAAGATTACGGCTTCATAATATCCATCTCCCGTGGTTCTTGGCCCAGATTTGACTTCAAAACCATCTGCCAAAAATCGCTGACAGAGTTCATCCACTTTTTCTTTGGAACCAACAGAAATAGCTAAATGAGCATAACCTGTCCAAACAGATTTGTCAGCACTTTTCAAGTTCTCTTTAGTCCCAATTTCAAGTCGCGCTCCATCAGAAAAAGTTAAAAAGTAAGATTGAAAAGTCGTTTTAGGATTATGATATTTTTGACCCGCCTGCCCTTCAAAATAATGCTCATAAAAGTGACGCATTCCTTCCAAATCTTGAACCATTAGGCCAACATGTTCAATTTTCATCACATTTCTCTCTTCTTTGATTAGTGCGCTCTACCTCCGTTGTAGGCACGATTAACATTATCCAATATGGCAACCATTTGACGTTTCTTGAAACGTCCAAGGAAAAAACCAACGGCTTTGTCATTGACCATTTGAATAAAACCATTTGAGCTTTGATTTTCTTCAATAATGACCTGAGTGCTGCGGTCATCAATTTTATGCAATTCCCAACGTGTGCTAAAGGTATTACGATTTGTTTTAGTCGTGAAAGCATAAATACTTGGTTCTGTCAGCTCGGTAATTTTAATGGTTCCTCTTTGATTTTTACCAAAGCTTTTATTATATTCATAGCCATTAAGACTTCTGACTTTAGGCCGTTTTCCTGTATTTTTTTCGATATCAAATAAACACGAATCAACTATTTTTTCAAAGATAAATTCTCTTGGGGCATCAACTATTTTATCAATTCTCATCTTTTTCTCCCTTATCAAGTTTTTTTAACTAAGTTTATTCTAGCAAGATTAAAGATTCTTTGCAAGCACTTTCATGTTTTCAATAGCAAAACAAATTTCTATTTAAAAAATGGTAAGCCAATAAAAAGAAAGAACAAAATGATAAAGGCGCCAATTGCAAATACTCGATATTGTTTTGGAATGGAGGGTACAAAAGCCTTTGGAGGAAGAATGGCTGACAACAAAAGTCCTCCAATTGCTCCCCCGATATGCGCCCAAATACTTACATTTCCTAAAGAAAAGAGGTTCATCACTAAGTTGGCAACAATTAATACTGTAAACATTCTACCGATTTGTTGTAAAAATGGATGTTTTGTAAAATAGGCTAATCCAACAACTGCCGCGAACAGTCCAAATAGAGAAGTCGAAGCACCTGCAGAAACCACTTGAGGCGTCAATAGAAAGACCATCGCATTTCCAAAAATACCTGACAAAAGGTAAATCAGCGTAAAACGTAGCCAACCAAAAACATTTTCAATTTGTCGGCCAATGAAAAAGAGCGTTGCCACATTTAATAATACATGCGCCCAACCAATATGGATAAAGTTCGCCGTAAGTAAACGCCACATTTGGCTTGGGTCAAAGACCATTACTTGACCGAGTATGGCTCCGCTTTTAAAAAGATTAAATGCTGAGGTCGCTGAGGTTCCATAAGTGAAAAATTGCCATAACCATACTAAAAGAGTGATTATTGATAAAACATAAGTGGCTTTGTAACGTGTAAAATCTCGTTTAATTTCATTAAAATTCATTATTTTTTCTCCCTATAAAAAGTTTTTTTACTGCAATATCATGTGCTTCAGCAGCGAAATCCATTTTTTGAAAATCATAAAGAACCGAAGCAGTCATGCCTTCAAAATTAGCTAGATAACGGTCATAATAGCCGCCACCAAATCCAATTCGATGACCTTCATCATTCCAAATTAAACCGGGAACTAAGATAAAATCTGGTTCAATTGCTAAATCTGATTTTGGCTCGAGTAAGCCAAATTTTGAGCGAACAAGATTTTCCTTGTCATATTTAGCAAAGATCATTTGACGCTGAGGTAGACATTTGGGAATTAAAATTTCTTTGTCGTCAGATTGGTCAAAAAGTTCTGTCAAATTAAATTCAATTGGCATTGACATATAAAGCGCTATTTTTTTTGCAGATTTCCAATCTGAGGAAGCGGTTAACTGCTCTAAAACTTCCTTGTTCTGACGCCCTTTCTCGTAGTCTGAAAATTTTTTTAACATTTGTAATATTTTTTTGCGATTTTCTACTTTACTTTCCATATTAACTATGATAACATGAAAGTGTAAGTTTTTGTTTTACGATTAGTTCTGTGCTTTTGGGTTCATTCCTATTCAAGAAATTAGATTTACAAATTTATAAAATAAGGAAGTACCAAAAATGGCACAAGGAACTGTTAAATGGTTTAACGCAACTAAAGGCTTCGGCTTTATCACTACTGAAGAAGGAAACGACGTTTTCGCACACTTCTCAGCTATCCAAACTGATGGATTCAAAACACTTGACGAAGGTCAAAAAGTTACTTTTGACGTTGAAGAAGGCCCTCGTGGACCTCAAGCTGTTAACATCCAAAAATAATTAAAGCTTTGAGGGTCACTGACAAAATTGTCAGTGACTTTTTTTGCGCCATTTTTTTACTGACAAACTTTTTTATATGAAAGCCTTAACAAAAAAATGCTTTTTTTTAAAGAAATAGCCTTGTAAAAACAAGTAAAATGGGCTAAAATAAAGGAATCAATTTAGTTTATTTAGGGAAAAAATGAAAGATCTAACAAAAGGAAATATCTTAACAGGACTCATTGCGTTCACTTTACCTTTACTCATGGGTAACTTTTTTCAAGTCCTCTATAACACGGCAGATACACTCATTGTCGGACAGACATTAGGAAAAGATGCGTTAGCTTCCGTTGGAGCGACTGGCTCCATCAACTTTTTAATTGTCGGTTTTGCTCAAGGAATGACAGCGGGCCTAACCATTTTAACAGCTCAGCGTTTTGGGGCGAAAGATAAACTGGCCATCAAAAAATCATATGTGACCGGTCTTTATTTTACCGTTGCCGTTTCTATCATACTTAGCATTTTATCACTTATATTTGTTGGACCTCTTTTGCAAGCCATGCAAACGCCAAGCCAAATTTTTGAGGGTGCCAAAACTTTCCTAAGCATCATGTTGGGTGGGATGATTGCCACTAATCTCTATGCCTACCTCTCTAATGCTCTTCGGGCTTTAGGCGATTCAAAAACGCCTTTATACGCCTTAATTGCTGCCTCAATTTTAAATATTGCTTTTGAATATTTTGCGATATTAGTTTTGAAATTAGGAATCGCAGGAGCAAGTGGAGCGACAATCTTAGCCCAAATGATTTCTGTTTTATTCCTTTTTTGGCACATTAGAAGAAAAGTTCCTGAATTTCAAATCAGTAAAAATTTATGGCGGTTGGACCGGGCAGAAATTGCTCACCATGCCAGACTCGGAATTCCAATGGGATTTCAATCAAGCATCATTGCAATTGGCTCTATCACACTACAAGTTGCCTTAAATAAAATGGGAACCAATGCAGTGGCTACACAGGCAATTGTTTCAAAAATTGACCAATTTGCTATGCTTCCGATGATTTCAATCGGGCTTGCCATGGCTACTTTCGGCGCACAGAACTATGGAGCCAAACAATACAAACGGATTAATCAGGGCTTGATGCGCGCCCTTGCCATTGCAGTTGGTTGGTCCATTGTCTTTGCAATTATCTTGAATCTGGCGCATTTCTATTTCACAACGGCCTTTATCTCTAGTAGTCAAACGGCTGTTATCGAAATGTCCAGTCATTATTATCTGGTCAATGGTAGTTTTTATTGGCTCTTAGCGATTTTATTTGTCACACGCTCAACCATTCAAGGTCTTGGAAATGCGAAAATTCCAACACTTTGTGGCTTTGCTGAGCTATTTATGCGGGCCGGTGTCGCAATTATCGGGGTACTTTTGCTGAACTATACGGTAATCATTTCAAGTAATCCTGCCGCTTGGCTTGGCTCGACATCCATTTTAATTCCAACCACCATTCGCATGATTAAACGTTTTAGACAAAACCAAGATTTAGCATAAAACCGTCTCTAAGACGGTTTTTTATTTTACTGACAGTTTTTTAGCAAATAGCCATCAGTAATTTTTACTGATAGAATTTTGGCAAAATAAACTGATCAGCATTTTCAAATTCTTTAGCTACTTTTAGTAATTCAATTTCAGAATTTTTAGGTCCCCAGAGTTGAATCCCCAATGGAAGATTTGTTTCTTTATTGACATAAATCGGTAGTGAAAGAGCTGGTTGTCCCGTCAAATTACTGATGAAATTATAGGGTGTAAAGGCCAATGAACGCTCAAAAGCCGCCTCAATAATTGCTATCTGTTGTTCAAAATCATATTGACTGATTTCTGACATTTTGGTCAATATTTCCTCTGTCATTAATTCTTCACCAATTTTTGGCGCTGTTTTTGCCGTAGTTGGGGTCAAAAATAAATCATAGTCAGCATAAATCTTGTCAGCAAAGGTTTCGGCTGCCTGATCCCATTGAGCCAAAGCATTAATATAAGTGGTGACGGGCGCTTTTCGTCCAGCTTCTAAAAGGGCATAAGTCAAAAGTTCAACATCTTGACTTGTCAATTGGCGACCCGCTGATTTTTCCCAAGGTTCAAGCATAGCCACCGTTTCCGCTGCATTCATCTGATAATAAGATTGAATGAAAGGACGTGCATTCAATGGAAAATCAATTTCCACAAGTTCATGTCCCTGTCCTTTTAAGAATTCAACAGCTTTTTTGACCGCTTTTAGAGCATCATCAGAAAGTTCAATTCCAGAAATGGGACTTTGCAAAGAATAAGCAATTTTTAATTTTACTGACGATTTTTTACTGACAAAACTGTCAGTAGATTCACAGACTTCTAAAAGTTCTTTTTCATCTAACAAGCGAGCCTGATAAGGCGCTGCCTCTTGCAAAGTTTGCATTTCCAAAATAAATCTTGCCGTATCTCGCACCGATACTGTTAATGCCCCTGAAATAGATGCACCTTGCCACCCTCGATAAGAGCCCGGCCCTTGTGGCATTCGTCCACGCGTCATCTTTAGACCAATCAAACCTGAAAATGAGGCCGGAATCCGAATTGACCCTCCGCCATCAGAAGCGCCCGCAATCGCAAACATCCCAGAAGCCACGGCTGAAGCTGCACCACCAGATGACCCACCCGAATAATAATCAGAATTCCAAACATTTCGTGTATCACCGTAGAGTTTTGAATCCGAAATATTTTTAAATCCAAACTCTGGCGAATTCGTCTGCCCATAAGGCGTCAATCCTGCCCCTATCAGCGCTTTAACATAATTATCATCCTCAGATGCCACATTCTCTGAAAAGAGCTGAGAGCTAGCTGTATCAGGCAATCCTTTATGCGTTTGGCCCAACATTTTCAACGCAAATGGCAGTCCTGCAAAAAAACCTTGACCTGTCAAAGCTAAATCTTCTTTTGCGACCGCTAAATCCTCTGCCACAATCGCATTGTAGAGTGGATTGAGCTGGTCAATTTTTTGCTTTGTCATTTCTAATAATTCTTTGGCAGAAAGATTCCTTGATTTCAATTGCTCCGCCCAATAAGTTGCATCTTTAATTTCAAGCATGATTCTCCTTTAAAAGTTGAGTTTTATATCTTTGCTGACAAACTCATTCTGCCAACATTTTACCATACTTATCAAGCATAATAAAAAATATCCGTTCCAAATTAGGACGGATATTTATATTTATTAAAAATTATCTAATTCTTGATACAAAAGTTTTTGAGCGACTGTTGGATTCGCTTGTCCTTTAGTTGCTTTCATCAATTGACCAACCAAAGCTTTGGCTGCATTTTGTTTCCCACCGCGATAATCGGCCACAGATTGTTCATTCTTAGCAAAGACCTCATGAATGATTGGCAAAAGAAGGTCAGGATCAGAAATTTGGACCAAACCAGCTTTCTTGACAAATTCTTCTGCAGAACCACCATTTTTCGCTAATTCAATAAAGACTTTTTTAGCAATTTTTGAAGAAATTGTTCCATCTGAAATCAAACGAATCATCTCTGTCAGATTTTCTGGGGTCAATCCAATCTCATGAAGTTCTTTTTTCTCGCTATTCAAATATTGAGCGACCTCGCCTTGCAACCAGTTTGAAACCAATTTAGGGTCAGTATCAAATTTAATCGCTTGATCAAAGAAATCAGAAACTTCTTTAGTTGCTGTCAATTGACGCGCATCATAGTCAGATAAGCCCAAATCATTAATATAATGTGCACGTCTTGCAGTTGCTGTCATTGGAAGGTCCTCGCGCATTTGTTCAATCCATTCGTCAGAAATCTCAAAACGAGGAACATCTGGCTCTGGGAAGTAACGATAATCAGACGCACCTTCTTTGACACGCATCAAAATTGTTTCACCGGTTTTGTCATTAAAACGACGCGTTTCTTGACGGATTTCGCCACCCGCACGCAAAATTTTAGCTTGACGTGCCACTTCAAAGTCCAAAGCTTTTTTGACATTGCTAAAAGAGTTCATATTTTTAACTTCTGTCTTCACACCGAAAGCTTCTTGCCCATAAGGACGAAGCGAAACATTGGCGTCACAACGCATTGAACCTTCTTCCATCTTCACATCAGAAATTCCTGTGTAAAGAATAGCTTCTTTGAGCGCTGTCAAATAAGCATAAGCTTCTTCTGGAGTGCGCATATCTGCTTCTGAAACAATCTCAATCAATGGCACACCTTGACGATTCAAGTCAACATAAGAGTAACCATCTGTTCCGTGAGTATTTTTCCCAGCATCTTCTTCCAAGTGAGCACGCTCAATACGAATCGTTGCTTTATGACCATCTTCAAGTTCAATCTCGATTGAACCATTGTAACCAATTGGCTCATCAAATTGTGAAATTTGGTAAGCTTTGGGATTATCAGGATAGAAATAATTTTTGCGGTCAAAGTGCATTGATTTGTGGATATCCATATTCAAAGCAAGAGCTGCTTTAATCCCGCTGTCAATCACCCCTTTATTCATGACTGGTAAAACACCAGGAAGTGACCAGTCAATCACATTTGTATTGCTATTAGGGTCGCCACCAAATTTTGTAGAGGCGGGACTGAAAATTTTTGAGTTTGTACTTAACTCAACGTGGACTTCAAGCCCAATTACTGTTTCAAAGTTCATTATTTTCTCCGATACTTTCCTTAAGAAAGTCAAATTATCTAGTCAATATATTGTTTTCCAGATTTTGACAATTTTTCAAGCAAATTAAGTTGTGCCATTGTATTTCGTTTTACTGATAAATTTGTTAGCTCTGACAAGTTTATAAATCTCGCCTCTGAAGTTTCACTATTTTTAAAAAATTCAAAAGATAAAACTTTACACTCAAAAACAAATTTATAAAATTGTTTTCCTTGAGGTTGCCATTTATCCGTATCAAAAATTGCTAATAGCCGCTTGATTTCTCCTGAAACCCCTGCTTCTTCTTGCAATTCCTTAAGTACGTTTTCGCTCGGAGTAAAGCCAATTTCACCGTACCCCCCAGGCAAAGCCCAATCTCTTCGTTTTTTATCTTGGACAAAGAGCACCTCCCCTTTATCATTTTGGATAAAAGCCCGTACATCAATCATAGGTGTAGGATAAGAGGCACTTGGACGAAAGAAATCTGTCAACTCCTTTTTAGTCAAAGTAGTTGGATTATTCACGAGTTGAGGTAAAATTTCTTTTATTTCATGATAACGTTCAATATCAAAAGTATCTTTCCCATAAAAAAGGCCAGCATCCACAATTGCATTTAATCGCTTGATTAATTCGTCAAATTCCATTTTTATTTTCCAAAAATAATCGGTTGTTTTTTGTGGAAATCAGTCGTTGCTTCAAAAGCAGCCGCTACTTGATAAATCGTTTCTTCATCGTAACGTTTACCAATCAATTGCATTCCCACAGGTAGTCCATCGGCAAAACCAGCAGGAATCGAAATTCCTGGAAGACCAGCTAAGTTGACTGGAATAGTCAATAAATCTGCCAAATACATTGAGATTGGGTCATCAACACGTGCTCCTAAATCCCAAGCTGGTGCTGGAGTTGTTGGTCCTAAAATCAAATCATATTTTTCAAAAACTTTAGCAAAATCATTGATGATTAAAGTACGAACTTGTCCTGCTTTTTTGAAATGTTTATCATAAGAACCGGCTGACAGACTGAAAGTTCCCAACATAATTCGACGTTGAACCTCAGGGCCGAATCCTTCAGAACGTGATTTCACATACAAATCTTCAAGGTTTTTGATGTCTTGTGCGCGATAACCATAACGAATGCCATCGAAACGTTGGAGGTTTGAGCTGGCTTCAGAAGAGGCGATAATATAATAAACTGCGACACCATATTTACTATGAGGAAGACTGACTTCTTCAACGATGGCACCTAGTTTTTCCAAATGTTTAGCTGCTGCCAAAATTTGTTCTTTGACTTTTTCATCAATTCCTTCACCAAAATATTCTTTAGGTAAAGCAATTTTCATTCCTTTGATGTCTTGACCAATTTTACTTGTAAAGTCAGGAACCGCAACATTTGATGACGTACTATCATTTTTATCAAAGCCAGAAATGACATTTAAAAGTTGAGCATTTTCTTCAACTGTTGGTGTCAATGGACCGATTTGGTCTAATGATGAAGCAAAAGCAATCAAGCCAAAACGGCTGACACGACCATAAGTTGGTTTTAAACCAACAATTCCATTGAAAGCAGCTGGCTGACGGATTGAGCCACCAGTATCTGAACCAAGTGATAAACGAACCTCACCAGAAGCAACTGAAGCTGCGGAACCTGATGAAGAGCCACCAGGTACTTTTGTTTGGTCCCAGGCGTTTTTAGTTGGCTTAATCGAAGAATTTTCACCAGACCCACCCATGGCGAATTCATCCATGTTGAGTTTACCAATTGTAATTAACCCAGATTGGCTCAATTTATTAGCAACTGTTGCATTATAAGGAGGAATCCAACCACCAAGAATCTTAGAAGCTGCTGTTGTTTCAATACCTTCTGTAACGATATTATCTTTGACACCAATCGAAATTCCATCAGTCACAACATCTGGATTAATTCCACGAGCATCAATTGCTGCGGCTTCTTTCAAAGCTTTTTCTTCTGTGACTTTCAAAAAAGCGTCAATTTGTGGTTCACGTGCTTGAATGTCAGAAAGCGTCGCCTTTGTCAATTCAAGAGCCGAAATTTCTTTATTTACAAGAAGCTCATGTAGTTCTTTGATTGATTTATTATTGTATGACATTAGGCATCTCCTCCATCAGAAAGCATTGCTGGAACTTTGATAAAGCCGTCTTCTTTTTCAGGAACAGCCGCCATGAGTTTTTCACGATCAAGTCCTTTTTCCGCCACATCTTCACGCATAAAGTTGAGGTTATCTGCCACATTCATAGTAAATGGTACACCATCAGTATCGACTTCATCCAACATTTCAACCATATCAATGATTTTTCCGAAAGTGTCGGTGAATGATTTTACTTCATTTTCCGAGAATTCAAGCTTTGACAAAAGTGCCACGTGCTTGACTTGCTCCTCTGTAATTTGACTCATATTTTCAATCTCCATTTTTTAGAGTGTATTCTTGTTAATTATAACAAAATATCAGCATTTTCGCAGTCTGTCAGCAATTTTAAAAGGCTTCTTAACATATTTTTTAATGATTGCTCTTAGCTTAAAATAAAACTTACTGACAGAAGCAATTAAAACACGAGAACCTCCCATCAGCGATAGGAGGTTCTTGTGAAGTCGAAAGCTAAACGCAATCTAGCTGTCCATTTATCTACCTGCAAAAACAAATGATAAAAGAACAAGCGTTAAGCTCTGACTTTTAGAAATTACGTCCAGCAAGTTTATCAAACAAACCAGTATTAAGAACTTTAAGATAAGTTCCTTTCATACCAAGTGAACGTGATTCAATAACACCAGCAGATTCAAGTTTACGTAAAGCATTAACAATCACTGAACGTGTAATACCAATCTTGTCAGCAATGACAGAGGCAATAACATGCCCTTCTTCACCATCAAGTTCTTCAATAATTGCTTTGACAGCTTTCATTTCTGAGTAAGAAAGTGTATTAACAGCCATTGTTGCCATAGTGTCTTTACGGATATTTTCTTCCATTTGTTCAAGTTTAAGGTTTGAGAGTTGTACACCGATTACTGTTGTTGCAAGCTCAACCAAAACAAGATCGTCATCTGTAAATTCACCATCTTCACGCCACATAATAAATGTTCCAAGACGCATTCCAGAACCATAGATAGGCGCTAAAGTTGTCAAACCTTTTGGAAAGTTCTCAAGACTTTCTTCTGGGAAAATTGCTAAAGGACGATCAACAGGAACGTTTGCCATTGTATCGTAAATACGTACTGCTGCACGAACGTATTCGTCAGGCAATTTACGATCGTAGAAAAATTGGTCAACGCGATCATTGTTTGTATTGTAAGGCAATGAGTAACCAAGCAACTCGCCCTTCGTATTAATCACGCAGGCGTTGCAATCAATGACGTTTGCCAAGCGTTCAGTCATACTGTTGTATGGCAACTCTTGTTGCAAATCGGTCACTCCATCTTGCAAAATCGCGGTGATTTTACGTGTTTTTTCAAGTAATGTAGCCACTTTGTTCTCCTATTTTTTTATATTCTTGTTTTTATACAAAATTTTTCATAATCAGTATAACATAAAAAAGCATGAAAAACAATAAAAATTGTCAGAAAATTACTCTCAACAAAAAAAGATATACGAATTATTCATACATCTTTTTCTATTTATTATTTACGATACTGCCATAAAAAGCGTTCCATTTTTTCCTGTATTTCCGCCAGTTCATCTACACGAGGCAGATAGACAATCCGAAAATGATCAGGATCTTTCCAATTGAATCCTCGACCATGAACAAGAAGTATCTTTTCCTGTTTTAAAAAGTCTAAAACAAATTGTTCATCATTATCAATTTTATACATTTCTCTGTCAATTTTAGGGAAAATATAGAAAGCAGCTTGTGGCTTCACGGCAGATAATCCTGGAATATCATTAATGGCTTTATAAATGAATTCTCTTTGTTCATAAACTCGTCCACCTGGCAAAAGCAGCTTATCAACAGATTGAGTCCCACCAAGTGAGGTTTGCACAACAGACTGAGCTAAAACATTTGAACAAAGTCTCATTGAAGCGAGCATGTTCAAGCCTTCGATATAGCCTTTGACATGCGATTTCTCACCTGACAGAACCATCCAGCCCACACGAAATCCAGCAATACGATGTGACTTGGAAAGTCCATTCATTGTGACCACAAAAAGGTCAGGTGCTAAGCTGGCAATCGGAACATGAACAGCGCCGTCCATGACCAAACGGTCATAAATCTCATCCGAAAAGATAATTAAATTATTTTCTCTAGCCACTTGGACAATTTCAAGTAATAAATCTTTAGAATACAGCGCGCCCGTTGGATTATTAGGATTAATTAAAACAATGGCTTTAGTATTACTAGTAATTTTTGAGCGAATATCATCAATATCCGGAAACCATCCAGCTTGTTCATCGCAGAGATAGTGAACCGCTGTTCCCCCAGCTAAGCTGACAGAAGCCGTCCAGAGCGGATAATCAGGCATAGGGATCAAAACCTCATCACCAGTATCCAAAAGGCCTTGCATAGCCATAACGATTAATTCAGAAACACCGTTACCAGTGAAAATGTCATTGATATCCAGATTAGGGAATCCTTTAAGTTGACAGTATTGCATAATCGCCTTACGAGCCGAGAAAATACCTTTAGAATCTGAATAGCCTTCGCTATCCACAGCATGCTGAATCAAATCGCTAATCACTTCGTCTGGGGCAAGAAAACCAAATTCTGCTGGATTTCCTGTATTCAACCGAAGAATTTTTTCACCATTGGCTCGCATACGCTGTGCTTCATCAAGCACTGGACCACGAATATCATAGCTGACATTATCAAGTTTATGCGATTTTTCAAACTTTCTCATAATTGACCTCCGTAAGTGTTATGAAGTTTAGCATTCAAAACTCAGCAGCAGACTTAGTAATTTAGCCTGCTCACGTAATTATAGCACCTTTACTCTTTGGTTTTGCTTTCCTTGTGCTTAACAATTTTTTTATTTCTTTTGATAGACTTGGAAATACTTACCAGAATAATTGCTTACTTTATAATCTTTATCCAAAACTTTTTTCAAACTAGCAGGAACTTCTTGAGCAGCTTGCAAAACAACATACTTATCTGTTAATTTTCCAACTTTCAAATCATAGTTTTGTGTAAATTTAACTGGATAATTTGCTGGTACATTGTCCAAAGTCGAAATTGTTTTTGTTAAATTATTAATATTTTTACCGTCTGAAACCACGTAAACTCGGTCAGAACTTTTAGCATTAGCTTGAATGTATTGTGCAACATTTTGCTCTTCTGAAGCAATTGTCCGATTCATAAAATGGTAGCTAATTGGAGTGAAAATAACGAAAAGAATTGCTAGAATAGGGGCAAATAAGCGATTTTGTAAATACTTCAGAAGGATTTGATCACTATCTTTAAGACTCAGCCCAGCAAAGACCACTGTAAATGGTAGAACTGCTAAAAGATTAGAACTATCAAAAGTTTGCGCAAAAACAACTATTGTTGTTACGCCAACAATCCCAATGAGTAGCATCACATACCAAATTCTGGCTGGTCCACCTTTTTTTAATTGCACAAGTCCTTGGACAAATCCTGCAACAATCCCAAAGATAAGAGTTAGTACTAGTGCCTTCGCTAAGGTGACTAATAAATCTCCGCTCGGTCCAAAATGAGTAAATGGAATTAAAACAGATTGTTCAATAGAAGTATAGACGGTTTGTGCTTCAAGAGAGTAGTAGGCCACCGAGTAACCAACTAACAAAACTCCCAAAATTGAAGCAAGCATTTGATAAAAACCATGCCCAATTCTGCGAATGCTAATATTATAAATCACCAAGGCCAAAGCTGACAAAATAAAGAAAATAGACATCACTGGAGAAATGACCAGAGCAAAAGCCGCGGCCATTCCAAATCGGATAAATCCTCTATCCGTTGAGGAATCTTGGAAATATTGACTCAAAAATTGAGCGCCCCAAAGAGCAAAAGGAAGAGCAAAGAGTGTTGGACTATCGCCTCCTCTAGCTAAACCAGCAATAATAACCAATGTAAAGACCGATACAGTCAATGATGCCGTGTGATTTCTGGTTTGTTGACTTACCAAACGATAAGTTAAAATTCCGCTGATTAATAAGGCGATAATTTCAAAAAGCCAAAGAAGCCAAGTGCTTCCACCGGTATTACCTAACCAGTTGATGAGATAAAAAATTGAGCCACCAGTTCCATAAAAATCATTGTAAGGAACTAAACCATGATGCATTGCAAACCCAGAATAGAGATTTTGTGACTGACTAGCTGTCGCAACAGGTTTCCACAAAGGAAAAGCATAAAAACTTAGTGCCAAAAGAATTGATAATCCTGTCAGTAATCCATACGTTGCTAAAGGGATTCTGAGCGTTTTTCCATGTGTCAATTTTTGTCTTGAAGTTCGTTCGGCTGTTTGATCTTCTGTTTCTTCTAAATGTTTAATCGCTTGATTTGCTGCCGCTTCCACGACATCAGAATCTTTTTTTGCCCAACGAGAGCTTCTACGCTCATGACGCGATGAGCGCGATCCATATTCATTTGACATGACGTCCTCCGATGTTTCCTTAGCGGAAATCTTTTTTTATAAACAAAATGCTTGTTTTAAATACACAGTAGTAAAAGAATTATATCAAATTTTTTAAAAACACTCAATAAAATTAAAAATGATTATAAAATTATAATCAAAAAAATTACTGACGAAACTGTCAGTAATTCTATAATTATCATCATTTAAAAAGCTGCTTAATTTTTCATTTTACCAAGTACCCATAGGACTAGGGCGACGATGACAATGAAAAACCAAAAATGTGGATTAAACAAAAGTAAGATTCCTGAAACCATCAAACGAATGACCAACAAGATGAGTAAAATCGGGAAAATATAGCGTAAAAAGACCCTTAAGGCTATGACCCCCAAAAATACCAACAATATTGACAAAAGCGCTCCAAGTACGATTATTCCTGACAAAATTCCTAAAAACATATTCACTCCTTTTAGTAGTAACGACTACGGCTGGCTCTTACAAGCCATACTATGAAAGCAATCACAAGTAATGCACCCCAGAAATGAGGGCTAAACAAAAGCATTAAACCACCGAACAAAAATTTTAAAATCATTAAGATAATCAATGCTGGTAAAACAAATTTAAAGAAACCCTTTATCAAAAGTAACATGACTAAAATTAACATGACTAATAAAAACATTCTTTTTCCTCCAGTAATTAACAACCTCTTATTATATTTGTGAAGCTGTCTTTCTATTCTCATTATAGCAAGAAAAAAAGCCTTAATTCTCAGTCTTTTGACTGATTTTTCAGGCTTTCTGTTATTGAATTAAGAATTAATTTTACTGACAGAACTGTCAGTAATTATTTAAGGTTTGACTGTATTGACTGCAGTCCCGTCAGCATAATTAATTTTAGCATTAGGAGCGACATTATCAAGAACAACAACGGTTGCTCCACCATTCCCAGACTTTTCACGTCCCCCGCCAAGTTTAATCGGCAAGCTTTGACCGTTTTTATCTATTCCAACGTAAGCCAATCGAATTTGGCGTGGCAAAAGCTCATTTCCTTTGTAAAGTGGAGTGACTTGATAATCCAAATAATAGTTAGGATGATTAGCAAGCCAGCTGTCTAACCGATTTTCATAATAAAGCATGCTGGCAGTATTTCCATCATTCGTTCCCGTGAAATTTCCACCGTTAAACCAAGCAGTTTCCGGAACTAAATTTCTTGCTTCATCATTTAAACCAGAAAATTGATAACCAACCAAATGTCCACGCGCCATCAACCACATTTTACCAATCGAACCATTGGATTTCTTGTAATAGAAATTATAATTATGCCAGCCAACAGGATTATAAGTTAAAGGTTCCCGTTTTACTTTAGGTTCTTGCGAATCTTTAAGTTGAATGTGCGCATCAACTGCACGCCCTAAAGCATCAGTATTTGCCATGACCATTTGTTTTTGGTTTTTAAAAGGCAAAGGAGCTTGCTTAACTGATGTTGCCAAGGCTTTTGTGGAAACTTGACTACTACTAGTATATGAATCATTTCCTTGCCCTAAATGTAAACGTCCAGAACCAAAATATCCCACAGCTAGTGCAATAATAACTGCAACCACGCTTGTTATTGTTTTTAATTGTTTCTTATTCATAGCTTAATTATAGCAAAAAAATTAAAAAGATTTTGTAATTCTAAAAAAGTTTGAACCTCCCTATAAAAAGGCTAAAATAAGGCACCAATTCCTTCAATATTGTATAATAGACTCAAAGACAAGAGGAGGAAATCTGATGTACGAATTTGAAAATCCAGAACAAGAGGTCCTGTTTGATTACCTCAAAAAAGCTAAAACGATTGCCGTTGTAGGAATTAGTGATAAAACAGACCGCTCATCTTATTTAATCGCTCAAGGATTACAAAAAAATGGGTACCGTGTCATTCCAGTTAATCCCAGACTTGCAGGAACTGAATTGTTAGGTGAAAAAATATTTTCTTCTATCAAAGATATTCCTTTTCACATTGATATTGTCGATATTTTTCGCCGAAGTGAATTTTTGGCAGATGTAGCCCGCGATTTTATTGAGACAGACGCTGACGTATTTTGGGCTCAATTGGGCCTTCAATCTCAAGAAGCTGAACAAATTATCCGAACTGCTGGAAAGAGCAAAATCGTGATGAATCGCTGTATTAAAATCGAATATGCTTATTCAGGATTAGGAAGAAAATAAAATAAAAAAATGTGGTCTTGTATCATTAAGTTTCCCTGTCAACATTTTATTTGATTTTTTTGATACAATAATAAAGTTGAATTACGCAAACACAAAACTCTCGTCTAAAAAGCGGGAGTTTTATCTGTTTTTTAGGCGGATGTTTACGCATTCATAAATTTTTCTCAAAGAAAGGAACTTTATGAAAGAAAAACTTTGGACAACAACTTTCGTTGTTAATATGTTACTTAATTTTATTTTTTATCTTGTTTTTTATCTCCCTACCGTTGTCATCGGGACAATGGCCATGGATCGTTATCATGCCTCTGCTAGTATTGCTGGTATTTTATCTGGCATTTTTATTGTCGGCGGATTTATCGCAAGGCTTTGGGCTGGAAATAATATGAAGCGCCTTGGTGCTAAAAAGCTTCTATATATCGGAACCTTAATTTATTTCTTACTAACCTTTGTCTACTTTATCGTTCATAGTGTTGCTCTCTTGCTCATTCTCCGTCTAGTACACGGTGTTGGTTTTGGTATCGCTGCAACAGCTTCTGGTACTCTAGCAGGAGCTATCGTGCCTTCTTCTCGTCGTGGTGAAGGAATTGGGTATTATGCCCTGTCTGTGACACTCTCGTCAGCAGTTGGGCCATTTTTATCAATGTTCCTTTATCGAACTTCTGGCTTTTACTCTTTGATCTGGCTTTCCGCTTTATTATTATTCCTTGCACTGATTGGTATTTTCTTCCTACGAGTGAACGAGAAACCTACTGACAGTTCTGCAATTACAGAAAATCATAAAAAATTTGCTTGGTCAAATTATTTTGAAAAAGAAGCTTTACCCATTTCCCTAATTGCTTTTCTCATCGGAATTTCGTATTCAAGTATTCTGTCATTTATGGATGCCTACGCTCTTAATATCCATCTCTCAGAAGCTGCTTCATTCTTCTTTTTAGTCTATGCGATTACTGTTCTTTTATCACGTCCAATCACTGGTCGTATCTTTGATGGATTTGGGGATAACTTTGTCATGTATCCCACCTATCTCTTTTTCGCTTTAGGACTTTTATTAATTGGATTAGCTCAATCAGGTTGGATGCTCCTTATCGCCGCAATCTTCATTGGTTTAGGCTATGGTTCTTTCTCTCCTTTTGGACAAGCGATTGCCATTCGTAACTCTGAAGCACACCGTCTAGGAGTAACTACTTCTACCTTCTTTGGTTTTATGGATATGGGTGTTGGTTTTGGACCCTTTATTTTAGGAATGTTTATGCCCTTATTAGGTTATCGTAATCTCTATTTTGCATCAGCAATTCTTGCGCTTCTAATTGCTGTCATTTATCATTTTGTCCACGGACGTCACGTTAAAACTGAAAATTAATTTACTGACAAACTGTCAGTAAATTAAAAAGCTGTCAATTTACTGACAGCTTTTTTTATTTACCAATATTTTCATAATAAGCAATTGAAGCCATATTGAGGTAAGGAGTTGTCCAAAATCCCGCTAATCCCCCAGAAATACCATAAAGGACATACCACCAAAAGAAACTAAATTTGAAAATGAAATAATCTCCACGTAGTCCCTTCATCATGGTCGCTGATTCGCTCAATACATTCATCACACCACTATAACGATCTTCTTCTAGCTGATCAAACAAAACGTAAGTTGATTGTGACCAACCAAGTGCCAAATAAATGCCAACTGCCCAACCAATGATTGGAATAAACATTAAAACAACAAAAATGATTCCTTTAACAATATTTAATAGAATTATTTTTCCAGCCGAGCCATCATAAAATGGTCCAAAAACATTTTTGAATTGCGGATTATTACGCTCACCACGGAAAATTTTAATATAGTTAAAGATTGCTCCCACTGTCACCACTGAAACAAATAAAGCGACCACAATCATCAAAATTACAATAAGCAATGTCGCAAAACTAACTGCCATCCAGACACTACTCGGTACATTATCAAAAGAACCATTGTAGTCCATTGATTGTTTCATACCATTTCCGCCACCTAGTATTCCCATGATTATTGGAATAATAAAAAGTAACATTTTCGAGCCGAAATTATCACGTAAGGCTCCCTTGGCTTGATTTTTCAATTCCCATCTTGACATAAAACACCTCCCAATCATTTATCCTACATTTACTCCATTATACCAATAAATACGCAAAATCTCTAAGACTTTCGACTGATTTTTTAAAATCGTCTATAAAATCCATTTAATTTTTGTTATACTTATAAGTGCTTGCTTTTTAAGCCACAAGAAAGCTCAACTCGAAAATTAAAAAAAACAAGTAAATTAAAGGAATTTTATGACAGAACACGCAATAAAATACAGATTAATAAAAAAAGAAAAACACACTGGAGCAAGATTGGGAGAAATCATTACCCCTCACGGAACCTTCCCAACTCCAATGTTCATGCCAGTCGGTACCCAAGCCACTGTAAAAACAATGAGCCCAGAAGAACTCAAAACTCTCGGCTCTGGAATCATTCTCTCAAATACCTACCACCTTTGGCTACGCCCTGGTGACGAACTCGTTGCTGAAGCTGGTGGTCTTCACAAATTCATGAATTGGGACCAACCCATCCTAACAGATAGTGGTGGTTTCCAAGTTTATAGTCTTGTTCAAAATAAGAAAAATATTACAGAAGAAGGCGTTAAATTTAAAAGCCATTTAGATGGACGTGAACTTTTTCTCAATCCAGAAAAAGCAATTAGTATCCAAAACAATCTTGGTTCAGATATCATGATGTCCTTTGATGAATGCCCACCTTTTTACCAACCTTATGATTACGTTAAAGCCTCTGTTGAACGAACTTCACGATGGGCTGAACGTGGGCTCAATGCTCACCGCCGTCCAAATGACCAAGGACTGTTTGGAATTGTTCAGGGAGCTGGCTTTGAAGATTTACGTCGTCAATCAGCTAGCGATTTAACTTCTATGGATTTCGCTGGTTATTCGATCGGTGGTCTTGCCGTTGGAGAATCACATAAAGAAATGAACGCTGTTCTTGACTTTACAACACCAATGCTTCCTGAAGATAAACCACGCTATCTAATGGGTGTTGGTGCTCCAGATAGCTTGATTGATGGAGTTATACGTGGGGTGGATATGTTTGACTGTGTTCTTCCTACACGAATCGCTCGTAACGGAACACTAATGACACATTTTGGTCGAGTAAATATTCGAAATGCTAAATATGAGCATGATTTCACTCCACTTGACCCAATGTGTGATTGCTACACTTGTACCAACTACACACGCGCCTATCTACGTCATTTAATTAAAGCCGATGAAACCTTTGGTTTACGCCTTTGCTCATACCATAATCTTCATTTCCTAGTAAACCTCATGAAAGATGTTCGCCAAGCAATCATGGATGATAACCTTCTAGAATTCCGTGAAGATTTCTGTGAACGTTATGGCTACAATCAACCCAATGCCAAAGATTTTTAGTTCTTGAAAAAGCAATTAAAAAGTTGTATTATAATAAAAGTGGAGAACCACTTTTATTTTGTGCCGACTTAGCTCAGTCGGTAGAGCACTTCACTCGTAACGAAGGGGTCGTAGGTTCGATTCCTATAGTCGGCACTAATTCAAAATCCTTGTCTATCGATAAGGATTTTTCTTTTAAAACATTATCCCATTCCACTTTTTCCTAAAATTATCTCTTAATCTATAAAATAAAAACTACTGAATTATTAGTTCAGTAGTTTTTATTTGTCCTAAGCTCAATAAACAATCAATCTTCTTTTATTCTTGATAATATCCATTTTTGACAAAGAAGATACATTTCAATTTTTTGCTTATTTGTAAGAGAAACAAATGTGTTTTCAATGCTTTCCACATTTTCAAAAGGAACTTTTCCAATCAAATAATCGGGCAGAACTTTAAAATAGTTTGCTAACTCCATCAATCTTATCCCAGAAGGCACTCCACCATTTTTATAATTTGCAAGAGCATTTCTAGTATAGCCTAATTCTCTCTCAATTTGATTAAATGACTTACCAGATTCATGAGTCAAAGCTTTCAAACGTAGATAAAATATATTTTCCATTTTTCTTATCCATCAATACACTATTACTTGTGTACTCTTTCCCTAGTATCCCCTGAATGTTTACTTCATCATAAATGTCAGCCCAAAATATTTTCATCATTGTTCTATCTTCTATGGAGCGCTTGTCAAAGTCCATGATAAAGTCCCTTTAAACTCAGAATTTACTTTCTGAAAACTTGAAGGAACTTTTAAGGCAAAGAGACTCGGCGAAGCCTTATCAATTACTACGGTATCTCCTACTTCCCCTGCAGATTTAGAATGGACGACTTGTGGATTATTAGTGAGCACTTTCCCATCGTATGAAAGATAATTCATAAATGATATGCCTCCTGACACCGGAGTATCCACACCATTATTTATAACTTCTTGAATTGGAGAACTTTGAGAAACACTGACAGTCCAAGATGTTGCTAGATTTGGCGCTCTGGTATCTGAAACTACAACAGAATTATCTAACATTCCTTGGTAAGATTTATCAACAGGCACTACAGGATTTTTACCAAAATCAATTTGTGATGGTACTGAACTAAAGCCAATACTTCCACTGTATATCAGATTTACTTGATAAACATTATTTTTGGAAAATGCTACTCCCCCAGCTCCTGTGACAGCACTTGATAATCCTGAGTTAACATAACTTACGAGATTAGGGTCCAAAAAGTCTTTAACTGACCATCCAGCAGCATTATTAGTTATCCAATCATTTAGCCACTTTTGTGCTTTATCAATCGATGGTCCATCAATAGGAGCACCTGTCAACACTGTAGCTATTGTGTAAGGTTGAGGTGCTGTTGGAGCACCAGAACCTGAATTTTGATCAACATTAACTTTCAATGTAACATCTTGTTCTAATGCTTTCAAAGTTATAACAAAGTTATTTGGACCAACAATAAATTTAGGATTAGCCGCTTGTGCTGCTTGAAGAGCAGTCATTCCCGGAGTAGTGCTATCCGTATAGGTTTTACCATCAGGAGCAACAACCTTGTCAATTCCATAGCCGGTAGGAGTATCTGGACTTAATTTGATTGTTTCTCCAACAAGACCAGAAATTGCAGTAGTCGCAGGTAAAGTAGTTTGAAGTTTACCTACGACTCCATTTTGTCCCGGAACATTTGAAGCCCAATTATAACTTATCGTCCCATTTTGTGTTACAGCCGAAATCGTTACTTTAAAATTATTTGATCCAGGAACAAAGTGATCGTTAGCTTGCAAAGCTTCCGCAATCGAAGAGTAAGTTACATTATTTGGACCTACAACGCTTGAGACCACATAACCAGCAGAAAGGTTTGGCATTACAAAATTCAAATCAGAACCAGTTAATCCAGATAATTGAATATCATTTGGTAACGTTGGAGCTCCTGCTGGAACATTTGAGTTATAAGCAAAATTTACTGTTCCCGTTTGATTAGCAGCTGATAACATGATTTGATACTGATTTTTTGAAGCTGTTGCATCAAAAGTTGGATTGCCTGCTAAAAATGATTTAATCGTTGAATCTGTTGTACTCCCTGTTGAGGTTCCACCAGCTGAATTAGTGATTTTAGAAATATAGTATCCAGCAGGTACTTGAGCCGCTAAATTCTTTTGAAAATTAGGAGAAGCAGCCACGATAGTCTGATCAGTAACCCCAGAGACTGAATATAAAGGTGGTACTGTCGGAGTTCTTTGAGCCACCGGATCATAATTAAATGTAAAGCCTGCACTTTGTGCTAGAGGTGTGTAAGAAACATTAATCTGATTAGGATTTGCTGTTCCCACTGGGAAATTCTGTACAGTAACCGCCGGAGTGAATGATTTAAAGTTATATCCCGTTGGTGCTACTGGTACAAAATAATCGTAGTTATCTGACGTCTGTACTGTATTTCCTTGGGCTACAACTCCAATTTTATCACCTACGTTTGCCGTGATAGTAGAGTTCTTCCAAGCGGTACCTTTTGGTGCTAATTGGCTCCCAGTTAAACTATTGAGATAGTTAACATTGACTGGCTGAACTCCTTTTCCTGCCGTAACTTCATTAACTGTCACAGACATCTGTGAGTAGTTCCCACCAGTTGCGGCCATAAAACCAATTGACATGCTCTTTTGAACTGTAATATCCGCTGAGCTAACGTAGTTAGTCCCCCCATTTCTAGATAGATAACTAATTGTTCCAGTTACTGTTCCATCTGAATTTAAGACAGGATTACTCCATTCCATGGTAAAAAGATTTGTAGAATTATTATTTGCTGTATAATCAGAGCTGGCACTAAGTATTTTTGCTCCCGGACCATTACCTTGAGCAATTACCGTTGCAGTATTGTAGTCACTTCCGACAATGATTGATGTCTTTTTATAAGAATAATTATTTCCTATAAAGTAAGTGCCCGAACCTAGATTACCTACTCCTAAGTTCCCACCAGTTGCTCCTCCCGAGAGCTGAGATGAAGACAGGTTAGTAAGTAAAATACCATTTGCATCTCCCAGAATTTTCCCAGAACCAAAAAGGCCTTTTGAGTTAGCAAGGGTTGTCCCAACAATTCTGATTGACTGAGTCATGTCAACAGCGCCATTAAAAGGAAGCCAAGAACCTGTATTTGCTTGATTGGTTCCGAAGTCATAAGTTGACGAAGAACTCCAACCCGCACCACTGGTATTCTTTCCGACTGGAGTATAATTGTTAGCTGTCTGAAAATCTTTTAAGCCCCAAGTGTGATTCCCTGTATCAACGGCCCCGCCAGGGGCTAAAGTTGTGGATGCATTGGTTGCTGATACTATCAACTGACCTTGAAGGGCTAAACTTGGCAACAAGGTACTTACCAAAAGCAAGGCACTTGCGCCAATTTTTGTAGATTTTTTAAGTAAGTTTTTTATTTTTCCCATTGTTGTTTTCACTTTCGTTAACTGTACCTTTAAAATTATAAAAAAGTTGTTTCTTCATATAAGAAGAGACAACTTTTTTATTCCTAATTAAGGCGCAGTTGTCAAATCCCATTGGAGAGTTGCTGTGTAGTTACCTGCCACGGCTGATCCTGAAGGAACGCTGAGAGAGATTGGACCTCCTGCTTCGTTACCTTGATAATCTGCAGCTTTACCATAGCTTGTCAAATATTGTCCAACTGTTCCATCTGTTGACATTACTTCTTGAGCAGTCCCAGGAGTCAATGTGTAACTAGCAGTACTTTTTGGAACATATGAACCTGAAGCATCAGCATTCACTCCAGCTCCAGAAGAAAAGCTCAAGGCTGCGCCTGTAAGACCTTTTGAACCATTTGTAAATTGAGCCAATTGAGTTACTGTTAATGTAGTTCCATTCCCAGTACCCAAACCACGAAGATCGTGCATTTGTACAAATGCTCCAACCGGTTTAGAAAATGCTTTTGAGTCTGCACTTGCATAGTAAGTAGCTTGTGAGGCTGAAATTTCATGCGTACCAAAATCCAAATCAGATGCATAGTCAATTGCAAGAGCCCCCGCAGTACCTCCAGGTCCAGGTTCTCCTGGAACTTCTGGGTTTGTAACATCAGGCGGTGTTGTTGTATTTGCTGTGAACCCAATTGTTCCTGTTGAAGTCCATTGTTCAGCCTTAACTGAATCAGCTGATGCTGTTGAAGTTGCTGTGGCTCCTACTACGAGAAGGGCAAGTGTTGCTGCAGAAAGCGAAAGTGCTTTTTTCATATTAATTTCTCCTATGATTTTTTGAAATATATAATTAAATTATTTTAATTATCATGTTAAATTGTATCGGACTGATTTTTTTCTTTTAATATAAATCAATCCAATAATAAGGTTAATCAATCCCACTCCTATCCACTCTATGGCTAATGAACTTTTCGCCCCTGTTTTAGGGAGCTCTTTATTCTTAGAATCGATTTGTGGATTTTTTGGGGAATTGATATCTGGCTTCTCTTTGGAAGGGAAGCTACCAGTAAAGCCAACTGTTGCCTGAGTCGTGTTTGCCGCTCTTTCTTGAGCAAAGACAGAAAAGGGATAGGCAATCACTATCAAGAATCCCATAGAGATCAAAAAAGTTTTTATTACTTTATTCAAAGTTTTCTTTTCCTTTCTTACTGACTTCTAGCTATTACTTTATTGGTGACTATCTTTGTTTCGTTTGCGGCTAAAGATGAGGAAGATTAATAACAGAATTATAAGGATAAGCGCAATTCCAATAATCATCAGCCAATTGATGGGTTCTTTATAATGAACCGTTGGGTCACTCTGATTAAGTTTTTGGGCTTTTTCTTCTGCAATTTCAAACTCTTTTTCAAATTCCCATTTATACTCATACTTTACGGCTTTACCATCAACTGTAGTTTCGTAAGTTCCGTTCGTATTTTTCACACCATAAACTGTCATTGTTAGATGATACTTTCCAGGCTCCAAGGCTTTAGAAGTTTGATCTTTCATATTTCCTTGAATAGATACTGGAATCGCAAAGTTAAAGTTAGAATTTGGAGCCATTTTCATATCAGAATTTTCAAAGCTATATTTTAATTCTGGATTATTTACGTTTTTTACTGTCGCCTTCGCATTCATATCTTGAAGGTAGGTTGGTGACATGTTTTGTAAATTTGCTGTAAATACATTTCTAGAATTTACTTGTGTAGCTTTGGCCTCGTTCATTTTAAGTTGAGGAGAAACTTTCTGAGTATCTTGTTGGATAACAAGTGCAATCACATAACGATATTCATTTGTAATCGATACACCTTTTGATGTACTTTCTTGATTTTTCGATTTCTTTTCTTTGAAAGCAAATCCTCCAGCCAAGACTCCACTGTTTGCTCCTTGAGGCATTTTAATTTTCGCAGTTACAGTCACCTGTGAATGAGCGGAAATTGTTATTTCTTTTTTAGGAATTTCAACATAATCTTCAATATTATATTGAAGAGAACTATCCTTGGTTTTTCCAGCTGAATCATAAATAGCAAGGCCATTATCATTCGTAGTCGAACGTGAGAAGGACATATCTACTGTTATAGACTTTGAAGTCGTATTATTCAGATTAAATGTCAGATTTTGTTCTGCTTCTGGATTCATCAATAGGTTAAAATAACCTAAACTCTTATCAATTTGATTCTCTGGTGTTACTGGATTTACATTAAAATTAGAGGATGAAGCATATATATTTTTACTACAATAGAATAAGCTAAAGACAAGTACTAAGACGAGACCTATTTTTCCTAAAATATTATATACTGAGTTCTTTTTTTCAATCATTTTGTTTCCATTCTTGACAAATTTTATTTAGTTGCTCCTTTTGTTCCGAAGTGATAGATTGAAAAGAATCATTCACTAAATCTAGGATTTTGTTGTCTTCTAAACCAAAGAAAAATTTTCACCTATCAGAAAAATTTTCTTAATTGGAAAATGTCTCTTACTGATTACTTAATTTTTTAAACTTTCTTTGGCTCTTAGTTACATTTTCTTTTGCTTTAAAATCTTCATTTTTTCTTAAAAGCACCTCCTAAATCTCCAAATTTAATCATATCTTCAAAATATAAAATGATTCTTTTTTTCATAGTTAACTCCGCCATCCCATACTTTTAATGAGCTTAACAAAGCATCGTTTTCTCATTTTTTTACCGCTAGTATCCGAAAAATTAGTGTTTTTCGGATATATGTTTTTAGTGTACATAACTAAAAAAATAAAAGAATTTTGTACTTCTTCATCTAAGTTTTTGACCTTCTAGTAGTCAAATTTAAGGGATAAAATTATAAACTCTTAAAAATAATTTAACTATTTTTAAGAAAACAATTAGTAATAAAAAAATTACCTCGCTAAATTTACATTTTCTCAGTTGATCGGAATAAGCGAACGTAGTTTCTTGTTTTCAAAAAGATAACTAAAACCAATAATACAGAAACATCTAAGCACCGTTAGAACAGGAAAAAGTGAAAAACAAATGTATTTTGTTTGATAATATTAATTTTATTAGTTGAAATGTAATTTCAGAGTAAATTTCCAGTCTGCTAAATTTGATTTTAAAGAGAGTTGTGTTATAATATTACTATAATTATATTTTCGTAATATTTTGCTCAGAAAATTTCACTCGTATATCCGAAAAACACTAATTTTTCGGATATACGTTGTTATAAAATTCAACTTATTTGTAAAACAAAACATCACCAAGCTTCATATTGGTGATGTTTTGTTTTACAAACTTTTGTTTTATGTTTTTTTGATAACGTTAAGGTTAAAAAATAGATTGTGCTGTTTTTCACTTTAACCGCCTGTTTGTTAGCGCGCTCATTTCAAATTATGTATTACTATTCTATGGTAATCTAAATATTCTTTGATATCTTTGATTCTTGCCAGTTTGCACCGAGCCTTTTATTTCTTATAAAAATTAAAAACCGCAATTACTCATTTCTAAAAAATGACTTTTGTTTTTAATTTGTTACTTTTAGTGCTTAGAAAGCTTTTTTATCTTCTATTAATTTATATTTTTAGTCTCTTCGTTGGCATTTTTTTGCTCATAACTGAGAAAGTATTGGCCATGAATTTGATTTATAAAATTTTCTAATCATTATTCGATTTTTTCTAAAAAAAAATAAAAGCATGAGTATAAATCATGCTTTTATTTGTCTTCTTTTCTTATTTGTTTTTCAGTTTTTGTCGTTTAAAAGTTACATAAATTCCAAAAATAAATATCGCCAGTCCACTAATAGGAAGGAATCTATTTTCTTGTTCTCCCGTTTTTGGTAATTCTGATTTTTGGCGAGGTATTATAAGTTTTCTATTAACAATTTTGCCAACTTTAACCATTTCTGGTTTATTTTCTGATTCATTAACAATTTCAAATGTTTTAGTCTCTTGGCTTAATTGATAACCAGTAGGAGCTTTTTCTTCTACAAAAGCATACTTACCTGGTTTTAAATTATTTGCCTTGATTATTCCATCTGAGTTAGATTTTAGTCCTTTTAAAACAACTTCATTTTTACTTGTATCAACAACTTTAAAGACTGCACCTGAAAGTTTTTCTCCAGAATCGCTCACCTTGACTAATTCGGCGGAGCCTTGATAGTTAATAAAATTATCTGAAGCCATGACCACTTTTGGTTTATTCTTTTCTTCATCTGAGATTGTAAAGTCAACTTTCGCTGTGTTTAGAATATAACCTGCGGGAGCCTGAGTCTCAATGAATGAGTAATTTCCCGGTACTAAATCATCAATTTTGACTTTACCGTCTTTATCAGAGGTCAAGCCTTCTTTTATCATTTCTCCAGATTCATTGACAACTTTGAAGACTGCACCTGATAAAGGTTGGCCTTCACTGTCATGTTTGATTAATTCGGCTGATCCTTTGTAGTTAACAAAGTTATCCGAGGCAGTCACTACTTTTGGTTGACCTTCTTCTTTGTCAGTAATAGTGAAATTAACCTTTTCAGTATTCAAGATATAGCCAGTTGGGGCTTGCGTTTCGATGAATGAGTAGTCACCTGGCGCCAAACCATCAATTGCTACTTTACCAACTTTATCGGATGTCAGTCCTTCTTTAATCACTTTTCCAGATTCATTGACAACTTTGAAGATTGCGCCTGATAGAGGTTGACCCTTGCTATCGTGCTTGATTAATTCGGCTGATCCTTGGTAGTTAACAAAGTTATCAGAAGCCATGACAAGCTGTGGTTTTTCTTCTGATTCAGTGGCAATTGTGAAGTGAACAGGATCTGTATTTAATACATAACCTGTTGGAGCTTGCGTTTCGATAAATGAGTAGTCACCTGGCGCTAGGCCGTCAACTATTACTTTACCGTCTTTATCGGATGTTAAATTCGTTTGAATTGTCTTGCCTGATTTATCAACAACCTTGAAGACTGCACCTGATAATGGTTGAGCTTCACTGTCATGTTTGATTAATTCGGCGGAGCCTTGGTAGTTAACAAAGTTATCAGAAGCCATGACAAGCTGTGGTTTTTCTTCTGATTCAGTGGCAATTGTGAAGTGAACAGGATCTGTATTTAATACATAACCTGTTGGAGCTTGAACTTCGATAAATGAGTAGTCACCTGGCGCTAAGCCGTCAACTATTACTTTACCATCTTTATCAGATGTTAAATTCGTTTCAATTGTTTTGCCTGATTTATCAACAACCTTGAAGACTGCACCTGATAATGGTTGACCTTCACTGTCATGTTTGATTAATTCAGCTGAGCCTTGATAGTTAATAAAGTTATCAGAAGCCATGACAAGCTGTGGTTTTTCTTCTGATTCAGCGGCTATTGTGAAGTGAACTGGGTCTGTGTTTAATACATAACCTGTTGGAGCTTGAACTTCGATAAATGAGTAGTCACCTGGCGCTAAGCCGTCAACTATTACTTTACCATCTTTATCAGATGTTAAATTCGTTTGAACTGTTTTGCCTGATTTATCAACAACCTTGAAGATTGCACCTGATAATGGTTGACCTTTACTATCATGTTTGATTAATTCAGCTGAGCCTTGATAGTTAATAAAGTTATCAGAAGCCATCACGATTTGCGGTTGGCCTTCTGCTTGATCAGCAACCGTGAAGTGAACTGGGTCTGTATTTAATACATAACCTGTTGGAGCTTGCGTTTCGATAAATGAGTAGTCACCTGGCGCTAGGCCATCAGCAATTACTTTACCATCTTTATCGGATGTTAAATTCGTTTGAATTGTTTTGCCTGATTTATCAACAACTTTGAAGATTGCACCTGATAAAGGTTGACCTTTACTGTCATGTTTGATTAACTCAGCTGAACCTTGATAATTCACTTTTTCCAAGTTAACATCTGAAATTATTCCCTCTTCATTTGCTTTGAGTTCAAATTCAATTGGAGTTGGGTCTAAGATATAACCTGCTGGAGCTTTCGTTTCTACAAGTGAGTACTTGCCAGGTACTAATTTTTCAATGGTAACATTTCCTGAACTATCAGAAGTAAGTTGTCCATAACCCGCAACAGTTTGACCCGAGTCATCTAAGAGTTTAAATTCTGCTCCTTGAAGTGGATTTTTTACTTCTTCTCCATTTTCAATGGTCATTCCTACTTTTTTAAGTACTACTTTTGTTGGTTCGTTCTCGACTTCTTGGATAGGAAAGTTAGCTGTTTCACCATCTTCAGCGACAGTTACTTTTTTACCTTTAACCAATTCTTCATCAAGTGTGTATCCCGCTGGAGCTGTTGTTTCAATAAGAAGATAATCTCCGACACGTAAGTGACCCAGTTTCAAATCACCATTTTGGTCGGTATCTCCTTCACGGATTAATTTATCTTTTTTACCTTCATCATTAATTGACCAAAGTTGGAGATGCGCATTTGCTAGTTTTTCTTTATCAGGACCAACTTTTTCAAAAGTAACTGACCCTTCTGAACCCTCTGCTGTCCCGTCATGATTGATTACAGGCACATCTACTTCAACATCTTTCTCAATCGTTGTTTCGTTGTCTCCACTGATATGAGCTTGATTACTTACGGTATCATTAGTTTTATCAGTAGTAATTAATGCCCGATATTCCACCATGTAGGCTGTGTTAATTTCAGCTAAGAAATCAACCGTAATTACTTGCGCTCCGGTGATGTTATCTGTAGTAATATCAACAGTATAGTCAACTCCTTGTTTGAGCACAGTGTTTTTATCTTCGGTTATATTTCCTGATTTATCAATTGTCGTTCCGTAAACAACGACATCTTCTGGAACAACATATTGATTTGAAGAAGGATTATCAACAACTTCAACGTCTTTCAAAGTTGATTGTGAAGCATTGACGGTAAGAGTCCAATCCACATAATCAGAATCTGAACTTGATTGTTCACCAGATTTTGAAACAAATTCACCCTCATGAGCCGCCGTGACGCTGGCAGTTAAATCATGAGAAATGTCATTATTAGTAAATGTAGCTGTATTTTTATATTCTTTTTGGTTGATGAGTTCACCAGCCAAGCTAGTTTCAAAGATTAACACATAAGCTTTGGTGCTCTTGTCAGGAAGGTTAACCTTAATATCATTTTTACCTTCGGTCACTTTAATTCCTGATGTTGAAGTAACATCAGCACCTAAAGTATAAGTCCCATCACTATTAATCGTGGCTTCATAAACTTTAGCACTTCCAGAAACATATTTTTGATCCGCTGAAATTGGGTCTACTATTGAAGCATCTTTTAATTCTTGCTGATCAAAATTAGTAGCAACTGCCCATGTAATCTTTTTAGTCGTTGCATTATAGTCACCAGATTTTTGTCCATTGTATTGGAATGGTGGAAGAGGTTCAACATCTTTATGATCAGTATTTGTATGATCTCCACCATTTTGATCATTCCAAGTCATAGAAGCATCATTTTTAAATTTGATGTCTCCTTCATGACCACTTCCATTATCAATCGCACTAGTATCAAATTTTGTCTTGTATTTAATCTGATATTTATGGTCAGTTCCTTCTTTTAAAGGAGAATTAAAGGAAACTTGGAATCCTGTTGCAGTTTTTACTAGTGTATATTCTGTCGGTAATAGAACACGATTTCCCTCATTTTTATCAATAATTTGGAAACTATCTTCTATAAATGTAAGGCCTTGAGACATTGTGTCTTCTAGCGACCAATTTTCCATCAAATAGCCTGCACTATTGATATCTATTTTCCAAGGAATTTCATCTTTGCTGTAGTCAATATCACCATCAACATTTTTTACTAATCCTTCTTGAGTTGCATTTCCTGTTGACCCATCTTTGTCCCCAGTATCTGTCTCTACTGAGTTCTCAATTGGCACATTTTCATCTACAATATCTTTAACCTTTGTTTGATATTCTGCTTTTACTGCATAATCGATATCTTTAAGAAATACAATTTTAAATTTTTGCGGGTCATTGGGGTCTGGAACGAGCTTATAATCTTCGCCCTCTTTTAATTCAGCCCCTTTTATTTCATTTCCATCTTTATCAAAAGTAATTTTATAGAGCTTAACACTGCCGTCCACTAGTTCAATAGCATCGCTCATTGTATCTTCAATATATGAACCAGCTTTATGCTTTTGCTCATTATAATTATACTCAACATTCCAATTGTAAACTTGATCATCACCAGTTGAGTAAGGGCCATTTTTTGTAATCGGTCCTTTATATTCAGCATCAACTGAGGCACTTGCATCAGTATCTGTTTTCCCATCATTTAATGTAGCAGTATTTGTAAAGTTTACATTTCCGCCTTTTTCTGGAATAGTATCGTCATCAATAGATGTTGTATAAACAACATTAAAGGCTTGATCAGTCTTCGCATACTTACCGATGAATGTAATTTTCCCATTTGCATCTACCGTATAATCGGTTCCTTCAACTAAAGGATGAGCTTTATCAACTGATAGGATTTCTCCATTTGGCCCAACTGTTTCTGGATAAATGACTACTGACTTATAAGTAGTTCCAGTTGGCATTGGGTCAGTAAGAGTTGCATTCTCCATCGTATTTAATGGACGATTAATATTAATTTCCCAAATAACTTCACTAGGATTTGGGGTCTTGTCAAAGTGTCCTGATTTGTCTATCCCTTGATTATAGTCTGGGCGAACGTGAACCTCAGAAGGAGGGAAATTTTCCTCAGTTGGTGTATCAATTACAACTTCCCCAGGAACTGTTTCTTTATCAAAGTGGGCATCATAATGGAAAGTCCCATGAATATCATGTTTTGTTTCGACTTTTTCATTAAATACAAAGTGAACTGTACCATCAGCATCAATAGTATAAGTTCCGTAATCCCCTATATTTCCCATAGCTTCTTCAATTGTCACTCCATCTGGTAACTTGAAGTCAAAGTAATCTCCAGCCTTTAATGGCATAATATCTTCTGGGATACTCCATGTGTAATCAATTTTAACAGCGGCGTCAATAGGGACATTATTCTGGTCAGGATATGGATTTCCATCTTTATCAACATAAACAGTCGTTGCATCATTGATGATAGAAGCTGGAGAAACTCCTGCACCATCTAGAAGGTCACGAATATTTCGACCGGCATCAGCTTGAGTTGTTGTTTCTTGTTTTATTTGTTCTTTTTTGCTTTCAGAAGTTGACTGACTCTTGCTCTCAGAAGAGTTTGTTGAAATCTCTGAATTACTTGTACTTTTAGATTCTGAAGTACTCGTTGAACTTTCTGTTGAATCCGTCGTTGAATCAGTTGTTGGAAGATCAACACTTACCTTTTGATTATTAAGCGTTGCTGTTAACTGATTGAGGTCTTTTAATTTTTCTTTTAGTACAGAAAAGTTAATGTTCAATTCATTGTTGCTATTCGCAGCTACAACTACCGTTAATTTGTTTTCATTAGCAGTAAAATCTGTTGTTGATTTTGTTTTATTATCTTCACTAGGTGTATTAATAGAACTGTTCAAATCGATAATTACTGTCTCATTTTGTTCAATTGGTTTTTCAACTTTAAGTGTTAAGTTAAATGACGTTAGATCAGTTTTTATTTCTGATTCGTCTATTTTAAGTTGGCTTAAACTAATAGCAGTATTTACGCTGCTATCAGTCAATGCTTCCGCAATCACTCCTACTGGTGTAACAATATATTGCAAAAGCAATACTAGTCCTAGAATTATAGAAGCGACTTTTTTTCTACTTTCCATAATGTCCTCCTTGTTGAGTTTTTAATCAGAATTCACACCATAGAAAGTCTTTTTTCTAGCGTCCAATTGTGCCACCCTGATACTAGGACATTATAACACAATATACTACAAATGTGTAATGGATTTCGTACATTATGTATTTAAATGTTACGCCTTTTTTATATTTTTTTCTGAGAAGAACACTCACAAAAAGGCTAAAAAGCCCGATATTACGGTATTTTTTGAGCATTATTGGATTAATATGGCCTTTAAAAAAATAAATAAAAAAAACTGATTTGAGATTTAAATCAGTTTTACAATATTGCAAAACGTAATATATCGTATGTTTTAAACGACATATGAAACAATTTATATAATAGGCTTTATCTATTAATCATTCAGCCATATATCAACTTATCTTTGCTTAGTTAAGGTCTATTTTAAAACAAAAAAAGCCTGATAGTATCAGACTTTCATCATTTTTCAACTGATAAGAGGAGGTCATCGATGCTCTTTGTAATTACCTCATCAAAATAATCTATTCTTTTTTGATTTCGAGAAATAAGCTGAGCTCCTTGAATCCCAGCAAAAAATTCGCTGGCTTTTTGAGAACTCTTATATTCGGTAAATTGTTTTTCTAGCCATGAGATATTTTTCTGAAAAAAGTCACCGACTTTGTTATTGATACTATCATTCAGGTTATAAGTATCCATTGCTAAATCTGAGCATAGACAGATTCTTCCCTCTATCAAATTCATTCTATATAAAGAAGTATAATATTCTAATTTTGCTTTAAGAGTGGATGCTGTGCTTTGCTCTAAAGCTTCAAAAAAGTTCGTTGAATACTTTTCTAGGACTGCTTCAATTAAATCGGTTTTACTTGGAAAATAATAATGAATACTTGCCTTTTTGATATCAATAACTTTGGCAATATCTGCAAAACTAAACCCATTTATCCCTCTTGTTTGAATCAATTCTAAACCTAAGTTCACAATTTTTTCTTTTGTGTTTATCAAGATTTCCACCTACTCACTTATTGATAACTTTAAGTATAGCAAATTCTATCTTTATTTAATAGTCAGTATTTCTTCTGTTGCCAAACGATTATTGGTAAAAGTATTAATCTTATCTTCTGAGCGATAACCAAGTGCTATTCCTGCTATTATTAGCTCTTCTTCTTTTATATCTAGATTTTCTCTAATTTCATCAGGATATTTAATATTTTCATAAGCCACCATTGAATCTACTCCCCGATTCGTTGCTGACAGCATTAAAGTTTGAGCGAAGGCTCCAGTATCATAAACTGACCAAACTGGCGTTGTTTTGAGAATTGTGAGATAAGCCATTGCTGGTGCATTCCACAAGTTTACATTTGCGGTCAAAAAATCTTTCATTGTGGCATCTGAATTGACTTTATCCAACCAAGTACTCATATTTGTAAAAGGAAGTTTACCCCAATCTTGGATATCTTTTACAGGAAGATCAGCGCTCCCTTTCAAACCTTTTTCTGATTTTTTAAGATGGGATTTTTGGATATTTTTCATCGTTTCCCCTGTAGCAATATAAACTCTCCACGGCTGTGAATTAGCCCAAGAGGGAGCTTGCTGTGCATCTGATACAATATTTCTTAATATTTCCTTTGAAACTTGTTCATTTTTAAAATCTCGAATTGAAATACGTTTTTTAAGTGTAGTGGAAAATTCCATTGTAATGTTACCTCTTTTATTTTGATAATTATCATTCTACCTTTCGGTAGGTAAAAAGTCAAATGAAATAACTTTCTCTCCACAAAACGAGATACAAGTTCACTAATAGACTTCATAAAATAGGTTATAATTAATAGATAGAAGTGAGGAGGGCTGACATGAATTATGATGATTTTATGAAAAGTAAACATATCGCTGAACGCTGGGGAGAATTTCAGGAGAAATTTAAAAATATGGATAAGTCGAGTGAATTAAAGGCCTATCATGAACTTCTGACAGAGTTTTATGAATATATTCAGTATTTAGAAACTCATTTTTTTGCCGCTGATAAAACTTCTGTGGACAAAAATTTACTGACAGATTGGTCAGTAAGTTCTCAAGCTTCTACAGCTTCTGCGCAAATTCCAATGACACTTTCTCCTAGTCAAGAACACCTGACAGGCGAGGAAGACCCTTGGTTTGGATTTAATGATGAATAATAATTATTTACTGACAACTTCTGGTCAGTAAATTTTTTTATTTTTAATTCCATTATGAAAACCTTTGCAAAAGTGCTAAAATAGAGCTAGAAATGATTGTCAGTAAAAGGAGAATAGCTTATGCCTCTAAATATCTTGGATTATGACCCCTATTTGGAACCTTTCAAAGATGACTTGTCTTTACGCCTCTTTGAATTTGCTAGAACTAAGAAACGGCTTTTGGGCGTTGATGGTTCTTTAGTTGATTTTGCGAACGGCTATAAGTATTTTGGCTTCCAACAAGAAAGTAAACACTGGACTTTCCGCGAATGGGCACCAAATGCTAAAAATGCTTGGCTTGTTGGTGACTTTAACAATTGGGAAAACAACTATGAACTAAAACAGGCTTATGGCGGGACTTGGGAAATTTCAGTTCCTGGATTATTACCTGTGGGTTCTAAAGTAAAAATAAAGTTGCTTTTGCCAACTGGAGAAGTTGTTTATCGTGTTCCTTCTTACATTATGTATGCTCTTCCTAATGAAAATCATGGTTTAGACGGGGTTATTACTCAGCCTAAGTACGAATGGAAAAATAAAAGCCCTAAACTAAGCGAAGCACCTTTGATTTATGAAGCACATATTGGGATTTCAACCGAAGAATACAAAATTAATTCTTACAAAGAATTCACGCGCGATGTTTTACCCAGAATTAAAAAAGATGGTTACAATACCATTCAGCTGATGGCAATTATGGAACACCCGCTCTATGCTAGTTTTGGTTATCAAGTTTCCAATTTTTTTGCCATCTCTAGTCGCTTTGGTCAGCCAGAAGATTTAATGGAATTGATTGATAAGGCACATGGTCTGGGTTTGCAAGTGCTTTTAGACGTGGTTCATTCACATGCTGTAAAAAATATTGAGGATGGGCTCAACTATTTTGATGGAACAGAAAATCAGTATTTTCATGAAGGCGAACGGGGAAATCATCCAGCTTGGAAGACAAAACTTTTTAATTATGGTAAAGATGAAGTCCTTCATTTTTTACTATCAAATCTAAAATTTTGGCTAGACATTTATCATTTCGATGGTTTTCGTTTTGATGGAGTAACCTCAATGCTTTATCATGACCATGGTTTAGGAACTGCTTTTACAGATTATAGTAAGTATTTTTCACTTAATACAGATGTTGAAGCCGTGACATATTTGATGCTGGCTAATGAACTAACTCATCTCTTTAATCCATCAGCAACAACAATCGCCGAAGACATGTCTGCCATGCCTGGGATGGCACTACCTATCTCGGCTGGCGGAATTGGTTTTGATTATCGTTTGTCAATGGGAATTCCTGATTTTTGGATTAAACAATTGAAAGAAAAAACAGATAATAGTTTAGATTTGCTAAGTTTATGGTGGGAATTGACGACCAGACGACCTGGAGAAAAAAATATCGGTTATTCAGAAAGTCATGATCAAGCTTTAGTTGGAGATAAAACACTGATGATGTGGCTAGCTAATGAAGAAATCTATTGGAACATGGACATCAATAGTCAATCTCTGATTATTGACCGCGCCATCGCCCTCCATAAGTTAATTCGATTGATTACTTTCAGTCTAGCAGGTGAAGGTTATTTAAATTTCATGGGAAACGAATTTGGTCATCCTGAATGGCTTGACTTCCCTCGAGAAGAAAATCATGATGATTTTCAACATGCTAGAAGACAATGGTCACTTGCTGATAACGAAAATTTACGTTTCAAATATTTACTGGCATTTGACCAAGCCATGCTCAATTTAGAACATGATTTCAAATTTTTAGAAAGTACAGATCCTGTTCAACAGCTTTGGATTAAGGATTCAGATAAATTACTGGCATATAAAAAAGGACAATTAGTTTTTGTCTTTAATTTCCACCCTAGTTATGAGCAAAAACTTCAGCTCCAATTTTCTAAAAAACCAGAACTTATCTTTGACAGTGATGATCAAAAATTCGGGGGATTTGGTCCTAGAAGTAGTTTTGGTTGGTCAAAAGGAACTTTAAATTTGATTCTTGAACCTAGAACAGCGATGGTATTTAAAATTAAATAATAAAAAACCTGTCAAATGACAGGTTTTTTTACTGACAGAAATCCGAAAAGTCTGTCAGTAATTTCTAAAATGCATTTAAATTTGGTTCCACCAAAGTCCAGAGATTTTCAAATTGAGTTTGAAATTGATCGTCCCACTGAGGGGCAATTTTCGGGTGGTGAAAATAAACGAAAGCTTGGATATAAGCGCCAGCCTCCTCATAAGATTCTAGTTTGGCCGCCGTTTTTAAACTCTCTACCATTTCTAAAATATGTTGGCGTCCTAATTCTAAGTTCTCACCAATATAAGTAGTATATAGAGCAAACATTTCTGGTGTTTTTCTGTGGGCTTCATACTTGGCAATAGCTACTGACCAAAGCCAATCATGGACAATATCTTTTTGATGCTCATAAGAAGCTGTATCAAAAGGAAAAATTTTGACAAGCGTCTGACCATTAAGCCAACGAAGTGATAGAATGGTCAAAAGTTCATCTTTACTTTTAAAATGTTTATAAATAGCCGGTTGACTAATATTCAATTCTTTGGCAATTTTTGAAATGGTCAACTTTTCAATTCCATTTTTTAGGATAAATTCTTCTGTCTTCTTTAATATTTTTTCACGTGTGTTCATAAATTAATTGTAACACAAGTTATAATTCTTGACAAATATAACTTTCTGGTTTATAATTCATTTTGTTGGTTATAAAAACAAAAAATAATAACCTTTATCAATAGTTAAGGAGAAATCATGACATTTACAGGACATACCATTTTAATCACAGGCGGTACAAGCGGGATTGGTCTAGGTTTTGCAAAAAAATTTGCTGAATTAGGAAATAAAGTTATCATCGCTGCACGCAATGAAGATAGACTCAATCAAATTTTAAGCGAAAATCCAACTTTTTCAGGATTTGTCAGTGATGTTGCTGACGAAAATTCTCTGTCCCAATTGGTCAATTTCATCAATGAAAATTTCCCTAAGCTTGACCTTCTCATGAATTGTGCCGGAATTATGCGTGCCATCAATTTGTTTGAACAAGCTGACAATTCTCTAGGATCACTGACAGAAGAAATTAATATTAACTTACTAGGAACTATTGCTGTCACACAAGCCTTTTTGGAAGTTCTTGTCGCAAATAATGGGATGGTCATTAACGTTTCATCTGGCTGACGGTGCGCATCCTATTTACAATTTGACCAAAGCTAGTGTTCATTTTTACTCTGATGCCCTTCGAGAACAAGCCAAATATTTTGATAAAGCTTTAAAGGTTGTAGAATTAGTTCCACCATTAGTTGCCGAAACAAATCTTGAAAGCCATACAAATACTGACGCACCTAATAACATGGCCCTTTCGGATTTGATTAATGAAACTTTAGCCGGACTTGAAAATGGCTTAGAGCGAATTGATGCTGGTTTTTCCAAACAGCTTCACCAAATGGGAAAAGTTAATAGTGACGAAAACACCAAACTTCTCTCTAATCAAATGCTCAGTAACTATTTTCCAAAAAACAAAGAATAAGGGAGAAAAATGTCACTTAATCCACTCCAAATGCACAACACCAAAAAAGAGCTCCGTCAAAACTTTGAGCTCACAGGACTCAGCAAATCTGAAATTGCTAATGATTTAAAAATTAGCGAAGTCAAACTTGAAAAAATTTTCAAACTTAAACAAAGAACACTAGAAGACACTTGGATTTTAAGAAATTACTTGCTAGAAAAAGTTGAAAATGCTGGTCAAGAACCTGTTCCATTTACTGCTTTAGCGGGAGATTGGCACCGCCACTGGTTTTTAAATGCTGATTTAATTGACCATCAACAAATGTCTAAGGGCGACAACTAGAAATTAAAGGAGAAATACAATGAAAACACTCATCACAGGTGCAAATAAAGGAATTGGTTTTGCTCTTGCGCAAAATCTCGGTCATCGTGGCTATGAAGTTTTAGTCGGAGCTCGTAATGAGACTCGTGGACAAGAAGCCGTTGAAAAATTGAAAGCCGAAGGAATCAATGCGGAATTTGTCAAAGTTGATTTAGATGACTTAAATCAATTAACTAGCCTGTCAGCACTGACAGATATTGACTTACTCATTAATAATGCTGGAATTTCTGGTAATATTCATTCAGATAAAGGACATCTTGATATGGAAAAATCAGCTTTTGATTATTCTAGTTCTGACTTAGAAGAAACAATCAAGACCAACTTTTTGGGAATACATGCAGTCATTAAAGAACTCCTCCCACATTCACTGACCGAAAACGCTAAAATTATTAACATCACCGTACCCGTTTCTCAGGAATATTGGATGCCGCTGGCCTATGTCACTTCAAAAGCCGCTCAGAATGCCATGACTTTTGCTTTTGGTCATCAATTTAAAAAAGACAAATCACAAAAACAAATTTTTGCTGTCATGCCTGGGGCTGTTGCAACAGATTTAAATGGCGCAAAAGTTGGTGACAGTCCTTTTGTCAAATCTCCAGAAGAAACAGCTCAAATGATTAGTAAATTCATTTTTGATGACAAAAATCACAATGCTCAAATTATTAATTTTGACGGAACAATTTATGATAACTATGAACCAGGCTTACGTAACAAAGTGATTAAAGACGTCGCTAAAAATGGCTTGAAGCGTAAATTTAAAAAATAAATGAAAAAATTACTGACAGATTGGTCAGTAATTTTTTAACTTACAATCTATTCGTAAAAAAATCTTAATATTTATGATAAAATAATTTTATGGAAAAAGAACGTTTTTTAGCCTTTACCGATGCTATCATCGCTATCATTGCAACAATTATGGTTTTAGAATTTAAAACCCCTGATAAAAGCGGCTGGTCAGCCCTGACAGAATTAACGGTTCCACTTTTGGCCTATGCTTTGAGCTTTTTTATGATTATGACCGTCTGGTACAATCATCATCAACTTTATCGCGACATTAAAAATATTACTCCTCGAATTTTCTTATTGAATACGCTTTGGCTATTCATTATGTCATTTTTCCCATTTACTACCGGTTGGGTCGGAAAACATGCAACTGAATTTCTTCCTGAGTTCTTCTATCTCGTCATTGTTTTTCTCTGGACAGCCGTCTTTCATATCATGGATTATGAACTCCTCAAAGAAAATCCAGATAAAGAATACAAAGAACTTACCCATAGTATTTCTCGTAGAAATATTTTCATTATTTTAGGAATTTCCCTTCCAATTGTTTGGTTCTGGCCTCCTATTGGCTTAGTTTGTGTCGCCATGCTTGGTGCCGTAGCTCTAGCAAGCTTTTTAAAAAAATAAAAGCCGTCAGTTAATGACAGCTTTTTATTTTAATCTTCTTGTTCATCCATGAAACTATTGAAGACTTCTTCAATCATATCCCATTCATCTTCAGCATCTTCAGGGATTGGTTGTAAATCACCTTCAGTACCGTCAGCATTCTCAGTAAATGAGTAAGCTAAAACGTCAATAAGACCTTGTTCATCTTCTTCAAATTCAGTCGGTTGTAAAACAACATAGTTTTTACCAAATTCTTCTTGTCCATCAATGGTAATCAAAATTTGGAATAAACTTTCATTTCCGTTTTCATCAACTAAAGTAATATAGTCAGGTTCATGATTGTGGTCATGTTCGTGATCATGTGTATGAGTCATTCTATTTCCTTTTCTTCATCCTTAATTATAGGAAGTTTTTGCTACTTATAACAAAACAAGCAGACTTATTATCACTGACAGGCTCGTCAGTAATCAAAAATTATAACTTTAATGCGTGCGCATCCAGATAATTTTGTAAAATCAAAACAGCAGCTAACTTATCAATCGATTTTTTTCGGTCTTTGCGGCGTACTCCACCGTCAATTAAAACTTTTTCAGCCTGAGCTGTAGTCAGACGTTCATCTTGATAGGCTACTTCTAAGCCAAATTCATTGGCCAACTTTGTTCCATAATCACGCGAAGCTTCAGCACGAATGCCTTCATCTCCGTTCATATGTTTTGGAAGACCAAGAACCACCTTTTCAGGTTTGTATTCTTTAATCAAGACAGCTAGACGATCAAAACCGAGCTCACCAGCTTCACTATCAATCTTAATGGTTTCAACAGGCTGAGCGGTCATCCCAAGTAAATCACTGACAGACACACCCACCGTTTTTGTACCAACATCAAGACCTAAAATTCGTGCAAACACTATAAATTTACACCATTATCTTTCAAATAATTCTTGATTAATTCCTCAACAATATCATCTCGGTCAAAACGGCGAATTTTATTACGCGCATCATCATGACGAGGGATATAAGCAGGGTCTCCCGACAAAACATAACCCACGATTTGATTGATAGGATTGTAACCCTTAGCCTCAAGTACATTGTAAACATCAACGAGTGTTTCGCCAATTTCTTTCTTGTCCGAATCACCAAATTCAAAACGGACTGTTTCATCTGTAAAACTCATAAGACACCTCCTTTAAATTTATCTGTAAAAAGCCAGATCAAACTAAAAACTAATAATTTCACTTCTGTCAGTTACTTAACTTTCTCATCTTTAGAGAACTTTACATTTTCTAATACTGACAGAAATATCTCATTAAAAATTTCTTAGATACATGTTAATTATACGTTATTTTTTGCCTGAATTCAACCGTTTTCTCTAGTAAAGTAAACAAAAGTCTTTAGAAAAGACTTTTAAATAAAATATGAATTCTAATTTGAAAAATCACCAAATAATGTACATTACAGTCCTATCTACTCAAGGCACCAAGAAATTTAGCAAATAAGGCAAATAATTATTGATCAAGTTTATCGAACTGTGAAGAATAATACTCTCCCCAATTGCTTTACGTCGATGATAAGCCAAAGTAACAACCAAACTCATCGGCAAATAAAAAAAGAAGGAATAAGTAAAACCAGTATGTATCCATGCAAACACAACGACACTTACAAAGCAAGCCAACCATTTTTTATCGAAAAGTCGATAAAGATATTCACGAAAAATAAGTTCCTCACAAATCGGCCCAATTACAAATAAATCTAAAGAGTGTATCCAAAACGGAGTCCGTGCAAGAGAGTTTGCTACGTCCACACCATGTTCTGGGAATGCCACCAAAGCAGACGTCATTTGAAAATATAATTTATGCGCTAACGCAATAAAAACAATCCCACCAATAATAAAAAATAAAATAAATAATAGATTTTTCCAACGAAAAATATCAAAAAACTTTCTAAAAGCTCCATTTTTGTAAGCAATAATCATTATTAGAGAAAAAGTTAAAATATCCACCGCTCCATAATGATTAAAAGTAAAATCATAAAAACCAGTCGGAAAAATACCCAAACTAGGTTCCCAACCATTGTAAAGTACTACCGTTACTAGTAAAACTAGAAGCGTTTTTAATTTAGTCTGTAAAGATTTTTTTATACGTTCAATCATAAAAGTCCCCAAAAAAGGATTGCTAAATTACATTAACAATCCTTTAGCTTAAAATACACTAGAATTAACAAAAGCGATTAAGTTAACGGTCATAAATATCGCCGATAATATCTCCACTTCCGATTAAGACTGATGAAAGATAATTTTGAGAATAATTAATTAATCCTCCACCCCCACTAATCTCCATCAATTCAGCATCAGTCAACGTTTCAAACACTTCAAAAATCTTTTGTCCTTCCATAAGAACACACTTTCTAGTCCAATTTGGACTTTTTTGAGCATTTTCAGTTGATGTGCACTTCTACTAAAATCACCCATTAATTTTTCAAATATCCGTAACTAATTACAAATCTATTTTATTCTTTTCTGAATATTTGATCAATAGTCTTTTAGTATTCTTTTTGTGTACTTTTAGTTTTTACTTCCCCTCTCTTTCAACATATCATCTATTGAACACTCAAATAAGTTTGACATCTTTTGAAGTAGCGTCAAATTTGGCTGCCTCCGTCCATGTTCCCAGTTGCAGACCGCCTGTTTACTAGTAAACAATAATTTCCCTAGTTCTTCTTGTGTCCACCCTGCTTCTAGCCTTTCTTGTCGGAGATTATCAGAAAATCCACCTCCCGAAACTCCTAGTAGTTCATCATCTGTTAAATTTTCAAAATTCAATAACTTAAACGAATGATTAGAGTCTTTGTTTATTCTTATTTCTTTAAAATACTTTAAAAATTTCATCAAAACCTCTTCAACATAGTTAAATAAAAAAACTAGCTATTAATTGCTAGTTTTTTATTCTTATTAGATTTAAGGCAAAATATTTCCAGCTGCCATATACAAATCATACCATTCTTCACGTTCCAAAACGATATCTGATGCGGCCGCAATTTCTTTAATTCGACTCAAAGTCATTGTTCCAATGATCGTTTGAATATTTGCTGGATGGCGATTAATCCAAGCAATAGCAATTCCCGTTGGACTAGAATTATATTTTTCAGCATAATATTCCAATTTTTTATTCAAATCAGGGAATTTTTCGTTCCCAACAAAAACTCCTTCAAAGAAACCATATTGGAAAGGTGACCAAGCCTGAATAGTCATCTTATTAATACGAGAATATTCTAAAATTCCATTATCATGGACAAAGGAAGCATCATCACTCATATTGACATGAATACCAGCATCAATCATACCTGTATGTTTCAAACCAAACTGTAATTGATTGAATAACAAAGGTTCTTTCACGGCTGTTTTTAAAAGTTCAACCTGACCTGGATTTTGATTAGAGACTCCAAAATAACGCACTTTTCCAGCCTTTTCAAGTTCATAAAAAGCTTCTGCTACCTCTTCAGGTTCAACCAAAGTATCTGGACGATGCAAGAGCAAAGTATCCAAGTAGTCCGTCTTTAAGCGACTCAGACTTCCTTCAACTGATTCAAGGATATGTTCTTTTGAAAAGTCAAACATTTTTCCTGGAACAATACCACATTTTGACTGTAAAATAATGTCTTCTCGTTTGACTGATGATTTGTTTAAGGCATCAGCAAAAATCGATTCACAAGCTCCACCACCATAGATATCCGCATGGTCAAAGAAATTAATTCCTTCTTCAACTGAAGTTTCAATTACAGCAACAGGGTCTTTTCCTTCTTCATTAATTCTCATACATCCTAGAATAATTTGAGAAGCTTCAAGTTCACCAATCTTAAATGTTTTCACGATAAAAATCTCCTTATCAGATATGAAATTTTACCTTATACTTCAATTACTAAAGGAAAACTCCATTAATTAATCAATAAAGCTATTATACCACAATAAATGAAACCGTTTAACAAAATTTTATTTTTTTAAATAAAAAAAACCAGCAGATGCTGGTTTCTATTTCATTTACAAATTAAACTGTAAGTGAAGCACGTCCTTTACGACGACGAGCTGCAAGGACACGACGTCCGTTTTTAGTTGCCATGCGGCTACGGAATCCGTGAGTAGTCTTACGAGATTTTTTGTGTGGTTGGTAAGTACGTTTCATTATATAAGTCCCTGGGCTACTTCACTTTTGGTTGAAAGTAGCTCCACCTTTTCGGTGTTCCTTTCATCTTAGTTTACTGCTATTAAAAGCATACCTTACAATTCTACACTATGAAAGGTCTTTTGTCAAGGCTAAATCTCTTTAGAGACAACAATATAGCGATTATATTCTTGCCCTTCTGAATGACTTGACACACCATTTTCTTGACCAATAATCGTGTGAACAATTTTACGCTCGTTAGATTGTAAATCATTGATATAAACAGTTTCACCCCCACGCGCACGCTCTGCTGCCCGGTGAGCCAAGCTTACAATGTAAGCTTTCCGTTTTTCATGATAATCTCCAACGTTTACAGCGACATTCATTCGTGTATTTAAAATACTGTTTGCATAGGCTTTTGCTAAAATCTGTAAACTTTGCAAAATTTTCCCATGCTTCCCAATAAGTAGAGCATCATGGTTAGAAGTCAAGTTAAAGACCGTCAAATTCCCATCACGAGAAACTGAAACACGAGTTGCAATTCCCATTTCTTGGGTAATCGTGGTCAAATAGCTTGAAATTTTTGAAGCAATTTTTTCTTCTTCATTTGAAACTTCTTTTTTAGCGTCAACTTCTTCTTTAACAGCTGCAACAACATCAGAAAGATCTGTTGTTCCTTGGCGATTTTGAACAACTGTTTTTTTGGCCACTTCAATAATCGCATTACGCTCTTCTTCAGTGATTTCGCCGTTTTGTTCTCTCTCAGCCGCACGAACCGCTTTAACAACTTGACTTAGCTCAAGCGTTGCTTCCATTGCGGATTGTGATTTAGGAACGCCAAGATTAATTGTATCATCTACACCACGTTCAGCCAAATGATCAGCTTTACGCACCGTTTCCTCATGGATTGGCTCGATATTAACCCGAGCCCGTTTCTTTCCAAATCCCAAGAAACCTTTTTTCTCTTTTTGTTCAATATGAATATGAACATTCTCGCGCTTAACGCCTAATCGATTTAAACCACGATCAATTGCATCTTCGACCGTTTCACCAGTAAAAATAGCCATAATCAAACTACTCCTGTCATATGATAAAGCCTATTGACAATTTCTAGCACAACTTCCAATTAAAATAAAAACTGCCAATGGTATTTTTTATTTTTTTCTTGCCTTCTTCAATGCTTTTTCACGAGCTTTAACTTTATCTTTTTCGACCTGTACCTTAGCTTCTCGCGCTGCAATAATCTTGTATGGATTAGCTAACAACATCGTTTGAAAGACTTGGAAAGCATTAGATATTACCCAGTAAAGTGCAATTCCGGACGCAAAGTTTACACCCATAATCAAGATGAAAATCGGCATAATATAAGTCATTGAAGTCGTCATTGCATTTCTTTCAGGAGCAGACTTCATCATTAAATATGAGCTCAAGAAAGTAAAGATTGCTGCCAATATAGGTAAAATAAAAGTTGGATCTTTTGCTCCAATTTCAAACCAGAGGAAAGTTCCGTGTTTCAAAAAGTCTACACGAGACAAGGCTTGATAAAGTGCCCAAAGCACTGGCATCTGAACAACCAAAGGTAAACATCCCATATAAGGGTTAACTTTGTTTTCAGCATAAAGTTTTTGAATCTCTTCATTCATCAAACGACGAGATTCCATATCTTTGCTTGGATATTTAGCCTGAATTTTTTTAATTTCTGGCTGAATTTCTTGCATACGTTGGCTAGATTTGATTTGAATATTCATCAACGGGAGCAATGCTGCCCGAATAATAATTGTGAATAAAATAATACCAACTCCGGTCAAACCACCAAATGACAAGAAACGAATAACCTGCGCAAAGCCATATACGATTTGATCCCAAAGATTGCTTGAGCTACCTGTTACTGCCGTGGTTCCACAGGCTGTAAGTAACAAAAGGGCAGCTCCCGCCATTGCGATCAAACTAAATTTCTTTTTCAATCGTTTTCTCCATCCACATAGATTTTTGACAACTTCAACACGTGTCTCAGATTTTTCTTTACTTCTTCAAAACTAAGCGTCTCAACACCCGAACGAGCGATGATTACAAAATCTTCATCTACCAAATAAGGTTTAAATTCAGCTACTGCATGTCGCAAAAGACGTTTAATTCGATTACGCAAAACCGCATGCCCAAGTTTCTTACTTACTGATAGCCCTACACGAAAATGAGGCTGATTTGTATTTAATTTATATACTACAAATCTTTTATTGGCAAAGCTATGTTTCGCTGAAAAAATTTGGTCAAAATCCTTTGAGCGTTTAACGCGATATGTTTTTTTTATAGCCAAGCCACTCTCTCCCATTTTAGAAATTATCGTACTAATTTTATCATAAAGTTGCTAAAAAGTCACTATTTCAAATGAAAACGTTCTTTTATTCAAAATATTCCATAACTCCTTTTTGTTTATTATCTAACTTTGTTTGACAGGAATATTTTATTCTCTTAAATACTATGTTTATCATTAAGCGTACTAAGCAGATGATCTACCATATAAGTAAACGACTCTTCTTTAGAAATTGAGCCTGACTGACGAAAATAACCTAATTGCGTCAAAGTAATAAATCCATGCAAAGTTGACCTAAACATTCGACTAATATGAAAATTCTCTTCTTCTGATAAATTAAAATTTTCTAAACTACGACGAACCAAGCGAATATTTTCCTTTGCTAAATATTCAAGTTCACCATTATTTGTCTGATGTATCACATTAATTAATTCATAAACTGCTTCATATTTTTCGGCAAATTTTTTATAGCTTTCAGCATAAGCTCTAAGAGCGGCTAAAGGCGTCAAGCCTACCATTGCATGAGTCAATTCATGATTTAGTTCTTTTTGTAAGTAAACTGCAGTCGCTACTCGAACTTCTTCCATATTTTTAAAATGATTGTAAAGTGACGGAGCTTTAATTCCAAAATATTCTGCTAAACGAGGGAAACTCACATTAGAGAGTCCAATTTCACTAGCTAACTTGATTGTCGCTTGAACAATTTTATCGCGGGTTAATGCAATCCTTGCCATAATAGGATTCCTTTCAGTACTTTCTGATTAGAAAGTTTTCTTGAAGTTTGAGATTTTTTCATCTCAAAGCATCTTATTTCAGTATAAAACTATTCACTCTCTTTTTCAAGTGATGATTCGTCATTGACAAACTACGAACAATAGTTTTATAATATTATTATGAATACATCAAGAAAGAAGTACATTTATTCATGAAAGAATCATGGCAACGAAATTTAATCGTCCTTTGGTTTGGGACATTTATGACGGGAATTGGCTCAAGCCTTATTTCCCCTTTTATATCACTCTATATCGGAACACTAGGTCACTATTCAAAAACAGAATTAAACATTTGGTCTGGGCTGGTTTTCTCATCTACTTTTATTGTTTTAGCCATCGTTTCTCCCCTATGGGGAAGATTAGCTGACCAAAAAGGTCGAAAGTTGATGCTCTTAAGAGCCTCTCTCGGAATGGCCATTTCAATTTCTCTAATGGCTTTCGTCACGGCTGCTTGGCAACTCCTTATTTTGAGAATGTTGCTTGGTGCTTTTTCTGGCTTTGTATCCAATTCAATGGCTTTGATGGCAAGCTCGGCACCCAAAGAAAAATCAGGTTCAGTTTTATCATTACTCACAACAGGTTCTGTAGCTGGAACATTAATCGGACCTATAGTTGGTGGGGTTCTCGTTAATATAACTGGATATCGTCGTGTCTTTAGTGTTACAGGTATCATCATGTTCCTTGTTTTTTTCCTTGCTCTTTTTTTGGTCAAAGAAACTTTTAAACCAGTTGAAAAGAAAAACATGCTCTCCTACAAACAAGTATGGGAAGTTGTCACACACCCTGCAATAATATGGGGAATGTTTTTCGCAACATTGATTACCCAAATGACCAATCAATCCATTAATCCTGTTCTTTCACTCTATGTACAGGAACTCATGCATGGTCAAGGGAATATCACTTTCATGGCTGGGCTTGTCGCCGCTGCTCCAGGAATAGTAACCTTAGTTGCTGCCCCGTTTTTAGGGAGACTTGGTGATAAAGTCGGTCAAAGAAAAATTCTTGGCTTTGGACTTTTCTTCTCACTTATTGTCTTTTCAATTACCGCACTGACAACTAATGTTTGGTTTCTGATTGTTATGAGACTCTTTGTCGGAATTTCTGATGCTGCGATTTTACCATCTGTTCAAGCTATCCTGGCCAAAGAATCTCCTCAAGCTGTCACCGGCCGTATTTTCTCTTACAATCAATCCGCTCAATCAATCGGTGCCTTTGCTGGTCCTCTATTAGGCTCAGCTATTGCTGGTTTTATCGACTATCGTTATGTATTTGTAGGTTCAGCAATCCTTGTCATCTTCAATCTGATCAATTACTTTACACACAATAATTCAGTTACACTAAAAAAGTAATTGTATAAAAAGAGCTTCATTTTTGAAGCTCTTTTTTTGCTTGTTCAATTTGCTTCTTAATCGATTCAAAACCAGTTCCACCTAAAGAATTCCTTCTTGAAACAGCCGTTCTAGATTTCAAAATTTCATAAACATCTTCTTCTATTAATTGAGACAAAGCTTGATAGTCTTTTAAGCTCACCTCTTGAAGATAAATTCCTTTTTTTATGCATGTTAAAACTAATTGACCTACTAATTCGTGTGCCTCCCTAAAAGGAAGACCTTTTGCCGCAAGATAATCAGCCAGTTCGGTTGCATTTGAAAAATCTTGCTCTGTCGCCTTTTCCATGTTTACACGGTTTACAGTCATGGTTGACAGCATTCCATCCATAACATTCAATGATGTTAATATGGTATCAGCACTGTCAAACATTCCCTCTTTGTCTTCTTGTAAGTCTTTGTTGTAAGTTAAAGGAAGTCCCTTCATGATAGTCAATAAAGACATAAGATTTCCATAAACTCTTCCGCTTTTTCCTCGAATCAATTCAGCCATATCTGGATTCTTTTTTTGTGGCATGATGGAGGACCCCGTAGAATAATTATCTGATAAACTAACAAAATTGAATTCATGACTAGACCAAAGCAAAAGTTCTTCACATAATCTTGATAAATGCATCATCAACAAACTAGAGTTTGACAAGAATTCCAAAATAAAATCACGATCACTGACAGCATCCATGGAATTAGCATAGGCTTTCTCAAATCCGAGCAAACTTGTGGTTAACTCCCTGTCAATTGGAAAAGTAGTTCCAGCCAAAGCTGCCGCTCCTAAAGGATTCATATCAGTATGTTTTACATTAAATTCAAAGCGTTCAAAATCGCGAGTAAACATTTGATAATAGGCCATTAAATGTTGAGCAAAAGAAATCGGTTGGGCATGCTGCAAATGAGTATAACCCGGCATAAGAGTGTCAACATGGTTTACAGAAAGATTTACAATAGTTTCACGAAGCGTTCTTAAAGCTTTTAAAAGATCAGATAAAATACTTTTGAGATAGAGGTGCATATCGGTTGCTACTTGGTCATTTCTAGACCGAGCGGTATGAAGTTTTCCTGCAAGTGGACCAATTTCATCATGAAGATAAGTTTCCATATTCATATGAATGTCTTCATTTTCAATTTTGAACTCAATTTGACCCTTCATAAGTTTTTCTTCTACTTTTATCAGCCCATTAGCAATTGTTGTAGCTTCCTCAGCAGTGATAATCCCTGTTTCACCTAACATTTTCACATGAGCTAAAGAGCCCTTTAAATCAAAAGGAGCAAGTCTTTGTTCAAATTTAATTGATGCACCAAATTCTTCAGTTTGTTTATCTAATGAGGCTTCAAAACGTCCTCCCCAAAGTTTTTCTACCATTCTCTCACTTTCCAAATTTTTTCATCTTTTATTTGAGATTTACTTGAGCATTAACCTGAGTAGGCAAGCCCCAAAGTTTAATAAATCCAACTGCCGCTGCCTGGTCAAACTCATCAGCTGCAGTGTAGGTTGCCAATTTTTCACTATAAAGAGAATTGGTTGACTTACGTCCTATTGGAGTCGCTAAACCTTTGTATAATTTAATTCTCACGATTCCATTAACTACTTTTTGTGTTTCATCAAGATAAGCTATTAAAGCTTTAGTCGCAGGATTAAACCATAAGCCATTGTAAATCAAATTTGCTAATTCATTTTCAAGAACGGGCTTGAAATGTGCTAATTCTCGAACAAAAGTTAAATCTTCCAAATCCTTGTGGGCTTTTAATAAGGTAATAGCAGCTGGACATTCATAAAATTCACGTGATTTAATCCCAACCAAGCGGTTTTCAATATGATCAATCCGACCCACACCGTGTTTTCCTGCAATAATATTCACTTCTTTAATAATTTCATGCAATTCCATGATTTTTCCATTCAAAGCAATTGGCAAACCTTCTTTAAACTCAACTTCAATAAACTCAGGTTCATTCGGAGCATCCTCAACAGAATTAGTCATGAAGAAAGCATCTTCAGGGCAGGTATTCCAAGGATTTTCAAGAACTCCTGCTTCAATGGCACGTCCCCATAAATTCATATCAATAGAATAAGGATTATCCAAATCAGCGGGAATCGGAACACCATTTTGATTAGCATACTCGATTTCTTCCTCACGAGCCCAATGCCACTCACGGACTGGAGCAATCACTTCAAGTTCTGGCGCAAGTGAATGGATTGCTACTTCAAAACGAACTTGATCATTTCCTTTACCTGTACAGCCATGAGCAATTGCGGTTGCCCCTTTTTCTTTAGCCACCTCTACTAACTTTTTAGCAATTAAAGGGCGGCTCAATGCTGATACTAAAGGATATTTATTTTCATACATCAAATTTCCTTTGAGGGCAGCACCAACGAAGATTTCAGCGAATTCGGCCTTACAGTCTAGAACAACAGACTCTACCGCACCAACTTGGAGTGCTTTATCATGAATAAAATTCAAGTCCTTCCCTTCACCAACATCCATGCAAGCGGCAATGACATCAAAACCTTTATCAGTCAGCCATTTTACAGCGACACTCGTATCCAATCCACCTGAATATGCCAAGACAATTTTTTTGTTTCCCATCATTTTTCTTCTTTCAAATTAATATAAATGCAATTGTACAGCATATTTATTCATTTGTCAACACTTTTGTATAAATATGCGTTTTTTTATTTTAGTTATTCTTATTTCATATTATTTCTGGAAGGTAATTAACTATGGTATAATAAAATTAGATAAAGGAGCGGAGCCATGGCAGAGTGGTAATGCAACGGACTCGAAATCCGTCGAACCGTGTAAAGCGGCGCAGGGGTTCAAATCCCCTTGACTCCTTATAAGTAGAGTTCTTTATTCTTAACTCTATTATATAAGAAAAATGATAGTATTAAATACGCTTACTCCTTTTCCTCCTGTATGTATAAGATTACATCAGGAGGTTTTTTTATTCAAAATTATCAGGTTCCATATTCTCATTAATCAAATATGAATAGCACACATATCGAATATTAAGGAAAAATTTAACTGTAGGAAAATAAAAATATCCAAATCAAATGAAAATTAGTCTTCTCTATCCATTGCTTAATTAAGTAAATTTACAAGAAATTGTTCATAAAATACCACGTTTCAAAATCAGAGATGACAATTATAATAATTTCATAATCTACTTCCCAATATCTATAACCTTGATAGATGAATAACACAGAAAGCTCTTGTTTTTTTAAACTCAAATCTTCCAAATCAACATGTTTAGGAATATGATAATAAAATAGAAAGCTTAACGGGCTCAAAAAAAATGATAGGAATAATCTATCATCGTAAAACAATCTAAATTTAGATTTGAAAAATACATAAACTATTAAATAGGAAATAATCACTAGGAAAGGATTAGTCCTCACAAAACAACCACTTAGTAAGTCACCTATCAATATTGAGCGCAAACAACAGATAAATGTCTGCTTTTATGTTTTTTAGAACAGGCACTTTCTGAATTCTTTATAAGGTAGGTAATTTTAGCATAAATAAAAATTGACTAATTTAGAAACTTATAAATTTCTAAAAATTATCTTTTTCAAAATATTCAACCATTGCATAGACTCCTACAAAAAATAGTAAAAAGAAAGTCATGAATTGATAGCGTGTTTTCACCTCCCAAATGATGGTATGAAAAAGGCTTATTCCAAATATTATCAATAATGATAATAAAATAGAATTTCTAGGAATTGGTTTCTTACGTAATAATTCTAAAACTAAAAAAAATAAAAACAGACTTATTAAAGCTTTCGAAAATACTTGAGAAACTAAAAAGATAAGTTTAGAATATTTTAAAAATAATTTTGGAGCAAAAATATAATTCTTTTGATAATCTGTCAAAGTTTGAAAAGTTCCTTCATGCCACAAAATACCATATTTGCTGATGAAGTGTAACCCCAAAGTCAGTGGTCTATAATTTAATAATCTATTTTTAATTCCTGCGATATCAGCATTTTGAGCCGAAGAAAAACCTTCGTGATTCAGAGTATAACTGCGATCAGCTTTGTTATATTGACCAATTTTTTCTTGATTCAATCCCATATAAATCCAGTGCACCACAGGGAACTGCTTAGGATTATTAACATTATAATGATAAGTTGCATCAAAAATTTTACTCGTACTAGTAGCAAGTATAATTCCTAAGAAACAAAAAATAAAAAGCTTACTGACCAATTTAAAAATATTATTTTGTTTTTTATATGTGAAAAGTCCAATTATAAATAGGGCCACCAGAGCAATGATGATATTGGGTCGCATTAAATAGCCATAAGCAAAAACAAAAGTGAGTAATATCAATTTCCACCAATTTAGATGATTGTATTCAAAAAGAAAGATTAAGAGTGATAAAGCGAGTATACTAGCTCCATCAGTATAACCAACTTGTATAATAAAACTATAAAATACAGGAAGAACTATCGTTAACAAGCCTGCAAGTGCAGCACTTTGTGGTTTTTTGTGCCAGAGAGTTAGCAACGTTAATACAAGACTTCCTATAAGTAAGCTAATATTATATGCGAAAAAAATAGGATAAAAACCAGTGTGTAAAAACTGCCCAATTTTCATCATCCAACTGTATAAAATAGTTAGGGGAACAAGATTTTTATATTGTAAAATCCAGTTACTCCATTCAAAATTATTTTGACTAATTTTTCTAGCCATATCAATACATATTTGGACATCACCAAATAGCTGAACTCTAAAGAAAATGACATTCAGTATGGCAAGGATAGTCACGGCTAAAACAGAACCTATAACAATGTTTCTTAATTGTCGTTTGGAAGATTTTCTCAGTAAGCCATTGATAAATCGTAATATAAAATATAGAAGGACCGTGGTTATTATAACAACAAACGGGTTAACGTTACCTGATTCAGTAGAGAATATGAAAATCATCATTAACAAAGCAAGGGAAGTTAAAGCAATTAAACAATAACGGGTAAATTTTTCAAGTTTAATCAAATCTTATCTCTTTTCTTGGTTTTGATTAAATACAAGATGAAATACATTTCCGCTGGGGAAATTATCAGATAGAAAAAACCACGCTCCACAAGCTTCAGCATACTCGTTGATAAGAGAAAGTCCAATAGTTGTTCTTGTTCTTAGAATATCATCGGAAAGATTGAACTTGGAGATAGCCTTCTTCTCCTCGTAAATAAAATTTACCCCTTCATTGGAAACAGAGATATCAATAGAATCTCCTTGTCTTAATAAAGCTATTTTTAATACACTTTTTGGATCTGCGGTTTTACTTGCGTTCTCTAAAAAGATTCGGATAATTTTTTTAAAAATTACTTCATCAATATGAAGAGTAGCATTTAGTTCTTTATCAAAACTAATTTTTTGTGGTATTTTAGGTTGAACATTTTCAATTACTCTTTTGATGGTATCATTTAGGTTAACTAAAGTATCCTTTTTCCTTTTCATATACAAATACTCTTTCTTACAGATATTATAAACTATTCTATGAATTTCTGACAAATTCATTTATTAAGCTTATTCTCCCTCTCTTCTTTATAATATTCTTTGCTTTTTTAAACCTATACGCAATCAACTCAAAATTTATACATTCACTAAAAAAACAAAAATGTTATCAAAACCCTTATTCTCTTTTGATATATCTAGAATATCAAAAATGTTGGGCTCTTTAAATACTATTTTAATTAAAGTTTTATGATAAAAGGTCAGAAAAAAGTGATTAATTTTACCATAGTAATATTAATCACTTTCGTATCGCTTAACATTTTACTCTAATCACGCGCTATAATTGAGAAATGCTTATATAATAAAAATGAAAAAGCTCTCAAGTTAATGACTTGAGAGCTTTTAATTGATACTTTACGCAGAATATTCTTTCCTTAGTTTGAACTTTTAGGGAAACTTTCTAATCAGATTTATCCATGATTATGCTGGCCTTTCTTTCACTAAATTTACTTAAATCATTAACTAAGAAAATACAATTAAATACAAGTGCAAAATATAAGAACAATAGAGGTCTATCTGCCGAAGCTAACAAGGTTGGTGATAGACTTATAGCCATAGCTGACGAAAAGGTAATAACTAGAGAAGCGATTATCATTAAGCTTGTTTTTGACTTACCATATAACAGAATAATAATCAAAACAATCAAAAGGATTAGAGTCGCAAAAATGAGAGTAGGTTTCAAAAGCGTCCCGATTATCTGCTGATTAAATTCTTTCCCTGGAGACTCCTTTACTATTACACTAAGTCGGTCTGAAATTAGTTGATGAGAGGCACTCGTCAGCATTATGACTGCTCCAGATAGAATAACTGACAGCCTTTGTTTCCTTTGAATCGCCTTGATAAATAATAATATAACTAAAACTTCAAGGAGATTGTGACTTACTATCAAATTTGAGGCAATATTATTAAACTGTATGAGTATTTTATCTAAAAATGATAAGTGATTAAAAGTCGGAAACCACCTTGCCATTTCCAACATTCCCCGATTTTGATTTCCAGGGCAAAGTAAGACGTTTAAAAAGCTTAATAGAGAAATGGCAAGACAAATCATTCTATATGTATTAAAAAAGTTCTTTTTCTCTACTATAAGGCAAAGAATAAGATAGAGGCAGAGGATAATTGCCAACCCTTCATTAAAAACAGAGAGTCCCAGAAATAGGATACTAAGCGAATTTTGTAAACTTCCAATATTTTTCATTTTTCTGTGTCTATCTGTCATTAACCAATAAAGAAATAATGCGCTAGGCCAGATGTAATTTACTATTGTAGCAATTGGCCCTGCAGATTGAAGAGAAACAACCGGAAATAGTGCCATAAAAAAGACAACAAGAACTAAATTACTATTATATTCATTAAAAGAAAAAAGTTCACTCAGAGAATAAAAAAATAAAAGTGTCAAAATTACTGTGAAAATATAAAATAAAATTAAGTGTTTGCTTGCGATCAGAGTTGCCCCCTCAATCCAAAACCGAGATGACCAAGTTTCATACCTTTTTATCACAAAACTGATTGGGGAAGCATCAACCTTAGAAAACCATTGAGCATCTCCACTCATCCAGTCAACTTTTGTTAGTGTAAAATATAAAGCATAAAATATAATTACTAATAATAGAGGGATTTTAGCCTTTTTGCTCACAATCAAACCTTCTTTCTATATTACTTTCCTTGATGATATAATTCGGACGTTTTTTTACTTCTATAAATGTCTTTGAGAGATATTTTCCTATGATTCCAGAAGCTAAGAGTTGCAAGCCCCCCAACATCAAAATTAAAACAACAAGTGTTGGAAAACCTTGGACGTCATCACCCCAGATAATAGTTTTCAAAATGTAGAAAAAACTCAATATTATTGAAGAAAAAAAACAAAGTATACCGATAAAAGTTGCAATATTCAAAGGAAGTTCAGAAAAATTAATAAAACCATCTACAGAATAACGAAGTAAACTCCAAAATGACCAAGAAGTCTGTCCAGTAGTTCTTTCTCTGTTTGTATAGTCTAAATAAAGTACCTTATAACCTACCCACGAAAATAAACCTTTTGAAAATCGATTGTTCTCCTGAAGTCTCAAAATACTATTCACAACTTGTCGAGTCATCAACCGGTAGTCACGCGCTCCATCAACGATTTTTGTTTTAGAGATTCTATTTATAATCTTATAAAAAAGGGTTGAGAAAAAAGAACGGATATATGGCTCACCTTCTCGATTTATTCGTCTTGTCCCTACAACATCATACCCCTCATTAATTTTTATAAACATTTCATTTAACATTTCTGGCGGATCTTGCAAATCAACGTCCATTATTGTAACGAAATCGCCATCAGATACCTCTAAACCAGCAAGTAATGCCGCTTCTTTTCCAAAATTTCTTGAAAAACTTATATATTTTATATCCATCCTTTTTTCGGATAACTCTTTTATCATCACTAATGTCTGGTCAGTAGAACCATCATTGACAAAATAAAAAGTTTTATCGAGCGGTAACTTTTCTGTTTTATCATCTACTTCCTTTATAAATAGTTCTATACTTTCCTCTTCATTGTATACCGGAACAACAATTGATAATTTCATATTATTTTATTCTCATTTTCTTAGATATTAATACTGAGGATAGTCTATATTAATCATTTTTTCTCATTTAAAATAGAATCTTCCCATCCTTTGCTGATATTAGTATAGTTTATGTACCCTTAAAAATCAACAGAATTTCTGCTTTTCGGATTACCTTATTACCTTTTATTGTAATCCTACTTTTATTTAATAATAATAAAAAAATGTAATGAAGTTTTTTAATGTTTTATAATTTCTCTGGAAGTCTTGAATATAAAGAAAAAAGCCTACGAATGACCGTAGACTTTCTATCTGAAAAGTGATTTAAGCTTTACCCAAATTTTTTCTATTTAAGAATAATGATAAAAATCCTGTTCCAAGTAAAATAATCGCAGAGATATAGTAAGGGAATAGATGATTAATATCAAACATATATCCTGCAGCCATTGGCCCTAAGATATTACCAAAGCTTGTAAAGGCCGAATTTAAACCATTAATTGCTCCCTGACGATTTCCAGCATGTTTCGATAAATAGGTCGTCACAGCTGGTCTGAACAGGTCAAAAGCTAAGAATACAACAAAGGTCGAAAGAGCCACAACTAAATTTGTTTTCGTAAATGCAATAATTGCTATAAAAATTGCACTTGCAAAGAAAGTCAGTTGAATTAGACCAAGTTCTCCGATTTTATTAACAATTGTATCAAATAAAAAGAGTTGGAAAAAGAGGGCCAGGATACCACTTACTGTAATGACTAAAGCAATTTCCCCCATGCTAAATCCAAAGTTAATGCTTGCCATGATACTATAAATTGACTCAAAAGCTTGTAATCCAAATGATGATATCAAAATAATGATAAATAATGAGCCAAATAATGGGTTCTTGAGAATATCAAGGAATGAAACTTTTTCGGTTTCATGATTGGCTTCCATTGTCCGTTCAGGTTCTTTTAAAATCGTGATTGTTAAAATAAAACCAATAAAAGCTAAAATTGCTGCAACATAGAAAGGAACACGGATACCAAAATGAGCGATGAATCCACCCACACCGGGTCCAATGATAAACCCACCACTAATTGCCGCTGATACGAGTCCCATTGCTTTAGGGCGTTCGGAAATTGTAGTCATGTCAGCCACATAAGCTGTAACTGATGGCATCAGCATTGCCGCTGCAACGCCTCCTAAAGCTCGTGAAATATAAAAGCCTGTTTTCGCTTGCGCCAGTCCAAATAAAAGTTCGGAAAAAGAAAAAATAATCATTCCGATCGCAATGAGTTTTTTACGCCCAATTTTATCAGATAAAGCACCAGCAATCGGTGAGGCAATTAACTGAGCAATGGCAAAAATAGAAATCATCATTCCCATTGTTGTCCCAGAAAAGTGCATTTGTTCTTTAAGGGTTGGCAAAACAGGAATGACTAAACCTGCACCCAAAAATACTAAAAACAGATTAGAAATTGCTAAATTCATCATGCTTTTTTTGTTTTTCATTTTTTCCTCCTCATTCAAAAATAGCAAATAGACTCAGCTATTGCTATTTCTTTTATTTTTTACCAATTCTCTTATTATATCATGAAATCTATATACTAAAAAATTAAAAGGCTGTGTCAACTTTAATGACCGCTTGTTACTTTTATTCCAATAATCCCCACGATTAAGAAAGTTATAAAAAGCCATGTTAATGGTGGAACTTTATCTTTAAATATCATAAGACCAATTAAGATAGAGCCCACTGCACCAATCCCTGTCCAAATTGGATAAGCAATCCCTAAAGGAAGCTTTTTTAGAGCTAGGGCGAGGAAACCAAAACTAGCAATCATCCCAATGATTGTTAATAATGTAAACTTTATATTTGAAAATCCGTGGCTTAACTTCATTGTTGTTGCCCAAACCACTTCAAAAATTCCTGCTATTAGTAGATATATCCAAGTCATTTTCGCCTCCTCAGCTAAAAAAAGAACGACTATCTACATTTCTTCTCAGACCTACTGAAATGCAAACAATCGTTCATACGATTTAACTCCCGGTGGAGTATTTATTCTATTTTCTTCATTCTATCACACTTTTTCAAAAAATGCTAAATAATTTTTTGAAATTTTGGAGCCTAAACTCGAACCGCTTAGTTAAGAGGGATTCCTGCTGGAATTTGAATTCCACCCGTCGGTTGTTTTGCTCCTGGGAATGAATCCCAGTCATAACCAGCAGGTAGGTTGCAAGTTCCGTTAACTGTTACTTGGGCATTTTCTGGAATTTTTTGGCTATCTGCGATACCATTTGATTGGTAAGTGCTTGAATAGTTTTTAGCCAATATGTTCCACCAATTGAGCGCACCATTTCCAGGTTTATCTACCCAGTCTTCATATCCGACAGGAACTCCTCCTGTTTTAATATTGGTAAATACTGCATTTATTGAATCTCCTCCAAAAGCAGTCGCCCCTTGCGCACTAATCATATAGAGTGCATTTGTTTCTGTCAAACCTGTGCGATCTTGATTTAGGATGGCATTTGTCGTTGATTTCGTGGCATTAAAGCTAACTTTTTGACTACCCATCAATACTCCATCAGCAAAGAAGGCTACAAGCTGACGGCTTTGATAATAAGCCAAACTGAGGTGAACTTTTTTACCAATAGGAGCTGGTCCATAGGCAACGTATAAAGCATTTCCGCCTTCATGTACTCCTCCACCTGCAACATTTTCTGATAAATAGACTCCTTTTCCAGCCCATTGACCATCATCTAAACCGCTTTTGGCATCATACTGAATCCCGAAGGATACATTGCTACCGTTCATATCACCTAGCATCAGTTTCCCATGATAGCCTCGTCCAGAGCCAGTAAGATTTAAATCGGCACTTACCTCTACTGTTACAGGTCCTAATTTACTGACATTTGACTCTTCCATGATATTGTCACCAAAAACGGTGCGGGCAACTCCTGGAATAGTGTACAAACGAGAAACGCCTGGCTTCCAAGAAGGTTGTGGTTTTGGACTTATCCAAGCTTCAGAGTTCCAAGCGACCGCTCCATATTTCCATCCAGAATTAAGAAGGTTCTTTTGCTCATTTGAATTTTTTGTGAAGTTGTGTGAACCAGAGCTGGCATTAGGATTAAATGCAACATATACTGGAATATTCCCTCCAGAATAGAATACTGGTTGACCTTTGTTATCCCATTTCCATCCTTTTTTTACAAGTTGGTTAGCTTCATAATTACTTTTGGTGTAGTAATGATCTCCACCTTTGGCATTTGGATTGAAAACTCGATAAATTGGCGTTGATGATTTTTTGGGAGCAATCCATCCTACCCCTTCGTAAGACCAACCTGATTTGTTAACAGAATCTCGTTCAAAGGCACTACTTGTATAAAAATGCTCTCCGGTATTCTTGTTATAAAGTCGATAAATTTCTGCCTGTGTTGAGTCTGCTGAAACTTTGACCGCTCCCGTTAGCAAAATTGTCAATACTGTCAAAAATGCTATTATTCCTTTTTTCATGTTTAGCTTTTTCCACTCCTTACATTTTTCAATCATTGAAAGCTCCTTCACAAAAAATTACTTTCAGAATAAGTTTATCACAAAAACACACATTAATCTATCTACCACGAAAATTGTACGACATTATAGATTTTTTATATTGGTTTTATAACATTTTTTCATGTATAATGAAATTCATGAAAAAATCGCTAAGAAAACGAATTTGGACTATATTAATTGCTATTATATCTGTCCTTTTAATCCTTAATTTAGGGGCTACTTTATATTTTTATCAAATTGCTTGTGTCCGGAATAATCAACCAATTGGACAAGTCAAAACCTCAAGCCCTAATTATTCTCTGGTTCAAAAATTTAATAAACTACCAAAATCTACCGAAACATTGACAAATAATGATTTAAAACTTGATGCTTGGTATGTACCAGCTGAACAAAAAACCAATAATACTGTGATTGTTGTCCATGGCTTTCGTCAGGATAAATCTGCGATGCGACAATATGGTCAACTTTTCCATGAGTTAGGCTATAATGTCTTGATGCCAGATAATCGTGGTGCCGGAAATTCACAGGGGAATTTTATTACTTTTGGCTACCATGATAAATTTGACGTGATCGCTTGGGCAAAATATTTAACTGACAAAAATCCCGAAAGTCATATCAGCCTTTATGGTCTTTCAATGGGCGCTTCTACCGTAATGATGGCCTCTAGCGAAAAGAGTTTACCATCATCGGTAAAAAATATTATCGAAGATTGTGGTTATACTAACGCTTGGGATGAAATTGTATATCAAGCCAAAGAAAGCTACAACATTCCAGCTTTCCCGCTGGTTTACAGCGTTTCTCTTGAAAGCAAAATTCGACAAGGGTGGTTTTTCCAAGAAGCTAGCGCAACTAAAGCCCTAGCCAAAGATAAACTTCCCATTCTCTTGATTCATGGAAGCAAAGATACATATGTTCCAACTTCAATGGTCTATGAGAACTACAAATCAGTCAAGCCCGGAACGCCCAAAGAAATGTTAGTTGTTAAAAATGCTGCTCACGCTCGGTCTTTCGAAACGAATCCCACACTCTATCGTCAAACAATTTCAAAATTTATGAAGACTTATAATCCGTAATTTATTGACTTTTATATCAGTGATTTATGAGTTTTTTCTTGACAGAAGATGGCGAAAAATGGTATTATATTTAGGTACTGTTTTGCGGTGGTGGCGGAATTGGCAGACGCGCAGGATTAAGGATCCTGTCGGGAATTTTCTTGGTGCGGGTTCAAGTCCCGCCCACCGCACTAATATTAACTCAGCTAAGGCTGAGTTTTTTTATTTTCTAAAATTATTTATTGACCCACCCTTAGTAATTCAAAAAGTGATTTTACAATAATAAAATCACTTTTTTATTCATTTTTTGGTTTGATAATTTGAAAAGCCATGAGTTGTCCCTCCTGTTGATGGGCCTACCAACATCCTTTTACGCGCTTCTTCTGTAAATTGGTTCACCACTGGAGAATTGGGAATATACATCAATTCTTTTAAGAGTTCACTCATTTCGCCATCAAAATTTTTACCTAATTCAATGCGCTTTTTAGCATCAATAAAATACTCACGTTCTTTCGGACTGACCGTTTGCTCTAACACAACTTGATAAATCAAATTAAGTAATTCTTCTTGGTTTTTGGTAAGTTTCATTTCTTTCTCCTTTGTTAGCTTATTTTTTTATTATCTTTTTTATGGTAAAATAGTAGGGTGTTGAAAGCCTTTCAACAAAATTTCTAAAAGAGGTATATATTTCCATGATGAATATGCAATCAATGATGAAACAAGCACAAAAACTTCAAAAACAAATGCAAGTTTCACAAGAAGAAATTGCCAATACAACTTTTGTTGGTAAATCTGCTCAAGACCTTGTAACGGTTGAATTTTCTGGTGATCGCACCTTGAAATCTCTTAACATTAATCCAGATGTTATTGACCCTGAAGATCCTGAAACTTTACAAGATATGGTTACTGATGCGGTTAATGATGCACTTAGTCAAATTGAAAAAGTTACAGAACAAAAACTCGGAAAATTCACTAAAGGATTACCATTTTAATCCTTTCTATAAGTTACTGACAGAATTGGCAGAGTCTCTCTATAAACTCTCAGAGTACAAAGAGACTCGACTTTTCATCAGTAATTTTTTTATTGTCCAAAAGGCAGTGTCAGCAACCAAAAAGTGGTCAATAAAAGAAGGATAATATTGAAAATCAGAGTAGTTACTCTCAATTTTGACCAGTAGATGCCACTCTTACTGACAGAGCGTTGAATAATATTAGGAAGAGCCATAATAAGAGGAAGCGCAAAAATATTCAAGACTGAACCGCTTGTTTCTTTACTCGTCAGAATTATCCAGAAATTCAGCTTAATTTGCTGGGGTAAAATTAAGAGAAGTATTAAACAAAAGATTAATTCTCCAATTAGCCAATAATCAAAAAAATTTAGCTTTTTCATAAAACTCCTTATCCACTTATTATTATACTCTTTTCAAATTCATTTGATAGAAAAAAACTTATCCCCGTGGATAAGTTTTTTTACTTCTAAGAAATCTATTATAGCTAAACAGACTATTTTAAAAAAAGCCTGTCATTAATTGACAGGCTTATCATTCGAAACTAATTGAAAATATTATTTAGTATATTCTTCAACGAGGGCAATAACTTCTTCCATTGTTGCACATTCGCTCAAAGCTTTACTAGACAATTCTTCCATTTTCTTAGAATCCAAACGTTTCATAAGTGAACGTGTTTGGAGTACTGATGTTGCTGACATTGAGAATTCGTCAAGCCCCATACCCATAAGCAATGGTACAGCAGTTTGGTCGCCGGCCATTTCACCACACATACCAGCCCATTTACCTTCAGCGTGAGCTGCTTTGATTACATTGTTAATCAAACGAAGGATTGATGGATTGTAAGGTTGGTAAAGGTAAGAAACTTGCTCATTCATACGGTCTGCAGCCATTGTATATTGGATGAGGTCGTTTGTACCAATTGAGAAGAAATCAACTTCTTTTGCAAATTGGTCTGCAAGCATTGCTGCTGCTGGAATTTCAATCATGATACCAACTTCGATACCTTCTGCGACTGGAACACCTTCTGCAATCAATTTAGCTTTTTCTTCATCATAAATCTTTTTAGCTGCACGGAACTCAGTTACGAGAGCAACCATTGGGAACATGATACGAAGTTGTCCGTGTACAGAAGCACGCAAGAGCGCACGCAATTGTGTACGGAACATTCCGTCACCAGCTGTTGAAAGGCTGATACGAAGTGCACGCCATCCGAGGAATGGGTTCATTTCTTTAGGAAGATCAAAGTAAGGCAATGTTTTGTCACCACCGATGTCCATTGTACGGACAACAACTGGTTTACCATTCATTCCTTCAAGTACAGCTTTGTAAGCTTCGTATTGGTCATCTTCTGTTGGGAAATCTTGTGCATCCATGTACAAGAATTCTGTACGATAAAGACCAATTGCTTCAGCACCATTATCGTTAACACCTTCAACGTCTTTAGGTGTACCGATATTAGCAGCAAGCTCATAATGACGTCCATCAGCTGTAACAGTTTCAGCGTCTTTAAGAGCAGCCCATTCTGCTTTTTGAGCAGCATAAGCGTCACCAGCTTTATGGAATTCGCTTTGTTGTTCAGCAGATGGGTCAAGAATTACTTCACCTGTCAATCCTGAAACAGCCAAAAGTTGACCTTCAGAAACAAGTTCAGTAATATTATTTGTTCCAAGAACTGCTGGAATTTCCAAAGTACGAGCCATAATTGCAGAGTGAGAAGTACGTCCACCAATGTTAGTAACAAAGGCTTTTACGAATTTCTTGTCCAATTGAGCTGTATCAGATGGTGTCAAATCTTCAGCAACGATGATTACTTCTTCATCGATGAGTGCTGGACTTGGCAATTTAACGCCAAGAAGGTGAGCTAAAACACGTTTTGTAACGTCTTTAATATCAGCTGCACGTTCTTGCATATAAGCATTGTCAGTCATTCCTTCAAAGATACCGATAAACATATCAGTTACTTCTTTAAGAGCTGATTCAGCGTTAACTTTTTTGTCATTGATTACTGCTTTGATTTGAGCAGTCATATCTGGGTCAGCAAGGACCATCATATGAGCGTCAAATACAGATGCTGCTTCTTCACCAAGGGTTGTTACTGCTTTGTCCTTAATAAGTTGAAGCTCGCTTTGCGATGTAGCAAGTGCTGCATCAAGGCGAGCTTCTTCATTAGCTGTATCAGCAATTGTCTTTGTTTCAAAAGACAAATCTGGTTGGACAAGCAAGTATGCCTTAGCTACTGCTACACCTGATGATGCGGCGATACCTTTAAGCATAGTTGTCATGATTATTCTGCGAGTCCTTCTTTAGTCATTGTTTCAGCGATTGTTGCGATTGCGTCGTCAGCATCTGCACCTTCAGCTGAAATAGTAACGTCAGCGCCTTGACCAACACCGAGTGACATAACACCCATGATTGATTTAAGGTTTACTGATTTACCTTTGTATTCCAAAGTGATTTCTGATGTGAATTTTGAAGCTGTTTGCACAAGCAATGTAGCTGGACGTGCATGGATACCAGTTTCTGCAACGATGTGGAATTCTTTAGATGCCATTTTTATGGTTCTCCTTAGATGTTTTTTCATTTTTATTGACGATATCTAAAATATCTATCACTCTTGAAATTGTACCACAAAACGAAAGGGTTTGCAATATCTGCTGTTAAATTTTCAAGTTTTTTTTCAGGGCTACTTTTGAAGCCTTACTACTATCCGCTTCATCTCCTGATCAAATTAATATTTTTTAAACTACTTTTATACTCTTTAAAATTGAAAAAAAACTGTCAGTTTTGACAGCTTTTAATTTTATTTATTTTTACTTTCAGCTTCGTAAATTTCTTGAACGAGCGCTTCTGTTTTATCCCAACCTAAACATGGATCGGTAATTGATTTACCAAAAACTTCTGGCTTATCTTGACGACCATCTTCAAGATATGATTCAATCATAAAGCCACGAACGTTTTGACGGATTTTATCATCCCAATCACGATTGACCAATGTTTGACGGACAATACGGATTTGTTCCATGAATTTTTTACCTGAATTATCATGATTTGTGTCAATGAGAATGAAAGGATTTTTCAAGCCCATTTTTTCATAAATCTCAATTGTTTCAAGCAAGTTATCTGTATAGTAGTTTGGATGGTATTTGCCATTTTCATCTTGTCCACCGCGCAAAATTGCATGTGCCAGTGGATTTCCTGAAGTTTGAACTTCTGCACGACCAAAAAGGAAATCTTGTGATTGTTGCGCAGCATAGATACCGTTGAACATTACTTTTAGGTTTCCTGAAGTTGGATTTTTCAAGCCCGTTGGAACATCAATTCCAGAAGCTACAAAACGGTGTTGTTGATTTTCCACAGAACGTGCACCAATCGCATGGTAGCTGACCAAATCATCAACCATTGGCAGATTTTCTGGGTAAAGCATTTCATCAGCAGTTGTCAAACCAGTTTCAGTGATAACTTTGTAATGCAAGTCGCGAACCATTTTGATTCCGTTGATTAAGTCAGTATGACCATCCGCATCAGGTTCGTGAATCAATCCTTTATAGCCATCTCCATTTGTACGAGGTTTAGCAGTATAGACACGCATTACCATAAAAATCTTGTCTTTGACTGCTTCTTGAAGTTTGGCTAAACGACGAGCATATTCCAATACTGCTTCTTCATTATCAGACGAACAAGGTCCGATAATCAAAAGCAAACGGTCATCTTCGCCTTTGATAATTGCTTCAAGTTCTTTATCTCGAAGCATCTTTTTTTCTTGTTGCTCACTATTGAGATGACCCAACATCTTAATGGCATCAATATTTATCTTAGGACTTATTTCTTTAAAAGTCATTCTAATTCCTCGTATTTCGCTTTGTTATTTTATCTATTGTATCAAAATTTTAATTAATTCTACATTTATTTGCGTCCATTATTGATAAAAAAATTTACTGACAGAGCTGTCAGTAAATTAATTGGCCTTTTAGGCAATGTGTGTACGTCCATGACAATTTTTAAACTTCTTACCAGAGCCGCATGGGCAAGGGTCATTACGTCCAACATTTTCAAATGAAATTTCTTCACTGACAGAAGTGTCAGGGCCGACATTTGTAATGTTTTCTTGTGAAGCTGTCGTTGTCATTCTTGGCGCTTCCTGACGGATTGCCGTTTGTGGTTGAATTTGTGCTTTCATCATCAAACGAGTGACTTCAAATTCAATCGCACCAATCATATTATTGTACATTTTATATGATTCTTCTTGATACTCAACAATCGGATTATTTTGGGCATAACCACGAAGTCCGACTGATTGACGCATTTGGTCAAGAGCATCAATATGTTCTGACCAGTTATTATCAACCACACGCAAGATAACCGCACGTTGGAATTCTAACTGACGTTCTGGGTCAGCTAATTTTTCCATCTGTGAAGCATAACGACTTTTGACTTTATCAAAAATCAAATCTTTCATTGCTTGTCCTGACAGACCAGTCAATTCAGATAATTCAATTGCCTCTTCTGGCAACATTGTGTTTTGCACTGTTTGTAAGAGATCTTTGACTGTTTCTTCGTCTTTAAGATTCCCTGCAAGTTCATGACCATCAACCTGACGGTCAATTGTCCGTTTGAACATGCCCATCAAAACAGGAGTCATATCTTCTTTAGTCAAGATAACTTCTTGACGTTGCGCATAAATTACTTCACGTTGCTCACGGATTACGTCATCATATTGCAAGACTTGTTTCCGAGAATCATAGTTATTTCCTTCGACACGTTTTTGTGAACTTTCAATCTGACGAGTAATCAACCCAGATTTGATGACAGCATCTTCACCAGAAATACGCATTCTATCTAGGAAAGCTGAAACACGTTCAGAACCAAAACGTTTCATTAATTCATCTTCAAGAGAAAGATAGAATTGTGAAACCCCTGGGTCACCTTGACGTCCAGAACGACCACGTAATTGATTATCAATACGGCGAGATTCATGACGTTCAGTACCAATAACAGCAAGACCTCGGAATTCAGGGTCTGCATGGTCAATTACACCAGGCCCAAGCTTGATATCAGTCCCACGACCGGCCATGTTGGTCGCAATCGTTACTGCTCCTTGTTGACCCGCATTCATGATGATTTGTGCTTCACGGAAGTGATTTTTCGCGTTCAAAACTTCATGAGGAATTTTCGCTTCAACCAACTTCTTAGAAATCAATTCTGAAGTTTCTACAGCAACAGTACCAATCAAAATCGGTTGACCTTCAGCATGACGACGTTTAATATCATCAATAACTGCTTTAAATTTAGCTTCCAAAGTTGGGTAAAGCAAATCTGGATGGTCTAAACGTTGAACTGGACGGTTGGTTGGAATTGGTGTGATTTGAATATTATAAATCTCACGGAATTCTTCTTCTTCTGTTTTAGCCGTACCTGTCATCCCTGACAATTTTTTATACATCCGGAAGTAGTTTTGGATGGTAATTGAAGCCATTGTTTTTGATTCATCTTGAATTGGCACAGCTTCTTTAGCTTCAATTGCTTGGTGAAGACCATCAGAATAACGACGACCAGGCATCGTACGTCCTGTAAATTGGTCAATAATCAAGACTTCTTGATTTTCATCAACCATATAGTCAATGTCATGAAGCATGATAAAGTTGGCACGCAAAGCATTGTCAACAAAGTGAGTCAAGGCAACATTTTCCATATCATAAAGATTTTCGATTTGGAAGAATTTTTCAGCCTTATCAATTCCTTCTTCAGTTAAAGAAATTGTTTTTGATTGTAAGTCAATCTTGTAATCATCGCCCTCTTCGTAATCAGAAGTTGCAACGTTCAAGTTTTGACCTTTTAAAGTCTTAGTAAATTGGTCAGCGCGATAGTAAAGTGCTGATGAACTTTCGGCTTGTCCAGAAATAATCAAAGGAGTCCGAGCTTCATCGACCAAAATTGAGTCTACTTCATCGACAAGTGCATAGTTAAGTGGTTTTTGAACCATATCTTCAGCACGAGTAACCATATTATCTCGAAGATAGTCAAAGCCAAGCTCAGCTGATGTTGAATAAGTAATATCACAGTTATAAGCTTCACGTTTTTCTTCTGGTGATTTTGAATTCAAGTTCAAACCAACAGTTAAACCGAGCCAACTATAAAGCTCACCCATTTCAGTCATATCACGAGTTGCCAAGTATTCATTGACAGTAACAACGTGAACCCCTTTGCCTGATAAAGCATTAAGATAAACAGGCATTGTTGCAGTCAAGGTTTTACCTTCACCAGTACGCATTTCAGGAACGTCCCCATTATGCAAGACAATCCCACCCATGATTTGAACATGGAAAGGATACAATCCAAGCACACGACGAGCTGCTTCACGACAAACGGCAAAAGCTTCATAGAGGAGGTCATCAAGACTTTCTCCTTTTGCAATACGTTCTTTCAATTCTGGAGTTTTGGCTTTTAACTGCTCATCTGTCAAGTGTTCCATTTCATCAGCGAAACTTTCAACTTGGAGCGCCATTTTATTGAGTTTTTTGAGCTCTTTTTTGTCGTTTTCGACAAGTTTTCTAATAATATTTGGCATATTTTCTCTTTCACATAAATAAGTGGATATTACCATTAATTGTAACACTTTTACATAGCTTTTACAAACTGAAATACCACAAAACACTCGATTTTTAATTCGTTTTCATGTTGACAAGCAACAAAATTAAGTCTATAATGTTGTTTGTCAACAAAAAAGAAAGAAGAAATAAAATGACAACATTACTCATCGTCTTAGCCCACCCACACACTGATGATTTCAGTTGGTCTCTTGCTACAACTGAAAAATTCAAAGAAGCTTATCGCCAAACAAACCCTTCTGATAAAATAATCATTCGCGATTTATTTGCAGAAAAAGTACCAGCTCTTGATAACGAAACTTTTGCAGCTTGGAAGCGTAATAAATATACTCCCGATTTACTTAATGAGGCTGACAAAAATTTACTCCATCGTCATGAAGAATATTTAGAAGAATTTCTGTCAGCTGATAAATATGTTTTCGTCAATCCTATGTACAATGGCTTTGTCACTGCTGAATTGAAACAATATATCGATGTCATTGCCGTACCTAGAAAGCTTTTCCGTTATACTGAAAATGGTCCGATTGGTTTACTTGAAGGAAAAAAATCACTTCATATCCAATCCGCTGGCGGTTTTTATCATAATGAACAAGATCCAACCCATATGGCGAATGATTTAGGAGCTGCCTATATTGACCAAACAATGAAAATGGTGGGAATTACTGACGAAAATCGCAAGCAACTCTTCGTAGAAGGATATGCTCGCTATCCAGAACGTTCTGCTGAATTGAAAGAGAAAGCGTTCACTAATGCAGAAAAAATTGGACAAAGTTTCTGAGACCTCACTTTCTTATCTAAATATCCCTCACCTCTTTCATTAGACTTTTTGCTCGCTCGTTAAAGTGGTTTTGCAAACCATCATCGGTCTTCTTTGGTCAGCCAAAATCAGCCCTAGGAAATCTATTTCGTATGGCTGGCTGTGATATAATATAAGAATGGATAAAATGAACTCAGCAAACTTGGACAAAAAAATTTCAAAGGAATTGCATGAACTGCGTCATGCAACTGACAATCGCTCTCAAGAAAGAAAATGGATTTTAGAGCAAGTAAATGATGACAAACTAGAAAAAGAAGTTTTGACTCTGTCAGTTGTCGCTCTTCACATTTTATCGGCCCTAACCAAAAAAGATTTAACTGGTATTGAATTAGCCACAAAATTATCAGTCACTCGTGGGGGAGTGACCCGTGCTGTTCAAAATTTAATAAAACATCAGTTTCTAACAACTTATCAAGCGGATAATGATAAAAAGAAAATTTACTACCATATCACAACTAAAGGCTTAAAAGTGGCAAGTATCCATGATAAGATGCACAAAATCATGGATTTAAAGCTTGGACAAATTTTTGATAAATACAACGAAAATGAAAAATCAATCATTTTAAATTTTCTGTCTGATTTCAATCTAACAGAAGGACAAATTTTTGATTCGACACAGACTGATAAAAAACTCTAGCAAAATATTTTGCTAGAGTTTTTTATTTTTTATTTTGCTTCGTAATGAAAATCAGGGTTTAATTCTTTATCAAGTTCAGCAAAAGCAACTTCCATTCGGCGGTTAACTTCGGCAATTCCCTCTTCATTCATTTTTTTGATATCTGAAATATCAATAGGGTGACCAACATTAATGGCAACTTTTTGACGTTTGAAAATTCCTTTCATTGTCAGAGGTCCTTGATAAACGGCTGGTACGATACGAACTTTTGCCATTTTAGCAATGACCGCAACGCCACCTTTCATTTCGGCACTATGACGGCTACCTGAAGGGAACATAATCATTGATTTATCTGATTCTTTAAGCATTTTAACGGCATGTTTTAAGGGTTTAGTCCCTGGGTTTTCACGGTCAACCGGAAAAGCACCACACATTTTAATCCACCAACCGCCAAATCCTTTAAACAATTCTTTTTTGGCCATGAAAATAAATTGTTTTGGACGAGTCGCAAAAGCAAACCATACTGGCTCCCAAGCCATTCGGTGGGGGGCGACTAATATATAATTTTCATCTTTAGGAATCCGGTCAATATTGTAATATTTACTTTTTCCATTAAAAATGAAAAGTAAAAAGGCGACAAGATTGCGTAAAAAGACATAGAAGATTCGATGTTGTTTTTCATATTCTTTCATTTTAGATAGTTTACTCCTCATATCATAAGTTGCTGATAACTTCCCTATTTTAACTTATTTTAGCTATTTTAGCAATTTTTGTCAGCTCCAAAATAATGACAAAAAAATGGTCTCAAAAATTTTGAAACCATTTTTTGTAATCTCTAAGTTAATTTTTTTATTTTTCGTCTTATTTCTTTTTGCGACGATTTCCATAAGCAAAATAAATCGCAATTCCAATAAGGAACCAAATTCCAGAATAAAGTTTGGCTTGAACATCCAGTCCCCAAAAGACAAATAATGACCCAATAAAACCAAGAGCTGGTAGTACTGGATAAAAAGGCATTTTATAAGTTGCTTCTGGTAAATCTTTTCCTTGACGACGACGGAGCGAATAAATTCCAAGAGTTACAAACATGAAAGCAATCAAAGTTCCGGCTGAGATAAGTTGAGCAAGAAAAGCAAAGGGGAAGAATGCCCCAATGACAATAGCAACAATGGCTAAGGTCCACACACCATTTGCTGGAAGATTTCGAGCATTCATTTTACCTAAACCTTTAGGCAAAAGTCCATCGCGTCCAAAAGCATAAAGCAAACGCGAACCTGCAAGGACCATTCCCAAAAGAGCGATAAACATTCCGGCAAGTGCAATCGCTGTGACAACTTCTGATAAAACAGAATAACCTGATTGTTGAAGGGCCCAACCAACTGGCGCTGCATTTCCTGCATAGGCTGAGTAAGGATGCATCCCTACAAGTACCAAGGTTACTGCTGCAAATAGAACAACAGCAATGAGAAGCGACCCAATAATTCCACGTGGCATTGTTTTTTGGGGATTTTTAGCTTCCGCTGAATTGGCGGCAATTGAATCAAAACCAATATAGGCCAAGAAAATCATCGACACCCCAGACCAAATCCCCGAGAAGCCACCAAAACCTGTTTTCGGATTGTGTGGCGGAATAAATGGATGGTAATTTGCTGGCTTAATGACCGTAATCCCCACAATGATGAAAGCAATAACGGCTGCCACTTTAAGCACAACAAGAATTTGACTGATTCGTCCAGCATCAGATGCCCCACGAAAGACAATAATTGCCGAGAGCAAAATGACCAAAAGTGAAATAATATCAACGATTCCACCATCTGTACCAAAAGGGTTGGCCAATACTTTTGGCAGATGGAAACCGAGTGGCGCTAGTAATTGCTGAAGATTTGCTGAGAAACCTGAGCCAACAAAGGCAACAGCAATAAAATATTCCGCAAGCAAAGCCCAACCAGCAATCCAGCCGAAACCTTCGCCAAATAAGACCGAAATCCAAGAATAGGCTGAACCAGCAAAGGGCATTACTGTTGACATTTCAGCATAAGCCAAGGCCACAAAACCAGCGACCAAAGCGGCAAGTAGATAAGAAAAGACAACCCCTGGGCCCGCAAATTGAGCGGCAACTTGTCCTGGCAAGGTAAAGATAGAAGTTGAAATAATTGTTCCAACACCTAGTGCAAGAAAATCACGTGTGGTTAGTACCTGATTATAATGTTTATCTGCATCACGATAAAGCTCAAAATCGGCTTTTCTCATAAATCCCATAATAAATCCTCATTTTTCTGAATTTGTAACTAAATAATTTCAATAAACTGTATTTTACCGAATTGTCAGACAATTGTCAAGAATTAACTTTATGCAGTATAAATTTTTTTTCAAAAAAATACTGACAGATTCGTCAGTAAATTATTTTATTAAAATCAATTTCTGTCAGTACTTCTGGTGCTTTCAGATGATAAGTTTTTAGACCCGCTGCCTGCGCTCCTAAGATATTGTCCGCATTGTCATCAATAAATAAAGTTTCATCAGCCTTTAAATTGGACTGACGGAGAACCTCGTGAAAACTTTCAACTGTTGGTTTTCTTAAATGTAATTCATGTGAATAATAGGCTTTTGTAAAATAAGTTGCTAAAGGCTGACCCATTTGTTCGATACAACGTTGCTCAAAACATTTAGCATGAATAGCGTTGGTATTTGAGAAAAGATAAAGTGAAAAATCTGCTGACAAGTCTGTCAGTAAATTCATTCGTTCTTTTTGAAAATCTTTTAGAATTAAATTCCAATTTTCTTCAATTACTTCGTCTGTCAGCTGGCTTTTAGTCGCTTTTCTAAACTCATCGTAGAAAACGTCTGGTGATATAAGTCCTAATTCTAGTTCTTCAAAAAAATCAACTTGTTTTTGTGGATTAAAGTAACTAGAAAAATCCTTGACGCCAAGTTGCTCAAAAGAATTAATCATTCGCGTAAAACCTAAATCTAAAATTACGCCACCCAAATCAAAAATAATATTTTTTACAGTCATTATTAACCTTCTTTCAAATAGGGAACACCGATAGAACGTGTCGCAGCATAAACTTCTTCTTCCTGATTTCGGTCATTGACCATGCGGAATAAAAAGTTAAAAACCGGAACAATCACAAAGAGCCAATGACCATAAAATGGAAAAATAATGGCAATTATCATGATTGCAATATTCATTAGAATTGTTGAAAATAGTCGGATTGTCCAGACACGACGCCAAAATTTAAAAGATTTTGGCATCTTACGAAAATGATCTTTAGTAATCGAATAACTTAAAAGTTCTTGCTGAAGTAAAATTACAATCAAAACCAAACCAAAATTAAAAGCACTAAATGAAGTTGGAGCAACCATAATCCACTTGGTCAAAAGTGGGATGAGTGAAAGTAAGCCGATAAAGATAAAATCTTGAACAATGATTTTTTCCGTAATTTCTTCTGTCAGTGCAAAAATCTTGTGACGATTGAACCAAAAATTAGCAGTAACAACAAAACTTACCAGAAAAATACCGGCAGAACTCAGAAATTCCCAATAACCTTGATTACCAGAAGGCACTGGAATTTCAAGAAGCATAATTGTAATGATGACCGCAATAATCGCATCAGCAAAAGCTTCGATATGATTGCGCAATTTTTGCTTTCTGAGTTTTTCATCCTCTAAAGCATGCCTAGTCATTGATTCTTGTAATTCCTCACTGGTCATCTTGGCATATTGCGGATGGGTATTGAGAAATTCTTCTTTGAGTTCTTCACGCGCTTGAATCATCTCTGGATTACTTTGCATTTCCTCAATTTTTCGTTTTTGACGGTCAGTCATCTTTTTATTTTGCTGTTTTCTGGTCTGCTCCTTTGAATAATCTTCGTCAAGTGATTGAATGATATTATTTTGCCAAATTTCCCCCACTTGGTCAGTCTGCTCAGATTTTTTTAAGCTTTGAAAAGTTTTGGTTTTACTGACAGCGCGAACAGGAGCTTGTTTTTTAACTCTACTCTTTTGCAATCTTTTAGGCATTTTTTCTAGCTTCTTTCGTATCTAAAATAATCGTGACAGGGCCATCATTTATCAATTCAACTTGCATGTCTGCACCAAAAACACCTGCTTTAACTGGCACAATCTGAGCTAAACTGTCATTGAATTTTTCATACATTGCTTTAGCAAAATCAGGTTTTCCTGCCGCAGAAAAGCTCGGACGATTACCTTTTTTAGTTTCCGCATACAAAGTAAACTGAGAAATTGATAATATTTCTCCTTGAATATCTTGAACAGAGAGATTCATTTTATCAGCTTCATCTGAAAAGATTCTCATTTGAGCAATTTTACGCACCGCATAGTCCAAATCAAAATTGCTGTCAGCATCTTCAACTCCAACCAAAAGCAAAAAACCCTGATTAATCTTTTCTTTAATTTTTCCATCAATACTGACAGAAGCTGACTTTACTCGTTGAATTACTATTTTCATAATACTTAATGTTTCACTCCTATGTTGATCTCTTTACTGACAGTATAGCATAAAAAAGCTATTTTATTTACCTGAGTTTAATCGATTTTTTAAGTCAATCCTCTATTTTTCATAAACCACCTTGCCAATTAAAAAAATGCTCACCTAGTCAATAAGATGGCAAGAATCCTTGACATCATAGCACTCTTTAGGTATTATCATTAATAGATATAAGACTTTCTAAAGATTAATAAACTACAAGAATAATTAAGGAAAAAAATGGAAGAATTAGCTATTGTTGTCCCCGTCTATAATGAACAAGAAACGATTGAACTTTTCGTCCGAGAGGTAAACAAAAAAACAGAAAATCTTGAAATTAAAAAAAATTTTTACTTTGTAAATGACGGTTCTAGTGACCAAACTCTTCCTTTATTAAAAAAATTAGCAAGACAAAATGATAATATCAACTATATTAGCTTCTCAAGAAATTTTGGGAAGGAAGCAGCTTTACTCGCAGGACTGCAAGCCACTAAAGAATCCCTTATCACTGTCATGGATGTTGATTTACAAGATCCGCCAGAACTTCTCGTCCCTATGTATCATAAGCTAAAAGAAGGCTACGATGCAGTGGGTGCCCGTCGCATTTCTCGCAAAGGTGAAGCCTTAATTGTCTCCCTTTTTTCGAACCTTTTTTATAAAATTATTAATAAAGTTTCTACCACGCCAATCGTTGAAGGGGCACGAGATTTTCGCTTAATGACTCGGCAAGTTGTCGATAGTATTTTAGAGCTAAGAGAAAGCAATCGCTTTTCAAAGGGCTTATTCTCTTGGGTAGGTTATGAAGTCACCTATTTAGAATATGAAAATCATGAACGAAGTGCTGGGCAGACTTCTTGGTCTTTTAGACAACTTCTTAGTTATTCTATTGATGGGATTATAAACTTTTCCGAAACACCTCTCAATATCGCAACTTTTGTTGGTTTTATCAGTTTTTTAGCTTCCGTCCTACTCAGTATCTTTTATCTTCTTAAAACACTGATTTTTGGCGACCCTGTTCAGGGTTTTCCGACCCTCATTGTCCTGATTTTACTTTTGGGGGGCTTACAACTTCTCTCTCTTGGAATCATTGGTAAATACATTGCTAAAATTTTTCTGGAAACTAAAAGACGTCCCAACTACATTATTAAAGAATCTAATATAAAAGAGCTTGACTAAGTCAAGCTCTTTTTTTAGGCATTTGTCCGTTTTACCGAATAAACATCAGGAGTCATTTTGATTTTATCAACAATCAAAGTTAAATCTGATAAATTTTTAATCCCTAAAGCGATATGAATATTCGCCATTTTTTTATCTTTTGTTGGTTGAGCATTTATCGAAATCAAATTTTTAGTCGAATTTGATAAAACTTGCATCACATCATTGAGCAATCCTGGACGATTAAATCCATAGACATCAATATTAGCAACGTATTCTTTGACCAAGTTCTCTGAATCATCCCATTCAACTTCGACAAGTCTTTGTTCAAAGTCTTCCATACTGCGCACATTTTGACAATCCGCCCTGTGAACAGAAACGCCTCGACCTTTTGTAATATATCCAACAATCTGGTCACCCGGAACTGGATTACAACATTTGGCAATCCGAACAAGTAGACTATCAATACCAGAAACGCTAACACCACCGTCGTGGCGGATTTTCATGATATTTTTACTTGATTCGCGTTTAACTTCACCCTTCATCAGCTCTTCAGCTTCAGCTTTTTGTTTAGCTCTCTCAGCTTCACGGCGTTCATTTTCAGTTAAACGATTAGCAATCGTTGTCGCCGAAAGTTCACCAAAACCAATTGCCGCGTACAAAGCTTCGGCATTGCGATAACTAATCTTATTGAAAACTTCATCAAGGTGTTTTTTATCTAAATACTGATTTGGAACAAAGCCAGCTTCTTCCAAAGCTTCTTGCAACATTTCACGGCCTTTATTAACCGACAATTCTTTGTCTTGGTTTTTAAAGAATTGCTTAATTTTGTTTCGAGCCTTATTGGTTTTAACTAAATTAATCCAGTCACGACTTGGTCCAAAAGAGCTTGAGCTGGTAATAATTTCAACTCGGTCCCCTGTTTTTAATTGAACAGATAAAGGTTTCATACGTCCATTTACTTTAGCACCCGTCGCATGATCTCCAACTTTAGTGTGAATCGCATAAGCAAAGTCAATTGGACCAGAGCCTCTAGGGAGTTCTTGCACTTCACCATTCGGAGTAAAGACATAAATCTTGTCTGATAAGATATCTTCTTGAACTGCTTTAACAAAATCTTCGGCTGAGTCGCCTGCTTCTTCGCGCAATTCGACTAGTTCATGAATCCAATTCAATGTTTCTGAGATTTCATGAACATCAACTTTTGATTTAATTCCTTGTTTGTAAGCCCAGTGAGCGGCAACCCCATATTCCGCAATTTGGTGCATTTCCCGCGTTCTAATCTGGAATTCCATTGGCCCTTTTGGTCCATAAACTGTCGTATGGACAGATTGATAGCCATTGGCTTTCGGATTGGCAATATAATCTTTAAAACGTCCTGGCATTGGCTTCCAGAGGTCATGAATATATCCCAAAGTTGTATAAACATCGCTTGTTGTTTCAGTGATACAGCGAATAGCAATCAAGTCATAGATTTCATCAAAGCGTTTTTTCTTATCGTGCATTTTACGATAAATAGAATAAATATGCTTCGGACGTCCATAAATTTCGGCATCCACTCCTGCTTTTTCCACACGTTCTTGTAATTTCCCAATCACTTCCGTAACGAGCGCTTCGCGAGCAGTCCGTTTTTCATTCATAAGACCACGAATGCGATAAAATTCCGCTTCTTCAAGATAACGGAAGGATAGATCTTCTAATTCCCACTTAATACTGGCAATCCCTAAACGATGAGCAAGGGGGGCATAGATTTCCATTGTTTCACGTGAAATCCGTTTTTGTTTATCTGGACGAAGATGTTTAAGCGTACGCATATTATGCAAACGGTCGGCCAGTTTAACCAAAATAACACGGATATCCTTGGACATAGCCATTAGCATCTTCCGATGGTTTTCTGCCAATTGTTCTTCGTGTGACTTATACTCAACTTTACCTAACTTGGTAACACCATCTACTATTTCAGCAATTTCATCGCCAAATAACTCTTGCAGGTCACCCTGAGTAAAATTAGTATCTTCAACGACATCATGCAAAAAACCACAGGAAACGGTAACGGCATCCAGTTTTAATTTGGCTAATATTCCTGCAACTTGGGTAGGATGAACAAAATAGGCTTCGCCAGAAGCACGATATTGGTCGGCATGGGCAAGTGAAGCACAGGCAAGTGCTTTTTCTACGAGTAAAAGGTCAGTTTCATTCATGTATTCAGAGCAGATATTGACAACTTCTGCTCCGGTTAAGACTGGTTCTGAAGGCATAGCTTGATATACTAGACCATTTTAAAAATAAACTTTAAAATGGTGGCCAGTTTTCCTCCTTATTGGATTAATATATTATCTCATCAAATTTTATAAGTTAAGGTTGATTTCACTTAATTTAATCTATTCTATCACATTTGCAAGTTAAGCAAAAGGATGACTCTTAAAAATATAAAGATAAAACTCCGATTATTCGGAGTTTATTTATTTTTTTCATTATAATCAGTCGCTGGTTGAATCATTTGCATCATTTCTTCAGCAGTGGTGCTACTCATCATTCTAAAGCGTGGCAGTGTTAATAGACCATCACTTTCTTTGGCTGCTTGGGCGACAGCACCATTACGTCCTGGATCAAGAAGTCCAAATTTATAGCCTAATTCAGTTGATAAGCTTAGGGTATTTTGGTTGTAGCCACCGGCTGGATAACAAATCATATTGGTTTGCTGGTTCAGATTTTTGTCAAGGTCAGCTTTTGATTGTTCTAGCTCTGTTCGTTGGGCCTCTAAAGTTTGCGTTCCTAAATCAGGATGACTGACTGTATGACTTCCAAAGTCAACAAGTCCGCTTGCTTTCATTTCTTTGATTTGCTCCCAACTCAAAATTCCCCCTTGAGCTTTATTCACAAATCCTGTGATAATGAAATTCGTAGCATGCATATTATATTTTTTCAGTAATGGGAAAATATCAGTATACATGGTCACTGAACCGTCATCAAAAGTAAGCCAAACCATTTTGTCACTAGGTTTTTCTTTGGTCGTCAGAATTTTTTGGGCATCCGTTCCACTGACTGTCGTATAACCTTGACTTTTCAGAGCTTTTAACTCATTCTCAAAGGTAACAATATTGATGTTGTTACTATCTTGTGGCAATTGGTCAGCTCTTGAAGTAACATAATGGAACATCAAAATAGGCAATTGATTTTCGTTAGTTCCAGTGCGCCATTTTGTTTCTTTAGGTTGAGAAGAACTAGATGGGACAGTGCTTTTGGTTTTTTCTTGTCTTGAAGTTTGACTACTTTTTTGGCTAGTATTTGCTTTAGGACTTAGCAGATGAACGGCAGCAAAAGCAATTGCAATTATTCCAATTAAAAGAACGAAAACCGTGAGGACTGAAGCCCAGCGAATTCGTTTTTTGTTACGTTGTACACGTTTTTTCATAATCGATTTCCTAAAAATTTTTTCTTTATTTATAATAATTCAAAATAAGCTGAGATACTTGATAAAGCGTATAAGGGAGCCGTTTCTGCTCGCAATATTCGTGGTCCTAAGCCAATCATTTTTGCCCCTAGATTTTCAAATTTTGCAATTTCATCAGGACTAATTCCACCTTCTGGCCCAAAAATAATCAGGACTTTTTGATTTGCTGACAGCTCGGTCAGTGCTTGTTTAAACATTGATGTTTCGCCCATTTTTGCCGACTCTTCATAGGCTACAAGAACCTGGTCAAAATCAGAAAATTGCTCTGTCAATCTAGAAAATTGGTCAAATAATTGAATTTTAGGAATCAATTGTCTGCGAGATTGCTCGGCGGCTCCTAGAGCAACTTTTTCCAATTTTTCTTGTTTTTTTGTCAGTTTTTTGTGGTCCCATTTACTGACAGAAGCTTTAAAAGGTGCTGACCAAATGGCTGTGGCGCCTAATTCAGTTGATTTTTCAACAATAAAATCTAATTTATCACCTTTAGGAAAACCAACTGCAACTGTGACTTGGACAGGTAATTCTGATGAATCTGTCAGTAATTCAATCAATCTGACCGACTGGTCAGCTGGCGAAATAATCTCTGACAGGCCAATTTTTCCCTCTTCAAAAACTAAGCGCAACTGGTCACCGGCTTGTGCCCGCATGACCGTAAAAATATGGTGAGCTGCGGCTTGGTTTTCAATGGTAAATTTCTCACCGATTTTTGGTAATTCTTTAAATACAAAATATTGGTTAGCCATTTTCTCTTCCAATCATCTATTTCATAAAATTCACTTCAATGAATTGTTTACTTTATTTTATCATTTGCTAAAAGATAAAGTACTCATTTCCAAGGTCCTAATATGATTTAAATGAAATTTTATCCTCCAATTACCCCTTCCCGATTTTCCGTTTTCTTGAAAATCAGACAGTTCCATTCGCCTTGAATCATGCGTGTTTCAAGGAAAAATCCAGCATTTTCTGCTGATGCAATGACCATATCGGCTTTGTCAGCAATAATTCCTGACATAATGAGATAACCTTCTTCTTTAACCAAGCGGAAAGCATCGTCCGTCATTAAAACAAGAATATCAGCTAAAATATTGGCCACAATCACGTCCGCTTTTTTATCAATTCCTTCAAGAAGATTGTTTGCTGACACATGAATTTTTTCATGACCAGGGTTGAGTTCAATATTTTCTAAAGCCACGCGCACAGCCACTTCATCAATATCGTAAGCAAAAATTTCTGCCGCGCCAAGATAAGTCGCTGCAACAGACAGAACTCCCGAACCCGTTCCGACGTCAAGCAGAGTTTCACCACCGCGCAAAACTTGCTCCAAAGCATAGAGTGACATTTTTGTCGTTGGATGTGTCCCAGTCCCAAAAGCCATTCCTGGATCAAGGCGAATCAATTTTTCAGAACCTGTCGCCACATAATCCTTCGTCCAACTTGGGACAATCGTTAAATCATGAGTGATACGTGCCGGTTCAAAATATTTTTTCCAAGCTTCTGCCCAATTTGTTTCTGACAGATTATTTGTTGTTACTGACAAACCTGTCAGTGAAAAATAATCAGCTAAATTGGCGATTTTATGTTCAATTTCGGCTTTTAATTCCACAATTGGCATATTTTCTGGATAATAAGCCGTGATTTCAACGAGTTCAGATTGCTCAATTTCGGGTAAAACTTCCCCAAATTGGTCTTCGTGATTGAGGTAATCAGCGCTGTCATTGATTTCAACACCCGCCGAACCTGCTTCTATCAGTAAAGCTGAAATAGCTTCTTCGGCTTCACGACTGATTTTTATAGTGATTGAGTTCCAGTTATTCATTTTTATTTCTTTCTATGGTTTATCCCTACCAACAAACCGATTCTTTCCCAGCAAAAAACCAATGGCCAGTGCCACATTTCGCTCGATGGCTTCATCTGTCTTCAATCTGGCGATATAGCGGTTAATTTCAAGTTGTTTAGAAGCTGTCAATTGTTCAAATACTTCTTTTGCTTCCAAATTTTTGGCTAATGCTTCGCTCAGCACTTGGGGTTGTTTGACCATTCGCGGCTCTGAATCATAAGCAATTGTAAAATCTACCAACTCACCAATTCTTTTTGGCGAATTTTTTAGCATGGTCGTATTCACATACAAACGCCAATTCCCTTTGAAAAACATGAGATTTTGCTTGTAATCCTTACCATTAACCTGACCACAAATAGCAATGGGCGATTTTTTTCGGCCTGAATCGATAAAAATATGTTGCAAAATATCTATCGGCAAAGCCACAAAGGGATTAATGCCGATAATTTCAAGCTCGGCTTGAAATTTATAAATGGTCATCATTATTTTTCCTCAAAATCAGATGATTGAAAAACGAAATCGCCACAAATTCAGGCTTGTCACAAACTTCCCATTCGACTTTAAACATTTTATCTGCCCAATCAGGCTCTATTTTAAACTCATTAGGCTGTAAAGCCCAGAAAGTCCGTAAACCGTAGGTTTTATCAATCTTTAGAGAACTGTCGGTAGATAATAAATCTGCCAGCTCATAATAATGAATCTTACCAAACATTTGATTGGTTTTTGATGAGCCAGTCATCAAATCATGAGCTTCATCGAGCGCATTTTCAAAGACAATTTTCTGCATCAAGGCCCCCGCATGATTATGTTTGACAATCGAAATCAGCCCATTTTTACTGAGCAGTCTGTCAAATTCACGCAGTATTTCCGCACGTTCACTAGGTGCATACTCAAAAACATTATGACATAAAATGAGGTCAAAACCTTCGTCATTAAATTTTCTGAGCTCAGAAAGTCCGCCAGTAATTTGCTGATAATGATTGGTTTGCTGACGATTTTTCACCATTTCAGAATTTGGCTCAATGGCAATCACACTATTTCTGTCAGCCAAATGATTGGCATTCCAACCAAATCCTGAACCAAAATCCAAAATTTTCTTATCTGTCAGTGAAATTTCTGCTGACAGCTGCTCCCAAACCATGCGATAGTAAAGTTGCATCCAAGGGCTTTCCCACTGGTCAAAATAATTTTGCAAACTTGCTTTCATTTTTCACCTTTTCTCACTTGTCAGTCTAAAAGTTCATTTTTCAAGTTTTTTCAGTTCTCGTTTCATTTTCGCAACAAATTTTTTTGCTGACGAAAAATCTTCATCATCAATATATTCAGCATTGTTTCTGAGCTCTTCAATCCAATCCAAAATCTCTGAATTAAATTTATTTACATTGTATTTTTTAAATTTCGTCAGTAGAATTTCGAGTGTTTTTGCCAGTTGTAAACTTCGATAACGACGCTCTGAGCGACGTTTTGCCAAAGTCACTTTATAATCTTGTTGTGGATTTTCCCAAGGATATGGTGTTTGAGTCATTTTTCTCCTAATACTGTTTAACTACTAATTTTTAGGAAAAATTAGAGATGAACTTGTATAAGATTAATCAGGAATTACAAAATTCGTGTCGTCCATTCTTCACAATTAATAACATCAGAAACCAAGCCTTCATAAAATTCAGGTTCATGTGAAACCATCAAAACAGTTCCTGGATATGCGATAAGTGCACGTTTGAGTTCTTCTTTGGCGTCCACGTCCAAATGGTTAGTCGGTTCGTCCAAGATGAGAATATTTGATTCTGTATTCATCAATTTAGCAAAACGTAATTTTGCTTGCTCTCCTCCAGAGAGTACATAAACACGAGATTCAATTTGCTTAGCCGTTAAGCCTACACGAGCAAGTGCTCCGCGGAGTTCCGCTTGATTCCAGCTTGGATATTCGTCCCATAAATCATCAAGAACTGTCTTTTGCGATGGATTTTTGATTTCTTGCTCATAATAAGCAATCTCTTGGAAATTTCCTTTTTCAACTTCACCATCAAGACTTGGAATCAAGCCCATTAAGCTCTTAAGCAAGGTTGATTTACCAATCCCGTTGGAACCAATAAAAGCAATTTTTTGTCCAGATTCTACTTTTAAATTAATTTCTGACGACAAAGGTTCATTGTATCCAATAACTAAATCTTTAGCTTCAAAAATCAGACGACTTGGTTTACGGCTAAATTTAAAGTCAAATTGTGGTTTTGGTTTTTCAGAAATTGTTTCAACGATTTCCATTTTCGCCAATTTTTTCTCACGAGCTTTCGCTTGTCCAGAAGTTGCCACATTCGCTTTTTTACGAGCAATGAAATCTTTAAGCTTAGCTTGTTCAGCCACCTGTGCATTATGCAAAGCTTCAAGTTGCGCTTTTTTCTCTTCAAATACCCGTTCAAATTCTGCGTAACCCATTGAATAACGCGTAATTCCAAGACCATGTACATGATAAATAATATTGACCACTTCGTCCATAAAAGGCACATCATGCGAAATCAAAATAAAAGCATTCTCATAGTTTTTCAGGTAATTTTTCAACCATAAAATATGTTCTTCATCCAAATAGTTCGTTGGTTCGTCCAAAAGCAAAATGTCAGGTTTTTCAAGCAAAAGTTTACCAAGCAAGATTTTCGTTCTTTGCCCACCAGAAAGTTCGGCCACATCTTTATCTAAAAGTGGTGTTAAACCAAGCCCTCGAGCCGTTTCTTCAACTTTTGCATCAATCAGATAAAAATCACTATTATCTAATTCTTCTTGAAGTTCTCCGACATTTTCAAGTGCTGCATTCATTTCATCTTCTGACATTTCTGCCATTTTCAGGTAAGTATCATTGATTTCTTCCTCAATATCAAAAAGATATTGAAAGGCCTCAGCTAGTGCTTCACGGGTTGTTTTACCTTTTCCAAGTGCCGCATGCTGGTCCATGTAGCCTACACGGTGCTTTTTCGACCAGATGACTTTTCCCTCATCAGGAACCAACGTTCCTGTGATGATATTCATAAAAGTCGATTTACCCTCACCATTTGCCCCAACAAAACCGATATGCTCGCCTTTAAGCAAACGGAAACTCACATCTTCAAAAATGGCACGGTCACCAAAACCGTGGGATAGATTTTTTACATTTAAAATACTCATTGTTTATTTGTTAATTCTTTCTAAAATTTTTAGTAGCGCGGATATTTATAAAAGTCTGTTTCCGATAGACCAGAAAGGCCACTTTCAAAAGCTTCTTTATCCCATTTTACAGAAAATTCTTCCGCAGATTCATCGGCTAAGAAATCCATCAAATCATCTAAACCTTGGTCAGCACTTTCCTGTAAAAATTGAGCAAAATAAGTCAAAAATTCACGAGATAAGCCCTTATCAGTGTAAGGAATTGCTGCTAGATAGTCATTCTCATCAAAACTTGACTTAGCAGGATTGTAGAAAATTATCGCATCTTCATAGACAATATTTTCATCAGATTCAACACCCTCTGCGTCAGTTAACAGAGTTCCAGAAGTGTTTTCCGCTTCTAGCAAAAAGCTAATTTCCACCGCAAAATTACGCTTGTCCCAATTCATCTCAAAATCATAAGAAAATCCTTTTTCCAAGACTTCTTCCAAAACATCTAAAAATCCAAATTTGGCCATTGTTCACACCCTCTTCATATTATGTTAAAATAATTATAACAAAAATTTGCTCTATAAAAGCAGCAAGACTTAATAAATAAGTCTTTTAAAAGCACTTTTTTATATTTAATAAAACAAAATGGATAGTTTTTTCTTTTTTATCCCTTACTTTTTAGAATTTGGAGATATATTAATGGAAATTAGAAAAATAGAACCTCGCGACTTTGTCAAAGTCGCTCAACTCGAAAACGAAAATTGGACCTTGGCTTCTACCCCACATATCATGGACTCATCAGCAGAGAAAATCATCAGCAAAATCATGAGCGGGACCACTTATTTGTTAGCTGAAGAACATGGTGAAATTCTTGGAATCCTTGATTATGGTTTTCGCCATAAATCAGTCTTTGGCAAGCATATCGTCACTTTTGGCCTCATGACCGCAAAAGAAGCCCGAGGTAGAGGAATTGCGACAGCATTGATTAATTTTTTTATTAATTTAGCTCAAAAAGAAGGCTTCAAAAAAATTACAATTCAAGTTATGGGCTCAAATCAGGCTGCTCTGGCCCTTTACAATAAACTCGGCTTTGTTGAAGAAGGGCGCTTGAAAAAAGAATTTTTCATTGATGGAGATTATGTTGATGACTGCTTCTTAGCTTTTTATCTTGATAAAAGCCTCATGTAAATTTGGTTTACACTGCTTGTAAACTTATTGATTGGAGAATGATATGGTACAAAATCTTGCAAGACGAATGAGACCTCGCAATATCGATGAAATTGTTGGTCAAAGACATTTAGTTGGTAAAGGAAAAATCATCCGCAGAATGGTGGAAACTCAACTTCTTTCAAGTATGATTCTCTATGGCCCTCCAGGCATCGGTAAAACTTCAATTGCTTCAGCAATTGCTGGAACCATGAACATTGCTTTTAGAACATTTAATGCAACAACTGATACTAAAAAAAGGCTCCAAGAAATTGCTTCTGAAGCAGAATTTTCTGGTCAGCTTGTTTTACTTCTTGATGAAATCCATCGTTTAGATAAACCAAAACAAGATTTTCTTTTACCACTTTTAGAAAACGGACAAATTATATTAATTGGAGCAACGACTGAAAATCCTTATTTTTCAGTTGTACCCGCCATTCGCTCTCGTGTTCAAATTTTTGAACTGAAAGCTCTTGAACCAGAGGATTTAGAATTTGCTGTAAACCTAAGTTTACAAGATAAAGAACGAGGCTTTGATTTTGACGTGACTATTGAAGATGATGCGCTCTATTTCTTAGTTCACTCAACCAATGGAGACTTACGTTCTACATTTAATGCTTTAGAATTAGCTGTTCTTTCTTCAAACGAACACCGCGTTACCCTAGATGATATGGAAAATTCTTTGCAAAGAAAAGCAGCAACTTTTGATAAGGATGGGGATGCTCATTACGATTTGCTGTCTGCTCTGCAAAAATCTATTCGTGGGTCTGATGTCAATGCAAGTTTACACTATGCTGCACGTTTGATTGAGGGAGGGGACTTACAAAGTCTAGCACGTCGTTTGACTGTCATGGCCTATGAAGATATTGGTTTAGCCAATCCCGATGCTGCAGTACATACCGTTACAGCCTTATCAGCAGCTGAGAAATTAGGGTTCCCAGAAGCACGGATTCCTCTTGCCAATATCATTATTGATTTGGCCTTATCTCCAAAATCAAACTCAGCTTATTTAGCAATGGACGAAGCCCTTTCGGACTTGGGAAAATATGGAAATCTTGCTGTGCCACCGCATTTACAAGATGGTCATTACGCCGGAGCTAAAGAATTAGGACGGTCTGTAGAATATCAATATGCTCATAATTTCCCAGACCACTGGGTAAATCAACAATATTTACCAGATAAAATTAAAAATGCAGATTACTTCCGACCGGATGATATGGGAAGATATGAAAAAGCCCTCCATAGTCGGAAAGAATGGATTAATGAACAAAAAAAGAGGAGCTGACAAATCTGTCAGTAAATATAAAGTCTTAACATTTACTGACAGAAAGTGAAAAAGATGACAGAAGAAATCACTCAACTCAAATTATCAACAATTGTCAAAAACCCCTATCAGCCTCGTCTTGTTTTTGATGAGGATCGCTTAAGAGAGCTGGCCAATTCTATCAAAGAAAATGGTGTTCTACAGCCGATTATTGTTCGTAAATCGAAGTTAATTGGTTATGAATTATTGGCAGGCGAACGTCGTTTTCAAGCTTCAAAATTAGCTGGATTAGAAACAATCCCAGCAATTATTCGGACCTACTCGGATGAGGAGATGATGACTCTATCGATTTTGGAAAATTTACAGAGGGAAAATCTCAACCCTTTAGAAGAATCTAAAAGTCTTGCACAACTCTCTGACAAATTAGGCATGACTCATGATGAAATCGCTAAGGCCCTCGGAAAATCAAGATCTTATGTTTCTAATTTGATTCGTTTGCTTGGTCTACCCGATGAAATTTTGAAGCATGTTGAGAATAGAACTCTTTCCCCTGCTCATGCCCGAACGCTCTTAGCCGAAAAAAATCCCAAAAAGCAATTAGAATTGGTCGATAAAATCATCAACGAACAGCTCAATGTTAGGGAGCTTGAAGCTATTATTTATGGCGAAGAAAAAGTTACTGACAAGTCTGTCAGTAACTCAAATATCAATCTTTTTACTGACGAAACTGAAAAAGAACTGATGAAAAAGTTGGGAAATAAAGTTAAAATTCAAGCAAATAAAAAATATCAAGGAAAGTTATCGCTCCATTTTGATAATCTTGATGAGCTTGAACATTTGATTGAATTGCTCAAAAAATAAAAAATAGTGTCAATCCGACACTATTTTTTCTGATTTCTGAGTAAAATAATTTGCCGATTTTTTATGAAAATCTACTAGAATCACTGCAATCAAGAAGACAAATAAGACAAGCCAAATCACTGACATTCCTCCATTTCCAAGTTTTCCCCCATTCCATGTATAGCCAAAATAATCAGCGAAACTTGCACCAACTGGACGTGTCAAGATATAAGCTGCCCAAAAACTCAAAATTTCTACCAAACTATTTTGAGCCGGCTTTCCAAAATATCGATAAGCCAAAACGATGACAAAGATTAAACCTAAAATTAATCCTGTATTAAGAAGCCCAAGACCGAGTCCATAAGGGTCTGGATTATAGCCTGTTCTTGTATCCGCCATCCAATCGCCAAGGGCTGTTCCCATGGCAAAACTAAACATGACCGTCAACCAATAGCAAAGTTCAGATTTAAGTGTTCTAATCTTATGAATAGATAAAGTTCCCGTCAGATGATACCAAATCATAAATGAAATTCCCATTCCCGCGGCAAAAATTAGGCTAGTAAAAAGATGTGAAATTCCGAGAACCCCCGAAAGACCGTCAGCTAGAATTGTCCCAAAAACAGCGAGCAAAGCAACTGATAGCCAGTAAAAAACTGGTCGATACTTTTCAGATTTTAATTGCAAAAAAAGAAAAATACCAAAAAGAATGAGCGACCAAGCAACCGTAAATACCGCACCAAGCATTTGATTTTGTTGCCCAAAGAGCTTGCTAGAGAAGTCGGAAAGAGACTCTCCTTGCCCCGTCGAGATAAGTTTGGTCAACCAAAATAGCAAGCCAATGGCAGGAACCTTATTCCATTGAAATTTTTTGTCTAACATTTTTAGACCTTCTCTCTTTTGAGTTATTTAACAAAACCATTGTAGCGAAAGAAAAGATTTAAAACTACCAGTTTTCACTGAAAAGTTACCGAGAATTTATCATGAAAAAGTCATGAAAAAACCTACTAGTTGAGCTGCTAAAAAATAAAAAGTACTGACGAATTTATCAGTACTTTTTTTGCAAGTTTAACCTCTAAGTGCCCGAAGTGCATAAAGAATGGAAACAACGTCAATGATTTCTTGGAACAAGGCTCCAATCACTGCGGGAATCACTCCTAAAGCAGCAATGAACATTAGAATAATACAAATGACAATCCCAATCATGACTGCCTGTTTAGCAATCTTTAAAGTGTCACGACTAATTTCGATAGATGTCGTGACCTTTCTAAGGTCATTTTGCAGCAAAACAATATCGGCTGCTTCACTAGCAACTGTTCCTGAACCGACACCAATCGAAATTCCAATATCGGCTGTTGCTAATGCTGGCGCATCATTAACCCCATCTCCAACCATAATAACTGGTCGATGAGTTGCATTTTGAATAAACTTCAATTTTTCATCTGGCATCAGTCCTGCATAGACATTGTCAATCCCCACACTTTTGGCAATTTTGTCAGCAACAAGTTGGTTATCACCGGTTAGCATTGTGATGTTTTCAAGTCCAATTTTTCTCATCTGAGCAATTGTTGCTTTTGCTTCGGGTCGTAGAGTATCTGAAAAAGTGACGGCTCCAATATATTTCCCAGATTTGCTGACATAAAAAGCTGTTTCATAATTTAGATTATCTGGCGCAAATGCAAATGAACTACGGCCAATTTTAATTTCTTCACCATCAATCTCTCCAATTACTCCAAGGCCTGCGACCTCAGTTAAAGAAGTTAATTTTAGAGGTTGAATCTTTTTAGTTTCTGCATATTCAACAACCGCTTTGGCCAAAATGTGACCACTTGATTTTTCAACCGTGTAAACTAACTGTAAAAGTTCAGCTTCATTTCCTGATTTTACTGGCTTTATACTGTCAACTTTGATTGTTCCTTCAGTAATGGTTCCCGTTTTATCTAAAAATATTTCTTGAGCTTTTGCTAATTTTTCAATGACGGTCCCATTTTTGATTAAAGCCCCATTTTGACTTGAGCGGCTCATTCCTGAAACAAAAGCAATCGGCGCGGCCAAAATTAAGGGACAAGGACTTGCCACTACTAACACTTCCGCAATTCGGACTGGATCTCCCGAAATAAAATAAGCAACTGCTGCGATGATATAAGCAATAATTGTAAAGGGAACAGCATAACGGTCAGCTAAACGCACAAATTGAGCTGGTGTTTTTTCCGTTTCCTTAACCAATTGTACGATTTTTTGAAACTGTGAATCCGCTGCAGCAACCGTTGTTTCGATTTGAATGCTTGAGTTACCGTTAATAGCTCCCGAAAGAACATTGTCGCCTCTGACTAATTCATTAGGCTTTGTTTCACCAGTCAGTGAAGCCTCATCAAGCACAACAGCTTCCGACAGAAGTTTCCCATCAATTGGAATAATTTCCATTGGTCTAATCAATAAAACACTACCAATCTCAACATGGTCCAGTGGCAAATCAACTACCTTATCTCCTGTTTGCACATGTGCAATTTCAGGCGACTTGTCAAGTAGAGCTGCTAAGGCACGGTGAGCACGGCCATTGGCATAATCCTCTAAACTTTCTCCTCCAACAAGCATGAGAATAATAATCAGTGAAGCCCAATATTCTCTCACCAGTAAAGTCGCAATAATGGCCGTGATGGCTAATAAATCTACACCATAAGAGCCACTTCGTAGGGTTTTGATCATTTCAATCAACATTGAGAAAGCCAAAACTCCCCCAGCAATTGTGACGACTAGACGCGCCAAAAAAGGCTGATTAAAGCCAAAGTAAGCAATCAATGCTACGCCTGCGATGACAAAAACAAGAATCAGTTTTTTCCAGTTTTTCATTCATTTCTCCTTAAAAATTTAATTGTCCTAGAACATTGCCCTGCTTTGTTTGGAGTTTTTACGACCTGAATGTCTTCTCCTTACGCCGCTTTGATTCTTTCGAAGCTGAGCTTAAATTTTTAAGTAATCCGATAAGTTACTTACATTTTATCAAATTTATGCTAAAGTCCCTATAAATTTAGCTGTCAAAGATATTTGTCAGTACTTTTAAAAGCTAATATTTTACTGACGGATTGGTCAGTAAAATTTGTCAAGTAATTTTACTTTACAAAACTTGCATTTCTGAAAATTTATGCTATACTAATAAAGTACGTTTTTGCACTCTGCAAGAACGAGATAAAATTCTACGGAGGAAAAAAACAATGGCAGTACCTGCACGTCACACTTCATCAGCAAAGAAAAACCGTCGTCGTACACATTACAAATTGACAGCTCCAACTGTTACTTTTGACGAAACTACTGGTGACTACCGTCACTCACATCGCGTTTCACTTAAAGGCTACTACAAAGGCCGCAAAGTTCGCGACACTAAATAATTCGACAAAAGTTATAGAAAGGGACTATCATGCGCGTAAATATTACACTTGAACACAAAGAATCTGGTGAACGTCTGTACCTTACTCAAAAGAACAAACGCAACACTCCAGACAAATTGGAACTTAAAAAATACTCTAAAAAATTGCGTAAACACGTAATCTTTAAAGAAGTTAAATAATTAAAAATGACCTTAGGGTTATTTTTTTATTTTTAAATCAAACAAAAAACTTACTGACCAACCATCAGTAAGTTTTTTTATTTATCTAGGTCGTAAAAGACTAAATCGATTACCCAAAGTGCTATAATCATCACCTGCTAAACGGCCAATTGGTTTGAGTTTAGTTAGATTGACATGAAAGTTTTCCTCGTCCAATAGCTCGTCAGCAAATGAGAAATTTACCACTTCAAGAAGAACTAAATGTCCATTCTCACCTAAAGGTAAATGATGATATAATTTAGTTTCTAAGCGAACCTTTGATTCCTTTAAGCTTGGAACTTGAACTTTCTGAGAAGGAACAAGCTCCAATGAAAATTCTTTTGCTTCACTAATATGCTTGGCTAGTGGTGCCGCTGTTTGATTCATTAATTCTACATTGTCTTCATTTACAAGATGAACAACTGCTTCTTTTGTTGTCAAAAGATTGTTGAGACTATCCTTATTTCCCGTGAATGAAATTGACAAAAGTGGCGGATTAGCCGAAGCGACGTTGAAAAAGCTAAAGGGGGCTACGTTGACTAAACCATCGGAATTTTGACTTGTCACCCAAGCAATCGGACGAGGAACAATACTGCCCGATAAGAGTTTATAGACTGTTTTTTCATCGAGCTCATCTGCTTGATATGATTTCATCAGTTCTCCTTTATTTCAGCGTTTCAACTGGAGTTCCCGCTTTATGTTCCAATACTTTTTCAACCGTCCACAATTCATCTTTCGTACGATCACGGTGAGCATCTGAGGTATCCAAAGGACGTAAACTAGCTGCAGTTCTTGCCTTGGTTGCTTCATCTCCTGGGAATAAATGAGGAGGCAAACTCAAAGACAAACCTGATTCTTCTTTACTTTGGTCAATCCAGAAACCAGAAGTAATCAATGCTTCTTCATAAGAATCAACAGCCCCTGAACCAGATTTTGCCATATCGAGTGCTCCAATTCCTGGTGTATATGTCGCAATCTCAAAGAGTACACCTGGCGCAACTCTAACATATTCACTTGAGAAATAGAATCGGTCAACCAAACCTGAATGAGGCAAACGGAAGGCTTTAATGCGTTCAATCCAATAATTCAATGTTTCAGGATTTGTTGTTCCCAATGCTAAATGGTGAATTGTACCATAACCTTGATAGGCATAAGATTCTTTTTCACCAGCTTCTTGAAGAATCAAAGCTGCCCCATTCCCACCATTGGCTACTTCAAAAAGGTGTAAATCCCCTTCTTGACCAGCGTAACGGAATCCAAAAACTGTTTCCAAAATTGAACGAAGATTTTTGGCGTTTTCCACTTTCACAAAAACTGGGCCCAATCCAGTAATCCCATGTTCTTGCGGAACATTTGAAAGTTGCCAAGAATGCCCTTTAGAAGCATCCCCGTTATTATTTTGGTCAGAAATTAATTGATAAAGTTGACCATCAAAATCTTCAAACTCTAAGGTATTTTGACCAAACTTACTTGAAATTTCGCCATGTTTAACATGGGCATTATCAAAGCGAGTGCTCCAATAATCCAATGAAGCATCTGTGGGTACTCGGAATGAAGCGCGTTCGATATTATTAACCCCATGGTTTCCTTTAGGAATATCCTTGAAATCAAAAAATGTCATATCGGCGCCATGTCCGTCTTCTTCTGTGAAAAAGAGGTGATAGGTTTCATAATCGTCTTGATTCACGGTTAATTTTGCTAGCCGAAGTCCCAAGATATTTGTAAAAAAATCATAAATTTTTTGAGCACTTGAAGTAATTGCTGTAACGTGGTGAACTCCACCAAGAGTGAGAGTTTCAGGGATTTGTGCTACTATTTTTGTTGATTCAGTCATCGTTTTTTCTCCTATATTTACTATTTATTTACTGACAACCTTTAGTCAGTAAAATTATTTTGATGAGTCAGTCAGCTTCCGCCAGCCATTTTTTTGCGGCCATAACTTCTTCTTGCGTCAACTGATGACCGAGTGAGCTTTCAAAGATTTCAATTTGACAGCCTGAATCTTCCAAATCTCCCTTTAAATCACCAAAATTTTCTCGAGGAACAATCCTGTCATTTGCGGCATAAGTCAGAAAAACCTGTTTCTTATCTAGCTGAATAGCTTCTTCAAATTCTTCAAGTTGCATGCCGTGAAAAGCAATAATTTTATCAAAATTAAATTTTCCTTTGAGAAACATATTTAAGGCAACATTTGCTCCATTAGAATAACCTAAAGCAATCATTTTCTGTACATCAAGATCATGCTTTTGAGCTAAAGACTGTACTTCACTCGTTAACCAATTCGTTTCCTCATCAAGAGAATCAAGGTCAAAGTTTTCTTTAGTAAAACCACCTAAACCGCGAAGTTTAAAATATCGATTACTTCCTTGCTCATTTACTCGCCCTCGAATTGATAAAATTGGATGATGTGGAGCAATCATTTCAGCAATTTCTAACAATTGATGTTCGTCCCCACCCGTACTGTGTAGCAACAAAAGAGGAGCCAAGTTCTTGCGACCAGCTTTAAAAACATAATTTGTCATTTTTCCTCCTCCACTTCTCTCTATTGGATTAGATTTTATTTACTCAACTTGAAATATAAATCCGCAACATTTCCGCTAAATTCTTCAGCTTGTCCAGAGATTACAACTTCAAGGACTTTTGCCGAATCATCTATGGCTGGAATTTCACGATTTTGTAGCATCACGAACTCATCGACTGTAAGAAATTCTTTGGTCATTGTACGTCCATCAAGGGTTTTAAAAGTAACTTTCATTGTTCAATCCAACTTTCTCTTCTTTATGTTTACAATTGTAAACGAAAAAAATTCCAATGTCAAGAGTTTTATTTTTAAACTACAAAAAAAATCGACAGCTTCTGTCGATTCTCCAAAATTATCTATATTATTTGATGATTGTAACACTACAAGGTGCATGTTTAACTACATAAACTGCAGTAGAGCCAAGTAACATTCGATCAAGGGCACCTTTACCAGATGAGCCCATTACAATCATATCAATTTCATGTTCTTTGGCAAAGTCCACAATTTCATTTTTAGCAGAACCATCGACACGAATTTCTTCAAATTTCACTTCATTGTTGATAATTGCTGAAGCTTTCTCTAAAACTTCCTTAGCTTCATTGTCTGCACTTTCTTCAAGAACAGGAACTGCAGGAACTACTGGAATAGCTGGGGCTGGAACCACAGGGACTGGGTTACCAGCTGCATAGATACTATTTTTATCCGTTGCATGTAAAACAAATAATTGAGCATTATCTCTTTTACAAAGAGTGATTGCTTCTTTTAATGCTGCTTCTGCCTGTTCAGAACCATCAATAGCGATTAGAATTTTTTTATAATTTTTACTCATTGTAAGCGTCCTCCTCAACACAATTCTACGTTATTTTAGGGCTTAAGTCCAATTAAACGACGTATAATTTAGTTTATAAATTACATATTGAAAGACAGAAATAAAAGAACCAACTTAATCAAACGTAATGACTGCTTACTATTCTTCTATGAATAATCTAAGAAAACAAACGAAGAAAAGGGTTTCTAAAAATACACAAACATTTTCTTTTTCATTTAAGTTTCATTTCAGCATTATAACGTATAATAGTTTCCATACTCCTAAATAAACTTTTTTCATAAATACTCCTAAAACTTCCGTTTACTCCGCGGAAGTTTTTTTAGCCTTTGATTTACTAAAGTGGTATAATTATTTTTAAAATTAGAGAAACAAACAAAGGAAGAATTGAAAGGATAGTAAAGAGATGACACAAAAAACTGTTGCAATTACTGGTGCTTCAAACGGAATGGGCTTTGAAGCTACTAAACTTTTTGCCAAACGTGGTTGGAAAGTTTATGCAGGGGCGCGTAGAGTTGACAAAATTCCCCAAGATGGTGAAAAAATTAGAGCGATTAAACTTGACGTTACAGACTCTGACTCCAATAAAGCCTTTGTTAAACAAATTTTAGATGAAGCAGGCCATATTGATGTGCTCATCAATAATGCTGGTTATGGAGAATATGGGCCAGCCGAAGAAATCCCAATGGATAAGATTCGTAAGCAGTTTGAAACTAACTTTTTTGGAGCTGTTGAATTAACTCAACTCATCTTACCAACGATGAGAGCCCAAAATTATGGACGCATTGTTAATATCTCATCTATTGGTGGCGATGTCTATATGCCACTTGGTGCCTACTATCATGCTACAAAAGCAGCCCTTCAACAATGGTCAGATGTTTTGGACCTCGAAGTTGCTCAATTTGGTATTCGTTCCGTTTGTGTACAACCGGGAGGAACTCAATCAAGCTGGGGAAATATCGCACTAGAAAATTCCAAAAAGAACATGAGTGAAAATTCGGCTTATCAACCTCTTGTGAATTCTGTTGCTTCTGGACTTGACCGTTTTATGAAAAATAGTGCCAAGGCTTCTGACTTAGCCGAAGTTTTTTATAAAGCAGCAACGGAGCTCAAGCCGAGTCTTCGATATCTTCACGCCTTTGGTGATAAATTCATGGTGAATGTGGCTCGTAGACATCCCAAAATTTTCCGAAAAGCCCTACTTATAACTATGCGCTATTTTGAAAAACATAATCATTAATAAAAAAACAGCTCCAAGAGCTGTTTTTTTATTATCTCTTTAATTTTCAAGCTTTTTTCTACTTTTAAAAGTTCTATCAGTACTATTTAAAAATTCTATAACCAGAATTTTCTGAATCTCTTATAATGATAATAAGTTTTATAGCACAAAGGAGAAAGCTATGGTACAAGAATTGCTGACGAATAATCAACGAATGTGATCAATAAGTATTTTAAATTCTAATCTTAAACTTTTCAAATAGGAGAAAAAATATGACTGATCATAATTATAAATTTGATACATTGCAAGTTCATGCGGGACAAGAGCCTGATCCAGTGACAGGAGCACGCGCTGTTCCACTTTACCAAACCACTTCTTTTGTCTTTAACAATTCAGATCATGCTGAGGCACGATTTGCTCTACAAGACCCAGGGGCCATATACTCACGTTTGGGTAATCCAACTAATGATGTTTTTGAAGCACGCATCGCAGCTCTTGAAGGTGGGAGTGCAGCCCTTGGTGTTGGTTCTGGCTCAGCAGCTATTACCTATGCCATCTTGAATATCGCTACAGTCGGTGACAATATCGTTTCTGCAAGTACACTCTATGGTGGAACCTATCATCTTTTTTCTGGGACTTTACCAAAATACGGAATTACAACTAAATTTGTCAATCCAGATGACCCGAAGAATTTTGAAGAGGCGATTGATGAAAAGACCAAAGCTATTTATTATGAAACGCTAGGTAACCCTGGAAATAACGTCATTGATTATGATGCTGTTGGTGCAATCGCTAAAAAACATGGCATTCCTGTCATTGTTGATGCCACATTTACTACTCCTGTAACCTTTAAACCTTTTGAACACGGCGCTAATGTAATTGTTCACTCTGCAACAAAATTTATTGGTGGTCACGGAACTTCTATTGGCGGGGTAATTGTTGATGGTGGAAACTTTGATTGGGCCAATGGGAAATTTCCTGATTTTACACAAGCCGATGAAAGCTACAATGGCATTAAATTCGCCGAATTGGGTGAAATTGCTTTTGTAACAAGAATCCGAGCTATTTTACTAAGAGATACGGGGGCAGCCCTTTCACCTTTTCATTCTTGGCTTTTCTTGCAAGGACTCGAAACACTTTCACTTCGTGTTGAACGTCATATTGCCAATACTAAAAAGATTGTAGATTTCTTAGACAAACACCCGAAAGTTGAACTTGTCAATCACCCCCTGCTTGAATCTAATGCTTACCATGCGCTTTATCAAAAATATTATCCGAAAGATGCTGGCTCTATCTTTACCTTTGAACTCAAGGATAAAGACGAGAAAAAAGCGAGAGACCTGATTGACCATCTCGAAATTTTCTCCCTTTTGGCCAATGTTGGAGATACAAAATCACTTGCTATTCATCCTGCTTCAACCACTCACCAACAACTCAATGATGAAGAACTTGCTAGTGCAGGAATTTCTAAAGGAACAATTCGTTTGTCAGTCGGCATTGAAGATGTGACTGATTTGATAGCTGATTTAGAACAAGCATTGGAAAAAATATAAAAAAATGAGCGGTAACCAGCCGCTCATCTTTTATTTAGGAGTAAACTTTTATGAAAAATTTTATTGGAATAAGTATATTATAGTGAAACTCACTTAAGTTTTACTAAAATTGGGCTAAACTGAAACTTGATTTTGTATATTCGATATTTTACAGACTAATATTAGAATTCGGTGCTTCTTGATGTTTATATCATTTGTTCTAGTCATCATATAATCAAAACAAATGTTTACTGATAATAAGAATTAGAGGTTGATGATGACTGATAATAAACAAAAAAACATAATTAAACTTTGGCAGATTTGTCTGGTCTTCCTTTTTTGGATTGGAGCAATGTTTTTACCTGCTACAATCAATCAAATAAAATTCGGTACTAATTTTGATTTAGCAAAAAGTCGCGAAAATTATTTTTTCTATCTTTGGGTGCAAAAACCAGTGACGAGTACCCTCCTAATTTTATTACTTCTTTGGATAATCTTGTCTTGTTTACGAAAATGGAAAATTACTCCCTTTCTCTCTTTTAGCTTTATGCTTCTTTATATTTATGACTTGTTTTTAGAAGTCGTTCTAGGAAGAATATTTGTTGGTGTTTCCTTAAAATTGGCCCTATCGCCAGAAACTTTTATAGGACTTTGGCGTACACTAGGTTTAGGATTCTTTTTGACAAGTCTTTTAGGAAGTTGCTTTTCAATCCTACTCTTTGTTTATCTTATGAATCTTTCAAGTCTACAAAAAAGTTGAAATAGAATAAAAAAATGAGCGGTAACCAGCCGCTCATTTTTTGTTTAGGAGTAAACTTTTATGAAAAATTTTATTGGAATAAATATAGTATAGTAAGTTTCTCTTAAATATTGCTAAATTTTGACTTTACTGAAACTAAAATCTAAGCGACTTGACAAATGAATGTTCATTTACTTAAAATATAAGTATGAGAAAAATTGATGAAAATAAAAAAGAGGCAATCACACAAGCTGTTTTTCAACTGACCAAGGAAGTAGGATTGGTCGGACTTTCAATTGCTAAGGTTGCTAAAATAGCCGGTGTTAGTCCGGCAACTATCTACGTCTATTATAAAGATAAAGCTGATATGTTAAGTCAAATTTTGATTGGAGTTAAAGATATTCTGGATGAGGGGCAAGAGGAAATTATCCTCTCTGTTTCTGACCCACTTGAACAGTTCAAAAAATTACTTAGACATCTTATTGACAAGTGGACAACTTATCCCAAACATGCTATCTTTATGCGGGCAGCCCTTGAAAATCCAAGTGAAATAGCTCCTCATGGTATTGCTTATTCAAATAAACGGGCCGAGGTCATCGTCGCACTTTATGATCGTCTTCTTGACTCTGGTAAAATTAAACCTCTCTCCCAACATCTTCTAATCAGTTGGACTGCAGGCGGAATTATGAATAACTTACTTTACCATGCACAGATGGGTACCCAACCTGACGATGCTGAAATCCAACAAATGATTGAACTTTCTGTTGATGCCATTAAGAAAAACCTCTAAAAATTTTAGAGGTTTTTTTATAATTTAAAGTCTATTTTTATCGTAAAAAAATATATTATTTTTAAAAAAACTTTATACTTGACAAGTGAATGCTTATTCAGTTATAATCATTAAATAAAAATAAATGAACGTTCATTTAACTAAAAAAGGAAAAATATTATGAAAACAGTTATCATCACAGGAGCCTCTAATGGAATGGGCTATGAAGCAGCCAAAGTCTTTGCAAGTAAAGGTTGGAAAGTATTCGCTGGTGCTCGACGTGTCGAAAAGATTCCGACCGATCAAAATATTGTCGGGCTAAAACTTGACGTCACAGATTCTGCTTCTAATCATGCTTTTATCGCTGAAATCCTGAAACAAACACAGCAAATCAACGTACTTATCAATAATGCTGGCTATGGTGAGTTTGGTCCAGCCGAAGAAATTCCAATGGAAAATGTCCGTAAGCAATTTGAAACGAATTTCTTTGGCGCTGTGGAGCTAACTCAGCTTGTTCTGCCTACGATGCGTGCTCAAAAATCTGGGCGAATTATTAATATTTCATCTATTGGTGGCGATTTGTATATGCCTTTGGGAAGTTATTATCATGCAACAAAAGCTGCTCTTCAACAATGGAGCGATGCACTGGATGTTGAAATCAAGGACTTTGGTGCACAATCAATCATTATACAACCTGGCGGAACTGCGTCCAGCTGGGGCGAAATTGCTATAGGAAATGCGCTGAAAAACTTGAAAAAAGATAGTTTTTATCAACCATTAGTTGAAAAGATACAAGACGCACTTTCTGGTAATGCTTCCGTGGGGGCGACTTCACTTGACCTTGCTGAACTTTTCTATAAAGCGGCAACTGACCAAAATCCAAAACGTCGTTATTTCAACTCATTTGGTGATCGAGCAGTCGTTCATATTGCGCGAGCTCATCCAAGATTATTCAGTCGACTGGCTACTTTTATGCTTAATCGTGTCGCTAAAAAGAAAGCCTAAGCCTATCAACTGTATGACTTTGTAGTCATTCAATAAAAAGTTAATATATTAATTTCCCGAGATATAAGATTTAAAAAAATAAGCAGAAATTTAAAAAGCCCTTTAAAGGGCTTTTATTCTATTCTTGTTCTTGTTTAACTGCTCGAAACATTTCATTATAACGTTCATCATCTTCTTGGTCATCTCTAGTTACTTTTGCAATTGTGAATGCTGATGAGATAACTCCAACAGTTCCCATTAAATAATAGCCTTTAACCATGAGTGGCTCTTTTAGGGTGTACAAACCAATAAGAATCAAAATAACAAAAAGGGCAAATGATCCCCAAGCCAATAATTTAAAAGCAGCAGTATTACGATAAACTTTCTTTTTCATAAAATTTCTTCCTTAGGTCTTAAGTCTTTTTTATTTAAACACACTAATTTTACTAATTTTTTACGAAAATGTCAATTTGTTTTATATCTTAAAACAACTGACATTATCATTTTCTTTAAATGCTAACCTAAAAATAAAAAAATGAGCGGTAACCAGCCGCTCATTCTTTTGTTTAGGAGTAAACTTTATGAAAAATTTTATTGGAATAAGTACATTATAATGTGGCTTGCTTAAGTATTGCTAAAATTACACTGAATCGAAACTAAAATTGCCTCATTTTTTTAGAAATATCCTTTCACTCTGATAGGATATTGCTAGAACTCAAAAAATAGTTAATTTTACTGACAGTTTCGTCGATAGCTCTTAGAAAAATGGGCTTTATAAAGTCCAACTTTTATGATAAAATAAGGGCAGAATGCTTATTTTTAAGCACAAAAGTAGTCAAACTACTTTATCGAAAAATAATTGAGATTTTTCTCATCAGTAAAAAGGAAAAAATAATGCTTACAGTATCTGATATTTCATTACAATTCTCTGACCGCAAGCTTTTTGACGAAGTAAACATCAAGTTTACACCGGGAAACTGTTATGGTTTAATTGGTGCCAATGGTGCCGGTAAATCAACTTTCTTGAAAATCTTGGACGGCGAAATTCAACCCACAACAGGTCATATTTCAATGGGGCCAAATGAGCGGATGTCCGTTCTTCGTCAAAATCACTACGACTATGAAGATCAAACACCACTTGATGTTGTGATGATGGGGAATGAAAAACTTTTCGCCATTAATCAAGAAAAAAATGCCATCTACATGAATCCTGACGCAACAGATGATGACTTCATGAAAGCTGCTGAACTTGAAGCCGAATTTGGCGAAATGGGCGGTTATGAAGCCGAAGCTGACGCTGCTCGTCTTTTGCAAAACCTCGGTATTAAAGCTGAACAACATACGGATTTGATGGCTAATTTGACTTCTGGCGAACACGTGAAAGTTCTTCTTGCTAAAGCCCTTTTTGGTAAACCTGACGTCCTTCTTCTTGACGAACCAACCAATGGACTAGATATTCAAGCGATTGCTTGGCTTGAAGACTTTTTGATTAATTTTGAAAATACCGTTATCGTCGTTTCCCATGACCGTCACTTCTTGAACAATGTTTGTACTTACATGGCTGACCTTGACTACGGTAAAATCAAACTTTACCCAGGGAACTATGATTTCTGGAAAGAATCTTCTGAGCTCGCTCTTCGTTTGCAAGGCGACCAAAATCGTAAAGCTGAAGAAAAAATTGCTGAGTTGAAAGAGTTTATCGCTCGTTTCTCTGCCAATGCCTCTAAATCAAAACAAGCGACATCACGTAAAAAAATGCTTGATAAAATTGAAGTTGAAGAATTCGTTCCTTCATCACGCAAGTACCCATTTGTTGGTTTTGAACAAGAACGCGAAATCGGAAATGACTTGCTCCGTGTTGAAAATCTTTCAGTTGCGATTGATGGAGAAATGATTATTGAAAACATTTCATTCATCTTAAATCCTGGCGATAAAACAGTTTTCATTGGTCAAAATGATATCCAACAAACAACATTACTTCGTGCATTGATGGATGATGTGGAAGATAACTGGACAGTCACTGGCGATATTAAATGGGGAGTAACTTCTTCTCGTTCATATCTTCCTAAAGATAACAGCAAAGATTTTGATTCAAATGAACCAATCCTTGACTGGTTGCGTCAATTTGTATTGACAAAAGAAGAAGACGATAATACGTATCTTCGTGGCTTCCTTGGACGTATGCTTTTCAAAGGTGAAGAATCTTTGAAAGCTGTCAACGTCCTTTCAGGGGGAGAAAAAGTTCGTGTGATGCTCTCTAAAATGATGCTTCAACGTGCTAATGTGCTTGTTCTTGATGACCCAACCAATCACTTGGACTTGGAATCAATTTCTGCGCTTAATGACGGTTTGAAATCATTTAAAGGTTCAATCCTCTTTGCTTCACATGACCATGAATTTATTAATACCATTGCCAACCACATCGTTGTTCTTGGTAAATCTGGTGTTATTGATCGTATCGGTGAAACTTATGACGACTTCTTAGATAATTCGGAAGTTCAAGAAAAAGTTAAAGAACTCTGGGCCGATTAATTATTGGTGCTGACCATTCTGTCAGCAATTATTACTACTTTTCAAATCGTTTACACTCTTGTGTAAACCAAGTTTACAGCTCTGTCAGTAAAACGCGACCTATGGGAGCGTTTTAGTTGTAGATAAAAGAACTGACAGCTTTGCTGGGAGTTCTGTCACTAATTAGGCGCGACCCTCAGAGAACGCTTTAGCTGCACATAAAACAACTGACAGCTTTGCTGGGAGTTCTGTCACTAATTAGGCGCGACCCTCGGGAAACGCTTGAGTTACACATAAATGAACTACAGCTTTGCTGACATTTCTTGTTAGTAAAATTTACTGACAGAACTAATTTTCATTCATTGGTACATCATCAATGAATTAGGGAGAAGTCATGACTAAAAACTTAAAACTTTTTGCTACAGATATGGACGGAACTTTTCTGCGCAATGACCATTCTTATAATCACAAAAAACTTGCGGAACTAATTAAAGAAATTCAAGATAGAAATCTTCTTTTCGCCGCTTCTTCTGGCCGTTCTTTACTTGGTTTAACAGAGGTTTTTGCTGAATATAAAGACCAGATGGCTTTTGTCGCCGAAAACGGTGGCGTCGTTGCTTATAAAGGAGAAATCCTCTTTGCCAAAGATTTGACTGTTGCCCAAACGCAAGAATTGATTGATGACTTGCAAGAAATGCCATTCAGTCCTAAAAGTGATTATCTGATTTCTGGTCTCAAAGGAGCTTATTACCCTGAAGGAATTTCTAAAGAATACCTGACGCATGCCAAACTTTACTATCCTAACTGTCAGCTTTATCACCAATTAGATGAAATTGATGACAAGCTTCTCAAGGTTACCACAAACTTTCCTGAGGACCATGTTCGGGACTGTGAGCAATGGATTACTGACCGTCTTTCTTTTGTCAGGGCGACAACGACTGGTTTTACTAGTATTGATATCGTACCAAATGGAATTTCAAAAGCCTCAGGTCTGGCACATTTACTAGCACATTTTAATTGGCTCCCTGAAAATTTAGCTGTTTTTGGTGACCAAATGAATGATTTGGAAATGTTTGAATACGCTGGTTCTTCTTTTGCTGTCAGCAACGCAGCACCTGAAATTCTTGCTCTGGCTGACAAAGTCATTCTTTCTAATGACGAAGATGCTGTCCTTGTTGAAATTGAAAATATTTTAAATGAGCAGTAAATTTCTTCAATAGATTATCTATTGTGAAAAAAAGTGACTATCTGGTCACTTTTTTTGTTATAATTTTAATGAGATATTATTTGATTTGGAGAAAATAAAAATATGAAAATTGCAATTGATGCAATGGGAGGAGATTTTGCTCCCGAAAATATTGTCAAAGGTGTAAACTTGGCAAAGAAAGAACTTTCTGATGTTACCTTCCAACTCTACGGAGATGGGGCAAAAATTCGTCAATTTTTAGATGATGAAACAGCTATTGAAATTATTGAAACCACTGAAGTCATCGATTTTCATGATGATCCGGTTGCTGCCATCAAATCAAAAAAAGACAGTTCACTCGTTCGGGCAGTGACTGCTGTGAAAAAAGGGGAAGCCGATGCTGTCCTTTCTGCGGGCTCAACGGGCGCTCTTTTAACAGCTGGATTAATGTTAGTCAAGAGAATTAAACAAGTTTCACGACCAGCTTTGATGTCAACTTTACCAACGGCTGATGGACGTGGGTTTGATATGCTTGATTTAGGGGCAAATACTGAAAATACTGCACATCATCTCGTTGATTTTGCCATTTTGGGTTCTTATTACGCTGAAAATGTTCGCGGAATCGAAAAACCACGAGTAGCTTTGATTTCAAATGGTTCAGAAGAATCTAAAGGTTCGCCAACTGTCAAAGAAGCACATGAAATTTTGTCAGCAATGACTGAAATTAATTTTATTGGAAATATTGAATCACGTGATTTACTCTCTGGTGGAGCTGACGTTGTAGTAACTGATGGTTTCACGGGAAACGCCATTTTGAAAGCAATCGAAGGTACAGCGACTGTTCTCATGAAAGAAATAAAATCAGCAATCATGGCCGGAAGTGTCACCACTAAAATCGGTGGAGCTCTAATCAAAAAACCTTTGTCTGGACTTAAAGATTTGATGAGTACAGATGGGGCTGGTGGAGCTGCTTTTGTTGGACTTAAAGCACCGGTAGTCAAGGCTCACGGAAATTCAAGTGAATTGGCGATTGCCTCTGCTTTGAAACAAATTCACAAAATGTTAGAGTCAGATGTTTCTGGTAAGTTAGTCAAACATTTTGAAAATATGGACAAATAAAAAAACTCGGGAAACCGAGTTTTTTTACTGACAAATTCTTAAAAATGTTCGTCAGTAATTTCAGAATTACTGACAGCACTTATAAACGCTTAACAGTATTAACATCCGCAGCTTTTGATTTTTCTTGATGTTCTTTAAGCCATTTTTCACGTTCATCATCATCTAATTTGACTACAAAATAAATAATCACTAATAAAATTATTATTCCTAGACCTAAAAGTAGAACAGACAAAGTAAAACTTGTCAGTAAAACAAGAGAAAAAAGTACTGAACCAATTCCAATCCACAGGAATTTTTTCTTAATATTGGCAAGACCGGTTGATAAATATTGAACAAAACTCATAAATACGGTTAAACCACTCAGAAAAACATAGTTACCACTTAGAAAAAGTCCCATGGCACACAGTGTCGTCAAAATAATCGCCCAACTTGGTGTTCCAAAGCGATTATTTTTCGCAACAAACATTGGAACATCTTCATGTGCTTGAGCTAAACTTGCTAGGATAGTTGGTGTATTAAACGTAGTTGCTACAATCACACCAAAAATTGAAAAACAAATCCCAATGACAAAGAGTGGAATCCCGATTGCCCCTACAACTCTACTAAAAGCCGTTGCCGCTGGAACCAATGTTTTAGTCAATTCAGGACCAAGTGCTCCAATTGTAATTGCTTGAATAATCAAATAGACAGTTAAGCAAGTGAGCATCACAAGTGCCATCATTTTAGGTAAATTTTTCGCTGGATTTTTCATCTTTTCAGCATTGACCGGTAAAAAAGAAAATCCTGTAAAAAAGAAGAAAACTGTTCCATAAGCTGATAAAAATCCTTTGAAACCACCTAAATTTGCTGATGAGACAGTCAATAAATGTGGACTTGTAAAATTAACAGCACGCACTAACCAAAGACAAGTACAAACAAAAACAAGAACCAATAATATTTTCACAAATGAGGTCAGATTATCTAAACCAGCAATAATTGAACTTCCAAAATAGGAAATCAAGCCCAGAGCTAAAATAATAATCAAGCCAATTAATCGACTATTAAGATTCGGTAAAATCATTTTCAAGGCTGTGAGCAAGGCCGAAACTTCCGTTGCCAATGTCACTGTCCCCAATAACCAAGTCACCATTCCAACAATAAAACCCGGAAAGCGCCCAAATGTTTCTTTGGCATAGACAAAAGCTCCTCCATTTTTTGAGTAAATCTTACTCATATTTGCATAAGCAAAAGCAATTACAAAAATGGATAGACCAGCAAATAAAATGGCTAGCAAGCTCCAAATCCCAGCGTCTTCATATATTTTTCCAGAAAGTAAGAAAATACCTGAGCCAATTATGGAATTCACTCCCAACAAAAAAATGGCAGCCGGTGATAATAATTTATTTTCTTTCATCGAAACCTCTCTTACTTTAATAAGACAAGACTTTATTAAAATTTTTATTAGTTAAATTATATCAGAAAGCTCACCTTTTTTCTCATTATTTCCCCAGTATAAGCAAAAAAACTAAGCCATTTAAGATAACTTAGTTTTTAGATTAATATTTCAAAGAGAACTTATCCCAAAGTAGCTTCGAGTTCGATATTTACAGCGGCTAATGCCTTAGAAACTGGACAACTTTCTTTCACAATCTTTGCAATTTCTTGAAAATCTGCTTCAGAAATTCCGGGAATTACCGAATGATTAGTTAATTTAATTTTTGTAATCGCTGGACCGTCTGCTGTCGTTTCAAAAGTGACACCCGCTGTTGTGTCAATACTTTTTGCTACCAAGCCTTTTTGCCCCAAAACCATTGAAAAGGCCATACTAAAACAGGCAGCATGAGCGGCACCTAAGAGTTCTTCTGGAGTTGTGATGTGCGCTTGACTTTCAGAACGAGCCTTAAAATTATAAGGAGTTTCTGTAAAAATTTGAGAACTTTCTGCCGAAATTGTTCCAAAACCGTTTTCTAGGGTATCTTCCCAATGTGCTGATGCTTTTGATATATTTGCCATATTTTCCTCCTAAAATAGCTATTGCTATCCTTCTATTTTGAGTTTCCTATGTTTTATTTTTAAATCTTTACTCTAATCTGAGTATAGCTTTTTGCCTTTGCTAATTCAAGAAATTGATTTTCTACTTTTTTAGTTTGACACTTTTAGTCAAAAAGTGTAAAATTTATTACAACAAGAAAGTAACTTTGATTTTGAAATCTCTAGGAAGTTGGTGGTTGTGTAAACCAACGTTTTCAGCAAGGTGAATGGGCTTGTTATTAACTAATGAATTTGATTTAAAAAAATAATGAATCACGGCCGCTTCCGTTACACAGCAACCTGTTTACTGACAGGTCTTAAGAAAATCATTTGATTTTAAAATTACGGTGGCACCGCGCTCAAAAGCGCCCGTAGGACTTTTTATAGTTCTACGGGTGCTTTTTTTTATTTTTTTATTAGGTGTAAACCAGTTTACACTGTTCAAATAAACAAACTAAACTCATCTACAAAGGAGAAAAAAATGACAAAACCAACTATTTTAACCGGCGATCGTCCAACGGGAAAACTTCATATTGGCCACTATGTTGGCTCCCTACAAAATCGTGTCAAGATGCAAAATGAAGATAAATACAATATGTTTGTTTTCTTAGCTGACCAACAAGCTTTGACTGACCATGCCAAAGACCCTGAACTTATTCGTCAATCAGTCGGCGATGTTGCTCTTGACTATTTAGCTGCAGGTCTTGACCCTGAAAAATCAACTATTTTTATTCAAAGTCAAATTCCCGAATTAGCTGAACTTTCAATGTATTATATGAACTTAGTTTCACTTGCTCGACTTGAACGCAACCCTACTGTAAAAACAGAAATTGCCCAAAAAGCTTTTGGGGAATCAATTCCTGCGGGATTCTTGGTTTACCCTGTTTCTCAAGCTGCTGATATTACTGCTTTCAAAGCCACTCATGTCCCAGTCGGAAATGACCAAAAACCAATGATTGAGCAAACACGCGAGATTGTTCGCTCATTCAACAATGCTTACCATACTGATATTTTGGTTGAACCAGAAGGAATTTACCCTGAGAATGAAGCAGCCGGTCGCTTGCCTGGACTTGATGGAAATGCCAAAATGTCTAAATCACTCGGTAACGGAATTTTCCTTGCTGATGACATGGATACACTCAAGAAAAAAGTCATGTCAATGTATACTGACCCTGACCACATCAAAGTGGAAGATCCTGGTAAAATCGAAGGGAACATGGTCTTCCATTATCTTGATGTTTTCGGTAAAGCTGAAGATGCTGAACAAATCGCCGAAATGAAAGCTCAATATCAAGCGGGAGGTCTTGGCGATGTGAAGACAAAACGTTTCCTTCTTGAAGTGCTTGAACGTGAACTTTCACCAATTCGCGAACGACGTATTGAATTTGCGCAAAATATGGATTATGTTTACGATATGCTCAAGGCTGGTTCTTTAAAAGCCGAAGCTGTAGCTAGCCAAACGCTTGATGAAGTCAAGAATGCAATGGGAATCAATTATTTTAGGTAATTCATTATTTTGACACCTTATTGAAATTTATGTTATTTTTTGCTATATTAATCTTGTTTAATAGACTATAAAATTTCAAAGAGGTTCTACTTATGGAAAGTGCAAAAAGGTATGCATTAGTGGGAAATATTTTACAAACGATTTATTTTATTTTCCTTTTTATTGCTGGAAGTCTGAACACATTTACTAAATTCTTTCATCTCGTGATTCTTGCAAACGTTGGAGCACGTGGTGTATTTTCAGTCATTCCTCTTCTTATTCTTGTGATTTTGAGTTGGTATGCTGCAAGTCGCTTAGAAGATGCAACTTGGCGAATGGTTTTACTCATTGTTGCGATTATTGCAATTTTCGGGTCAGGAAGCCTGATTCCAGGAATTCTGTTCATTGTTGCTTTCTTCAAATCCGGAAAGAAAGCTTAATAAAAACCAAAAAGACGGCTCTAGTCGTTTTTTTGTTATAATGAAATTCATGAATAAATTAGAAGAAATTGCCAATTTTGCGCGAAAAATTCATAGTGGTAGCAATGATGGACACGGTTTTGATCATATCGAGCGGGTTGTGAATCTTGCTCAAAAAATTCTACTGACAGAACCATCAGCAGATTCTGAGCTTGTCCTTGCCGCTTGCTATTTGCACGATACTTATGACGAAAAATTAACGACTGATGTTCCTAAACAAAAGACAAAAGTCCTCAATTTTTTAAATGACATTGGAATAAGTAAAAAAGTTAGTGATGAAATATTTTCGATTATTGACAACATGAGTTTTTCAAGTAATTTAAGTGAAAAAAAAGCACTGACTTTGAATGGACAGATTGTCCAAGATGCGGACCGCCTGGATGCGATGGGAGCCTGGGGGATTGTTCGTACACTTGAGTATGGTTGGGCAAAAAATAGAGTTATTTATGACCCAAATCATCAGCCTTTGACCTATAAGTCTAAAGAGGATTATCATGCTCAGCAAGATAACTCAACACTCAACCACTTCTATGAAAAATTATTTTTGTTGAAAGATTTATTGAATACCACAGAAGGAAAACGATTGGGCGAGAAACGCGATAAAATCATGCATCTTTTTGTCAGTGAAATCGAGCAAGAATATGAAGAATCTCATTTATAAATTTGCTGACAAGTTTGTCAGAGGATTTTTTGAATCTTCGTCAGCAAAATTAATTCAAAAATTGAAAGGCAATATCTGATGAATTTCTTATCCAGTGTATTCAATAAAACACTTACTCAACTTGATAAAAAAAGAGTAAATAAATTCAAAACTGAGCAACCTCTCAAGCCAAACTTGAATTCAAAAACCTTAGTTTTTGCGCATCGTGGTTCAAAATCTAATAATCCAGAAAATACACTTGCTGCCTTTCGTGAAGCCATCCGCGTTCAATCTGATGGAATCGAGTTAGACGTCCATTTATCGCTTGATAATGAATTAATCGTCATCCACGACGAAAAAATTGACCGGACAACAAACGGCAAAGGCTTAGTTAGAAAAATGACTTCTGCTGATATACAAAAATTTGATGCTGGCTCTTGGTATCATCCTAATTTTGCTGACGAAAAAATTCCTCGCCTCTCAGAAGTATTAAAATTACTGACAGATTTATCCTTTAGCGGTTATTTAAATATTGAAATTAAAACCGATAAATTTAACTATCCTGGAATTGAAAAAAAATTATCTGAATTAATGACAGAGAGTAAATGGCCTTTTATTTATATTTATAGCTCCTTTAATTTGCAGTCCTTAAAAAGAATTCACGAACTTGAGCCTAAGATTGAAATAAATTATTTAACAAAAAATATTTTACACTTAAAAAAACGCCAAGAGGGCATATTGACCGACTTTATCACCGGAATTCATCCCCGCAGAAATTACGCACTCAAGCACCCACTTCTTCTAAAAGCTTCTAATAGACCCTTTCGCCTCTGGACCGTTAATCAAGAGTCTGAAATGCGCAAAGCTTTTCAACAAAATGTAGCTGGAATCATTACCGATTATCCTGAACAAGCCTTAAAAATTCGTCAACAAATTCAAGAGCAGCCAAAATAGGCTGCTTTTTCGTCCATAAATGATATCTACTTCACAAAATTTTGAAGATAAAATCACATAGTGTAGCAATTGTAAGCGTGAAGCATTTTTCTTTACATTTTGTTTCACAAAGGGTATAATTAAATCGTGCGTGTTATTTTGTCAAACTTATTTGACAAAATAAGCACAAGGATTTGGAAGGGATGCATAAATATGCAATTTATTAACTATCTAGGTCAAGACGCTTACACCAATATCGCGATGGACAGCTGGCTTCTTTACAACTTAAAGCCAACTGAGCCTGTTTTTGCTCTCTGGCAAAACAAACGTGCGGTTATTGTTGGGCGCAACCAAAATACTTTTGCCGAAGTAAATCAGGACTACATTGACAGTCATGACGTCCAAGTTGTTCGTCGGGTATCTGGCGGTGGCGCTGTTTATCATGATGAGGGTAACATTTGTTTCACCTTTTTTGTTCCAGTTGAAAATTCTGGTTCTGTAAACTTTAAAAAGTTTGTTCAGCCTATGTATGAAGCACTTCATGCTGTAGGAATTAAAGCAGAAATCACCGGACGTAATGACCTTGAAGTTGAAGGCAAAAAGATTTCAGGGAATGCGCAACGCTATGCAGGAGGATATCTCATGCACCACGGAACGCTACTTTGGGATACCGATGTTGAAGCTATGATTCGCTCGCTTAATGTATCCGATGAAAAATTTGTCAGTAAAGCTGCCAAATCAGTCCGTGCTCGAGTAGGAAATATTAAAGATTTTGCGCCTGATGAATTAAGCTTAGATAGCTTTATTGAAGCCTTGAAATACTACCTCACTGACGAAGGAAAAGACGGCGAATTGGTCTTAACTGATGAGCAACTTGATTCCATCAAAAAAATACGTGATGAACAATTTGCTACATGGGACTGGAATTATGGTGAATCACCTAAGTTCTCCTTCCAAAACCACGCTAAATTTACCGGCGGAGCTATTGATATTCAAGTCAATGTTGAAAATGGTAAAATTACCGAAATTAATTTCCAAGGAGATTTCTTGGGGGTTCGCGACTGGCGGGATATTAAAGACCAATTTATTGGTGTCGAATTTGAACCCGCAGCTGTCCTACAAGTCCTTGAAGCAAATAAGGACGGGCAATATTTCGGAACAATTCAAAATACCGAACTTTCTGAAATATTCAAAGCCGACTATCGAGTCGACTAACTTATTTCACAAGCATAACCTTAGGAAATTTCTCCAAAAAATGATAAATTTCTAATTATAGACACATAAAATAGAAAGGGAATCTATTATGTCAAATTCAGAACAAATCTTAGATTTCAAAGCGCAGCTATCACTGCAAGACACCGCATTTCCAATGCTACAAATTCTTAATGAAGAAGGAAAAATTGTTGACGAAGAAGGTCTTAAACGTGCAGGACTTTCTGATGAAAAACTAGTTGAACTCTTTAAAAGCATGCTTTTTGCACGACAAGTTGACATTCGCTCAATGAAATTAGCTAAACAAGGACGTATGGGATTCTTTGGACCTCACGCTGGTCAAGAAGCTTCTCAAATGGCCTCAGCTTTTGCTTTCACTGATGAAGACTGGCTTTTCCCAGGTTATCGTGATTTGCCACAAATCTACGCTAAAGGTTGGCCAATTTGGAAAGGGCTTCTTTGGTCTCGTGGACATCAACTTGGTAATGAATATACCACTGATGATGGTAAACCTGTAAACTCATGGTTTCCACAAATTATTATCGGTGCTCAATACGTTGAGGCCGCTGGTGTAGCACTCGGACTTAAAAAACGTAAAAAAGATGCTGTAGCCTTCGTTTACACTGGAGATGGTGGTTCTTCACAAGGGGACACTTATGAAGGAATCAACTTTGCTGGTGCCTATAAAGCCCCACTTGTTGCCTTTATCCAAAACAATGGTTTTGCCATTTCGACTCCTCGTAGCCTACAAAGTGCTGCTCCTCATTTGGCCGCTAAAGGTTGGGCTGCCGGCGCTCCGTCTATCGTTGTTGATGGAATGGACGCAATTGCCATGTATCTTGCTTCTAAAGAAGCTCGTGCTTGGGCAGTAGCTGGAAATGGTCCGGTTGTTATTGAAGCTATTACAAACCGTCTTGAACCCCATTCAACGGCTGGTGATGACCCACTTCGCTATCGTACTAAAGAAGATATTGAAGCTTGGTGGAAAAAAGAACCACTCGTCCGTATGCGTAATTTCTTAACTGAAAAAGGACTTTGGGATACAGATAAAGAAGAAGCTTATGTTGCTGAGCTTGATGCACGTATTGATGCTGATATCAAGAAAGCAAATAATGTTGAAAAACAAAAAATTTCAAGCTTCATTAAAAATACACTTGAAGTGCCAAGCCAAGCAATGGCAGAACAAATTGCAAAATTTGAAAGCGAGGGCAAATAAGAATGGCAGTAAAAACTTATATTGCAGCAATTACAGAAGCGCTTGATTTGGCGCTTGAAAAAGACAAAGATGCACTCATTTTTGGTGAAGACGTCGGACAAAATGGTGGGGTTTTCCGTGCCACTGACGGACTTCAAGCAAAATATGGTGAAGACCGCGTTTTCAATACTCCACTCGCAGAATCAGGAATTGGTGGAATGGCAATTGGTCTTGCAACACAAGGTTTCCACCCAATTATGGAAATCCAATTCGGGACCTTTATCTTTGAAGTTTTCGACTCAATTGCTGGACAAATGAGCCGGACACGTTATCGTTTTAATAACACTCGTTCAAATAATATTGTCGTGCGTACGCCTTATGGTATCGGAACTAAAACACCTGAAATGCATGCTGATTCAATCGAAGGATTGTTTTCACAACTCCCTGGGGTACGTGTGGTCATGCCTTCAAATCCAGCGGATGCTAAAGGTTTGCTACTCGCATCAATTGAAAATAATGACCCTGTTATTTTCCTTGAAAACCTCCACCTTTACCGTTCATTAAAAGGTGAAGTTCCTGAGGGTTACTACACAACACCGCTTGACCAAGCAGCCGTCGCTAAAGAGGGTTCTGATGTTTCAATCATTGCTTATGGTGGAACTGTTCCTCTTGCTCTCAAAGCTGCTGAACAACTTGAAAAAGATGGAATCAAAGCTGAAGTTATTGACCTTAGAACTGTTGCTCCTCTTGACATCGCATCAATCGGTAAAACAGTTGAAAAAACTGGACGTGTTGTTGTTGTTCAAGAAGCTCAACGTACCGCTGGTATTGCGGCAAATGTAATGGCTGAAATTTCAGAACGTTTTGTCTTGAATCTTAAAGCACCTATTGGACGCGTAACTGGTCCAGACTCAATTTTCCCATTTGCACAAGCGGAAAATGATTGGGCAGTTAAAGCTGAAGATATCGTGAATAAAGTTAAAGAGGTGGTTGATTATGACTGAGATTTTTAAAATGCCTGATATTGGCGAAGGAATGCACGAAGGGGACATTGCCAACTGGTTGGTTAAAGTTGGAGATGTTGTTAAAGAAGATGATCCAATTGCTGAAGTACAAAATGATAAACTCATGCAAGAAATTCTCTCTCCCTACTCTGGGACTGTAACAAAACTCTTCGTTGAAGAAGGAACAACTGTAGAAGTTGATTCTCCTTTGGTTGAGTTTGATGGAGACGGTTCAGGAACTTCTGCAGCTGCAGCTGCTCCTGCTCCTTCCGCTCAAGAAACAGCAAGTTCTGATGCTCCTTCTGGCAATGCTCAAATCTTCACCATGCCTGATATTGGTGAAGGAATGCATGAAGGCGATATTGCCAACTGGCTCGTTAAAGTTGGCGATGAAATTAAAGAAGATGATCCTGTTGCAGAAGTTCAAAACGATAAACTCATGCAAGAGATTCTTTCTCCTTACTCTGGAAAAGTCACAAAACTTTTCGTCGAAGCAGGAACAACTGTAGAAGTTGGTGCTCCTTTGATTGAATACAATGGAAATGGTGAATCTTCAAGTAATCCTGCTCCTGCTGCTAGTCCTGCGCCAATTGCGGAAGCTCCTAAAGCAGCCGCTGCACCTACTGATGCGCCATTGACAAAAACAACTTCTACTGGACATATTCTTGCTATGCCATCTGTCCGTCATTATGCTCGTAAAGCGGGAATTGATTTAACTCAAGTACCTGCAACTGGTCGTCATGGGCATACAACTTTGGCTGACGTTAAAGCTTTTGAATCTGGTAGCGTTGCACCAATCGCTCCTGTGGCTCCAGAATCAGCTCCTGTGGCACCTGCGCCTAAAGCCGATAAAGCTACGGAAAAAGCCCCAACTGTTAAATCTGTGGCTGGAGATCGTCGTGAAGCAATGAATCCAACTCGTAAAGTTGTTTCTAAAGTTATGACTGCTCAACACACTCATATTCCACCAGTAACAAACTTTGATCAAGTGGAAGTTTCTAAACTTGTTAAACATCGCGCCGTCTTTAAAGAAGTAGCAGCAAAACAAGATATCAAATTGACTTACCTTGCTTATGTTGCTAAAGCCTTGGCAACTACTGCTCATAAGTTCCCAGAAATTAATGCTTCTGTTGACTATGATAAGCAAGAAATTGTTTATCATGAACATGTCAACCTTGGGATTGCTGTAAATGCCCCAACTGGTTTATATGTCCCAGTCATTCATGAAGCTGAAACTAAATCAATCCTTGAAATTGCAAAAGAAATTGCTGAATTAGCGACTGCTACACGTGAAGGAACACTTAAACCTCAACAAATGCAAGGTTCAACGATTACAATTTCAAATATTGGTTCTGCTCGTGGTTCTTGGTTTACACCAATCATCAACGGTTCTGATGTTGTGATTTTAGGTTTGGGTTCAATTGTTAAAGAACCAATTGTCAATGGTGAAGGTGAAATTGTCGTAGGACAAAACATGAAATTGTCTATGACTTATGACCACCGTTTGATTGATGGTATGTTGGGTCAAACATCACTTAACTACTTGAAATCACTTTTGGCTGACCCTGAGTTCATGCTTATGGAAATTTAATACGATGTAATGAATGGTGCTGAATCCCCTATTCATTACACGCGAATTCCTAACGGACATTCGCTAATCGTCTTATTAGAAAACTTATGAAAAAATATCGTTTTCATAAGTTTCCGTCATAGTTTTTAAATAAAATTCTTAGGACAAGTCTGTCAGTAAGTTTACAACGTTGTAAACCCTAGTTGACATTGAAGTTTACAAGAAAAGAGGAATAAAAAATGGTTGTTGGTGCACAAGCAACAGAAGTTGATTTGGTTGTTATTGGTTCAGGCCCTGGCGGTTATGTTGCGGCCATCCGTGCGGCTGAACTTGGTAAAAAAGTTACGATTATTGAAAAAGATAATGTCGGTGGGGTTTGTTTAAATATTGGATGTATCCCATCAAAAGCATTGATTAATATCGGTCATCATTATCAAGAATCTTTGGAAGAAGAAAAGGGTGAAAATCCTTTTGGACTTTCTGTCGGAAATGTTAAATTAAACTGGGAATCTGCCCAAAAATGGAAACAAGATAAAGTTGTCAACCAGTTGACAGGTGGCGTTAAAATGCTACTTAAAAAACACAAAGTTGATGTAATTCAAGGAACAGCTGAGTTTATTGATAACAATACAATCAATGTTGAACAAGAAGATGGTTTCCAACTTTTGCAGTTCAACGATGTAATTATCTCAACTGGTTCACGTCCTATTGAAATCCCATCTTTCCCATTTGGTGGTCGTATTATTGACTCAACAGGTGCTTTGTCACTTCCAGAAGTGCCTAAACATTTGATTATTGTTGGGGGTGGCGTTATTGGTTCTGAGCTTGGTGGAGCTTACCGCATGCTCGGTTCTAAGATTACAATTGTTGAAGGCTTGGACCACATTTTAAACGGTTTTGATAAAGAAATGTCTGATATCATTGCGAATCGTGTGAAATCTGCTGGTTCTGAAATCTTTACATCGGCGATGGCTAAATCAGCTACTCAAACCGATAAAGATGTGACTTTAACTTTTGAAGTTGACGGAAAAGAACAAACAGTAACTGGTGATTACTTACTCGTTTCTGTTGGACGTCGTCCAAATACTGATTTGATTGGCTTGAACAATACTGATGTCAAATTGACTGACCGTGGTTTGATTGAAGTTGACGATTCTTATGCAACTAATGTTCCTCATATTTACGCGATTGGTGATGTGGTTCCTGGACCAATGCTCGCACACAAAGCTTCTTTCCAAGCTAAAGTTGCTGCAGCGGCCATTGCTGGAGCTGAAGACGACGTGGACTTGCACGTTGCTTTGCCAGCCGTTGCTTATACAACAACTGAACTAGCAACAGTTGGAGAAACGCCTGAATCAGTTAAAGACCGTAAAGATGTCAAGATCTCTAAGTTCCCATTTGCTGCAAATGGTCGTGCCATTTCAATGAATGATACCACTGGTTTCTTACGTTTGATTACCGAAACTAAAGAAGGTGCCTTAATTGGTGCTCAAATCGTTGGTCCTGGCGCATCTGACTTGATCTCTGGTTTGTCACTAGCGATTGAAAATGGTTTGACTTCTAAAGATATCTCATTGACTATCCAACCTCACCCAACACTTGGTGAAGCGATTATGGATACAGCTGAATTGGCTGATGGCTTGCCAATTCACGTTTAAAATAAGAAAAATCACTGACGAAATAATCTGTCAGTGATTTTTTTTGAATAAATTTATAAAAGTAGGACTAATTAAAGCAATAAAACAGATGAAAGCAATAATATAAAAAGTTAAACTAAGACCAATAAGATTAGCCAAAGCCACAAATACTAAAACTCCCATCGAACTTGCTGTTGCAAAAAATGTTGAAATTCCTCCCCGAATGGTCGCCAAATCTTCTTTTGGAATAATCTGAAAGATAATACTTGTAAGTTTCGGATTAACCTTAGCAAAACAATATCCGATAGCGAAAAATAGTGCAATAGACACGAGTCCAAAAGACATAAGGAATAAAGAAAACAAGATAAGCAGTCCCAAAACTAATTTCAATATAAAGCTTAAGTTCTTTTTTTGAAAAAAATCGTGCATAAAAAACGATGATATGAAGACACCTAAAGAAAATGAAAGGCTAAATACAGTAACAGCCAATCCAAAGTTATGACCAAATGGATTGTGGTGCACCATTGCTAGGTCAATCAATGGTAAAATTCCATTAATTGAAAAATTAATAATCAGTATGATAATAATAAGAGAAATTGCTGACGTCGTCCCCTCAACTTTGAATACTTTTATAATTTGCAAGAGTGTTTCCTTGAGTGAAAAATGAAATTTTCCTCCGTCAGGTTTTTTTGTAACTTCTATGTACAGATATTTTCTACTCTCAAATAAGACTATTCCTGATATAAAGTACAAACCAGCATTCACCAGAGCCAACATGGAAAAAGAATTTCCTAAAATAGCCAAAAGTGCTAGACCAATTGGTTTTCCGACAATTCCAATCAAAGAACTTGCGCCCTGTATTAACCCGTAAGCAGGTTGAATATCATCTGATGATACACGACTTTGCATAATCGGTAATTCCAAGCCGTCTTTATACATAGCAAGGAGTTCATCTACCAAATTGACCAGAATACAGAACAAAAAAACAAAAAATGAACGTTGTTCAATGGCAAAAGCGACGCCGATAAACAAGATTGTCTGAATCCAAGACGTCATAAATAGCGCACGCTTTTTATCCTTAGTGCGGTCCGCCAAATAACCCATATAAGCATTAAAAAACGTGGGAATTACCATAAATAAGGCCACAAGAGAAATATAAAACTTACTATTAGGATAAGTTGAAGCATAAATAAGAAAAGCGAGAGCAAATAAATTACTCCCCGTTGTATTAAAGACACCACACAAAAAAAGCGAGCGAAAGGCTGAATTTTTAGTAATAAGTCGCATATCATTCACTCTAATCCTATCTCATAAGTAATCAAATTTTGCTTTTCTAACAAAAATGATTTTGTCTAAAATCATTCTATCACTCCATTTTTCAAAACGAAAAAACGTCACTTATTTGTGACGCTTTTCTCTCATATAACTTGCCGCGTTGTCATAACCTAATTTTTCATACATAATGGCTAAATTTTCAAAAATCTGATTTCCTTTTTCTATATTACCAATCAAAAATTGATAATTTCCTTCAACAAATAGATACTCTTTACGAGAATAAACGTCAACAATCGGACTTTCAATCAATTTTTCATAACTATTTAGAAGTATTTCAGCTTGCTCCACCTGAGATTTTTCAATAAAATAATTGGTACAATCTCGAATAACGAGGGTGACTTGAGTTTTATTTTCTGGTATTTTTCGATAAAACTTTGTCCGTTTAATCAGCTCTTTTGAAAACTCAAAAACAAGAGTTTCAGGTAAAAAATAAATAAATTCGCTAAATAAAAAGAGTTCAGCCTCGCCCCATTCCAATATGGAAAATAGGTCATCACTAATATATTGAATTTCCTCTTCACTTATCTGATAAGATTTATAGTTTTTTTGTGCCAAAAATGACTTGTATTCTAAAGCATTCCAGTAATCGGCTTGTTTTTGAGTTTCCGCAAATCTGACTTCTAGTTCTTGATAAATTTTTTCAATTTCAGGCAAATTATCAAGTTCTTGTAATCGTCCAAGTTCTTCAAAAAGTGCTCGTCCACTCGGAAGATCATAATTTCTGACATGATAAAGATATTCTTCAAAAGAAAGTCCCATATTTTCAACTAAATCATAAATTTTTGTGAGTGTGATATCAGATTTACCAAGTTCAAAACGTGAAACTTGTTGCTTTGAAGTAATAAGATTTGGTGAATTCTCATAATCTCCTGCAACTTTGGCTAATGACAAATTTTTCGTTTCGCGAATTTCACGAAAAACTCTTCCCCATGATTTTGAGTCCATAAATTTTCCTCATTTTTTACTGACAGAAATATTTAGAGGTTTCTGTCAGTAATTTTAAGTTTTCCACTGTGGATAAATTTACTGACAGAACTTCCAGCGACTTATCCACAGGTTTATTTCATAATATCCGCCCAACCAGACATTCCGTCCAAGAATTTTTTGGATTTTAAATGAATCCCAACATATTCATCATAAAGTCCATCAATAAATTGACGAATTTTCGCTTTCATTTCTGCTTTTATCGAGATTTTTTTGAGTTCATCTAAAGATATTTCTTGAAAAAGATTGATTAAATAAATCACGTTAGGATCAAGATGACTTCTTCGCAAATCTTCATCGAAATGCCTTGGACAAAGGCAGCCACTAAATTTATAAGAAAAATCAAATGGTCCTACTGTTTTATGACAAAAAGCACATTCTGAAAAGTTCAATGAAACCCCAAAACGATGAAGAACTTGTAATTCAAAAATATTAGTCACGACTTCCATATCAAATCCTTGGTCTAAAAGTTCCAAACTTCGCTTTAGAAATCCATAAAGTGCTGGGTCGTATTGATTATCAGAAATGGCTGCATCAGCTAAACTTATGATATAAGAGGCATGAGCATTGATGAAAATATCTGCACTAATATTTTTATAAACAACGACTTCACTGACATCTTCGATAAAAGAAAATCCTCCGTCATTAATTGTTGCCGTCAATTTTCCATCAGTAAAAGCTTGTAAGGAACTGGCATAAGGAGATTTTCCAAAATTTTTGACAAAAAACATCCGCTTACCAAAAGACTCTGTAAAAATCTTGACCAATTTATCTTTTTCTTTGTAATTACGACTATAAAGTACTAAACCTTGAGTTTCGGCATCACGCATGATTTTCCCCTTTCAATAAGTTACTTCATTATATCAAAAAAATCACTGACAACTCTTGCAATTGCCATCAGTGATTTTAATTTTACTGACAGATTTCTCAGCCACGTTTTTTAGTTACATAATCTGTTAACCTTGCCATTGCCTGCTCAATGACATCCATTGAAGCCGCATAAGACAAGCGGACAAATCCCTCACCGTACTGACCAAAAGCAATACCGGGAATAATGGCAACTGCATTTTCTTTTGCAAAATCAACCGCAAACTTGAATGAATCTTGCTCCAAATCAGCTGGAATTTTTGCAAAAATGTAGAAAGCTCCATCTGGTTCAATAATTTTAAACCCAAGAGCTGACATTTTTTCAATAATATAATCACGACGTTTAAGATATTCTTTTTTCATCGGCAGGGCATCATCAGCTCCATTTTTTAAAGCCTCAATCGCAGCAAATTGAGACTGAGTGGAAGCCGAAGTCACCAAATATTGGTGCGTCTTAATAATCTGTGCCACTAATTCACGCGCCGCAAAGATTAATCCAATTCGCCAACCGGTCATCGCGTGTGACTTTGATAAACCATTAAGAACAATCGTTTGCTCAGGGGCATATTCAGCAATTGACACATGCGGTTGGTCAGTGTAATTTAATTCAGAATAAACCTCGTCAGCAATTACAAAAACTTCATGCTTTTTCAAAACCTCAGCTAGAGCCTTGATTTGTTCACGATTATAAGTTACTCCTGTAGGATTTGCGGGGTAATTCAAAATAACAGCTTTAACTTTTCCTTCACGCTCAATAATCGCTTGATCAAGCATCTCAGGCGTTAAAACAAAATCGTTAGCTCTGGTATCAATTTCAACCAAAGAACCACCAGCAAGCGTAATTAAAGGCTCATAGCCAGGGTATGCAGGGGCTGGAATCAAAACCTCATCACCCGCAACTAAAATTGACAGCAAAACACTAGAAATCGCTTCGGTCACTCCAACAGTGACTAATATTTCATCCTCAGCAGCATAAGATAAACCATATTTTTTTAACAAAAATTCACTAGCAGCCTGACGTAATTCTAATAAACCAGCCATTCCAGTATAATGACTTTGATTATTTTCAATCGCCGCAATTCCTGCTTGCTTGATATGTTCAGGTGTATAAAAATCAGGCTCTCCCAACGTCAACTTGATAATATCAGGGATAGATGAAACCTGTTGGTCAAATTGACGAATGAGTGAAATTTCAATTTTATCTAAATTAGGGTTAAATTTTTTTAATAAATCCATAAAACATCCTCTACTTACCATCCTGTTCTACTGACAGAAATCTTTTGACAATATTATACACTATTTTCAGACTATTTACTTTACTGACAAACCTGTCAGCAAAAAAAGCACTCTAAATTTTTAAAATTAGAGTGCTTTTACTATTTATGGCTCGGCAGGGGCTCGAACCCTGGACCCATAGATTAAGAGTCTACTGCTCTACCAACTGAGCTACCGGGCCAACTTACTAGCTTATTATACCGATTTATAGACCAAAATGCAAGAATTTTTATTATCTTGACTCAAAAATATCAAGCCAGCCCCCAAGAGTTTGAAAGACAGTTACTCCTTAGTTAAAGGCCTCTGAGTACTGAATCACTCCTGATTTTCCTTCTAATCTACCATCAATTAATTCTTTAATCATAAAGTTCTGATCTGGAACTTCAAAGGGTGCTTGGATTTGATATTGACTTGCTGGAACATAGCCAAATCTAGGATAATAACTTTCATGACCTAAAATGCTGATAAAGGAATAGTCCAAAATTTTGGCTCTTTTTTCAAGCTCTAATAGTATTGCAGCTCCAATTCCTTTTCCTTGATAGGCAGGCAAAACATCAAGAGGAGCTAATACCAAACCTTTAAAACTCTGACTCTGATTGACAATACTCACCTCACTTAAAAGCCCATGACCCGTGATTTTACCATCTTCAAAAGCAACAATTTCCAAATCTTTGATATAGCCTTCTTCATTACGAATTTTATCAACAAGTTCAGCCTCATTACCATAACCATGTTCTGACTGACTAAAAGATTCACGAATAAGTTCAGCAACTTCTTTATAGTCTTCTAAATTTATTGTTTTAATTATCATTATCTTCCTCTCCTAATAAAATCTCTATCATTATTTTAACAGTTATTCTTCAGTTTTTCATTAGATATTAGTAATAAATTTATTTTCTGGTTTTTTAATTACAAGAAATCTATCTAATCTTGATTTTATTTCGATTCCGATAATTATTTGATTAGATCACTTATCTCTGCTATCATAGAATATTGTGATAAAAAAATAAAGGAATTATTATGATTAAACAATTTTTAGGTATTATTAACTCAGAGTTCAAAGACTACAATCGACGAAAATTCTTGCAAGATTTGATGGCAGGAATTACCGTAGCAGCCGTTGCTCTCCCCTTAGCCCTTGCTTTTGGTGTGTCCAGTGGAACAACGGCAGCAGCCGGACTAATCACAGCGATTGTCGCGGGCCTAATTATTAGTTCCTTTTCTGGCGCCTTTTATCAAATCTCAGGCCCAACAGGAGCGATGGCCGCTATCTTAATATCACTCATTGGCAAATACGGAATGAATGGAATTTTTATAGCCACTTTCATGGCTGGAATCTTTCTCTTACTTGCTGGTATTTTCCGTTTAGGAAACCTTATCTCACTCATTCCATCTCCAGTCATTACAGGTTTTACTTCCGGAATTGCAATCATTATTGCCAGCGGACAAATTAAAAACTTTTTCGGGATTGAACACTTTACAGGTTCTTTTTTTGATTTAATGAAATTTATCGGAGGGTTACATATTGATTATCCCTCAACAATTATTGGACTTTTAACGATTTTATTAATGATTTTTTATCCCAAATCATGGGGGAAAAAATTTCCAGCTTCTTTATTGGCTATCCTTCTTTCAACCCTTGCGGTCCTTGCTTTAAAATTAAATGTCCCAGTCGTAGGAAAAATCCCTACAACACTCATTCCCCAAGCACATCTTCGTTTAACTGAAATAAATCTTCAAGATATGAAGACCCTCCTTATTCCAGCCATAAGCATCACCGTCCTTGGAATGACTGAAAGTCTCCTATGTGGAGCATCTGCTGGACGTGCTACTAACCATCCAATGGATAATAACCAAGAACTTGTCGCTCAAGGAATTGGGAACATTTTTATCCCCTTCTTCGGAGGTATTCCAGCTACAGCCGCAATCGCTCGAACAAGTGTGGCAATTAAGGCTGGAGCGCAAACTCGCTTAACTGGTATTATTCACGCACTCATTTTACTTTTATCAATGTTCTTGTTTGCCCCATTTATGACACACATCCCACTCAGTGCCCTTGCTGGTGTTCTTATCATGACTGCCCTAAGAATGAATGAATGGGAAGCAATTCGTTTCTTATTCAAAAATAAATTAAAGAGTGGGATGATTGAGTTTTTTGTAACTATGATTATTACGGTTATTTTTGATTTGAGTACTGCAATCTTAGCCGGAATCATCGTTGGCTTCTTACTTTTCATCTTAAAAATTTCCCAAATTGAAATTAACAGTTCTCAAATCGAACCCGAACGAATTAGTCAAAATCATCATGAAGTATTTAGCGAATGGACTGTCATTTATATCTCTGGCCCACTTTTCTTTTTAAATAGCAGTAAACTAAAACAGGTCATTGATGCCCTTCCTACAAACACAAACATTGTCCTCTCTCTAAGAGGTGTTCCAATGATTGATGTCACTTCCATTAAGTTACTAATTGATATTTATAGCCTTTTCCATGAAGAAAATCGCCAAATTGTCTTTGCTTCAATGAATGGTAAATTAAAAGAATCCTTTAGAAGAACAGGACTTATCAATCTGGTTGGTGAAGAAGCTATCTATCCAAGTGTCAATGAATTCCTTTTAGATTTGGTAGATAAAAAGAATTAAATAAAAAAATAGACCCATGATATGGATCTATTTTTTTATTTATAAATCAATCAGTAATTGTTCTGATAGAATACATTTAAAGAGACTTACTTTTATCTAGAGTAACCCCCGTTAATAAAAGTAATATCTTCCGTATCATTATAAGTACTGTAAGCTTTTACCATTGCTATAATCCAATCCACTAAAGACCAAATTCCAAGAGTAAATCCGTTGAATAACAATTTACAAATTCCAACTCCAATTTGTCCACGCATAAAACGATCGACTCCAAGTCCGCCAAATAGGAAACTTCCCAACCAGACAAATAGATGTTTATTGACTGTTTTCGTTGTCATAATAATAACTCCTGTCAGCTTTTATCGTGGCTCAGCGCTTGCACGTAGTTTGATTAAATCTTTAAATTAAAAATTTTGCTTAGATTATTTAGCTTTTTTTAGTAAGGTGTAGTTAATAAATTCTTGTCCTCTCAAATAAACAAGATTCTGTTTCAATTCTTGATAACCCATTTTTTCAAAAAAAGCTTTTGCTGTAATCGAAGAATTAACGCTAAACATAAGAGCCTGAGAACTTTTTTCCAAATCCTTTAACAATTGCTGACCAACTCCCTGCCGTTGATAATCTGCACTTATGTAAAACAAATCAATATAACCTCTATCATCAATATTACCAAAACCAACTATCTCATCTTGATTAACTACAAGCCTTGAATTCGTAGCCAACAAATTATCATTAAATCTTAGCTTATCGACTTTTGACCAAGCCTCTACTTGAGCTAAATCATAGTCAGCAATATTTATCTCAAAAATAGTCTTTTTAAAAAGCCTGATAATTTCTTCCAAATCTTTTGGCTCATAGTTTCTAATGATCAACAATATCCACTTTCTAGTCTCACTTATTATCTTCTTATCCAAATTTATCAACTCAGACACTTGATTTTTAAACAAGAAGCGATGATAAATCTGCTTCATTTAATATTATAACAGAAATCGCACGAATTATTTCATAAAGTTATATTTTGTCTGTTTTTGTAATATTAATTTTTATTCTTTCCTAAATCTTTAAATTAATAAATAAAAAAACACATAGAAATTAAACTATGGGTTTATAAAATCGAAAGATAGTTTTGGCACATATCCAGGTACAAACAAAGTTAGACTGACCTTTTATTGTGGTTGTCAGATAGGCACATTTTTGAGGTACTTTCATTTTACAAAAATATCTCAAGCAATAGATTAACAAAGGTTAATAACAAATGAAGCCAAAAACTATATTTTATAAGCATTTTATCAGTAGTTTGGCCCAAAAGGAATTAATTTAACGAAGGCAGAGAAATATTTTTTTCTTCAACGACCATTAATTGCCCATCTTCTAATTTTACGATACAACTATATTGATAATTTGATTCATCACCAAATATAACAGTAGCTTTCTGTCCATCAGATAATATGATGATGTCACCTTTTCTCATGATATAAATTCTTTCTCTTTTGTAAAAGCGGTTTTAATCAGCTTGACTTTGGGGCATACCTGCTAATATACTTGTTAAGCACTGACAGATATTGGCATAAAATTTATTTAGTGAATTATATTATAACATCTTGAAATAAAGATAGTAAACTCCTATCATCATAATTAGCAAGAAAGTCAGTATAACTATAGTAATTATTTCCGCTGATTCACTACTTGTTAATAATTTTTCTTGTGAAGATATTGATTTTCTTGACATGAAAGTTGGTAGAATCAAAAAAATTAATGGAAATATAAATATAGTTGCTTTGTTTCCCCAGTTACTAGGCTCAAACCTTAGTCCAAATTGGACAGGTATGATATTCGGTAAGTTCAAGTAAAGATATACTGAAAATGCAGTAAAGGGTATGACCAACAATAAGAAGAATATCATTATTTTTGAATAAATTCTATCGATTAAAATTAAAAATTTCATAGCTCATTTCCTTATTAGTTTATATCTAAAGCCTGAATTATTCATGTATAGGAACTGCATCCATAGATTTTACCGAGCGGGCAATGGGAACAACTCCCTTTCTTTCTTGTTCACTTTTAAAGCCTAACGTAATTTCAGAATTATCATCAGGGAGTTTTTTTGCAGCCTTTGAGACTAACTTTTGAAGTAAAATAATTTTATTTTTAGATTGCTTGTCCCCCAACCCTAATTCAATATAAGTATTTTTCAATTCTTTTGAATCATCATATTTCTCAGGAGCTATATTAATCATAACTCCCTTAGAAATATCAGCATTAGTGATATTGTGTTCAATTTTAAACACCCATTTATATTCGCTTTTATCTGCAAGTTCTGACTTTAAATCTGAAATAACTGAATCATATTTGCTGTTATCATTCTGCGATATTTTCGAACTAGAACTTTCGGACTTAAGTGCTTGATTAGTTGAGCATGCCGAAAGTAATAGGATAGAAAAAACAGCAAAACTAGACAATATAATTTTTTTCATAAAATACTCCCTCCCAGTTTTTAGTGACTGGGAACACCTAATTTTTCATTTTCACGCGCCCAAGCGCTTTTTATTTTGTATTCCTAAAATCTAGGACTGGGTAACAAATTCTTAAAACTTCAAAATAAATTTTACAAAAAAATAACCCAACACCCCGCCCAATATACCACCGATAAACATATAAATGATAATAAATTTATTTATCACTCCAGTTGTTAATTTAATTTTTTCTAACACTTTCAAATAAACTCATTTCTTAAATTTGATTTTTACTGAGATTAATAATTTTTATCCTGTTATGACAAACATTAACCGTTTTCCAAAAGAGGCTTCGGTGATGAAAATCATAGTAGGTCCAAAAGCTGTGATTCGTTTTGTGATTTTCAAACAAGTAGTCTGTAAGTTTATTTATATTTTTCTAAAAGTGAGCCTAGTTCTTTTCTCTGCGCACCATACCCTATCATTGTTTTATTGACTCTAAAATCAGGAACTTCGTTATCTTTAGTAGTCACAACCATTTTATAAGCAAGTAAACCTTTCTTAAAAGTGACCGATTGTATCTCTTCTTGAGGAATACTGATTATATCTCCTTCTATTTTCCCCATTGGAGTGATTGGTAATGTTAAAATTCCCGATTTATTGAATACAACTACCACATAGGCCCCCTGTGCTGAACTTATATTTGCCCAAATAATTTTTTCTGTTCCATCAAAGACTGCTTTTTCTTTTAGAAATGAAACAATTTCCTCCCGTTTTAAAATTAATCCCATTTTATTCTCCTTTTTTCAAAATACTTAAAAATATATAAGATGTGAACCTAAGTCAGGTATCCAACTGCTCACAATTAACCGTCTAGCCTTTCAAAGCTTCTATAACCTCTTTTTGGGGTTCTCAATCATTATTTATAGAAGAGTCTTCAATTCTTCTTAGTTCATTTATCACTCTCATTTTTGTTATCTTTCAAGTCTTTAAACTTTTGTTAGACATCTTTACATCCGTCAGCAAAATTTACTATTTCTGTTAAAGTGATAAGTTCAGATTACCTATTATGAGTTTTCTCACTTCTCACCCCGGCACCATAAGCAAGAGGATCTCTATCTGTTTTTCTCATACTTTGATTATATCCTAATATTTTACTACTTCCAAGTAAAACTTGCATAAATAATCAAGTTAATATTGAAATGATGAGTCTAAGAAAATTCAAATTAATAGCTGATACACTAAGCTACCTTACGAAATTTTTAGATATTATCACACAATTAGACATCCTTTTTAAAAAGCCGTATAATACAAGTATGTATACAATAGATTTCATAAAATTTTAAGGCTCTTGAAGTAATTTGTGAAAAATAATTAAATGTAATCTTAAAATTAGAAGCTTACATCAAAAAATTGTATGATATTAATATTATAAATGAATAGAGGTAGAAAAAATAAAACACAAAAAAATAATCATTATTACGATGATACTAGTGCTTGTTTTATCACTGATACTATCTTATGGCTCTATAAAATACAAATCTGAACAAAAAACGGCTCAAAACCAAGTTCCTTTCATACTAATTCCTGGAACTGGAGCAAACGGGGATCGATTTGATAGCTTCATGAATAAATTGATGAAGAAAGTCGGAAAAAGAGATGTCCTGAAAATTAATGTTAAGACCGATGGTACTACACAATATACATCTTCGTTGACTAAAAAATCTAATAATCCTTTTATTGTAATTAGTTTCTCAGATAGTTCCGAAAAAGGAGTAGACAAACAAGCAGAATGGACTGAAATAGCAATGAAAAAGGCCCATCAACTCTATTCCTTCAAAGCTTATAATGCATTAGGACATTCTAATGGAGGATTAGTTTGGACGATTTTCTTGGAAAAAGAAGCGCAAAAGCCAACCTCACAAATGAAAAACCTTATTACACTAGGAACACCATATAATTACCTCGATCCAAAAGCAAATCCTTATCCAGATAGAGCATCATTAACTGAAACAGATATGTTAAAACGGATGGTAAATAAAAGAGAAAAAATCCCACATAACTTGAAAATGATTTCAATTGCCGGAAATTATAAAGATAACAGTGATGGCGTTGTTCCTCTGACTAGTGCACTTTCAAGTAGTAAAATATATAAAAAAGAAATCGACAGCTATAGTGAAAAAATAGTTAGTGGAAGTAATGCACAGCATGACCAACTAACAGAAAATCAAGAAATTATTGATTATATTGTTCATAAATTCTATTAACTTTCATGCTTGTTTTTTCAATTTTTGTATAGAAGGGGAAAAAACTGAGAAAATTAATTTCATCATATTTAAAAGTGAAAAATAAACGGTTAAAGCCTCTTTTTCCGTTTTTTTATAGCGATTTTTTCAAAAATACAGTTATAAAAATAGCTGCGATATCTTTTCTGAAATCAAAATCTCTCACCCATAGGAAGAGCAAAATTATTTTATTACAAGAACCAAAAAAAGCCGCATATCATTGATATACAGCCTCTTGTCTGACGAAAATTACTATTTTTTATTATATAAATTTACTGAGATTTGGTGGACATCATTTTTTCAAACAACCTATTAAAAATTTTTTTACAGGTTTTTGAGGTTTTACGAGTACACAAAAAAACACTGATTGAATGCCGTGTGCTCCTCCGTGTATTGAACCCGCTAAAACGCTAGGTGGGTGTTCTCGCTTCGCATCAGCTTCCCCTACTTTCGTTCGAGGTATTACGCTACCGAATGTCTCATGAACCCCTATGCAATACAAATATAGTCGGTCAAAAAAATGAAAGAGCTCGCACATTCCAGTGCTTTTTCTATGGTTCTATAATAACACTTTTTATCTTTTTTTTCAAGAGAAAGCGGTTAAATTTCAAGTCAGAAAATCCATTGATAAAATATTCTCTGTCTACTTGCTGTCATTTTTATATTTCTTAATCACTAGTTCAATTTCCAAAATTATTTTTTTATTTGATAGGCCAGTGACTTCTTCAATAAGCCTTTGAAGATCCATTGTGCTAAGCTTTTCTTGAAGTTGAACTGACTGACTATCATTTTCATCCTGGTAAGCAAAAATTTTTCCAACAATATCTAAATGATTTTGATAAGAGAGACCACGTTCATTTAATTCACGAATAGGGCGAATAAAGCGTTCGTCATAACCTAACTTTCGAATAGGTGTTCGTGCAACCCGCGTCACCTCATCAATAATTTTTGGATTAGCAAAGCGAGAGATAATCATTTGATGATAGCTCATCAAATCTTCTTCCGTAAAATATTGGGGCCATTTGGCTAAAAGTAAAGCGCGTGTTTCTTTCTGTACACCCTTTAAAGCACTTAAAATCTCTTTGTGCTGTAAACCTTCCAAAATTGTTTTATAACCTTTATATGCGCTAGAATAAGCGACTGTAGCATGTCCTGAGTTTACAGAGAAAAGTTTACGCTCTATGAAAGGTTCAAGATTACTGGCATAATGAACGCCTTCAAGTTTAAAACTTTTATTTTTTATCTGACTCTCGTCAATCACCCACTCACAAAAGGGCTCTACTTCAACATAAAGAAGATCTTCATGCTTTTGACCAGGTACAATGCGGTCAACGGCAGCATTGGGAAACCCTATGTAATTTGCAAGGTAAACTTTATCAGAGTCTGATAAATATTCAGCCACCTTCTTTTCTAAAAACTCTGAGCCCCCAATCATATTTTCACAAGCAATAATATCTATTTGGACTTGCTTATTCTCTTCTTTACGTTTTTGAATGCCTTTGGCAACAAGCTCAGCAATATAAGGCAAAATATTTGGTCCAATTGCTGTCGTTACTATATCAGCTTGAGCAATTGCCTCAATTACATCCTCAGGATTTTCACCATTGTTAATCCCAAATACTCCTGAAACAGAAATTTTTTCAGGACTACTACTTGCGATACCAATTTCATAAGAATGTCGAGTATTAAGTTCATCAATTATCGCCTTATTCGTGTCAACGAAGTAAATCTCAAAGCCATTTTTACTTAGAATTTCCCCAATAAAACCACGACCAATATTTCCTGCACCAAAATGTACTGCTTTTTTCATCTTACTTACTGCTCCTTTATTTAGATAGTAAAAAGTTCAAATAGAATCTTCTAAAATCCCTTTACATAAGCAATTGTAAGCTTTTACATTGTGGTGGTAAATATAAAAAATGGCACCGAAAGTTGTGCCATTTTTTTGATTTTATTGATTAATTTTCAAAGTATTTTGCAATCTCCTCAACTGATTGAGCATCAGCCAGCTTTACAACATTGTCAACGTCAGCACAAAAAATTGAGATTTTTTGAATGAGGTCAAGATGCTCATCTTCTATTCCTGCGATTCCAAAAAGCATCGTTGCTAGTTTCGGATTTTCTTCTGTTCCAAAATTTACTCCTCGAGGAACTTGGACAATTACGACTCCTGTTTTTAAAACTTCTTTTTTTGCTGAATCCGTCCCATGAGGAATCGCGATAAAATTGCCCATATAAACCGATAATTCTTTATCTCTATCAAGCATCGCTGAAACATAATTTGAGTTGACGCATCCTCCATCAACCAACAATTTTCCACAATAATTAATTGCTTCTTCCTTATTTGAAAAATTTTGATTGATTTTAATAAGCTCTTTTTGGATTTCCATTTTTCTTCACCTTTCTTGGTTTACTAGGTTTACACACTCCGTAAACCTAATCACCATACTGTTTAACAGCTTCTATGATTATTTCCCTTAGCAACTCACTAACAATTTCATAGTTACCGGAATCATATATTCTTGTATAAAGCTTATTTTCAATAATCGAACTGGAAAGTTTTCCGAGTAAATATGAAACATATTCTGGTACTTCTGGAGGTGCCAAAAGTAGTAAAACACGATTAATTTTTATCATTTGATGGTCCATTGCCATCCCCTCAATTTCCTGACTTAGCTCATAAATCTTGAATAGTGGACTTGAAATCGATGAATGAACTGCATGAAAAAGAGCAATATTAGTTTCAGGAATTGCCAGATGTGTCTCCCGAAATCTTTCTTCTATTAGTTCTGCTAATTCTCCATCATCTTCGTTTACAGTTTTTGCGATTTGTTTTACAGTATCGCTCAACTTTGGCTGGTTTGAAAGTGTCTTAATTTCAAAAGTGCTTAAAATTTCATTACCAGTCGTAAATAAGTCATTAAGATTTAAAAAGTTTCTTTGCTCTTTTGAATCAATAGTTATCGTTCGCGATTTTTGTTGAATATGTCTTAATTGATGACGAATATTATCCAGATTTTTTTGATCTAACATTGGATTGATATAAAGATAATCAAACTCCTTCTCAGTAGTAAAAATAACATCATATTGGGATTTGACAACTTTCACAGAATTTTGAATGAGGTCTATTTTTTTTAAGAATGGAAAATTTTTCCTTAAATTACTCATGACAAATTCACATGAAATCCGTCCACGATTACTTACGAGTGCTGAGCGTAATGGTAAAACAAGATCACTTCTTTCCAAGGTTGACACAAAATGAAGGGTTACAAAAGTGATTTCCATTTCTGAAAAATTTTTATCAAAAATCAGCTTCAATGATTCATTGACGGCTTTATAAATTTCTGGATTATCTTTCTTAATTTTTTTGATAAAATCATTTTCTTTTTTAGGAAAAAGAATGGGTAACATCTCTGATTCTTTGAGATGAGCATAAAGCAAACCATATAATCGGTCGTCTTTTCCAAATTCAATCTCAAGTTTTGTGGAAACCCGATCAATAATCTGACGAATTTTATAGGAGAAATCTGTATCAAATTTTTCCATAAATAATAATTCTCGGCCAAATCCAAAATATAAAATTTCATAGACCGAAGCAAGATAAGTAATCTCAGATACAACAAATTTTGTTACTGACAGAGCTGTCAGTAATTTATTAACAAAGTTCAGCGCTCCTTTGCTTGGACTACTAAGACTCTCACTTGTGATGAAATGTCCCTCGTCTATCCGGATTAGAGTTGTTACAAGAAAGAGTTCCATCAGCACTCTCACTTTATCTGTCATATCTTCTGGCAAGATTAGGGATTCAAAAGCATCATAAGCTTGCTTAAATTTATCTAAGTCCAAGATACTTAAAAGTTTATTGTCTGAAAGTTGATTACTAATCAATTCTTGAAGCGATGCAGAATTATATATTGCAGCCACAAATACTGACCGAATATTCTCTTCTAATCCCTCAATCTTTAGGCCCCGCTCCCTTATTAATGAAATTTCATTTTCAAGTAAGGTCTGTTCTAATTGTCTCAAATCATTCGTGACCGTTGGCTGACTAATACCAAAATAATCAGTTAATGACAAAATGGATGCTTTATTTTCAATCAATAAAAGTATCTCACCGTACAAGCGCTCAGTCATCGTATATTCTACTAGTTCATGAGCTTGAGAAAGTTGCTTTATATCTCCTTTTATAAAATATCCTTCCTCAGAAGTTTGTAAACTTATCTCTTCTGGTAAAGATTTTTGTAAGTTATTTAAATCGCGATAAAGGGTTCTGCGACTTGTTCCTGTTATTTCCATCATTTCTGATATCGTAAGCGTTCCACGTTTCAAAAATGTATGGATTAATTTTTGCTCACGACTTGTTAAAAACATAAATATTCCTTTTTGTTTTGATTTCTACTTATTCACTAATCAGCTAATCAATTGATTTTTTATTTGTTCATTCGATTTACCATATTGATGTATTCTGGAGTAGTAATCAAAGACTCAACGGAAAGATGTTGAGCATTTGGAGCTTTCTGTTTTGCTATTGTCGTGAATTCTTCTTTTGTAACGATCATGATGTTTTTAGCATTAAATGCGCCTAATCCAATAAATTCAACATCAGAAATAGGAATCTTAACATCATGTCTGCTAAAAATTGCCTGTAAGGTTTCTTTGCCCATAGTACTTGAACCAATGTGTAAACCATCATGAGCAAAAACAACTTCATCAATTTGATTCAAATCTATCTCTTCTCTACTGACCAAGTCGTCAGCAATGATAGGTTCACTGACAGCTTCGTTAGTATTCATTAGATTACTGATAATTTCATCGTAACGAGGTGAGTTAAGGAAATTAGCCACTGAATATCTATGAGCATCAGGAGCCATTGTCGCAGCTCGTGGCGCAAGTTCCTCTTGTGTGACGACAATTGTGTCAGAACCGGCTTTTAAGTTAGCAATGGCGACATTCGTAACATCTTGCCCCAAACCAGCTTTTTTGACTTTATTTCTCAAAATAGAAGCACCCATGGCCGATGAACCCATTCCCGCATCACAAGCAAAAATGATATGTTTAATCGCAGAAAAATCGACTCTGTCAGTAACAATATTGCTGACAGAGTCTTGTCCCTTACTGACAGCCTTATCAGTAGCTACTCCTACTTTGGCATTTTCAAAAGCAGAATCATCAATCATCGATCTATCTCGTTTTAAAATGAAGGCTGCTACAAGAAAAGAGACAATTGCTGCTACAGCAATCCCTGCCCAGACGCAAAGAACATTTGCAAAGCCTCCCGCTGATTTACCAGATGCCATTCCCGTGATTGCAATAATCGAACCAGGTGAAGCAGGAGCTGCAAGACCAGAACCTAATAAGTTATTTGTTAAAGTTCCAGACACCCCGCCAGCCATGACGGCAAAAAAGAGCGCAGGTTTCATCATGACATAAGGAAAGTAAATTTCATGGATTCCACCAACAAATTGAATTAAAATCGCACCAGGTGCTGTTGCTTTAGCTGAACCCTTACCAAAAAGCATAAAGGCAATCAGAATTCCAAGCCCTGGACCGGGATTAGCTTCCAATAAAAATAGAAGCGATTTCCCATTTTCAGAAACCTGTTGAATTCCTAAAGGTGATAAGATTCCCTGATTGATTGCATTATTTAAAAATAAAATTTTTGCTGGCTCAATAAAAAGATTAGCAAGAGGAATTAAATGGTTAGAGATTAAAAAGTCTACGCCATGTCCCATCACATCTGTTAGCCAAGCCACAAGTGGGCCAACCACTTTAACAGCAAAAAGAGATAAACCAAATCCCACTAAGCCTGCTGAAAAGTTATTTATAAGCATTTCAAGGCCCGCTTTAATATGTGGATGAATATATTCATCAAATTTTTTAATTAACCAAGCGCCAAAAGGTCCTAAAATCATCGCTCCTAAAATCATAGGAACATTTCCTTTAGCATTCAGACCACCTACAGAAATACTAGCTGTCGCAATTATTGAACCAAAGGTTGCAATCGCACCAACTACTCCTCCACGGTGCTCATAAATATTTTTCCCACCGGTATAACCAATCATTAAGGGAATAAGAAAAGCAAGCATGGGACTAACCATCGCTGCAAAAGTTTTATTAGGTGTAAAACCATCAGGAATGAAGAACATCGTCAACACCCCCCAGGCAATTAAAACAGGAATATTGGGCATTACCATATTAGATAACGCAGTACCAAGTTTTTGAACTCGTACTTTTAAGCTTACAGTATCAGTCATTTCAGACTCCTTTACATAGTAACTAATATAATTATATTGTAACCGCTACCAATAAGACTGTAAATAAAAATCCTGACACAAAAGGACGTGCCAAGATTTATTAATGAAATTTATAAAATAAAAAAAGTCACCCTTAGGTGACTTAGTTACTGCGGATGTCAGACTCGAACTGACGACATCATGATTAACAGTCATGCGCTACTACCAACTGAGCTAATCCGCAATGTAAACTTGGCATCGTCTTTATCTCCCAGGGGGCAACCCCCAAGTACTTCCAGCGCAATAGGACTTGACTTCTGTGTTCGACATGGGAACAGGTATATCTCCTATGCAATTAATACCAAATATGGGAATTCCAGGATTCGAACCTGGGACCCCTGCGTTATCAACACAGTGCTCTAACCAACTGAGCTAAACTCCCAAAATATTAAGTTAAGCGGATGACGAGAATCGAACTCGCGTAGCCAGCTTGGAAGGCTGGGGTTCTACCATTAAACTACATCCGCTAAATAAGGAATGGCGCGAGACGGAATCGAACCGCCGACACATGGAGCTTCAATCCATTGCTCTACCAACTGAGCTACCGAGCCTTTAATTGCGGGAATAGGATTTGAACCTATGACCTTCGGGTTATGAGCCCGACGAGCTACCTAGCTGCTCCATCCCGCGATAATTAAAAAGGAGGATGTGGGATTCGAACCCACGCACGCTTTTACACGCCTGACGGTTTTCAAGACCGTTCCCTTCAGCCGGACTTGGGTAATCCTCCAGATATAGTCCGTACGGGATTCGAACCCGTGTTACCGCCGTGAAAAGGCGGTGTCTTAACCCCTTGACCAACGGACCATATATTGTTGTGCTGTCTCAAACAGTACTTTTCTATTATACACTTTTATATTTTTTTGTCAAGAATAAACTGTGTTAACTTTTCAAAATAATATATTTAATTCATAATAAGAAAGTCAGTCGTCTCAAACGACAACTATTTAATTATATCAAAATAATATTTTTTGTCAAGAATAAACTAAATGGATTATTCTAAAGCATAAAAAAAAGAAAAACAGCCTTAATTGGCTGTTTCGTCTTCTGATTTTTCCTTATTTTCTTCTGGTTTAGAGTCAGATTTTTCTTCCCCTTTACGGAGGTCAATCTTTGAGGAATTATCAACATTTGCATTTGCATCTTTGAGAGATTCTTCAAATGTTTTTGGTTCTGGTACTTCTGCTGCAGCTGCTTCATCAGGCATTTTACCTGTTGTAAAGAGCGACATGATTTGTTTCGCATCGAGCGTTTCGTATTTAAGCAGAGCTTGCGCAATTGCTTTATGTTGTTCACGATGTGTTTCAATTGCTTCTTTGGCACGGTCATAAGCTTCACCAAGAATACGACGCACTTCATCATCAATCATAACAGCAGTAGCTTCTGAGTAAGTCTTAGTCTGACCATAGTCACGACCGATAAATACTTGATGGTCTCCTTCATAAGATACCATACCAAGTTTCTTAGACATCCCATATTCAGTTACCATTGAACGAGCAATGTGTGTTGCTTTTTCAATGTCATTTGATGCACCTGGAGTAGCTACACCAAAGACAATTTCTTCACCAAGTCGTCCACCCATAAGGCTGGCAAGTTGATCTTGGAGATGAAGATTAGTTGGTTGCATGATTTCTTCATCTGGAAGAGCAAGCATGTAACCACCGATACGTCCACGAGGGACAACGGTAACTTTACGAACAGTAGATCCATTTTCAAGAACGAGACCAACAATAGCATGACCTGCTTCGTGATAAGCCACGATTTCACGCTCACGCATTGATTGAATACGATCTTTCTTAGCAGGACCAGCCATTGCACGGTCCATTCCTTCATCAATATCAGCAGCATTGATTTCTTTTTTATTTTGACGTGCAGCAACAAGAGCAGCTTCATTCAAAACATTTTCCAAATCAGCTCCGACATAACCAGGAGTTTGTGTAGCAACAGTGTGTAAATCAACATCACTTGCTAAAGGTTTGTTTTTAGCATGGACTTTAAGGACAGCTTCACGACCTTTAACATCTGGTGCTCCGACCAAAACTTTACGGTCAAAACGACCTGGACGTAAAAGCGCTGGGTCAAGCACATCTGAACGGTTAGTTGCAGCAATAACGATTACTGAGTTTCCATCATCTTGGAATCCGTCCATTTCAACAAGCAATTGGTTGAGGGTTTGTTCACGTTCATCATTACCCCCACCTAAACCTGCACCACGTTGGCGACCAACAGCATCAATTTCATCGATGAAAATGATTGATGGAGCAGTTTTCTTCGCATTTTCAAATAAATCACGAACACGTGAAGCTCCGACTCCGACAAACATTTCAACGAAATCAGAACCTGAGATACTATAGAAAGGAACTCCTGCTTCACCGGCAACAGCCTTAGCAAGCAAAGTTTTACCTGTACCCGGAGGGCCTTCAAGGAGAACACCTGCTGGGATACGAGCACCTAAATCATGATATTTTTTCGGATTTTTAAGGAAGTCAACAACTTCAACAAGCTCTTGTTTTTCCTCTTCAGAACCGGCAACATCAGCAAAACGAACTTTAGATGTTTTACCATCTTGTTGTTTAGCACGAGATTTACCGAAGGACATCGGATTTCCACCGCCACCTCCGCCACGAGCGCCCATTCCACCCATCATGAGCCAGAAGATACCAACAAATAAAAGCATTGGGATGATATATGAGAGAATTTGAACCCACATACCGCTTGATGACGCTTGAACGACACTAAGTTTTACATCATTACTTTTAGCTGCATTTTGGATATCTTTGACAACACTGTCAGTTGGAATAATATAAGCTTGGAAGTTTTTAACTTCACTTGTAGTGTTACCTAAAAGTGGGAAATTGTTTGTTCCTTTTACTTTTACAGGTTTTTTATACTCACCTGTTACAGTAATTAAGCTATCTGATGGTTGCATTGTGACGTTTTCAATATTATTATCATCAAGTTTAGTCATCAATTGTGAATAGCTAATTTTATCCACTCCTGATTGATTACTACTGAAGAAGAAATTGAAACCGACAACAACAACAATAGCCAATATAACCCACATTAAGATATTTTTTACAAAATTTCCTTGTCTTGGTTGTTTGTTGTTATTCATATTTTCCTTATCTTTTGTTTATTTATTATTAGAAAAGCCAAGAATTTACTTCTTAGTATCACTGGTAATAAAGGATACAAGCTAATCAATAACAGCTATACCTAGTTATAGCATATTTCCTTTTGGAATGCTAATAGTAAGTATTGGTCAGAGATTTTTTCATACTTTAGTCTGAGAAAATTTTTAACCTACTTAAATCATTGAATTATTTACTATAAACCTCAGGCTTCAAAACCCCAACATATGGGAGGTTACGGTAGTTTTCTTCGTAGTCTAAACCAAAGCCAACAACAAATTCATTTGGAATGGTAAATCCTGAATAATCTGGTTTAATTTCAACAATTCTTCCTTCTGGTTTATCAAGAAGCGTAACAATTTTTACATTTGCTCCACGATGTTCCAAAAGTTCTTTTAGATATTTTAAAGTGCGACCTGTGTCGATAATATCTTCAACAATCAAGATTTCACGACCTTTAACCGCTGTATCAACGTCTAAAATCAATTTTACTTCACCAGAAGATTTTGTTCCTCCGTGATAGCTTGATACGGTCATAAAATCAGTTTCAAGATGACAATCAATATGTTTGATTAGTTCAGCTAAGAAAGGAACTGACCCACGAAGAATTCCTAAAACTAAAGGATTTTTCCCTTCGTATTCTTTTGTTAATATTTCTCCAAGTTCTTTGGATTTTTCAATAATTTCTTCTTCTGAAACTAGTACTTTTTCAATGGCCTTATCAAGATTTTTTTCGAGCATCGTTGATTTCCTCTCCTATACTGGGTTTGACCCATAATATTCTTCTAATTTTATCATTTTTGAGCGCTTTACTCAAATCAGAGCATGCGACTCCGACGATTGCGTAAAGTTTTTTTTCGACAAAGATGAGAGGGTTCTCACGAGCTTGTAAGGGAACATGATTGTCAATAAAAAACTTTCGTAATTTTTTATGGTGACCATTAATCAATATTTGATCACCAGGTTGTCGCTTGCGAATTTCTAATTGTCCTTCTAAAGGTAAGTATACTTCCATAAAACTTGTATCGTTAGGATTTTCACTTAAAATTTCGAGTGAAGGTGTGATTAACTTCCTTTTTTCAATATAAAAGTGATCTTTGGTCTTCACAAACTGAAAATCTTTATTCAATTGAGCAGAATATTGTTGTGGACGTCTGATAATATGTAAGATTTCTTCAAATTTTTTCTTACTTACTTTTATTTCTGGGTACTGAGCAAAAAATGCTTGTAAAATGAAGTGCTGTAATTCTTTTGTTTGAGAAATAAATTTGTGATAAGAGATTTTTTCATCAACAATTTCAAGTTCCGAAATTTTTTGATTAATCACTGTTAAGGCCATTTTTATTTCTGAGCTTAAATCACTGATTGCCTGCGAAAATTGAGGATTTTCTTTTGTTAATTCGGGAATAAGCTGATTCCGTATTCTATTTCTAAAATAATCTACTCCTTGATTGGTCGAATCTTCATAAAAGACCGCCGCATCAAGCTCTTCTTTTGTAAATTTGAGTAATGGACGAATTAATTGTCCCTTAGCAAAGGGTTGACAGTCAGCAATTCCCTGTAAACTTCTCAAAGGACGCCCAGTAATTTGACGCATTAATACAGTTTCAACGACATCGCCTTGATGGTGTGCAGTCAGAAGAACATCATAATTTTCAGCTATCATTATTTTTTCAAAAAAGTGGTAGCGAGACTCCCGAGCTTTTTGCTCTGTAAACTCTCCTGTAAATCTGTCAACAAAAATTGGAATCTCTAGGTCACTGGCCATTTTACGTAAGGCTTGTTCTTCAAAGTCTGATTCGGGTCGTAAGCCGTGATTAATGTGAGCTATTCCCAATTCTATATGGAGCTTTGCTCTAAGCTCATAGAGCCAATTAAAGAGGGTCATTGAGTCTTTACCGCCTGATAAAGCCAGTAAAATTTTCGAATTTTCCGCAAAGTATTTTTCTTTAGTTACTATTTTTAGAAATTTAAGTTGAGCTGGTGTCATTTCATAACTCCATAAACATCTTGTGAAATATTCTTTATTTCATCATCACTTCCACCATTTGTTTCAATGACCAAAAGATAGGGCTCACTCGTAAAGATAATGGCTGCATCGTGATTATCTGTATCCGCACCACCTATTTTATGTGCTACTGGAACATTTTTAGGAATAGCTGCTTTGATTTTTACATCATCAAAATCAGTATCAAATAGAGCATTAAATGAAGCTCCTCCCTCATTATAAAGCGCTTCTAGCATTTTACCAACCATCTGAGCAGAAGCATTTCGTTCTTTTGGATTCCATTCTTGTCCAGCAATTTTGTTGATTTCTTTTTGATAATTTGGATTAAATTCTTGGGTTTCATAGTAAGCAAGCATGTTACTTCCTACATTATCTGAAAGTTTTGCCGTTCTATTTATGATGTCTTGCAGACTATAATATTTATTGTCTGCTGTCTTTGGCAGGTTTCCTGTCCCTTCTGGTTTGTAACTTCCATAAAAAGTATTAATGGCTGGTGTATACAAAAGTTTGTCATCAAGAGAAGCCAATCCTTCATTGAGCCTTTTCTGAGTCCAATAAAGAATTGGAATTTTAGAAAGACTTGCTGAATACATTTCTTGATTTTGATTTACACCAGCTGTAAACTTGTCATTAAGTTCTTTTACATAAATTGAATATTTCTTATCATTATATTTTTTATTTAGTAGGGTTTGAACTTGCTGTATTTTAGGATTTTCTAAGGAAATATCATCTTCTGAAACCCAGCCTTTTTGACCACTCTCCAATGAAATTTCATAATAAGTTCCCCAGTTAGTTTTAGCGATTTTGTCCGCCAAAATTTGATGTGTCCCATTCAGCGTTGTCATTACTTGGTTATCGTAAGTGGTTACTGGATTGTAAAATACGTTGACACTTTTATTAGTATAGATAGTTCTATTTGTATTTTCCCGAGAAATAGTGACATCTGAGATAATATTTTTCTTGTCAGCTAAAATATATTTTCCATCCTTGAGTTTAAAAGCTTTCCCAGCAATTTCTGAAATATCTAACTGCGTTTTAGCGGAAAGCTTTCCTACAGATTTTGTCAATTGTTCATCTTCATAGAGTTCTATATCTTGAAGAGCCACGGCTCTTGGAGGAATTGAGTCCCAAGTTTCTTTTTCTGTAACTTTATCTGCTACGACAATATTTTTAGGTTTGCTGACCGCTTTGTCAGCAAAATATCTTGATTGCGGGAAAGCAAAAAAGCCCGGAATGATCATCAAAAGCATCACCAAGGCTACCCCGCTATTAATTTTTATTCTTTGTTTTTGCATGATTAAAACCTTGCCCAACATCTTATTCATTCCATAGAATAATTTCTGTTGTAATCTTTATCTTTTTAATTCCTAGAATTTTTCATAAAATAGGTGCTATTTTTAGTCAATAGAATAATCAAAGAAGAAACTAAATAACTTTCTAAAAGTAAGAAAGTTATTTAGTTTAATTCGCGATTTTTTTGTTCAAGCTCTGTAATTCTTTGCTGACTACTTTCCAAAAATTCAGCATAGACATTTTTGAAATTTTTTTCTTGGTAGTTTAAATCGATTTTTCCATCTTCATGTACCTTGAAAACTTCAACACCAATCAAATCACCAATTTGAACTTTTGGATGATTCTTTGGAAACTGTGACCAACGCAAAAGTCCACTATTTTTACTGACAGTTTTGTCAGTACTTTTTTTGATTTCGTCAGTAAGTTCATCAGCAGAAATTTTTACAAAAAGTCCAAATCTTGTAATATTTTCAACTTGTCCAATCATTAATTTGACCCGTTATTTCCAATTAAAGGACTGTCGGTAGTGAAAACTTTTTCGTCACTTTGAGAATATTCTTGCCCATCACTACGAGCAAATTTTTGCAGATAGTTAGGGTCTTGCAGTTTATTGATTTCTGCTTTTTTTATTGTTACTTCTTTAGAAAGACTTTCATATTGTTTCTTTGCATTCTGTTCTAAAGCGACTTGCTTATGCAAAGTTTCATATGATTTTATCAAACTCATACTTGTTAGACTGAAAAGTAAGATTGCCACAATCAAAATAAGTCCCAAATGTTTTCTTTTTGGTACTACTGTTAGATTTCTTTTTTTCTGATTTTGACTATATTTATTATTTAGTTGAATCACTTGTTTTGCCATGACACCCTCCAATCCACTTTGTGATGATAATCATTCTATTTCTTCTGTTATGCGTGTTTCACTGATGAGTTCATACATTTTATCAGCATCTTCTTTACGTGTAAATTCTTTTAATTCAGTCACTCGAACTTCAACGATTTTATTTCCAAAACGGATTTCAATCGTATCATTGAATTTTACATCGGACGAAGATTTCGCTAACTTTCCATTAATTTTAATCCGACCTTTGTCGGCAACTTCTTTCGCAACTGGACGACGTTTAATCAAGCGCGAAACTTTTAAAAACTTATCTAATCTCATGGATAGATTATAACATATTTCATTTTGTTTGAAAATGCCTTTATTTATAATAATAAAGCTCTATCAGTAATGACAGAACTTTATTATTTTACTGACAGATTTATCAGTTCATTTTATTTACTATTTTTAGCCCTTAAGTTTTAAACTTTCAGCAGTTTTACTCTAATATTTCCCGTTATAAGTGAAAGGGAAAAAGAATTGTTCTCGATAAGGCCAGCAAGCCTCAGCAGATAATCTAAAATTAATGACAAATGCTTCAGATTTGGGAAAAAATGACTGATTATCCCAATATTATAAATATAAAAAAGAAAAATAATTAACGAATTTTATCATAACTATCTCTTATTGTTGATAATTCTTCTACAAAATTCATTATTTCACTCAAAAGCACAACGGAATTTCTATTTTCTATTTTCAAGCGGAAAGTCATTTTGCCATATTTTTCACCGACAGAAGCTTTCATGCTTGTTTTGGCCAAAGCCTTAAAATAATCTTGTGGATCATAGGTTGTATTAGCTACTTTTTCTAAAGTGACAGTTATTTCAAATCGAGATTTCTCAATTTTTTCGACTAGAGCATTGTCAGCAAAATGTTTTAATAAACCAATTTCCAGAAGATAAGCGACTTCATCTGGATATTCTCCAAAACGGTCAACCAATTCTTCTTGTAGTTCTTCATAAATCTCACGACTATCAATCTGACGAATTCGTTTATAAATTTCAATTTTTTGACGTTCATCAGAGATGTAATAGGCAGGAATAAAGGCATCCAATTCCAAAGAAATTTCCACATTTGAGGTCCGTTTTTGCTTACTTGTGCCAAGTTTGGTATGAATAGCCTCTTCTAAGAGTTGTGAATACAAATCAAAACCGACAGAATCAATAAATCCTGATTGTTCACTCCCAAGTAAATTACCAGCCCCACGGATAGACAAATCACGCATAGCAATCTTGAAACCTGAACCTAATTCAGAAAAGCCTTTAATTGCTTCTAAACGTTTTTCCGAAACTTCGGATAATATCTTTTCAGGTCGATACATAAAGTAAGCATAAGCCACCCGATTTGAACGTCCCACACGACCGCGCAGTTGATAAAGTTGTGACAAGCCCATCATATCCGCATTTTCGATGAAAAGTGTATTAGAATTTGGAATATCAACACCTGTTTCAATGATTGTTGTTGCAACAAGTACATCATAATCGCCAGCAATAAAGGCCAGTAAAGTATTTTCCAGCTGTACTTCGGTCATTTGACCATGTATAAAGCCAATTCTAGCTTCGGGGATTAATTCTTCTAATTGTGAAACCTTTTGCTCAATCGTGTCAACTCTATTGTAAACATAATAAACCTGTCCACCACGAGAGATTTCTCTCAAAATGGCATCACGAACCACACCGTAGTTTGTTTCCATGACATAGGTTTGAACAGGATAACGGTTGGTTGGTGGTGTTTCAATAACTGACAAATCACGAATTCCAAGCATTGACATATGGAGTGTCCTAGGAATAGGTGTTGCTGTCAATGTCAAAACATCAACTTGAGTTTTCAATTCTTTCAGACGCTCTTTATGCTTAACTCCAAAACGTTGTTCTTCATCAATAATCATCAAACCTAAATCAAAAAATTCAACATCTTTAGAAAGCAAACGGTGGGTTCCAATAATTAAATCAACTCGTCCTTTTTTCAATTTAGCTAGAATTTCAGTTTGTTGTGTTTTGGTTTGAAAACGACTGAGAACCTCAACATTCACTCCAAAGTTAATAAAACGTTCGGTAAAATTATTGAAATGCTGTTCAGCAAGGACTGTTGTTGGCACAAGGACCGCAACTTGTTTCCCATCATTTATAGCTTTGAAAGCTGCTCGCATCGCAACTTCTGTCTTACCAAAACCAACGTCACCGACTAACAAACGATCCATTGGGCGTTCAAGTTCCATATCATGCTTAATTTCATTGATTGAACGGATTTGGTCTTCCGTTTCAACATATGAAAAACCAGAATCAAATTCCTCTTGACTTGCATCGTCTGGTGAGAAGGCAAAACCTTTCTTGGCCTGACGTTCAGCATAAAGCTTAATCAAATCATCCGAAATATCTTCCACTTGCTTACTGACAGAAGACATGGTTTTACGCCAGCGCCCATCATTCAATTTGTTGATTTTAGGGCTTTTTCCTTCACCAGCTGTATACTTACTGAGTAAATCTAAGTGGTCAACTGGAACAGAAATTGTATCCCCATTTTGATATTGAATGGTCAGATAATCACGATGCATTCCTCCGACTTCAAGCGTTTGTAAACCTAAATATTTCCCAATCCCATGATTTTTATGGACAACAAAATCACCAACCGCAAGTTCATTATAATCTTTGAGTCTTTCAGCATTTGTAATATTTAGCTTGCGTGCCTTTTTCTTACGCATTTTACCAAATATTTCATGCTCAGTCATGACGACTAATTTTTCATCAAGGAAATTAAAACCATTGGATAATTGTAAATCAATCAGATTGACTTTACCCACTTGAATAGATTCTCTGTCAACCTCTTGTAAACTTAAATCTAATTCATGGAGTGATTTACGGAGCTTTTCTGATGATACAGCTAGAACAACTGTAAACTCTTGTTTGATAAATCGTTCAACTTCGGTGTAAAAAAGTTCTAATTGACCGAAAAATTGTTGCATTGAATGTTGTTTGAAATTATAAAGTTGTTCAAATCTGAGATTTCCAAGTCCTTTTTGGAAATTTGAAAAGAAGGTAGCAGGCTTATAATTTCTAACTTTTGCCATTGTATCTAGCAAATAAGTTTGCCCTTCAAACCCTCTTTCCATGGCCTTTTCAGATAAAATGAAATCTGCTAATTCCATTTCCAACTTATTATTCATTTCATTTACTTTTTGAAAATCATCAATAAATATTTGAACATTTTTTAGAAAATAATTTAAAAGTGAAGTTTTTTTATCATAAAAATACTCGGCAAATTTTCGTAAGTCTTTGTGATAATAGTGATTTTGAGCTGCCGAAATCACTTCTTCCATATATGATTTTGCTGACGGGTCTGTCATAGCGGAGCCGTTGCGAGCTTGCTCGCTTACGGATAGGCTAGTTTGGTCACCCAGCAAATTTGTCATTTCTGTCAGTGATTTTGCACCCTTATCAAACTCATTGTCAGTCAAAATAAAATCACTAGCCGGATAGATTTCCAAACGCTCAAGACTTGTCAGTGAACGTTGACTCTCTACATCAAATGAACGAATCGTATCAACTTCATCACCAAAAAACTCTAAACGGACTGGATTTTCCGCGTCCAAAGGATAAATATCAACGATATCTCCTCGCATTGAAAATTCACCCGGCGTCATCACGCGCTGTGTCTTTTCATAACCTGCCTTTGATAGTAAATTAACTAAATTTGATAAGTCATATTCATCTCCAGAGGTCAGTAAAAGGTAATTTTCTAAAAAGTTTTCGGGACTTGGTAAATAGCTTCGTAATGCCAAAAAAGGCACAACCAAAAATCCTGTTGCCCTTTCGTCAAGTAGGAAATTAAGTGCCTCAAGTCGGTAAGCAATGCGGTCTTTAGATGCTAGTGCAAACTCTGCATAGATATTATCATCAGAGAAAAATTGAAAAACTTTTTCTTCACCAAGCAAAGTTGACAGTTCATCATAAAGTTCATTCGCATGAAACTGGCTGTCAGTAACAATAATGTATTTGTCAGCAACATTTTCATAAGCATTCGCCATCACTAAGCTCTTTGCTGTTCCTGACAAACCTGTCAGTAAAGTTCGCTCACGCTTTGAAAATCCTTGTTGCCATTTTTGCAGTTGCCAATTTTGGTCAAAAAATTCAATAATATTCATTTAGTTAAATTTATTCATTGTCTTTTGAAAATCACCATTTTCAAGATAGAATTTCATTGCATCAACAGCTTTGAAAATTCCATCTTGAGCGATTTCCTTATCTTCATTGTCAAAACCAGAAAGCACATGATTTACCACCGTCATGCCATGCTTTGGACGGCCAATCCCAATTTTTACACGGTTGAATGTTTGACTTCCTACATGTGTAATAACTGATTTTATCCCATTTTGACCACCTGATGACCCTTTTTGTCTTAGACGCACGCGCCCAACTGGTGAATCCAAATCATCATGCATGACCGTTAAATCTGCTTCGTCTATATTATAATATTTCAAAAGTGGCGCCACTGCGCGACCTGATTCATTCATGAAAGTCAAAGGTTTCACGAGAAACAATTTTTCTCCATTCACAAATGTTGACGCGACAAGCGACATAAAAGGTTTTTCCTCTTTAAAATCTACATTTAGCTCTTTTGCCAGTAAATCAAGTGCCATAAAGCCCATGTTATGCTTCGTTTTTTCATATTTATCGCCTGGATTTCCCAAGCCAACAATCATTTTTGTCATTTTCTATTCTTTCTTCTCTATTTTTGAAAACTTTTTTATAAATTGCCGAATTTCTCTTTGATTTTTTAAAATAATAGTCTTTTTTTGTGCTTTTATCAATTCACTTCGGTCAATTTTTTGCCAAATAAACATCTGTCTTAACATCTGTAAACTTGGTCGATAAGTTGATTTCTCAAGTCCTATTTTTTGTTTTAAATATCTTTTAATCACTCGATATTTCAATAAAGTTTTAGGTAAATCCAAGTAAATAATCTTGTCAACTTTTGATAATAGCGGAATGAATTGCTCACGCAATGTATCCTCTATAATAAAATCGTTATTTTTAAAAATACACTCAATAGACTCGGAAATCTCTTTATCTGTTTGATGTCTTTCACCATCATGGACAACACTATCCAAGTGAAAGACACCTATTGAACTTTTTTCACTCAATTTCCTAGCTAAAGTTGATTTTCCAGAACCAACTGTCCCAACAATATAGATTTTCATTAGTTTAACCTACCAAAAATACTGACAGAATTGTCAGCTACGCTGACAATCCCTTTATTCACCGATAAAAAGCTCATTATTCAGTCGCTTTTTACTGACAGAATTGTCAGACTCGCTGACTAATCCTTTGTCTACCACTTTTTATCTATCAGTAAATATTTCAATAAAAGCCAAAAGGCCGATTCATAAAAATCAGCAATTAAGTTTATTATAACATGTTTATTTACCTAGAGGAGCAAAAAAAAGACTCAATATTTCTATTGAGTCTTTTACGTTTGCTCTATCTATGGCAATCACTCTACAGTAATTATCCACCATACCAAGCCGTTCCTTCATAGTGCCAACCCGCTCTAACAAGAGAGTCACGTTCCGCTGAACTTTGTGTATAAAAATGAGTTCCTACCGTCGCATTAGGATTGTAAAGACGATAAATAGGAGTTTCATTCGATGTACTTGAATAAAAAGCAATCCCCTCAGCACGCCAACCTAAAGAAACAAGATGCGATACTTCTGCTTGATTTTCTGTATAAAAATGTTCCCCAGCATTAGGATTATAAACACGATAAACTGCTTGATTATAGACTGTCTTTATTGGAGATTCTTCTGCGACGCCTTCATAGTTCCAGCCTGCCTTCACCAACGAATCACGCTCAAAGGAATTTTCAGTATAGAAATGTTCTCCTGAGTTAGGATTATACATGCGATAGAGTGGGACGGTATGCTCTTTGATTGTTACATAGAAAGTTTGATTGCTATATTTTGCATACATAAAATCAGGAGAACCATAGCTAGCAGGTGCAATATTTGTCCAAGCATCAGGATATTTACTAAGTAATTCTTTTTTGAAATCACTAGACAGCGTATAAGTCAATGCAACTGTAGCTGTTCCAGCTTTTTGAGCAGTATATTGACCAGCTTGTGTTAAAGCTATTGCTCCCGTGGATAGCGAGGGTAAGGTTGCCCCAATAAGATTATTCGTTGCTGTATTTTGATAAAAATTCACAGAACCTTTTGGCGTCATATTATAAATCGGCAAAACTTTAACTTGATTAAAAGTCCCACTTTCCCCAACATAAACACTTTTTGAAACCTTTGAAATATCATAAAAGGGGCTATTTAAATAAAAACCACTGTCCTTATTGTAAACTTCAGTAAAACTTTCACCTGTATCTAATGACTTTGTTGATGCCTGAGCAGATAGATTTTCTTTGAAACAAACAAGGATCAAAATTACTAACGGAATTGTTGAAATCATTATTTTTTTATTTTTAGCTAAGACCATACCATGCCACTCCTTCATATTTCCATCCTGATTTTACAAGACTATTCTTTTCTGCCAGACTCGTTGTATAAAAGTGTGAACCAACTTTTGCATTTGGGTTATAGAGCCGATATAAAGCCTGACTATTTGAATAGAAAATTTTTCAAATTAACTTCATCTTTATTTGTTATATTCACTTAATCAAATTGATGAGATAATAATTTTATTCATCATTTTTTTTGCGCTAATTTGAGCGCGTGTAAACTTCTATTTACATTATTACACCTCCTTCTTAACAGAAAATGTTTCCGTTTTCTTATAGTTATACTCTTACGTAACCTTTATATCAATAAAAAGTTTTGTTTTTTCAATTATTGTAATATTAAGCGAGGTACGGTATTTTATAGCGAACAAAAAGACCCAATATTTCTATCGAGTCGTTCATTATTATCAAAACAAATGTAAAACAAATTTCAAAATAAAAAGTAAGGGAACAATAAAACCCCAACCAACCTTATAAATTAACTTTAAGGTCCGTTTGTCATCAATTTCATGTTTTACTTTTTCTTCCATTTTTTTGTCACCTTTGAGCAACGTGTCCAAAGAACAATCGAAAATTTCACTGAGTAAGATAAGTTGGTCTGTGGTGGGAAGTGATTTTCCTGTCTCCCATTTTGAGATAGATTGACGAGAGATGTGTAGTTCCTTTGCTAACTCTTCCTGACTGAGATTTTTGAGTTTACGATTTTCTTTGATTATTTCGGATATTCCCATGTTGCCTTCCTTTCATGCTTTAAGACTATCGCATTTTTTTGTTTGACTCAAGCATTTTTAGGTTGCAAAAATGCACCGATTCGGTGCATTTCATCATTTCATTTACAAGGTTTACACGTTGAAACGGAATTCCATAATGTCGCCATCTTGACCAACATATTCTTTTCCTTCTTCACGCAAACGACCTGCTTCACGTACCGCTTTCTCTGAGCCGTATTTAAGCAAATCATCATAAGACATGGTCACTGCACGGATAAAGCCTTTTTCAAAGTCTGTATGGATAATTCCTGCCATTTGTGGAGCTTTCATTCCACGTTTGAAGGTCCATGCACGCACTTCTTTTTCTCCAGCTGTAAAGTAAGTCGCCAGACCAAGAAGGTGATAAGCTGCACGAGTCAACATGTCAACCCCAGACTCTTTTAAGCCAATTGCTTCCAAGAATTCTGCTTTTTCATCATCTTCCAATTCTGAGATTTCTTCTTCAACACGAGCAGAAATTACCGCAACTTCAGCATTTTCAGTCGCCGCAAACTCACGAATTTGTTTCACGTATTCAATATTATCAGGTTCGCCAACTTCATCTTCTGAAACATTGGCCACATAAAGGACTGGTTTACTTGTCAACAAGAATAAACTTTTAAGAACCTTTGTTTCATCTTCATCAAAGTCAATTGTTCGCGCTGATTTTCCGTCTTCAAGAACAGGTTTGAGTTTTTTCAAAACATTAAATTCTGCGACCGCATCTTTATCTTTTGCTGTGCGAGCAATTTTTTCTACACGCGCATAACGTTTATTGACTGATTCTAAATCGGCCAAAATTAATTCTAGGTTAATCGTTTCAATATCAGCCATTGGGTCAATAAAGGCATCTTCACGATTATTTTCACGCATAACGTTTTCATCATCAAAAGCTCGAACAACGTGAATAATTGCATCTACTTCACGAATATTAGCCAAGAATTTATTTCCCAAACCTTCTCCTCGAGAAGCTCCTTTTACAATCCCTGCAATATCAGTAAATTCAAAAGTTGTTGGAACAGTTTTTTTAGGTTTAATCAACTCTGTTAACTTGTTCAAACGTTCATCTGGTACCTCTACCATCCCAACATTTGGGTCAATTGTTGCGAAAGGATAGTTTGCAGCTTCCGCGCCTGCTTTTGTAATTGCATTAAAAAGTGTTGATTTCCCAACGTTTGGTAAACCAACGATACCTGCTGTTAAAGCCATGTTTTATATTCTCCAAAATTAAGATTAATTAGTACTAATTATACTGTAAATCACTCAAAAAGACAATAATGGCTCAGAAAATACCAGATAATCACTACGTTTACAAGTTTACAGAGCAGTTGTAAATAAGAAATGTTATTGTAGAATCCCTTTAGTTTAAAGGATTGCCACAAAATGTTACCCTAAAATCCCACTTCTGTTCTTGCTTTTAGCTTAGCTTTAGTTGATAATTAAATCAGAAACAAATCACTAAATTAAAATAGTCGTGTTTAAAGGAGATAAAATGCTCGGAGAAAATCTACAGAAAGCTCGTCTTTCTAAAAACCTCACTCAAGAGGAAGTCGCAAAAGAACTATACTTTAGTCGTCAAGCGATTTCCCGTTGGGAATCTAACAAAACTGAACCAAATTTTGAAACATTAATTGCCTTAGCTGATTTATATGATTCAGACTTATTGGCTTTTTCACAAGGAATTGAACCTCAAAAAAGAAAAAAACATATCAATCTTTTTGCTGGCTTTGGCTTAGTCTTTTTTAACTTCGTTCTTGGTTTCTGGCTGATAATTACTACTGCTTTGCTTCTCTTGGCTCTTTACGGTCTTATTTTAGCCATATTCCTAGCTCCATTTATCATGATTTTTGCTCTTGTTACACACAATCCACATATTACCTTTGGCAATGCAAATGGAGCAACAGGTTTTGACTGGTGGTATTGGTTAGTTGCGATTATCGCTTGTTCACTGATGGTTCTTGTTAGTCCATTTATTTGGCGATTTACAAAATTACTATATTTTTGGCTCCTTAAATATCTCAAGTTTAATCTCAAATCAGTTTATAATTAAAAAGTGCTCACTTGAGCACTTTTTTTATTTTTTTATTGAAGTCAAAACGACTCATCATCACTTCATGGTTACAGTTTGTACATTTAATTTTGATATCAGCCCCAAGCCTTGTAATTTCCCAAGCATTGGCTTTTTTTCCAGTTGCTTTGACTGTACAGGCATGAGGTTTTTTCATTTCGACAATTGAGCCTATTTCGTAATCTAGCATTGTTTTTCCTCCCCAGCAGCTACTTTTTATCTTTCTAGTCATCTAGTTTTTCAACAAAAACTTTTCTGGGTCCTCCTAATAAAACCAGGTACTTGTCAATTTGGTTGACATGATATGCTTTTTGAAGGGCCTCACTGTAAAGATTCATTTGATCTTTATAACGCTCTTTTATTTCGGAAATTGCTGACACATTTGTAAATCTGTCCGTTTTATAATCAAATAAGATAATCTTGTCAGCAAGTTTCACAAAACCATCACAAATTCCTCGAACAATATATTGTTCTTTGGCAAATTCATCAGTTCTCAACATTGAAAATGGAGCTTCTTTGACTGTTTTATCCACATTCTCTGATAAAAATTGTCCAAATTCAGTATCAAATAAAGTTAGAATTTTAGTGATATCAATTTGATTTTTTATTTTTTCATCAAATCCCATCTCATCAAGAGTTGCTTGAAAACTAAATAAATCGGCTTGAGAAAAATCAGCATATTGCATAAAGCTGTGTGTTGCTGAACCCATTTCTGCAGCAGTAATTTTCTTAGGTCCAAAATCAGAAAAATCCAAGTTTTTTACTCGAACAAACTCACTGACTGGTTGAACTTCACCTACCTGTAACTGCTTCTCGTAGCTGCGTTTTTTTACCTGACTTGGCGTTTGAATGCTTGAAAGTTCTGTGGCAGCTTGATGAGGATACTGATAATTCATGATTTTCTGTGCTTCTTTAATTTCATCAGAAAATGACATGATATTATCAAATTTTTCTGATTCTTCGACCAATTTTTTGAAATCAGGTTGACTTGTAAATTCAAGTTTCTCTGTTTCTAATTCGTCTTTTGTGTAAACATTGAGTTTCATTGGAAGTTTTGTAGCATTTTGAAGAGCCAATATCCAGTGTTGAAAACCACGACTTGAATTGCGGAACTTATCAGATAGAATTTTTCCTTCCAAAGTAGCAGCATCATAAAGTTCAAGTCCTGCTTTTTTATCTGTATCCTTAATTTTTCCGACAAGATAGAGTTTTTTCTTTGCACGAGTAAAAGCGACATAAAGCACTCGCATTTCCTCTGAAAGTGCGGCTCTTTGTTTTAAGTCTTTATTTACCATGTAGGGAAATGTTTCCATTTTTACCAGGGCATAAGGAAAATCTGTAATGACATCAGGTTCTGCTTTCAAATCTGCAATATATTTCATACCCAAACCATGCTCGCGGCTTAAAATGACATCTTCTTTCAGGTCACGATCATTGAAACGAGACTGTAAGTTCATCAAGAAAACATAATCAAATTCAAGTCCCTTAGATTTATGAAAAGTCATGACACGAACAGCATTTTGAGGAAGTTTAATATTGACAGAAGCTAGGTCATTATTTTGTTCCATAAATTTATTGATAAGTCTTACAAATTTAAATAAGCCTTTGTAACCGGAACTTTCATAGGATTCTGCCCGAACAGAGAGAGCTTGTAAATTTGCCTGCCGCATTTCCCCATTTTTCAAAGCTCCTACATAATCAAAATAATAGGTTTCTGTATAAATTTTCCAAAGTAAGCGATGAATTGGAATTTTGTTGACAAGTTTACGCCACTCTGTAAATTTTTGATTGAATGCTTTCAATTTTTGTTCTAATGACAAATTTATAAGTTCAGGATTTTTTCCTTCTTTTTTTAATGACAAGAGAATTTTATCCCAAAAACGAAGGTCACGGCTTCCTTGAACACTGATGCGAGTCAATTCATCTTCATTAAAACCAAACAAAGGAGACCTCAGCATCGCAACCAAAGATAAATCATAGAGTGGATTATCAATTGCTCTCAAGACATCCAGCATGATTAAAACTTCCATTGATTTCAAAAAATCAACTCGTCCTTCGTCAAGAACAACTGGGATATCATAACTGAGTAGAATATCCTCAATCTTATTATTATTAGATTTAGAACGGACTAAAATTGCGATATCTTTTGGTTCAACTCCAGATTCAATCAGTTTCTTTATTTCTTGTGCTGCCCCTTTGATTTCTCCATCCGAAATTTTTACTTCCGAGTCTTCTATTTCTTCCTCGCTTGTATTCTCTTTATACAAAAGAAGCTCTGGATAAAAATCTTTCTCCGCTTCCACTGGATAATCAGAAATATTCCCCTGAACTAAGACCTCTTCTTTTCCATAAGTCATTTCACCTAATTTTTCATCCATTAGGTGTTTAAAGATGTCATTTGTGAAATTTAAAACCTCACCCCGTGAGCGAAAATTTTCTTTCAAGCGAATCAGTTGATTAGGATTTTCTGCTTGATCATAACTTTTATATTTTTCTAAAAATAGACCTGGGTCAGCTAGGCGGAAACCATAAATCGACTGTTTAATATCCCCTACCATAAAAAGATTATGGCCATTAGAAAGAAGTTCGAGCATTCGTTCTTGTGTATGGCTAGTATCCTGATACTCATCAATCATGATTTCATCATAATGCTCGCGTAAATTTTCACGAATATCTGGATTTTCTTCTAAAATTTCAATGGCAAAATGAGCAATATCAGAATACTCAAAGGCATTTTCATTTTTCTTACGCTCTAGATAAGTTTTATAAAACTCAATAATGAATTTTTGTAAATCACTGGCAATTTCAAAAGCTTGTTTTTGATATTTTTCAATTAATTGGCCATGTTTGATTTTATCAACAAACTTCCGAAGTTCTCCGGGTTTTGATTTTGAACCTACTAAATCTTGTTTTTGAGCTGAAAAATCTTTTTTTAAGGCAGAAAGTACTTCATCTTTTGAAGAACCGACGCGAATATCAGTATCTATTGATAAAAATAATGCTGTGAAAGTTACAAAATCTTTTTTACTTATTGCTTCTAAAAGTTCATTTTTATTATCTAAAATTAGATTTGCCTTATCACGACCAGCTCCTTTTTTAGCAATCACACCATTGGTCAGTGAATTTTCTAACAGCTCAAAAAATGTCAGTAAATTTTCTTTTACATTCACTGTAAAATCTTCCGATAAGTCTGTCAGTGATTTATAAGTCTCAAAACCTTTTAAAAATTGATTTTCTAACCAACTTATTGGATTTTCAGTTGCAGAAGCAAAACGATAAATAGTGTAAACTACCTTCTGAAACCCAAGAATATTCCTGTCCTTAGAGAAATTTTTTATCAATTTTTCAAATTTTTCTTTTGAAATATTTAAGCTTTCATCAGCTGATAAATAAGACTCAACCAATTGTTCAAAAACTTCTTGTCTAATCAAGTCGCTTTCTGTTTGGTCAGCCAATATTCGAAAATTTGGATCAATATTTACACGGTTAAAATTAGCTTTTGTCAATCTTTGAGTAAAACTATCCATTGTTCCAATATCTGCGTTTGAAAGATTCTGTAAAGCAAGTGTCAATCTGTGAGCTTCTTCATCATCAGAACTTTCTTGACGCGCTTTTTTCAAATCTCTTTCAAGTCGCATTCGCAACTCACTAGCCGCTTTTTTAGTGAAAGTTGAAATAAAAAGTCGATCAATTTCAATACCTTGTTTGACTTTTTCAACAATTCTTTGCGCCATAACAAAAGTTTTTCCGGACCCAGCACTAGCTGAGACTAATATATTTTTACCTGAACTATGAATGGCTTCATTTTGTTCCGGAGTTAATTTTACTTCACTCATCTCGCCCTTCTCCTTTTAATTCTGCTAGGATTTCTGCTTGGGATTTTTGTCCGATTTCACGGCTGTGCTCATTCATATGAATATTTGCTTCAAATCGACAAATCGATTTGAGAGGACAATATCGACAGCCACGGACATTACCAGACTGATCAATTCCTTCGGAGCGTTTCATTATTGGATTGATTGCAATTTTTCCTTTTTTCAATCGCTGACCAGCTGCCCGGTAATGTTCCTCATTTAATTTTAAAAGTTGCTCAAATTCTTCTTCATTATAAATATTAGTCTTTTTTAAAGCAATATTTTCAATACCTTTTATTTGCTCAGCTGCATCTTCTAATACTAATCCATCATAACGCATTGATTCTTTCAAAATGTTAGCAATTTCCGACAACTGATTGATTTCTGATAAGTTAATTGGTTGATTTTTAAATTGTAAATAAAGAGCACCCCAGATTTTTTGATTAGGAAAAGCTTGTTTTATCACATCTAAATAGGTCATAAATTGTAAACTTAGTCCATCATAAGCCTCTTGCAATTTAAATGAATGAGCACTTGATTTATAGTCAATCGCCCCTAAGTAATCTGTAGAAAGTTGGTCAAGACGGTCAATTCTTCCTCGTAAATAAATATCATCAACTGAAAAATTTCCTAACTCACTTTTAGGTAAACCAAAACTACTTTCTGTCAGTAAAGTTTTTAGTTCATCAGTAGAAACGGTTGCTTTCAAAACAGTCGCCGTTTGTCTGACAATCTCTTCTAAATTACTCCAAGTAAATCTTGCCGTTGCATCTTGTGTAAAATAGCGTGAATAGTTTTTGTCAACTTCTTGTAAAACAAGTGTCAACTTTTCATCAAAATTTTCTGCTGATAAGTCAGTCTCTTTCATGACTTTTTCAAAAACTTCATGGAAAAAATTCCCAACAATTTTAGAATTAATATCAATATTTTCAAAAGTTTCCAGACTTAGTGTATTCTCTAAAAAGTACTGATATTCACAATTGTAAAAACGTTCAAAAGAACTGACAGAAGCATAAATTTTATCACCATAAATTTGTTCAAGTGTGTCTGGAGCCAAGTTTACAGTGTCAATATCTTTAGCTAAATCGAGTAATATTTTTTGAAAATCAGCATTTGATTTCACTAATATCCGAAAAATACTAGACCAAAAAACTCGCTTATCCTCACTGGTTTCCTCAGATTCAACTAATTCACGTTCAATTTGTCCAATCATGGCAATGACTGAACGGCTATTTCCAATATGTTCTAGACTTTCAAAAAGATTAACTCCTTGAATTTTTTGAAGGATTTTTTCATCAGCATTTTTTAGAAATAATTGAAAAACTGGAGAAAATTCTCCCTGTTCATTGGCCATAATCTGTGGCATTGATAAAACTAAACTCTCTTTTGCCGAGTTAATTAAAGACAAGACTGTAAACTGATTTTTTTGATAGTTGGCAACATTAAGTTGCTCAATAAATTGATTTTCAGCAGTTGTCTGATTAATTTCTAATCGCTCTTCATCTGATAAGAGCGTCGAATTTTTCTTTATTCGAGGGAAATTCGTTTGACTTAAACCAATAGCATAAATATACTTATTTGTTTTGGGTTCAACAAGTTCATAGTCTTTAACATTAACAACATCAACATTTGCTGGAATTTGACGATATTTTGCATTTTTCAAACCAGCCAATAAGATATCTAAAAACTCTACACTTTTCAATTTCTCATCAGAAAAAACAGCTAAGAACTCATTCAGCGTTGAAATTAACATTTGCCAGACTTGTTCATGTTTATCAGCCATTTGATGTTTATTTTGTAATTCGGCAGCGGAAAAATAGGCATTCATATTTGCCATTACATTTCCATTTTCAAGTAAACCTTGTAAATCAGAAACCCATTTTTTTCCTGTTTTTTGTCGATTATTCCCTAAAAATACTTGTAAAGGAGATTCACTTCCAAGTAGTTTTTCCCGCATTTCATTAACTAATTCAATTTGAGAAAATTCACTTTCAATAAATTCTTCTGTAAATTTCTTGCGACCTGAAATTTTATACTTTTGAACATAGTATTCAAAGTAATCAATAACTTCTTCATCAAGGTTGACATCTGTGTAAACTTTACTTTTTAAAAGATTGACAACATCATCCGTTCGATAATTATTTTTTTTGATGGCAAATAGACTTTCAAAAAAGATCACTAAAGGATGCTGGCTCATGGATTCTTCTTGAGCATAGAAAAATGGAATCTCATAGAGATCAAAAATTTCTTTCAAAGTAATCTCATAAGCTGCTGGATCACCGACTAAAACAGTAAAATCTTTGAAAAAAGCCCCTTGGCTGATTTTTTGTCTAATTTCCTTAGCCACTCGTTCAATTTCAACTTTTTGATTTTCAGCTTCCCAAATTCTAAAATATTTTTCATCTTCTGCTTTTAATTCAATTTTTTCATCAGTAATAACAAAACGAGAATCTAAATCAAGAATTCTTGTCAACTTACTGTAAACTTCATTGACAGATGAAGAAGCTATTTTTCTTAATTCTACTGGAAATTTATTTCGAAAGCGAGTAATCATCTGACTCGTTCCCACGTAAATTGTCTCCGAACCAGCTGTCAGTGAATTTTCATCACTATAAGTTCCAACAACAAAGCGGCCAACTTTCTCTTGAATACTTTCAATAAATAACTCTTCTTCCGCAGAAAATCGAGTATAACCATCAATGATAATTGTTACATCTTTAAGCTGCTGATCAAATTCTCCATCAGCAAGTTGATTTGTAAAATCTCCAAATTCTGAGTAATTCGCATATTCCACAGATAATTCAGCTTCAAATTTTGCTAGAATTTTTTTCAATTCTTGATTCTTAGGATTATCTGGCAAATTTTCTACTGACAGATTTGCTGTCAGTAATTCTGCTCTCAATTGAATCAGCATCTCTAAAAATCCGGCTGAATCCTGCAATGAAAAATAAAGCGGAATTTCATCTTTTTTAAAACTTCTCAAAACACGCCGAAAAAGCATCGAAAGCCCCACCGTGCCTAACTCTGTTTTCATTGTTGCTTTTTCACGCTTGTCAAAGTAATAAGGCAGTTGTTTAAACCGCGTAACAAGTAAATCAAAAACTGCTGTATCACTCCCTTTTGCTAAGCGTTCTAATATTTCTTTCTCCTTCTCAAATGACATTGAAGAAGGCACAATGTAGTAAACTTTCCGATTTTTTTCAAGTTCTTCAAGAGCAATTTCTAATAATCCCTCCGTCAAATCTTGTGTAATTTCAGTATATAAAATTTCCATAAAAAATAGACCTAACTTTCGTTAAGTCCATTATAACAAAATCTAAATTTACTGACAGACATTTTCGTCAGTAAATCTAAGCTGACAAAAGAGCTGTCAGTAAAATTAATTTGTACGTACTGGTGTAATCAATTGAACAAATCCAGATTCTTCATTCCGTGGTTGCAAAGTGAACGGACGAACGTTAGAAATGAAACGAATTCGTACTTCTGGTGCTTTAATCACTTTCAAAGCATCAATCAAATACTCAGGATTGAAACTGATAGATAAATCATTACCTTCTTTTGATAAGGCTGTCAGTTCTTCATGAACAGAACCTACTTCAGGAGAGTTTGCTGTGGTTACGACAGAATCACCTGAAACAGTCAATTTTACTGTTCCGTTGGTTGTCATTACTGTCAATAAACGTGCACGATCCATTGTATGACGCAATTGCGCAGCATCAAAAACCAAATCTAAAGTATAATCGGCTTCATTTGGAATCAAACGATTAGTATCAGGATAAGAACCCTCAATCAAACGACTATAATAACTAATTGTTTCATTTTGGAAAAGCATTTGGCTTCCACTGATGAAAATTTCAATCTCTTCTTCATCATTTGTGAAAACATTTTTAAAACTATTAATTGATTTACTTGGTAAAATTACATCAAATTTTAAGTCTGTATCTTCTAAAGGCAATAAACGTTGGCTCATTCGATGTGAGTCAGTTGCTACAGCTTTTAATTCACCCGTTGACAAAGTTTCTAAGTGTACCCCTGTGAAAATTGGACGATTTTCTTGAGTACTTACAGCAAAAACAGTCTCTGTGAAAATTTCTTTCAAAACTTTCACTTTCATTTTTAAAGAAGAACCTTCAGAGATTTCTTGTAAATGCGGATAAATTTCAGAATCTAAACCTTTTAAAGTAATTTCTGATTTACCAGAAGTCAACAAAACTTGTTTTTGTTCTTTTTCAATAAATTCCAAAGTAACTTCAGGAAGTTGACTTACTACATTTTCAAAGAAAGCAGCTTCTAATAAGACAGAACCAGTTCCTGAAATAAGCATACTTGCATCTTTATTATCAGCTGGTAAAAAGTTTTTAATTGAAATTTGACCATTTGAACCAATTAAGGTAATTCCTTTTTCTTCAACTTCAATTTTTAACTTTGTTAAAGCAGGAATTGTAACTTTAGAACCAATTGCTTGTTTGGTAATTTTCAAAGCATTTTGAAAGGCAGTTTTATTAATTGAAAATTTAATCATGATATTCCTTTATAATTTCTTTTTATAAATATAATAGTAATAGTAGTAGGTCCTGTGGATAATCTGTATAAGACAAACCCTCTTAGAGGCGTAAGGTTTTCCCCTGTGGATAATTAAAGAATAAGGCTTTTATAAGTCCGTAAGTTTTCCACAGTTCTAAAATTTACGCTTAATGCTATCAATATCTTTTTGGACATCCATATCATTTTTCATTTTATCTGAAATTTGCTTATAAGCATACATTACTGTTGTATGGTCACGACCTCCAAAAGCAGTTCCAATTGCTGGAAGGCTCGTACCTAAAAGTTCTCTGACAAGATACATTGCAATTTGTCTAGGAAAAGCAATCTCTTTAGGACGTTTAGGTCCGACAAGGTCGGAAAATGAAATATGATAATAATTTGCAACTTCATCTTGTATTTTTTTTATAGTCAGATTTGATAGGGATTGTTGAGTTGCATTTTTTAAGGAACGAAGAGCCTGACTCGCTGTCTCAATATCAACTATTGAAATCCCATTAGCACGAGCCACAAATTCTACTCGATTAAGAGCCCCTTCAAGTTCACGGACGTTTGAGTCGATTTGACCAGCAATATAAGATAAAGTCTCACTAGGAAATTCTAAATGGCTTGATTCTGATTTTATCAGTAGAATAGCCATCCGTGTTTCATAGTCAGGGGCTGTAATATCAGTAGTCAAGCCCCAAGAGAAGCGTGAAACCAAACGATCTTCCAAGTTATTTAATTCTTGAGGAATGCGATCAGAAGTCAAAACAATCTGAGAGCCTTTATCGTAGAGTGCATTAAAAGTATTGAAAAATTCGTTTTTCGTACCTTCTTTATCACTGAAAAATTGAACATCATCTAATAGAAGTAAGTCTAAGTTACGATAAGTATTCTCAAAACTTTCCATCTGATTTTTACGTGTTGCATTAACATAATCGTTAACGAAATTCTCTGACGAAACATATTTGATTCGAGCTGTAGGATTATCAGTTAAAATCTGATTCCCAATTGCATGCATCAAATGGGTTTTACCTAAACCAGCGCCACCATAGATAAACAAGGGATTGTAAGTATCACCAGGTTTATCAGCAACAGCAATTGCAGCGGCTAAAGTCCAACGGTTACCAGGACCTTGGACAAAGTTTTCAAAATTATATTTCTCATTAAGTCCACTAACCAAAGGGGAAGTAGGCTTGGCAACGGAAAGAGGTTCATCAACCGGTGATTGATTATTTAAACGACGTAGTTCAATATCAGTAAGTTCATCATTCGCATAAAGTTCATAATCAATCATCCGACCAAAGACTTCAAATCCTGCCGTTGTGATCAAATCGGACTGTTTTTTCCAATAATCTTTTTTCATTCCACTATCAAGCAAGATATTGGCAGTATCTTGCTCGACAGACATTAATTGAGCAGGCTCAATAAAAAAATCATAAGCTTGTTTACCGATACTCTGCCTAGCCAGCTCGGTTACACGGGCCCAAAATTTTTGATTTTCATTAAGGGATGCCAT